>CAWHMS010000004.1:0-277290 GCA_963830495.1 uncultured Actinomycetota bacterium | reverse complement strand
CTCATCGGCAAGGTCGCTCGCGTGCGATCATGTGCCGGATGCCATGTAGGCGGCCAGGATGTAGTTGGGGTGTCGGTCCAGGTTCTTGCGGGCACGGTCGTAGCGCATGGTGGTGCGCGGGTCGGCGTGCCGGGCGGCGATCTGCACGTCCCGCAGGTCCACACCGGCGTCCAGCATGGTGGTGACGAAGGTGTGCCGGAGCATGTGCGGATGCATCCTGGCGATGGTGACCCCGGCGTGTTCGGTGAGCCGGCGGAGTCGGCGGGTGGCGCAGTGCCGGTCCATCCGGGTGCCGCGGGAGGTGAGCAGGATCGGCCCGGCTTCCCGGTCGCCGATGGCCTGGTCGATGCCGCGGCCAACGGCGGGTGACAACGGCACCAGCACGATCTTGTCGCCCTTGCCGTGCACCCGGAGCACCCGGTGGCCGTGCTCCTCGCCGAGGTCGCCGATGTTGGCGCCGGTGGCCTCGCAGATCCGCAACCCGAGCAAGCCGAGCATGGCGACCAGGGCGAAGTCGAAACGGTTCGGTGATTCCCGGGCGGCGGTCAGCAGCGCCTCGAACTGCAGGTGCGTCAACCCAAGTGTCGGGGACTCGGCCGGCACGTTCGGCCGTCGCACATGCTCGGCCGGTGACCGGTCGAGCAGGCCGTCGATCACGCAGGTGCGGTAGAAGCCGGCCAGCACCGACATCCGCCGGGACACCGTGGAGGGTTTGTATCGGCGGACTTCCTGCAGCCATCGAAGGTACAGCTCGATGTGCGGCCGGGTCGCGGCCAGCGGCTGGAGTCCGTGTGCCTGGCACCAGTCGAGGTAGGAGCGCAGATCTGACTCGTTATGGATGCGGGACTGGCCCTTGAACCGGGCCAGATAGGCGGCCACCGCCATGCGCAACGTGTCGGGAATGGGAACGACAACCCCGGCCACGGCCGGGCTCAACTCGATGATCTCCATCCGCCCAGTCCCCGCCTGGTGCAGGCCGCGGTCAAGGAACCCATCAACCGCGGCATGTGCGGGCTCCGCCCGCAGCGCGGCATGAGCGGTCACGCTATGCCGTACTGACAGCGGCATCACAAGGCTCGTTCAGCCCTCGTTCACTGGCCGCTTGAGCAGAGCGATCGGGTGGACAAAACGGAAGCCTCCGGCTCCCCAGGTCGACACCATCCCGATCGCTTCCCATCCTTCAGCACCGAGCCGATTCAGTTCCCCGATGTCCTTCTCGACCTTCGTAAGATCAGCGGTCTTGTACTCCCAGCGCTCCATGTCGACGACTCCCTTCACCTTGGGTCCAGAGTCACGCGATGGGTATCCACCGCCAAGGGGCTTTTGTCATCTGACTGGTCGTCGTAAGTCCCTGCAACTAACTGCCGTTGATCGCTCATCGACACGAGCCGGACAGCGGCATGAGCGGTCACGCTATGCCGTACTGACAGCGGCATCACAAGGCTCGTTCAGCCCTCGTTCACTGGCCGCTTGAGCAGAGCGATCGGGTGGACAAAACGGAAGCCTCCGGCTCCCCAGGTCGACACCATCCCGATCGCTTCCCATCCTTCAGCACCGAGCCGATTCAGTTCCCCGATGTCCTTCTCGACCTTCGTAAGATCAGCGGTCTTGTACTCCCAGCGCTCCATGTCGACGACTCCCTTCACCTTGGGTCCAGAGTCACGCGATGGGTATCCACCGCCAAGGGGCTTTTGTCATCTGACTGGTCGTCGTAAGTCCCTGCAAACTAACTGCCGTTGATCGCTCATCGACACGAGCCGGACAGCGGCATGAGCGGATGTCCATGCTTCGGAGTCAGTTTCAGACGTAGCGCTTCTTCACCAGCCGGTGCCGGCACTTCAATCCTCGGCCGCGAACCCGCACAGGGCGCGATTCCCAGGCTAGGAAAAATTCAAGCTTCCTGAGGCATAGCGGCGCAGTCCGGCGAGATCGGTCACGAGGATCGTGCGGCGGCCTGTTGCGATCAGCCCTCTGGCTCGCAATGTGGTCAGCGCACGAACGGCTGAGTCGCGGGAACTCGAGATCATGCTGGCCAGTTCCTCTTGGGTGAGGGGGAAGTTGAGGTCGATGCCCGGCCCACGCGCGATCCCGTATCGGTCGCTCAGTTCGACGAGGAGGCTGGCGAGACTTCGCGGCACGTCCATGGAGGCGGAGGCTTGTCGACGACGGTCGGCTGACTTCAGTCGGCCGATGAGGACGCGCAACAACGCCAGCAGAATCGGCGGATGGGACGTCAGTGCGGCCACGAACCGCTCTCCCGGGATGGCCACGGATTCGAGCGGAAGAACGGCAACGTTGCCGGCGGCGCGCGGTGCTCCACCCTCGAGCACCTCGAACTCGCCCAGGAGGTCGCCGGGTCCCAACACAGCAAGGACGAGTTCGCGGCCGTCCGTCGTATCGAACGTGACCCTGGCCAGACCTGACAGGACGAGGAAGACCGTGTCGCTGTGATCTCCCTGGACTATGATCCTGGCTCCTGCCCGAAAGCGTTTCGGATCGCCGAGGCGAAGAAGTGTTGTCCGATCGGCCGGGTCGAGCATGCCGAGAAAGGACCGGTGATCCATCTACTCCTCGACTCCCACTCGAACCGCCAAATGCTGCATATGACGCACTCGCTGTGCCTCATCTGAGGCGGACGCTGCCGATCCTACGGTGCATGGTGGCCGGGTGGACGGAAACCGCCGTCCAACCAATCGAGGAGGTCGAGGCTATGAACCTCAACACACGCCGACGCTGGCTGACAAGGGCAGTGGTCATCTCGTCGCTGATCGCGGGAGCAACCTTGCCGATCGCAGCGTTCGCCGCTGACGCTCAACAGGAGCTCCACCGTTCGCCGGAACTCGGCGATGGGTCGGAGCCAGCCGTCTACATCCTCGGCAATCGCGTCGTGGCCATCAGGCGATCTCCGGTGCCCCCAGGGGCTTACGGGGGTCACGGTGTCGACTACTCGCCGGACATGACCGCATGGACTCTTGGGGACCGTTGCTCCGAATGAGAGTCTTGCCCGGAGGGGGCGATGGGCGCGCCAGATCCGATGCGTCACTGGAGGACCGCAGGGCTGACCAGGCGTGAAAGCGTCTTGTCTGCACCCCCGGTGTCATCGGGTCACTACCGCGCCGATGCAGTCCCGGTGTGACGGTCGACGCGATAGCCATGGAACGACCAATCCTTCCGTGAACAATGAACCAACGACCCCGGCAATACTGCCTCAATGACAGACGCCGTGCGTTCTCACGCGCAACAGTTGACAGGCCGATTGCCTCGCCGGAGCGGCAGGACTAGTCAACGCCCTGATCTCGGCATGAGCGGACAGGTTTCCACACCGGATCGTTTCGCCCTAACTCGGCCCGGCGCGTGCGTCATTATCGGCACGGTCTGGGCTACCTGCCAGCTCGTGGCCCTGGCCCGTTACCCCTGGCTTGACGTTGGTGGACGCCACGCGCTCCTGCGCTTCACCAGTCGCCTCACGTACATGGGATCGATCACGAAGAACACGGTGACTACGGTCGCCACCCAAGCAACGGTTGCGATCGTCTGTTGATCGGCGGTGACAATCGCCATCAACACGGCCGCTGCGACCACCACCTCGGCGACCGTCCACATGAACTTGTCTACGGCGGTCATCTCTCCCTCCGGTTCCGACCCCGGTGGGCAGGGGAGGGAGTTCGGACGCTTCGGTACGACGTCGGCGATGCGAGCGTCCAGTGCAACGTGCGTTGGCTGACCTTCAGCAAGCGCCTGAATTTCGATGAAGTCGCCCGGTTGAGCAGCAATGGCTCGATGCTCACGGCATTGCCTTACGCTGCGAGCGTTACTGGCAGGTTGGCCGGTCGCACCGCAGACACGGATGCGTGCACGACGTTGGCTGCACCCTCAAGAGTGACCCGCAGGGGGCTCTCGAAAGTATCTTTCGCGATGCCTTAGCGAGGCCGCGCAGCAGGCGAAGCGCCAGCTCGACGATGACGGCCCTCATCGCGAGGTCGTGTTGACTTGCCGATGCCCTCGCGACCGCCGGGCAGCGCGAGCGTGCCGAGCGCGAGACGACTCTCCCAGAGCCAGTGCACTGGACGCACCTTGATGCTGCTCGCAGGCGTCAGCCCAAGGACTCTGCGCGGCGCTCACAGCGCGACCCCTCGTGCACCGAACGCAGAGCGCAGCGTGCGCTCTGTCTCTCCCGGCGGCAGACCCGCATCGAGCGCAGCGCGCGTGGTGGCCGGACGCCTGGAGGGCTGGCTCGCCCGGGAGCGAGCACGCCGTCACCGACCCGCCTCCCATGTTGGCAGGGGCAGCGCTCTGTAGACGCGAACGCCTGGGACTTAGGCTGCCTGGATGGGAGCGGACAACGACCACATCCACCGCGAGGAGTTCGTCCACTTGGTCGATCTCTCGCACGACCGGGTCCTGATCGCCTGGGGGGCCTTCTGGTTCCGGCGTGACGAGGCGGGCGGCCGGTGGAACATCCTGGACGACTCGGAGCTCCAGGAGGCGGTGGGACGGCGTACGTCGATCGGGCACGGCGCAGAGTCCTTCGGTGAGGCTCAGGTCGAGGTGCTGGACGCCGGGGGCGAGGTCGTCGCCGGGGCGCGCACGGCAGACAAGTCCTGGCTCTGGGTGGAGGACCTCGCGCCCGACACCTCGTACGGCTATCGCATCCGGGTCGACGGCCGCGAGTGGGCCGCCGGCCAGCGTCGAGACTGGGTGCCTACCGCGTCGGGTGGCTACGACCTCGGGCCGGGCGGGACCTATGACCTGGGGTTCCGCACCTTCCCGGCCTCGGACAGCGAGACACCGCCGGTGCGGTTCGTGGCGATGGGCGACTACGGCGTCGGGATCAAGTCGGACAGCGAGTCTAGCCGCCGGCAGCGCCGCATCGCCGACGTGCTCGACGAACTCGTGCGGAACCACGACGTCCGCTTCGTGCTGTCGCTGGGCGACAACATCTACCAGGGCGAGCAGGGGCAGGTCGACGACGAGAGCGGCGGGGAGGACGACGACTGGTACTCCAGCTTCTTCCAGCCCTACCGCTACGTGATCTCGCGGGTCCCGGTGTTCCCCGCGATCGGAAACCACGACACGACCGACACCGAGGGCAGCGACGACCGGGAGCAGATGGAGGACAACTTCCACGTCCACGAGCGCTTCCGCGACCAGCAGGACCGCGCGTCGGTGGGGCCGGGTCTGTTCTACCGCTTCGGTTACGGCCGGGACCTCGAGCTGATCTGCATCGACACCTCCCAGGACAGCGGCGACCCGGAGTACCACCGGTTCTTCCAGGTGCCCGAGCACCAGCAGTGGCTCGAGGACGCGCTGGCGGTGGACGACCCCGCCTGGCGGATCCCTTTCTCCCACCACCCGCTGTTCTGCGCCGGGCCGGAGCACGGGAACGACGAGGAGATGCTCAAGAGCGTGCTGCCGCTCTTCGACCGTGGCGGGGTGCGGCTCGTGCTGGCGGGGCACGAGCACAACTTCCAGGTGTCGGAGGTGGACGGCCGCACGTACGTCGTCTCCGGGGCAGGCGGGAAGCTCCGCGAGGAGATCCCCGAGGGGTTCGAGGACGCTCACACCACTGCCTGGGCCGCTCAGGCGCACCTGCTGCTCATCGAGGTCAACGGGGACGAGGCGCGGCTGACCCCGGTCTCGGGCCTGATGCCCGACCGGTCGCTGCACCTGATGACCGCGCTCACCAAGAACAACCAGGTCGTGCGCCCGCCCTTCGTCGTGTCCGACTCGAAGCATCACTAAGAAGATCCGGCTCATCCTTGCCCAGAGCCTCTCGAACTTCGCCGTTGCCGCGACCGCCGCACACAAACCGAGGCGTGCATGCGACTGGCCCGCGTCACTACCAGGCGCATCGGACGCACTCGTCTGCCGCTCCGCGCGTGTTCAGGTACCGAAACGGGAAGAGAACTCGCCTATTGAACTCGACCAACGTCGTTGCCCCGTGGCGTCCGAGCAGCATTGGTCCCGGGAGGTTGACGTGCACGGCGACGATCCATACGAGGTGGCCCCACTAGCCTTAGCTCATGGACGGTCGCCGGCTCCTCCTCGGCGACTGGACACCGCTCGTCCGCGACGGCATCGATGTGCTGCGCCTGTTCCTCGTGCTTGCCACCGTGGCCGCACTCGTCGCCGGGGACGCAGGGGGCGCCTTGGCGCTCGGGGTCGCTGCCGCCTTAGCCATGCTGGCGCGGGTGGTCAACTTGCCGCGCCCGTACGACTGCGGCTTCGTCCTCGTGCTGACGCTGCACGCCGCAGGCGAGGCCCTCGGCTGGTATGACTCGTGGGGGTGGTTCGACCGCGCCGTCCACGTGGTGCTGCCCTGCCTCGTCGCCCCGGTGCTCTACATCGGGCTCGCCAGGCTCGACGTCCTGCCCGACCCGCGCGACGAGACGAACGCACAGCATTACACCGGCATGGCCATCGTCACCTTCTGCTTGGGCATGGCCGTTGGCGGGCTGTGGGAGATCGTCGAGTTCGCTTCCGACGGCGTGCTCGACACCGCGCTGTCCGAGGGCAACTCTGACACCGTCGGCGACCTTGTAGCCGACGCCGTGGGCTCCCTGCTCGGCGCCCTCCTCCTCGTGGCGTGGGCTGTCTGGGGCTGGGGCTCTGTTCGCCGCATCACAGGTGTCAACAGCTACGAGGAGGTGGATGCCTGAATAGCGACATGAGCAAGGCCCTGTGGTCACCGAGCCGCCGGGCCCTCGCCGAGAAGGACCTGGTCTCCTTGTGACCAGCAGCGCCCACGGGCCACTCGAGCTCGACGCGGAGGCCATGCGGGCCCTGCTGGCAGAGCTCGATGGGCGCCTGCGGGAGCGCGCGGTGTAGCGGCGAGCGTCTACGTCGTCGGCGGGCTGCCATAGCGCTCGCCTACGGACGGAACGGCGTCACGCCGGACATCGACGCCCTAGCCAGTCATCAAGCGGTCGCCGAGGAAGCCCGGGCCGTGGCTGACCACCACGGCCTGAGGTCTGGTTCTGCGAGGGTCTGATGGGTTGCCATCGGCCCTAACCCTGACGAGTAGACGCGGGGCCCAGCTGCATCCAACACATCGGGGGCCGAACCCCTCCCGCGTCGCAGAGCCGGCCGGTGCGGCCCGCTACACCTGATGGCGGCGCGCAGGTTGGCGTATGCCCTGGGTTTGGTCGGTGCCGGCAGGGGCACGGGAGAGGGTGCCGGGCCGGTTCACTCCATCACGAAGCCGAGCGCTTCCCGAACCGGCCTGGCCCTCCCTCGGTTTGCTGTGTGATTCGACACGACGGTGGGTATGGCCAGGACATGACCGAAACGCTGGGGGACCCCGCCCCCGAACCCGACAACGCAAACAGCGATCCGTCGTCCAGCGAGCTGCGGCCGCTGATCGACCCCACCTTGGAACCCGAGGACTCCTAAGGCCCGAGGATTCGTGGGTTTCGTTGAACCACCGCTGGGCACCCGAACCAGGCGTCCGGAGTCGCCGACCCCACGCGGTAAGGCGACTTGGGCGACCCATTTGGGACGGCCCCGGCCGGTGCTGATTTCGACAGGGTCCGTAAGGGCCGGGACCGACCTCTCCCCGGTCCATTGGGCTCACGGCCTGGGACTCAATGACGAGCGCCGCCGCCATGCCTGCTGGTGTCAGCCCGAGTTTGGCGGCCTCGTGGAACCCGCTGGCCTCCGCCTCGAAGCGTGGCCGCAACCGGTCGAGGATGTCGTCGGTATGATCAGCCAGCACAGTGGCCGCGGCGGTGGAGACGTCGGCGTCGAGGTCGCGGCTGGAGTTCCAGCTCGTGCCCTATTCGAGGTCCGACGCTTCCATCGTCGACAGGAAGTGCCGTAGGTCTGTCGCCACAGTCTGTTTGGCGAGCCGAAGCGGGAAGAAAGGGTAAAGCAGTCTGCCTCTGACGCCCCTGAGGTGGCGCACGCCGATCAACTCCACGTGGCTACCGCCATTGCTCGGCATCGCCCGGATCTCCCAGGTGCTCCCAGGCTTGAAGATGTTCGAGTCGACCACCGTCCCCCTCACTACTCCCGACTCGGACCAGTCGTAACGCAGGCGTTCCAACACGTACCGATCGGCCACGGGTTGCCTTCAGTGACCTCCGCGAAGCTCTCGCCCTGCTCGTGGACCTGAAGGTGTTCGAGATGAACGTCGGGCCAGAGATCGGCCCGGCGGCCGGAGAAGTCACGTGCAGCGACTAGCTGTACCCGGCCGGGTACAACTAGCGGTCGTCAACGGCGGTCGACCGCCCGGGCCATCCGAGGGCGGGTCAGCAGGTATACGACGACCACGAGACCCAACACGACCGCGAGCCTGTTGGGATCGACCGCTGGGCGCCAGCTGACCTCGCCGTCCTTGATGACGTAGGCGCCGGCTGGACGGGCGGCCACGCCGAAGCCGCCACCCTCGCCTTCTTGCCCCTCGCCGTCGTGGCCGCCACCACCGCCGCCTCCACCACCAACCATCGCGGCAGGAATGACGGTCAGGCCGTCCTTCTCGTATGGCTCAGCGAAGACGCGCTTGACCGTGATCGCGTCCTGGGCTTCGCTCACGAGCTCGTTGATCTTCATGTCAACTCCTCTCCCGGGGCGTCTCTTTGTGGCGCCCATCGTTCTGGACGCTCTCCGGCCAGAGTCCCGCAGAACAGCGTGACCCGACAACCTTTCTCTGCCACGGGGCGTGGGCCATGCGGCCATCGGCTCGTCTCCCGCGCCCCGCGGGCGGGCGATTCGTACTCTTGCATGGTGCATCTTCTGGTGGTTGACGGCGCGAACGTCATCGGCAGCCGTCCGGATCGCTGGTGGCACGACCGAGCAGGTGCGGCCCGTCGGCTGCAGGAGCAGGTGTCGGCCGCCGACCTTCCCTACGACGAGGTTGTCCTGGTACTCGAGGGGGCAGCGAAGCAGGGCAATCCGGCCGACAAGAGAGGCCGCGTGCGCACCGTCCACGCAGCCGGATCAGGGGACGACGCGGTCGTCGAAGCGGTGAACGGGCAGGATGGCGCGGTCGGGGGCACAGTCACCGTGGTCACCGCCGATCGACGACTGCGCGAGCGCGTCGAGTCGGCCGGCGCCATCGCGAAGGGCCCAGGCTGGCTGCTCGGTCAGCTGTGAAGGTCTTGGCGTTGGTGGGTCGCACAACCTCCCCGGGATGGGAAGCCCGTGGGGCCGTGGTCAGTCGTCGGGCATCGGGCGACGCTCGCCCACAGGTCCGTCGGTGAGCGGGAAGGCAAGCGAGCCGGCGCGGACCCACCACTCCATCACGTCGTAGCAGAGGCGCCCCGCCAGGACCGATGGGTCGGCGTCCGACAGCCGCGCGGCCTCCGCCGGATCGCAGGCGAAGATCGACATCCCGCGATACGACGGGTCGCTCTGATCGTCAAACGGCCCATTCACGACCACCAAACCCTGCCGCCACAGCTCGGCGCGATAGGCGAGGTGGCGTGCCTGGAGCGCGTCGAGCTCCTCCTCGGGCATATCCGGCGCATCGGTCGGCCGTCGCAGAACCACGACCGTGTAGACGTCGAACACCTCGGGGATGTTGGGGTTCCCTGACATCGGTCCGCTCCTTGCGTTGGTGGTCATCCGTGTGGCCGCCGATTCTGGTATGACGACTGGCCGGCATACGTATTTCTGCGTATTGGCGACGCCTCCCTCGGCGTCAATCCTGATGACGAAGGCCATCGATGGCGTCGGCCTGAGGCACAGCGGCCGGCGGACCCGGATCAGGGGCAGCCACCTCGCCCGGTAGGCGAGGCGGCCAGTCCCACACAGGCCGAGGTGAACGTTGCGAAGGGGAAGTGCGGCGATGTGTGAAGACTCAGACGAGGCGTTTACGCCCGACACCCAGGACGTCCCTGATACGCCAGGTGAACGCCAGCTGACCCGGCGTCGCTTTGTCGGTGGGCTGGGCGCCTTCGCGGGCGGTCTTTGGCTCGCCCCCTGGAGCCAGGTGGCCGCATCGGCGGCGTCGTTCACGGGAACCCGTCCGCTGTTGGCAGCCATGCACGTCCATGGCAGCTGGAGCGAGCAGGGCGCCAGCTGGGAGTCCTACGGGCCTCGCGGCCAGGGGCTGGTGGACGTGATCTTCATGACCGATCACGACTATCGCGCGCTCGCCGACCGGTACTGGACCTCGCTCGAGAGCGTGCCCTTCAAGAGCTTCTTCACCGGGTCGTTCAAGCAGCGGGCCGCCACGAAGAGCGGCGGGTCGCTTCGGCTCCTCGCGGAGACCTCCAACTCCTCGAGCGCCAGCGTCACGATGGCGGTCGACGACGTGTCCTCGAAGGCCATCTGGGACAAGCTCCGCAGCTCCATCGAAGGGCAGTCCCTCCGCCACAGGTTCGGAAGCTCTCGGCTCACCAACGGTGCCACGTACGAAGTGCGCATCACGCTGTCGAAGCACCCGGCGAGAGGGTCACGTCCCGCCGGCACGTTCGAGCTGTGGTTCCGCTTCGGTGCCGGTCTCGCGGCAGGCCGTCACCTCGAGGCCGGTGGACTCGTGGGGGTGGTCACCCAAAGCCTGCCCGCTGCTGGGACGACGGTGACGCTGGATCTCCAGTCGAACGTGCAGCAGCTCTGGCCCGACATGATGGCCGCGGACAACGGCTTCTACCAGCTCGCGTTTGTGGTCAACAGCCGGGCGAGCGGAGCGGTCGCGGATGTCGCGGTCGCAGACGTGACGTTCGTCCGCACCAGGCACGATGCGGGATCGATCGCGGCAACCCAACGACTATTGGCCGATACGTACGGACCGCGCTACGGCGTGAAGTTTCACCCGGGCATCGAGATCGGCCGTGGTGTGCGGCACATGAACGCTTACGCAGTTCCGCAATTCATCCCCGACCAGAGCCTGAACAATCCGTCAACGCTGGACGCCTTCTACACGCAAGCCGTGAACGGCACGCACAACCGTGGCGGGCTGGTGTCATGGAACCACCCCTTCGGCGCGAATGTTGGCCCCTTGCTCAGCGCATCGGCTCAGACGAGCGAGAGACGACAGGTCTTTGCCGACCTGCAATCCCACGATCTCTACGGTTCGGACATCCTGGAGGTCGGGTATCCCGTCAGGGGACAGGTCGACATCGGCACCCACCTGGCACTGTGGGACACGTTCTCCCGTCGAGCCCGATTCCTCACCGGCAACGGTGTCAACGACGACCACAGTGCCAAGGACTGGCGGACCCTGAGCAACGGATTCGCGACCGGTATCTGGGCAAGTTCGGTCGCTCATGGAGATCTCATGACCGGACTGGCAGCAGGCCGTGCCTACACCGCGCACGTAGGCAAATGGGCCGGCGGACAGCTCGACATGCTCGTGGACGACTCCGTGGCCATGGGGAAGGTGTCGGTGAGCAGCCGTACGACTCGCACCCTCGCCATCTTCGCGGCCAACCTGCCGTCCGGCGGTCGGGTCGAGCTGGTGAGGGGGCCGGTCGACTACACCGGGAATGACCCGGGCACCGCAGTCATCGAGACCATCGCGCCATCCGCCTTCGGGAGCGACGGGAGGGCGAGTCGATCGATCGACACGGGGAGCTCCTGCTTCGTGCGTGTCCAGGTCCGAAACTCCGCGGGCACCATCGTCGGCGTCGGTAATCCGGTGTGGCTACTCCGTGCCGCACCGCCGGCGGGCATCCCCGCAAACCGCAGAGCCTGACCCGCGCGCCGTGACCCCGCGCGGCCGGACCCACCCCGACTGACCCGCGTCCGACCCGGAATCCTGCAGCAGTACGGCGCCTCGGCCTAACGTGAGGGCAACGGCGGAACGGAGGCACGAAATCATCGGCTATCCCACCGTTCGCAGTGCAGTCGGGCGAAGGCAAAGCCTTGGAGACGCCGACCGGCGATACGGTGACCATCAAGGCCGACACCCAGCAGACCCACGGCTCGCTCTCGGTGCTCGAGCTGCTGATCGGAGCGAAGAGCGGTCCGGCACTACACACCCATCTCCGTGAAGACGAGCTCTGGTACGTCGTCGAGGGCGACTTCAGGTTCAAGGCGGGTGACACCATGCTCCGTGCGTCCACAGGCAGCATGGCCTTCTCCATGTGACTCTCAGGGACTGTGCGCGGGGGTGAACTGGCTGGCGCCCTTGCTCTCCTCGGCCCGAATGACGTGCATCACTGCGTTGATCAGCGCCAGGTGCGTGAAGGCCTGCGGGAAGTTCCCGAGGTGGCGTCCCGTGTGCGGGTCGATCTCCTCGCCGTACAGGAACAGCGGGCTGGCATAGGACAGCAGACGCTCACACAGGTCATGGGCCCGGCGCAGCTCGCCGATCTCGGCCAGTGCAGAGACCAGCCAGAACGAACAGATCGTGAACGTGCCCTCCTCGCCGGACAGCCCGTCGTCGGTCTCCTCGACGCGGTAGCGCAGCACCAGCCCGTCCTCGGTGAGCTCGTCGGCGATCGCCAGCACGGTTGCGCGGACCCGCTCGTCGTCGCTCGGCAGGAATCGCAGGAGGGGCACCAGCAGCAAGGACGCGTCCAGTGCATCCGAACCGTAACGCTGCACGAAGACACCCCGCTCGTCGACGCCCTTCTCACAGATGTCGGCGTGGATCTCGTCGGCGACCTTCTGCCACTGATCGGCGAAGTCGGGCTCGTCGTGCATCCGCGCCAGCCGAGCACCGCGATCCAGGGCCACCCAGCACATCAGCTTCGATGACGTGAAGTGATGCGGCTGCCCGCGGACCTCCCAGATGCCGCGGTCCGGCTCGCGCCAGTGCTCGATAGCTCGCTCCACCTGGCTCTTGAGCACCGGCCACAGGCTCTCCTGCATCTGCTCCCGGGACTTGGTGTGCAGGTAGAGCGAGTCCAGCACTGCACCCCAGACGTCGTGTTGCCGCTGGGTGTGGGCGGCGTTGCCGATGCGGACCGGTTGGGCGCCTTCGTATCCGCTCAGGTCTCCCAGGATCTGCTCGTCCGGTGTCTTCTCGCCGCCGACGCCGTACATGACCTGCAGCTCCGGCTCGTCGGTGCAGACATCCCTGACGAAGCAGAAGAAGTCATTGGCCTCGCGGTCCAGGCCGAGCGTGTAGAGGCCCCACAGCGCAAACGTGGAGTCGCGGATCCACGCATAGCGGTAGTCCCAGTTACGTCCGCCGCCCGGTGTCTCCGGCAGCGACGTGCTCGAGGCGGCCAGCAGAGCGCCAGTCGGCGCGTAGGTGAGCCCCTTCAGGGTCAACGCACTGCGTTGCAGGTAGACCCGCCAACGGTGGTCAGGGAAGACACCCTGCGTGATCCACTGCCGCCAGTACTCCGACGTGCGCCACATGCGCTCCTCGGCATCCGCCCACGTCTTCGGCGCCTCCAGATCAGACCAGGACAGCGCGACGAAGGCGGCATCGCCCTCGGACATCCGGGTGCGCACTTGCGCCGTACGCCCCTCGATGCCGAAGCGCAGGTTTGTGTCCAGCCGCACGGTCAGCCCGTTCTCACCGGAGCTCGGGTCCGCCACCACCGACCCGTAGCCCTCTCCGTCGTACCGCCAGACCGCCTCTTCCTGGCCGTAGTTGAACATCGGCTCGCAGATGACAGAGAGATCAACGGATCCGCTGACACACTTGACGGTGCGCAGCAGGCAGTGCTCGGCGTCGTAGTCCGTCGGCGGACGTCGATGCGACTTGGAGCGGTGCTCGATGTTGTGCCAAGGCCCCATGGTCAAGGCGTCGCGCACGATGAGCCAGCCGGTCCGGGACTGCCAGGTGGTCTCGACCATGAGGCTGCCAGGCAGGTATCGCCGGGCCGCGGGCACCTGGACGCCCCATGGATTCAGGCGGAAGCTGCCGGCAGCGCGGTCCAGCATCGCGGCGAACATGCTCGGGGCGTCCGGACGGGGCGCGCACATCCACTCCACCGCACCGCTCGGGGCGATGAGGCACGAGGTCTCGCAGTCGGACAGGAATGCGTAGTCGGCGATCGGCGGGAAGGGGCTTGGACCCGACAGCACGCCGCCACCGGGATCGCTGTGCTCGCCCTGGGAGACGCGAGTGCTGCTCATACGTCGCAAGGATCCTTCGTGGCACCGCTCCGCACAAGCGGTTCGCCAAGATGCGCGTCTCCTCGATGCACATTGCTACTGTCCGCTAATGACCCGTAGCGAGGCGGCCGAGAGCCGGGAGAAGGACGACGGCCGTACGCCGTTCGAGCGCTTCGTCGAGGCCACCTACCAACGGGTGAGCCGGGCGCCGTTCTTCTTCGTGTGCCTCGGCATCGTGATCGTGTGGTTCGTGAGTTTGCCCTTCTGGGTGGACCTCAAGGCCTGGCAGGTGGCCATCCACACCGTGAGCAGCGTGCTGACGCTGCTGCTGCTGGTGTTGCTCGAGAATGCCAGCCGTCGCGCCGAGGAAGCCGCCCAAGAGAAGCTCAACGTGCTGGCCGAGGCCTTGGCCGCGCTGATGGACTCGCGGGCCGACGACGACCCTGAACTGCGCGAAGCGGCGCACCGGCTGCGCGACGCCGTCGGGCTCGAGGCACGGCACTGACCAGAGTCGGCAGGTGGTCTGGGCTTCCGCTGCACCGCCACACCACTCAGCCGTCCTCCCTCCCGTGGTGGCCGCCCGCGGTCGTCATGGGCACCTTAACGGTCTGAGTGGGCGTCCAGCGCGGCAAATGTCGCATGGGCGGGCCGAACTCACCCGGAGCGGAGGAGGCGTGGCGCACGCGTCTGGGGCAATGTTTACTGTCTCTGGTCGGTCCGGGAAGGACTCAGGAATGGGCATGCGAGGCAGACGCGAGCAGCGCCGCGACGACCGCGACACCTTCGGTCGCGGCGGCAACGCCAGGCGCTACCAGATGCGGCAGAAGATGGTCTCGATCGGCGACGACTACTGGATCGAGGACGACGCCGGGGATCGGGTCTTCCGGGTCAACGGGAAAGCGATGAGGCTGCGGAACACCCTGGACCTCGAGGACCCCCACGGCACCAAGATCTGCCAGATCCAGACCCGGGTCATGCACATCCGCGATTCCATGGCGATCGAGAACCCCGACGGCGAGCGCCTCGCGCTCGTGCACAAGGCGCTGATCTCGCCGCTGCGGGAGCGGTGGAAGGTGGACCTTGCAGGCGACCGGGAGTGGAAGGTGCAGGGAAACGTCGTGGATCACGAGTACGAGATCGAGGACGACGGGCGCAAGATCGCGGAGGTCTCCAAGAAGTGGTTCCGGGTCCGCGACACCTACGGAGTCGAAATCGCACCAGAGACGAACACCGCGCTCGTCCTTGCCGTCACCGTCGCCGTGGACACCATGACGCACCCCGCGAGGTAGGTCGGGCTCGCCTTCACGGTCTGAATGGGTCGGCCGCCGGTACCCGCTCACAAAGCTGCTGCGACTCGGTACGCGGCCGCGCGATGGCGCACGTGCAGGCAGCCTCATCCCCCTCGGTAGGGTGGCCGGGTTCCCAGCCGAAGGAGATCGATGGCAATCGAAGTCTGGCCGGGCGGGCCGTATCCGCTCGGGGCGACCTACGACGGGGCCGGCACCAACTTCACCTTGTTCTCCGAGGTTGCCGAGGCTGTCGAGCTGTGTCTCTTCGACGACGAGGATGTCGAGACTCGGGTCCCGATGACCGAGCGGGACGCCTTGGTCTGGCACGCGTACCTGCCGCAGGTCAGCCCGGGCCAGAGCTACGGCTATCGGGTGCACGGCCCGTTCGAGCCCAAGCGCGGCCACCGCTGTGATCCGTCGAAGCTGCTCATCGACCCGTACGCCAAGGCGCTTGCCGGCGCGATCGACTGGGCGCCGGTCTGCTACTCCTACCGGTTCGACGACCCGAGCAAGCGCAACACCGAGGACTCCGCCGCCCACACGATGAAGTCCGTCGTCGTCAACCCATTCTTCGACTGGCAGGACGACCGCCTCCCCCGCCGGCTCTATCACGAGACAGTCATCTACGAGGCACACGTCAAGGGCATGACGTACCTCCACCCGGACATCCCCGAGCGGATCCGTGGCACGTACGCCGGCCTGGCGCACCCCGCGATAGTCGACCACCTCACCGACCTCGGCGTCACAGCGATCGAACTGATGCCGGTGCACCAGTTCGTCAACGACTCCACGCTCGTCGACAAGGGGTTGTCGAACTACTGGGGCTACAACACGATCGGTTACTTCGCACCGCAGAACACCTACAGCGCCTCGGGCCAGCGCGGCCAGCAGGTGCTCGAGTTCAAGGCCATGGTGCGCGACCTACACCGCGCGGGCATCGAGGTCATCCTCGACGTCGTCTACAACCACACGGCCGAGGGCAACCATCTCGGTCCGACGTTGGGTTTCCGCGGCATCGACAACGCGTCGTACTACCGGCTGGCCGACGACGACCCGTCCTTCTACTACGACACCACCGGCACCGGCAACACCCTGCTGATGCGCAACCCGCACGTGCTGCAGCTGATCATGGACTCGCTGCGCTACTGGGTCACCGAGATGCACGTCGACGGGTTCCGCTTCGACCTCGCCGCCAGCCTGGCCCGCCAGTTCCACGAGGTCGACCGGCTGAGTGCCTTCTTCGACCTGGTGCAGCAGGACCCGGTGGTGTCGCAGGTGAAGCTCATCGCCGAGCCGTGGGACGTCGGGCCGGGCGGCTACCAGGTGGGCAACTTCCCGCCACGCTGGACCGAGTGGAATGGCCGCTACCGCGACACGGTGCGCGACTACTGGCGCGGCGAGCCGAAGTCCCTTGGCGAGTTCGCCGCCCGGCTGGCCGGATCGAGCGACCTCTACGAGAGTGACGGCCGGGCGCCGTACGCCTCGATCAACTTCGTCACCGCCCACGACGGCTTCACCCTGCGCGACCTCGTCTCCTACAACGACAAGCACAACGACGCCAACGGCGAAGGCAACAACGACGGCGAAGGCCACAACCGCTCGTGGAACTGCGGCGTCGAGGGCGAGACCGACGACGCGGCCGTGCTCACGCTGCGAGCCCGGCAGCAGCGCAACTTCCTGGCCACGATGATCCTCAGTCAGGGCGTCCCGATGCTGCTGCACGGAGACGAGATCGGGCGGACCCAGGGTGGGAACAACAACGCCTACTGCCAGGACAACGACATCTCATGGGTGGACTGGTCCGCGGCCGACGACGACCTGCTCGACTTCACCCGCCGGCTGCTCGAGCTCAGGGCCAAGCACCCCGTCTTCCGTCGGCGCCGCTTCTTCACCGGCCAGACGCAGGACGACGGGCTGCCCGACATCGCCTGGCTGCGCGCGGACTCGACTCGGATGGACGAGGACGACTGGACCCACGACACGATGCGCCCGCTCGCGGTGTTCCTCAACGGCGAGGGCATCACCGAGCCGGGTCTGCGTGGTGACGAGATCGTCGACGACACCTTCCTGCTGCTGCTCAACCCCGGCCATGACGACGCCCGGATCACCCTGCCCGACGGGCCGCTCGGCAAGCAGTGGCAGCTGGTGCTCCACACCGGGGCGGGCTTCACCGACCCGCAGCAGGCACCTGTCATCGCCGCTGACACCGAGCACACCCTGATCGCCCGCTCGCTCGCCGTGCTCCGCCGTGTCTGACTCTGTCATGTCTGATCGCGCACCTACGTCGACCTACCGGCTGCAACTGCACGCGGGCTTCGACTTCGATGCTGCGCGCACGGTCGTTCCGTATCTCGCCCGGCTCGGCGTTTCGCACCTGTATCTCTCACCGATCCTGCAGGCGGCACCCGGCTCGATGCACGGGTACGACGTCGTCGACCACGGCAGGGTCTCGACCCAGCTCGGCGGTGCAGCCGGACTGGAGCGGCTGGCCGCCACCGCCCACGAGCACGGACTCGGACTGGTCGTCGACGTGGTGCCGAACCACATGGCCCTTCCGACCCCGCTGCATCTGAACCACGCGCTCTGGGAGACGCTGCGCCTCGGCCGGGGTGCACCTACGGCGGAGTGGTTCGACATCGACTGGGAGCTGCACTCCGGGCGGGTCGGGCTGCCGGTGCTGGGCAAGCCGCTCGACGCCGTACTCGCGGATGGAGAGGTGCGGGTGTCCGGCGCCGGCGGCCGACAGGTCCTCGCCTACCACGAGCAGGTCTTCCCGCTCGCTCCCGGCACCGGTGACGGAGACATCGCCGAGGTGCTGGCGAAGCAGAACTACGTTTTGTCCTACTGGCGGGACAAGGACCGCACCCTGGGGTATCGGCGCTTCTTCGACGTCGACACCCTGATCGCCGTCCGGGTCGAGCTGCCGCACGTCTTCGAGGCGACCCACCGGGTGTTGCTCGATCTGCACGGCGCGGGGCTGGTCGACGGCTTCCGGATCGATCATCCCGACGGACTGGCCGACCCACAGGGATACTTCGAGCAGCTGCACAAGGCGACCAGCGGCGCCTGGGTGGTGGCGGAGAAGATCCTCGAGGGCGACGAACGGCTCCCCGAGAGCTGGCCGGTCGCCGGCACCACGGGGTACGACGCTGCACGAGTCGTCTCGCAGGCCCTGGCTCCCCCGACCGTCACGGCACTGGATGAGATCTGGGCCGCCACCGGTGGTGACCCCTCGCTGCACGCCGTTGAGCTGGCTGCCAAGCGACAGGTGGTCGACCAGCTCTTTCAGGCAGAGCTGGGTCGGCTCACCCGCCTCGCCGTGCGCGCCGCTCTCGACGTCGGAGCGTCGGCTCGATCGAGCCGGATCCGTGACGCGCTCGCCGAGATCCTCGTCCAGGTCGAGGTCTACCGCAGCTACCTTCGCCCCGGCGTGGGGGCGGCGCGATCGGAGCTGGTCCGCCTCGCCGACCAGGTCGACCGCACCATCACGCTGCACCCCGGGCTGCGCGAGACATGCGAGCTGCTCTACCACCTGCTTACCGACGTCGAGACCGAGAGCGTTGCCGGTCGCGAGCTCATCGTTCGCTTTCAGCAGGTGTGCGGACCGGTGATGGCCAAGGGCATCGAAGACACCACGTTCTATCGGTGGCACCGGCTGGTGGCACTCAACGAGGTGGGTGGGGACCCAGCAGCGCTGGCCGAGCCGTCGACCCGGCCGATGGACGCGTGGGCGTCATACCAGCAGCAGCATCATCCCTTCGGCCTCACGACCCTCACGACCCACGACACCAAGCGCAGCGAGGACGTCCGCTCACGGTTGCTCGCTGTGGCCTCGGACGTCGAGACGTGGACGGCCTGCTGGCCGCCCGTCACGCGACTGGCCGATGAGCTCGAGGTGGACCGGCCGACGGCATACCTCGTCATGCAGACCCTGCTCGGCGCGTGGCCGATCAGCCCTCGACGGTTGACGGCGTACGTCGAGAAGGCGGTTCGCGAGGCCAAGCAGCACACCAGCTGGAACGATCCGGACGACGACTACGAGGCTGGGATCCGCGACCTGGCGCAGCGATGCCTCGCCAATCCGGCCGTCACGGCCGCCGTCGAATCCGCGCTCGCGGCTGCTGCGGCGCCCGTACGCACTCTCACGCTGGCGGCCAAGCTGCTGCAGCTCACGCTGCCCGGCGTCCCCGACCTCTATCAGGGCTGCGAGATCGTCAACCTCTCGCTGGTCGACCCGGACAACCGGCGACCGGTCGACTTCGCCGGGCTTGCCGACCGGCTGGCGGCGATCGACATCGACGATGTCGGACCGACCCGCGGCCTGGACGACGAGAAGCTGCTGGTCACCTCGCGCACGCTGCGGTTGCGGCGAGAGCGGCCCTATCTGTTCGGGGTGGCCGCAGGCTACGCCCCCCTGGACGCGCTGCCCACCGGCATGATCGGCTTCGCTCGAGGTGAGGGGCTCCTGACCATCGTGCAGGGTGCCGCACCACTCGACCCGACCGCTACGGTCCCGCTGCCCGCCGGGGTCTGGCGCGACGAGCTGTCCGGGCTCGGCCTCAGCGGCGCGCCGTCGACGGCCGAGCTGCTCGCCAGGCTGCCGGTGAGCCTGCTGGTGCGAGAGGCGTGAGCAGCGGCTCATGAGGTTCGAGGTGTGGGCGCCGCATGCCGAGGAGTCGGTGACCCTGCGTGTCCACGTGCGCGCGGGCGACGGGAGCGCCGAGGGCGAGGGTGGCGGCGTCGACGTACCCATGGCCGCCCACGACGGGGGCTGGTGGGTCGCCGACGCCGTCGCCACCGAGCAGGCGCGCTACTCGTTCTCGATCGACGGCGGCGCTCATCGAGCAGACCCCAGGGCGATGCGGCTGCCCGAGGGGCCGGAGGGCGCGAGCCAGCTCGTCGACCTGGCTACCTTCCCCTGGACCGATCAGGGTTGGCGCGGCCTGCCGCTGGCCGGGTCGGTGATCTACGAGCTGCACGTCGGCACGTTCACCTCCGAGGGGACGCTGGACAGCGCGATCGAGCGGCTCGACCACCTGGTGGCGCTGGGGGTCGACCTGGTCGAGATCATGCCGGTGGCCACGTTCCCCGGTCGGCACGGCTGGGGATACGACGGAGTCGGGTTGTACGCCGTGCACGAGGCGTACGGCGGACCCGAGGCGCTGTGCAGGTTCGTCGATGCGTGCCACGCGCGCGGCCTGGGCGTCTGTCTCGACGTGGTCTACAACCACCTCGGTCCCAGCGGCAACCACCTGCAGGAGTTCGGCCCCTACTTCACCACCCGCTACGGCACCCCCTGGGGCGATGCGCTCAACCTCGACGACGCCGACAGCGACGAGGTGCGCCGCTTCATCATCGACAACGCCGTCATGTGGCTGCGTGACTTCCATGTCGACGGGCTGCGGCTGGACGCCGTCCACGCGCTGTTCGACGACCGGGCCGTGACCCTGCTCGAGGAGCTGTCTGCCGAGGTCTCCGCGTGGTCGACCCGGCTGGGACGCCCGCTGTGGCTGATCGCGGAGTCGGACCGCAACGACCCGCTGACCGTGACGCCTCGGGAGGCAGGCGGGCTGGGGCTGCATGCCCAGTGGGCCGACGACGTCCATCATGCGCTGCACGTGCTACTCACTGGTGAGACCCAGGGCTACTACGCCGACTTCGCCGAGCCGGGTGCGCTGGCCAAGGTGCTGGCCGGTGTCTTCCTTCACGATGGCACCTACTCGAGCTTCCGGCGCCGTACCCATGGCCGCCGGCTGGACCGCGCGCAGACGCCGGGCTGGCGGTTCGTCGTGTCGCTCCAGACGCACGACCAGGTGGGCAATCGCGCCGTCGGGGACCGGTTGTCCGACGAGCTCCCGACTGGTCGGGTGGCCTGCGGAGCCGCGCTGCTGCTGACCAGTCCCGCGACGCCGATGCTCTTCATGGGTGAGGAGTGGGGCGCGTCGACCCCCTGGCAGTACTTCACCGACCACACCGACTCCGGCATCGCCCGCGCCGTGCGCCGAGGACGCCGCGACGAGTTCGCCGCGCACGGCTGGGATCGCGCCGACGTACCCGATCCGCAGTCGGAGCAGACGTTCCTCGACTCCAAGCTCGAGTGGAGTGAGGTCTCGGCGGAGCCGCACGCACGGTTACTGCAGTGGTACGCCGACCTGATCCGGCTACGTCGACAGCACCCGGATCTGCGTGACCCACGCCTGGATCACGTGCACGTCAGCCATGACGACGAGGCCGAGACCGTCGTCGTACACCGCGGGCACCATCTCGTGGTCGCCAACCTGGCCAACGAGTCCCGCGTGATCGGCTTCTCCGCGACATCGCCGGGTGAGGCGCAGGTGGTGCTGGCCTGGGAGCCGTCGGAGACTCGGCTCCTCGACTCCGCGCGGCTGCAGCTGCCGCCGCAGTCCGCCGCCGTGCTCGTGGTCAGCGACGCTCCCACCATCGGACCACCGCCCGCCATCCCCTCCCGTTGACCCGTCAGGTTCTTCCCCTCCACCGGTCAGGTTCTTCCCGTCGACCGGTCAGGTTCTTCCCATCGACCGGTCAGGTTCTTCCCATCGACCGGTCAGGTTCTTCCCCTCCACCGGGTCAGGTTCTTCCCGGGTGAGTCTCCTCGGTTGGCGGCACACCCATCACTCGTCGAGATCGAGCCCTCGAGCGGCAGGAAAGTGTTGTCGGATGCGGTGAAATTCAGCATCTTGCTGCCGCTCGATCGCTCACCCGCGGCGACCGGCCTCAGGGACTGGCTGTGGTCGGAGGGCGACGCCGCTTGCCGACCTTCGTGGGCACCGGTCCCGAGCGGAGACGCGCCTCGCTGCGGGCTGCCATGTGCTCGATCTCGCGCGTCAGCGCCCGCCAGCTGTCCAGCCGTCGTACCGCCAGCTCCCCCACCTCGACGGCCTGCCGCACCGCGCAGGCCGGCTCGGCCTCGTGCCGGCAGTCGCGGAACCGGCAGCGGCGCGCGAGCTCATCGATGTCCGGGAACGACGCGGCGAGGCCTGCACCCCCCTCCTGCAGGCCGACGCCGCGCAGTCCCGGCGTGTCGATCACGCACCCGCCGTCGGGCAACGACAGCAGCTCCCGCCGTACCGACGTGTGCCGACCCTTGCCATCCGCACGGATCGTCTTCGTCGTGAGCACCGTCGTCCCCATCAGTGCATTGGTGAGCGAGGACTTGCCGTGGCCGGAGGCGCCGAGCAACGCCAGCGTGCGTCGACCGCCGATGAGCGACCGGAGGTCGGCGATGCCCTCCTCCGTGACCGTGCTGCACACCAGCACGTCGACGCCGGGTACGACGGACCTGACGTCGTCGGCGACCATCGTGGCATCGCCGACGAGGTCCGCCTTTGTAAGCACCACGACGGGTCGGCCCCCGCTCTGCCAAGCCAGGGTCACGAGTCGCTCGACCCGCCGCAGGTTGGGGTCGGGATGCAGTCCGATGACCGCCGCAGCCAGGTCGACGTTCGCCGCCAGCACCTGCCCTCGCGACGTACCCGCGGCATCGGCGCGTACGACGGCCGCCCGGCGCGGGAGCAGCACTTCGATGGTCGTGGGTCCGTCGGACCAATGTCGCAGTAGGCACCAGTCGCCGGCACAGGGCGCGTCGGCGGAGTCGGCCGCCATCGAGTCCAGGACGCCCCCGCCGAGGGATGCGCGCACCGGGCCACCCCGCGTGAGCACGGTGCAGACTCCTCGGTCGACCCGGGACACCCGGCCGGGCTGATGGCGATCACGGTATGCCGCAGCCGCCTCCTGCCAGGACGAATCCCAGCCGAGGCGCTCGAGCACGACCGCAGGCGCAGACACGAGATGAGAGTAAGCAGCCGGGTGCTCCGGCGCACCGGAATATTCAGCCCGGGCGCGCACCCGCACCTCCCGAGGGCCAGAGCCCGACGACGGCCGGCAACTCCCCAGGCCCCAAGCCCGACCAAGGCCCAGTGCGTCCCCAGCGCTCGGCTTACAGCGCTGGGCTCACAGATCGTCGATGTCGCGCGGACGCGGGTCCTCCGCCGCGCGCCGCCGGAGCCGACGCACCACGTCCAGCCGCGCGCCAGCGGTGGACCGCTCCGGCCAGAGCCGGTCGAACGAGGCGTTGAGTGCTGCGCCGATGAGCACGGCCAGTGCAGTCACGTAGAGCCAGATCAGCACGGCGATCGGCGCAGCCAGCGGCCCGAAGATCGACGTCTCGGTGCGCTGCAGGATCTCGCGCAGCAGCCAGCTGCCCGACACCCACATCACGAAGGCGACCGCCGCGCCGGGAACATCGTGACGCCACGACGTGCGCACCGGCACCGACAGGTGGTAGAGGCCGCTCAGGAACAGCACGCTGAGCAGGATCACGACCGGCCAGTACAGCGCACTCAACACGTCGACCTGCTCGGGCAGGAACTCGTCGACCAGCTGCGGCCCGGCCAGCACCAGAGGCAACACCACGACCCCGACGACCAGGCCGATCAGGTACAGGCTGAAGGACAGCACCCGGGTGCGGACGATGCCCCGCTGGCCGCCCAACCCGTACATGATCGTGATCGTGTCGACGAAGACGTTGAGGGCTCGCGACCCGGACCAGAGGGCCAGCACGAACCCGAGGGAGATCACGTCGAAGCGCTGGTCGGTCAGGACGGTGTCGATCGTGGGCTTGACGATCCGGTTGACCGACTGGTCGGTGAGCGCCCGACTGGACAGCTCGATGATGCTGTCCTGAAGCTCCGGGATGAGACTCGGGTCCGCCCGGTCGACGATGTAGCTGATGCTGCTGGTGAGACCGAAGATGAGTGGCGGGAGCGACAGGATGGCGAAGAACGCTGCCTCGGCGGCAAGGCCGGTCACGCGGTAACGGAAACAGGCGCCGACGGTCGCCGTGATCAGTTGCCACGAGGCCGTCTTCAGCGCCGCGAACCAGGACTCGGGCGCAGGCTCATCGCGCACCGAGTCCGACGTCATGGGTCCACGGTATCGACCGGACGGACCTGATCCGTGCAGCGACGACGCCGCCCCGACCACTGTCCACTTCCCCGCGAACTGCGGGATCCTGTCTCGCTCTCGGGCCTTCCAGCGTGCCGGCTCCCCGCAATTCTGGGTGAAGTGTCGCCGGATCGTGGGTTTCCGGGCTGACTACGCTGTCGGGTATGACCGAGGACACGTCGCTCGCCGCCCGCACGACCACTGCGTACAACGCTGCCCTGGACGTGATCGCCCAGGTCGAGCCCCGGATCGCAGCAGCAACCCGAGCAGAGCTGGCCGATCAGCGTTCGTCACTCAAGCTCATCGCCAGCGAGAACTACGCCTCCCCCGCCGTGCTGCTCACGATGGGCAGCTGGCTCTCTGACAAGTACGCCGAGGGCACGATCGGGCACCGCTTCTACGCCGGCTGCCAAAACGTGGACACGGTCGAGGCACTCGCCGCCGAGCATGCCCGCGAGCTGTTCGGCGCCCCCTACGCCTACGCCCAGCCGCACTCGGGCATCGACGCCAACCTGGTCGCCTTCTGGGCGATCCTCAGCACCCGGGTCGAGGCGCCGGCTCTGGCCGAGGCGGGAGTGCGCGGGGTCAACGACCTGTCCGAAGGCGACTGGGAGGCGTTGCGCGCCAAGTTCGGGAACCAGCGGATGCTCGGTATGTCGCTGGACGCCGGCGGGCACCTCACCCACGGCTTCCGGCCCAACATCTCCGGCAAGATGTTCCATCAGCGCAGCTACGGCACCGACCCGACGACCGAGCTGCTGGACTACGACCAGGTGGCCAAGCTGGCACGCGAGTTCAAGCCGCTCGTGCTGATCGCCGGCTACTCGGCGTACCCGCGCCGGATCAACTTCGCCACCATGCGTGAGATCGCCGACGAGGTCGGCGCCACGCTCATGGTCGACATGGCACACTTCGCCGGCCTGGTGGCGGGCAAGGTGTTCACCGGCGACGAGGACCCGGTCCCGCACGCCCACGTCACCACCACGACCACGCACAAATCGCTGCGCGGACCGCGCGGCGGGCTGGTGCTGGCCACCGACGAGTACGCCGACGCCGTCGACAAGGGCTGCCCCATGGTGCTGGGCGGGCCACTCTCACATGTCATGGCCGCCAAGGCGGTGGCGCTCGCCGAAGCTCGCCAGCCGTCGTTCGCGGCGTACGCGCAGAGCATCGCCGACAATGCCAAGGCGCTGGCCGAGGGCTTCCTGCAGCGCAGCTGCCGGCTCGTCACCGGAGGCACCGACAACCACATCGTGCTGCTCGACGTGTCCAGCTTCGGCCTCACCGGCCGGCAGGCCGAGGCGGCCCTGCTCGACGCGGGCGTGGTGACCAACCGCAACTCGATCCCGTCGGACCCGAACGGCGCCTGGTACACCAGCGGGATCCGCTTCGGCACTCCGGCGCTCACCACTCGAGGCTTCGGCGCCGACGAGTTCGACAGGGTGGCCGAGCTGGTCGTCGCCGTACTCAGCAACACCAAGGCCGGCACCACCAAGGACGGCAAGCCGTCCAAGGCGAGCTACTCGTTGGCGGAGGGGGTCGCTGACCGGGTCAAGGCGCAGTCCGCCGAGATGCTCGAGGCCAATCCTCTGTACCCGGGCCTGACGCTGTCGTAGCCGCCCGGCCACGGTTGGTCACGGGTCACCGGGCCGGAACCCGAGGCCTACGACGCGCGTCACAGTGACGCCACCAGCAGAGGGAATCCACTGTGCACCACACCGTGCTCGGCCTCGCCGCCGTCGTCACCATCGCACCGGTCAGGTTGCTCGCCGGTTGCGGTAGTCGAACGCGACGACGGCGACCGAGTGCTGTTGTTGTCGTACGTCGGCGAGCTGACCAAGATCGCGTTCATCGCGGCGGACGGCATCCGCAACTACAACGGCGACGAGGCATGGGGCATCGAGTCGTGGGTCAAATGTGACCCGGCCGAGCTCCCCGCGGACGTGACCGAGGACCTCGAGATCGGAGTCTGGGAGGATTCAGCAGGAGCACGGGTTCCGGTGACCAGGATCCGGTCGTTCCAGGGCGCCGAGCACTGCGACTGGCAGCGCCGCCTCGTCCGTTCGGCCCAGGAGCCGCTCCCCGGAACGAGCAGTCTTCCGCCGATATCGTTCACATAATGAGACACTGTCTTGATCAATGAGATTGAAGGTTGCTGACCTGCGCGGACGTGCCGCACGCTTTCGGCATGACCGCTGCTGCCAGCCACCCAGTCCACCTCGTGGCACGACGCCACGTGGACTTCGGCATGACGCGCAGCATGATCTGTATGTCGGTGTAGCGCCCGCCCGTTCTCGGAACTCTCGTCGGGCGCGCGTTCGCCGCACAGACGGGACCTCAGCGACGAGGATCGTCGGCCGCGATCGGGCGCCTTCCCCTGTCAGGGACATCCTGCAAGGAAGCGCACACCATGACATCTTCCACCTTCACGGTGACCCCCAGCGCCACCGCGACCCGCCGCGCCCGCACCCGCGGTGAGGGCCAGTGGGCGCGCGGCTACCGCGAGCCGCTCAACGCCAATGAGCAGACCAAGAAGGACGACAACCCGCTCAACGTCCGGGCCCGGATCGAGAACATCTACGCGCATCGGGGCTTCGCATCGATCGACCCAGGTGACCTGCGTGGCCGCTTCCGCTGGTGGGGTCTCTACACCCAGCGCAAGCCCGGGATCGACGGCGGCCGCACCGCGGTGCTCGAACCGCACGAGCTCGACGACGAGTTCTTCATGCTGCGGGTGCGCATCGACGGCGGCCAGCTAACCACGGAGCAGCTGCGCACGATCGCCGACATCTCCACGACATACGCGCGCGACACCGCCGACGTGACCGACCGGCAGAACGTCCAGCTGCACTGGGTCCGGATCGAGGACGTGCCGGAGATCTGGCGCCGGCTGGAGGCCGTCGGGCTGTCGACCGAGGAGGCCTGCGGCGATACTCCCCGCGTCATCATCGCCAGCCCGCTGGCCGGCGTCTCGGCCGAGGAGCTGATCGACCCGACCCCTGCCATCGACGCGATCACCGAGCGCTTCATCGGCGACCCGGAGCTGTCCAACCTGCCGCGCAAGTTCAAGACGGCCATCACCGGACATCCCCAGCTCGACGTGGCGCCCGAGGTCAACGACGTCGCCTTCGTACCCAGCGTGCACCCCCAGCACGGGGTCGGCTTCGACGTGTGGGTGGGCGGTGGCCTGTCCACCAACCCGATGCTGGGACAGAGCCTCGGCGTCTGGGTCCCGCTCGAGCAGGTGCCGGACGTCTGGCACGGCGTCGTACAGGTCTTCCGCGACTACGGCTACCGGCGGCTGAGGTCACGCGCCCGGCTTAAGTTCCTCGTCGCGGACTGGGGCGTCGCGAAGTTCCGCAGCGTGCTCGAGGAGGAGTACCTCGGTGGCGCCTTGCTGGACGGCACGCCGCCACCGAAGCCGCTGGGCAACGGCGACCACGTGGGTGTCCACCCGCAGGTCGACGGCCGCTTCTACGTCGGGTTGGCACCCGTCGCGGGGAGGATCTCCGGTACGACGCTGGCAAAGCTCGTCGACATCGCCGAGTCGCACGGTTCGTCCCGGGTGCGTACGACGGCATACCAGAAGCTCGTGATCCTCGACGTGCCTCAGCAGCAGGTGGAGTCATTGGTGCAGGCGGCCGACGACATCGGGCTCTCGGCCCGGCCGAGCAACTGGCGACGCTCGACGATGGCCTGCACAGGCATCGAGTTCTGCAAGCTCGCGATCGTCGAGACCAAGGGCCGGGCGGCACAGCTCGTTGCCGAGCTCGAGCAGCGCATCCCCGACCTCGACACCCCCATCACGGTGCACCTCAACGGCTGCCCGAACTCATGTGCGCGGATCCAGGTCGCCGACATCGGCCTCAAGGGCCAGCTCGTGCTCGACGGCGATGGGAGCCACGTCGAGGGCTTCCAGGTGCACCTCGGCGGCGGGCTCGGGCTCGAGGCCGGCTTCGGTCGCAAGCTGCGCGCCCACAAGGTGACTGCAGACGGCCTGACCGACTACGTCGAGCGCGTGGTCCGTCGCTACCTCGACACGCGCGATGCGGGCGAGCGCTTCGCGGCTTGGGCGGCCCGCGCCGACGAGGAGGCACTGCGATGAGCCCAGCGAAGCCAGCAGCGGAGGCACTGCGATGAGCGCGCACTCGGTGCCGCTGCACTGCCCCTACTGCGCGAGCGAGCAGTTGCACCCGCACGGCGACACCCACGGCGCGTGGGAGTGCCGCGAGTGCCTGCGGGCCTTTTCGGTCAGGCTCCTGGGTTTGCTGAGGAGGTCGGCATGACAGTCGTCGACATCGACATCGACCGGCGTATCGAGCTGCGCGAGATCGCCTCGATCGCAGGTCCGGAGCTCGAGATCGCGCCAGCGGAGTCCATCATCGAGTGGGCCGTGGCCACGTTCGGCTCCCGGTTCTGCGTGGCGTCGTCCATGGCCGATGCCGTGCTGACCCACCTTGCCTCCACGGTGGCGCCCGGGATCGACGTGGTCTTCCTCGACACCGGCTACCACTTCGCCGAGACCATCGGGACCCGCGACGCGGTGGCGGCGACCCTGCCGGTCACCGTGGTGACCGTCGGCCCCACGCTGTCGGTGCGTGAGCAGGACGAGCAGTACGGCCCGGACCTCTGGTCCCGCGACCCGGACCTCTGCTGCGCAATGCGCAAGGTGCGACCACTGCAGGAGGGTCTCGCCGAGTACGACGCCTGGGCCTCCGGCTTGCGCCGGGAGGAGACCCGTAACCGGGTGATCACGCCCGTCGTCGGCTGGGATGAATCCAAGGGCAAGGTCAAGGTGTCCCCACTTGCGCGCTGGACCAACGAGGACGTCCAGCGCTACATCAATGACAACGAAGTCCTCGTCAACCCGTTGCAGTACGACGGCTATCCCTCGATCGGCTGCTGGCCCTGCACTCGCCGAGTCGCGCCGGGCAATGACGCCCGCAGCGGCCGGTGGGCCGGAACCTCCAAGACAGAATGTGGGATCCACTCATGACCGCTCCAGCACTCATCGCGCTCGCGCACGGAAGCCGCGACCCCCGCTCGGCACGGACGGTGCGCGAGGTCGTCTCCGCCACCAAGCAGCTGCGCCCCGACTTGCGCATCGAACCGGCCTTCCTCGACCACAGCCGGCCCGACCTCGACTCGGTCGTCGATCGGCTGGTAGCGCGCGGCCACCAGGAGATCGTCGTCGTACCGATGCTGCTGACCACGGCCTACCACGCCCGCGTGGATGTGCCGGAGGTCGTGCATGCGGCGGCCGCACGACACCCTGGTGTGGCGATCCGGGTGGCCGAGGTGCTGGGCACCGATGCGCCGCTGCTCACGGTGCTGGACGAACGGCTCCGAGCGGCGCTGCGGTCCGCCCGGGTCCGGGAGCTCGACGCTCTCGTGCTGGCCGCCGCCGGGTCGTCGGATGCGCGGGCGAACGCGACGGTGGCACGGCTCGCTCGCGTCTGGGGCGGTCGGCACCACCTCCCCACCAGCGTGGCGTTCGCATCAGCTGCTCCCCCGTCGACCGGTGAAGCCGTCCGGGAGTTTCGCCGGGCTGGCCGGCGACACGTGGCTGTCGGTTCGCTCTTCATTGCGCCCGGCTTCCTGCCCGACCGGGCCGCGGAGCTGGCACTCGAAGCCGGCGCGGTAGCGGTGTCCGAGCCGCTCGGCGCGCATGTGGAGGTCAGCCGGCTGCTGCTGACGCGCTATCAGATCGGTGCCCTGCAGTTGGTGGAGATCCCTGTGTAGTCGCATTGCGGTCGGCGGGCACAAAGTAGAAGGGCGCGTGGTCGGTGCTGCAGTCCTCGAGCATCGTCGCGTACGCGCACTGATAGTCGTCCCACCGCTTGCGCTCGTCGATGTCAGCCGGGTTGAACTTCCAGTGCTTGGTGGGGTTGTCCAGGCGCTCGAGCAGTCTGGCCTTCTGTTCGTCGGCGGAGATGTGCAGCATGCACTTGATGATCGTGGTGCCGGACTCGACCACGCGTTGCTCGAAGTCGTTGATGGCGTCGTATCGCCGCTCGATCTCGTCGGCGGGTGCGAGCTGGCGCACGCGCCCGATCATCACATCCTCGTAGTGGCTGCGGTCGAAGATGCCGACCATGCCCGGTCCTGGCAGCCGCCGCTCGATCCGCCAGAGGAAGTCGTGCTCCTGCTCCTCCTCTGCCGGAGCCTTGAACGCGGTGATCTCGACACCTTGCGGGTCGAGGAGCCCGACGCAATGCCGCATGACCCCGCCCTTGCCCGAGGTGTCCATCCCCTGCACCACGATGAGCAGCCTTCGAGTCCCCCGGCCTCGCCTTCGGCGTACCACCGCTCCTGCAGGTCGTCGGCCTCGTCGGCCAAGCCGGCCAGCGCCTTCTTGCCTGCCGCCTTGTTGCCCTCGAAGCCCGGGTGCCAACGCGGATCAACGCTCGCCAGGTCGACTGGTCCTGGGCCGGCGCTCAGCAGGTCCCGGAGTTCTGCAGCCATGGCCCGCCATTCTGGCGGCGATTGCTCCACCCGGCGACCGCAGCTTCACCCCGTGACCATGGCTCGACTGGTGAACGTAGCCTTGACCGATGCGGGCGAATCGGGTGAGGCCGACGGCCGACGGCTCGGCGCGCAGCCGCCTCGTCGGCCAGGTGGCCGAGATGGTGCCGCACAGCGGAGGCGACCCCGTTCGCGTCGCCGTCGACGGGGTTGACGGAGCCGGCAAGACCACCTTCGCCGCCGAGCTGTCCGCGTCGCTGACCCTCGCCGGTCGGAGCGTCGTACACGTCTCGGCCGACGGCTTCCACCATCCGGCGGACATCCGGCATCGACGCGGACGTACGTCGCCGGAGGGCTTCTGGTTGGACAGCTACGACTACGCGACACTTGCCGACAACGTGCTCGATCCCTTTGCCCCAGGCGGATCGCGACGGTATCGCGCCGCAGTACATGACGTCGCTTCCGACCAGACCCTCGATCTGCCCTGGCAGTCCGCACCCCGGCAGTCCGTGCTGGTCATCGACGGGCTGTTCCTGCATCGGGACGAGCTCGTCGCAGCATGGGACTTCTCCGTCTTCCTGCATGTCCCGTTCGAGGTCAGCGCGCGACGGATGGCCGACCGTGACGGCAGCACCCCCGACCCTGGCGATGACAGCCTCGCCCGGTACGTCGGCGGGCAGCGGCTCTACTTCGCGGCGTGCACGCCGTGGCGCCGTGCCGACGTGGTCATCGACAACACCGACCTCGAGCACCCGCAGATCTGCAGCGATACCTGATCCGGGTCGATCAGAAACACGCCCAGTTAGGCGTGTGACCCTGCGTCCATCTGCGCCATTGCGCCGGCCAAGTCCATGACACCCCAGTGAGCGACGCACTGGTCACCACGGAACTGCAGGATGTCGATGGCGTCGATGTCGACCGGGTTCCCGCTTGCGGGTACGCCCATGAACTCACCAGTGTGGGTGCCGACGAAAGAGACCCGCGCGACTACTTTGTCGCCTTCTTGGAGCAGGTCGTGAACCTCCACGTGGAAGTCGGTGATGGCCGCGTGCATCATTTTGAACAGCTGCCGGGGTGTGTCCCGGGTGTTGTCCATCCCCGGGATCTCCTCGTGTTCGATGAAGTCCTCCGCCAGGTACTTGTCGACGGTTGCATCGACGTCTCCGCCAACGGCTATGGCTTGGAACATCTCCTGCGCGATTGCCTTGTATTCGGACATCGGTCCCTCCACTCGATTCCCGCCGCCGACTCGGCGGCCGGCTGTTTGACGCTAGCAGCCGCACGACCGCACGGACAGGGAACGTTGAGCCCGCCTCCCGTCCGCGAAGCCGAGTGGAAGACATACTCTCCGGCCGCGATCCGCCCGATCGTGCCGACATGGTCGAAGCGCTAGGACGGTCGGCCGATCCGCGTGGGCCTAACTAGCGAGGTCAGGCATCTGATCCTCGGGGATCTGGTCCATCGCGTCGCTGAGGAATGAGATCAGGTACTGCGCCATCGCATGGCCTTTCTCCCGGGTCGCGTCGTTTCGCCTGCGGCTCACGTCTTCCACGCACGGTATGTACGGGGTCGAATCTCTGCCAGGAGAAGGTCCCGCACAGGACTACTCGTCGGGCTCGTCGTCCAGGTGCGGCCCGTCCCAGGTGGACAGGCAGAAGGGATGGCCGGCCGGGTCGGCGTACACCAAACAGTGGTCGGAGTTCGGCTGGAAGTCGAGCCGGGTGGCGCCAGCAGCAACTGCGCGGGTTCCGGTTGCCTCGAGGTCCTCGACGAAGAAGTCGAGGTGCATCTGCATGGGTACGAGGGCACCGGGCCACACCGGTGGGCGGAAGTCGTCGACCTGCTGGAATACGATGAAGCCGTTCGGCCCGGTCACGGTCGCCCAGTGCTCGCTCCCCTTCGTGACGCCGCCCGTGAGCTCGGCGTAGAACCGTGCGAGGGCGAGCGCGTCGGGCGCGTTCACCGTGGTCGCGCTGAGTCTGATCTCGTCGGACATCACTCGATCTCCATCGCTTCGTAGGCGGGGGACAACTCGTCCCAGCGCCGGCGCCACGCCGGTGCCGGAGTCTGCTCCGTCCAGCTCTCGGGGTTGGCCCCGGTGTCCTCTGCCAGCGACCGCCTCAGATCCTCCAGATGTGCCTGCCACCCGGCCCCGTGCAAGTACAGCTTGTCGACCGGCAGTCCACGCTCCTCGACCACCAGCCTGGTCTGCGACCCCTCCTCGGTCAGCCATGCCTCCATCTGAGACTCATCGTCTGTGCCCGGCTCCATAGTGAGGAGCAGATGATGCGGTGCGTCGCACACCTCGACCCGTCCCGGACCGGTCCAGGTGCTGGTGAAGACGGCATGGATCGTGCCGCCCACCCGCAGGTCGCCGGAGACTTCAGCGATCCAGCGCGCGAGCCGCTCCGGTGTCGTACATGCCTCCCACAGGTCGTCGATGTCCGTGTCGTAGATGTCCTCGACACGCACCGCGCCGCGGGTCTCGTCAAGAGCCCGCATCGTCCCGATGATGTTCACGTTCGCGCCTTCTTCCCTCGAGCGATCTCCGTATGAAGGGCGTCGAGCCGGCTCTGCCAGAGCGCGCGGTATTCCGCGAGCCACTCGTCCACCTCGATCAGCGCCTCCGGACGGAGGCTGTAGATCCGGCGCTGCGCCTCCCGGCGGACCTCGACCAGCCCGGCCTCCCGCAGCACCCGCAGATGCCGAGACACGCCCGGACGGGCGATCGGAATCGCCTCGGCCAGCTCCCCCGCGCTCGCCGCATGATCGCGCAGGATCTCCAGAACCGTTCGCCGGCTCTCGTCCGCCAACGCGTGCAGCACCACATCCATAGCCCTAACGTAACGGATCGGGTACGTATCCGCAAGGTTACATACGACTCGTCATGCGGGGCTAGGCTTCGCGGGTGACCCCGGAGGAAGTCGGTCAGTATGCGGAGTCGCTGCCGCAGGTCAAGCGCAAGGGAACCGAGTCGCGTCCGGCGTGGTACGTCCATGACCGCTTGCTCGTGCGTCTGCATGGCCCGAACACGCTGGTGATTCGGGTCCCCCTGAGCAAGCGAGAGTCGCTGCTGCAGACCTACCCGGACAGTTTCGGCGTGCCGCCTCGCATGGAGGCACACCACAAGGTCGAGGCCTATCTCGATCACGCACAGCCTGGTGCTGTGCGCGAGGCCATCGACCTTGCCTGGGACATGCAGTGTCACTGAGAGCCGCCAACGCACTCATATGCTTGTTCTGCCGCTGATCTTCCGCGGCCATAATGCCGACGTACGTGCTTGCGGATCGGACACCACCAGACCAGCATCAGCCGATCTGCTTGATGAAGAAGAGCTCAGCAGACTCGCCTGGCAGCAACAGGCAACCTGCATCCGTGTACCCCAGCTTCCGGTAGAAATGCTGCGCGGATTCGGCTGAGACGGTGGAGGTCATCACTGTGTCGTGGCCTTCTCGGCCACAGGCCCGCTCCCACTCGCTGACCAGGAGCCGCCCGACACCTTCACCCCGACGAGGCGCTTCCACGTGGAGCCGGTTCATGAACGGCACCTCGTCCCAGAAGAGGCTCCACCGAAGCCAGCCAATAAGGCCATTCCCCTCGCCACTCTCAGCGACCAGGATCCGACTCCGACCCAGGATGGCTGCCATCTCGGCCTCAGGGATGCGGTCCTTCTCGGTCAGATCGTTGAGGTCGTCCCGCGTAGCGAGCCTGATGTGAGTCACGAGGTTCATACTCACAGGCTGAGTGCTCTCCACCAACGCAATCACATGCCGCGGGTAGCGTGCGGTCTGCAGACGTGGGCATTAGGCTCCCGGCGACACTTACGAAGGAGGGTCGCATGTCGCGCCAGATCATCTCGACCCCGAACGCGCCAAGCTCTCCGCTCTATAGCCAAGGTGTCAGGGCTGGGTCACGCATCTATGTCTCTGGGACGACCGGCATCGACCCCCGAACTCGGGCTCTGGCGGGCAGCAGCATCCAAGAGCAGACCCGGCAGGCCCTCGCTAATTGCGAGGCCATCCTGCACGCCGGCGGCGCAAGCCTCGACGATGTGGTTGAGGTCGGCGTTCTACTCACGGATCCGGGCGATTTCGATGGCATGAACGAGGAGTACGCCCGTTGGTTCTCTGCGGATCCACCCGCCCGCTATGCGGCGAAGCTCGGCGCAGAGATCCCCGGCCTTCTCGTTTCCATACGCATGACAGCAGCAGTCGACGGCTAATCCCCACGGCGGTCCGGGGAAAGCATCCGGTCATGCCGCGTTGCGCTTCATGGATCCTCACGAAGGCTGATGCTGCCTCCGACCTGTGGGTTTGCTCGGGACAACGCAGTGAGCCGACTGATCGCGCGAAAGTACTTCTTGCGGTGGCCGCCGGCCAGCATCTCTTCGCTGAAGAGCTGGTCGAGCGGCACCCCGCTCGCCGCGACCGGCACTCCGCGGTCGTAAAGCCGGTCCACCAGCACGACCAGGCGCAGCGCAGCCGACTGGTCGTGCAGCGTCCTGACGTCCTCCCAGCACACCAGCGTCACACCCTCGACAAGTGCGCCGAACCGCGACGGATGCACGACCTCGAGTCGTCGGCACAGGTCCACGAAATGGTCCATCGACGCGCCAGGTGTCGCGTCGGCCAGCGCCGCCAACGCGACTGCGTCGTACGTCTCCCCCGCGTACGACACGTCGCGGTGCCGATAGTCCGAGCCGTCGATCCGTACGACGTCGAACCGTGCCGCGAGGGCCTGGATCTCCCGCAGGAAGTCCTCGGCAGCGAACCGTCCTCCGCCGAGCTGGTCGGGCAGCGTGTTCGACGTGGCGGCCAGCCACACCCCCCGCGCCGCCAGCCTGCCCAGCAGCGTCGAGACGAGGACGGTGTCGCCGGGATCGTCGAGCTCGAACTCATCGATGCAGACCAGCCGATACTCAGCCAGCCGCTCCACCGCGGTAGCGAAGCCAAGCGCCCCGACCAGGTGGGTGAGCTCGACGAAGGTCGCGAACAGCTTCGGTTCGGGCGCCGCGTGCCACAAGGCGGCGAGCAGGTGGGTCTTGCCGACACCGAAGCCGCCGTCCAGGTACAGGCCGGCCGCGCTCGGCGTACTGGACCGCCGGAACCAGCGGCGGCCGCCAGCCGACGAGGCCGCTGCGAGCTCCGTGCCGAAGTCCTCCACCTGCGTCACAGCCCGTTGCTGACTGGGGTGCTGCGGGTCCGGGTGGTAGCCGACGAAGGTGACATCGGCGAAGGTCGGCGGCGGCACCAGTGCGGCGATGACGTCTTCGGGCGGGACGCGCGGGTCGCGCTCGCACAACGCAATCGGCACCCGAGCAGCCTAAGGGTGACAGGATCGGCTCGTGCAGAGCCTCTTCCCGACCACCCCAGCGGAGCTCACCACCGACGACCTGGTCGAGCTCTATGCCTACCCTGCCGAGCGGCGTTGGGCACGCGCCAACTTCGTCAGCACCGTCGACGGCGCTGCCCACGGCGCCGACAACAAGTCGGGCTCCATCTCCAGCCAGGCGGACAAACGACTCTTCGCGTTGCTCCGTTCTCTCGCCGACGTGATCGTGGTCGGGGCCGGCACTGCTCGGGCCGAGGGTTACCTTCCCGTCCAACCCGCGGAGGTGCTGACCGAGGTGAGGTCCGACCAGGGACTGACACTGACCCCCACGATCGCCGTGGTGTCGCGCAGCCTGCGCCTCGACCCCGGGCTGCTCGCCGGCGGCCCGGCACCGACGATCGTGCTGACCAGCGAGGCGTGTCCTGAAGACCGCCGCCGGGAGGTGCAGCAGCACGCCGAAGTGATCCTGTGCGGCGAGGACGATGTCGATGTCGTCGGCGCCTTCGAGGTGCTGTCCCACATGGGTCTGCACCGGATCCTCTGCGAGGGCGGCCCGAGCATCATGCACCGCCTGTGCGAAACCGAGGCGCTCGACGAGCTGTGCCTCACCCTGTCGCCCCTGATCACCGCGGGTACGTCGTTGCGGTTCGCCCAAGGTGCCGACCTGCTGCCGCCGGGTGAGCTGCATCTCCGGCACGTGCTCGAGGAGGACGGCGCCTTGTTCCTCCGCTACCTGCTCGGCCGCGAGGCGCCGCCGGACCAACCGCTGTCGTAGGTTTCCACCGGGCCGCACCCAGTCGATGCCCGCCCTTGCCTAGGCCGCGCTGCCGCCTCAGGGGCGACCCGAGCTGAGCACGTCGGCGAGATCGAACTTCACCGGTTCCTCGAGTTGCCCGTAGGTGCACGACTCCGGGGTGCGGTCGGGGCGCCAGCGGACGAACTGCGCCGTGTGACGAAACCGAACGCCCTCCATGTGGTCGTAGCGGACCTCGACCACCAGCTCGGGGCGCAGCGGCACGAACGACAGGTCCTTGCCGGCCTGCCAGCGGCTGCCCTCGGCATTGCGCGGCGTACGGGTCCCCTCCTCTTGCCTCGCCCATGCCCACGGGTGATCGTCGAACGTCGTCACCAGTGGCTGCAGCTCGGCGAAAAGCTCCCTACGGCGTTCGAGCGGGAACGCGCCGATGACGCCGACGCTGGCCAGCGTGCCCGCGTCGTTGTACAGACCGAGCAGCAGCGACCCGATCCGGTCCGGCCCGCTCTTGTGCACCCGGTAGCCCGCCACGACGCAGTCCGCGGTGCGCTCCGGCTTGATCTTGAACATGACGCGCTTGTCGGGCTGGTAGACCCCCTCGAGCGGCTTTGCGATCAGGCCGTCGAGCCCCGCCCCCTCGAACTGCTCGAACCACCGCATCGCCACGGTCTTGTCGGTGGTGGCAGGAGTGAGATGGATCGGGGCATCAGCTGCGGCGAGCGCCCGTACGAGCGCGGCACGCCGCTCCTCGAACGGTCGCTGCGTGTAGTCGATGTCGTCGAGCGCGAGCAGGTCGAAGGCCACGAACCGGGCCGGGGTCTTCTCTGCCAGCATAGTCACCCGGCTGACCGCCGGGTGGATCCGCTGTTGCAGCATCTCGAAGTCCAGCCGGTCACCCGACTCGCCGATCAGCACGATCTCGCCGTCGATGGCACACCGTTCGGGCAGGTTGGCGCGCACCGCCTCCACCAGCTCGGGGAAGTAGCGCGTCATCGGCTTCTCGTTCCTGCTGCCGATCTCCACCTCGTCCCCGTCACGGAAGACAATCGATCTGAAGCCATCCCACTTCGGCTCGTAGCTCATGGCGCCGCCAGGGATGTCCTTGACCGCCTTCGCCAGCATCGGCTTGACCGGCGGCATGATGGGGAGTCGCATACCGTCATTCTTACCCACGTGCTTGCCCACGTGGCGGGAGACGTGGTGGCAGAATGAGACCAGGTTGCGGCGAAGGAGGATCTCGTGTCTGACGCCATGTACGACGGCACGTACAACGTGCTCGTGCTTGCGGAGCAGGCCCTGAGCCAGGCGGACGCCGAGGAGGTCGTCTCGCTCCACGACGGCATCGACGAGCCGCGTCACTACCACGTGCTCATCCCCTGTGAGAACGCAGCCGCTCGGGTCGAGAGCGCGCTCGGCGCCCTCGCCGCCAGCGAGGTCCTCGCCGCTCCACCGGTGCTGTCGGGCGACCTCGATGCCGAGCAGGCGCAGAAGGAGATCGACGCGCACGCAAAGAGTGACGTCGGGGTCAGCATCGCCGCGCTCGACCGGGCGGGGCATGCCGCGACCGGGGAGTTCAGCTCCGAGGATCCGATCGACGCGCTTGCGCGGGTGGCAGACCAGCGGAAGGCCGACGAGGTGATCGTGATGACCCGACACCACGTGATCCAGGAGATGCTGCACCTGGACTGGAGCCACAAGGCGAGGCGTCGGCTCGGCGTACCGGTGCTCCATCTGGTCGAACATGAGCCCCTCGATGCCGAGGCCGGTCCTGGCGAAGGAATCACCGGGCTATAACAGCAGGCTCGTGACGGCGGCCCCGCCTGTGACCCGGCCGCCTCGTTGTGGCGATGTTGTCGCCGTATCTGGACGCCCGGAGTTAGGTCTGCGACCTATTCTGGAGTCGTTGCGGCATGCGGTGTCCGCACTCACCCCAGGAGGGGCAGCATGTGGAACATCATCGGACTGATCGTCGTAGGTCTCGTGATCGGTGTGATCGCGAGGATTCTCAAGCCGGGTAGGCAGAACCTCACGTTGTTGTGGACATTCCTGCTCGGGCTCGGTGGCGCGCTGATCGGCGGCATCGTGGCCAGCTGGATCGGCACGGGCGACGTCTTCGAGCTCAACATCCTCGGCTTCATCGTGGCCGTTGTGGCGGCGATCATCTTGATCGGTGCCGCGGAGGGATTCGTCGGCAGCAAGACCAAGAAGGCCTGACCCGAACGACGCCAGCGCCCCCACGGGACCTGCGCAGCAAGCTACCTTCAGGCCCCAAGGCGCGCGTCACTCCATCACCAGCTCAAACAGCCCGCGCCCGAGCAGGAAGGCGCCCAGGCCTGCAAGTGCCAGCACGATCACGGTGCGGCCATGCACACGCAGGAAGTCGGAGAGGCGACCCAGCACGAGACCGGCCGTATGTGGCGCCGCCGCGGTGAGAGCGACCGGCGCCCACGCCGGAAGGCAGATCAGTACGACGAGCGTGAGCACGGCAACCAGGCGCATCTCCGTCGTCACGTCGCGGGCTGCGATCTCCTTCGCACCGGCGAGCACCACCGCCAGCGTCGTCACGTTAGTAGCCATGGCGAACACGCCGAAGCCATACGCACGGCCGGGAGACATCGCCGCCCGACCGGAGTTCGCCGTTGCCGTCGAGTCGCTGCTGCTGCGGCGCTTGCGTCGAAGGTGTACGACGGCGGCAACGCCCACCAGCATGAGCCCGAGCACGATATCGAGCGAGGCGTCGAGGTGCGGAGCCTCCGGCAGCGCCACCTGCCACCCGAGCAGCAGCACCGCTCCGGAGAACAGCAGCACGACGGTCGCGGTGCCGACCGCGTAGGCCAGTCCACGTCGTACGCCGGTTGGCCCGGTGAGCAGCACGGTCGCCTCGGTCAGCATCACCGGGCTGACCGCCCCGATGAGCCCGACTGTCAGCACGTGCACGACCAGCGTCAGCATCGGGCCGATCCTAGAGTCGGCGGCTGTCCTCCGCCGCGCCCGCCGGAGACCGGCTTGGCCGCATGCCGACACGATGCGGCGGAGCGCTGGAAGGTCAACGGTTGACGGTTGTCGGTTCGGCGAGCACTGTCCGGAGTGAGGGTGCGTCCTCTGGGGGATGAGCGGAAGGAGTGGAGCGATGTCGGCCATGACCGAGACCGCCGAACGATTCTTTGAGGCCTGCGAGACAGGTCAGGGATGGGACGCGTGTCAGCAGTATTGCCATCCGGACGCGACGTTCTCGGCCCAGGCCACCGCGCTCGAGGGCGTTGACAGCCTCGAGGCTTACACCGAGTGGATGAAGGGTCTCCTCACCCCGTTGCCCGACGGCCGCGCCGAGTTGTGCTCCTTCGCCGTCGACGAAGCGCGCAACAAGGTGTCGGCATACGGCGTGTTCCGTGGGACCCACACCGGCGAGGGTGGCCCGGTCCCGCCGACGGGCAAAAGCGTGGCAGCCGACTACGTCTATGACATGGCCTTCGAGGCCGACAAGATTCGCCACATGACGAAGATCTGGAATGACGTGGCCACGATGCAGCAGCTCGGCTGGATGTAGCGCTCACCAGCGCCTGGTGGCGTATCTCTTCGGTTGCCCTTCGCATCACGTGTCGGGTCTGCGGCGAGGCTACGGGGTGCTCCAGTTGTCTGGGTTCTTGCGGCTGGGCTGCACCCGCGGCGGCTCGCCGGGCATCTTCGGGTAGTCCGGCGGGTAGGGCATCTCGCCGAGCCCTTGCTCGCCGTCGCGCTCGTACATCTCCAGCAGCGGCTCGATCGAGTGGGTGACCTCATCGATCTCCGCGTGCGCATCGCCCTGGTCGCGCACCCGGTCCGGCACCGACCAGAGGTTGAACTCACGAGGGTCGAGAGGTTTCTCGAGCTCCTCCCAGGCCAGCGGCGTCGACACCGGAGCACCCTGGATCGGCCGAAGGCTGTAGGCACTCGCGATTGTGCGGTCCCGGCAGTTCTGGTTGAAGTCGACGAAGACGCGGGCGCCGCGCTCTTCCTTCCACCAAGCTGTCGTCACCTCGTCCGGCGTACGACGCTCGAGCTCACGGCCGAAGGCGATCGCCGCATGACGAACGTCGACGAACTCCCACCGCGGATCGATCCGCACATAGACGTGAACACCCCGGTTGCCCGACGTCTTCGGGAAGCCACGGATCCCGAGCTCCTCGAGCAGTCGCCGCGCCTGCCCTGCCACCCGGGCGGCATCGGCAAAGTCGGTGCCCGGCTGGGGATCGAGGTCGATCCGCAGCTCGTCCGGCAGGTCAGGCGCTGCTCGACGTACCGGCCAAGGATGAAAGGTGATCGTGCCGATCTGAGCCGCCCACGCGATGACCGCAGGCTCGGTCGGGCAGACCTCGTCGGCAGTGCGGCCGGACGGGAAAGTGATGGTCGCGGTCTCGACGTAGTCGGGCGCGCCCTTGGGCATGCGCTTCTGGTAGAAGGCGTCACCGCGCGGGTCGGCGCGGCTCGCGAGTACGACGCCGTCGTGCACGCCCTTCGGCCAGCGCTCCAGAGTGGTCGGCCGGTCGCGCAGTGCCCGCAGCATCGTCTCGCCGATCGCGGCGTAGTAGGCCGCCACGTCGAGCTTGGTCGCCTCTGGCGTCGACGCGGTGGCCGGATAGATAACCCGGTCGGGGCTGCTGACCCTGACCTGACGCCCGCCGACGTCGACGGATCCGGCTGCTGCCATCATGAGCACACAGTAATCATCGAATCACGGACCGAAATCACGAACCTGGCACTGTTCAGGACAAAACTCCCTTACGTTTGTTGTCCAGGACGCCACTGGAACGCTAGCGTCGTCGACTCGCCAGCACCCGACTTGAAGGACCCTGAATGACTCTCGATCTCAGGCGCACCGCCGTCCTCGCCACCAGCGTCCCCCTTGCCCTCGTGGCCGGGGTGCTGGCCCTGCCGCCGGCGTCCGCCGCCCCCGACAGCACCGTCTTCATCAACGAGATCCACTACGACAACACCGGCGTGGACACCGGGGAGTTCTTCGAGGTGGCTGGGCCGGCCGGCACCGATCTGGCCGGCTGGAGCGTCGTGCTCTACAACGGCAACAATCCGACTGCCGCTGTTCCGTACAACACCATCGCGCTGAGCGGCACTATCCCCGACCAACAGGACGGCTACGGCACCGTCTCGGTTGGTCTGCCGACCGACGGTCTCCAGAACGGCGGCAACGACGGCCTCGCGTTAGTCAGGAGCGACGGCACGACCGTCGAGCAGCTGCTCAGCTACGAGGGCGTTTTCACCGCGGCCGCCGCGCCGACTGGAGGTGTAGCCGCCGGGATGCTCAGCGAGAGCATCGGCGTGGCCGAGACCTCCTCGACTCCACTCGGCGCCTCCCTGCAGTTGAGCGGGACTGGGCTCGTGTACGGCGACTTCAGCTGGCAAGTGACGACAGACGACACCCCTGGCGCGGTCAACACCGGCCAGGTGTTCGACGACGGCACCGTCGACCCGCCGCCGAGCGAGTGCGGGCTGCCGGCCACCCTGATCCACCAGATCCAGGGCTCGGGCGCGGCGTTCGACCCGACGTACGGCGGCCAGCAGAGCGTCGAGGGCATCGTGACCGACATCGTGGTGGCGGGCAACGACCCGGCGATGCACGTGCAGGAGGAGGCGGCCGACTCCGACGGTGACGCCGCAACGTCCGACGGCATCGTCGTACTGCTCGGCGGGCAAGAGGCCCCGGCGATCGGCCAGACGGCCCGGGTGACCGGCACTGTGGCGGAGTCCTTCGGGATGACCGTGCTGGCGAGCCCGACCCGGATCGAGGACTGCGGCACGGCAGAGACGGCGATCGAGCCCGCAGACGTGGAGTTCCCCGTCGCTGGCGCTTCCGGTCTCGAGCCCTACGAGGGCATGCTGGCGCGCTTCCCGCAGGATCTGGTGATCAGCGAGTACTTCAACTACGACCGGTTCGGCGAGGTCGTGGCCGGCGTGCCGCCGAACGGCTGGGACCGGTTCTTCACTCCGACCGCTGTCGTCGAACCCGGCGCGGACGCACAGGCGCTGGCCGCCGAGTACGCCGCCCGGAGGATCACGATCGACGACCGGAACGCCGCGCAGAACCCTGCCACGATCCCCCACCCGGGCAACGGGCTGCCCTTCAGCCTGGACAACCGCTTCCGGGGCGGTGACACGATCACCGGCATCGAAGGTGTCGTGCAGTACAGCTTCGGCGTCTACCGGCTCCAGCCGACGACGTACGGCGACTATGCATCGGTCAATCCACGACCGGACGGCGCGCCCGATGTCGGCGGCTCGGTCACGGTGGCCAGCGCCAACGTGCTCAACTACTTCCTGACCCTCGACCGAGGAGGGAGCACGGTGGACTGCGGGCCGGTGGGCAACAAGCAGGAGTGCCGCGGGGCGGACGCCGACCAGCCACTGGAGCTCGAGCGCCAGCGGGCCAAGCTGCTGGCGATGCTGTCTGGTCTGGACGCCGACGTAATCGGCCTGATGGAGATGGAGAACACGCCCGGCGTCGAGCCCGCGGCTGACCTGGTCGACGGGCTCAACGACCTCGAAGGTGCCGGCACCTACGACTACATCGACACCGGCGTGATCGGCACCGACGCCATTCGGGTCGGGCTGATCTACCGGCCGGGTGTGGTCCGTCCGGTGGGCGACTTCGCCGTACTCGACAGCTCCGTCGACGCCGACTTCGACGACACCAAGAACAGGCCGATGCTGACGCAGACCTTCGACGACGTGCTCACTGGTGGGCGCTTCACGGTCTCGGTCAACCACCTGAAGTCCAAGGGCTCGGACTGCAATGACGTCGGAGACCCGGACACGGGCGACGGTCAAGGCAACTGCAACCTGACCCGGGTCAGCGCTGCCGAGGCGATCGTGGACTTCCTGGCCGGCGACCCGACGCAGAGCGGCGACCCCGACCAGCTGGTCATCGGCGACCTCAACTCCTACGACCACGAGGACCCCATCGACACGCTGGCCGCGGGAGGCTACGCCGACCAGATCAAGCGTTTCCAGGGCGAGTTCGCCTACAGCTACGTGTTCGACGGGGCGAACGGCTACCTCGACCACGCCCTGGCCAACGAGACGCTCGCGACTCAGGTCACCGGTGCCGCGGACTGGCATGTCAACGCCGACGAGCCGGACCTGTTGGACTACGACACGTCCTTCAAGCCTGCGGCTGGAGACGCGCTGTACGAGCCGAACGAGTTCCGCTCGTCCGACCACGATCCCGTGCTCGTCGGTCTCGACCTGACGGTCGCGGATCCGGGCACGTGCTATGCCGACGGCGCTCAGAGCGTCGCGTCGTTCGACCAGGGTCCGCGCGCCAACGGGACCGCCGTACCGCCCGATCACAGCGACCCCGAGCAGACGCTCGGTCAGTCCGACCCGGACCCGGACGAGCCCTACTACGCCAGCCTGGGACTCGGCGGCGAGATCGTGCACGAGTTCGACAGTGCCATCCAGAACAACAACGGCAGTGCCGCTGACCTGCGCATCTACGACGCCCGGGACGGCGCCAAGGGCATCGCTGATCGGGCAGTGGTCTACGCGTCGTACGACGGCGAGACCTGGATCCGAGTCGGCACCGTCTCCGGCACAGGCGAGGTCGACCTGGGCTCGCTCGGCGCAGCCCACTTCGTCAAGGTGGTCGACGCGACACCTCCGACGCTGCCTTCGACAGACGGTTACGACCTGGACGCGGTGGAGGTGCTCACCGGCTGCGTCTGACCTTCACCTGGATGCCCGGCGTAGCGGCCGTCCCTCGACACGCTGATGCGGCTGGCGCGGCCAACTACGCTGGGGTCCATGGTGACGAAGGTGACGAAGTCCGAGGACGAGTGGAAGGCCGAGCTCAGTCGGCAGGAGTACGCCGTCTTGCGCAAGGCATCGACGGAGCGCCCCTGGTCGGGTGAGTACGTCGACACGAAGACGGTTGGCGTCTACCGATGCCGCGCCTGCGGTGCCGAGCTCTTCCGGTCGGCGGAAAAGTTCGACTCGCACTGCGGCTGGCCGTCGTTCTGGGCGCCCAGCGAGGCCGACGGGGTCACGCTGATCGAAGACAGCACGCTCGGGATGCAACGGACCGAGGTTCGCTGTGCGACCTGCGACTCCCACCTCGGCCATGTCTTCATCGGCGAGGGCTACAGCACCCCTACCGACGCCCGGTACTGCATCAACTCGATCGCGCTGACGCTGGAGCCTGAATCGGCGTCCAGCGAGCAACCTGACGGGTCAACCGGAAGAACCTGACCCCTCGGCGGGGAAAGGTGACCCCTCGGCGGGGAAAAGGGTTAGGGGAGGGCGGTGACCAGCTCGGCGGGGGTCCGGCGGCGCCCGGTGTAAAAGGGCACCTCCTCGCGCACGTGCATCCGCGCCCGCGAGCCACGCAGGTGCCGCATCAGATCCACGATGCGGTGCAGTTCGTCTGCCTCGAAGGCGAGGATCCACTCGTAGTCGCCCAGCGCGAAGGACGCGACGGTGTTGGCACGCACGTCCGGGAAGCCGCGCGCCAGCTGCCCGTGCTCGGCCAGCATCGCTCGCCGCTCGGCCTCGTCGAGCAGGTACCACTCGTAGGACCGCACGAACGGGTAGACGCAGACGAAGTCGCGGGGCTGCTCGTCGGCGAGGAACGCGGGGATGTGGCTCTTGTTGAACTCGGCCGGCCGGTGCAGCGCCAGCTGGGACCACACCGGGTCGAGGCGCGCACCGAACGTCGTGCGCCGCAGCCGGTGGTAGGCGTCCTGCAACGCGTCTGCAGTCTCGGCATGCCACCAGACCAGCACGTCGGCGTCGGCCCGGAAGCCCGAGACGTCGTACAGCCCGCGCACGGTCACGTCGTCGCGCTCGAGGTCGTCGACGAAGCTCTGCAGCTCGGCCGCCTGCTTGTCGCGATCGGAGTCCCCCACCGGCGAGGTCAACCGGAAGACCGACCACATCGTGTAGCGGATGACGTCGTTGAGCACCCGAGCGGACTTCCCCGCGTCGCGGCGTTTGCCGGGGTGCTGCGGCGGCGTGGTCATGGAGCCATTGTCCCGATCCGGTCCAGGTGCTCCGACACCTGGGTGGCCGCCGCGTCGGCGGAGCCGATCACGGCCGGGATGCCGAGGCCGTCGTACGCCGCTCCGCAGACGGCGAGTCCCGGGAGCTCGCTTACCGCGGCGCGGATGGACGCGACCCGGTCCAGGTGGCCCACGGCGTACTGCGGCAGCGCGCCACCCCACCGGGTCACCTGCACGTCGAGCAGCGGTCCGTGCAGCCCGATCGCCTCCTGGAGGTCAGCCATCGCCTCCGCGACCATCTCGGCGTCACTTCGCTGGAGGACCGCCTCCTCCCGGTGCCGGCCGATCGAGCACCGCATCAGGAACGTGTCGCCGGACTGCCAGGCCCACTTGCGCGAGGAGTACGTCGCCGCCTTGATCGTGTGCCCGTCGATCGGCGGCACGAGGAAGCCCGAGCCGGACAGCGAAGCAGGCACGGCCTCGCGTGCGACGGCAAGAGTGACGACGGCCATCGACGCGTACTCGATCCGCGCCAGTTCGCGTGCCGCCTGCGGGGCGGCCGACTCGAGCAACCGGGAGGCGGGTACGGCGGGCAGCGCCACGACGACGGCATCGGCCGTCACCTCCTCGGGTGACCGCGTGGGGCCGACCTGGAGCCGCCAGCCGGTCGCGGTCCGGGTCACGTCTCGGACCATGGCCGACGTGCGCACGGAGCCGCCCGCCCGCTCGACGGCCCGGGCCGTCTCCGTGGCAAGCCGGCCGACACCACCCTCGACTCCGGCGAAGACCGGAGTGCGGGCGGCGCCGGAACCCTGCACCCTGGTCGACTGCACGTGTGCCGATGCTGCTGCGAGCAGGCCACCATGCTCCTCGACGCCGTGGACGAGCTGGGGCACCGTCGCGTGCAGCGACAGCTCGTCGGAGTGTCCGGCGTACACCCCGCCTAACAGCGGCTCGACCAGCCGGTCGCGGATCTCCGGCCCCAGCCGACGAGCCACCAACTCCCCCACCGCGCGGTCCGAGGTGACGTCGGGCGCGGGGAGTAGTCGTTCCGGAGCGGCCCGGATCGCTCCCCGCCGTGACAGGGCCCGACTGCGGACCGCGGTCGAGAGGGAGCCCGGCACGCCCATCAGCCCGGGCGGCAGCGCGGCGATCCCACCGCGCGTCCAGAGGCCCGCCTCGATCGTGGCCGGATGCACGACGGCGTCCGCCAGCCCGACCGATCGGGCCAGCTCGGTGCCCTCCGGGCGGCGGTGCAGGATCGACTCCGCGCCCAGGTCGACGGGCAGCCCCGCGACCTCACCCAGCAGCAGCTTGCCGCCGACCTGTGGCGATCCTTCGAGCACGGTCACGTCGACGTCGTCCCGCCCGGTCACCAGCCGGTACGCCGCTGCCAGCCCGGCGATCCCGCCACCCAGCACCACGACCCGGCGGCGGACAGGACTCTGCATGGCTCCACGATCCCAAACGGTCACAAGTCAGGCCGATGTGGCAGCGCCCGACTCCGAGTGAATGAGCTCGACCAGCCTGGCCAGCACGCCCGGATCGGTGTCGGGCAGGACGCCGTGGCCGAGGTTGAAGATGTGGCCGGCGCCGGATCGCCCCCGAGCCAGCACATCCCGGGTCTGCCCGGCAACGACCTCCCAGGGCGCGAAGACCAGGGTCGGGTCCAGGTTGCCCTGCACGGCTTGGCCGGGCTGGATCCGGCCGACCGCATGGTCGAGCGGTACGCGCCAGTCGACGCCCATCACCTCCACCCCTGCCGTGGACATGTCGGCCAGCAGCTCGCCCGTGGCCACCCCGAAGTGGATGCGTGGCACCCCGAGGTCGGCGATCGCCGCGAACACCGCGGCGCTGTGCGGCAGCACGTGCTCGCGATAGTCCTGGGGCGTCAACCCGCCAGCCCACGAGTCGAACAGCTGCACCGCTGAGGCTCCGGCCTGCACCTGGAGACGCAGGAAGCCAGCGGCGATCTCGACCAGCGCGGTCATCAGCTGCTTCCACACCTCGGGTGCTCCATGCATGAGCGCCTTGGTCTTCGCGTGGTCCTTCGACGGTCCGCCCTCGATCAGATACGACGCCAGCGTGTACGGCGCCCCGGCGAAGCCGATCAGCGGGGTCGGCCCCAGCTCGGAAACGAGCGATGTGATCGCCTCGACGACGAATCCGAGGCGATCCGGGTCGAACCCCGGAAGGGCCGCGGCACCGCCGGCGTCCGTCACGGGCGCCGCGATCACCGGACCGACCCCCGGCACGATGTCGAGGTCGACGCCAAGTGCCTTGAGGGGCAGCACGATGTCGCTGAAGAGGATGGCTCCGTCGACGCCGTAGCGCCGGACGGGCTGGAGGGTGATCTCGGTGACGAGGTCAGGCGTCATACACGCATCGAGCATCGCCACGCCCTGCCGGGTGGCGCGATACTCAGGCAGCGACCGCCCGGCCTGGCGCATGAACCACACCGGGGTGTGCGGCACCGGCAACCCGCGGGCAGCGCGGATCAGGGGGCTGTCAGCAGGCGCGAGGGGCAGAGACACCCCGCGATCTTCGCACGGCCCCGGCGACTGCCCTGCGGCGAGTCGCACGAGCCGGCATCGGCCGAACGACCTAGGCTTGCGAGCATGGCCGCGCGGAGAGAGGTCGACGCGCCGCCGGACGAGTTCCGGACGGCCCTCGACCAGTTCAGAGCGGCACAGTTGCGCCCTGAGGTGCTCAGCGAGGAGATGCCGGCCCCACAGCGCATCGCTCCCTACTCCGCGGCGCTCTCTGCCGACGTGACCGTGGGGGGCGAGGACGTCGGCGGTGGTCGACTGGTGCTGCTCTACGACCCGAACGGGAACGACGCCTGGGAAGGCCGCTTTCGTTGCGTGGCCTATGTGCGCGCCGACATCGACCCGGAGATGGTGACCGACCCGCTGCTCGGCGCGGTCGGCTGGACCTGGTTGGTCGAGGCGCTCGGCGCGCACGGCGCCGACTTCCTCGTGCCGAGCGGCACCGTGACAAAGGTGGCCTCGGAGTCCTTCGGCGGGATGGAGCAGGAGGCACCGCGAGCAGAGATCGAGGTGCGGGCGTCGTGGAGTCCGGTGGGGTCGCTCACCGCACACACCGAGGCGTGGGGCGACCTCCTGTGCACCGCAGCCGGACTGCCCCCGGTGCCTGCCGGCGTGCTGACGCTGCCGAACCGACGGGGCCAGCGCGCCCGATGACGTCTCCGGAGACCACCGGTGACGTTGTCGAGCCCGCCCCACCCCTGACACTGCGCGAGCCCCTCCCGGCGGTGGCCGAGACCGAGGCTGCCCTGGCCGAGGTGGTCGCCAGGGTGGCGGCGGGCACCGGCCCGGTGGCGCTCGACGCCGAACGCGCCTCGGGCTACCGCTACTCGCAGCGGGCCTACCTGGTGCAGCTGCGCCGTGCCGGCTCCGGCACCGCGCTGATCGACCCGGCACCGTTCGGCGACGTACCCAACGACATGCTCGCCGGGTTGGCCGAGGCGATCGCCGGCGACGAGTGGATCATCCACGCCGCCAGCCAGGACCTGGCCTGCCTCGCCGAGCTCGGCATGCGCCCCGCCCGCCTCTTCGACACCGAGCTGGCCGGGCGGCTGCTCAACTTCCCTCGGGTCGGGCTCGCGGTGCTGGTCGAGGAGCTGCTCGGCTATCGCCTGCGCAAGGAGCACTCCGCCGCGGACTGGTCGCGCCGCCCGCTGCCGACGCCCTGGCTGGAGTACGCCGCCCTCGACGTCGAGATGCTGGTGGAGCTGCGCGACGTGCTCGCCGACAGGCTGGCAGCGGCCGGCAAGGAGGAGTGGGCCCGACAGGAGTTCGCCGCGACCGCTGCGACGACGTACGGGCAGCCCCGGACCGACCCGTGGCGCCGCACGTCCGGCATCCATCGGGTCCGGGGCAGGCGTGGGCTGGCGCTCGTGCGTGCCCTCTGGGAGTGCCGGGACGAGCTCGCCCGCCACCGCGACATCAGCGCCGGGCGGGTGCTACCCGACGCCGCCATCGTCGAAGCGGCATCGACCGCGCCCAAGTCCCGGAACGAGCTGGCCGAGCTGCCGACCTACAGATCGCGGGCAGCGCAGCGACACCTCAGGGAGTTCTGGGCGGCGATCAGCCAAGCCTCCCGCCTTCCCGACTCCCAGCTGCCGCCGGTCTCCGGGTCGAGCGACGGACCGCCGGCCGCGCGGATGTGGGCGGCCCGGTTCCCCGAGGCGGCCGCCCGGCTCGCGGCCTGCCGTGGTGCGGTGGCCGTAGTGGCCGCCGAGGTCGACCTACCTGCCGAGAACCTCGTCCCGCCCGACGCCGTACGCCGGCTGGCCTGGGATCCACCGGAGCGGTTCGCGCCCGACGCCATCGCCGCCGCCCTGTCCGCACCGGGAGCCCGGCCGTGGCAGGTCGAGTTGACGGCAGGTCCGTTGGCCGCCGCCCTCACCGCCGCCGTCGGCGAGGACTGAAGACAGCCGCACCTCTGAGGAAAGGCCTGCCGATGCGTCGTCCCACTCGCGCCCGGACCACCGTGCCCGTGGCGGTCGCCGCTGCATTCCTGATCGTTGGCTGTACGCCGAGCGACGGCGGCGGCGCCGCCTCGGAGCCGACCGAGGAGACAAGGTCCGAAGCGGCCGAGACCTCGACCCCGACGTCGGCTCAGACCCCCGAGACGCCGGGCGCCTCTGAAAGCGCCGGCACGACCTCACCCGCGTCGCCGACCTCACCGCCGCAGTCACCCACGACGGCGACTCCCGCACCGTCTGACGACACAGAGAGCGCGTCGACGGCCACGCCCACCAAGCCGCCAGCCACGTCGTCGGGCGGCTCGGGTGACGACAGCCGAGCGGCCCGGGCTCGGCGCTCGCTGATCCCGGCCGCCCGGCTGCCCGGACTCAACGACACCTGGGTCTGGGACCGCTCCCGGACCACGGTCGGTTCCTCCGCTGGCCGGCCACCCGGGGTCTGCCTGCAGACGTCGATGATCGCGATCGGCGGCTTCGCCGAGGCTCGGCGCGACTACTCGAGCTCGCTGACCGACGAAGCGGGGGCGACCGTCATCAGTGTCGTGTTCCCCGATGCCGAGACGGCCCGGTCGGCGGTGTCCGTGCTCGCGGCGTGGCAGCAGAGGTGTGCGGCGTACGCCGAGGACGAGCTGGGCCGCACCCGCGTGCGCGTCTCCTCCGCGGAGCAGGTCCGGACAGTGGTCGGGCCTGCGACGCACTGGCTGGTCACCCATGGTCCGGCGCCGGGACGCGGCTCGTCCTGGTTCGACGCCGAGGGGTACGTCGTCGACGGCGACACGCTCACCTACACGGTGATCCGGGTCGTCTCACAGGACTACAGCTATCCAGCCGGCCGCTCACCCATCGAGGAGACGCTGCTGGTCGCGGGAGCTCGGCTCGCGCGGACCCGCTGACGCGGGTCCGCGCAACGTGCCGGAGCGGCGCGGCAGGGCGCGCCGCTCCTGGATCAGGTGGGGCGCTCCAGGCTCAGTTGATCGCGCGCAGCGCCGGCACGCGCGCCCGGCGCTCACCCGCGTCGTAGCGCCACGGGTGCTGGAACTTCGCGACGAGGCGTTGGATGTCCTCGGCCCGGGCGTCGGCAGCATCGAGGCCGAGCGCGCTCGAGCACGACGGCCAGGCACCCCAACCCTGGCCGCGCAGCACCCGCTCGCCGACGAGGATCTGCTCCGCCTTGCTGGCCAGGTCGGCGCGAGCGGCGAAGCGGTCGCCGCCGTACGCTCGCCACGTCCCGGAGGAGAACTGGAGTCCGCCGTAGTAGCCGTTGCCGGTGTTGATGTGCCAGTTGCCGCCGGACTCGCACCGCGCGAGGCGCTCCCACGTGCGGGTCGTGGCGGCGTCGGCGGAGATGACCGTCGACGAGACGGGCGCCGCGACGGCAACGGCGGCGATGGCAGCCACGGCGACACGCCGGGCATTCTTGCGTTTGGGCGCACAGTGGCGTGGCTCGTAGGCCATGAAGGCACCTCTCCGACGCCTACGAGGTGAGCTGTCGGGTTCGGGCGGAAAGGTTCGCCCGGCCGTCACCTGCGTATGTCACGCGGCGCCGGCTTAACCCCTAGGCGCCGGCCGGCCGTGAGGCCGACGGTGCCGATCACGGGTCCCCCGCTCCTACCCTCACGTTGTGTCGTCCAGGCCGCGGGCAACGGGTAGGACTCGGCGTATCGCCACACGGCGCCTGCTCGGGGCGCGAGAAGACCCGAGGGACGCTACGCGACTCGGAGATAACGATCAAGTCACGCCGCGCAGTTGTGGACAGCCTCTTTTCAAGGCCCGGCCAGCTCGTCCGCGAGGCCGTCAGCGTGCTTCTGGACGTGGTGCACGGGAACAACCCGACCGCTCGACGGGAACAACCCGACCGCTCGACGGGAACAACCCGACCGCTCGACGGGAACAACCCGACCGGTCAACGGGAGAGGGCGGAGACCTCGTCGGCGCTGAGCTCGAGGTCGGCTGCAGCGGCCGAGTCGACGATCGACTCCGGCCGACTCGCGCCGGGAATCACCACCACGGCCGGGGAGAGAGCCAGCTCCCAAGCCAGACAGACCCGGAACGGGCTCACCCCATGCCGCTCCGCGACCTCGGCGAAGGCGACGTAAGTCGCGCCCAGGTCCTTCGCCTGCCGCATGCCCCCGAGCGGGCTCCACGGGAGAAAGGCCAGCCCGAGCTCCTCGCACACGGCGATCTCCGGCTCGCTGCTGCGGAACCTCGGCGAGAACTGGTTCTGCACCGAGACCAGGGCAGGACCGAGGATCTGCCGGGCCACCCGGATCTGGTCCGGATCGGCGTTGGAGATCCCCAGCCGGCGGACCAGCCCCGCGTCGTACAGGTCTCGGAGTCCTCCCATCGTCTCCTCGTACGGCACGTCGGGGTCGGGCCGGTGGTGCTGGTAGAGCCCTATCGCGTCGGCCCCCAACCTGGCGAGGGACTTCTCGCAGGCCCGGCGCAGGTACTCGGGGCGCCCGTCCAGCCCCCAGTCGCTGCCGTCGCGCGTGTGCCCGCCCTTGGTCGCGACGATCACGTCGTCGGTTGCTCCGCCGTACGCCGCCAGCGCCTTCGCCACGACCGTCTCGTTGACACCCATCCCCGATGGTCCGTAGGCGTCAGCCGTGTCGATGAGGGTGACGCCGGCGTCCAGGGCGGCGTGGACCGTGCGGACTCCCTGCGGCTCGTCGTATCCGACGGCCGTGCTGATCGGCATCGCGCCAAGCCCGACGGCGCCGACGTATCGGTCTCCCAGTGCTCGTGTGTGCATGTCGACCAGCCTGCCACGCCGTCTCGTGACCCGGCCCGCAGGCTGGAAGTATGACGCTGTGGACATGGCGGCGATGAGCGACCGGGCCCGGGAGCGAGGCAGGCTGTCGCTCAAGGCTCGAGTCGGCCGGCTGCAGGCCCGAGCCTGGATGATCGGCCAGTGCTCGATCGCTGCCGCCGTGGCGTGGGTCGTCGCCACCCGGGTGTTCGGCCACGAGGTGCCGTTCTTCGCGCCCATCGCTGCCGTCATCAGCCTCGGTACGTCGTACGGCCAGCGGCTGCGTCGAGTGGCCGAGGTGAGCGTGGGAGTGGCCGTCGGCATCGGGGTGGGCGATCTCTTCGTCACGGTGTTCGGTCGCGGCGAATGGCAGGTGGCTGTGGTCGTCGCGGTGGCGATGTCGGCCGCAGCGCTGCTGGACGCCGGCGTCCTGCTGGCCACCCAGGCCGCGGTGCAGGCCATTGTCGTGACCACCCTGTTGCCCGTCGCCGGCGGCCCAGACCGCATCGTCGACGCCCTGATCGGTGGTGCCGTTGCCCTGCTCGCGGCGACGGTCGTGCCGGGCGCGCCGCTGCGACGACCCCGTGAGGAGGCGGCCAAGATCGCCGCCGAATTGGCGCGGCTACTGCGCGACTCGCGCGCCAGCGCCTCCGAAGCCGACCTCGAACAGGCGCGCGACACCCTGGACCGCGCCCGCGAGACCGAGGCGCTGCTCACCGACCTGCGCGCTGCCGCCGGCGAGGGCCTGGAGGTAGTGCGGACATCACCCTTCCGGTGGCGGGACTCCGCCGACGTCCGCTCGATCGCGGAGCTGGTGGCGCCGATGGATCGCGCCCTGCGCAACACCAGGGTGCTGGCCCGGCGCGTCATGGTCAGCGCCCGGCTGGACGAGACGATGCCGCCGGACTACCTCGATCTGCTCGACGGCCTCGCCGACGCCGCCGACGAGATAGCGCGTGAGCTCGCCGCCAACCGCTCCCCGGAGGCGGCGCAGCAGGCGTTGATCCTCATCGCTGACGCCACCAGCTTCGCGAGTCCGCCCCTCACCCTCAGTGCCGCGGTCGTGCTCGCGCAGATCCGGTCGATCACGGTGGACATGCTCGAGATCGCCGGCATGACCTCCCACCAGGCCATCGCGTATCTGCCGGAGCGACACTGACCGGCGGGATGCGGGCGCGACCACCGCAACCGGAGTCGGTAGACACCAGCTGCCCTGCGTGAGCTCGGGCGTGCCCAGCGGCAGCACACGGTCGATCTGCGGTCGCAAACCCGACCGTTTGCTGCCGCTCGCCGCCGCGACGTCCCACTGCCCGGCAGCCCGGGCAGGCGGGCCGGCCCGGTGGCAGAGTGCAGCGCTGACGGGCATGATCGGCGTGATAGGCGGCGCCATGAACCAACGCATCCTCAACTCCATGACCGCCGAGCGACTGCTCATCGCCGAGACCGAGCGTGCCGCGCTGGCGGAGCTCGACGAGGACGAGCTGCTCGACCTGCACGGTCGCATCCGTCGGGCACGCACCGAGTATCGTCGCGGCGCCAGTCAGCGGTTGCAGCGGCACGGCGGCCGGGCAGGTGAAGAAGGACGCGTCGTCGCGCTCGATGGGCGCCAAGCGCCAGGCCAAGCGCGACAGCCGCTGACCGACACCTCGTCACTTGGACCGCAGTTGCGGTTCTCGGGCGCTGGAACGTGCGAAGACGTTCCAACCGCCGGGAGGCCCCGGTCGAGTGTGACACGACCGACGGGCGCCCCTCCGGTCAGGAGGGGCGCCCGTGCGTCAGCCGGAACGGCTCAGAGGCCGGTGATCCGGTCCGGTGGCGGCGTGAGACCGGGGTGGGCCTCGAAATACGCGGCCAGGTTCGCCAGGTCCTCCCCCGCGCCCAGCTTGTCTGAGCCGGCCAAGAAGGCGGTGAACGAGTCACCACCGTCGGCGAGGAAGTTGAGCGTCGCCACCCGGTAGGTCTCGTCGGCCTCGAGAGGTACGCCGTTCAACTCCATCGACCCTGGCACCACATGCCCAGGCACCGTCGGCTGGGTGTTTGGCGCCGGCGCCGGCCCGTCCCATGCCCACTCGTAGGAGAAGCCCTCGGAAACGCCGAGCGACAGCATCGGCCGAGAGCCGCGGTCCGAGATCGGCTGGTACTGCTGATTGAGCACCGCCTCGATCTCCGCACCCGTCAGGTCGAGGGTCACCAGGATGTTGTTGAACGGAGCCACGTTGTAAGTCTCCGCGTAGGTGATCTCACCCGGGTCCTCGCCGTTGGTGATCTGGTTGTAGAGCAGGCTGGCGCGGACACCCCCGGTGTTCATGAGCGCGATCTCGGCGCCGCCGTTCTCGGGCGCCTGGGTCCCCCAGAGGATCGCGTCCGCCACCGAGGTCGACCATCGGGGTTTCCTCGCAGCGACAGGTGTTCGAGTGTCCCGTGATGTCGGTGTTCGGCGCCAGGGTGCCGACGACGCGTGCGGCGATCGGTTCGGAGAGAGCCTTCCAGAACTCGATGATCGAAGTCTCGTCGGCGTCCTTCGGCACGTCACGCGTCACGAGGTGGTTGGTCGAGGTGACCTTCTCCCGCACGACCTGGCCGCTGCGCTTGTTGATGACTAGGTGCGTCTCGGTCAGCACCTGGCCGAAGGACGCGGCACTCGTCACCATCCGCGACTGTCCCTCTGGGTCGGGGATGGCGCAGACGTAGGGCTGGTGAGTATGCCCCGTGACGACCAGGTCGATCTCGGCGTCGAGGTCGCCGGCAATCGTCGCGATCGGGTCGGATATGCCGACACACTGGTCATAGGTGCCGCTTTGGTTGCCGCCCTCGTGCAGCAGCACGACGATCGCCTTGACACCCTGCGCCTTGAGCTGGGCGGCATAAGTGTTGGCCGGTCGTGACCTCGTCGAGGAAGTCCACAGAGTCGACACCAGTGGGGCTGACCAGCGAGCGGGTGCCCTCCAGCGTCATACCGATGAATCCGACCTTGACCCCGTCGACGGCCTTGACTTCATAGGCCGGCAGGAAGGGATCCCCGCTGTCCTTCTCGACCACGTTGGCGGCGAGGTAGTCGAAGTCCGCGCCTTCGTAGGGGATGTCGTTGCCCTGCTGGTCCTTGAAGCAGCCGATGGTCGGGTGACAGCCACCGTTGACCATCCGCAACAGCTCGTCGGTGCCTTCGTCGAACTCGTGGTTGCCGACGCTCGACACATCGAGGTCGAGCTCGTTCAGTGACTCGATCGACGGTTGGTCCTGGAAGATGCCGGAGAGGAACGTCGAGCCACCGATGAGGTCACCTGCTGCCACGCTCAAGGAGGGCCCGGAATGCGCCGCCTCCAGGTTGGAGATGTGCGACGCGAGGTACTCCACGCCACCCACGGGTGTCTGGCTCGGGTCCTGGGTCCGGCTGAGCGGCGGATCGTTGGCCTCCAGGTGGCCGTGGTAGTCGTTGAACGACAGCAGCTGGAGGTCGGTGAACTGCGGCTTGTCTGGCTTGGCCGCCGCCACTGTTACGGAAGCGGAGCCGGCCGGATCGGCGGGTGTCCCGCCGGAGGCAGGGCCGGCCACGGCGCCCGCGCCCGCGAGAACGACAGCTCCGACGGTGATGGCGGCCAGGCTCGCGCGACGCGCCTGCCCCCGGTGGTGATGCGATGACATGCGATCCCCTTGCTCGACTCTGAGAGTGGTCGACTAGTGCGGTGGTGGTGCGGTAGTGCGGTCGGTGCGGTCACTCCTGCTCCCGGCCGGGGCCGAAGCGTGACGTATCGGCGCAGAGTATCCGCCGACGGGCAGTGATCACAATGGCGCCCCAACATCAGGTCTGATGGTCAGAGGTCGGCTCGGCTCAACGGCCAGGCATGGTGACCGGAGGCCGCGATGCGCGGACCGGTCGACACCGGTGAGGTCGAGCGGCGGGAGAATGCTGATCTGACCTGCTGCGGGCAGCGCTTTCCCGCCACTCGAGGTCGCGCCCCCGGCAGTCGATGAGTTGTGCCGCCAACTCGCTGGCCCAAGGGGAAGAACCTGACCGGTCAAACGGGAAGACCCGACCGGTCAGGTCGTGGTGTCCGCGTAGCGAGCCCAGGCGAAGCAGTAGACACCGAAGCTGACGATGCCGACGGCGACGACGGCGAGCAACACCGGTCCTCCGGTCGCCTCGAGCACCGTGCGCAGTGCGGTGTCGAGACCGCCTGCCTTGTCCGCGTCGTACGTCGCCGCGGCCCACACGAAGAGGCCACCGATGATCGCCACCGCGACCCCCTTGGCGATGTAGCCGACCTGGCCCATGCGCTTGATCGCGCTGCCGTGGGTGCCGCTGAACGTGCCTGCCTGGAGGTCCTTCTCGAAGGACGCCGTGACGCCTTTCTTGACCAGGATGGCGGCGACCACGACGATGCCGACTCCGATCGCGGCGACGATCAGCTGGCCCGCGGGGAGGTCGAGGATCTGCTTGGTGAACTGGTCCTCGGACGATCCGCCGCCGCTGCGGGCCTGGGTGGCCGTCTGGAACGCGGCAAAGCCGAGCACCCCGTAGATCACGACCTTGCCGGCGGAGCCGACCCGCTTGAGCACCCGCTTGGCGCCGTCCTCGCGGGTGTGGCCCCACAGTGCCTCGGTCACCTGCCACAGCGCCAGAAACACCAACCCGACACCGGTGACCCACAGCATCAGCTCACCGCCGGGTTGCTCGGCCAGGATCTGCAGCGCACCTTGCTGGTCCGGGGCACCTTCGTAGTCGCCGAACGCAAGCTGCAGGGCGAGCCAGCCGATCAGCAGGTGGACCACGCCGAACGCGGCCAGCCCGATGCGCACGGCGTACTCGAACCAAGAACTCTCGCTGACCTGCTTGGTGGTGCTCTCCACCTGCGTCATGTGCCCTCCGCTGCTCGCTAGCCCCCGCCGGTCTTCCGCCAGGTTGTACCCAGGATGTCAGGGTTTAGCCGCGGGCCTCGCGATGGTTACAGTCCCGCTAGCGCGCGCTGGACGCGCGCGACAGAGATCGGCTCCGCCGTACCCAGCTGCTGTCCCCACAGACTGACGCGCAGCTCCTCGAGCATCCAGCGCACCCGCTCGAGCGCAGGCGGCGCGGGCATCCCCGGCGGCAGTGTCGCCACATGGTCGAGGTACGACGCCTGCACGCCGGCCATCGAGGCCATCAGTGCGGCGTCGCGACCAGGATCGCCGCGGAGCTTGTCCAGCCTCAGCTCCATGGCCGCGAAGTAGCGCGGGTGGTGGCCCAGCGCATCGATCCCCGACCCGGCGACGAAACCCTCGTGGACCAGTCGGCCCGCTTGGGCCTTCATGTCCGCGAGCGCAGGAAGCATCGACAGCTCGGCTCGTCCGGAGAGCCGCCGGTCGACGGCAGCAGAAGCGGTCAGCGCCGCCAGCGTGAGCCCCAGCACGTCCCGGCTTCGGTCGTGAGCACGCGCTGCCACGGCGGTCTGGAGCCGCTCGAACTCCGCTAGGCTCCATGCCGGTCCTCCGGCCTCCTCGATGATCGCGTCCACGCCCGCGGCGATGCAGTCGTCGAGCAGTGCCGACACGCCGGGATATGGCGCCAGCCCGAGCGTGAGCTTCGCCGCGTTGTCGAGCTCGGCCAGCAGCGCCGGGCCGGGCGATGCCAGCTCCAGCACGAGCAGCCGGCGTACACCTCGGCGGTGCAGCACGGACTGCTCGAGCTCGGTGGAGACGACCCGAAGCGCGACGCTGGCCCCCTCGTCGACCAGGGCAGGGAAGCCCCGCACCTCGTGGCCGGCGCGGGTGCGCCCAAACTCCCGAGGCACATCGTCGAGCTCCCAGCGGGTCATCCCGGTCCGCTCGAGCGAGCCCGCGGCGTCGGATATGGCGTCGCCGGTCTGCCCGCGCAGCTGCTGCTGGAGCACGCCGAGCTCCTTGCCCTCACCCAGCACGGAGCCGGCCTCGTCCACCACCCGGAACGTCGGACGAAGGTGCGGTGCCAGCTTGGCCAGGTCCCACGCGTCTCGCGGCACGGTGATCCCCGTGGTACGACGCAGCTGACGCTCGAGCGCGTCGAGCAGCGGCTCAGCCCCGGGTGACACCGAAGCGAGAAAGGCTCGCGCGTGATCGGGGGCGGGCACGAAGTTGACCCGCAGCCGCTTGGGCAACGACCGGATCAGCGCGGTCACCAGCTCCTCGCGCAGCCCGGGGACCGGCCAGCTGAACTCGGCCGGGTCGAGCCTGGTGAGCGTCGCGACCGGGATGTCGACCGTGACCCCGTCTTCGACGGCCCCGGGCTCGAATGCGTACGAGAGCGGAAGCTCGTCGTCGCCGAGCCGCCACACGTCCGGGAACTCGCCTCGCGCCAGCTCGGCTCGCCCGGCGTCGACAAGGGAGTCCCAGGTGAGTGCCAACGACGCCCGCTCGGCCTGGGTGGCGCCCTTCCACCAGGTGTCGAAGTGGGCACCCGAGACCACCTGGGCGGGCACACGTGCGTCGTAGAAGTCGAACAGCGTCTCGTCGTCGACGACGATGTCGCGGCGGCGGGATCGGTGCTCCAGCTCCTCGGCCTCGGCCAGCAGCGCCTGGTTGTCCCGGGCGAACCGGTGCCGGGTGCGCCACTCACCCTGCACGAGTGCGTGCCGGATGAAGAGCTGCCGGGCAGTCTCGGGCTCGATCCGAGCGAAGTCGATCCGCCGGTCCGCGGCGAGCGGTACGCCGTACAACGTCACTTTCTCGTAGGCCATGACCGCGGCGCGCCGCTGGGACCAGTGCGGCTCGCTGTACGAACGCTTGAGCAGGTCAGCTCCCGCATCCTCGACCCAAGCCGGATCCACCTTCGCGTTGACGCGTGCCCACAGCCTGCCCGTCTCGACGAGCTCGGCCGCCATGACGAACTCGGGCTGCTTCTTGAACAACGCCGATCCGGGGAAGATCGCGAAGCGGGTGCCGCGCGCGCCGAGGTAGTCGCGGCGCTCGACGTCCTTGAGTCCGACGTGGGAAAGCAGCCCGGTGAGAAGGGCGCGGTGCACGGCTGAGCTGATCTCGACCTGCTTGCCGTCCTCCTCGTGCCGCCGGCACTTGGAGCCGACGGCGCGGAGACCGATCTGCTTGGCCACCTGGCGCAGCTGCGCGTCGAGGTCTTGCCACTCCCGGACCCGGAGATAGTTCAGGTAGTCGGACCTGCAGAGTCGGCGGAAGGCGCTCGAGGACAGCTCCCGCTGCTGCTCCTTGAGGTAGCGCCACAGATTCAGGTAGGACGCGAAGTCCGAGTCCGGGTCGGCGAAACGACGATGCTTCGCGTCGGCCAGCTGCTCCGCGTCGATCGGCCGCTCGCGCGGGTCCTGGATGGACAGCGCAGCCACGATCACGATCACGTCCCGCAGGCAGCCCAGCTCGTCCGCCGCCAGCATCATCCGGCCCAGCCGCGGGTCGAGCGGCACCCGGGCCAGCGAGCGTCCGACCTGGGTGAGCCGCGGCCGTCGGGTCCGGCCGTCGCCGATGGCGCCGATCTCCTCCAGCAGCTGGAGGCCTGCGCTCACGCTCCGGGTGTCGGGCGGCTCCAGGAAGGGGAACCGCGTGATGTCCCCGAGCCCAAGGGCGGTCATCTGCAGGATCACCGCCGCCAGGTTGGTGCGCAGGATCTCCGGCTCGGTGAACTCGGACCTGCCCTCGAAGTCGGCTTCGGTGTACAACCGGATGCAGATGCCGTCCGCCACGCGGCCGCAGCGACCCTTGCGCTGATCGGCGCTGGCCCGGGAGATGGGCTCGATCGGCAGCCGCTGCACCTTCGTGCGAGCCGAGTAGCGCGAGATGCGCGCCAGCCCGGTGTCGACGACGTAATGGATGCCTGGCACGGTCAGCGACGTCTCGGCGACGTTGGTCGCCAGCACGACCCGGCGCCGTCGATGAGGGGCGAACACCCGGTGCTGCTCGGCGCTGGACAGCCGCGCGTAGAGGGGCAGCACGCCGAACTCGTCCAGCACCCGCTGGGGGCGGACCTTCCGCAGTGCGTCGGCAGCATCACGGATCTCACGCTCGCCGGAGAGGAAGACCAAGATGTCGCCCGGTCCTTCGCGCACCAGCTCTCCGACCGCGTCGACGATTCCCTGGGTCTGGTCGTCGTCGAGCTCGCGATACCGAACCTCGACCGGGTAGGTGCGCCCGGAGACCTCGATGACGGGGGCGTCGCCGAAGTGCCGCGAGAAGCGCTCGGGATCGATCGTCGCCGACGTGATGATCAGCTTGAGATCGGGCCGCTTCGGCAGCAGCTGCTTGAGATAGCCGAGCAGGAAGTCGATGTTGAGGCTGCGCTCGTGCGCCTCGTCGATGATGATCGTGTCGTACTGCCGCAGCTTCCGGTCGCGCTGTATCTCGGCCAGCAGGATGCCGTCGGTCATCACCTTGACCTTGGTGCCGGCCGAGGATCGATCGGTGAACCGGATCGTGTAGCCGACCACGTCGCCTAGCGAGGTGCCGAGCTCGTCGGCGATCCGCTCGGCCACGCTGCGCGCCGCGATCCGGCGTGGCTGCGTGTGTCCGATGACGCGGCCGTCGGTGCCGCGCCCGAGCTCGAGGCAGATCTTCGGCAACTGGGTCGTCTTGCCGCTGCCGGTCTCGCCGGCGATGATCACGACCTGGTGAGCCCGGATGGCGGCGGCGATGTCGTCGCGCCGCTGCGAGACGGGCAGCTCCGCCGGGTAGGTGATCGCGTACGCCGACCCTGCCGCAGCGGCCCCGGTAGTGGTGGGCGGGTACGTCGAGGCGGCCGTGGACCTCGGGACAGCCTTGGACATGGTGGCGCCTAGGATACGCAGCGCGGATCCACCCTCGAACTCGGTGACACCCCTCGCCCGGACGGCAATCCGGTCAGCCGAGAAGCTCGTCGAGGTAGCACCACCGCCACGCCTCACCGGGCTCGAAGCTGCGGATCACCGGATGATCGCTGTCGTGGTAGTGGCCCGTAGCGTGCCGGTACTGCGACGAGTCGCAGCAACCGACGTGCCCGCACGACATACACAGCCGCAGGTGAACCCACGTGGTGCCCTGGGCCAGGCACTCCTCACACCCGTCGGGCGTCAGAGGCTGGGGGGTCTGCTGGAGGGCTTCGATGTGGTCGCACCCGGTGTGGCCGGCCGGCGCCGTCAGCTCGATCTCGCGCTGCGCGCTGTCGGCCGACGCGCTGCGGTCGATGATCGACTCCTCGATGTCGATCTGGGCCAGCACGCGGCGAAGGATGTCGTCGGGGACGTTGCCCTCGTCGCGCAGCCGGATCAGCTCGGCGCGCTCGGCCTCGATCATCTCCAGCCGAAGCCGCTTGTAGGTCCCGCTCGGCGTCTCCGCGCCCCCGCCGAGCCGCTCCCAGGCTGACTCCGACCGCTGCGCCGCCACCAGCCGGAGCCGGTCGACGACAGCGTCCGGCTCACCGTCAGCCACCTCGTCAAGCCGCGCGAGTCCCGCCGCCGTGGCACGCTGCCGCGCTGTCGCCTCGACCAGGGCATCCTCGGCCGGGTCGGGTCCGGTCACCCCGAGGTGCCGCAGCACCCACGGCAGGGTCGAGCCCTGCACCAGCAGCGTCGCACCCACCACGACGAGGGCGATCAGCACCAGGACGGCTCGCTGCTCGACGTCAACCGGGATGACGAAGGCGGCCGCCAGCGTGACCACACCCCGCATGCCCGCCCAGGACACCGCGGCCGGATAGGTCCAGGGCGGGTTGGGGTCGCGGGCGGCGATCGACGGGATCAAACGGGGCAGGTACGTCGCTGGGAACACCCACAGCGGCCGTACCACCATCACCGTCAGCGTGACCCCGACACAGCTCGCGACGATCGTCGACGTGGGCAGGTCTGTGGACAGCGCCTCGTCGACGATGCGACGGAACTGCAGGCCGATGACCAGGAACACTGTGTTCTCCAGTAGGAACTGCAGGGTCGACCAGGTCGTCCGCTCGATCACTCGGGACGACGCGCTCTGCATCAGGTGCGACTTGTGCGCGAGCAGCAGCCCGGTGACGACCACGGCGAGCACGCCCGAAGCATGCAGCTCCTCGGCCAGCAGGTAGGCCACGAAGGGGGTGAACAGCGACACCGACGTGTCCACCAGCTCGTCGTCGATACGCGTCCGGAGCACACCGCACACGAAGGCCACGCCGACACCGACGACGATGCCGCCGACGGCGGCAACCATGAAGTCCCACCCCACCTCGAGCACGGTGACGGACCCGCCGATCGCGGCGACTGCAGTCCGCAGCGCCACCAGGGCGGTGGCGTCGTTGACCAGGCTCTCCCCCTCGAGGATCGTGACCAACCGTCGGGGCATCCCGACCCGGCGGGCGATCGTGGTCGCTGCCACGGCGTCCGGCGGTGCCACGACGGCGCCCAGCGCGAAGCAGGCGGCCAGAGGTACGTCGGGCAGCAGCCAGTAGGCGACCAGACCGACCACGACCGTGGTGACCACGACCAGACCCACCGACAGCAGCGCGATTGGCCGGGCGTTGCGCCGGAAGTCCACCAGTGACGTGCGGAGCGCGGCGGCGTACAGGATCGGCGGCAGGAAGCCGACCAGGACGATCTCCGCGGTCAGGTCGAACTCGGGGACGAACGGAAGATAGGACCCGATGACCCCGACCACGGTCAGCACGAGCGGCTCAGGAACCCCGACCCGGCGGCTCATCGCGGAGAAGAGGGTCACGGTCGCGACGAGCGCGACGATCCAGACCGCGAGGTGCACGCCCTCAGTCTGGCAGGGCTCGCGAAGGTCTCCGCCGAGCGACCGCGACTCGCCGCCTTGTGCTGCACGGCGGGGCGACGCCCCGGCGTAGAGAATCAGGTCGTTCGCGCCCGCATCAGCACCCGAAGTAGAAGGAGACCCATGTCCCGCCTGATGACCATCGCGGTCGGGGTGGCCACCACGAGCCTGTCACGGCTCGACCGACTACGGCCCGGCCGACGTCGAGTGTGCCTGGCTGAAGGCATGCTGAGCTGGCCCTGCCACTGAGTCAGAGGCGGTCGCGTCGCCGTCGCAGCTCGCCGGTGAGACTTCCGGCGGCTTCGATCGCGCGGCGTCGGCGCGACCGCTCGACCAGCCGCGCACGCAGCTGGTCGGGCGTCACTGACTTGGACAGGTCGGCATGCTCGACGAGGTCGTCCAGCCGCGCTGGCGTCGACGGGTAGCACGCGATCGGCTTCCCCGCGGAGAGCACCACCCACCGGGTGACTCCTTCGTGCAGGACGCGGAGCAGCGCGCCGGCGCGGACCGTGTCGGCGTGCTTGAGCGCGGTGTTGCGTCCTTGCCGCGACAGCAGCGCCTGCTGCGCGGCCTCGGTCAGCGGTCGGCCGGCATGCTGCCAGAGCAGCACCGCCTGCGGCCCGAACTTCGCGGCCTTCTTGCCGGTGGGTGCGACCCAGCCCATGACGTTCCTCCTGCCAGGTTTCTGTTTCCCAGCCATCGTGCGCTCTCCTCCCAACCCCACTGTAGGAGGGTGTGGCCGTACGACGCGTAGGACAGCGCGGACGAGACCTGGCGATGGATCGATCAGTTCAGCAGGGCTCGCAACTGGTCGAGCTCGGCTGGGTGGGTGTCGATCACGGACTGGGCGAGCTCCCGGGCGGGGTCGAACGCGCCGTCCACGAGCTCGTCCTCGGCCGCAGCGAGCGCGTCCTCGTGGTGCTCGACCATCCCGGCGAGGAAGATCCGCTCGGCCACCGGACCCGCGGACTCGCGCAGTCGCGTCATCTCCGCCTCGTCGAGCATGGCGCCGGTCTGCATGCCGCCCATGCCGTCCATGCCTGTGTTGGTGCTGCTCTGCCAGTCGTTCAACCAGCCCACCAAGAGGTCGAGCCGGGATAGCTGGGTCTGCCGGACCTGGCGAGCCATGGCGGTGACGTCCGGGTCGACGCCGGGCGTCTCCAGCACGATGCCACTCATCTCCACGGCCTGGCGGTCGCGCGGCAGCATCCGCATCGCGAAGGTGAGGTCGGCGTGGTTGGCGTCCACCGACGTGTCGTGCTCGCTGCCGTGCCCACCGTCGGTGCCCCGGTGGCTGGCGCTGCCCTGGTCACCGCCGCAGCCGGACAGCCACATCGCTACAGCGATCGCCGAGACGACCGCTGCGTGCCGATGCCTCATGGTGCTCCTGTCTCTCTGCTCGGTGCCGGACGCTACACGGGTCCGTCCGGCAGTCCAGCTCTCGGTACCACCGGCACCTCTGCCACATGTTCCTCCCGGTTCCGCGGTTCGCATCGCCTGCATGCGCCCCGAGGGTCCATGATGGGTCACCGCTGTGACAACTCAAGATCCGGATCGAGGGGGACTGTATGACAGCAGGTGTACGACGGGCGTTGCGGGCTGGTACAGGAGCGGGCACTGTCGCGTTGCTGTTGCTGAGCGGATCAGGGGCTCCAGCGGCTCTGGCTGGGTCGACCAACGGCGCGACCCACACTCGCCCCGCTGCCGCTACTGCCCTCAGCGTGTCCGACGAGTCTGAGAACACCGTCGGCAGCTGGCGCGTCAGCCAGGTCGACGACGACCGGTACCGGCTGACCTGGGTCTCCCCCACGGAACTGCCCTTGACCGATGCGCGGCCGGAGTTCCTCCGCGACGGGCGCTCCATCGGCATACCCCGACTCGCGGATGACGGCCGCACCCTCACCCTGGCGGTCGCCTCCGCCGTCGAACCAGTCGTCGACGAGGTCGACGTGGTGCTGTCGGACGAGGTGCTGGACTCGACGGTGCAGCCCAACGAGAGCGCGGCTGTCGCGCCGTACACCGCCCCTCGGGACCTGGCCCCGCTCGCGTTCGACCCCGGGCTTCCCGGGTCGCACGCGGTGCAGTCGAGCTCCTACCGGTTGCCCGGCTTCGCGTTCCGCGGACTGCCGGCCAAGCTCGAGATGCTCGGCCAGGTCGTCCAGCCGACGGACGCCGATGCCGAGAGCCCACTCGTGCTGTTCCTGCACGGCCGGCACAGCACTTGCTACGGCAGGGCGACGGGCGAGCAGAGCGAGTGGCCGTGCCCGCAAGGCCAGCGACCGATCCCGAGTCACCTCGGGTACCGCTACGCGCAGCGGCTGCTGGCATCGCAGGGCTACGTGACCGTGTCGATCTCGGCGAACGGCATCAACGCCCAGGACCACCGGCTCGCCGACGGCGGCGCCGCAGCCCGCTCCACCCTGATCCAACGCCACCTGGAGCGATGGGTCGGCTGGGCCGGGACGTCGACACCGCGGTACGTCGCGGACCTCGACCGGGTCGTGCTGGTCGGGCACAGCCGGGGCGGCGAGGGCGCCAACCGGGCGTCCCTGGACGTGCCGCTCTCGGCGCCGTACCGGATCGTCGGGCAGGTCCTCATCGGCCCCACGGACTTCGGCCGGCAGACCACGGCCTACCAGAACACCGTCACTGTGTTGCCCTACTGCGACGGCGACGTGAGCGACCTGCAGGGTCAGATCTTCACCGACGCAGCACGCGATCTCGCCGCCGACGACACGGCATTGCACAGCTCGGCACTGGTCATGGGCGCCAACCACAACTACTTCAACACCGAATGGACCCCCGGCATCTCGGCCGCACCCTCCTGGGATGACTGGGGTGGCGATGCCGACGAGACGTGCGGCACCGACACCGAACAGCGTCTCTCGGCCGCCGAGCAGCGCGACGTCGGCCGCAGCTACATCGCCGGCGCCGTGCAGCTGATGGCATCGGACGAACAGCGTGCGTTGCCGATGTTCGACGGCAGCGAGGTCGCCGTGGCGTCAGCAGGCGGCGCCGACGTCCGCACGCACCTGGTCGGGGCGGGTCGAGATGTCCGCCGGATGGGGATCGAGACGAGCCTCGGCATCCGCAACGGCGCGCAGACCCGCATCTGCGCCGGCCGGGCGACCTATCGCTACAGTGCCCGCGCCTGCGGACGCGGCACCGACAGCTCCCAGGCCCCGCACTGGACCCCGCAGTACATCCCCGGCCTGCCCGCCACCCCCAACCTCGAGATGAGCTGGGACACGGCGGACTCCTGGGGACGAGTCCGGCTCACCGAGCCGCTCGACCTGAGCGCGGCCACGAGCCTCGACCTCCGCACGATCGTCGACCCAGGCCAGGGCCGGGTCAGGCTCGACGTCCGGCTCCGAGACGACGCTGGGCGGCGCGTCACGATCATTCCGGAGTCCGGTTCGCTGCCGGCGCTGCCGGGAGAGTTCTCGCCGCTGGCCAAGCGCTGGGCACAGACGCTCCGGGCGGGCCTCGATGCCACCGGCTCGGTCGACCTGAGCCGGATCGTGGCCGTTGACCTGATCGGACGCACCGGCGATGGGCACATCTTCGTGCTGGATCTGGCTGCCGCCCGCGCCGAGCTGCCCGACCTACAGAACAGGCGCGCTGCGACGGTCTCCCTCGGTGATGCTCGGATTCAGGAGGGCGACGGACCTGGCCCGACGACGGCGCGGGTCCCCTATCGGGTGCGCGGTGCCGTGTCTCCGGGGGCCGAGGTCGTGGTCACCGCGACTGACCTGTGGAGCTACCGAAGCCTGGCCCCGGTGCGGATCCCTATCACCGGATCCTCCGGCGTCATCCGGGTGCCGCTCCCTGCGGACACGCGCGACGACATCGACGTGACCCGGTGGGGCATCGAGGCCTATCCGTGGGCGGACATCATGACCAGGCGGTACGTCGGCCTCGTCAAGGTCCTCGACGACGACCCGGCTCCGGCGGTGGAGCTGACTGCAGCGCGGCGTACCACCGAGGGCGAGGACGCCGTCTGGCGCGTGCGGCTGTCGGACCCGGTCGACTACTTCATCGAGATGCGCGGGACCTTCGTCGAGCCGTCCGGCCGACTACCCGAGCTCCGCTTCGGCGATCTCGACCAGCGATGGGCGCGGGAGTACTTCGGGGACCGCCGGACGGGGCTCCCGCTGCACGAGCTCAGGCGCGGGCTGTACTCCTACATCGCCCCCGGTCGTCGTACCGGGACGTTTGAGCTGCCGGTACGACGCGACGGCGCCGACGAAGGTCGCGAGACGGCCGCGCTGAAGGTGCGGGTGGTCCCGGGCCTGGGCACGCTCCGGCAGGGGCTCGTCGTGACGGACCGCTGACGCGACGCCGCCGTCGTAGCAGCCCGATCACGCATAGTTCACCCCGATTTCGGGCATTGCCCCGGTCATGAGAACTGTGCTGATCATCGTGGTCGTCGTTGTCGTGGTCATTGCCCTGGTGGCGCTGCTTCGGGGTCGCCGGCGACCCTGACGATCGAGGCCGACGCACCGAGCCCCGGGGACGGTTCCCCGGGGCTCGCTGACGGCTGCCAGGCAGGACCTGCGTAGCCGATTACGCTCAGCCGCGCTTGGCCCAGCCGGTGAACGCGTGCCGCGCCGGCACGAAGTCGCGGAACACGTCGCCGGACTGGTCGGAGTCCGACGCCTCGACAGAGACGCGGATACGGCCCTGGTGCCCGCCGACGCATGCCCGGCCGAGCACGAAGCTCGACGTATCGGCGCGGGGGGCGAGATCCAGATTCGAGAAGCACGAGATCTGGTCCCCGACCACGTGCCAGCGCCGCACGCGCAGGATGTTCCAGTCGGTGCCGGCCGCCGTCAGTCCGCCGGCGATCCGGAACTCCGGTCCCCTGCGATCCGAGTTGACGTCGATGAACCAAGCGATACCGCCGCCGGACTGCCGAGTCAGGTTGTCGTGCTTGGCAACCAGCCGGATCCGATCCTCGTTCCTCACCTTGACGCGCAGCAGGTCGTTGCCCGAGTCCATGTCGCCCTTGGCGTCGGCGAACGTCTTGGTCGCGGCCTGCGCCGGCAGCGAGGCCGCGACGCCCAGCGGCACCGCCATGGCGGCGGCGAGGGCCGCGACGGCAGACCTGCGGAGTCGGAGTCGATTGTTTGCCTTCATGATTCCCCCCAATGAGTAGTGGCTTGCTCCTCCGAGGACGCAGCAGTGATGGATTCGGTTGCCTGCCCAGCAGAATGACTGCTACCCCACGTGGTCGAGGTCGGAGAGGATGCCGGCTTCGCGCGGACCCAGCCGCCGACGCATGAAGCGACTCCATCGGCGGTCGCGGTAGCTCGCAGACGCCGACGGGAGCACGGCGGCGCAGAGGAGCGTCACTTGGACCACGACGACCGCGAACCACGGCGTCATGGTGGCGTCGACGTGCACCGCCTCCAGCCGCTGCTGTGCCGCGCCGACGACGTACACGAGCTGGGCACCGGGCAGTACGACGGCGGGCAGGGCGCACCACCAGCACGCCCGAGCGGCACGCTGGACGGCAAAGACGACCAAGGTCGCCGCCAGCAGCCACTCGGGATGGAACACGTCCCGAGCCGCAGCCGCGACAGACCAGGTGGCCGGGAGGGCCAGCGCAGCGCAGAGCGCCGAGACGATGCTGGCCAGCATGATCCAGCCGCCGGCGACGAACGCCGACTGCTGCCGTGGTCGGTGGTCCCGCTCGGCAAGCGGCATGACGCGATTGTCACCGGTGGCACCGACAACCCACCAGATCCGCCCGGCAACCGCGATGGAACTGCGCCGCGATGGTGACCGAATCGCGACCTCCAGCCCGAGCCGACCGGGGCGAGGCGATGCCGGGCAGCCGTGCGCCGCCGGCGCCGTACCTCTCACTCAACCGCAGACCGCCAGCGTGCGTAGGCCGCCTCCAGCGCCGCCGAGTCGACCGGCTCGTGCTCGACGACGTCCGCGTGGACCGGCAGGGTGATCCCGACCCCGCGTGCCGCCAGGACCGCCGCGCCCACGGCCGAGGCGCTGCGCAGCGCGACGTATCGCACCGGTCGGCCGAGGACGTCGGCCACGAGCTGACGGAACCACGCGTCACGACTGCCGCCGCCGGTGAGCGTCACCGGCCCGGTGCTCGACGCCGCCATCCGTTCGACTCCCCGACGTACCAGGAACGCCTGCGACTCCAGCACGGAACGGGCCAGCTCACCCCGACCCACGGCGTGGTCGAGTCCACACCAGGCTGCCCTGGAGTCGGCTCCGGCCACACCGCCTCGCTCGCCGGTGAGGAACGGCACGAACGTCGCACCGGCAGACCCAGCGGGAGCGGCGGCTGCCGCCGCGACCAGGTCGGGATGGTCGAGACCGAGCACATCCCGCCCCCACGCCACGGCACTGCCACCGTTCCGGAGCCCGAGCATCTCGTACCAACCGCCGTCGCAGTCGGCGTAGAGGTGGGTGACCGGATCGACCCGGGCTGAGCCGTCTGCGGCAGGGCGCAGGACCTGGATCCCTGTGCCCATGTTGACGACCAGCGCGTCGCTCGCGCCGTTCAGCGCCAGGAGTGAGGTAAGCACGCAGGCGGCGTCGGAACCTCCGGCCACGCTCGGTACCCGCACCACACCACCATTCGTTGCCCAGTCCGCCTCCCCGACGACCTCCGCGCTGCCCACGACCTCGGGTAGGACGGAGCTCTCGATCTCGGCGAGCGCGAGCGCCTCGGTGCACCAGTCGTCGGCGGACACGTCCCACAGCAGCGTCGCGGAGGCGTCGCTCCGCTCGGTGGCGTCGTCACCAGTGAGGCGTTGGCGGAGCCAGTCCTTCGGCGACCGCACCTGACCGAAGAGCAGGCCCGGCTGCTGCCCTGCCAGCCACGTCAGGATCGGCCCGGTCATCCCCGCGACGATCGGGTTGGACAACCGGGCTCGCACTGGCGCCGGCAGCTCCCGCCAGCGCTCGAGCACACTGCCGGAGCGCTGGTCCGGCCAGAGGATCGCGGGCCGACGCGGCTTCCCCGCCTCGTCAGCCACCACTAGGCCGTGCATCTGACCGGACCAGCCGGTCGCGTCCGGAGCCGCGGGGTGGATCTGCCCGAGTCGGCGGGTCGCGCTGCGCAGCGCCGCCAGCCATTGGTCCGGATCGGTCTCCGCCTTTCCGTCCGCGCCGCTGACGACGTCGTACGCCGCCTCTGCCTCGGCGACGACGGCACCGTCGGTGTCGACAAGGGTGGCCTTGAGAGCGCTCGTACCGAGGTCGACGCCGAGGAGAGTCCGGGACCTGGACACGAAAAGCACCTGTCGAGGGAGGGTGAGCGACTGTCGCCACCGTAGTGCGTCGGCCGGGCAGGCAAGATGGGCGATGCTGGACCCAACTCGAGGAGCACTGGCGCCGAAGGAGCACACGTGACAACCGACCTGAGGCGCACCCCGACCTTCGTCAACGGCGGGGTCTCCTGGTGGCACCGCAGTCTGGGCTACCCGGAGAGCCGCGCGCCACTGCCCTGGGACGACGAGGCGGATGTCGTGATCGTCGGCGCCGGCTTCACGGGACTGTGGACCGCGTACTACCTCAAGCGGGCCCAGCCGGACCTGCGGATCGTCGTACTCGAGAAGGAGTTCGCCGGCTTCGGCGCCTCCGGTCGCAACGGGGGTTGGCTGATGGCCGCCGCCCCCGGGGACCTCGACCGCTACGCCGCGTCGCACGGCCACGCCGAGGCTGTGCGGATGCAGCGCACCATGTTTGCCGGGGTCGACGAGGTCGCGGAGGTGCTGGTCCGCGAGGACATCGACGCGGACCTGGCGCGCCATGGCCAGCTACGAGTCGCCACCGACGATGCCCAGCGACGGCGGCTCGACGCCGGTACTGCCGAGCTCCGGTCGTTCGGCTGGGGGCCTGACGACCTGGTCGAGCTCGACGGCGCCGAGCTGCGCTCACGCGTGGCGGTCGCGGGAGCGGTCGGTGGCACCTGGACCCCGCACTGCGCGCGGATCCATCCTGCCAAGCTCGCTCGCGGCCTCGCCGCAGCCGTCGAGCGGGGCGGCGTGACGATCTACGAGGAGACCCCGGTGCTGGAGATCGAGGCGGGTCTGGTCAGGACCAGTCACGGCACCGTGCGTGCGCCGTACGTGATCCGCGCGCTCGAGGGATACACCGCGGGAGTCCGCGGTCTCCGCCGTACCTGGGTGCCGCTCAACAGCACCATGGTCGTCACGGAGCCGCTGCCGCCAGAGGCCTGGGAGCAGATCGGGTGGCGCGAGCCGATACTGCTGGGCGACGAGGCACATGTCTACGTCTACGCCCAGCGCACTGCCGACGGCCGGATCGCGATCGGTGGTCGCGGGGTGCCCTACCGCTACGGCTCGCGTTGGGACGACGCGGGCCGGACGTACGAGCGGGCCATCGACGAGCTGCGCGCCACCCTGCTGAGGCTGCTGCCGGCCACGAAGGCAGTCGGCCTCGAGCACGCCTGGTCCGGCGTGCTGGGGGTGCCGCGGGACTGGTGCGCGACTGTGGGGCTCGACCGAGCGACGGGGATCGGCTGGGCAGGGGGCTACGTGGGACACGGCGTCACGGCGACCAACCTGGCCGGGCGCACCCTGGCCGATCTGGTGCTCGTCCGCGACACCGAGCTGGTGACCTTGCCCTGGGTCGGCCGCCGGGTACGGCGCTGGGAGCCCGAGCCGGCCCGATGGCTGGGCATTCGTGGGCTGTACCGGGCCTACCACCTCGCCGACCGCTTGGAGAAGGCCGGCCGGGCGGGTGCGGCGAACACGCTGGCGAAGGGCGCCGACCTCGTCTCGCGGCGCTGAGAAGCGTTTCGTCGGGCCGCAGCGGCACTCGGTCGACGCACGGAGGCTCAGCTGGTGCGGGCGCCCCAGGCCACCGGGGCGCGGCCCTCCCGGATCTGCCCCACGAACTCCGCCGTCATCCAGGCGCGCAGCCAGCGGATCTCGGGTGTGGCGGCCAGCATCAGCAGTTCGTTGCGCTCGCACAGCCGGTCGGTGAGATCGAGCGCCTCCTTCAGCATGATCGCGTCTGCCGCCGCGTGCTCGGGCACCGTCAGGTCGAGCGTCACGTGGTCCCGGCCCTCGAGCAGACCCTGCTCGACCACCGACTGGCTCAACCGCCACGAGCCTATGTGGCGTCCGATGAGGCCCTCGATGAGCGAGGCCATCTCCGTGGTCCACTCCGCGTCACCGTGCTGGATCAGCTGGAGCTCGCGGACCAGGTCCTGCACGTGCTGGTCGAACTCGTGGCTCAACCGGACCGGCAGGTCGACGAGCTGGACCCGGCGCCACGACGCAGGTGGTTCGAGCGGCCCGAGCGTCTCGACCGGTGCGGACGCCGACCCGGCCACTGCGCGCGGTGCACCGTCGGTGGTCCGAGCGGCGACGGTGAGCTCTCCCCACACCAGCTTGCCCTCGTCGGTGTCCTCGACACCCCAGCGATCCGCGAGGGCCGACACGATGACCAGCCCGCGCCCGGTGGTGGACTCGAGGTCGTGTACGTCGAAGACGGGCACGTCGTCCACGCGTTCGTCGTGCCGATCGATCAGCCGGCTGCGCCGGGCTGCCACCGCCACCGCGGATCCGTCATCGCAGACGCCGATCCGGACCGAGGACGACCAGGCCTGCACCAGGACCTCGAAGTACCGGCTGCCGCTGTGCAGCGCCGCGTTGGCGGACAGCTCACTGACCAGGAGGGCAGCGTCCTCGGCGAGATCGGGCAGCCCAGAGCCGGTGACACTGTCGGTGACGAATCGTCGCGCGACCGGCACGCTCAGCGGCTCCGCCACGAAGCGGACCCGCTGCTGGTTCAGATGACCCCCCGGTTCCGACACGCTCTCGATCCTAGGGCCGCAAGCCGGACAGTCCATCGCACCAACGGACGATACGGACATACCCGGTTGGTCGAGGTCGCGGGGGCTAGTCGGCCACCATCAGGGCCTGGTCACCAGCGCGATCCCGAGACACATCTCGTCGGTCGTGCCGTCACCCCAGACGACGTACCGGTCTGGTTGTCCGTCGAAGGCCGGCAGCACGTCCCGCAGCTGCTGGCTGTGCCGGCAGGTCACCCGCACGGTGTCACCCGGCTCGACCTTCGCGGGCTTGCGCAGTGGGGTCGCGCCCTGGTCGTCGAAGTTCCACACCGGAATGTCCAGCAGCGTGCGAGCCTCGGGCTGGCCGGGGTTGAGCTCGATCGAGATCTCGCGCCCGAGCAGATGCATGTGCCCTGCCACGGCGCGCACCGTCATCGAGCCGGTCACCGGTCGGTCGCACTGCTGCACCTCTCCGGCCCGGGGTGCGCTGGTGGCGCCTCCGCACAGCAGCTGCAGCCCGGAGACCATCCACCCCGACCCGCTCCCGAAGCGCTCGATCACGTCGGAGACAGCGGCCTGGCGCTCGCAGAGCGGGCCGTCGTTGTGGGCCGGCCGACACGGCAGCTCCACCGGCGCCGGCAACAGCATCGTCTCGAGCGGAGCCAGGTCTGCGTCGCCCGGTGCCATCCGCAGCTTGGCACTGGAGACGTCGGGGGCCGCTCCGGCCAGCAGGTTGTAGTGCACCTGCATGATGATCTGGCTGCCAGGCTCGAGCGGGATGCCGATGTCGCCAGCCATCACCGACTCGCCACCGCCGGGTGCCCAGGCGCCGATCCACGGGGCGGCATCGAGGTCGCCGCCGAGCTGCGAGGCGAGCCCGGTGCCGCCGAAGCAGGTCCAGCCCTGGCCGTCCTCCGATGCGTCCTGCTGCTCGGCCTGGGCCACCTGCCCGGGCGGCACGCGGAACAGGATGACGTGGTGGACGACCTCGGGGTTGCCGGGCAGTACGTCGACACCGGTGACGAACTGCTCGTCGGCCAGCGCGGGGTCGAGCAGGAAGCACCGATAGTCGTCGGTGCCCTCGCCATACGGTGCAGACGGTGTGTAGGACTCGGGCATGGCCAGCTCGACGAACCGCTCCCCCGGCCGCAGCGGGGCGGGCTTGGGTGCCGGGCCGGCACCGCTGTGGCTGCCGTGCCCGCCGTGGCCCTGCTGGTCCCCATGGTTTCCATGACTCCCGTGCCGGCCGTGGCCGTCGCCTCCGTCGTCCCCTGGCGCTGCCTGGTCGGTGCCGCCGGCGGCGGGGGTCGTCGCCGCACCGTCGGCGTCAGCGGGAGCGGCCGCGTCGTCGCCGTCGGACGAGCAGGACGCCAGCACGAGACACCCGGCTGCCAGCAACAGCACCACTCGACGAAGCACACCACCAGCCTACGGTCCCTGCGCTGAAGGATCCGACGCTGAGCCGGTCATGGCCGGTCGAGAGTCGGATCCAACGGATCAGGTCGGCCGGCCAGGTCAGCCAGTCAGGTCAGCTGTTGGAGGAAGATCCCGGCCTGTGGCTTCGGCTCGAAGAACGTCGACTTGGCCATCATCACCTCGCCGCGGTCCGCGACATCCACCAGCTGCGCAACGGTCGGCGGGGCCAGCGCGAATAGTGCCCCTTTGTCGGTGTCGCAGCGTTCGACCAGCACCGACAGTGGCACGGTCGCCGGCACCGTCTCCACCCGCGGATCGCCTGCCGCCGCGATGCCCAGCAGTGGTTCGAGTACGTCGCGATGCAGCCGCACCACGTCCAGGCCCGCCACGCCAACGGCTCCCGGCGCGCCCGCGATGGTGACCTCGGGTAGCTGCACGGTGTGCCACGCCTGGTCGACGTACACCGCCACTCGGCCGGGCACCGGGGCCGGATCCGCACTCGTGACGGCGAATCCGGTCTGCAGCGCGGTGACGAGACGGCTGCCGTCGACCGGGCCTACCACGCGCCGGTGAAACGCCTCCAGCCGCAGTCCGGACGGCGGGTAGAGCACGCAGGGGATGCTCGTCCCCTCCGGCCGGCCGGCCTGCTCCCAGCTGCGCAGCGAGGCCGCCACCCGGTGGTGCCCGTCGGCGACGTACAGCGGCTGTGCTCCGAGCAGGCGGGCGAGCGCATCCGCATCCGCGTCTGCAACCCGCCACACGACCTGGCGCAGCCCGTCGGCCGTTCGGAAGTCGAGCGCTGGCGGCGTCTGACACGCTCGCGCGGTGATCGCCTCGATGTCGGTGTCCCCGGGATGCAGCAGTGCGACGAGCTCGGACTGCGCCGGCACCTGGGCGAAGTGCTGCATGACCGCCGCGACTCTCTCCGGCTGCACGGCCTCGTGACCTCGGACCCGACCGGTCACGAAGGCGGCGGCGTCGACGCCGGCGACGACGCCGAGATGTACGCCGCGCCCGTCGTCGATCCGGTAGGCGAAGAGCCCCCGCCGCGACTCGTCGTAGGCCCCTGCGTCGAGCAGGTGGTGGAGCGCGGCGAGCCCGCGTGGAGGGTCGCCGAGCTCCGCGGAGTCGGGCGTGCTGGCCACCTGCAGCCAGGAGCTCGGCTCCTGCTTCAGGAGTCGCGACCGGTCGTCCGGGCCTAGCGTGTCGAGCATGGGCGAAGCCACCCGCGCGGCCCAGTCGGGTGTCACGAGCCGCCCGGCGAAGGGACGCACGACACCGGCCTCGCTCGCCTCGGCTGCCTCCGAGCCGGCGGGAGGAGCAGTCATCAGTGACCCGCGCCCAGGCTCACGACAGAGACGCTGAGCACATGTTGCAGACCCTCGATCTCGGCCAGCACGTCGTCGCTCACGTCTCCGGCCACGTCGATCGTGGCCATCGCCGCCTCGCCGCCGCTGAAGACGCGGTTCTCCATGTGCTCGACGTTGAGCCGGGCCCGGCTCAGCGTGGCGAGCACGGTCGCCAGCACGCCGACCTGATCCAGATGCCGGACGGTGATGCTGGCGGCGCCGAGCCGGGGAGCCAGGTTGACGCAGTTGACGGACTGGCCGGCAGCGAAGCCGTCGAGCACCTCGAGCACCCCGGCAGCGACCGCTCGTTGCGCCTGGGCGGTCGAGGCACCGATGTGGTGGGTGCCGACCACTCGGGGGTGCTGTGCCAGCGGGGACTCCCACTCGGCCCTGCCCTTGGGCGGCTCGTCGGCGTACACGTCGAGTCCGGCCCGGAGTCCCTTCTCGTCGAGGGCCGTCAGCAGTGCTGCCTCATCGACGACGTCACCACGGGAGGTGTTGAGCAGGATCGCGCCGGGGCGCAGCCAGTCGAGGAAGGTCGCATCGACCATGCCGCGAGTGTCGTCGTTGGCAGGCACGTGCACCGAGACGATGTCGCAGCTCGACACCAGCTCCTCGAGCGTGCCTACCCGGGTCAGCCGCAGCCGGTCGATTCGCTTCTCCGTACGCCGGTCCCGCCCCGGCCGGTCGAGGACGTGGACGCGCAGGCCGAACGGCACGGCCCGCTCGGCCACGGCGAACCCGATGTCGCCCAGGCCGACGATGGCCATCGAGGCGTCGTACAAGCCGTCACCGCGGCTGAAGCTCTTCTTGTCCCAGCGACCGGCTCGGAGCTCCGTGACGTTGTCGGGGATGCGGCGGTCGATCGCGAGGAGCAGCCCCATGGTCAGCTCCGCCACCGCTATCGCGTTCCGACCCGGCACGTTGGCGACGAAGACGCCGCGCGCCGCGGCCGCATCGGTGTCGATCGTGTTGGTGCCGGCGCCGGCCCGGACGACCAGCATCAACCGGTCACCGGCGTCGACGCAGGCCGCCGTCACCTTGGTGCTGCGCACGACGAGCGCATCGAAGCCGGCGATACGGTCGGGGAGGTCGTCGGAGCTCAGGTCCGGCTCGACGACGCAGTCGTGGCCCCGCTCGCTCATCAGGGCCAGCACGTCGTCGTCCAAGGCATCCGCCACCAGCACGCGCACGCTGACCTCCTTGTCACCGCTTCGTGTCGCCCCTCTCGGGTCGCCCTTACAGTCGGCACCCTGCTCGCGGCAACACGGCGCGGTCAGGTTATCGCCCCTCAGACGGCCACCTCTCCGCTATGGCTGAACCTTGTCGCGGGGGGGTGCTGAAACCTTCAGCCGGAAGGATCTCTCGGGGGCAGGAAGCGCAGCATGAAGGCGTCGGACACCGCCCGGTAGCCCAGCGCTTGGTAGACGTGGTTGGACGTCGGGTTGGCCAGGTCGGTAAAGAGAGTAGGGATCAGGCCACGGTCGAGGTTGAGACGCGTCACGTGGGCGACGAGGCTGCTGGCGTAGCCGCGGCCGCGCAGCGCCGGCGGCGTGTAGACCGGGCCGATCCGGACCTGGCCCGCGACATCGGTGCTGTGCCCGCAGTCGCACACCACCTCACCGTCGAGCTCCCACACGTACAGGCGCCCGTCACGCACGGCGGTCTCGGTGCTGACCCGGGCGTCCAGGTGTTCATTCAGATCCACCTCGATTAGGAAGGCGCGCATCCAGTCGGCCAGCTGGTCGACGTCGGCGTCCGTCGCGCGTCGCGGCGTGCCCTCCGCCGGCCGGGGTGGCACGAGTCCCTCGAGGCGGAACAGCCGCTCGGCCTTGTCCTCCTCGACGCGCGCCCCCGTGAGCGCGGACCAGTCGGCGGCGAAGTCGTGCACCCACGGCACCACCCCCGTCACGCCTGGCAGCTGGCGACCGGCGGCGGCCAGGCCCTCGGCGAGCCGCCTTACGCCCTGCCGGTCGGCAGCCGCGACGATGACGTTGTGCGGTGGAGTCAGCACAGCCAACGCCGCCACGGCGCCGGCGGGCCCCTCGATCCGAGCGAGCATCCACTCCGGATAGCGGCCGCGACACACCTGGTCCAGCACGGACAGCGGCAGCGTGTGCAGCGCCGGGTCGGCGCCGAGCCACGGGCCGACCTGGTCACGGAACCGGTGCGGGTCGGCCTCGAGGACGAAGGTGCTCATGGTCCAGCCTGGCAACCCGGCACGGTCACCCGCCACCCCATTCTCCCCGTCGACCGGTCAGGTTCTTCCCGTCGACCGGTCAGGTTCTTCCCGTCGACCGGTCAGGTTCTTCCCGTCGACCTCATTCTTCCCGTCGACCGGTCACATTGTTCCCCCGGGCCGGACCTTGCGGATCCACCGAACCTCGCCGTCGACCACGACATCCGTACGACGCAACTCCAGGCGCTGCGCGACCCTAGCCGATGCGTGATGAGCCGGGTGCAGGTACGCGACAAAGACCTCCACCCCGGCGCCGTTCAGCCAATCAACCATCCCGGCGGCCGCCTCGCGTGCATACCCCTGCCCCTGGTACGCCGTCCCGACCACCCAGGCGAGATCGGCCACGAGCCCATCAGCCTCCCGATGGAGGGTCGCCTGCACCGTGCCGACCGCCGATCCGGCGTACCCGAGCCGGATGATCCAGTTCAGCCACCCCTGCGTGCCATCGGGTGACTCGCCGACAGCCTGCCGCGCGTAGCGGTCGCGCAGCTGCTCCAGCGTGGCGGGCCGACCCTCGATGAACTCGTGCAGCGACCCGTCGTCCAGCACCGCCGCCATTTCGTCCGCGTGCTGCACGCGCAGTGGCTCGAGCACCAGCCGGGACGTCGTGATGACCTCCCCGACCGGCCAGCTTCCCGGCATGCACATCACCCTAGGAGTGACGGGTCTACCTCGGTGACCGGTCCCTATCTCGAGACCTGTCCCGGTTCTCGCATCCCGCGTGGCTCCACTCGCACTGGGCGCTTCGCGGAGAGAGCCTGGGCTCGGTCAGTGAGAGACTGGCAGGCGACTCGCACCCGACCAAGCAGAGGTGACCGGTGTTCCCCATCGTGCAGGTGAGCGGCACGGCCTACGAGCGCGGCCGAGGGTACGGCGACCAGGCCCGCGACCGGGTGCACCGCTCGATCGCCGCCTACGACCGCACGTACCGCTACTTCGCCGGCTGGGACTGGCAGCGTGCGACGACCGAGGCCAGACGCTTCCTCCCCGCCATCGAGGAGTTCGCTCCTGACCTCGTCGAAGAGCTCGCGGGCATCGCGGACGGAGCAGGCGTCGACCGAGCCGACGTGGTGGCGATCAACGTCCGGACCGAGGTGATGTACGCAGCCAAGGTCGCCCGCGCAACCCGGCCGAAGGCACCGGAGGAGTGCTCGGTCTTCGCCGGTGTCTCCCCCGACGGTCACGTGGTGGCAGGTCAGAACTGGGACTGGGCGCCCTTCGCCGCCGACACGGTCGTCGTCCTACAGTCTGAGCCCGACGACTCCCCACCGTTCGTGACGGTGGTGGAGGCGGGTCTCCTGGCCAAGTTCGGCGTCAACGCCGCCGGGCTGGCCGTGATGACCAACGCCTTGGCCTGCACCGAAGACGTCGGCGCACCAGGCGTGCCCTACCACGTGATGCTCCGGGCCTTGCTGGGCTGTCAGTCGACCGCAGCGGCGCTGACCCGGCTCGCGTCCGCGGAGCGTGCGTCCTCGGCCAACTACCTCCTCGTCGACGAGTCCGGGCACGCGGTCGATGTCGAGGCGCGACCCGGCGGCCGTACGGCGCTGCACCCACTCCTGCCCGACGACCGTGGCGTGCTGCTGCACACCAACCACTTCGTCTCCCCCGACTTCCCCAACGGAGCCGGCGGCGTCTCCGACTACGCCGACCTGGTCGAGACCACCAGCCAGTTCCGCCTGGGCCAGGTCACGTCCGCCGTGGCAGCCGCTGCGGATCCCGCGGACCTCCGCGTCTATGCGGCCGCCCTGACCGACCACACCGAGCACCCGGACAGCGTGTGCCGCCACCCGGACCCGAGCCTGCCCGACGAGGAGCAGAGCCTGACGGTCGCCAGCGTCCTGGTGGACCTGACGGCTCGGCGGGTGCTGCTGTCCGAAGGTCCGCCGTGCGTCGACGGCTATGCCGAGCCGCCGATGCCGCTGCTGGTGGGTCAGACCACCTGACGCTTCGCGGTGAGCGATCCGGGGCTGTCCCCGGTGTTGACGGTCGCGCTCGGCTCGATGAGCAGCACCTCGGCGCCGTCTTCCGAGTACGGCTGGTGCTGCACTCCGCGGGGTACGACGTACAGCTGGCCGGGCTCGAGCACCACTTCGCCGTCATCGAGCCGGATCGTCAGCGAGCCGCTGAGCACCAGGAAGAACTCGTCGGTCTCCGGATGGGAGTGCCGGGTGAACTCGCCGTGGGTCTTGACCACGCGTACGTCGTAGTCGTTGAGCATCGCGACCGTGCGTGGTGACCAGGTCTCGTCGAAGCCGGCGAGCACGGAGCTGAGGTCCACAGGTGTCGTCATGCTCCCCAGTCTGCCGCGGCGCGGCAGCAGCAGTCTGGCTGCCAAGGTCAGAGCCGCGTCGCCCACCTCGCGTGGTGTCGGTGGAGATCTCATGAGTGTGGGGCCCCCGAGAGTATGAGTCTCAGGGGCCCCACGTCGAGCGGCTTCGTAGGTGACGCACCGCTCTCACGGTCGGTCCGTCTGATCCCGCCAGCCTCGTCACCGACTGCCGCGATGAGGCCTGAGCCTCACCGGATGGATCCTCGGTCTCCGTCCGATCCCGCCTTCCCCGAAGGGAGGACGTGCGGATATGTGTAGTCCACCCTCGCGGGCAAATGCAAGGGATTCGCCGAACATTCTCAGATCTTTTCCTGGTGATTCCGAAATGCGCACAGAATACGCAGCTCCGTGCACAGGAATGGCACTATCTCCACAGCTCGGTCCACAAGACCATCCACAGCCGAGGCCAACGACGTCAACGTTGGCCCGCGGCCCGCGACCACCTCGACAGCGACGCGGAGCAACCCGGAGATCCGGGATCCAACGCAGAACGGAGACCCGACAGCGGCACCCGACCTGGGGACTCGAGTCAAGCCCCGACGGGAATGGAGTCAGCCAGGAATGCAGCCCAGACAGGAGTGAAGCCCCTGAAAGTATGAGTTCCAGGGGCTTCACCAGGTGAGCGGGTCTCGGTGACGTCCCACTCTCACGATCGGTCCGTCTGATCCCGTCAGCCTCGTCACCGGCTGCCGCGATGAGGCCTGAGCCTCACCGGATGGATCCTCGGTCTCCGTCCGATCCCGCCTTCCCCGAAGGGAGGACGTGCGGATATTTCTAGTCGGGTCTGGACGGTCGACACAAGGGTTTCGGCGAACTTTTCTCTGGACTTTCGCAGCCTCGGCGTGTCGCCCACATCTTCACCCAGGTCTTCCACAGGAATACCCGAATTCTCCACAGCTTCGTGCACAGGTCACGCCGCGGCCCGCTCCCCGGCCCGGTCCCGGTGGCGTCGGCCGCGATGCCCTCGGCTGGCGTCCCGGCGGCGTCGTCAGCGAATGTCCCCGACGAGCTCCTCGAGGATGTCGTCGAGGGTGACGACCCCGACCACGTCACCCGAGGTGTCCACCACCCGGCCCATGTGTGCCCCACGCCGGCGCAGCGTGCCCAGCGCGTCGTCGAGCAGGTCGGCGGCCCGCACGCTGGCCATCGGACGGATCCACTTCTCCTCGATCCGGTCCTGCTGGCGGGAGGCGTCGGTCTCGAGGATGTCCTTGATGTGCAGGTATCCGACCAGCTCACCCGACGTACCCGTCACCGGGAACCGGGTGAACCCGCTCTCGGCACACAGCCGCTCCACATCGGCCACGGTCGCGCCGCGGGGCACCGCGGCGAGGCGGTCGAGGGGTTGGGCGATCTCGGCCACCGTGCGCTCGGTGAACACCAAGGCGTTGGACAGCCGCTCGTGCTCGTGCTCGTGCAGCAGCCCGCCTTCGCGGGACTCATCGACCATGCCGACCACCTCGTCCCGGGTGAACGCCGAGGCGACCTCGTCCTTCGGCTCGACGCCGAACAGACGGACCAGGGCATTCGCGATCGCGTTCAAGGCGACGACCACCGGCCGGAGCAACGTGACGACTGCCATCATCGATTGCCCGAGCATCAACGCCGCACGCTCCGGCCCGGCCAGGGCCAGGTTCTTCGGCACCATCTCTCCGATGACGACGTGCAGGTAGACGACCACCGTCAGGGCCACCGCGAAGGCGGCCGGGTGCAGGAGGTCGTCGGACAGACCCAGCGCGTGAAACGCTGGCTCGAGTTGATGGGCCACGGCGGGCTCGGCGACGGCGCCGAGGCCGAGGGAGGCCATCGTGATCCCGAGCTGCGCACCCGCCATCACGAGCGACACCTCTTCGATCGCGCGCAGGGTCGTGCGCGCCATTCGGGACCCGTCGGCCGCCCGCTCCTCGATCTGCGTACGTCGCACGGACACCAAAGCGAACTCGGCGCCGACGAAGAACGCGTTGGCCGCCAGCAGGGCGATCGCGAGGGCAATGGCGGCGAGGTCACTCATCGGCGCTCGGTCCGTCCCGCACGCTCAGGGTCAGCCGATCGACACGGTGACCTTCGACCCGGTCTACCCGCAGCACCGCGGCGCTAGGTCGCGGCTCGTGGTCGTTGTCGGTGGACCTCAGCTCGACCTCGACAGTGTCTCCCGTGGTCGCGATTCGACCCAGCCGGGCCACCACCAAACCTGCGACCGTGTCGTAGTCGTCGTCCTCGGGGAGTCGCACGCCGGTGGCCGCGGCGATCTCATCCGGTCGCAGCAGCCCGGACACCGTCCATGAGCCGTCGCGGCGCTGCCGGACGTCTCCTGCCAGCCGGTCGTGCTCGTCGGCGATGTCTCCGACGATCTCCTCGATCACGTCCTCGAGCGTCACCAGGCCAGCGGTGCCGCCGTACTCGTCAGCCACCACCGCCATCTGCAGCTCGTCGTCGCGCAGCATCCGCAGCAGCGGGTCGAGTCGCAACGTCTCGGGGACCACGATGGGCGCGATCATGATGTCGCGCACGAAGACCAGGTCACGCCGGTCGACTGACAGCGCCACCACCTTCTTGACATGCACCGCGCCGACCACGTCATCCACCTCGCCGCTGACGACCGGGAAGCGGGACCGGCCGGTGCTGCGCGCGAGCGCCACGACTGCCGAGGCACGGTCCGCGGCGTCGACGGCGTGCATCCGGACGCGCGGCGTCATGATCTCTCCGGCCATCCGGGGGCCGAAGCTGACCGACCGTTCGACGAGGACGGCGGTGTCCGGGTCGAGGGTGCCCTCCGAGGCCGAGCGGCGCACGAGTGACGACAGCTCCCTGGCGTTGCGCGCCGAGCGGAGCTCCTCCTGCGGCTCGACGCCGACCAGCCGGAGGATTGCGTTGGCCGACCCGTTCAGGGCGCGGATGGGGATCGCCATCGCCTTGGTGAAACCACGTTGCGCCGGCTGGGTGAGGCGCGCGACCGCCAACGGCTCAGCCAGGGCCAGGTTCTTGGGCACCAGCTCACCGAACAGCATGGTCGCTGTCGTGGCCAGCACCAGGCCTATCCCGACCGCGATCGGCCTGATCGCTCCCTCAGGTATCCCGGCGCTCTCCAGCGGCGCGTCAACGAGCTGAGCGATGGCAGGCTCGGCCAGGAATCCGACGGCGAGGTTGGTGATCGTGATGCCGACCTGCGCGCCGGACAGCTGGGTCGAGAGGGACCGCAGCGCACTCTGCACGCCGACCGCGGCGCGGTCGCCGGCCGCAGCCGCCCGGTCGACCACTGCCCTGTCGACGGTGACGAAGGAGAACTCCGCCGCGACGAAGACACCACACGCGACGATGAGCGCCGCCGAGAGCAGCAGGAGCAGCGCTTCGGTCATGCTGCGCACGATAGCGACGGCCTGAGTGGTGCACTGCCCGGCCAGGGCATATCACGCCGATCCGGGATCAACGGGTTGTCGCGTCCGCGCACGCCCGGGGACGTGCCGACTTCTCCACAGCTCCGTCCACAGTTGTGACTTGTCCGGGGCCGGCGTGCGGCCGACCTGTCATGCCGGACCTTACGGCGCCTCGGTGGCCGACTCGCTGCTCGTGGCGGCGCTGCTCGGCGCGGCGTCGCTCGTGGTGACACTGCTCGACTCGCCGCCAGACCGACCGTGTCCCGGATCCAGCAGCCGCAGCAGCTCCATCGGCACCGGGAAGGCGATCACCGAGTTGCGCTCGGCACCGAGCTCCAACAGGGTGCCGAGGGTGCGCAGCTGCAGCGCTGCCGGATGCTCCTCCAGGACCAGAGCCGCCTCGCCGAGATTGGCGGCGGCCTCCTTCTCACCCAGGGCATGGATGACCTTGGCCCTCCGGTTCCGTTCGGCCTCCGCCTGGCTGGCCATCGCACGTCGCATGCTCTCGGGCAGGATCACGTCCTTGACCTCGACGATGGTCACCTTGATGCCCCACGGGTCGGTGACCTCGTCGATGACCCTCTGCAGGTGCTGGTTGATCTCGTCGCGCTTGGTCAACAAGTCGTCGAGCGTCGTCTGGCCGAGCACGCCTCGCAGCGTGGTCTGCGCGACCTGTTGGGTGCCGAAGCGGTAGTCGTCGATGGACAGCACAGACCGGACGGCGTCGACGACGTTGAAGTAGACCACCGCGTTGACCTGCACCGTGACGTTGTCCTCGGTGATGATGTCTTGCGGGGGTATGTCGTAGGTCTGGGTGCGCAGGTTGACCCGGGTCAGCCGGTCGATGATCGGGATGATGACGATTAGCCCCGGCCCCTTGAGCGGCTGGATCCGGCCGAGCCGCAGGATCACGCCGCGTTCGTACTCCGGCAGGATCTTGACCGCCGCAGCCAAGATGATGACTATCACTAGGACTGCGATCGCCAGACCGATGAGAAGTGCGGTGTTCATGCGTCGTCCCTTCCGGGGTCGGATGTCTGCTGCTCCGGGGCGTCGGGGTCGACGAGCAGGGTGAGTCCGTCGACCCCGACCACCCGCACGTGACTGCCGACGCGCAACGGCGGCCCGATGCTGCGCAGTGACCACCAGGCACCCTCGGCGTAGCTGGTGCCCGTCGCCCCGTCTGCGTTGCGCACCGGCACCGAGCGGCCGGCGAAGACGTCGAGGCCCGTGGTGACCGACGGTGCCCCACGTGTACGCCGCGCCAGCCTGCCGACGAAGACAGCCGCTACCAGCATCACCAGGGCCAATGGCAGCACCGTGACAAGGTCGACCGAGGCGCCCTCGGCGTCGTCGAACAGGAAGATCGCGGCGCAGACCAGTGCTATGGCACCACCGACGGCGAAGGCGCCGATGCCCGGCGCCAGCACCTCTGCCAGGAACAGCCCGCCGGCGAGGGCGAGCAGCAGCAGTCCCACCACGTCGACCGGCAGCAATGACAGGCTGAAGAGTGCGAGCACCAGCGCCACCGCCCCGATCGTGCCGGCCACCCCCACCCCAGGACTGGCCAGCTCGAAGATGAGACCGAGCATGCCGATGATCAACAGCAGGAACGCGATCTCCGGGTTGGCCAGGAACTGCAGCACCTGCCGGACGAAGCCCATGTCGTAGCGCTCGACGCTGGCCCCCGCCGTGTCCACGGTGACACGTCGATCGCCCGCGACGGTGACAGTGCGGCCGTCCGCCACGTCGAGGGCTTCCGCCAGCGATGACGCCTCGCCGTCCACCGCACCGAGCTCGACCGCTTCCGCGGCCGTCGCAGTGCGGCCGTCGCGGACGGTGTCGCCGGCGAACTCCACGTTGCGACCGCGCAGAGTGGCCAACGCCTCGGCCTGAGCAGCGGCGTCGTTGACGATCTTGGTCGACAGGTCGTCTCCCCCGAGTCCCACTGGAGTGGCCGCGCCGATCGTCGTACCGGGAGCCATGACCGCGACATGCGACGCGAACGTGATGACGGCCCCGGCCGACCCGGCCCGAGCTCCGGACGGGCTCACGTAGACGATGACCGGGAGAGGACTGGCGAGGATGTCCGCCACGATGTCTCGGGTCGAGTCGACCAGCCCGCCGGGTGTGTCCAGCTCGATGACGTAGGCGTCGAGATCCCGGTCGGCCGCCTCGTCGAGCCCGTCGGCGATCTGGTCGGCGACAACGGGTGTGATCGAGGTGTCGATCGTCGTGGCGAGCACGAGGGGTTGATCGTCGCTGGCGGCGGAAGCCGTCGCGTCGGTGCCCCAGGAGGGGTCGAGCCAGACCCCGATCGCCAGCAGGCCCAGGACGATGGCCGTGGTGAGCCGAGTCACGACCACCGCAGCGCTGCGCATCCGGCCCACCACCCTCGCCTTCATCGTACGAGGGATCCTGGTTGTGACTACGGTGGCGACATGGGCGCCAGCGTGTACATCGCCTCGCTCGAGGGCTTCAGCGGGAAGTCGACGGTGGCACTCGGCGTGGTGGAGCTGCTGTCGCGCCGGGTCGGCAGGGTGGGCGTGTTTCGCCCGATCGTGCGAGCGGACACCGAGGCTCACGGTGGTCGTGACTACGTGCTCGACCTGCTGATCGCCAGCGAGGCGGTCCCGCTCTCCTACGACGAGTGCACGGGTGTCACCTACGACGACGTACACCGCGACGCCGAGGCCGCGCTGGACCGGATCGTCGAACGCTTCCACCGAGTCGCCGACCAGTGCGACGCGGTCGTCGTGGTCGGCAGCGACTACACCGACGTCGGCAGCCCGACGGAGTTCTCCTTCAACGCGCGGATCGCCGCCAACCTCGGGGTCCCGGTGCTGCTCGTGCTCAACGCAGCGGATCGGCGGGTCGACGACCTCCGTGTCGCCGCGGACCTGGCGCTGGGCGAGCTGGAGGCCCACCACGCGACGCTCTTCGCCATCGTCGCGAACCGTGCGGGCGAGGCCGACGTGCTCGACGCGGCCCGGCAACTGCAGGACAGCGGCGTGCTCGCGTATTCGATCCCCGAGGAACCCCTGCTCAGCGCACCATCCGTCGGTGATCTGGTCGCCGCTTGTGGAGGGAAGCTGGTGAGCGGGGATGGCTCGCTGCTGGCACGGGAGGCCCCGGGGCTGCTGGTCGCGGCCATGACGTTGCCGAACGTGCTCGACCGCCTCTTCGACGGCGCCCTGGTCATCACGCCTGGCGACCGGCCCGAGATCGTGCTCGGAGTCCTCGTCGCACACGCGTCGGTGAACTTCCCGCAGATCTCGGGCATCGTCCTGAACGGCGGTCTGGCTCTGCCTGAGCAGGTCCGTCGGCTGATCGAGGGCGTCGGAGCGACCATGCCGATCGCCGCTACCGATCTGGGCACCCAGGCGACCTCGGCGACGCTGACCCGGGTACGCGGCCGACTGACCAAGGAGTCGCCTCGCAAGGTCACGGCCGCTCTGGCGCTCTTCGAGAAGCACGTGGACGGTGAAGCCCTGCTCGAACGCATGGAGGTGGCGAGTAGCGGTGTCGTGACGCCGCTGATGTTCGAGCACCAGCTGATCGACTCCGCGGTCGCCAACCGCAAGCACGTCGTGCTGCCGGAGGGCGAGGAGGAACGCATCCTGCGCGCCGCCGAGATCCTGCTCCGCCGGGGCGTCGCCGACCTGACCCTGCTCGGTGATCCGATCCTCATCAACGCCCGCGCAGCCAGCCTCGGCGTCGACGTCTCCGGGGCGCAGCTCCTCGACCCTGGCGCAACCGAGCTGCATGAGAGGCTCGCCGTCGAGTACCAGCATCGCCGTGCCCACAAGGGAGTCCAGCTCGAGGACGCCAGAGACGCGATCACCGACGTCTCCTACTTCGGCACCATGATGGTGGAGCTCGGACTGGCCGACGGCTTGGTGTCCGGTGCCGTGAACACGACCGCCCACACCATCCGACCGGCCCTCGAAGTGGTCAAGACCCTCCCGGACGTGTCCGTGGTCTCCTCGGTGTTCTTCATGTGCCTGGAGGATCGGGTGCTCGTGTACGGCGACTGCGCCGTCGTACCGGACCCGACCGCGGAACAGCTGGCCGACATCGCGATCTCGTCCGCTGCCACGGCAGCCGCCTTCGGCATCGAGCCCCGGGTCGCGATGCTCTCCTACTCGACTGGCTCCTCCGGATCGGGAGCCGACGTCGAGAAGGTCACCGCGGCTACGGCGCTGGTCACGCAGCGCGAACCGTCCCTGCCCGTGGAGGGACCGATCCAGTACGACGCCGCCGTTGACAGCGCGGTGGCGCGAACCAAGCTGCCGCAGTCCGAGGTGGCCGGGCGGGCCACGGTGTTCGTGTTCCCCGATCTCAACACCGGCAACAACACCTACAAGGCCGTGCAGCGCTCCGCGGGTGCGGTCGCGATCGGGCCGGTGCTGCAGGGGCTGCGCAAGCCTGTCAACGACCTCTCTCGTGGCGCCACCGTCCGCGACATCGTCAACACCGTGGCCATCACCGCCATCCAGGCCCAGCAGGGTCGGGCCTAGCAGATTTCCCTTGTGGACAACGGAATCGAGCTGGTCTGTGCCGCCAGGCTGGACTCATGACAGACGACATCCCGCCCCTACGGCGCCCCGAGGACATGGCACCGATTCGCGGCCAAGCCGACCTCCACCACCACTGGCGAGCCCTGATGGGGCAGCTCGGGTTCAGCAGGCGAACGCTCTGGGTGCAGCTGATCGGCCGTGACGATCGCTGTGCCCCCGCACTCGTGCAGATCGAGGGTCTCGAGCCCGAGCCGGACGATCTCTTCCTTGCCAACCTGATGCAGATCTGCAGCCACTTCGTCGGAGAGACAGCGACCTACGGGAGGGTGGCGATGTTGCTGTCGCGGCCCGGGCGGCGTGAGCTCACCGCCAGTGACCGGGTATGGGCCGCGCGACTGCATCGAGCCTCCCGGCTCGCCTCGATCCCCTGCGAGCCGCTGCATCTCGCCAACGACGACGAGGTCAGAGTCATCAGCCTCGACGACTTCGACCTGCCGGAGTCGGCATGACGACAAACGACGACCGACACCTTTTTGGTGGCTAGTCTCGGACGATCACCAGCAACCCGAGGAGACCCGTGAGCGCAGGAAGCCCATGAGCGACCGGTTCCGCCGCCTGCTCTTCGGGATCGCGATCGGCATCGCCATGCTCCTCGTCGCCATCTGGGCAGCTCGCTCCGGCAGCTGACCTCCCCTCCCCGCCGTCCCCAGCCGATGGATCCGACTCTCAACCGGCCATGACTGGCTGAGAGTCGGATCTTGGCTTGGCGCGAGCTGACGGCTAGCGGTGCAACTGGCGCTGCCAGTCCGCCGGCACCCGACCCGCCGGCCCCGGTGACGGCTGGCCGGCGGGGTGCGACGTCGGCTCGGCCAGAGCCGGACCGGTGAGCGTCGTCTGGGTGGCGTAGTCCCAGTACCACTCCTCGCCGGGCTCGTAGCTCTGCACGTAGCGGTGACCGGACGACAACGCGTGCGCGGTGGCATGCTGGGCAGGCGACGAGTCACAGCAACCGATGTGCCCGCACTGCGCGCAGCGCCTCAGATGCACCCACCACCCGGCCGCCTGCTCACACTCGGCGCAGCCGTGACCACTGGGCGGCACGGTGCGATCGATGCTGCCATCGATGCTGCGGTCAACGCCGTCGCTCATGAGGTTTCTCCGATCTCGGGACCCGCCAGCGGCAGCGCGACCCGAAAGGTCGTGGCTCCCGGCTGCGAGTCGACGGTGAGGTTGCCACGGTGCTTGTTGACGACGATCCGCCAGGCGATGTCCAGGCCCAGCCCGGTGCCTTGGCCGATCGGCTTGGTGGTGAAGAACGGCTCGAAGATGCGCTGCACCGCATCCTCCGGGATGCCCGGCCCGGTGTCACTGATCTCGACGACGGCGAAGTTCTCGTCCTCGACGGTCGTGATGGTGAGCGTGCCGGACTCCCCCATGGCGTCGACCGCGTTGTCGATCAGGTTGGTCCACACCTGGTTGAGCTCCGCGGCGTACGCCGGCACCCTGGGCAGCGACTCGTCGTACCGCTTTACGACGCGTACACCCGCGGGGATCTTGCGCCCTAGCATCACCATGGTGCTGTCCAGCAGCTCGTGCAGGTCCGCGACCTGATGCGGAGAACGATCCATCTGCGAGTACTGCTTCGCCGCATTGACCAGGGTGGAGATGCGGGTGGTCGAGTCGGTGATCTCGTTCATCAGCATCTCGGTCTCGATCGAGTAGTAGATCCAGCGCAGCGCGCCGGTCAGCGAGTCCGGCGGCGCGGCATTGGCGACCAGGTCCAGCCAGTCGGTGTCCAGACCGCCCTGCACGAAGGTCGGAGCCAGGTCCCAGCCGCCGGTCACCCCGTGCTGCTCGAACCAGTCGGTGAGCTCGTCCTCCAGGTCGGCCGCCTCGATGGCGGTCAGCTTGGGAGAGTCCTGGATCCGTGCTGCCGCGTCGTCCTGGAACTTGATCAGCGTGTGCAGCGCTGCCTCGTCGAGGTTGCCGGAGGCGAGCACGCTGAGCTTCTCGCGCATCTTGCTGACGCGCTCGCGCAGGGTGGCCGTGGCGCGCACAGCGGCGGCAGCCGGGTTGTTGAGCTCGTGGGTCAGTCCGGCGGAGAGCGATCCGAGCGCCAGCAGCCGTTCACGCTGCTCGGTGGTGCGCTGCCGGGCGGTGAACCCGGTGAACAGGCCACTGAGCAGATGCTGCGCCATCGGGAACCACTGCTGCATGATCTCGCGCAGCGTGCTGGCGGGTAGCACGAAGAACGTCGCCTGCTCCGGGATGCGCACGGAGGTGTCGTACTGCTGGGGCACCAGATCGCCGAGGTAGGCGTTCCACGCGCCGACGTACGCGCCACGTTGTCGGCTACGGTTGATCTCGACGTCGTCCTCGCCCACCCGTCGGGAGAGCACGAGCTCGCCGTCCAGCAGCACGTAGAAGCAGTCGGCTGGCTCGCCCTGGGAGTAGAGCATGCCCGGACCGATGGTGCTGACCTCTCCGTGCTCACACAGATAAGCGAGGTGTTCGTCGCTGAGATCCTCGAAGAGGAACAACGTCCTGAGCAGCTCGGGCGTGCAGGTGAACTCGACGTCCGTCATCTAGAGCCTCGCGAGGTAGCGGTGGACGAGCATGACGGCCATGGCGCCTTCGCCAACGGCCGACGCGACCCGCTTCACCGAGTCGGATCGGACGTCCCCGGCCACGAAGATGCCTGGCACGCTGGTCTCCAGGTGGTACGGCGGCCGTTCCAACGGCCACCACTGGGGCTGTTCGCCGTCGACGAGCAGGTCAGGGCCGGTCACGACGAAGCCGTGGTCGTCGCGGATGACCGCATCGTCCAGCCACCCGGTGCTCGGGACCGCGCCGATGAAGACGAACATCCACTGGGTGTTGACCTTGTGGTCCTCGCCGGTGGCGGCGTCGTGCAGCGTCAGCTCCTCCAGGTGATCCTCGCCGAGCGCCTCCACGACGCTGGTGCGGGTGCGCACGACGATGTTGGGGGTCTGCGCGATCTGCTCGATCAGGTACGACGACATCGAATCTGCCAGCGACTCGCCCCGCACCAGGATCGTGACGGTGCCGGCCTGGCGGGCGAGGAACACTGCCGCCTGACCGGCGCTGTTGGCGCCGCCGACGACGTACACGTCCTCCCCCGCGCAGCTCGCTGCCTCGGTGAGCGCAGCTCCGTAGTAGATGCCGCGGCCCGTCAGCGCCGAGCAGCCCGGCGACGCCAGCTGACGGTAGGAGACGCCGGTCGCCAGGATCGTGGTGTGCGCCTCGAGCGTGCCGCCATCGGCGAAGCGTACGACGCGCGCCGCGCCTCGACTCTCGACCGCAGCGACGTCACGGGCGTTGATCACCTCAGCGCCGAACTTCACCACCTGTCGCCGGGCCCGCTCGGCGAGCTGCGACCCGGAGATGCCGTCGGGGAAGCCCAGGTAGTTCTCGATCCGGGAACTCTGGCCGGCCTGTCCTCCCGTGGCGGTGCGCTCGACCAGCACCGTCCGCAACCCCTCGGAGGCGGCGTAGACAGCCGCCCCCAAGCCGGCCGGGCCGCCGCCCACGACGACGACGTCGTAGAAGTCCGAGGCCGGGTCGGTGCTCAGGCCCACGTTGGTCGCCAGCTCCCAGTCTTCGGGCGAGACCAAAACGTCGCCCGTCCCCGTGATGACAAGGGGAACGGCCGCTGCGTCCACCTCCGCCGCGGCAAGGAGCCTCGCGCCCTCGGGCTCGTCGGCGCCGTACCACCGATAAGGCACCCGGTTGCGAGCCAGGAAGTCCCGCACCTCGAAGGAGCGGGCCGACCAGCGGTGGCCCACGACCTTCGTCTCGGGCACGGCCTCGCGATGAGATCCCTGCCAGGCCTCGACCAGCCCGGTCACGATGGGATAGAGCTTCTCCTCAGGTGGGTCCCACGGCTTGAGCAGGTAGTGGTCGACGTCGACGAGGTTGATGGCATCGATGGCGGCGTCGGTGTCGGCGTACGCGGTGAGCAACACCCGGCGCGCAAACGGGAACACGTCCATCGCCTGCTCGAGGAACTCGATGCCGTTCATCTGCGGCATCCGGTAGTCGGCCAGGATCACCGCGACTTGCTCGCCGCGCAGCTTGAGCTCGCGCAGCGCGTCGAGCGTCTGCTGACCACTCTCGCCCCGCACGATCCGGCAGCGCTCGCCGTACTCGCGGCGGAGGTCGCGCGCCACCGCGCGGGACACGCTGGGGTCGTCGTCGACCGTGACGATGACCGGGCGCTGCTCGGTCGACTCTTCAGCAACCGTCATGAGGCAGCCCTCGTGGAAGGAGGAAGGTGGTGCGCGATCCATCCTAGGCAGGTGCCCAGAGCAGCCGCCGGATCGGGCCTGCTGCCGTCACTGCAGCGCTCGACCAGCAGACCCGCGGCCCCAAGGCGGCGTCGGCGCTTGGATCTCCGGCCAGCAACCACCTGTCCCGGGTGATGCCGAAGGCCATTTCGGGCCTCGACACTGGGCAGACAGCAGAGAGGACGTGACAACCATGGACGAGCACCCGCCGATCGCCGAGCACGGGCTGATCGGAGATCTGCAGACCGCCGCCCTGGTGGCGACCGACGGAACGATCGACTGGCTCTGCCTGCCCAGGATCGACTCCCCCAGCGTGTTCGGGTCTCTTCTCGACCGGCACAACGGTGGTGAGTTCAAGATCGGTCCGGCAACCGACGAGTACAGGAGCAAGCAGCTGTACCTGCCCGATACCGCCATCCTGATCACGCGTTTCCTCACCGAGGAGGGTGTCGGTGAGGTCACTGACTTCATGGTTCCGCTGGCAGGCAGGGAGGCAACGGACAACCACCATCTGGTCCGGATGGTTCGCTGCGTCCGCGGATCCATGAATTTCCGGATCTCCCTCAAGCCCAGATTCGACTACGGCCGCACGCGGCACGAGACGCATGTCTCGGAACACGGCGTGGTCTTCGACGACGGACAGCAATCCTTCACCCTGCATCCGGTGCGCGAGCCCGGCGACGAGCGACTCAGGCAGATCGAGCTTCTCGACTCCCAGGACATCGCGATGACGGTGCGGCTCGAGGCGAACCAGCTTAGAGGGATGGTGTTGGAGAGCGCGGCCACCGGTCCGCCGCGCGAGATCGGGGTGGCGGAGTTCCAGGCGATGTTCGACGACGCCGTGGCCTACTGGCGCTCGTGGCTCGGTCAGTCGACGTACACCGGCCGTTGGCGTGAGGCGGTGCACCGCTCGGCGCTGGCTTTGAAGCTGATGACCTATGCGCCGACCGGGGCTCTGGTCGCCGCGCCCACTGCCGGTCTGCCCGAGCAGCTCGGCGGCGAGCGCAACTGGGACTACCGCTACACCTGGGTCCGCGATGCCTCGTTCTCTGTGTACGCCTTGCTCGGTCTGGGCTTCACCGAAGAGGCTGCCGCCTTCGTCGATTGGCTGGGTGACCGGCTGGCCTCCGCCAAGGGCGCCTCGGGACGACCGCTCGACATCATGTACCGCGTGGACGGGTCGAGTGACCTGACGGAGGAGACGCTGGACCATTGGGAGGGCTACCGCGACTCACGTCCGGTCCGGATCGGGAACGGCGCGGCCACCCAGGTCCAGTTGGACATCTTCGGCGAGGCACTCGACAGCATCTACTTCGCCAGCGAACGCGGGATCGGGATCAGCCATCGGGCCTGGATCGGGATCAGTGGCATGGTCGACTGGCTGGTCGACAACTGGGACCAGCCCGGCGAGGGCATCTGGGAGAGTCGCGGCGGCAAGAAGGACTACACCTACGGGCGCGTAATGAGCTGGGTCGCCTTCGACCGGGCGATCCGGTTGGCGGAGATCTACGGCCGACCGGCGGCAATCAGTCGATGGGCCGGGGCGCGCGATGCCATCTACGCCCAGGTCATGGATCGCGGTTGGAGCACGACACGCAAGGCCTTCGTCCAGCACTACGGATCGGCGGTCCTGGACAGCTCTAACCTCCGCCTCGCCACCGTCGGCTTCATCTCACCGACCGACCCGATGTGGAGCTCGACGCTCGAGGCAATGGATCATGAGCTCGTCACCGATAGCCTCGTGTATCGGTACGATCCTGCTGCGTCGCCGGACGGTCTGATCGGTGACGAAGGCACCTTCTCGCTGTGCACCTTCAACTACGTCGACGCGCTGGCCCGCGCGGGCCGACTGGAAGAGGCGCGGTTGACGTTCGAGAAGATGCTGACCTACGCCAACCACCTCGGGCTGTTCTCCGAGGAGATCGCCTTGACCGGCGAGCAGCTCGGCAACTTCCCGCAGGCCTTCACCCACCTCGCGTTGATCAACTCTGCGATCACCCTCGACGGTGCGTTGACTCGTGGCGCGGCCATGCGCGGCGGCGCCCGCGCCTGATTTCAGGACACCACGTCGGCGAGCCGGCGAGCGACTCAGGTCGGCGGGTCGCTCGGCCGGGTGAGGCGCAGCACAGCGAGCAGATCGAGCCCGTGCTCGCTCCGCCAGGTCGCCATCCGGTCCAGATCGGCGGCTAGTGCCTCGGGCGAGCTACTGGCTCGGGTGTGGTGCCACGAGAGCGCGTCCTCGGCGTAGGCGACGTACGAGATGGGGCGCACCTCGACGATGCGTGCGAGCGCGTCGAGCGGGTCCCAGCCCTGGGCGAGCATGACGGCGTACCCGAGCGAGGGTCCGCGATTGATGCCCATGTGGCAGTGCGTCAGCACCACGCCGCCAGCGTCGATCGCGTCGAGCGCAACGCCGACGCAGTCGTCGAACCACTCAGCAGGGACGCGTTGCCCCGCGTCGTCGATGCCGTGGCGGTGGTAGTCGAGGTCGACCCGGCTCACCTCGGCGAAGCGCGCAACCAGGTCGGCGTCCTCGGCCTCGATCCGGGTGTCGATGATGCGCGTGACGCCGGAGTTCACCAGCTCGCGGAGCTGCTCGACAGCGACTGCCGTGTCCCAGTCGAGGTCGCCACCGACCAGCAACTGCGGCGTCACGAAGTGGGCGTTGGCCGACTGCAGCCGTGGCAGCGGATCAGCACTCATTCCCTCCAGGCTACGGGTGCAGCTCCCGCACGACTGTCGGCGCATCGTCCTACCGTCCTCCCAGTGGACCAGTCCGCCACCCGGCGACTGAGTCCCGGGGGTCTCGCACTGCGGTCGGCGCACCGAGCCGGCCGCCTGACCCTTGGAGGAACCATGCGACGTACGTCGCCGTGCGCATCAGCGCACCACGCCGTCTGTCATCAACGAAACCCGTCCCCGCCGCCGCCGCTCCGAGCGCGGTCACTCTGCCCGACGACGACGGAGAGCGGAGGTGCCGCATGAGCAACAAAGTGCGCGGCGCCCTCGCCGGGCTGCTGGTCGGCGCCCTGATGATCGCGGTGGCGATCTGGGCGGCGCGGGAGGCAGACGGAGTCCGGGCATCGAGCTCGGACCTCGCCTGGTCCGCCGGCCCCGTGCCCTCGGCCTCTCCAGGAGCGTCGTCATCCGGATCAGCGGCGCCTTCTGCTGTCGCGGCAGCGGCCGCCGCCTCCTCGACCGCCGACTACCCCTCGTATCCGCGGGGATTCGAGCGGTGGTGTCGCAAGGGCGGTGGCGTCCGCGCGAAGACCTGTCACCGGTTGCTGTCGCGATCGTTCCGGCAGACCGACCGCGTCGAGCAGCGGGAGCGCGGCGACCGGAGTGAGTGGCGTCAGCTGTCGCCGCGGAAGCAGCCAGCGATGAAACGGACCTACCGGAAGGCATGGCTGCGGCGCTACGGCTCGATGGGTACCCCGTTGACGAGCCCTCGTGACCCCGCCGCCTCCGCGGAGCTTCCGCGCAGCGTCTCCACGCCGCAGCAGGCGTCGTGGGGCTGGCCGGACTGCGGTAACTGGTGGGTTCCCTGCTGGCAGGAGTTCAAGTTCGGCATCACCTGCATGTTCCCGCTGGTGACGCCGGCCATGCCGTTCGCCGTTGGTGAGTGCATCGACCAGTTCCCCAGACTGCAGGTGGAGCAGCGCACGCTGCTCTTGTGTGGCGGGGGCCTGTTGATCGGGTACGGCGTCGGTCGCCAGGTCGGCGTTCTCGGGCCGGCCGTGTCGTGTGCCACGCTCTACTTCAACTGGCAGGCGGAGAAGGCCGGCTAGCGCACAGACGGCCATCGCCGCTCGGCGGCTCGCCGCGCTCCGTGACGGCGGGCCGCCAGGCCGCGAGACCCATCGGGCTACCGTGGTTGGCGTGTCGACGAGTACGGCGTCCCAGCTGGCCACGAAGCGAGCTCAACTCGAGGAGCAGCTGGCAGCCATGGCTGCACCGCCTCAGGAGATCGGCAGCATCTCCTTCGGCAAGCGTGTCGGTGAGGGCACGAGTCAGGCAGTCGACCGTCTGGCCGCCGTGCCGGCTCACGACGAGTTGCAGCGCCTGCTCGCCGCGGTGGTGCGCGCAGAGGAGAAGTTGGCCGAGGGCAGCTATGGCTTCTGCGACGTATGCGCGCGGGACATCGGCGCGGGCAGGTTGGAGGCCCGACCGTGGGCCACCCGCTGCCTGGACCATGCGTGATCTGGCTTGGCGCTGGCCGCTGCCAAGGGTGTCACCTGCATCAACGGCTGCGTTGGTGTCTGCCGGGCTGTGCCGACTCCGTCCACAGGGTCATCATGACCAGTGGCCGATATGTCATGTGGTCGCCTAAGTTAGGCCCAGCTTCGTCGCACCCCCGGAGGTCTTCTTGATCCGTCGACTTGCCGCGACTCTGTCCGCGGTAGCCGTGCTGACGGTCCCGCTTGCCGGTTGCGACGACGAGTCGTCCGCCGGCCCCACCACGCCGACAGGCCCCGAGCCGTCTCCGTCCGATACGGCTTCGTCGTCACCCACTCCGTCCCAGTCCAGCGAGCCGACAGCGGACGCCCCGACCCTCCCGGCGGCCGCGAAGCAACAGACCCGCGCCGGCGCCAAAGCCTTCGTCCGCCACTACGTGGATCTGGTCAACTACTCCTGGGATTCGTTGAATACCTCAGACTTGCGCTCTGTCGCCCTGCCCGGATGCGATGCCTGCAACTCCGGCGCTGATGCCATCGATGACATTGCTCGAGCGGGTGGCTACAAGGAGGGAGCGGAATGGACGGTAAAGGTCATGACACTAATCCCTGGAACTGCGGAAGCAAATCCAATCATCCAAGTCGTAGTAACGCTGGATAGGGGTCGCCTGAAGCGATCTGCTGGTGCGCGGGTGAGAAACATCGACGCATCAACGCTTCACCTCGACCTTGATCTAGCCTGGCGCAACTCCACCTGGAAGATCTCGCAGCTAGAGGTCTTGTCATGATCGCTCGGTGCGGCATCTTGTCCTGTTTCATCGTTGCCTGTGGATTCGCACAGCCCGCTGTCGCGGGCTCGGGTTGCGAGGCTCAAGCCGATGATCCGTATGTGATCGCCGCATGTGAGTCGAGTCAAGGAGCTGGTCATGGTGATGAGGGCACAGATCCCTCCGGCTCCATTTCCGCGGCTAACGCAGTGGCCCGATATGTGTGGGTACCTGGTTGTGTCGCGGCAATCCCGACAGGGAGCAGCGATCCAGCGGCAGACCAATGGCAGATCACGTGTACGGCGGCCCAATCCTGCTCTGACCCCACCCAACAGCTCATGTGGCTGTACTCGCTGCAGGTCACGGACTCGAGCGGCCGGCCGGTCGACTCCGTGTGGCAATACGTGACTGCGCAGTGTCGGGGGATCGATGAGGCCGGGCCTGTTCGGCAGCGCCGAGTGCTCACTTGGGGCGACGTACTCTCGGCAGTTCGCCAGGTTGGCATACCGGAAGCCACCGTCCAGGCGCCGGGCTACACGCTGGTCAACCTCGAAACGACCTTCTACACCGAGCCGAGCGTGATCGACCGAAGCCTGACGCTCATCGGTTACGCCGTCGACGTGAACATCGAGCCCACGTCGTACACCTGGCACTGGGGCGACGGCTCGACCACGCAGACGAGTACGCCCGGTCGGCCCTACCCGGCGACGGACGTCACGCACACCTATCGACGTGCCACCGAGGCAGCGACGCCTCTCGCGCTCAGCGTCGACGTGACCTACACCGCCCGCTACCGCGTCGACGGCGGCAGCTGGCAGACCATCCCGCAGAACCTCACCAGCACAGGACCGGCCACCTCGCTCCCGGTCAAACAGGCGGCATCCGTCCTGGTCGGCAACGACTGACCGAACAGGGACCCCAGCCAGACCTGCTCGGCACGACACCGTCGGAAAGCATCCCGCGCCGACTCAGTCTGCGCGAGAATGACCGTGCACCTGACCGCCCTGGTCAGCCTGGACGCATCCTGCCCTCTTGCACGATCGAAGGACTGACGCGATGCCGTCGTCGGTGACGTCGCTGTTCTGGATCATGGTGTGCGGTGCCGTGGCCCCGTTGATCGCCGGCATGATCCCGCGCAGGCTGGTGCCGGAGGTGGTACTGCTCCTCATCGGCGGTGTCGTGATTGGCCCCTTCGCCCTGGAGCTGGCCGCCATCGACGAGTCCATCTCCCTGCTCCGCGAGCTCGGCCTCGGCATGCTCTTCCTGCTTGCCGGCTACGAGTTGGAGCTTTCCGAGCTGACCGGTCGCGCCGGCCGTCGCGCCCTGGGAACCTGGATCGTCTCGCTCAGTCTCGCCCTGTCGGCCGTGGCACTGGTCGGCCTCACGGGAGTGATCCACGACGAGGTCGCGCTGGCCATCGCCATGACGTCGACCGCCCTCGGCACCCTGCTCCCCATCCTGCGGGACACCGGACTGTTGTCGACACCTCTCGGCGCGGCGATCCTCCGCCATGGAGCGTGGGGAGAGCTCGGCCCGGTCATCGCGATCGCGGTGCTCCTCGGCAGCCGAGGACCGATCGCCTCATTGCTCCTTCTCGTCGTCTTCGCCCTGCTGGCCGTCTTCGTCGCTGTCGCACCGACCAGGATCCGCCGCGAGGGGTCCCACATCCTCCAGCTCATCAGGGCAGGCTCCGAGACGACGGGACAGACCACGGTCCGGCTCACCCTGGTGCTGCTGGTGGCGCTCACCGCCATCGCCACCGCCTTCCAGCTCGACTCCGTGCTGGCTGCGTTTGCCGCCGGATTCATCCTGCGGCGCGCGCTCCCGGGCGGCGACGAGCGGCTGGAGTCCAAGCTCGACGGTCTCGCCTTCGGCTTCCTGATCCCGGTCTTCTTCGTCGCCTCGGGGATGGCGATCGACCCCGGAGCCGTCGCCAGCGAGCCGATCGACCTCGTGCTTTTCGTGATGATGATCCTGCTGATGCGCGGCGGCCCGATCTACTTCGAGACTCGTCAGGGTCTGGACAGCCCCACCTCGGGGTTGTCGCAGTACGACAGCCTCCGCGTCGCGCTCTACGGAGCGACAGGTCTGCCGATCATCGTCGCGGTCACGGCCGTGGCCGTGAGTGCCGGTGAGATGTCCAGCACCAACGCGTCGGTCCTCGTCGCGGGCGGTGCGATCACTGTGCTGCTGTTTCCGATGATCGCGACAGCGATGGGGATGCGCGGACCGCCCTCCGACCAGACGTCGCCACCCAGGCGCGACGCCGAGCCCTTGACCGAGTGACCCGCCGAGCTCACTCCTCGAACAGCGCCCGTACGTCGTCGGCACTGATCGGCGTACCCGCACCGCCTTCACCGTCCATCACCTTCGCGAACAACGCAGCCTTGCGCGCCTTCAGCTCCATCACCTTCTCCTCGATCGTGGCCGCCGACACGAGTCGGTAGACCATGACCGGGTTGCGCTGGCCGATCCGATGCGCCCGGTCGACCGCCTGCGCCTCGACCGCGGGATTCCACCACGGGTCCAGCACGAACACATAGTCCGCCTCCGTGAGCGTCAGCCCGACCCCGCCCGCCTTGAGGCTGATCAGGAAGACCCCGGCCTCACCCTCCCGGAAGCCCGCGATGGCCTCACCTCTCCGACGGGTTCGGCCGTCGAGATACGCAGTGTCGATGCCCTCACGGTCCAGTCGTGCCCGCACCCGGGCGAGGAACGACGTGAACTGGCTGAACACCAGCGCACGATGCCCCTCGGCGCTCACCTCCGACAGATGGTCGACCAGCACATCGATCTTCGCCGAGCCGACGCTGTCGTGCTCGGCGTCGATCAGGGCGGCGTCCAGGCTGAGCTGACGCAGCTTGGTCAGAGACCGGAAGATCGCGATCCGGTGCTTGTCGAAGTCCTCGACCAGGCCGAGCACTGTCTGTCGCTCACGTTGCAGATGTGTGTCGTATAACCGGCGGTGCTTCGGGGTCAGCTGCACCTCGAGCACCTGCTCCTGCTTGGCCGGCAGATCCGCTGCCACCAGCTCCTTCGTGCGCCGCAGCAGGAAGGGCCGGATCCGCCGCAGAAACCGCCGCAGCGCCTCGTCGTCGCCCTCCCGCTCGACGGGATTGGCCACCAGCTCGGCGAAGCGACCCGGATGCGGGTACAGACCCGGCGCCACGATCGACAGCAGCGACCACAGCTCCATGAGCCGGTTCTCCATCGGCGTACCGGTCAGCGCGAGTCGGAAGGGCACGTCCAGCCGCCGTACGCACTGATAGGTCTTGGCTTGATGGTTCTTGACCGTCTGCGCCTCGTCGATGACCAGCCCGCCCCACTCCTCATCGACATACGCGGCTGCCTCCAGCCGGAACAGCGTGTACGACGTGATGACCAGGTCTGCTCCCGCCGCCACCTCGGCGATCGACGTACCGCGACGAGCATGCGACTCGGTCACGGTGCGTACCACGAGGCCGGGCGTGAAGGCGGCCGCCTCATGCGCCCAGGTGGAGACCACGCTCGTGGGGGCCACCACGAGGAAGGGTCCCGTGTCGCCCTGCTCGCGGGCGTGCGCCACCAGGGCCAGTGCCTGCAGCGTTTTGCCGAGCCCCATGTCGTCGGCCAGGATGCCGCCGAGCCGGGCCTGCCAGAGGAAGGCGAGCCAGCGGAATCCGTCCAGCTGGTAGTGCCGCAACTCGGCCTTGACCCCGACTGGGTCGACCGGCGGCAACTGCTCGACGTCGCGCAGCGCTTGGGCGGCTCGCACCCACTGCTGAGCCTGCGCGTCGACGATGCCGAGGTCGGCGAGCTCGCCCCACAACCCGAAGTCATGGCGGCCGACCCTTACACCGTCGCGAGGCTGTTCTTGCAGCTCGCCGGCCGCCGAGATCAGCTCGGCCAGGTGCGCGAACTCCGGCCGGTCGACCTCGGTGTGGAGTCCGTTGGACAGGATGACCCGATCCTGACCGAGCGTCAGCGCCTCGAGCAGGTGCGACAGCGCCAGTACGTGGCCGTCGACGGAGATCACGACTTCCAGGTCGAGCCAGTCGGTCCGCCCGTCATCACCCTCGTCGGTGCGAGCCGCGAAGTGGACCACCGGAGCGGACTCGGCCTCGCGGTAGTCGGGTCGGCCGCCGATCTCGTCGATCTCGAGCAAGCCGTCGGCGGCCTTGGCCAGCAGAGTAGGCAGCAGGTCCTCGGCGAATCCGACCGCCGCGCCGTGGGTGTAGGTGCGGCGCTCGACCAGTCCGCGCTCGAGCCGATGGCTGTCGCACAGCGTGAAGATCTGGTCGGCGGTCAGGTCGAGGCGTGCGACCGCGTCGCGCTCGAGGTCGGGGCGTCGTACGCCGCGCAGCCCACGCGTCTCCGAGACGCCATAGACCCGGTCGTCGCCGCCGATCCGGTAGCGCCAGGACCAGGCGATGTCGACCCGGTCGACGGCCTCCCAGGTCACCGTCAGGGCCAGCCTCGGCTCGGCCGGCTCCGGCAAGGCGACCGACCCGTCGGAGGACACCACCGGCACATGGCGTTTCAATCGCGGCAGGTAGTCGGTCACCAGCTCGTCGCGACCGGTGGCGGGGATGACGAGATCCTCATGTCGCGCCAGCATCCGGCGCACCTGCGGACCGGCCGCACTGGTGAGCGGCGCCAGCGTCACCGCCTCGCGCCCTGTTCGGCGGCCCGGGGACCACAGTGCGACCCCGTGACCGGAGCGGTCGCCGAGCAGGTCGACCGCCTCGGCGGCATACCACGACCCGTCGAGCTCAACGCCGAGAGTTATCCGCGCGTCCTGACCGTCCTCCGCGCGCACGTCCGCGCGCAGCTCGACCGCGTGCGGGCTGACGTGCACCGCCTCCAGCCCTGGTCCCGGCACGATCGTCAGCCCCGCGTCGAGCCCCCTGGTCAGTTGCGACCACAAGGCGGGGCCGAAGGACGCCAGCCGCAGGTAGTCCTCGCTACCGTAGTAACCGCCGCGCGAGGCGGCGCGGTACGACGTCAGCAGCTCGGCGAGCACCACCACCTGCGCCTGGTCGTAGCCATCCGTGATCTGGAGGCGGCCCACGTCGCGCCAGGAGGCGCCGGTCTTGATCCAGTTGTCCCGCGCACCCCGCTGCAAAGGCCGCAACCGCAACGAGCCGCGCGAAGCGTACGGCGATGTCTCCGCCCAGGCGCCGTACCGGCCTCCCACTCCCCTGGACAGCTCGACCTGCAGCGCCAGTGGCGTCGGCTCGCGAGCGGCTCCCGACTCCTCGGCGGCCGCGTCGAGCTCGTCCAGCACCTCGGCGAGCTGGCGCTCCCAGCGTTGGGATCGCCCTCCCGCCCTCGAGTCGTCCCCGCTCGGCTGCCGTGCTTGCTCGGCCCGCACGGTCAACAACAGCGCGACGACGTGCTTGCAGCCCTCACCCAGCGGGCAGTCGCAGCGGCTGACGATCCACAGTCCCTCGCTGTCCAGCCCGACGCTCACAAAGCATCCGTAGGGAACCGGGGTGGAGCCTGCTACCCGGCCGCGGATGTCGAGGTCTCCGTCAGCGTCCACCTGGTGGTCACACGAGAGCACATGTCCCCGGCGGACGTAGTCGCGGGCGCGCTCCAGTGTGGCCCTGCCGAACCGGCGGCCCAGGTCCGCCTCGTCGGTGTCCAGCCACAGATCCACCATGGTGCCGAGACTATGCGGCTAGGCCGACGGATCGGCTGCCGAGCTCGCACGTATGGTTGCCTCCGACACCACCGCCGCCGCGATCTCGAGTGGTCAGACGCCGTACGTGCTGACAGGATCGAGACTTCACCGGGCACCGACGAAAGGACAGCCATGAGCGTCTACAAGGTCGTCGAGATCATCGGAACGAGCACCGTGTCATGGGACGACGCAGCAGTCACGGCGGTCCGGACGGCGCAGGAAACCCTGCGCGACCTGCGCGTGGCCGAGGTCGTGCAGCAGGACCTGGACCTCGGCGGCGAGGGCGAGACGATCGTCTATCGGACCAAGCTGCGGCTGTCGTTCAAGTTCGAGCCCGGCCAGGACTGAGCACCTCAGTTCCGCCCACACACCACGCCGGAGGGGTCGCTGGGTCACGACCTGCAGCCGGGTCGACGTCTCGCCAGGTAGCCTTCCGGCGTGGCCAAGGTCGTGGACAAGGTCGACCGGTTCCAGCGTCGACATCCCGTGATCTCGGTCCCGCTCGCCGTCGTCTACAAGTTCTTCGAGGACCAGGGCAACTATCTGGCGGCGGTCGTCACCTACTACGCGTTCATCGCGATCTTCCCGCTCCTGCTCCTGGTCTCGTCGATCCTCGGCTTTGTGCTCGAGGGCAATCCGGAGCTGCAGGCGGAGCTGCTCGACTCGGTGCTGGGACAGTTCCCGATCATCGGAGACCAACTCGGCCAGCCTGACGGCCTGCAAGGATCTACGTGGGCGATCATCATCGGTTCGCTGGCCGCGCTGTACGGCGCCATCGGCCTCGGCCAGGCCATCCAGAACATCAGCAATGCCGCTTGGTCGGTGCCGCGCAACAGCCGCCCGAACCCGCTGCTGATGCGCGCCAAGAGTCTGGTCCTGCTGCTCACGGCGGGCGCCGCCGTCATCGCCGTCGTCGTGGTCTCGGCGGTGCTCACCAATAGCCAGCTGCTCACCGACTGGGTCGGCGCCGATATCCGTTGGATCGTATCGCTGGCGTCGATCCTGATGGTCGGGTCGGTGCTGACGATCCTGTTCCAGTACGCATCTGCTCGGGAGCACTCCGTACGCCGCTCCGCCCCCGGCGCGTTCTCCGTCGCAGTCATGTGGCAGTCACTGCAGTACGTCGGCGCGGCCTATGTATCGGCCGTGCTGGTCAACACCAGCCAGATGAACAAGACCTTCGGCCTGGTGCTCGGCCTCATCGGCATCATCTACATCGCCGCCGTGATGGCCGTGCTGGGCATCGAGGTCAACGTCGTGCTCACCCGCGAGCTCTACCCGCGGGCACTCCTCACGCCGTTCACCGATCACGTCGACCTGACCGACGCCGACCGTCGCGCCTACACCGGCTACGCACGTGCCCAGCGCCTGAAGGGCTTCCAAACCGTCGACGTCAGCTTCGACGGCCAGACCCCGCCGGAAGCCGCGCCCCCGGAGCGGAAGGAGGACGTACCGGCGCCTCGGCGGCCGCTCGGGTCCACCTCCCCGCCCGTGCCCACCACTCCACCCACGCCCGAGCCGCGCGGCGGCCCCGAATAGCGTCTGGCCACGGCGGACCGCTGCCGGCCCGTCGACTCGGTGCTGCTCGTTGACCGGAGGACTACCGTCAGGGCGCCGGCGCAATCCGGCGCCGGCTCTGACGAGGTGATCGCGCCCGGGGGCCACCGCCGTGGGCGACATCGCTCGAGGGGTGGAGCTCATGACCGAACAGGGCAGCACGACGCTGCTGGAAGACCCTGTCGCCCAAAGTCTGCTTTCTTCGCCGATCCCGGCTCGGTTGGCGTACACGTGGACGGACGGCAGCCCGCGGGTCGTCCCGATCTGGTTTCACTGGACCGGGGACGAGGTCGTGATGGGCACGCCGATCAAGGCGCCGAAGCTCAAGGCGCTGCGGGCACATCCCGAGGTCGCCATCACCATCGACGACAATTCCTGGCCGCCCCAGGTCCTGATGTTGCGGGGCTCGGCCCAGGTCGAGGTCAAGGACGACGTGGACGAGTCCTACGCGAAGGCAGCCGACAAGTACTTCGGACCGGAGCAGGGCGCCGACTGGGTGTCCCAACTGCGGGGTGTGCCGATGGCTCGCATCGGCGTACGACCGGAGTGGGTATGCGTCTTGGATTTCCAGACCCGCTTCCCCAGCGCCCTGTCGGTCTAGCGACCGGCAGCACGCCGTACACGCGCCCGCGTCGGCACCCGCTCGATGATCTCGGCGTCGGGTGGCTACTCGTCCACGCGGTGACAGTAGACGGATTGCGTGCGACCACGAAGTCGTCGACCACGTCTCTCAGCCTGCCGCACACCTCGCTGAGGCAGGTGGAGGTGGTCGCACCGGTCGTCTCTCTCGGCATGTCATGATCACGTCATGGATGTCGTGTCGATCAGCTCCCTTGCCGACTCCCAGCTCGAGATAGCCGGCTCTGCACCGAGCGGCCGAAGCGCCGTACGTGTGTACGGCCGGCCCACCGCCGGGCTGCGACAGACGTTGGTCGCGCTCGCCGCGGGCAGCAGGATGGGCGAGCACAAGAGTCCGGGCGATGCGTCCCTGCTCCTTCTCCAGGGCCGGACGGTGGTGCGCGCCGGCGACACCTCCGCCGAGCTCGGGCCGGGTGACCTGCTGGCGCTGCCGCCCCAGCGGCACGACGTCGAGGCGATCGAGCCGTCCGTGCTCCTGCTCACTGTCTCCCTGCACTGACTCCGCCCACTGACTCAGCCCGGTCTGCCGGACGGGCCGGCCGCTTCGCCTGGAACACTCTTGCAGTCCATCGGGCACGTCAAGCGACAACTACGTTCCAACCGGCGCATCGTGGGACAGGCAGGCCACCGAGAGCCGTTGCACGGTCAACCACTCCGGAGCAGACTGGCAAGGCGACGGCCCTCCCGACAGGTACAGCAGCCGGGCGCGGCACGGGGGCTTCGCTTACCGAGAGGAGTCTCCCTGTGCAGACACCGGCACCACTGGACTACGCCCGTGCCACCAGCGTCGACCACGCCCTTCAGCTGCTCCAGGAACACGGGCCCGAGTCTCGGCTGATCGCCGGCGGACAGAGTCTGCTCCCGATGATGCGGCTGCGGATCGCCCAACCGGAGTGCGTGATCGACATCAACGATCTCGCCGATCTCGACTACATCCGGATCGCGGACGGCGAACTGCGGATCGGAGCAATGACCCGACACGCTGCGGTGCTCGCCTCGCCGGTGGTAGCCGAGCACTACGCGATCTTCCGGGACGCGGAGGAGAGGATCGCCGACCCGCCGGTCCGCAACCGCGGCACAGTCGGTGGCTCGCTCTGCCAGGGAGATCCGGCTGAGGACCTGTCAGCGGTCGCCTCCGCACTCAAGGCGACCGTGGTCATCCGGTCCACGCAGGGCACGCGCACGGTCCCGGCTCGCGAGTTCCACCAGGGGCCTTACGAGACCGCGGTCGGAGACGCCGAGATCCTCACCGAAGTCCGGGTGCCGATCCGCCCCGGTGCCGGCAGCGCCTACACCAAGGTGGAGCGGCGCACCGGCGATTGGGCGGTCGCGGCGGTCGGTGCCTACGTGGTGGTCTCCGACGGCACGGTCAGCGACGTCGGCATCGGGCTGACCGCCGTCGGCGCCCCGCAGTTCTGCGCCGAGGAGGCCGAGGCCTACCTCACCGGCAAGCCAGCCACCGAAGAGCACCTGGCCGAAGCAGCCCGCCTTGCCGCAGCCGCGTGCAACCCGCATCCGGACCAGCGCGGACCGGTCGAGTACAAGCGGCATCTCGCCGGAGAGCTCACGTTGCGGGCGCTGAGACACGCAGTCGAGCGTTCGACGGGAAGGGCCTGACATGACCGACGCCATGCAGATCACCATGACGGTGAACGACGTACCCGTCACCGCCGAGATCGAGCCACGCTTGCTGTTGATCCACCTTGTCCGGGACCAGCTAGGGCTGACCGGCACGCACTGGGGCTGCGATACGTCGCAGTGCGGCACCTGCGTGCTGTGGCTGGACGGCGAGCCGGTCAAGAGCTGCACCGTGCTGGCCGCGATGGCCGACGGACACGAGGTCCGGACCGTCGAGAGCCTGGAGGTCGACGGCGAGCTCGACCCCGTGCAGCAGGGGTTCATGCAGGAGCACGGTCTTCAGTGCGGCTTCTGCACCCCGGGCATGATGATGACCGCGCGCTGGCTGCTCGACCGCGACCCCGACCCCGACGAGACCACGATCCGCGAGGCCATCTCCGGGCAGCTGTGCCGGTGCACCGGCTACGAGAACATCGTCCGCGCCGTCCGCTGGGCCGCCGAGCACCAGCAGGCACCCCAGCCCGAGTCGACCCAGCCTGAGGCAACCCAGCACGAGGTGCAACCACAATGAGCACGAAGACGGACGCCACCGCACCGACCGACGCAGCTGCAGCACCACTGAGCGCCGCAGGAAATCCGATCGGCTTCGGCCGGATGCTGCGCAAGGAGGACGCGCGCTTCCTGCGTGGGCAGGGCAACTATCTCGACGACCTCAAGCTGCCCGGGATGCTGCACGCGGCGATCCTGCGCAGCCCGGTCGCGCACGCCCGCATCACGTCGATCGACACCTCCGAGGCCGAGGCACACCCCAAGGTCAAGGCGGTGATCACCGGCACGACCCTCGAGACGCTTGGGCTGGCTTGGATGCCCACGCTGAGCGCCGACGTGCAGGCGGTGCTGGCCACCGACAAGGTGCGCTTCCAGGGCCAAGAGGTCGCCATGGTCATCGCCGAGGACAAGTACGCCGCCCGGGACGCGCTCGAGCTCATCGACGTGGAGTACGACGTACTGCCCGCGGTGGCGGACGCGCGCAAGGCGATGGACCCCGACGCACCGGTCATCCGCGACGACGTCGAGGGCAAGACCGACAACCACATCTTCGACTGGGAGTCCGGTGACAAGGCGCTCGCGGACGAGGTGTTCGCCGCCGCCGAGGTCGTCGTGTCCCAGGACATGCTCTACCCGCGGGTGCACCCCGCGCCGCTGGAGACCTGCGGCACGATCGCCAGCATGGACCGCGTGACGGGCAAGCTGACCGTCTGGTCGACCAACCAGGCGCCACACGCCCACCGGACCGTCTACGCCCTGGTCGCGGGCATCCCCGAGCACAACATCCAGATCATCTCCCCCGACATCGGCGGCGGCTTCGGCAACAAGGTCGGCATCTATCCCGGATACGTGCTGGCCGTGGTCGGCTCGATCGTCACCGGCAAAGCCGTGAAGTGGGTGGAGGACCGCAGCGAGAACCTGATGTCGACCTCGTTCGCCCGCGACTACCACATGAAGGGCTCGATCGCGGCGACTCGGGACGGCACGATCCTCGGCTTGCGGGTCGACGTACTCGCCGACCACGGCGCCTTCAACGGCACCGCGCAGCCGACGAAGTTCCCCGCCGGCTTCTTCCACATCTTCACCGGCAGCTACGACCTGCAGGCCGCGCACTGCAAGGTGACCGGCGTCTACACCAACAAGGCGCCGGGCGGGGTTGCCTACGCTTGCTCGTTCCGGATCACCGAGGCGTCGTACCTCGTCGAGCGCATGGTCGACCTGCTCGCCGACGAGCTCGAGATCGACCCGGCCGAGCTGCGGCTGAAGAACCTGCTCAGGCCCGAGCAGTTCCCCTACACCAGCAAGACCGGCTGGGAGTACGACTCCGGCGACTACCCGCGCGCAATGCGGCTGGCGATGGAGATGGCGGGGTACGACGACCTGCTCCGCGAGCAGGAGGAGAAGCGCCAACGCGGCGAGCTGATGGGCATCGGCATCAGCTTCTTCACCGAGGGGGTCGGCGCCGGGCCGCGCAAGCACATGGACATCCTCGGGCTGGGGATGGCCGACGGCTGCGAGCTGAGAGTGCATCCGACCGGCAAGGCGCAGCTCCGTATCTCGGTGCAGACCCAGGGACAGGGGCACGAGACGACATACGCGCAGATCGTGGCGCACGAGCTCGGCCTGCCGCCGGAGGACGTCGACGTCATCCACGGCGACACGAGCAACACACCGTTCGGGCTGGGCACCTACGGGTCCCGTTCGACGCCGGTCTCCGGCGCGGCGGCCTCGCTGGCCTCGCGGCGCATCCGCGACAAGGCGCGCATCATCACCGCGGCTGCACTCGAGTGCAGTCCGGACGACCTCGAGTGGGAGCCCGGCCGGTGGTTCGTCAAGGGCGACCCCGAGCAGGGCAAGACCATCCAGGACGTCGCGATGTTGTCGCACGGCACGCTCGAGCTGCCGGAAGGGGTCGAGGGACATCTGGATGCGTCGGTCGTCTACGACCCGCCCAACCTGACCTACCCCTTCGGTGCCTACATCTGCGTGGTGGATGTCGACCCGGGCACCGGCGAGGTGTCGGTACGCCGCTTCATCGCGGTCGACGACTGTGGCCCGAGGATCAACCCGATGATCGTCGAGGGTCAGGTGCACGGCGGGCTGGCCGACGGGGTCGGGATGGCGCTGATGCAGCTCATCGCGTTCGACGAGGACGGCAACTGCATCGGTGGCTCCTTCATGGACTACCTGCTGCCCACGTCGATGGAGTGCCCGAGCTGGGAGCTGGGTGAGACCGTGACGCCGTCGCCGCACCACCCGCTCGGCGCGAAGGGCGTGGGCGAGTCGGCCACCGTCGGCTCTCCTGCTGCTGTGGTCAACGCCGTCATCGACGCGCTGGCGCCGTACGGCGTGCGGCACGCCGACATGCCGCTGACGCCGGCCAATGTCTGGATGGCGATGCAGGGTCGGCCGGTGCGGACGGATCTTGCAGTCCAGTGAGCAAGTGAGTACACGGTGAGCAGTCCGGACCTGGCTCGTCGGATCGAGGAGCTGCGCGCCGATCGGGTGCCTTTCGTGCACGCGACGGTCGTCTTCGCCGAGCGCCCTACCTCGGCCAAGCCCGGGGACGAGGCCATCGTCTTCGCCGACGGCACGATCGAGGGTTTCGTCGGCGGCACCTGCGCGGAGTCGACCGTGCGGGCGCAAGGGCTTGCCCTGCTCGACTCCGCTGAGCCGTTGCTGCTGCGCATCACGCCGAGCGAGGAGGTGGCGGTCGCGGAGCCGTCGACGGAGTCGAAGGTGGTGGACCACAAGCTGACCGTGCACAATCCCTGCCTGTCGGGTGGGACGCTCGAGATCTTCCTCGAGCCGGTGGTCCCCGCACCGATGTTCGTCGTGTACGGCGACAGCCCGATCGGGGCCGCCCTGGCTGGGCTGGCCGAGCGGGTCGGCTATCAAGTGGTCGCCGATCCCGCGGATGACCTGTCCGGAGCGGCGGCCGTCGTGGTCGCCAGCCACGGCCGGGACGAGGAGGACATGCTGGCGGCGGCCCTGGCCGCGGGGGTCGACTACGTCGGTCTCGTCGCCAGCCGGAAGCGCGGCGAGAGCGTGGTCGCCGCCCTGCAGCTGGACGAGGCGGCCAAGGCCCGCGTGCACACTCCGGCGGGGCTCGACATCGGCGCGCACGCACCCGAGGATGTGGCGATCTCGATCCTGGCCGAGATCATCGCCGAGCGGCGACGCCCCTCGGGGCAGCCCGTTGGCCAGCAGCCGCCTCCGGCCGCACGCGAGTCGGCGGTCGACCCGGTGTGCGGCATGACGGTGGCCGCGGTCGAGACGTCGCTGCACCTCGATCACGACGGCACCCGATCCTGGTTCTGCGGCACAGGATGCCTTCGGGCCTTCGCAGCCGACCCGTCGGCATACCTCGTGTCGTGACCGACCTGGCCGGTCTCGTCCCTGACATCGCCTCCCTGCGCACGCGGCTCGACGAGGTCGGCTACCTGGCCGACGAGGGGCTGGCCACGGCGCTCTTCTGTGCCATCCGGCTGCCGCAGCCGATCCTGCTCGAGGGCGAGGCGGGAGTGGGCAAGACGCAAGCGGCGAAGTCGCTGGCCGACCTACTCGGCACCCGGCTGATCCGGCTGCAGTGCTACGACGGGATCGAGGCGGCCGAGGCGCTCTACGAGTGGAACTATCCGCGACAGCTGCTCGCGATCCGGCTGGCCGAGGCCGAGGGAACGCACCTGCGAGAGGCGGATCTCTTCGGCCGGGACTACCTGGTCGAGCGACCACTGCTCCAGGCGGTGCAGCACACCGGTCAGGTGCCGGCCGTGCTGCTCATCGACGAGGTCGACCGGGCCGACGAGGCGTTCGAGGCGTTCCTCTTCGAGCTGCTCGCGGAGGCGTCCATCACGATCCCCGAAGTCGGCACGATCACGGCCGCGCAACCGCCGTTGGCGATCCTGACCTCCAACCGCACCCGCGACCTGCACGATGCGCTGAAGCGGCGCTGCCTCTACCACTGGATCGACTACCCGCCGGTCGACCGGGCCGCGGCGATCATCCGGGCGCACGTGCCCTCGGCCGCCGACGACCTCACGGTCGAGGTCGCGGGTGCCGTGCAGAGGCTGCGCAGCCTCGACCTGCAGAAGTCGCCGGGGGTAGCGGAGGCGATCGACTGGGTGGGTGCGCTGGAGCTGCTGGGCGTGCGCCGGCTCGACGCCGCTGTGGTCGGGTCGACGCTCGGCTCGGCGCTGAAGTACCGCGAAGACATCGACGTCGCGCTCGACCGGGGACTGGCCTGGGTGGCTGGCGGTGACTGAGCGGGCGACCCTGCCGTGACCGCACCGACGGCCGGCGGACGGCCCGGCGACACGGTGCCGCGTGACCCGGTGCCGCGCGACCTGGCGACGGTGGCGGCGCGGCTGGCAGCGCTGTTGCGGCTGGCCGACGTACCGGCGACTCCGGAGAGAGCAGCCCGCTTCGCCGCAGCCGTCGGACTGGGACGCCCGGCAACCGTGGACGAGCTCTACTGGCTGGCACGAGTGACGCTGGTCGACCAGCACGACCAGATCGCGTCCTTCGACCGGGTCTTCGCGGGTGTCTTCCGTGGCCTCACCGACGTGGCCGACTTCCGAGGTGATCCGGAGGCACCTGACCTGCCCCGCCCTCAGACGACGACCGGCACTCGAGCGCACTCCGACCTGGGCGTGCAGCCGCGCCCCCGCGAGGCCGCCGGCGACCGCATCCCTGTCATGCCACCCGGCTCGACCAACGGCGGCGACCAGCGGCCCGGCGTCCTGATGACCGCGAGTACCGACGAGCGGTTGCGGCGCCAGGACTTCGCGGACTACTCACCGGACGAGTTGGCGGTGCTGCAGCGGCTGATCGAGGACCTCCGCGTGGTGGCGCCAACACATCGGTCGCGCCGTACGACGGGTGCTGCCACCGGGGCGCGGCTCGACGTACGGCGAACCCTACGGCGATCGCACCGAACCGGCGGCGACCCGGTGCGACGGCAGTATCGTCGCCGGTTGCAGCGTCCGCGCACCGTCGTGCTGATCGCTGACGTGTCGGGATCGATGCAGGCGTACTCCCGGGTGTATCTCCAGCTCTTGCAGGGCGCGGTGCGAGGCGCCCGCGCAGAAGCCTTCGTGGTCGCCACCCGGCTGACCCGTCTCACCCGGGCGCTCGCGGTGGCCCAGCCTCAGCTAGCCGTCGACCGCGCCATCGCCTCGGCTCCGGACTGGTCCGGCGGCACCCGCATCGGCGAGTGCCTCAAGGCGTTCGTCGACGACCACGGCCGGCGCGGGATGGCGCGCGGCTCGGTGGTGGTCATCGTCTCCGACGGTTGGGAGCGCGCCGACCCGGCCGTCCTGGGCGAGCAGATGGCCCGGCTGAGTCGCCTCGCCCACCGCATCGTCTGGGTCAACCCGCGCTCGGCCGCCGAGCAGTACGAGCCGTTGGTCGGCGGGATGGCGGCGGCTCTCCCGTATGTCGATGTGCTCGTCTCAGGCCACTCGGTGGATGCCCTGGACGAGGTCCTGGCCGCCATCCGCGGCGCAGCCTTCGATACTGGTGCTAGCGACATCGTCGCCTCGGGCGCACACTGGGGTCATGACGGCTCCCGATAACCCCACTCTCCCGCGATCAGAAGGACTCGAGAGCGAAGAGCAGCTTCGGGCCAGAGTCCGGGAGCTCGAACGCGAGCTGGCCAAGGCCCAATCCATGCACACAGCCGAAGCGAGAATCGGCTCGACCGCCCTGATCACACTGGGCGTGGGACTTCTCGTCACCACTCCGCTGGCTTTGGCGACCCTGAAGCGATGTGTGGATTGGTGGCGCCGCTGAGCCATGGCGAGCCGGCGAGTCTTGCCAGTCGGATTAAGGTCACAGCATGGGTGCCACCTCCGGCGCGCCCGACGTCGACGATCAGCCGAGCGCGGCGGCGTGGAGCACCGCACAGCGCATGACCGTGCTGGCCACCGGGCTCGGCGTGTTCATGATCTTCCTGGACGCGCTCATCGTGAACGTCGCCCTGCCGGACATCCAGGCGCACTTCGACGTAGGTGAGTCGGGCCTGCAGTGGGTAGTCGCCGGCTACAGCCTCGGGATGGCCGTGCTGATGATGGCGAGCGCGACGCTCGCCGACCGCTACGGCCGCCGCCGCCTCTACCTCATCGGAGTTGTCGTCTTCGGCATCTGCTCCGTGGCGTCGGGCTTGGCCTCCGATCTCGGCGTCATGGTCGTGGCCCGGGCTGTGCAGGGCATGGCGGCCGCGACCCTGTCGGTGGCGTCGCTCGCGCTGGTGTCGGAGGCCTTCCCCGACAAGAAGCAGCGGGTGCACGCGATCGGCGTATGGACCGCGGTCGGCATCATCGGGCTCGCTCTGGGACCAACCGTCGGCGGTGTGCTCACCGAGTTCGTCAGCTGGCGTGCGGTGTTCCTGGTCAACATTCCCGCCATCGCACTCGCGCTGTGGCTCACGATGCGGTACGTCGCAGAGTCCTACGACGAGGCGAGCACCTCCCTGGACATCCCTGGCCAGGCCCTGTTCGCCGTCAGCGTCGGCGCACTCGCCTATGCCGTGATCGACGGTCAGAGTCTCGGCTGGCTCTCTCCATGGATCCTCGGCCTCTTCGCCATCACGGTCGCGGGCGTCGTCGCCTTCGTCGTCCACGAGCTGCGCACACCGGCACCGATGATGGACCTGCGGCTCTTCGCGGGCCGGACCTACCGACTGACGATCATCACCATCTTCTTCTGCCTGTTCTCCGGCTACGGCATGTTGTTGGTGGTCACCCAGTACTTCCAGAACGTCCGCGACTTCTCACCCTTCATCGCCGGTCTCCTGGTGCTGCCGTTCTCGATCATCCCGGCCTTCGTGTCACCTCGGGTGGGCCGCATCGCCGGGCGGATCGGCAGCCGCAAGCCGGTCCTGCTAGGCCAGGTCCTGCTCACCTCGGGACTGGCGACCATCCTCGTCGGGATGTCGGTCGGCGTCGGGTTGGTAGCCCTCGGGATCGGCTTGGCGGGCACCGGTATCAGCCTCATCATGACGCCGGCGACTGCCGTGGCCATGTCGACGGTTCCCGCCGAGCGGGCGGGCATGGCGTCCGGCATCTTGAGCACCCAGCGAGCCATCGGCTCCACGGCGGGGTACGCCGTACTCGGAGCCATCCTCGCGATCTGGCTGGGCGCCACCTTGGAGGACGACCTGGACAAGGCGGTGCCGCAGGCATCCGAACGGGCCGCCGTCGCCGACCGGATCGTCGAGGAGGCGAACCCCCACGCCTACGCCTCCGCCATCGGCCCGGGCCGCCCGATCAAGCGGTCTGATCCCGCCCAGGAGGACGCGATCCGCGCCGCGGCAGACGACGACTTCGTGCAGGGTATCCAGCTCGGCCTCGGAGTGGCGGTGGCCATTGGACTGGCGATGCTGGTGGCACTCGCGCGCGGCTTCCACGACGTACCCCAACCGGACGAGCCGACCGGGCGATCCGACCAGCCCGCGCGCGAGCGACGTCCTGGCCGGCTTCGGGTCAGTCGCGAGCCGTATCGATCGGGATGACGCGCGGCATGTCCGTCAGCTCCAGCACTCGGCGGACAGGTGAGTCCTCGGGCACGACGAGCCGCAACTCTTGGCGACGATACGTCAACTGCTGCGCGAGGCTGAAGAGCATCGCGATGCCAGAGCTGTCCAAGTACGACAAGCGGCTGAAGTCCATTACGACGAGGAGCGCATCCGTGGGGACTGCAGCTCGCACGGCGGCCATCACCTCGGCGGTGTTGGAGAGGTCGACCTCGCCACTGACGTGCACGACGCGTACGCCGTCGCGGTCTTCTGCCTCGATCTCGGCCAGCGGGCTCACTGACCTCCTCCACGCTCGACCCGCCGACGCATCCGGACCTCAGTGCCCTCGACGCCGCGGTCGACTTCGACCGAGTCCATGAGGGCGCGGATCAACGACACTCCCCACCCCCCGCCACGGTCGGCCTCGGGTCGCCAGCCTCCTTGGTCGCGGACCACCAGCTCGACTGACTCGTCCACCAGCCGGGCGTGAATTTCCATGACGCCGGGGACGTTGGTGTAGGCGTGCTGAGTGACGTTCGCACACGCCTCACCGAAGGCGATCACGATCTCGTTCTCGTCGGTCGGCTCGATCTCGTACTCGCGCAACCACCCTCGAAGGGCACGACGGGCGGGAGCGAGCATCACCGGATCCGCGGGCAGGGTCAGAGTCAGTGGCGCTCCCCCCGGCACCTGCAGCCGCAGCGCAACGACGGCGATGTCATCGTCGATGTTCCCCGGCTCGACCAGCGTCGACAGGAGTCGATCGCAGAGCTCCTCCAGATCGGCGTCTCCGTGCTCGGTTGCTTCGGTCCGCAGCCGGTCGAGGCCGGAATCGATCGAGACGCCCCGACGTTCGACGAGGCCGTCTGTGTACAGCAGCAACGTCGAACCCTCGTTGAGTTCTCGGCTTGCCTCGATGAACAGATCGTCAGCCGTCACCCCGACCGGGGGCGCGAGTCCGTCGAGCAGGTACGTGCTGGACCCGTTGGCGATGAGCAGAGCCGGCGGATGCCCAGCATTGGAGTAGCGAACCTGCCGAGTCTCAGGATCGAAGACCAGATAGATCAGGGTGGCCATCTCTGGCGAAGGCAGCTGCCGCATCAGCCTGTGCAGGCCCCTCATCACCGAGCGCGGTGACGGATCCTGTAACGCGTACGCTCGCAGCGCCATCCTCAACTGGCCCATGCTGGCGGCAGCATGGAGCCCGTGGCCGACGACGTCTCCGATGGCCATACCGATGAGTCCACCGGGCAGCTGTACGACGTCGTACCAATCTCCACCGACCTCCATGTCTCCGGTCGCCGGCAGATATCGCGCGGCCAGCGCGACATCGGGTATGTCCGGCAGTTGCTCCGGCAGCAGGCTCCGCTGCAGCGTCTCCGCGATGTGGTGCTCCCGCAGGGCACGCGCCTCCTCGCGGCTGAGCTGTTCCTCGGCTTCCGAACGCTCGTGGATCTCCCGCAGCAGTCGGGCGTTGGCCGAGGAGAGCTCGGCGGTTCGCTCCTGGACGCGCTCTTCGAGCTCGGCCGCTGCCGCCTCGAGGGCTGCGGCAGCACGTATTCGCTCGGTCACCAACGCCGCGAAGAAGAAGGAGATGAGGGCGACGCTGGCGTTGAAGGCTTGGAGGGCGAGCATCTGTTCGAGGAGAGGGCCCCGGTCGAAACCGCCATGCCCGCGGGCGGTTGCCCAGGTCACCACGAGCGATGCGATCAAGGCGGCCGGCGCTGCCGCGCGCAACTGAAGCCGCCAGGCAGCCCACCCGAGCACGGGCAGCACCAGGAACGCCATCTCGAGCGTCGAGAAGGCGGCCCATACAGACACGGTCGCCACGACGAGGAGGATCACGATCTCTTCGAGCCAGTCGGCCCGCGACCAGTCATGTTGTTCCCAGAACAGCGGGAGGCACAAGAGGAACGGTGCGACCGTCAACACCCCTAGCGCGTCGCCGGTCCACCAGACCGCCCAAGCGGGGAGGAAGTCCCCCGCGGGGATGGCGTCAGACACGACCAGCGTCGTTGCACCGATCGTGGCGCTGATGAGCATGCTCGCGAGCGCGCCGAGGAACACGATCGCCAGCGCGTCGCGCCGACGGTCGAGTTGCCGTCGGAAGCCGACCCGGAGCAACAGTGTCGCCGCCACGACGGCGGCCAGCGTGTTGCCTGCGGAGGTCACGGCGGCGGCGAGGGGTCCGGAGCTTATCGGCAGGTTCACCACGAACGCGGCTATGGCGACTGCAGGCCACATCGACCTGCCGATGAGGAGATACGCCACAACGGCGACACCCGTCGGAGGCCACAGCGGAGTCACGTTGCGCTCGACCAGCGAGATGCTGAGCCCGAGGCGGGCGCTCAAGTAGTAGGCGGCTCCGACGATGATCAGCGCAGCGGCATACCCTCCGAACGTCGTCGGGTGGAGCAGCGGCGCCACGTGCGACGGTGGGCGCACGCGAGCCTGATTCGTCATCGCCGCGCCTAGGCCCCCCGCCGGCACCTCACTTGCCATGCACCGAGGGTAGACGCGGCAGCCCGGTGAAGGCGGAATGCCGGGACTCTTTGTGCGGAGTGACGTCAGGCGGACTCCCTGAAGACCGCCCGAACCCCGCTCCGAATGCGTCAGGACGGAGGGCTGCCCGCCGTAGCGGAACTGCGGTCCGCGGCATGCTCGTCGGCGACCTCGTGCTCGACCTCGCCCTCGGCACCGCCCTCGACGTGGAGCTCGGGCAGCCACTCCAGCCAGCTCGGGAGATACCAGTTCCAGCGGCCGAGCAGCACCATGCTCGAGGGCACCAGCACCGTGCGGATGATGGTCGCATCGAGCAGCAGCGCGACGCCGACCCCGAAGCCCATCTGCTGGAAGCCGATCAGGTCGCCGGTCGCAAACCCGATGAACACGACCACGATGATCAGCGCCGCACCCGTGATGATCCGGCCGGTCGCACCGACTCCGTGGGTGACGGCGTCGAGCGTGTCCCCGGTCGCCAGATAGCGCTCGCGGATGCGGGTCAGCAGGAACACGTGATAGTCCATCGACAGCGCGAAGAGCACAGAGAACAAGAAGACCGGCACCCAGGGCTCGACCCGGTCGATCTGCTGCAACCCGAGCAGGTCGTTGCCGATGCCCTCCTGGAAGACCAGCACCATCAGCCCGTATGCCGCCCCGACCGACAGCAGGTTGAGCAGCACGGCCTTCAGCGGCAGCACGATCGACCGGAAGACGAGCAACAACAAGAGGAAGCTCAACGTCAGCACGAAGGCGATCACGATCGGCAGCCATCGGTCGATGAGAGCGGTGTAGTCGAGGTCGAGCGCAGTGATACCGGTGACGTAGACCGCGGCGTCGACGCTGCCGAACGCGGCTGGCACGTAGTCGTCGCGCAACCGCTCGATCGCTGCCGCTGCCTCCGTCCCGGCAGGGTCGCCGGTGAGCGCGATCTCCACCAGGGTGAGGTCTCCGCCGGGTGCGGTCGACACGGCGGAGGCACCGAAGTCGGCGTCGGCGGCGATCTGCTCCTGGAGCTGCGCTGCCGCCGCCTCGATGCCGGGATCTGCGGCGTCGCCATCGACCACGACCTCGGCGGGATTGCTCCGCTCGCCGGACGGGAAGTAGGTCTCCAGGGCCACGAACCCCTGCTGTCCCGGCCGATCCTCGGGCAAAGCGGTCAGGCCGGAAGAACCGGTCTGCAGCGTCAGCACCGGCAGGGCCAGTGCGAGCAACACCGCCGTCGTGAGACCGGCCGTCAACCCGGGCCGGCGGGTGACGAGCACGACCGCGCGCTTCCAGAACGGACTCTCCCCACCGTGCTGTCGCGGCAGGAAGGGGATGCGCAGCCGCTCGATCCGGTCGCCGAGCAGCGACAGGATCGCCGGCAGCAAGGTCAGTGCGCTGGCCACGGTGACGATGCCGACGAGTACGGCGCCGAACGCCAGGCTCCGCAGCACCGTGTCAGGCACCAGCAGCATGCCGAGCAGCGCGACGACGAACGCCGAGCCGGAGAACAGCACCGCTTTGCTCGCGGTGGCACCCGAGACGGCGATCGCCGCGGGCTTGTCGAGCCCGACGTGCCGCTCCTCCCGATAGCGAGAGACCACGAACAGGCTGTAGTCGATGCCGAGCGCCAACCCCATCGCCACCGCCATGTTGACGATGAAGAAGGACAGCTCGAAGACCTGCCCTACCATCGCCGCGATGCCCAGCGCGACGATGATCGAGACGATCGCCATCAACAGCGGCACCAGTGCCGCCACCACAGCACCGAAGACCAGCAACAGCACGATCAGCGCGGCCGGCAGGCCGAATTGGATCTCACCCTTCTCGAGGTCCTCCTGGGAGACCTCGATGAAGTCGTTGTTGACTGTCCAGGTGCCGGTGATCGTGACCGCGACCGCGTCCTCGGCATCGGCGGCCTCGACGGCCTCTATCACGTCCACGATGCCCACCAGCGGGTCGGTGCCGGCCTCGTCGGCCTCGTCGATCGTGTCCATGAAGACCGGGATCACAAGCGCCTCGCCGTCCTGGCTGATGAGCCCCTGCGCCTCGGCGCCGGCGGCATAGGGGTCGCCCACACCGCGCACCGCTTCCGCTTGGGCGACCTCGTCGCGCAAGGTGGCCACGGTTTGCTGGACCTGGGGGTCCTGCACGTTGCCGGTCGCGGGCACGACGACGATGAGCTCACTCACCGCGTCCCGGTCGGGGAACCGCTCGTCGAGCAGGTCCATCCCCTTGATCGAGTCCGGCTTGGTGGTGATCTTGCCCTCCGGCGTGAGGGCAGATCCGAGGAACAAGGCGTTGGCCGCGACGGCGAGGAGGAGCACCACCCCCCACGCGCCCAACGTGCGCCACGGGTGGCCCGCGCATGCCATCGCCATACGCTGGGTAGCCGACAGTCTCATAGCCGTCCCTTCCAGCCGCTGATTGGTCTGCCCCCTCCCTCCATAGAGCGCCGTCCTGCGGGCGACGTCAAGTGCCCGGTCGCGATTGCCCTGTGGGCGCGCTCAGGGGCCGCCGCGACGCCCGTGGGTACGAGGGGGGTCGTAGCCGCCTTCGGGAGGAACCATCTCGGCTCGGACCCCGAGCAGCCGAATCGGTCGGTCGTCCTCGAGCTTGGCGAGCAGCGCGAGCGCCGTCTGCGCGATCAGCCCTGCGTCGTACGTCGGCTCCGGTAGCTTGCGCACCTTGGTGAAGGTGAAGAACGGCGCGAACCGCACCTTGAGGTGGACACGAGCGCACGGCCTGCCCTCCAGTCGGATGTCGTCGACCACCTGATCGGCCAGCTCCCGAAGGGCACCGGCGATCTCCTCGGCGGTGACGAGGTTCTGCTGGTACGTCGTCTCGCGTCCGTGGGCACGCGGAACCCACGGCGTGTCGTCGACGGTCGCGCTGCTGACGCCTCGCCCCAGCCGCCGGAAGTGGGGACCGGTGTTCGGACCGAACTCGGCGATGAGCGGTTCCTCCGAGGCCGTCGCGAGATCGCGCACGGTGTGGATCCCGAGGCCGGCCAGCCGCGCCGCGATGCGGGTGCCGACACCCCACAGCGCCTTCGTCGGACGATCGCCCATCACCTCCATCCAGTTGTCGCGGGTCAGCCGGTAGACGCCGCGCGGCTTGCCGAACTCGGTCGCGATCTTGGCCCGCACCTTGGTGTCGCCGATGCCGATCGAGCAGTGCAACCGGGTGGCGTCCAGCACAGCGGCCTGCAGTGCTCGGGCGGTGCTCTCGGGGTCGTCGGTCTCGATGCCGACGAATGCCTCGTCCCAGCCCAACAGCTCCACCACCGTGCCGGGGAACGCCCGCAGGGTCTCCATGACGCGAGCCGATGCCGCCTCGTAGACGGGGAAGTCGACCGGCAGGAAGACCGCGTCGGGGCATCGGCGTACCGCCGTCTTCAGCGGCATCCCGGATCGGATGCCGAACTGACGTGCCTCGTACGACGCCGTCGAGACCACCGCGCGCTCGGTTGGGTCACCGCGGCCACCGACGACCACCGGCTGGCCTGCCAAGTCCGGCCGGCGGAGCACCTCGACCGCGGCGAGGAATTGGTCCATGTCCACGTGCAACACCCACCGGCCCATGGGGCCATCCTCCCCGTTGCCGGCGACAGCGGGCGTCGAGTGCCGCCGCGGCTAGCTAGCCCGCCGGTGAGGCCGCGGGCAGCCCGTTCAGGCCGAGTACGTCGAGCGTGTGGCCACCCCGCTGCGCCTTCGCGTCGAGGTAGCGCGCGTTCGCGGTCGAGAGATAGACCCCGGTCGGCACCTGCTCGGCCACCGTGACACCGAGCCGATGCAGCTGGTCGGCCTTGTCCGGGTTGTTGCTCAGCAGCGCCACCCGACCAACCCCGAGAGCGTGCAGCATCTGCGCTGCGACGGTGTAGTCGCGCTCGTCGTGTCCATACCCCAGTGACAGGTTGGCCTCGTAGGTGTCCAGGCCGACGTCCTGCAGAGCATAAGCGTCCAGCTTGGCGTAGAGGCCGATCCCACGGCCCTCCTGACGGAGGTACAGCAGGTAGCCACCGGCGGCGGAGATGCGCCGTACCCCCTCGTGCAGCTGTGGTCCGCAGTCGCAGCGCCGACTCCCCAGCACGTCACCCGTGAGGCACTCGCTGTGCAACCGCACGAGCGTCGGTGCGGCAACGTCGGCGCGGGGGACGGTGCCGGCGCGGTCGCCGAGCCCGAGCGCGAGGTGTTCGCGACCGTCGACGAGCCCGTCGAACGTGAAGATCCGCGCGGTGGTCGAGAAGCCGTCGGCGTACCGCAGCGGCACCATCAACTGCGTACGCAGGGTTGCCTGGGGCAGGCAGCCGGCACTGCTCTCGGCCACGACCTCGTGATCCGCCGGGCCACATGGCCGCCGTCTCACCGCGCCCCCACCTCAGCACCGTGGAAGCGCGGGGACAGCGCATAGCGAAGCAGCACGACGTCACCGATGCCGCGCACCTCCGCCAGTGTCGCGCGCCGCTCCGGGTGCCAGGGAAACGCCCCGTCGCCGACGAAGCGGCGGGCTCGGGAGTCGCCGACGAAGAGCGGGGCTACGACGAGCTGCAGCTCGTCGGCGAGGTTGGCGGTGAGGAACTGCGTGTTCATGCTGCCGCCGCCCTCGACCATCAAGCGCCGTACGCCGCGCTCATGCAGGTCCTCGCTGAGCCCGGCCACGTCCACTGCTGCCCCGCCGTCGACCACGGTGGCCACCGAGCCCAGCCGCCGACAGGTGTCGCCATACGCGTCGCTGGTGCAGTAGACGAGCTTGTCGCACGCTCCGGTCGTGAAGAACCGCGAGGCTGGGTCGAGCCGACCGTGGCTCGTGACCGTCACCTTGACCGGTGTTGGTGTCTGCCCGCTGGCCACCCGCATCGCGATGCGAGCCTGGTCGCGGACGTGCAGCCGAGGATTGTCCTTGCGGACGGTCGAGGCGCCCACCAGGATCGCGTCGCAGCTCGCCCGTACGGCGTCGACCCGGTCGAAGTCGGCCTCGTTGGACAGCATCAGCCTGTCGTCGGACGCGCTGTCGAGGTAGCCGTCCATCGACATCCCGCAGCTCAACAAGGTGTACGGACGCTCAGCCACGGCCGGCTCCTCCCACGGTGACGGCGACGGTGCCGGTGCGCGCGCCAGGCAGGGCGGCCGGTGTCGGCGGAGCGGGGGCGTGGACCGTTCGCCGCGGCAGCAGCAGGAGCAGCGCGCCGGGCAGCGTGGCGATGAGCGCGAGTACGCCGTACCCGACGGCCACGGTCACCCCCAGGTCAGCAGCGACACCGACGGTGGCGAGTGCACCGGCCGCGGTCGCCTCGCGCGGCCCCCAGCCGGCGACGTTCACCGGGATCACCGTCGCGACGAGCACGACCATCGCCACGGGTACCAGCTCGGCCAGCGGTGTCGACACCCCGGCGGCGCGAGCGGCGAGCACGAAGATCCCGGTGTGTCCGATCGCCGGCACCAACGAGGCGAGCACGACTTCCCACCGCGGGCCGCCCGCCCCGAGGATCAGCCGAGCGTCGGTCGCCAGGAACCGGAACGGCCAGGCCCAGCGACCCGAGCCGCGCAGCAGCGGGTGATTCGCCAGCACGACGGCGAGCGCCACCCCGCCAACGCCGACCACGGTGACGACGATCGCCACGTGCAGCACCGACGACGCCAGCAGCACGACGGTCGCGCCGGCGACGTACACCACCAGCCCGATGGCTCGCTCCCAGCCGACTCCCCGCACTCCGACGCCGAGGTGGCCGACCTCGCGGCCGTGTCGGACCGCCCGATGGACGTCTCCGAGCACGCCGCCCGGCAGGGTGGCGTTGACGAACTGCGACCGGTAGTACGCCGCCACCGCCGACGCCAGCGGAAGTGACACCCCGAGGCGGCCGGCGACGAGCGACCAGCGCCATGCGCAGCACACCGTCGTGAGCAACGTGATCGCCATCGCGATTGCCGCAGCCTGCGGGGTCGTGTGCCGCAGTCCGTCGACGAAGGGATCGCCGCCCACGTGCAGAAGGAGGGCGCCGATGATCACCGCACCCCCACCGAGGCGAACCCACCTCCACACCGATGTGCCGTGCACGATGCTCCGATCCGCTGGTTCCCGCATACCAGAGGGCGGCCGACACGATCGGCGCAGCCGCGCCTTGCCTAGCCATACGCGCGGACAGCGCATCTGGTTCAACGTCGTCCTTCGGCCGGAACGGCGGCCGCAGCGGTCAAGACCTGCGCCACCTGCGCGGCGGTGGTCGACCACGACACCAGGTGGGCTCGCCGCGCCCTGGCTCGACGGCGCAGCTCAACGCCGAGCCGAGGATCCGTCAGCCAGCGGCGCAACGCACTCGCGAGTGCGGCCGGGTCGTCTGGCCGGACGAGAATGCCGGGCTCGAGCCGGGCCCGCCCGCTGAGTGCCTCCGAGACGCCGCCCACGTCGCTCGCGATGACCGGCAGTGCACGTCCCAGCGCTTCGGTGACCACCATGCCGTAGCTCTCGGCGCGGGAGGGGAGCACGAGCAGGTCGGCCGCTGCGTAGGCCGCGTCCAGCTGTTCGCCGGCGAGCGGGCCGCAGAAGTGCACCCGCTCGCCGATGCCGTGCAGCCGGGCGGCCCACGCCAGCTTGCGGGCGAAGCAGGGATCGACAGTGGTCGAGCCGACGCAGGTGCAGGTCCAGGCGAGGTCACGAATCCCCGCCAACGCGTCGACGAGCACGTCGTGGCCCTTGAGCGGAGTGACCGCGCCGACACAGAGCAGGCTGCCCCGGGACGTCGTACCCTCGGCCGGCGCCGCCGGGTCGACGCCAGGCTCGGCAACGACGACGGAGCTGGACCGAAGGCCGTACTGGTCGAGCAGCCAGCGCCGTGACCAGTGGCTGGTGGCAACGACGGCGGCGCAGCACTCCAGCACGGTGCGCTCGCGTTCGCGTACCCGCACCGCATGCGCCGGCTCCGCGTCGACGCTGCCGAGCGGCATGTGCACGAGCGCGACGAGTCGAAGCCGATACGACGCGGGCACCAGCACTTCCGGTGCGCCCGATCCGACCAGCCCGTCGACCACGACGACGCCTCCGGTCGGGAGCGCCTCCAACTTCCGCGCGAGCGCGAAGCGGGCACGGCCACTGCCCTCGGGCCACGGACCCGGCATCGGGTGCACCCGAACCGACCAGCCGAGGCGGCCGAGCGCCTCGGAGAGCCGGCGGTCGTACACGTTGCCGCCGCTGGGGCGGTGCGGGTCTTCGACCGTGTCCGGGACGACGACGTGGACGCCGCTCACAGGTCCCGCTCGTAGCTCGCCCACGCGACATGCGACTCGTGCAATGTCACGGCCAGCCGGACCAGGTCACGAGCGCCGCGGCCCAGCTCTCCCTCGCCGATCCGAGCGGTCAGCCGGTCGGCGATCACCTTGGCCAGCGCCTCCGTTGAGGTGTTAATGCCAGCGAGGGCCGGCTCGTCGTCGAGGTTTCTGTAGTTGAGCTCGGCCAGCACCGCCTTCAGCGCACTGCCGGCCCGGCCGATGTCGACGACCAGGTTGTCGTCGTCCAGGGTGGGGCGGGAGAAGGTCGCGTCGACGACGTACGTCGCCCCGTGCAACCGCTGCGCCGGACCGAACACCTCACCCCGGAAGCTGTGCGCGACCATCACGTGGTCGCGAACTGTGAGGCTGAACATCACGCCCCCTCGTAGGTGATCGTGTGGCAGAGCCCGGGCAGCTCGCCCGCGGCCAGCCGTGCCATGACATGGGGCAGCTCGCCGAAGTCCGACGTCCCGGTCAGCAACGCGTCGAAGGCGGGGTCACGCAGGAGGTCGAGAGCCAGCGCCAGCCGATCGCGAGTCGAGCGGGAGTCGCGGCGACGCGGCGAGACGGTGCCGACCTGACTGGCCCGGATCGCCAGCCGCCCCGAGTGGAAGGCGCCTCCGAGCGAGAGCCGCACGTCGGCGTCGCCGTACCAGCTCAGGTCGACGACGGTGCCCTCCGGCCGGAGCAGGCCGAGGGACAGCTGCAGCCCGGCGGCGGTGGCGCTCGAGTGCAGCACCAGGTCGCGCCCGTCGCGTGCGTCGTCAGGCGCGGCGAATCCGACCCCGAGGGCGGCGGCCACCTTGGCTCGCTCCCGGTCGATGTCGACCAGCTCGACCTCCAGGCCAGGGATCCCGGCGAGCAGCCGCGCCGTGCAGCACCCGACCATGCCCGCACCCACCACGCTCACCCGGTCACCGACGAGGGGGGCGGCATCCCAGAGCGCGTTGACGGCGGTCTCGACCGTGCCGGCCAGCACGGCACGTGCGGAAGGTACGTCGTCGGGTACGACGACGACCGCCTCGGCGGGCACGACGTAGCGAGTCTGGTGCGGGAACAAGCAGAAGACCCGGCGACCGAGAAGGCTGTCCGGCCCCGCGTCGACGACCCCGACGTTGAGGTAGCCATACTTGACCGGAGCGGGGAAGTCGCCCTCCTGGAAGGGGGCGCGCATGGCGGCGTGCTGGTCCGGCGGGACCCCGCCCCTGAAGACGAGCGACTCGGTGCCGCGGCTCACCCCTGAGCAGATCGTGCGGACGAGTACGTCGGTGCGGCCTCGCGTCGGCAGCGCCGCCGGTCTGATCTCACCGGTGCCGGGCGCCGTCAGCCAGAACGCCTGGACCTGGTGTTGCCCTGCGCGACTCTGCTCCCCCACAGGCTCACCCTGCCTCTCGTCGGCTGAACCGAAGCCGCCTGCCAGCCGTACTTCTGTCGTATCGCTCCACACGTATCCCTCGACACGTATCCCTAGACACGGAGGCACGGTGCCACGGGTTCAACCGCAGCAGCCGCTCGTCTTGCCCGGGCCGACCGTCGGCCCGCTGGGCGTGGTGGCGCTGCTGGCGCTCATCTCGCCGACGGCCGAGCTCGGTCAGGTGGGGTGGGCGACCGGCCTCGCCGCGGGCGTTGCTGGCTGTCTGCTGCTGACCCGCAGCCTGGCGCACCACGGCCGCGCGCGGCTGAGCCCGGCAGATCGGGTGACGCTGACCCGGCTGGTCCTGAGCTGCGGCGTTGCCGCCCTGACGGCAGCCGCGCTCACCTACGAGTCTCGCGTCGGCCCCACGCTGGTGGTGCTCGCCGCCGTCGCACTGACGCTGGACTGCGTCGACGGCCTTGTCGCCAGACTGACCGGCTCGGTCTCGACGCTCGGCGCGCGCTTCGACCTCGAGACCGACGCGCTGCTGATCCTGGTGCTCAGCCTGTACGTCGGCCGGGAGCTGGGGTGGTGGGTGGTCGTGATCGGTGCGGCCCGCTACGCGTTCGTGGCAGCCGGCTGGGTCTGGCCGTGGCTACGAGGCACCGTGCCACCTCGAGACTGGTGCAAGGTGGTGGCGGCGGCGCAAGGCGTGGTGCTCACCGTCGTGGCGGCGGACCTGCTGCCGGGCGCGTGGGAAACCACGCTCGTGGGGGCGGCGCTCGTCCTGTTGGCCGAGTCGTTCGGGCGCGAGGCGTGGCAGCTGTGGCGGCTGGAGCGGCTCGCGCCGCTCGCGCCGCTCGCGCCGGGATCCGACCGGATCGGGGTCCTGGCCCCGGCCTGGTCGGATCTTTCCGCGGCGGGTGGCGGTGCCGACGTGCCGAGCGGGCTGAGCGATGCATGACTCCACTGCCCTGGCGACCGACCCTGCCCCCACGACTGTCCAACCCGAGCGCGGTCGGCGTCGCCCCCGAAGGCGGTCCAGGCTGTCCGCGGCACTCAGCCTGCTGGCCTGTCTCGTCGTGTGGTGTGCCTTCGTCGTACCAGGCGAAGTAACGCAGCTGTCGGCCGCGACCTTCGCCCGGATCCCGCTCGAGGGGCTCGTCTTCGTCGGAGTCGTCCTCCTCGTGGGGAGGCGCTGGCGCCGGCTGGTCGCCGTACTCGTCGGACTGGTCCTCGGCCTGCTCGTGGTCTTGTCGGTGTTCGACCACGGCTTCGACACCTTCCTCGATCGTCCCTTCGACCCGTTGATCGACTGGAAGTACCTCGACTCGGCGGTCGAAGTCCTCGCCGACTCCGTGGGGCACGACGCGGCCGTCGCCACCGCCATCGCTGCGGGGGTTTCCGTCGTCGTCGTGCTGGTCGCCGTCCCCTTGGCGGCGCTGCGGGTGTCCGGGCTCGTCGTGCGACATCGGTCGGCGTCCGTGCGGGCGGTCGCCGCGCTCGGCCTGGTGTGGTTGCTCTGCGCGGTGGCGGGTCTGCAACTTGGCTCCGGCCCGCCGGTGGCCTCGGTCAGTGCCGCCACGGTGACGTATGACCAGGTGAGCCGCATCCAGGCGAATCTCGCCGATCGACGTGCCTTCCAGGCCGAGGTCTCCTCCGACGACTTCGCCGACGTACCCGCCGGACAGCTCGTCAGTGGGTTGCAGGGGAAGGACGTCATGCTCGTCTTCGTCGAGAGCTACGGCCGCGTGGCGGTGGAGGGGCCGTCCTTCTCCCCCGAGATCGCAGCGGTGCTTGACTCCGGCACCACCCGGCTGCGCGCGGCCGGCTTCTCGGCGCAGAGCGGCTGGCTGACCTCGCCCACGTACGGCGCAGCGAGCTGGCTGGCGCACGGCAGTGTGCAGTCCGGACTGTGGGTCGACAGCGAGCAGCGCTACGAGCAGCTGCTCGACAGCGACCGCCTCACCCTCACGCACGCCTTCGACCGGGCCGGGTGGCGGACCGTCTTCGACGTGCCGGCCAATACCCGCGACTGGCCCGAGGGTGCGGACTTCTACGACTTCGACCACCTCTACGACTCGCGCAACGTCGGCTACGAGGGGCCTGCGTTCAGCTATGGCGACATGCCCGACCAGTACGTGCTGGAGAACTTCCGCCGTCTCGAGCTCGCGCCACGCGACCGGGCGCGGGTGATGGCAGAGATCGACCTGGTGTCGAGCCACCACCCCTGGGCGCCGGTGCCGCGCATGGTGCCGTGGAGGGACGTCGGCGACGGCTCGGTCTTCGAGGGCATGCCCGAGCAGGGCGAGAGCCCTGACGTCGTGTTCCGGGACGACGAGGCCGTGCGCGAGGTGTACGGCGAGTCGATCGAGTACTCGCTGAGCGCGCTGATCTCCTTCATCGAGACCTATCCCAACCCGGACCGGGTGTACGTCGTGCTGGGCGACCACCAGCCGCACGGCTACGTCTCCGGTGACGACGCCGGCCACGACGTACCGATCACCGTCATCTCGGCCGACCCTGCCGTGATGGACCGGATCGACGACTGGGGCTGGGTGCCGGGCATGCGTCCCACCTCGGCCGCTCCGGTCTGGCCGATGGACAGCCTGCGGGACAGGTTCTTCACCGCGTTCGGCTCCCGGCCTCCGCGCTGAGGTGGACGGAGCGGTATGCGGCCTGTACGTCGAGCAACCGCTCCGGTCGGTCCGCCCCACGATCTGAACCGGCCGGGTGCCGCCGACGTCTCCTCAAGAGCAGGCTCGAAACCCGGGCTGTTGCCTTGCAGGAGGGGAGAAGGCAATGAAGCTGAGACTCATCGCGGCGGTGGCCGTCCTGGTGTCGGGGTGGATCCACCTCAGGCTCTGGCTCGACGGGACCCGCGACCTGGACGTCATCGGCCCGGCCTTCATGGTGAACGCGGTGGCGGCTGTGGTGATCGCGGTGCTGCTGGTGACCTGGTGGCATTGGGTGCCGCTGTTCCTGACGGTCGGGTTCGGGGCGTCCACGTTCGCGGCGTTCGTCATCTCCGCGACCGTGGGGCTGTTCGACGTCAACGAGAGCTTCTCCGGCAGCTACGAGTGGGCCGCGCTCATCTCCGAGGCGGCGGCAGTCGTGTTCGGTGTGTGCGCCGCGTGGCAAGAGGGCTACCTCGCAGCGCGCCAGCCGCAGCAGGGAAGACGCAGGGTAGAACGGTAGATGTCTGCGGTAGGCTTCTACCATGGGTCTCAACATCAAGAACGAGCGGGTTCATCAGCTTGCTCGCGAGGCGGCGAGGCGCACCGGCAAGTCGCAGACCAGTGTCATCGAGGAGGCGCTCTCCCGACTCTTGAGCGACCTCGAGCCAGAGCAGCAGCCGAGCGTCGTGGACCGCCTCGACGCGGTTGACGGGTTGCTGCGAGATGTCGACGCTCGACTGAGCAACCACGACCTTGCCCGCCTGTCCACCGACCCTCTCTACGACGAGCATGGCCTGCCCACATGATCGTCGACACGTCCGCGCTCATCGCAGTCTTGGGGAACGGGCCGGAGCGGGCGGCCTTCGTGAAAGCGATCCTTGAAGCCGACCAGGCAACCATCTCGGCTGCGAATCACCTCGAGACGGCTCTCGTCGTCGACGGGATCAGGGATCCCGTTCTCGCTCGGCGGCTCGATGAGCTGATAGACAGGCTCGGCATCGGGGTCGCCGCTGTGACACCGCAGCACGTCCAGGTGGCGCGGGACGCATACCGCGACTTCGGGCGCGGCAGTGGTCATCTTGCGCGTCTCAACTTCGGTGACTGCTTCTCCTACGCGTTGGCGAGCAGCACGGGGCAGCCGCTCCTGTTCAAGGGGCAGGACTTCGCTCACACCGATCTCCGGCCGGCGGTGTAGTCAACTACCTCACAGGTCCAGGTGCAGCACCGGGCGGCCCTCCGCCGTACGCACCTCGACCGACCTGATGTCGTCGCGCTCGGTCGCGGTGGCGGCGTCGAGCGACATCTCCCGGCCGGGCAAGGCGCGCCAGGTCGCCACCTGCTCCACGTCACCGGCGCCGTTCGTGATGACGAGCGTGTACGGCGGCCCGGGCTCGTCGCTGTCGCCCCAAGACTCGTAGGCGCAGGTGAGCTCGAGCCGGGTGCCCCAGTCGACGCTGGTCAGCGAAACACTCGCCGAGACGGGCAGGTCGGCACTGAGCGGCTGCAGGTCCTGCGGCGGCTCGGACGGCGTACCCTGCGCGACGACCTCGGAGCCTCCGTCGTCGGTGACGGCGGTGACCGTCACCACGCCCACCGAGACGGCGACTGCCGCAGCCGCGGCGACGGCCACGATGCGGCGGATACGTCGCCGCTGTGTCTCGCGAGCGGCGGCGACGAGCTTGGGCAGCAGCGTCTCGGGCACCGGCTCGGCCTCGGCGGCAGAGGCCAGGATGTCCGGAGAAACCCGGCCGAGCAGACCGGGCAGCCCGGCGAGCTCCTGCACGGAGCGGGTGCAGTCGGCACAGGTCGGCAGGTGTCGCTCGAAGGCCAGCCGGTCGGCGGGCGAGAGCGCGCCGAGCACGTAGGCGCCGTCGAAGTGGGCGAACTCGCAGGTCATGCGATCACCCCCATCTCTTCGAGCGAGAGCTTCAGCGCGCGCAGGGCGTAGTGGGTGCGGGACTTGACGGTGCCCTCCGGGATGCCGAGGCGGTCGGCGGCCTCGGCCACCGGACGGCCCGCGTAGTAGGTCTCCAGGAGTACGTCGCGGTGGTCAGTCGACAGGCGGGTCAGTGCCTCGGCGACCAGCCAGGACATCAGCAGCTGGTCGGTGTGGTCGGCGGTGTCGGTGGTGGCTTCCGGTACGTCGGCGACCGTGATCTCGCGCTGACCCCGCCGGGCGCGCCAATCGTCGATCACGATGTTGCGGGCCACGGTGAAGAGCCAGGCGCGGACAGATCCTTGCGAGCCCTCGAGGACCGTGGGGTTGCGCCAGGCGCGCAGCAGGGTCTCCTGCACGACGTCTTCGGAGCGGGCGCGGTCATGTCCGGTCAGCCGCATGCAGAAGGCCCACAGCGCGCTGGCGTGCTCGTCGTGCAGCCGCTGCATCATCGCGGCGGCGTTGTCAGGCATGAAACCTCCCATCCTCCCACCCTCGATACGCGCTGGCAGCGGATGTGGTTCACATCGTGCCAGCCAGCTGCGTCAAGGCGACGCGTCTGCGCGCCAATCTCCGTCGTTGCCAGCCTTCGCGACCCCTCCCGCCACGAGGTCAGCTCGCAAGGTCAGAACGCCTACGGCCGGATCAGCCGGGCATACACGTCGCCGGACCGACCCAGCGGCCGGAACCGGTCGAGCAGGGCGCCTAGACCGGCTGCGTCCAGCCAGCGAGGGCTGGCCCACTGCATCGTCTCGATGGCGGAATAGTTGTACTCATACTCCCCGAGCTGCTCGACCCTCTTCAGCGCGGCCAGCGCCTGGACGTGCGCGGCAGGCAGGTACTCGAACGACATCGCCCGCAGCGGACGGCTCAGACCGTTCAACACCTCCACCTCGAAGCCCTCGACGTCGATCTTGCAGAACGCCGGAGCGCCGTACGCCGCGACCAGGTCGTCGAGGGTGGTGACCTCGACCTCGATCGAGCGATTCCAGCTCACCTTGGCGAAGCGGCGGTCGGCCGTCACCTCGTCGATCCACGCTGGGGACATCGAGGAGACGGTGGGTGTCTCGGTGGACACGGACAGCGTGGCCCGGCCGGGTGCGGCTCCCACTGCCTGCGGGACGATCGTGACGTGGTCGTCGCGGCCGAAGAGAAGCCGCAGGACGCGCAGGCAGTCCGGCTGCGGCTCCACAGCGATCACCATGGTTTGGAGCCGACGCCATGCTCGCACCCGACTCCCCACGTGCGCGCCGATGTCGAACGCCACATCGCCCGCACCGAGGAACTCCCTGTAGAACTGCGCCATCCGGCGCTGCCGGCCAGGTATGCCGTGGTACATCGCCAAGGAGCGGGCGATCCCCCACGCGCGGCGCAACACCCCGCGACCGTACCAACCGGTGCCAGACTGAGTGCTGCGTAGCGTCGTGCCCTTGATGATCGGCGCGCGCATCGCAGCGAGGACCGAGCGCGCAACGGAGGCATGACAACATGAGCAGATTCGCCATCGTCGGAGGGCACGGCCAGGTGGCCCGCCGCCTGCACCCAGTGTTGGTGGCCAGCGGCCACGAGCCCGTTGCTCTGGTACGTCGCCCGGAGTACCGCGCGGACCTCGAGCAGCTCGGGGCGGAGGTGCGACTGCTCGACATCGAGGCAGATGACGCTCCGGCGTTCGCTGCGGCGTTCGAGGGTTGCGACGCCGTCGTCTTCGCCGCAGGTGGCGGGCCGGACGGCAACGCGCACCGCAAGCGCACCGTGGACCTCGAGGGCTCGCTGAAGTCGATCGAGGGCGCTCGACTGGCCGGCATCGCACGCTTCGTGCAGGTCTCGGCGATCGGCGTCGACAAGGAACCGCCCAGCGATACCAACGAGGTGTGGCGCGCGTACGTCGAAGCCAAGCGCGACGCCGACGCCGCCCTTCGCGACAGCGGCTTGTCCTGGACGATCCTGCGGCCCGGGCGTCTCACCGACGACCCGGGCACGGGGCTGGTCAGCCTTGGCGACGAGCTCGACCGCGGCCAGGTCAGCCGAGCCGACGTGGCCGCGGTGATCGCGGCCGTGCTGGCCAACCCGGCCAGCGTCGGTCACCAGTGGGACCTCGTGTCCGGCTCCACGCCGGTCGACGAGGCTGTGGCGGCCGCGTCCGACGGATAGCTCGACAGCTCGACCTCTTTTCGTCCTTCAGCGCCGCTTCAGCGTCGGCCAGACATGCTCGCAACTGTCCGCATGTCTCGCACCAACCCGACCAGCGAGGAAGCCGCCATGAAGCTCAGAACCCATCGACCGAAGACCGCCACTCGAGCGACGCTGGCCTCAGCTGCCGCGCTGTCTCTCTTGGGAGCGGCACTGTTGGGAGCGGCACCGTTTGGCGTCGCGTTGTCGACAGCGCCCGGCGACGGCGCCCAGACGCTCAGCCCGGCGAGCCAGGAGACTCGCAGGCAAGCAGGCTGTCGACTCCCTGGGCCCTACGAACTGCCGCACGGTGCCCAGCGTGTCGACCTCGACCCCGCCGACTTCAGCCACCGGATCACCAACAAGTTCTGGCCGATGAAGCCAGGCACCCGCTGGGTCTACCGAGAGTCCGATGGCGATTCCGTCCAGCGGGTCAGGGTGACCGTGCTCGAGCGCACTCGCGACGTACGCGGCATCAAGGCACGCGTCGTGCACGACGTCGTCAAGGAGGACGGCGAGATCATCGAGAACACCTTCGACTGGTACGGCCAGGACTCCGGCGGGTCGGTCTGGTATCTCGGCGAGTTCACCCGCGAGTACGAGAACGGCGCACCCGTCAACACTGAAGGTTCGTGGGAGTACGGCGTCGACGGCGCCCAGGCAGGGATCGTCATGCCCGCCAACCCCAAGGTGGGCTGCCGATACCGCCAGGAGTACCTCGCCGGCGAGGCCGAGGACAAGGCGGTGATCCTGTCACGGCACGAGGACATCCGGGTGCGAGCTGGGAAGTTCCGCGACGTGCTCACCACCGGCGACTATGTGCCGCTGGAGCCCTGGGTGACCGAGCACAAGTTCTACGCCGCGGGCGTCGGGCCCGTGCTCGCCGCCGGCCTGTCGCCGAGCTTCTCGACCGAGGCGCTGGTGAAGGTGCGCATCCCGGCGTCGCTAGCAGCGCCCGCCTTCAGCGTGGCTTCAGTCGCCACCCACGAGGATGAGTTCTGTGAGACCCGAGTCAGCAGGGGCTCCACTACAGTTGAATCGGAACGAGGAGAGCAGATGAACCGCAAAGCGAAGTGGGTCGTGGTTTCCGTAGCCACGATCGCCGCCGTGACAGCCGGTGCCGGGATCGCGATCGGCGCCGGCGGCGACGACGCCGAAGCACCGATCACCGGCGACGCGCTCGACCGCGCCAGCGCCGCAGCCCTGGAGCACACCGGCGAAGGCAGCGTCAGCGACACCGAGGTCGGCGACGAGGAGAGCTACTACGAGGTCGAGGTCACCCTCGACGATGGCAGCCAGGTCGACGTACAGCTCGACAAGGACTTCCAGGTGGTCGGCTCGTCGAGCGATGACGAGAGCGGCACCGACGACTAGCCACCCCGACTCAGCCCCTAGACCTCCGCGGCAATAGCCACAGCGACCAGGGTCCCCACAAGCGTGGCGACCCTGGTCGCTGCCTTAGCCGGTGGCGTCAGTTCCAGTTGTCAATCTTCACGTCTCGCGGAGCCGGTGCACCCTCTCCGGTCTCCACGAGAGACTTGAGGCTCATCAAGAAGGTCGCCCACTTGGTGCTGCAGTGGTGCATGAACTCCACCGGCTCCCGCCAGCCGGCGTGTCGGAAGAGGACGAGGGTGTAGTCACCCTCCTGCCTGAGCTCGAAGCTGACGTTCGTGCCGATCCACTCCTCGGGCCCGTCGACCACTTCCCACAGCACGCTCGAACTCGGCTGCAGGTCCTGGACCTTCATGTCGATGCCGCCGAGGTCGAAGCGGAACTGGAGCGTGTCGCCGACGTCGCCGTCACCGTGCGTGTCGACGGTCCACCATCGCGACAGGCCCTCGGTTGTCGTGAGTGCGGCGTAGACCTTCTCCGGAGTCGACCTGATGCCGACCTTGTGCAAGATGTCCACCATGGCGATGTTCCTTTCTCTGGTTGTGTTTGTGCGTGTGAAACTCTTCGGTTGATCGGTACGGGCGGTGGCGGTTTCGGGCAGCGCCGACCGGCGCGTCGTCACCGCGCGCGTCGTACGTCGTGGTGTTGTCTGCGGCCGGGCTACTGCTCCCTGCTCCGCTGCAGCGCCTCGGCGATCCGCTTGATCCGCCGGAGCCGGGCATCCCACGTGGCCTGGACCGACGCGAGCTGTGCGACCGCCCGGGCGAGCTGCGCCTCGTCCACCTCATACCGCCTCTCGCGCCCGGCCGGCGTGACGTGCACCAGGCCGACGCGGTCGAGCACGGTGAGGTGCTTGGCGACGGCTTGCCGGGTGACGGGCAGCTCTTCGCTGAGGCTGGTCGCCGTACCCGCCCCTTCGGTCAGCAGCAGGTCGAGCATCCGCCGCCGGGTCGGGTCTCCGATCGCCGACCACAGGTCGTCGTCGACCATGGCGGTCATGGGCTCTCGACCAGCCTTGCCACGTAGTCGCGGAGCCGAGGAAGGAACATGTCCCACCCCTCCACGTGCTCCTGGTACTGCTGCTCGAGTACGGCGGCCTCCCACCCCTGCTCCCGAAAGCCGGTCTCGGTGAGCCGCACCCGAGTGCCCGCGCCAGCCGGGACCAGCTCGAAGGTCACGAACAGCGAGTTGTGCTGGCTCGCCGCCTCATCGCGGGGGTGCACCCAGCGGAAGGAGAACCGTCGTGGCGGCTCGACATCGAGGATCGTGATGGGAACCGCCATCGCGTTGTCGGCCTTGTCGCCCCAGATGAGTTCGCCGACCGCACCCGGTGTTGGCTCGACCGCAGCGTCGTCCGGCCACCACTCCCGCAGGTGCTCCGGCCGGCTGATCACCTCGAACACGATCTCCGGTGCGGCGTCGACGTGGATCTCCCGTTCGATGGTCCCGTACTCCATGCCCTCGCCTCTTCTCTCGCGCAACGTTCGGTTGCGTATGACGTTAGCCGATTTGGCGAGATCGCGCAACCATCGGTTGCTCATCAATGGGCAGGCATGACCTGGCGCTGCGGTGAACCTGGACTGACACACGAAGCTCTCCGCCACCGATCGAGTCACAGCGGTCCACGAAGGCATCGCACTCGGCCTCGTCAGCCCTCCGCGTCCGGAGTCTGGCCGCGACCAAACGTAAGTGGGCCTAGCAAGCACGAACGCACGATCGTGCAGCTGTGGTGGTGTCGTAGTCCGCGACCGTCCAGTGACCTAGGTGTCGTACGCCCGATGGCCGGATGTGAGGATGGCTCGCATGACGCACACGACCTGGACCGCACCTGACGTCGACCTGCCTGATGGGCCACTCATGGGAGACGAGCGGCCGATACTCGAAGGCTTTCTCGCCTGGCATCGCGCCTACCTCCTGCACAAGTGCGCGGGCCTCACCGGCGAGCAACTGGTGGTGAGCTCCACGCCACCGTCGAACCTCTCACTGCTCGGCCTGGTGCGCCACATGGCAAGGGTGGAGCGGCGGTGGTTCCGCGAACGGATCGCGGGCGAGGAGCTCGAGCCCATGTACGGCGAGGTCACGCCAGGCCGGGACGCCGACTTCGAGGACCTCGACCCGGCACGTGCGCCGGCCGACTATGAACGGCTGCTCACCGAGTGCCGGCTCGCCCAAGAGGCCCTGGACCGGGCGTCGTACGAGGACACCGTGATGGCGCGTGAGGACGAGTTGTCTGTACGTGCGGTCGTCATCCACATGATCGAGGAGTACGCCCAGCACAACGGGCACGCGGACCTACTGCGCGAAGCCATCGACGGCTCGACAGACAAGTAGCCGAAGACCACCACCCCCCTGTGCGCACAAGGCGTCCGAGTCACGGCTGCCGGGAACCGCGGATCAGCGGGCGCCGCCAGTCCCGGCCCAGGCCAACCGAGGAGACGCCGACCGACGGGCTGCCTGTCCGCAAGCGATGAGTTCGTATCAAACGTGAGGTCACTACCACTACAGAGATACAGCGCAAACCAATCGGGGTGACCAATGACCACGCAGCAGGCACATCGCCAGGCGGCGGCCGTCCGCGAAGTCGCGGCCAGCACGCTCGCGGCAGCGCACCGTCGCGACCACCAGCACCCGTTCCCCGCGCTGGGTTGCTCCCCGCATCCCGTCGAGGTCATCGGACTCGGCGATCGTGCGGTCATGGTGTGCCACGACTGTCAGCAAGACACCGGCTTCCTGCCGCTGCGCGAGGCAGAACGCCGCGCTCACGAGCACCGGCGCCAGACCCGGTCGGCACCCGACTCCGAGGTCACTCGCCCTGTGACTCACCAGCACGCAGCCTGAGCTGAACAACCCCACCGGGCGCGGGTTTGTGAAGTACAGCTCTCGGCAGTGTTCGGACGGTACGACCCCGGAGCGATCCGTCGAACACGGCCAGGCCCTGGTTCGCCACACCGCCGCGCGGCGCTCGGCTGGCCGACAGGCTCGACCTCGACATCGACCCCGAGTCAGCCGCGGAGAGACGAGCGATCGAGGTCTACCCGCATCCAGCCACGATCGTGCTCTTCGGCCTGGACCGGACCCTCAAGCACAAGCACAAGTCCGGTCGTAGCCTCGAGACGGTGCGCGCAGCGTCGTCGGAGCTGATCCGACACATCGAGTCGCTCGACTCGGCGGACCCACCGCTCCACGTCCGTGACAGCGAGGCCTGGACGGCCATCGTCGACGCCGTGGGGCAAGCAGCGAGGGAGTCGCGCCTGCGGGCTGTCGAGGACCGCATCGATGCTGTCCTGTCCGCCTACATCGGCCTCTTCTCGAGTCGAGGCCCCTCGACACCACCCGCTACGGCGACGGCGACACCGGCTACATCGTGACGCCGACGCTGCCCGCGGATCGTCCGGCCCCACGCCGGCGGGAGCCAACACAGATCAGGGGCCGACCACGAAGCCAAGTGTCGACACTCGCGATCGAAGCGCTTCATCGGCCGTGATGAGCTGCTCCCCGAGCCGCTCGGCAAGGGAGCGCCGTACACCATGTCGTAGATCGGTGCTCGTCGTACCGACGGGACAAATCCCATGCGCGCGTGAGGTCAGCCGGTACGTCGACGAGCGCCACCGGGAGGCGACCCAACCGCCCGAACACCTTGTCGGCCTCGATGCCTTGCCAGCGGCCGGTCGCGAATCACCAGGAGACGGCGCCGCGTGTCCTGTTGACGCACCGTGGCCGCTCCGCGACCATCGAGGAGATCGTGCGCCGAATCGCCGCGACTGAGAACACGCCGGAGGCAACGATGCAGTGGTACCTCGAAGTTCTGCGCAAGTATGCGGTGTTCGCAGGTCGCGCCCGCCGTCGCGAGTTCTGGATGTTCACTCTCGTCAACGTGCTGATCTCGATCGCTCTGGGCATCATCGACGCCATCCTGGGGACGACCTACGGTGCTGGCTCCGGCGTTTTGCAGACGATCTACAGCCTGGCCGTCCTGATCCCGTCGCTGGCTGTCGGTGTACGTCGTCTCCACGACACCGGGCGCAGCGGATGGTGGCTCCTCATCGGTCTGGTGCCCTGCGTTGGGTTTATCGTCCTGCTGGTGTTCTTCGTGTCGGAGGGTCACCGAGGCGACAACGAGTACGGCCCCGACCCGAAGGCGGTCCCCGCGGTCTAGTAGGCCGGCTGCCCTCGACCGTGCGGCAGCTGGACTGGGGTCCTGATGCCGCGGACGTCGGCCGTTGTCCGGTCAGCTCGCGCCGGCCGTCTTCCTTGCCGTTGATGTCTTGGCGGCGGTCTTGCGACTCGTCGACTTCTTGGCGGCGGTCTTGCCACCGGCCGACTTCTTGACTGTCGACTTCTTGGCAGCGGTCTTGCCACCGGCCGGCTTCTTGACTGTCGACTTCTTGGCAGCGGTCTTGCCACCGGCCGACTTCTTGACTGTCGACTTCTTGGCAGCGGTCTTGCCACCGGCCGACTTCTTGGCTGTCGACTTCTTGGCAGTTCGCTTACTCGTCGAGGTGCTGCGGGCGGCCGGCGTGGCCTTCGCGACCGTGCGTACAGCGTCTTCCGCCTCGCCAGACCGCACCTTCCGCGAGGCCTCGGCCACCTTCCAGGTGCTCTCGAGGTCTGCCATCTTGGCCAACCGCTTCTCGATCTTCCTTCTGCTGGTGAGGAGATCCGCCTCCGCGAAGTCACGCTCCCTACGCGCCTGGACCTTCGCCTGACGGTGCGTCTGCGCCTCCGCACGAAGCCGCGTCAGCGCTTCCTGTGCCTCCTGCACGGACTGCCTCGCCCGCTCATGCTCTTTGGTGGCCCGTTCGAGGGTTTGCGATGTCTCGGCGAGGCGTCTCTCGTGGTCTTGCACGGCTGCGGTCAGGCGGTCCGCCTTAGCACGCTGCTTGTCGAGCTTGGCGGTGAGGCGATCGATGTCGTCGGTGGCTTTGGCCATGCCGGAGCTCCTCGTGTTCGGTGCGGGCTACCGCTACAGCATCCCACGCCAGCCGCGCGACGACACGTCACGTTTCCAACCGCAGCTCCGGCTACCCCCGAAGTCGCCGCGTCAGCTGCGGCCCGCCGACTTCGTCGACGTAGCCAGGGTCACCTACGACGACAAGGCAGTCGCGGGCGCGGGACAGGCCGACGTACACCCGCTCCTTCGACCGTTCGCGAGGGTTGGACTGGTTGAGCGCCAGCACGATGACGCTGCGCTCGAGTCCCTTGAAGCCGAGCACATGCCCGTAGAACACCTGGTCCTCATCCCAGAAAGATGCCCAGTACTCGTCGTGTCCCTCCGCCTGCCGCGCCGACTGTTCAGGATGCCGCGACCCCACGGTCAGCAGCGCCACGTCCTGAGGCCGCCAGCCTTCGTCGAGCAGGCGATCCACCTCGTCATCAGCGCGTCCAATCGCATCCGCCGTGGGGCATTCAACGAAGCGGACCGCCGGACCGTCGCCGCCACGGTTCCGCATACGCGTCATCGCGAGCGACTGGAAGGTGTCAGCAATCTGTCTGGTGTTGCGCAGGTTGGCCTCGAGCGTGAGGACGGCCTGGCACTCCGGCATACCGCCGAAGCGGGAGAAGACCCGCTGTCCCTCGTCGCTCATGATCGTCAGCCGTCCGTCGTCAGGGTCCTTCAAGGCCGCGACGACGGCCGGCCACCAGGCATCTGCGAAGTCCTGCGCCTCGTCGACGACGACGGCGTCATACCTCTTGTTCGGTGGCAGCGATCCGGCGAGCTCGACCATCTGAGCAGGCAGTTGCTCCTCCCAGTAGGGACTATCGTCGTCGCCGAGATCGGTCTCTTCCGCGCCCCACTCGTCGATCCCGAGGCCGTGGAAGGTGCCGACGTACGACGGCCGCTCGCGCCGGGGCCACGCGGACGTGACGCGTTGGAAGTACGCCGCCAGACCACGTGAGTAGCACACCAGCGCCACGCGTTCGCCGTCACGCTGCAGCCGGCGAGCCTGCTCCATCGCCAACCAGGTCTTGCCGGAGCCTGCTCCCCCGCGGATCTCCATCCGCCGGATCAGCTTGGACACCTCGAGGATGAGACGCTGCTGCTCGGTCAGCCGGTCCGCCATCGCCGCGCGCTCGGCCGCGATGCCGATCACGTCCGCTTGGGGCAGACCACGTCCGCGCACGATGTCGGCGACAAGCGCGACATCGTCTTCTGACGGCGGTGGGTTCTGCGTCTCCTGTGACCGCGCGATGGCGCCGAGCGACCCGACCAAGCGATCGAGATCGTCGCGGCCGAACGCGATCTCACGTGGACACTCGGGGACAGCGAAGTTCTCGGCCAGCGCCGTGAACGGGAAGACAACCGCGTGCGCCCAGCGGATCCGCTGGCGGCTACCCCACCGAGGATCGCTCTCGACGTAGCCGCGCAGCGCGTACTTGCCGTTGCGTGCCTGACCAACCGGGTCGATGCGCTTGCTCTTGCCGTTGCGGCCGGTCTGCCGCCAGTGCATCCCGTCGTACGTGACTTGCCCACCCTTGACTTCGAGGCAGACGACGCCAGCGCCGGGAATCGCGACGACGAAGTCGATCTCGTGATCCTTGGCCCGGTTCGTCACGCGCAGGTTGGACCACGTACGTACGTCGTCGCCGAGGCCGTCGGTAAGCAGCTGCGCCACTAGGCGCTCTGCCTCAGATGCGTACGTCGTCGAGGATGACCTGTCCACTCCCCCTCCAAGCCGATCTTGAGACGCGCTGAGTCAGTCGAATCGCCTCGTCGTCGACAACCTCCAAGGTCTCACGATCGGGCCGTCCACGACTGCCGATGCGTGAGAAGCTGTCACGCATGGTGGGGGACTTGGACGTCACGGGCGAACGAGCACTACGTGCTCGCATCATGCGACAGCTCGAGTCTCGAGTCTTGGAGTCGGGTGGGTTCATCACGCGGAGCGAGCTCAGCTCGTTCGACCTGGGCGATGGCACTCGTCGCCGGCTGATTGACTTGTCCAAGGGGATCTGGAACCCGCGCGAGCTAGCCGCCACCCTCAGCATTGTGAGCTCGCCCGATGGCCCATACGACGACGAAGAAGTCGACGGCGGCCTGTTCCACTACGACTACAGGGCGGGCTCGGCCGAGGGCGACAACACCAAGCTGCGTCGAGCCAAGGAGCTTGACCTACCTCTAATCCTGCTGCGCAAGATCTCCGCTGGCGTCTACGTCCCGATCTTTCCCGTCTACGTCATCGGTGACGATCGGTCTCGGAGACAGTTCGTCGTCGCGTTGGACGCTGCCCTCAAGATCCTCAGCGACCCGCTCCAGCCGTCAGAGCTCGAGCGACGGTACGCCGAGCAGATCACCAAGCACCGACTGCATCAGTCGATGTTCCGCGGCATCGTGGTCCGGGCCTACGAAGTCCGATGTGCAGTGTGCCTACTCCGGCATGGCGACTTGCTCGACGCCGCTCACATCACCGCAGACGCCGACCACGCCGGCGCTGCCGTCGTCACCAATGGTCTGAGCCTCTGCAAGATCCACCATGCGGCGTACGACCGGGATCTCCTGGGCATCACGCCGACTTATCGCGTCGAGATCAACCGCAGTCTCCTCGAGGAGATCGATGGCCCGATGCTCAGGCACGGGCTGCAGGAGATGCACGGCACTGCGCTCACGTTGCCAGCCAAGCGAGTGGAGCGGCCCGATCCCAGTCGACTCGAGGCGCGTTACGAGCGCTTCCTCGCCAGTTGACCGTTCCCACAACCTCGGTGGTCGGTATCACTTTGATACCATCCTCGGATGGCGCTGACGTTGAGGACTGACAAGGAGCTGGAGCGCGCGCTCGATGCACTCGCCGCTGCGGAGGGTGCCTCTCGGCAGGAGGTCATCCGTCGCGCGGTGCTTGATAGGTATGAGCGCAGCGCTCACAGCGATCGGGTCACGGAGAGCACCTCGCGAATGCTCGAGCGCTGGGGCGACGTGCTCGAGCGCCTGGGCAACGTGTGAGCGAGACGGAGTACCTCGACCTCGAGGATCTCGTCGGCCTGGTTCGCGCACTTGGCATCGGACCCATCAGTGACCTTGGGCTGCTCGATGCCGCGGCTGCCCGACCACGATCAACAGCGTTCGGAGAAGAGGCATACCCGAGTCTGGTCGAGAAGGCCGCTGCCCTGCTGGAATCGATCGCCAGGTACCACGCCCTCGTCGATGGCAATAAGCGTCTCGCCTGGCTGGCCACGGTCGTGTTTGTTGATCTCAACGGCTTTGCCCCCACCGTCACCGACGACGAAGCCTTTGCGTTGGTCATGGACGCGGCGACAGGCGCAGTCGACATAGCGGAGATCTGCGAGCGGCTTCCACTCAAGCCACGTCAGTAGGCGGATGAGTCGTCGGATCGGGATGCCTCGGCCATCACGACCCTGAGCGCCCTTCGGAGTGTCGCCGCGGTGATCTCCATGCCCTGGCCTCGTGGTCGCAGGAGTCCGCGTCGTCATCGTCATCGTCCACGCGAGCCACCTGCGCGTCTTCGCGCCAACTGATCGACTGCTCTTCGCTGGTCCGGATGAGTTGGAGGATCAGGTCCCGGTCGAAATCACAGATCGAGGCTGCCAGCTCTGGCGACACGTCTCCGGTGCCTTCGGCGTCGATCTGGATGATCGTCATCAGCGCCGGGTGCAGCTCAACACCTGACGAGTGAACCGCATCGGCTTCGTCGGCACCCGCTTCGAGACCCGATTCGCAGTCCTCCATCGCCTCGGAGTGCTGCTCCCGTTCGACGTCTCCGCCCGATTCGAAGGTGCAGCATCCGCTGGTGCGTGCCGCGAGGTCACCGTGGATCGAGTCGATGAGCTCCACCGAGTGCGACAGCATGGCGCGCAGATGAGCAGGTGCAAACGGCTGTGCGCAGATCTCCAACGACGCAAGGATCCGCCGGTCCTGCAGCACGAACTTCGCGAACCTGCTGTCTCGATTGAGGATCGCGACCTCGCGTGCTGCCGCTCCGAGGTCACGCACTCCATCGACGACGATGCCGAACAGCTCGACGGTCGGCTCCGTGTCGTCGACCCGCACGTACACGACTGAGCTGTCCACCGTCACCGGTATGTCGCCATCGGCATCCTTGCTCGGCAGGTGGCCGAAGACAGGCTTCAGCGCCGTGTCGACAAGCTCCTGGAGATGCGCTGGCGACTCCGGCACGGTCGCAAGCTCCTCCTCACGCTCGCGCGACGACTGCTCCACAGCCACCGCTATCCCGAGGACTGGCTCCGCGCCCAACGACCCACGGGCCACCAGCAGAGCCGGATGGATGACGCCGAACACCTCACGCAGGGCCAGCACCGTCATGGACGCCAGCTCGTCGCCTGCATGACGCTGCAGCTCGACGTACCAGTTGGGGAAGCACGAGTCCGGCGCCTCGGCATCGGGCTTGGTCGGCGGCAGCCAGCCCATGGCCGCAAGTTGCTCCGCGCCAGCCGGTGTCAACGCGTAGGCATGGCGGAGATACTCGTTGCTCGAGACCTCACCACGGATCACGTCGTCGCTATACGCACAGAACTGCACGTACGGCGTACAGCCCGGATCTTCGTCGCTCGACCCCGTCGCCGACATCAAGACGACCCACAGCACTTCGTCATCCGACATACCGGCGAGGTGGTCGCCCAGCAAGACCTGAAACCTCCGCCAGGCCCGCTCGGCGGCTCCCCTCCAGATCGAACTCAACTGACTCGCTCATCAACGCCTCCTGAGACCAAATGTATGCGTGAGCGCCGACAGTTTTGGGGCTGAACTGCCGTTCTCCGCACCGCCTTCGCAGCTCCGCAGCGCGGAGGTTTCCGGCGATCTGGCTGCACCTGTCGGCGGACACGGTTACCGTGTCGCGAACAGTCGGGTGCAGGGGGTGCGCGTGCCGTCAGGGGTCATCGGTACGGCGTACGGCCGCGCTGCGCTCGACATCCTCCGCGGCGTCGTAGCCGAAGCCAAAGCCGAAGACCCGATGGCCACCGTCACCATCCTGCTGCCCAACAACATCGCCGGCATCGTCGCCCGCCGCCACCTCGCCCACGGGATCCGCGACGACGGTCGTCCGGGCGTGGCCGCGCTCCACCTCAGCACGCTCCCCCGGCTCGCAGAACAGCTCGCCGCCCCCAAGCTAGCTCCTCGCCGGCCGGCGACCCGACCGATCGTCACAGCCGCTTGGCGCGCCGCGCTCACCCACGACCCGGGCGTCTTCGCCACGGTCGCCGACCACCCGGCCACTGTTCGCGCCGTCGCCCAGGCACACTTCGAGCTCCGTGACCTGTCCGCCGCCGCTCTTGACACGATCCGGAACATCACCGACACGACTCGCGATCTCGTCCGTCTCCACGGGACCGCGACCGCAAGCATCCGGCCCGAGTACTACGACCCGACCGAGCTCCTCGACCGCGCTACCGCTCTCGTCACGGACGAGCCCGCGTCGACCACAGAGCTTGGCGCCCTCGTCCTCTATCTCCCGCAAGACCTCACCCAGGCCGAAATCCGCTTCGCCACCGCACTCGCTGCCCACGCGGAGATGACCGTCATCGCTGGCTTGACCGCGGTACGTCGGGCTGACGCCGCCGTCGAGAAGACCCTCGACCGGCTCGGGGTCCACACCGACGAGCGCCCCAAGATCCCAGCGGCCACCCAGGTCGTCAACGCCTCGGATTCCGACGACGAGATTCGCTGTGTCGTCCGCGACGTGATCGCAACGCTCAAGACAACGCCCGCCCAACGCATCGCCGTCCTCTACGCCGCCGCTTCGCCGTACGCCCGCCTTCTGCACGAGCACCTCGAGCAAGCCCAGATCAAGGTCAACGGCAACGGCACCCGCGCCGTCAACGAGCGCGCTGTCGCCCGCGCGCTCCTCGAGGTGCTGGCCCTTGCGCGACGACGACTTACCCCGCGCCGGACTCTTTCGTGCGATCGCCAACGCGCCGACCCGCGACTTCGCAGGGGAGCGCATCCCGATCTCCCGCTGGGAGCGCACGTCCCGCAGCGCAGGTATCGTCGCACGGCGACGACTGGGCCAGCCGACTCGACGGCCTCATCGAGACGGAGCAAGCCAGGATCACCACAGAGCAGGAGTCCGACGACCCGCGCGACTGGTTCATCGCCCGAGGCGAGCAGACGATCGAGACCGCCGCAACGACTCCAAGCGTTCGCCACCCAACTCGCGCGTCGAGCTGCAGCGAGCCACCGACATGACGTCCTGGCGCGAGCTCGCGGACTGGTGTCTCCAGCTCTTTCACACCCTCGTCGGCGAACCGGACGAGCTACGGAGGCTGTCGCCCGAGGAGCAGTACGCCGCCGGCACCGTCACCTCACTCCTCCAAGGCCTCGGCAGCCTCGACTCAGTCGACACCCAGGCCAGCTTCCAGGCGCTGAGAGAGCTTCTCGATCTCGAGCTCGCCGCAGCACTCCCCCGGGTAGGCCGCTTCGGCGAGGGCGTCCTCGTCGCGCCGCTCTCCCACGCGATCGGCCTCGATGTCGATGTCGTGTACGTCGTCGGGCTGGCTGAGGACATCTACCCGGGCCGCCTCCAGGAAGATGCGCTGCTGCCCGAGCGGGTGCGGGCGGCTTCGGGAGGCGAGCTGGCGTCGTACCGCGAACGACTGCACACCCGGCATCGCCGCCTGCTGGCCGCCTTCGCCGCCGCCACCCAGCGCACCGTCGCGTCGTTCCCGCGCGGCGACTTGCGCCGGTCGAGCCGGCGGCTGCCGAGCCGTTGGCTGCTGCCGACGCTCCGCGAGCTCAGCCGCGACAAGGAGCTCGCGGCCTCCGACTGGGAACGGGCCGACTTCCGCGGCACGATGGGCACGTCGAGCTCGTACGCCGGTGAGCTGCTCACCACCGATCGGCTCGCCCACGAGCAAGAGTGGCGAGTTCGCAGCGTGAAGGCGGCCGGCTCGCTGGACGACGACGTCGTACGCGCTGGCCTCGAGATGATCCGAGCCCGCGCCGGCGCGGAGTTCACCCGCTTCGACGGCAACCTGACCGGTGTCGCCGGCCTGCCTGACTTCGCTGACAGCGAGCGCGTCATCTCCCCCACGGCATTGGAGTCGTACGCCGCCTGCCCGCATGCGTTCTTCGTGCAGCGGCTGCTCAAGGTCGAGCAGCTCGAGCAACCGGAGGACATCGTCACGATCAGCCCGGCCGACATCGGCAACGTCGTGCACAAGAGCCTCGACCGGTTGGTGATCGCCTACGGCGGCGAGCTGCCGGGGCATGGTGAGCCGTGGAGCCAGCAGCAGCGGGCGCGGATGGCCGAGATCGCAGAGGAGGTCATGGGCGAGTACGAGAGCCGCGGTCTGACCGGGCACTGGCGGCTCTGGCAGCGCGAGAGGGTGCGCATCCTGACAGACCTCGCGTGGCTCCTCGCAGACGACGACAGGTGGCGCGCCGAGGTCCGGGCGCGGGTTGAAACGAGCGAGATGCCCTTCGGGATGACGGGCCAGCCGCCGATCGCCGTTCCCCTGCCCGACGGCCGGTCGGTACTGATGCGAGGCAGCGCCGACAAGGTCGATGTCGGTGCCGACGGCACCATCCACGTCACGGACGTCAAGACCGGCAGCCGCCGCACCTTCCGCGAGATCACGCAGGCCGACCCGTTTGTTGGCGGCAGCAAGCTCCAGCTGCCGGTGTACGCGTATGCCGCGCGCGATCGCGGCGTCAGGCGAGGTTGGGGAAACGCCGGCTCGCCGGTGCAGGCGACGTACTGGTTCGTTCGGCCACACCGCACCGACCCAAGAAATCAGGGGCGCATCAGCATCACCCTCACCCCGGAAGTCGAGCGTCAGTACGCCGACGTGCTCGACACGCTGACCCGCTCGATCGGCGCCGGCCTGTTCCCGCTCCGGGCGCCCGACCAGCCGGACTTTGCCTGGGTGCAGTGCGACTACTGCAACCCCGACGGGGTCGGTCACGGTGACGAACGCGAGCGGTGGGAGCGCAAGCGCCACGACTCAGCACTGCGCGAGCTGGTCGGACTGGTCGAGGCCGATGCGCTGGTCGAGGCCGTCGAAGCCGACGAGGAGTCCCCATGACCGCAGCCTTGCGCGACTCGGCGGCCCGCGAGCGCATCAAGACGGAGACCGACGCGACCCTCTTCGTCAATGCCGGCGCGGGGTCGGGCAAGACCACCATGCTGGTGGATCGGATTGCGGCCCTGGTGCTCGACGACGGCATCCCGCTGCACAGCATCGCGGCCGTCACGTTCACAGAAAAGGCCGGAGCGGAGCTGCGCGACCGCCTGCGGTCGCGCTTCGAGAAGGCACGCCGGGAGCGCTCACGCGAGGGTCTCGACACCGATCTGGCCGACGAGGCACTCGACGGCCTCGACGCGGCCGCGATCGGCACGCTGCACTCCTTCGCCCAGCGCATCTTGATGGAGCACTCGATTGACGCGGGGTTGCCACCGCTGATCGAGGTGCTCGACGAGGTCGGCTCGTCGGTGGCGTTCGAGGAGCGCTGGTCGGCGCTGCAGACCGAGCTGCTCGATGATGAGGGCATCGCTGAGGCGCTGCTACTGGGCATGGCCTGCGGGGTGCAGCTCAAGCATGTCCGGTCACTCGCCCACCTGCTCGGCTCGGACTGGGACCTGATCGACGACCAAGTGCTGGTCGGCCCGGCTGAGCCGGTCGAGTCGCCACGGCTCGACGATCTCATCGCGGAGGCGACGCTGATCGGTGCCCGGGCCAGCGAGTGCACGGACGACACCGACAAGCTACTGCCCAAGATCGACGAGATTTCCGAGTACGCGGCCCTGCTCGCGGCTGCGCCGGACACCGAGTCGCAACTCGGGCTGTTAAAGCGGCTGGCGGAGACCAAGTACGGCGTCGGACGCAAGACCAGCTGGCCCGACAAGGACGGCTTCGTCGAGGAGTGCAAGACGCTGTCCGCGGCCGCTGGTGAAGTCGTTGCGCAGGTGCTCGACCGGTGCCTGCGAGCTCTGACTCGCTGGGCGGCGCGGCGGGTGCTCGCCGCGGCGCAGGAGCGGCGGGCCGAGGGGAAGCTGGAGTTTCACGACCTGCTGGTGCTGGCGCGCGACCTGCTGCGCCGCGAGTCGGACGCGCGGGCGGCGCTGCACGAGCGATACCAGCGGCTGCTGCTCGACGAGTTCCAGGACACCGATCCGATCCAGATTGAGCTCGCGGTGCGCATCGCGGGTGGTCGTGAGGCGGGTGAGTCGGATTGGCGGTCGGTCGACGTACCGCCGGGGCGGATCTTCGTGGTCGGCGACCCTAAGCAGTCGATCTACCGCTTCCGTCGCGCGAGCATCGGGACCTACCTCGATGCCGAGCGGCACCTCGGTGAAACGGTGAGCCTGACGACGAACTTCCGCACCGGGCGGGCAGTGCTGGACTGGGTCAACGCCGTCTTCAGCGAGCTGATCGAGTACGACGCCGAGGGTCAGCCGCCGTACGAGGCGCTGGACGACCATCGCGACAGCGCGCCGAGCGGCCCGGCGGTGACCGTGCTCGGAGCGGAAGCGCACGATGACCTGCCGCGCGCAGCCGCGTCGGTGTTGCGGGAGCGGGAGGCCGCCGATGTCGCGACCGTGATCAGGCAGGCGCTGGCCGACGGGTGGCAGGTCTGCGAGGAGGGGGCTGGCGAGTGGCGGGCGGCGCGGCCCGACGACATCGCGATCCTGGTGCCGGCGCGGACGTCGCTGCCCTTCCTCGAGGACGCGCTCGATGCGGCCGGTGTGCCCTACCGGGCCGAGGCGTCGTCGCTGGTCTACCAGGCCTCGGAGGTGCGGGCGATGCTAGCGTGCGCGCGGGCGGTGGCCGACGCGAGCGATGCGCTGTCCTTGGTGACTGCGCTGCGGTCGCCGCTCTTCGGGTGTGGGGATGACGACCTGTGGCGGTGGAAGCGGGCCGGCGGGTGGTTCTCGATCTACTCGACGTTGGACGAGGGGTCGGAGGTGGCGGAGGGTCCGGTGGGTACGGCGCTGGCGTATCTGCGGCGGCTCAGCTTCGAGGCGCGATGGATGACGCCGAGCGAGGTGTTGGGCGCGATCGTCGCCGACCGGCGGATGCTGGAGGTGGCGGCGACCGGGCCGCGCGAGCGGGACGCGTGGCGCCGGCTGCGCTTCGTGGTCGACCAGGCGCGGGCGTGGTCGGAGGTGTCACACGGCGGGCTCCGGGCGTATCTGGCGTGGGCCGCGCACCAGGGCCAGGAGGCGACCCGAGTAGCCGAGGCGGTGCTGCCGGAGACCGACACCGACGCGGTCAAGGTGATGACCATCCACGCTGCTAAGGGCATGGAGTTCCCGATCGTGATCATGTCCGGTATGACGTCGGCGCCCCGCGGCGAGAGCGGCGTGCGGGTGCTGTGGCCTGGTGGCGGCGGGTATGCGGTGAAGTTCGGCAAGGGTGTCGAGACCGACGACTTCGAGGCCGCCGCTCCCGTCGACGAGCAGATGAGCGAGCTGGAGAAGAGGCGGCTGCTCTACGTCGCCGGGACGCGAGCGCGCGACCACCTGGTCGTGTCGTTGCACAGGAATGCGAAGTCCAACACCGCCACGGCCGCCAAGCTGCTGGCGGACCACGGCGCAGTCTCATCGGCGACCGCACGACTGACAGCTGAGGGGTCGGCTGAGCGGACCCGCGGCACGAGGGTGCCAGCCGACGCTGCACCTCCGCCGGAGTGGCCGGCGTGGTTAGCAGAACTCAACGCCGCCCGCGAACGGTCGCGCTGGGTATCCGCGATCAGCGCATCGGGTCTGGAGGGCTCGGAACCCGAGATGGTTCTAGAGCCGCCGCGCGTCGAGCCTGAGGATGCGGAAGGCGCCGGCGTCGAAACACTGCCCGGCGCTGCCAAGGGTGGTCGCGACGTCGAGCTGCCGCCCTGGTCCAAAGGGCGCTACGGCTCCGCGATCGGACGAGCTGTGCACGGTGTGCTGCAGGTCGTTGACCTGACGACCGGTGAGGGACTCGATGAAGCGGTTCTCGCCCAGTCACTCGCCGAAGGGGCAGTGGAACACCAGGACATGGTGCGTGCTCTCGTTCAGTCGGCGCTCGACTCCGATGTCGTCAAGCGAGCCGCCGCCCGCGAACACTGGCGGGAGACCTACGTCGGCACCGTGCAGGAAGACGGCACCGTCCTCGAAGGCTTCGTTGACCTCATCTACCGCGAGAACGACGGGACGTTCGTGATCGTCGACTACAAGACGGACGCGATTCCCGCGGGGGCAATCGAGTCCCGTGTTGCCTACTACCTGCCCCAGATGGCTGCCTATACACAGATCGTCGGGGCGGCAACGGCGGAGACTGTGAAGGCGCAGCTCGCCTTCCTCTCGCCAAGAACGTCGTTCACGCACGCAGTTGAGGAAGAGGCGCATGATGGATGACCACACACGACCGCCAAATGGCTGGCCAAACGTCCCATTCGTGCTCGTCAACGTCGCGCTCCGTTCTGTCGGGATCGCATCCTGATTGACGGCGTAGGAGCGCGACGCAGCCCGCCACCGACCACCTGCTCGCACAGCAGCTGGGACCCGAAGGCGCGGATGCCGAGGATGTGGGTGACGGTGTTGGCGTCCCAGCTGGCCGGGTTCACTTGCAGCCATTGACATCTGCGTCGCGGCGGCCTCCTCGGTCGGCGAATCGCTGCCGGAGGCCCGCGACTTGCTCCGACGTCGTGCCCTTTCGCAAGTCGGGCAGTCACCATCCTGTCCACGAAATGTTGTACGGCAATCGGGACATACCCTGGTCGCCTTGATCAGCTGCCTTCCCACCTGCTTGCGCGCTTCGCAACTAGGCACATCTCTATCCCAAGTGAGGACCATGCCGCCTGCGTCTACTTGGAGAACGGCGGCTCAGCTGCAGCCGGATGTGGAGCCGCAGCCTTCGCAGACGTAGCAACTTCCTGCCGGGCGCATCTTGGTGCCGCAGGTGAAGCAGAGCGGTGCGTCGACTTCCTTACCCTGGAGGATCTCCAGCAGCTCCGCCGACGTGTGGGCTCCTGCCGGTGCCGGCTTGCTGGTCTCGGCGACCGCCTCGTCATGCCCCATCGAGGCGGCCGCCGAAGCTGTGTCGGGCACCGCTGCCGTGTCCGTCGCTCCCTCGGGCGAGGGCGCCACCGTCTCCTTCAGGCTCTCGGCCTCGGGTACCTCGTCCTCGGCCGCCGGCTCGTACGAACCCGTGTCGAGCTGTCGCTGTCGCTCCTCGGCTGTGTAGATGCCGAGCGCAGCCCGCTTCTCGAACGGCAGGTAGTCCAGCGCCAGCCTTCGGAAGATGTAGTCCATGATCGACTGGCTCATCCGGATGTCCGGGTCGTCCGTGAGACCGGCCGGCTCGAACTTCATGTTGGTGAACTTTGAGACGTAGGTCTCCAGCGGCACGCCGTACTGCAGGCTGATCGAGATCGCCATCGAGAAGGCATCCATCACCCCGGCCAGCGTCGAGCCCTGTTTGCCGAGTTTGAGGAACACCTCGCCCAGGCCATCGTCGGGGTACGACCCCGCCGTCATGTAGCCCTCGGCGCCACCGACGGAGAACGACGTGGTCTGCGACGGGCGCGACTTCGGCAGCCGGCGACGTACCGGGCGTGGTGTCTCGTCGACTGGTCCAGCCTCTGCGACAGCCGCCACATGCCCGCCAGCCGGCGCCGCCTTGTCGGCGCCCTTCGCCTTCGCGTCGTTCAGCGGCTGCCCCACCTTGCAGTTGTCGCGATAGACCGCGGTTGCCTTGAGGCCGAGCTTCCATGACTGCAGGTAGATGTCCTCGATCTCCTCGACCGTCGCCGTCTCCGGCAGGTTGACCGTCTTCGAGATCGCGCCACTCAGGAACGGCTGGGTCGCCGCCATCATCCGCACGTGGCCCATCGGGGCCAGCGCCCGCGCACCCATCGCGCAGTCGAAGACCTCGTAGTGCTCCTTCTTCAGCCCAGGCGCATCGATGACGTGGCCGTGCTCAGCGATGTACTCGACGATCGCCTCGACCTGCTCCTCCTGGTAGCCCAGCTTGCGCAGCGCCCTCGGCACGGTCTGGTTGACGATCTGCATCGACCCACCACCGACGAGCTTCTTGAACTTCACCAGTGAGAAGTCCGGCTCGATCCCGGTCGTGTCGGTGTCCATCATGAAGGAAATCGTGCCTGTGGGAGCCAAGACTGAGGCTTGCGCGTTGCGGTAGCCGTTGCGCTCCCCCGTCTTGACCACGGCCGCCCATGCCTTCGTCGCGAGGGCCTGCACCGACCGGTCGGAGGCGTGGATCGTGCGCAGCGCATCGTTGGCCGCCTGGTGCTTGCGCATCACCCGCTTGTGCGGCTCGCCGTTGCGCGCGTAGCCGGCGTACGGACCGACCACTCCGGCCAGCTCCGCCGAGCGCTTGTACGACGTACCGGTCATCAGCGACGTGATCGCCGCCGCCATCGCCCGGCCGCCTTCGGAGTCGTAGCCGAGCCCCATCGCCATCAGCAGCGCGCCCAGGTTGGCGTAGCCGATGCCGAGCTGGCGGTAGTCGCGGGTCGTGTCGCCGATCGCCTGGGTCGGGAAGTCGGCGAAGCAGATCGAGATGTCCATCGCCGTGATGATCAGCTCGACCGCCTTCGCGAAATGCACCCCGTCGAAGGATCCGTCGTCCTTGAGGAACTTCAGCAGGTTGAGGCTGGCCAGGTTGCACGAGCTGTTGTCGAGGCTCAGGTACTCGGAACACGGGTTGCTCGCGGTGATGCGGCCGGTCTCGGGGTTGGTGTGCCAGTCGTTGATCGTGTCGTCGTACTGCAGACCCGGGTCGGCGCACTCCCACGCGGCCTGGCTGATCTTGCGGAACAGCTCGCGTGCGTCGACCTCCTCGATCACCTCGCCGGTCTTGCGGGCGCGCAGGCCGAACTGGTCACCCTGCTCCACCGCGCGCATGAACTCGTCGGTGACGCGGACGGAGTTGTTGGCGTTCTGGTACTGGACCGAGGTGATGTCGTGGCCGCCGAGGTCCATGTCGAAGCCGGCGTCGCGCAGCGCCCTGATCTTGTGCTCCTCGCGCGCCTTCGTCTCGACGAACTCCTCGATGTCGGGGTGGTCGACGTCGAGCACCACCATCTTGGCCGCTCGCCGGGTGGCGCCGCCGGACTTGATCGTGCCCGCGCTCGCGTCGGCGCCGCGCATGAACGAGACCGGCCCTGACGCCGTGCCACCGCTGGAGAGCAGCTCCTTCGACGAGCGGATGCGGCTCAGGTTGAGCCCCGCCCCGGAGCCGCCCTTGAAGATGAAGCCCTCCTCCTTGTACCAGTTGAGGATGGAATCCATCGAGTCGTCGACGCTGAGGATGAAACACGCCGATACCTGCTGCGGCGACTTCGTGCCGACGTTGAACCACACGGGCGAGTTGAACGAGAAGTACTGGTGCACCAGCAGCCAGGTCAGCTCGTGCTCGAACAGCTCCGCATCGGCCGGCGTCGCGAAGTAGCCCTCCGCCTCGCCCGATGCGCGGTAGGTCTTGACCACCCGGTCGACCAGCTGCTTGAGGCTCCACTCGCGGGCGTCGGTGCCGACCGCGCCGCGGAAGTACTTGCTCGTCACGATCGTCGAGGCGTTGACCGACCAGAAGTCCGGGAACTCCACACCGCGCTGCTCGAAGACGGTCTCGCCCGTCTTCCAGTTGGTCTGCACCACGTCGCGCCGCTCCCAGGTCAGCTCGTCGTAGGGGTGCACGCGCTCGGTCGAGAACACCCGCTCGATGGTGAGCCCCTTGCCGCTGCCGCGCTTGGTGGACTGCGCCGTACGGCGGCCGTCGGTCTCGGTCATGGCCTCTCCTTGCCTGGCTGACTCGTTCTTGGCTGGCTGGTCTTGGCTGGTCGGTTGGCTCGTGCTCGGTGGTGCTCAGCCGCTGTGCGGCTGGAATTCTGTGTCGTGATGTCTGTCGTGCTCTGTTGGTTCGGCCCGGGGTACGTCGGTTGAGGCGTCGCGCTCGGCTCGCAGCAGCGCGATCTCGGTCTCGAAGTCGTCGGCCGACTCAAAGGCGCGGTACACACTCGCGAACCGCAGGTAGGCCACCTCATCGAGCTCGCGCAGCGGCCCGAGCGTGGCCAGGCCGACCTCGTTGGCCGGCACCTCGGCCCAGCCGGAGGCGCGGACCGCGTCTTCGACGTCGGAGCCCAGCCGGGCGAGCTGGTCGTCGCTCACCGGACGCCCCTTGCACGCCTTGCGGACCCCAGCGACGACCTTCTCCCGCCTGAACGCCTCGGTCGCCCCCGACCGCTTCACCACGGTCAGCTGCATCGCCTCGACAGTCGTGAACCGCCGCTCACAGCTCGAGCACGAGCGCCGCCGGCGGATCGACGTACCGTCTTCGGACACCCGGGAGTCGAGCACGCGCGTGTCGGTGTGGCGGCAGTACGGACAGTGCATCGGGGCCGCCTCCTCTCCGGGTCACGCGAGCGCGACGCTCATACCGTCGTTCTACTCCGGAGGTCCGACAGTTTGCGCCCCGCCTTGGGGACCTGCCTGTGGACGACCTGGGGACGAACCGCGGTCTCCTGTGGGTGTCTGTTCCGGCTGAGCCTCAGGAGCTGTGTACGGCGCCCTACCACAACCTGTGGATGACTTACACCCGTGTAACTACTACATCTAGGGGTGACACTACGTCCAACCATTAGCGGCTGCAAGCAATTCCGCGAAGTCGGTGCGAATTCCGACAAAGTGCCAGGTCAGCGGCCCTCGGCGGGCCCGACACCCGCGTGTCGCCGGCCTCGCCAGCGCCATTCGGGACGTCACTGCTGTCTCGTCGCAGCGAGAGCGCAGCCACGTCCCGAACGGCGCGTAGGTCAGATGAGGAAGCGGGTGCGCTCGCGTGTCGTCCGGATACGCCGCCGACTCCGCGCGTGAGGGAGGCGCCCCACCACGCCGCCGGTTTCGCGTCGTACGCAGCTTCTGCGGCCGTCAGAGATGCGTACGACGCGAAACCGCTCACCTCAACCCCCAAGGACTCGTGCGACCGTCGGCAGCGAGGCGCCCGTGATGGACCAGAGCCGCGCCGGGTGGCTCCTCCTGCGGAACCCGCGAACCAGGTCGCCACGTGTTGCGCGTCGAGCGCGACACGCAGTGATAGGCGGACCGTTGTTCGCGGTTTCCGCGTGACCCCCAGGGTCCGGCCATCCGGTCCCCGCGAGACCAGTGGTCTGGCCAGACGGTCCTCGCGCGACCAGTTCTCCGGTGGCTAGCAAGGCGTCCGCGAGGCCGATGACGACAGCGGTCGCCCGCCGATGCACTCGAATCTGCTCGAGCATGATGTTCTCCTCCTCGGGGGCCGGTGCCGGCGGGGCCGATCCGCTCCGGGGGCTGGTGTGATTTGCTACCTGCGAGTAACAATGGGGGCACGCCAACACGAGGGAGAGCAGTCCGTGAGTACCGACGTCACTGGCCAGTCCGCAGCAGCCCGGCAGACCGCAGCAGAGCCCATCGCCAACCCGGCCGCACCGTCGCAGACCCGGGTCAGCGAACGCGAGGCGCGCGAGGTCGCCGAAGCCGCCCGGCAGACCGAGTGGACGCGACCCAGCTTCGCGAAGGAGCTCTACCTCGGCCGCTTCGAGCTCGACCTCATCCACCCCTACCCGCGATCCGAGCGCGACGAGGCCGAGCGCGGAGCGGCCTTCCTCGCACGGCTGCACGACTACTGCGAGACGCTCGACGGCTCCCGGATCGAGCGGGAGGCGCTGGTGCCCGACGACTACGTCAAGGGCTTCATCGAGCTCGGCGCCTTCGGCATGAAGATCCCGCGCGAGTACGGCGGGCTGGGGCTCTCGATGGCGTCGTACGCGAAGGCCCTGATGCTGATCGGCTCGGTGCACCCGACGCTCGGCGCGCTGCTGTCGGCGCACCAGTCGATCGGCGTACCCGAACCGGTCAAGACCTTCGGCACCGAGGAGCAGAAGCGCGAGTACCTGCCGCGGTGCGCGAGCGGGGCGATCAGCGCGTTCCTGCTGACCGAGCCCGACGTGGGGTCCGATCCGGCGCGGCTCGGTACGACGGCGACGCCGACCGACGACGGTGAGTCCTACGTGCTCGACGGCGTCAAGCTGTGGACCACCAACGGCGTCATCGCCGAGCTGCTGGTGGTGATGGCAGCGGTCCCCAAACACGAGGGCGGTCGTGGCGGTATCACCGCCTTCGTCGTCGAGGCCGACGCACCGGGCATCACGGTCGAGCACCGCAACGCGTTCCTCGGCCTGGTCGGCATCGAGAACGGCGTCACCCGCTTCGACCAGGTGCGGGTGCCGGCGGCCAACCGGCTCGGCCGCGAGGGCGACGGTCTCAAGATCGCCCTCACGACACTCAACACCGGTCGGCTCTCCATCCCCGCACTGTGCACCGCGGCCGCCAAGTGGTGCACGAAGATCGGCCGCGAGTGGTCGGCAGCCCGGGTGCAGTGGGGCAAGCCGGTCGCCGAGCACGAGGCGGTCGCGACCAAGCTGTCGTTCATGGCCGCGACGACCTTCGCGCTGGAGGCGGTCGTGGACCTGTCGGCACGGTTGGCCGACTCCGGCGCCAAGGACATCCGGATCGAGGCCGCGCTGGCAAAGCTGTGGGCGAGCGAGATGGCCTGGCAGATCTCCGACGAACTGATCCAGGTGCGCGGTGGTCGCGGCTACGAGACGGCCGACTCGCTGGCGGCTCGCGGCGAACGCGCGGTGCCGGCAGAGCAGGTTCTCCGCGACCTGCGGATCAACCGGATCTTCGAGGGGTCCTCGGAGATCATGCGACTGCTGATCGCGCGCGAGGCCGTCGACGCACACCTGTCGGCTGCGGGCGACCTGGCCAGTGCGGATGCGGCGGCAAAGGCGAAGGCGGCGGCCGCGGTCAAGGCGAGCGGCTTCTACGCCCGCTGGCTGCCTAAGCTCGTGGTCGGCAAGGGCAGCGTGCCGACGTCATACGACGAGTTCGGTCGGCTCGCCCGGCACCTGCGGTACGTCGAGCGCGCCTCCCGCAAGCTGGCCCGGCAGACCTTCTACGGCATGTCCCGCTGGCAGGCCAAGCTCGAGTACCGGCAGGCGTTCCTGGGCCGGATCGTGGACATCGGAGCGGAGCTCTTCGCCATGGCGGCCTCGTGTTCGCGGGCGGCGATGCTGGAGCAGGATGAGCCCGAGCAGGCCGCGGGCGCGGTCGAGCTCGCCGACGCGTTCTGCGCCCAGGCCCGGCTCCGGGTGGAGACGCTCTTCGATGGCCTGTGGAGCAACACCGATGCGGTCGACCGGTCACTCGCCGCCAAGCTCGTCGCCGGCGAGTACACCTGGCTCGAGGCCGGCGTGCTCGACCAGTCGGAGGGCACCGGTCCGTGGATCGCCGCCTGGTCGCGAGGCGCCACCGACCGGCCGAACGTGCACCGGGCCTACCGCTAGGCACGGTGCTCTGCCGCCACCGTGCCCGCCGTTGACCAGGCGGCCTCGGCCTCGAGGGCCCGGCCACGTAACTCGCGAACCAGGTCCGCACGGGGAGTGCAGACCTCCTCCTCCCCGGCGCGGCCGGCTCGGCAGCAGCGGCCCGACGGCTCGGTCGGTACGACGATCACGCGTGGCTTCGACTTCGTCAACAACATCGCCACCTGAGCCTCCCCGGTCTCACAGCAGCTCGAGCACCGGGTTGTGCTCGGCCCCGACCCGCTCGGCCGCACTGACCGGGCCGGGCGGCGTACCCGCACCGAACGGCCGCCCGCCGAGCTCCTCGCGCAAGTGCGGTGTCGCCCAGTGGTACAGCGCGGGCCCAGCCGGCACGATCCCGGTGGGATTGATGTCGGAGTGCACGCAGTAGTAGTGCCGCTTGATGTGGTCGAAGTCGACCGTGTCGCCGAAGCCGGGCGTCGCGAAGAGGTCGCGCGCATAGGCCCACAGCACCGGCATCTCGGTGAGCTTGTTGCGGTTGCACTTGAAGTGCCCGTGGTACACGGCGTCGAAGCGCACCAGCGTGGTGAAGAGCCGCACGTCCGCCTCGGTGATCGTGTCCCCCACCAGGTAGCGCTGGTCGGCCAATCGCAGCTCCAGCCAGTCCAGGCACTCGAACACGCCCCGGTAGGCCTCCTCGTACGACGCCTGCCTGCCCGCGAAGCCAGCGCGGTAGACGCCGTTGTTGAGCTGGTGATAGATCCGCTCCATCACGTCGTCGAGCTCGGCCCGGTGCTCGACCGGGAGAAGGTCCGGAGCGCCGTACCGGTGGTGGGCACGCCACTCGGTCGACAGGTCGAGGGTGATCTGCGCGAAGTCGTTGGTCACCACGGCGCCGGAGGGGATGTCGACCATCGCGGGCACCGTGATGCCGCGGTCGTAGCCGGGCACGGCCCGCTCGAAGGCGTCCTTCAGCCGGGGGATCTGCAGCACTGGGTCGACGTGACCCGGGTCGAGATCGAACTGCCACGAGTCTGCGTCGTGGGTCGGGCCGGCGATGCCCATCGACAGCACGTCCTCGAGTCCGAGGAGTCGACGGACGATGACCGCGCGGCTCGCCCACGGGCAGGCCCGGCTGACCACCAATCGATAGCGGTGGGGCTCGACCGGCCAGTCGCCGCCCCCGTTGGCAGCCGGAGCGGCGGTGATGCGCTGGTCGAGGTACCGGGTGTCCCGCTCGTACGTCGACTCGACGTACCGGCCGCTGGTAGTTGTCGTCTCAACCATGTCACTCACTGTATCCACGGAATCACTGCGCTAAACCTCGCGTCCACCGGAGACCCGGCGGAGCGGACCGAATACCCGACTTCGCCCCCCGGCTGTGGCAGGCTCATGCCATGCGCGGCTCGGCCCTCGGGGTTGCCACTCTCCTGGTCGCCACGATGACCGTGGGGACCGCCTCGGCTGCCGCGGATCCGCCGGCCGATCCGCTGGTTGACCGGCACTTGTCGGCCCAGCTCGAGTCGGCGCTGCATGGGTCCGCCCAGCGTGCGGCCGCGCTGCGGGGATCCGCACTGCACGCTTCGGCCCAGCGCGCCGCGCTGCCCGACAACGTCCGCTTCTACCAGAAGCGCATCTCGCTGCTCGGCAGACACGTGTGGTACCGCCAGGTCAAGAACGGTCGCCCCGTCGTCGGCGGCTGGTACGCCCGACACTTCATGGACGGCAGGCTGGTGCGGGTGTACGACGGCCGGCGCCGGGTTTCCGGCCGGGTGGCGGCGCGGCCGCGGATCGACGCCGAGGTCGCCATCGGTAGCGCCTTGACCACCGAGCGAGCATCCAACCCGGGCGACAGCCAGCTGGACTCTGTGTTGATGGTGCTGCCGGCCGGGCATGGCAATGCGCGATCCCGGCTGGTCTGGGCGGTGACCGCAACGACCGGCCGGGGTGTGCAGACGTCGTACGTCGACGCCCGCAACGGCGCTGTGCTCGGACAGGAACGCATCTCCCAGTACGCCGAAGGCAACGGCGTGCGCACGGTGACCGGCCGCGGACGCGTCTTCGACCCCAACCCGGTCGTCTCGTTGCAGCGACCCGATCTCCGGGATCGCAGGGACCAGACCACCCGTGCCCTGCGCCGGGCCTACGTCGTCGTCGACCTGCCGCGGCTGCGGCGCGGTCGGGGCCTGGTCGGCCGCTGGGCCCAGCTCACCAACCGCGACCTCGCCGAGTCGCGAACCAACCGCTACATCTACACCCGCACCCAGGAGCGCTTCGAGCAGGTGGTGGCCTACCACGGCGCCCACGAGGCGCAGGCGTACCTGCAACGGCTCGGCTTCACCGACGCCAACGCGGAGTCGCAGCGGCTGCTGACCAACCGCGAGACCTTCGACAACTCGTTCTACAACCCTCGCGCCGACCTCATCTCGTTCGGCAGCGGCGGGGTCGACGACGCCGAGGACGTGGAGATCATCTGGCATGAGTACGCTCATGCGATGCAGGACGACCAGGTGCCCGACTTTGGCCGAAGCCCGCAGGCGGGTGCGATCGGGGAAGGCTTCGGCGACTACTTCGCGGTCACCATGAGCGAGCCGCGCTCGACCCGGTCGAGGGTCACGCCGCTGAGCTGCGTCGGGGACTGGGACGCCGTCTCCTACGACCGGACCCGACCGCATTGCCTGCGCCGGGTCGACACCCGGCTGCAGTTCGAGGACCGCAACGGCGAGGTGCATCACGACGGCCAGATCTGGTCCCGCGCCCTCTGGGACATCCGGAACTCCGTCGCGCGGCGACCGGGCCTGTCCGCCCGGGCAGTGGCCGACCGGCTCGTGGTGGAGGCGCACTTCTGGATGCATCAGCGCGTCACGATGACCAGGGCGGCGCAGATCACCGTATGGGTGGCGAAGGAGCTGTACGGCGCCCGCGCCGCCGCCACCACTCGCGCCGCCTTCGTCGACCGCCACATCCTTTCTTAGCTGAGCCTCATTCCGCTGGCAGGTACAGCGGCTGACCGGCTCGCACCGCTCCGGCGTCGCCGAGGTCGTTGAGCTCGACGATCTCCGCGATGACCGCGCGCGGATCCTCGTCGGGCGCCTCGTCGGCAGCGATGTCCCACAGCGTCTGCCCGGGTGCCACCACGACGGTGCGCGTGGTCACGTGGTGCTCCTCACCGGTCGAGGCTGCCGGCCCCCCGACCCACGCGAACGCGCCGAGGGCGAGCGCCGTACTGCCCAGGAAAACCGTCAGTCGGCCGCGCCGGGTCAGCCGCGCCGGGGGCCTGACAGGTCGTGTCGCGCGTGTCCCCACGACCGAGCGGCCAGCGACATCGGACTCACCGGCGCGGCGGACCGCCACGGAACGGGCCTCGAACTCGACGACTGCGCTGCTCATCACTGACCTCCGGAGAAGACTGCCTCGGCGACTCGTACACACGTTCGATCGAACATGTGTACGAAGGTAGCACCACGCACCGACAGTGTCGAACACGCGTTCGACGCACAGCGTGTCCCGGTCCTGCGAGCCCGATCCCCTGGCTCCGCCGACGTACCCGGCCGACGTACCCCGCGAATTGCGGGGAGAAGACCCGCTGCGAGTGCGTCAGGCGGGTCTTCTCCCCGCAATTGCCGGGGAAGGACGGGCGGGATCTCGGGCCCTGCTCGGGCCCTGCTGGGTTCATGCTGGAGCCATACCGGGCGCATGGCGAAGGTGGCTACGCGTCGATAGGCTCCGGGTAAGGACCGGCTGACCCGTTCCCGCCCCGAGCACCCAGGAGACGCGATGACCACCACCCCCGACAGTCCGCTTCGCGACGAGGACATCGAGACGACCGGCCCGACCATGACGACGGGCCCGGCCGCCGACGCCGACGGCACCGACGGCGACGTCCAGGACCAGTCCGACGGCGACAGCACCGACGCCGATGGGACGGACGCCGACGGCACCGACGCCGATGGGACGGATGGCGACTCGACCGACACCAGCGACGGTGACAGCAGCGACGCCGACGGCACCGACGCCTGAGTGTCCGACGCCCTCACCCTGCTGAGCGGTGACGCCCAGGCCTTCGTCGAGAAGGTCTGGTCGTCCCGCATCCACGTCCACCACACCGACCCGGCGAGGCTCGTCGGGCTGCTGTCGTTCGACGACGTCGACCACCTGCTCACCAGTACGGCAATGCGCACGCCCCAGCTGCGGCTGGCCCAGGACGGCGATGTGCTGCCGAGTGCGCGCTACACGACCTCGGCCACTCTCGCCGGAGTACCGCTGACGGGCCTGGTCGACGGGCGCAAGGTGCTCGACCTCTTCGACGCCGGCGCGACGGTCGTGCTGCAGGGGTTGCACCGCTACTGGGCGCCGCTGGCGCAGCTGGTCCGCGGCCTCGAGCTCGCCCTCGGCCACCCGTGCCAGGCCAACGCCTACCTCACGCCGCCGGGCAACCGCGGCTTCGCAGTGCACCGTGACACCCACGACGTCTTCGTCTTCCAGACCCACGGCACCAAGCTGTGGGAGGTGCACGACGAGGACGGTGCCCACGACGTACTCCTCGAGCCGGGCGTCAGCATGTACCTCCCGACCGGCACTCCGCACGCCGCGAGCGCCCAGGACTCGGTGTCGCTGCACGTCACGCTGGGCATCAACCAGGTGACGTGGCGGGAGGTCCTCGACCGCGTCACGGGAGAGCTGCTGGCCGATCCGCGGTACGCCGAACACGTACCGGCCGGCTATCTCGACGCCCCAGCGGCGTACTCCACCGGGCTCGCCGAGCGGCTGCGAGCACTGGGCGATCAGCTCGCCGCCGCCGACGCGGCAGCGCTCGTCGCGGAGGAGTCGCACCGCTTCCTCACCCGGCGCACGAGTCGGCTGCGGGGCAGCCTGGTCGACCGGTCGCGGCTGGCAACGCTCGACGACACGACGGTGCTGCTGCGCCGGCCGGGGGTGCCGTGCGTTCTGCTCGAGGGTGCTGACCACCTGAGCGTGCTGCTCGGCGACCGGGAGCTCCGGATGCCGGCCTGGCTGGCACCCGCGATGGCGCATGTCAGGGACCACGAGGCCGTCGCTCCGGCAGACTTGGCGGCATGGCTGGATCCGCAGAGCAGACTCGTGCTCGCCAGGCGACTGGTCCGCGAGGGATTGCTGCGGCTGACGGGTTGAGGTCCTACTTCCGGTGCGCTGCCGCGAGTCTCGATCGCGCCGAGCCGCTGTACGGCACCGCCTCCAGGGTTCGCGCGTTCTTGCTGGTCGAGGTGGCCGGGTCCTGGGGTGTCGACGCCGTACGCGACTGCCGGTCACTGGGCGAGGTGTGCTCGGAACTGCTGCGGCGGGCGCATGCGGCCCGGGTGCGGGTGCTGCTGATCCGCCGGCACGGCCGCTACGAGCCCGAGGGCGTGCGGGTGTTCGCGGCGTACGCCGACGCGCTTCGCCCGTGGATGGAGGCCTCGACCCTCGGCTCGGTCGGTGAGCTGCTCGACCTCGACCTGGCCAGGCTCGGCGCCGGGTCCTCACCCGGCCTGACGCCGTATGTCGAGCCGCTCTTCTGCGTCTGCACCCACGGACGGCACGACAGCTGTTGCGCCGAGCAGGGCAGACCGCTGGCAGCCGCCTTGGCAGCCACCCACCCCGAGCACACCTGGGAGGTCTCGCACATCGGCGGAGACCGGTTCGCGGCCAACGTGCTGGTGCTGCCTGACGGCCTCTACTACGGTCGCGTCCCGCCGTCGCACGCGGCCATGCTCGCCGACCTGCACCTTGCGGGAGAGCTCGATCTGGACCACCTCCGCGGTCGTTGCGACCTCTCCTTCATCGCCCAGGCGGCCGACGTGATGCTTCGAGGCCACCTCGGCGTGACCGGGATCGGGGCGGTCCGGCTGGTGGCCGAGCACGAGCCGGGCGCCGCTGGCACGCCCGGTGGACACTGCGTCGACTTCGCCGTCGACCATCGGGCGCTCGCGGCGAACGGCTCCGCAGCGTTGGCGGACGGGAACGAGCAGGTGTGGCGGGTCCGGCTGCACGTCGACCACGCCGCCCCGACGCAGCTCACCTGCCGGGCCGCGCGGCAGCTCGCGGCACCGGCGTACCACTTCATCGATGTCGCCGCCCTGACCCCCTGACGCGCCTCTCACCGCCGCGCCGGCCCTTGCCAACACGCCGATTCGAACAGATGTTTGAAAGCGTCGGCGCGCTGATCTAGCGTGGTGCCACGCAGCGCGTGCTGATCCCGACCCACCGATCCCCGGACCGTCGATCCAGTGCCCGCCCGATGCAGAAGGTGCGAGATGGCCAAGGTTCCTGACGACTCCTCCGTCCACGAGCTCCCCGATGGTCCCCCTGACGACGCCGGCCTCACCCCCCGACAACGCCGCGTGCTGGCGGTGATCCGGGACTCCGTCGAGGGTCGCGGTTACCCGCCGAGCATGCGCGAGATCGGCGTCGCGGTCGGCCTGACCAGCTCCTCGTCGGTGGCGCACCAGCTCCGGGTGCTCGAGACGAAGGGCTTCATCCGGCGCGACCCCAACCGGCCCAGGGCGCTCGAGGTGTTGCTGCCGGAGGCGTCCCCGCGGCGCGCGGTCGGGCCGGCCACCGACCCGGGATACGACGAGACCGGGTCCGGCGACGCGCGGCCGCAGGCGATCTACGTCCCGGTCGTCGGGCGGATCGCGGCCGGTGGTCCGATCCTCGCCGAGGAGCGGGTCGAGGAGGTCTTCCCGCTGCCCCGCAGGCTCGTCGGCGAGGGCACGCTGTTCTTGCTGGAGGTCAAGGGCGACTCGATGGTCGACGCGGCCATCTGCGACGGAGACTTCGTCGTCATCCGACAGCAGCCCACGGCTGACAACGGCGAGATCGTGGCGGCCATGATCGACGGGGAGGCCACCGTCAAGACGTTGCAACGGAAGTCCGGTCAGGTCTGGCTGCTGCCGCACAACCCTGCCTACGACCCGATCGACGGTGCCGACGCCGTCATCCTCGGCAAGGTCGTCACCGTGATGCGGAAGGTGTGACCGCTCCGCCCGGGTTTGCCCCCTGGTCCAGGGGGTACGGCGTGGACGCACCCACCCGGAGGAGGCGACGAGTCATGCCAGGACGGCGCAAGCCGGGTCCGAGCGTCAAGGACCCGAAGGTGTACGAGCGTGTCCGCGACGAGGGCGCCAGCAAGGAGAAGGCTGCCCGCATCGCGAATGCGTCAGCGGGCAGTGGTCGTTCGAAGGTTGCCAAGCGGGGCGGCAAAGCCGGAAGCTACGACGACATGACCCGCCAGGAGCTCTACGAGCGGGCCAAGAAGGTTGGCATCGAGGGCCGGTCCTCGATGTCCAAGGCGGAGCTGAAGTCGGCTCTCCGCAACCACTGACGGCCAGCCACCACCGACCCCTCCCGAGTCGGGCGGCCCCACTGCGCGTTCGGACCGCCCGACTCGTAGGTCCGGACCGCTGTCGTGCTCAGTCGGAGAGCCGCCGTAGCGCGCCGAGGGCGACGTCGCGCTCGTACGTCGCCCACATCGGCGGCAGCGACGCCCGGAGGAAGCCGCCGTAGCGTGCGGTGGCCAGCCGCGGGTCGAGCACCGCGACCACACCCCGATCAGTGATGGTCCGGATCAGCCGGCCGGCGCCCTGCGCCAGCAGCAGCGCGGCATGGGTCGCCGACACCGCCATGAAGCCGTTGCCGCCGGCCCGCTCGGCCGCCCTGGCCCGGGCGGACATGAGCGGGTCGTCGGGTCGTGGGAACGGGATCCGGTCGATGATCACCAGCTGACACGTCTCGCCGGGTACGTCGAGCCCCTGCCACAGCGACAACGTGCCGAACAGGCTCACTGCCGGGTTGCCGACGAACTCGGCCTGCAGGTGCGACAGCTGACCGTCACCCTGGCACAGCACCGCGAGATGTGGCTTCGCCTCCCGCAACGCCTCCGCGGCCGTCTCCGCGGCACGCCGCGAGGAGAAGAGGCCGAGGGTCCGGCCGCCGGCGGCCTCGACCAGCGCGCCGATCTCCGCGATCTGGGCCGGGCCAATGCCGTCGCGGCCCGGCGCCGGGAGGTGCCGGGCGACGTACAGGATCGACTGGCGGGCGTAGTCGAACGGCGAGCCGACGTCGAGGCCGCTCCATGGCAGCGACTCCGGCACCATGTCGCCGTCGATACCGCCGACGCCGTCGCCTTGGTCGGGCGCGAGGTCGGCCGCCGCCTCGGCCGCCTCGCGGTCGTCGACCGGGACGGCGGCCTCAGCGGACAGATCCGGTGAGAGCCCAGCGGTGTAGTCGACCCGGTCCTCCGGCTTGAGCCCGATCGAGGTGGCCATCGAGGTGAAGTCGCCGCCGAGCTTGAGGGTGGCCGAGGTGAACACGACAGTCTTGTCGGTGAGCAGCTTGGCCCGGAGCGGACCCCACACCTGCAGCGGCGCCACGCACAGCTGGTTGCCGCCCCGGGCGCGGTCACGCTCGGCCAGCCACACCACGTCGTGCTCGCTGTGGGCAGCCATCCGCTCGGCCGTCTGTCGGACCTCGTCGACCATGCCGCGAGCCTGTTGCCGGGCGGCGTCGGCCTCGCTGTCGCTGGTTGCTTTCGCACCATCGTTCTTGGAGAAGCGCGAGAACGCCGCTCGGGCCGCCTGCCGCACCAGGGCGAGTGCCGCGCCGAGCTCGTCGCTGAGCGTGTCGATCCGCCCCGGCACGAGCTCGTGCAGCGCTGCCCTCAGCGCGTCGGCTGCGTCCTCGAGCTCGTCTGCCTCACCCGCGTCGAGGAAGTTTCGGGCCCGGCGTGCGGCTCGCTCGATGGCAGGGATGGACAGCTCGTCGGTGGCGGCCTGGGTCACCCGCGCTGACAGCTCGTGCGCCTCGTCGACCACCACGACGTCGTACTCGGGGATCATCGGGACGCCCTCGATCGCGTCGATTGCCAACAAGGAATGGTTGGTGACAATGAGCCGGGAGCCCATCGCCTTGTCTCGGGCTCGCTCGGCGAAGCACTCCGCGGCGTACGGACACTTCGTTGCGCCGAGGCACTCGCGGTGGTTGACCGAGACCTGGCGCCAGACCCGGTCGGTGTGCGAGGGTGCCCGGTCCCGGTCTCCGGCGCCGCCGGCGGTGGACTCCTGCTCGGCCCACTCGCGGAGCCGAAGCACGTCTGCGGCCATGCTGCCTTCGGGTACGTCGACCAGCACGCCCTGGTCGTCGGGCACCCCGTCGCGCACCCGGTGCAGGCAGGCGTAGTTGCTTCGCCCCTTGAGCACGGCATACGACGGCCGGGCGCCGAGCTCGTCGGCGACCGCGTCGAGCAGCGCCGGAATGTCGCGCTCGACGAGCTGGTGCTGCAACGCCAAGGTGGCGGTGGCGACCACGACCCGCTCCTCGTGCAGCACGGCCGGCACGAGATAGGCCAGCGACTTGCCGGTCCCGGTGCCGGCCTGCACGAGGAGATGCCGACCCGACTCCATGGCGTCGCGGACCGCCTCGGCCATCGTCAGCTGACCGGGCCGGTCCTCGCCCGCGAGCCTGGCCACCGCAGCCTGCAGCACGTGCGGCACCGACGGGAGCGCTGCCCCGTCACCCGAGGTCTCCGGCACCGACGAGGGCGAGGTGGACACCGGCCGAGGCTATCCCAGCGGCCCGACACCGCTACGCCGCCGATGCACACCCGGTCGCGCTCGGACGTGCCTCGCCGCCTCATGGCTGAGACCTTTCCGGCACAGGGAGGCTAGAGCTTCAGCCACAACGGGATAAGGCCCCCTGGGCCCGGTGGGCCGCGCCGGGGGACGACGCGGCCCATCGGGGGCTGGGGTGAGTCCCGGTGGGCGGGACGGGGAGGGAGGCCTCGCCCACCGGGTACTCGCGGGTGCGGATCTGTCAGCGGCGTGAGTCGGGCGCTGGCCCTGGCTCCTCACGCCCATCGCCGCGACGATTCCAAGCCGGCCAGGGACGTCACGCCGCACGTTGTTAGGGCATGGGTTCCCTACCCGGCCGTATTCATGCCTCGATCGGCCAAGAAATCTCGTGATGATCGCGCCGACCGGGCAGTGCCGCCGACTGGCGCACCTGCACCACCAGCGAGGGCGGTCAGCTGGTGAAGAGCCACTCCAGGATGCGCTCGGCGTAGACGAGCAACGCCAGCAGCGCCGGCAGACCGAAGCTCACCAGCAGCACCCAGGCCACCACCCGGTGCAGTCGCTTGCGTCCGTCGAGGGATCCGCTGAACGCGATCAGCGCGCCCTCCTCGGTGTTGCGGTCGAAGCCGAGCTGCCGGGCATCGGGGGGCACGCCATGTGCGTCGTGCGACGCCGCGAGCTCCCACGGCGTCGGCGGCTCGGGCTTGTGCGCCCGCTGCTCCTCGTCGCTCACGCTGTCCCCTTCCGAGTTGCTCGGCTACCCACCACGCGATGCTCGGCCGCTACGGCGCGGGCACCGTGGTGAACGGCGCCAGCTCCCCTGCCAGGCGGGGATTGACCCGCGCTGCTACTCGCGAGCCGTCGGCCGTGTGGTCGACCGACCCGACCTCGCCGTACTCGTGCATCTTGTTGAGCAGATCTCCTCGGTCGTAGGGCAGCAGCACCTCGATCTCGATCGCGGGTCGCGGCAAGTCTCGCTCGATCGCCGCCAGCACGTCGTCGGTCCCTGCTCCGGTGCGGGCGGACACCATGACGGCGTGCGGCTCGCGCGCGAGCAGTCGGGACACGACGATCGGGTCGGCCACGTCGATCTTGTTGACCACGATCAGCTCCGGCACGGTGTCGGCGCCGATTTCGGCGAACACTTCACGCACGGCGGAGACCTGGCCCTCCGGGTCGGCGTGCGAGCCGTCGACCACGTGTACGATCAGGTCGGCGTCGGCCACCTCCTCCAGCGTGGATCGGAACGCCTCCACGAGCTGGTGCGGCAGGTGTCGGACGAATCCCACGGTGTCGGAGAGCGTGTAGACCCGGCCGTCGCTCGTGGTGTTGCGCCGCGTCGTCGGGTCGAGGGTCGCGAAGAGAGCGTCTTCGACGAGGACACCGGCGCCGGTGAGCCGATTGAGCAGCGAGGACTTGCCCGCGTTGGTGTACCCCGCGATCGCCACCCCGGGGATCTCGTGCCGGACTCGGCCGGCCTTCTTGGTGACCCGGGCGGTCTCCATGTGCGTGAGCTCTCGCCGCAGCTTGGCCATCCGGGTCGTGATGCGGCGACGATCGGTCTCGAGCTTGGTCTCGCCCGGACCGCGGCCACCGATGCCGCCGCCCTGCACGCCGACCCGTCCGCCGGCCTGGCGGGACAGGTTGCCGCCCCAACCGCGCAGGCGCTGCTTGAGGTACTGCAGCTGGGCCAGCTCGACCTGCGCCTTGCCCTCCTTGGAGCGAGCGTGCTGGGCGAAGATGTCGAGGATCAGCGCAGTGCGGTCGACGACCTTGACCTTGACGCGGTCCTCCAGGTTGCGCAGCTGCGCCGGGCTCAGCTCGCCGTCGCAGATCACGGTGTCGGCGCCGGTCTCGGTCACGACGAGGCGCAGGTAGTCGACCTTGCCGGGCCCGATGTACGTCGCCGGGTCGGGCTTCTGCCGGCGCTGGCTGAAGGCGTCGAGCACCGCTGACCCCGCGGTCTCGGCCAGCAGCTTCAGCTCGGCCAGCGAGTTGTCGGCGTCCTCGAGCGTGCCCTCGGTCCACACCCCGACGAGCACAACCCGCTCGAGCCGCAGCTTGCGGTACTCGACCTCGCTGATGTCCTGGAGCTCGGTCGACAGCCCCGCGACCCGTCGCAGCGCGTGCCGCTCCTCGAGCTCGTAGTCGCCTCGGACGAAGGCGTCCTCGCCGTCGCCGCCCCACGCGTCCCCGGTTCCCTGGGCCGCGCCCGCCTCGTCGGGGTCGAAGTCGGCGTCGTGAAGCCGCTCGCCGCCGTCGTACGACGGGTCGTCGAAGGCCTCGCCATCGAGCACGATCGCGTCGTCGCTGCCGGCCCCACCTGCCCCGTTGTCGTCGTACCACGGCTGGTCGTCGTCATGTCTGCGCACTGTCATCGTGCGCACCACTGTACGTCGGTGTGGCGGACGGCTACATCAGGATTTCGGTGCTCATCGGTCCCGGCCGGCTGCCGGCGCCGCGCCGACTGCGGAGGGGCGGCCGTGCCAGCTGCCCTCGGCGACGAGCACGGCCGGACCCTTGAGATGCACGTGGCCGTCGGCGGCCCAGGTGACCGTCAGCACTCCCCCGGGCATGCTGACCTCGTACGTCGTCGGCAGGTCCGGCCCTCCCGCACCCGGGTCGCCCTCCGCCCAGGCGGCGGCCGCCACCGCCACTGCGCAGGCACCGGTGCCGCAGGCCGCGGTCTCACCCACCCCTCGCTCGTGCACGCGCGTGGCGACCCGGCCCGGCCCCCGCCGCTCGACGAACTCGACGTTCACCCCCTGCGGGAAGGCGGCGGCGGCATAGCCCGGCTGCTCGGCCAGCGACCCGACCGCGTCGAGGCTCGACACGAAGGTCACCGCATGCGGGTTTCCCAGGTCGACGGCGTGCGCGTCGTACGTGCGCCCGCCGACGGCCACTCGCACCTCGGCCCCGAGCGTCGGGACGCCCATGTCGACGCTGATCTCGCCGTCGTCGCAGAACGTCACGTGCTTGACCCCGTCGCGGGTGTCGACCTCGAGCGCGCCGTCGAGCGCGGCCAGGTCGACCAGGCCGGCCTCGACCAGGTAGCGCGCGAAGACCCGTACGCCGTTGCCGCACATCTCCGATACCGACCCGTCGGCGTTGCGGTAGTCCATGAACCAGTCGGCACCACCGTCGAGGTCGCCGCTCAGCACCCTCAGCACGCCGTCGGCGCCGATGCCGGACCGTCGGTCGCACAGCTCGGCGACCACGACCGGATCGAGGTCGCCGTGCACGCTGCCGTCCAGGTCGGGCAGCACCACGAAGTCGTTGCGCGCGCCATGACCCTTGACGAAGGGGAAGCTCACCGGACCGATCGTACGGCGTCGAGCGCCCTGCTCAGCAGGTCCGGAGCGTCGTAGGGCAGCCACACGATGCGGGGGTCGCGCCGGAACCAGGTGTCCTGACGCCGGGCGAACCGCCGGGTGGCGCGCACGACGGCCGCGCGCGCGTCCTCCTCGCTGAGGTCGCCGGCGAGATGCTCAAGCACCTGCGCGTAACCCAGCGCCCGGCTCGCCGTGCGCCCGCGGCGCAGCCCCGACGCCTCGAGCCGGCGCACCTCCTCCACCAGACCCTGGTCCCACATCGTGTCGATGCGCTGCTCGATGCGGGCGTCCAACACCGCGCGCGGCACGTCCAGGCCGAGCTGCACCACAGGGTCGAAGGCGTAGACGTGGTCCGGGAGGCTGGCGCGGAACGGTCCACCGGTGATCAGCACGACCTCGAGCGCGCGCACCACTCGGCGCCCGTTGCTCGGCAGGATCGCGGCTGCTGCCTCCGGGTCGATCGACCGGAGCCGCTCGTGCAAGGCGGCCGGTCCGCTGTCGGCCAGCTCCGCCTCCAGCCGCGCCCGCAGCTCGGGGTCCGTGCCCGGGAACTCGAACTCGTCCAGCACGGCACGCAGGTAGAGCGCAGATCCGCCGACCAGGACCGGCACCACTCCCCGACGGCGGCAAGCGTCGATCTCCGCACGTGCCCAGCCCTGGAACTCGGCCACCGTCGACGGCTCCGTGACCTGCAGCACGTCCAGCAGGTGATGGGGTACGCCGCGTCGCTCGTCATGGGTCAGCTTCGCCGTACCGACGTCCATCCCGACGTACAGCTGCATCGAGTCAGCGTTCACGACCTCGCCACCCAAGGTCTGCGCCAGCGCGACGGCCAGGTCGCTCTTGCCCGCCGCGGTCGGCCCCACCACCGCCACGACCGCCGTCGCCCCACGATTCGTCCGGGTGGCGGCCGCGGCATGAGTCAGCGCATCGTCGGACGAGTCCGAGTCCTCACCGGAGTGACGCACCTCGCCATTGTCTCAACCGGGCCGGTGTGAGCACCCAACCGAGATGCTTTCGCTGCCGTTCGGGGTAGCTAAGGTGTGGCCAGAGAGGAGTCGCACCATGCCCGATGCTGCTCAGCAATCCATCGACGTGCTGTCCCGCGCACTCGACCAAGCCGCCGAGGTGTTGGCGGCTGTCTCGCCGGACCGACTGTCCGATGCCACGCCCTGCCCGGACTGGGACGTTGCTCAGCTGGTGGCTCACCTGGTGGCGGCGCCGCGGAACTTCGTCACGATCTCCAGCGGCGGCACGCCGGACTGGTCCGCGGCTCAGCTCCCGGATGACTGGAACGCCGAGTTCCGCTCGGCGGCGGGAGATCTGTTGCGCATGTGGCGGGAGTCGAAGGAGCCCGCATCTCCGCAGGCGGTGGACTGGCAGACGGCAGAGTTCGCGATCCACACGTGGGACCTCGTGCGCGCCACGGGCCAGTCCAGAGACCTCGACCCAGAGGTGGCCCAGCGAGGTCTGGAATTCATGAGTGGCGCCCTGACCTCGGACAACCGCGGCGACGCGTTCGGACCAGCCGTTCCGCTGCCAGACAGTGCACCGGTATACGACCGGCTGGTGGCCTTCTCCGGCCGCTCTCCGGGCTGACCGACCCGGTCAGCGGCGCGGCGTCGTCGGCGAGTCCAGCCAGCGGTCGATGAGCGCGGTCAGGTCCTGACCCGACTCGTCGTTGACCCAGGCGGTGAAGTCGGCGCGGTCGACGTGGGCGTTCTCGTGCTGGGCGGGCCACGTCTTGACCATGCGCTCGAACGTCGGGTCGCCGACCCGTTGGCGGATCTCGTCGAGCATCAGGGCCGGGCCGAGGTAGACGTTGCTGTCGCCGAACCAGGCTGGGTCGTAGTCACCGGGCGGCCCGGCGCGCCGACGCGACTCGTTGTCGTAGCCGCGCCACAGCGCCAGGCCACCGGCGTACACGTCGCGTCCGGTGTCGGTCTCGAACCACTGCTGCAGATACATCGCCCAGCCCTCGTTGAGCCACATCCCCTGCCAGTCGACCGGGCTGACACTGTTGCCGAACCACATATGTGCGAACTCGTGCTGCAGCACGGCGTCGGTCCGCTGGACAGCGCCGCGGCTCATCGTCACCATCGTCTGCGTCTCCATGGCGCTCCGTCCGCCCACGACGACGACCCCGAGCGAGGAGAAGGGATAGCGGCCGGCCCGCCCCACCAGCCAGTCGAAGGCGGCGCCGCCTTCGGCACTCAGCGGGTCGAGCAGGCGGCGATCCCCCTCCAGCAGCCAGTAGGAGATCGGAAAGCCGCCGGGCGTGTCGACCACGTGCTCCTCATACGGGCCGATCGCGACCGTGGCGACGTACGACGCCATCGGCTCGTCCACGTGCCACAGGCTGGTGACTCCGCCGCCGGACCGGCCGTCCTGCTCGACGAGCTCCCCGTTGAACACTGCGGTGTCGCCGTCGTACGTCGTGATGCGCGCGTCATAAAGCGCTTCGTCGGACGGATGGTCGTTGACGGGGTACCAGGTGAAGGCGCCGAACGGCTCCTGGAAGGTGTAGACGTTGCCCTCCGGATCGACACTCCATCCCAGCCCCGCCGCCAGGTCCGCGCGCTTGCTCGGGGCCGGTGTCGGCTCGGGGGAGCCCGCGTAGTCGATGGTCAGGATGTGCCGGGAGTTGCGGGCGAGCGGCCCGGTCTCGAGGAGGAGTCCGTCGTCGGCCTGGGCGTGCTCGACGGCACTGTCGTCGAGCGCGGTGGCGGCGACCGCCAGGTTGTCGGCAAGGCCGAGCCGCACCCGCGCGGTGGCCTCGGTTGCCCGGAAGGTCACGGAGGCCTGGCCGGTGAGGACGGTGCCGTCCCAGTCCAGATCCAGGAAGTAGTGCAGCACGTCGATCTCGGGGTTGCTGTGCTTGGGGTAGTACGGGTCCTCGACGGGGACCGACCTGCCCAGGGCGAGCGCTGCCCTGTCCGGCTCGGCCGGGCGCGGCGCCCCCGTCGGCGCCGGTCCCGGACCCGGCGCCGGAACGCCGTCGCCGCCGCCGGTGCACGACGCCAGCGCCGAGCGCGCACGCGATCGAGACAACCGCCGCAGCGATCCCGTGCCTCCGCATCCGCACCAGCACCCCCTCCGCGTCCGCTACGGAGCGGCGATCGCTCGCCCGGACGCACGGCCGACACAGCCAATGTAGACACGACCTGGTCGGCGCAGCCGGCGCGGAGGACAATGACGGGGTCCGACCACCACGGCAGAGCGGAGGCCACGATGGGCTTCTTCGACAGGTTCAAGTCTCAGGCGACCAAGGCCGTCGACGACCACGGAGATAAGATCAAGGACGGCTTGGACAAGGTCGGCGACGTTGTCAACGACAAGACCAGTGGCAAGCACGGGGACAAGATCGACTCCGCGAAGACCCAGGCCGCCGACGCGCTCGATAAGCTCGACGGCAAGAACGACGACGACATCAGGTGACCGCGCCCGCTCTGATGGTCCACTCCACCACGTGATAGCCGACACCGAGCGGCGCCTGGTCGTAGTGCAGCGTGGTGTCGATCCGGGTGCCTGGGCGAGCGGTGTATGTCGCCAGCGCCGCACCTGCCAGCATCTGCCACGCCGGACGGCCAGCCGCCCAGAGCTCCCGGTCTAGTTCGGCGTCGAGCGCCAGAAGCGCGGCCGGGTCGGGTCGGGTCAGCGCGTCTGACACGCGCGCGTCGTACTCGCCGGCCCGCGGGTCGTGAGAGCCCGGCGCGGTCGCACTGCGTCGGGCGCTGCCGTCGCCCATCACCAGCAGGCCGACGCGAGCCGCCCGGGTGACCAGCCCTCGGCCCATCTCCGCGCACTCATCGGGCGTCGCGTCGGCCGCGACCGCGAGATAGGCCCGGACGACAGCTGCCGATCCGCCGGCTGAGGGGGTGGGCCTACCCTCGGCACGGTCGAGCAACCAGCCGCCGATGGTCAAGGAGACCGGCAGCACCGGCTCCGCTCCACCCGCGCGCACGTCGACGCCGTACGACGCCAGCGTCCCGCCTGCCGCCGGTCCCCACTCCCCCGTGCCGATTGCCCCGGCCGCGCCCGCGATGACGATGAGCTCGGGCTCGGACTCGAGCAGTCCACGGACGGCGACGTCGCAGGCGGCCCGCACGTCGTCCAGCTCCGCTGCCGCTCCGCGAGCAAGCTCCGGCACCAGTGCAGGCGAGTGCGGGCAGACTGCGGCAGCCACGAGCATGCCCACGACAGTAGGTGACCAGCCCGAACTCCGGCCGCCGCGACCGCGAGCCGATGTCCGGTCATCGCACCGCGGTGCTTCTCCTAGGGTGGTTGCCGTGCAGCGTTTCCGGGTCGTGCCAGCGGCGTACGTCGTCTTCCGCCGTGGCGACGAGGTGCTGCTCCAGTTGCGCCGTCACACCGGCTACATGGACGAGCACTGGGCGATGGCGGCGGCCGGGCACGTCGAGGCCGGCGAGTCCGTGGTCGAGGCCGCGATGCGCGAGGCGCACGAGGAGCTCGGCGTGCGGGTGCAGCCGGCGGATCTGCGCGGACTCACCGGCATGCATCGCACGCACCGCAACGGGAGACCAATCGACGAGCGGGTGGACTGGTTCTTCGAGTGCCGCCTCTGGACCGGCGACCCAGCCCTGCAGGAGCGCGAGAAGGCCGCGGACCTGCGCTGGTTCGCCCTCGACGCGCTGCCGGACCCCGTGGTGCCGCACGAGCTGCAGGTGCTGATCGGGCTGCGCGACGGGACTCTCGCGCCCGTGAGCACGTTCGGCTTCTGACCCATCCCGAGGCGCGACGCTCGCAAGGCAGAGCCGTCGCGCTAGCGAAGGCTCAGGTCGGCACGGAACATCTCTGGCGCCGTACCGCCCGTCGCGAGGTCGGCGAGCACCCGGCCGACCGCCGGCGTGAACTTGAAGCCGTGCCCGGAGAAGCCGGCTCCGACAACGAGCGGACCGACCCGGTCGAGCACGAAGTCCTCGGTCACGGTGCTCGTGTAGGTGCAGCTGATCGGCTCGTAGGAGTCGGGATCGGCACCGGGCAGCCATTCGCGCACGTATCGGCGCAGGGCCAGCAGCTGCTCGGGGTCGGGCCTGAAGCTCCGGCGGTCTGGATCAGTAACCGGGCCGGTGCCGTGCCAGCCGGCCTTCACCCCCTCGCCCGGCGACTCCATGCCGTAGGTCTTGCTCAGCCAGTAGCTGTCAGCCGGGTGGTCCGGCTCCGGTGAGTGGTTGAAGCTCGGCCACACCGCGCCGCGGTCGAGGATCGCGAAGTGCGCCGGCTGCTCCTGGGTGACGCGCAGCCGCGGCAGCCGGACCTGGTCGCCAATCAGCCTGTCGGTCCAGGCGCCGGCCGTGACCACGGCGCAGTCTGCCGTGACGGTGTCGGAGTCGGTGTGCACGCTCACGCGGTCCTCGTCGACCAGCTCGATCGCCGAGACCCGCTCCTCATAGCGGAAGTCCGCGCCGTGGCGCTCTGCCGCGGTGCGCAGCGCGCGTAGTGCGGCGGCAGCGCGCACCCGGCCGGCGTCCTCCAGGTGCAGCACCGGGCTGCGGAAGCGCATCCCTGTCCATCGCTCGGCCGCAGCCTCTGGGCGAAGCGTCTCGGACCGGAGCCCGCGGCTCGTGACGGCTCGCTCGATCGCCGCGAAGTCATCCGTCCGACCATGGTTGACCAGCCCGACCAGGTCGAGCAGCGCCTCGCCAGTCTCCGCAGCCAGGGCATCCCACAGCCTGCGGGCCTCGGCGACCAGGTCGGCGTAGGTGTCATCGGCGTAGGCCACGTTGAAGTTCCGGGTAGCGCCGTGCGAGGCGCCGCGGTCGTGGCCGGCGGCGAAGCGCTCGAGCAGCACGACCGATCGGCCGCGCCGGGCGAGCTGCCAGGCAGCGGCCGAGCCCATCGCGCCCCCGCCGACGACCACCGCGTCGACCTTCGTCATCACCATCACGCCGTCACCCTGCCGATCACGAGTTGAAGCCCAGTCCGAGCCGGTCCAGCGTGCGAAGCCAGACGTTGCGCCGTCCCTGGTTGCGGTCGGCTGCCGCGATGGCCCGGCGGGTGGCCTGGATGCCGAGCCAGGCCAGCGGCTCAGGGGGAACGGCACCGGCTTCGAGCGCACCATCGCGGTGGCGGTGCGCTCGGTCTCGACGCCGCCGAGCAGGTCGAGCATCACCTGGGCGCCGAAGCGGGAGGCACCGACTCCGAGACCCGTGTACCCGGTTGCGTAGGCGACCCGGCCGTCGTACGCGGTGCCGAAGAACGCACAGAAGCGGCTGCAGAGGTCGATCGCCCCGCCCCACGTGTGCGTGAAGCGGATCCGGTCGAGCTGCGGAAACGTCGCGGAGAAGTGCCGGGCCAGCAGCTCGAACGTGGCCGGGCGCTGGTCCAGCTCTGGCGCGATCCGCCGGCCGAAGTGGTAGATCGCGTCGTAGCCGCCGAAGAGGATCCGGTTGTCCGCGGTGAGCCGGTAGTAGTGGAACTGGTCACCGCTGTCGCCGATGCCCTGCCGACCGGTCCAGCCGATCTCGGCCAGCTGCGTGTCGGTCAACGGCTCGGTCACGACTGCGTAGTCGTAGACGGGTACGACGTACGGCCGCACCCGCCGCAGCAGCGACGGGAAGACATTGGTGCCTAGGGCCACCTGCGATGCGGAGACCCGAGCGTGCCGGGTGGACAGCACGACGTCGGAGCCGTCGCGCTCGATGCCGCGCACCAGGCTCTGCTCGGCGATGCGCACACCGAGCCGCTCGCACGCGTCGGCAAGACCCCAGGCGAGCTTGGTCGGGTGCACCATCACGGTGCCGCTGCGATCCCAGAGCCCGGCGAGGTAGGTCGGCGACGCCACCTGCTGCCGCACCGCCTCGCGGTCGAGGAACTCGCCCTCGCCGAGATCCGCAGCCTCCCGCAGCCACCCGACCTGGTGCGGCTCGGTCGCTACCGACAGCTCGCCTGTGGCCTCGAGCTCGCAGTCGATTCGATGCCGGGCGACGTCGGTGCGCAGGCTCGTCGAAGTTGTCGTTCCCGAGCCGCTCGAGGGTGTCGAGCTCGTCGGCGAAGCGGTCACGTCCGTTGGCGGCGCCGTGCGTGAGGCTGGCCGAGCAGAAGCCGCCGTTGCGGCCACTCGCGGCCCAGCCGACCCGCTCCGCCTCGACCACGACGACGTCACGACCCGGGTCGAGCTGCTTGGCCAGGAGGGCGGTCCACAGACCGGTGTAGCCGGCACCGACGACCGCCAGGTCGGTGCGCAGGTCGGCGGTGAGTGGCGGCCGGTCCTCGGGTCGGGCCGCGTCGTCGAGCCAGAAGGGGGTCGGTGACGCGTCGGCCAGCGCGCGTCGGAAGCGGTCCATGGGCGTCGTTGCTCAGCGGCAGGCCGGTGCCGGAGGCAGTGCTGCCGGCACCCCGACGGTGGGCAGACCCAGGGACACCTCTGTGGTCGACGGCGCCGGGGTCGTCCGGGCCTCCCAGGCGTCGCCGGCGCGAGTGCGACGTACCGCGTGCAGCGGCGCATCGGAGACGAGGTGGTGCGGGGCGGCGTGGGTCACGGTCGCCGTCACCAGGTCACCGGGCCGGACTGCGGCGTCGTCTCCCGGGCTGAAGTGCACCAGCCGGTTGTCCCGGGCGCGACCGGACAGCCGGTGGGTGGCGCTGTCCTTGCGCCCCTCGCCTTCGGCGACAAGCACCTCGACCTGGCGTCCCTCGAACCCTCTGTTTTCCTGCCAGGCGATGTCGTTGACGAGAGCGACCAGCCGTTCGTATCGCTCCTGCACCACCGTGCGCGGCAGCTGGTCGGCCATTGTCGCCGCGGGGGTGCCGGGGCGCTGGGAGTACTGGAAGGTGAAGGCGCCGGCGAACCGGGCCTCCTCGACCAGGGTGAGCGTGTCGTCGAAGTCGGCATCGGTCTCGCCCGGGAAGCCGACGATGATGTCGGTGGTGATCGCGGCGTCGGGCATCGCCTCGCGCACCCGCGCCAGGATGCCGAGGTACCGGTCGCGGCGGTAGGACCGCTTCATCGCCTTCAGCACGTGGTTGGACCCGGACTGCAGCGGCATGTGCAGCTGGTGCATCACGTTCGGCGTCTCGGCCATCGCCGCGATCACGTCGTCGGTGAAGTCCCGCGGATGCGGCGAGGTGAAGCGCACCCGCTCCAGGCCGTCGATCTCACCGCACGCCCGCAGCAGCTTGCCGAAGGCGAGCCGGTCGCCGAACTCGACGCCGTACGAGTTGACGTTCTGCCCCAGCAGCGTCACCTCGATGACGCCCTCGGCCACCAGTGCCTCGACCTCGGCCAGCACGTCGCCGGATCGACGGTCCTTCTCCCGGCCCCGCAGCGCTGGCACGATGCAGAACGTGCAGGTGTTGTTGCAGCCGACGCTGACGGCGACCCAGGCGGCGTACGCGCTCTCCCGCCGGGCCGGCAAGGTGGACGGGAACACCTCGAGCGACTCGTGCAGCTCGACCTGCGCCTCGCGGGTGATCCGAGCGCGCTCGAGCAGCACCGGGAGCGAGCCGATGTTGTGGGTGCCGAAGACCACGTCGACCCAGGGCGCTCGGCGGACGATCTCGTGCCGGTCCTTCTGCGCCAGGCAGCCGCCGACGGCGATCTGCATGCCGGCCCGCTTCGCCTTGACCGGCGCGAGGTGGCCGAGGTTGCCGTAGAGCTTGTTGTCGGCGTTCTCCCGCACAGCGCAGGTGTTGAGCACCACCACGTCGGCCCGATCGGCACCCGCCTCGCCGGGCCCGGCCCCGGCCCCGGCCCCGGCCCGCACGTAGCCGGCGTCCTCCAGCAGCCCGGCGATGCGCTCGGAGTCGTGCACGTTCATCTGGCACCCGTAGGTGCGGACCTCGTACGTGCGCGCCGCTGTTGTCATGACCGCCCCAGGGTACGGCGACCGTCGCCTTGGTCGCGACCCGCTGACTTGTCAGAACGTCGGGCCGCTATAGGGCAACGAGGTTCTGACAACTCCGGGGAGAGTCACTGCGGGTCGCCGCGGTAGTCGCCGAAGCTCCAGTGGTTGTCCTCGAAGTCGGCCACCACGCACGAGCGGCCGCCGTAGTCCTGGTCCGCCGGCTCCCGCACCACCTTGGCCCCGGCGGCGACAGCGCGGGCGAAGACCTGGTCGACCTCCTCGCGGGTCCAGGTGACACAGTACGTCGCGCCGTGGCCGACCGGATCGGTCCAGCCCTCGGGTCGCGGCGCCGAGCCGAGCATGACGCCGCCGCCGGCGGGCCACGCGAGCTCGGCGTGCATGACGTTCGAGGGGTCCTTCTCGTCGAGGTAGACCCCGGTGGCCACGAAGCCGAAGGCCGCCGCCAGGAACTCGATCGCCCGGGGTGCGTCGTGATAGCTGAGGGTCGGCCACACCATCGGAGGCGGGGTACGTCGTCCGGCCTGGTCACCGGCCGGAGCGCTGGTCGTCTGGTCAGTCATGACTGCAGCGTCTCAGCCGGACGTGTCGAGTTCTTGAAGGAATGCGAACTCGTCGCGCCGCCACTGGGTCGGGGTGCAGCCGGAGAACTCTCGCCACTCCCGGGTCAGGTGCGCCTGGTCGGCGTACCCGCAGTCAGCCGCGACGGCCGCCAACGGTGGTGGTGCCGGCCGCGCCAACATGAAGCGGGCGCGGTCGAACCTGACGATCCGGGCCACCTGCTTGGGGCCGAGCCCGTACTCGGCACGGAACTGCTCGGTGAGGTGGCGTCCGCTCCAGCCGACCTCCGCCGCGAGCGCGCCGACAGTGCCCGAGCCGACGTGCCTGCCGAGCCATCGCCAGGCCTCCGTCAGCTCGGGGCGCACCGACCCGGTCGCGGCCGAGCGGGCGGCACGGAGTCGTAGCAGCTCGTGGTCCAGAGCGGCGAACCGCTGCTGCCAGTCGCCACCGCTGGCAACGGCGTCGTAGATCCGATGCTCGTCGCGGCCGACGAGATCCTGAAGCGAGACCAGGTCGTCGGCGATGGCGGCGGCCGGCATGCCGAAGAGCGCCCGAGCGCCAGCGGGGGTCACGTCGACCTGGACGCCGAACTGCCGGCCCTGGTGCGTGATGGCTGCCGGACCGCTGCTCAGCCCGGATGCCACAACCCAGTAGCGGTCGCGGGTGCCGTCGCGGTCCAGCCACCCCACGTCCAGCGGCTCGTCGAAGGACAGGACCAGGGTCAGCGCTCGGGACGGCAGCCCGCGGTGGACCCCCGGGGCGGAGTCGACGATGCGATAGCCGTGGTAGCCGCCGACCAAGCCGGCGAGGGCCGGATGCGGGCGGCCGACGGCGAAGCCGCTCTCGACCACCTCAGCCGTCATGCTCCCGAGCGTACGCCGCCTTGGAGCCAGGCGACCGTGGCAGCGACGGCTCCGTCTTCGATCGGCAGGCTCAGTCCTCGATCACGAGCTTGCCGCGCACGCGACCCCGCCGGACTTCTCGCTCCGTCAGCGGGCGACCTCGGTGGCCCGGGACTCGCGCACCACCGTGACCTTGATCTGGCCCGGGTAGGTGAGCTCGTGCTCGATCTGCTTGGCGATGTCGCGGGCCAGCACCTGCGCCGCGATGTCGTCGACGACCGATGGTTGCACCATGACGCGCAGCTCTCGCCCGGCCTGCATCGCATAGACCTTGTCGACGCCGTCGCCGGCCATGGCGATCTCCTCCAGGCGCTCGAGCCGCTGCACGTAGGACTCGAGCGACTCGCGGCGTGCACCTGGCCGACCACCGCTGATCGCGTCGGCCGCCTGCGTGATGATGGCCTCGACCGTCTGCGGCTCGACCTCGTTGTGGTGAGCCTCGATGGCGTGCACCACGTCGTCGTGCTCGCCGTGCCTGCGGGCCAGCTCGGCACCCACGATCGCGTGGCTGCCCTCGACCTCATGCGTGAGCGCCTTGCCGACGTCGTGCAACAGCGCCGCGCGCATGCACAGCCGCCGGTCGACGCCGAGCTCGTCGGCGATCATGCCGGCGATGAATGCCGACTCGACGAGATGGCGCAGCACGTTCTGGCCGTACGACGTCCGGTAGCGGAGCTGTCCGAGCGTGAACACCAGTTGCGGGTGCAGGTCGGTGACGCCGACCTCGACCACGGCGTCCTCGCCGGCCCGTTGACACATCCGGTTGACGTCGGCCCGGCAGCGCTCGTGCACCTCCTCGATCCTGCTCGGGTGGATGCGGCCGTCGGCGACGAGCTGCTCGAGAGCGACCCGGCCGACCTCGCGACGTACCGGGTCGAAGCACGACAGCAGCACGGCTTCTGGGGTGTCGTCGATGATGAGGTTGACCCCGGTGGTCTGCTCGAACGCGCGGATGTTGCGGCCCTCGCGACCGATGATCCGCCCCTTCATGTCGTCGCTGGGCAGGTGCACGACAGAGACGACGGACTCCGACGTCTGCTCCGACGCGAGGCGCTGGATCACGGTGCTGAGCAGGGTGCGAGCGCGTTGCTCGCCCTCCTCCTGGGCGGCGCGTTCGATGTCGCGGGCCAGGACGGCGGCGTGCCGCTTGGCGTCGTCGGTGATCTCAGCGACCAGCTCACTCTTCGCCTGGTCGGCTGTCAGGCCCGCGACCCGCTCGAGGATGACACGCCGTTCGTCGGCCAGCTCGACCAGCTCGGCCCGCCGGGTCGCCAGCTCCTCGTCCTCCCGCGCGAGATCGGCAGCGCGCTCGTCGAGGGTGCGCAGCTCGCCGTCCAGCCGCTCCTCCCGCTCGGCCAGCCGGTGCTCCCGGCGCTCGAGGTCGAGGCGCTGCTCGTGCAGGTCAGCCCTGACCCGGCGCGCCTCGTAGTCGAGATCCTGCCGGCTCGCACGGATGTCGTCCTCCGCCGCTCGTCGCTGCCGCTCTAAATCGGAACTGTCGGCGCTTGCTGCCGCCACCCCGAGGGCCGTGCCCGGACGCCGCTCTGCAGTGGTGCCAACGCCCGCCCGGGACGCTTCAGCCGGCTCGGACGGCGAGTCGCTGGCGCGCCCGTCGCGCGCGTCGTGTGCACCGTCGTGCAATCGGGTGCTGGCGGCGCTGTGCACGCTGTCGCTCTGCCCGCGCACCACGGGATCGAGGGTGGAGGGTTCGCCGTCCCCCAGCGTGCTGCGAGTGGCGAGGATGCGCCTGAGGTTGACGAGGAGAGCGACCAGCAATGTGGCGACGAGGAGTCCGATCACCGCGAGCACGAGCATCACCAGATCCGACACGGACCACTCCCTTCGTCGCCTCCGGAACCGGTCCGGTGGCTGGCGCGGGACTGCTTCATGGCTGGGGTCGAAACGACGACACAGCACCCGATGACCGACTCGGGTGCCGACGCTCGACCCGACCGCCGAGGCGACGGTGTCGATGCGTCGTAGGTGCGGTGCTGGCGACTCCCTTCGTCGTACGGCGTCTTTCTCGTGTCTTCCGGCGTGGGCCGGCTCGGTGTCACATCGTGTCGTGATGTCGACCGCAGTCACAGTGACAATCCTGCGGCGTCTGAGTTGTCGTGCCCCCACCGTAGAACCGGCCCTCAGAAGGGTCAAGGAACCCGGCTCAGGTGCGCGGGTCGGGCTGTGGCCACGCGTCGTCGGGGTCTGCGACAGGCGACTGCGCAGCCGCGACGGCGTCCCGCGCGACGCGGAAGGACAGGCTCGGCGAGTAGCCCTTGCGGGCGAGCATCGAGGTCAGCCGGCGTAGCTGGGTGGTCGTGTCCAGCCGCTGCATGCCCCGGAGCTTGCGCTCGACGAGCTCGCGGGCGGCTGCCTCTTCGGTTGCCGGGTCGATCGTCTCGAGGGACGAGCGGATCACCTCGTCGTCGACTCCCTTGCGTCGCAGCTCCTGCCCGAGTGCTCGCTTCGACAGTCCCCGGCTGCCCTGCCGCGAACGCACCCAGGTCTCGGCGAACGCCTGGTCATCCACCAGGCCCACCTCTTCGAAACGGTCGAGCACCGCCGCAGCGACTGCGTCCGGGACGTCGCGGGCCGCGAGTGCCTCAGCCAACTCCGCCCGCGATCTGGCCTGGGCAGTCAGCTTGGTCAGCACGATGGTGCGGGCCACCGACTCCGGGTCGGCCTGCGGCCCCAGGTCGCGGTCGGGCTCATCCGGCTCCACTCGGGCACGGCCGCGACGGCGCGACGCCATCAGAAGTCGATGTCGGTCGGCTCCGTCGCGGGCACGTCGTCGACCGAGGCGCCGATGCCGAGCTTCTCAAGGATGCGCTTCTCGATCTCGTTGGCCAGGTCCGGGTTGTCGCGCAGGAAGCTGCGAGCATTCTCCTTGCCCTGACCGAGCTGGTCGCCCTCGTAGGTGTACCAAGCGCCGGCCTTGCGGACCAGGCCGGTGTCGACACCCACGTCGATCAGGCCACCCTCGCGGCTGATCCCCTGGCCGTACATGATGTCGAACTCCGCCTGCTTGAACGGCGGCGCTACCTTGTTCTTGACCACCTTGACTCGGGTGCGGTTGCCCACGAAGTCGGTGCCGTCCTTGAGGCTCTCGATGCGACGTACGTCGAGCCGCACCGAGGAGTAGAACTTCAACGCCTTACCGCCCGTTGTGGTCTCCGGGCTGTTGTGGACCATGACCCCGTCGGCGAAGTAGTTGTGGTTACCCTCGACCTCGATGTCGAACTTGTGCATCGAGCGCGTCCGCGGCTTGACGTGGATGTCGAGGACACGGGCCGGAACCGGCCGGATCACTGGCTCGACAAACTGTGGAGTCACATCAAAGCGGCCGCGCAGGTCCGCCAGGAGCTTGTACTCCATCGAGGGGTGCACAGAGGGAGCTACGAGGGCGAGGAATCTCCGCGATGCAGCAGTCGTGAAGGTCAGGACCGCCTTCTGACGCCGACCTGCCTTTCGCCATGAGCCGTCCAGGCCGTGCGTGTCGCGGAGGTATTCAACGAGCCGATCCCGGGAGCCTTCCGACATGGCCTCGATGGAGAACTGGACTCGGCCACTGCCACCAGCGGTCCGCTGCTGTCCCTTGGACCGCAGCGTGAAGGAGCCGTCGTCCATGAACCAGATGGCCAGTGCCAGCGGCGTGAGCGCCTTGAGGTACTCCTCGGTGATCGTCTTCTTGCCATCACCCATGTAGATGGTGCGCTGCAACTCTGCGAGCTCCGCGAGCGGGGTGAAGTCGGCGAAAGCTGCTTTGTCGGTCTGGCGTCGGCTACAGGCGATGTTGCCGAGCAGGGACACCTTCCAGTCCAGATAGTCGCGCTGTTTGAGTCCGTGGCCGAGCCGGAAGCGCACCCCGTTGGGATCACGCCGGTTCGGCGACAGGTTCCCGTCGCCGAGGAGAGAGCCCAGCACGACCTGCCACTGCAGGTCGCTCAACCGATGCGTCTCGGTCGCCATCACCCTGTCACCGGCGATTAGCTCGCCGGCCTCCCGCCACCCAGCCGGAGTACGGATCAGGTGATTCTCGGTCGCCGCGAACTGCGACCGGCCGTTGCCATGCGACTTCTCCACCGTGAACTGCAGGAATCGCTCGGCGACGCCGTTGTCGAACCAGTTGACGACCCTGCGCGGAACCACTCGATCGGCGACAGGGTCGTAGGACATCACCTCGACGTCCATCCGCTGGTTGACGAGCTTGCCGATCTTCTCCGTCGTACCGTCAGCGAGGACCACCCTGGTCGTGCCAGAGAGGCAACCAAACATGACCCCTATTTTTTCGCGGAGCTGGTTGATGAAGACCGCGGTCGTGCCGGAGTTGCTGAGCGCCCCGGTGAGCTTGCGCAGTGCCTGGCTCATCAGCCTGGCCTGCAGGCCGACGTGGGAGTCGCCCATCTCGCCCTCGATCTCCGCTCGCGGCACCAGGGCGGCGACCGAGTCGATGACGATGATGTCGAGGGCGCCCGAGCGGATCAGCATGTCCGCGATCTCGAGCGCCTGCTCACCGCTGTCGGGCTGGGAGACGAGCAGCGCGTCGGTGTCGACACCGAGCTTCTGCGCGTACTCCGGGTCTAGGGCGTGCTCGGCGTCGATGAACGCCGCGATGCCGCCGCCGCGCTGCGCGTTGGCCACCGCATGCAGGGCGACCGTCGTCTTGCCGGAGGACTCCGGACCGTAGATCTCCACGACCCGGCCACGCGGCAGCCCGCCGATGCCCAGGGCGATGTCGAGCGAGATCGCCCCGGTCGGGATCACCTCGACCGGTGCGCGGCCCTGGTCACCCAGCCGCATCACGGAGCCCTTGCCGTGGGCTCGCTCGATCTGGGCCAGTGCGTTGTCGAGAGCCTTGGAGCGGTCTGCGTCAGCCATGTGCGTCATCCATCAGGTCGGAGTCAGGGAGCCATGCGTCCCGTGGTCGTTGAAGACGCTAGACGGCTGCTCCGACAGAACAGGATCAGGCAAGCAACGCTGTGGATGACCGCCGTCTCACGCACTTCGTGTGCACAAAACCTAGCCCGAACATGTGTTCGAACTCCGCCGACACGCCGAGGGTCAGACCGGCGTACGCCTCGCCACCAGAGAAGCCCCCAGCACCACGACGACCAGCGCGCCGGCGATCGCGTTCAGCAGGTCGTAACCCCAAACGTCGACCACGACTCCGGCGGCGGCGCCACCAACGGCAGCCGCCATGCCCATGATCAGGTCCGACAGGCCCTGGGCCGACGGCCGCTCGTCCAGCGGCACCGCGTCGACGAGGAGAGCCGAGCTCGAGATCAGGGCGAAGGACCAGCCGAGTCCGAGCAGGAACAGCCCGACCGTGAGCTGCACCGACGATCCCGCCGATGTGCTGCCCGCCAGCACCACTGCTACGAGCAGGATGCCGGCCCCCAGCGCCAACACCACCGCTCGGCCCAGCCGGTCGGCCAGCCAGCCCACGACCGGGGAGAAGGCGAACATGCCCAGGATGTGCACCGAGATGACGAAGCCGATGATGTCGAGCTCCGCCCCGCCGTGGTGCATGTGCAGCGGCGTCATCACCATCACCGACACCATCACGGTGTGCGCCGCAGCGATCGCCACCACCGAGGCCGCCGCTCGCGGGTGCCGTCGCAGCGTGCTCCACGCAGCCCGCATCCCGGTGCGTCGTCGGACCACCGGCTCAGCCCCGACGCCACCCGACGTCCCACGGCCACCCGCGGCACCGGCAACTGCGGCAGCGGCGCGGGCTCGTGCCAGCAGCAGCGGGTCGGGTCGCAGCGCGCCGAACATCACCACCGTGGCGACCGCCAGCCCGACCAGCCCGACGAGATACGCACCGGCCAGCTCCGGAATCCCCACCTGCTCGGCGGCGTCGCCTGCCGGGCCGACGAGGTTGGGCCCCAGCACGGCGCCGACCGTGGTCGCCCACACCACGATGGACAGGTCTCGAGCCCTGTGTGCAGGGGCCGCCAGATCAGTCGCGGCATACCGCGACATGCTGTTGACCGCGGTCGCCGATCCGAGCAACAGCGTGCCGACGAGCAACACAACGAAGACCTCGGTGAGGGCGGCGAGCACGCAGAGGGCGCCGCCGACGAGGGCCACCAGGTAGCCGAGCACGAGTCCCGGCCGCCGGCCGGCCCGGTCCATGATGCGCGCGAGCACGACCGCCATCAGCGCAGCGCCCACGACCTGCGCGGTCTGCGGCAACCCGGTAAGGGTGTCGCTGTCGACGATCTCGGCCGCGAGCAGCGACGACACCGCGATCCCCGTCGTGACGCCCACTCCACCGAAGGACTGAGTCATCACCAGGGTGCGCACCACGCGTCGCTGGGCGATCGTCGGATCGGCCAGCAGGTCGGTGTGCGTGCCGAGCGCGCTGCCGGTCATCGGTCCCTTGCCGGCAGCTCGAGGGTGCGCCATACCTCACGCCATACCGCCTTGACGTCCCAGCCGGCCGCGAAGGCCTGCTCGACGGTGAGCTCGCCGAGCCCGTCCAGCACATGCTCACGCGCCCAGGTGCGTGCGTAGGCAGGGCCTAGGGCCTGCTCCATCCGCGCCCAGAACTCCGTGTGCCGCACCCTGCCTCCGTGTCCGCTCCATCAAGGCGATCAGGGTACGCCGAGCACGCCTCGCGCGTTGCTACCTCTGTTGCTCCCCGGAGGGTGCCCTCCCTTCCCAACTTCGCTGCGAATTGCGGGGAGATGGCCGCTTCGGTACGCCTGAGGCGGGCCATCTTCCCGCAATTCGCGGGGCAGTTCAGGACAGCCGAACGGACCGGCTAGGCGTGGCTACGCGGGAAGCTGCACCAGGAACCGGCAGCCCGCCCGAGCGTTGGCGACGCTCACGGTGCCCGCGTGTGCCTCAGCGATGCCCTGCACGATCGCCAGGCCGAGCCCCGACCCGGCGTTGCTGTCCGGCGTACGCGCAGCGGCGCCGCGCCAGCCGACATCGAAGACGCGGACCAGGTCGGCCTCGGGGATCCCGCCGCACTCGTCGCTCACCTCGACCTCGACGCCCGCAGCCGTGGCCCGGGCGGCGACCTCGACCCGGCCCTCGCTAGGGGTGTGGTAGATGGCGTTGGCCACCAGATTGCCGATCAGCCGGGACAGGCCGTGCGGATCGGCACGTACGACGGCGCCGGGCTCGGCCCGACCGACCAGCTGCACGCCTCGCGCCTCGGCCACCGGCGCACCAGCGGCGAGGGCGTCGCTGACGGCGTCCTCGAGGAACACGTCCTCCGGGCTCAGCGGCAGCGCACCGGAGTGGATGCGCGAGATCTCGAACAGGTCGTCGACCATCCGCGCCATCCGGTCGACCGTCTCGCGCATCTGACGGTGATACCGATCTGGGTCGGCCGCGATCCCGTCCTCCAGGGCTTCGGTCATCGCCCGTAGACCCGCGAGCGGGGTCCGCAGGTCGTGCGACACCCACGTGACCAGTTCCCTGCGCGCGTCTTCGAGCGAACGCTCCCGGTGTCGTGACTCCCGCAGCCGCTCCAGCGCATGGTCGAGCTCCCGCGACAGCTCCGACAGCTCGGCGGCCGTGTTGTCGGGCGGGACGAACTCGCCGCGCGGCCCCATCGCCCGGGCCGCTTCCTGCAGGGCTCGCGAGCCGCGCACCGTCATCCGGGCGACCAGGGCAGCGAAGCCCAGCGACACCACACCCGCGACGGCGGCCACCCAAAGTGTCACGACGTAGTCGTGCTCGGAGAGGAACATCGCCCGCGCCGTGCCGATGATCCCTGCGACGAGACCGAGCACCGCCACGAGCGCGACGAGCATGAACGCCCAGCGCACGGACCGCCGCCGGACCACCCAGGCGGTGACCAGACCGACGCAGCCGACGGCCCCGGCCCACCCCGCGGCGATGGCCACGATCAACAGCTCGTCGCGCGTCATGGCAGCGCCGCCCGCCAGCGGTAGCCGACGCCCCACACGGTCTCGATCCGGACCGGGTTCGCGGGATCGGGCTCGACCTTCTCGCGCAGCCGCCGGATGTGCACGGTGACGGTCGAGTGGTCGCCGAACGACCAGCCCCACACGTCCTGCAACAGCTGCTCACGGGTGAACACGCGGTCGGGATTGCGCATGAAGAAACGCAGCAGGTCGAACTCGCGGGCCGTCAGGGTGACGCTGCGGCCGCCCCGGGAGACCGTTCGCCCGCCTGCGTCCAGCACCACGTCGCCGTCACGGAGCTCGCCGGCGTCACGTCGGCCGTTGTCCCCCGTTCGCCGCAGCACCGAGCCGACGCGCAGCATCAGCTCTCGTGGGCTGAACGGCTTGGTGAGGTAGTCGTCGGCACCCAACTCGAGGCCCACGACCCGGTCTGTCTCGCTGCCGAGCGCGGTGAGCAGGATGATCGGTACGTCGTCGGCGGCCCGCACCCGCCGACACACCTCCAGTCCGTCCAGCCCTGGGAGCATCACGTCCAGCACGATCAGGTCCGGCCGGGCGTGGCCGACCCGGCTCAGGGCGGCTTCGCCGTCGGCGGCCTCGTCGACGTCGTACTGCTCGGCTCGGAGGTAGGACACGACCACCTCGCGCACGGTCGGGTCGTCGTCGACGACGAGCACCCGGCTCATGCGCTGCTCCGCATCATGCGGCGTCGCTCGGCCAGCGCCCATCCGCCGGCGGCCGCCACCACGGTCGCCGCGAACACCAGCCAACCAGTCCAGTAGTCGCGGTCGAGCAGAGTCGGGTTCCCGGGCGAGGCACCGAATCGCCCCAGCACCGGGACGGCCAGCAGGGTGACGCTGCCCAGCACCACAAAGGCCGCCGCTGCTCCCCCTCGCGCCCACGGCGGCAGCAGCCGCACCACTGCCAGCCCGAGCAGCAGCGTCAGCGGAGAGAGCAGGACGTCGTGGCCGACGACGCCGCCGCCGAGCCACCAAACCGCATCGACCATGTCTGCTCTCCCGGTCTCCACGAATCGCATGACGCCGACGGCGACGAGCACGCCACCTGCCGCGCCGAGGAGCAACCGGAACACGGTCACGTCGTCACCTCCAGCTGCCGGACCCACTTGGTCTCTAGCACCCCCGGCCGGTTCGGGGCGATGAGCCGGCATGGGTATCCATGGTCGAGCGACAGCGGCTCGCCGTCCAGCCCCAGCGCCAGCAGGGTCAGCGGGTCGGCGGTGAAGGCCGGTGGCAGCTCACTCACCCGGAACGCGCCGGCCGGCTGCAGCGAGGTGACGACGACGGTCGACTCCGGGTCGGCACCCACCAGCTCGAGCACCGTGGACATTCGTACGCCGGACCATCGACCGGAGGCACTCCACCCTTCGACACAGGCGATCGGCAGCTCGGCCTCCACCTGCTGCAGGGCGGCGAGCTCGTCCACGGACAGCTCTCGCCGCTGGTCGCCGTTCGCCAGCAGCAGACGGAAGGCCGGGTCCAGGGCGGTGGCCACGACGTCGGCCTCCCGCGCGGTGCGATTGATCGGTACGCCGCCCGGGCCGCCACCGGTGGTGACCCCGAAGACCGAGATCCGGCGCAGAGCAGGGACGGCGGCGCCGCCCGTGGTGAGCACCGCTGCTCCCGCGGCGACACCGGTCACACCGAGCAGCCCCCGGCGGGTCAGCCCTCCCGACGGCGTACCCGCTGCGGGCGGCACTTCGCCGCGAATTGCGGGAAGGTGGCCCGCCGCTGGGTCGGATCGCGGGCCATCATCCCGCAATTCGCGGGGAAGTGGAGAGCTCGAGGGGTCGGCGTCGTCGGCGTAGAGCGGGGAGCGAAGGGCCGCGACGATGAGCGGCAGCTTGACCGCCACATGGATGACCAGCGCGCCGAGCGTGATCCAGCCGACCGCGTAGTGCATGGCGCGGAAGCTGAAGCTCCACGGATACCACTGCGTCGAGTTCGCCAACCCCGTGACGACTTGGAAGATCGAGCCGGCGACCAGCACCGCGATGGAGCCGCGTTCGGCGAGATGACGGGCAATACGGCCGAGCTCTCCCCTCGGCACCCGCTCGAACAGCTTGGGATAGACCGACCAGAGCTTGACCAACAGCAGCGGCACGGCAGCGGTGCCGCTCGCCACGTGCAGGCCCTGGCTCAGCCGGTACAGCCACACCGGCCGGGTCACGCTCGGGAACCACGCCGGCGCGTCCTGGGCCAGGTGACTGTAAATCCCCGTCGCGAAGGCGATGGCCAAGCAGATGCCCAGCCACACCCCGACCCGAGCAGTGACCGCAGGTCCGCGCAACCGCGCCGAGAAGTCCTCCGGACGCGGCGCTGCCGGCAGGGCACGGAGGCCAGGCGACGGTGTGGCCGCCGTCGTCGCCCTCGTCCGGCTGCGGCTCACCGCGGCCGCTTCTCCAGCGTCGCGACCCAGCGCCCGCTCTCGTCGTGCAGTCGCAGCACGCGCATCGCGGCCGCCTCTGCCAGCACGGCCAGCTGGTCGGCAGGCACGCTGGCCCAAGCGAAGGGCGCCGACAGTTGGCCCCGCACCTCGAGCTTGATCAGATGCCGAGCCGGTGTGGACCCCGGTGGCTTGACCTCCGCGACCAGGCGCCCGCCCGAGGCAAGCAGCCGGGACACCCGACGCAACAGTCGAGCCGGGTCGCCACCGATGCCGATGTTGCCGTCGGCCAGCAACGCCGTCGGCCACCGTCCCTCCACGGGCAGCGGCTCGAAGACGTCGCGCACCAGGGCAGCAGTGCCTCGCCTCCGCGCGATCCGGACCGCCACCTCGTTGGAGTCCACGCCGAGTGCGTAGATGCCGCGGTCGAGTAGGCCCGCGAGCATCCGGCCCGGCCCGCAGCCGAGGTCGATGGTCGGTCCCGAGCACTCGTCCAGCATGACGTGATCGGCAGGGTCCGCTTCCCCGAGCCAGGCGTCGACCTGCCAGCGGGATTCGCGGCCGTCGACCCAGAGGCGGCAGTGTGCGCCACGAAGTGCCGCAGCGTACGCCGACGCCGCTGGCATCGCAGGAGACAGCGCGCGAGTCGGCGCGGCGATGGTCACGAGACGGTCCGGTCGCCGAACAGACCCGCGAAGCAGCGCGCGAAGCGGGTGTCCGGCGCCTGCCGGCTGACCGTCTCCGCACCCGCCAGGTCGTCCACGTCGGTCAAGGTGTGCACATCGGTGACCGTGGCGCCGCCGGCCTCGAGTGCCGCCCGCGTGTGTTGGCAGGTGTCGGGTGCCGACATGGGTACGTCGACCAGCCCTGCGACGTACCCCGCGGACCGACGCGCGAGCCCCCACCATCCGCCGTCGGCTGCTGGGCCGAGGCCGATCCGGACCGGCTCGGAGGCCGCGGCCGCCAGCACCCGCAGGTCGTCGGCGGTCAGACAAGGGGTGTCCATGCCGATCTGGGCGACGACCCGCCGACCGTCCCACAGGTCGGCCGCGTCGTGGTGTGCCGCCACCAGCCGCTGCGCGAGGCCCTCGCCGCGCTGCGGACGCACCTGCCAGCGGGCGAGCCGGGACCGTACCTCGCCACCCCGGCAAGCATCAGCCAGGTCGCCGGCGAGGCAGAGAAGGCGGTCGTCCGGCCCCGTTACCGACTCGACCACGTCGAGGGTGTCCAGCAGTGCCGCGGCCGCGAGCTCGGCCGCTGCCGTGACTCCGACCTGGCTGGCCAGCCTGGTCTTGGCCTGACCGGACACCGGCGCCTTCGCCACCACCAGCACGGCGAGCGTCACGGGAGCGCCCTGGCGAAGTCACGTGCCGTGCGCAGGGTGCCGCTGACGGATCCGGACACCTTGGACTTCGTGCCCGCCGCCCGGGGGCGATAGGCGACGTCGTGCTCCGACAGGACCCACCCGGCGCGCTGTGCGCGGACGAGCAGCTCGACGGGGTAACCGAATCGGCGGTCCTCCACGCCGAGCGCGAGCAGCGGCTCGCGACGCGCCACCCGGAGCGGAGCGATGTCCTGCACCGACAGGCCGGTACGACGCCGCAGCCAGGCCATCACGAGCTTGTTTCCGGCTCGTGCGTGCCAGGGCCAGACCCCTGCGGCCACGGGTCGGCGCCGGCCCACGGCCATGTCGGCAGCACCGCAGGCCACCTCCGTCACCAACGGCACCAGATCTCGCGGGTCCAGCGACCCGTCTCCGTCCATCACCGCCACCAGATCTGCTCGGGCGGCTTCCAGCCCGGCCTGGACGGCTGCGCCGTACCCGGCCGAGGGTTCGCCGATGACCTGCACCCCGACCGAGGCGGCCGCCTCGGCCGTGCCGTCCTGCGACCCGTTGTCGACGACGATCGCGCGGAAGCCGGCCGGCATCCGCCGGAGCAGGTCGGGGAGCGCGGCGGCCTCGTCGCGGCACGGGAGCACCACGTCGCAACGGATCGTCATGGGTCGAACCTAGACAGGGTGGCCGGGCCAGGGGTGCCGGAAGTGGTGACAAAAGTCTGACGTCGTCACGCCTACCCCGCTTCTCCCCGTTTCGTGTCCGCCCACGGTCCTGCTTAGGTTCTGCTATGTCCCTGGTCCGCGCCGAGACGCCGTCGCGCGTCCATCGGTGGGCGGGGATCGGACTCACTGCCGCCCTGGCGCTGATGGCCGTCGCGATGGCGGTGCCGGCCGTCTTCGAGTGGGACGTCCACGTCAGGTACTTCCCGCCGCTGCACGCCGAGTGGATGCCCCGGGTCGGGCCGGGGAGCATCCCCGCCGTACTGCTCGGCTACGCGGCCTGGCGGTGGCTGCCCGACTGGTGCCGGCAGGCCCGGTGGAGCCGGCTGCTGGTCGGCACCTGGGTGGTCTCGCTCGGCTGGATGCTCGCGCTGGCGACGGTCGACGGCTGGGACGGAGTCGGCGTCATCCTCGAGACCGAGTACGAGTATCTCGGCCCGGCCCGCGACGTCACCACGGTCGGCGCCATGCTCGACGAGTACATCGAGCGCATCCCCTACGCACATCCGGACAACTGGCCGCCGCACATCGCGGGCCATCCCCCTGGCGCCTTGTTGTTCTTCGTCGGGCTGGTGCGACTCGGCCTCGGTGGCGGGCTGGCCGCCGGGCTCGTGGTCACCCTGCTGGCGGCGACCGTGCCGGCCGCCGTCCTGCTCACCCTGCGACAGCTCGGCGCGGAGCACGCCGGCCGGACCGTCGCCCCGCTGCTGGTGATCGGTCCCGCGGCGCTGTGGATGTCGGTCTCCGGGGATGCGGTGTTCACGGCCGTCGCCGCGTGGGGGATGGCTGCGCTGGCCACGGCCGCCGTTGCCGAGCGAAGGCGACTGGCCAGGTTCTGGGCACTGGTGGCGGGGCTGCTGCTCGGCTGGTGCGTGATGATGTCCTACGGCCTGCCGCTGCTCGGCGTGCTCGCAGTGGCGCTGCTCCTGGCGGCCCGCACCTGGCGCCCGCTGCCCTGGGCGCTCGGTGCCGCCCTGGTCGTCGTGCTGGCCTTCGGCCTGCTCGGCGGCTTCTGGTGGTGGGAGGCGCTGCCGGTGCTCCGCGAGCGCTACTACGACGGGGTCGCCGGCAACCGGCCGTCGTCGTACTGGCTGTGGGCCAACCTCGCGGCGTTCGCCTTCAGTGCCGGGCCGATGGTCGGCGCGTCGGCGGGGGCAACCGCCGCTCGACTGCGTGACACCGGGGTACGGCGGCTGGCCGAGCCGGACCCGCCGGACGCGAGTGACGGCGGCGATCGCGTCGTGCTGCTGCTGTGCACGGCGGGTCTGCTCATGGTGGCCCTCGCGGGTCTCTCCGGCATGAGCAAGGCCGAGGTGGAGCGCATCTGGCTGCCGTTCGTGCCCTGGGCGCTGCTCGGCACGGCCCTGCTCCAGGACACCTGGCGCCGGCACGGGCTGGCACTGCAAGTCGTCACGGCCGTCGTCGTGCAGCACCTGCTCTTCACCGGCTGGTAGCCCTGCGAGGGCACTGGCAGGGCCGCCCCTCCCCTGTCGCGAGTAGCCCGGGCATAGGGTCGGTCGGCATGGCGCTTCGACTTGTTCAGGTGAACTTCAAGGCGCGGGACGACTCAGCGCTCGGCCGGTTCTGGGCGGAGGCACTCGGGTGGGGTGTCTCCAGCGAGGGACCCGGCGTGACCAACGTCGAACCAGTGGGCTTCGTCTACCCAGACCCCACGGCCGTCTGCGTCGACGTCGTCGCCGTCCCGGACCCCGCAACGGTGAGGTACCGCGCGCACCTCGATCTCGCCACCACCTCTGTGGCCCATCAGACGGAGTTGGTCTCGCGCCTGAAGGAGCTCGGTGCGACGCCCGCCGACGTGGGCCAGGGTGACGTGCCGTGGACGGTCATGGCCGACCCGGAGGGCAACGTGTTCTGCGTGCTGGAGCCTCGATCGATCTACCGGGACACCGGGCCGGTCGCCGCGGTGGTTGTCGACTGCGCTGATCCGCGGGCCATGGCTCGGTTCTGGAGCCAGGCGACGGACTGGACCCTGCACGAGGTGACCGACGATCACGCGAGGCTGCGTTCGGCCGCGGGGGTCGGGCCGTATCTGGAGTTCCTTCGCACGCCCGACGAGAGGACCGTGTGGCACCGTGTCCATCTCGACCTGAGGCCGTACGCCGGTGACGATCAAGCCGCAGAGGTGGCCCGGCTGCGGACTCTGGGCGCCACTGACGCCGACGTCGGCCAGGGCGATGTGCCATGGGCGTGCCTCGCCGACCCGGAGGGCAACGAGTTCTGCGTCCTCACCCCGGGCTGACGCAGCGTCTCGGGTCCCGCGCGGAACTCACGCCGCATTTCATCCAGCGGGGCTCACCGCGCCCAGGAGAGGACGCGCCCTAGTGCCGCCCGCTCCGCATCGGCTCGGAGGCGAAGGCCGGCAGCCCTTCCGCGGGAGGCACCGCCGCGACGAAGCCCAGCTCGGCCATGGCCCGCTCCGGGCTGGCGACGACGTGGCGTACGTCGCCGGGCCTGAACTCGCCGGTGACGACCGGTGCGACCGGGTTGCCGGCCGCCTCGACGAGGAGGCGTGCCACGTCGTGGATCGTGACCGGTTGCCCCGAGCAGATGTTGAAGGGCCGGTGCGTGCCCGGCGGCAGCTCGGCCACCGCGTGGACGGCCTGCAGGTTCGCCTGCGCCACGTCGCCGACGTGCACGAAGTCACGGGTCTGCCGGCCGTCCTCGAAGACGTGCGGAGCCCGGTCGTGCGCGAGCGCCGAGCGGAAGATCGCCGCCACCCCGGAGTAGGGCGTGTCGGCAGGCATCCCCGGCCCGTACACGTTGTGGTAGCGCAGCGAGGCCACCCGGCCGGGCAGCTGCCGCGCCCAGGCGGCGGCGAAGCCCTCCTGCGCGAGTTTGCTGGCCGCGTAGCTGCTGAGGGGGGTGAGCCGAGCGTCCTCCTCGACCAGCTGCCACGACATGGCCTCCCGACAGAGTGGGCAGGGTACGTCGAAGCGTCCGACCTCCAGATCTGCCAGCTCCCGCGTGGTGGCGGGCTGGTCGCCGTGCTGCGCACACGCGTAGCGCCCGTCGCCGTACACCACCATCGACGACGCGAGCACCAACCGGTCGACACCCGCCTCGGCCATGGCGGCAAGAAGGACGGCCGTGCCCAGGTCGTTGTGGCCGGCGTAGAGCGGCAGGTCGGCCGGAGTCAGTCCCGCGCCGACCATCGCCGCCTGATGGCAGACGACGTCGACGCCCGACAGCAGCCGCGGCAGGTCGGCTCCGCCCTGCCGCAGGTCGAGCCGCACCACGCCAGCAGCGGCGGCGTCGGTCGGCTCGTCGTGCGCCTGCGGGATGAGCGCGTCGAGCGCGACGACCTCGTGCTCGGCCGCCTCCAGGTGCCGGCGTACCGCCACGCCGATGAAGCCCGCCGCGCCGGTGAGTAGGACCCTCACGGCAGCTCGAAGGGCACCGGTAGCCCGTCCAGAGCGTTGGCACAGTCGCAGTCGTCACGTCCCGCGGGCAAGCTGCCGATCACGCCCGCCAGCAGGGCCCGCAGTCGGTCGACGTTGCGTGCGAACTCGGCGAAGACCTCGGCCTGGCTGACCGCGTCTTCCGCGGCTATGCCGGCGTCGCGGTCGGTGACCAAGGCGATGGCGGCGTAGCAGAGCGCCAGCTCGCGGGCCAGCACTGCCTCCGGATGGCCGGTCATGTTGATCAGCGACCAGCCCTGCGCCACGTAGGACTGCGACTCTGCCCGGGTGGAGAAGCGCGGACCCTCGATGACCACCATCGTGCCGCCGTCGACCACAGCGGGATCGGCCACGACCAGGCCCTTGCGCAGGCTCGGGCAGTACGGGTCAGCGAAGGCGACGTGCACCGCCCCGGTGTCCATGTAGGTCTGAATGCGTCCTGTCGTGCGGTCGACGAGCTGGTCGGGCACGACGAGAGCCCCCGGTCCCAGCTCCTGCTGCAGGCTGCCCACAGCGCACGGTCCCAGCACCCGGCGGACGCCCACGGAGCGCAGCGCCCACAGGTTGGCCCGGTAATTGACCCGGTGCGGCGGGAACTCGTGCGTCCGGCCGTGCCGAGGCAGGAAGGCCACCGGCCTGCCGTCGATCGAGCCGACCGCCACCGGTGCGGACGGCTCGCCGTACGGCGTTTGCACCTCGACGGACGTCGGCGACTCCAGGAACTCGTAGAACCCGGAGCCGCCGATCACGGCAACTTCTGCCTGCGGCTGCGCGACCATGCGTGTCAGTCTGTCAGCCGAGTTGCCAGCGGGTGAGCACGCCAGGCCACGCTCACCCTCAGGCAAGGCCTCAGGTGCGTACCAGCTCGGGCTCCCGCGCCTCACCGTCCTCCGAGGCCGCCGCCTCACGGTGCCCGTGTCGCTCCCACCAGCGGGCCAGCGGAGCCGGCGCCCACCAGTTCGCGTCGCCGAGCAGCCGCATCGTCGCGGGCACCAGGAGCGCTCGCACGACGGTCGCGTCGAGCAGGACGGCGACGAGCATGCCGACACCGATCATCTTGATGAAGACGATGCCCGACGTCGCGAAGCCGCCGATCACCACGGCCAGCAGCAGCGCGGCACACGTGATGATGCGTCCGGTGCGTTGCAGCCCGATCGCCACCGCCTGCGTGTTGTCGTGCGTGCGGTCCCACTCCTCGCGGATCCGCGAGAGCAGGAAGACCTCGTAGTCCATCGACAGCCCGAAGAGGATCGCCAGCATCAGGATCGGCTGGGTCACATCCAGGAATCCCGTCGACTCGAAGCCGAGCAGGTCCGCCCCGTTGCCGTCGGCGAAGATCCAGGTGACGATGCCGAAGGAGGCGACGATCGACAGTGCGTTCATCACGACCGCCTTGATCGGCAGCACGACCGAGCCGAAGGCGACGAAGAGCAGCACGAGCATCACCACCGCGACCGTCAGCGCCATCCAGGGCAGGTAGTTGCCGATCGACGTGATCAGGTCGACCGTCTGGGCCGACGTGCCGCCGACCAGTGCGGTGGCGTCGCCGCCCGGGTCGATCGCGCGCAGCTCCTGCACCAGATCCTGGGACGCCTCTGTCTGACCATTGCCCGGCCAGGTGACCCGGACCAGTGCTGTCGGCTCGCCGTCGGCCTGCGTCTGGTCGAGGATCTGGACGTCGCTGACTCCGCCGACTGCGGCGAGGTCGTCGGCGTACGTCGCCAGCGTGGGCTCGTCAGCACCGGACACGGTGACCGAGGCGGTCGACGTCTCACCGCCGAACTCCGCGGCCTGGACGTCGGCGGCGACGTGGCTCGGTGCATCCGAAGGCAGGACCCGCTCGTCGACGCTCCCCCACGCGGCGGACAAGAACGGCGAGCCGAGCGCCAGCAGCGCCACCGTGATCACGCTGAGATAGGCCACCGGTCGCTTCATGACACTGTGGGCAACCTTGGTCCATGCGCCGTGTCCGTCGATCACCAGTGAGTCGCGGGTGCGGGACTTCCACGGCATCCGGCCGGCATCGATCCGACGACCAAGCAGCACGAGGATCGCCGGCAGCGCCGTCAAGGCGGCCGTCATGGCGACCAGCACGGCGGCGATCCCCCCGTAGCCCATGGAGCGCAGGAAGTTCTGCGGGAAGATCAGCAGCGATGCAAGGGACGCGGCCACGATGAGGCCGGAGAAGAACACCGTGCGGCCCGCCGTCGCCATCGTGCGGGTCATGGCGGCCCGCACATGCTCCTCGTCGTCCCCTGGCTGCTGGGCCAACTCCTCACGGAAGCGGCTGACGATGAAGAGGGCGTAGTCGATCGCCAGGCCCAGCCCGATCAACGTGATGATGTTGATCGAGAAGATCGACACGTCGGTGACCAACGTGATCAGTCGCACCATCGCGAAGGCGCCCAGCACCGCGAAGGTGCCCACCAGCACCGGCATCAGCGCCGCGACCACGCTGCCGAAGATGATCAGGCAGAGCACGAAGACGATCGGCATCGAGATCGACTCGGCCCGCGCGATGTCCTCGGAGACCATCGTGTTGACATCGTCGAACACTGCCGACTGGCCGCCGACGTACGTGGTGAGGCCGTCCGCCTCGAGGTCGTCGGAGATCGCTGCGAAGCTCTCGTCCTTCGCCTCCTCGTCGTCGCCCGCCAACGTGATGACGAGCATCGTCGCGTCTCCGTCGGTGGACACCAGGCTGGGCTCGCCGGTGTCGTAGTAGCTCGTGACCCGCTGCACCGACTCTGCCGGCAGACCGTCGACGACCTCGGACACGGACGCCTCGAACTGTGGGTCGTCCGCACGCATCGTCTCGCTGCTGTAGATGGCGATGACGTCGCGGTCATGACTGTCGAACGCCGCCTGTTCCGCCTTCAACTGCCGGGCCGACTCGCTGTCCGGGTCTTGGAAACCGCCGTCGGACAGCGCTCCGAAGACTCCGAATCCGAAGACGGCCGCGGCGACCACCGTCAACAGGGACAACGTCAGCACCCGACCGGCCCGACGGCCGATCGTCGCTCCCCAACGCTCCAACATCGCTTCGCTCCCGATCTGTGCTATTGGCCGTAACACAACTTTACGATGTAAACTGTTAACGATGTTCACCAGAGTTGTCAAGGGTTATGATTGACTTCGTTCGGACAGAGGAGGGTCGCGAGATGACCAGCACCGAGCACCTGGCCACGCCGACCCGGCGCGAGCGCCAGCGGCAGGCCACGTTCGAGGAGATCGTCACGGTGTCGCGCACGCTGCTACGGGCCGGTGACAAGCCGACGCTGCGGGCCGTGGCGGGTGAGATGGGCATGACACCGCCCGCCCTCTACCGGTACGTCGACAGCCACCAGGACCTGTTGACACTGGTCTGCCGGTCGATCTTCGATGACGTGATGGCGGCCCTGACCGCAGCCCGCGACCGTTTCCCCGACGACGACCCGGCGGCCCAGGTGGTCGTCTCAGCCGTGGCCTTCCGGCGTTGGGCGCTGGCGCATCCGGAGGAGTTCGGCATGATCTTCGCCAGTCGCGACACCCGCGACGATGCGACGTACGACGACGAGGCCGTCGGCGCCCTGGCGTTCGGCCGCTTCTTCGGCGACATGTACGTGCGGCTGTGGCAGTGCTACGACTTCCCGGTGCCCGCCGAGAGGGAGTTGCAGCCCGAGGTGGTGCAGGCGATCGCTGAGCACGGCGGCCCGGACAAGCTGCCCTGCGACGGGCCGGCGATGCCGCTCGGCCTGACGTGGGTCTTCATGCGGGCGTGGGCCCGGCTCTACGGCACGGTCACGCTCGAGGTCTTCCGGCATATGGACGACGTGCTGATCGACAGCGGTGCCATCTTCGCCGCGATGATGGAGGACAACGCCGAAGACCTCAACTTAGGCGATGACCGGCCGCGGCTGCGCGACCTGGTCCGGCAGGAGATGACAGCACCGACGGCCTAGCCGCCACTGCGCTCACAGCGGCGGCAGGCCGAGGCAGCTCCGCAGCGTTGCCTCGAGCAGGTCGGCGCGGTCGTGAGTGCCCATCGTGCCGGTGACGAAGCCGATGGAATATCCGCCGGCAACACTGGCCCAGCCGAAGCTGCCGCCGGTACCGCCCATGCCGAAGCCGTCGTCATCGACGGCGAACCCCAACCCCCAGCTGCGTTCCTGACCCCCCATCACCTGGTCGACTCCGCTGGCCTGCGGGGTAGCCGCCTCGTGTCGCAGCTCCGGCGTCAGCAGCCTGTCCTCGAGCATCGCCGCATAGAAGCCGGCGACCGCACGCGCCGAGCCGTGACCGTTCACCGCCGGAATCTGCGCCGTCCGGAACGCGGAGCTGTTGACGACGTCGGCGTCCAGCACACCAGGCGGGTTCAGCAGCGCCGAGGAGAGCAGCCCCGGTCGCCCGTCGAGCGTCGTACTGCGGAACCGGTCGGACAACCCCGTCAGCTCGACCACGCGCCGAAGGTCGGCCTCGGCGAGTCCGACAACAAAGTCCAGCGCGAGAGGAGCCGTGATCTCTTCCCGCAGGAAGTCTCCAAGCGGGCGCCCGTCGACCCGACGCACGATCTCGCCGATGAGGTGCCCGTAGAAGAGGGCGCATTCGCCGATGGCGCTACCGGACTCCCAGGCCGGTGTCGTGCCGGCCAGTACGTCGCAGAGCCGCGGCCAGTCGTACAGGAGGTCGGTGTCCGCCGGGTGGTCGAGCGCGACGACCCCGACCTGGTGCGACAGCAGCTGACGCACGGTGGCCGGTGTGGCGAACTCCGGCCAGTGACGCTGGACGGGGTCGTCGAGTCCTACCGCACCGCGCTGCACCAGCCGCACCAGACTCATCGCGGTGAACGGCTTCGTCACCGAATAGGTCATCACGATGCTGGTGGGCCCCCAGGGCCGGGTGCTGGCAGCGTCAGCTGCACCACCCCACAGGTCCGCCACCCATTGTCCGTCGTGCCAGGCGGCGAAGGCGGCGCCCGTACCGGTCTGACCCGCAAGCACCTCGGCGAACGCATCGCGCAGCGGCGCGAGCCGCGGCTCGACGCCCCCATCGACCCGCACTCAGATCCCTTTGCCCCGACGGTGCAACTGCTCCATCACCCGGTCAGGGGAGATGAGCCTGGCAGCCACCGCGAGCGCGAGCACAGCCCGCGGCTCGCGCGGGTTGCGGCGCAGTGCCGACCGCGCCCACTCCCAGGCAGTGCGACGGTTGCCCAGGGCGGCCTGGGCGAAGGCGATCTGGCCGCGGATGCGTGCCGAACCGCGCTTCGAGGTCTCGAACTCCGGGTAGCGCTCGAGCAGCCAGGACAGCCCCGCGGTCATCGTCTCCCAGCGCCGGAAGAAGAACGACTGCTGGCCCCAGCGCACCACGGTGTGGACCCCGGTCACGTTGACGATCGGGTGGAGCTGGGCCGCTCGCAGCAGGAACTCGTAGTCCTCACCGAAGCCGCCGGGGACCTGCTCGTCGACCAGGCCGATCTTGTGCACCAGCGCGTCGCGGCGGGCCAGGAACGTCGAGGGGTGCAGCTCGGTGTGCCGATCGGCCAGCAGGTCCTCGAAGGAGATCAGCGGCATGGCGAGCACCCGGTCGCTGACGACGTCGTCGTACTCCACCCGGATGCCGCAGGTGGCGACCCCGGCATCGGGATAGCGGGCCAGCGCTGCGACCTGGCGGGTCACCTTGTCGGGGAGCCAGTAGTCGTCGTCGTCGCAGAACGCGACGTAGCCCGTCGTCGACACCTCGATGCCGGAGTTGCGCGCTCCGGCCAGGCCCGGCGTACGGCGGTTGGCCACGGTACGCAGGCTGCGTCGCGTCTCACGCCTCTCGAGCGAGGTGTCCGGCTCGGACTGGTCGAAGACGACCACGACCTCGATGTCACCGGCGTAGTCCTGGTCCCAGACCGCCTGCACCGCCTCGCGAAGCATCTCGGGTCGGTCCCGGGTTGCGATGACCACCGTGACGGCGTCCCGGCTCGCCGCGTGCTCCTCCAGCCTCTCGTGCTCCTGCACCGTCACTTCCCCCTGTAGCCGAGCCTGCGCAGCATCGGATAGGACATCAGCGTGACCAGGCGGCGATCCCGGGCCGACATGGCCGAGCGCCACTCGGTGTCCTGGCGCAGTGTCGTGAGGCCGGTGCGGAACCGCATCGGGTTGCCCGCCACCGAGTGCGTCGGCCGCAGCTCGATCGTGCAGGCATCCAGCATGGGCAGTTCCCCCGACCCAGGCAGCCCCAGCGTCTGCCACGCGCTCCGCACGGTGCTCGCCGCATCCGTCGCCAGGTCTTCGTAGCGGACCTGTGCCACCGGGACGCCCCGGTGTCGCAACCCGCTGATCGCGGTGTTGAGCGAGAGCCACATCGTGGTGCTCCAGGCAGCGGTGAACTGCGGCATGGTGTCCTCGCCGGATGACTCCGGCCGCGGCACGACCTTGGACCAGCTGTAGGCGACCCCGCGACTGTCCCGCACCATGTGCAGCACCCGAAGGTCGATGTCCCGGTGATGGCTGAGCGTCAAGGCCGTGGGCACGTCCTTGCTGGAGTCGACCACCACCGAGGCGCCGCTCACTTCGATCGCGGCGTCGTACACCCGGCGGTAGTGCTCCGCGTAGTCGAGGATCTTCCGACGCAACGGTGCCGAGGTGTGCCGCCGGGCTGTGCTCGGCATCCGGCGCTGCCGGTCCACCGCAGCCTTGAGGGTGAGGAGGTGCTCGATGTCGACCTGCTCCCATCCACCGAAGGCGTGCTTGCCGACCTCGATCCAGAACGGGCAGGCCGAGAAGTGCTGGCCGCAGGCGCAGAGCTCGTCACGCTGGATGCCGCGCTCCCACAGGTGGGTGACCTCTCCCAGCACCACCACGTCGTCGAGGCGCGCCAGCAGGCACTCGAGCAGGGTCGAGCCGCTTCTCCCCCATCCGCCGATGTAGACGGTGGTGGTGGCACCAGGCGACGCCGACGAGCGGCCGGTGCGTCGCCGCGCGACGAGCTGCTCGACTCGGGCGGCGGTCTGCTCGGTGTCGTGCGTGGCCCCGGAGGAGTCTCGCGTGCCCGCGACGCCACACCCGACCACCCTCGCGTCGAGCTGGGGAACGTCGGCGACGCGCGTGATCAGCTGCTTGCCGGCCGCCCAGGTGCTGAAGCGCAGCTGATGGTCGTCGACGTGCTCGCCCCGGGCAGGCTCGCGCGGCAGCACGATCGGCCGGTGACCGGCCGCGCGGGCGTCCATGATGGTGCCCGGACCACCGTGGGTCACGACGATGTCGGACCGGGCGCAGCGGTCCCTGAGCTCGGCGGGCGGCATGATGTCCCGGCCCTGCGCGGTCGTGGGTGCCCCGGAGGCGCCGTGCTGCACGAGCACGTCGTCCTCGGGGTGGGCGGCCGCCCATCGGTCCGCCCACGACACCAGCCGGTCGAAGGCATGGTGGTCCGTGCCCACCAGCACGGTGACCGTACGCCGTGTCACAGCAGCGGCCCTACCACGATCGCGTCGTCGTACAGCGCGCGCTGTTCGGGCCACTGGACGAGCATCAGGTCGGTGAACGGCCGGCACAGCCGGCCGGTGAGCGTCGGACTGTCGATCCGGTCGAACACCTCGATGTAGACGGTCGTGAGCCCTCGTAGCCGGGCGAGCAGGAAGTAGGGGAAGGCGACGGCCGCGCCCGTCGACACGACAACGGTCGGTCGGAACCGCCGTACCACCCCGAGCGCCTGCACCGTGTTGCGCACCAGGTTGGGGATGTTGCGCGTCGTCGGATGGTGCGCCCATGTCACGTCGCGCTCGCTCTCCAGGAGAGCCAGCGCGTCACGGGTGTCGAACGTGACCCAGGCGCGCTCGGCCTCGCCCCACCAGGGCTGGAGGCGCATCAGCTGGGCGAGGTGACCACCGCTGGAGCCGACGAGGAGAATCCGCGACGACGAGGTGCTGGCCCGGCGCACGTCACCTCATCCCGGTTGGTTCGAATGCTGGTCCGACCCGATTCTAGTGCCGGAAATGTCGCGGCGGACCGGGTTCGGCCAACCCGCCGACCCACCGGACCGGTGGCATGATCGACCTTGGGAGAGCCGATGAGTCGAGGAGGCCCGCATGAGCCTGGGCGCAGCCGAAGGGGAGACGCCGCGGATGCTCGTGGTGGGCGGCGGGGAGGTGGCCGCGGCCCTGGCCGGCGTCGGTGAAGTGCTCGGTTGGCGCACTCGGGTGACCGAAGTGCTGGCCGAGGCACGAGAGGCGCTCCCCGGCAGCGACCTGGTCGTCGTGCTCAGTCATCACGACGACGTCGACGGGCCCGCCATCGCGGCCGCCCTGGAGGCGCGGCCGGCGTACCTGGGTGCGATGGGGTCGCGGCGCACCCAAGCCCGGCGGCGCGCCTGGCTGCTGGCCCATGGCGTCACCGACGACGACCTCGCCCGCGTGCACGGACCGGCCGGCCTCGACATCGGCGCGGACGCGCCTGCCGAGATCGCGATCTCGATTCTCGCCGAGGCCGTGGGTGTGTTGCGCGGCGTCTCGGGCGGCTCCATCAGTGACCGGGAAGGCCCGATCCATCCGAACGCAGAGCCAGGTACGGCGACGTGCCCGGCCGCTCCGGCGACACTTGGCTAGGGCCTGACGCATGCGGGGGCACGGCTGGGAGCCTGCCCGATGGAACGTTCTTGAGAGCGGATCTTGCCGCCAGGCTGCAACAACGTTCCAAGCGCGCGCTCGGGCCGGGAAAGCCTCAGGCGAGGGGTACGTCGGTCCCGGTCACGGTGAGCCGGAGGCCGTCCGGTGTGACCTCGACATCGTCGATCCGGAAGCCGCTCGGCAGCCCCGCGAGCGGGTAGTCGCCCGTCGCGAAGGCCGCCAAGGCGCCCGGCAGCCCGGCGCCGACCGGCTCACCACTCGCGTCGAGAAAGCCGAGCGACCGACCTTCGGCGACGCTCGGCTGCAGTCGCACCGTCGGGCCTGGGCTGCCGTCCGGCCTCTCGATGGTGATCTCGAGGGATCCCTCGCCGTCGGGCGTCGCACCGCCGTACCCCACCGAGACCCGGTCGAAGACGTCGAAGGAGTCGTAGGGAATCGAGCCGGACCCCGTCAGTGAGCCCGCCGTGGCCCGGCTGAAGCCGTCGGAGGTGACCACGTCGCGGAAGACGACGTCGAGCTCGTCGACCTGGATCCTGCCGACGCCTGTCGCTGCCTGGACGGTCGGCAGGGTGACCTCGATGGCGCCGAACTCATTCGCCAGCAGCTGGGTCAGGAACGGGAACCCGGTGATCTCGACGCCCGCCTCGCTGACGTCCTCCTCGTCCTCGATCTTCTGGGCGATGACGCCTTCGGCGACGTACGCGGCGACGCGATCAGCGGCAACCCCGAGTGCCAGCAGGACGACGACCACGATGGCCAGCTTGCGCATGCAGCTTCCTCGATCTCATGACGACGATGGGAGCTGCCCCCTCACTTGAGCAGCAGCGTGCCGACCCTACGCGATGCGATCGCGAGCCCCACTGCACCCATGACCGCGAGGTAACAGACTGCGATGGCCGCATCCCATCCGACGGTGCCGAGGGACAGGTCCCGACACAGCACGACGCCCTGGTAGAGCGGAGTCACCTGCACGAACAGCTGGAGGGCATCGGGGTATGTCGACAGCGGGAAGAACGTCGCCGAGAACAAGAACATCGGCACGGTGGCGAGCTGGACGTACTCGAAGTCCTGCCACGACGTCATCCAGGTGGTCAGCGCCATCCCGGCGCCGGCGAAGGCGAAGCCGATCAACAGCGTGGCAGGCAGTGCCAGCAGCATCCACCACGACTGCACCAGGCCCATGATGACCATGACGGCGATGAAGACAGCCGAGTAGATGGCGCCCCGCAGCAGCGACCAGGCGATCTCGCCGCGGGCGACGTCGACGGGCCGCATCGGCGTGGCCAGGACACCCTCGTAGAGCTTGTCGTAGCGCAGCTTGAAGAACACGCCGTACGTCGCGTCCAGGATCGCGCCGTTCATCGCCGACGTGGCCAGCATGGCGGGGGCCACGAACTCGACGTACCCGACGGTGCTGCCGTCCGGCAGCGTGAAGTCCCCGACCAACCCACCGACCCCGATGCCGATCGAGAAGAGATACAGGACCGGCTCGAGCATCCCGGACACGAAGACCCACCAGGTGGAGCGGTAGGCCCGGTAGTTGCGCTCGATGAGCCGCCACATGCCGGTGCCGGCTGTCGGTGTGATCCGCAGGCCCAGGGTGGCCTTGGCGAAGGTGTCGGTCACCGGGCCAGCCTCCCCTGGAAGCCGCGGATCGCCAGCAGGAAGCCGCCGACCAGCCACACCAGCAGATAGCTGACGTGACCGATGGCTGCGAGCCACTCGGTGGTCCCCAGCAAGAACATCCGGGCCAGCTCGACTCCGTGCCAGACCGGCATCAGGGCGGCCACCCAGGCGAAGTCACCGAGCTGCGAGATGGGGAAGAAGGCGCCGCTGAACAGCATCATCGGCATCACCCCGAGCCGGAAGACGAGCGAGAAGTAGCTCTCGCTCCGGATTCGGCTGCTGAAGGCGAACATCGGGGTCGCGTGGGCCAGCCCGGTCAGCACCACCGCCAGCAGTGCGAACGGCACACCTGGCCAGTTCTCCACCGCGCCGTACGCCGCCAGCACACCCAGGAAGACGCTGGACGTCAAGAGCAGTCGGAAGCCGATGTAGCCGAGATGAGCGGTCACGATGTCCTGCACCCGCAGCGGTGACGCGGCCATGGCGAAGTAGGAGCGGCTCCACTTGAAGCCGCCCAGCACCGGGAACGACGAGGCACCGACAGCCACCTGCATCGCCGTGGTCGCCAGCAGCCCGGGCGCGAGGAAGGCGAGATACGAGACGCCGTCGAGCGCCTCCGAACCCGAGTTGTCGTCGACGAAGCTGCCGAGCCCGACGCCCATGGCCGTGAGGTAGAGGAACGGCAGCAGGAAGAACGAGATGATCGAGCCACGCCAGGTGCGTTTGTAGACGGTCGACCAGTACTGGCCGAGTCGCGGTGCGTAGGACGGCAGGGTGGCCATCAGTCGACGAGCGTGCGGCCGGTGAGGCGGAGGAACACGTCCTCGAGGGTGGCGCGGCGTACCAAGGACGAGATCGGTCGAAGGCCGCGCTCGTGCACGGCTTCGGCGGCCGCCTCACCCTCGTCGGTGTAGAGCAGCAGCCGGTCGGGCAGCACCTCGACCCGCTCGGCCAGATCGGCGACCTTGTCGGCCATCTCGTCGTGCTCACCCACGCCGAACCGTAGCTCGGTGACCTCGCGGGTCGAGTGCTCGGCGATCAGCTGGGTCGGCGATCCCCCGGCCACGATGACGCCATGATCCATCACCACGAGCCGGTCGGCGAGCTGCTCGGCCTCGTCCATGTAGTGGGTGGTGAGGACGAGGGTCACCCCCTGTTGCTTGAGTCGGTACAGCCGGTCCCAGAGCAGGTGGCGGGCTTGCGGGTCCAGACCCGTTGTCGGCTCGTCGAGCAGCAGCAGGTCGGGCTGGTTGATGAGCGAGCGGGCGATCGTGAGCCGGCGCTTCATGCCACCGGACAGTGACTCGACCTTGGCCGGGCCCCGCTCTGCGAGCTGGACGAAGGCGAGCAGCTCCTTCGCGCGCGAGGCGGACTCGGCCCGGCTGAGGCCGAAGTAGCGTCCGTAGACCGTGAGGTTCTCCTCCACCGAGAGCTCCAGATCGAGGGTGTCCTCCTGCGGGCACACTCCGAGCCGGGCGCGGATCTCCGAGCCTTGCGTGGCCGGATCCATGCCGAGGATCGCCAGCTCGCCACCGCTCACCGGCGAGACCGCCGCGATCATCCGCATGGTCGAGGACTTGCCGGCACCGTTCGGCCCGAGGAAGCCGAACGCCTCCCCCTTCCGGACCTCGACGTCGATGCCCCGGACGGCCTCGAACGCACCGTAGGACTTCCGCAGCCCGCGGGCCGAGATCATCGCCCGGGGGCTCGTCTGCTCCGTCACGGCGGTCGCACCCCTGGTCTCGGCAGTCACGTCGGTCGACCCTATGCCGAGCCGCCGACACTTCCCAAACCCGATTCCCCTCGGCTGCCATCTGGCCGGTGACGCAGCAGCCACCGATGCGGTGCGAGTGGCGGCTGGCAGAATGACGCCCGGCCAACAGAATCGAGATCGGGGCAACCCGATCGCACCCCAGCGGCGTCCTTGGCATGTCATGTCGAGCACAGCATGAGCACACCTCTCCTGGTGAGCGCCCCTCCTGCCGTCGCCGCGGGTGCCGTCACCGCGGGGGTTGTCGACGTGCGTGAGGAGGACAAGGCGGCCTTCGACGCCTTCGTCCGCGCCAGGCTGCCGGAGCTGCTGCGGTTCGGCCGAGCGTTGACCGGCTCCGGCGAAGCCGGCGCCGACCTCGTGCAGGACGCGCTCGAGCGCACCATGCTGTCGTGGTCGCGGCTGGAGAAGCGGGGCGACCCCGAGGGCTACGTCCGCCGCGCCATGGTCAACCGCAACATCTCGCTGTGGCGCAAGCTTCGGCGTGAGCACGTGACCGACCTCCTGCACGACCGTGGCACCCACGACCAGCACACCGACCACGAGCTGTGGCGCGCGCTGCAGCAGCTGCCGCCCCGGCAGCGTGCCGTGATCGCGCTGCGCTATTACGAGGACCTCTCCGAGGCCGACATCGCCCGCACCCTCGGCTGCTCGGTCGGCACGGTCAAGAGCCAGGCATCGAAGGGCCTGGCCAAGCTGCGGGGGCTGGTGCCGCGCGACACCTGAACCGACGTACGCAGCAGCACCACCCCCGCACCCAACCGACGGAAGGAGGCATCCCCCGATGACTGACGACCAGCACGACCCGGTCGAGCGCCGACTGCGCGACGCGTTACGCGCGCCGACCGGAGCGGCGGTCGATGCCAATGCCTTCCTGGACCAGGTGCACCGCGGGGCCAGGCAGCGACGTACCCGCCAGGTCGTGGTGAGCGGGGTCGCGGCCGCCTGCCTGGTCGCGGTCGCCGGAGTGGCCTTCGGCACGACCGGTCTGCTGGATCGTGGCGAGCGGGCGCCGGTCGCCGACGACGCGACGGGTACGACGCGAGGAGGCAGCCCTTCCGCATCGGTCGACCCGAGTCCGGTCGACCCTGCACAGATTGAGGCGATCGACGTCTCCGCCCCGGACAGCGAGCGGCAGTGGCTCCTCGGCTCGGTGCGCGGCGGTGAGTGCCGACAGCAGCGGTGCGCCCACGTCTTCGCGACCGAGGACGGCGGTGAGTCGTGGAGCGACCTGGGTGAGCTACCCGGCGCCTACCCCGTGATCGGCACCGAGGACGGCTCGAGCGTCGACGCGGTGCGTCTCAGCGACGACGGCAGCGACGGCTGGGCGTTCCGGGGCAACCTGCTGAGCACCCACGACGGCGGCGCAACGTGGGCGCCGTCGGAGCTGCCTGCGCGCGGTCTCGTCGCCTTGGTCCAGCCGACCGGTGACAGCGTGCTGGCCTCCGTGCGCACCGGCGGTGGCGACGTGCTGCTGCGCTCCCCCGCCGCCACCGACGCCTGGCAGGTCGTGCCGTTCGCAGACCAGGTGGGTGGCAGCTTCGACCAGGCCGGAATCGTCGACCTGGCCAGCTCTGAGGAGGCGGCGGTCATGGTGGTGACCTCGGCTCCGGACTTCACCGGCACGCTGCTCATCAGCACCGACGATGGCGCGACCTGGGGTACGCCGTCCGGCGCGGTCTGCGAGGCCGACGCGTCGCCGTACTTCGTGTCCGCCACGGACGATGCGCTGTGGGCATCGTGCGTCAGCAGGCAGGGCCAACCCTCGGTGCGACTACGGGTCAGCACCGATCTGGGTGCGGAGTGGGTGGAAGCAGGGGGGATCTTCACCAGCGACTCGCTCATCGCCGCCCGGGACCCGCAACGGGCTGCCGTCGTCCGGTCACTCGGTCTGACCGGCGACCGCACCAGGATCTATGTGGCGCAGGTGGGTGCGTCGGACGAGGCGCAGTTGGTGGCAACGCTCGAAGACACGACCTGGGTGTCCGACATCAGCTTTGCCGATCCCGATACGGGATTCCTGGTGTTCGATGGCGGTGGCGTGCTGCGGACCGACGACGGCGGCGGCACCTGGTACCGCTACGACGTCACCGAATGAGCTGAGCCCGCGCAGCCGGCTTCGGCCAGAATGAACCGATGGCCACGTATGCAGTCAACCCCGCCGCCGTCGACCGGGCGAGGGAGCTGATCCAGGCCCGGCAGTACGTCCTCGACAGCGACTGGGGCGATGTCCAGCCCGGGGCGGCGGCGCAGAACGACTACCTGGAGTCGCACGGCTGGGGTGACTACGCGGCGTGGCACCTGGGGCTCGCCGAAGGTGCCAACGACGAGACCAAGGCACGATATGCCTTCGTGTACGGCGACTTCCGCCGGCTGCACCGGACCGCGTTGATCGCCTGCGTCTACCGGGCGTCGGAGTGGCGGCACAAGGACATCGAGCTGGCCGCACACGACCTGCTCCAGGAGCTCGACCGGCGCAGCCGCTGACGGATCCGCCGAGAACCCCGGTGGCCGGGTCAGGGTCTCGGCGCGGCCGACGGCGGGCGCCAGCCGAGGTCGCGTCCGATGAAGCCGAGCAGCCGGGTCTGGGGGTCGGCGTCCGCGGGGACGGCCACCCGGGCGCCGTACTGTCCCGAAGCGCGCATCGCCTCCTCCACCGACTCCATCCCGGCCAGCAGCACGGCGCAGAACTCGGGGTCGAGCCGGGCGTCCCGGTCGCTGGCGCGGGCGAGGTCCCAGGTGTGCATGAAGACATCGGAGGTGTAGAACCGGTCGACCGCCTGGTCCAGCGGGACCTCCCCGACATGACGGTCCGAGAGCTGGCGCCGCGCCGTGTCGGGGTCGTCGAGCAGCGCCTGGACCGCGTCGGAGTGCACCTGCCATGCCCGCACCGGATCGTCGTCCACGGCCGGCCCCCGCGCCAGTTCGACACCGGCGCCGCTGGAGAGGAAGCCGGGGAACCAGTCGGTGAGATGCCGGACGACGTCGCGGGCGGTCCAGCCTTGCACCGGCGCCGGGGCGTCCCAGTCCGGGGTCTCGCGCACTCGTGCCGTGAAGACACCGGCGACCTGCCGATGCCGCTCCGCCGGCTGTTCAGAGAGCGCCATCGGCCAGCATCGCGTCGAGCTTGGCGTACCCCTGCTCGATTCCGGTCTCCATGCCGCTGGCGAGCCAGTGGTCCCGGCGCTCGATGCTGTCGACCAGCGACTGCGCGTGCAACCGGGTACGTCCGTCGCCCAGGTCCTCGAAGGTCAGGGTTTCCAGGGCGACGCCGTCGGGGTCGCCGTCGAAGGTGAAGGTCTGCACGATCCGGTCGTCGCGAACCTCGTGGAACGAGCCGTGGAAGCCGTACTCCTCACCGCCGTGGACGGAGGCGTACTTCCAGCTCCCACCGGTGTGCGCGTCCCAGTGGTCGATGCGCACGGTGATGCCGTGCGGCCCGACCCATCGAGCGAACAGGTCCGGGTCGGTGTGCGCGCGGAGCAGCTGGGCGGGGGTCGCGGTGAAGTCCCTGGTCATGCGGATGATGGGCAGCGCCGGGTCTGCCTCGATCGTCGCGGCGGGTGCGGCTGTGGGTGTGTCGGTCATGATGCGGCTCCTCGGTCAGTGTGCTCGTCGGCTGCCTCGTCTGCGGCGGCCGTGCTGTCGGTCGGGTAGTTCATCGAAGACAGCACGGCGTCGAGGCGGCGGTAGCGCTCCTCGGCCTGCTGTCGGTAGCGCTCGATCCAGGCAGTCATCAGGTCGAACACCTCCGCCTCCAGATGGACCGGGCGACGTTGCGCGTCCCGACTGCGGCTCACCAGTCCGGCCTCCTCGAGCACCTTGAGGTGCTTGGAGACCGCCTGGAAGCTGACGTCGTACGGCGCAGCCAGCTGTCCCACTGTCGCGTCCCCGACGCACAGCCGAGCGACGATGTCGCGCCGGGTCGGGTCGGCGAGGGCGGCGAACGCCCGCGAGATGTGGTCTGCCGCCACTGCCCCTGCCATGGGCACTGCCATCCTGTCTTCAACCAATCGATTGAATAGAACCGTAGTGCGGGTGCCCCGACGTTGTCAACCCTTTGGTTGAATAACGGCGGCGCCCCGCCGGCCTTGTCGGTGGCCTCGGGCACCATGGACCCATGAGCGCGTCGACCGGCCAGCCCGCCGACCTCACCGGCTTCTCGCCGGTGACGAGGTCCTGGTTCGGGGCTGCCTTCGCCGCACCCACGCCCTCGCAGCGCGCGGCCTGGACGTCGGTCGCGGCCGGGCGCAACGCGCTCGTGGTTGCGCCCACCGGCTCCGGCAAGACCCTGGCAGCGTTCCTCTGGGCACTCGACCGGCTGATCACCACTCCAGTACCGAGCGACCGCAAGGCCCGCTGCCGAGTGCTCTACGTATCGCCGCTCAAGGCGCTCGCGGTCGACGTCGAGCGCAACCTCCGCGCACCCCTCGCCGGGTTGCGGCAGACCGCTGCCCGGCTCGGGGTCGACGTACCGGAGGTGGCCGTTGGCGTACGGTCCGGAGACACCTCGCCCACGGACCGCCGCAAGCTGGTCTCCAGCCCACCCGACATCCTGATCACGACACCGGAGTCGCTCTTCTTGATGCTCACCTCGCAGGCGCGGCAGAGCTTGCGCAGCGTCGACACCGTCATCCTCGACGAGGTGCACGCCGTGGCCGGCACCAAGCGCGGCGCCCACCTTGCCGTCACCCTGGAGCGGCTCGACGAGCTCCTGCCGCAGCCGGCTCAGCGCATCGGCCTGTCCGCGACGGTGCGGCCGCTGGAGGAGGTCGCCCGCTTCCTCGGCGGCTCGCATCCGGTCGAGGTCGTCGCGCCCGCCGCCGACAAGAGCTGGGACCTCCAGGTGGTTGTCCCGGTCGAGGACATGACCGAGCTCGGTGTTCCCGTCGACGACGACCTCGAGGGTCCGGCCGCGGGCGCACCCCGGCGAGCGTCGATCTGGCCGCACGTCGAGGAGCGCATCGTCGACCTCATCGAGCAGCACCGCTCGACGATCGTGTTCGCCAACTCGCGTCGGCTCGCCGAGCGCCTCACGGCGCGGTTCAACGAGATCGCCACCGAGCGCGCCGATACCGCGCGCGACCTGGGGCCTGCGCCGGCTGCCGCGGCGATTGCTCCGCCGGCGCAGCTGATGGGTCAGAGCGGCGCTGCCGCCGGTGCCGCGCAGGTGGTGGCGCGCGCTCATCACGGCTCGGTCAGCAAGGAGCAGCGCGCCCTCATCGAAGATGACCTCAAGGCCGGGCGGCTCCCCTGTGTCGTCGCCACGTCCAGTCTCGAGCTCGGCATCGATATGGGCGCCGTCGACCTGGTGGTGCAGGTGGAGTCGCCCCCGTCGGTGGCCAGCGGCCTGCAGCGAGTCGGCCGCGCCGGTCACCAGGTCGGCGAGGTGTCGCGTGGCGTGCTCTTCCCGAAGCACCGGGCCGATCTGGTCCAGACCGCGGTCGCCGTCGAGCGGATGCGTTCGGGCCAGATCGAGGCGCTGTCGGTGCCCGCCAACCCGCTCGACGTGCTGGCCCAGCAGGTCGTCGCGTGCACGTCGGTCGACACCTGGTCCGCCGACGAGCTGTTCGGCGTCGTACGTCGATCGGCGCCCTTCGCCACCCTCCCTCGCTCGGCCTACGACGCGACGCTCGACCTGCTGTCCGGCCGGTACCCGTCCGACGAGTTCGCCGAGCTGCGACCGCGACTCGTCTGGGACCGGGTCGCCGGCACGTTGACCGGCCGCCCCGGTGCGCAGCGGCTGGCGGTCACGTCCGGGGGCACCATCCCCGACCGCGGCCTCTTCGGGGTGTTCCTGGCCGGGTCCGAGGGCAGCGCGCGGGGCGGCACCCGGGTCGGCGAGCTCGACGAGGAGATGGTGTACGAGTCCCGGGTCGGTGATGTGTTCGCCCTCGGGGCCACCAGCTGGCGCATCGAGGACATCACCCACGACCGGGTCATCGTGACACCAGCGCCGGGGCAGCCCGGGCGGCTGCCGTTCTGGAAGGGCGACGGACTCGGCCGGCCGGCCGAGCTCGGAGCGGCGGTCGGTGCGTTCGTGCGGGAGGTCGGCAAGCTGCCCGAGACCCATGCCGTGGCGCGGGTGCGCACCGCGGGTCTCGACGACTTCGCCGCCGCCAACCTGGTGCGGTTCCTCGCCGAGCAGCGCACCGAGACCGGCTACCTTCCGCACGACCGTCAGCTCGTGGTGGAGCGCTGCCGAGATGAGCTGGGTGACTGGCGGGTGATCATCCACTCGCCGTACGGCGGCACGGTGCACAACCCGTGGGCGTTGGCGATCGGGGCACGACTGCACGAGCGTTTCGGCGTCGACGCGCAGGCGATGGCGGGCGACGACGGCATCGTGATCCGGGTCCCCGACACCGATGCCGATCCGCCTGGCCCGGAGGTGTGCTTGTTCAACGCCGACGAGGTCGAAGACGTCGTCACGGCGGAGGTCGGCGGGTCGGCGCTGTTCGCCTCCCGCTTCCGCGAGTGCGCTGCACGGGCATTGCTGCTGCCACGACGCAACCCGGGGAGGCGCTCCCCGCTGTGGCAGCAGCGACAGCGCTCGGCGGCACTGCTCGACGTGGCGAGCAAGTACGGCTCCTTCCCGATCGTGCTCGAGGCGGTTCGCGAGGTACTGCAGGATGTCTACGACGTGCCGGCGCTGGTGCGGCTGATGCGCGACATCGAGTCGCGTCGGGTCAGGGTCGTCGAGATCGAGACCGCCACACCGAGCCCGTTCGCCCGCTCGCTGCTGCTGGGGTATGTCGCTGCCTTCGTCTACGAAGGAGACTCGCCCCTCGCCGAGCGTCGAGCCGCCGCCCTTGCCCTCGACCCGGCGTTGCTCGGCGAGCTGCTGGGCCGCACCGAGCTGCGCGACCTCCTCGACCCGGAGGTCGTCGACCAGACCGAGCGCGAGCTGCAGCGGCTGACCGACGACCGCGCGGCGCGCGATGCCGAGGGCATCGCCGACCTGCTTCGGCTGCTCGGCCCGCTGTCGGCCGAGGAGATCGCGGCCCGCTCACGACCGGGCTCGGAGGCCTGGGTCGGCGAGCTGGAGGGCGCCCGACGCAGCGTCCGGGTGCGCATCGCCGGGCGCGAGCACGTGGCAGCTGTGGAGGATGTGGGCCGCCTTCGCGATGCGCTCGGGGTGCCGGTGCCGGTCGGCGTACCGGAGGCATTCACCGAGCCGGTGGCCAACCCCCTCGGCGACCTGGCGTCGAGATACGCGCGCACGCACGGCCCCTTCACCACGGCCGATGTGGCCGAGCGCTTCGGACTGGGGCAGGCGGTCGCCCACGACGTGCTTCGGCGGCTGGCTTCGGCTGGTCGACTCGCCGAGGGCGAGTTCCGGCCGGGCGCCAGCGGCAGTGAGTGGTGCGACACCGAGGTGCTGCGGCGACTGCGACGCCGCTCGCTCGCAGCCGCCAGGCGCGAGGTCGAGCCGGTCGAGCCGGCAACCCTGGGTCGCTTCCTGCCACTCTGGCAGCATGTCGGTGGCCGGTTGCGTGGGACCGACGGCGTCCTGGCAGTGGTGGAACAGCTGACCGGCGCCGCCGTGCCCGCCTCCGCCTTGGAGCCGTTCGTGCTCGGCAGCCGGGTTGCCGACTACCGCCCGGCCATGCTCGACGAGCTCACCGCGGCCGGTGAGGTGATCTGGGCCGGGGCCGGTGCGCTGCCAGGCACCGACGGGTGGCTCAGCCTGCATGGAGCAGAGACCGCTCCGCTCACGCTGCCCGACCTTGCCGAGCTCGAGCTGACCGCCGAGCACCAGACCGTGCTGGACCTGCTCGCCGGCGGCGGCGGGTTCTTCTTCCGGCAACTCTCCGACGCGCTGGGGTCGACGGACGACCAGGCGCTGACCGCTCTCATCTGGGATCTCGCCTGGGCCGGACATCTGACCAACGACACGGTCGCGCCGCTGCGCCATCACCTCAGCGGGCGCGGCTCCCACCGGCCACGTCGAAACCCTCCGCGAGGCCGGATCGGGCGGGTTGGGGCGGGCCGCGGGCTGGGCGGTCCGGCACTCCCGAGTCGCACCGGTCCGCCGAGCGTCGCCGGCCGCTGGTCGCTCACCCCGCCGCGCGAGGCCGATCCGACCCGGCGCGCGCACGCCATCGCCGAGGCGATGCTCGAGCGTCATGGCGTCGTCACCCGGGGCGCCGTGGCCAGCGAACGCACTCCGGGCGGCTTCGCCGCCGTCTACCGGGTGCTGGCGGCCTTCGAGGAGGCGGGCCGCTGCCGCCGCGGGTACTTCGTGGCCGGGCTCGGGGCTGCGCAGTTCGGGGTCACCGGAGCGGTCGACCGGCTCCGCTCGATCGCGGCGGAGTCCGAGCAAGGCAACGCCGACGACGCACCACGGGCACTCGTGCTCGCGGCCACCGACCCGGCCAACCCGTACGGCGCCGCGCTCGAGTGGCCGGACCGCGCCCAGGACGCCGCCAATACCGGCCATCGGCCCGGCCGCAAGGCGGGTGCGGTGGTGTGCCTGGTCGACGGGACGCTGGCGTTGTACGTCGAGCGGGGCGGTCGCACCCTGCTTACCTTCAGCCGCGACCCCGAACGCCTGCAGCCTGCCGTCGAAGCGCTGGCGCTCGCCGTCCGCGAAGGCGCCCTCGGCAGGCTGACGGTCGAGCGGGCCGATGGCGAGCACATCCTCGGCTCACCGCTCGCGGCAGCCCTGGAGGCGGCCGGGTTCCACGCGACGCCCCGTGGACTGCGGCTGCGCGGTTGAGCCTGCCCTTAACGGATGGCGCTCAGGCCTCGATCCCGAGCGACCGCCGCAGGAAGTCCAGTTGAAGCAGGAGCAGGTTCTCGGCGACCACCTCATCGTCGGCCATGTGGGTCATCCCCGACAGCGGCAGCACCTGGTGGGGTCGTCCAGCGGCCAACAGTGCGCTGGAGAGTTGCAGCGTGTGGGCCACGAACACGTTGTCGTCGGCCAGCCCGTGCACGAGCATGAGCGGCCGCGAGAGCGCGGCGGCCATCGGCAGCAGGTCGTTGGCGGCGTACACCGCCGCGTTGTCCTCGGGGAGACCCAGGTAGCGCTCGGTGTAGCACGTGTCATAGAGGCGGTCGTCCGTGGTCGGCGCGCCGGCCACCGCAGCACCGAAGACGTCCGGGTGTCTGAGGACGCCGAGCGCCGCGACGTAGCCGCCGAACGACCAGCCACGGATGCCCACCTTCGAGAGATCGACGTCGTCGGGGTAGCGCGTCGCCACCGCCTGCAGCACCTCGACCTGGTCGTCGATCGTGCCGACGAAGTCATGCCGGACGAGCTTGTCCCACACCGGGCCGCGACCGGCCATGCCGCGACCATCCGCGACGACGACGAGGAATCCCTGGTCCGCGAACCACTGCTGCTCGAGGTAGGAGCGCGCCGAGCGCAGCACCGTCTGGACCTGTGGGCCGCCGTACGGATCCACCAGGACGGGAAGCCTCCCAGACCCTCGGACATACCCGTTAGGCCAGAGCAGGGCGGTGGGATAGGCACGCGAGCCGACCGCCAGGATCTCCGGTGCGACCTCCAACGGCACCGGCTCCGCCACCGATGCGAGCGTGCCCACCCGCTCGTGCCCGACCGTCACGTTGGTCACGACCGACCGATCCGCCAGCGACTGCTGCGCCACCACGACCGTGTCGCCCCCGACAGCACCCGAGGCGACTCCCTCGGGGTTGCTGAACGGCTGCATCGAGCCGTCGAAGCCGAGCCTGGCCAGCACGATGGCTCCGACCGGCGAGGCAGGCGACACCAACGCAGTCACGCCGTCGTCATGAGCGGACAGCACGCGACGGACCTGCACGCTCTCGGGAGAGAACGGGGTGCCGTCGACGGCGAGATGGCGGGTCTCGCCCACGTCGAGCCCGTGCAGCAGCCGACCGTCGGCAAGCCGCCGTGGCGTCCCGGCCAGCAGCTCGACCCAGGCAGGATCGGTCAGAGCACGCACCAGCGAGGTGCGACCGGTCGAGACATCCACCTCACGGAACTCCAGCCGGGTCTGGTCTCGGGTCAGCAGCGTGAGCAACGGTGCGTCGCGGGTCCACTCGACGTGGGCGAGGTACTCCAGGACACGTCCGTCAAGGGGGCGGTCGGAGCGCCAGTCCAGATCGACGCGGTTGCCGTCGAGGGTCACCAGCGAGAGCGAGACCAGCGCGTTGGGCGTCCCTGCCTGTGGATAGCGCATCGCGACCGGCACAGCCTCCGGCATGGCGGGATCGGAGATGTGCCAGACCTGCACGGGCGACTCGTCGTACCGCGCGACGAGCAGGGACTGTCCGTCCGGTGCCCACCAGAAGCCCGCGTCGCGGTCGAGCTCCTCGGCCGCGGCGAACTCGGCCAACCCCCAACGCACCTCCGCCGGCTCGCCGGGATCCGGACCGATGACGAGCCGGTCTCCGGCCTCGCCGTCGACCACGTGCAGCCCGTCGTCTCCCGCGTAGGCGACGCGGCTCCCTGTCGGGTCCATGCCCGCACCGGTCACGGCGGACGCCGCATCGAGCTCTACGACGGTGCCGGGCTGTCCGGAGAGGTCCACCGTGAACAGCCGTGACGACAAGACGAAGGCGGCGCGGCGAGCCTCGAGGTCGGCACTGAACGCCACTACGCCCGAGCCCCTCACCCGCATGCGCTCGCGGCGCGCCCGCTCCTCGGGCGTCAGCCGCTCGGCGTCCTTGTCCAGCAGCATCTCCGGGTCGGCGAGCCGGTGCTCGCGCCCGGTGGCGACGTCGAGCATCCACAACGACTGCGCCGTCGACGTACCGGACGACGCGCGGAGGAAGATCACCCGCTGCCCGTCCGGACTCACGACGATGTCGCGCGGGAGACCTGCGGTGAAATGGTGGGTCCGAGCAGCCAGGCGTGGGAAGGAGTCCGCGAGCATGCACCCATCCTTTGGTCGACACCGTCGCCCCGCAAGCCAGCGGGGTCAGCCGAGAGGGTGCCGACGTACGACGACCACACCGCTGTCGATGCAGAGGCCCGAGCATGCCTGAGGGCGACACCGTGTGGCGTACGGCGCGGCGGCTCGACCAGGCGCTCAGCGGGCGACCGTTGACCGGCAGCGACTTCAGGGTGCCGCAGCTGGCGGCCGCAGACCTGGTGGGGCAGACGGTGCGCGAGACGGTCAGCCGTGGCAAGCACCTGCTCACCCGACTCGACGAGGTGACCGTGCACACGCACCTGAAGATGGAAGGCAGCTGGCACGTCTATCGGCACGGTTCGTCGTGGCGGGCGCCTGGGCACCAGGCCCGGCTGGTCCTGACGAACGCCGACTGGGTCGCGGTGGGCTTCCGGCTCGGCATCGTCGACGTCGTGGCCGCCGACGCCGAGGACACGGTGGTCGGACACCTAGGCCCTGACCTGCTCGGGCCCGACTGGTCCCTCGAGGAGGCGGTACGCCGGCTGCTGTCCCGACCACAGATCCCCATCGGCGAGGCGCTTCTCGACCAGCGCAACCTGGCCGGCCTCGGCACGATCTACCGCAGTGAGGCGTGCTTCGTGGTGGGAGTGCACCCGGCCCTGCCCGTAGGCGACGTACCGGACCTGTCCCGCCTGGTCGAGCGAGCCCGCTCGCTGATCGACGCCAACAAGGACCGGGCGGAGCAGACCACGACCGGCGACACCCGACGTGGGCGGCAGACCTGGGTGTACCGACGCGCCGGCCAGCCCTGCCGCCGCTGCGGCACCGCGATCACCACGGGACAGGTCACAACCGAGCGCGACCGTGAGCGCCTCAGTGGTCGCGCCTCGGCGGTCGACAACCCGGATCGCTCACGTACGGCGTTCTGGTGTCCGCACTGCCAGCCGGAGCACGCATGAACGAGGCGCCCGGAACGCCCGAGCTGGGTCAGGCGGCGACGTTGGTGACCGCTGGGCGGACCGCACGGGTCGGCAGCGTGGCCAGCGCGGCACCCTGGCTCGCCTCGACCCGGGCGATCTCGTCGCTCACCTCGGCCATGACGTAGGAAAGCGGCAGATCCAGTGCGGTGCAGATCGCCGCCAGGCACTCCGACGAGGCTTCCTTCTGGCCACGCTCGATCTCGGAGATGTAGCCCAGACTGACCCGCGCCTCGGCCGACACGTCGCGCAGCGTGCGGCCCTGACGCTGGCGCTGCTCCCGCAGGACCTCGCCGAGCAGCTGACGTACCAAGATCACGGGGTCGCTCCTCGCGGGATCGGGGGTGGTCGGCGGTTGGTGCGCTCTCCAGGCTACCCGGCCAGTCCCAGCCGGACGGCCATGACCCGCACAACAACCCGCCGTGCGCACCTCTTCCCGACTCCGCCGCCAACCCATAGAACTACCCCGCGAATTTGCGGGGAGAAGGCCCGCCTTCGGTACCTGTGACGGGACAGCTTCCCGCATTTCGCGGCGAAGTGCGGGGTCAGGCGTGCTCAGCCAGCATCGAGGCCAGCAGCTCCAGCGCCGCCAGCGCGGCCCCGGACCGGATGTCGTTGCGATCGCCGGCGAGGTCGACCCGGCGGGACCTCGCGAGCTCGGGGCGGGAGGCGCCGGCGGCGGCGACGTACACCTCGCCAGCCGGGTGACCCTGCTGCGCGTCAGGCCCGGCCACCCCGGTGGTGGAGACGGCCCAGTCGACCCGGAGCGTCTCGAGCGCGGCCAGCGCCATCGCCTCCGCGCACTCGGCGGAGTACACCCCGTGGCGCGCGATGACCGCTGCATCCACACCCAGTACGTCGACCTTGAGGTCTTCGGCGTAGGCGGCGATCCCTCCGCGGAGCACGTCCGAGGCGCCCGGCACCATCGCCAGCGTCGAGGCCACGAGTCCGGCGGTGATCGACTCGGCGGTGCCCAGCGACTCACCACGTCGGCGCAGCATCTCCAGCAGCCGCTCGGTCGTCGCGCTCTCACTTCCCCGCAAATTGCGGGCAGCTGTCCCGTCAGCGGCGCCGAAGGCGGGCCGTCTCCCCGCAATTCGCGGGGTAGTCATGAGGGGTTGGAATGCTGCTCGGCCTGTCCCTCGCGCCGGATGCGCAGCGCCTCCTTGACGTAGTCGAGGCCGGTGACGACGGTGACCACCACGGCCGCGGCCATGACCAGCGCCGCCGCCCACCACAGCACCTCGCCCACCGTGCCCAGCCAGCCATCGAGCAGGAGCAGCGGCAGGATGAATGCCCCCAGCGCGATCGCCTGCAGCACCGTCTTGAGCTTGCCGCCGCGGCTGGCGGGCATGACGCCGTACCTGATGATCCAGAACCGCAGCACGGTGATGGACCACTCGCGGCCCAGCACGACGATCGTCACCCACCACCACAGCTCGTCAATGATCGACAGGCCGATGAATGCCATACCGGTCAGCGCCTTGTCGGCGATCGGATCCATCAGCTTGCCGAAGTCGGTCACGATGTTGTGCTTGCGGGCCAGGTCGCCGTCGATCTTGTCGGTGATGATCGCGACGAAGAAGACAGCAAAGGCCCAGACCCGCATCGAGACGTCCTGCCCGTCGTCCACCAGCAGCAGCCAGCCGAAGAGCGGCACCAGCACGATCCGCAGCATGGTCAGCGCGTTCGGCGCGTTCCAGTTGCTCTGCCGGGGTGCGGCTTCGGACATGCCAACAACCTACGTCCTAGGCGACGGTCGCAACGAGGTCGACACCGACGCTCTCTGTCACGACGGCGGTCACGATGTCACCGACGGCGACGCCGGTCGGTACGCCGCGCACCGTCGTGCTGCCGTCGACGTCCGGGCCCTGGCAAGCCGCCCTTCCCTCGATGCTGTTGGCCTCGACCGACTCCACGAGTACGTCGACCCGCTCGCCACAGCGCTCCTCGGCTCGTTGCGCGGTCAGCTGCTCGACCAGGTCGGTGACCCGCTCGACCCGGGCACGGATCTCGTCGTCGTCATGCTTGCCGGCCATCGTTGCGGCCTCGGTGCCGTCCTCGTCGGAGTAGCCGAAGACGCCCACGACGTCCAGCCGCGCAGCGACCAGGAAGTCGCACAGCGTGTCGAGCTCTGCCTCGGTCTCGCCGGGGAAGCCGACGATCACGTTGCTCCGCACGCCGGCGGCCGAGTCGATTCGACGAATCTGGTCGAGCAGCGCGAGGAAGCGCTCGGGGTCCCCGAAGCGACGCATCCTGCGCAGCACGCTTGCGGCCGCGTGCTGGAAGGAGAGATCGAAGTAGGGCGCGACGCCGGGGGTGGCCGCGATCGCCTCGACCAGCCCCGGACGCAGCTCGGCCGGCTGCAGGTAGGAGACGCGCACCCGCCGTACCCCGTCGACCGCCGCGAGCTCAGGCAGCAGGGTCTCGAGCAGTCGGAGGTCACCGAGGTCCTTGCCGTAGGAGGTGGAGTTCTCGGACACCAGATAGAGCTCTCGTACGTCTTGCGCAGCCAGCCACCGGGCCTCGTCGAGTACGTCGGTCGGCCGCCGCGACACGAACGACCCCCGGAACGTGGGGATCGCGCAGAACGTGCACCGCCGGTCGCAGCCCGACGCGAGCTTGAGCGGAGCGACCGGACCGCCCCCGAGCCGTCGCCGCAGCGCTCGAGGGCCACTTGCCGGTGCGAGTCCGACCGGAAGGTCCGGCGCGGACTCCGCGTGCCCGGGCGCTGCCGTCCGCCCGGCTCCGGCCCGGTCGACCGGCGTGATCGGCAGCAGCGTACGGCGGTCACGCGGCACGTGCGCCTCGTGCTGACCACCCGCAAGGATGCCGCGGAGCCGCTCGGCGATGTCGGGGTAGTCGTCGAAGCCGAGCACCGCGTCGGCCTCAGGCAGGCTGTCGGCGAGATCCTTGCCGTAGCGCTCCGCGAGGCAGCCGACGGCGACCACGGCCTGCGTCCTACCCGACTGCTTGAGGTCGGCGGCGCCGAGCAGGGTCTCGATCGAGTCCTGCTTGGCAGCCTCGACGAAGCCGCAGGTGTTGACCACCACCGTCTCGGCGCCGTCGGCGTCCTCGACCAGCCGGAACCCGCCCGACTCGAGCCGGGCGGCGAGCTCCTCGGAGTCGACGTCGTTGCGGGCACAGCCGAGCGTCACAAGGGCGACTGAGGGCGAGTGGGGCTCGCGTGCGGGCGACCTGAGCGATGGCGGGCTGTTCATGGGCTCAGCCCAGTATGCAGCGGGGGCAGGTCTCGCACCGAATCGGCCGGACCTGCCGGAGCCGGGCGTCGGAGCGGCAGCCCCGACGCCGCTTGCTCGACGCCGGGACCTCGGCCCGCAACCACTCCGCGGCACGGTAAGAGCCGTATCCCTTACCTACCCCGCAATCGTTCATCCACTCAACCCACCGAAAGTGCCTGGAAGCACGCGCTCGTCCGTTGCTTGTCTCGACCGACGGGTCGCCGATACAGTCATCGTCGAGTCCGGCTCGGCACACGTTGACTCTCAAGTCAGAGATGATTTACCCAATGTGGGAGGGCAGATTGAGCACCCGATCTCGCGTTGACGAGGCATTCTTGGACCTCGCCGGGAAGTTGGACGACACCCTCGATGTCGAGACAACCCTCGACTCACTCACTATGTCCGCAGTCATGTCAGTGCCGGGATTTGACGCCGCGAGCGTCTCCGTTCGCGAGGATGACCAGCCGGTCAGGACGCTCGCACCAACCAGCGAGCTGTCCTACCGGGTCGACCAGTTGCAGTACGAGCTCCGCGAGGGGCCGTGCTACGACGTCATCAGCGGCCAACCCTTCACCATCGTCACCCACATGCTCGACGAGACGCGATGGCCGAAGTTTGCTCCGCGGGCCAGCGCACTCGGCGTTGGGTCGATGATGTCCTTCGAGCTGACCGACCTGCCCGGGTGGAGGGCAGCACTCAACCTCTACTCGCAACAGGGCGGGTCGCTCGAGCCGGAGGCTGTCGACATCGCCCGACTCTTCGCCGCTCACGCTGCGGTCACGCTCAGTCTGGTTCAGCGAATCATGCAGCTGGAGACAGGGCTGAGAAGTCGCACGCTCATCGGTCAGGCAGTTGGGATCATGATGGAGCGGCTCAACATCACCCATGACCGGGCCTTCGGCTTCCTCCTGCGCCTGTCCAACAACACGAACGTCAAGCTGCATGACATCGCGGCCGATCTGGTCCACGAACAGGACCAGCGCGGAACTGGCAACACGACCGTCGAAGCCGGCGTCAACAGCCGATCTCTGCCTCGGAGCTTGGAGGATATCTCTACGGCAGTGGCCCAGGGAGGGTCGAGGCGCTAGCCCGCTCCCTGTCTTCTTCCTCGGCTGCGGTGGGTTGGAACGTGCCAACGATGACCTGTTGCGCGATGGCGCGGACTTTGACATTGCGACCCTTCGATGCGTGGACCAGAAAATTGAACCCGCGATCGCGATTGAGCCTGTACCGCTCCATGACGATGCCGACAGCGGTGCCGACGTCCTGCCGGGCATGGACCGCCTCACCGAGGATTTCTACCTGGCGCGCGTAGCCGAGCAGCACGGCGGCATTCTCGACGAACTGGACCGTGGATCGGTCGAACGCATCACGAGTGCGGTGGTCAGTTGTCGCCGGCGTTCCCGCCGCTCCCGCCGTTCCCGGCGTTTCCGCCGCGCTCGGTGGGTGCCTTGACCCTCTCGCGACTCTGCTCCCCGGGAGCGCCCATCAACCCCAGCCCGCCGCTCTCGGACCCGAGCCGGACGATCCCACCGTCTCCGGCCCTGACCATCAGCGGTGACTCTCCGGAGACCCGATGCCGCTCGCCGTCGGTCAGCACGCCCCGGAACACGACCTCACCGGACGCGTCCTTGACGAAGACCCTCGACACGCCGCCGACGGCCGTCACCCGCACCCAGGTGGTCGCGGGCTCCGCGGTTGTTTCCGGCTCGACCGGTGGGTTGCCGACGCCCGGCGACCCGAGCCCGGCAGGGTTCAGCGGCACGGTGGTGTCCCGCGTGGTGTCCGGCGCACCGGTGTCGTCCAGGAAGTACTGCGCCACGCCCCAGGCCATCATCAGGACCAGCACGGCCGCGATGAGACCGCCCCACCTGCTGCCGCCGCGGGTGCCGCGCACCATGCCCGTCGTACCGCTGGCGAGCTCGACTTCGAAGACCTGCCGCGGCGACACCGGGTTGGTGGCGAAGTGGGCGTCGTACGTCTCCAGCAGCTTGTCGGCGTCGATGCCGAGCACCCGGGCGAGCATGCGCAGATGGCCACGCGCGTAGAAGTCGCCACCGCACGGCGCCACGTCGTCGACCTCCAGCGCCTCGATCACCGAAGGCCGGATCCGGGTGCGATCTGCGAGATCGTCGATCGTGAGCCCGAGCTGGTGACGGGCACGGGCCAACTCAGCCCCGATCAGCAGCGGCGTGACTGCCGGCTCCTCCTGCACCACGACAACACCGACGTCGTCAGCTGGCTCGGGCGCGAGGGCCACCGTGCCGGTCGGCTTGTCGACCATGGTTCCGGATGCCGGCCGCCGTACTCGACTCATGGCCCGCCGCGACATGTCCGTCGTAGCGTCGATGATCAAGGCCACGTTGCCATGGCCCCGCGTCGACGACGACTTCGTCCGGTCATCACGGGAGGCTGCATCGTGGCCGAGCAAGAGCTCGGACTCCGGTATTTCGCGGTGCGCCGGGTCGCCCGACGGCTCCGACAGCGCGAGCATGCCCAACGTCGCCGGCTCGGCATACGGCACCGTGACCTCCGCGCGACGTCCCGGTCGGGAGCCGAGGGGTACGGCGAAGGGCGGCTCGGGGGCCACGGGCGCCGGCTCCGGCTCGCCTCGGTCACGAGCGCCGGCCTCGGGAACCGCCAGCTCGTCAGCGCGCGCATCATCGCCCACACGTACGTCGTCCGGACCGGCACCGTCCCTGTCCGGCTGCGACTCGGCTGCCTCGACCTCACCGGTGAGCTCCACCGTGGGCTGCGGCTCGGGTGCTTCGACGTCGACCCGCACCACTGGTGCCCGGCCGTCGGCCAGCCGGGTCAGGGTGGCCTCGACGTCGACCACCGAGACCGCCGTCGTCGGACCGTACGGCACCACGAAGGGCGCGTCGTACACCATGCGATTGATCGTCGCGGCCAGCCGGGAGCGCCACGGCGCCGCCTCGAGCGAGGCCGCCGCACTCGTCGTCATCACCGCGACGTGTCCGTCCCGCAGCCTGCCGCGCTCGGCCACCTCGACGCGCTGCACCTGGCCCCAGGGGATGCCGGTCCAGTCCCGGCCCAGCCGCACTCGTAACCCGGTGTTGTCACCGACCAGCAGCGGCGTGCGCGCGTCTCCGGAGGCGATGCCGAACACCACCGCGACCAGCCCCAGCGCGATACCGACGAGCAGCGCAGCCTCGCTCTGCGTGGCGGCCCAGCGCCACAGATAACCTCCGGCCACCAGCAGAGCGACCAGCGCGACCACGGCCATCAGGCCCCAGCGTCGGCGAACAGTGAGATTCATGATTCCCCCCGGAGCGTGGCGATCACATCGTCGAGGTCGTCGGGCTTGATGAGTACGTCGCGCGCCTTGGACCCTTCCGAGGGTCCGACGATGCCGCGGCTTTCCAAGATGTCCATGAGCCGGCCGGCCTTGGCGAAGCCGACCCGGAGCTTGCGTTGCAGCATCGACGTCGAGCCGAACTGCGTCGTCACCACCAGCTCGACCGCCTGGCACACCAGGTCGAGGTCGTCGCCGATGTCGTCGTCGAGGTCGCGCTTGCTCTGTTGCGGCGCGGTGACGTCGTCGCGGTACGTCGGCTGCAGCTGGCCCTTGCAGTGTTCGACGACCTGCTTGATCTCCTTCTCCGTCACCCACGCACCCTGCACCCGCCCGGGCTTGCTCGCGCCCATCGGCAGGAACAGCCCGTCGCCCTTGCCGACGAGCTTCTCCGCACCCGGCTGGTCGAGGATGACGCGGCTGTCGGCGAGCGAGGAGGTGGCGAAGGAGAGCCGGCTCGGCACGTTGGCCTTGATCAGTCCGGTGACGACGTCGACCGAGGGCCGCTGAGTGGCCAGCACCAGGTGGATGCCTGCGGCGCGGGCGAGCTGGGTGATCCGCACGATCGCGTCCTCGACGTCACGTGGCGCCACCATCATCAGGTCGGCCAGCTCGTCGACGACGACGAGGAGGTAGGGGTATGGCGCCAGGGCGCGCTCGCTGCCCGGCGGCACCTTGACGGCGCCGGATCGCACCGCCTTGTTGAAGTCGTCGATGTGGCGGAAGCCGAAGTTGGCCAGGTCGTCGTACCGCTGGTCCATCTCCCGCACCACCCACTGCAGTGCCTCGGCGGCCTTCTTGGGGTTGGTGATGATCTGCGTGATGAGGTGCGGGATGCCTTCGTACGCCGTCAGCTCGACCCGCTTCGGGTCGACCATGATCATCCGCACCTCGTCCGGTGTGGCCCGCATCAGCACCGACGTGATCATCGAGTTGATGAAGCTCGACTTGCCGGATCCGGTGGCTCCCGCCACGAGCAGGTGCGGCATCTTCGCGAGGTTGGCGACCACGAAACCGCCCTCGACGTCCTTGCCAAAGCCGACCACCATCGGGTGGTTGTCGCCGCGCGCCTTCGGCGACCGCAGCACATCGCCAAGAGAGACGATCTCGGCATCGGGGTTCGGGATCTCGACACCGATGGCCGACTTGCCGGGGATCGGCGACAGGATCCGCACGTCCGCACTGGCCACCGCGTACGCGATGTTCTTGGACAGCGCCGTCACCTTCTCGACCTTGACGGCGGGGCCGAGCTCGACCTCGTAGCGGGTGACGGTCGGGCCGCGGGTGTAGCCGGTGACCTGGGCGTCGATGTCGAACTGCTCCAGCACCTCCGTGAGTCGATCGACGATCGCGTCCGAGGCCGCCGACCGGGCCCGGTGCGCCGACCCGGGCTTGAGCACCTCGTTGGTCGGCAGCGTGTAGGTCACGTTGCCGGAGAGGCTGAGCTGTTCGACCCTCACCGGCAGTGGGGTGTGCGGGGGCGGCTCGAGAGCACCGTCCTCTGTCGGCTTGCCCGACTTCGCAAGGTTGCGTCCCTCGAGCACAGCCGTTTGGGCGGGGTCGGGTGGCTGGGCGTCGTCCGGCGCGAGCGCACCGACCCGCCGCCGTGGCCGATGCCGGGTGAGCGGCGCGGCGGCCGGGATCTCCTCGGTCGGTGTCTCGTCGGGCGTCGGGTCGTCCGTCGTACGCCCCAGCAGCCGGTCGCGCACTGCCCGCAGCCGAGCCGGGATCTGGTAGACCGGCGTGGCCGTCACCACCAGCAGGCCGAAGAAGGTGAGCAGCACCAGCAGCGGCACAGCGATCAGCGTGCTGCGGAACAGGTCTGCGATCAGCGCCGACCCGATGTAGCCGACCGCGCCGCCGGCCTCGCGCATGTCCTGCTGACCGCCGCTGGGACGCGGCAGCCCGTGGTGGATGTGGATCAGACCGAGCACGCCGAGCGAGATCGACGACCAGCCGATGACCTGGCGACCGACCGGGCCGGTGTTCTCGGGGCTGCGCATGAGTCGCCAGGCGGCCAGCAGCAGAAGCAGTGGTACGGCGTACGCCGCGATGCCGACCGAACCCTCGACCACGGCACGGAGCGCGTCGCCGACGTCGCCCGGGAGGCGCCACCACACGGCTGCGCTCACGATGACCGCTAGACCGACCAGGCAGAGCCCTAGCCCGTCGCGGCGATGCTCGGGATCGAGGTCGCGCGCGGTCGAACCGATGCTGCGCACGACCGCTCCGATGACATGGGCGATCCCCAGGTAGACCGCGCGCAGGGTGCGGCCGATGCCCGTTGCGAGCACGGTGATGAGGCCAGGCCCACTGCGCTTGCGCGACGAGGAGCGGGAGCGCGAGCTGCTGCTCCTGCTGGTGGTCGACGACGAGCGGCGGGTCTGGCTACCGGACGCGCCGGATCGTGAGCTCTTCGAGCTTCGCGACCGCGACGGGGAAGACGTACGGGTCGCCATGGCGTTGAGGCTACGTGATCGTCACACCAGTCTCACGTGTAACACGCCCCGACACATTCGTCGGGCAACTAAGCGCTGCGTCAGGCCACGGGCGAGGCCGGGGCCGATTCTCCGGTCACGAGCGCGGCAGCCAGTCCACGACCTCGGCTACGAACCGCCGGAGATCTGAGAGATCCTCCAGTCGTGCCAGCACCACCGAATCGTCGACGTCGACGTACTCGTGCACCAACACGTTGCGGAATCCGACAGCCCGTCTCATGCGTTCGGCCAGCTCAGCCGAGATCACTCCTCGCTCCCCGAGGATCGGTCCGCGTGCCGAGCCTGGGGAGTCGACGCCTCGGTCTCGAGAAGGCCGATGTCGTCGCTGACGCCGCGAAGAGCCGAAGCACCCGAGTCTCATCGACCACGGCGTACCGCCTCAGCGAACTCGCGATGACTACGGGTGATCCGGGGCAGCTCGTCGAAGTAGATCTTGCGGGTGGTTGCCACCCAGCGCACGCGCGCCGCCGGGTCGTCGTCGAAGAGCAGCACTCCGTCGACCGCCACCCTGCCAGCGAGCTCAAGGGGAGCGCCATTCAGCACCAGGAGGTCAACACCCGGCGGAAGCACCACGTCGAAGGACGCGGGCGGGTCGGACTCGCAGCGAGCAGCTACATCGAGGTCCGAGTCATCTCGGGCGCTCCCCCGGGCTTGACTGCCGAAGACGAACCCGAACCGGGCGTCGGCGGCTCGAAGGCGCTCCACCACCTGGGCCAACAGTCCTGGGTCAACGGCAGCAGAGATGTGCCAAGTCTGTCATCTGGATCAGCGACGAACTCACCAGCCGGAGCCGAAGCACAGGAACGGCGCCGCGCCGCTTCCGTTCCCCGCCATGGCCAGGGCCAGCGCGTCCGCCGGCTGGGTGCCGGCGGCGAGGAGCTGATGGGTCTCGGCCAGCACTTCACAGGCCACGTCGTCATCCACACTGGCCGGGGAGGCGATGACGCAACGCGCGCCGGCATGCAGCCAGGCGACCGTCATACCGATCGTCTCCTCGCCCCAGCGCACCGTCGAACGACCGAGCTCGCACGCCGACAGGATCACAGTCGACGGCACCGAGCGGACCTGGTCGACGTCGTAACCGAACCAGGGTCCGTCCACGAGCTCAAGGCCGGAGAACAACGGGTTGTCCGCCGAGTGCCGCCCGTGCGCCGCCACATGCAGGACGTCGACCTCCGACGCCAAATCGCGCACCCGGTCGGTGCGCACCCGTTCACCCTCGAGCACGACGGCTGACTCCCAGGCATAGGCGGCGCGCTTGACCTCCTCGTGCGCACGATCGACCCGCGGACCCGCGACGAACCCTGCGCTGCGCAGCTCCCTCGACACATCCCGCGTGGCAACCCACTCCGATGCCGAGCGCGGCACCGTGACCGGAAGACCGGCAAGGTCGGGCAACAGCGTCCAGGGTGTACCAGCGAGCGCGCCGGAGGGTATGACGACGACCCGCCGACCGCGGATGCGTCTGCCCCAGGGGGCGACCAGCTGGGTGGAGAGCTCGACGAGCCGCTGACTCAGGCCGGCGTGCACGACATCTCGGATCGGGGGTGGCAGGTGAGCGGCTGCCATGTCGAGATCCGCCTGCATGCCGTCCAGCAGACTGCGGACGACGGAGAGTGGCCCGAGGTCCAGCACGTCCGCGCGGTTCATTGTGACCACAAGTGCGTGCAGGCGGCCGTCGACCGCCAGGATGCTGACCATCAACTCGTCCTCTGCCAGCCTCGCCTGCACGCTGTCGAGCGTCGCGGGCTCGGTGACGAGGCCCGAGCCCTTGTCGTACCAGGCGCGCTGCCGCACGGTGCCGCGAAGCTCGTCGGCCTGCTTGCGAAGCTGGGCGGGCACCCCGCCGGTCGCCTCCGCGGCTGAGATCTCTGCCTGCAACTGGCGCAGCTCGGCTAGGTCGCGCGCCGCGTCGGGATCGGCCGGCAGCCGCACGGGTACAACGCGACCGGCCAGCGCACGAGCCCGCTCGGACCACTCGAACACCACCTCTGGCCGACCGTCCTCGACCGCGAGAGACATTCCTTTGAGGGCCAGGGCCCGGCCGTGGCCCACCACCGAGCTCTGCAGCTCAAGGCTCCCGAACGACGACTGCCACTCGTGCAGCTCAGACAGACCTGCCCGCAGGTGAGTCCATGCGTCGGAAGTCCGTCCTCGTCGGGAGGCTGCGTCGGCACGCAGCTCGCGAACAAGGATCCGAGACTCCAGCGGCGAATGCCGGCTCGGCCGGAAGGACCGGAGCCTGTCGTGGGCCGCCTCCACATCGTTTGCCCTCAGAAGGCCTCTGATCGACTGCAGATGTAGTTGCTCGGCATCGCGCGCCAGTCCGAGGCCACGCAGGGTGATTGTCAGGCTGTCCGCTTTGTCGACGGCGACGCGGGGATCGCGCTTCGTGATCAGCTCGCTGATGACCTCGATCGACTCTGCCCGGGCCGCCCACGCTTCACTTCCTCGGCGATCGAACCGATGACGAGCCCGGGCCGCGACCCGGGCGGCCTCCGCCGGCTCCTCAGCAAGCAGTAGGCGGGCAAGCACCAGCTCGGCTTCCGCCTGAGACTGCCGCAGCTTCCTGGCACCGAATGCGGACGCGGCATCGCGCAGGCTGCCAGCAGCCTCCGAAGCCATGCCGCAGGCCATCAGGACTTCGGCCCTGTCCTGCTGCCCCACCGCTCGGAGGACCGGCGAATCAAACGTCTGCCCGGCTCGATCCAACAACTGCAAGGCGTTGACCATGTCCCCCTGAAGCATGCGGGTGTAGCCGAGGTTTCCCTCGGCCTTGCCTCGCAGGTCGACCCGTCCAGCCTGAGAGGCGAACGTGATTGCCGCATCGAAGTCCTGCGCGGCCACGTCAGACATTCCCCGCTGCAAGAAGACGTTCCCGCGATTGAGGTGCAGACGGGCCAGGGCAGGTAGGTCGCCGACGATCAAGGGCTCGGAGACGCCGAACGCCTCGATGGCCCGGTCGCCGGCACCGGCACGCATCCACAACAGACCAAGTTGTGAGTAGATCAGTCCACGGACGCCGTCCGAGATCTCATCGAGCCCGAGCGCGTCGTCGCACATGTCGATGCCGACTTGGACGCTACCCAGCTCGGCCTCGACATGAGCCAAGGTGAGAAGCACCCGTGCCCGAGTGTCAGCGCTACTCGGACGCTCGAGAGCTGCTCTCAGCAGTCGGCGTGCTTGGCCGTGGCGGCCAGCGGCGCTGGCGTTACGCCCTCGTCGATGTAGCTCGCTTGCGGGAAGCACTTGCCAATGATGGCTTGATCTTGGTGGTCGCGGCTACTGCCTTCCATACCCGGGCGACCGCCTGCTCGCGCGTCTCCTTCGTTTTGGCCGAAGGCATGTCGTCGAGCATCGCGCGGGCGATCTTGCCAGCCATGATGGGTGCCGCGAACGACGTGCCGCTCCACAGCCCAAAGCCACCGGTGAAGTCATCGAGATCGATTGACTCGCGGGTTCGGCCGAAGGCTCGAGTACGCGCCGCCGGCTCCAGGCCTCCTTGGAACGGCGGCATGGTGCTCATCACCGAGGCTCCACGCTGATAGGTCCGCACCCAAGGCCCGGTGTTGCTGAACAGCGCCACCGTCTTGTTGGGGTTCAGCGCGCCAACGGAGATGATCGGCACACAATCCGGCTCGGGCTTGTTCTTCCTCCCCCTCAGCCAGGGACCGAACGCGGCAGGGTAGAGCGGCCGAGCCGTCGCCTCGTTACCGGCCGAGCACACGACGGCACACCCGCAGCGGCCCATCAGCCTGAACAGCTTGCGGAAGGTCGGATCGACAAGCGCGTCCTCGGGCGTCTCGTGGTAGTAGCCCATCGACAGACTCAGCACGTCGAGCCGATGGCCCCCTGCCTCTCCGTCCGCGGCTCTTCGGACGAGCTCCGCGATCTGAGTCAAGGTGTTGATGAGATCGGACTCGACGATCGGGCCGGCTGAGCGCACGATCCGCCATGACGTGATGTTGGCGTCCGGGCAGGTCTGATGGATGAGGCCAGCAATGAAGGTGCCATGTCCCGAGAGCTCGTCGATCATTCCGTCGAGGGGCCCCACCTGGTCGCCCACGTCTTCGGCGTCCGGCACGCCAGGTCCGTAACCGACGACCTTGCCGTCGAGCTTGACATCTTCGTCGACGATGTCCGGTGTCAGCCAGGTGTGTCGACCCACCCCGGTGTCCAAGATGCCGACCACCGGGCGACGACGCCGTCGCAGCGCCTTGTCCATGTGCCGATAGGGCGGCGGACCCGCATACGCGACCGGCTGCCGGCCGCCCGATCCCGGGTAGAGGTACGAGCCGATCGCGAATCCAGACAGTGGGTTCGGGTCATGATGGGGGTTCGGGTCATGATGCGGGTTCGGGTCGTGGTGCGGATTGGGATTGACCGTTGTCGAGAACAGCACGTGGTCGAGTCCAACTCCCTGCAGGGCATCCCGACCGAGCTTTGCGCGCGCCTGCTGAAGCAGCACCCAGCCGTCCGGCGCAACGGCGGCCTCCTGCTCTTTGACGGAGAGGTTGAAGCGACTCACGCCCAGCAGGCCCTCGTCGATGCGGGTGCCGTCGACCCGTGAGCGTCCGAACGAATCGTCCAGCTCGACATCCCACTTCAGCGGTGCCGCGATCTCTTGCAGCTTCTCGAGCAGGTCACTGTCGTCGTACCGGGATGACGCCACCAGCCGAGGGCCGACGTAGACCGTCGATCGCGGCACGACTCCCTTGATCGTGAGTGCTGTCGCGGGGTCGAGCACGCGGCCTTGGACCGGCGCGATCCGTTCCCTCCGCGGCGGTCGGGGATCGCGGTCCTCACGGCGCGGGATCTCCGGGTCCTGTCTCGATGGTCGACCTTTGGCAGAGCCGGTGCGTCCGCTCGGCGTCACGCTTGTCTCCTCAGAGTTCGAAGGTGGGGGTGGCGAAGAGCTCGGCGGCGTCGTCCTTGTCGGCGTCGGCGGCGAGCCAGAAGCGCGACAGCCCGGTCGGCAGCTTCGGCAGCTCGAAGCGCCCGAACGCGTCGACGACGGCCTCCCAGGTCTTGGACTTCTGGCTGACCGACAGCTTCATCGGCTGCGCCGGCGTCACCCAGCCGTCGACCCGGCACTGCCGATGGCCGATGGCACTGACGCGGATCAGCATCGAGAAGCTGTGCCCGGCGAAGGACAAGGTGACGGCCTCGCCGCCGCGCACGCCGGCGAGCTCGGTGTTGCGCTCCATGAGGTGCAGCAACTCGTACTCGGTGTCGAGGTCCTCGGTCCCGATGGCGACCAGGACCTGTTCGATCAGGCCTTCGGGCATCGGGTCACGCGCCTCCCACATCGCCGCGAGGTCGCGGAAGGTGATGTCACTGTCGTTCATCGTCAACACCTGCCTTGGAGAGGAGCGTCTTCAACTTGGTCAGACAGCGTCCCCGGGTCGGTCCGATACTGCCGACGGGCATGTCCAAGTCTCGGGCGATCCCGGCGTAGTCGGGTCTGTCGTCGAAGGCCACGATGCGCAGCAGCCGCTGGCAGCGCAGGTCCAGCTGGCTCACGCAGCTCCAGAGCCGGTGGTGCTCGTCGGCGTCGACCACGTCGACGTCGGCCGGGCGCTGCACCGGGATCTGTCGCTCGATCACGTCGTCGAGCATGGGCGTCGTACGGGCCGCCGCCTTTGCCAGCCGCCACGCTTCGCGGCGGGCCGCCGTGATCATCCACGACGCCACCGCCTGCGGGTCCGCGATCGACTCGTGCCGGCGAACCAGCGTGAGCCAGGTGGTCTGGACGACGTCTTCGGCCTGCTCCCGTTCGAGCCCGTAGGCACGCACCACGTGCCAGAGCACGGGCGTCAGGGTGCGGACCATGTCGTCGAGGGCTCCCGCCTCGCCCGCGCGCCAACTGCGGAAGCTTCCCGCAGCCTGCGACCAGACCGACGTGGAGTCATCGCCGCCTTGAGCACCTGCCTTGGGGGGCTGGGTCTCACGGCGATCCATGACCTTCACACCACCTAGGAGGCGCTTGAGGGCAGGCTGATACGCGCCATTTCGCGCATCGATCCATCCTAGTGACGCGCTGTGCCCGATCGTTGACATTTGGTCGAAAAGAAAAGTGTTGTCACACATGTATCACGCCGGCACTGCCGCGCTCCTGAGCCGACGAGACACCGGAACCGCAGCGCGAGGGGGCCTGGGGTGACCGGCACTGGCGACACCACAGTCTGAGGGGCCTGGGGTGATCGAGCCACGCGAGGGCGGGACGTGCGGGGGACGTCCCGCCCCTCGGCGTGCCCAGGCCTGACTTCTCGCCCTGACTTCTCCGGGCGGGTACGCCTACTGGCGGGTGAAGGCGAGCTTCGCGCCCAGCGCGACGAACGACCTTCTTCTTCGCGTTCCTGCCTCAGTTCGTCAGCCCGGGCGAGCCCAGCGGCGTGCTGCGCATGCTGGAGCTGAGTGGAGTTTTCATGCTGCTGACTCTGGTCGTCTTCGCGGTGTACGGCGTGTTCGCCGCCGCTTTCCGGGAGCAGGTGATCAGCCGGCCACGCGTCATGACGTGGATGCGTCGGGTCTTCGACGAGTGTCTCGGCGGAACCGCCGTTCATCACCCAGTACGGCGGGCCTCTGGCCTCGCTCGGGCACACGTTCACCTCGACCCCAGGCTGGGTGCCGTGGCAGTGATCGAGCTCGACCGGCGCGGACGCCTGATCGCCGTTGCCGAGCCAGTATGTCGCGGCGGTGGTGACGCGCAGGTGGAGAGACCGGCGCGGTGAGGAGTGGCTGCGACCCGGTCAGGTGACCGGGTCACTCACCGACTCACCGCACCGGGGTCACTGACGGCGTTTGCCGGGTCAGGCGCCGTCACGGAGGCCTCGCGGGTTGGGCCGCCATCGCGCTCGCGACCCAGCAGGATCGCAGCCACCGCCGCGGCTACGAGGGCTGCGCTGAACAGCACGCCGAGCGCGACTCGGCCAGCCGCCCTGGCGTCGACGAGGCCGTCGGCGACCGAACCGCCGAGCGCCCACGACAGCGGGGCGGTAGCCGCCAGGCCCACGGCGAGTGACACGACGCTCGCGACACAGAGGAATCGCCACCCCGCCTCATGCCCCACGGTGGAGCGCACCGACGCGCCGAGAGCGGCGCCACCGCCCAGCAGCATGGCCGCGCAACCGGGCACCATCGCCCACGGGGTTGTGGGCATCACCCAGGAGCCGGCGGCGCCGAGTGCAGTGAGCAGCAGCGCCGCGGGCAGCAGCCGCGGCCGGGCCAGCCCGACCAGCACGCCGGCGGCACCAGCCAGGATCAGCACAGCGAGCACGCCCCGCCCCACCCGGTCGTCGCCTTCGTCCGCCGTCATCACGACGAGCTGCACCGAGGCCGGCAGCAGGGACAGCACGACGACCGCTCCGAGGTACGACGCCCGCTGCGCCCGCTGCGGCACCCAGCAGGCGGTGCCACCCAAGCCGACGGCGACGACGGCCGCCGCGAGGAGCGTCACCGACCGGGTCCAGGCCGGGGACACGGTCGGGTCGAAGCCGAGCACCACGAGTGCCAGCGGGGCGACCGCGGCCGTGGTCATGAGGAGGAGCCACGCCCGAGTCCACTCCCCTGTCGGGGCAGCCGACTGCTGAGAGCGCGGGCCTGGGGCGTCATCGTCGTACTCGAGCAACACCGAGAGCGACGACCACGCCACGATTGCGGCCGTGGTCGACACCAGTGCCCAGACGGGCGGATGCAAGGCGAGTCGAGCTTCCTCCACGCCGTGCAACAGCAGCCAGGTGACGAGCGGCCAGCCGGCCACCAACGGAAGCGCCCAGCCGGCCCCGGCGGCGATGGACGCACGGCGCGGCAGCCCGATCGCGATCAGGCCGGCTCCGGTGACCAACGCCCCGAAGCCGATGCCGAGGACGACGAACGCCATCGCGACCTGCGCGTCCCGCGTCACCGAGTCGCCCAGCGCCAGCCCGAAGACCGCCGCCACCGCCCCGAAGGCCAACGCCGGAGCGGCTCCCAACCGCGGCGCGGCGAACACCGCCAGCGCGCTGGAGGCCAGACAGGCCGCGAGCGCCAGGCCGGCCCAGCCGACCCAGCGCTCGTCGGTGACGTAGAGCAGCAGCACCGAGCGTTGGACGTCGGGCAGGCTGACTGCCGCAGTCACCGCCAAGCCGGAGGCGAGCAGCGCCACGACCGGCGCCAGCGCCTGACGGATCCGCTCCGCCCAGGCCCGTGGTGGCACGCTCAGGCCTCGAGCACAACCGGGATGATCATGGGCCGGCGTCGGTGCGCCTGGTTGACCCAGCGCCCGACGGTGCGGCGCATCACCTGCTGCAGCTGATAGGGGTCGTCGTTGCCGTCGTTGACCGCCGCCCGCAGGGCATCCTCGATCCGCGGCTTAACCTCCTCGAAGACACTGTCGTCCTCGGCGAAGCCGCGCGCGTGGATCTCCGGCCCCGCGACGACCTTGCCGGTCGCGGAGTCGAGCACGACCATCACGGTGATGAATCCCTCGTCCCCGAGGATGCGGCGGTCCTTGAGCTCGCTCTCGGTGATGTCTCCGACCGACGAGCCGTCGACGAACACGTAACCGCAGTCGACCTTGCCGGTGACGCGGGCGACGCCGTCGACGAGGTCGACGACGAAGCCGTCCTCAGCCAGGACGACGCGGTCCCGCGGTACGCCGGTCTCGACGGCCAAGGCGCCGTTGGCGACCAGGTGGCGAGTCTCGCCGTGCACCGGCATCACGTTGCGCGGCCGGAGCACGTTGTAGCAGTAGAGCAGCTCACCGGCGCTGGCATGTCCGGAGACGTGCACTAGCGCGTTGCCCTTGTGCACCACGGTGGCACCGAGCCGGGTCAGACCGTTGATCACGCGGAACACGGAGTTCTCGTTGCCGGGGATCAGGCTGGACGCGAGCACCACGGTGTCGCCCGGTTCGATCCGGATCCGGTCGTGGTTGCGGTGCGCGATGCGTGCCAGCGCCGAGAGGGGCTCCCCCTGTGAGCCGGTGGAGATGATGACGACCTCGTCTGGCGCGTAGTCGCTCAGGTCGCGCATGTCGACCAGGGTGTTCGGCGGCACGGTGAGATAGCCGAGATCCTGGGCCACCTGCATGTTGCGCACCATCGAGCGTCCGACGTACGCCACCTTGCGGCCCTGCGCGACAGCCGCGTCCATCACCTGCTGCACCCGGTGCACGTGCGAGGCGAAGCAGGCCACGATCATGCGCTGCCGACTGGTGCGGAAGACGCGCTCCAGCACCGGGCCGATGTCCTTCTCCGGCGTGTTGAAGCCCGGCACCTCCGCGTTGGTGGAGTCCACCATGAAGAGGTCGACGCCCTCCAGGCCCAGCCGCGCGAAGGAGCGCAGGTCGGTGATGCGGCCGTCGAGCGGCAGCTGATCCATCTTGAAGTCGCCGGTGTGCAGCACCAGTCCGGCCTGGGTCCGTACCGCGACGGCCAGCGCGTCGGGGATCGAGTGGTTGACCGCGACGAACTCGAGGTCGAACGGCCCGAAGACCTCCCGGTCACCCTCGGAGACCTGGTGCTTCGGGGCTCGGGTCAGCCGGTGCTCCTTGAGCTTGGCGTCGAGGAGCGCCAGCGTGAGCTTCGACCCGATGAGCGGGAGGTCGGGCCGCTCCCGGAGCAGGTAGGGCACCGCGCCGATGTGGTCCTCGTGGCCGTGCGTGAGCACGACCGCTTCGATGTCGTCGAGGCGGCCGCGGATCGGCTCGAAGTCGGGGAGGATCAGGTCGACGCCCGGCTGGTTCTCGTCGGGGAAGAGCACGCCGCAGTCGATGATCAGCAGCCTGCCCTGGTGCTCGAGCACAGCCATGTTGCGGCCGACCTCACCGAGTCCTCCGAGGGGGATCACGCGCAGCCCGCGGTCGGGCAGCACCGGCGGCGGGCCGAGCTCGGGGTGCGGATGGCTCATGAGGCGTCGCTCGGCAGCAGGCCGGCGGTGACCAGCCCGGCTCTGACCCGGGCCACGTCGTCGTCGTCCGCCGCCATGAGCGGAGGTCGCACCACCCGGTTGCCGCTGACACCGAGGAGCTGCAGCGCCGCCTTGGCCAGCGGCGCTCCGTAGTTCGGACCCGTCATGATCGCCTGCACGACCGGGCTCAACCGGCGGTAGAGAGCGAGCGCCTCCGTGACGCGGCCGGCGTCGACCTGCGCGACCAGCTCGGCGTGTACGTCACCGGCGGCGTGGCCGATCACGGAGACCATGCCGACGGCGCCGTGGGTGAGCCAGGCCAGGTTGAGCGCGTCGTCGCCGGAGTAGAACGCCAGGCCGGTCCTGGCCATGATGCGTACGCCGCGGGCCAGGTCGCCGACCGCGTCCTTGACCGCGACGACCCGGTCGTGCTCGGCGGCTCGGGCATAGGTGTCCTCGGCCAGCTGCACGCCGGTGCGACCCGGGACGTCGTACACCATGACGGGCAGATCGGCGGCGGCAACGACCGTCTCGAAGTGATGCAGGATGCCTGCCTGGCTGGGCTTGGAGTAGTACGGCGTGACGATGAGCGCTCCCGCGGCGCCGAGCTTCTCGGCCTGACGCGCGAGGTCGACGGAGTGCGCCGTGTCGTTGGAGCCGACACCCGCAACGACATGCGCCCGGTCGCCCACCGCGTCGATGACGACCTCCAGCAGGCTGCCGCACTCCGTGAGCGAGGTGGTCGGTGACTCCCCCGTGGTGCCGGAGACGACCAGCCCGTCGTGCCCGTGGTCCACCAGGTAGGTGGCGATCCGCGCCGCGGCGTCGAGATCGAGACTCCCGTCATCGGCGAACGGGGTGACCATGGCGGTCAGGACGCGACCGAACGGAGCGGACGACGCTGAGGACATGACCTGAGGCTACCGCGCTGGCCCGCTGCCAGCGGTCAGGCCCAGCGGTGCGGCCGACCGCTGAGGTCTGGCGCTGAGACCCGGCGTCGGCGTGGCAACGTTAGGGCGCCGCTACTGTCCGCTCGGGGGTCCGGGCAGTAACGGCGCTCCGTCTGGTCTATCGCGGCAGGAGGCCGCCGCGTTACACCTCGACGCGAGATTTTCCGGTCCGGACCGGGCTGGGCCGCAGAAAACCGCGTCCGATGGCAGGTTCGGAGCCGCGCTCATCGGATCCGGGCGTACGTCGTGCGGGTCCATCCGTCGTGCGCCTCCCGGGAGACCTCGCGCCACCGTGTCCAGTCGACATCGGGAAAGCGGGCGTCGCCCTCGGGTTCGAGATCCACCCAGCTGATGACCATCGCGTCGGCGAGCGGCAGCGCCTCGGCGTAGATCTGCTCGCCACCAGCGACGAAGACGGAGTCGGTGCCGGCAAGCTCGAGCGCCTCCCCCAGGCTGCCCGCCGACAACAGTCCCTCCGGCATCCCGTCGGCTGGCGCCCAGTTCGGTTGCCGTGTGACGACGATCGTCGTACGCCCCGGCAATGGTCGGCCGATGGAGTCGTAGGTGCGGCGCCCCATGACGAGCACGTGACCGTCGGTCAGCTCCTTGAACTGGCGCTGCTCGCCGGTCAGCCGCCACGGGATCGTCTGGCCGGCACCGATCACCCCGTTGCGCGCCACGGCGGCCACGAGGGTGAGCGTCATACGGCGATCGGCGCCTTGATGCCAGGGTGCGGGTCGTAGCCGGAGAGCTTCACGTCGTCGAGACCGAAGCCGTCGATGTCGACCACGCCCGGGTCCAGCCACAGCTCGGGAAGTGGGCGCGGCTCGCGCGCGAGCTGGGTGCGGGCCTGGTCGAGGTGGTTGAGGTAGAGGTGCGCGTCGCCGAGCGTGTGGACGAAGTCGCCGACCTCGAGCCCGGTCACCTGAGCGACCATGTGAGTGAGCAGGCTGTAGGAGGCGATGTTGAACGGTACGCCGAGGAACACGTCAGCCGATCGCTGGTAGAGCTGGCACGACAGCCTGCCCTCCGCGACGTAGAACTGGAACAGCGCGTGACAAGGCATCAACGCCATGTGCGGCAGGTCGGCGACGTTCCAGGCGCTGACCAGGTGGCGCCGCGAGTCGGGACTGGTCCGGATCTGCTCGATCACGTCCCTGAGCTGGTCGACGTGCCGACCGTCGGGGATGGGCCAGGACCGCCACTGATGGCCGTAGACCGGGCCGAGCTCACCGTCGGCGTCGGCCCACTCGTCCCAGATCGTGATGCCGTGCTGCTGCAGCCAGGCGACGTTCGTGTCGCCCCGGATGAACCAGAGCAGCTCGCCGACCACCGAGCGCACGTGCACCTTCTTGGTGGTCACGAGCGGGAAGCCCGCGCGCAGGTCGAAGCGCATCTGGTGGCCGAAGACGCTGAGCGTGCCGGTGCCGGTGCGGTCGGCCTTCTCCACCCCTTCGTCGAGGATCCGCTGCACGAGATCGAGGTACTGCCGCACGGCTCCCGAACCTAGCACCGCCTCGCCACCACGGTCTGCCCCCGCGCCGGTCGCTGGTCGACAGGATTCGTCCGATGGCGCCACGCTCGACCAGCCCGCGCCTCTTCGGACGAATCCTGGGGCACCCGCCGGACACGGCCCGCCCGACCACCAGCAGCCAGGGGCTAGGCGTCGTAGTCGAGCTCGACCGTGCTGCTCGTCGGGTGGCTCTGGCAGGTCAGCACGTAGCCCTTCTCGATCTCCTCCGGCTCCAACGCGTAGTTGGTGTCCATCGCCACCGTGCCCGACACCAGCTTCGCCCGACACGTGCCACACACGCCGCCCTTGCAGGCGAACGGCGCGTCGGCGCGCACCCGCAGCGCTGCCTCGAGCACTGGTACGTCGTTGCCCTTGAGCCGGAAGCGGGACGTGCGCCCGTCGAGACGGATCGCCACGTCGGCGCCCTCGCCCTGGTCCGCCTCCGTCGTACGTCGCACCGGCGGAGTCGTCTCGACGTGGAACAGCTCGGAATGGACGTGGCGCCGGTCGGCGCCCTGCCGCTCCAGCGCTTCTCGCAGCTCGTGCACCATCTCAAACGGTCCGCACAGGAACCACTCGTCCACCGAGGCCACCGGCACCAGCGCCTCGTTGATCCTGGTGAGCCGATCCGCGTCGAGGCGTCCGGACAGCAGCTCGGCATCCTGCGCCTCCCGCGTGAGCACGTGGATCAGATGGAACCGGGCGCCGTACCGGTCCTTGAGGTCCTCGAGCTCCTCCAGGAACATCACGGTGCGGCTGGTGCGGTTGGTGTAGATCAGCGTGACCCGGCTGTTGGGCTCCTGCTCCAGGGCCGTGGCGACGATCGAGTAGATCGGGGTGATGCCGCTGCCGGCAGCAATCGCGCAGTAGTGCTTCTCGTGTGCCGGGTCCAGTGGCGTGGAGAAGCGCCCGACGGGTGTCATGACCTCGAGCTCGTCACCGACCTTGAGCCCGCCGGCCGCGAAGCCGGAGAAGTGACCCCCCGGCAGCACCTTGACCCCGATCCGCAGCCGGCCTGAGCCGGCTGGCGCACAGATCGAGTACGAGCGACGTACGTCGTCGCCGGCCAGACTGGTCCGGATGTTGAGGTGCTGACCCTGGACGAAGGCGTAGTCGTCGGCCAGCGCAGGCGGCACCGCGAAGCCGATGCAGACGGCGTCATCGGTGAGTGGGGTGATGTCGGCGACCTTCAGCGAGTGGAAGGTCGAGTGCCGGGGTGTCGTCATCGGGTTGAGGCCCAGGCCTTCCGCTAGTGCGCCTTGAAGTGGTCGAACGGCTCCTTGCAGGCGTCACATACCCACAAGGCCTTGCACGCGGTCGAGCCGAAGCGGCTGAGCTCATGAGTCTCGGGCGACCCGCACTGCGGGCAGCGGACCGACAGCGCGACCAGGACGACGCCCCCGTCCTGGGCGGCGCCCGCCCGCGGCTGCGGAGGGGCGATGCCGAAGTCGCGCAGCTTGCGTTTGCCCGCCTCGCTCATCCAGTCGGTCGTCCAGGCCGGCGAGAGCACCAGGCGTACGTCGACGTCGTCGTACCCCTCCGCTACCAGAGCCCGCTCGACGTCGGACCGGATGGCGTCCATCGCCGGGCAGCCGGAGTACGTCGGCGTGATCGTCACGTCGACGTGTCCCCGCTCGTCAACCTGCACGTCACGCAGGATGCCGAGGTCGTCGATGGTGAGCACGGGCACCTCCGGGTCGAGGACCGCCGCCACGACCTCGCGCGCCCGCGACCTGTCAGACTCCAGTTGCCCTCGAGGGCCACCACGTTCTGACAAGTGGGTGGTGGGAGGCGGCGGGCTCACCATGTCGCCCCGGGGTGGGACCGCGCCAGGTGCTGCATCTCCGCCAGCAGGTAGCCCATCTGCTCGGTGTGCACGCCGCGCCGGCCGCCGCTGTGGTGGTGGCCGTCGCTCGGGCGGGTCAGCGTGGCTTGGGCGAGGACGCCGTCGACGTACGACGTGACCGGCTCGCCCAGCTCCGCCGGATCCACGGCGATCCGGGTCGCGGCCAGCCCGGCGACCAGCTCGTCGGTCTCGAACAGCTCTCCGACGTACGGCCACAGCTCGCTCGATTCCGGCCTGGATGCGCCGGTGCGACTCGTCGGTGCCGTCGCCGAGCCGGAGCGTCCACATGGTGGCGTGGTCACGGTGGTAGTCGACCTCCTTGACGGCCTTGGCGGCGACGGCGGCCAGCGTCTCGTCGAGCGAGGCGACCAGCCGCGAGTACAGCTCGAACTGAAAGGTCGAGGTCACCAGCAGCCGCGCGATGGTGAAGCCGAAGTCGCCGTTGCCGAGCTCGAAGATCTGGGCGTTGCGAAAGTCCCGCTCGTCCCGGAAGTAGGCCAGTGCGTCCTCGTCCCGCCCGGCACCCTCGAGGTCGCCGGCGTGGGTCAGCAAGGCACGCGCCTGCCCCAGCAGGTCGAGGGCGATGTTGCCGAGTGCGACGTCTTCTTCGAGCTGCGGAGCCGCGGCGATCCACTCGCCGGTGCGCTGGGCGAGCACCAGGGCGTCGTCGGCCAGCCGCAGCACGTAGTCGACGCGGTCTGTGTCGAGAGCCTTCGTGGTCACAGGTGCTTCACGCCCTCGGGTACGTCGTAGAACGTGGGGTGCCGGTAGGCCTTGTCGGCAGCGGGATCGAAGAAGGCGTCCTTCTCGTCCGGGCTGCTCGCCGCGATGTCGGCGGTGCGGGTCACCCAGATGGACACGCCCTCCTGGCGGCGGGTGTAGAGGTCGCGCGCGTTGCGCACGGCCATCTCGGCGTCCGGTGCGTGCAGGCTGCCGACGTGCACGTGGTTGAGCCCGCGCTTGGCCCGCACGAAGACTTCCCAGAGCGGCCAATCCGCACGCGCCGCCAGCTCGGGAGCCTGCTCTGCGGGTACGCCGGAGACAGGTACGGCGCCATGCCCGCCTTCGGCAGTCAGGTCTCTGCCCGTGCTGCTCCCACTCGTCGAGGCGGTCACGCCACCTGCTCCCGTGCAGCGGCTTGCCGGGCAGCGTGCTTGGCCGCGTAGATCGTCGACGCCTCCCGGACCCAGGCCCCGTCGTCGTGGGCACGCACCCGATGCTCCATGCGCTGCTTGTTGCACGGACCGTTGCCCTTGATGACTTCGAACAGCTCGGTGAAGTCGATCTCGCCGTACTCGTAGTGCTCGGTCTCGGCGTTCCAGCGCAGATGCGGATCCGGCAGCGACAGTCCGAGCGCGTCCGACTGCGGCACGGTCATGTCGACGAACCGCTGCCGCAGGTCGTCGTTGCTGAAGCGCTTGATGCCCCACGCCATGGACTGCGCCGAGTTGGGCGAGGCGTCGTCGGGCGGGCCGAACATCATCAGGCTCGGCCACCACCACCGGTCGACCGCGTCCTGTGCCATGGCGTGCTGCTCGGGGGTGCCGTGCGAGAGCGTGTGCAGGATCTCGAAGCCCTGCCGCTGGTGGAAGGACTCCTCCTTGCAGATCCGGATCATTGCCCGCGCGTACGGGCCGTAGGAGCAGCGACACAGCGGCACCTGGTTGACGATGGCCGCGCCGTCCACGAGCCAGCCGATCGCACCCATGTCTGCCCAGGTCAGGGTCGGGTAGTTGAAGATCGAGGAGTACTTCTGCCGACCGTTGTGCAGCATGTCGAGAAGGTCGGCGCGGTCGGCGCCCAGCGTCTCGGCGGCCGCGTACAGGTAGAGCCCGTGGCCGGCCTCGTCCTGCACCTTGGCCATCAGGATCGCCTTGCGGCGCAGGCTCGGCGCCCGGCTGATCCAGTTGCCCTCGGGCTGCATCCCGATGATCTCGGAGTGGGCGTGCTGGGCGATCTGCCGGATCAGCGTCTTGCGATAGCCCTCGGGCATGGCGTCCCGTGGCTCCACTCGGCTGTCCGTGGCGATGATGGCCTCGAAGTCAGCCTCGAGGCGCTCGGCGTCACTGCGCGGTGGCGGTGGCTGTGCGGGTTGGCCGGACCGCTCAGACTGCTCGTCCGGGTCGCCGAAGTCGTTGCCGTACATGCAGACCACTGTAGCCGACATGTGACACAGCAGCGACACCTCTGCGGATCAGGTGTAACACGCGGTGAGTACGGGGCCGTCCGGCCTGGGGATCGGGCCGGCGCCCCAGCTCTCGACGGAGGGAGTTCATGTCGTCGAGCTGCTGGCCGGCGAATCCGTCGATGAAGCCTGGCATGGCGCCTCCTCAGATGATTTCGACACCGGTCATAACGTTATACTGGTGTTGCTAGAAGTGCAACCGGTAAACTCATGTCAGTGGTGTCGCGTCCCGGCGGCGCGACCGGTCGAGCGAAGGGTGGCCCGGTGACCGAGAAGTCGACAGCGGGTACGGCGACCGGCCCGCCGCACGTCGAGCTGTTGTTGGCCTTGACCAACTCCGTCGACAACGAGGAGCAGACCGACGACCTCACCACCCCGGCCGAGCTGACCGGCTGGCTCATCGGGCGAAGCCTGCTGGACCCCCGCCACCAGGCGTCCACGGCCGACCTGTCGCTGGCGCGCGATCTCCGCGAGGCCATGCGTGACGCGATGCGTGGGCACCATGACGGCGTACGACGCAGCGACGCGCTGGACGCCTTGGCGGAGGCGTTCCCCGTCGTACTCGACTACGGCTCAGAGCCCCCCGGGCTGCGGCCGGCCACCGACGGGGTTGCCGGCGCGCTCACCACCTTCGTCGTCGCGGTCACCAGCGCCGTCGCGGACGACACCTGGCGACGGCTGAAGATCTGCGCGGCCGATGACTGTCAGTGGGCGTTCTTCGACGCCTCCAAGAATCGCTCGCGCACCTGGTGCGAGTGGGGCTGTGGCAACAAGTCGAAGACGCGCGCCTACCGCGCCCGGAAGAAGGCCGCAGCCCTCGCCTCAGGGTGACTGCGCTCTCCCCAGCGCCCCAGCGTCCGGTCGTATGGGGGTGGGGTAGTTCCAGTGGGCTCTGACCGCGCCGATGCTCACCACCCCTCGAGGCGCTCCTCCACCTAGGAGAGCTGGGGGTCACCGGGATGCGTCACGGTGCAAGCTGGTTGCCGAGGTGGGCACGCTGATACCGGGGCGCAGATCCGGCGCTGCCTGCGGCTCGCCGTACGTCGTCGTCATCGGTACGACGCCCGCCCACGCCGGCCCGGTCACGTCTGACTCGGGGTCCTCTGGCCAGCCGTCGGACACCTTCAGCGACCAGCGCTCGATGGGCAGCGCCAGCACCAGGGTCGCCGCGAGCTCCTTCGCGCTTGGCCGGCGCACTTCGGCCACTCGGCCCGGGATGAGCGTGTCGGTCAGTACGTCGAGCGCCTGGGCCTTGTCGTCGCCGCCCAGCGGCGTACACGCCCCGAAGAGCACCGCGGACCGGTAGTGCATGGAGGACTCGAAGGCCGAACGGGCCAGCACCAGGCCGTCGAGGGCGGTCACCGTGACGCACGCTGGCGCTCCCGCCGCCAGCGCGCGCATCCAGCGAGACCCGGTCGACCCATGGAGCAGCGCCGTGTCGCCGTCGCGCGCCACGCCAGTGGGGATCACCACCGGCCACCCCTCGTCGATCAGCCCGACGTGCGCGACCCGCACCGTGTCGAGAAGCCGGTCGAGCACCGCTCGGTCGTGCGAGGCGTACTCGTCGAGACGAGTGATCTGCGTCCGGGGCATCGAGGTCATGGCTGATTGTGCCTGTTGAACGACCGCGCTGGGCGGCGAGCCTGCTCAGCGGGCGGTGGGGACGCCGTACGGGTCGGAGGCCACCTCGTGCAGGGGGACCACCTCGCGGCCGAGCGGCAGCAGGGCCAGCGGGACCATCTTCCAGCAGGCGACCCCGAAGGGGATACCGATGATCGTGATGCACAGCAGCAGCCCGGCCACCAGGTGGGCGAGCGCCAGCTCCCAGCCGAAGAAGATCACCCAGACGATGTTGCCGAGCAGCGACCAGACGCCCGCCTGACGCCGCCAGACCACAGTGCGCCCGAAAGGCCAGATGACGTAGCCCGCCAACCGAAACGAGGCGATGCCGAACGGGATCGTGATGATCAGCACGAAGGCGATGACGCCCGCCACGACGTACCCGAGGGCCAGCCACCAACCCGCGAGCACGAACCAGAGGATGTTGCCGAGGATCCGCACGGCCTGACCCTAGCGCTGCCAGGAGTACGGCGTCCCGCTGGTGCACGCAACGGCTCCTCACTGATAGATGGGCATCACCGAGGACCCGGTTCCGTGCACGTCCACGGTGCCCGCAACTCCCGGCACGGGGACAGGCAGATCGAAGGTCACCGTCAGGCTGACCGTGACCACGTACCCGTCGACGGAGACGGCCGTCTGCATGCCTGGGTAGTCGTCTGTCGCTCCCGTGGCGGCGAGATACTCCTCGACCGCCAGCTGGGCGGCCTCGGGGCTGATCGTCACGTAGGCCGCGTCCGGGTCGGCGTACACTCCGGCCGCCGCAGCGGCATCGGTGGCAGCCAGCGCCGCGCCGTCCGCGAGGTTGGTGACGGCCTGCCGCCGCAGGTACGACGCCGAGATGTCGGTGACAGCGGCGATCGCGAGCAGCAGGCATGCGGTGAAGAGGATGAGCATGGCCGTGATCTGACCCGCTTCGTTGCGCCGGCGCCGGCGGCGGTCCCTCATCCGACGCCCTCGCGGTAGACGCCGAACGGCTCGACGTGCGAGGCGGACACCGCGATGCTTGCCACTGCGTCGCTGCCGACCGAAGGGACCAGCGGCAGCGCGACGTCGAGCTCGATGCGGACCTCGACGGTCGATCCGGGCTGGAGGCACGACTCGGGTGCGGGTGCGCACTCGATGACCAGGTCGCCGGGTGCGAGGTCGACGCCCTGGTCCGCCATCGCGAGCCGCGCCGCGCTGAGGGCACGTTGCTGAGCGGTGGCGACGTCCGGAGCGAGGACATAGGCACGCCCGGCCGCCCTGGCCGCCTCGGTCGCGCCGTAGGCGGAGCGCTGCAACGTGATGACGCTGATGATCACGTAGACCAGCGGGATGAACAGCAGCAGGCCGAGCCACACGAGCTCGACCATGGCCGAGCCTTGCTCGCCGCGCCGCCGCCGGCTCACGGCAGCACCTCCTTGATGGCGTGGCCGGTGGCCTCGACCTCGATCGTCGGCCCCCAGAAGGCGAGCACGGGCACCTCGGCGCGTACGTCGACCTCGACGACCGGCTGCCCGTCGAGGTCGGTGAGGGTGGCGTCGACCCGGTCGACGAAGTCGCCGCCGAACACCTCGTCGATGACAGCGGCTGTCCGTTGCTGCCCGTCCGCCACGCTGCGGTTGTAGCCGGCGCCGTACCTCGCCCCCTCCGACGCAGCCGAGGTCAGGGTGGTCTTGACATGCCAGATCAGCGCGAGCTGCAAGACGCCGAAGAACAGCGGCACCACGACCACCGACACCAGCGCGAAGTCCGCGATGGCGGATCCGTGCTCTGAGCGACGCCGCGCAGACGTCGTCCAGCCCATCACTACATGTACTCGCGAAGGGTCTCTTCGAGGAAGCCGGTCACCGCGCCCTGGAAGGTCAACAACAGCGCCGACGCCACCATGATCGTCATCACGGTGATCATCACCCAGCCCGGTACGTCGCCACGCTCGTCGCGCGACCGCAGCCGCCTTCGCAACCATCTCGGTTGTCTCGTTCTCGTCACGTGTGCTCCTTCTCCCCGTGACGCCATCACGGCGCCAGCAGCTCCAGTCCGACGACTCCAGGGAAGAAGGCGAAGAGCAGTGTCACGGGCATGATCAAGAAGACGACCGGCACCATCATCGCCACCTCCCTCCGTGCTCCTGTCTCGATCAACGCTCGCTTGCCGGCCTCCCGCACGTCCGCCGCCTGGGCCGTGAGTACGTCGACCAGTGGTGTGCCCCGCTCGAGCGCCACCGCGAACCCTTCGGCGAAGCGCGCCACCACCGGCAGCCCGCTGCGCTGCGCCATCGTGTCCAGCGCCGCCGCCGTCGGAACCCCGGCCCTCGACTCGGCCAGCACGGCCGCGAGCTCGTCGGTCATGGCGCCCCGGCAGCTGCGGACCACTCTGTCGATGGCGGCGACCGGCCCCTCGCCGGCTGCGACTGCGAGCGCCAGCAGCTCCGCGATCGTCGGGAACTCCGCAAGCATCCGCTGCTCCCGCCGCTGCACCTGCTGCGTGAGCAGGTAGTCACGGGCGACGATTCCGGCCAGCGCAGCACCGCAGGCGAGCAGCAACCACGGCAACGCGCGACCCGGCGCTCGGGCAGGCCCGAGCAGCCCGACGATCACCGTGGCGCTGAACGCGCAGGTCGCCCAGGCGACCTGCGACAGCCGGAACTGCTCGACTGTCATCGGCGAGCCCGCCCTGACGAGCCGTCGACGTACCGCCTCACGACCGCCGAGGATGCGCTCGAGCCGGTCGGCGGCCGAGCGCATCGCAGGCGCGGCCAGCGCGAGCAGGGCCGAGGAGGGACGGTCCGACGGCGGCCGCGGCTGCCAGTCGAGCTCGACGGTGGCGACGTCCCGCACGTACGGGGCTACCCGGCTCTCCAGACTCGGCCTGGCCGACTGCGTGAGGCGGGTCACCACCATCCACAGCCCGAGTCCAAGCATGCCGCCGAGGACGGCTCCGACCAGCGTCATGCCAGCACCCGCCGCTCTTCGGGCAGGCGGCCGATCCGCACCATCAGGCGGTAGGCGACCGTGCAGGCGGCCGCGCCAACACACAGCACGAGGACTCCGGCGGGTGTGCGATAGCGGCCGATCACCTCGGGCTGAAACGAGAGCACGAGCAGCACGATCCACGGTGATCCGACCGCCAGCCGAGCCCCGTTGACCACCCAGGCTTGGCGCGCCTCGAGCTCGGAGCGGGTGCGGGCGTCGTCACGAAGGAAGCGGGAGAGCGCCCGGAGGGTGCGGCCGAGGTCTCCCCCACCGACCTCCCGCGCGATCCGGAGCGCCTCGACGACGCGGTCCCCCACCGGGTCCGCGAGCCGCGCCTTCAACTGGTCGAGGGACGCTCCGAACCGTCCCGTAGCGAGATAGTCGCGGCCGAAGGCAGTGAAGGCCGCCCGCAGCGGTGTCGGGCCACGCTCACCCAACTGCGTGAGCGCCTCCGGCAGCGAAAGCCCGGCGCGCACGGCGGACGCGAGGTTGTCGACGGCCTCGGGCCAAACCTCCGCAAGCTCGCGATGGCGGCGGCGGACGCGACCTCGCACCACCGCCATGGGCGCGTATCCGGCGATCACTGCAAAGGCCAACGCCACCGGTGGCGTCCGGGAGACCCCCAATACCGCGACGAAGGCGGTCAAGGCGCAGACAGCGCACAGGGACAGCAGGCCCCCGGCGCTGACGGAGGTGATGCCCGCGCTGGTCAGCAGATCGGTCAGTCGGCTTCTGGCGCGAGGCTGACGCCGACGCGGTGGTGGCCCGGTCAGCGCAAGGAAGATGAGCAGCGCGCCGGTGCCGGCAAGCAGCCCTATCGCCGCGCCCATTCAGCCCGCCACGCGCTCGGCGTCATCGCCCAGTGAAGGTGCAACCGGAGCCTGTCCGAGGAGGGCATGCAGATCGATGCCGGCGATCTCGAAACGCTCCGGCCGCGGCGGCATCCCCTGGGCGCGCGTGAGGCGACCGCCGGACCAGACGAAGAGCGGCTCGGTCTCGATCACATTGGCCTCGACCCGGCCAGGGACGGCAGTGATCTCCCGTACCCGGCGCCGCCCGTCGGCCTCGACCGCGAGGTGGCACACGATGTCGACGCTGGACGCCACCGTCGGGACGACGAAGCGGCCCGGGATGTTCTCGCCCGCGAGGAGCGGCAAGGTACACAACTTGACCAGTGCTTCCCTGGCCGAGTTGGCATGCACGGTCGCCATCCCTGGCAGCCCGCTGTTCAGCGCCAGCAGGAGATCGAGGGCCTCCTCCGCTCGCACTTCGCCCACGACGATTCGTGACGGTCGCATCCGCAGAGATTCCTTGACCAGATGCCGCAGCTTGATCTCACCAGTGCCTTCGAGTCCCGCCTGTCGCGTCTGCATCGCCACCCAGTCGGGATGGTGGAACCGCAACACATACAACGAGGCATTACATATTGAGTCGGGTCGAGAAGTCGAAGTGAGCTGAACGTCCGAATCTCGCGAGGGGCGCTGTTTACCTGATCTGCCGATGAGCGATCACTCGCCAGTCTGGCCGTCGATCCTCTCTCTGATGATGTCCGCGTGACCGTTGTGGCGGGCATATTCGCCCACCAATTTGGCGAGGTTCCACCGGACGCTGCGCTTGTTGGTCCTGCTTAGATCCGAGAGATCCGGCCACTCGAGTAGCGCCGCGTCGGTCTGCGAGCGTTCCTCCGCCCACGCCGCGAAGGAGGCTTCGACGTCATCGATCGTGCAGTCGATGTCGTCCTCAGCGTCATCCTCGTATGTTCCCCAGACCCAGTGAAACTCCGGATCGCTACCCAGTGGCCATGACCCGTAGGCGCGCTCCATCTCAGCCATGTGTCGGACGACCCCGAGCAGGGACAGGCGGGACGGATCGGCAGACCGTTCCACCAGTTGCTGGGAATTCAGGCCCTCGCACTTCGCGCGCAGGGCGTCCCGATGGAAGGCCAGCCACCCGAGCGTGATCTCTCGCTCGTCTCCATCTACCGGCTGCTCGACTCGCGTTGGCTGCGTTCTCGCTCATGTCCAAGAGACTGCATCCGTCGCTAGGTGCGCGTCCAGGAGTGCCCGCTCATGCCGCGATCCGGTAACCAACTGTTAGGGCTGCTCGTCTCGCAACACATAAAAGTGGCTGCTACGCACAAGGGTCGGCCATGTCGCATCAGACACGGAGAGTCACGACGCCGGCCGTACCAACCAACCAACAGGAGACAGCATCATGACCGCGGCCACCGAGCGCCTCACCCCGACCGACGACGGCGCATCGGCAGCACGCTTTCCCAACCGAGGCGGAGTGGCGGCCATTCATTTGACATGACCGAGGGAGTCGATGAGCACGCCCAGGCACAAGACCGGGAGACCCCTGGCAACGACTTAACCGTCAGTAAATCGTTGCCAGGGGGCAGTCCGTCGAATCGGCCGCGCCGGGTCACACCTCGTCGGGCGGGTACGGTGCCGGGCGGTGCATCCCCGTTAAGCGCGCCACGCTCCCAGATACGTGATGCCTAAGCCCGTCGCCGTGTGCACCTTGATAGGAGGACAACAATCACGAGGACAAGCAAAGTGATCGAAGATCGGGGGATCTCTCCTCGACATCGGTCCGGGCCTCAGGAGGCACGGGTTATGGACACACGCCACTCTCGCCGATGGGGAGCCACCATCGGGTTGATCGTCGTGCTCATGGTGGGACTTCCCCATGTTGTCAGCGCGGATCATGCGACCATCAGACCCCTTCCGGCCGCCGCCCCTACAGACGTCGTGGCTGGGGGACCGACGCGAATAGTTACCCTGCGGGAGGCAAGCTCGGCCGTCACGACCTCACGGACATATGAGCTCCTTGCGGCAACCTCGATGGTCCACCCTGGAGACCAGGCTGGCCTGATGGTCGCCCACTTCTCGGCCGAGTCGCTGTGCCTGGGAACTGGCGGCTACTGCTCTGTCCGGATTCGGATGGACGGCAGGGAGATGGTGCCGCAGTCGGGGATGAACTTTGCGTTCGACAGCGCGGGTCGCGATTCTCGCGAGTCTCACGCGATGGAGCGGACCGTGAGCGGTGTCTCCGCGGGACTGGTCGGCATTCACATCATCTCGGTGGATTACACGTTGGTGTGCTATCCGAACCCGACCGACTGCCCAACATCGTTCGCCCTCGACGACTGGGTACTTGACGTCCAGTTCTGGCGTCAGAGCTGACTACCAGGAATCGCCGCGCCGGACGTCAACCAGCCCAGGCGGGCGTACCTCGTGCATGATGGCTCGTCAAGCCAGGTCGAATCGAGCAACAACGGCGGAGTGGTCCGAGCCTGGCGCTCCTATGCGGCGTCCTGGGTCGTCTTCGATGGACGGGAGCTGTCCGGTGGCCACGAGGGTACGCACCTCGGACACGTGGTGCACCAGGCGGTGGCTGACCATGATGTGGTCGATCAGCTCGTTGCGTCCGCGGTAGCGCCGGCTGAAGCGTTCCGCCTCCGGGATTCGCGGTGCAAGGTTCCAGAGCCGGTCGCCGTCACCAGCGTCTGGGGTGTCGAAGCCGCGGGTGCCGATCTCTGAGCCGGGCGGGCCCAGGAGGATCTGCGTGGTGGCGGCGTCGGGTTCGTCGTTCAAGTCTCCCGCGAGCACCACGGCCTTGTCCCGGCCGGCACCTGCCAGGACCTCGTTGAGGTGGCTGCGCAGTGTGGTGGCCTCGCTGGTGCGTCGATACAGCGCGTAGGCGGCGAACCGTGCCCGCTCGCCCTCGTCACGCGGGGAGAAGCGTCCACCGGGAAACGTGAGCAGCTTCGACTTCAGGTGGCACACCACCACGTCCAGAGACTCGCTACCGAGCGCCACGGTGGCCTGCAACGCACCGCGGGCCATCTGATCCATCGTGTCGCCGGTCCGGCAGGTCCGGCCGGATCGTCGCCGGTCTGGATCGGCAACAGACCCTCTGGGAACGTCAGCAGGTCGACCCGACTGCCCAACTCCAACGTCGACAGCAACGCGACAGCGATGCCGCGACCATCCGGGGTCCCCGACCATGCGAAACCCCATCTCGTGCTGCAGCTTGTCCTGCAACCGAGCCAGGGCTGCGTCTGATCCGACCTCTTGCAGCGCCAGCACGTCCGGGGCGGCATCGTCGATCACCGCAGCCAACGAGGTCAACTTCTCCTCGAAGGCGTCCGCATCGGGATCGGTGCCACCATCCGGCGTGAACAGATTCTCCACGTTCCAGGTCATCAACCGCAGCGCCGTCATGAGCTGGCTCCCCTCGCCACCGACTTGGCCCAACGATAGGGCCGGTGTCGGCGGTCGGGTGGTGACTTCCCGCAATCGTCTGACGCCCACGGCATGCTCCCGTAGGTTCTGAAGCCGCATCTGATCGCACTATCGGGGGAGTATCACCATGCACCCACGTTCCACGATCGTCGCCATCGCGGCGACAGCCCTGGCCGCCGCCACCCTGAGCACACCGGCCGAGGGCATGCAGGCGGCCAAGCCGGTCCGCTTCGCCTCCGTCCAGTACGACTCACCCGGCAGCGACACCGGCAGCAATCGCAGCCTCAATGCCGAATGGATCCGTGTGAAGAACAACGGCGGACGCGCCCGCACATTGACCGGCTGGACGATCCGCGACCCCGCCGGCCACGTGTACCGCTTCCCCAAGTTCCGACTTCGCAGCGGCAGAAGCGTCACGCTGCACACCGGACCGGGTCAGAACACGCGGAGGGACCTGTACTGGCGGCAGAACTGGTACGTCTGGAACAACACCGGCGACCGCGCCATCCTCAAGACCCGAAGCGGAAACCGCGTCGACGTCTGCTCATGGAACGACGGCGACGGCAACACCGCCTGCTGACTAGTGTCACCGGCACCGGCAGGGTTGCCACCGGTTCTACCCTGACGGTTGACGCGGACGCCCAGCCGCAGCCGAGACTCGGCGGGGCCGTACCCCTCCCGCGTCGCAGAGCCGACCGGTGCGGCCCGCTACACCCCTGATGGCGGCGCGCCGGTTGGCGTATGCCGTGGGTTTGATCGGTGCCTGGCAGGGCATGGAAGGCGGAGCCGGACCGGTTCACTCCATCACGGGAGACGGTTCACTCCATCACGGGAGACGGTTCACTCCATCACGGGAGACGGTGCAACTCCCCGAACCGGCCCGGCGTTCAATTTGCCGAGGCTAATGCCGTGATGCGACATCGGCCGTACGCACAGCCAAAAGGGCGAAGTCGCGAGATGTTCTCCCGCCGCGTGCTGCGCTACCGCGACCACTGAGACCGCCGACGAGGGCCTGGCGCGCCAATCGCGACCGTTTCAGGCCCGCCTGAACGGCTGGATTCGTCCGCTCATGCCGATGAGCGAGCGTTCCGACTCGGACTTCCTCGCCGAGTCCGAGTCCTGCGTCAGCCCGACGGCTGGCAGTCCGCTGAGGACTCGGTCTAGGTGGTGAATTTCACCAGGTCCGCGCAGAAGTCCCCACCCTGGGTGTCGTTGCGCCCGGTCGACTCGCGGACGATGCGGAACGAGCCGTCAATCTCTTGGTCGTCGTCGGGATTGCCGGGAGTGCCGTTGTAGTCCACCTCGAACGCGAACCGGATATGGCCGGGATCCTTGAGCACCAACTTGCCGTTCTGGTCGTAAGCCCGGTAACCGCCGGAGGCGAACACGGTGATGGTGATGGTGCCGTCACCGTTGTTGACGATCGTGTGATCTCGCGTGTTGCTGGTGAAGACCGCCGTGAAGGTGCCGCCGGTGTTCAGGTTGGTGTGCACGATCTTGCCGTGCACGCTTTCCCGGAAGTATGGGAACGGGTGCTTGGTGCCCCCGCGCTGGTTGAACAGGAAGTTGACGCGCACGTCACCGTCGCTTTGGACCGGGGTGCCGTCGCAGTCGAAGACGTCGGTGAAGACGTCGCGGAAGTGCCCCTTGTCCAGCGGCTTGGCGGTGGCCGGTGTGGTGACGAGTAGACCTGCGACGGCCAACCCGGCGATGAGCAATGCCGAACGTCTCCTCATGGCGCCTCCCTTGCCAACTACGACAGTTGATGCTGAATGTGTCAGCGCACACTCCGAGCCGCCATAGCCCGGAAGGGGCATTGACTGCCTGTGTCCAAACCATGACTTGCCGACACTGCAGATCGCAATGCCGAGTCACCCACCATCCAGGTCGTGACGCTGACCGTCGCGAAACACGACCACCTGAGGTGAGCCTGCCGAGCCACACACGCTCAAATGTCCACTCATGCCGCGATGCGGGCACCGGCAAGCGAGGCACGACGTTGAGGGACATGACCGAGACCACGAACGGCACCCCGCCCACAACCCCACAGCACAGACGGCGATCTGCCGTCCAGCAGGTCCCGTCATTCCGCCCCGCCTCGTCGAGGTCCGCCGCGATGACCACTGGTGGCCCGGCCAGCTCGAGGCGTGGCGTCGTCGCGAGGGCCGCTGGGAAGGATTCGCCCGCTACACCGTGGGGCTCGGTGCGCACACCTCGGATGGGTTGACCAGGAGCGACTGCGTCAGGCTCGCGGAGTGGCGGCGACTCGATGAGGAGTGCGGGGGTGGGCATGGTCAACCTCCCGCTGCACGGATAGCGTGAACGAGTGGCGGAGGTGCGGACGAAGTTGGACTACGAACATCCCTGTCTTGCCTGCGGGGAGCCGTGGTTGCAGCGGCACGGCCCAAGAATTCGGAGTCCGGAGCGAAGTCTTCTGGCACCTGACGGAGCGCCCCCAGGGGCGGACTATCAGGAAACGCGAGACATCCGCGATCGCTTGGCTGGGTTCACCTTGAGGTGAACTCGGCCATGAAGGTCGCGGCGGCCCATCACCATCGCTAGGTCTTCGATGACTGCGTCGGCGTCGTGAGCGAGTTCCTGGAGGTCGGCGGCAGGATCGACGGTCGCCTTTACGACGACGACGAGTTGACCTCGGTCGCGGCTCACCTTGCCGGTGGCCGACTTCACCGAGGAAAGCTGTGACAGCCGCTGGGCCGCGGCGGATGCGGCGGAACTCGCGTTGAACTTGAGCCGGCCCGCGTCGCCGCTCCCCGGCAGATTCAGCTCCCGCACCTTTGAGCTGGGGAGGTGGGCTGCGAGCCACCTGAGGCCGAGCACGATCAGTGCCACTCCGGCCGCCCCCACGACCCAGGGCCACCAGGGCTCGCGGAGAATATCGAGGATCTGATCGGTGTTGGCGGCAGCAGGTAGGTCTAGGAGGACATCGAGGCGCCAGAGCACAGCCAGCAGGCCAAGAACGACGAGGGCGACGCCGACCACGATTGTTGCGGTGCGGTCAACACCTCGGGCAAGGCGGGTCATGTCAAGCCCTCTGCCGTTTGCACTCTGACGCGGATGTCAGGAGTCGTTTCGAGGGCGGCCAGCTGGCTACGGAGCGCGTCTTCGATCCGTTGCTTGGTCTGCTCGGGCTGCGCAGTGAAGGTCGTCGCGTCCACTCGCACCTTGCGTCGATTCGCCGACACCGCCGTGGTGTCCACGCCGTCCACTCCGGCCGCGGCCGCCTTCGCCAACCGCCGGACACTGCTGCTCGTGAGGTAGACGCCGGTCGAGGCAGTCAGTCGAACACCTCGTCGGGGACGTCGCCGGAATGCACCCACGAGCAAGAACAACCCCAGGACCGCGACCCCCACGCCGACGGGGACCATCCAGTCCTGCGCCGTCTCACCATCGAGCCTCGTGGCAGCTGTCTCAAGCCACGGCTGTCCTGACAGCGCTCCTGCGTGCACCAGTGCGTCCCGGACGCAGACGATGCCAACGGCCAGAACCGTAGACGACCAGATGATGCCAAGGACCGGTTGCGCCCCGGCCCCAACCGGAGTCTTGGCCCGCTTCAGCGAGCCGTCGGAGCGTCCATTCGATGCCGTCACTCGACCCTCCTGCGGCTTGAGCTGACGTCTAGTTCCACTCGGTCGACGGTGACGTCGACAGCGACGACGTCGAGCCCGGACAACCGAGTGAGTTCCCGCCCCACAGTCGTACGCACCTCGGCAGCAGTTTCGGCAAGAGGGCATGGCCAGGCAACAGCAATCTCCAGTCCCACACGGGCTTTGCGTCCGCTGACCTGACTCGTGGCGCGCGGTAGTCGCCGACCTGACAGCCGTTCAAGACTGGACCCTGCGCGGACAACGCCGTCCACGAGTGTGGCGGCATGCTCAGCGAGCTTGTCGATGACCCGGTCGGAAATCGTGAGCGTGCCTCGCTCCGCTGGCTCGACCTGGAGCGTTTCAGTCACGCCGACGCCCCAGCAGCGCTCCGAGGTCGAACTCTCCGTCGTAGTGGCCACCGACGGCGTAGCCGACAACGCCGAGCACGAGGGCGGTGAGGAAGCCAACGAAGCCGCCGGCCGCGGCTGCAATCCCAAGCAGGAGCCCGGCCACAAGGCCGATGGTCGAAGTAGTCACAGTGTCTCCATCACGATGAGTGGTGCTTACAGTTCGAAGTAGCGGCGGGAGCCGGGAAGGCGCCGGGGCAGGCGAGCCTGCACACGTCTTCGGGCCTTCTTCCCCCGACGTCGCAGGACCCGGAGGGTTGGCGCCAGCGAGCGCCGCCACGAATGACTGCCGGCGCCAGATCGCAAGGTGTCCTCGCCCCGTTGCGGGCCCGCCGAATGATGCGCGGCGGCGTACTTGGCATCGACTTCATGCATGCGTCGCAGATACACCGTCAAGTCTCCGCCGAGATCGGGGTGATGCCGAAGCGCCACCGCTCGACGATCTCGACGCCAGAGGGGATACATTTCAGCCCTCGGCCCCGGCAGCAGTCGCGACCTATGTTGCATCACCGCACGCCGCGCTCCACAACGAGATCCTGGATCGTCACATGCACGGGCTTCCCAACCATGGGTTCTACGATGATGCGGATCGCATCAGCCGTGCGATGGATGTCGGCCGAGAAGTCCAGCGCCACATATACATGGCACTCCTGATCTCGGATCTGAATGCCTGGAACGCGTCGCCCCGGCAGGTAGGTGGCGATCTCACCGAACATCCCGTCGTGCATGTCAGCAACCCCGGGGATCGCGAGCACGGCCGCTACCACGCTGTCCGCGACCTCCGCATCCGCCGGCCCGCCGGCCGACCCAACCAGGGAGGGGGAGGTTGGATCGGCCGCTCAGGTGTCGAGAAGCTCACTGAACGCGAGCCTGCTCGTCGTCATCCTCGGTTCCGCTGTCTGTGTCGAGGTAGACATCGGTCACCGCGACGTTGACTTCGGTGACTTCCAGGCCGGTCATCCGCTCGACAGATGCCAACACGTTGCGCCGGATGGCGTTGGCCAGATCAGTGATGGAGACGCCGTACTCGGCCACGATCTCGAGGTCGATGGCCGCCTGTCGCTCCCCCACCTCCACTGCGACTCCCTGGGAGTGGTTGGTTCGACTGCCGGGGATGCGCTCCCTGATGGCGCCTACCGCCCGAGCTGTGCCGCCGCCGAGGTCGTACACCCCGGACACGTCACGAGTCGCGACGCCAGCGATCTTCGCGACCACCGAGTCAGCAATCGACGTCCTCCCCTGTTCGGTGACCAAGGGGCTGTCAGACTCCTGCACCTGCGCGAGGCCGGCGCTCGAACTCCGACTGGACTGCACCTCGTTACCTCGGGTGCTGCTTTGTTCGGTCACTGTGTCCTCCGTGTGGTGTGCGACAGGTTCGATACTAAGACGCGCCAACTACCGCGATCGTCACGGGGACTGGGTGACTTGAATACCTACCTCTAGCAAACCACGATGTCGGCGCGTGACTAGACTCGGACGCGCTCGAGCAAGCGGGCCAGCGGTGTCGAGACAGGAGCAGCCTCGGTGCACAGCGAACCGGAGACGTCGGAACGCTCAGATGAGGTCCTGGCTCGGCGTGCCGGCCTCGGCGACCGAAGTGCCTTCATCGAGTTGTTCGGTCGCCATGGCGCATCTCTGTATCGCCACGCCGTACGCATGCTGGACGGGGACCACCACGCCGCCGAGGACGCGGTCCAGGAGGCCTTGACCAAAGCCTGGCTCAAGATCCACACCTTTCGCGGAGAGTCGAAGCTCCAGACGTGGCTGTTCCGGCTGGTCATCAACGAGTGCCTCAATGTACGGCGACGTCGTCGTCCCCTCGTTGCCGATGACCAGCTCCTCGAGGCCCTCACCACAGAACACGCGGATGACCCGGCATTCAGCGCGCTGGATCAGCACCTCCGAGAAGCCTTGGACCAGGCTCTGTCGGAACTGCCCTTCCGTCAGCGCTCCGCCTGGCTGCTTCGCGAGGTCGAGGACCTCAGCTACACCGAGATCGCTGAAGTCCTGGGCACGAATGTGACCGTGGTTCGGGGTCAGTTGCATCGAGCTCGGGCTAGCCTTGCGATCAGGATGGCGCAATGGCGATGACCCCACGAGACAAAGCGCCTCAGGGAACGCCGACTGAGGCCGACATGGCGCGCCTGCAAAGCGCTGCGGCAGAGCTTCGCGACTACACCGAGGAGCGGTGGGTCGAGATCGCCGACCAGATGCTGAAGAACGTGCTCCGGCGACAACGGCCGTCCCATCCCATTCTTGCCACGTCTGCTTCGGGACGCTTTCACGTAAGCGAGCAAGTGCTGATGACCTCGCTGCAACGGGCGCTGGATTCGGTCCCCTACTGTGAGGTGACCGGCATCCAGATCCACGCCGATGGCAACGTCTACACCGGTATCACCATCGTGCTGACCGCACAAATTCCCACCCCCCTTATCCCCTTGGCTGATCAGATTCGGGCCATCGCTCGTGCTCGTCTCGAAGAGATCCTCGGCGCACCTCCCCCCGAGGTCACAGTGAAGGCAATGCATGTGCACATCGAGGACGTCACGAAAGGCGACCCCAAGCTGCAGTGACAAACCTCGCATCCCGCTTCAACGACAGGACCATGTCGGCTGTCCTAGGAATGGTCAGCCGGCCCAGGCACATATGCGCTTGATTGCCACGCATAGCGAGCAGAGCCGTGGGTAAGGCACTCACGCAGGCCGTCTTGACTCAGGTCGGCGGGGGCACAGCACCATGAGCGGCCTTGCTCCGCAAGAAGAGCTCGATGCCGCGTGACGATATGGCTTGGTGCGTGTCCAACTTCAGACAGATCTGACGCCCCAGACGCCGGCGGAGGATAGAACCCGACGCAGTCGAAGGGCAATCATGATCAACACCGACCAGGCTCAGGGCCTCCTTGACGGCCGTGCCGTCGTCGTGGGCCAGGACAACGAGAAGATCGGGAAGGTCGGACAGATCTATCTCGACGACCAGACCGGGCAACCCGAGTGGGCCACCGTCAAGACCGGACTCTTCGGGAATGCCGAGTCGTTCGTCCCCCTGGCGCAGGCCGACGCTCGCGGCAGCGAGGTCCATGTGCCGCATGACAAGAACAAGGTCAAGGATGCACCCCGAGTAGACGTCGACGGCGCACTGAGCCAACGGCAAGAGGCCGAGCTGTACTCCTATTACGGCTACACCTACACCGAGAACCGCTCCGACACCGGCCTTCCGGAGACGTCGGACAGCGCCGACAGCGTGAGCCACGACACTTCTGGCTCGAACACAGACGACGCCATGACTCGCTCCGAGGAGCAGTTGCGAGTAGGAACCGAACGACGCGAGAGCGGCCGCGCACGGTTGCGCAAGTACGTCGTCACCGAGAACGTCACGAAGACAGTCCCGGTAAGCCACGAGGAAGTGCGGGTCGAGCGTGAGCCGATCACCGACGAGAACCGCGGCGAGGCGGTGTCTGGAAGCAACATCACCGACGAGGAGCACGAGGTGATCCTGCACGAGGAGCGTCCGGTCGTTGCCAAGGAGACCGTGCCCGTCGAGCGAGTGCGGATGGACGCCAAGACCGTGACCGCTGAAGAGAAGGTCACCGAGGAGGTCCGTCAGGAGCGGATCGAGACCGAGGGCACCAAGCCCAGCTCGGACCGCTAGTAGCCGACGTCATACGCCGGGAGCTAGCGCCCCGGCGTGTGACGTCCTCAAACCAGTCCGGTTGCGATCGGGGCCTGGACCCTTCAGAACCTGATCGCGTACCTCAACGCAGTTGACGCCGCACCAGCACATCGACAAACGGAGTAGACAATGATTGAGCAGTACCCATCAGCAGTCAGCATCGGAGACAGCGTCCAGCAAGCGCTCGATAGCTTCTTCGCCTTCCTTCCCAACATTCTGGGCTTCCTCGTCATCCTGATCATCGGCTTCATCCTGGCCAAGGTCATCAAGACAGTCGTGACCAAGGGTCTACAGAAGCTCGGATTGGACCAGAAGCTGCAAGAATCCGACGCGTCCAACTACGTCGAGAAGGTCATGCCCGGTGCGAGCCCCTCGAACGGCATCGGCCGGCTGGTCTTCTACCTCGTCTTCGCGTTCTTCCTGTTCTCGGCCATCGGTGCCTTGAAGATCCCGGCGCTGACGACCTTCATGAACCAGGTCCTCGCCTATCTGCCCAACATCATCGTGGCCATCATCATCTTCGTGGTCGCCGCCGCGATTGCCGGAGCCGCTGGTGCTGGAATCGCCAAGCTCATGGGTGACACGTCCACGGGCAAGGTGGCTGCGACCGCGATTCCCGCGATCGTCATGGTCATCGCGATGTTCATGATTCTCGACCAGCTAAAGATCGCCGAGCAGATCGTCGCCATCTCGTTCGCAGCCACCATGGGCGCCCTGGCCCTCGGACTGGCGCTGGCGTTCGGGCTGGGCGGCCGACCCGTGGCGCAGCGGATGCTGGAGGACGCCTACGACTCGGCTCAGCGCAACAAGGAGCAGATCAAGCAGGACATGGCCGCTGGGCGAGACCGTGCCCAGGAGCAAGCCTCCAGTGCGCACACCGAGGCGCAGTCCAGTGACGGAGCCATCCCCGCGGGCGCGCGCATTCGCCAGTAGCACTCTGGCAGGTCCACGAGAGGTTACGCGCCAACCCGTGGCCGGGTGAGGCTTGGCGGCTACTCCGGAAAAGACTGCTCCGGGCTAGCCGCCAAATTCCATCACTCCCACAAGACAGGAGTCACATGACAAAGAAGCCCAGGGAGCAAGGGTACGAGGGCACGGGCATGGGCCCGGGCGACCACCAGGACGACCGACAAGCACGACGAGCAGAACTAGACGAGCAGAACTACGAGGGCACCGGGCTGGGGCCTAAGGACCACGACGACGACAAGCGCGACGACGACTCCAAGGCCGAGGAGTCCGACAAGTAGCGGTGCGGCAAGCCCCGCGTTGCTGTGCCTCAGGTTAAGTAGGTTCGGCGGCGTGGATCTGTTCCCGATCGTCGGGTTGGGGCGTGGGGCCGCTATCCACCACGTAACGGATCGCTTTTCCAAAGTGCGCGTCCCGGGATGGTACACAAGTCGTGTACACCCGCTTTCAGTGTCTCGCGGAGTATCGATCGGGCCATTCCCAGGACAGCAGCCAACCGCTTTCCTAGGCTGCAGTCTGCCCGGGAGGTGGCACGACAGCTTTGCCCGGGCAGGGCCGGTCGGCGTCCCGTGCAAACCCCTGACGCGGGTCCCGACCGGCCGACGCGCGCAGTTCAGCGGCGACGCGAGCCGAGTTGCCAGCCGAGGCGCCACGCTGCCCCGCGGAACGTGGAGGAATCGCTGCCAGACACTGCTGCCGGCCAGTTCGGCGAGGTCGGCAGCCTCGAGGAGGCGGTGCGCCACCTCTCGCGCCTGCAGCGGCGTGTACTCGATCGAGGTCTTCGCGCTACCCTCCGCGTCGGCCGCGTTGGTAGGAGCCACGGTTATCACGTAGGGCCGACCGCCACTCTGCTGGGCCGCAAGCACTTCGATGCGCTGGAGCTCGCGGAGTCCCACTCTTGTCCAGGGGACGGTCGTTACCGGCTGAGGGCGATGCGCCAACCCTCGGAGGTGCAGAAATGACGCAGATCAGGAACAGTGTCGCCATTGCCGACATCGCAAAGCTGGCCAAACAGACGCCGTCTGCAGTCGAGTCGGAGCTGACTCGGCGTGCTGGTGGGCGAGGCGTATGCCGGTCGGCGCGCGGTGTCCGAGGCCGACACTCAGGCGTTCGTGAGCGATGTGCCCGCGGGACTCGCGACCACGAGGAGCGCTGGAGTGCGCAATTGGAGACGATCGAGCGCTGGGTCGCTGCACGCGTCGAAGCGATGGCAACGCGCCTACAATCAGGCGTACGACCAGGCGCTGAGCTTCGACCGTGGCACCTTGCCCCGTCATAGGCTGCGAGGGACCCGCAAGCCTCCGCCGGGCGGGCGCACGAGCGTGAGTATCCGCGGTCATCCTTCGATGGGACGACGACGGTGAAGCGGCCTCGACCAGATGGTCGATGCCGTTCAGGACAGCTTCGTGTCCACAGTCTGCAAGCGACCGCAGCCCGACCAGCGGGTGGTCGTCGATGGCCGTGGCCGAGCTGCAGGTGACGTCGGCGGTGATGGTGTCTCGTGCACGGGTCATGGTCGGGCTGCCGTGTCGATCAATTGGATGCGTGCCATCTCTGTCGGAACGGGGCCGGATAAGGCCAGACGCCCGCACAATTCCGGGTGAGGTCCTCCCACCCGGCCGACGCCAGACCGGCAGCCCCATCGTCTACCCCCGGCGACATCGACCCGCCGAGGGGCGCGACGGAGAAAGGCGGCCAGGAGTGGCGCGAGATCCGAAGAGGGCGGCGTCAGCTGAACTGGCTCGTGACCAGGCTCCGCCACATGGTCTTTGACGGAGTGTCGTGCAGCCGGTAGTCAACGTTGACCTTGCTGTCGAAGTAGGTGACGAAGGACGCGCCGTTGTTGCGCGCATACGTCACCGCATCCTTGAGCCACTGGGCGCGACCGCTGCCGTTGTCACCCTGGATGACGACGCTGCCGAGCTCGGCGATGCCCCAGGGCTTACCGGTGCTGCGGGAGAGGTCAGCCGCATGCTGGAGGAGGCTCGCGGCGGACCTGTAGTTGTTGTTCCGGTGACCACCGTTGTAGCAGTCGAAGCCGAACCCGTCGATCGTGGTCGCGCCGGGATAGTAGTTGGTCCACACGCGGCCAGAGTTGGACTCGAGCGTCCAACACATCAGGATCAGGGTCGCCTGCAGCCTGCTGTTGCCGACACTGTCGGCCAGCCTGGCGAGGTGCTGCCAGGCGCGCTTGTAGTTCGTCGCAGCGGTGCTGGCGCCGGCCATGTCGTCCTCGGGCTCATGCCAGTAGCTCCACCGCGTCACGCGGTTGGTCGGCGCATCGGCGAACCAGCTGCGGAAGAACGCGTCGTGGCGTCCGGCGATGATGTCAGCGGGGTTCCCCTTGAACGACACCACGAGCGGGGTCGCCCCGTAGCTGCTCTCGAGCTTGCTCCAGGACGCGGGCAGGTTCGGGAAGAAGACGCGCACGGCGCCAAGCTGGCCGCCGTAGGTGTTGCTCACCCGGTTGTAGGCCTCGCGGGCCGACTCGCCGCTGTTGCGGTAGACGGTGCCTCCGATGGCGGTGGATGAGCCTGCGACAGCGAGTGAAGTCGCTGCACCGGAGTCGGGGTCGGGCATGGCCTGGCTGGGCACGGACGCCAGCCCGAGGATCAGGCCGCCTGCAAGGAGCGAGGTGGGCAGCAGACGGCGGCGGGCATGATGACGAGGGCCAAGGAATGGCATGACATGGGAACTCTCTATGGGTGCGGACGGTGCGTACTCGGGCTCCCCCAAAGGCGCGGACGCTAGCACAGCCGCCGACCGTCACTCGGCCGCGCGAACACGTATGTCCGAGAATGCCGGGATGGCATGTGTCTCAAGTAACGAGACCAGCTTTGAGATGCCCGATTCTCACGCCGCGTGTCCGTACCGGGCCACAGTGCTCGGCGCATCGCACCAACGGCCTGCCGTGCAAGAACGCCCATCAGGGGCGGGCGGGTCTGTGCTCGGCACGGCGGCTCCGCACCACAGGTTCGCGCCAAAGAATCAATCCCCACCGATCGGGGGGACAGGGCGGCAGCGGGTGAAGATCTCAGTCATCGAAGCCGCCAACGTCGCCGAGCTGCGATCCTAAGCGGGTTGCGGTCGAGGCGACGGCGAGGATGATTGCGAAGGCCGCTCGCTCGTCTTCGTCAGTGTCGAAGAGAACGGCAAGCCGGGTCCCGTCGTAGGCGAGGTTCTTGCGTGGGAGCGAGGCGCGGAACCCTTCCCGTATGAGCGCGGCGACGGCGGTCTTGGCGGCGTCCTTGGTCGGACAGAGGAAGTTCGCCTCCCGCATCGCTCCCCCTTCGTGCTGCTGTCATGCCGAGTCGACGTGGCTTAGTGCCCATGCCAGGCAGGCCGGCAGTCTCCGGGGGAGCTAGCCCTTCTTGATGCGTACCCAGTCGATGAGGCCGGCGAAGTAGTCGCAGGTGACCGTGGTGCCGTTGCAGTCTCGCTTGCCCCCGATGGTCAGCGGGAAGGTGTTGTTGACGCTACCGATGCTGCCGCGCAGGAACCTCGTTTGTGCTCTTGGGGTGCCTGGGTCGATGGTTGCGCGCACGCCGTCGGTGGTGCGTTCGCACCGGATGACGTGCCAGTTGTTGTCGTCCACCTTGGTTTCGGGGTCGGTGTTGTTGACGAATCCAATCGCGAGCGTGTTGTGGTTGCCGTCTCGGAAGTGGCAGCGCGGCCACCCATCGTTGAGCACGAACTTCCAGTAGCCACCGGTGGTCTCCGACTGTCCCTTTTGGATGATGTTCGGGTCGTGCGCACCGGTCTTCATCCGCAGCGTCACCGCGAATGTCCCGTTGGTGGGTTCCAGTAGTGCGTTGTCGGGCACACGGACCAGCCGTCGGTCGTTGACGACCGCCCTGTCGCCTTGGAACCGGTAGGCGCGATGGCCTTGAGAGGTCAGGACACCGGTGACGACCGCGGACCCGATGATGCCGTCGAGATTGTGGCCGGACGAATCGTGCATGGTCGAGCCGGACCGCTCCTCCATCCTCCAGTCCGCAGCCATCGTGTCGGCCAACGCCTGAGACGCAGCCAGCGACACGAGCAGAACGGAGCAACCCGCTGCCAGGGCACCCCTAAAAGTGTGCATGAACGTGTACCCCCTCCAGGCAAGGGACCTAGGCTGTGGCCGCCCGAGGGTCCCGATGGACAGCCTGGAGATACCCGACAGGTCACGTTTGTATCCGGGATCGCCGGAACCTTCACCAAAAGAGGTGATGCATGACCCGCGCTGCGTGCTGCCGCGTGAACTGCCGCCGGTGCCAGGCCAGGCAGGGCTGGGGTTTGCTACCGGTTCTACCCTGACGGTGACGCGGGCACCCCAGCTGCATCCCGAGAGTGCAGGTGCGGGAGCAACCCCTCCCGCGTCGCAGAGTCGCCGCGGCCCGCTACGCACCCCTGATGGCGGCGCGCCGGTTGGCGTATGCCACGGGTTTGGTCAGTCCCGACAGGGGCACGGGAGACGAAGCCGGACCGGTTCACTCCATCACGGGAGCGGTGCAACTCCCAGAACCGGTCCGGCCCCCTCGGTCTTCCGTGATGACCGCTGTTTAGCCAGGCCCCGAGACCCTGAAGCCCGCAGGACTAACCCGAAGCGGTCCGAAGTCGGGAGCGGGCGCTGTTTGACCACGAGCGCAAAAGGGGCATCCGTGCGCCCTAGGCCGCGAGTCGCCGACGCTCAACCCTTCGGCGACTCGCTGCCGCCAAGGGGGACGGGCCCGACCGGTGCCGCATACAGGGGCGCCGCACCGGCTCGGGTCCCTACGGGGGGCTGGCCGGCGCGGAAGCATCCACTCTCCCCCGAGTCCGCGACCGCACCGGCCAGTTCCAGATCCCCATGACTGTCGTCTATGTTTCGACCGTGCCGGGTCACCGTCCTTGGTGGCGAAGCGACTGCGGCCCGGCACGCTTCTACCCTTGGCCTCATGCGCCTCGTCACCCCGCCACGGCCCGTCGACGTGCGCCGCGACGAGCCTGGCACCCCGGCCAGCTCGAGGCGTGGCGACGCCGTGACGGCCGCTGGGAAGGGTACGTCCGCTACACCATCGCCGTTGGGGCGCGGCACCTGGGATGGGTCGACCATGAACGGTTGAGGACAGCCGACTGACCCGCGAGTGCAACTCCGGTGCATCCGAGACTGCGGTGGGTAGGCAAAACCGCGTCTCGGAAGTCGGCCGGCGTGAACCCCTTGACCCCGAGACGCGGGAATCGCGCCGGTCGACGCTAGCCTCAGGTTTGGACGGTCCCGGCAGCGGGCAAGGGTGGGATGCCGGGCCGGTTCATTCGACCCTCGGAGCCGAGCGCTTCCTGAAACCGGCCCCGGCGTTCCCTTTGCCGAGGCTGCCGTGATGCGACATCGGCCGTACGTACAGCCAAAAGGGCGAAGTCGCGAGATGTTCTCCCGCCGCGTGCTGCGCTACCGCGACCACTAAGACCGCCGGCGAGGGCCGGCGCGCCGATCGCGACCGTTTCAGGCCCGCCTGAACGGCTGGATTCGTCCGCTCATGCCGATGTGCGTGTGTCTGTTGTGCGAGGTGACGTGGGCTGGGCGGCTCCGTGGCCGGGCAGGTAGGTTCTCAGGATGGACAAGCTGGAATCGCTGTCTCGGCGGATGGCTGACGTGGCCCGCGCTCTTCAGGAAGAGCAAGGGTCGATCGCGACGATGGACATGGCCGTGTCGCTCGCGATCGACGTCGTTCCCGGGGCCGAGGATGCGTCAATCTCGCTTGTACACCGTGCACGGATCGTTGAGAGCCCTGCCTTCACCAGCGAGCGTGCCGCCGTTATCGACCGGATTCAACAAGAGGTCGGGGAGGGCCCGCTCCTGTCCGATGTCTGGGACCAGGAGGTCATCTCCTGCGCCGACCTGGCGACTGAGACCCGGTGGGGCGACTGGGGTCCGCGTGCCTCGAAGGAAACCGGAATCCAGAGCATGCTCTGCTTCCGGATGTTCGCCGAGAAGAATCGGCTTGGCGCTCTGTGCCTGTACTCGACGCTGCCGAACGCGTTTGTGTATGCCGACGTCGAAAGCGGGATCTCACTGGCAGCACACACAGCCATCGCAGTCATCGTTGCGCAGAAGGATGAGACTAAGGACATCGCACTGGACTCGCGGTCCCTGATCGGTCAGGCAACCGGCATCGCGATGGAGCGTTACGGCATAGACGCCGTCCGCGCGTTTGCGGTTCTCAAGCGAATCTCCCAGGACTCTAACGTGAAGCTCCACGAGGTCGCTGCAGAGCTGATCAGAACGCGCTCTCTCCCGTAGCGGTCGGGCATGCGGCGAACCCGCCCGCTGTGGTTTCAACGGGCAGGCTCTGGGTGAGTTACCGCTTCGCGAGTGGATCTCTCACCTGGCCCACCTGTATCCGTCAACTCCCGAGGCAACTGGCGAGCCTCCGGAAACCTGACGTTTCCCTTGAAGTGATCCGAGCGTGGGCATGGAAGCTCGGTAGAGCGATCACCAAAGATGGCAGGTCGTCGACACGCAGTTGGCCTCGGCGCCTCTCGACCCCACCGCTCGAGCGGCACCCCCGCGCTGGCGCGCTCCAACGCCGCCGGTTGTCGGCACATACACCCACCGCCTGGGGACGGGCCGCATACCCGCGGCGGGTCAGCATCTCGACGCCGATCCGGGCAGTGGCTACGCAGCTGTCACGGCGCCCCCAACGCCGAAGGGCAAGTCGCCGCGTGGCCACGGCGACGGCGGCGATTTCTGTCCGCCAGTCGGCCACGAGTTGCTCAGTGGTCATCGTTGAGGCTCCTCAGCGTGGGCGAGTCATCCGTCTGACTGCTGTCGCGGCTCGGGTGTGTATGGCTGTGCGTCGCGCCACCGCGGCCAGTCGCCCGACATGACGGCGGCCACACAGGATGAGGCGAGGGCGCGACGCAGGCCCGCGTCTTCGGGCGGTGAAGGGGTGTGCCCGCCCTCTGCGGCCTTCGAGTCGGGTTCCGACTGTGGAGCCGGCCCGTGACGTTGACGCCTACGGCCTCACCATCCGTCAGCCGGCGTGGGGCGGTGGTTCGAACTGTGTCTGCGCGAACGCGCTCGACTGCGGTCGGCTGAGTCACCCGCCTGGCCTCGCGGATGATCGGATGACTGCACGCTGCTAGCGTGTCTCCGGAAAGTCACCTATATACCGGTCTGACCAGGGACAACGCATCTGCTCCCCGGAGAGGCTCAGTCGAGGTAGTCGCACACTAGGGACGCCTCCACGCTGTGCGCCGACGCGGTAGCAACGTCCCAGGTCAGAGCGCTGTGGGTGGAAATATCCCGACTGAGTTCGGGGCTTCAACGGCAGGAGTCCCCATGACGGTATTAGACACACACGTCGACCCAGAGCGGTTGACCTGGGCGCGGCGCGAGTTGCAGGCCGCCCTAGACGCGCTCGGCTTCACCGTGACGCCGGGACTGGACGAGATCAAGGATGAGCACCTCGTCGGCTGGGCAGAGGCGCTGGCTGCGAAGGCTAGCGGGCAGAGCGAGTACCTCCCACTCGTCGACTGTGCGCCCTGGTGCCGCATCGGCGACGGTCACCCGAACGAATGGCACCCAGATGACCAGTGGTGCGGCTCGGAAGGCGAACGCGTCAAGCTGAGCCGCTAACCCGACCGTTGCCATGGGCATGAGTGGGCAACTCCACGAGATGCAGCACGTCGAGGTCTACGTGGCGCAGCGGCGCGACCGTCGGCCCTACGTGGCGACCGTGACGCCTACGAAGCCGAGGGACCCGTAGGGGGCCGGGAAGTCGTCGATCGAGTACACGCCAGCAGAGGCGCGAGCACTAGCTCGAGCACTCAACGAGGCAGCGGACCTCGTGGACGGGGGGAGGGGGTTGCCACCGGTTCTACCCTGACGGCTGACGCGGGCACCCCAGCTGCATCCGAGACTGCCGCAGGGGCCACCCCACCCGCGTCGCAGCGTCGGCCGGCGCGAATCCGCTACCCCCGAGACGCGGAACTCGCGCCGGCCGACGTTAGCCCCCGGTTTGGCCGGTCCCGACAGGGGCACTGCTGAGGTGCCTGGCCGGTTCATTCCACCTCGGAGCCGAGCGCTTCCTGAACCGGCCAGGCGTTTCCCTTTGCCGAGACTGTCGGCCCGCCTGAACGGCTGGATTCGTCCGCTCATGCCGAATTGAGTGCGCACTGCCCGCGGTCCGCTGCGCGCGAGAGCGACCGCCCCAACAGGAAGGCACCCCTGATTCGGCGCCATTTTCGACCTCGGGAGCAACGTATTCCTGCTGGCGCGGTCGCACACTCGATCCCGCGTCCATCACGCGGCCATCCGGACAGCCGCTGATCGGTGAGCACGATCAGGCCCCGTCACCACGCCGCGAGGCGCGGCAGCTTCTCCGCCACTATTCTCGTTGCGGGGCTCGGCAATGACCCCGGGCACCGCAACGTCTGGCGGAGGCGTCGAGTCATGACCGACAAGACCGGGGGATTCGTCCTGGAACAGACGGCCATGTTCGAAGCCCCGCCAGAACGGATCTTTGCAATCCTGACCGAGCCGCCCGAGTTGGCGAAGTGGTGGGGACCCCACGGCTTCACGACACCTGAGATTCACCTTGACCTACGCGCGGGTGGCACCTACCGCTTGACAATGCAGCCACCCGATGGCGACGTGTTTCATCTGTCTGGTGAGTTTCTCGAAGTCCAGCCACCCGGAAAACTCAGCTTCACGTTCCGATGGGACGAGCCTGCCCCTGACGACCGCAAGACCGTCGTCGTGTTGAAGTTGGAGTCCCGGGGTGACTCAACCATGGTGTCGCTGTCGCAGGGTGAATTCGCGACCAAGGAACGGCTCGAACTGCACCGCAGCGGCTGGGCCGACAGCTTCCAGAGGCTTGAAGCGGTCCTTCAGACCCGAGGTGCCTAGCCGCCGAGCCAGCCATGACCAGCCGCAGGGAGCGTTCGGATCTGCCGCGTTGAGTACGGCATAGTGTGACCGCTCATGCCGCGATCCGCGCTGTCATGCGATGTGCGGTCGCTGCTGCTGGCTACGCGCTGCCAGATAGGTCAACATGGTTCATGGAGTCAACCGGGAATCTGGAGATCGAGACCGGGCGGGGAAGGATGCCGGTTTACTGTTCGTTTCCCGACGTGCCACCGCCCTGGCCCGGGGTGGTCGTCATTCACGACTTCACCGGAATGAGCCACGACCTCCGCGCCCAGGCCGATTGGTTGGCGAGCGAAGGCTTTCTCGCCGCCGCCCCCGACCTGTACTACTGGGCAGCCGTCTGGGCTGTCTTCGCACTATCATGCGGGATCTAGGCCAACGCCGCGGCCGGTCCTTCGATGACATCGAAGCGGCCCGCGGATGGCTGCGAGACCACGGTGAGTGCACGGGAAGCATCGGGGTTATCGGGTTCTGCATGGGCGGAGGGTACGCGGTGGCGTTGGCCGCGAACCGTGGTTTCGCCAGCGCCAGCGTGAATTACGGCGGCTGTCCATCCGACGCTGACGAATGGCTGTCGGAGGCGTGCCCGATCGTGGGGAGTTTCGGTGGCTCGGACCACTCACCACTAGGCGGCCGCGCTGGCAAGCGTCTAGGCCATTTGCTGACCGAGTTCAAGGTCCCCCATGACGTCAAGATCTATCCCGGCGTCGGCCACGGCTTCATGAACGACCATGACCCAAGGGACCAGACCTTGCTGCTGACGTTCCTGGCCCGAATTTCGGGAACCGAGTACGACGAGGTCGCCACCCACGATGCCAGACGACGAATCATCGAATTCTTCAACCGCTACTGAAGGAAACGCGGTGATCGCGGACATCCGCTCATGCCGCGACGCGGGCACCGGCAAGCGACGCATGACGTTGAGGGACATGACCGAGACCACGAACGTCGACCCCTACACCTCAACCCGACAGCGCAGACGGCGAGCAGCCGTCCAGCGGTGCACGGCCGCTGACCGACCCCACCCTGAAACCCGAGGACTCCCGAGAGGTCTCGAATCGGGGCCGTGTTTCGCCGTCGCGCATTAGGGGCACTGTTCGCCCTAGGCCCGCGAGTCGCCGAAGCGTTCAGCTTCAGCGACTCGCCGCCGCCAAGGGACAGGCCCGGCCGGTGCCGCATGGACAGGTGCGGCGGCACCGGCCGGGCCTACACACGGGGGTCTGGCCGGCGCGGAAGCATCCACTCTCCCCGAGTCCGCGACCGCACCGGCCAGGTCCAGTCTCGTGACGGTCGTGTACGTTTGCGGCCGTGCCGGGTCACCGTCCTTGGTGCGAAGCGACGGCGGCCCGGCACGCTTCTACCCTTGGCCTGATGCGCCTGGTCACCCCGCCACTGCCCGTCGACGTGCGCCGCGACGACGCCTGGCACCCAGGCCAGCTCGAGGCGTGGCGACGCCGTGACGGCCGCTGGGAAGGGTACGTCCGCTACACGATCGACGTCGGTGCACGGCACCTGGGATGGGTCGGCCAGGAACGGTTGAAGACAACCGACTGACCCGCGAGTGCAACTCCGGTGCATCCGAGACTGCCTTGGGTAGGCAACACCGCGTCTCGGAAGTCGGCCGGCGCGAACCCCTCGACCCCGAGACGCGGGAACCGCGCCGGTCGATGCTAGCCCCGGCGTTCCCTTTGCCGAGGCTGCCGTGATGCGACATCGGCCGTACGTACAGCCCAAAGGGCGAAGTCGCGAGATGTTCTCCCGCCGCGTGCTGCGCTACCGCGACCACTAAGACCGCCAGCGGGGGCGGGCGCGCCGATCGCGACCGTTTCAGGCCCGCCTGAACGGCTGGATTCGTCCGCTCATGCCGATGACAGGGCGCACGAAAAGGTCGGCGAACAGTTTCCACACCTCATCTCGGAAGCCTCTCGATCGAAGCCAAGGCGCGACGGAGATCTGAAGCCGCAAGCCGGTTACCGGCCAGCCGATTGACCACATGTGCGAAGACGCCTCTGAATCCAGCCTTGTAGTCCCGGACGAACACCGCCTCAACATGAGTGCCGCCCTCCGTTCCGGTAGCCGTGAGGTTCCACGTGCTCCCGGGCCTGAGTGCGTTGGAGTCCAGGATCGTCGCCATCACATGGCCCGGATCGGACCAGTCATACCGACAACGCTCATAGATGCCGGTCGGCCACAGCTCCTCCGTCGCCTCGGCCCACGTTTCGCCTTGATCGTGGACCTCAAAGTGTCCCGCTCTTACGTTCGGCCAGATCTCTGCACGTCGCGGCGAGAAGTCCGTGACGCCGGCGATCACCTCACTCGGCGAGACCGACGTGTCAACCGTGGCGCGCAGAGTGAGCGACATCCATCGAGCCTACAAGAGCGTCGCCCTCCGGCTTGGTCGCCCGGAACCCAGATAGCCGGCGTGGACCTCGCATCGAGGGCATCCGCCCTCAATTGCCGCTGATGGTGCGCGGTCATGCCGATGAGGGGGCGCCGCCCGCACGCGTTGCTTCCCTACATGGTTTGGCTAACTTTCAGGGCGACTGGTGGCAACTTCTATGCCGTCCGCGAGCCCGAGCTTGGCGTAGCCACGACGGACGTCCAACAGGTGGTGCTCGAGGTCGTGCAGCAGGTGAACCATGGCGCCTCGGACTGGCACGTCGAATGACCAGCCGTCTGTCACCGCGTCCCATTGGGGATCCGTCAGCTCACCGATCAGCTCGGCGGTAACGGCAGCCGCTTCGGAGAGCGACACCACGGATGTGGACTCCGGTAGCGCAACAGCGCGGCGGCAGATAGCCAGGGTCTGATCTGTGCCATCGACGCAGTGCTCCGCGTACTCTGCGCCCGACCACGTGTCCGGCTTGGGCCTCCGGCCCGCTTCGGGATGACCTTGGAGCCGTTCGAGTGACGCGTATACGTCAACGAATGCCGTTGCCAGATCACGGGGTTCGCGTTCGTCGAAACCGCACTCGTCGCACAGCTCAATCCGCACGCCATCCAGGTCACGCAGCCCATACGTCATGAGGGCAGACTAGGTCCCAGGTGAGGTGGCGGGCGTCGATGCATGCTCATAGCCACGCTGAGGCACGGTCGTGCCGATGAGCGGAGGCTTCAGCGTGCCATGTGTGCTGCGGGACCCTTGCAGCGCCCGCGCCACGCGTGCCATCGTCTCCGACCGGAGGAGGTTGAAATGGCTGACGACAGTCCATCGATCAGGCTTGTACGGAGCTATATCGAGGCGGTCCAGCGGGCACGGGCGTCTGGGGACGTTGACGACTTCGAGGCCCTACGTGGGTTTCTGGCAGCCGACGTGGTCACGAAGGTGGCGAGCCCGTGGACGGACGAGCCCTGGCTAGTGATGCAGCAAGGGGCGGACGCCGTGATCAAGAGGTTGCAGGCGCCGATCAACAAGGCCACGTCGCTCACCACGGAGAACGTCAACGTGCAGCAGGCTGGCGACGACGTACTCGTCGAACAGCTGTCCACTCTCGTCGCGGGCGACCGCACGCACGTCAGCATGGTCTGCCACATATTTTCGGTGGTCGATGGCGTCATCACCGGCATCCGGGCCTACCGCAACGAGCGCGGGAGCCCTGCTTTCTAAGAGCCCGTTCATCCGCTCATGCCGCGCTGCGGGCGGAGCCCGCACATGCCGCGGTTGATGGGTTCCTTGACCGCGGCCTGCACCAGGCGGGGACTGGGCGGATGGAGATCATCGAGTTGAGCCCGGCCGTGGCCGGGGTTGTCGTTCCCATTCCCGACACGTTGCGCATGGCGGTGGCCGCCTATCTGGCCCGGTTCAAGGGCCAGTCCCGCATCCATAACGAGTCAGATCTGCGCGGCTACCTCGACTGGTGCCAGCACACGGCCTCGACCCGCTGGCCGCGACCCGGCCGCACATCGAGCTGTACCTTCGATGGCTGCAGGAAGTCCGCCGATACAAGCCCTCGACGGTGTCCCGACGGATGTCGGTGCGTCGCCGGCTTCTACCGCACCTGCGTCATCGACGGCCTCCTCGACCACTCACCGGCCGAGTACGTGCGCCGGCCCGAACGTGCCGGCCGAGTCCCCGACCCTTGGGCTGACGCACCTGCAGTTCGAGGCGCATGCTCGACCGCCGCCCGGCAATCACCGAACCGGTTTCGACTTCGCCCTGGTCGCGATGCTCGGCCTGCTCGGATTGCGGATCTTCGAGGCCACCGGCGCCAACATCGACGACCTCGGCGAGGAGCACGGCCACCGGGTGCTGCGGGTGCACGGCAAGGGCGACAAGATCGTCCTGGTCCCGTTGCCACCCGCCGTTGGCCGCGGCATCGACCGGGCCATCGGCGACCGGACAGCCGGGCCGATCCTGCTCACCTCCCGCGGCACCCGGATGGACCGGCACTGCGCCACCCGCCGACTCCGCCGGCTCGCCGAACACGCCGGGGTCACCATCTGCCGCGGATGCACCCGCACATGCTCCGGCACACCTTCGTCACCACCATGCTCGACGCCGGTGTCGACCTGCGCGACGTGCAGATCGCCGCCCGCCACGCCGACCCGCGCACCACCATGCGCTACGACCGTGCCCGCAAGAACCTCGACCGCCACCCCAACTACATCCTCGCCGCCTACATGGCATCCGGCACCTGATCGCACGCGAGCGACCTTGCCGATGAGCGGA
>CAWHMS010000003.1:0-879900 GCA_963830495.1 uncultured Actinomycetota bacterium | reverse complement strand
CCCCTGCTCGTCGTCGTTGTCGACCTCGACACCGAACTGGACCGAGTACTGGCCCCTGAGGTCGTCGAGCCGGATGCCGTTGCCGGCATCGACTTCCCAGAACGTCCACCCGTTCGTGCTCCGCTTTCGTACGGCGCGGCCGGCGCCGGAGGGGCTCTCGTAGATCCTGTCGCCGACCTGCAGCGATCCGTCCGGCAGGACCGTCGCCTGGACGTCGCTGAACCGTCCCCGACCGGTAAGGGTCTGGCCGACCTTGAGCAGCCCCTCGGAGATCAGGGCGTCCAGACCGATGTAGGAGGTGGGTTGGGTGGCCGCCCCTGAGTGGATGCCCGTGTGCCCCGGCGGGGTGGGCCAGATCTCAAGGATCGCTCGGGTCATTTGGGTGGTCCGCGTGTCGATCTTCTGCTCGTCCCAGCCGTCCGCGCCGGACGTCCGTACGTTGTTGTTCATCAGCATCACGTCATGCTGCGCGAGGTGGGCCATCTTCCCGTTCTCGCCGAGCCAGGGCCCGTTGCTCACCTTGCTGTTGAGGCCGCGCGTCAAGAGAGTCAGGTTGCCCAGAACGTGAACGTGGTTGTCCCGCGCGAGGCGTGCTGCGAGGTCCTCGACCGGCCAGTGGGTCTGCCACTGCTGGGGCAGGATGTGTTCGATCGCGTGGTGGTCGCGGGCCACCCGTTGCCCGGCGTACGAAGGCCGGTCGCTGTCGTACCCGCGGAAGTGGTCCTCGATGGCTTCGAGCACCATGCGCAGCCGACCACGACGTAGCCGCCGGTAGATGGGCGCGGTGGCCAGCCAGGTCTGCACTTCTTCGTCTGCGGGCCAGTAGAGGTTGCCCGAGGTCTGCTCTCGAAGGATCCGTTCGGTGACTGTCGCGGCTTCCTGCCTGGGACTGTCCTTGAGTTCTTGGAGCAGGAGTGCGATCAGGTCGGAGTAGCTCTGCGTGGAGAGGCGGAGCAGGGACCTGCGGACGAGCCAGCTCTCCAGGTGCGTGAGGAAGCGTTCCTCGACGTCGGCAGCCACCGGTTCCAGAGCAGGGTCTCTGAGCCAGATGAGCAGGGGCTTGGTCGCTTCGGAGTCCAGGGCGCCGATGCGGTAGACGAACAAGGTCAGGCGGTCGAGGGCGCCGTCCTTGGTGCGTGCGGCCTCGGTCCACGACTGGTAGTCGAGGGCAGCACGATGGATCGTGGGCAGCAGGTCACCCATCGGTGCGTCCGAGTCGTGGGTGGTGAAGTACTTGAACCGGGAGAACACCTCGCGTACGCCGATGGGCTCGGCGGTCTGGGCGATGAGCCACTGGTTTAGGAACAGTGAGCTGCGGGCCATGGCGTTGCGCCCGGCTCCGACCTCCTTCTCCCAGAATGCGGTCTCGAAGAGCTTCCAGTACTTCTCGTAGGCGGCCTCGCTCTCATGGGCCGGAAGGTCGAGGCGTTGGAAGACGAAGTTCTTGATGAGATCAGCGGCGGTCAGCGGCGTACCCCTGGCGTTGAGCGTCTCGAAGATCTCCTGGCTGTCCTCGTCGGCCTCGAGCTGGATCACCACCAGCTGCAATCCGTTGAGCAACACCTGGGTCAGGGCCTCGGCGCGGGACTCGCTGCTTCCCGCCGTCAACCAGTCCGTCATCGCGTCGCTGAAGAACTGGTGCGCCTGCGTCATGCGGCTGTCCTGGTGCGGGAGCCGTGCGTAGTCCACCGGGAGCGTCGCAGCCATGACGTCATTGAACGCGGCCCGGTCACGGTTGGTCGGCCAGACCTTGAACCGGTCCTCGGCGCTGCGGCAGAAGTGCTCAGGGTTGCGAATCAGGTCCTCCACCTGGCGTGCCAGCGTCTCCGAGCCCACCAGCGTCAGAGCTTGATGCGCAGCGTCGAGAAGCAGCTGCATCGTGGTGAGTCGCTGCTGACCGTCGATGATGGTCCAGTACGGCAGGTTGCCGACGGAGGCCGACTGATTCTGCAGGACCACGGCGCCCAGGAAATGAGGGCTGGAACGCTTGCCCGAGTGCCTGAGCTCGGCGTGGCGGCGGATGTCGTCCCACAGCATCGTCCACTGGTTCTCGCGCGTCCAGACGTACGGACGCTGGAACAGCGGGACCAGCAGACGCTGCGGCATGAAGAACACCTCATGCGGCGTCCTGACCTTGGTCTCCACACTTCCTCCCGCCTGGGTCTCCGTTGCTCACACCCTAGTCAGGCCAGGCGCGCATATTCGCCGGGTACGCCGTTTCATGCGGGCGATATTCGTTGCGGCGGCGACAGCGCTACTCGGGCCTACTCGAGAACATTCGCGGGACATCCAGATCTTGCGGGATCGCGGCGTCGAAACCGAAGTTCGAACCCTCGTTCGGTGGATCGGACCTGGAGTCAGAGCGTGCTGTGGCGGAACGCTGTCCTTACCGTTCTCGCGCCTGGAGCACACGAGAGTCGAGGCTCTCAGGTCAGACAAGGCCTAGCGCCTTCCAGTGTGGGCCTCGTCTCGCTCATCCCGTCACCTGTTGGGTGCCGTTGCCCCTCGTTTCCTCCAGCAACCAAAGATGCGCCCATAAAGTCCTGGCTGAGATCTCTCCCCGAGCACGGACAATCAGTCCAAGACTACGGGAAACAACAACCTTCCCCAAGCGAGCAGATCGCGGGTTAAAGAGGGGACGCCACAGGCCTAGCCGGGCTGACACCCGAAACGCCCATTCGCGGCGAATAGACGCAGCCAGCGGCTGGGCTCAAGCGCACTCTCATAGCCGATGTGAATGCGCCACTCTCGGCGGCCGGCCTGGCGGGTCGCGCGAAGCTTCGTCGACCGATGCCTTCCATCGCCACCCGCCACACACCATCGGCCTCCCTCGCCACAGGATTATGCCGCGCACCTGGACGTTCGTCGGGGTGCTGTCGTCCGACCAACTGACCCAGGACGCCTCGGCCCAAACCGTCGCGAGGCCATCGCGCCCCTCGGTACGAAGCGGCCGGATCGACACCTTCGTCAACGGGCGCATCGGCGTCGCCATGGCGAGCAGGGACTCGCGGCCCACGACGGCGTGCTCCCCACCACCATCGAACACCGCATCGGCGGTGTAGTCGAAGACCCATGCGGTCCGGTCGACGGCCTCGAGGGCGGTCTGGAGATGCTGCTCCGCTGCTCGGACTTCGGACTCGTCGAACCTCGCTTGCGGATCCATCGCCCACCTCTCAGAACCCGAACCTGCCCTCGTGTACGGCCAGCTGGCCGCTATGGCCATTGTGTCCGAAGCGGCCGCCCGGCAATCCAGCCCCTGCGACCGCCGTGCGCACACCGTTGTGAGATCCGTGCTCTGTTGATCACCGTCACCACCTCGGGTGGGTCGAGATCCCCCGCGTGGACCCACCGCCCCAGTAACTGTGCCCACCGATCTCCAGATAGTGGTTGTGGGTATCGCGGGGTCGCCGGCGGTGGTAGCCGGGCTCCACGGTGCCATGTGTCCGCTGGCAGAACGCCACGAACTCGTTGACGTCCAACAGGTGGTGCTCGAGGTCGTGCAGCAGGTGAACCATGGCGCCTCGGACTGGCACGTCGAATGACCAGCCATCTTTCACCGCGTCCCATTGGGGATCCGTCAGCTGACCGATCAGCTCGGCGGTAACGGCAGCCGCTTCGGAGAGCGACACCACGGATGTGGACTCCGGTAGCGCAACAGCGCGGCGGCAGATTGCCAGGGTCTGATCTGTGCCATCGACGCAGTGCTCCGCGTACTCTGCGCCCGACCACGTGTCCGTCTAGGGCCTCCGGCCCGCTTCGGGATGACCTTGGAGCCGTTCGAGTGACGCGTATACGTCAACGAATGCCGTTGCCAGATCACGGGGTTCGCGTTCTCGAAACCGCACTCGTCGCAAGCCCAATCCGCACGCCATCCAGGTCACGCAGCCCATACGTCATGAGGGCAGACTAGGTCCCAGGTGAGGTGGCGGGCGTCGATGCACGCTCATAGCCACGCTGAGGCACGGTCGTGCCGATGAACGGAGGCTTCAGCGTGCGCATGTGTGCTGCGGGACCCTTGCAGCGCCCGCGCCACGCGTGCCAGCGTCTCCAACCGGAGGAGGTTGAAATGGCTGACGACAGTCCATCGATCAGGCTTGCTGCGGAGCTATATCGAGGCGGTCCAGCGGGCACGGGCGTCTGGGGACGTTGACGACTTCGAGGCCCTACGTGGGTTTCTGGCAGCCGACGTGGTCACGAAGGTGGCGAGCCCGTGGACGGACGAGCCCTGGCTAGTGATGCAGCAAGGGGCGGACGCCGTGATCAAGAGGTTGCAGGCGCCGATCAACAAGGCCACGTCGCTCACCACGGAGAACGTCAACGTGCAGCAGGCTGGCGACGACGTACTCGTCGAACAGCTGTCCACTCTCGTCGCGGGCGACCGCACGCACATCAGCATGGTCTGCCACATATTTTCGGTGGTCGATGGCGTCATCACCGGCATCCGGGCCTACCGCAACGAGCGCGGGAGCCCTGCATTCTAAGAGCCCGTTCATCCGCTCATGCCGCTGACCGGTCATGGCCCCCTTCTGTGTCAACCGGCCTTGCGAAGTGGTGTCTTAGGCTGGTTGGTGGCGGGTCCGGGAAGTGGCTTGTCCGAAGAGCCGGCGTTGGGATGTGAGTCGGTCGCGCTGGAGTCAGAGTCGTTTCCCTGTTGCCCTCCCGGGCCCGTCCTGGTCGTGGCTAGTTCGTCGTTGAGCATCTGCTGGTAGACGATGTCGGAGAGTCGTCTCTTGACGCATCGCATGGCTTCCATGGGTGCCTTGCCGTCGGCCTCGACGAGCAGCCGAGCGGCTCCGGATGGGCCGATCCCGGGAAGGTCCAACAGCCGGGTGTCGGTCGCCGCGAGGAGTTCGGTGAGTTCCTTGTTGGCGGCCTTCTTCCGGGCGTAGATCCGCTCGAGGTCGCTGATCAGTTCCGCGGCGACGCGGCGGCGGGTCTTGCCGGCGGCATCGCGGGGTCGGACCTTCGCCAGCAGTGCCTTGGCCTGGCGGGCCGAGAGATCCTCCTTCGCGCCACCGGGGATCAGCTCCAGCAGCAGCTGGTGCAGCTGGGAGACCATCCGTGCTCATCGCATTCCTCCGTTGCTCGATCCACCATTGGTTGTCGAGCCGGGAGGGCAACGCTGCTTCGAGCACGACAAACCCTTCTTGAGCCTCTCCTGGCCCTGGCGACGCCCGGCCCGCGCAGGCCAAATGAGAGCCACACGACCAGCGTGGGCAGCCGAAATGAGAGCGACAGCCCGGACGCCTGGACCGAGCCTCGCCAGGCACCGGTCCTGGGTCAATGGAACAAGCAGGCGATGTCCGTGCGTCACCGGTCGCGGTGCGTAGCATGCGATCTATGACAGCCCCAACGCCGTACATTCACTTTCCCGGAACAGCTCGCGAAGCCCTCACCTTCTACGGCGACCTCTTCGGTTGCACGGTTCAGTTACACACCTACGCGGAGTTCAACAGGAACGACGGCCCCGGTGATGCCGTTGCCCACGGCCTCCTCGTCGAAGGTCCGGTCGCGCTCTTTGGCGCCGACGTGTCGGGGAACCAGCCTCCCGTCCGAAGCGAAGGCATGATGTTGTCGTTGCTCGGCACGGCCGCGCCGGCCACAATGCGCGACTGGTTCTCCGGCCTCTCCAATGCTGGCCGAGTGGTGGACGACCTGCAGACGCGGCCGTGGGGCGCATCAGACGGCCAGGTCATCGACCGTTATGGCCTCCACTGGCTCATCGGGTTCGAGGGTGACGAGAAGGACTGAGCTTTCGGCGGAAGCCCAAACGCCAGCGGCGCTACGTCGTAACGACTTCAATCGCCAGGTGTGGGCGCCCGCACTCAAGGCGGCGGGGGTAGAGCAGACCCGCGCGGATGGGACGCATGCGCTCCGGCACTTTTCGCCTCCGTGCTACTGGACGCGGGCGAGTCCATCAAGGCGGTAGCGGAATACCTCGGTCACAGTGACCCCGGCTTCACGTTGCGGACCTACACGCACCTCATGCCGACGAGCGGCGAACGGACCCGCAAGGCGGTCGACGATGCTCTCGGCTGCTACATCAGCGACACATCAGCGGCCCGCTAGACCCTTTCGTGCGCAGGTCAGGGCCAACTCGCCACTAAAAGTTGATCATGTGACCTTCGATGCCGTGCACCGCCTCTTTGAGGGCTTCACTCAGGGTCGGGTGGGCGTGGATGTTGCGGGACACCTCGGCCGCCGTGAGGTCCCACTGCTGGGCCAGGGTCAGCTCGGGGAGCAGCTCGGTCACGTCCGGCCCGATCAGGTGCGCGCCCAGGAACTCGCCGTGCTCGGCGTCGGCCACGATCTTGACGAAGCCGGCCGGATCCCCGAGCCCGTGCGCCTTCGCATTGGCGCTGAAGGGGAACTTCGACACCTTGACGTCGTGTCCGCGCTCGCGCGCCTGTGCCTCGGTGTAGCCGAAGCTGGCGACCTGCGGCTGGCAGTACGTCGCCTTGGGCACCATCTGGTAGTCGATCGCCATCGTCTCCGCACCTGCGATCGTCTCGGCCGCCACGATCCCCATCGCCTCCGCGGCGTGAGCGAGCATCAGCTTGGCGGTGACGTCACCGATCGCGTAGATGTGCGGCACACTGGTCCGCATCCACTCGTCGATGCCGACGGCGCCACGGTCGGTGAGCTCGACCCCGGTCTTGTCCAGGCCGTATCCCTCCACCCGCGGGGCGAAGCCGATCGCCTGCATGACCTTGTCGGCCTCGAGCGTCGACTGGTCGTCACCCTTCGTCACGGTGACCTTCACCTTGTCGCCGGCGTCGTCGATCGCGTCGACCTTGGTGCCCGACAGGACCTTGACGCCCAGCTTCTTGAAGCGCTTCGCCAGCTCCGCCGACACCTCTTCGTCCTCGAGCGGGACGATGCGGTCGAGGAACTCCACCAGGGTCACGTTGACGCCGTAGTTGGCCATGACGTAGGCGAACTCGACCCCGATGGCGCCAGCGCCGGCGATGACGATCGAGCCCGGCAGCTCAGATGTCATGATCTGCTCTTCGTAGGTGACGACCCGTTCGCTCAACGACGTACCTGGCAGCAGCCGGGTGGTCGCGCCCGTCGCCAGGATCAGGTTGTCGAAGGTGACGGTCTCGTCTCCCCCAGCCGACAGCTCCACCTCGACCGTGTGCGCGTCGGAGAAGGTGCCCCAGCCATCGAGCTCAGTGATGCCGTTCTTCTTCATGAGGTAGTGGACGCCCTTGACTCGGCCGTCGGCCACCTTGCGGCTCCGGTCCCACGCCGCGCTGTAGTCGAAGCTCACCTCACCGGAGATGCCGAACGTCTTCGCGTCGGCGTGGAAGATGTGCGCGAGCTCGGCATTGCGTAGCAGCGCCTTGCTCGGGATGCAACCGACGTTGAGGCAGACGCCCCCCCAGTACTTGCTCTCGACGACCGCGGTCTTGAGGCCGAGCTGGGCCGCCCGGATCGCGGCGACGTAACCACCCGGACCGGCGCCGAGCACGGCGACATCGAAGTGAGAACTCATGGCCCCAGCCTATTGGCTGACCGAATCTCCACACCTCCGCGTCGCTGCCGGCCCATCGTCGTCGTGAGAGATGTACGTCGCCCGCTGCGCTGCGCCGGTCAGGAGACGTCGTCGCCGGAGCTCACGCCCGCCGTCGAGGTGCGCGCGGCGCCTCGCTCGGCCCGGGCGGTGCGGCGTTCGGCGACGGCCTCACCACGCCAGCGGACGATGCTGTAGATCAGAAGTCCGAGCGCGATGAGGCCAGACAGGATGATGCTGCTCCCGGTGGCCCAGCCGCCCAGCGGCCACTCGGGTCCGATCGGCCCGATCTCGGGGATCTCCGGCGCGACCCACCACACCACTCCGGCGGCCTTCACACACAGCGCGGCGACCAGGCTCAGGATGATCCTCGGCCAGGTCGACACTCCCTGCTTGGCGACGTCGAACGCTTTCGCCTTGACCGGCTCGACCCGCCGCTCGGCCCACTCGTACTCCTGCGACAAGACGACCAGCCCCGCGAGCAGCATCAACAGGCCGGGGCCGGGCAGCACCAGCGCGGCGATCCCCACGACCACCAAGACCCAGCCGACGACGGTCACCCACGTCTTGCGTAGCGCCATGCTTCCCCTCGCGTCCCGGTCGGCTGCTCGCACCGAGCCTACGTCAGGCGACGCACGACGAACCGGGTCGCTGCGGGAGTTCGGCGGTTCAGTTTCCGGGAGGATCGGTCGGGGGCATGATGAGACGATCACCGCGGGCGACCGGGTCCGCGCCACCGTGGCAGGGGTTGGCGAGATGACGAGGTATGTGTACGACTTCCGCGAAGGCAGTGCCAGTCAGAGGGACCTGCTGGGCGGGAAGGGCGCCAACCTCGCCGAGATGACCACCATCGGACTCCCGGTCCCACCCGGGTTCACGATCACGACCGAGGCCTGCCGGGTCTACCTGGACTCGGGGGGCGAGCCGCCGGAGATGGCCGCCGAGGTCGAGGAGCACCTGGTCGCGCTGGAGAAGCAGATGGGCCGATTGCTCGGCCAGGCCAATGATCCGCTGCTGGTGTCCGTGCGCTCCGGGGCGAAGTTCTCGATGCCGGGCATGATGGAGACCGTCCTCAACGTCGGCCTCAACGACGAGTCGGTCGAAGGTCTGTCGGACATCTCCGGCGATCCCCGATTCGCGTGGGACTCCTATCGCCGGCTGCTGTCGATGTTCGGAACCACCGTGCTCGGTGTGGAGCGCGGTCTCTTCGACGAGGCGCTCGACGACCTCAAGGACGAGCGCGGTGTCTCCACCGACGTCGAGCTGACTGTGGCCGACTTCCGGACCCTGGTGGCGACGTACAAGTCGATCATCAAGGAGGAGACCGGCTCAGCCTTCCCGCAGCAGCCCCGGGAGCAGCTGGACCTGGCGGTGCGCGCCGTCTTCGACTCGTGGAACACCGATCGTGCCCGCGTCTACCGGCGGCAGGAGCGCATCCCCGACGATCTCGGTACGGCGGTCAACATCTGCTCGATGGTGTTCGGCAACCTCGGCGAGGACTCCGGGACCGGCGTGTGCTTCACCCGGGACCCGGCGACCGGGCATCAGGGCGTGTACGGCGACTACTTGGCAAACGCGCAGGGCGAGGACGTGGTGGCGGGCATTAGGAACACGCTGCCACTTGCATCGCTGGGCGAGTCGGACAAGGCGTCGTACGACGAGCTGCTCGAGATCATGGCCACGCTCGAGCGGCACTACAAGGATCTGTGCGACATCGAGTTCACCGTCGAGCGAGGCAAGCTCTGGATGCTCCAGACCCGGGTCGGGAAGCGCACACCTGCCGCGGCTTTCCGAGTCGCCGTGCAGCTTGTCGACGAGGGCATCATCGACATGGACGAGGCCATGCGCCGCGTCACCGGGGCTCAGCTGGCCCAGCTGATGTTTCCGCAGTTCGACGCCGGGGCCAAGCGCACGAGGATCGCCGCGGGGATGGCGGCGAGCCCGGGTGCTGCCGTCGGCAAGGCCGCGTTCGACTCCGCAACCGCCGTGGCCTGGGCGTCCAAGGGCGACGACGTGATCCTGGTCCGCAGGGAGACCAACCCGGACGACCTGCGCGGCATGATCGCGGCCACGGGGGTGCTGACCAGCCGTGGCGGCAAGACGTCGCACGCGGCCGTGGTGGCCCGCGGGATGGGCCGGACGTGTGTGGTCGGGGTGGAGGCGCTGCGGGTCGACCCCAAGCGACGCGAGTTCCGCACCCCTGAGGGGGTCCGCGTCCGGGAGGGAGACGTGGTCTCGATCGACGGATCGACCGGCGAGGTGTTCGAGGGACGCGTCCCGGTCGTGCCGAGTGCTGTCGTGGAGGCGCTGTTGGACCCCGCCGACAAGCGCACCGGGGCCCACGTCAAGGCAAGTGACGAGCAGGACCTGGTGGACGCCGTGCGACGCATCATGGCGTACGCCGACGAGTCGCGTCGCATGTTCGTACGCGCCAACGCGGACACGCCGGAGGATGCGCAACGGGCTCGTGACTTCGGCGCGCAGGGCATCGGACTGTGCCGCACCGAGCACATGTTCCTCGGCGCGCGGCGCAAGGTCGTCGAGCGGGTCATCATGGCTGCCAACGAGAACGAGCGGCAGGATGCGCTGCAGGAGCTGCTGCCGCTGCAGCGGCAGGATTTCCTCGGCATCTTCGAGGCGATGGACGAACTGCCTGTCGTCGTCAGGCTGCTCGATCCGCCGCTGCACGAGTTCCTGCCCGACCTGACCGACCTGTCGGTCAAGGTGGCCGTCGCTGATGCGACCGGGAACCCCGACGATGCATCGGCAGAGCTGCTGCGTGAGGTGCAGCGCTACCACGAGCAGAACCCGATGCTGGGCATGCGCGGCGTCCGGCTCGGCCTCGTCGTGCCGGGGCTGTTCCTGCTGCAGGTGCGCGCCATCGCCGAGGCGGCCGCGGAGCTGATCGACCGAGGGCTGCACCCGCACCCGGAGATCATGGTGCCGCTGGTGGCGGACGTGAAGGAGTTCGAGATCATCCGCGAACAAGCCGAACAGACACTGCGCGAGGTGTCTGACGAGAGAGGTGTCGAGCTCAGCTTCCCCATCGGCACCATGATCGAGGTGCCTCGTGCGGCTATGACGGCGCACGAGATCGCGGAGGTGGCGGAGTTCTTCTCCTTTGGCACCAACGACATGACGCAGACCACCTGGGGCTTCAGCCGCGACGACGTCGAGGCGGCGTTCTTTCCGCGGTACATCGAGGCAGGCATCTTCCGGATCAGCCCGTTCGAGAGCCTGGACACCGCAGGCGTCGGGCGTCTCGTGTCGATCGCAGCCTGGGAGGGCAGAGAGACCAGGCACGACCTCGTCATCGGCATCTGCGGCGAGCACGGGGGTGATCCGGAGTCGATCCACTACTTCGAGAGCATCGCCCTCGACTACGTCTCCTGCTCGCCGTTCCGGGTGCCGGTGGCCCGCCTTGAGGCCGCCCGTGCCAGCCTGGCCGCGAAGGCCGGCTCCGGCCCTGCGTAGTGACCCGCCACCCCAGACTCGCCACCCCTGACCCGTGAAGTTGGTCAGCCGCGCGGCGACACGGCGGGCAGCCGACCTCGACTGGTGCTCACCCAGCAGTCGGCGGTGCGCTCACCGGAGTCCCAGGCCTCGGCATTCTCGGGGTAGAAGGCCTGGACCGTGCGGCCCTTGCCGAGCACTTTCGCTCCGGCGGCCGTCGCGTTGCAGGCCCCGATCGCGCGCTCCGAGACGTCGCCGGGGAAGGGCTCATCCAGGGTCCCGATCGCCGGGGCCATGGGCAGCTCGCGGCTCCGATGAGGCTCCGCGCAGGACACGTAGTCCTGGTCCAGCAGCGGGTCGTACGTCGCATCGAGGCACGCGCGCAGATACAGCGGCACGCCGGTCCGGAAGGCTCCCTCGAGCGACTGGTGCAACTGCTCGTAGCCCGACCCGGCCCGGGTGGAGTTGCGCAGCACCAGGTCGCAGCGATACCAGGTCTCGTCGGCGGCCACCCAGAGGCGCACGTCCAGCCGGCTGTTGAAGTCCTGCCCGAGGAAGGCCGCCTGGGCGGCTCGACACGGCGTCAGCGCGGCGGTTCCGGGGCGCGGCGCGGCGTCGGAGACGTAGATCGTCTGAGCCTCGTGCGCCGTACTGCAGGGCACCGGCTCGCTTGCGTCCTCCGCGAAGCAGTCGCCGACGCCGATCATCGGCTCGGACTCGGACTCATCCGTCGAGTCGGCCCCGCAGCCGGCCACGACGACCGCGAGCGCCAGCGCCCCGACGAAGGACACCCGCCGCCGGCCACCACGCTCATGCATCGCTCGCCTCTCGCACTTGTGTCCTGCCGGCCACGACCGGCAGGTCATCTTCAGGAGCCAGGGGAGGAGTCCGAGAAACACGGCGATGCCAGTCACCATGGTGTCTCCTGCGTGCCACGGAGCGGGTGCGGCCCACGTACGGCGTCGCGCGCCGGCGAAGCCCCGCGCATCCATCGCCATCGCCAGCTGCCCGGCCTGCCGCATCGCAATCACCAAGAGGGCGAAGGCGCTGCCGGCCGAAGCCCGCACGCGCCGTACCGGGCCGCCCTCGAGACCGAGTCCGCGGGAGCGCCTCGTGCGCTGGATCTGCCGCCATTGGTCGGCCAGGGAGTCGATCCGCTGCAGCGCCGCGACCGAGGCGACCACAAGGCGAGGCGGCAGCCGCAGCCGTTGAGCCAGGTGGTCGCCGAGCTCGCTCGGCCGGACCAGCGGGAGGACCAACGCACTCGGTAGCACCAGGTACAGGATGCGCAGCGCGGCGGCCGCCGTCGTCTCGAGGTCCCTGCCGCCGTAGAGGTACGTCGTGAGGGCGATGCCGAACGCCGCTACCAGCCCGAAGGCAGCCCGGAGGAGCGTGGTTCGCAGGTCGCGCACCAACCAGCCGAGCGTCAGCAGCTCGAGTGCCACACCGATCACTCCGACCCGCGCGGTGTCGATGGCGAAGGCTCCCGCTGCCGGGAACAGGCTGGCGGCCAGCAGCGCCAGCGGACCGACCGAAGGACGCCTCATGCGACGACCCGTCCCTGGTCCAGCGTCAGCGTCGTGTCGGCCGTCGCATCGACCGCCACGGCATCGTGACTGGAGATGACGACCGAGGCGCCGGCGGACCGGGCCGCCACCATGATCCCCACCACGGCCCCCCACGTGCCGCGGTCCTGACCGACGGTCGGCTCGTCGAGGAGGATCCCGAGCGGTCCGTGCGCCAGCGCGGCCGCGACCATCAGACGCCGCTGCTCGCCGCCGGAGAGGTGGTACGGCGACACCGAGCCCAGGTCCTCGAGGCCTAGCACGTTGAGCAGGCCGTGCGCCCTGGTCTCGGCACGATCTCCGTCGCGACCGCAGGCTCGGGCGGCACAGAGCACCTCGTCAGCGACGGTGCGCGTGGCCACCGCCTGCTCGGGCAGCTGGGCCACCCACGCCAGCCGTGCGGCCAGGTCGGCCGAGCGCCAGCGCCACGGCGCCCGGCCCCGCCGGGTCGCCAGTTCGGGATGTGCGCGTACGTCGCCGGCGGTCGGCCGCTGCAGCCCGGCCAGCACCGCCACCAGGGTCGACTTGCCGGCCCCGCTGATCCCCGTCAGCGCCAGCGTGCGCCCGGAGTGCAGGGAGGCGTCGACGCCCCGCAGGGCGCACACCCGGGGTGCGTTGGGCTCCACCAGGCTACGGCGCAGCCGCACCTCCACGTCCTCGGCGGCCAGCAGCGAGTCAGGCCCCGGGCGCCACGGTTCGACGAGCTCCTGCGGCACGGCCAGCGGGGTGGGCGCGGGCAGACCCGGCACCCAGACGCCCTGCTCCGCCAGCGCAGCGCCCTCGGCTGCCAGCACCGTGTCGACAGGTCCGTCGGCGACGATCCGACCTCCGCGCCCGAGCACGACGAGCCGGTCGGCGTAGTCGAGCCACGGCTCGAGGTGGTGCTCCACGACGATCGTGGTGGTGCCGCGCTGGGCGGTCTGGCGTCGTACCGCCTCCCGCACCGAGGCGGCCGCCACCGGGTCGAGCATCGATGTCGGCTCGTCGAGCAGCAGCACCCGGCTGCCGAGCGCCAGCGCCCCGGCCAGCGTCAGCCGCTGCGTCTCCCCGCCCGACAGCGCCCGGGTCGCGCGCTCGGGGCCGTAGGGGAATCGGGTGGCCGCGAGCGCGTCGTGCACCCGCGGCCAGATCGCCTCGCGCGGCAGCGCCCGGTTCTCCAGCCCGAACGCCACGTCCCGGCCGGCCGTCTCGGCCACCACGCCCGCGGCCGGGTCCTGGCTGAGCAGGCCGACGTCGCCTGGGGCGTGCTGCACCGGTCGACCGGCGATCCGGACCGTGCCGCTGAGATCGCCGTGGGCGGCGGTGAGGAGCAGCCCGGCCATGGCTCGGAGCAGCGTGGACTTGCCGGCACCGCTCGGCCCTGCCACCAGCACGCGTTGCCCGGCGGGGATGCGCAGCTCGATGCCGTCGAGGACGTTGGTACGACGACGGAGTGGTCGCCAGGTCAGCCCTTCGACCGCGACCTCTGCACCGACCTGGCCCTCGTCAGGAGCGATGAGCCGAGTCCCGCGCCGACTCCTGGGTCGCTGCCTCCTGGTCGGCGTGGCGCGCCGCCTCGCGGCCGGCCGGCAGCGCGTCGATCGCGCCGGTCCTCGCCAGCGCCCGGGTGAGGAGCCAGCCGCCCAGCCCGGCCACCACCGCCCCCGACAGCGCGAACCAGCCGAGGTACTGCAGCTTCCAGGAGGTGCTGAGCCCGATCCAGTAGGCGTCCCACTCATAGAGCGTCTCGAAGGCAGCGGCGAAGATGCCACCGAGCATCGCGACGTACACGCTGAAGTTGCGGAACAGCAGCAGTCCCAGGGCGAACTCGACCCCCAAGCCCTGCAGCAGCCCGGACAACAGCACGGTCGCGCCCCACTGGGTGCCGAGGATCCCGGACACCATCGCCGCCAGGAACTCAGCCGTCAGCGCAGCCCCCGGACGGCGGACGACCAGGCCGCCGACGACTCCGGCGATGAGCCACGGCCCGCCGAACAGGCCCTTGACGGGGCCGAGCACGCCGCTGAGGTCGAGGGCGGTGTACGCCGATGACCACCCCCAGTAGGCGACGCCGAAGACGACGCCGATCAGGCAGGTGGTGACCAGGTCGATCGTGCGCCACGGACCGGTGGCCACCTTCTCGTGGTCGTGTGTTGCAGTAACCATGGTGCTGATGCCTCCCACGCGGTTCGGGAGGGGAAACAGGCGGCTGCCTGCTCGAGAGTCGACTCCCTTCGCCGGTGCTAGCCGGATCAGGTTCAAGGGTCTGCGGTCTCCCGCACTCTCAGCGCCTGCTGCGCTCCCCTGTCGTTCGCCTGCCAGATTACCCCTGTCGCGAGCGACGTGCGTGCGTGGGCCGCGCGCGGCGTACGGCCCCTCCCGGGAGGCGGCCGGGGACTAGGATGTCAAGACGGTCGCCGCCCATCGGCCGCAGATCGGCAGGAGCTCTCACAGACTGGGGAACGATTCGATGACGCGACGGGCCTACGGCTTCGTGGTCGGACTCGCCGTCTCCGTCGGTGTGCTCGCCTGGATCGCGTCGTACCGCCTGGATCTCCCGCTGCGCGACCCCGACGGGTTCATCGGGCCCGCCTACGTGCGGCTGCCCGTGATCGTGCTGCTGTTCTTCCTCGCCGACGTGGTGCCGCGGGTGCTGATCTCCAACCGAGGGTTCCGGAACTTCTGGTCGTCCTTCAAGACCTACTCGACAGAGCGGTGGACCCGCAGCCGGATCTCGCTGGTGCTGATCGGCCTGTCCAGCTTCTACGTCGTGTACGTCGCGTACCGCAACCTCAAGGGCTTCTTGCCGTTCGTGCGCGAGGGTCTCAACGACGTGGTCCTGCTCAAGCTGGACCGGGCTCTCGCCTTCGGCAACGACCCGGCAGCGCTGTTGCACTCGGCACTCGGCACGGGCGTCTCGGCGCACCTGTTGTCGTTCGTCTACGTCAGCTACCTGATGTTCGTGCCGTTGAGCCTGGCCGCTGCCCTGGTCTGGTCGAAGAACGTCTCGACCGGCTACTGGTACGTCATCGCCCTGTGCGTCAACTGGATCCTGGGCGCGGCCAGCTATTACTGGTTGCCCTCACAGGGACCGTACTTCGCCCAGCACAGCCTCTTCGTCGACCTGCCGGAGACGGGGGTGACCCAGCTGCAGGACGCGCTGGCGGCGGGCCGGGACCAGGTGCTGGACGATCCGTATGCGAGCGAGTCCGTGCAGAGCATCGCCGCCTTCGCCTCGCTGCACGTGTCCGTGATCTTCACCGCCGCCCTCATCGCGCACTACGTCATCGCCAACCGCGCGGTCCGCTACGGCATGTGGGTCTACTTCGCGCTCACGACGCTGGCCACGATCTACTTCGGGTGGCACTACCTGCTCGACGACGTGGCCGGTTTGGCGATCGGCTGGATCGCGGTCTGGATCGGAGCGATCGGGACTGGTCACAAGATGCGGGTGCAGAGACGCCCACCGGATCCGGGCGACGGTGTCCTGGGGGTCTTCCCGCCCGACGTCGCCAGGGCGGATGGTGAGGTGGCCGGGCCCCGGGCGAGCTCCTCCGACGGTGCGGTCGCGGCCGGAGCCGGCCCGCAGACTGACGACAGCCGCCAGGACGATACCGGGCGATGACCGACACCGACACGCTGGTCCACCTCGCGGTCGAGGGGCCGGTGGCGACCATCACGCTCGACTCACCGTCGAATCGGAACGCCCTCTCGCGACAGCTGATGGCCGAGCTGAGCGGCCACCTGTCGGGCGCGGACGCCTCCGACGACGTACGGACGATTGTGCTGACGCACACCGGGGGGACCTTCTGCGCTGGGGCGGACCTGGCCGAGGCGGTCGAGGTCGGCATGGAGGCGGGCACCCGCGCACTGCTCGGTCTGCTCGGCCTCGTGGCGAGGCTCGACACTCCCGTGGTGGCAGTGATCCGCGGCCATGTGCGGGCCGGGGGTGTGGGGCTGGTCGGGGCCTGCGACATTGCCGTGGCGACGGAGCGGTCGACGTTCGCGTTCAGCGAGGCGCTGCTCGGCCTGACGCCGGCGATCATCTCGCTGACGACCCTGCCCCGGCTGGGAGAGCGCGACGCGGCCCGCAAGTACCTCACCGGTACGACGTTCGACGGCGTGGAGGCGGCGCGGTCGGGGCTGGTGACCGACGTGGTGACCGACGAACGCATCGACGAGGCCGTAGCCCAGCTCGCCAGGGCGCTGTCCGTGGGCTCGCCGCAGGGGCTGCGCGAGACGAAGCGGCTGCTCAACCGTGACCTGCTGGGCCGGATCGAGACCGACGGCGACCGGCTCGTAGCGCTCTCGGCTCGGCTGTTCGCCTCCGACGAGGCACGCGAGGGAATGACGGCGTTCCGGGAGCGCCGCCCGCCCCGGTGGGCGCGGTCAGACTCCGACTGATTTCGGCAAGACCCGGGTGGCATGCCTGCGGTGATACGCCCCATCCGAGGGCAAGTGTCTTTTGTTTCTCGGCGCCGGTTGTGACCGTAGCCGCGGTTCGACGTAGACTCGAGCCTCCCCGCCGACGCCGAGCCCGGTGGAATGCAGCAAAGCCGCAGGTCAGCGGCGTCCGCGAGGACGACCTTTGTGGTTGCGCAGCGAAATCACACCAGTGTGGTTTCAGAAATGCCATGAGTGTGGTTTGTCAACTCGACACGCCATGTGACAGAAGTTTTTTCTGTGAAAGGTGTTTCTTTTGGGGTGTGAGGTCACTACGGTGCGTGAGTGGCAGGTGACTGTCCAGCCGCCGGGGAAGGGCGGCTGGCCGAACCTCGGCAACCGGAAGGGACGCACCGATGACGGGTCGCACAGCGAGGATCGTCGCGCTCGGATCGGCTGTCGTGGCGGCGCTGGCCCTCGGGCCGCACGCCAACGCCGATCCGGACGACCCGGTCATCCCCAGCCGAGACGAGATCGTCACGGCGCAGCAGCGCGTCGAAGACACGGAGCGATCAGTCGCTGACATCCAGGCCGAGCTTCTCAGCGCCCAGGACCAGCTGGAGCAGCTCGCTGTCGAGGCCGCGATCGCCGCGGAGCGCTACAACGGCGCCGTGCTGGGCTGGCAGCAGGCGCAGGGGGCGGCCATGGCCGCGCAACGCCGCTCCGAGCGCGCGGCCGTGCGGGTTGACGAGACACGGTCGATCCTGGCCGGATACGTGCTGGCGGAGGACACCACCACGACGGACCTGACGACCTTCAGCACCGCCCTGGAGGACGACGGAGCCGACCGGCTGCTCGACCACTTCTCGCAGTTCGCAACCTCCTCCGATGCCTTGGATGCGCGCTACCAGGCGTGGCAGGCCGCGTCCCAGCTGGCTGAGGTCTACCAACGCGACGCAGCCCAGGCCCTCCATGAGGCACAGGGCGCCAAGCGGGAGGCCGACGCGGCAAGGGCAGCGGCCCAGCAGGCGGTGGACAGCCAGACCCAGGCCGTGGTCAGCATCGGCGTACAGCGCGACCAGTTGCTGCAGGAGCTCGCCGCGGCTCAGAACGTGTCCGTCCAGCTGGCCACCCAGCGGCAGGAGGCGCTCGAGCAGCGCCGCGCGGATCGCCTCGCCGAGGCGCGGCGGCTGGAGCTGTTGCGCCAGGAGCGAGCCGAACGTCGGGAGCAGGAGCGGCTCGAGGCTCAGCAGGCGCTCGAGGAACGGCAGGACCGACGTCAGGCGCGCGCGGAGCAGGAGCAGGCCGAGCAGCAGCGGGCCGAGCAGCAGCGGGCCGAGCAGGCGCGGGCCGAGCAGCAACCTGCCCGCGGTGGATCCGGTGGCGATCGCCCGTCGAGGGGGCACAGCGCAGACAACCGGCCGCCGCGGAACCCACCGCGCAACGACCCACAGCCGCAGCCAGAACCCGAGCCACAGCCGCAGCCACAGCCGGCCCCGCAGCAGTCGGGGAGTGCCCGGTCGGCGATCGCCTTCGCGTCCGCGCAGCTCGGCGAGCCCTACGTCTGGGGCGCCGCCGGGCCGGACTCCTGGGACTGCTCCGGGCTGACCATGGCCGCCTGGGCGGCGGCCGGGGTGTACCTGCCGCACTACTCGGTGTCGCAGTACTACGCAACGACGCCGGTGTCCTATAGCGGGATCCGGCCGGGTGACCTGGTGTTCTGGGCAACCAACCCCTCCGACCCGGGCACGATCTTCCATGTCGGGCTGTACATCGGCAACGGACAGATGATTCACGCTCCGCGGACCGGCAAGGACGTCGAGGTCCAGGACGTCTGGTACTGGGAGTCCCCCGACTTCTTCGGCCGTCCCTGACACGTCCGCCTTGGGCTGCCTCGGGCTGGTTGCCGTGCTGTCGCCGCTGGGCCTTGACAAGACAGGATCAGCGACGTACGCCGAGACGTCCACGGTCTGAGTGCACCTTCACGGCTGGCGTGGTCCGTGGGAGCACCGCTATGCGCTCCTTGGCCAGCCATTCACGCCGTGAAGCTCCGCGAAAGGACGACTTCCGCGCAAATTGCGGGAAGATGACCCGCCAACCGATGTCTCGCCGGGCCAACATCCCGCAATTCCGGGGTGCACCGACGCGTGGGTCGGTGTGGGGTCAGGGCGGTGTCAGGGGTGTGCCGGCGGTCTCAGGGTGGGGGATGGTGGTGTGGCCGCTGGTGGGGGATTGGAACGGGGTGTGGACGTCACCGTGGGTGTCCACGTGGCGCCGCTGGGACGCGATGATCTCCGCCTCGGCGTCGCTGCGCCCGACCCAGGTGGCGCCTTCGACCGACTTGCCGGGCTCGAGGTCCTTGTAGACCTCGAAGAAGTGCTGGATCTCGAGCCGGTCGAACTCGGCGAGGTGGTGGATGTCGCGCAGGTGCTCCTGCCGCGGGTCGTTGAACGGGACGCAGAGGACCTTGTCATCGCCGCCCTTCTCGTCGGTCATCCGGAACATGCCGATGGCGCGAGCCCGGATGAGACAGCCGGGGAACGTCGGCTCAGGCAGCAGCACCAGGGCATCCAGCGGGTCACCGTCCTGGCCGAGCGTGTCCTCGATGAATCCGTAGTCGGCCGGGTACTGGGTCGCGGTGAAGAGCGTGCGGTCGAGCCGGATCCGGCCGCTGAGGTGGTCCACCTCGTACTTGTTGCGCTGGCCCTTGGGGATCTCGATGGTCACGTCGAAGTCCACGCCCTCGTCCTTCCGCTCGGCAGCCCGACCACGCCTCGTAGCCGTTCGGGGTCCAGCCGTTAGTCTCCACCAGGTGAGCCATGTCGCGCATGTCCGGAGGAGCCCGTGAGCGTGGCTGGTCATGGTGCGCACCGCCGCGACGACAGGGGCTCGGCCACAGTAAAGGTCGGTGCACTCGTCGTGGTGTTGCTGCTCGCTGCGGGCGCGGCGGCGGCGTACCTGGGCTGGATCCCGGACGTCGACGACCCCTCGGACGCCGTCGAGCCCACGGAGCCGGCCGTCATCGTGCCCGGCATCGACCTCGCCGAGCCCGCAGCGCCCCAGCCGGTGCTGTCCGGGGCGCTCTCGGCACCACCCGCCAGGCCTGCCCTGCTGCGGCAGGCGTTGGAGATCCCGCTCGGCGATCGCAGCTTCGGACCCCAGGTTGCCTTCGCAGCAAGGGATCTCGCGGACCAGTCGATCGGCTGGCAGTACGGCGACCAGGTGGTGACGCCGGCCTCGACCCTCAAGCTGCTGACCGCCGCCACCGCGCTGGCCGCGCTCGGACCCGAGCACCGCTTCCGTACGACGGTGGTCACCGACAGCCCACGCGAGGTGGTGCTCGTCGGCGGCGGGGACCCGCTGCTGACCGACACCCGACCCCGCGAGCCGGGCTACCCATCGCCGGCGACGCTGAGCCAGCTCGCCGCGGCCACCGCGCGCAGCCTCGCGAGCGAGGGGCGGACCCGCGTCCGGCTTCGGTACGACACGAGTCTCTTCTCCGGCCCGTCGGTCAGCCCGCGCTGGGAGCCCGACTACGTCCTTGACGACGTGGTCTCGCCGATCACTCCGCTGTGGGTCGATGAGGGGCGCGAGGTGGCCGGCTTCGCCGCTCGGTCGGCGGATCCGGCCGCAGTCGCGGCGGATCGCTTCGCCGCCGCGCTGACCGATCGTGGTGTGACAGTGCTGGGTACGCCGATGCCACGTCGTGCAGCGACCGGAGCGACCGAGCTGGCCGCTGTGGAGTCGGCGCCGCTCGTCGAGATCGTTCAGCACATGCTCGAGGCGAGCGACAACGAGGCGGCCGAGGTGCTGCTGCGCCAGGCCGCGATCGCCAGCGGCCGGCCGGGGTCGTTCGCTGCCGGAGTCGACACCATGAGGTCGACGCTCGAGCGACTCGGCGTCGACCTCGCCGGCGCCAGGCTGTACGACGGGAGCGGGCTCTCCCGGGACAACCGGCTCTCGGTCCGGACTCTGCTCGACACCCTCACGGTCGCGGCCAGCCCAGAGCACCCGGAGCTCAACGCCGTCGCGACGACGCTGCCGGTCGCAGGCTTCACGGGCAGCCTTGCCTATCGGTTCGCGGAGGACGCCGACGGCGGGCTGGGCGTCGTCCGTGCCAAGACCGGCACGCTCACCGGGGTGCACGGGCTGGCCGGCGTGGTGGCCACGGCCACCGGACGACCGATGGCGTTCGTCGTCCTGGCCGACCGGGTGCCCGTGCCGCGAACGCTCGATGCCCGGGCCCAGCTCGACCTCGTCGCCGCCACCCTGGCCAGCTGCGCCTGCTCATGACGATCGCGTCTCGGGACGAAGACGTACGGTGGACGCCATGACAGACCAGGTTGACCCACCCGGCTCCTCATCGGCAGAGCCGCCTGATCCGCGCGCCGAGATGGTCGACTGGGACCTGGCGATGACGACGGCGAAGCGCCTCATCAAGTCCGGTCCCGAGGTGACGCGGGTCGAGGCGCAGGCGGTGGTGCACGACCTCAGGCGCTTCTCCCAGGTCTCGGAGGGCCACGTCCGCGACCACACCGGACTGCATGCGGAGTCCGCGACCGCTCCCGTCCTGGTGGTCGACCGCGTCGGCTGGGCGCAGGCCAATGCGGACGGCTTCCGCGAGGTGCTACGACCCCTCATCGCGAAAGTCCAGGAGCAGCGTGGCGAGGTCGGCGGGCTGACGGCTGCTATCGGGTCACGCGTGACCGGGCTGGAGGCGGGCGGGCTGCTGGCGTTCCTGTCCAACAAGGTGCTCGGGCAGTTCGACCCGTTCTACACCGGCTCACCCGGCGCCGGCCCGAGCACTGGTGCGGCCAAGCACGGTGGCCGGCTGCTGCTGGTCGCGCCCAACGTCGTACACGTCGAGCGGGAGCTCGGAGTCGATCCACGGGACTTCCGGCTCTGGGTCTGCCTGCACGAGGAGACGCACCGGGTCCAGTTCACGGCGGTGTCCTGGCTGCGGGAGCATCTGCTCGCACAGATCGCCGAGGTCCTCGAGAGCACCGAGCTCGACCCGCAGAAGCTGGCCGCGTTGATGCGGGACGGCATCGAGAGCATCGCCCGACTCGTCAAGGGAGACGAGGACGTGTCGATCGTCGACATCCTCCAGTCCCCGGAGCAGAAGGCCGCCGTCGAGCGCATCACCGCGATCATGTCTCTGCTCGAGGGCCATGCTGACGTCGTGATGGACGGCGTCGGTCCGGCGGTCGTGCCGAGCGTGCAGACGATCCGACGCAAGTTCGAGGGACGCCGCGCCAGCGCCGGGCCCATCGACCAGACGATCCGCCGGCTGCTCGGGTTCGATGCCAAGCTCCGGCAGTACCGCGACGGCGCCGCCTTCGTCCGTGGCGTGATCGACAAGGTCGGCATGGAGGGCTTCAACGCCGTCTGGACCGAGCCCGCCACACTGCCCACCAAGGACGAGATCAACGATCCTTCCGCGTGGGTGGCCCGCGTGCACGGCTGACGATGACCGGTACGCCGGCCGACGGCTCGGGGCACCGCCTGCATCCGGACGTGGCCGCGATTCGAGCGGCGGTGCGGAGCGCGCTGGCCGATGTCGAGCCCGGCGGTCGGCTGCTGGTGGGCTGCTCCGGTGGCGCCGACTCGATGGCCCTGGCTGCTGCGACAACCTTCGAGGGTGCCCGGGCCGGCTGGCAGGTGGGCGCCGTCGTCATCGACCACGGGCTGCAGCCCGACTCGGCCGAGGTCGCGCAGGCGGTGTCGGGGCGGGTTGCCTCGCTGGGGTGCTCGCCGGTCAGCGTCGTGCGCGTCGAGGTCGGCCGCGCGGGCGGCCCGGAGGCGGCGGCTCGTACGGCGCGCTACGCCGCGCTCGCCAAGGCGGCCGCAGACTCCGACGCCCTCATCGTGCTGGGGCACACCCGAGACGACCAGGCCGAGACGGTGCTGCTCGGACTCGCCCGGGGCAGCGGGCTGCGGTCGTTGGCCGGCATGAGCCCGGCCGCCGGGGTCTACCGGAGGCCGCTGCTGGCGGTGAGCCGCGCCCAGACCCGCGCCGCCTGCCAGGCCCTGCACCTGACGGTCTGGGACGACCCGCACAACACCGACACCGCCTTCGCCCGCGTCCGGGTACGGACGGAGGCGCTGCCGATGCTGGAGCGCACGCTCGGTCCGGGGGTGAGCGAGGCACTGGCGCGCACCGCTCTACTGGCCCGGGCCGACGCCGAGGCGCTGGACCAGATCGCGGCGCGGCTGCGCGCGGATGCGACGGTCGGTGACGGCAGCCTCGACCTCGGGCACCTGCTCGACGTCCCGCCTGCGTTGGTGAGCCGGGTGTTGCGCCAGGCCGCGGTGAGGGCTGGCGCGCCCCCGGGTGAGCTCTCCGCCGTGCACGTGGTCGAGATGTACCGGCTGCTCACCGACTGGCACGGTCAGCGCGGAGTAGACCTGCCGGGTCACGTGCGCGTACGTCGGGAGAGCGGCCGGCTGCTGTTCGACCGTCGCGAGACCAGTTGACGCCGCCGCCGCCAGGTCTGGCACGCTGATACGGCGCCGCCGCCCCACATAGGAGAAGACATCGTGGACGTCACGCACGTCGAGAGCGACATCGCCGACACCTTGATCGACGAGGACAAGATCCGCGCCCGCCTGGAGGAGATGGCCCGCCAGATCGAGGCGGACTACGAGGGGCAGGACCTTCTCATCGTGGGCGTCCTCAAGGGAGCCGTCATGGTCATGGCGGACCTGGCCCGCGCCTTCGAGCGCCACGTCACGATGGACTGGATGGCGGTGTCGTCGTACGGATCGGGGACCACGTCGTCGGGCGTCGTACGGATCCTCAAGGATCTGGACACCGACATCTCCGGCAAGCACGTCTTGATCGTCGAGGACATCATCGACACCGGGCTCACCCTGTCCTGGTTGTTCGCGAACCTGAAGTCGCGCGCGCCGGCCTCGGTCAACGTCTGCACGCTGCTGCGCAAGCCGGACGCGCTCAAGGTCGAGGTCGACGTACGCTATGTCGGGTTCGACATCCCCAACGAGTTCGTCATCGGCTACGGGCTGGACTACGCCGAGCGCTACCGGAACCTTCGGTCGATCGCGACTCTCGCACCCCACGTCTACTCCTGATCCGGGCCCAGATAGGCCCAGATGGGCTCTGTGGTCAAGGAACTTGTCCGGATAGGTGACAATGGAGCGTGCAGGTCGTCGCTGATGGGTAGGAGGCACGGGGCGCTCGCTCCGGACAGAGAAACGTGAAGCGTTGGTTTCGTGGACCCTGGCTATGGGTCGTGCTCTTCGCCATCGTGGTGCTCGTCGTGCTCAACGAGGTGTCCTCGCGCAACGGATTCGAGGACGTCGACACCTCCGAGCTGGTCGAGAAGCTGCAGACCGAAGAGGTCGAGAGCGTCACGTTCGTCGACCTCGACCAGGAGATTCAGGTCACCCTGGCAGACGGCAGCAAGATCCAGGCGCAGTGGCTGGGCGATCAGGGCATCGAGCTGCTGAACCTGGTGGAGGAGCAGATCGACGAGGGGAACATCGAGGAGTCCTACGACGTCGAGGTGCCCAAGCCCAGCCTGCTCTGGACCTTCATCTCCGGCGTGCTGCCGATCCTGCTGATCGTGCTGTTCTTCCTCTTCATGATGAACAGCCTGCAGGGCGGCGGTGGACGCGTCATGCAGTTCGGCAAGTCCAAGGCCAAGATCGTCAGCAAGGACACCCCGAAGACCACGTTCTCAGACGTCGCCGGCTGCGACGAGGCGATCGAGGAGCTCGTCGAGATCAAGGAGTTCCTGCAGCAGCCCGCCAAGTTCCAGGCGGTGGGGGCCAAGATCCCCAAGGGCGTGCTGCTGTACGGCTCCCCTGGAACGGGCAAGACCCTGCTGGCCCGCGCGGTCGCCGGTGAGGCGGGTGTCCCGTTCTACTCGATCTCCGGCTCCGACTTCGTCGAGATGTTCGTCGGCGTCGGCGCATCCCGCGTCCGGGACCTCTTCGAGCAGGCCAAGGAGAATGCACCGGCCATCGTCTTCATCGACGAGATCGATGCCGTCGGCCGACACCGTGGCGCCGGCCTCGGCGGTGGCCACGATGAGCGTGAGCAGACACTGAACCAGCTGCTGGTGGAGATGGACGGCTTCGACGTACGCGGCGGAGTCATCCTCATCGCTGCCACCAACCGTCCCGATGTGCTCGACCCGGCGCTGCTGCGGCCGGGCCGATTCGACCGGATGATCGGCGTCAGCCCGCCGAACATGGAGGGCCGCCACAAGATCCTCCAGGTGCACGCGCGCGGCAAGCCGATCGCGTCCGGCGTCGACCTGACGGCGGTGGCACGCCGTACACCGGGATTCACCGGCGCCGACCTCGCCAACGTGCTCAACGAGGCGGCCCTCCTCACCGCGCGCAAGGACAAGAAGCTGATCGACGACGCCTTCCTCGACGAGGCGATCGACCGGGTCAGCATGGGACCGCAGCGCCACTCGCACCTGATGACCGAGCAGGAGAAGCTGATGACCGCCTACCACGAGGGCGGCCATGCCCTCGTGGCCGCGGCGCTGCCGGGCACGGACCCCGTCACGAAGATCACGATCCTGCCGCGTGGGCGCGCCCTGGGGTTCACCCAGGTGCTGCCGGAGGCGGACAAGTCCTCGGTCTCACGCAACGAGCTGCTCAACCAGCTCGCCTACGCCCTGGGGGGGCTGGCGGCCGAGCAGCTGATCTTCCATGACCCTACGACCGGCTCGTCCAACGACATCGAGAAGGCCACGAAGGTGGCTCGGGCGATGGTGACCAGCTACGGGATGAGCGAGCGGATCGGCGCGGTCAAGCTGGGCGAGGACAACGGTGAGCCGTTCCTCGGGCGTGACATCGGGCACACCCGCAACTACTCCGAAGACATCGCCGCCATCATCGATGAGGAAGTCAACCGGCTGCTCACCGCGGCGCACCAGGAGGCCTTCGACGTCCTCGTCGAGAACCGCCGCGTGCTCGACGCGCTCGTGCTGGAGCTGCTCGAGAAGGAGACGATCGACCGCAAGCGGCTCGGCGAGATCTTTGCCGACGTGACGATGCGGGAGCATCGGCCTGCCTGGACCGGATCCGACTCCCGGGTACCGTCGGCGATCCCTCCGGTCGACATACCGGCCAACGTCAACGGTCGCCGGCCCGACCCGCAGGGCGAGATCACGGTGAGCCCCGGGCAGGAGGGCTCGGGCAGCCCGATGCCAGGACACCCTGGTCCACCCGACGCTCCCCCCGGAGCGCCGCCGCCCTTCCCATCGGTCGGGCCGCACGAGCGCCACGAGGACTGAGGTGGCCGTCGACCCGGTGAGCCTGCCGGAGCGTGCCCAGGTGCCCGACTTCGACCACGCACGCGCCGAGGCGGCGGTCCGCGAGCTACTCCTCGCGATCGGTGAGGACCCTGAGCGCGACGGGCTGCGCGAGACCCCGGCACGGGTCGCCCGCGCGTATGCGGAGACGTTCGGCGGGTTGCGGATGGCACCGGAGGAGGTGCTGACGACGACGTTCGACCTCGGCCACGACGAGCTGGTGCTGGTCAAGGACATCGAGGTCTGGTCCATGTGCGAGCACCACCTCGTGCCGTTCTTCGGTGTTGCGCACGTCGGCTACATCCCCAACGAGGCGGGTCAGATAACCGGGCTCTCCAAGCTCGCGAGGGTTGTCGACCTGTTCGCCCGACGACCCCAGGTCCAGGAGCGACTGACCACCCAGGTGGCCGACTCGCTGATGCGCATCCTGAAGCCGCGGGGGGCGATCACGGTGGTCGAGTGCGAGCACCTGTGCATGACAATGCGGGGAGTGCGCAAGCCCGGCTCGAAGACCGTCACCAGTGCCGTCCGAGGCCAGCTGCGCGACCCGGCCACGCGGGCCGAGGCGATGAGCCTGATCCTGGGTTGACGGGTGTACGCCGCTCCGCCTCGTCACGTGGCCGGTCTCCCGCGCCCGTCGCGCTGCCTGGTCATGGGCGTGATCAACGTGACACCCGACTCCTTCTCGGACGGTGGGCTCTGGCTCGAACCGGAGGCCGCCGTCGCGCATGGCCACAGCCAGCTCGACGCAGGGGCTGATCTCCTCGACGTGGGTGGCGAGTCGACCCGACCCGGGGCTTCGCGGCCGGAGGTGTCCGAAGAGCTCGACCGGGTGCTCCCGGTCGTCACGGAGCTGAGCGCGTCCGGGGCGGTCGTGTCGATCGACACGATGCGTGCAGAGGTTGCCTCGGCCGCCGTGCGCGCCGGTGCCTCGATGGTCAACGACGTCTCCGGCGGCCAAGCCGACCCTGACATGCTGGGCGTGGTCGCCGATCTGGGGGTGCCTTACGTGCTCATGCACTGGCGGGGTCACTCGAGCGCCATGCAGGACCGGGCGACGTACGCCGACCTCGTGGGCGAGGTCAGCGCCGAGCTGTCGACGAGCATCAAGGCGGCGACCGAAGCCGGCATCGACCCGGCCAGGATCGCGGTCGATCCAGGGCTCGGCTTCGCCAAGATCGGCGAGCACAACTGGACTCTGCTGCGCCGGCTCGACGAGCTTCACGGCCTGGGCCTGCCGCTGCTGGTAGGCGCCTCGCGCAAGGCGTTCCTGGGGGCGGTGCTGGAGCTGGGCGGGACCCCGCGATCGCCCCTCGACCGAGACGACGCGTCGGCCGCCGTGTCGGTGCTCGCAGCGCTGTCCGGGGCGTGGTGCGTCCGCGTGCACGACGTACGTCGATCGCTGGATGCCGTCCGGGTCGCGTCCCGGTGGGCTGCCGAGTCGGTCCCGCGAGGTGACTGACCGTGCTGACGTTGGCGGTACTGTCGAGGGCACCGCGACGGAGGTGACACGTGACGCGAACGGCTGCCGCCGAGGATCGGCTGACACTGCGTGGGCTGCGGGCGACCGGCCACCACGGCGTCCATGACTTCGAACGACGCGAGGGTCAGGAGTTCATCGTCGACGTCGTGCTCAGCCTGGACACCAGACGGGCGTCGGCCGCGGACGATCTGTCCGCTACCGTGCACTACGGGGAGCTCGCCGTGCGTGTCCAGGAGGCAATCACCTCAGATCCGGTCGACCTGATCGAGACCCTGGCACAGCGAATCGCGGACGTGTGTCTGGCCGAGACGATGGTGCACGAGGTCGAGGTCACGGTCCACAAGCCGGCCGCACCGATTCCCGTGGCGTTCGAGGACGTCAGCCTTACGATCCGACGGAGCCGAGATGACTGAGACGCCCAACCCGCACATCATCGACCCCGACACCCTCACCGGCGAGATGCGGCCGATCCGGCCGGCGGTCGTCTCGCTCGGCAGCAACGACGGGGATCGTATCGCCCACCTGCAGGGAGCCGTCGACAGCCTGGCGGACACGCCGGACGTGCGCGTCGTGGCGGTCTCGTCCGTCTACGAGACGGATCCCGTCGATACGCCAGAGGGGTCTCCACCCTTCCTCAATGCCATCCTGCTGGCCGATACGACGCTGTCGGTCAACACGTTGCTCGAGCGAGCCCTCGCAGTCGAGACCGCCTTCGGTCGGGAGCGCGGCGAGAAGAACGCCCCGCGCACCCTCGACATCGACCTCGTGGTGGTCGGTGATCGTCTGGCCGACACCGAGGAGCTCACCCTGCCTCATCCCCGCGCCCACGAGCGGGCCTTCGTGCTGGTGCCGTGGTACGAGATCGACACGCATGCACAGATCCCTGGCAAGGGGAAGATTGCCGACCTTCTCGCCGACCTCGACACCTCCGGAGTGACGAGGCGCGACGACCTTGAGCTGGAGGGGGGCATTGACTGAGCCCCCGAGCACCGATGGGGGCACAGTCGGCCCGACGCGAGCCGGGGTCCTGGTGGCCGGCTTCGTGCTCGGAGGGGTCCTTGGCTACCTCCTGGTCCCGCTGGCTGAGCGGTGGAACGGCACCGCGCCGCGGGTCGAGTGGAGCTCGGCGGGCGTCCTCCTGCTCATCGCCGCCCTGGTGCTCGCGCTGGCCTACTCGACCCATCGCACGATCCACCGGGAACGTCGGCGGATGAACCAGCAGCGGGCCGTCAACCTCCTGGTGCTGGCCAAGGCGGCCGCACTCGCCGGTGCGTTCGTCGCCGGAGGCTACCTGGGGTTCGCGCTCCACTTCATCGACCGGATGGAGGTGGAGCTGCCGCGTGAGCGGGTGGTCCGCTCGCTGTCGGCTGCCGTGGCCGCTGGCCTGGTGATGATCTCTGGGCTGCTGCTCGAGCGCGCCTGCAGGGTTCCACGCGATGACGACGAATAGCATGGGCCGCATGTCGGGTAGCCGCCGTATCCAGCGCAGTGTGCGCATCACCGTCGCCATGGCCGTCCTCGTCGCTGCCGCCGCCGTCGTCCTACCGACCGCGATCACCGGTGCCGGTATCGCCTTCGCCGCCGTGCTCGCACTGTTGGCCGGAGCCGCGGCCACCCGGATCGTCTACACGGAGGTCGTGCAGACGAGAGCCCGGGCTGCACGCGATCGTGCCGAGCAGGCCCGCTCCTTCGAAGCCACCATCGGTCGCAACCTCGCCGAGCACGCGCAGTTCACCGCGCTCATGTCCAGCCGGGTCGAGGAGCGTGACCGCACGATCACCGAGCTCCACGGCACGATTCGGCTGGCGGACCGGCGGGCTGATGCTGCCGAGACCCGGGTCGTGCATGAGTCTCGGCGTGCCAATGAGGCGCAGCGTCGGCTGTCCGTCCTGCTCGACGAGGTCGCCGCCCACCAGGCGGCCCTCGAGGCAGATTCGGCGGCCGACGAGCACCTGTCCGACCTGCCGACGATCGTCGACCTGCTCGCCTGGGAGGAGAAGGTCACCGCCTCTCCGGCTGCCGCCGAGGTCCGCAAGCACGCCTGACCGCAGCTGTTCGGGGGCGTCAGCACTGCCGGTCAGTCTCGTAGCTGCGCCACCAGCCACCCAGATGTCGATGACGGTGTCTCCGTCTAGGGCGACGAGCCGATCCACGAGCTCGGCCTCTGCGTCGAGCCGCAGTGTCGGTGGGTCCGCGCGCGGAGTCCGCGATGACCGTGCCTCCTTGCTCGGCGTCGAGGGAGATCCAACGACGTTGCAGTGCCGCAGCCGGGCCGACAGCGAGCGTCGACTTTCCGGCTGCGGGCACACCAGTCACGACGACCAGCCGGCCGGCTGCGGGTCCGGTCATCCTCAACCGCCCTGCTCGCCGAAGCGCGACGCCAGGATCTCGCGCAGTACCGGCAGCACCCGCTGGTCCTTCGGGCGATTGGCGGCCTGCTTGCTCCGTACGACGTCGGCCAGCGAGGCGATGGGCACGACCACGCCGAAGACCGCCGAGTCCTGAGCATCGGTGGCGAGGTCGGAGAAGCCCGTGGTGCCGCTTGGAGTCAGTGAGACGTCGAGGTCGCCGTACCTCGTGGTCAGGTTCACCGTCGCCAGGGCTGCAAGGGACTCGGCATCGTGAGTGAACGGGAGTCCCGTCGCCGCGCCCTCCGTGCGGATGCGGGCGTCGAGCTCGTCGAGCGCAGCCGAGAGGCGGGCCAAGTTCTCGCTGCTCGCCTCCGGGGTGATGTCGACGTCCTCGGTCGGGAATGGCGACCCGTGGGCGACGGCAGCCAGGCCACCGATCAGGACGAACCGCACCCCGTGGGAGAGAAGCGTGGCGAGGATCGCGCCGGGGGCGAACTCAGGCAGCGCCGGGGCCACGGGTGTCTTCATCCCTGAGTCGCCGAAGCTGCGCAGCGACCCTTCCGGCGCGGTCGAGCCGCTCCGCCGGGGTCAGCCGCAGCAGTCGTTGGGCCTGCGACCAGTCGGAGTCGTCACGCTCCACGAGAGCAACCTCGAGATCGAAGCCACACAGCCGCACCAGCCGCAGAACGGCCTCGAAGCCGGGCGCCGTACGGCCCGTCTCGAGACGTGCGATGGCACTCTGGGTGGTGCCGGCCAGGTCGCCCAGGGCGCGCTGGCTGAGCCCCGCGCGTCGGCGCGCCTCGCGCACCAGATCATTGCCCACTCCGGCCATGGCTCCAGTCTAGAGCGATCATAGCGTTTCTGCTATGGCGAGGGCCCCGCTTCAGTGCAGCGGACCGGTCGAGGCGACCGTCACGTCGGCGAGCTCCACGCCCTCTTCGTCGGCGTACACCGAGCGTCGCAGCGCCTCGTGCAGGGTGTTGGGCGTCAGCACGCCAAGGAACCTGTCCCCGTCAAGCACCGCCACCCAGCCGGCGTCCCACTGCAGCATGGTGGACAGCGCGTCCTTGAGTGACGCGTCGTGGGCGACCCAGGCGTCCATTCGTTCCGCGCGGTCGGACACCGTGCCGGCACCAGCACAGTCCTCGATGCCGATCCAGCCGCGCAGGTTCTCCTGCTCGTCGAGCACGATCGCCCAGCGCGCCCCGTCCACCGACATCTGTGCGTTCGCCGTGGCCAGGGTGTCCTGGACGTGCAGGACCGGCGGCCGCTCGAGGTCTTCGGTCGTGATGCGCGTGACGGCAAGTCGGCGCAGACCCCGGTCCGCGCCGACGAACTCCGCCACGAAGTCGTCGGCGGGCGTCCCCAGCACTCGCGCGGGCGTGTCGAACTGCGCCAGCCGCCCGCCCGGCTCGAAGACCGCCACCCGGTCACCGAGGCGCACCGCCTCCTCGATGTCGTGGGTGACGAAGACGACGGTCTTGGCCAGCTCGTCCTGCAGCGCCAGGAACAGGTCCTGCAGCCGGGTCCGGACGATCGGGTCGACGGCGCCGAAGGGCTCGTCCATGAGAAGTACGTCGGGATCGGCGGCCAGCGCACGGGCGACTCCGACGCGCTGGCGCTGTCCGCCGGACAGCTGGTGCGGGTATCGATCGCTGTACGTCGCCGGGTCCAGGCCCACCGTCTCGAGCAGCTCGTCGACGCGGGCCGTGGTCCGCTTCTTGTCCCAACCAAGCAATGAGGGCACGGCCGCGACGTTGCTTCGGATCGTCTGGTGCGGAAAGAGGCCGATCTGCTGGATGACGTACCCGATCCTGCGTCGAAGCCGAACCGGATCGACCCGGGTCACGTCCTCACCGTCGAGCTCGATCCGCCCTGACGTCGGCTCGATCAGCCGGTTGATCATCTTCAACGTCGTCGACTTGCCACATCCCGACGGCCCGACCAGCGTGACGAGCTCGCCCCGCGGTACGTCGAGATCGAGCTCCTGGACGGCCACCGTGCCACCAGGGTAGGTCTTGCCGACACCCCGGAGCCGGATCATCAGATCTTCGGTAGCGTCCATGCCGTGACTCTAACCGGAGCCGTCGCACCACGCCTGGCCGAGGATCCCACCGAGAAGTGCTACACCGCGGCGACCAATCAGTGGGTCTGTGCCGACTACTGGCGGGACTTCCGACCCGAACTGACCGAGGCGACCACCGAGCATCTCTGGCTCACGGTTGTCTCGGTGCTGCTCGGCCTGGCGCTGGCCTTCCCGCTGGCGCTGCTGGCCCGCCGCTTCACCAACATGGAGTCCGGGATCGTCGGCGCGACCACCATCGTCTACACGATCCCTTCGCTGGCGATGTTCTCGCTGCTGCTGCCGATCACCGGGATCACGGCGACGAGCGTCATCATCGGTCTCGCGCTCTACTCGCTCACGATCCTGGTGCGCAACATCCTGGCGGGTCTGCGAGGTGTGCCGGGCGAGGTGAAGGAATCCGCCGCCGGGTTGGGCTACGGCCCGGGCCGGATGCTGTTCCGGGTCGAGCTGCCGCTCGCCATGCCGGTGATCTTCGCGGGGCTCCGCGTCGCCACGGTGTCGACGGTGGCGCTCGTCACCGTGGGATCGATCCTCGACGCGGGCGGGCTGGGCAACCTGCTGGCCGACGGCGTCAACAGCCAGTTCAAGGCCCAGATCTTCGCTGCCAGCGTGCTCTGCGTGGCGCTGGCCGTCGTACTCGACGTCGTCATCGTGGTGGGCGAACGCCTCTCCCTGCCGTGGGTGCGAGCCGGGGGACGCGTCTGACATGGGGAACTTCCGTCTCGCATTGGAGTACATCGGCGACCCGGCCAACTGGGAGGGTCCGCAAGGCATCGGCGCCTACCTGGTCCAACAGCTGTTGCTCACGGCGACGAGCCTGGCCATCGCTCTGGTCATCGGTCTGCCGGTCGCCCTGTGGCTCGGCCACCTCGGGAAGGGCGGGATCCTGGCCATCAACATCTCCAACGTGGGGCGAGCCATCCCCGTCTTCGCCGTGCTGATCGTGCTGTCGGTCGGCCCGATCGGGGCAGCGGAGTTCGGGCCCTTCGGGCGCGCCGGGCTGGCCACCCTCATCGCGTTGGTGCTCTTCGCGCTGCCGCCCATCATCACCAACGCCTACGTCGGCATGCGCGAGGTTGATCGCGATCTGGTCGAGGCATCGCGGGGGATGGGCATGAACGGATGGCAGGTCTTCCGACAGATCGAGCTGCCGCTGTCGACGCCGGTGACCATGACCGGCGTGCGACTCGCGCTCGTGCAGGTGTGGGCGACGGCGACGATCGCGGCGCTCGTCGCCGGGCCCGGACTCGGTCGGATCATCACGCGTGGCTTCGAGAACCGTCGCACGTACGAAGTGTTGGCAGGTGCGCTGCTCGTGGGCGTCGGGGCCCTGATCCTGGAGGGACTCGCTGTACTCGCCGAGCGACGCGTGGACCCGATGCGCGGAGCGCGTCGCCAGACGACGTGACCCGATCGTGCTTGTGATTGTCGGTGCGCGATGGTTTCGTGGACGCAGACACGGGTGCCGAGGGTGCCCATCGGACACGCGCGGCCCTGCCGCGGGACACAGAAGGTGGTTCGCCATGAGGCTGCCCCGTCGTATGACGTTTGTTGCTGCCATCGCAGCGCTCCTCCTCGTCTCCGCATGCGGGGGTGACGACCTGGAGTCCGACGGCGACTCGGCGGAGTCGGGCTCGGAGGACCAGGGCGAGGTCGTGGTGGCCAGCCAGGACTTCCCCGAGGGGCAGATCATGACCTCGATGTACGCGGCGCTGCTCGAGAACGCCGGGTACTCCGTCACCGAGAAGCTCGTCGGTACTCGCGACGTCTACCTCAGCGAGCTCAGCAAGGGCTCGGTCGACGTGGCACCCGAGTACCTCGGTGGCCTCGCCGACTTCCTCAACACCTCCGCCAACGGCCCCGACGCCGAGCCGGTGACGACCCCCGACGTCGAGGAGTCGCTGACAGCGCTGGAGGGCCTCGCCGAGGCCGAGGGCATCACCGTGCTCGACCCGGCCGAAGCCGCCGCCGCCAACGCCTTCTTCGTCACGCAGGAGTACGCCGACGAGAACCAGCTCGAGACGCTGACCGACCTTGGCGAGCTCGGTGAGCCGATCAAGCTCGCCGCGGCACCCGACTGTGAGGGCCGCAGCGACTGCGAGGCAGGGCTGACCGAGGTCTACGGCATCGACATCACCGAGATCGTCCCGCTCGGCTACGCCACAGCGCAGACGTTCGAAGCCGTGCTCGACGGCGAGGTCGAGCTGGGTCAGACGGGCACGACCGACGGCACCCTGGAGAGCCAGGGGCTGACCTTCCTCGAGGACGACCAGTCCATCCAGCCCGCGCAGAATCTCATCCCCGCGGTCAACACGGAGTTCTACAACGAGCACGAGGACGTCGCCGATGTGCTGAACCCGTTGATGGAGACCCTGTCCACCGAGGACCTGGTCGAGCTCAACGCGCAGGTGTCGGTCGAGCGGATGAAGCCCGAGGACGCAGCGCAGCAGTACCTCGAGGACGAGGGTCTGCTCTGACCCCCTGACGGTCCCCTTGGTTAGGGTGTGCTGGCCAGCGCCAGCGCGGCGGCGCGGCGCACGACGCGACCAAGGGAAGGCGACGTGGTGACCGCTCACCGGTTCGTCCAACGGCTCCGCGGCGGCCTGCGTCGTACTCGCTGGGCGGTGAAGGGTCGGCTGACACGCGCCCGCGCGAGCCGCCGGCAGGGGACGCCTCGGGAGGTTGTGGAGGAGAGGACGAACGTCGGCCCGGTCATGGATGCCGCCGTCGCCCGGGCGAAGCGAGCCATGCTCCCGGGTGGTCTCGACGCCGACTACGACCTCGCCTACGAGCACTTCGACGTCATGCACTTCTTGCTCCAAGCGCGGCCGCTGCTTTCGGCGGAGGGCGTCGACCCGTTGCGGCACTTCCTCGGGAACGGCGCCAGGGCCAAGGCCAGCCCGGAGATCAACTTCAGCATGCAGTCCTACCTCGCGCGTCATCCGGACCAGGCCAAGGACCGCGAGCACAGCCCGTACGTCGAGTGGCTCAAACGGGGCAAGGCGGCCGGAGAGATCGCCGATCCCGCGCCCGGCCTGGAAAAGATCGCTCCGGTGCTGGGTATGCGGCCCGACGAACTGGTCACAGTGTTGGCCACGACACGGTCAGACCTCCAACAGCGGCTGCGGACGGGGACGCTCGGGGAGATGTTCGCCCGCGCTGCAGAGGTCGAGCCGCTGATCGGTGATCTCTGGACAGAGACCGCGCGGCCCACCATCCCGCCGCTCGCTTCCGTCGACGTGGTCGACCAGATCGCCGCGATGCAGGGCTGTCAAGCCGCCGCTGGCTTCGCCAAGGCGCGCCTGATCCTGGTGGCCTCCGACCCGCGATGGGGAGGCGGTCGAAGGTTCGAGGGCCACGTCACACACGCACTGACCGGCCGCCTCGATCCCCACGACATCGTCGTCATCTACACCGACCAGGGGGGCACCGCTCCACCTGGCCGATTCCCGGTCGGAGTCCGTGAGATCGACCTGGCCGGGGAGATCGAGACGATGGATCGGCCGGCCGCGCACCGCCTGCTCGTCGAGCTGATCCGCTCGTTCCACGCCGAGGCGGTCGTCAACGTCAACTCGCGCCTGCTCTACGAGTCGATGGCGACCTACGGGAAGGCTTTGGCCGCATCGGAGCAGCTGTTCATGATGCTGTTCTGCAACGAGCAGCTCGCCATGGGCAACTGGGTGGGCATTCCCCTGCGCTTCTTCTACAGGTGCTTCGACCTCGTCGAGGGCGTCATCACCGACAGCAGCTACCTCGCGACCTGGCTGTGCGACCGGCACCAGCTGGGGCCCGAGCAGGCCGATCGCATCCACGTGCTCCGCGCCCCCGTGGATCCGCAGCTCCCTCTCGCGCCCACACCCGCGTCGGACCCCTCGCGGCGACCGCGAGTCTTCTGGGCCGGACGATGGGACCGGCAGAAGCGGATGGACATCGTGTTCGAGGTCGCCCGGCGGATGCCGAACCTCGACTTCACGATGTGGGGGGAGTCCGTCCTGACCCCAGGTCACGTCAGGGAGGCGCCCGACAACGTCGCCTTGGAGCGGGCCTACACACACATCTCCGAGCTCGAGCTGTCCGATGCCGACGTGTGGCTGTACACCTCCGGTTGGGACGGGGTCCCGAGCCAGCTTCTCGAAGTCGCCATGACCGGCATCCCGATCGTCGGCTCCCTCGTCGGCGGCACCGGAGAGGTGCTCGGCGAGGACGACGCCTGGCCGGTGAGCGATGTCGAGAATCCCGACGCCTACGTGCGCGCGATCCGCGATGTGCTGTCCGACCAGACCAGGGCACGCCGACGGGCGCGGGCGCTCCGCGACCGGCTGCTCGCCGAACGGACCGAGGCTGCGTACGCCGACCGCGTCGCCGGCCTTTTGCTCGACCGTGGACAGGGCGAGCAGCGCGAGGGGGTGCCCCGGTGAGCACCGACCTGACCTTGATCGTGACCGCCCACGACGAGACTTCTGTCTGCGGTCCGACGATGCACTCAGCCGACCTTGCCGTCGCGGCGGCTCGTGCCCGCGGGTTCACGGTCCAGACCATTGTCGGGCTGGACGCCCCGACGGAGGCGACCTCGATGTACTTCCAGCAGCCGCGCTTCGACCACTGGGAGCGTCGGGTGCTCCAGGAGCGCGAGCTCGGCCGGGCCCGCAACGCCCTCGTCCCGGAGTGCGACGGTCGCTACATCGCGTTCCTCGATGCCGACGACCTCTTCAGCGAGAACTGGCTGGCCGCGGGCATCGCTGCCCTGGAGACGGCGGCGGAGGGTGGCGCCACCGCCATCGCGCACCCGGAGCTCAACGTGGTCTTCGACGGGCAGCGGACCGTGCTTCTCAACATCGATCAGGACTCGCGGCTGTTCACGCCGCTGTACCTCTACTTTCGGCACTACTACGACTCGCTGTGCATGGCGCCGCGAGAGGCGCACCTGGAGCTGCCGTACGTCACACGCGACGTCGCCAACGGCCTGTCGTACCAGGACTTCCAGTTCACCATCGAGAGCCTTGCCGCCGGCTGGCGGCATCTCGTGGTGCCCGACTCGATCATCTTCAAGCGCCGTCGGGACGTCTCCCTCGTGACCGAGAGCAATCTCCGAAAGTCGGTGGTACGGACGCTGCCGGCGATGGCCATCGACCAGATCCGCGACCTGGGCAGCACCCGCCGGTAGCCGGCGACTCAGCGGTCCTTGGCTGCTCGTTCGGCGAGCACGCGCAGCGGAGCGTGCAGCGGCTCGGGGAGCTCAACCAGGGTGAGGAAGTGGTCGAGCCGAGCCGGGTCGAAGACCTGATCGGTCGTCGTGTGTCGGGACTTGCGGGGCGCCTGGAAGAGCTCGCCATCGGGGTCGCCGAACCAGCGCCGGGCCAAGGCCCGGTTGCCCTCCTCCCACTTCGACATGAAGTCGTCGAGCACCTGTGTCGGTAGCGTCAGGACCGGGCCGTTGCCGGCATCGGACAGCTGCCTGACCAGCTCCCGGTTGTCGATCAGCCCCGGCTTGGCGCCCTCGTTCTCGACCCGGCAGAGGTTCAACAGTCGGAGGAACTCCACACTCTCGGCGTCGAGGCTCTCGTTACGGTTCTGGATCTGCTCGAGATCCTCGACCTGAGCATCGATGCCGGCAGCGTCCAGGAAGTCCTGGAAGAGCGACCCGTTCCGGAAGCGATCGCGCTCGAAGCGGCGTACGACGAACTCGTCGGGCTGCAGCAGCCGCTCCCACGTGTGCAGCCGGGCGTAGTAGTCGTACGTCTTCGTCAGATCCAATTGCCGGAGCCGCTCGTCCAGCCGCCTGATCTCCCCGGTCTTCACCACCTGCTGGTATCGACTCACCAGATGGTCATCCTGTCGGCGCAGGTAGACGACTACTCGGAGGCTGCCGGCGATCCGATCTGTGAACCGCCGCAGCCGACCCAGCGCATCGTCCTTGGAGCCGTAGAGGGCCTCGTCGGACAGCAGCAGGCGGGGCAGTCCGGACTGGTTGATCTCCCTGAACAGCCGGCGCCGGAAGGTCTGCCGGAACTTCGCCGGGTCGGACTGCTGCTGCCGATGCCAGGTAGGGATGCCGGCGAGCGCGTCGTCGGCCTGGATGAAGAGGCTGAGTCTGGTGTGCCGGCTCCGGCCGGGCGTCCGCGGGTACAGGAGGCCGAGATCGGCCATCCGAGACCGGTTCCGGTGCATGAAGGCCTGGATCGACGACGTACCGGTCTTGCCTGAACCGATGTGCAGGACAAGATCCGGCGGATCGGCCGGCGGAGTGCTGACAGGTGCCACGGGCGATGCTTTCGTCAAGGACAGAAGGCGGCGAAGCGGTGTCTCGGGCCAACCTTCTCACGTCGGTGCCGCCCGGTGAGCGGACACTCCCGGCGCTGCGCGCCGGCAGGCGGACAGGGCTGCTCGGTGCGGTCTCGCCGGCAGGATAGGTTGGGCGCGTCATTCAGCCGAGATCGCGAGGACGCCGTGACGAATGTGCTGATCACCGGTGGCGCAGGATTCATTGGCCGGCACCTGGCCCGTTACCTGACCCAGCGGGGCGACCTCGCTGTCACCGTGATCGACAACGAGTCCCTGGGCGACCGTGCGCATCTCGACCTCGCCTCGCTGCGGTTCATCGCAGGCGACCTACGCAACCGTGACGAGCTGCGCTCGGCACTGGAGGGCCAGGATGTGGTGGTTCACCTGGCCGCCGACACCCGCGTCATCGAGAGCATTGCCGACCCGGCGCACAACTTCGCGTCGAACGTCGTCGGCAGCTTCAACCTGCTCGAGCTCTGTCGTGAGCTCGGCATCACCCGCATCGTCGCTGCCTCCACCGGTGGGGCGATCCTGGGGGACGTCCAGCCACCGGTGCACGAGCAGCTGGCACCCCAGCCGACGTCGCCGTACGGCGCCTCCAAGCTGATGCTCGAGGGCTATCTGAGCGCCTTCGCAAGCTCGTACGGGATGAGCAGCTGTGCGCTGCGTTTCTCCAACATCTACGGGCCGCGCTCGTTCCACAAGGGCTCGGTGGTCGCCCACTTCTTCAAGCAGCTACTCGCGGGGGAGAAGCTGGTGGTCTACGGCGACGGCACCCAGACGCGCGACTTCCTCTACGTCGGCGACCTCGTCGCGGCGATCTGGACCGCCGCCGAGAGCCCGGCCCAAGGTGCCTATCAGCTGGGGAGCGGCGCGCCGACCTCGGTCAACCAACTGCTGGAGCTGATGCGCACCGTGACCGGGCATGAGCTCGATGTCGTGTACCAGGACTTCCGCGCCGGAGAGGTGCGGGACACCTGGTGTGACATCGCGAAGGCTCGGCAGGCCTTCGGCTTCGCCCCGACCACGAGCTTGGAGGACGGCCTGCGGCAGACCTGGGAGTGGTTCAGCGCCCAGCGAGCGTGACCACCGACGAAGCCTGCGGAGGGGATGACCAGTGACGCACCGGCAGCCTGAGTTGTACCGGAGGCTGCGTACCCGTGCGGGTCGGCTGCGCAGCCGACTGGTACGCCGGGGGCATCCCCCGCCTGAGGCGCCTCAGGAAGTGACAGCTACGGCCGCATCGCGGCCCGACGGCGCGCCCGAGGTGTCGATGGCGACCACGCCCCCCGGGCAGGCGCTGGCCCCGGGTATTTCGGAGCTGGCGCCGGTTCTGGGTCTGGCCCCTCAACAGGTGCTGGAGCTGCTCGGCGAGCGGCGCAGCGATCTCCAGCGGAGATTCCGCACCGGCACGCTGGGTGAGATGTTCGCGAAGGCCGTCGAGATCGAGCCACTGATCGGTCAGGCACGGCGAGAGCTGACCCAGCCACGCATGATCCCCTTCACCCGCCGCATCGTCACCAACCAGATCGGTGCGGTCCACAGTGCCCAGGAAGCGGCCGGCTTCCGCCGTGCTCGTTTGGTGGTCGTGGTTAGCCCGGCTCGGCGCCGCGGGCGACCTCGGATGGAGGAGCACATCGTCGAGGCCGTTGCGGCCCACGTCGACCCCGACGAGATCGTCGTGGTCTACACCAGCACGAGCGCGAGAGGCCGGGTCGACCAGTTTCCGTCTGGCGTGCGCGAGATCGAGTTCGGCCGGATCGTGGACACCCTGGAGCCGGAGGATGCCCGGACCGCGCTGGTCGTGCTCCTGCGCTCGTTCCACGGCGACGCCATCGTCAACGTGGGCTCGCGGATGTTCTACGACTCCCTCACCACGTATGGCCGGGCGCTGGCCGCCTCCGAGCGGATCTTCCTGTGCTTCCTCGGCACCGGGGAGACCGCGACGCGAGCCCGCGACGACTGGAGCATGCGCTACTTCTACCGCACCTTCGACGAGGTCGCGGGTGTGATCACCGACGACGAAGACCTCGCCCGGGAGCTGGCCGAGACCTACAGGATGACCGGCAAGGCGCGCGAGAAGCTGCACGTCTTCGGCCCGCCGCTCGATCCGGAGCTCCCCAGCGTCGTGAGACCCGGAGGCGGCCCGCTGGGGGAATCCGCCGCCTCTGACGGGTCTGCGAGACACCTGGCTGAGTTGCTGCTTCTCCGCGACCGAGGAGTTGATTCTCGATGACCAGCACGGACCTGACGGTGTTCGTGACCGCGCACAACGAGACCCTCGTCTGCGGGCCCACGATGACGTCGGCCGATGCAGCGGTCGAGGCTGCCCGCTCGGCCGGCTTCTCGGTTCAGACCGTCGTCGCGCTCGACAACGCGAGTGAGGCGACGACGGAGTACTTCAACCAGTCGGATCTGAGCCATTGGCAGACGTGGGACGTGCACGAGGGCGACCCGGGCCTGGTTCGCAACGCGCTCGTGCCCCGCGCCGCCGGGCGCTGGATCGCGTTCCTCGACGCCGATGACCTCTTCAGTGAGAACTGGCTCGTCGAGGGCGCGGCCACGCTCAGGGCGGCCGCGGAGCGGGGAGAACGCGTGATCGCGCATCCGGAAGTGAACCTGATCTTCGACGGTGGCACCCAGCTGAACCACAACGTCAGCCAGGACTCACCGCTCTTCACGCCGTACTTTCTGTACGTGCGCAACTGCTACGACACGCTGTGCCTCACGCCTCGCGAGGCGCACCTCGAGGTGCCGTACGGGCGCCGGGACATCGCCCACGGCTTGTCGCGCGAGGACTGGCAGTTCGGCATTGAGACGATGGCCCGCGACTGGCGGCACGTGATCGTGCCGGACACGATCATCTTCAAGCGGCGGCGGGACTCCTCGTTGATGGTTGAGAGCGGCACCCACAAGTCCCTGGTTCGCTCTCTCCCCGAGATGGCGATCGACCGGGTCCGCGGCCTCGCGTCGTCGGAAGAACCGAAGGCCGAGCCGGCTCAGTAGCCGTAGACCTCGAAGTCCTTGGCGTAGATCTGCTCGACCCTGCGAACCAGGTCCGGCCGACCGTCGTACACGCTGTGGCTGCTGGCTCGCTTCGAGGTGTTGCGCACCTCCAGGGGCACGCTCGGAAGTCCCGCCTCGGCGCGGATGCGCTCCAGGTCGGACTCGAAGCTCTCCAGCCGCCCGATGCGGTCGTAGCTGACCAGCGGATGCATCAGGTTGACGTGCTGCGGGCGCCAGTGGGGGTTCATGTCACTGACCGGGTCCTGCAGTTCTACGGCGGCGAGGAACTGCTCGAAGGAGACGACGGTGTCCGGCTCAACTGCCACCCCCAGGGCAGCAGGGATGTTGGGACGCCACCGCAGGTCGTGGACCATCTTGTCCCAGTAGACCGACTCGAAGCGCCGCAACGGGTTGCGCACGAACGAGAAGCGGTACGCCGCTCCCGACATCATCCGCACCACGACCGGGCGGCCGACCTCACGGACAGTCGGCAGCCGATGCTCCTTGTGGACGTTGGAGAACGTGAACTCGTGGTCGCCGGTGTGGATACGGTCGAGCCACACCAAGATCGTGGAACAGCCGGCCTTGGGGTTCTTGACATAGACGAGGTCGTGCTCCGGTAGCGGCCGAAGGTAGACACCCATCCTGAGCCCGGGAAAGTAGCGACGCATGGCCGCCCACGACACGACACCGGCCGGGTCGGGAGGGTCGGCCGGGGCGGGGGCCTGCGGGCGGAGATCTGGCACGGGTCAGACCGGATCGACAGGACCCGCCTTGGCTGCCTCGGCGTCAGTGCTCCACACCGAGACGCACGGAATCTTGGACCGGTCGCACCGGTCGGCGTACTTCTTGGTGATCGAGGTGACCTCCTCCATCAGTCCCTCGCTCAGGGTGATCGGCGTGAGGCCGAGGTGGAGGAACCGGTCGTTGGTGACGTGCAGGTCGTTCTCCTCTGCCTCGTTGCGAGGGTTCGGCAGGTTCGCGATCCTCGCGCCGGTGCGGTCCGAGATCATCTTGGCCAGGTCGCGGAGCCGGTGGGTCTCTGTCATCTGGTTGAAGATCTGTACCCGGTCGCTGCGCTCGGGTGGGTTCTCCAGGGCCAACTGGATGCACTGGACGGTGTCCTGGATATGGATGAAGGCCCGGGTCTGCCCACCGGTGCCGTGAACGGTCAGCGGGTATTCGATCGCGGCCTGCATCAGGAATCGGTTGAGGACGGTGCCGTAGTCGCCGTCGTAGTCGAACCTGTTGATCAGCCGCTCGTCCAGGCGGGTTTCCTTGGTCTGCGTACCCCAGACGATGCCCTGGTGGAGGTCCGTGACCCGGACGTGGTCGTTCTTGTTGTAGTACGCGAAGAGCAACTGGTCCTGGGTCTTGGTCAGGTGATAGATGCTGCCGGGGTTCGCCGGGTAGAGGATCTCCTGATCGACCAGGTTGCCCTCGCCGGTCGCCACCTTGATCTGCAGGTAGCCCTCGGGGATGCGCATGCCCGCGGTCCCGTAGCCGTAGACGCCCATCGTGCCGAGGTGGGCCACGTGGATGTCGAGGCCGCTCTCGACGACTGCCGCCAGGACGTTGTTGGTGGCGTTGAGGTTGTTGTCCACCGTGTAACGCTTGTGCCTGCTGCTCTTCATGGAGTACGGCGCGGCGCGCTGCTCGGCGAAGTGGACTAGCGAGTCCGGCTGCCAGTCGACGAGCAGGTCGAGCAGCCGCTGGTAGTTGACGGCCACATCGATGTCGTGGAAGGCGATGCTCTTGCCGGCGACCTCCTTCCAGGCGCGCAGCCGCTCACCCATCGGCCGGATCGGCGTCAGCGACGAGACTTCAAGCTCGATGTCGATCTTGCGGCGGGACAGGTTGTCCACGATCGCCACCTCGTGACCCTGCGCGGAGAGGTGCAGCGCAGTGGGCCAGCCACAGAAACCGTCCCCACCAAGAATGAGCACCCGCATGGCTTTCCTTCCCTCGTTCGTCGAAGCCGCAGTGCGCAGCTGTGTGGCGAGTCGACCTTGATCGACGTGGTCGCCCTGGCCGACGTGGTCGACGTCGTCGGTGGAACTGGTCCTGGGGCCCGCCGCCACGGCCGTCGTCCGTTGCATCCGGCCGGTCTCGGGATCGAAGTTCACACCACACTCCTTCACCGACCCCATCTCCCACCACCACCGGCCCGCCCGCAGGTCCTCCCCGGGGGAGATTGCCCGAGTGCACGGCGCGCAGCCGATGCTGGTGTAGCCGCGGTCGTACAGCTCGTTGTACGGCACGGCGTGGTCGTGAATGTAGGCCCACACCTGCTCGGTCGTCCACGTGAGCATGGGGTTGAACTTCTGCAGGCCGTAGTCCTCGTCCCACGCGCTCACCGTCAGGTCCCGACGGGTCGCCGCCTGCTGCCGTCGCAGTCCGGTGAGCCAGGCGCGCTTGTCGGTCAGGATACGACGCAGCGGCGTCACCTTGCGCACGCCGCAGCAACCGTGTCGGAGCTCGACCGCGTCGTAGAAGCCGTTCTGGCCGTGCTCAGCCGTCCAGGCGGCGACCTCGTCGGCGTCCGGGCTGATCATCGTGATGACGGATCCGTACCGCTGGTGGACGCTGTGTGCCAGCGCGTGGGTCTCTTCAGGGAGTCGACCCGTGTCGATGCTGAAGATCTCGATGTCGAGGTCATGCTTGACGATGAGGTCGGTCATGACCATGCTCTCCGGGCCAAAGGCGTTGGCCAGCGCTGCAGGACGGAAGTCGCTGGCAACGGTGCGAAGCACCGCCAGCGTTTCCGAGAGGGCAAACCGGTAGTCCACTGGTGAGACTCCCTTGATTTGGCTTGACCTTGCCGCGGCCGGCCCGATGCGCCGCGATGCTAACACCCGCCAGGTGCGCAGGAGTAATGGCCGCGCCGCAGCGCGGCCTCCTGTGCCGCCCGTAGGCACCACCAGTGTGGGCAGTCCTGGCAGCGGCTGGCAGGCACGCCTCGACGCTGCTGGCACCACCCGTCTGGCGCGTGTCGTCACAGGCCGTAGAGTCGGCGCATGGACTGCCCCGTGGATCAGACCGTCCTTCAGATGACCGAGCGTCAGGGTGTCGAGATCGACTATTGCCCGCAGTGTCGTGGCGTGTGGCTCGACCGTGGTGAGCTCGACAAGATCATCGACAGATCAGGGGAGCTGACTCCGCCGAGCTCCCCCTCAGCGGGGCGATCGGAGCCCCGGTATGACGAGAGCCGCTCCTACGACGATCGCAGCCAGTCGAGTCGTTACCCCAACCAGCACCAGACCAAGAAGAAGCGCAAGGAGTCGTTCCTCGGGGATCTCTTCGACTTCTGAGCCACCACGCCGTCGTACGTGAGCAGGTAGACGTCTCAAGGCTTCGTCGGGTTTGGGGAAGATCGACGCGCTGTGACGCCGCAGATCTCCCAGAGGTCAAGACCGGGCGGGATGAGAGTTCGGCCCCACCGCCCTACTTGTCGATGTCTCCCACGACGAAGAACATCGAGCCGAGGATCGCCACCATGTCGGCCACCAGACAGCCCTCGAGCATCCGCGGCAGCACGGAGATGTTGTTGAACGACGCGGAGCGCAGCTTCAGCCGCCACGGAGTCTTCTCGCCGCGCGAGACCAACAGGTACCCGTTGATGCCGAGCGGGTTCTCCGTCCAGCAGTACGTGTGACCCTCGGGTGCCTTGAGGATCTTGGGCAGTCGCACGTTGATCGGTCCCTGCGGGAGCCTGCTGATCTGCTCGATGCAGGCGTCGGCCAGGTCGAGGGAAACCTCCACCTGGTCGAGCAGCAGACCGAAGCGGCTGTAGCAGTCCTGATCGCTTCGGGTGGGCACGCGGAGCACGCCCTGGGCGGTCAGGTCGCCGTACGCGAGGTAGGGCTGGTCACGACGAAGGTCGGTGTCGACACCGGAAGCCCGGGCAATCGGGCCGCTGACGCCGTGCTGCGCGATGAGCTCCGGTGCCAGGACTCCGACGCCGCGGGTGCGGGCACGGAAGATCTCGTTGCCGAAGATGAGCTCCTCGATCTGGGGCAGTCGCTTGCGTACGGCGGCAACGGCGTCGGCCGTGCGGCCCAACCAGCCGGCCGGCAGATCCTCCTTCAGGCCGCCGACCCGGTTGAACATGTAGTGCATCCGGCCCCCTGAGACCTCCTCCATGACCTCCTGGATCGTCTCCCGCTCACGGAACGCGTAGAAGATCGGCGTGATCGCCCCGATCTCGAGCGGGTAGGAGCCGAGGAACATGAGGTGGTTGAGCACCCGGTTCAGCTCGGCCAGCAGGGTGCGGGTCCAGGTGGCACGGATCGGCACCTCCATGCCGAGCATCCGCTCGACCGCCAGTACCACCCCGAGTTCAGACGAGAATGCCGAAAGCCAGTCGTGCCGGTTGGCGAGCACGACGATCTGCCGGTAGTCACGGACCTCGAAGAGCTTCTCGACGCCTCGGTGCATGTAGCCGATCACGGGGTCGCACTCGACGATCCGTTCCCCGTCCAACCGCAGCCGCAGCCGGAGCACGCCATGGGTGGCCGGATGCTGCGGACCGATGTTGAGGATCATGTCCTCGGTCGCGAGCTCGCTGTCGGGTCCTCGCCCGCCTCGCTCGTAGCCCGCGAAGCCGGCAGCCCCCGCGCCGACGCCGACGACGCGCTGCTCGGTCATGTCGTTATCGTGGCACACGATGCTGTCCCGATTGCGCGGCCGACGTGGTCAGCAACCTCGCCTCTCCGTCGTCGTACCGGTCTACAACGTCGAGGCGTATCTCGCCGAATGCCTCGACAGCATCCTGGCCCAGACCTACCCGGACCTCGAGGTCGTGCTCGTCGACGACGGATCCACGGACGGATCGCTGCAGATCGCACAGCAGTACGTCGACCGGCACCCCGGCTTCTCGATCGTCCGGCAGGCCAATGCGGGGCTCAGCGCGGCACGGAACACCGGCGTGCGGCAGGCGCGCGGCGAGTTCCTCGCCTTCGCCGACTCCGACGACGCGGTCCCGCCGTACGCCTATGAGCTCATGGTGTCGACGCTGGACGAGTCCGGCTCCGACTTCGTCGTCGGCTCCGTGCTGCAGGGGGTGCCTGGCGATGCCGTCGAGCCTGCCTGGCTGCGTCCTGTCCACCGCCAGCGGAGGCTGGGCATCCGCGCCGACGACCTTCCCGAGGTCATCAGCAACGTCTTCGCCTGGAGCAAGGTCTTCCGCCGTGCATTCTGGGATCGCGCCGACCTGAGCTTCCCGGAGGGAGTTCGCTACGAGGACCAGGTCGCCATGACCAATGCCTACCTGCTCGCCGACGCACTCGACGTGCTGGTGCGCCCGGTCTACCTGTGGCGAACCCGGTCCGACGGGTCGTCGATCACGCAGCGCCGGCACGAGCTCGCCGACCTCGAAGACCGCATCCTCACCAAGCAGATGACCACTGCACTCGTCGAGGGCTTGGCAACGCCCCCGGTGCGGGAGCAGTGGCTGCGGAGGGAGCTCCCGGGCGACCTGCCGCTCTACCTCCGTGAGATCCCGGGCTGTGACGACAGGTACTGGACCGCGCTGCAGCGGGGCATCCGGGCCATGGTGGAGGTCGACGCGATCGCCGAGTGGCGGATACCGGTACAGCACCGGTTGGCTGCCTGGCTCGCGGCGCACGGACGGCGCGGGGAGGCCACCGCAGTCATGGAGCAGATGATGAGCGAGCACGGTGCACCCACCCTGACGGTCCGCGGCTCGGCTGTCTGGGCTTCCTTCGCTGCCGTCGACGATGGGTCCGTACCGGCGGCGCTGCTTCGGCTGGGCGACCACGAGATGGTGTTCGACGCGAGGTTGATCGAGGTCGCCGTCGAGGGTGACCGGCTCTCGGTTACTGGTTGGGCATTGATCCGCGGCGTGCCGCCCGGCGAGCTGCCGACCAGTCTGACGGCGGCCTGGCGATCGAACGACGGCGCCGAGGTCGCCGCGGCCGTGGTCGAGTGGGTATCGCCCGACGTCACGGCATGGGTCGGCGCCGCGGGTCAGATCTTTGACCGCAGCGGCTTCACCGCCACGGTGGACGCAGCGCTCCTCGCCGCCGGGCCTGAGCCGGCCGAGCCTCGGCAGTGGCGCCTGGTGCTGCGGCGTACGGTCGCCGAGATCACCCGGGAGGGGCAGGTCCGGAGCCAGCGACGCGACCCCTCTGGTGCCGCCGTGCCGCTGCCGCAGTGGACCGGTGCCGGCTACCGCGCCGAGCTGGCCTTCCGACCCGGTCAGGACGGGTTGAGCATGACCGTGTCACGGCCCGGATGAGCCGACGCGTGTCACCACCCACCAGAAGTCGCCGAGCCCGGGCGATCCGGTGAGCTCGGCGGCCTCCCCGGCCTTGGCCAGCTCGCGCACGTAGCCGGCCGGATCGGTCGCCGCGAGCTCGAGGCCGGGCCGCCGTGCGCTCACGCCGAGGCGCGGCAGCACGTCGCGCTGCCGCTCCAGCTGTGCCCCCACCCGCGCGGCGAGAGCATCGACGGCCACGTGCGCGGTGAGGTCACAGCTGCCGTCGGCGACGGCTGGCACCGCCCGACCGTCGCGGTAGGCCGCGAACGAGCCGCCCCCCGGCCTGGTAGCGCGGGTGTGGCCGTAGTCGATCGCCACGCAGATGCCGGTCGTCGTACGGCCGCAGATGTCGGCCCAGAAGTCCTCGCGCTCCAACCCGACCTCCGCACGCTCGCCCGGCTGTCGAACCGGCCACCACCGGTCGCACCAGGCGGTGTCCGCGGCCGTGGCCAGGGCACCGAGTCGCTCGGCTCCGCTGCTGGGTTCGATCTCGACCGTGCGTACGGCGCCGACGTCGTCCACCTCGACCACCGCGCACGGGATGTCATCGAGCAGCTCGTTGGCCAGCACCAAGCCCGAGAGCTCGCCGGATACGTCGTGACGCCAGTCGACCGCGTCGGGCAGTCCCCGCGGCCGCGGCCTGAGGTCGACGCCAGTCAGTAGCAGGTCGGGGGCGATCCGGTGGATCTGAGCCAGCAGCTCGCCTGCGCCGGAGCCGATGTCTGTCACCGTCGTCAGGCCGTGCTGCCGCGCCCAACCCACCAGAGCCGCAGCGAACAACGGGGACGCGTGCACCGACGTCCGGAAGTGCTCGCTCGGCAGCGCTCGACGATAGAAGCCGTCGACCCCGTAGAGCGCCTCCTGCCACGCGTCGCGAAGAGTCGGCCAGCCCCCGGAGCTCCTCACAACGCCTCAGGCTAGCGCCGCACCGAGACGGCCGACCCTGTCTGGTGTGACCCAGCCCACGCTGACGCCGGGCCTGGGCAATCTCGGACCCGGATACCCTGGGGTTGGCATCGCTGTCACTGACGAGCAACGCACGGACGTCTGGTACCCGCTCGGGACTGGAACGGAAAGGCGACACACGTGAACAACCACTTCTCGGTCGGGGTGATCGGAGCGGGCCGCGTCGGCGCCGTCCTGGCTGCCGCACTCCGGGCCTCCGGGCACGACATCACGGCGGTCGGCGGCGAGTCCGATGCCTCCCGCACCCGCATCGAGACGATGCTTCCCGGGGTCCCCGTGGCCAAGCCCACCGCGGTCGCGCGTTCGTGCGACGTCTTGCTGCTGACCGTGCCCGACGACTCCCTCGACAACGTGGTCCGCATGCTGGTGGGCGCCGGTGCGATCAGGTCCGGTCAGCTCGTCGTCCATACCTCGGGGCGCCATGGGATGCAGGTGCTGCAGCCGGCCACCGCGATCGGCGCGCGCGGCATCGCGATGCACCCGGCCATGACCTTCACCGGCACCGACCTCGACCTCGATCGCCTCCCGGGGTGCGTGTTCGGGGTCACCAGCCCGCTTTCCGAGCGCCCGATCGCGGCACAGCTCGCGGTCGCGCTGGGCGGACGCACGGTGTGGGTGCCCGAGGAGCAGCGGTCTCTGTACCACGCGGCGCTGGCGCACGGCGCCAACCATCTCGTCACCTTGGTGGCGCAGTCGATGAGCCTCCTTCGCGCGACCGGCAGCCTCGATCCTGCGGCGACGCTGCGACCGCTCCTGACGGCAGCGCTCGACAATGCGCTCCTGTACGGCGACGCCGCGCTGACCGGCCCGATCGTGCGGGGCGACGTCGAGACCGTGCGGGCGCATGTGCGCAGTCTGATCCCGGCCGCACCGGAGACGTTGGAGTCCTATGTGGCGATGGGTCGGGCGACCGCCAACCATGCCGTCGTCGACGGCCGGCTCGAGCCGCGTCGGGCGGCAGCCATCGTCGGGCTGCTCAACGACGCCTTGGCCGAGACCCTGGCGTGAAGACCGTCGCGACGCGTGCGGCGTTGCGTGCGGACCTGACGGGGCGGCCGGGCCAGCGGATCGGCTTCGTGCCCACCATGGGTGCGCTGCATCCAGGACACGCGGCACTGGTCGAGACTGCCCGTGGCAGCAGTGACCTCGTGGTCGTCTCGATCTTCGTCAACCCGTTGCAGTTCGGACCCGGCGAGGATCTGGACCGCTACCCCCGGACTCTCGCGGCGGACCTCGAGCTGTGCAGGGATCACGGCGCGGACCTGGTCTTCACGCCGGCGGTCGATGTGATGTACCCCGGCGGCGAACCCGAGGTGCGCGTGCACCCCGGTCCGCTCGGCGATGACCTCGAGGGCGCCGTGCGCCCCGGGCACTTCTCCGGCGTCCTGACTGTCGTGGCCAAGCTCGTCAACCTGGTGTCCCCCGATCTGGCTGTCTTCGGCGAGAAGGACTACCAGCAGCTGGTGCTGATCAGGCGCATGGTCAGTGACCTGTGCATGCCGGTCGAGGTCGTCGGCGTACCCACCGCACGGGAGCCGGATGGCTTGGCCCGCAGCTCCCGCAACCGCTATCTGGACGCTGACGATCGTGCCTCAGCTGCGGTGCTGAGCCGTGCTCTCCGCGCCGGGCAGGAAGCGGCGAGAGACGGCGCTCAGGCAGCGCTCGGCGCCGCCCGCGAGGAGCTGGGCCGGGATCCGAGCCTGCGTCTGGACTATCTGGTGCTCCGCGCGCCCGACCTGACGGCGGCACCGGACGAGGGTGACGCGCGACTGCTCGTCGCTGCTCATCTCGGCAGAACCCGGCTCATCGACAACGTGCCCGTGGTGCTCGGGCGACACGGCGAGGGGTGAGCATGGTCGACGACGGTCGCCGGGCCACGCGGTTGGCGTGCTTCGACGTGCGCAACTCGCACACCAGCGTGGGGCTCTTCGAGGGAGCCGAGCTGGTCGATGTCTGGCGGCTCTCCACGGCGCCGAACCGCACCGCGGACGAGTGGGGTGTCTTGCTGTCTGGCCTGCTTCGCTCCGAGGACCGGGGCCCGGTCGAGGGCGTCTGCGTCTCATCGACGGTGCCGAGCGTGCTGCACGAGCTCCGCGAGACCATGCTCCGGCACTTTGCCGAGGCCGCTGTCGTGATCGTGGGGCCTGGTGTGCGTACCGGTCTCCCGGTGCTCATGGACAATCCGCGCGAGGTCGGCACCGACCGGGTGGCCAACGCGGTGGCTGCGGCGGAGCTCGTCGGCGGTCCGTGCGTCGTCGTGGATCTCGGCTTCGCCACGACGTTCGACGTGCTCGACGCCAACGGCGCATACATCGGCGGCGTGATCGCTCCCGGCGTGGACGTGTCGGTGGCGGCGCTGGGCAGCAGTGCGGCACAGCTCCGCCAGGTGGAGCTCGAGCGACCGAGGTCTGTGATCGCCCGCAACACCATCGAGGCGCTTCAGGCCGGGGCCGTCTTCGGCTTCGCTGGACAGGTCGACGGGATCGTCTCCCGCATCCGATCCGAGCTGGACATCGGCGAAGCCGAGCTCACGACGATCGTCACCGGCCAGGTGCACAGCGCCGTCGTCGACGAGTGCACCTCGCTGCATCGAAGCGAGCCCAACCTGACGCTGCACGGGCTGCGACTGATCTTTGCCCGCAACACCTGACCGGCTTGCTCGGTCGGCCCCACCGGGCTCTGAGTGGGCCGGTCGACGTGGCCGGTGTCGTAGCCTTCGTACATGACCGACTCCCCGGACGACGCCCCTGGCGCGTCACCCGAAGGCGACGATCTGCCGGAGCAGATGCGGGTACGCCGGGAGAAGCGCGAGCGGCTGATCGAGAGTGGCCATGCGCCTTACCCGATCTCGGTGCCCCGGACTCACACCCTGGCTGAGATCGTCTCGTCGTACGACGCCGACGAGCTCGGGGCAGATGTTCGGACCGGTGACCACGTCGCGGTCACAGGGCGGGTGATCTTCCTCCGCAACACCGGGAAGCTCTGCTTCGCCAGGTTGCGGTCCGGGGACGGGTCCGAGCTGCAGGCGATGCTCTCGCTGGCGGAGGTCGGGGAGGACCAGCTTGAGGCGTTCAAGTCGCTGGTCGACATCGGAGATCATCTGGCCGTGCAGGGCGAAGTCGTCACCAGTCGGCGGGGGGAGCTCTCGATCCAGGTGGTCACCTGGCAGATGGCCGCCAAGACCCTGCGCCCGCTGCCGAACGAGCACCGTCCGCTCTCCGACGAAGCCCGAGTCCGGCTGCGGTACGTCGACATGATCGTGCGGCCGGAGGCGCGCGCCGTCGTACGGCAGAAGGCCGCCGTGCTCAAGTCGCTGCGCGCCACCCTGGAGGAGCGGGGGTTCCTCGAGGTCGAGACGCCCGTCTTGCAGCTCACCAACGGTGGTGCTGCTGCGCGTCCCTTCCGTACGCACCTCAACGCCTTCGACCAAGAGATGCTGCTGCGGATCGCGCTCGAGCTCGACCTCAAGCGGGCGATGGTGGGCGGCATGGAGAAGGTCTACGAGATCGGCCGTACCTTTCGCAACGAGGGGGTCGACTCCAGCCATGCGGCCGAATTCTCGATGCTCGAGGCTTATGAGGCCTACGGCGACTACAACACCATGGCCGAGCTGGCCAGGGAACTCGTGCTGAATGCCGCCCGGGCCGTCGATCGCACCGTCGTGAGGTCGCGCGACGGCAGCGAGATCGACCTCGAAGGCGAATGGCGCCACGTGGCGCTGCTCGACCTAGTTTCAGACGCCGTGGGTGAGACGGTCACGCTGGAGTCTTCGGCGAAGTCGCTCCGCAAGATTGCCGAGCGACACGGTGTCGAAGTGCACCCGCAATGGGGAGTGGGTGAAATCGTGCTCGAGATCTACGAGAAGCTGGTGGAGCACACGCTGATCACGCCGACATTCGTCTGCGACTATCCCGAGGCAGTCAAGCCCCTCGCCAAGCCGCACCGATCGAGTCCGGGACTCAACGAGGCATGGGATCTCATCATCAACGGGATCGAGCTGGCGCCGGCCTACACGGAGCTGAACGACCCGATCGTGCAACGTGAGCGACTCGTCCAGCAGTCGATGCTCGCGTCCCAGGGTGATCCCGAGGCAATGGACCTCGATGAGCAGTTCCTGCGCGCGCTGGAGTTCGGAATGCCGCCTGCCGGCGGAATGGGTCTCGGCGTGGACAGGCTGGTGATGTTGCTGGCGGGCGTCGGAATTCGGGAGTCCATTCTCTTCCCATTGCTGAGACCGGAATAGTCCATTCGGATTCACATTGATCGGGTCGCGCGCACGAAAATTCGGTGCTAGCGTCGGATGAAGAATTCCGTGGGAAGGGACATAGTCGTGGCTCAGCGCGTACAAATCCTGCTCGAGGATGACCTTGACGGGGGCAAGGCCGACGAAACCATCACGTTCGGGCTCGACGGCGCGTCGTACGAGATTGATCTTTCCTCGTCGAACGCCAAGAAGTTGCGGGAGGCGATGGCGCAGTACGTCGGCGCCGGCCGCAAGCTGTCGGGCCGGGCCGCCCGCAGGACGTCGTCCGGAGCACGGTCACGCCGCTCGACCAGCGCGTCGGATATCCGGACCTGGGCTCGGGACAACGGCTACGAGGTCTCCGACCGTGGCCGGGTGCCCGCCGAGATCCGCGCGGCCTACGAAGCGGCCAACTGAGCCGGCTGCTCCGCCGACGTTGCGGCCTGGTCTGGCCCGGCCGCAGGCCCCGGGCCGCAGCCGCATCTCGCCGAGGCAGGTGCCTGGCCGAGGCCCGGACCACGCGAGGGTGTTCGCCTAGGGCGGAACCCCTGCGGGAACACCCGACCCGGCGGCCGTGGTTGTCCAGGTGCGGATCCCGTCGCGGGCCGCTCCGCTAGGGGCAGCCATTAGCATGGTTGACGAGCGCACAACCAGGTAGGAGCGAGTTCAGATGTTCGAACGGTTCACCGATCGCGCGCGGCGCGTCGTCGTCCTGGCCCAGGAAGAGGCCCGGATGCTCAGCCACAACTACATCGGCACCGAGCACATCCTGCTCGGGCTGATCCACGAGGGCGAGGGTGTGGCGGCCAAGGCGCTCGAGAGCCTCAACATCTCACTGGAGGCTGTCCGCGCCCAGGTCGAAGAGATCATCGGCCAGGGCCAGCAGGCGCCGAGCGGACACATCCCCTTCACCCCGCGCGCGAAGAAGGTGCTCGAGCTGAGCCTGCGCGAGGCGCTGCAGCTGGGCCACAACTACATCGGCACCGAGCACATCCTGCTCGGCCTGATCCGCGAGGGTGAGGGCGTGGCAGCGCAGGTGCTGGTCAAGCTCGGCGCCGACCTCAACCGGGTCCGCCAGCAGGTGATCCAGCTGCTCAGCGGCTACCAGGGCAAGGAGACCGCGACGGCGGGTGCGCCGACGGAGGGTACGCCGTCGTCATCCCTGGTGCTCGACCAGTTCGGGCAGAACCTCACCCAGGCTGCACGGGAGGGGAAGCTCGATCCGGTGATCGGGCGCGACAAGGAGATCGAGCGGGTCATGCAGGTGCTGTCCCGCCGTACTAAGAACAACCCTGTTCTCATCGGCGAGCCTGGGGTAGGCAAGACCACGATCGTGGCCGGACTTGCCCAGAACATCGTCAAGGGCGACGTGCCTGAGACGCTCAAGGACAAGCAGATCTACACCCTCGACCTCGGCGCCCTGGTGGCCGGGTCGCGCTACCGCGGTGACTTCGAGGAGCGTCTGAAGAAGGTGCTGAAGGAGATCCGCACCCGTGGCGACATCGTGCTGTTCATCGACGAGATCCACACCCTAGTTGGCGCGGGCGCCGCCGAGGGCGCCATCGACGCGGCCAGCATCCTCAAACCCATGTTGGCCCGGGGCGAGCTGCAGACGATCGGCGCCACGACCCTCGACGAGTACCGCAAGTACCTCGAGAAGGATGCTGCACTCGAGCGGCGCTTCCAGCCGATCCAGGTGGCGGAGCCGACCATCGCACACACGATCGAGATGCTCAAGGGCCTCCGCGACCGCTACGAGGCGCACCACCGGGTGACGATCACCGACGAGGCGCTTGTCACAGCCGCGACGCTGGCCGAGCGCTACATCTCCGACCGCTTCCTGCCCGACAAGGCGATTGACCTCATCGATGAGGCAGGTTCACGGCTGCGGATACGCCGGATGACCGCCCCGCCTGACCTTCGTGAGTTCGACGAGAAGATCGCCGACGTCCGCCGGCGCAAGGAGAGCGCCATCGACTCCCAAGACTTCGAGCTCGCCGCGTCGCTGCGCGACGAGGAGAAGAAGCTGATGACCGCGCGGGCGGAGCGGGAGAAGCAGTGGAAGGCCGGCGACATGGATGTCGTCGCGGAGGTCGACGACGAGCTGATCGCCGAGGTGCTCGCCACTGCCACCGGCATCCCCATCGTCAAGCTCACCGAGGCCGAGTCGGCCCGGCTGCTGAAGATGGAGGACGAGCTGCACAAGCGGGTGATCGGCCAGGACGAGGCGATCAAGGCTCTGTCGCGTGCCATCCGCCGCACCCGCGCCGGGTTGAAGGACCCGAAGCGGCCAGGCGGTTCGTTCATCTTCGCAGGGCCGTCGGGCGTCGGGAAGACGTGGCTGTCGAAGACGCTCGCCGAGTTCCTGTTCGGTGACGAGGACTCCCTGATCCAGCTGGACATGAGCGAGTTCTCCGAGAAACACACGGTGTCGCGGCTGTTCGGCTCACCGCCTGGGTACGTCGGCTACGAGGAGGGCGGACAGCTCACCGAGAAGGTCCGCCGCAAGCCGTTCTCGGTGGTGTTGTTCGACGAGGTCGAGAAGGCCCACCCCGACATCTTCAACTCGCTGTTGCAGATCCTGGAGGAGGGGCGGCTTACCGACTCCCAGGGTCGGCTCATCGACTTCAAGAACACCGTCATCATCATGACCACCAACCTCGGCACCCGGGACATCGCTAAGGGTGTCAACGTGGGCTTCCAGCAGGCGGGTGACCAGCAGGGCTCCTACGACCGGATGAAGGCCAAGGTCTCCGACGAGCTCAAGCAGCACTTCCGGCCGGAGTTCCTCAACCGGGTCGACGAGATCATCGTCTTCCCGCCGCTCACGCAGGAGGAGATCATCCGGATGGTCGACTACATGATCAACGCGGTCGAGATCAGGATGAAGGACCGCGACATGGGGCTCGAGCTGACGCAGCCGGCCAAGGAGCTACTCGCCACCCGTGGGTTCGACCCGGTGCTCGGGGCGCGGCCGCTGCGTCGGACCGTGCAGCGCGACATCGAGGACATGCTCGCCGAGAAGATGCTGTACGGCGAGGTCGGGGCCGGCCAGATCGTCCTGGTCGACGTCGAGGGCGAAGGCGCCGAGGCGCAGTTCGTCTTCACCGGTACGGCGAAGTCGGAGCTTCCCGATGCGCCACCGGTCGAGGAAGCGCTGCCGCCCAACACCTGACCACCCGCTCCCACCCCTTCCCACCCGCGCAGGATCCGACTCTGAAGCGGCTATGACCGGCTGAGAGTCGGATCTTGCGCGTTGGGGCGGTCAGTGGACGCGGAACGCCTCCTCCAGCCACCAGGACGGTCCGCTGGTCACCTTCGCGTCGATGAGCAGTGGTTGACTCCGATCGCCGCTTACCCAGGCCGCAACGGGACCCAGGTCGTCCCTCCTGCGCACGGTGATGGCCTCGAAGCCGAAGCCGCGGGCGATCGAGGCGATGTCGGTCGGCGGGAACTGGACGGTGTCGAGTCGATGTCCGCCGGGGCCGAAGTGATGCACCTCGGCACCGTAGGCCTCGTCGTCGTACACGATCACGGCCAACGGGAGACCGAGCCGTACGACGGTCTCGAGTTCGCTGGCACCCATCAAGGCGCCGCCGTCACCGAGGGCGGCAACCGCGAGGCGGTGCGGCTGCGCGAGCGCGGCCCCGATCGTCGTGGCCAGCCCGAGCCCGATCGACTGGAACGCCTGGGTGAAGCAGAAGCCCCACTCGTCAGGCACCGACAAGTACATGCTCGGGTAGCCCATGAAGTTTCCGGAATCGACGCCGACGACGCGCTCGGCGGGTAGCAGGTCGTCGAGCGCGATCGTGAGTGTACGGGGGTCGATCCGTTCGTCGGTGCCGGTGTCGGCGTACTGCACGTCCCGCCACCGCACTCCACTTGCGATCCGGACCCGGACCGCCTCGGTTCGGTAGCCGGTGCTTGCCGCCTTGTCGAGGACCGCCAGGGCGGCCCGGGCGGTCGCCGCGACGTCGCCGACCACCCCGACGGCTCCCGCGCGGTGTGCCCCGATCGCGTCCCGGTCGTCGTCGACCTGGATCACGGTGGCGTCGTCGGCGATCAACCGCCCGTGCCGCATGGTCCACATGTTCAGCGCACAGCCCCAACCGACGATCACGTCGGCGTGGCCGACCAGCTCGGCAGCCACCGGCGAGGCGAAGCCGCCAGACACGTCCAGAGACCAGGGATTGCCGACGAAGAGTCCCTTCGCCACCGCCGACGTGGCCACCAGCGCTCCGGACGCCGCCGCCAGCTCCTCCAGCGCTGATCGACAGCCCTCCCCACGAGCGCCGCGACCAGCCACGAACACCGGCCGCCGGGCATCAGCCAGGGTGGCCACCAGCACTGCAAGGTCGGCGTCGTCGGCAGCGCCGGCGTGAGGGTCGCCCGCTTGCCTGTCGCGCGGTAGCGGCGGCGGTGACGGCGGCGACGTCACCGGTTGGCGTTGGACGTCCAGCGGCAGGTTGAGCAGCACGGTGCGCCGTTGGTCTCGGGCCAGCGCCACTGCCGCGTGTGCCTCGGCGGCCGCGGTCTCCGCCGACGAGATGCGGGTCGGTACGGCGCCCACCGCACGGCCCAGCGCCTCCTGGTCGACGAAGAAGTTGGACCGCGGCTCGGTCACCTCAGCCGCCACGACGACCAGCGGTGTTCGGCTCTTGGCCGCCTCGGTGAGGCCGGTCATCGCATTGGTCAGCCCGCAGCCCTGGTGCACGGTCACCGCCGCGACCGTGCGGCTCATCCGCGCGTAGGCGTCGGCCATCGTGGCGGCACCGCCTTCGTGGCGGGCCGCAACGAAGCGGGTTCCGGCCGCGATCATGGCGTTGGTGACATGGAAGTTGCCCGACCCCACCACTCCGAAGACGTGGTCGATGCCTGCTCCCGCAAGTGCCCGGCCGACGACCGCGGCGACGTACATCAGTGCTCGACCAGCGACAACACCCGAGCCGGCGAGCCGGACCCGCCCACGATCGGCAGCGGACCGGTGACCAGCAGGGCGCCCGTGGCCGGCAGCCGGCCGAGATTCTGCAGCTGGGTGAGGCCATACTTGTCGCTGCCCATGAGATAGGAGTGGCAGGGAAAAGCCGGGTCGAACGAGTGGGCAGCGCCGGCGTCGGTGCCGACGGTCTCGACCCCGATCCCGATCGCCGGCGACTCCTCGGCCACCCAACGCGCTGCCTCCACGGAGAGTCCGGGGCTGTGCGGACCGGTCTCGTCGGCGTTGAGGGCCGCCTCCTGGGTGGTCCGCGAGTCCCATCCCGTACGGAAGAGCAGCCACCCTCCCAGCGGCAGGGCGCCGTGCTCGCTCTCCCACGCACGCAGGTGCTCGACCTCGATCAGGAAGTCCGGTTCGGCGGCCACCTCTGCGGTGAAGTCCAGTACGACGGCCGGACGGACCAGGTTGCCGGCCGGCACCGACGCCACGTCATCGAGATCCTTGCCCGTCACCCAATGGTTCGGTGCGTCGAAGTGTGTCCCGGTGTGCTCCCCGGTGCGGAAGTTGTTCCAGTACCACGCTGGACCCCGGTCGTCGTACCGGCTGATCTCCTCGAGTTGGAACTGCGCCGTCTGCCCGAGCTCGGGCGGCAGCACCAGGATCGGTGTCTGGCTGGACAGCGGCGCGGTCAGGTCGATCACCTCGACGGTGCCGGACTCCAGGGCGTTGGCGAGCTGAGAAAGTACGGACACACGATCCTCCTGCTGGGCGCGCGACGGGCAGTGTCGAGGCTATCCACCAGCCGATCGGCGGTCGAGCATCCGCAGCGATCCGACCGGATCGTGGCCATGCCGCTGATCCCGTCGGACCTTCGGGCTAAGGGAGTCGGTAAGCGTCGCCGCTGGGCTGGACGACACGGACGACCAGGCCGTCGTGCACCAGCGAGGCCACTGCGCGTTCGCGCTGAGCCGCGACGTCCCAGCACGATGCGATCTCGTCGGCCGGCACCGGGCCCTCGGCGTCGCGCAACAGCCCGAGAATCCGTCCCCGGCATTGGCGGTCCGTGCCGGCGTAGGTCTGAGTACGACGCGGCGGGCCGGCATGGCGAGGCCGACCGGCGGCGTACCAGGCACATTGGTTCTGTACCGGACAGCGGAAGCAGGCGGCGTCCCTGGCGCGGCACACGAGTGCGCCGAGCTCCATGACGGCGACGTTCCACCGCGCCGACGTCCCGGCGTCATCGGGCAGTACGTCGGCTGCGCGCGCCCGCTCGGCGCCGGCCAGCTGCGCAGGTGGGAACTCGGCACCTGCATCGATCCGGCTCAGCACCCGCCGCACGTTGGTGTCCAGGACCAGCGCCCGGCGGTGATAGGCGAAGGCCGCGACCGCCGCGGCCGTGTAGTCCCCCACGCCCGGGAGCCGGCGCAGCTCGGCGTAGGTCGACGGCACGATGCCGTCGTGCTCGGCGTCGATCGCCGCCGCGGCCTGATGCAGTCGGAGGGCGCGGCGCGGATACCCGAGTCGCCCCCACATCCGCACGGCCTCGCCCGCCGGCTCCTGGGCAAGAGATGCCGGCGTGGGCCATCGGCTCATCCATGCCTGGTACGGCGCCAGCACCCGGGCCACCGGCGTCTGCTGCAGCATCGCCTCGCTGACCAGCACATGCCACCCGCTGACACCTGGCCGCCGCCACGGTAGGTCACGTCGGTGCTCGTCGTACCACGCAAGGATCGGCGCGTGAAGGGATGAGTGGGGCATGTCGGGGGCGATGATGCCACGGATGGCGGTGACAGCGGGCTAGCGTTGTCGCGATGAGCACGATGCTCCAGCCTCGAGGCCCGCTCCCCGCCCGTGTCTACTGGACCCGTCGGCTCCTCGTGCTGACCGCGCTGGTCGCCCTGGTGACCGTGGTGGGGGTGCTGTTCGCGTCCGGTGGCGACGGGAGCCAGCCGTCGGGGACCGGGTCCGGTGCAGCGGCGCCCGACGCGACCTCCACCGCCGAGCCGACCGAGCCGGGTGCTCAGAAACCGCCGGCGGGTACCCGCGGTGGCGACCGAGCCGGCCGCGGCCAGGATCGCACCGACGACGACCCAGTGACCCCGCGTGGGGAGGATCGGGCGGACGGTCGCGACCCCGAGCCCGGGTCGGTGCCGTCGAAGAGGCCGCTGGCGGAGCCCACCGGGCCTTGCGACCCTGGTGACGTGGGCCTCGCGATCGACGTCAGCGACGCCGAGTCTGGCCAGCCGAGCACCGCCCGGCTCTCGTTCACCAGCCTCGAAGCGGACGCCTGCACGCTGGGGATCACCCCGGACTCGCTCGAGGTGCAGGTGGTGTCGGGCGACGTCGTGGTCTGGTCGAGCACTGACTGTCCCGCTCGGCTCGCCGCCCAGCAGCTCGTTCCGCGACCCGACCCTGCCGCAACCTACGAGTTCACCTGGAACGGCTCCTGGTCCACCAGCAACTGCGGCGCCGCCGATGCTGCCGAGCCGGGTGGCTACTGGGTGGTCGCGGGGCTGATCGGCGGCGAACCGACCCGGGCGTACTTCGACGTCACCTAGCACTTGTCAGAAGCTCAGCCGGCTATAGCCAGCTCAGGGTCTGACAAGTCGGCGGCGGCGGGCTGGCTGGCGTCTGCCGTGGGCTCGCTCCTGCCGCTGACCTGGTCCATCACCGCCGCGACCACACCCGGGTCACGCAGCACCCGATGGTGACCGAGACCTGTGGTGGTCAGCAGCGTCGCCGCCGGATGCCGCTCGACGTAGCGGCGGCTCTCGGCATACGGCGCCTGCCGGTCGCCGGCGTCGTGAACGACCAGCGTGGGCAGCTCGTCGTCGAGCAGCGCATCGGCGGCGAACACCGACAGCGGCTCCCCGACGCGGGACTCGACCCGCCGGGTCAGGCTCGCCCTGGTGCGTGGCCCGAGCGCCAGCGCTGAGGAGAAGACCTCGATCGCGGTGTCGACGGACAGCATCGGGGCGACCAGGACGAGCCGGTCGGTGCCGAGCCACCCGTAGCGCAGTGCCAGCAGTGTCGACAGGGCGCCGAGAGAGTGCCCGATCACCGTGTGGGCCGGCCCGAACCTGGCGGCGACGTCGTCGAGCGCGCGCCCGAACTCGAGGGCGTTGCTCTGCTGTGGGCCTGACGGGCCCGAGTCGGAGCCGCCGTGAGACGGCGCATCGAACATGACGACGCGGTGGCCCGCGGTGAGCAGTGGCGGCACGAACGCGGCGAACTGACCGCCGACGCCACCCCAGCCGTGGACCAGGTAGACCGGCGAGCCGTCGCCCCACCGAGTCCCGCGCACGGCACCTCTCTGGCTGGTGACGGTGAACGCCTCGCCGCCCGGAGGCAGCGGTCGCACCGAGGGGACGGCCGGCCGGGTGAACCACAGCCGAGCAGCGACGCGGGCGGCGAGACCCGGGGCGAGGTGCTCAGCGAGCCGCAGCGCCGCCTGATGGTGAAGGTCGATAGGACGAACGATCGTGCTTTTCAGTTCGGCGGGATGAGTCATGTCACTTGCCCCTCGGAGCTCAGTCGGTGGTCGTGCGGGCTCGGGCCAGCATGGCCTCGAACGCCGCTCGGGTGCGGGTCGCGGCGTCGGGCGAGTGCAGCAGTCGGTAGGAGTGGTGATGGGCCAGCAGTACGCCGTGCAGCTCGAAGGCGAACTGGTCGAGGTCGAGATCGGCACGCCACTCGCCCTCACTGACGGCCGTGCCTGCCACCGTCCGGATCATCTCCAGCAGGTCGCGCTCGTGCCGCACCACGGCGTCGCGCAGGGCACCAGGACGGTCGTCGACCTCGGCCGCAGCAGCGATGAAGACACAGCCTCCCGGCAAAGACGTCTCTATCCACGCCAGCCAGCCTTCGAACAGCGCGCGCGCCCGGCCCTCACCTCGAGCCGTGCTCAGAGCCGGCCGCACCACGACGTCGATGAACCGTGCCCGGGCTCGTTCGAGTGCTTGCAGCTGCAGTTGCTCCTTGGACTTGAAGTGGGCGAAAAGCCCGCTCTTGCTCATCGACGTGCGCTCGGCCAGCTGGCCGATCGTCAACGCCTCGAAGCCCACCCGTGAGGCGATGTCGACCGCCTCGTCGAGGATCGCAGCCCGGGTGTCGTCGCCTTTGGTCACGCTGTGCAGAATAGCACGACCGTTCGGACGTCAGACGTAGCGCTCGAGGATCGACGACTCAGCCAGCCGAGACAGCCCCTCACGCACGGACCGGGCCCGGGTGTCGCCGACTCCGTCGACGGCCTGGAGGTCGTCGATGCTCGCCGCTAGCAGCTTCTGCAGTGTCCCGAAGTGGTCGACGAGCCGCTCGACCACCGGCGACGGGAGCCGCGGCACCTTGGCCAGCAGGCGGTAGCCGCGTGGGCTCACGGCACTGTCGAGATGTTCCGGACCGCCGAGCCCGAGAGGGCGGGTCACTGCCCCGATGTCGAGCAGCTCGGTCGCGCTGAGGTCGTCGACGTCGACGAGAACCTCGCCGACGGTACGATCGCGCCGACCCGCCGGCACGTAGTCCCGGACGACCAGCTCCCGCTCCACGTCGACACCGGAGACCAGTTCGTCGAGCTGGAGGGACAGCAGTCGACCGTCGGAGCCGAGCTCGAGCACGTAACCCTCGATCTCGCGGGCGATGCGGAGCACCATCTCCAAGCGCTGCACCACCGATGCGACGTCGCGGACGGTGACCAGGTCCTCGATCTCCAGCGCCGACAACGTGCCGGACACCTCGTCGAGACGCAGCTTGTAACGCTCCAGGGTGGACAGCGCCTGGTTGGCTCGGGACAGGATCGCGCCGGTGTCCTCGAGCACGTATCGCAGGTCACCGACGTACAGGGCAATGATGTGCATGGACTGCGACACCGAGATGACCGGCAGGCCGGTCTGCCGCGCGACCCGGTCGGCCGTTCGGTGCCGGGTGCCGGACTCGGTGGTGGGAATCGAGGCGTCGGGCATGAGGTGCACCCCCGCGCGTACGATCTGGCTGGCATCGCGATCGCACACGATGGCGCCGTCCATCTTGGCCAGCTCCCGCAGGCCGGTGGCTGTGAAGTCGACGTCGAGGGTGAAGCCGCCGGTGCAGATCGACTCCACGACTCGGTCCAGTCCGAGCACGATGAGCGCGCCGGTGCGGCCACGCAGAATGCGCTCGAGGCCCTCGCGGAGGTCGGTTCCGGGGGCCACGGCCGCGAGCGTTGCCCGCAGCCTCTCGGCGTTGTCGATAGCCACGCGATCCCCTCCACTCGGCAGCTCTGCGGGCCTCAGTCTAAGGTGCGTGGCCGTGCGCGGCTCGACGCCGTGCGGGACTGGACCGGACTCCGCAGAGTGCGACCATGCCGGCCCTGACCCGGCACGAGTCGAGCGTCACCTGACCAGATGCAGGTCGGTCTCGGGCCGGCCCTTGACATCGCCGATGACGCCGAGCGTGCGGAGGGCATGGGTGAGGTCAGGGCACTCGATCACGGTGAGGCCGCTGATGGTGGGGACGGACGTCGGTGCCGGACCGGGATCGACCGGGACGATCGCCCGCCGGAAGCCGAGTCGCGCGGCCTCGGTCAGTCGCTGGGTGAGGTTCGGCACCCGCCGCAGCTCGCCAGCCAGGCCGACTTCGCCGATCGCCACCGTGCCCGCGGGGACGACGGTGTTGAGGGTGGCTCCGGCCAGCGCGATGGCGACCGCGAGGTCGGCGGCCGGTCCTTTGACGGAGGCGCCGCCGACGGTTGCGGCGTACACGTCGTGTGGTCCGACCTGCAGCCGCACCCGGCGCTGCAACACGGCCAGCACCATGGCGACGCGGGACGAGTCGAGGCCGCTCACTGCCCGACGCGGCAGCGGTGCGTTGGTCGGCGAGACGAGTGCCTGCACCTCGGCGAGCAGCGGCCTGCGTCCCTCCAGGGTGACGGTGACGCACGTGCCCGACATCGGCTCGGGGTGCTGGGAGATGAACAGTCCGGTCGCGTCTGCGACCTCGACGATGCCCTCGTCGGTGAGCTCGAAGCAACCGATCTCGTCGACCGGGCCGAACCTGTTCTTCATCGCGCGGAGCAGTCGCAGTCGCGAGTTGCGCTCGCCCTCGAAGTGCAGCACCACGTCGACGATGTGCTCGAGCGCGCGCGGCCCTGCGATCGCGCCCTCCTTGGTGACGTGCCCCACGAGAAAGGTGGGGAGGTCGCGCTCCTTGGCGATCCGCACCAGGGCCGCGGTGACCGCGCGCACCTGGGTCACTCCGCCGGCGGGGCTGTCGAGATCGGCGCTGGCGATCGTCTGGACGGAGTCGATCACGAGCAGATCGGGCCGGACGGTGTCGATGTGACCGAGCACCGCTGACAGGTCGACCTCCGCCGCCAGGAAGATCTCGTCGGCCATCGCTCCGGTGCGCTCGGCCCGCAACCGAACCTGTGACGCCGACTCCTCGCCGGAGACGTAGAGCGTCGTGGCCCCACGGCGGGCGGCCTGCGCCGCGACCTCGAGAAGCAGCGTCGACTTGCCCACGCCAGGCTCGCCGGCCAACAGCAGCACGGCACCGTCGACCAGACCGCCGCCCAGCACCCGGTCGAGCTCGGGGACGCCACTCTCGGCCGCTTGGGAAACGGTTGCCTGCACCTGCGAGATCGGCCTCGCCGGAGCGCTCACCGGCCCCGCCTGGACGCGCAGAACCGGCGCGGCACCCACCTCGTCGATCGTGCCCCAGGCCTGACACTCACCGCAGCGGCCCAGCCACTTCACCGAGCTCCAGCCGCACTCGCTGCAGCGGTACGTCGTCTGCGCCTTCTTGGTCGCCACCTTCGCCATGACCTGAACCGTAGGTGATCGTGCCGACATATCGGTGGCACCAGGTCCGGTGGAGCGTTTCGGAACCCGCCCACTGGACGCGCAGAGGTGGTCAGAACATCTTGACCCGGATCACGATCGCGTAGTCGACCTCGGTGCCGACGTGCGCGCCGATGATCTGTTCGGCCAGGCCGGGCGCGAACTCGATCCGCACCACGGCCTCGAAGTCGTCCCGGGTGTCGAACGCCCAACGGATCTCATGGCGCTGGACGACGTAGCCGTACCGGGCGAAGAAGCGGTCGCCTGCGGCTGTGTCGATCGTGGGGTGTGCGCGGGCGAACCACCGACCGAACGTGCTCCGGCTCGCATCGTTGTCGATGAGGAACGCCGCGCCACCTCGGCGTACCACTCGGTCGATCTCTGGCAGACCGGGGGCGCTCGCCGGGCCGAAGAAATAGGCCCATCGAACGTGGACCACGTCGACGCACGCGTCGGGAACCGGCAGTGCCTGAGCCGAGCCCTGGCGCAGGGTGACGTTCGGGAGGTGCGAAACCCGGCGGCGAGCCGCGGCCAGCAGCGAACCGTGCGGCTCGACCCCGACGACCCGGGTCGCGGCGGCGGCGAAGCGAGGCAGGTGGAAGCCGGTGCCGCAGCCGATGTCCAGCACATGGGCGCCGTCCCACGGCCGGACGGCGCGGATGGCCTGTTCGATCACGCCGTCGGGGTCGACGGCGTGGTTCTCGATCTCGTACAGGTCGGGATGGCGCCAGATGTTGGGGCTGGGAACCGCCCCAGCTGTCACGCCTCCCGGTGTGGTCGCCACCGATCGACCCGTCAGATCCGGACGATCCCGTCGGGTGTGGTGAAGCTGGCTGCCTGGATGCCCGGTGTGCCGTGCGGTGCGACCCAATCCACCTCGAAGTCGCCGATGCGGTGCTCGGCAGGCGTGCCGAGCCAGTCGGCCACCCGCGTCGGGTCACCCGCTATCTCGACCTTCGACAGCCGCACATGGCCAGTTGCCCCGCGCGAGGGGTGCAGCTCCTGCGCCGTCTCCCATTGGACGAAGAACGGCAGTTGCGGGTCGGACTGCATCCCTTTGATGCCGATCTGCTTCCACCGGAGCTCGACACCGTCCGGCCGGTGCCGGTTGCCGTCGACTGCGGGGCGGTCCAGCCTGCGCTCGATGTCGGTGATGTCGTCGACCCGGACCACCCATCCGAGCCAGCCACCGCCGGACTCCGAACGCGCCCGGACGGCCTGCCCGAAGGGCGCCTTGTCAGACGCCGGGTGGTCCAGCACCTCGACCACCTCGAAGTACTGGTCGTCGGTCAGCGGGAGGACCATGTTGCGGGTGCCGAATCGCGGGTGGATGCCGCCGTCGACGAACTTCTCTCCCAGCAGCTCGGAGAGGCGCTCGGTGGTCTTGGCGGCACCGCCGGGCCCGGCCGCGAAGACGAGATGGTCGAGTTCCATGGGCCTCATTGTGGCCATGGCTGGTGTGTCGTCGTTCAGCGGGGTCGGTTCCGCGGTACGTCGTCCACGCCTCCGGTGAGGCCGCGCCTGACCAGCAGCGGCTCGACCTGCGGGTCGGCGCCACGGAAGTCGCGGAAGGCGGCCATCACGTCCCGCGAGCCGCCGACGCCCAGGAGCTTCGACCGGAACCGGTCGCCGTTGGCCCTGGTCAGTCCGCCGCGAGCCTTGAACCATTCGACGGTGTCGGCGTCGAGCACCTCACTCCAGATGTAGGAGTAGTAGCCGGCGCTGTAGCCGCCGACGCCGGAGGTGAAGAGGTGTGCGAAGTAGCTGGTGCCGTAGCGCGACGGGACGAGCGGGTGGGCGACGCCGAACCGTTCGAGCGCCGCCGACTCGAACGCGAGCGGGTCGTCGACCACGACACCAGCTGGCAGGGTGTGCCAGGCCCAGTCCAGCAGGGCCGCCGCGAGGTACTCGACGGTCTGGAACCCCTGATTGAACTGCTGCGCGGCGTCGAGTCGTTCCACCAGCTCCGATGAGACCGGCGCCCCCGTGACGTGGTGCCTCGCGTACTCCACCAGCACCGAGGGCCACGTCGCCCACATCTCGTTGACCTGGGAGGGAAACTCGACGAAGTCGCGTGGCACCGTCGTGCCGGAGACTCGCGGGAAGCGTACGTCGGAGAGCAGGCCGTGCAAGGCATGGCCGAACTCGTGGAACGCCGTGGTGAGCTCGTCGTACGTGAGCAGCGTCGGCCCGGTGTCCGGGCGGGTGATGTTGAGGTTGTTGCACACGACCGGCCGGCGGCCGAAGAGGTGACTCTGGTCGACCAGCGAGTGCATCCATGCGCCGCCCCGCTTGGTCGATCGGCTGTACGGGTCGAGGAGGAAGAGCCCGAGGCCGGACCCGTCGGCGTCGTACACCTCGAAGACCTGGACCTCGGGCAGGTAGCCCGCCAGCTCCGGTCGCCGTGCGAAGGTGAGCCCGAAGAGCTCGTGGGCGGCGCGGAAGATGCCGTCGGCGTACACCCGGTCGAGCTCGAAGTATGGGCGAAGGTCGGTGTCGTCGAAGTCGTATCGGGCTCGGCGCAACTGCTCGGCGTAGTAGGACCAGTCCCAGGGTTCGATGGCGAAGCCGGCCAGCTCGCTCAACGCGGCGGCCTCGCGCTCGACGTTGGCGACGGCGGGACCGACCAGCCGCAGGAGAAGGTCCTCCACGGCCTCGGTCGTCTTGGCCGTCTGGTCGGCGACGGTGTAGGCGGCATGTGTCGGGAAGCCCAGCAGGGCTGCCCGATCGGCCCTGAGCGCGGCCATCCGGGCCGCAAGGGCAGCATTGCCCGGCGCGCGGTTGACGGACAGCTCGAACAACCGGCGTCGGGTCTCCCGGTTGGTGAGCTCGGCCAGCGCAGGCTGATTGGTGTAGTTGCGCAGCGGCAACACGAAGGTGCCGCCTGCTGTCGCGCACTCTCGAGCATGGCTGGGGAGAGACCGTCGAGCTCCGCCGGGTCGTCGACCACCAGCGCGGACTCGGTCTGGGCGGCCAACAGGTGGTGCGCGAACTCGGTCGCCAGCGTGGTCAGCTGCTCGTTGAGCTCACGCAGCCGCGCCTGCTGTGCCGGGTCCAGCTCCGCGCCGGCCCGCACGAAGTCGATCCGAAAGCGCTCCAGCAGCCACGCCTCCTCCGGGTCGCTGGTCTCGACCTGGGTCAGGCGCGCGAAGAGATCGCGGTCGAGCAGTACGGCGTCGCGGTGGCGGGTCAGCCGGGGCGCGATCTCGGTCTCGAGCTGCTGGATCCGCTCCGTCGCGTGTGACGACCGCAAGGTGAAGAACACCGCCTCGGCGCGCTGCAGGAGCTGCCCCGAACGCTCCAATGCCGCCACGGTGTTGGCAAAGGTGGGCGCCTCGGGGTCCGCGACGATGCCGGCGAGCTCGGCTCGTTGCTCACGCATCCCGCGCTCGAACGCGGGCAGGAGGTGGCTCTCGTCGACGTCAGCGAAGGGCGGCAGCTGATAGGGCAGCGCGCTCTCGGTCAGCAGTGGATTCGTGGGCATCGGGCTCAACCGGCGATGGGGCTTGCGGTCTCGCCACCCGGGCGACCCTTGCGTGGCTTGTGCCGGGGATCCGCCGGATGCACCAGGAGCCGCTGTCGAGACTGGCTGAACGCCGCACAGTGCTCGGCCAGCACGTCGTACGCCGGCTGACTCATGAGTGCCACCAGCTCGGGCCGGTAGGACATGTACACCGGGTCCCGGCCGACATGGGCTTCGGTGTTGCCCGAGCAGTACCAGGCGAGGTCGTGGCCACCCTCTCCCCAGCCACGCCGGTCGTACTCGGTGATCGTGATCTCGAGGTACGACGACCCGTCGCTGCGCTCGACGTTGCGGTACAGCCGCCGTACGGGGAGCTGCCAACACACGTCGGGCTTGGTTTCCAGCGGGTGGTGGTCGTTGCGCAACGCCCAGCCGTGCAGGGCGCACCCCTCGCCGCCGGGGAAGCCAGGCCGGTTCAAGAAGATGCAGGCACCCTCGTGGACTGCCGTCTTGCGCTCGCCGTCGCCGTCGACCTCGACCCAGGCCTTGCCGCGGCTGCCCACGTCGTGGAACTGCCAGTCCTCGGGCCCGAGCCGTTTGACGAACTTCTTGACCCGCTTCTCGTCGTCGGCATCGGAGAAGTGCGCGCCGAGGGTGCAGCAGCCGTCATCGGGTCGCTCGGCGTAGATGCCTTGGCAGCCGGCTCCGAAGATGCACGCCCACCGCGAGGTCAGCCAGGTGAGGTCGCAACGGTAGGTCTGGGCGTCGTCGGCGGGATCCGCGAACTCGACCCAGGCGCGGGGAAAGTCGAGAGGTACCTCAGGCACGTCACCACCGTAGACGCCTGGTGCCGACTCGACCGGTCAGGGCGCCCTGCCGGTGGCGCCGATAGCCTCTCGACATGAGGCAAGCCGTGCTCGACGTGGGCTCCAACACCGCGCACATGCTCGTGGTCGACGCCTACCGCGGTGCCCCGCCGCTGCCGGCGGCCTCGATCAAGCGGGCGCTCCGGCTGGCGGAGCACCTGACGCCGCACGGAGCCATCTCCGACGAGGGGGTCGACGCTCTGGCGGCGTTCATCGAGCACGCCCTCGTCGAGGCCGAGGACCGCGGCTGCGAGTCCGTGATGGCGTTCGCCACGTCGGCGATCCGCGAGGCGGTGAACACCGACGACGTGCTCGAGCTCGTGAAGCAGCGGACCGGGGTCACGTTGGAGGTCCTCACCGGTGAGGACGAGGCGCGGTTGACGTTCCTGGCCGTCCGGCGTTGGTTCGGCTGGTCCTCGGGTCGGCTGGCCGTCTTCGACATTGGCGGCGGGTCGCTCGAGATCGCGGCCGGGGCGGACGAGGCACCGGACGTGGCCGTCAGCTTCCCCCTCGGTGCGGGGCGGCTCACCCGGGACTGGCTCGCCGGCGACGTACCCTCCCCCGACGACGTACGCAAGCTGCGCCGGCACATCCGCACGGAGGTCGCCCGCGACGCCGGTCCACTGCTGCGCAGCGGCGTCGGTGACCACACCGTCGCCACGTCGAAGACCCTTCGATCGCTGGCGCGGGTCTGTGGTGCGGCGTCCTCGGAAGAGGGTTCGCACGTACGTCGGATGCTGCCTCGCGACGTGCTGCGCGAGAAGCTGCCGCAGCTGGCCGAGATGTCTGCGGCGGAGCGCGCGGACCTGCCGGGCGTGTCGTCCGCCCGCGCCCACCAGCTCGTCGCCGGTGCACTGGTTGCGGATGCGGTGATGGACCTCTTCGAGATCGAGGCACTGGAGATCTGTCCGTGGGCGCTGCGCGAGGGTGTCATCTTGGAGAAGCTCGACTCCATGTGACGCGTCGCCGGTCGGGTGGCCTCATTAGGCTGGGTCGGTGACGTCCGAGCCGAGCACCGCCGACGTGGGCATCGACGCCGGCGCCGTCCGAGTGCCCGAGGCACCGGTGGCGTTGTCGACGGCGTCGGTCTACCCGGAGTCGACGGCCAGCGCCTTCGAGCTGGCCGGGCGGCTCGGCTACGACGCGGTCGAGGTGATGGTCGGTATCGACCCGATCAGCCAGGACGTCGAGACGATCGAGCACTTGGCGGCCTACCACCGGATGCCGGTATGCGCGATCCATGCACCGTGCTTGCTCATCACCCAGCGGGTGTGGGGCACCGAGCCGTGGGGCAAGCTCGAGCGCAGTGCCGACATGGCCAGGCGTCTCGGTGCCGACACCGTGGTGGTGCATCCGCCCTTCCGCTGGCAGCGTGACTATGCACGCGGCTTCGTCGACGGGATCGCCGATCTGGAGCGAGACACGGGCGTGCACTTCGGCGTCGAGAACATGTATCCCTGGCGGACGCCTCGCCGCGAGCTGCAGGCGTACGCACCCAGCTGGAATCCGCTCTCCCACGACTACGCCAACGTCACTCTCGACGTGTCGCACTGCGCGACGGCTGGTCAGGACCCGGTCGAGCTGGCCGAGCAGCTGGGGGACCGGCTCCGGCACCTTCATCTGGCCGACAGCACCGGCTCGGCCAAGGACGAGCATCTGGTGCCCGGGCAGGGCACACAGCGGTGTGCCGACCTGCTGGAGCTGCTGGCTGCCCGTGCTTTCGATCGCACCGTCGTGGTGGAGATCAACACCCGCAAGGCGACCAGCCACGCCGACCGGGAGGCCGACCTGGCCGCGTCGTTGGCGTTCGCGCGGCTGCACCTGGCCGCGCCGCTGGTCGGTGACCCTCCCGGCTGATAGGGCCTCCGGGCTGCTGGTCTGGGGGCAGTTCCACGGCCCGCCGCCACTGCGTGACTGCGCCGCCACGGCCCGAGTGCACCTCCGCGGTCCGAGTGCACCTCCGCGGTCCGAGTGCGCCTCCACGGTCTGACTGGCATCGATCGGGGCCGAATCCGGCCTTGACCGGACCACTCGAGCCGTGAAGGTGCAGTCCAGCCGTGAAGGGGCGCCGACAGCCGACTTCGGAGAGAGGTTCTCGGACTGATCTGCTGTCGGGCCAGCCGCGAGGGAGAGGTCGTCGGACTGGCGGGTCTGCGAGTGCCACGCCTTCGGATCAGGTTCTCGAGGTGGCAGACCGCATGTGCGGGGCTTCGCCGTCACGCGGCCTCACCAGCACCCCGAACGGTTATCCGTGACGGCTAGCCGTCACGGATAACCGTTCGGGTTCTGCTGCTGCCAACGCCAGGTGTCGGCGCACATGTCGTCGACGGTCTTGGTGGTCTCCCAGTCGAGCTCGTCCTTGGCCTTGGTCGGATCGGCGTACGACGCCGCGATGTCACCGGCGCGACGCCCCACGATCTCGTGCGGCAGCTCGTGCCCGACCGCCTTCTCGAAGGCGTGCAGCAGCTCCAGCACGCTGGTGCCCTTGCCGCTGCCGAGGTTCCACACGTTGACGGGCGACGTTGTGGAGGCGAGTCGCTCCAGTGCGGCGACGTGCCCCGCGGCCAGGTCCTCGACGTGGATGTAGTCGCGTACGCCGGTGCCGTCTGGCGTGTCGTAGTCGTCGCCGAAGACTTGCAGCTGCTCCAGCCTGCCGACGGCCACCTGGGCGATGTACGGCATCAGGTTGTTCGGAATGTCGGCAGGGTCCTCCCCGATCGAGCCCGACGGATGCGCGCCGACGGGGTTGAAGTACCGGAGCAGCGCGACCCGCAGGCGCCCGTCGGCCCGGGCGACGTCGCTGAGCACCTGCTCGATCATCACCTTGGTCCAGCCGTACGGACTGGTCGCCGACGTCGGCAGGTCCTCGGTCATCGGCAGTCGCGGCTCCGCGCCGTACACCGTGGCACTCGACGAGAAGACGAGCTTGTGCACGTTGTGGCGCCGCATCGCCCGGACCAGGGAGAAGGTGGCGCCGAGGTTGTTCTCGTAGTACTCCAAAGGCTTCTCGACACTCTCGCCCACGGCCTTGAAGCCGGCGAAGTGCACGACGGCGTCGATCTGCTCGGCTGCGAAGAGGTGCTCGGTCTTGTCGTAGTCGCGCAGGTCGAAGGAGTGCAGCGGGATCGCCTGCCCGGTGATCGCCTCGAGACGTCCGAGCACCGTGGGCTTGGCGTTGGAGAAGTTGTCGACGATGAGGACGTCGTGACCTGCTTCGACCAGCTGCACGACGGTGTGTGACCCGATGTACCCGGCACCACCACTCACGAGAACACGCATGGGCACACCCTAGGAGGCCCGCACCCGAGCGGCCGCGCCGCCCGTCCCCGCAGCAAGATCCGACCGTCCCGGGGGCGTGACCCCGAGACCGTCGCATCCTTCAGCGAGGGAGAGGCGGGTGATAATGCGCCATGACGACCGAGCGCCGTCCAGGCCGGCCGCCCCGGCACCCCGACCAGCCCGACACCCGCGCTGCGATCCTCGAGGCTGCCCGAGCCGAGTTCGCGGTCAAGGGCTTCGAAGGGGCCAGCCTGCGCGCCGTCGCTCGCGGTGCCGGCGTGGACGCCTCGCTGGTCCACCACTACTTCGGCACTAAAGAAGGTCTGATGATCGCGGCCCTGGAGCTGCCGTTCGACCCGCGTGAGCTGGTGCCGCAGATGCTGGCCGATGGCGTGGACAGCCTGCCCGACCGATTGGCCCGCCAGTTCGTGACCATCTGGGAGTCCGAGGACGAGCGCCGCCCCATGCTTGCCCTGATCAAGGCAGCCGTGACCAGCGAGGCGGCAGCAGATGTGGTCCGCACCGGTTGGGCTCAGATGATCGTCGAGCCGCTCGCGATAGCGATGGACACGCCGGACGCGCGGTTGCGGGCCGAGCTGGTGGCGTCCCAACTGGTGGGGCTGGCCATGCTGCGGTACGTCATCGCGGTCGAGCCGCTGGCCTCTGCTGACCCGGAGGACGTCATCGCCCGGTTGGCGGTGACGATCCGCGCCGCGCTGCTCGACGCGCCGGGCGCTTGACCTGTTCCACGCCTTCCGGTAATAATTCATCGCATGATGAATTTATCCGATGAGCCGACAGTGGACATTCGCGGCCTGCGGATCGTCCGCGGCGGCGTGACCGTCATTACCGGCCTGGAGACGCAGATCCCACGCGGGCAGATCACCGGATTGCTCGGACCGTCCGGCTGCGGCAAGACGACGCTGATGCGTGCCGTCGTCGGCACCCAACGCATTGCCGCCGGGAGCGTGCGCGTGCTCGGTCACGAGGCCGGGTCGGCCGCGCTCCGCCGGCGGGTCGCCTACGTCACCCAGGCCCCCAGTGTCTACACGGATCTGACCGTCGCCGAGAACCTGCGCTTCTTCGCAGCGGTGCTCGGCACGGGGAGCGGTGCGGTCGAGAGCGCGGTGACGACCGTCGGCCTCGGCGATCGCATGTCGTCGCTGGTCGGCAGGCTCTCCGGAGGGCAGCGCTCCCGTGTCTCACTCGCGGTGGCGTTGCTCGCCGACCCTGACCTGCTCGTGCTCGACGAGCCGACCGTCGGGCTGGACCCGGTGTTGCGCGGCCAGCTGTGGGAGACCTTCGCGGCCCTCGCCGAGTCCGGCCGGACGCTCGTGGTGTCAAGCCACGTGATGGACGAGGCAGCCCGGTGCGACCGGCTGCTGTTGATGCGCGAGGGCAGGCTGCTCGCCGACGACGACTTCGAGTCGGTCCTGGCGAGCACCGGCGCTCCCGACGTCGAGGCCGCCTTCTTGTCCCTGGTCGGCGGGAGGGAGGCGGCATGACGCCCTCGATCACGCTCGCCGTGGCCCTGCGGGTGCTGACCCAGCTCCGACGCGACCACCGCACGGTCGCGCTGATGCTGGCGCTCCCGTGTGTGCTGCTGGTCCTGCTCTGGTGGATGTTCGATCGTGACCAGACGACGTTCGACCAGCTCGGGCCACCGCTGCTCGCGACGTTTCCCTTCACCGTCATGTTCCTGGTGACGTCGGTGACGACGCTGCGGGAGCGTACGTCGGGAACCCTCGAGCGGCTCTTGACCATGCCGATGGCCAAGTTCGACCTGCTGCTCGGCTACGCCATCGCCTTCGGGGTCATCGCGCTGCTGCAGTCGCTGCTCGCGGTGGGCCTGACCGTCGGGCTGCTGGGGCTGAACCTCGCCGGACCGCTGTGGGCGCTCACCCTGGTCGCGATCCTCGATGCGATCCTCGGGACGGCGCTGGGTTTGTTCGTCTCGGCCTTCGCCGAGACCGAGTTTCAGGCCGTGCAGTTCATGCCGGCGCTGGTGATTCCACAGATCCTGCTGTGCGGGCTCTTCGTGCCTCGAGACCAGCTGCCGGACGTGCTGGCAGCCATCTCCGACGTACTTCCGCTCTCCTACGCCGTCGACGCCATGCAGAGGCTGCAGGCCAGCGCGGACCTCGACGCCGACCTGTGGCGGGACCTCACGGTGATCGTCGCGTTCATCGTCGGCTTTCTGGCCCTCGGCGCCGCCACGTTGCGCCGTCGTACCGCCTGACCCTCCTCCTCAGCCGAGGCCCAAGGATCCGACGCTGAGCGGGCCATCACCTGCTGGGAGTCGGATCCCTTCGACCGGGAGGGTCTGGAACGGGCGATCAGGCGGGAGATGCGGTCAGGACTCCTCGATCTCGGCGAGCAGGTCGCCCTCGGTCACCACGTCCCCCTCGTTGACGGCGACCTCGGTGACCGTGCCACTGACCTCGGCCGGCACCGGGATCTCCATCTTCATCGACTCCAGGATGACGAGTGTGTCGTCGGGGGCGACCACGTCACCGGTCTTGGCCACGACCTTCCAGACGTTGGCGACGAGCTCGGCGTTGATGTGGTGAGCCATCAGTCGGGACCTCCGGTCGAGTGGTGGCGCCGGCGACGGGCGCGACCCGATCCTAGACGCCGCACGACGGGCGTGCGGTCGGCTGCGGGCCTGAGGCGTACCCTATGACGGCTTCCTCGACCCGGAGTTCCGCCAGGAGGATCCGTGCTCCGTCAGCCCCTGCTCAAGCTCTCCCGTAGCGACGGCGTCAAGCGACTCATCACCACGCTGCCACTCTCGAGTGGTGTGGTGGCGCGGTTCGTTCCTGGCGAGTCGACGGCTGAGGCCGTCGGGGCCACCCGAGACCTGCTCCGGGACGGACTCACGGTGACGTTGGACTACCTGGGCGAGGACACCCTCGACCTCGGCCAGGCGCAGACGACCGTCGAGGCGTACGTCGACGTGCTCGAGCAGCTTGCCGAGGCCGGGCTCACCTCGGGGGCCGAGGTGTCGGTCAAGCTGTCCGCGGTCGGCCAGGCACTCCCAGGGGACGGCGAGCGCATCGCGCTGGACAACGCGCGCCGCATCTGCCAGGCGGCGGCCGACGTCGGCACGACGGTCACCCTCGACATGGAAGACCACACCACGACCGACTCCACGCTCGCCATCCTGGCCGAGCTGCGCGGGGACTTCCCCGCGACCGGGGCAGTGCTGCAGGCCTACCTGCACCGCACCGAAGGCGACTGCAAGGAGCTCGCCGTCCCGGGCTCGCGGGTGCGACTCTGCAAGGGCGCCTACAAGGAGCCCGAGTCGGTGGCCTACCAGGGCAAGCACGAGGTCGACCTCGCCTATGTGCGCTGCCTCAAGGTGCTGATGGCCGGCGACGGCTACCCGATGGTCGCCTCGCACGACCCGCGGCTGATCGAGATCGCCGGTGCCCTCGCTGCCCGGCACCAGCGCGCACAGGGCAGCTACGAGTATCAGATGCTTTTCGGGATCCGACCCGACGAGCAGAAGCGTCTGGCCGCGGCCGGTGAGGCCGTCCGCGTCTACATCCCGTACGGCCTCGAGTGGTACGGCTACCTCATGAGACGGCTCGCGGAGCGCCCTGCCAACGTGGCATTCTTCGCACGTTCGCTGATCTCGAAGGGCTGACGGGACGGAGGCGGTCATGGCAGTCGCCGTGCTGGGAGCCGGGGTGATGGGGGAGACCGTCGTCTCCGGTCTGGTGCGCGCCGGTCGGCTGCCGCGGGATCTCGTGATGTCGGAGCGGCGGCCCGATCGGGCGGCGGAGCTTCGCGAGCGGTACGGCGTCGAGGTCGTCAGCAACACCGAGGCCGCCGAGCGGGCCGAGACCCTGATGCTCGTCGTCAAGCCGCAGGACATGGCCGACCTGCTCGACGAGATCTCACCGGTCGTCAAGCCCGGCAAGCTGGTCATCTCGCTGGCGGCGGGCATCACGACCGACACCATCGAGGCGCGGCTGGTCGAGGGCGTCGCCGTCGTACGGGTCATGCCCAACATACCGGCGCTCGTCGACGAGGGCATGGCGGCGATCTCTCGGGGCACCCACTGCGACGAGGACCATCTGGTCGAAGCAGAAGAGCTCATGCGGGCCACCGGTCGCGTCATCCGGGTGCCGGAGAAGCAGCAGGACGCGGTGACCGCGATCTCCGGCTCCGGCCCGGCGTACCTGTTCTTCGTGGTCGAGGCGATGATCGAGGCCGGCGTCCACCTCGGACTGCCTCGGGCCACCGCCAGCGAGCTCGTCGTCCAGACCGTGGTGGGTTCGGCCAAGCTGCTGCGCGAGACCGGCGAGCACCCGACCGTGCTGCGCGAGCGGGTGACCTCCCCGGGAGGTACGACGGCCGCGGCCGTTCGCGAGCTCGAGGACCACAAGGTGCGGGCCGCCTTCATGACCGCGTTGGAGGCGGCGCGCGACAGGTCGCGAGCGCTGGCGGCTGGTGGTCAGGACTGAGTCTGCGCGGCTGTTCACCGGCTCGGAGCGGCTAGAGTCACGAACGTGAGTGGTCCAGCCGTGGTCGTCTACGACGACGAGCTCACCCGCTACGACTTCGGGTTCGGCCACCCCATGGCGCCCGTACGCGTCGACCTCACGATCAGGCTGGCGCGCAGCCTCGGGCTGCTGGACCTTCCCGACCTCGAGGTGGTGCCTGCTCCCCTCGGAGATCCGGTCGACATCGCGCGCGTGCACTCCGCGGCGTACGTCGACGCCGTCCAACGCTGCAGCGACGACCCGCGTGCCGATGAGCTGCGACACGGCCTGGGCACCGACGACACCCCGGCCTTCGCCGGCATGCACGAGGCGTCGGCGCACATCGTCGGTGCCAGCGTGGAGGCGGCCCGACGGGTCTGGACCGGGGCCGCTCAGCACGCGGTCAACATCAGCGGCGGGCTGCACCACGCCATGCCGGACGCCGCCAGCGGCTTCTGCGTCTACAACGATCCGGCGATCGCCATCTCGTGGCTGCTCGAGCAGGGCGCTGACCGGGTCGCGTACGTCGACATCGACGTACACCACGGCGACGGCGTGCAGACGGTGTTCTACGACGATCCCCGGGTGCTCACGATCAGCTTGCACGAGACGCCGCGGACGCTCTTCCCGGGTACGGGCGAACCGAGCGAGGTCGGTGGGCCGGACGCGCAGGGATCCGCGGTGAACATCGCACTGCCGCCGGGCACCGCCGACGGCGGCTGGCTGCGTGCCTTCCACGCCGTGGTGCCACCACTCCTGCGCGAGTTCAAGCCGAGCGTGCTGGTGACTCAGCACGGGTGTGACTCGCACATGGACGACCCGCTCGCGCATCTGATGTTGAGCGTGGACGGCCAGCGCAGTGCGCACCTTGCCCTGCACGACCTGGCCCACGAAGTGTGTCAGGGACGGTGGGTCGCGACCGGCGGCGGGGGATACTCGGTGTTCGACGTGGTGCCTCGCACCTGGAGCCACCTGATCGCAGTGGTCGGCGGGGAGCCACTCGACCCGCAGACCCCGGTGCCCGAGAGCTGGCGACAAGAGGTCGCACAGCTCACCGGTCGGCCGGCTCCCACCCTGATGACCGACGGCCGGCACTCGCTCTTCAACGACTGGTCGGCTGGATACAACCCGGAGTCGTGGTTGGACCGGAGTATCTCCGCGACGCGGGACGCGGTCTTTCCCCTCCATGGGATCGACCTGCACTACGGGCGAGACTGACACGTCGTTGTCAAGACGACACGCCGCGAACCGTCATGCGTTCGGTCCCATTTTCCTACCAAATCACCGTCTCCACTTCCCCACTGACCACACGAACCACTACTCTCACGATCTGAGCGCGGACGATGGTGTCTCGGTGGGGAAGCCGAGGAGCGTCCGCTACGGAAGTTGGTGCTCCATGGCCTCACGCTCGACCGGAGAGGGAATCTCCGAGGTCAAGTTCTTGACGGTGGCCGAAGTGGCCGCCGTCATGCGCGTGTCCAAGATGACGGTCTACCGGCTCGTGCACAGTGGCGAGCTGCCGGCCGTCCGCGTCGGACGTTCGTTCCGCGTACCCGAAGATGCCGTCAACGAGTATCTGCGGAAGTCCTACTTCCAGGCGGGGTGACTGCGCGAGCAGGATCTCTGCATCGACACACTGCTGGAGGGCGTGGCCGACAGTTCCCGCCCTCCAGTTGTCGGGCGGACAGGTCCCGCGCCTTCTCGCGCCGAGCGCCGGCGTCGGCCTCAGCGGCGACCGAAGTCGACGACGCCGTACCACGCGCGGTTGTCACCGAGGTGGGCTCCGACTCCGGCGATGCGGTACCGCTTGCTGAGCAGGATCGCGCGATGGCCGTCGGAGTTGAGCCACATCCGCACCATCTGGCGTGGGCTGACCTGACCCATGGCGATGATCTCGCCGGCCGCGCTCAGTGAGCATCGGCGCATGATCGGGCCGAGGTCCTGGTGCTTGAACTGCTTCCGCACCGCGAGGCGGCGAGCCCAGGAGTCGGCGAAGTCGTCCACGCACGGACCCAACCGGACCGACCGCGTGCTGCGCTGGTCGCGCGCGCGGTTGATCCAGTGCAGCAGCCGGTGCTGGTACGTCGCGCCGGACATCGACTGGGCCTGACGCTCCGACGTCGCCGCCTGCTGCACCGCCTCGACCGGCCCGGACGCCGCAAGCAGCGTCGCCACCAAGGCGAGCATGGCGACCGTCACTCCGACACCGCGGGACAGGCCGGGGCGGATGGTGGTCATGGACGGTCTCCTCGTGTACGACGGATGCGGTCGATTCTCCCGATTTGTCACGCAGCGTACATTGTCAACTACAGGAAGTAGTGCCTTCGGTGGAGGCGGAGGGGTCCGAACGGGCTATCCGGCCGGCCGTTCGATGAGCGTGCGGGGCCGAGTAGGCTAAGGCCGGTCACGCCTGGACCGGCGTGCGCTGGGCGTCCGGGCAGGAGCCCGGGAATCGACCGCCGAGAGGTAGACCGTGGGTTCTGTCATCAAGAAGCGTCGCAAGCGGATGGCGAAGAAGAAGCACCGCAAGCTGCTCAAGAAGACGCGCGTGCAGCGGCGTCGCCAGGGCAAGTAACCGCAGCGAAGACAGCCACGAGCATGGGTCGCGTCGTCCTTGTCACCGGTGTCTGCCGAGATCTGGGCGGCCGCTTCGCCCGCAGCATCGCGCAGGACCCGGGTGTGCAGCGCGTCATCGGGGTTGACGTCGTGCCGCCGCGGAGCGACCTCGGCGACGTACGCTTCGTCCGGGCGGACATCCGCAACCCCGTGATCGCCAAGGTCATCGCCGGCGAGGCCGTCGACACCGTCGTCCACCTGGGCGTGATCGCCACCAGCCGTAGCGCGGGCGGCCGCACGTCGATGAAGGAGATCAACGTCATCGGCACGATGCAGCTGCTCGCTGCCTGCCAGAAGTCGCCGCAGGTCGAGCACCTCGTCGTCAAGTCGTCGTCGAAGGTCTACGGCTCCTCACCGCGCGACCCGGCAATGTTCAGCGAGGACATGGCGCCACGCCGGATGCCGCGATCGGGCTTTGCGAAGGACTCGGTCGAGGTCGAGGGGTACGTGCGCGGGTTCGCCCGCCGCCGACCCGACGTTCGGGTCACCATGCTGCGCTGTGCCAATCTCATCGGCCCGGTCATCGAGACCTCGCTGACCCGGTACTTCGCGCTCCCCGTCGTGCCCACGGTGCTCGGCTTCGACCCGCGACTGCAGTTCTGCCACGAGGACGACGCGCTGGCCGCGCTGCGCCACGCGACGTTGACCGACGTGGCCGGCACCTACAACGTCGCCGGCGACGGGGTGCTGATGCTTTCGCAGGCGCTGCGCCGGCTCGGTCGGCCGGCGGTCGCCGTACCTCCCGTGCTGATGGGCGGCATCGGGTCGCTCTTCCGGCAGGCGCGGTATGCCGACCTGAGCTCGGAGCAGACCTCCTTCCTGACCTACGGTCGCGGCCTGGACACCACCCGGATGCGCGAGATGCTGGGCTTCGAGCCGACCTACACCACGGCGGCCGCGTTCGACGACTTCGCGCAGGCGCTCGGCCCCGGCCCACTCAGCCCGGAGCGTTGGGATGGCGCGGAGCACCAGGCGGCGGGACTTCTCGCCAAGGCGGTGGGCCGTGGCTGACGCCGACGTGATCCCGATTGGTGGTCGTGGCCGACCCGGCCGCGGCTCGCGGACGTCACCCTCGGCTGCGGCCCGAGCACTGGCCGGCGAGGGTGCGCCACCGCGGGTCGTCAGCGAACCGACGGCCGACGAACCCATGCGCGCCCAGGACGTGGCCGACGCGGTCTCCGACGCCGCCCGGGAGACTTTCGGCGCCGACGCCTGGGATCGGCGGCTGGCGGAGTGGCTGTCCTTCCTGCGCCGCCGGTTGTCCGGCGACTACGTCGTCGACGAGTTCGGCTTCGACCAGGAGGTCACCGAGCGCTTCCTGCTCACGGCGCTGCGGCCACTGGCCGAGCGATGGTTCCGCATCGAGGTGCGGGGGATGGAGAACATCCCGGCCGACGAGGGCGCCCTGGTGGTGTCCAACCACTCCGGCACGGTGCCGATGGACGGGTTGATGACCGGCCTGGTCGTGCACGACAACACCGGCCGCTTCCTCCGCATGCTGGGAGCAGACCTGGTCTTCCGGATGCCGTTCGTCGGCGAGCTCGCGCGCAAGGGCGGTGCCACCCTGGCCAGCAACGAGGACGCGGAGCGGATGCTGTCCCGGGGAGACCTGGTCGGCGTCTGGCCCGAAGGGTTCAAGGGCATCGGCAAGCCGTTCTCCGAGCGCTACAAGCTGCAGCGATTCGGTCGCGGCGGCTTCGTCTCCGCCGCGCTGCGGACAGGGGTCCCGATCGTGCCGTGCTCGGTCGTCGGCGCCGAGGAGATCTATCCGCTGGTGGGTGACATCCCGTCGCTGGCCCGGCTGTTGGGAGCGCCGTACATCCCCATCACCCCGTTCTTCCCGTGGTTGGGCCCGCTCGGCATGATCCCGCTGCCGTCGAAGTGGCTGATCGAGTTCGGTGAGCCGATCCGCACCGACTCCTATGGTGACGCCGCGGCCGACGACCCGATGTTGGTCTTCAACGTGACCGACCAGGTGCGCGAGACGATCCAACACACGCTCTACTCGCTGCTGATCCGGCGTCGGGGCGTCTTCTCCTAACCCCAGCCTCGGCGGAGGTCGGCCGACGTGCGTCCGGCGTTCCTCTGGGTGTCAGCGGATCTTGCGACGCAGGCCCACCGCCGCGGCCGTGCCGCCCACGACGGCGCCGGTGGCCATCGCGGCGACCAGCCCCACCTTCATCGCCTTGCGGCCGGTGCGGTAGTCACGGATGCGCCACCCCTGGTTGCGGGCGTGGTCGCGCAGCTTCCCGTCGGGGTTGATGGCGCAGGGGTCACCCACCAGGGACAGCATCGGCAGGTCGTTGTAGGAGTCGGAGTACGCCGAGCAGCGCTCGAGATCCAGGCCCTCGCGATCGGCGAGGGCGCGCACCGCCTCGGCCTTGACCGGACCGTGCAGCAGGTCGCCGACGAGACGCCCGGTGTAGACGCCGTCCACGCTCTCGGCCACCGTGCCGAGTGCACCGGTGAGGCCGAGCCGGTAGGCGATGATCGTGGCGATCTCCACCGGCGCTGCGGTGACCAGCCAGACCCGCTGGCCCTGGTCGAGATGTATCTGGGCGAGAGCCCTGGTACCGGGCCAGATCCGGTGTGCCATGCCCTCGTCGAAGATCTCCTCGCCGAGGGACTCCAGCTCCTCCACCCGGTGGCCGGCGATGAACGACAACGCCGACTCGCGGGCGTTGGCCACCGCGTCCGGGTCCTCGACCCCGATCAGACGGAAGTAGGCCTGGTCCCAGGCGGCCCGGGCGATGTCGCGGGTGGTGAAGAACTCGCGGCGGTACAGCCCCCGGGCCAGGTGAAAGATCGAGGCCCCCTGCATCACCGTGTTGTCGACGTCGAAGAACGCGGCAGCGGCCGGATCGGGGGCTGTGGCGATCTCCGCCTCGACCTCGGCAGCCGCTGCCGACGCCTCACCGGCCATGACCGAACGAGACCTCAGGTTCGTCGATGGTCGGGACCTCATCGGCTCGCTCACGGCCCCACAGTAGCCAGCAGACAGGCCCGGTTGCGACGTGCGACCGTGTGCAAGACTCGCGAGTGTGAAGGTCGACATCCCAACGTCGAACGTGGCCGAACTGGTGCGCAAGCGCAGCGCCCGTGATGCCGACCGCACCGCCATCGTCGACGGCGACCGGGAGGTGACGTGGGCCGAGCTCGACCGGCGGGTGGACGACGTCGCACGCGGTCTGTCCGGTCTGGGACTGGTCGCGGGGAACCGGGTGGCGCTGGCGCTGGTCAACAGCATCGAGTTCGTCGAGTCCTACCTCGCAGTGCTCCGTGGCGGCATGGTCGCCGTACCGATCTACCCGCACTCGGCGGTCGGTGAGGTCGCCCGCCTGCTCGCCGACAGTGGGTCCAGGCTGTGCCTGGCCGATGCCGCCACGATCGCCACCGTGCGCAACGCCTCTGCCGGGATCGATGACGCGCTGCACGCGGCAGACGAGCTGGGCAAGCGCCGCACCCACGTCCCCGGCGTGGTGCCGGTCGGCGTACCCGCGCTGCCGGGTGAGACGCCTTATGCCGAGCTGAGCGCCGCCGGGGCACCGGTGATGTCCCCACGCGACGTGGAGAACATCGCCGTGCTGCTGTACACGTCCGGCACCTCGGGACTGCCACGCGCCGCGATGCTGAGCCACCGCGCGCTGCTCGCCAACATCGAGCAGGCGGCACAGACCCGACCGGCGCCGGTGCAGGCCGACGACGTGGTGCTCTGCGTGCTGCCGCTGTGCCACGTCTACGGACTGAATGCCGTGCTGGGGCAGGTGCTCTTGACCGGAGCCACCCTCGTGCTCGGCCAGCGCTTCAGCCCCGACGAGACCCTGGCACTGATCGACTCGGCCGAGGTGACCTGTGCCCCCGTTGCTCCTCCCGTCATCGTGGCGTGGTCGGAGCGGGAGGACATCGGCGAACGACTTCGCGGGGTGCGGACGCTGCTGTCCGGCGCTGCACCGCTGGACTCCGACCTCGTGCGCGCCTTCGAGGCGCGCGCCGGGGTGCCGGTCGAGCAGGGCTACGGACTGACCGAGGCTGCGCCGATCGTGACCTCGACCATGGGGGCGCCGCAACGCAAGCCGGGATCCTCCGGAAGGGCGTTGCCAGGGATCGAGGTCAGGGTCGTGGACGACGCCGGAGGCGACGCCGTGGCCGACGACGCGGGCGAGATCTGGGTGCGCGGCAACAATCTCTTCTCCGGCTACTGGCCCGACGGCGACGAGCGTCCCGATGCGGAGGGCTGGCTGAGCACCGGAGACGTGGGGTACGTCGACGACGACGGCGACCTGTTCCTGGTCGACCGGCTCAAGGAGCTCGTGATCGTCTCCGGCTTCAATGTGTATCCCTCCGAGATCGAGGACGTGCTGGCGGAGGTGGAGGGGGTTGCCGAGTGCGCCGTCATCGGCGTACCCGACCCGGGCAGCGGCGAGGCGGTGCACGCGTACGTCGTCCCGACCGACGCGACCGACCGCGACACGTTGGCCGCGCGGGCGGCGGCGCACTGTGCGGAGCGGCTGGCGCGCTTCAAGGTGCCAGCGGCGGTCGAGGTCGTGCCGGAGCTGCCCCACTCGGCCACCGGCAAGGTGGCCAAGGGCAGACTCCGGGCCCGCAAGGCCCGCGAGGTGATGGGCCTGTCGTGAGCCGGGTGCGGCTGCTCTCCAAGCCCGGGTGTCACCTGTGCGACGACGCCCGCGCCGTGATCGAGGCGGTCTGCGCAGAGCTGGGGGTGAGCTATGACGAGGTGGACATCTCCCGCGACGCCGCGTTGCGAGACGAGTACGGCGAGCAGATCCCGGTCACCTTCGTCGACGGTCGCCAGCACGACTTCTGGCGGGTCGATGCCGGACGGCTCAGAGCGGCACTGCTCCGACGCCCCAGATGACCGCTGCCGCGGGTGCTCTCGCCGCGTGTACGGCATTCTGATCAGCGACGTCTGCGCCGCACGCGACACGACGGCGGCGTGACCCAGATCACCCTGCCGGTCCCGGCAGCCGAGCAATTTTGTTCCCGCGTTCACAAACTCTTAGAGTGGCAGCAAAGCCGGCTGCAGCACTGCCTCGACGGCCGAAGCAGGACACCTGGGCCGGCATGCCAGGAGCACTGTGACCACTGCACGACGCGGCCCCAGCGGTCGGGTCCGCGACGATCGCGCCGAACGTGGCATCCCTGAGGCGACCGTCGCGCGCCTGCCCGTCTACCTGCGCGCGCTGTCGTCGCTCTCCGAGCGCCAGGTAGCCACCGCCAGCAGCGAGGATCTCGCCGTCGCCGCAGGCGTCAACTCGGCCAAGCTCCGCAAAGACCTCTCCTACCTCGGTACCTACGGCACCCGCGGTGTCGGGTACGACGTCGAGTACCTGCGCTACCAGATCGCCAGGGAGATCGGTCTCACCCAGGACTGGTCCGTGGTGATCATCGGGATCGGCAACCTGGGCCACGCACTGGCCAACTACTCCGGCTTCGCCTCGCGCGGGTTCACGATCGCGGCGCTGCTCGACACCGACCCGGAGCGGGTGGGCGAGCGGGTAGGCGAGCTCGTGGTCGTGCCCCTCGACGAGCTCGAACGCATCATCGAGCAGCAGGATGTGTCGATCGGGGTGCTCGCGACGCCGGCCGGCGCAGCCCAGGACGTGGCCGATCGGCTGGTGGCGGCGGGCGTCACCAGCATCCTCAACTTCGCGCCCACCGTCCTGACCGTGCCCGATGAGGTCGACGTGCGGAAGGTCGACCTCTCGATCGAGCTGCAGATCCTCGCCTACCACGAGCAGCGGAAGCTGCAGAGCGCGCAGGGACTGCTCGACGGACTCGACCCCGGCGCCGAGGTCCAGGTGGGCACCGCATGAGCGTCCTGGTCCTGGGGGTGTCCCATCGCACCGCCACCATCGAGCTGCTGGAGCGCTTCGCGATCGGCTCCGACGACGCGGCCAAGCTCGCCACCGCGGTGTTGGCGACCCCGCACGTGCGCGAGGCTGTGGTGCTCGCGACCTGCAACCGGGTGGAGGTCTTCGCCGAAGTGGACCGCTTCCACGGGAGCGTGGAGGACATCACGGCGCTGTTGGCCGCCCGGGCCGGCCGCAGCGTCGAGGAGCTGCTGCCGGCCGTCTACGTGCACTACGACGAGGCCGCCGTTGCGCACCTCTTCGCGGTGGCGTCGGGACTGGACTCCATGGTAGTCGGCGAGGCCCAGATTCTCGGCCAGGTCAGGGAGGCGCTGCGCCGCGGGCAAGACGACGACACCGTGGGCACGGGCTTGAACGCGCTCTTCCAGCAGGGCCTGCGGGTCGGCAAGCGCGCCCACGCCGAGACCGGCATCGACCGGGCCGGCCAGTCGGTGATCTCGATCGCCATCGAGGCTGTGGCCGCGGTGCTCGGGTCGCTCGAGGGACGCCGAGTCCTGGTGGTGGGGGCCGGGTCGATCGCCTCCCTCGCGGCGACCTCTGCCAGCCGATCCGGGGCGGCGGAGATCATGGTCGCGTCGCGCACCATGGCCAACGCCGTACGCCTGTCCGCGGGGGTCGGGGGGCGAGCGATCGAGCTGGACGCCCTCGGCGAGGCGATAGCCCGGGCCGACCTGGTGATCTGCTGCACCGGTGCCACCGGAGCCGTCATCTCCGCCACCACCGTGACCGAAGCGCTGCACGGCAGGACCCAGGACACTCCGCTGGTCTTCGCGGACCTGGCGCTGCCGCACGACGTCGACCCGGCCGTTGCCCGGCTTCCCGGGGTGAGCGTCATCGACCTGCAGACCGTCGCGGCGCACGGCCACGAGGGGGCCGGAGGCGAGGACGTCGCCGCTGTTCGCGACATCGTCTCCGAGGAGGTCCTCGCCTTCGGCGCCGCCCGCAGCGCGGGCCGGGTCGCGCCCACGGTGGTCGCCCTGCGCAGCATGGCCACCGCAGTCGTGTCAGCGGAGCTGGAGCGGCTCTGGGGCAGGCTGGACGATCTGACTCCCGAGCAGCGGTCGGAGATCGCGCAGACGGTCAACCGGGTCGCCGACAAGCTGCTGCACGAGCCCACGGTGCGGATGAAGGAGCTGGCCCACCGCACCCCGGACTCGACCTATGCGGCCGCGCTTGCTGAGCTCTTCTCGCTCGACCCGGCCGCTGTCGAGGCGGTCACGAAGGCGGGGGAGGGACCGTGACCATCGTGCGCATCGGCACCCGCGCCAGCGCGCTGGCACGCGCGCAGAGCGAGCTCGTGGCGGCGGCCGTTCGAGCCCGGCTGGGGGTCGAGACCCGGCTGGTCGAGATCGTGAGCGAGGGCGACCGAAGCGCGGCTCCGCTCACCGAGATCGGAGGTGCCGGCGTCTTCGTGACGGCAGTCCGCGAGGCGGTCCTCGCCGGCGACGTGGACGTCGCGGTCCACTCGCTCAAGGACCTCCCGACCGGTGTGGACCCGCGGCTTGTGCTGGCCGCCGTGCCACCTCGGGAGGACGCACGGGACGCACTGGTCGGGCGAGACGGCTTGAGCCTCGGGGAGCTGCCGGCCGGAGCCACGGTCGGCACCGGTTCCCCGCGGCGCAGTGCGCAGCTCCGGGCGCTTGGCATGGACCTCGACGTGGTGCCGATCCGAGGCAACGTCGACACCAGGATAGGCAAGGTACGCTCCGGCGACGTCGACGCCGTCGTGCTGGCCCGCGCCGGGCTGCTCCGGCTGCGGCGCGAGCGTGAGGCGACCGAGGTGATCGACCCGATCCAGATGCTTCCGGCCCCCGGGCAGGGGGCGCTCGCCGTCGAGGTCTCCGCGCGGGCTCGCGGGCTGGCTGCGGACCTCGCGCTCGCTCTCGACGACGATGCCAGCCGCGCCTGCGTGACCGCCGAGAGGGCGCTCCTCTCGGCTCTCGAGGCCGGGTGCAGCGCACCTGTCGGGGCGCTGGCCGAGCTCGCCGAAGGCGACGACGGCCCGGAGCTGTGGCTCCGCGGTGTCGTGTCCGCGCTCGACGGCTCGGACGACGTACGACTGTCGGCGGTGGGGAGTCCCGGCCACGCTGCCGATTTGGGCCGACGGCTCGCAGACGAGATGCTGTCGGTGGGCGCAGCCGCGTTGATGGGGGAAACCGTGTGATGTCCCGAGTCAAGACCAGCAAGACGAACCAACAGAGCAAGACGGTGACGAAGAGAATGCCCAAGACAGCTGCCGCCAAGACCTCGAGCCGCGCGACGGCCCGGGTCGACCAACCCGTGGCTGCCCTGAAGCCCCTCGGCTCGGTGTCCTTCGTGGGCACCGGACCCGGTGATCCGGGCCTGCTGACCGTTCGCGCGACCGAGCTGATCCGCGATGCCAGCACCGTGATCACGGAGGCACCCGAGCACGAGGCACTGCTGCGTGCGCTGCTCGGCGAGCGCCTCGCCGAGGTCACGCTGGTCGACGGCGGCTACGGAGAGGACGGCCAGCCGCTGACGCACGCGTCCCGGGCCAAGCTGGTCGTCAAGCACGCCAAGGGCAGTGCACCGGTCGTGCGACTGATCTCCGGCGACCCGTGGATGTACGCCACCGGGGCCGAGGAGGCGGCGGCCTGCGCCAAGGCCCGGGTCACCTTCGAGGTCGTGCCGGGCGTCAGCTCGGTGATGGCGGTGCCGGCGTACGCCGGTGTCCCCCTCACGACTCGCACTCGCCGCGAGGTGGCAGTGGTCAACTGCACCGACTCGAAGATCGACTGGTCGCGCTACGGCGGCACCCAGACGTTGGTGCTGCTGGCCGCCGAGCAGTCGATCAGTACGGTCGCCGAGGCGCTGGTCGAGGCGGGCCGCGACCCCGAGACGCCGGTCGCCATGACCCGGGTCGGCACGACCACGGAGCAGGAGACGGTGGTGTCGACGCTCGCGAGGGTGGCGGCGGACGCGAAGGCGGCCCGGATGACCGCTCCCGCGGTCGTCGTGGTCGGCGACGTGGTCGAGCTGCGGGAGGCACTCTCGTGGTTCGAGACCAAGCCGATGTTCGGGTGGCGGGTGCTGGTGCCGCGCACGAAGGAGCAAGCGGGCGCGCTGTCGGCCAAGCTCCGCTCGTACGGCGGCGTCCCCGAGGAGGTGCCGACCATCTCGGTCGAGCCGCCGCGCAACCCACAGCAGATGGACAAGGCGCTGCGAGGGCTGGTCGAGGGCAGGTACGAGTGGATTGCCTTCACCTCGGTCAACGCGGTGCGCGCCGTACGGGAGAAGTTCGAGGAGTACGGACTCGACGCCCGTGCCTTCAGCGGCCTCAAGATCGCCGCGGTCGGTGACAAGACCGCCGAGGCGCTGGTCGCGTGGGGCATCCGCCCCGACCTGGTGCCCACGGGCGAGCAGTCGGCCCGCGGACTGCTCGCCGACTGGCCGCCGTACGACGACCTGCTGGACCCGATCAACCGGGTGTTCCTGCCCCGGGCAGACATCGCGACGGAGAACCTCGTCGCGGGCCTGGTCGAGCTGGGCTGGGAGGTCGACGACGTGACGGCCTACCGGACCGTGCGCGCCGCACCGCCGCCAGCACCGACTCGCGACGCGATCAAGTCGGGGAAGTTCGACGCGGTGGTCTTCACCTCGTCGTCCACGGTCCGCAATCTGGTGGGCATCGCGGGCAAGCCGCATCCGAACACCGTCATCGCCGCGATCGGCCCCGCCACCGCGAAGACCTGCGAGGAGCACGGGTTGCGCGTGGACGTCCTGGCCTCATCGCCCTCGGTCGAGTTGCTGGTCGATGCGCTGGCGGACTTCGGCGCGGATCGCCGACTGGCGCTGCTGGAGGCGGGAGAGCAGGTCACCAGACCGTCCGAGCGGCGTACGACGGGCCGTCGTCGCGCGACCTGAGCAGCTCGTCGAGGAGAGCAGGCATGGGATTCCCGGCGGAACGGCCGCGTCGGCTGCGGACCACGCCGGCAGTGCGGCGACTGGTCCGCGAGACGACCCTGCGACCGGAGCAGTTGGTGCTCCCGATGTTCGTCGCCGAGGGAGTGTCCGAGCCGGTGCCCATCCGAAGCATGCCCGGGGTCGTGCAGCACAGCCGCGACACGCTGCGCGAGGCGGCAGCGGAAGCGGCTGCGGCGGGGGTCGGCGGCGTCATGCTGTTCGGCATACCCGCCGAGAAGGACCCGATCGGCAGCGGCGCCACCCAGCAGAACGGCATCCTCAACACCGCGATCGCCGATGTGGTCGCGGAGGTCGGCGGCGGCCTGGTGGTGATGGCCGACCTGTGTCTCGACGAGTTCACCGACCACGGCCACTGCGGAGTACTCACGCCCGAGGGCACGGTCGACAACGACGCGACGCTGGAGCGGTACGCCGAGATGGCGACGGCACAGGCGCGCGCCGGTGTCCACGTCGTCGGGCCGAGCGGGATGATGGACGGTCAGGTCGGGGCGATCCGAGCCGCTCTCGACGGGTCAGCTCACGCCGACGTCGGGGTCCTGGCGTACTCGGCGAAGTACGCGTCGGCGTTCTACGGGCCGTTCCGCGAGGCGATCGCCTCGAGTCTCCAGGGCGACCGGCGGACCTACCAGCAGGATCCGGCCAACGGCCGCGAGGCGCTGCGGGAGGTGGCCCTCGACCTCGAGGAGGGCGCCGACATGGTCATGGTCAAGCCGGCCCTCGGCTACCTCGACCTGCTGCGGCAGGTGGCCGACGTGTCCCCGGTGCCGGTGGCCGCCTACAACGTCTCCGGCGAGTACGCCATGGTCGAGACGGCGGCCGCCGCCGGCCTGCTGGACCGGCGACAGGCAATCCTGGAGACGCTGACGTCCATCCGGCGGGCGGGAGCGGACATCGTGCTCACCTACTGGGCCACCGAGGCAGCCGGCTGGCTCTAGACGTGCTCCTCGGCGCGTCGGCAGTAGCCCGGTTTGGGGAACACCGTGGCGCCGGTTCAGACGTCAGGCACCGGCGGTGGGTTGAGCGCCGGCGTCTTCCGGAGCAGCTTCTGCGCCAGCGTGATCGCGTGGTCGAGCTGCACGTCCTCGCCGCTGACCCGGTGGTGGGGCGCCGCGACCACCTCGACGTCGGGATCGACGCCGTAGTTCTCGACCCCCCAGCCGAACCGCTCGAACCAGAACGAGTAGCGCGGCTGCGTCACCACCGTGCCGTCCACGAGCCGGTAGCGCATGTCGATACCGACCACGCCGCCCCAGGTGCGGGTGCCGATCACGGGTCCGAGCCCCAAGGACTGGATCGCCGCCGCCACGATGTCGCCGTCGGAGCCCGCGTACATGTCTGCGACCGTGACCATCGGGCCACGCCGGGCGTCGCCGGGGTAAGACATCGGCTGGTATCCGCGGGACAGGTCCCAGCCGATGATCCGGCGGGCCAGCTTCTCGACCACGAGCTGCGACGTGTGGCCACCGGAGTTGCCGCGCACGTCGAGGATGAGTGCTTCGCGGTTGACCTCGGTGCGTAGGTCGCGGTGAAACTGCGCCCAGCCACCGGAGACCATGTCGGGCACGTGCAGGTAGCCGATGGTTCCCCCGGTCCTGTCGTGAACATAGCTGCGCCGATCGTTGACCCAGTCCTGGTAGCGCAACGGGAACTCGTCGGCGAGGGGTACGACGACGACATGTCGCTGCGCTGCACCGTTGCTCGGGGCGATCGTCAGCTCGACCGGCTTGTCGGCTGCTCCGACGAGCAGCGCCGCCGGGCTGGTCTGCTCGTCGGTCGGACGACCGTCCACGGCCACGATCGCGTCGCCGGACCTGACACCCACCCCGGGCGCGGTGAGCGGCGATCTGGCGCGGCGCTCGGACGCCTCGCCCGGCACGACTCGGGTGATCACCCACCGGCCGTCCGCGAAGCTCAGATCGGCGCCGAGCAGACCCTGGCGACGGGAGTTGTCGGCGCCCTCGTCGGGCGGGAAGCAGAAGGCATGCGACGAGCCGAGCTCACCGTGCAGCTCCCAGATCAGGTCGACGAGGTCGTCATGCGAACCGAGGTGCTCCAGCAGGGGCGCATACCTGTTCCCGGCAGCAGTCCAGTCGAGCCCACCCATGTCCTCGCGCCAGTAGTGGTCGCGCATCAGCCGCCAGGCTTCGTGATACATCTGCGTCCACTCGGCTGCGGGGTCGACCTCGACACGGACCCGGTCCAGGTCTACCTTCACCCGGTCGCCACCGTCGGCCTGCGGGTCATCCTTGCCCACCTTCCGATCGGCCGGCAGCACGATCAGGTCATGGTGGTCGCGCACGACCAGCCGTGAGCCGTCGCCTGAGACGCTGAGCGAGTCCGCGGCCTCGACGAGCGTCTGGACTTTGCCGGTCGCAAGGTCGATGTGCTCGATGCGTGACCGGGCCGGTTCGTCGTCCAGCTTCGCTCGATCCTCGCCCAGCATCCCGGTGAGCGGGTGGCGCAGCCACACCAGTCCGCCCTGCACGGCTCGCAGCGTGGAGTAGCGAGCACCCTCCACCGGCATGGCTGTGATGCGTTGGTCGATTCCCTCCACGTCGACACGGGTCGCTGGGGGCGGCTGCTCCTGACCCGGTTCGCCAGAAGCCTCGCCCGAGCCGGCGGGGTGCGAGGGGCTCGACGGGGGAGTCGGCGCACTCTGGGCCGCTCGACCGCCGACCCGCGGGTCGAACGGCGACGGCGTGTCCATGGCCAGCGGCACCAGATGAGGGCGGCAGCCGTTGGGGAACGAAAGGTCGAAGACGAAGGCGTCGTAGACCGGGTCGAGGCTGCGGATGGACAGGAAGGCGAGGTGCTTGCCGTCCTTGGTGAAGGCCGGCTCTGTGTCGCTGAAGCGCAACGGGGTCACGTCGACCGGGCCGGCCCGCCCGGTGACGTCGGCGATCCTGATCTGGCGCAGCGGCTCCGGTCCGGGTGCTGACCACGCCAGCCACCGGGAGTCCGGCGAGAAGGCCAGGCCGCTGACATCACCGTGGATCGTCGTGTCCAGCTCCCTGACGGCGGCTGCCCGGGAGATCTCACCCTCCGGCACGGTGACGGTCAGGAGTCGACCGTCGTGGCTGGCGATGGCGAGCCGGCGACCGTCCGGTGACGCCACGATCTCCAGCACCCGACCGAGCTTCCCCGGCCCGACCAGCGTTGCCGGTCGGGCTGCAGCGTTGTCGGTAGCGACCAGCTCGATCGCATCGTCCCCACCCTCGTCGGTCACCCAGGCGACGCGGGAGGTCGTCCCGAGCACCACGGGGAGCCGTCGGCGGACCCGCGACCCGGTCGCGAGCGCGCGGACCGGACCGTCACGGTGGGTCACCCAGTGCACCGTGCCGCGCGCCTCGATCGCCGAGACCCGACCGGTGGCGTCGGGTGAGACCGAGGCGATGCTGCGCCCGACCTTGAGCGGAGCCCGTCGGCGCAGGGTGCGGGCCCCCGGCAGCCGGATGTCGAGGCGCCCAGGGGCGGCGTCGTCGTGCAGGGACGCCACCAGGTAGACGGTGCCGCCCGCCTGGTAGACCACCTGGCGGCCGTCCGAGGTCGCGTGTCGGACGTAGTACTCGTGCTCGTCCTGCTCGGTGTGACAGACCAGTCGGGAGGTGCTCGGGGCGCGTTTGCCCACCGGCGCGCTGTAGAGGTGGCCGCGGCCGTCGTGGTCGGAACAGAACCCGACCCGATGCCGGCCATCCGCTCCGACGGTCCACAGCGGGCTGACCAGGCTGGACGGGAGATCGGCGAAGATGCGCTTGAACTCGCCGGCGCCGGTCAGGTCCAGCCACAGCTGCCCGGCCGTCCCCCCGCGATAGCCCTTCCACCACGCCGGCTCGACCGTGCTCACCGTCGACAGCAGGGCGCCGCCGTCGGGCCCGAAGGCCACACCTGCTACCCAACCGAACGGGAGCGGGCGCGACGGGCTGCCGTCGATCGGGACCGCGTGGGCGAAGACCCGGTCCGCCTCCGCCTGGCCGACGGCGCTCAGCACGAGGATCTCCGTGGCGGAGATCCAGCCACCGACCCGGGTCTGCCGTTGCCCCCAGTAGGTGAGCCGCGTGGCCACGCCTCCGTCGACCGGTGCGACGTACACCTCGTGGGCGCCGGCACGGAGCGAGGTCCAGGCGACCAGGGACCCGTCGGCCGAGAGCCGGGGTGACGCGGCGGGGGCCTGGTCGCTGCTGATCCGGTAGGCCCGGCCTCCGTCGGTAGAAGCCAGCCAGACGTCGTTGTCGGCGACGAAGACGACCTGGTCGTCACGGACATGCGGGAAGCGGAGGTACGCATCGGCGGCCATGGTCACCGACCATAACGCGGCTGGCGGGCCGGCTCGACCGATGCGGGAGCCGCGTTGCCGAGGCAACGCCTTGCATGGATGCTGGCAGCGTGGGCGCGAAGCGGCCGAGGGCGGGCGATCTCAAGGGGAGGGCGGCGATGCGCCGCGTGCTCGCTGGGCCGGACGCCCGGCGTCTGCTCCTCGGTCGGGCGGTGTCGTACCTGGGCGCCTGGGCGTACTTCGTCGCCCTGGCGGCGTATATCTTCGACCGCACCGGCTCGGCGTTCTGGGTCGCCGCGCTCACGATCACGCGTTTCCTGCCGATCCTGGTGCTCGGGACTTGGGCTGGGCTCTTGGTGGCCCGCCGCGAGCAGGTCCGGCTGCTCGTGCAGTCCTACCTCGTCATGGCGGTGATCACGGTCGCTCTGCTGGGCGCGGTGCTCCTCGACGGGTCGCTCTGGCTGATCCTACTGCTGCACATGGTCGCCTGGGTGCCTGGGATCGTGCGGTCGCCGATCGTCGGTGCGCTGATGCCGAGGATCACCAGGGAACAGGATCTCGGCGCCGCGAACACGCTCGCCTTCCTCACCGAGTACGGCGTCGTCGCCGTCGCACCGTTCATCGGGGCGGGGCTGACTGCCACGGTCGGCCCCGAGTTGCCGATCGCGCTGTGCGTGGGCTGTCTGGCCGTGGCGGCCGGTGTGACCTCACGGATGACCGTGCGCAGCCGTCCGGTGGACGTGGCCAAAGGCGGCGAGGTCGGAGCGCTGGGCAGGTTGGCGGGTGGAGCCGGAGCGCTCTTCTCCCAGCCGAGCGCGGCCGTCTTCGCCGTCCTCGCGCTGGTGGTCTTCTTCGTCTACGGCTTCGACACCGTGCTGTTCGTCGAGCTAGGGGTCTCGCTGGGGGCAGGTGCGGAGGCGTACGGCTACCTCCTGGCAGGCACCGCCTTCGGCGGACTGTTGATGTCTCCGTTCCTGGACCGGGTCGCCGCCCGGATGCGGCTGACACCGGTGGTCGTCGTGTCCATCCTGACCCTGTCGCTCCCGACCGCGGCGCTGGTGCTCGTGGACGGTCTGCTGCCTGCGGTCGCGCTGCAGATCGTGCGTGGCTTCTCGTTCCTCACCGCCGAGGTGCTGGCAGTCACAGCGATCCAGCGCGCCCTGGCTCCGTCGCTGTGCGGTCGCGCGCTCGGCGCCCACGAGGCGCTCCTGGTGCTCGCCAACATCGCGGGCGCGTTCCTGGCGCCGTTGTTGATCGGCCGGTGGGGCCTGGACACCGTGCTGCTCGTGCTCGGCCTCGGCGTGCCGGTCCCGGTGCTGCTGCTCGTGCCCTGGTTGTCACGGCTCGAGCGTCGTACGGCGCAGCGGGCCGCCGAGCTCGACCCGATGGTCCGTCGGCTCGGTGCCAGCGGGCTGCTGGACGCGACGGCTCGCCCGGTGCTCGAGCGGCTCGCGGCGACGAGTCATGTCGAGACCGCCGATCGGGGGGAGATCGTCGTGACCGAGGGCGACCCGGCCGATGCGCTCTACCTCGTCGAGAGCGGTGCCATGAGCGTCACCTGTCGCGCCCCGGACGGTGACCAGAGGCATCTCAGGGACTTGGGGCCGGACACGTGGTTCGGCGAGATCGGGATCCTGACCCGGAGTCCGCGCACCGCCACGGTCACCGCGGTCTCGGACAGCACCCTGGTGCGCTTCGAAGGTGCAGAGGTGCTCGACGCCATGGCTGAGTCGGCTCCTTCGGTGGCTCTCCTCCAGGGCATGCGGGTGCGGCTTGCCTCGGGAGTCTCGGCCGATGCTGCGGTGCCGGAGCTCGATCCACGACAGGAAGGATGAGCCATGACCTCGATGCAGCCCAGTGCACCACCGCCGGACGGCACCGAGCTGACGGCCGTCGGGACGGTGACCCACCATGGTCGACCCGCAGCCGTGTGGTTCGAGAACAGCCCGATGCTCGCGTTGTTCGCGAACCGGCCCGGCCAGACGTCGCGGCAGCTCAGTGAGGGCGCCTACGACCTGGTGGTGAAGTTCTGAGGCGGCGAGCGTCACAGCGGCCGGGTTCGGCTGCGCCCGGGGTCTCGGCAACAATGGATCGGTGACCTCCCGCCCTGCACCCTCTGCCCGCGGCTCCGACGAGCTGTTCGCCCGGGCTCAGCGGGTCACGCCCGGCGGGGTCAACAGCCCGGTCCGGGCCTTCCGAGCCGTCGGCGGCACGCCGCGGTTCATGGCGCGCGGCGACGGCCCCTACCTGTACGACGTCGACGGGAACGAGTACGTCGACCTGGTCTGCTCGTGGGGCCCGCTGATCCTCGGTCACGCGCACCCCGAGGTCGTCGAGGCAGTCAACCGGGTGGTCGCCCGCGGCAGCTCCTTCGGCACACCCACCGAAGCCGAGGTCGAGCTGGCCGAGGAGATCCTGGTCCGCACCCCGGTCGACCAGGTGCGGCTGGTGTCGTCGGGAACCGAGGCGACGATGTCCGCGGTCCGGCTGGCCCGCGGCTTCACCGGACGGGACCTGGTCGTGAAGTTCGAGGGCTGCTATCACGGCCACGCCGACTCGTTGCTGGTCGCGGCCGGTTCCGGAGTCGCCACGCTCGGCCTGCCTGCCAATCCCGGGGTCACTAGGGGCGCGGCGGAGAGCACGGTGGTGCTGCCGTACAACGACGAGGCGGCTGTCGCCGAGGTGTTTGCGACGTACGGCGATCGGATCGCCTGCGTGATCACCGAGGCGGCGGCGGGGAACATGGGCGCGGTCCCGCCGGAGCCCGGCTATAACGCCGGGCTGGCGGCGCTTTGCCGTGAACACGGCGCGCTGTTCATCAGCGACGAGGTCATGACGGGCTTCCGGGTCAGTCGGGCGGGCTACTGGGGACTGGACGGCGCGATCGAGGGGTGGCGACCGGACCTGATGACCTTCGGCAAGGTCATGGGCGGCGGCTTCCCGGCGGCGGCATTCGGAGGCCGTGCCGACGTCATGGCTCACCTGGCGCCGGGCGGCCCGGTCTACCAGGCGGGCACGCTGTCGGGGAACCCAGTGGCCACCACGGCTGGCCTGACGACGCTGCGATGCGCGACCGACGAGGTCTACGCGCGACTCGACGCCGCCGCGGCGGCCATCGCCGGGCTGGTGACGAAGGCGCTCGACGAGGCGGGGGTTCCGCACGTCGTCCAGGCGGCGGGCAACATGTTCAGCGCGTTCTTCCTTGAAGACGTCGCCGTGACCGAGGTCCGGGACTTCGCCCACGCTTCGCGGCAGGCGCTGTACCGGTTCCGGGCGTTCTTCCACGCGATGCTCGACCGCGGGGTGTATCTGCCACCGAGTGCGTTCGAGGCGTGGTTCGTCAGTGCGGCGCACGACGACCGCGCGCTCGATCGCATCGCCACCGCATTGCCTGCCGCCGCCGCAGCAGCCGCTGCTGCGGACTCGACGCGACCTGACGAAGGGACCTCATGACCTCGTCCGACTCCACAGTCGTCCACCTGCTCCGGCACGGGGAGGTGTTCAACCCCGACGGGATCCTCTACGGGCGCCTCCCCGGATACCACCTCAGCGACATCGGGGTGCAGATGGCCGAGCGTGTCGCCATCACGCTCAAGGACCGCGACATCGGCTACCTGGTGTCCTCGCCGCTCGAGCGGGCCCAGCAGACCGCGCGCCCGACTGCGGACACGCTCGGGCTCGCCATCGTGACCGACGAGCGCGTGATCGAGGCGGCCAACACCTTCGAGGGCATGCACTTCGGGGTCGGCGACGGCGCCCTGCGCAAGCCGTCGACCTGGCGCCATCTCTACAACCCGTTCCGGCCGTCGTGGGGCGAGCCGTACCGCGACATCGTCATCCGGATGCTCGCCGCGCTGCACGACGCGCGCGTCAACGCCGCCGGTCGCGAGGCGTTGATCGTGTCGCACCAGCTGCCGATCTGGAGCGTGCGGTCTTTCCTCGAGGGGCGGCGTCTCGCGCACGACCCCCGACGCCGACAGTGCAGTCTCGCCAGTCTGACCAGCGTCAGCTACGTGGGGGACCAGGTCGTCTCGGTGGCCTACTCCGAGCCGGCCGCCGACCTGGTGCCGGTGCGCGCGAGCAAGAAGTTCACGGCTGGGGCATGACCCTGAGTCGCCTCCTCAGCGCATCACGACCCCGGCGTACCACGGCGGTCGTCGGAGCCTTGGCCTGGGGGGTTCTCGCGCTGTCGGGCTGCTCGGCTTCCGATCAGAGCGCGACCGGCAGCAAGGGCTACATCGCGGGGGACGGGACCATCGTCGTGATCGAAAGCTCCGATCGACCGGACTTTCCGCAGCTGTCCGGTGATGCGGTGGGAGGCGGAGCGATCGACAGTACGGCGTACGCCGGCTCGCCCATCGTGGTGAACGTCTGGGCGTCGTGGTGTGCTCCGTGCCGGGCTGAGGCTGACGACCTGGTCCGGGCCTCGAAGCGGCTGGGCGACGTACAGTTCCTCGGCATCAACAGCAGGGACGAGCCGTCGGCCGCCGAGGCATTCGTGCGGTCCTACCGGGTCTCGTATCCCAGCCTGCTCGACCTCGACGGCAGCCAGTTGCTCAACTTCTACGGACTGTTCAACCTGCGGTCGCTGCCGACCACCATGGTCATCGACTCCGAGGGGCGGATCGCGGCGCTGGCGACCGGCCCGATCACCGAGACGACGCTGGTCGACGTCGTCCACGACGTGACTGGCGGGGCCTGAGCCGAGTGATGGTCGTCGCGTCTCCTCCGCCGCTGCCGGCGGCCACCGTGGGCGACTGGTTCGCGGATACGGCGTTGAGCGGGTCGATCCTGCTGGCGATGCCGGTGGCCCTGATCGCCGGAGCGGTGTCCTTCTTCTCTCCGTGCGTGCTGCCGCTGCTGCCGGGCTATCTGTCGTACGTGACTGGGCTCTCCGGCGCGGACATCGTCGAGCACGGTAGCGCCGGCAACCGGGGCAGAATGCTGCAAGGCAGTCTGCTCTTCGTGCTCGGCTTCTCGTTCGTGTTCGTCGCGCTCGGGGGGGCATTCGGCCAGCTCGGCTTCTGGTTGGCAGACCACGAGGAGACCTTGACGAAGGTGCTCGGACTCCTGACCGTGGTGCTCGGCCTCGTCTTCGCGGGCGTGGTCCCGTGGCTTCAGCGCGACGTACGCGTGCACTCCGTGCCCGCAGTCGGCGTCTCCGCTGCGCCGATGCTCGGGGTGCTGTTCGGACTGGGCTGGACGCCCTGCATCGGTCCGACCCTGGGCGCTGTGCTGACTCTCGGGGGCACGTTCGGAGCGAATCCGAGCCGGGGCGCGCTGCTGGCGTTCGTGTACTGCCTCGGACTAGGCATCCCCTTCGTGCTCGCCGCCGTCGGCTTCAGCCGGATGATGGAGACCGTCGGCTTCGTCCGCCGCCACCAGATCTGGGTCATGCGGCTCGGCGGAGCGATGCTGGTCACGGTGGGCCTGCTCATGTTGACCGGGGCCTGGGCAGAGATGATCGCGTCGATGCAAGGGTGGATCGGTGGCTTCGAAACTGCTGTCTGAGCCGGCCGGCCCGCCATCCGGCGACGGCCCGCCAGACCCGCGTCGTCGGGTGGCCGCCCCTGCCCTCGGGCCGGGAGGGATGGCTAGGTGGTTCTGGCGCCAGCTCACGTCGATGCGCACCGCGCTCATCCTGCTGTTCCTGCTGGCGGTGGCCGCCATACCCGGCTCGCTCGTGCCGCAGCAGCGGGTGGACCCGTCGGCCGTCGCCGCCTTCAAGGACCGGCATCCCGACCTGACCCCGGTGTTCGAGTGGCTGGGCATGTTCGAGGTCTACAGCTCGGTCTGGTTCAGTGCGACGTACTTGCTGCTGATGCTTTCTCTCGTCGGCTGCATCATCCCCCGGGTCGGGGTCTACATGAGGTCTGCGCGTGGCCGGCCTCCGATGGCGCCACGCAACCTCGGTCGGTTGTCGGCATACAGCAGCTGGCGGACGGAGACGCCGGTCTCCGAGCAGGCGGCCGCGGCAGCACGGCTGCTGCGTTCTCAGCGCCGCCGCGTCGACGTCCACGAGGAGCGCGGCTCGGTCGTGGTGTGCGCCGAGAAGGGATACCTCCGCGAGGGCGGGAACCTGGTCTTCCACATCGCGCTGGTCGTCGTGCTGGTCGGGGTGGCGGCGACCTGGTTGTTCGGTTTTCGCGGCAGCGCATCGGTGGTCGTCGGCCGCGGCTTCTCCAACACGTTGATCCAGTACGACGAGTTCACCCCCGGCGCCAGCTTCGACGAAGGTGCACTCTCGCCGTTCAGCTTCACGGTCGACGCCTTCGACGTCGAGTGGGAGCGCACCGGGCCGGGCGCGGGCACCCCGCTCTCGTTCGAGGCGGCGCTGACGGTCGTGGACGAGCCGGGTGCCGAGCCGCGGGCCTACGACCTGCGGGTGAACGAGCCGCTGACGGTGGACGGCACCTCGGTCTACCTGGTCGGGCACGGCTACGCCCCCCGGGTGACCATCCGGGACGGCAGCGGGGACGTGGCGTTCTCGGGACCGGTGGTGTTCCTGCCCGAGGACGGGTCCTTCGTCTCGTACGGCGTGGTGAAGGTGCCAGACGCCGAGCCGACCCAGCTCGGTTTCGAGGGCTACTTCTTTCCGACAGGGGCGCTGACCCCGGAAGGCCAGCCCTACTCGGCGTTCCCTGACGCGGACAACCCGGTGCTGTCGCTCATCCCGTATCGCGGCGACCTCGGGCTGGATGACGGGCTGGCCCAGTCGGTGTACGTGCTCGACAAGAACGGGATGAAACAGATTCGCTCCGGCGGCGCTCCGCAGGCGTTGATGCTGCAGGAAGGCGAGACGATCGACCTCGTGGGTGGTGCCGGAACGATCACCTTCGACGGCTACGAACGTTGGGTCAAGCTGCAGATCAGCAAGTCGCCGGGACGGGTCGTGCCTCTGGTCGGCGTGGTTGCTGCCATCGTCGGCTTGCTGGGGTCGCTGTTCATCCGTCCGCGCCGTACCTGGATCCGAGTGCGGGAGGACGCGGAGGGTACGGTGGTCGAGGTCGCGGCGCTCGACCGCGTCGGCGGCGGTGACCCCGCCGCACACGTGCACAGCGTCGCCGCCTCCTTGCGGGGCACGACTCAGGAGGACCCGCGGTGAGCCAACAGACGCTGGCAGAGCTCAGCAACAACGCGCTCTACTCGGCCACTGTGGTGTACGCGCTGGCGATGCTGGCCAACATCGGCGAATGGGCGATGGCCCGCCAGCTGCCGGAGATCGAGTCCAACGAGAAGTCCCGCCGCCCGCTGGCCGCTGGCAGCGTTGCCGAGGCGACGTCTCCTGGGTCGTCGGAGGCCTCCCTCGGACAGCTTTCCGCTGGAGAGTGGGGGAGTGGCCCGCGGAAGAGTGCGCTCGGCAACCCTCAGCGAACTGGTGCCGGCGCAACGCTGACTCCAGCGCAGCCGCGTCAGCTCGAGCCTGCCGATGCTCGCAAACCTGGCGGCCCTGGCTGGCCTGCCGACGCTGGCAAGCCTGGCGACTCTGGCGACACCGGTGGCAAGGGGTCGGCCCAGAACCTGGAGCGCAGTGACCGACTCGGGCGGATCGGCCTGGCGCTGACGGTGCTCGGAGTCGGATTGCAGTTGGTTGGCGTCGTTGCACGTGGACTCGCAGCCGAGCGCGTGCCGTGGGGCAGCATGTACGAGTTCGCGATCACCGGTTCGCTCATGGTCGTGCTCGCCTACCTGGTGCTGCTCCTCCGGTATCCGGTGCGTTGGCTCGGACTCTTGGTGACCGCTTTCGCGACCGTCGTGCTCGGCATCGCCGTACTCGTGCTCTATCGGCCGGTTGCTCCGCTGGTGCCCGCTCTGGAGTCGTACTGGCTGGTCATCCACGTCTTCGCCGCGGCAATCGCCGGCGGCGCCCTGACGATCGGCGCGCTGACCTCCGCGCTGTTCCTCGTCCGCCGACGGGCCGAGCTGAGAGCCGTGGCTGAGCCGGACGACGAACGTCGCGGGTTCGTGTGGCGGATGCCTGACTCCGAGTCCATCGACCGTGTCGCCTATCGCGTCCACGCGTTCGCGTTCCCGCTCTGGACGTTCGCAGTCCTCGCCGGGGCGATCTGGGCAGAGTACGCCTGGGGACGCTTCTGGGGCTGGGATCCCAAGGAGGTCTGGGCGTTCATCACCTGGGTGGTGTACGCCGCGTATCTGCACGCCCGGGCGACCGCCGGATGGCGGGGCAAGGGCGCGGCCGTGATCGCTCTGGTCGGGTACGCGACCTTCCTCTTCAACTTCGTGGGAATCAACGTCTTCGGGTCTGGCCTGCACAGCTACGCGGGTCTCTGAGGCTGGGTATGGCGCTGGGGCTATAGGTCGGTCCTGGGCTCGTGCCGGCTCTGGGTACGCAGTCTCGACGCTGACCGCCGGCGCAGCCCCGGTGACGACCTGATGCATCCGCGGAAGTGCGCTGCTGTCGTTGCCCGCACTATCGGTGGCCAGGAGCCCATCCTCGACGCACGCCCGGTCCGCGGCGTCTGTCGGGAGCGCGTCAGGCTCGTGCGCAAGGCGCATGTCTGGGCTCGCCATCATCACGGGACCCGCACCAGACGACTGCGTCTGGCGAGAGTCCTCGACCGGCGTCAGGGTTTCGCGGGGGCGTCGAGGCAAGGCATGGTCGGCGAGCGCGACGCTGACACGCTCGAGATCCTCGAGGGCAGAACGCGAGAGTCCCGCCAGCTGCTCTGCGATCAGCGCGACCCGGCTCGCGCGCTCATCATCGAGGACGGATTCACCCCTTGACGTGGCCGAGACCATGAATACGCGTCGGTCGGCGGCTGAGCGGATACGCCGCACCAGTCCGGCTCGCTCGAGGACGTCGATCTCGTCCGTCATCGTCTGAGCACTTACTCCCTCGCTGGCTGCCAGCGCGCACATCGGCTTGGGACAGCCGTAGACGACCGAGGCCAGGATGCGCCTGCGCCTAGGCAGCAGGTCTGCCTGCTGCGGCCAGCGCGGCGAGCGTTCGAGCAACCGCTCGGCAGCACCATCAAGTGCTGCGGCGATCATGGTCAGCCGGTTGCTCGGTACACCCGCAGGAACGCCTGGCGGCGCGGGAACGCAGAAGGTCGAGGTCATGTGAAGGATGTTCCGCATCGGGTCCGACAACACAGGCACAGAACCGCTCCCTGCCGAAAGTCTGTGGACAGCGGCGCTCCGCAACATGCCTGTGGGGATCTCTCCGTCGCGAATCGCATGCCGCCCGTTGTCCGCAGCAGCGGCGATATGGCACCGCGCGAGCTGATGATTGCGCTGGCCCACCCGCTCGGCAGCCACCGGCCGACCCCGTCCCCGTTAGTTTCGCTTGGCTCGACCGGACCATCTCGTCGGCGCGAGACTCCGGAGTTCCGGACTATCACGCCAGCCCGACCTTCCGGGATCCCGAACCATGCCGGACGCGGATCATCCTGTGGCGACGAACATGCGCGGCCAGCGGCGTGGTCTGTCATGCGGCTGGCCACGACGTGGGCGAGCTGTTGGGACGCGACCATCTCGGGCGGCGTGAACATCCGGTGCATCGGATAGTCCGGTAGGCCGAAGGAATCTTGGCGGGAGGGGGTGGGCGGCTCGGGGTGCGCCTAGCTAGTCGTCGTCCTCGGCAGTACGCCGGGCCTCGAGACTTGCCTTCGCGCGGTCCGCCCGTGCTGCCAATTGCAGGGCGACCTTGTCCCGCAGGCTGCGCAGCGTGAGGAAGGCGATCAACGATGAGACCACCATCGCGATCAGGGCGAGGTAGAGCGCGTTGACGGCGTTCCACTCGATCGAGCGCCCGAGCAACAACCACAGCAGGCCGAAGACGGCCGCGAAGAGTGCCGCGCGGGCGAGCGTGTAGAGGGCGAAGAACTTCATTGGCTGTCCTGGTTGGGACGATGTGCCTCGGCAGCACGCCCGCCCGGATCGATGGTCGTCCCTCAGCCTAGGTCAGCGGTGTACGACGTCGGCGATCAGGGCAGGGTCGACGTTGCCCCCTGACACGACCGCCACCGAGGGGCCACGCGGTAGCAGGTCGGCGTGCCGCAGATAGCCTGCTACGGACACCGCTCCGCTGGGCTCGCACACCAGACGGCACTCGACGAGGACCCTCCGCATCGCGTCGAGGATGTCGTCCTCGGACACCGTCACCACGTCGTCGACCAGTGCCGAGATGTGGCGCCAATTCACCTCGCCCACGCCGCCGACACGCAACCCGTCTGCGATCGTTCGCCCCGTCAGTTCGGTGTCCCACACCACCCGTTCACCGCGGGCGAAACCCTCGGCCAAGTCTGCGGCCAGCTCTGGCTCGACAGCCACGATCCGAATGTCGGGCCGCCGAGACTTCACCGCTACCGCGATTCCACTGATTAGACCGCCACCGCTCACCGGCACCAGCACCGAGGCCATACCCGGCAGATCGGCGAGCAGCTCAAGGCCGATCGTTCCCTGGCCCGCCACGATGCGCTCGTCGTCGTAGGGCGGGATGAGCGTGGCCCCCGTGCGGCTGCGGATCCGGTCGACGCCGCTGACCCTGTCGGCGATGTCCACGAGCACGATCTCCGCGCCTTGCGCGCGGGTGGCGGCCTGCTTGATCGCGGGTGACTGGTGCGGCATCACGATCGTCGCCTTGACGCCGAGGCTACGCGCGGCCCGCGCGAGTGCCTGGGCATGATTGCCCGACGAATGGGTGATCACTCCACGCGAGCGCTCCTCGTCGGACAGCTGCCGGAGCGCATTGGTAGCGCCACGGATCTTGAACGACCCACCGATCTGCAAGCACTCCGCCTTCAAGAAGAGCGGCCGGTCAAGGGAACCGAGCTCGGTCGCGACCAAGGGCGTCCGGCGGACGAAACCGTCGATCCGGGCCGCAGCCCGGTCGACCTCACCGCTGTCGAGCAGCCCGATCTCCTCCACACCCGGACCTTATCTTTGCGGTCGGGCTAGTCTGATCAGGAGAGAGGAGGTCTGGTGCTGCGGCTGCTTCCATTGATCCTGGTCTTGGTGCTCGCGATCTACTGTTGGGTGGAGATCGCGCAGTCCGATCCACGACATGTCCGTCAACTGCCCAGAGGACTCTGGGCACTGCTGGTCTTCGTTCCGCTCGTGGGTCCTGCCGCGTGGCTCGTCTACGGTCGGCCGAACGGCACTAGCGCTCCGCCGACACCCAAGCCAGCTAGACGTCGACCGCTTGCGCCGGACGACGATCCGGACTTCCTACGCCGGATCAGGAGACCACCGGCGGACGACGACCCGACGCCCTGACACCGTCAATACCGAGCCGGAGGCATCGCCCCCGAACCCGTAGCCCGGTGCTGCGCCCGCACCACACCCCGGGCACCCGGCACCCAGCACCTGGCCCGCGGTTGCGCCGCACCCGGCACCCAGTTCCCTGGCCCCTGGCACCGCGGTCGCCGGCACCGCGGTCGCCGGCACCCGGTCGCCGGCACCCCCCGGTCGCCGTCAGCGCCCGGCGACCAGGCCCAAGGCGAGGCCCGCCGACAGCACGAGCTCGGCCACTCCCGTGTCACGCAGTGTCGCGATGAGGTCCGGCCCCACCGCACCGGCACGCACCCGCGCAACCGCGGGCGCCACGACCGACGCGTACCCAAGCCCCAGCAAGCCCCACCAGGTCGTGACCGAGGCGACGGCTACGACGAAGACACCGGCGCCCAAGACCAACACCGCGTAGAGCAGCCGAGTGTGCGCGTCGCCCAGGCGCACGGCCAAGGTCAGCTTTCCTGCGAGCTCGTCTGATGTGATGTCTCGCAGGTTGTTGGCCACCAGGATCGCGCATGCCAAGGCGCCCACTGCGTAACCGGTCAGCACCGACGCTGCCCCGATCGTCTCGGTCTGGACGTATGTCGTACCGACGACAGCGACCAACCCGAAGAAGACGAAGACGCTGACCTCGCCCAGGCCGCGATAGCCGTAGGGCGCCGCGCCGCCGGTGTAGTACCACGCCGCCACGAGGGCCGCAGCACCCACGAGCACCAGCCACCACGCGGTTGTAGCCGCGAGCACCAATCCTGCCGTCGCGCCGACCCCGAAGGCGACGAAAGCCGCTGCCCGCACTCGGGGCGGCGCCACCAGCCCCGACCCGACCAACCGCAACGGCCCCACCCGGTCGGCATCGGTGCCCCGCACGCCGTCGGAATAGTCGTTGGCGTAGTTGACCCCGATCTGGAGAGACACCGCCACCACCAGCGCTAGAAAGGCCTTCCACCAGACGGCGTCGCTCTCGTATGCCGCCACGCCCGTGCCGGCGAGCACCGGAGCCACTGCAGCCGGAAGGGTGCGCGGCCGGGCTCCTGCGATCCAGAGGCGAGCTGTGGTCATGGCGGGGCAAGTCTGTCAGCCTGACGACCCGAACCGAGCGTTGGTAGGTAGCCGTAGGGTGGCCGCGTGACTGCCGCCGCCTCACTTCATCCGGTGACAGGAAACGCTGGTGCGGTGGGTGCGCTGCTGGCGCGGTGGCTCGAGGACCCGGGGGCGAGGGCACTGACGCTCGGCACCTCCGGCTCGACCGGTGATCCGAAGCCGGTGGCGCTGTCCCGGACGGCGATGCTCGCTTCCGCGATGGCCTCGCTGGATCGGATCGGCGGGCCAGGTCAGTGGCTGCTCGCGCTACCCCCGCACCGGGTCGCCGGACTCCAGGTGCTCGTCCGCTCCGTCCTCAGCGGCACCACAGCAGTGGTGCTCGACGACTATTCAGACCTGCCCGCGGCGACGGCAGCGCTCGGGCACGAGCAACCCGGGCGACCGGCGACCCGGCGTCGTTACCTCGCCATCGTCCCGACCCAGCTGTACCGCTGGCTGGCCGAGCCTGCGGCAGCAGAGGCGCTCGCGACGTACGACGCCGTGTTGGTCGGGGGTGGCCCGGTAGACCGCGCGTTGCTGTCGCGTGCTCGTGACCGCAGCGTCAACCTCGTGACGACGTACGGGATGACCGAGACCTGCGGCGGATGCGTGTACGACGGCGAGCCGCTGGACGGCGTGGCCGCGTCTCTCGGCCCGGACGGACGTGTCCGCCTCGGCGGAGACGTTCTGTTCGACGGGTACGTCGGCCGACCTGACCTCACCGAGGCAGCGCTCCGGGACGGCTGGTTCGTCACGGAGGACATCGGACGCCTGGATGGCGACGGCCGCCTCGAGGTGCTGGGACGGGCGGACGACGTCGCCGTCTCCGGGGGAGTCAACGTGCCACTGGCCGCCGTGCAGCGACGCCTGGCCGCCATGCCCGGCCTCGAAGAGGTGGCAGTCGTGGCGATACCCGATCCGGCATGGGGCCAGCGCGTCCTCGCCGTGGCGACCCTGACGGACGGCGCAGCCGAGCCGGACCTGGCCACGGTGCGGGACTTCGTCGCGGCCGAGCATCCGCGCACTTGGGCGCCACGCGAGCTCGTCGTGCGTGACGCGCTGCCGTTGCTCGACTCCGGCAAGGTCGACCGGATCGCGCTCCGGGCTGGACTGGTGGCCCGGACATGAATTCGTCTCGGGGCAGCCGCCGCTGGGCGGGCCGCCGCATCGACGTCTTCACCCTGCCGATGAACGTCCGCTTCCGAGGCCTCACCCACCGCGAGGGTGTGCTGATCCGTGGCCGCGCCGGCGTCGGGGAGTTCAGCCCGTTCTGGGAGTACGGGCCCGCCGAGTCGGCAACCTGGCTGGCAGCCGCCCTCGAAGCCGCCGACGTCGGCTTCCCGGATCCGGTCCGAGACCGGGTGCCCGTCAACGTCACCGTCCCCGCACTCACCCCGGACGAGGCCGCGCGTCTCGTCACCGGCTCGCACGGCTGTGGTACCGCCAAGGTCAAGGTGGCCGAACCGGGGCAGACCCTCGAGCACGATCTCGCCAGGGTCGCCGCCGTGCGCGCCGCGATGGGTCCGCAGGCACGGATCCGGGTCGACGCCAACGGTGGCTGGGACGTGACCGCAGCGGTGACCGCGATCAAAGCGCTGGCGGAGTTCGACCTCGAGTACGTCGAGCAGCCGACGGCCACGGTTGAGGAGCTGGCCGAGGTACGTCGCCGGGTCGACACTCCGATCGCGGCCGACGAATCCATCCGCCGCGCCGACGACCCGCTGCGGGTGAAGGCGCTGGGGGCCGCGGACATCGCCGTGCTCAAGGTGCAGCCCTTGGGCGGGGTCCGGCCGGCGCTGCGGATCGCCGAGCAGCTGGGCCTGCCGGTCGTCGTGTCGAGTGCACTCGAGTCGTCCGTAGGCGTCGCCGCCGGAGTTGCCTTGGCGGCTGCGCTGCCGGAGCTTCCGTACGCGTGCGGTCTCGCGACGGCGGCCATGCTCGATCGCGACGTGGTGACACATCCGCTCAGGCCGGTCGACGGGGCCTTGTCGGTGGGTGTCGTCAGCCCTGACCCTTCCTCCCTCCTCGCGGCAACGGCCGACCCCGGCTCAGCCCGGCGCTGGCACGACCGGCTCGACGCCTGCGCAGCCGCCCTCGCCGCACGCGGGGAGCTCCGTGAGGGTCTGCGCCGGTGACCGACTCGACCTCGGTGGCCCGTGCCGTCGTCCGCGCGCTCGTCGAGGCCGGCGTCGTCGAGGTGGTCCTGGCCCCCGGGTCCCGCTCCGCGCCGCTCGCGCTGGAGCTGTACGACGCCGACGCGCGGGGTGACCTCCGGCTGCACGTGCGGATCGACGAACGCAGCGCCGGCTTCCTGGCGCTGGGCCTGAGCAAAGGGTCGCATCGCCCCGCCGCAGTAGTGACCACCTCCGGCAGCGCGGTCGCCAACCTTCACCCCGCCGTGCTGGAGGCTCGGCACGCGGGGGTCCCCCTCGTCGTCCTCTCCGCAGATCGTCCAGCCACCATGCGCGGCACCGGAGCCAACCAGACGACGGAGCAGCACGGGCTGTTCGGGCCGCTCGTGGCTGCTGAGGATCTTGCACCGGGCGACGTTCCCGCAGCCGTGGGAGCGGTCGAACGAGCGGTCCGTCGCACCGGCCCGACCCAGGTAAACATCCAGCTCGACGAGCCCCTCGTGCCGGCCGACCCGCTGCCGACGGCGCAGCCCGTCACGCGCGGTCCCGACAGCGACCTCGGCGCTCCGCGGCCGCGAGCCGATGGTCCTGCCGGTGAGGTGCTACCAGCCGGTCCGCGCACGGTCGTCGTGGCCGGCGACGATGCCGGTCCTCCCGCCCGGCTGCTGGCCGAGTCGGCGAACTGGCCGCTGCTGGCAGAACCCACGTCCGGGTCCCGCACCGGCGCAAACGCCCTCCGCACCTACCGGCTGCTCCTCCAGACCGGGCTGGCCGAGCAGATCGAGCGGGTGGTGGTGACCGGCCACCCGACCCTGTCGCGCCCGGTGACGCAGCTCATCTCGCGACCCGACCTCGAGGTCGTCTCCGTTCCCGGCAGGTCCGGAGTCTGCACCGACCCGGGAAGCATCGCCCGGCACCTGACCGCGATGCCGACCGCGGACGCTGCCGACCCGCCGGACTGGCTGCAGGAGTGGCGATCCGCGGATGCCGAACTCGCACGAGCGGTCGACGACCTGGTGGCGTCGCATGCGGACGCGCTGCCGCTGCGGGTGGCGGCCGAGGTGGCGGCCGCGGTCCTGCCGCACGGGCTGCTGGTGGTGGGCTCGTCGCAGCCGATCCGCGACCTGGACCTGATGGGTCGGCCCTACCCGGTCGGTCAACGGCGGCGCATCCTCGGCAACCGAGGGCTGTCCGGCATCGACGGGACCGTGTCGACCGCTGTCGGCGCTGCGCTGGCGCGGCAGTCGGCGCAGGCTCATCAATCTGCAGCCCGCACTCCGCCGACCAGAGACCTGGCCTACCTCGGCGACCTGACCTTCCTGCACGACGCCGGAGGACTCGTCCTGGGTCCTGACGAACCCCGCCCGGACCTGACGCTCGTCGTCGCGAACGACGATGGCGGTGCGATCTTCAGTCTTCTCGAACAGGGCGACCCGGCGCACCAGCGCTCCTTCGAGCGGGTCTTCGGCACCCCGCACGGGGTGGACCTCGACGCATGGTGCGCGGCGACGCGTACGGCGTACGAGCAGGTCGACGACGCCGCCGCCTTGCGTGATCTTCTCGCGACGGACGTGTCCGGCCTCAGGGTCATCGAGGTGCCGCTCTCCCGGCGCGGGCGCCGGGCACTGGAGGGGGACCTCCGTGCGCTGCTGACGGCCACCACATGAGGGGTCGGAGCTGATGGCGCAAGATCGATCAAGTGGCACCGCCTCCGTGGCTGCCAGGCTGGGGCCATGAGCGCGGCCGCCGACACCTTCGCTCGCTTCGTCGACTCGCTCGCGGACCACCTCGACGACCATGAGGCGACAGGGGTGGAGCTGGCCGGCCGCCTCTACCTGTCGCGCTTCCACTTCGACCGGGTCGTCTCGGCGGCCGCCGGGGAGTCACCGACGAAGTTCCGCCGCCGCGTACTGCTCGAGCGGGCCGCCTTCCGGCTGGTCACCAGTGACGCCGGCATCCTCGACATCGCCGTCGAAGCCGGCTACTCGTCCAACGAGGCGTTCACGCGTGCCTTCCAGCGCGCGTACGGCGTACCGCCGTCGGCCTGGCGGGAAGCGCCCACCCAGATCCGACTCGCCGCACCCAACGGTGTCCACTTCCACCCACCCGGCAGCATCCGGCTGCCCGCCCGAACGAAGGTGACCTCCATGGACCTCATCACGACGATGGTCGGACACCACGTCTGGCTGGTCGGTGAGCTCGTCGACCGCGCGGGCGTGCTGACCGACGAGCAGCTCGATGCGCCGGTTCGGGTGTCCGTCGACAACGAGGACGGACGTATGACGTTGCGCACCCTGCTGTCGCGGCTCGTCGGCCAGATGGACATGTGGCTGTGCGCCCTCGACAGTCGCGCCTACGACTGGGCGCGGGAGGACGGCGAGAGCGTGGCGAGCATGCATGACCGGCTGGCGGAGGTAGGGCCGAGATATCTGACGGAGGTGAGCGAGGTTGCACAGCAGGGCCGCCTCGACGAGACCTTCGTCGACGCCCTGTGCGAGCCGGCCGAGGTGTTCACCTACGGCGGGATGATCGCGCATGTGCTTACGTTCGCGGCGTACCACCGCACGCTCGCGGTCCAGGCGTTGGCAGCACATGGCGTCGAGGGCCTCGGGTGGGGTGACCCGATGCGATGGGTCGCAGAGCCGACGGAGGCGTGACGGTCTGGCTGTGCCATGATCGGGCACTTCTGAGGAGGTGACCCGATGCGACGATCCTGGTCGGGCCTGGTCTTCGTCCTGCTCCTGACAGCTGGCTGCGGCACCGCAGCAGAGCTGGCGGACACCGCGCCGGAGTCCCGAGCGCCGGCAGCGCGGACCTCTGAGGCAGAGCCCGGCGACAGCTCGCGCAGCGGTGACCGGGGGAGCGGACCAGGGGCTGGTGGCGACCGGGGTGGGGTGCGCCTCCGGCTGCCAAACGACGTCGGGCCACGGCCGGTGTTCCTCACGCCGTCGCGCAACATCGGTTGTGCCATCAGCTCAGATCAGGTGCGCTGCGACATCGTCGAGCGCAGCTACGACCTGCCGCCGAAGCCGGCCAGCTGCCACGGGGGCTTCGGGCGAAGCATCGCGGTCGGGCGCGCCGGGATCGCCGCGTTCGTCTGTGTGCGGGACACGGTCATCGATCCGGGGGCACCCATCCTCGGTTACGGGTCCTCCACCCAGGTCGGTGACTTCGGTTGCACCAGCAGCACGGAGAGCATCAGCTGCTACCACCTCGAGAGCGACCACGGCTTCGAGCTCTCCCGCGACTCCCCCGCGCTCTTCTAGGGCCGTCTCGCGGCCGCGTGTACCGCCAGTCCGCGCGGATCAGTCGCTGAGCGCGTCCCGGACAGGTACGAACTTGGCTGCCGCCTCGGCGAGCTCGGCAGCGGGATCGGAGTCCGCGACGATGCCACAGCCCGCGAATAGCCGGACCGAGGTGCCGTCGTACTCCGCGGAGCGCAGTGCGATGCCCCACTCGCCGTCGCCGTCGGCATCCATCCAACCGACCGGACCGGCATAGCGACCGCGGTCCATGCCCTCGATCTCGGTGATGAGGCCGAGCGCGGCAGGGGTCGGTGTGCCGCCGACGGCCGCCGTCGGGTGCAGCGCGTCCGCCAGCGCGAGGGAGCTGCTGCCGTTCTCGAGCACGCCGGTCACATCGGTGGCCAGGTGCATCACGTTCGGCAGGTGCAGCACGAACGGGCTCTCGGGCACATTCATCGACAAGCAGTACGGCGCGAGCGCGTCCGCGACCGAGCGCACGGCGAACTCGTGCTCCTCGAGGTCCTTCGACGACCGCGCCAGCGCTGCCGCCAGGGCCAGATCGTGCTCGTCGTCACCGGTGCGTCGGATCGTGCCCGCCAGGACCCGGCTCGCGACTAGCCCGCGCTCGCGACGTACCAGCATCTCGGGCGTCGCGCCGAACAGCCCGTCGACGTGGAAGGTCCAGCAGGCCGGGTAGCGATCGGCAAGCCGAGTCAGCGCGGAGCGTACGTCGAGCGGCTCGGTCAGCTCCGCCACCAGATCGCGCGCCAGCACCACCTTGTCCAGCGCACCGCCGCGAATCCGCTCGACGGCAGCCTGGACGACGAGCTCCCACTCGGCACCACTCATCGCGCCGTCGCTGAAGACGACTCCGTGCGGCATCAGTGGCGGTGGGGCGTCCCGACCGAGATCGGGCGGCGGCGTCAGCGCCCCCGGGGCGATCGTCGTCACCCAGGTGGCATCTCCGCGCCGCCCGACCACGACCTCCGGCACGACCACCGAGGATCGGCCGGGCTCGTCGGCGTATGCGAACGAGCCGAACGCCACCAGCCCGCTGCCGGGCAGGTCGACCTCGTCGCGCACGACCGCGTGCGCCGCCACGTCGCGCCACCACGCCTCCGCCGCAGCGAACCGGCCGGCGCCCGACGCCTCGAACCGCGTGGTCTCCCCCCAGCCCACCAGGCCGTCACCCCGGTGCACCCAGGACAGCGGCGCGGTGGCCGGCAGCAACGAGAGCAAGGCCCCGGGGTCGTCGACGACGGTGCTGCGTACGACGAGCGGCGCGTCCGCTGGAGCGTCGACAAGTCGGGAGGTCACGGCCACCCAGCCTAGGGCCTGGCCTCCGAGACCGGCATGGGAGGCTGGCCCGCATGAGCCGAGCGAGCCTGGACAAGGAGCCGCGCGACGTCGCCGCGATGTTCGACCAGGTCGCCGACCGGTACGACGTCACCAACGACATCTTGTCGCTCGGCCAGGACCGACGGTGGCGCCGCGCGGTGCTCCGCGCCGTGGATCCGCAGCCCGGCGACCGAGTGCTCGACCTGGCCGCCGGCACCGGCACGAGCAGCCTCCCGTTCGTGCTCGAGGGTGCGGTGACGGTGCCGTGCGACTTCTCCCTCGGGATGCTCCGCGTCGGCAAGCAGCACCGGCCCCGGCTGCCCTTCGTGGCAGGGGACGCCCTGCGGCTGCCGTTCGGCGACGCGGTGTTCGACGTCGTCACGATCTCGTTCGGCCTGCGCAACCTCGCCGACCCGGCCCGCGGGTTGGCCGAGATGGCGCGCGTCACCAGAGCGGGCGGTCGGCTGGTGGTCTGCGAGTTCAGCCACCCCACCGCGGCGAGCCTGCGCAGTCTCTATGACCGCTACCTGATGCGGGCGCTGCCGGCGATCGCCCGGCAGGTGTCGTCCAACCCCGCCTCGTACGAGTATCTCGCGGAGTCGATCCGCGACTGGCCCGACCAGCACGCGCTGGCGACGGTCATCGGCCGGCACGGCTGGCGGCGGGTCGAGTTCCGCAACCTCAGTGTCGGCATCGTGGCGCTGCACCGTGCCCTCAGGTGAGCCTCCCTCGGTCACCTGGTCAGCGCTCCTCGAACGCCTCCTGCGCCTGCTGCGCCAGGCGGGTGGCGCGGTCGAGCAGCTCGGTCCCGGACGCTCCGCCGGACTCATCCGGCGACGAGCCCGGCTGAGCCCCCCCGCCGTGGGGCGTCGTCCCAGCCGGAGGCCGCCGCTGCTCCAGCCGGGGGAGCAGCTGTGCGAGCAGGAGGGTCGAGAGTGCCGAGGAGTCGGTGCCGCCTCCGTCCGTGTGCACGATCACCGGAGTCGGTGCCTGCTGCGCCAGCCGGGCGCCCACGTCGAGACGACGCCGGGCCAGCTCGTACCCGAGCACGGCGCGGTTGTCGCGGTACGCCGGCGCCAGCCGCTGCTGGGCCTTCGCCTCGTTCTGCGCGGCGACCAGCTCGGTCCGCCCACGGGTCTCGATCTCGTACTTGACCCGCTGTGCCTCGGTCTCCTGCTCCTCGAGCATCTGGGCGACGTCCTTGCGTGCCCGGTTGAGCGCGGCACTGACCTCGACGATCTTGGCGTCCCGGACCTTCTTGGAGCGCTCGATGTCCATCAGCAGCGTGTCGATCCGGCGCTTGCGGGTGAGCTCCCACTCCTTCTCGTACGCGCCGAGCTCCTTGCTCACCCGCTCCCGGGTGGAGAGGTGCAGCTGGTACTGGTTGGGCAGCTGGACGTCCGGGATGTTGCACCCCATGATCCGCACGCCGTACCGCTCGAGCTGGCGGTTGAGCAGGGCCTGCATGTCCGCCACGTCCGAGCCGCGCAGGTCGTAGGCGTTCTCGGTACGGACCTGACGGCTGCGCTGCCGGATCGCGTCCTGCACCGAGTTGGACAGCACCAGGTCGAAGTTGCCGGCGCCGATGGTCTGCACGAAGCGGACGGCGTCGGTGATCCGGAACTTCAAGAAGAACTCGATCGACTTCAGTGGCACGTTCTCGTGAGTGGGGCAGGCGAGGACGGGTGCGGCGTAGGGGATCTCCGTGGTCACGTCGACCACGTAGTCGACGCGTGACCACGGGTGCCACAGGTAGTGCCGACCCGGCGGCAGACCGGCGCCCTGGATGGCGCCGTACCGGGTGAGGATGCCTACGGTGCCCTCCTCGATCTCCACGATCGAGGACCGCCACCACCACAGGAGGCCGAGCGCAGCAGCGAAGGCACCGACGGCGAGGCAGGGGCCGACCAGCCAGTCGACCTCGGCACCACTGGCCCGGACGACGAGAGCGGTGAGGAACAGGTAGCCGGCGAGCCACAGCGGCGCCGTCCAGAGCAGTCCGCGGGCGTCCTTGGGAATCACCACCGGGACGAGGGCGCCGCGGTCACCGCCACGCAGCAGACCGGCGATGTCGCCCCACGACGCCAGTGACTCCTTGATCGACGAGGTGCGGTGCATCCGACCGGCGGCCCCGGCCGTCATCTGCTGACCCATCTGGCCGCTCATCTGCTGACCCGCCATCTGTGCTGCGGTCATCTGCTGGCCCGTCATGTCTGTCATCGCGGGTCCCCCTCTCCGTGGTGCTCAGGATTCGTCCGAGGCGGGTTCGGCGTACCGCCCTGCGCTGGCTCGGACGAATCCTGAGGGGCGGGCAGATCGGGTGGTGAGTCGGCAGCGACCGATCGACGGATCTCCTCGACCCGTTCGGCGCCGGGCAGCTCCGCGTCCGGTTCGGGATCCACGGTCTGCACGGTGCGGTCTTCGGTGTCGAGCAGGTCCAAGATCTCGGCCTCGCGGGAGGCGACCCGGCCGGAGATCTCCTGCATTCGGACCCGCATCTGGGCCAGGTCCTCCGCGGAGAACAGCTGGCCTTCGGCGCCGCCGACGATCTGCTGCGCGATGCGCAGGAAGTCGACTCCGTCGGTGCCCTCGCCGCCGATCTGGACGATCTGCGGCAGTGCGCCGGCCAGGGACTCCAGCTGAGTCAGCATGTCCTGCTGGTAGCGGTAGTCGAGGATCTCCGGCGCCTGCGCCGCGCTGAGCGCCCGGATGTCGAGCGCCTGCGCCTCCAGCAGAGCGGCGTTGGCGTTCGCGGTCGACTCCGCCTCGACGAACCGCTGACGTGCCAGTGCTCGCGCCCGGTTGGTCTCCCGTTCCAGGGCGGTATCCATCTGCGCCTGGTACTGGGCGATCTCGGCCTGGATAGAGGACAGCGTCTCGTTCAACGACGCGAGGTCCTTGTTGAGGTCTCCCTCGTTCTGCTCCTTGCGCAGCTGGAGCTCGTACTCATAGGTGTAGGCCTCCTTGGCCACCCGCACCATCTCCGGCGCGGCCAGGTCCATCCGATACTCCTGGCTGGACGGCTCGGCGTGGGTGATGTTGGCGTTGGAGAACTCCACGGCCGGCTGGAACTGCGCGTTCAGCTGGTCGAGCAGGCCGGCGGTGTTCTCACCGACCAGGTCATAGATGCTCGACGCCTCCTGCTCGTAGATCAGCGACCGCGTGGTCTCGGAGATCGCGTTGTTGAGCTTGTCCTGGAAACCCTGCACCGCGCCGAGCACGAAGATGAACTCACGCGGGTTGACGATCCGGAACTGGAGGAACAGGTCGACCGACGCCTTGACCCGGCTCTTGGTCGGCGCCTCGTGGATCGGCGCGTTGAACGGGTACTCGCGGGTGACGTTGACGATGTAGGACACCCGCTTCCACGGGTTGAGCAGCGTGACTCGGCCCGGCCCGGCTTCGGCCTCGACCTTCCCGAACCGCGTGATGAGCGCGATGCACCCCTCGGGCACCATCACCATGCCGCGGCGCCACCACATGAAGGCGGCGAACACCAGCACCAGCAGCCAGTAGTGCAGGCCGAAGAGGCTCGAGGTCAGGTCGTCGAACGGCAGCGTGAACAACGATCCCACCAGGCCCAGTACGACGAGCAGCAGCACCGGCACCATCGAGCGCACCGTGGTGCCCTTCGGCATCACCATGGGGGTGATGACGTGGATCGGGCCCGCGGGACCGCTCTCGAACCGGCTCCGATTGAGCACCTCGCCGGCGTTCTGCAGAGACGTCGCCTTCGACTCGATCCGGGTGCCGGTGGACACCCCCTGCTCGCGGGCGGCGATGAAGTCACCGGGATCGAGGCCGAAGCCCTCGACCGTCTTCTGAACGGCTCCTGTGACGGCCTCGCGCGGGTCTCTGCTGCCGGCGATGTCTCGCGCGGCGTCTCGCACCGACTGAGTGAACGACATGCTGCTCCCTGCCTGGATCCGGAGCCCCTCGCCCCCGACTGTCCTTCGGCGGCTGTTGGGCCGCCGCGGTCGCGGAGAGTCTGTCACGCCACCGGGCTGATGGGGGCCCGATGGCACAACGATTGAGTGCACGCACGCAGGGCCCAGCCGCACATGCATCGCCGCGAGGTAGGCCCTACACTGGCGACGTCCGGCGCTCGTGAAGTTTTTCACTTGTTCACACGCGCGGACCCGGCCCGCCAGTCTCCACCGGGATTCGAGGACCTCATGAGTACGACGTCCACCGCAGCCGAACGGCGAGCGGATGTCATCGTCGTGGGCGCTGGTCCGGCCGGTGCGACCACCGCGGCCTACCTCGCCCAGGCGGGTGTCGACGTCATCCTTGTCGAGAAGACGGCCTTCCCGCGGGAGAAGGTCTGCGGCGACGGTCTGACCCCGCGTGCGGTCCGGCAGCTGGTCCGGATGGGCATCGACCTCGACGAGCCTGGCTGGATCCAGAACAAGGGGCTGCGCATCGTGGGCGGTGGACACCGCCTCGAGCTCCGCTGGCCGGAGCTGGCGGAGTATCCCGACTTCGGCCTGGTCCGCACCCGGCTCGACTTCGACGACATCCTCGCCCGCCACGCGCAGAAGGCCGGTGCTCAGCTCTACGAACGCATGGCCGTCACCGGGCCCGTCATCGACGACACGACCGGTCGCATCGGCGGCGTCACCGCCCGTCCTGTGGATCCCGACCCGACGGGCAGAGGGGGTCGCTCGGGCCGCGAGGTCACGTTCGCCGCCCCGCTGGTGGTGGCGGCCGACGGCAACTCCTCCCGGCTCAGCCTCGCGATGGGGCGGCGCAAGCGTGATGACCGTCCGATGGGAGTCGCGGTCCGCACGTACTACACCAGCCCGCGGCACGATGACGACTGGCTGGAGTCCTGGCTGGAGCTCTGGGACGGGCCTCCGGGCAGCGGCAACCTGCTGCCCGGGTACGGCTGGATCTTCGGTGTCGGCGACGGCACCGTCAACGTCGGGCTCGGCATCCTCAACACGTCGACCGCCTTCCAGCACGTCGACTACAAGGCACTGCTCAAGCGCTGGCTCGACCACACCCCCGAGGAGTGGGGCTTCCGCGACGAGAACATGACCCAGCCGGTGCGCGGCGCCGCCCTCCCGATGGGCTTCAATCGCAAGCCGCACTACGACCGCGGCATGCTGCTGGTCGGGGACGCCGGCGGCATGGTCAACCCGTTCAACGGGGAAGGCATCGCCTATGCGCTGGAGTCCGGCGAGATGGCCGCAGAGGTCATCACGCAGGCGCTCAGTCGTCGTACCGACGGCGCCCGCGAGATCGCCTTGCACAGCTACCCGAGCGCGCTGGACGAGCGGTACGGCGGTTACTACACGCTCGGACGCGTCTTCGTGAAGGCGATCGGCCACCCCCACGTGATGAAGGTCGCGACCCGGTACGGCCTGCCGAGACCAACCCTCATGCGCTTCACGCTCAAGCTGCTCGCCAACCTCACCGACCCCACTGACGGAGACACCATGGACCGCCTCATCAACGGCCTCTCCAAGGTCGCTCCGGCGGCCTGAGGGGGCGGGTCCTAGGATGACGAGACGTGACCCGGACCAGCGTGTCGAGACGACGGTGACACTCAGCCAGAGGAGTGCGGCAGCATGAGTCCCTACGTGCCGATCATCGGCCTGATGATCCTCGCGGCGTTGTTTGCCGTCGGCTCCGTGGTCGCCAGCTCGGTCATCGGTCCGAAGCGCTACAACCGGGCGAAGCTGGACTCCTACGAGTGCGGCATCCAGCCGACGCCGCAGCCGGTGGGAGGCGGCAAGTTCCCGGTCAAGTACTACATCACCGCCATGCTGTTCATCGTCTTCGACATCGAGATCATCTTCTTGTTCCCGTGGGCTGTCGCCTTCGACCAGATGGGGTTGTTCGGCTTGGTCGAGATGGCTCTCTTCATCGGCACCGTGTTCGTCGCGTACGCCTACGTCTGGCGGCGCGGTGGGCTCGAGTGGGACTGACGGCACACGCAGAGAGGAGGCTGACACCAGCATGGGCATCGAGGAGAAGCTCCCGTCCGGGGTGATGCTGTCGACGGTCGAGGGTCTGGCCGGATACTTCCGCAAGGCCTCCTTGTGGCCGGCGACCTTCGGGCTAGCCTGCTGCGCTATCGAGATGATGACGTCGGGTGGGCCGCGCTACGACCTGGCCCGCTTCGGCATGGAGGTGTTCCGCGCCTCCCCTCGTCAGGCCGACCTGATGATCGTGGCCGGCCGGGTGAGCCAGAAGATGGCGCCGGTGCTGCGGCAGATCTACGACCAGATGGCCGAGCCGAAGTGGGTGCTCGCCATGGGCGTGTGCGCGAGCAGTGGCGGGATGTTCAACAACTACGCGATCGTGCAGGGGGTCGACCATGTCGTCCCGGTGGACATGTACCTGCCCGGCTGCCCGCCCCGGCCGGAGATGCTGATCGACGCGATCCTCAAGCTGCACGAGGACATCAAGACCTCCAAGCTCGGCAGCCATCGCCGCGACGTGGTCGCCGCCGAGGAGCAGCTCGCCCTGGCCGCCACCCCGACGTCCGACGTGAAGGGTCTGCTGCCGTGACCGACGACCAACCCGACCAGGTGCCGCCGGCCGGCCAGCCGGCCGGTGACCCGGAGAAGCCGGCCGGCGAGCGGTCGATGGACGACAAGCCGGCCGACGAGGTCTCGATCGCTGACAAGTCGCAACACGACAGCCAGGGCGAGAGGGCCGTGGCGCTCAGCGACGACCCGGGTCCGGTGCCGAGCCAGGACCTCGAGGTGGTCGACACGCGGCACGGGATGTTCGGCGCTGCCGGCACGGGTGACACGTCCGGCTACGGCGGCTTGGTGCGCGAGGTCGTGGTTCCTGGCGCCACGCAGCGGCCGTACGGCGGCTGGTTCGACGCCGCTGCCGACCGCCTGCACGCGCTGCTGCCCGACACCCACGCCGAGGCGATCCCCGCCGTTGTCGTGCATCGCGGGGAGATCACCTTCCGGGTCGCGCGCGAGCACCTGCTGCCGGTGATGCAGCACCTGCGTGACGACGAGGAGCTGCGGTTCGAGTTCTGCAGCGGAGTCAGCGGCGTCCACTACCCGGGCGAGACCGGCGCGGAGCTGCACGCGGTCTACCACCTGTTGTCGATGACCCACAATCGCCGCATCAGGGTCGAGGTGTCGTGCCCCGACGTCGACCCGCACATCCCTTCCGTGGTGTCGATCTACCCCACCAACGACTGGCACGAGCGAGAGACCTTCGACTTCTTCGGCATCGTCTTCGACGGACATCCCGCCCTCACCCGGATCCAGATGCCCGACGACTGGCCAGGACACCCGCAGCGCAAGGACTACCCGCTCGGCGGCATCCCCGTCGAGTACAAGGGCGCGACCATCCCGCCGCCGGACCAGCGGAGGTCATACAACTGATGAGCAGCACACAGCACACGGGCTCCGACGTCTACGCGCAGGAGCAGGACACCACGGCCGGCAAGGTCTTCACCGTCACCGGCCAGGACTGGGACTCCGTCGTCGCCGGCATCGACCTCGAGGCCGACGAGCGGGTGGTCGTCAACATGGGCCCCCAACATCCGTCGACGCACGGTGTCCTTCGCCTCATCCTGGAGCTGGAGGGCGAGACGGTCACCGAGGTCCGGTGCGGGATCGGCTACCTTCACACTGGCATCGAGAAGAACATGGAGTACCGCACCTGGGTGCAGGGCGTCACCTTCTGCACCCGGATGGACTATCTGTCGCCCTTCTACAACGAGGCCGCCTACTGCTTCGGCGTCGAGCGACTGCTGGGGATCGAGGACCAGATCCCCGAGCGCGCGCAGGTGATGCGGGTGCTGCTGATGGAGCTCAACCGGATCTCGTCGCACCTGGTCGCGATCGCCACCGGCGGCATGGAGATCGGCGCGCTCACCGTCATGACGATCGGCTTCCGGGAGCGGGAGCTGGTGCTCGACCTCTTCGAGCTGATCACCGGGCTGCGCATGAACCACGCGTTCATCCGCCCGGGTGGGGTCGCGCAAGACATGCCGCCGGGCGCGTTGGAGAAGATCAAAGAGTTCATCGGCGTCATGCGGAAGCGGCTGCCGGAGTACGCCGACCTGTGTAACGCCAACCCGATCTTCAAGGCGCGGCTGGTCGACGTCGGCTATCTCGACCTGGCCGGCTGCCTGGCGCTGGGCGCCTCGGGTCCGGTGCTGCGGGCGACCGGATACGACTGGGACCTCCGCACCAAGCAGCCGTACAGCGGCTACGAGACCTACGACTTCGACGTGGCGACGTGGGACACCTGCGACGCCTACGGACGCTTCCGGATCCGGCTCGAGGAGATGTGGCAGTCGCTACGCATCGTCGAGCAGTGCACCGAGCGGCTGCAGGGCCTCGAAGGCTCCCCGATCATGATCGGGGACAAGAAGATCGCCTGGCCGAGCCAGCTCGCGGTCGGCTCGGATGGCATGGGCAACTCGCTGGACCACATCCGGCACATCATGGGCGAGTCGATGGAGGCGCTGATCCACCACTTCAAGCTGGTGACCGAGGGCTTCAGGGTACCGGCCGGTCAGGCGTACGGCGTCGTCGAATCTCCCCGCGGCGAGCTCGGCTGCCATGTGGTGTCCGACGGCGGCACCCGGCCCTACCGCGCGCACTTCCGGGACCCGTCCTTCGTCAACCTGCAGAGCGCGCCGGCGATGAGCGAGGGTGGCCAGGTCGCCGACGTCATCGTGGCGGTCGCCAGCATCGACCCCGTCATGGGTGGAGTGGATCGCTGACCATGCAACCGACCGATCGTTCCGCGACGACACCCGGCGGGCCTGCCGCCGACGTGGAGGGTGCTCGCCGGCTGTCCGATGAGACGTTCGCCGAGCTGCGGGAGCTGGCCGCGCGCTATCCGCAGCCGCGGTCGGCACTGCTGCCGATGCTGCACCTCGTGCAGAGCGTCGAGGGTTACGTGACCCCCCGGGGCATCGAGGCATGTGCCGAGGTCTTGAGCCTGACCGCCGCAGAGGTCTCCGCCGTGGCGACGTTCTACACCATGTACAAGCGGCGGCCGGTGGGCGACTACCACGTCGGGGTCTGCACCAACACGCTGTGCGCGGTCATGGGCGGCGACGCGATCTTCGAGCGGCTCAAGGACCACCTCGACGTCGGCAACGACGAGACGACCTCCGACGGGCGGATCACGCTGGAGCACGTCGAGTGCAACGCCGCCTGCGACTACGCGCCGGTCATGATGGTCAACTGGGAGTTCTTCGACAACCAGACCCCGGAGTCGGCCGTCCAGGTCGTCGACGAGCTGCGAGCAGGACGCGAGGTGACTGCCACGCGCGGGGCGCGGGTGTGCACCTGGCGCGAGGCAGAGCGGGTGCTCGCCGGCTTCCCCGACGACCTGGCCGACGAGGGGCCAGCGGCCGGACCGGCGTCGCTGCTCGGCCTGCGGATCGCCCGCGAGCGCGGGTGGACTGCCCCGGCCGACGCACGTCGTACGACGGACGGCGCGGTCTCGACGGGCGTCGCCGGGCGGGGCGGTGGCAGCACCGACGGCCGGAGCGTGGCGGCGGACCAGGCAGAGACGACCGGGCGTGAGGAGCCCGACGTGGCCGTCGAGGAGTCGCCGGCAGAGGTCCAGGGGGGCAAGGACCCCGACAAGGCCCAGGGCTCGCTCTTCGACGATGACCGCTCATCCGACGGGAAGGACGAGTCATGACAGACACGCTCACCCCGGTGCTCTCCGACAACTGGGACCAGGAGCGCGCCTGGACACTGTCCGGCTACGAAGCGCGCGGCGGCTATGGAGCACTGCGCAAGGCTCTCGGAGAGACGCCTGACGACATCATCACCATGGTCAAGGACTCAGGTCTGCGCGGTCGGGGCGGCGCCGGATTCCCGACCGGCATGAAGTGGGGGTTCATCCCGCAGGGCGACGAAAAGCCGCACTATCTGGTGGTCAACGCCGACGAGTCCGAGCCTGGCACCTGCAAGGACATCCCGCTGATGCTGGCCAGCCCGCACACTCTCATCGAGGGCGTCATCATCTCCTCGTACGCGATCCGCGCGACGCACGCCTTCATCTACGTGCGCGGTGAGGTGCTGCATGTGGTCAGGAGGCTGCAGCGTGCGGTCCAGGAGGCCTATTTGGCCGGGCACCTGGGCACCGACATCCACGGCTCCGGCTACGACCTAGAGCTGGTCGTGCACGCCGGCGCGGGCGCCTACATCTGCGGCGAGGAGACGGCCCTGCTGGACTCGCTCGAGGGCCGTCGCGGCCAGCCCCGGCTGCGGCCGCCGTTCCCGGCCGTCGCCGGGCTCTACGCCTGCCCGACGGTGATCAACAACGTCGAGTCGATCGCCTCCGTACCCTGCATCATCGACAACGGCTCCGACTGGTTCAGCGGCATGGGCACCGACAAGAGCAAGGGCATGACGCTCTACTCGCTGTCCGGCCACGTCACCAACCCGGGCCAGTTCGAGGCCCCACTGGGCATCACCTTGCGCGAGCTGCTCGACCTCGCCGGGGGCGTCCGGGATGGTCGCGAGCTGAAGTTCTGGACACCGGGTGGCTCGTCGACCCCGATCCTGACGGCGGAGCACCTCGACGTACCCCTCGACTACGAAGCGGTCGGGGTGGCCGGCTCGATGCTGGGGACGAAGGCGCTGCAGATCTTCGATGAGACCACGTGCGTCGTGCGTGCGGTGTTGCGGTGGACCGAGTTCTACAAGCACGAGTCCTGCGGCAAGTGCACGCCCTGCCGGGAGGGAACCTGGTGGCTGGTCCAGGTGCTGGCGCGCCTGGAGAGTGGTCAGGCCAGTGCCGACGGCTCAGGTGGCGAGGCGGACCTGGATCTCCTCATCGACCAGTGCGACAACATCCTCGGCCGGTCGTTCTGCGCTCTCGCCGACGGCGCAGTCTCGCCGATCACGTCGTCGATCCAGTACTTCCGCGACGAGTACCTCGCGCATCTCACCCACGGCGGCTGCCCCTTCGATCCTGCGGTATCGACGCTCTTCGGTGCGCCAGCCCTGTCCGGCTCGACCACCGCTGGAGCGCCCGCATGACTCTGCAGAAGGTGAACGACGACCCCGGCCGGCAGGACGAGGAGTCGGTCCCGACGGTCACGCTGAGCATCGACGACATCGACGTCACCGTGCCGGAGGGCACCCTGGTGATCCGGGCCGCCGAGCAGATCGGGGTGCAGATCCCGCGCTTCTGCGACCACCCGCTGCTGGAGCCGGTGGGAGCGTGCCGGCAGTGCCTGGTGGAGGTCCCCGACGCCGGCAACGGACGACCGATCCCCAAGCCGCAGGCGTCCTGCACGCTGGCGGTGGCTCCGGGCATGGTGGTCCGCACACAGCACTCGTCGCCGGTGGCCGACAAGGCCCAGCAGGGGATCATGGAGTTCCTGCTGATCAACCACCCGCTTGACTGCCCGGTCTGCGACAAGGGTGGCGAGTGCCCGCTGCAGAACCAGGCGATGTCCAACGGGCGTGGCGAGTCACGCTTCGGGGAGACCAAGCGGACCTTCACCAAGCCGATCAACATCTCGGCGCAGGTGCTGCTCGACCGCGAGCGCTGTGTGCTCTGTGCCCGCTGCACCCGGTTCAGCCAGCAGATCGCCGGTGACCCGTTCATCGCGCTGGTCGAGCGGGGCGCGCTGCAGCAGGTGGGCATCTACGAGAAGGAGCCGTTCGAGTCCTACTTCTCGGGCAACACGATCCAGATCTGTCCGGTGGGTGCGTTGACGTCGGCGGCGTACCGGTTCCGGTCGCGACCCTTCGACCTGATGTCGACCCCGACGGTCTGCGAGCACTGCGCCTCCGGGTGCGCGCTGCGCACCGACCACCGTCGTGGCAAGGTGACCCGCCGGCTGGCCGGAAGGGACCCCGAGGTCAACGAGGAGTGGAACTGCGACAAGGGTCGCTTCGCGTTCACCTCGACGCGGCAGGACGACCGCATCACCCGTCCGATGGTGCGTGACGAGGGGTCCGGAGAGCTTCGCCCGGCGTCCTGGCCGGAGGCCTTCGTCGTCGCGGCTCGGGGCCTGGCGGCAGCCGGCACCCAGGCGGGTGTGCTGGCCGGTGGCCGGTTGACCGCTGAAGACGCCTACGCCTACGGCAAGCTCGCCCGTGCGGTGCTCGGCACCAACGACGTCGACTTCCGGGCGCGGCCGCACTCCGACGAGGAAGCCGGCTTCTTGGCTGCGCACATCGCCGCACAGGTCGGACCGTCGTACGCAGACCTCGAGCACGCCAACGCGGTGCTCCTCCTCGGATTCGAGCCGGAGGAGGAGTCGCCGATCGTGTTCCTGCGGCTCCGCAAGGCCGTCCAGCAGCACGGCACCCGGGTGTGCTCGATCGCGTCGCACACGTCTCGAGGCCTGGCGAAGCTGAGCGGTTCGCTGCTGCGCACGGCGCCGGGAGCGGAGGCGGAGGCCGTGGCGGCCGTCGCTGGCAACGGCGACGTCGCCCTTGACTCCGGCGGCGTCATCCTCGTGGGCGAGCGGGCCGCAGCCTCGCCAGGGACGCTCTCTGCCGTGGTGACGCTGGCCGCATCCACCGGCGCCAGGCTCGCCTGGGTGCCACGGCGTGCCGGCGAGCGCGGCGCCCTCGAGGCCGGCCTGCTGCCGAACCTGCTGCCCGGCGGCCGCCCGCTGTCCGACGCCGCCGCGCGCGTCGACGTGGCCACTGCGTGGGGTCTCGACGTACTGCCCGCACTTGCGGGACGAGACACCGACGGCATCTTGGCTGCGGCCGAGTCGGGCGAGATCGCGGCGCTGGTGGTCGGCGGCGTCGAGGTCGATGACCTGCGCGACCCGGCCGCTGCGCTGCGCGCCCTGGACGCCGTCGGCTTCCTGGTCAGCCTCGAGGTGCGCGCCTCTGCCGTGACCGAGCGCGCCGACGTGGTCCTGCCGGTGGCGCCGGTGGCCGAGCGGGCCGGCAGCTTCGTCAACTGGGAGGGCCGGGTTCGGCCCTTCGGCCGCGTCCTCGACAGCAATGCGCTCACCGACATCAGGGTGCTGGCAGGCATCGCCGACGAGCTCGAACAGCCGCTGGGCTTCCGCACCACGGAGCAGGCTGCCGCGGATCTGCGCGAGCTCGGACCGTGGGACGGTGCATCACCCACCTTCCACGAGTTGTCAGAACCTCACCGGGCTATGGCAAGCTCACGTTCTGACAAGTCGGAGGGCTTCACGCTCAGCACCTGGCGGACGTTGATCGACGACAGTCGCGCGATCGACGGGGAGCCCTATCTCGCCGCTACCGGTCGTCGGCCGGTAGCCGTGCTGTCGCCCGGTGCCGCGACCCGGCTCGGCGTCAGCGAAGGCGACCTGGTCAAGGTCGGGTCCGACCACGGATCGGTGAAGCTGCCCGTCCTGGTCGGCGACATCGGAGACGACGTGGTGTGGCTGCCGAGCAACTCGGGGCAGGTCAACCTCCGCCGTGACCTCCGGGTCGGCGCCGGCTCCCGGGTGCGAGTCGAGAGAGGTGTCGACTGATGCACGACCAGCTGTTGGCTGTCGACGACCTGAGCGCCTTCGGGGTTGACCCGTGGTGGGTCGTGCTCATCAAGGTGCTGCTCTGTTTCGTGATCCTGCTCGTCTTCACGCTCTTCAACATCTGGCTGGAGCGCCGGGTCGTGGCTCGGATGCAGCACCGCATCGGCCCCAACGTGCACGGCCCCTTCGGCCTGCTGCAGAGCCTCGCCGACGGCGTGAAGCTGATGCTCAAGGAAGACATCGTCCCCAAGGCTGCGGACAAGGTCGTCTTCATCGCCGCACCGCTGCTCGCCTCGATCCCGGCCTTCCTCGCGGTGGCCGTCATCCCGTTCGGACCGGTCGTCGAGATTCCCTTCACCGACATCGACACGCCGCTGCAGCTCACCGACCTGCCCGTCGGGGTGCTCTACATCCTCGCGATCGCTTCGATCGGCGTGTACGGCATCGTGCTGGCGGGGTGGTCGTCCGGGTCGACCTACTCGCTGCTCGGGGCGCTGCGATCGTCGGCCCAGGTCATCAGCTACGAGATCGCGATGGGCCTCTCCCTCGTGGCGGTCTTCCTCTACGCGGGGTCGATGTCGACGTCGGAGATCGTCGCGGCGCAGACCGAGCTGTGGTACTGCATCATCTTGCTGCCCTCGTTCGTGATCTACATGATCTCGATGGTCGGCGAGACCAACCGGGCGCCCTTCGACCTGCCGGAGGCGGAGGGCGAGCTCGTCGGCGGGTTCCACACCGAGTACTCCTCGATCAAGTTCGCCTTCTTCTTCCTCGCCGAGTACATCAACATGGTGACCGTCTCGATGCTGGCCACGACGATGTTCCTCGGCGGCTGGCGCGCCCCCTGGCCGCTGTCGATCTGGGAGGGTGCCAACGAGGGCTACTGGCCGGTGCTGTGGTTCTTCGCCAAGACGTTCCTCTTCGTGTTCGTGTTCATCTGGCTGCGGGGCACGCTGCCGCGGCTCCGCTACGACCAGTTCATGAAGTTCGGTTGGAAGGTGCTCATCCCGGTGGCACTGGTGTGGATCATCGCCGTCGGGGCGATCCGGACGATCAGCCTGGAGGGGCCGGTTCGACCGCACGTACCTGCTGGTGGCGGCCGCCGTGGCGTTGGCCGTCTTCGTGCTGCTCGGCTTCGTCGGGGAGCGGACCGACGACGAGGCAGAGCCCGCGGGCCCGCCGGAGTTCGACGCGTTCGCCGGCGGCTACCCGGTCCCGCCGAGGCCCGACGAGGGACATCCGGTCCTGCCGACGTCCGAACAGGAGACCATCCGTGGCTAGCGTGAAGGAACAGTTCTGGGACCCGATCGCGGGGTTCGGCGTCACCTTCCGGACCATGTTCAAGAAGGTGGTCACGGAGGAGTACCCGTTCGAGAAGAAGCCGACGGCTCCCCGCTTCCACGGTCGGCACCAGCTGAACCGGTGGCCCGACGGGCTCGAGAAGTGCATCGGCTGTGAGCTCTGCGCCTGGGCCTGCCCGGCAGACGCCATCTACGTCGAGGGCGCCGACAACACCGAGGCCCAGCGATTCTCGCCGGGCGAACGCTACGGCCGCGTCTACCAGATCAACTACCTCCGTTGCATCCTGTGTGGCCTGTGCATCGAGGCCTGCCCGACCCGGGCGCTCACGATGACCAACGAGTACGAGCTGGCGGACTCCTCGCGCGCCGACCTGATCTACGAGAAGCAGGACCTGCTGGCGCCGATGCTGCCCGGAATGGAGGAGCCACCGCACCCGCTGCGCCTCGGCGACGATGAGCAGGCGTACTACCGAGGTGCCGGCGCGTCCACCGCGCGTCGCGGCGAAGGCGAGGTCCCCGCGTGATCGCGTTCTGGCTGCTGGCGCCGGTGATGGTGCTCTGTGCGCTCGGGATGGTGGTGGCCCGCAAGCCGGTGCATTCCGCCCTGCTCCTGGCGGTGGTGATGATCTCGCTCGCCGTCCTGTATGCCGCCCAGGACGCGCCCTTCCTGTTCGCCGTGCAGATCATCGTCTACACCGGTGCGGTGCTGATGCTCTTCCTGTTCGTGCTGATGCTGGTCGGGGTCGACACCTCGGACTCGCTGGTGGAGACGCTGCGCGGCCAGCGGGTGGCGGCGATCCTCATCGGCGCGTTGTTCGCCGTACTGCTCGTGCTGGGCATCTCCCAGGCGACGCTCGGTACGGCGGTCGGCCTCGACGAGGCCAACGTCGACGGCAACGTGCCCGGTGTGGCGCAGCTCCTCTTCAGCAAGTACGTCTTCGCGTTCGAGGTGACGAGTGCGCTGTTGATCACGGCAGCCCTCGGGGCTATGGTGCTCGCGCACCGCGAGCGACTCACCCCGAAGCAGACTCAGCGGGACCTGGTGACGCAGCGGATGCGCGACTATGCCGACCGTGGGCTCCACCCCGGCGCCCTGCCCAACCCCGGCATGTTCGCCCGCCACAACTCGGTCGACACCCCTGCCCTGCTGCCCGACGGCAGCCCGTCGGAGCTGTCGATCTCGCGGGTCATGCGGGCGCGGGGCACCGTGCGCGACGTCAGCGCCGAGACGGCCGTCGTCGAGCGGGCAGAGCGGGCCGCCGACCCGGAGCTCGAGGGGGGTGAGGACCGGTGAGCACAGGCCCCTTCCTGGTGCTGGCAGCGCTGTTGTTCTCCATCGGCGCCTTCGGAGTGCTGGTGCGCCGGAACGCGATCGTGGTCTTCATGTGCGTCGAGCTGATGCTCAACGCGTGCAACCTCACCTTCGTCACATTCGCTCGCCAGCACGGCAACCTCGACGGTCAGGTGGCGGCGTTCTTCGTGATGGTGGTGGCGGCCGCAGAGGTCGTCGTCGGCCTCGCGATCCTCATGACCATCTTCCGGACCCGCCGCTCGGCCTCGGTCGACGACGCCAGCCTGCTCAAGTACTGAGGAGCCGAACGTGGAGAGCTTGCTGTACTTGATCATCGCCATCCCGGCGGCGAGCGCCGCCGTGCTGCTCCTGGGCGGTCGGCTGGCCGATGCGTGGGGGCATCTGCTCGGCACCGCGGCGGTCTTCGCATCGTTCGTCCTCGGCGTCCTCGCCTTCATCGAGCTGTCCGGCGACGAGGAGGAGCCACTCACCCAGAACCTCTTCACCTGGATCGAGACGGGCGGCTTCAAGGTCGAGTTCGGCATCCTCTTCGATCCCCTCTCCGCCCTCTTCGTGCTGCTGATCACCGGCGTTGGGGGGCTGATCCACCTGTACTCGATCGGCTACATGGAGCACGACGACCGAAGGCGGCGGTTCTTCGGCTACCTCAACCTCTTCGTGGCCGCGATGCTCACGCTTGTTCTGGCAGACGACTACCTGGCCCTCTTCGTGGGTTGGGAGGGCGTCGGCCTTGCGTCGTACCTGCTCATCGGCTTCTGGCAGTACAAGGACAGCGCGGCCGTCGCGGCCAAGAAGGCGTTCGTCGTCAACCGCGTCGGTGACATGGGCCTCGCGCTGGCGATCATGCTGATGTTCGCCACGTTCGGCAGCACGTCCTTCGCGAGTGTCGAGGGCGAGATCGAGGCGGCCTCGGCGGCCACTGCCACAGCGCTGGGTCTGTTGCTGCTGCTGGGTGCCTGCGGCAAGTCCGCGCAGGTTCCGCTGCAGAGCTGGCTGCTCGACGCGATGGAGGGCCCGACCCCGGTGTCGGCGCTCATCCACGCGGCCACCATGGTGACGGCCGGTGTCTACCTCATCGTGCGGTCCAACTTCATCTACGACCTGAGTGAGGCTGCCCAGCTCGCGGTTGTCCTCGTCGGCCTGGTCACGCTGCTCTTCGGGGCGATCATCGGTTGCGCCAAGGATGACATCAAGAAGGCCTTGGCCGGCTCGACGATGAGCCAGATCGGCTACATGATCCTGGCGGCCGGGATCGGCCCGGCAGGCTATGCCTTCGCCATCTTCCACCTGCTGACGCACGGCTTCTTCAAGGCCAACCTGTTCCTTGGTGCTGGCTCGGTCATGCACGCGATGGGCGACGAGGTCAACATGCGCGTGTACGGCGCGTTGCGGAAGATCATGCCGATCACGTTCCTGACGTTCGGGGCGGGCTACCTGGCGATCATCGGCTTCCCGCCGTTTGCGGGCTTCTGGTCCAAGGACAAGATCATCGAGGCCGCCTTCGGCGACAGCTGGCTGATCGGGCTCGGCGCACTGCTGGGAGCCGGCATCACCGCGTTCTACATGACCCGGGTAATGATCATGACCTTCCTCAGCGAGAAGCGGTGGGCCAAGGAGGCGCATCCGCACGAGTCCCCCCTGGTGATGACAGTCCCGCTGATGGTCCTCGGAGTGTTGTCGGCCATCGGTGGACTGTTCCTGCTGAACGACTGGATCGTTCACTGGCTGGAGCCGGTCGTGGGTCCGGAGGAACATGAGTCGCTGGCGCTGCCCGTCTGGGCATACACGGTGACCGCCTTGGTCGTCGTGCTCGCCGGCGTCGCGATCGCCGTGCGCAGCTATCCCTTCGCCGACGTCCCGCGGGTGCCGCCGCAGCGGGTGTCGGCGGCAACCCGCGCGGCGCGGGCAGACCTCTACGGCGACGCGTTCAACGAGGCCGTGTTCATGCGTCCCGGTCAGTACCTCACCCGGTCGTTGGTCTACCTCGACAACCGAGGAATCGACGGTGCGGTCAACGGCATGGCGGCGCTCGTCGGGGGTACGTCGGGTCGCGTCCGGCGCTGGCAGACCGGCTTCGTCCGGTCGTATGCACTGGCGATCGTCGGCGGCTCGGCCCTCGTCGTGCTGGCACTGCTGGCGGTGACGCTGGCATGAGCGGGAGCGAGATGTCCTTTCCCTGGTTGACGGTCCTGGCCCTGATCCCGTTGGTGGCTGCTGTGGTCGTGACCCTGCTGCCCAAGAACGGCGAGCTGCCCAAGCAGGTCGCGCTCGGCGCCTCGCTGGTGGCATTCGCCGTGTCGGTGGCGGTCGCGCTCCAGTACGACGTCGACGGCGGCTTCCAGTTCGTCGAGCAGCACGAGTGGATCCCGTCGTTCGGCGCCTACTACTCGGTGGGGGTCGACGGCCTAGGGCTGGTCCTCGTCATGCTGACCACGATCCTCACGCCCGTGGTGATCCTGGCCTCGTGGCATGACGGCGACGGCGGACGGTGGAGCAACAACGCCTTCTTCGCCTGGATGCTCGCCCTCGAGGGTCTCGCTATCGGTGTCTTCGTCGCGACCGACGTGTTCTTGTTCTACGTGCTGTTCGAGGCGACACTGATCCCGATCTACTTCCTGATCGGCGGGTTCGGCGGCGCCCGCCGCTCCTATGCCGCAGTGAAGTTCCTGCTGTACAGCCTCTTCGGCGGTCTGCTGATGCTGGCCTCCGTCGTCGGGCTGTACGTCGTCTCGGCCGACTCCGGAGACGGGCCGTCGTACTTGCTCGAGGACCTCATGGCGCTCGACATCAGCCAGAACACCGGGCGTTGGCTCTTCCTCGGCTTCTTCATCGCCTTCGCGGTGAAGGCACCGATGTGGCCCGTCCACACCTGGCTGCCGGAGGCCGCCAGCGAAGGCACCCCGGGCACGTCGGTGCTGCTGGTGAGCGTGCTCGACAAGATCGGCACCTTCGGCATGATGCGGTTCTGCCTCGGCATCTTTCCGGAGGCGTCGGAGTGGGCCACCCCGGTCGTGATGGCGCTGGCGGTGTTCTCCGTGATCTACGGTGCCCTGCTGGCCGTGGGCCAGGAGGACATCCGCCGGCTCATCGCCTACACGTCGGTGTCGCACTTCGGCTTCATCGTGCTCGGGATCTTCGCCCTGACCACACAGGGGCAGGCCGGGTCGGCGCTCTACATGTTCAACCACGGGCTGTCGACGGCGGCGCTGTTCCTCGTCACCGGCTTCTTGATCGCTCGACGTGGCTCGAAGCTGATCGGGGACTACGGCGGAGTCGAGAAGGTCGCTCCGGTGCTGGCGGGGACCTTCATGCTCGCGGGTCTGTCCAGCCTGTCGCTGCCTGGGTTGTCGCCCTTCGTCAGCGAGTTCCTCGTGCTCGCCGGGACCTTCACCGTCTCCAAGACAGCGGCGGTCATCGCGACGTTCGGCATCGTGCTGGCGGCGCTGTACATCCTCTTCATGTACCAGCGCACGATGACCGGGCCGGTCCGGGAGAGCACCAAGAATCTTCCCGATCTCCGGCCACGTGAGGTCGGGGCGCTGGCGCCGCTGCTCGTGCTCATCGTCGTGCTCGGCTTCTACCCGCAGCCGGTGCTCGACACGCTCAACCCCACAGTGGACTCGATCCTCGAGAACGTCGGCGTCAGTGACCCCGAACCGACGGTCGCTGTGGACTCGGAGGGTTCGAACTGATGACGGTCGCGCAGATCTCCTTCGTGGCGCCGAAGCTCGACTACTTCCTGCTGTCGCCGATGCTAATCGTCTTTGGCGCGGCCGTGGTGGGCGTGCTCATCGAGGCCTTCGCGCCGCGGGAGCGTCGCTACCTGGTCCAGACGGTGACCGCGCTGGTCGCGCTGCTGGCTGCTCTTGTCTTCGTCTTCCTCGTCGCCGACGAGGTGACGTCCAACAACGACGGAGCATCGCGTGGCGAGATCGAGGCGATCGGCGCGATCGCCGTGGACGGCCCCTCCCTGTTCCTGTGGGGACTGCTGCTCGTCTTCTCGGCGATGAGCATCATGCTCTTCGCCGAGCGGCACCTGGAGGGTGGGTTGACCGCGTTCGCCGGCCAGGCATCCGCGCTGCCAGGCACCAGCGCCGAGCGGGAGGCGTCTGCCCGCGGCGTCGAGCACACCGAGGTGTTCCCGCTGGCGATGTTCGCCGTCGGCGGGATGATGCTGTTCCCCGCGTCCAACGACCTGCTGACGATGTTTGTCGCGCTCGAGGTGCTGTCGCTGCCGCTGTACCTGCTCTGCGGGCTCGCCCGCAGACGCCGGCTGATCAGCCAGGAAGCCGCGATGAAGTACTTCCTGCTCGGCGCGTTCTCCTCGGCGTTCTTCCTGTACGGCGTCGCGCTGCTCTACGGCTTCGCCGGCAGCTTCGAGCTTGCCGCGATCGACCAGGCGGTGGCGTCGTCGAGCGGGACCGAAACCCTCCTGCTGGCCGGGATCGGCCTGGTCGCTGTCGGCCTGCTGTTCAAGGTCGGAGCGGCCCCCTTCCACGCCTGGACGCCGGACGTGTACCAGGGCGCCCCGACCGCGGTGACCGCGTTCATGGCCGCGTGCACCAAGGTGGCGGCGTTCGGCGCACTGCTCCGGCTCTTCTACGTCGGCCTGGGCGGTGCGCGCTGGGACTGGCAGCCGGTGATGTGGATCGTCGCCGGTCTCACCATGGCGGTCGGGTCGATCATCGCCATCACCCAGACCGACATCAAGCGGATGCTGGCGTACTCATCCATCGCCCACGCCGGCTTCCTGATCACGGGATTCGTCGGCGCGCAGCAGGGCTTGGAGCTCGCCGAGGGTGAGATCTCGAGCCTGCAGGCTGTGCTGTTCTACCTGGTGACCTACGGATTCGCGACGATCGGCGCGTTCGCCATCGTCACGGTCGTACGCGATGCGGGCGGCGAGACGACGCACCTGTCGCGCTGGGCGGGACTCGGCAAGGAGTCGCCGATCCTGGCCGGGGTGTTCGCGTTCTTCCTGCTCGCCTTCGCCGGCATCCCGTTGACGAGCGGCTTCACCGGCAAGTGGGCGGTGTTCACCTCCGCCTGGGCAGGCGGCGCCTGGCCACTGGTCGTGCTCGCGGTGCTGATGAGCCTGGTGGCCGCCTTCTTCTACGTGCGCGTGATCGTCGTGATGTTCTTCTCCGACCCGGTGGGCGACGGCCCGACGGTGGTGATACCGAGCATCCTCACCACGGCCACGATCACCATCGGGGCTACGATGACGCTCGTGCTCGGCATCATGCCGCAGCCGATCCTCGACCTGGCCCGTCAGGCGGGGGAGTTCATCCGCTGATAGGACGGGGTGGCGTGGAATCGTCGTCGCAGAGCCGGGACGTGAGGCCGGAGAACCGGCCCAGCAGGCGTGCCCGGGATCGTTCCGTCGAAGTGTCCGTCGGGCTCCCCAGCGGGCTGCAGCTCGATCCACACCTCGAGGCCCGCATCCGGTCCCGGCTGCTCGCCATCGAGAAGGAGCTGGCGGTCGCGGTCACGTCCGATGTCGACTTCGTCAACGAGGCGGCCCGGCACCTGCTCGACGCGGGCGGCAAGCGATTCCGGCCACTGCTCGTCGTACTCGCCGCCGAGTACGGCGACCCGGACGCGCCCGGCGTCGTACCCGCCGCCCTCGTCGTGGAGCTCACCCATCTCGCCACGCTCTACCACGACGACGTGATGGACGAGGCAGTGCTGCGGCGCGGTGCGCAGAGCGCCAATGCTCGCTGGGACAACTCGGTCGCCATCCTGACCGGCGACTTCCTCTTCGCTCGGGCTTCCGACATCGTGGCCGACCTGGGACCCGAGGCCGTGCGTATCCAGGCGCAGACGTTCTCACGGTTGGTGCAGGGGCAGATTCGCGAGACGGTCGGACCACGCGAGGGCGAAGACCGGTTGGCGCACTACCTGTCCGTCGTCGCGGACAAGACCGGATCGCTGATCGCGACCTCGGCCCGCTTCGGGGCAAAGCTGGCCGGTGTGTCGGGCGAGACCGAGTCCGTGCTCACCGAGTTCGGCGAGCAGATCGGTACGGCGTTCCAGCTGTCCGACGACATCATCGACATCGCTAGCGACACTGGTGAGTCAGGGAAGACGACGGGCACCGACCTGCGCGAGGGCGTACCGACGCTGGCGACGCTGCTCGCGCTGAGCTCACCCGACCTCGACCAGCGGCTGCGGCAGCTGCTGTCAGGGCCGATCGCCGACGACGTCGACCACGCCGAGGCCCTGGCCCGGCTCCGTGCACACCCCGCCATGGATGCCGCGCGGGCGGAGGTGCGCAGCCGGGCGGACTCTGCGCGCGCCCTGCTAGCTGGGCTTCCGGAGAGTCCCGCGACAGAGGCGCTGCACGCCCTGTGCGACCTGGTCACCACCCGCACCACCTGATCCGCCGCTCGGGCGCCAGCTGCCGCACCGTGGACGGGTGTTGGCGTAACTCGTAGGTGTCAGCGCCCCAACGATGGTCCCCTGGCCGCAGCGGCAGCCCCCCTTGTCAGTTGTCGTCAGTAGTTTTGCACCACGTCGCGCCAGGCCAGCTTGCTGTTGTCGTCGCTCAGCCGGTAGTCGGTGCCCTTGGGCCCCACCACGTCGAAGTAGATGACGAACTGCGCGGCGATCGCAGGACTCGCCGCGTGCTTGGCGATCATGAAGTCGGCCACCGAGCGAAGCCAGGCGGCGCGCCGACTGCCGGTCGGGTCGTCGGCCGCGAGCACGCTGCCGACCTCGGAGACCCCCCACGGGATGGTTGGGTTGGCGGTGGCCCAGTTGATCAGCGGCTTGAAGATGTTCGCCGGAGTGCCGTACTGGTTGCGCTTGCCCGCGTGGTTGTAGCAGTCGAACGCCAGCATCGACTGCACTGCGGGGCTGACGTAGTAGTTCAGCCAGTTCCTGTTCGACGCCGGGTTCATCGTGTAGCACATCAGGATCAGTGTCGAGTGCAGCTCGGCGTCGGCGGGCGCATTCGCGTCGGCGATGCCGGAGATCCGGGTCCAGGCGTTCCTGTACGCCGCCGCATTGAACTCGCCGCGAGCGATGTTGTCCTCGGGCTCATGACTGTAGGACCAGTAGACCGGGTAGTCCCGCGGTACGTTGGCGAACCAGCTTCGCAGGGCCGCGTCGTACGTGCCCAAGTTGACCTGGTTGGGCGAATACCGGAACGACACGACGACAGGCCGACCGCTCAACCCGGCGTTGCCCGGCCACGCCTGCGGAGCACCGGTGTAGAAGACCCGGCTGATCGGCATCGGATCGGGCGTGCCGTACGCCGCATCCTGCCGAGCGACAGCCTGCGCGAAGGTCTCGCCGCCGCGCACCGAGACGAGAGCGCCGAACTCGATGCCAGACGGTACCGCCGGCGCCCCCGAGGCATTCGTGCCGGGTGAGGTGAGCGGGACCACCAGGGCGGCGGCCAGCAGCGACCCTACGAAGGCTGCCCTGCGTGTGATCATGTGTGCCCCCTCGGCAGAGATGGTTCGACTGCCGGTGAAGGTAGTCGGATAAGCCCCATGGAGGAAGGGAATCGGACAAGTCTCACGCAAGTCGACCCGTGGGGTCACTGTGCGTCAGCCTGGTGGCCTCGACACCTCTCGACCCGGGCGGAGGAGCGCCAACTCGTCCCCCCAGCCGTCGATGATGCCGCCGAGACCGACCTCGCGGCTGGCCCGCTCGACCTTGGCGAAGAGTCCCCGCTGCGCCTCCGGGTGGGCGTCGGTCACGATCCGGTTGAGCAGCTCGACGAGCGGCCCGGTGTCCCACTCCGGCCCTTCCAGGGGGAAGTGCTCGAGCTCCCAGCGCAGGTACTTGTTGTACGGGCGGACCCGACGGTGCAGGGCAAAGATCACCGTCAATGCCCACGGCAGGCTCTCGACAGCGTCCATCCGTGCCTCGAATGCGCGGTCGTCGCGGTGGTTCTTCAGGGATCGGTAGACGCTGTTGACGTAGCCGTCGAGATGGGTCTCGAGCAGCGCCTTGCTCTCGGGCCCGCTGAGCGCCCCCCACGCCTCGACGAGCCTGGCTACTTCTCCACCGGCTCGGTCCATCAGCACTTGGGAGTGGGTGAACGAATACCTGTCCCACCACCCGTCCTCGTCCGGCCCAGGGACGTGTCTCAGCTGGTCGATGGTGCATACGGGCATGTCGATCTCGGCCGAACGAGTCGTGCGCCACTGGGTTGTGGGGCCGGCCGTGACGACGTAGACGTCGATGTCGGAGTGCTCACCAGCCATCCCGGCACGGGCTTGTGAACCCGTCAGGACTAGGCCGACCACAGCGGGGTCGGCCTCGCACCAGTGGACAAGGTCTCGCAGCGGGCCTGAGTTCGTGATCATGCTCACGCTGCCAGCGTCTCACTGGAGCCCGCGCGATTCAGATCAGCGGTCCGCAGAGCCGCCCGAGCCCGGTCGAACCTCGGGGTCGAGCCGGTCAGCGGGCGTGGTGCGTCGGCGTCGGCGCCTTCACTCGGGGAAGATGCACACCACCGACGGTCGGGGGAAGGGGTCGGTGTGCGGCCAGGTGCTGATCGGTGACTCGAAGGTCGATCCCTCGGCCTCTCCCGGGTGTTGTGCGGCGATGAACGCCGATCTGCTGTCCCGCGTCAGGGTGGGCCCACACGTTTCCGCTCCGACCGGCACCGTCAAGAACTGCTCGACGTGGCCGCGCTGCCGACCCTGCACCGGTACGGCGAAGAACCCATCGTTGGAGCCGAGCGCGTTGCCGTCGGTCGAGATCCAGAGATTGCCCTCGGCATCGAACGTCACGTTGTCGGGGCACGAGATGGGCGATACGCGTTCGGGCGGGAAGCCGCCGAAGTAGACCTCGGGAGCGTCGGGATCCCCGCAGACCAGGAACAGCAGCCAGTCGAAGCGGTCGTCTGCGTGGTTTCCTCGTCGCGGTGTCAGCTCGAGCACATAGCCGTTGCGGTTGCCGGACGCCGGAGTCAGTGGCCCGTCGAGCGTCTCGCGCACGAGAGATGTAGAGAGCGGGTTAGCCTCGTCGACGGGGAAGGTCGATCCTCGTTCTGAGTTGTTCGTCAGCGCGCAGTAGACCCGGCCGTTGACGGGGTTGGGCTCGATGTCCTCCGGCCGGTCCATGCGGGTCGGAATGACCGCGTCTGCGGCGAGCCGGGTGTCGATGAGGACGTCAGCGACGCTGAAGCCGTCGACGTATGACTCGGTGTCGCTGGTGAGCGGGATCCACTCGCCAGTGCCGTCGTACTCGCCGTCGCCGGTGCCGTCGCCGGTGAACCTGGCGACGTACAAGGTGCCGGACTCGAGCAGTCGCATGTTGCGTCGGCGCGCCCGACGGGTGTCCCGGTCGTCGTATCGGCGGCGTGAGACGAACTTGTAGATGTATTCCCCCCGCTCGTCGTCGCCGGTGTAGGCGACGACGCGGCCGTCATCAGCGATCGCGATCGTGGCACCTTCGTGCTTGCATCGGCCGAGCATCGTGTGCTTGCGCGGCGTCGAGGTCGGATCCATGGGATCGAGCTCGACGATCCAGCCGAAGCGGAAGGGCTCGTGCGGCTCCGCGGTCAGATCGAAGCGCGCGTCGACGGCGCTCCAGCCACGGGTGTCGACACCCGTGATGCCATAACGCTCGTACGACGCGGCGTACCGGCTGTCGAGCTCACCGGTCGCGTCGAAGTACTGGTTGAAGTTCTCCTCGCCGTGCAACGTGGTGCCCCACGGGGTGACGCCACCGGCGCAGTTGTTGAGCGTGCCGAGGACGGTCTTGCCAGTCGGGTCGGCCGTCGTCCGAAGCCGTTCCGCGCCGGCGGCAGGACCGCTCACGCGGAAGGGAGTGGCTGCCGTCACCCGACGGTTCAGCGTGGCGCGGCGGCGTGGGCGCCGTCGCCACTCGCCTCGCCGCCCGGTGCGCTCGATCTCCAGCACCGTCAGGCCGTGCGCCATCATCTCGACGGCCACCTTGTCCTCGTCGCTGTATCCCTCCGCGGGGAACATCAGCTCAGGGTTCGTGTACTCGTGGTTGATCGAGAGCACCGCTCGGCCGCGGCTCAGCGGCAAGAATCCTATGAAGTCGCAGTTGTAGCCGAACTGCTGCGCCTGCGCGTCCGGCGTCTGCGCCTCGACGTCGAACCGAGGCGCCCCCGCCACCACCGGGTCGCCCCACTTCGCGATGATCCGCTGGTCGAAGCCTCGAGGCAGGGTGACCGCATCCCGCGTGTTGGGCGCCACCGGCGAGAAGGCTCCCGGTGCGATCCGCCGTGCGTCGCCCGACAGGAGCTGGTCCGACGAAGCCGGACGTCCGTCGACGGCGGCCGTGGCCAGCGATCCGACGATCGATGGGCTGACGGCGAGCGCCGCGCCGGCAGCAGTGCCAGCCAGCATCGAGCGTCGGGAGACGACCTCGGCCAGGATCGGCTGGATATGCGGGTTGCCCGACGCGTTCGGCTCAGGGTGATCGCAGGCATTTCCGCAGCGGTACTCGCAAGTCTTCCTGCTGCGGCCGCCGTGCGGAGTCGTGGTGAGCAGCGGGAGCGGTCGGTGCGAAGTCACGATGATCTCCTCGGGTGCGTGGATCCGTCAACACCGATCCAGTACCCAGCCGATTCTCGGTCAAGCACGTGCGCGCCGAGCCGCCGCCGGGAGCATGGCCTTGCCCTTACGGCGATATGGTGTTGTCACCGTCTGGGAAGGCGCCGGAGGCGGAGGTCCTAGACTGACTCCGGGTTTGAAGAATCCTCGGTGACGGCCTACGGTCGAGCGGGTAGCCAGCCGGCCGACATACCGTGTGCCAGCACTCACCCGCCGAGCGGCGTCCGAACTCGACCCCTGGATGGATATGAGTACAGCCCGCAGCGCGCTCGTCGGTCTCACGGCGGCGTCGATGATGACCGTACCCGTGGCTGCCACGGCCATGAGCCCGACGTCGGGTTCGCCGACTACGCAAGCCTCGGCGGAGCCAGAGCGCGCAGCAGCGCCGGGCGCGCAGCGCCGGGACACCGACATCCGGTTCCTCAACTTCGACCGCACCCGCGGGTGGCGCAGCACCATCCATATCAAGGGGCAGGTGACGGCCCGCGTCGACGGCCGACGGGGGGCGCTGCGCGGGGTCAGGGTGACGCTTGCCCGACAGTTCGACGGCCGTCGGGCCTGGAAACGGCTGGAGACCAGGCGTACGAGCAGGACCGAGCGGCCCAAGTTCCGCTTCAACGTGCAGGCCAAGGCCAACGCCGACTACCGCGTCGTCTTCCGAGGCAACGCTCGCTTCGGGCGCTCCCGCGGCGCTACCCAGGTGTCGGTCAACCGCCTCTTGAACCCGAGGCTCCGCGACGGCAGTGGCCGGTTCCATGGCCGGGTACAGCCGAAGTACCGCCACGAGGTGGTCTTCCTCGACAAGCGCTCTTGCGGGAGCTGTTCTTGGCGGCGGGTCGACTCCGACCGCACCGGCGACCGGGGCGGCTGGCGCTTCAGGGTTCGGGCTCCGCGCTCGGGCCGCTGGTGGTGGCGGGCAAGCACCCCGGCGTCGGTCCGCTACGTCCGGTCGATCAGCGGCGTCTTCACGACTGAGCTGCGCTGACCGTCCAGGTGTCGTTGCCGGCGAGCAGCGCTGCGAGATCGCCGTCCGCTGTCTCTCGCGCGGCGGCGATCTGCTCTCTGACCAGGTCGTCGTACGTCGGCCGGTCGACCTGACGGAAGATCCCGACCGGGACGTGTGCCATCGTGCCGTCGTCCAGCCGGGACAAGGTGAACGCCTGACTCGGGTCGTCGGCATGCGCATCGTGCACGATCTCGGTGTCGCCGATACGCACCGGCTGCCCGTGCTCCAGCCGGATCAGGCGCGCCTCGGCCTCGTCGGCGTCCTTCAGCACGTCGAAGGCGCCGTCGTTGAAGATCGGGCAGTTCTGGTAGATCTCGACCAGCGCCGTGCCGCGGTGTGCGGCCGCGGCCTGGAGCACCTCGGTCAGGTGTGCCCGATCGGAGTCGAGCGTCCGGGCCACGAACGTGGCCTCCGCGCCGAGGGCCAGCGAGACCGGGTTGAACGGCGAGTCGGCGGAGCCCATCGGCGTCGACTTCGTGATCTTGCCGAGCTCTGACGTCGGGGAGTACTGGCCCTTCGTCAGACCGTAGATCCGGTTGTTGAAGAGCAGGATCGTCAGGTTGACGTTGCGGCGCATCGCGTGGATCAGGTGGTTGCCGCCGATCGACAGCGCGTCCCCGTCGCCGGTGACCACCCAGACCGAGAGGTCCGGCCGGGCCGTGGCGAGGCCGGTCGCGATGGCGGGCGCGCGGCCGTGGATCGAGTGCATGCCGTAGGTGTCGAGGTAGTACGGGAAGCGCGAGGAGCACCCGATCCCCGAGACGAACACGATGTTCTCGCGCTTGAGTCCCAGCGACGGCAGGAAGCCTTGGACGACATTCAAGATGATGTAGTCGCCGCAGCCAGGACACCACCGCACCTCTTGGTCGGAGGTGAACTCCTTGCGGTTGGCGGGCGCGTCGGCGGTCGGAACTCCGCGGAGTCCGGGCAGCGGCAGTGGGGAGGTCATCTCACGGTCTCCGGGGTGGGTGCCAGGCTCTCGATGGCGGACATCAGCACGTCTTCGAGCTCGGCTGCCTTGAACGGCAGCCCGCGCACCTGGTTGTAGCCGCTCACGTCCACGAGGTACCTGGCCCGCAACAGCATGCTGAGCTGTCCGAGGTTCATCTCGGGTACGACGACGCGCTCGTAGTGGCGCAGCACGTCACCGAGGTTTGCCGGGAACGGGTTGAGGTGGTGCAGGTGTGCCTGCGCGACCCTCGCTCCCTGGTTGCGGACCCGACGGACGGCGGCGCCGATCGGTCCGTAGGTCGAGCCCCAGCCGAGCACGAGCACCTTGGCCGCGTCATGGGGATCGTCGACCTCCAGCAGCGGAATCGACTCTGCGACACGGTCGACCTTGGCCTGCCGGGTGCGGACCATCAGGTCGTGGTTGGTCGGGTCGTAGGAGATGTTGCCGTGCCCGTCACCCTTCTCCAGCCCGCCGACCCGGTGCTCCAGCCCGGCGGTGCCCGGGATCGCCCACGGCCGCGCGAGCGTCTCCGGGTCACGCTGGTACGGCCAGAACTCGAGGTCGCCTGCCTCGGTGGTGTGGTTAGGCCCGGTGGCGAAGGCGGGGTCGAGGGCGGGCAGCTCGTCGAGGTCGGGGAGCTGCCAGGGTTCCGACCCGTTGGCGAGATACCCGTCGGACAGCAGCATCACCGGGGTGCGATAGGTCAGCGCGATCCGGGTTGCCTCGATCGCGGCTGCAAAGCAGTCACCGGGTGACTGTGGCGCCACAATCGGCAGTGGTGCCTCGCCGTTGCGCCCGAACATGGCCTGCAGCAGGTCGGCCTGCTCGGTCTTGGTCGGCAGCCCGGTCGACGGGCCGCCGCGCTGCACGTCGATGATCACCAGCGGGAGCTCGAGCGTGACCGCCAGCCCGATGGTCTCGGACTTCAGCGAGATGCCAGGGCCGGACGTGGTCGTCACGCCCAGCGCCCCGCCGAAGGACGCACCCAGCGCCGCACCGATCCCGGCGATCTCGTCCTCGGCCTGAAAGGTCATGACGCCGAACCGCTTGTGCTTGCTCAGCTCGTGCAGGATGTCCGAGGCCGGCGTGATCGGGTAGGCGCCCAGGAACAAGGGCAGCCCGGAGCGCACTGACGACGCCACCAGGCCGTAGCTGAGAGCCAGGTTGCCGGAGATGTTGCGGTAGGTGCCGGACGGCATCGGAGCCGGCTTGACCTCGTACGACACCGCGAACGTCTCGGTCGTCTCGCCGAAGTTCCACCCGGCCCGGAGCGCGGCCACGTTGGCGTCGCGGATCGCGGGCTTGGCCGCGAAGCGCCGGTTGAGGAATGCCTCCGTCGACTCCAGCGGCCGTGCGTAGAGCCAGAACAGCATCCCGAGCGCGAACATGTTCTTCGCCCGGAACGCGTCCTTCCGGGACAGCCCGAACGGCTTGACCGCCTCGACCGTCATCCCGGTCAGGTCGATCGTGTGGACCGTGTGGCTCTCGAGGGAGTCGTCCTCGAGCGGGTTGGCGTCGTACCCCGCCCGGGTGAGGTTGCGCGAGGTGAAGTCGTGCGTGTCGACGATGATCGTGGCGCCGGATCGCAGGTCGCGGACGTTGGCCCGGAGGGCCGCCGGGTTCATCGCCACCAGCACGTCCGGCGCGTCTCCAGGCGTCAGGATGTCGTGGTCGGCGAAATGCAGCTGAAACGACGACACACCGGGCAACGTGCCCGCGGGCGCCCTGATCTCTGCCGGGAAGTTCGGGAGGGTCGAGAGGTCGTTTCCGAGGGTTGCCGTCTCCTGGGTGAACCGGTCACCGGTGAGCTGCATGCCGTCGCCGGAATCGCCGGCGAAGCGGATGATCACACGGTCGAGTTGCTTGACCTGTTTGGCCACTGCATCCTCATCTCCGCGGGTTTGACGCCGTTTTCTCTCGCCGTTTGCAGTCTACGCCGCTGTCTTTGCGGTCTGGGCGCACTTGTCCGTCTCGCGGTGTCGCCCTGCCTCAAGCCTTCGGTACCCGCTGCGCGCCGGTTCATGACCCGCCCGCGCAACTCATCCTGGGGCTAGGCTGAGGCGTATGTCGGACCCGTCGTACGAGCCCCGGCCGAACCCAGAGCTCGGTCCCGCGCAAGGGCCGGAGGCTGACCAGTTCTTCATCTTCCACATGGGGGGTGAGGTGGGCCCCTATCCGTACGCGCAGATGCAGCAGATGGCCGGGGCGGGTCAGCTGCAGGCCGACGCTCAGGTACGGCGGGCCGCCGGCGGTCACTGGTTCCAGGCGAAGGAGATCCCGGGAGTCTTCTCCAGCAAGGAGTGGGTGGTCGCGCTGGTCCTCTCCGGCCTGCTCGGCATGTTCGGGGTCGACCGCTTCTACCTCGGGAACATCGGGCTCGGCGTGCTCAAGCTGATCACGTGTGGCGGGTTGTACGTCTGGTGGATCATCGACCTCATCTTCATCGCTCTCCGCAAGCTGCCCGACAGCGATGGCCGCCCACTTCGCTGAGCCGGCCGTCGCGGAAGGCGGGCGCCGAGGGTATCGCCGGCTGAGCGACGCCAGCACGCGTGCGGCGGTCGTCGGCGTCGGGGCTCTGGGGGCAGCCTTCGTGCTGAGCCCGGGCGCCGTGGAGGACGGCCCGGTCGTCTGTCCGTTCAGGCTGATGACCGGGCTGCCGTGCCCGGGCTGCGGCCTGACCCGGTCGTGGGTCTACGTGGCGCACGGCGAGTGGTCGAGCGCCTGGTCCGCGAACCCCTTCGGCTACGTGTCGATGGCGCTGGTCGCGGTGCTCGTGGTGGTGGTCGGGGTGGCGCTGGCACGACGTACGCCGCCCCCCTCGATTGGGAAGGCCCTGGCGTCGCGCCCGTTCCTGGCCCTCGGGGCGGTGTGGATCGCGTTCGGGCTCGGCCGCATCGGCTGGATCCTGCTCACTTGAGTGGCGGGTCGGGCACGGGCGGCGCGACGCGCCAGAGGCGGACAAATCGAGCACGGGGTGGGCTACCGGCTCAGCTGGCTCTCCGTCCTCGCCGGTCTGGCGCTGGCAGACCTGCGCAAGGACGCCACCGACTGACCACAGCCGGAGCGCGATGCTGAGTACGGTGGGGGCATGACCGAGTCGTACGAGGACTACCTGGCGACGTACGTGCCGGTCCTGGCGGTACTGCTCATCGGGATCGCGTTCTTCGCTGTAGCGCTGGTCGCCAACCGGCTGTTACGCCCGAGTCGCCCGACGGCCGCGAAGCTGACGACGTACGAGTGCGGCATCGATCCGGTCGGCACCGGCTGGGCACAGGTGCACGTGCGCTACTACGTCTTCGCCTACCTGTACGTCGTGTTCGCCGTCGATGCCGTCTTCCTGTTCCCGTGGGCGACCGTGTTCGAGGGGCTGGGCTGGGTGACGATCGGCGAGATGGGGGTCTTCATCGGCATCATCGCCGTCGGGCTGGCCTACGCCTGGCGCACCGGGGTGCTGACGTGGACGTGAGTCGCGCCGACCCCATCGGTACGTCGACTGGACCCGTCGACCTCCCGGCTCCGCGGGTCGGGCTGCTGCAGCGGATCGCTCCGGAGCCGGCGCGTTACGTGCTCAACTGGGGGCGGCGCTACTCGCTGTGGGTGTTCAACTTCGGGCTCGCCTGCTGCGCGATCGAGTTCATCGCCACCTCGATGGCGCGGCACGACTTCATCCGGCTGGGCGTGATCCCGTTCGCACCGGGGCCGCGGCAGGCCGACCTGATGGTGGTGTCCGGCACCGTCACGGACAAGATGGCCCCCGCGGTGCAGCGCCTCTACGAGCAGATGCCCGACCCGAAGTACGTCATCTCCTTCGGCTCGTGCTCCAACTCCGGCGGCCCCTACTGGGACTCCTACTGCGTCACCAAGGGGGTCGACCAGATGATCCCGGTCGACGTCTACGTGCCCGGCTGCCCGCCCCGCCCCGAGGCGCTGCTCCAGGGCATCGTCAAGCTGCAGCAGAAGATCGCGGCCGAGTCACTGGGCGAGCGGTACACCGGAAGGCCGGACGCCGGCTCTGGGGACACAAGCTCCGAGCGGAGATCGCTGTTGGCGCGCGCCTCGACCCCGTTGGTGCAAGCGCCGGCGTCGAGTTCAGGGTCGAGCCCGGGGGCAGCGACGCAGGAGTCGGAGACGAAGGGATGACCGAGCCCGAGGGCCCGGCAGGCGGCCAGGCCATGACCGACGCCGAGGGTGCGGGAGTCGCGGCCAGGTCGGCGTGGGTCGACCGGCTGGCCCGGACCTATGCGGTCGAGCCCGACCAGGGTTTCGGCCCTGCCACCGTCGACGTCCAGGCGGACCAATGGGTCGCGGCGCTGTCCCGTGCCCGCGAGGATCTCGACTGCGCCTTCTTCGACTTCCTGACCGCGATCGACGAGGAGGCCGAGGGCTTCTCGGTCGTCGCGCATGTCGCGGCCATGTCGTCGGGCTCGGTCGAGTCGCTCCTGCTGCGCACCCGGGTGCCCCGCGAGGCGGCCGCGCTGGGCTGTGCCTGCGCGGTGTACGCCGGCGCCGGCTGGCACGAGCGCGAGACGCACGAGATGTTCGGCATCGACTTCGTCGGGCACGAGTCGCTCGAGACGCTGTTGCTGCCTGACGGCTTCGAGGGTCATCCGCTGCGCAAGGACTTCGTGCTCGCCTCCCGGGTGGCCAAGCCCTGGCCCGGCGCGAAGGAGCCGGGCGAGTCCGACCATGACGCGTCGCCGTCCCGGCGCCGTACCCGCCCGCCCGGCGTACCCGACCCCGACGACTGGGGGCCTGCCGCCACTGCGAGCGACGCCGCCCCTCAGGACCGACCCTGACCACCTTCTACGTGCACCGCGAATTGCGGGAAGGTGGCCCGCTTCCGCCCTTCGATCGAGCCTTCTTCCCGCAATCGCGGGGCAAAACAAGGGGGAGTGGAAGTGGATCAGGAGAGGCGGGCGGCTGCAGACGCGCTGCCCATCCAGGTGTGCGGGTTGCCGTCCCAGCACCAGCCGAGTCTCGGCTGACCGTAGCTCGTCCAGATCGACGGGATCCGCTTGTCGGCTCGTCGCGACGCGAGCAGCTGGTAGGCGTTATGAGTGCGCAGGACGTCGGGATGATGGGTCAGTACGGCGACGCCTTCGTCGATCGTGAGCGGAAGCCGCTGCCTCGCCTCCATGACCACCAGGGCGTCCTTCGGGCGAACCCCGAGTGACTCGGCGCCGATGTCGATGTCTGCGAGCAGGTAGGCGGAACTGGGCGGGAGCTCGGTGCCCGGCCGCGGGGCGAAGTCATCGGGTCCGAGCGGGGTCATGTTCACGACGCCGCGCTTGCCTTGGCCGTCGACAATGCTCTGTATGACCGTCTCGGTCGGCACGAGCGCCGCCTTGATCACGATCACGAAGGGCAGGCTCTGGTCGTGCGACGGCGCGGGTATGTCGTCGAGCCGCTTCTCCAGCGGCGACAGCATGGACACGAACTGATCCGTGGAAAGACCGGTGAGGGAGGGGAAGTCGATGTCGAGAAGGGTCTCGATCTGTCGTTGGAACTCGTCCTCGAGTGTCGTCACTGCGCCCCTAACGCCCGGCGGCCCAGCATTGTTCCGGAGGGGCACCGGGGCTTCGTCGCAGATCGCTCGTCGTCGTACCGCCGCACTTCGCCGTCAATTGCGGGAAGGTGGCCCGCTTCCCGCCCTTCGATTGGGACTTCTTCCCGCAATTCGCGGCGAAGTCATGACACGCGAGCGGCGCGCCGCCTCGCTAGGGTGAGTGCGTCATGGACGCTCGCACACATCGGTCGCGAGAGTAGGGCTCGTGGTCGACTGGTGGGACCTCACCCTGCGCCTGCTCCTTGTCGTGGTCGCGTTCCTCGTGTTGCCGCTGCTCGTCGGGCAGACCGAGCACAAGGCGATGGCTCACATGCAGGCGCGCGTCGGCCCGATGTATGCCGGTGGCTTCCACGGCTGGGCGCAGCTGGTGGCCGACGGGGTCAAGTTCGCGCAGAAGGAGGACGTCATCCCCGCGGCCGCGGACCGGCACGTGTTCCGGCTCGCACCGGCCGTGGCGCTGATCCCGTACCTGGTCGTACTGGTCTGCATCCCCATCGCGCCTGACGCGGCCGGGGCCACGCTGGACGTCGGAGTGTTCTTCGCGTTGGCGGTGATGAGTGTCGGCGTACTCGGATCGCTCATGGCCGGATGGTCCAGCGCAAACAAGTTCTCGCTCCTTGGTGGGCTCCGGGTCGCCGCCCAGCTGATGGCCTACGAGCTTCCCTTCGTGCTCGCAGCCGTGTCGGCCGCGATGGCCGCCGGCACGCTGTCCCTCGCCGGCATCGTCGAGGCGTGGAGCCCGTGGTGGCTGCTGTGGCAGCTGCCCGCGCTGGTCGTGTTCTTCGTGGCCGGGCTCGCGGAGCTGCAGCGGCCCCCCTTCGACATGCCAGTCGCGGACGCCGAGATCATCTTCGGGCCTTACACCGAGTATGCCGGCATCCGCTTCGCCCTCTTCCTGCTCGCCGAGTACGCCGGCATCGTGGTGCTGGCGGCGCTCACGACGGTGCTGTTCCTCGGCGGTTGGCAAGGGCCGTGGCCAGACGCGCTCGGCTGGCTCTGGACGCTGCTCAAGATCGGGGTCGTCTCGTTCCTGGTCGTCTGGCTGCGCGTGGCCCTCCCGCGGCTGCGGGCCGACCAGCTCCAACGACTGGCCTGGACGGCGCTGGTGCCGATCGCGTTGGCCCAGCTCGCCATCACCACGGTGGGGGTGCAGCTCACATGAGCTTCGGACGCGGCTTCCTGACCGGACTCAAGGTGACGCTTGCGAACCTCACCCGCCGGTCGGTCACTGCGCAGTACCCGGACACCATGCCGGCGCTGCCGCCGCGGTCCCGGGGGGTCATCGCCCTGATGGAGGAGAACTGCACCGTCTGCATGCTGTGCGCGCGCGAGTGCCCCGCCTGGTGCATCACGATCGATTCGCACAAGGAGGCGGTGCCGGCGGCCTCGCCCGGTGGTCGCGAGCGCAGCCGCAACGTGCTCGACCGCTTCGACATCGACTTCTCGCTGTGCATGTACTGCAGCATCTGCATCGAGGCCTGCCCCTTTGACGCCCTCTTCTGGTCACCTGAGTTCGAGTACGCCGAGTACGACATCCGCGACCTGACCCATGACAAGAGCCGGCTACAGCAGTGGATGTGGACGGTGCCGCCGCCACCCGCGCTCGACCCGGCCGCTCCCGACCCCAAGGAGATCGCCGCCGCGGAGAAAGCCAGCGCCCGCCCGCCACGGCCGACTCCGCCCAAGGCAGCCGAGTGACCGGCGTCGAGGTGCTGTTCACGCTGCTCGGCGTGATCGCAGTCGGCTCCGGCCTGCTGGTGGCCGTGAGCAGCAATCTCGTGCACTGTGCGCTCTGGCTGGTCGTCACTCTCGGGGCGCTCGCGGGCTGTTACCTGCTGCTGGCGGCGGAGTTCGTCGCGTGGGTGCAGGTGCTGATCTACATGGGTGCCGTCGTCGTCCTGCTGCTCTTCGCCCTGATGCTGACCCGGGCCCCGACTGGCGCCGTACCGGACCTCACCGGGAGCAACCGGTACGTCGCCGCGCTCGTCGCGGCTGCAACGGCGGCACTGCTGATCGCCTGTTTCGCGGTCGCGTTCGAAGACGCCCGCATCACCATCGACGAGGCCGACATCGGGAACCCCGGCGCCCTCGGAGCGACGCTGTTCGGCTGGTGGGTGCTGGCCTTCGAGCTGCTCAGCGTGATCCTGCTCGCGGCCCTGATCGGCGCCATCGTGCTGTCGCGACATGAGCGTCAGCGCCTTGCTCCGACGGCACGATCTCGGTCGGAACCCGTGGCGAGTGACGGCGGCCACCCCGTTGCTGAGGTGGCCTCGACGACCGATGCGGGCGGTGATCGGTGATGGCGCTGCTCTACCCCCTGGTGCTCTCGTCGCTGCTCTTCGCGCTCGGGGTGTACGTCGTCATGGCGCGTCGGCATGCCGTCCTCGTGCTTATGGGCGTGGAGCTGATGCTCAACGCGGTCAACCTCAACCTGGTGGCGTTCGACGCTTACTGGCATGACGCGCTGGACTCCGGGCAGGTGCTGACGCTCTTCGTCATCGCCATCGCTGCTGCCGAGATCGGACTCGGACTGGCCATCGTGCTGCTCGTCTTCCGCGGCTATCAGCACATCGACGTCGACCGGCTGCGGGGACTGGCCGACCGCGACGACCCGGAGGTCCGCGAGGACGAGGTGGCCGCGCCGTGATCGCACTGCTGGTACTCGGGCTGCCCCTGGTCGGTGCCGCGCTCGCCCTGGTTGCGGGACACCGGGCCGAGCGGGTGGCGCCGGTCGCCGGGGTGGCGGCCACGGCCTTGGCGTGGGTCGGGGCGGTATGGCTCGGGCTGCAGCACTGGGGAGAGGGTGTCGAGCCGGATGTGATCGGTCCGTACGACATACCCACCGGGGCAGTCGCGATCGAGCCGAGCCTGTGGATCGACCAGCTGAGCGCCACGATGCTGGTGCTCGCCACCACCGTGGCACTGCTGGTGCAGATCTTCTCGGTCGCCTACCTGCGAGGTGATCCGCGGTACCCGTCCTACGTAGCCCTCGTCGCCGTCTTCACGTCGGCCATGAGCCTGGTGGTGACGGCGGACGACTTCTTCGCGTTGCTGGTCGGCTGGGAGGTCATGGGGGCCTGCTCGTACTACCTGATCAGCCACCACTGGGAGCTCGGCCCGGCCCGCTCCGGTGCGGTGAAGGCATTCCTCATGACCCGGCTGGGCGATGTCGGGCTGCTCTTCGGGATCTTCGTCATCGGGCACGCGGTCGGCAGCTATCGGCTGAGCGAGATCGTCGACGCCGCAGCCACGGGCTCGGTCGACACGGGTGACGCGACCCTGGCGACGCTGCTGCTGCTCTGCGGCGTCGTGGGGAAGTCGGCCCAGTTCCCCCTGCACTCCTGGCTGCCCGATGCGATGCCCGGCCCCACTCCCATCAGCGCCCTCATCCACGCCGCCACCATGGTGGCGGCCGGCGTCTTCCTGGTCGCGCGGCTGCTGCCGCTCTTCCTGCTGTCCGACGTGACGACGGGCGCCCTGGTGGTCATCGCGGCAGTCACGATGCTCGGGAGTGCGCTCTTCGCTCTCGCGACGTACGACCTCAAGCGGGTGCTCGCCTGGTCGACGGTCAGCCAGCTGGCGTACATGTTCGCCGCGCTCGCCCTGGGGTCGTACGCCGCCGGCGTGCTGCACCTACTCGCGCACGGCGCCTTCAAGGCGTTGCTGTTCCTGGCCGCGGGTTCGGTGATCCACGCTCTCGGCACCCAGCAGATGACGCAGATGGGCGGCCTCCGGCGCGGCATGCCGACGACGTTCGTCACGATGACCGTCGGGTTTGCGGCGCTCGCCGGAGTCCCGCCGCTGGTCGGCTTCTGGTCCAAGGACGCCGTCCTCGGGGTCGCGTGGGAGCAGGCGACCCACGACGGCGGATGGCAGCCATGGACCGTGCTGCTGGCCGGGCTAGCCGTCGCCGCACTCACCGCGGCCTACTCCGTCCGGGCGTGGCTGCTGGTGTTCTGGGGGCCGCGACGCGAGAGCTCCCCGCAAGCGGTGACCGTGCCCGGCGCCATGCATCGCGAGACGATCCACCGCGACACCGTGGAGTCACCGGGCTTGATGACCGGACCAATGATCGCCCTGGCACTCCTCACGGTATTCGGGGGAGTTGCGGTGCTGTGGCCTGACTTCCTCGGGGTCGAGGCCGAGGAGCTGCACTGGACCGTCGCACTGATCAGCCTGAGCCTGGGTGCCGTGGCCGGCGTGGTGACGTGGGCAGAGTGGCGGCGGCTGGAACGCCACGACCCGGCGAGGAGCCTCGGCCGGCTGCGCCCGGTGTTGGCCCGGGAGCTGTGGTGGGACGACGCGGTCGCGGCTGGTGTGGTGTCTCCACTCCGGGTCGCCGTCAGCGCGACGGGCGCCGCGGAGTCCGACGTGGTCGAGACCTACGTGCGGGGCGGCGACGGAGCCGCGCAGTGGTCGGGGCGACTGGTGCGGGCCTGGCACGACGGCAACCTGCAGCGGTATGTCTCCGCGGTGGCGGTCGGCGCCCTGATCCTCGGAGTGGCGCTGGGGGTGACCCGGTGACCCGGGGTGGCCTGGAGTTCTTGATCGGGCTGCCGTTGCTCGCCGCGGTGGTCGGCATGGTGCTGCCGGGCGGCGGGCGAGCGGCCGCGAAGCTTGCCGTGGCGGTCACCTCGGTGGTGCTGGCCCTGTCGTTGTGGGCGTGCATCGACGTACGCCGCGCCGACGGGGCCTTCGTGTGGGAGTCGGACGGCGAGTGGATCCCAAGCCTCGGAGTCGGGTGGCATCTCGGGCTCGACGCCCTCTCGGCGCCGCTGGTGGTGCTCACGGCCCTGCTCACCTGGTGCTGTGCCGTCGCCCTCGTTCGACGTGCGCCCGACCCGGGTGACGGCGGCACCAGCCGAGGGCTCGTCGCGCTGGTCCTCGTGATCGAAGCCGGCGCGATCGGGACGTTCGCCGCCCTCGACATGCTGGTCTTCTTCGTGTTCTTCGAGCTGGTGCTGATCCCGATGTGGTTCGTGATCGCCGACTGGGGCGACCCGCACGACCTACCGGGCCGCCGCCAGGCCGCCACCCGCTTCCTCGTGGTGACCGTCACGGGGTCGGCGCTGATGCTGCTGGCCTTCCTGCTGATCCGCGGTGAGATCGGCAGCTTCGACCTGGTCGAGGCACTCGAGGTGGGTGCCTCGATGCCGTTGTCGACCCAGGTGACCGTGGCCGTGCTCCTCATGCTGGGCTTCGGTGCCAAGGCCCCCATGTGGCCGCTGCACTTCTGGCTGCCCGACGCACACAGCAAGGCGCCGACCGTCGGATCGGTGTTGCTCGCGGGGGTGCTGCTGAAGCTAGGCACCTACGGTCTGCTGCGGTTCTGGTACGGCGTCGTGCCCGACGGTGCGCTGGAGGTCGCGCCCTACCTCGGCACCCTCGGCGTCGTCGGCATCGTGTACGGCGCCCTGGCCTGCCTGGCGCAGACCGACCTCAAGCGGCTGATCGCCTACTCCAGCATCGGTCACATGGGCTTCGTGCTGCTCGCCACGTCCACGATGACCGAGCAGGGCTTGCTCGCGGCCAACTTCGCCAACGTGGCACACGGGCTGATCACCGGGCTGCTGTTCTTCATCGTCGGGGCCGTGAAGGACCGGGTGGGGAGCAGCGACCTCACGAGCATCGGGCGTGGACTCTACGGTCGTGGTCCACATCTGGGGGCAGTGTTCGGCCTGGCTGCGATGGCCAGTCTGGGTCTGCCCGGGCTGGCCGGCTTCTGGGGGGAGATGCTCGCGATGCTTGCCGCCTTCGACCCGAATCCGGCGCTGGACCGGTCGACGTACCTCGCCTTGATGGTCGTCGCGGGGATCGGTGTCGTGCTGACCACGACGTACTTCGTGATCGCGATCCGCCGCGTCTGCCAGGGCAGCAGCGAAGCGGATGCCGTGGTCGACATCGAGCGCGACGAGTGGGTCGCGTGGTCACCGTTGCTGGCGATGACAGTGGTGCTTGGCGTGGTGCCGGGCCTGCTGCTGTGGTCGGCGGCCGAGTCCGTGGCGGGGGTGGCGCTGCGATGATCCAGGACATCGACTGGGTGGCGATCGCGGCGCCGCTGCTGCTCATCGGTGCGGGGCTGTTCGCGCTGGTGGCGGGCGCGTTCGCCCCGCGTGCTCGCGGTTGGCTGCCGATGTTGGTGAGCCTCGCCGGGATCGCGGCGGCTCTGGGCGTGACCGCGTCGCTGTGGCGCGAGCCGCGGGTGGCGTTCTGCCTGTCCGGCGACTCCAGCCAAGGATGTTCCTGGGTCGTGGACGACGTGACCATCGTGTGGTGGGCGCTGATGCTGGGCGCCACGGCTCTGGTGCTGCTGCTCTTGCAGAGCCTGGTCGTCGACGGGGCGCTGCCTGCCGGGGAGCTGTGCTTCCTGGTGCTGTCGTCGGGGGCGGGGGCCCTGTCGTTGGCGGCTGCGGGTGACCTGGTGACCCTCGTGGTGGCCATGGAGACGGTCTCGCTGCCGGCCTTCGCGCTGGTGGCGCTGCGCCGTGCCGACAAGCGCGGGTCGGAGGCGGCGCTGACGTTCTTCCTGTCCTCGGTCGTGGCCACGGCCTTCACCCTGCTCGGCATCTCGATGGTGTACGGCGCGACCGGCTCGGTCGCGGCGGTCACGGTCAACGCCTCGGTCGCCAGCGGTGTGGCGCTGGAGCCCGTGCTGGGAGTCGGAGTGGTGCTGACCTTGGTGGGCCTGGCCTTCAAGGTGGCCGCGGTGCCGTTCCAGGCCTGGGTGCCGGACACCTACGTCGGAGCGCCGGTGCCGGTGGCGGCGTACCTCTCCGTGGTGTCGAAGGCGGCGGGTCTGGCCGGGCTTGTCATCGTGCTGGTGCGGTTCTTCCCGACGTACGCCGACAGCTGGACGGTGGTCGTCGCTGTGGCGGCAGCGCTCACGATGACCGTGGGCAACCTGGCGGCGCTGCGTCAGCAGCATGCGGTGCGGCTGCTGGCCTGGTCGTCGGTCGCGCAGGCGGGCTACCTCCTGGTGCCGCTGGCGGCAGGCGGATCCGCGACGGACGTGGGCGCTCTCCAGGCGTACGCGGCGATGTACGCGGTGGTGAATCTCGGCGCGTTCGCCGTCGTCCATGGCGCCGCTCGTTGGGGCGCGACGACCGTGTCGGACTTCGCAGGACTCGGGCGGCGCAGCCCGTGGCTGGGTGCCGCACTGGCGTTTGCCTTGCTGTGCCTGGCCGGGTTGCCACCCGGCGTGGTGGGTCTGATCGCGAAGGTCGTGGTCTTCCAGAGCGCCATCGACGGCGACCTGCTGTGGCTGGCTGTGGTGATGGCGGTCAACGTCGCCATCGGGCTGGTCTACTACCTACGGTTCCTGGCCGTGTTGTGGCGACCGGTCGACCCACGCACGCCGCGAGAGGTCGACCTGCCCGCCACTACGGATCTGGTGGTGGGGGCGACCCTGGCCGCGGCGGTGGTGTTGTCGGTGGCCCCGTCGTTGCTCTTCGGCCCGATCCTCCCCGGCTGACGCCCGCCGCCCAGGGGTCAGGCTTCCCCGCCGAGGGGTCAGGATTTCTCGCCGAGGGGTCAGGTCTCGTGGTTGCGATTGTTGGGGCCGGCCGGGCAACGCAAAGAAAGGTGACTCCTCGGCGCGCAAAAGTGACCTCTCGGCGAGAGAGGTGAGGGGTCAAGAAGGGCTGTACGTTGCAGCAGCGTGGAAGCCGGCCGCGCCCTCGGCCACCGCGACGACCTCGCACGGCTCGATCAGCGCCGGCGGGGACCCGACGATCTGCGACCCCGGTGAGACCGCCGCCGTCTCGGTGAACTTCTGCTCGAACGCGTCGCGCTCGGCCGGCGTCTCGAAGACGTAGCAGCCCTCGAACCACTCGCCCCGGCGCATCCGCCAGGTCTTGAAACGCAGCCCCGCCATACCTGTGAAACGCGCGTGTGAGGTCGCATCGACGTACGCCGCCAACGCCTCCTCAACGCCTTCCGGCGACCCGGCCAGCGACCAGCGAACCGTCAACCCGTGTTCGCCCTCCTCCTCGCCTCAGCGGTGGTTGGTGAACCGACCCCGCGGGGACGTGCTCTTTGGCCGGGCGGTGCAGGCCGACGTACCGGTGCCGTTCCGGCCGTTCTCCGAGGCGTTACTCTCACACTTCCGCAGGCTGATCGCGTCCGATTCAGCTCGCGACAAGGAGCGCCCGCGCTGCCGCAGTACCACCCCGATCCGGAGATGAGTGCCATGGCCGCGACCTCGGCCTCGAGCTCGGAAAACTTGGCGAGCATGGCGTCCCGTTTGGGCCTCTCAGTAGATGTGCAGCTTGGCCAGCAGGCCGTCGGTGTCGTCGGCCATCTGGAGCAGGTCCTTGTTGTGCTTGATCATCTGGCTGCGCATGTAGACGCGGAGCCACTGCTGGTACATGAAGTTCTCGTAGCGCTCGAAGACCATGGGCATGGGCAGTTTCCGGTTGGCGAGGTGACCGGCGAGGAAGAACGCGCACTCGAAGCCGAGCGAGATCGACTGGAAGTACGGCGACCCGATCGCGGAGTCGCCCAGCAGGAACACCGGCGTGCGGGCCAGAGGGTGGTCGAGGTCCGACTCATGCCAGCGTCGCGTCGTGTTGTGCCACGCGTGGTAGACGTCGAGCGGGATTCTGGTGATCTCCAGGTCGCCGATGAGCTCGCCGTTGGTCTCGGCCTTGATCCTGTTGATGAACCCGTCCATCGAGGTGGCGACCGTCGGGAAGTGCTCGCGCAGCCAATCTCCGTCGAAGCGCGGCGGCATCGCCTCGAACTCCGCCTCGCTGATGCTGACGATGCCGGTCACGTGGGTGATGCCGTTGTCGTAGCAGGTGCGGTGAACGGAGGGGATGAACTTGTAGCCCGTGCTCTCGAGGTTCTTGTAGTACTTGCAGTACTCGTTGCACTCGTAGTGCTGCCCGTAGAGGAACGTGATCACGAGGGAGTGCTCGAGGTGGAAGACCTGGGTGTTGCGCCATGGCGAGTCGAGGTCGGCGCCGGGGAGCAGCAGGTCGCGCATGATGGCCCGGGTGCCCGTGCAGTCGACGAGGATGTCGCCCGGCTCCAGCATCTCCAGCGCCTCGTCGCGGTCGACAGTCCGGGAGACCCGCTCGACCGTCCCGGTGTCGCGCGACTCGATCAGCTCACTCAGCCGGTTCTCCACGACGTTCAGCTGGACGAACCCGCGCGACCACTCCTCCAGGAGCGCCAGCAGGTCGGGTGCGACGGTCCGCCGGTAGGCGAGCCGGGTCTGGAGCTCGACCCGGTCGTAGAGGGCCTCCACGTCCTGGCCGTCGACCGGGTCCTCCTTGTAGCTCTCCACCGAGTCGGCCACGAGGTACTTGGACAGCGAGACCATCCGGGTCCGGGTGTACTCCGAGCGGCGTTCGTAGAGGCAGACCTCCTGTCCCTCGGCACCTTGGAGGAGAGCAGCCAGGAAGAGCCCGACCGGTCCCGCGCCGACGATGTGGACCCGACCTTGGGGCCGCAACGAGACGGCCGACGCTGTCATGTCCGGAAGCGTAACCGCTACCGGAGCAGGTCGCCCTGAAGCGGTTCGGCGAAGCTGCCGCGCCTGTCCTGCAGGGGATTCGCCAGTGGGAAATCACGGCCGTCGGGCATTCCGGTCGCTCCCACATAGATCCGACGCGGGGGTTGCGGCCAAGACCGTGAGTACCTAGAGGGCGAGCATCGCCGTCGCGACCTCACCGGCGGCCGCATGGGGGATCGCCGTCGAGGCCCGTTCGAGTACGAGCAGCCGCGCACCGGGGATCTCGCGTGCGAGCGCCCAGCCGGGTGCTGGCAGGCTTGATTGTCGACGGCCGCGACGTCGTCACCGTGCAGCACGCTTGGGCCACTCATCGGAGTCGATCACGTTGAACGTGTACAGCCACCTTTGGCCGAAGGTGGAGGACCGGACGCGGGCAGCCGCGGCCAACCTCATGGCGACGACGACCGATCCTGCGGACTCTGTGCGGACTGTGGCCGGTTCCCGAGCGTGAATCAGCGGTAGTTGGTGAACTGGACGGCGAAGTCGTAGTCCTGCTCCTTGACCAGCGCGATCACGGACTGCAGGTCGTCGCGCTTCTTGCTCGACACCCGGAGCTCCTCGCCCTGCACCTGCACCTTGACACCCTTCGGTCCCTCGTCCCGGATCAGCTTGGAGATCTTCTTTGCCTGCTCGTGAGAGATGCCTTCTTTGAGGTCGAGCTCGATCTTGACCTCCTTGCCCGACTGCCGAGGCTCGCCCTCGTCGATGATCTTCAGCGACTGACCTCGCTTCACCAGCTTGTCGCGGAACACGTCGACCACCGCCTTGGCGCGCTCGTCAGCATTGGCGCTGACCGTGATCGAACGCTCACCGTGCCAGCTGATCGAAGCGCCGGTGTTCTTGAAGTCGAAGCGCTGGTGGATCTCCTTGGCGGCCTGGTTGAGCGCGTTGTCGACCTCTTGGTGATCCAGCTTGCTGACGATGTCGAACGACGAGTCCTGAGCCATGTCGAGTTCCTCCTGGTCGCACGCGGGCGATGGCTTTGCATTCCACCCTAGGGGTGGAGGTATTCTTTCGACCGCTGTGCGGGACCTGGACTCAGGGCCTGGCAGTGGTTCCCTGGCAGGTTGCCCGAGTGGCCAAAGGGAGCAGACTGTAAATCTGTCGGCTGATGCCTACGCAGGTTCGAACCCTGCACCTGCCACACCCGACGACGAGCGCCCGGTCTCCCAGAGGCCGGGCGCTCTGCGCTCGACACAGAACCGGCGCGCTCCGGGTGCGGCCGTTCGTCTCGTCGCCAGGTCCGACCCGGAGTCGGCGATTTCGCGCGGTGCGCATGTCCCGCGGCGGCCATCACCCGCGCACGACGCGAGATCAGGCCGCCGTACGACGAGAGTCAGGCGGCGTTGACCTGGTCACGCCAGGCCACCAGCTCACGAACCGGCGCGAGGTCGAACTTGGGCCCCCCGACTCCCACAGTGAAGAGCCGTGTCCCGGCGTCGTACAGCTGCGGCGCGACTGTCTCGACCTTGTCGCCGGGTACGCCGCACGAGCGCTCGATCTCCGCCGGATCGCGGCCGACCTTGGCGCACCAGCCGTCCAGGACCGCGTGCTTGTGCTCGACGGTGGCGGGCTCACCGAAACCGTGCCAGATGTCACCGTGCTTGGCGACCAACCGCAGCGTCTTGCGCTCACCACCGCCACCGATCAGCACCGGGATGCGGCGCGTCGGTGCCGGGTTGAGCTTGCCCAGTCGCTGCTCGATCCGTGGCAGTGACTCGGCCAGGTCATCGAGCCGGCTGCCGGCGGTGCCGAAGGCGTAGCCGTACTCGTCGTAGTCCTTCTCGAACCAGCCTGAGCCGATACCGAGGATCAGCCGACCGTCGCTGATGTGGTCGACGGTGCGGGCCATGTCGGCGAGCAGCTCGGGGTTGCGGTAGCTGTTGCAGGTGACCAGGGCGCCGATCTCGACCTGCTCGGTCGCCTCAGCCCAGGCGCCCAGCATCGTCCAGCACTCGAAGTGCTTGCCGTCGGGCTCACCGTACAGCGGGTAGAAGTGGTCCCAGTTGAACAAGACGTCGACGCCGATCTCCTCGGCCTCGGCGGCGGCGCGCCGGATGTCGGAGTAGTCAGCGTGCTGTGGGTGCAGCTGGACGCCGATGCGAGCCGGTCGATCGGCATACGTGCGGGTCTCTGGGGTGGCAGAAGTCATGGTTCGACCTTAGGTCGCAGTTTTCACAAAGCCAGCGAGCCGCCGCGCGCTGGCAGCCCAGCGCACCACGGCGGCCCCGAGCCGGCGGGCCGGGCGCCTCACCAAGCGCCCGGCCCTCGCAGCCGATCCAGGGGGTTACGGCAACAGCACCCGACCGATGCGGTGCGCGGTCTGGTTGTTGCCCTCGTTGATGTCGAGCCGGTTGAGCACCAGCCACGGGTAAGGCCGAGCGCCGTCGATCAGCCGGATGCCGGTGTTGCCCGTTTTCGGCTTGGTGAAGACATCGACGGTCAGGGTCGGTCCGGCCGCAGTGGTCAGGGCGGCCCCGTCGGAGCCGAGCACGGTGGCGGAGTCGATCGGCGGGCCCGGGATGACGTGGTAGAGCAGCACCGCCTCGACGGTGTCGAGACCCAGACTGGCGACGGTGTCGAAGGTCTCCTGCTCGCTCGCGGGCAGTGTGCCGGTGAGATCCCTGACCGTCTTGGCGAAGGCGAAGTCGGTCGGCAGGAAGGCCGTGAGCTGCACGCTGCCGTCGGTCAACAGTCCGACCGGCGAGCTCGGGTCGTCTGCGAGTACGGCGAGTGCCGCCTCGGTGAGGACGTCGTAGTCGTAGGGGTTGTCGTCGAAGGTATCGCCATCGGCGAGCAGGATCGACGACAGCGGGGTGTCGCCGGTGTCGCCTGCGTTGGCCGGCGGCGCGACGAGCAGACAGGCGGTGAGTGCGAAGCCTGCGCTGGCTGCCACGGCGGCCAGTTGTCGAGCTCTACGCATGGGGGGCTCCGTTCGGTTGAGCGGCTGGCCACCCGGCTTTCCGGAGTGGCGCGTCTACTTGCACTTCACCGCGAACGGGGTCCGCTGGATGCAGACAAATCGGAACGATGCAGGGGGCTTGTCTCGATTCGCGCTGGCTGCCTCGCGCTGTGTATCCTCGTACGTCGCTTGCCCCAATAGCTCAGTCGGCAGAGCGTCTCCATGGTAAGGAGAAGGTCTACGGTTCGATTCCGTATTGGGGCTCTGGGGTCGGCGATCCGCTCGGCAGGGCCGGGCGGCGAACCGGCTTCGCGGCGGGGTAGCTCAGGTGGTCAGAGCACACGGCTCATAATCGTGGTGTCGCGGGTTCAAGTCCCGCCCCCGCTACCACGCCCACGCTTCAGCCAGCAACACCCCGGAACACACGTCGAGAACGAGGCAGCCCGTGGCCAGCAAGAGCACTGACATCCGTCCGAAGATCACCTTGGCATGCACCGAGTGCAAGGAGCGGAACTACATCACCCGCAAGAATCGGCGCAACGACCCCGACCGGCTCGAGCTCAAGAAGTACTGCCCGCGCTGCCGCACTCACCGGGCGCACCGCGAGACCCGCTGACATCGACCAGCGCGGCATGACGCTCATCCGCGGTTCGGCTGCTCGCGCTCTGGATCGCGGCTTCAGCATGGCGCGGGCGGGCAGCGGTGGCGGAGCCAGTCGAGTGGCCCTCGGCCTCGCCTTCGCCTCGCTCATCTCGTTGGCGCCAGCGGCGTACGGCACCGGCAACGGATCGTCATCAGAGAATCCGGCTTTGCCTCCCCCCTTCTCTTCTGGTGAGCTCGACCAGGCAACCACGGTCCCGGAAGAGCCGAACATCGTGCTGATCACCACCGACGATCAACGGTGGACAGACCTGCGGCAGATGCCGGGGACACGAAGGGTGCTCCAGCGACACGGTACGACGATGCTTGGGCTCTCGCCCAACCCGCTGTGCTGCCCGGCCAGGGCGGAAATTTTGACTGGCCAGCACTCGCATAACAACGGCGTTCGCACCAACAAGGGGCTGTTCGGTGGCTACTCCCGACTCGATCCGACCGAGACGCTGGCAACCTGGCTACAAACAGCGGGCTATACGACCATCTTTCTCGGCAAGTACCTCAACGGTTACCGGCCGAACGATGCCAACGATCCCGAGGTCGGGTGGGATTCCTGGCACCCCACCGTGAAAAGGACCTACAACTATCGGACCTTCACCGTCAGCCACAACGGCTCCCACGTCGAGATCGACGGGCGGTACCAGACTGACTACTTCACCCGGATGGCGGTCAAGCAGATCGGGCGTCACGCACCTTCGACCAGACCGTTCTTCCTGTGGCAGTCATACGTTGCACCTCACGGCGGGTGCCAGCCCGAACTGAGCACGCCATGCTGGATTCCCCCACCGAGCGCGCGCCGGCACCGGGATCTTTTCGGCAGTGCTCGTCTGGACTCACAAGGTCAGCCTGGCTTCAACGAGCGCGACGTGAGCGACAAGCCGCGGTTCGTGCAGGCCTTGGACCGGCTTGGCAAGCGGCGCATCGAGAACATGACGAGCAGCCACCGCGCACGACTGCGGGCTCTGGCGGCCGTCGACGAAGGCGTCGTGGACACCGTCGCAGCCCTGAGAGACGCAGGCGAACTGAGGAACACCCTGATCATCTTCACTTCCGACAATGGTTACCTGCTCGGCGAGCACAGATTGCTCGGCAAGGCCGTCGCCTACGAACCCTCGATCCGGGTTCCCTTCGTAATGCGGGGGCCAGGCATCCCGCAAGCTGAGCAGACGAGCGCGGTCGCGACGCTGCTCGACATCCCTATGACTGCTCTCGCAGCCGCCGGGGGCCGCCCCACCATTCCCGTGGACGGTCGTGACATCCGACCGGTCGCACGCGGTATCGACCCGAGCCAGAGCACCGTCTTGATTCAGGTTGGGCCGCGGGAACGCGAGTCGGATGAGGAAGGCTGGTTCCTCCGCGGTGTTCGCACTGGCCGATACACCTTCGCCCGTTACCCGAATACTGGAGAACGGGAGCTGTACGACCGAAAGCGGGACCCATTCCAAGTCCAGAGCGTGCACGATAATCCGCGGTACCGCCGCACACTGAACGAGTTGAGGGATCGCCTCTCCGTCCTCGGCAGCTGCGGTGGCGCGGAGTGCTGGCAACAGTTCGGGCGAGTACCGTCACCGACACGCCGCTAACGTCCTCGATCGGGTCTGCCTTGGACGTTGTCACTTTGCCCATGACCGCGCGTCGCGGGCGTTTTGTCGTCGTATGACGCAGACACCTCGTCGGGTTGACCCGGTCGTTACCTCGCGCTTACGCCAAACGCCTGACGACACCGGGCGCGTCTCCTAGCCTGACGACAACGAACCGACCGTGGTGCCTGAACCCAGGCCTCACTCGGGGTGACGGACGGTCCGCCGGCGTGCCATGCGGGGAGGAGCTCAGCCGATGCGGACAGTGGAGTCACGGTTACAACCATTCGTTCACCTAATCACCGACCTCGTGCTCGAGCGCCATACCGACTTTCCTCACTTGCCGATTCAGCAGCTGATGGAGCGTGCCTTCGATGCGTCTCCGTCGTGGAACTGGCGAGGCACTGACGGCAATGCGGTGTTCACGATGCTGCACCCGTGGCAAGAGTGGGCCACTACAGTCAGGCCCGTAGGACCCCAGACGGTAGCGCGGGTGCCGCGCTCGATGTTGACACCTGGCAGCTCCGGCTGCTTCGACAGCTTCTGGTCGGGCCGTGAGCGCGAGCAGCAGATCTCCATTCCCTACCTCTTCGATGGCGTTCGGTTCGGTGCCTTCGTGCTCGCGCGCGGGGGCCGGGACTTCAGCGACGAGGACCTCGATCTCGCCATCCGGATCCAGCCGCTGCTGCTGTTGCTGCACCACCACGTGTCGGCCCTCGCGCAGCACAGCCAGAAATCCGACTCCGATGGATTGCAGCTCACCGGCCGCGAGATGGCGGTGCTTCGCCTGCTTGCGGACGGATTGACCGCCGCGGCGATCGGTCACCGGCTCGGCAGCTCGCCCCGGACGGTGCAGAAGCATCTCGAGCACATCTACCGCAAGCTCGGCGTCACTAACCGGACGACAGCGCTCAGGGTTGCCGCCGAGGCAGATCTCATCCCAGCGGCGCCGAGGCTGCACGCCGTCCCAGACCAGCGCACCGGCTGACATCGAGCGCCGCTCGAGCCACTCGCCTTGCATCGGATCGGCTCGTCCGATGTACGCACATCTGCGTATGGCGGGGACACGTCGTCCGCCGCGATGATCAAGAAGTCCGGGGGGAGATCGCGAAGGAGGCTGGGCAGCGTCGCACCGCCGTACACGTCGGACCGCGGGCGCACTCGCGCGGGGGGAGGCCGGGAGGCAGCGCCGCTGCAGCAGCCCCCTTCGCGATCACCGCCGATCGGATAGCGTCTCAGCCATGCCGCTTGACCCAGGGCTCGCGGGCCGCACATTCGAGTCAACAGCGCCGTACGCCGTCAGCCGGGAGAAGATCGCCGAGTTCTCGACCGCCATCGGGGCTGCCCCGCTGGACGGTAACGACGTCGCCCCGCTGACCTTCCCGATCGTGGTCGCCTTCGAGGCCATGACCCGGCTCATGACCGACCCCGACGTCGGCATCGAGCTGCGCAACATCGTGCACGGCGACCAGCGCTTCGAGCAGACACGGCCCATCCGGGCGGGAGACGTGCTCACCGCGACCATCTCCATCGAGAGCCTCCGGGCCGCTGCGGGCGTGGACATGATCGGCACGCGGACCGAGGTCGCCACGGTGGACGGCGAGCACGTGGCAACCGCCTTCGCGACCCTGGTTCACCGGGGAGCTGACCAGTGAGCTGGACCGAGGGGCAGCAGCTCGAGCCCGCGGAGTTCGTCGTACGGCGTTCCGACCTGGTCCGCTACGCCGGCGCCTCCGGCGACTTCAACCCAATCCACTGGAGCGACCGGGTCGCCACGTCGGTCGGCCTGCCGGGGGTCATCGCGCACGGGATGTTCACACTCGCACTGGCCAGCAGGGCGGTGGTCGACTGGGTGGGCGACCCGGCACGCGTGGTCTCCTTCGGGGCACGCTTCACCAAGCCGGTCGTCGTCCCTGATGACGACGAGGGGACCGTCGTCTCGGTCACGGGGAAGGTCTCCTCTGTCGAGGAGGGACATGCCACGATCACCCTGACCGTGACCAACGGCGACCAGAAGGTGCTCGGCATGCCGAAGGCCGTGGTGCGGCTGTGAGGGAAGCACCCGAGCAGCTCTCGGCCTGGACAACGTTGCGGCTCGGCGGTCCGGCTCGATCCTTCACCCACGCCGCGACCCGATCCGACCTCTACTCGCACGTCGAGAAGGCAGATGCCGACGGCCAGCCGTTACTGGTGCTCGGTGGCGGCAGCAACCTGGTGGTCAGCGACGATGGCTTCCCCGGCGCGGTGGTGCGCGCCGAGACCCGAGGAGTCACGGCTGGCGGAGATGCCTGCGGCGGCATCGAGGTCACGGTCGAAGCCGGCGAAGACTGGGATGAGCTCGTCGAGCGCGCCGTGGCCGAGGAGTGGATCGGGGTCGAGGCGCTGGCCGGCATCCCGGGCACGGTGGGCGCGGTCCCGATCCAGAACGTCGGCGCCTACGGCCAAGAGGTCGCCGAGACGATCGCGCAGGTGCAGGTCTTCGACCGGCACGAGCGCCGTACCCGCACGATGTTCGCGGCCGACTGCGAGTTCGGCTACCGCACCAGCGTCTTCAAGCGACAGCCCCAGCGGTACGTCGTCGGGGCCGTCACGTTCCAGTTCCGGCCGGGCCGGCTGGGCGCTCCCGTCCGGTATGCCGAGCTGGCCCGGACACTCGGGATCGAGGTGGGGGCGCGGGCCGCCTCCCACGAAGTACGCGCGGCCGTGCTCGAGCTTCGGTCCGGGAAGGGCATGGTCCTGGATCCGGCCGACCACGACACGTGGAGCGCCGGCTCATTCTTCACCAACCCGTTCGTGGCAGCCGAAACGCTGCCCGAGGGAGCGCCGGGCTGGCCGCAGCCGGACGGCCGAGTCAAGACGAGCGCGGCCTGGCTGATCGAGCGGTCCGGCTTCGGCAAGGGGTACGGCAACGACCGGGTGGCGCTGTCGACCAAGCACACACTGGCCTTGACCAACCGTGGCAGTGCCACCACTGCCGACCTGGTCGCGCTCGCGCGTGAGGTGCGAGACGGGGTGCTCGCCCGGTTCGGAGTCGTGCTGCACCCGGAGCCGACCTTCGTCGGCCTGACCCTGTAATCCGTCCTCGCCCGACTCGGCTACGACGTCCCGACCGAGGCCAGCTGCCCCTGCTGCGGCGGCTAGGGTCCGCCAGGATTCGTCCGGGAGTTGGTCGCGTGACGTCCCCGCGCCGCTTCGGGCGAATCTCGCGCCGTACGCAGCCGCGCGAGCCGCCAGACGTGCGCCGGGCGCGAAATCACCCCGTGTCGAGCCAGGCGTCGACGTCGGCCAGCAGTGCGCGGCGTACGTCGTCGGGCGCGGTGGATCCGCGGATCGACATGCGCGCGAGCTCGGCCAGCTCCGGGTCGGAGAAGCCGTGCTCCTCGCGAGCGATCTGGTACTGGTCCACGAGCCTCGAGCCGAAGAGCAGCGGGTCGTCGGCGCCCAGCGCGATGCGTACGCCGGCGTCGTAGAGGTCGCGCAGCGGCACCGCAGCGGCGTCGGGATACACCCCCAGGGCGACGTTCGAGGCCGGGCAGACCTCCAGGGTCACGCCGGCTTCGGCGACGTGGGCGACCAGGCTCGGGTCCTCAGCCGCGCGTACGCCGTGTCCGATCCGCTTCGCGCCGAGCGCGTCCAGGCAGGACCAGACGCTTTCCGCCCCCGCGAGCTCGCCGCCGTGCGGTGCGGCCACCAGCCCAGCGCGAGCGGCGATGTCGAAGGCCCGGGCGAAGGAACGCGCGTCCCCCCGGCGCTCGTCGTTGGACAGCCCGAAGCCGACCACGCCGCGGCCGGCGTACTGGGCCGCGAGCCGCGCGAGCGTCCGGGCGTCGAGCGGGTGCCGCGTCCGGTTGGCGGCGATGACGATCGCGATGTGGACCCCGGCCTGCTCACCCGCGGCCCGGGCCGCATCCAAGACCAGGTCGGTGAAGGCAGTGATGCCGCCGAACCAGGCACCGTACCCGCTCGGGTCGACCTGGATCTCCAACCAGCGCGAGCCCTCCCGCGACTCGTCCTCCGCCGCCTCCCGCAACAGCCGCCGCACCGCAGCCTCGGTGCGCACCACCGTGCGCGCGACGTCGTACAACCGCTGGAACCGGAACCAGCCCTTCTCGTCGGCGGCAGACAATTGCGGCGGCCACTCGTCCTTGAGCGCGTCCGGGAGCCACAGACCCTGCTCGGCGGCGAGCTCGAGCACCGTCGTGTGACGCATCGAACCGGTGAAGTGCAGGTGCAGGTGGGCCTTCGGTAGCTCTGCCAGGGACCGTTCGGCCACGTCAGGACTGCAGCAGTCGCTGGATCCGACTGACGCCCTCCACCAGGTCATCGTCCCCCAGGGCGTAGGACAGTCGCAGGTAGCCGGGTGAGCCGAAGGCCTCTCCGGGCACGACCGCCACCTCGGCCGTGTCGAGGATCACCTCGGCGAGCTCCGCCGACGTATGCGGTGTCCGGCCACGGATCTCGCGGCTGAGCGAGCCCTTGACCGACGGGTAGGCATAGAACGCGCCCTTCGGCTCCGGACAGACGAAGCCCGGTACGTCGCCCAGCATGCCGACGATCGTGCGGCGGCGCCGATCGAAGGCCTCGCGCATCGACGACACCGCGCTCAGATCGCCTGAGACCGCCGCCAAGGCGGCCCGCTGGGAGACGTTGGCGACGTTGGAGGTGGCGTGCGACTGGAGGTTGGTCGCTGCCTTGACGACGTCGGTCGGCCCGATCATCCAGCCGACCCGCCAACCCGTCATCGCGTAGGTCTTGGCGACCCCGTTGAGCACCACGCACGTCTCGGCCAGCTCAGGCACCTCGACGGCGATCGAGTGGAAGGTCGCGCCGCCGTACGTGAGGTGCTCGTAGATCTCGTCGGTGACGACCCAAAGGCCGTGCTCCGCTGCCCATGCGCCGATCTCACGCACCTGGTCCCGCGCGTACACCGCGCCCGTCGGGTTGGACGGTGAGCAGAAGAGCAGCACCTTGGTCTGATCGGAGCGAGCCGCCTCGAGCTGCTCGACCGTGGCCAGGTAGTCCTGCGTCTCGTCGGCCAGCACCTCCACCGGTACCCCACCCGCGAGCCGGATGGCCTCGGGGTACGTCGTCCAGTACGGCGCCGGCAGGATCACCTCGTCACCCGGGTCGAGCAGCGTCGCGAAGGCCTCGTAGACCGCCTGCTTGCCGCCATTGGTCACGAGCACCTGCGCCGGCTGCACCGCCAGGCCGGAGTCCCGAGCCGACTTCTCGGCGATCGCCGCCTTCAGCTCGGGCAGACCACCGGCGGGGGTGTAGCGGTGGTTGCGTGGGTCGCGGCAGGCCTCGACGGCTGCTTCGACGATGTACGCCGGGGTGGGGAAGTCCGGCTCGCCTGCTCCGAAGCCGATGACCGGCCGGCCGGAGGCCTTGAGCGCCTTGGCCTTGGCGTCGACGGCGAGGGTCGCCGACTCGGCGATGCCCCCGATCCGTCGGGAGACTCGACGATGCTCGGAGCGTGCTGAGGTCTCGGTCATGCGTCCATGGTGGCACTTCGACACCCACTCCGCGGCGCACGTCCGAGGGGTCCTCGAGCTCCTTCCGTCGGTTCGACCTGACCGGCCCGGACCGCGTACACTCGTCTCCTTGGTGGCTCTTGCACCATGGTTTGGCATGCCACGACTACGGTCGTGACCGCCCGGCCGGGTCTGGGAAACACCGGAGGGCAGTGGCTCAATTGGCAGAGCACCGGTCTCCAAAACCGGCGGTTGGGGGTTCGAGTCCCTCCTGCCCTGCGCAACGAGATCGTGAACCGAAGACCAAACCCGTGAAAGGGGATTCACCGTGACGGAGACCCGCTCCGCGAGTTCGCCGAGCAGCAGCTCCGGCGACAGCGGGCGCACCAGCCCGGGCCTGTTCTTCCGTCAGGTCGTGGCCGAGCTGCGCAAGGTCATCTGGCCGACGCGCGACCAGCTGGTGACGTATTTCCTGGTCGTACTGGTCTTCGTCCTGTTCATGATCGCGTTCGTGTCGGTGCTCGACTACGCCTTCGGCACGGCCGCGTTCAACATCTTCGGCTGACGCCGCGGCGTCAGCCGGCCGAAGCGTCGACGAGTTTCCTTTCTGATGAGTGTGTGAGTGCCAAGACGATGACGGAGCAGTCAGTGACCCAGTTCAGCGACGAGTCCGCCGGCCTCGAGCCGACCGACCCGTCCAGCCCGTCCGAGGTCGACGAACCGACAGCGGAGTCCACCCAGGTCGGAGAACCGATGCCGGAAGCCACCGAGGTCGCTGAGCCGACTGCGGAAGCAACCGAGGTCGCTGAGCCGACCGCGGAAGCCACCGAGGTCGACGCGGCACCGGGCGACGAGGCCAGGGCCGACGGAGACGCACCGCTCGACCAGGCGGTGGGTGCGCCGACGACGGATGTCGACCCCGCTCCCGCAGAGGCCGTCGGCGCCGAGGCCGAGGTCGCCGCCGTCGACGAGACGGCTGTCGACCCGGTCGCGGAGTTCCGCGCTGCACTGCGGTCGAAGCCGGGGGACTGGTACGTCGTACACACGTACTCCGGCATGGAGAAGCGCGTCAAGGCCAACCTGGAGAACCGGATCACCTCGCTCAACATGGAGGACTTCATCTACGAGGTCCACGTGCCGCAGGAGGACGTCTGGGAGGTGAAGAACGGACAGCGCAAGCAGGTCAGCCGCACCGTGCTCCCCGGCTACGTGCTGGTCCGGATGGACCTCACCGACGAGTCCTGGTCCGCCGTGCGCCACACGCCTTCGGTGACCGGTTTCGTCGGGCACAGCCATCAGCCCGTTCCGCTCAGCCTCGGTGAGGTCGAGGCCATGCTGGCGCCGACCGAGGAAGAGCAGAAAGTCACCCAGGAGAAGGCGGCACAGAAGAAGGTTGAGTTCACCGACTTCGGCGAGGGCGACTCCGTCCTCATCGTGGATGGTGCCTTCGCGACGTTGCACGCCACCATCACCGAGATCAATGTCGACGCGCAGCGGGTCAAGGCTCTGGTCGAGATCTTCGGCCGCGAGACTCCGGTCGAGCTCAGCTTCACCCAGATCCAGAAGGTCTGATCGGAGCGCACGCGCTCCGATCAGACCGTCTGGATCGGCAGCGACCTGACAACCTGATACCGACACATCAGAGACGACAAGCAAGGACCCGAATCCATGCCTCCCAAGAAGAAGATCGCAGCACTAGTCAAGGTGCAGCTGCAGGCCGGTGCGGCAACTCCCGCTCCGCCGGTCGGGACCGCCCTCGGCCCGCACGGCGTCAACATCATGGAGTTCTGCAAGGCCTACAACGCCGCCACCGAGGCGATGCGCGGCAACGTGATCCCGGTCGAGATCACGATCTACGAGGACCGCAGCTTCACCTTCATCACGAAGACGCCGCCGGCCGCCGAGCTCATCAAGAAGGCCGCGGGCCTCGCAAAGGGCTCCTCCGTCCCGCACAAGGACAAGGTCGGCCGGATCTCTCGCGACCAGGTCCGTGAGATCGCCACCACGAAGCTCCCCGACCTGAACGCCAACGACATCGACGGCGCGATGAAGATCGTCGAGGGCACCGCCCGCTCGATGGGCGTCACCGTCGACCGCTGAGTCGCCGCATCCGGCTTGCCGGACCGAGTCAGCTCAACCAACCATCAGCGACAGGCAACACGTGGCAGGGCCGCGCTGGCCCACCAGACCACAGCTGGACCAGTAACGGAAGGAATCCAGAGATGCAGCGCAGCAAGGCCTACCGGGCCGCGGCCGACAAGGTCGACATCGACAAGCTCCACGCCCCGCTCGAGGCGGTCAGACTCGCGAGGGAGACCGCGGCCACCAAGTTCGACTCAACGGTCGACGTCGCGATGCGCCTCGGCGTCGACCCGCGCAAGGCGGACCAGATGGTCCGGGGCACGGTGAACCTCCCGCACGGCACCGGCAAGACGGCTCGGGTCCTCGTCTTCGCCAACGCGGACAAGGCCGAGGAGGCTCGCGCGGCCGGGGCCGACATCGTCGGCGGTGACGAGCTCATCGACAAGGTCAACGGCGGCTGGCTGGACTTCGACGCCGTGGTAGCCACGCCGGACATGATGGGCAAGGTCGGCCGGCTCGGCCGTGTCCTCGGCCCGCGTGGTCTGATGCCGAACCCGAAGACAGGCACGGTGACGCCGGACGTGACCAAGGCGGTGTCCGACATCAAGGGCGGCAAGATCGAGTTCCGGGTCGACCGTCACTCGAACTTGCACTTCATCATCGGCAAGACGTCGTTCTCCACCGAGCAGCTCGCCGAGAACTACGCCGCAGCTCTCGACGAGGTGCTGCGGCTCAAGCCGGCCTCGTCCAAGGGCCGTTACCTGCGCAAGGTGACCCTCTCCACCACGATGGGTCCCGGGATCCAGGTCGACCCGAACCGGACCCGCGACGTGGCGTCCGACGAAGCCGCCGAGGGCTGAGCCCTCGCCGTAGCCCGATCGACGCGGTCAGGCGCCGTGCCTCTTGCTGGTACGGCGCCTGACGCGTCTCCGCGCTCTGCGCAGCGATGCGGCCGACCCCGTTCAGCTACCACGTAGGCTGGACGGGTGGCCGCATGTCGGCCCACGAACAACCGTCAGGAGGGGCATCCGCATGACGTTGCGGCGCCGCTGGTCGCAGGCAGCAACGGTGGCAGCCGTGCTCGCGCTTGCCTCCTGCAGCGGCGGCAGCTCGGGAGCCCCAGATGGGATTGCGGCCAACCTGTCTGCCGATACGCTCGCGTCTGAGGTGTCGAGCGCCACCTCGCAGGCGACCTCGACACACATCGACGCCGAGGTGTCCTATCTCGGTACGACGATGACGATGTCGGGCGACCTCGCTGCCACCGCGGCACGCGACGACTTCCAGGCGCTGGTCTCGATGAACGTCCCTGGCGAGCCGACATTGACGGTGCGTGTCGTCGACAACGTCGTCTACCTGGCCGGCGCGGGATTCGCGACCGACAGCGCGAAGCCGTGGGCGAGCATCGACCTCGACGACTCCTCCAACCCGTTGGGGTCGTTCTACGAGCAGCTGGTGACCAACGCGAACCCGGCGGAGGCGGCGCGGATGTTCGAGGCGGTCACGGAGCTGGACAACCACGGCACCGACGACGTCGGCGGCGTGGCTGCCACGCACTACACGGTGAGGGTCGACCTGGCGAAGGCGCTGGAGCTCGTCGGCCTGTCCGGCGAGCTGGGTCAGGCCCCGGCCGCGCTCGGCGCCGACCTGCCCGACCAGATCACCTACGACGTGTGGCTGGAGACGTCGAGCGCACTGATGCTGCGCCTCACGATGGAGCTGCCAGGCATGGAGATGGACCTGCGGTTCAGCGACTGGGGAGAGCCCGTTGCCGTGCGCGCTCCACCTGCCGGCCAGGTGACGCCGTTCTCCTTCTGATCGCGGCTGTGCGTGCACGGCCGCGGTGGCACTCGCGGGCAATGGCCACGCCTCGCCCACACGGGCATCGTCAGATGGAGTCAACGCGGCGATTTGGCCAGGGCGTGATGCTCGTCGTACTGTTGTCGCTGCCGAAGACCGCCGGTGGCCGCGACGCTCGTTGAGAGCGGAGCGGACGAAGGCCCGCTTGAGCGGGCGACCTGCGCAGGTGAACTGAGTGAGACCTCCTCCCCGAGGGATCGCCCCGTGCGCCTGCATGGGGCGTCTTGTTTTGTCGGGACCTTCGTGAGCTGTCGGCATCGGTGTCGGACATGTGATCTGGAAGGAGACCCATGGCGCGGCCAGACAAGGCAGCGGCAGTCGCTGAGTTGACGGAGGAGTTCCGTGACTCACAGGGTGCCGTGCTGACCGAGTACCGCGGTCTCTCCGTCAAGCAGCTGCAGGACCTGCGGCGCTCGCTCGGTGAGAACGCCAGCTACGCCGTGGTGAAGAACACGCTGACCAAGATCGCGGCCAGGGATGCCGGCGTCGAGGGTTTTGACTCGCTGCTCGTCGGACCGTCCGCCATCGCCTTCATCAAGGGCGACCCGGTGGAGACCGCGAAGGGTCTGCGCGACTTCGCCAAGGCCAATCCCGCTCTCGTCATCAAGGGCGGCTTCCTCGACGGGAAGCCACTGTCCCCGGACGAGATCAACACGTTTGCCGACCTCGAGTCGCGCGAGGTGCTCCTCGCCAAGCTCGCGGGGGCAATGACGGCGTCGCTTCAGAACGCCGTGTTCCTGCTCAACGCGCCCCTCACCAAGGCTGCGCAGCTCGCCGCCGCGCTCCAGGCGAAGGCCGAGCAGGACCCGTCGACCCTCGCATCCGGGGCCGGCGAGCCGGCCCCGGAGGACACCGCAGCCGGCACCGAGGAGTCCACGACGGACGCCCCGGCCGACGCCGCCGAACCTGCACCGGAGGGTGCGGTTTCGGAGGAGCAGCCCTCGGAGACCACCGAGGGCTGACGCTCCCGGACCGACCACGCAAACCATTGGTGTACGTCGCCCGACATGCACCAGCAACTTGGAAGGAACGCCACCATGGCGAAGCTCACCACCGACGAGCTGCTCGACGCGTTCAAGGAGATGACCCTCCTCGAGCTCAGTGAGTTCGTGAAGCAGTTCGAAGACACCTTCGGCGTCACCGCGGCCGCCCCGGTCGCCGTGGCCGCCGCTCCGGCCGCCGGCGGTGCCGCTGGCGATGCCGGTGCCGCCGAGGAGCAGGACGAGTTCGACGTCGTCCTCGAGTCGGCCGGCGACAAGAAGATCCAGGTCATCAAGGAGGTGCGCGCGCTCACCAGCCTTGGTCTCAAGGAGGCGAAGGACCTCGTCGAGGGCGCGCCGAAGCCGGTTCTGGAGAAGGTCGCGAAGGACGCCGCGGACAAGGCCAAGGAGTCGCTCGAGGCGGCCGGCGCCAGCGTCTCGGTCAAGTGACGCTGGCCAACTCCTGCCCCGGCTGACGTTCGGCCGGTTCGCCGGTCCAAGCACCTGCGCGAAGGGGCGGTCATCCTGCGGGATGGCCGCCCTTCGGCTTGTCGCCAGATCGCGCCGGATCGGCTCGGGGCCGCGTGGCGGCTGTGCCCGCGAAGCGAGCCCGAGACGGGCGTTCCTCGGAGCGAGATGTGGGCTTGGGAGCGTGTGTACGCTTGACGTGAGCCCGACGGACGGGCATGCTGCCGGAAGTTCCGATCGCGGATTCCTGATCGATCTGGGTGGTTCGTCCCACGTGACCAACGCCATATGGACGGTCGGTTCGACAGCAGTCGGCCCGTAGGGTAAACTGCCTCTTTGCGCTGCCCTGCCCACACCCAAAGACCCGGTTCCGGGTGATCTCGGCATGCGCATCGGGATGAGTCCGCGAGCCTTCGGAAGGACCCCTCTTGGCCGCCGCGCGCAACGCCAGCAACAGTTCAGTCATCAGTAGCACCACCGCTCCCGGCAGCCAAAGGCTGTCGTTCGCCAAGATCGCGGAACCCCTCGAGGTTCCAGATCTGTTGGCACTCCAGGCCGACAGCTTCGACGGATTGGTCGGCAACGAGCGTTGGCAGACCCGCATTCAGTCCGCAGATGAGCCCGGCACGGCCGATGCCGCCGTGAAGTCCGGTCTCGCCGAGATCTTCGAGGAGATCTCGCCGATCGAGGACTTCTCCGGCTCCATGAGCCTGAGCTTCAGTGACCCGGTCTTCTACGAGCCGAAGAACACCGTCGAGGAGTGCCGCGAGCGGGACTTCACCTACTCGGCACCGCTCTACGTCACCGCGGAGTTCACCAACAACGAGACCGGCGAGATCAAGAGCCAGACCGTCTTCATGGGCGATTTCCCGCTCATGACCGACAACGGCACCTTCATCGTCAATGGCACCGAGCGTGTCGTGGTCTCCCAGCTGGTGCGCTCCCCCGGTGTTTACTTCGAGCGCAGCATCGACAAGACCTCCGACAAGGACGTCTACACCGCGAAGGTGATCCCCTCCCGCGGTGCTTGGCTCGAGTTCGAGATCGACAAGCGTGACATGGTCGGCGTCCGGCTCGACCGCAAGCGCAAGCAGAACGTGACAGTGCTGCTCAAGGCGTTGGGCTGGACCTCCGAGCAGATCCTCGAGGAGTTCGGCGACTACGAGTCGATGCGCCTCACCCTGGAGAAGGACCACACCTCCGGCCAGGACGACGCGCTGCTGGACATCTACCGCAAGCTGCGTCCGGGCGAGCCCCCGACGCGTGAGGCGGCCCAGACGCTGCTGGAGAACTACTACTTCAACGGCAAGCGCTACGACCTGGCGAAGGTCGGCCGCTACAAGGTCAACAAGAAGCTGGGTCTGGACGAGCCGTTCGACCAGCAGACGCTGACCGTCGACGACATCGTGGCGACGATCCGATACATCGTCGCCCTGCACGACGGCAAGTCCGAGCTGACCGCGCCCCGCGGCGAGATCGTCGTCGAGTCCGACGACATCGACCACTTCGGCAACCGCCGGCTTCGCACCGTGGGCGAGCTTATCCAGAACCAGCTGCGCACCGGCCTGGCCCGGATGGAGCGAGTCGTCCGCGAGCGGATGACCACCCAGGATGTCGAGGCGATCACGCCGCAGACGCTGATAAACATCCGTCCGGTCGTCGCTGCGCTGAAGGAGTTCTTCGGTACGTCGCAACTGAGCCAGTTCATGGACCAGATCAACCCGCTGGCCGGACTGACGCACAAGCGGCGTCTCTCGGCTCTTGGCCCTGGCGGTCTGTCTCGCGAGCGGGCCGGCTTCGAGGTCCGCGACGTACACCCGTCCCACTACGGCCGGATGTGCCCGATCGAGACACCCGAAGGTCCCAACATCGGCCTGATCGGCTCGCTGTCCACCTTTGGGCGGGTCAATGCGTTCGGGTTCGTCGAGACGCCGTACCGCAAGGTCGTCAAGGGTGTCGTGACCGACCAGATCGACTACCTCACGGCCGACGAAGAGGACCGGGTCGTCATCGCGCAGGCGAATGCGCCGCTCACCACGAAGAACACCTTCGAGGAGGAGCGCGTGCTCGTCCGGGAGCGCCGCGGCGAGGTCGACTACGTGCCGGGCGCCGACGTCGACTACATGGACGTGTCGCCGCGCCAGATGGTGTCCGTCGCCACGGCACTCATCCCGTTCCTCGAGCACGACGACGCCAACCGCGCCCTGATGGGCTCCAACATGCAGCGGCAGGCAGTGCCGCTGATGCGGGCGGAGTCACCGCTGGTCGGTACCGGTATGGAGTACCGCGCCGCGGTGGACGCCGGCGACGTCATGGTGGCCAAGGCCGCCGGCGTCGTGACCGAGGTCTCGGCGGACCTCATCGAGCTGATGGAGGACGACGGTCGCCACGAGACCTATCGCCTGGCCAAGTTCAAGCGGTCCAACCAGGGCACTTGCATCAACCAGCGTCCGCTCGTCGCTGAAGGTGACCGGGTGGAGGCGGGCCAGCCGATCGCCGACGGCCCCAGCACCGACAAGGCCGAGATGGCGCTCGGGCGGAACCTGCTCGTGGCGTACATGCCGTGGGAGGGTCACAACTACGAGGACGCCATCATCCTCAGCCAGCGGCTGGTCCAGGAGGACGTCCTCACCTCGATTCATATCGAGGAGCACGAGGTCGACGCCCGCGACACCAAGCTCGGTCCGGAGGAGATCACCCGGGACATCCCGAACGTCTCCGACGAGATGCTGGCCGATCTCGACGAGCGCGGCATCATCCGCATCGGCGCCGAGGTCGTCCCGGGCGACATTCTGGTCGGCAAGGTCACCCCGAAGGGTGAGACCGAGCTGACTCCCGAGGAGCGGCTGCTCCGAGCGATCTTCGGCGAGAAGGCGCGCGAGGTGCGCGACACCTCGCTCAAGGTCAAGCACGGGGAGAGCGGCATCGTCATCGGCGTCCGGGTCTTCGACCGCGAAGACGACGACGAGCTGCCTCCGGGCGTCAACCAGCTGATCCGCGTGTACGTCGCCCAGAAGCGCAAGATCTCCGACGGTGACAAGCTCGCCGGCCGACACGGCAACAAGGGCGTCATCGCCAAGATCCTGCCGGTCGAGGACATGCCGTTCCTCGAGGACGGTACGGCGGTCGACATCATCCTCAACCCGCTCGGCGTCCCCGGCCGGATGAACATCGGCCAGGTGCTCGAGACGCACCTCGGCTGGGTGGCGCACAACGGCTGGAGCGTCGACGGCGGCAAGCAGGAGTGGCAGCAGCGACTCGGCTCCATCGGTGCCCTCGAAGCCGGACCGAGCACGAAGGTCGCCACCCCGGTGTTCGACGGTGCTCGTGAGGACGAGATTACCGGCTTGCTCGCATCGGCTCTGCCCAACCGGGACGGCCAGCGCATGGTCGGCGAAAACGGTAAGGCCCTGCTCTTCGACGGGCGCACCGGGGAGCCGCTGCCGGCTCCTGTCGCTGTCGGCTACACCTACATCATCAAGCTCAACCACCTGGTCGACGACAAGATCCACGCGCGCTCGACCGGCCCGTACTCGATGATCACCCAGCAGCCGCTCGGTGGTAAGGCGCAGTTCGGTGGTCAGCGCTTCGGTGAGATGGAGGTGTGGGCCCTCGAGGCGTACGGCGCGGCCTACGCGCTGCAGGAGCTGCTCACCATCAAGTCCGACGATGTGGTGGGCCGGGTCAAGGTCTACGAGGCCATCGTCAAGGGCGAGAACATCCCCGAGCCGGGCATCCCCGAGTCGTTCAAGGTGCTCGTCAAGGAGATGCAGTCGCTGTGCCTGAACGTGGAGGTGCTGTCGAGTGACGGTGTCGCGATGGACATGCGGGACTCCGACGAGGACGTCTTCCGGGCGGCCGAGGAGCTCGGCATCGACCTCGCCCGTCGACCGAATCGAGGGCATCGGCAGTGTCGAGGAAGTGTGACCACACTTCCTCGACACCGCCGTGCCCGAGTTAGCCGAAGCGAGCTTGCTCGCGAGGCAAGCCAGGTCAAGAACCCGATCTCGTCGGCGAGCCAGACCAGTGAGGACATGGTCCGAAGGTGCGAGGCCCATCCGAAGTCGCTGACTCAAGTCGATGAGCTGAACAACTGAGGCGCCCGGGCGCCGTACCAAGCAAAAACCGAGCAACACCAGACGAAGGAAACAGTCTTGCTGGACGTGAACTTCTTCGACGAGCTTCGTATCGGGCTCGCCACCGCAGACGCGATCCGTCAGTGGAGCCATGGCGAGGTCAAGAAGCCGGAAACCATCAACTACCGCACGCTCAAGCCGGAGCGCGACGGGCTCTTCTGCGAGAAGATCTTCGGTCCCACCCGGGACTGGGAGTGCTACTGCGGCAAGTACAAGCGGGTCCGCTTCAAGGGCATCATCTGCGAGCGGTGCGGTGTCGAGGTCACGCGCTCGAAGGTACGCCGGGAGCGGATGGGTCACATCGAGCTCGCCGCACCGGTCACGCACATCTGGTACTTCAAGGGTGTCCCGAGCCGGCTCGGGTACCTGCTCGACCTCGCGCCGAAGGACCTGGAGAAGGTCATCTACTTCGCGGCGTACATGATCACCTCCGTCGACGACGACGCCCGTCACAAGGACCTCGCGTCGCTCGAGGGCAAGATCGACGTCGAGCGCAAGCAGTTGGAGCAGCGTCGCGACGCCGACGTCGAGACGCGGCTGGCGAAGCTCGAGGAGGACCTGGCCGCGCTCGAGGCGGAGGGCGCGAAGTCCGACGTCAAGCGCAAGACCAAGGACGGTGCCGAGCGCGAGCTCAAGCAGCTGCGCGACCGCGCCCAGCGTGAGCTCGACCGGATCGAAGAGGTCTGGAACACCTTCCGCACTCTGAAGGTCCAGGACCTGCTCGGCGACGAGATCCTCTATCGCGAGATGAAGTTCCGCTTCGGCAAGTACTTCGAGGGTGCGATGGGCGCCGAGGCGATCCAGCGTCGCCTCGAGAGCTTCGACCTTGAGGGCGAGGCCGAGGCGCTGCGTGAGACGATCCGCACCGGCAAGGGCCAGCGCAAGACCCGCGCACTCAAGCGGCTCAAGGTCGTGTCGGCCTTCCTGACCACCACCAACAGCCCAACGGGCATGGTGCTGGACTGCGTGCCGGTGATCCCGCCGGACCTGCGCCCGATGGTGCAGCTCGACGGTGGCCGGTTCGCGACGTCTGACCTCAACGACCTGTACCGACGCGTGATCAACCGCAACAACCGGCTCAAGCGGCTGCTCGACCTCGGCGCACCCGAGATCATCGTCAACAACGAGAAGCGGATGCTGCAGGAGGCCGTCGACTCCCTGTTCGACAACGGTCGTCGCGGTCGCCCGGTCACGGGGCCGGGCAACCGGCCGCTGAAGTCGCTGTCCGACATGCTCAAGGGCAAGCAGGGTCGGTTCCGCCAGAACCTGCTCGGCAAGCGCGTCGACTACTCCGGCCGCTCGGTCATCGTCGTCGGCCCGCAGCTCAAGCTGCACCAGTGCGGGCTGCCGAAGCAGATGGCGCTCGAGCTCTTCAAGCCGTTCGTGATGAAGCGGCTGGTGGATCTCAACCACGCGCAGAACATCAAGAGCGCCAAGCGGATGGTCGAGCGCAGCCGCCCCGTCGTCTGGGACGTGCTGGAGGAAGTCATCACCGAGCACCCGGTGCTGCTCAACCGCGCACCCACGCTTCACCGACTCGGCATCCAGGCCTTCGAGCCGCAGCTGATCGAGGGCAAGGCGATCCAGATCCACCCGTTGGTGTGTACGGCGTTCAACGCCGACTTCGACGGCGACCAGATGGCTGTGCACCTGCCGTTGTCCGCCGAGGCACAGGCCGAAGCACGCATCCTGATGCTCTCGACCAACAACATCCTCAAGCCGGCCGACGGGCGGCCGGTCACGATGCCGACCCAGGACATGGTGATCGGGATCTACTTCCTGACGATGGAGCGCGAGGGCTATGTCGGGGAGGGACGTGCGTTCTCGTCCGTCGCGGAGGCGTTCATGGCTTTCGACCGTGGCGATCTGGCCCTGCAGAGCAAGATCCGGCTCCGTTTCCCCGAGGTCGCCCCGCCCTCCGGTGTGGAGCTGCCCGAGGGCTGGGAGCAGGGCCAGTCGCTGACGTTCGAGACGACGCTGGGCCGTGCCCTCTTCAACGAGGCACTGCCCGCCGACTACCCCTACGTCAACAACGAGGTCGGCAAGAAGCAGCTCGGCGTGATCGTCAACGACCTGGCCGAGCGCTACACCAAGGTCGAGGTCGCGGCGGCGCTGGACGCGCTGAAGGACACCGGCTTCCACTGGGCAACTCGCTCGGGTGTGACGATCTCGATCGAGGACGTCGTGACCCCCGCCGACAAGCCCGAGATCATGGTCAGGTTCGAGGGCCAGTCGGTGAAGGTCCAGCAGCAGTACGAGCGCGGTCTGATCACCGACGAAGAGCGTCGTCAGGAGCTCATCGAGATCTGGAACACGGCCACGATCGAGGTCGCAAAGTCGATGGAGGCCGCCTTCGACAAGACCAACCCGATCTTCATGATGGTCAACTCCGGCGCCCGTGGAAACATGACCCAGGTCCGGCAGATCGCCGGTATGCGTGGTCTGGTCGCCAACCCGAAGGGTGAGATCATCCCGCGTCCGATCAAGGCCAACTTCCGTGAGGGCCTCTCGGTGCTGGAGTACTTCATCTCCACGCACGGCGCTCGGAAGGGTCTGGCCGACACGGCCCTGCGGACCGCCGACTCCGGCTACCTGACACGTCGCCTCGTCGACGTGTCGCAGGACGTCATCATCCGCGAGGACGACTGTGGCACCGAGCGAGGCCTCAACAAGATCATCGGCGATGCCCGCGACGACGGCTCCACCGTCAAGAACGAATTCGTCGAGACCTCGGCCTACGCTCGCAACCTCGCGGTCGACGTGGTCCACTCCGAGACCGGCAAGGTCCTCGCGGAGGCCGGTGACGACATCGGCGACGTACTCATCAGCTCACTGGTGGAGTCCGGCGTGCAGGAGGTCAAGGTCCGCTCCGTGCTGACCTGCGAGGCCAAGACCGGGACATGTGCGAAGTGCTACGGCCGCTCGCTCGCTACCGGCAAGCTCGTCGACATCGGCGAGGCGGTCGGCATCATCGCTGCCCAGTCGATCGGCGAGCCCGGCACCCAGCTGACGATGCGGACCTTCCACACCGGTGGCGTGGCCTCGGCCGACGACATCACCGAAGGTCTGCCGCGTGTGGTCGAGCTGTTCGAGGCGCGTACGCCGAAGGGCCGCGCGCCTATCACCGAGGCGGCTGGTCGGGTCAGGATCGAGGACACCGACAAGACCCGCAAGATCGTCGTCGTGCCCGATGACGGCTCGGAGGAGCAGGCGCACCCGGTCAGCAAGCGCACCCGACTGCTCGTCGACGAAGGTGACCACGTGGTCGTGGGTCAGCAGCTCACGGTCGGCAAGGCCGACCCGGCAGACGTGCTGCGGATCCTCGGTCCTCGCAAGACCCAGGAGCACCTGGTCAACGAGGTGCAGGAGGTCTACCGGCGTCAGGCCGTGGCGATCCACGACAAGCACATCGAGATCATCATCCGGCAGATGCTTCGCCGGATCACGGTGATCGAGAGCGGTGATTCCGAGCTGCTGCCTGGTGAGCTGGTCGAGAGGATTCGCTTCGAGGCCGAGAACCGCCGCGTCGTCGCCGAAGGTGGGACCCCCGCGTCCGGGCGTCCGGTGCTGATGGGCATCACGAAGGCGTCGCTCGCGACGGAGTCGTGGCTCTCGGCGGCCTCGTTCCAGGAGACGACCCGCGTCCTTACCGATGCGGCGATCCACGGCAAGTCCGACTCGCTGCTGGGTCTGAAGGAGAACGTGATCCTCGGCAAGCTCATCCCTGCCGGCACCGGCCTGGAGCGCTACCGCAACATCCGGGTGGAGCCGACCGAAGAGGCGCGCGCGAAGGCGTACTCGATCGACTACGACTCCGACTACTACGACTTCGGTCAGACGTCCGGGCAGCAGTCGGTGGCGCTGGACGACTTCGACTTCGGGTCCTACAGCAACTAAACAACGGTCTGAGCGCCGGTGAGCAGGCATGTTCATCGGCGCTCAGCCGTTGTGGGGTCGTTGGTGGTGTGGCTCGCCGGGGTTTCGACGCGGCCGACCGTTTTGACCGGTGGCAGGGGCTCCGGTAACCTAATCGTTCGTGCCTAGTATGTGCTAGGCCTCCTCGTGTGCCCCCGCGGATCGACCCAGAGTGGAGCGGCTCGCCGAAGGTCACGGGGTTGCGCAAGACCCACCATGCCGACGAACTCTCACCGGCGTGACCACCTCGGGCGACACGCCCGGACGCGGGGGTCGCCAACGCAGGCGCCCACGGCGCACAACGCAGCCAGAGTCCGACAAGGAAAGAGAACGACGCGGTGCCCACCATCCAGCAGCTGGTCCGCAAGGGCCGCCAGGACAAGGTGTCGAAGACGAAGACGCCAGCCCTGAAGGGATCCCCTCAGCGGCGCGGCGTGTGCACGCGCGTTTACACGACCACGCCGAAGAAGCCGAACTCCGCCCTGCGCAAGGTCGCCCGTGTGCGGCTGACCACGGGCATCGAGGTCACGGCGTACATCCCGGGCGTCGGCCACAACCTGCAGGAGCACTCGATCGTGCTCGTTCGTGGCGGCCGGGTGAAGGACCTCCCCGGTGTGCGCTACAAGATCATTCGCGGTTCGCTCGACACGCAGGGTGTGAAGAACCGCAAGCAGGCTCGCAGCCGCTACGGCGCGAAGAAGGAGAAGAGCTGATGCCGCGCAAGGGCCCGGCCCCGAGGCGACCGATCGAGAACGACCCGGTCTACGGCAGCCAACTGGTCACCCAGCTGATCAACAAGGTGCTGGTCGACGGCAAGAAGGCCGTGGCAGAGCGTATCGTGCACACCGCGCTCGAAGGCTGCCGCGAGAAGACCGGCGTCGACCCGGTCGTGACGCTGAAGCGCGCGCTCGACAACGTCAAGCCCACCCTCGAGGTGCGCAGCCGCCGCGTGGGTGGCGCCACCTACCAGGTGCCGGTGGAGGTCCGCGGCGCGCGCTCGACCACCCTGGCCTTGCGCTGGTTGGTGCAGTACGCCCAGGCGCGCCGGGAGAAGACGATGTCGGAGCGGCTCATGAATGAGTTGCTGGACGCGTCGAACGGCCTGGGCGCGGCGGTCAAGCGCCGCGAGGACACCCACAAGATGGCCGAGTCGAACAAGGCTTTCGCGCACTACCGCTGGTGACGCGCATGGCCGTTGCTCACCGCTCCGTGGTCGGTTCCGACCGACTCGTGACAGCCGGGCGGGCGGCGTACACCTGCGCTCACCCACCGATACATCGATAGACCCATCCACCGTAAGGGACGCGTCACCGTGGCAATCGACATCACGACCGACCTCTCCAAGGTCCGCAACATCGGCATCATGGCGCACATCGATGCCGGCAAGACGACGACGACCGAGCGGATCCTCTTCTACACCGGCATCACCTACAAGATCGGTGAGGTCCACGAGGGCGCTGCCACCATGGACTGGATGGAGCAGGAGCAGGAGCGCGGCATCACCATCACCTCCGCCGCCACCACCTGTGCGTGGAAAGACCACACCATCAACATCATCGACACCCCCGGCCACGTCGACTTCACGGTCGAGGTCGAGCGGTCGCTGCGCGTGCTCGACGGCGCCGTTGCCGTGTTCGACGGGGTGGCCGGTGTGGAGCCGCAGTCCGAGACCGTATGGCGCCAGGCGGACAAGTACCGCGTGCCGAGGATGTGCTTCGTCAACAAGCTCGACCGCACCGGCGCCGAGTTCCACCGCTGTGTCGACATGATCGAAGGGCGCCTGGGCGCCACTCCGCTGGTGCTGCAGATCCCGATCGGCACCGAGGCGGACTTCGTGGGTGTGGTCGACCTCGTCGGCATGCGGGCGCTCACCTGGCGCGGCGAGACCGTGAAGGGCGAGGACTACACCGTCGAGGAGATCCCTGCGACCCACACCGACGCGGCTCGGGAGTGGCGGGACCGGCTCTTCGAGACGATCGCCGAAGCCGACGACGAGATGATGGAGCTCTACCTCGAGGGCCAGGAGCCCACGGCCGAGCAGCTTGAGGCCGCGATCCGGCGCGCCACCATCGCCGACAAGCTGACCCCCGTGCTGTGTGGCACCGCGTTCAAGAACAAGGGCGTCCAGCCGCTGCTCGACGCGGTGGTGAAGTTCCTACCGTCGCCGCTGGACATCGGCTCGATCGAGGGCCACGACGTCAAGGACGAGGAGGCCGCCGTGGAGCGCCGTCCGTCCGAGGACGAGCCGTTCTCCGCGCTGGCCTTCAAGATCATGGCCGACCCGCACCTGGGTAAGCTCACCTACCTCCGCGTCTACTCGGGTCGACTCGACGCAGGTGCCAACGTGCTCAACCCCACCAAGGGGAGAAAAGAGCGGATCGGCAAGATCTACCGGATGCACGCCAACAAGCGTGAGGAGATCGCGTCGGTAGGTGCCGGCCACATCGTCGCCGTGATGGGGCTCAAGGACACCACGACGGGCGAGACGCTCTGCGACCAGGGCAAGCCGGTCGTGCTGGAGTCCATGACCTTCCCTGCTCCGGTCATCTCGGTCGCCATCGAGCCCAGGTCGAAGGGTGACCAGGAGAAGCTGGGTACGGCGATCCAGCGCCTCTCCGAGGAGGACCCGACCTTCCAGGTCCGCACCGACGAGGACACCGGCCAGACGATCATCGCCGGCATGGGCGAGCTGCACCTCGAGGTGCTGGTCGACCGGATGAAGCGCGAGTTCCGCGTCGAGGCCAACGTTGGCAAGCCGCAGGTTGCCTACAGGGAGACCATCCGTCGTACGGTCGAGAAGGTCAATTACGTCCACAAGAAGCAGACCGGTGGCTCCGGCCAGTTCGCGAAGGTCATCATCAACATGGAGCCGACCGGTGGTGACGGTGACGGCGGTTACGAGTTCGTCAACGCCGTGACCGGTGGCCGCATCCCGCGCGAGTTCATCCCCGCCGTCGACGAGGGCATCCAGGAGGCCATGGAGTTCGGCGTGCTCGCCGGTTATCCGATGGTCGACGTCAAGGTGACGCTGACCGACGGCTCCTACCACGAGGTCGACTCCTCCGAGATGGCCTTCAAGATGGCCGGCCGGATGGTGTTCAAGGAGGCCGCGCGCGCGGCCCACCCGGTGCTGCTCGAGCCGATGATGGCGGTCGAGGTCACCACGCCCGAGGACTACATGGGTGACGTGATCGGCGACCTCAATGCCCGCCGTGGCCACATCCAGGCCATGGAGGAGGGTTTGGGCGGTGCCAAGCTCGTCAAGGCGCTGGTTCCGCTCTCGGAGATGTTTGGGTACGTTGGCGACCTGAGGTCCAAGACTCAGGGCCGCGCGTCGTACTCCATGCAGTTCGACTCGTACGCCGAGGTTCCCCGGAGCGTCGCCGACGAGATCATCCAGAAGGTCCGAGGCGAGTGACCCGCTGAGGGTCGCCCGAATCGGCGTACAGCAATCGAACATCACGTTTCAACGAGGAGGAAGTCCAAGTGGCGAAGGCCAAATTCGAGCGGACCAAGCCGCACGTCAACATCGGTACCATCGGCCACATCGACCACGGGAAGACAACTCTGACCGCGGCGATCTCGAAGGTGCTGCACGAGAAGTACCCCGACCTGAACCCGCAGTTCGCCTTCGACGACATCGACAAGGCGCCTGAGGAGAAGCAGCGCGGGATCACGATCTCGATCGCCCACATCGAGTACCAGACCGAGTCGCGTCACTACGCGCACGTCGACTGCCCGGGTCACGCCGACTACATCAAGAACATGATCACCGGCGCGGCGCAGATGGACGGCGCGATCCTCGTGGTCGCCGCTACCGATGGCCCGATGCCGCAGACCCGCGAGCACGTGCTGCTCGCCCGTCAGGTCGGTGTGCCTGCCATCGTCGTCGCGCTCAACAAGTGCGACATGGTCGAGGACGAGGAGCTCGTCGAGCTCGTCGAGCTTGAGGTCCGCGAGCTGCTGTCCGAGTACGAGTTCCCGGGCGACGACGTACCGGTCGTGCGGGTGGCTGCCTTCCCGGCCCTCAACGGCGACGCGAAGTGGGAGGAGTCGGTGTCTGAGCTGATGGACGCGGTCGACTCTTACATCCCGCAGCCGGAGCGCGACACCGAGAAGCCGTTCCTGATGCCGGTCGAGGACGTGTTCACGATCACCGGTCGCGGCACGGTCGTCACCGGCCGGATCGAGCGCGGCATCATCAACATCAACGAGACGGTCGACATCATCGGCATCCGCGACGACAAGCAGAGCACGACCGTCACCGGCATCGAGATGTTCCGCAAGCTGCTCGACACCGGCGAGGCGGGCGAGAACGTCGGCCTGCTGCTGCGCGGAACCAAGCGTGAGGACGTCGAGCGCGGCATGGTCATCATCAAGCCGGGTTCGACGACGCCGCACACCAACTTCGACGCCAACGTCTACATCCTGTCGAAGGAGGAGGGCGGCCGACACACGCCGTTCTTCAACAACTACCGCCCGCAGTTCTACTTCCGCACCACGGACGTGACCGGCGTCGTGACCCTCCCCGAGGGCACGGAGATGGTCATGCCGGGCGACAACACGGAGATGGCCGTCGAGCTCATCCAGCCCATCGCCATGGAAGAGGGCCTGCGATTCGCCATCCGCGAGGGTGGTCGCACCGTCGGCGCCGGTAGGGTCACCAACATCAGCAAGTGACCTGACGCCGTACCACGGCACCAACACGGCGAAGGCCCGGGACCCTGTGGTCCCGGGCCTTCGCCGTTGCCTTGCGCTCGATCTGCCTACGTTTCCTTGACCGCCAGCACGGGGCAGTGCGCGTCGAGCAGGATCCGCTGGGCGGTGCTGCCGAGGAGCAACTTGCCGACCGGGCTGCGCTTGCGAAGCCCGATGACGAGGAGGTCGGCACTGACCTCCTTGGCGGTGGAGACGAGCACGTCGGAGGGCTCCCGCGTCCCTTGGGTGCGCAGCAGCTGGAACTCGACGCCGGATTGCTCCAGGCGGCCGCGGAGCTTCGCTGCCGTCGCGTCGTCGGCGAAGTTCGCGTCGCCGACTCCTTCGCTACTGGTGGAGTTCAGTACCACCAGGGGGAGCTCGCGGAGCCTCGCCTCCGTGATCGCGGCCTCGAGCGCGGCGTCGCCGATGGGTGTCGGCACATAGCCTGTGAGCACGGGCATGAGGGGACCTTTCTCCGACGGTTTCTGCCGCGCCTTATGTAAGCACAGCGACACCCGATGCGGGTGACGGCGAGGTCACGATTGCCCCGAGGCCCTCGCGCTCGGAACGTGGCTGTCGTTGCGAGCCGCGGCAACGGCAGCCAGGTCCCGAACGGCGTCGTCGCACCCGTGGCGGCACCGTCGTCCAGGGGTCCGCGAGCGATTTGGCATGGCTGGCAGGGTCTGGCAGAATACCGGGGTTGCCCGAGCGGGGTCGCCGTGGCGGACCGATGTTCTCATGTCACAGAGAAGGACGGTTCTCGCCGTACCGGAGACACTGCCCGGCCCTCGACGCCCGACAAGCGGGTGTCGTCGAGACAAGTCCCAGTACAACCACTTCCGACTCGAGCGTAGTGCGTCCTTCGTGCGCGACACGCCCGACCTCGGGGGTCGGCCAACAGGGGAAGCCGGAGCTCCGCCGGAGCGTCAGGCATGGACCAGCGGAACGACAGCGAAGGACGAGCGTGAGCATGGCGGGACAAAAGATCCGCATTCGGCTCAAGGCCTACGACCACGAGGTCATCGACAGTTCGGCGCGCAAGATCGTCGACACGGTGACGCGTACTGGCGCGAAGGTTGCAGGCCCGGTGCCGCTTCCTACCGAGAAGAACGTGTTCTGTGTGATCCGCTCGCCGCACAAGTACAAGGACAGCCGCGAGCACTTCGAGATGCGCACCCACAAGCGTCTCATCGACATCATCGACCCGACCCCGAAGACGGTCGACTCGCTTATGCGGCTCGAATTGCCGGCCGGTGTCGACATCGAGATCAAGCTCTAAAGGGTTACTGACCAATGAGCCAACAGAAGTCTGTGCGAGGTCTGCTGGGCACCAAGCTCGGCATGACCCAGCTTTGGGATGAGAACAACCGCGTCGTACCCGTGACGGTCATCGAGGCCGGCTCGAACGTCGTGACCCAGGTCCGCTCTGCGGAGGCCGACGGGTACGCGGCGATCCAGCTCGGCTTCGGTGAGATCCGACCGTCGAAGGTGACCAAGCCGATGGCGGGTCACTTCGAGAAGGCCGGTGTCACGCCTCGTCGCCACCTTGCCGAGATCCGTACGGCGGACGCCGCCGAGTATTCGCCCGGCCAGGAGCTGAGCGTCGACGTCTTCGCCTCGGGCGAGCGCATCGACGTGACCGGCACCAGCAAGGGCAAGGGATTCGCCGGTGTCATGAAGCGACACGGCTTCGCGGGCGTGGGCGCCTCGCACGGTGCCCACCGCAACCACCGCAAGCCGGGCTCGATCGGTGGCTGCGCCACCCCGGGTCGCGTCTTCAAGGGCCTGCGGATGGCTGGCCGGATGGGTGTCGACACCGTCACCGTGCAGAACCTCTCCGTGCACGCTGTGGATGCGGAGAAGGGTCTGATCCTGATCAAGGGCGCTGTCCCCGGTCCCCGCGGGACCGTCGTCGTGGTCCGCACCGCGGCCAAGGCAAAGGAGGGTCAGCAGTGAGCACCATCGATGTCCTCGACGCCACCGGCAAGAAGTCCGGCACCGTCGAGCTTCCCGCCGAGATCTTCGACGTCCAGGTCAACGTGCCGTTGATCCACCAGGTCGTCGTCGCCCAGATGGCTGCTGCCCGCCAGGGCAGCCACTCGACCCTGGGCCGCGGTGAGGTGGCCGGCGGTGGCCGCAAGCCTTACCGGCAGAAGGGCACCGGTCGGGCCCGCCAGGGCTCGATCCGGGCGCCCCAGTTCGCTGGTGGAGGCATCGTCCACGGCCCGACGCCGCATAGCTACGCCCAGCGCACGCCGAAGAAGATGAAGGCCGCGGCGCTTCGTGGAGCGCTGTCCGATCGCGCCCGCGACGGTCGCGTGCACGTCGTCGAGAGTCTGGTCAGCGACGCCAGCCCGTCGACCAAGGCCGCCGTCGCCGCGCTGGCATCGGTGACCACTCGTCCGCGTGTCCTGGTCGTGCTGGAGCGCGGCGACGACACCAGCCGGCTGAGCCTGCGCAACCTGAACACGGTGCAGGTGTTGACCGCGGATCAGCTCAACACCTACGACGTACTGCTGAGCGACGATGTGGTCTTCACCAAGGCTGCCTTTGACGTGTTCGTCGCGGGTCCGGCCCGGGGTAAGGCTGTCAAGGCCGTCGCCACCGAGGCCGAGGCCGAGGAGACCAGCGAGGGAGAGGACGCATGAGCGACCTGCACAAGGATCACCGCGACGTGCTGATCGCCCCGGTCGTGAGCGAGAAGTCCTACGCGCTGCTCGACCAGAACAAGTACACGTTCCTGGTACGCCCAGACTCCAACAAGACCGAGATCAAGATCGCGGTCGAGAAGGTGTTCAACGTGCACGTGACCAGCGTCAACACCGCCAACCGGACCGGCAAGCGTCGCCGTACCCGCTTCGGCTGGGGCCAGCGTGCCGCCACCAAGCGGGCGATCGTGAGCGTCGCCGAGGGGCAGCGCATCGACATCTTCGGAGGTCCGGTCTCCTGACCGGGCTTCGTGAGCGAGGACTGAGAACCCATGGGCATCCGTAAGTACAAGCCGACCACGCCGGGCCGTCGCGGCTCGAGCGTCGCCGACTTCGTCGAGATCACGCGTACAACCCCTGAGAAGTCGCTGGTCAAGCCGCTGCCGAAGAAGGGTGGCCGCAACAACCAGGGCCGCATCACCACACGTCACCAAGGTGGCGGGCACAAGCGCGCCTACCGCATCGTCGACTTCCGTCGCTTCGACAAGGACGGCGTGCCGGCGAAGGTCGCCCACATCGAGTACGACCCCAACCGCACCGCTCGCATCGCGCTGCTGCACTACGCCGACGGGGAGAAGCGATACATCATCGCGCCGACCGGCCTCCGGCAGGGGATGCACGTCGAGAACGGTCCCAGGGCCGACATCAAGCCGGGCAACAACCTGCCGCTGCGCAACATCCCCGTCGGCACGACGGTTCACGCGATCGAGCTGCGGCCCGGCGGTGGCGCCAAGATCGGCCGCTCGGCCGGTGTCTCGGTGCAGCTGGTGGCGCGCGAGGGCAACCGCGCGCAGCTACGGATGCCGTCAGGTGAGATGCGGTACGTCGACGTGCGCTGCCGCGCCACCGTGGGCTCGGTCGGCAATGCCGAGCAGAGCAACATCAACTGGGGCAAGGCCGGCCGGATGCGCTGGAAGGGCAAGCGCCCGAGCGTCCGTGGCGTCGCCATGAACCCGGTCGACCACCCGCACGGAGGCGGTGAGGGCAAGACCTCCGGTGGTCGCCACCCGGTCTCACCCTGGGGTCAGCCCGAGGGACGCACGCGCAAGCGCAAGGCCAGTGACCAGATGATCGTCCGTCGCCGCAAGTCCGGCAAGCGCTGAGAAGGGGTCTGAGGAACAGATGCCACGCAGTCTGAAGAAGGGCCCGTTCGTCGACGACCACCTGCAGAAGAAGGTGGACGTGCAGAACGACAAGGGCACCAAGAACGTGATCAAGACGTGGTCGCGTCGCTCGATGATCGTGCCGACCATGATCGGCCACACGATCGCCGTGCACGACGGGCGCAAGCACGTTCCCGTCTTCGTGACCGAGGCCATGGTGGGCCACAAGCTGGGCGAGTTCGCTCCGACCCGCACCTTCCGTGGCCACATCAAGGACGACCGTAAGGCCCGCCGTCGCTGACGGCCGGACGACGAGAGAGAAGTGACGAAGAGCTATGAGCGTTTCTGAGCGCAGGCGCGTGAGCGCCCGCCGCGAGAGCCTCCTCGGCGACGAGCCGGGCGCCTTCGCCGTCGCGCGCTTCGTCCGCGTGACGCCGTTAAAGGCACGCCGGATCGTCGACCTGGTGCGTGGTGCACAGGTGGACGACGCGCTGGCGACCCTCCGGTTCGCCCCCCAGGCGGCCGCGGCTGACATCGCGAAGGTGCTCGAGAGTGCCGTCGCCAACGCGACGACGACGGAGGACCTCGACCGCGGCTCACTCGTGGTGTCGAAGGCGACCGTCGACGAAGGCCCCACGATGAAGCGTTTCCGTCCCCGCGCACAAGGTCGAGCCACTCGCATCCTCAAGCGCACCAGCCACATCACGCTGGTCGTGCAGCCCGCCGACGTCGTCGCCGGAGCCACCAGCAAGGGAGGTGCCCGCTAATGGGGCAGAAGGTCAACCCGCACGGTTTCCGTCTCGGGATCTCGACCGACCACAAGAGCCGTTGGTACGCCGAAAAGCTCTACAAGTCGTACGTCGGCGAGGATGTCGCGATCCGGAAGCTGCTCACCAAGGGCATGGACCGGGCCGGCATCAGCCGGGTCGAGATCGAGCGCACCCGGGACCGCGTCTCGGTGACGATCTACACCGCTCGCCCCGGCATCGTGATCGGCCGTCGTGGTGCGGAGGCCGACCGGATCCGGGAGAACCTCGAGAAGCTCACCGGCAAGCAGGTCAAGCTCAACATCCGCGAGGTGCTCAACCCGGAGATCGACGCACAGCTCGTCGCTCAGGGCGTGGCCGAGCAGCTGTCCAGCCGGGTCGCCTACCGACGCGCCATGCGGAAGGCCATCCAGACCGCCATGCGGTCCGGTGCCAAGGGCATCCGGATCCAGTGCTCCGGACGGCTCGGCGGCGCGGAGATGTCCCGCTCCGACTTCTACCGTGAGGGCCGGGTTCCGCTGCACACGCTGCGCGCCGACATCGACTACGGCTTCTACGAGGCCAAGACCACCTTCGGCCGGATCGGCGTCAAGGTGTGGATCTACAAGGGTGAGGTGGCCGGCAGCCGAGCCGAGCGGGAGGCCCACGCGGCCGCCCTGGCGCAGGCAGGCGGCCGCAACCGGCCGACCCGTCGACGCAGCGACCGCGGTGACCGCGGCGAACGGCGTACCGACGCCCCCACGACCGAGCCGACCGAAGTTGCCGCTCCCGTGGCGGCCGCTCCCGTGGCCGCCGCCGCTCCGGCCGAGACGACCGGACAGGAGGGCTGAGTCATGCTGATCCCTCGCAGGGTCAAGCACCGCAAGCAGCACCACCCCAAGCGCACCGGCACGGCCAAGGGTGGCACTCGACTCGCCTTCGGCGACTTCGGCATCCAGGCGGTCGAGGGCCACTACGTGACCAACCGTCAGATCGAGTCCGCGCGTATTGCGATGACCCGACACATCAAGCGTGGCGGGAAGGTGTGGATCAACATCTACCCGGACCGTCCGCTGACCAAGAAGCCCGCCGAGACCCGGATGGGTTCGGGTAAGGGCTCGCCGGAATGGTGGATCGCCAACGTGAAGCCAGGCCGCGTGATGTTCGAGCTGTCCGGCGTCCCCGAGCCGATCGCCCGTGAGGCGATGCGCCGGGCGATGCACAAGCTGCCGATGAAGTGCCGTTTCGTGAGCCGCGAGGCGGGTGAGTTCTGATGAGTTCTGTGACCAAGGCAACCGAGTTGCGTCATCTCGACCACGACTCCCTCGAGGAGAAGCTGCGCGAGGCCAAGGAGGAGTTGTTCAACCTCCGGTTCCAGGCAGCCACCGGTCAGCTGGAGTCGCACGGCCGACTCAAGCAGGTCCGCCGCGAGATCGCTCGGGTCTACACGGTGCTGCGTGAGCGGGAGTTGGGCATCATCGCGCAGCTGGACGCGGACGAGGACGACGAGGGTGACGCATGAGTGAGGCGAATGTGAGCGAAGAAGGCAACGTGACCGAGGCTGCCACGCGCAAGCGACGCAAGACCCGTGAGGGCCTGGTCGTGAGCGACAAGATGGACAAGACCATCGTCGTGTCCGTGGAGGACCGGGTGAAGCACGCCCTGTACGGCAAGGTCATCCGGCGTACCAGCAAGCTCAAGGCGCATGACGAGCAGAACCAGTGCGGAGTCGGTGACCGGGTCATGATCATGGAGACCCGACCGCTGTCGGCCACCAAGCGCTGGCGGGTCGTGGAGGTGCTCGAACGCGCGAAGTGACAGGCGCGAGCGCCTGTCACTCGCGCTTGAGAGCGCCGCGAGCGGACGCGAAGCCCGCCGCTCAGCAAGCCAGCCCAGCCGCTCATCAGACCAGTTGAGTTTCGTTGAGGTTCCGCCAGGCTCGGTGACCACCGAGAACCGGCAGACAACCAGGAGAAGGAAATGATCCAGCAGGAGTCGCGACTCAAGGTCGCCGACAACACAGGAGCCAAGCAGCTGCTGTGCATCCGGGTACTCGGCGGTTCCGGCCGTCGGTACGCGGGTATCGGCGACGTCATCGTCGCCACGGTCAAAGACGCGATCCCCGGTGGCAACGTCAAGAAGGGTGAGGTCGTCAGGGCTGTGATCGTGCGTACCGTCAAGGAGCGTCGTCGAGTCGATGGCTCCTACATCCGGTTCGACGAGAACGCCGCGGTGATCCTGAGGGGCGACGGCGAGCCCCGCGGCACCCGCATCTTCGGCCCGGTTGGCCGTGAACTACGCGAGAAGCGATTCATGAAGATCATCTCGCTCGCCCCGGAGGTGCTCTGACATGGCACGTACACGCAGCCTGACCATCAAGAAGGGCGATGTCGTGCGCGTCATCGCCGGCAAGGACAAGGGCGCCGAGGGCAAGGTCATCGCCGTCCTCCCAGACGAGAACCGCGTGATCGTCGAGGGTGTCAACCGCGTCAAGCGTCACACCCGGGTCGTACAGCAGGGCGGTCGCGGCGGCACGACCGGCGGCATCGTCACGCAGGAGGCCGCCGTGCACGTGTCCAACGTGATGCTGCTGACGGAGGTCGACGGCAAGAAGGTCCCGACGCGGGTCGGCGCCAAGCGCGTCGAGGTGGAGAAGACCCGGTCCGACGGCTCGAAGTACAAGGCGCACCGCAGCGTGCGCATCGCCACCAAGAATGGCGAGGAGATCTGACGTGACCGAGACGACAACGACTGACACCGGCCAGGCGAACCGCCCGACACCGCGGCTCAAGACCAGGTACCGGGAGGAGATCCTCCCGACCCTCCGGGACGAGTTCGGCTACGCCAATGTCATGCAGGTACCGGGCCTGACCAAGATCGTGGTCAACATGGGTGTCGGCGAGGCGGCGCGGGACTCGAAGCTGATCGAGGGGGCGGTCAAGGACCTCACCGTGATCACCGGCCAGAAGCCGCAGGTGACCCGGGCACGCAAGTCGATCGCTCAGTTCAAGCTGCGTGAGGGTATGCCGATCGGCGCCCACGTGACGCTGCGTGGGGACCGCATGTGGGAGTTCCTCGACCGGCTGCTGTCGCTGGCGCTGCCCCGCATCCGCGACTTCCGCGGGTTGTCGCCCAGGCAGTTCGACGGTCGGGGCAACTACACCTTCGGCCTCACCGAGCAGGTCATGTTCCACGAGGTCGATCCCGACAAGGTCGACCGGCAGCGGGGCATGGACATCACGGTCGTCACCACGGCGACCAACGACGACGAGGGACGCTCGCTCCTCAAGCACCTCGGCTTCCCCTTCGCGGAGCGATGACATGACAGAGCGCGGAGCGATGAGATGACAGAGCAGAGCAAGGAGAACTGATGGCGAAGACAGCCCTGAGAGTCAAGGCCTCGCGCAAGCCCAAGTTCAAGGTACGGGCCTACACGCGTTGCCAGCGGTGCGGTCGACCGAAGGCGGTCTATCGCAAGTTCGGCTTGTGCCGGGTGTGCCTTCGCGAGATGGCTCACCGCGGCGAGCTGCCGGGCATCACCAAGAGCAGCTGGTAAGCCAAACTGCGCAGCGCCACCATGACCTGGTTGCGTTTGCATCGCCAGGCCTGCCAGTGGGGTTGTGCCCCCAGACCCCCGCCTGGGCCACTAGCAACTCACCACGACCACGCGACCAAGACCTGAGAAATCGAACGCTGAAGGTCGGGACCGACCGAAACCACAGCGAGAAAAGAGACCACCGGCCATGACGATGACCGACCCGATCGCAGACATGTTGACCCGTCTGCGCAACGCCAACCAGGCGTACCACGATGACGTGACGATGCCCTACAGCAAGCTGAAGGCAGGCGTCGCGGAGATCCTGCAGCAGGAGGGCTACATCGCCTCCTGGAAGGTCGACGAGCCCGCTGAGGCCCCCAGCGCCGTCGGCAAGTCCCTGGTGGTCAACCTCAAGTACGGCCCCAACCGGGAGCGCTCGATCGCCGGCGTACGCCGCATCAGCAAACCCGGGCTGCGGGTCTACGCCAAGGCGACCGGCCTGCCCAAGGTCCTCGGTGGCCTCGGCGTGGCCATCATCTCGACCTCGACTGGCCTCCTCACGGACCGCCAGGCCAAGCAGAAGGGCGTAGGCGGAGAAGTCCTCGCCTACGTCTGGTGACCCAGGACCAGGAGGAGGAACAGACATGTCGCGTATCGGCAAGCTGCCCATCACGGTCCCGAGCGGTGTCGACGTAGCCGTCGAGGGCCAGACCGTCACGGTCAAAGGCCCCAAAGGCACGCTGGCACACACGGTTGCCGCACCCATCACGGTCGCGAAGACCGAGGCCGGCGTACTCGAGGTCAAGCGACCGGACGACGAGCGCAACAGCCGTGCACTGCACGGCCTGTCGCGCACGCTCATCGCCAACATGGTGACCGGGGTGACCGACGGCTACGAGAAGAAGCTCGAGATCGTCGGCGTCGGCTACCGCGTGGTGCCGAAGGGCCCGACCACCTTGGAGTTCTCCCTCGGCTACAGCCACTCGATCACGGTCAACGCACCCGACGGAGTGTCCTTCACGGTCGAGGGTCCGACCCGGTTCGCCGTCCAGGGCATCGACAAGCAGGTGGTCGGTGAGGTCGCGGCCAACATCCGCAAGCTCCGCAAGCCCGAGCCATACAAGGGCAAGGGCATCCGGTACGCCGGAGAGCAGATCCGCCGCAAGGTCGGAAAGGCTGGTAAGTGATGGCTATCGCACTCAAGTCTCGCAAGCACACTGCGGCCAGGACGGCGTCCCGGTTGCGTCGTCAGGTCCGTGGCCGCAAGAAGGTGCACGGCTCGGCCGAGCGTCCACGCCTGGTCGTGACGCGGTCCAACCGTCACCTCTTCGTGCAGATCGTCGACGATCTCACGGGTACGACGCTGGCGTCCGCCAGCAGCATGGAGGCCGACGTACGCGGCGTCGAGGGCGACAAGACGGCCAGAGCGCGCAAGGTCGGCGAGTTGGTCGCCGGGCGTGCCAAGACCGCCGGTGTCGACACCGTCGTCTTCGACCGGTCCGGCAACAAGTACCACGGGCGGGTCGCCGCCCTGGCCGACGGTGCCCGCGAGGGCGGCCTGGCCTTCTGACCAGAGCCAACGACGTAACAGAGAGAAGGTAGTTCGAATGAGCGGACCCCAGCGCCGCAGCGGCGGTGCCGGTTCCGACCGCCGAGGTCGCGACGACCGTCGTGGCTCGGCAGCCGAGAAGACCGCCTACATCGAGCGCGTCGTGGCGACCAACCGCGTCGCCAAGGTCGTGAAGGGCGGTCGTCGGTTCAGCTTCACCGCACTGGTTGTCGTCGGCGACGGTGACGGTCGGGTCGGTGTCGGCTACGGCAAAGCCAAGGAGTTCCCCGCCGCCATCGCCAAGGGCGTCGAGGAAGCCAAGAAGTCGATGTTCAAGGTGCCGCGCATCCAAGGCACCATCCCGCACCCGGTGCAGGGCGAGAAGGCGGCAGGTGTCGTCCTGCTGCGCCCGGCTGCACCCGGTACCGGTGTGATCGCTGGTGGTCCGGTGCGCGCCGTACTCGAGTGTGCCGGCATCCACGACGTCCTGAGCAAGTCGCTCGGCTCGTCCAACGCCATCAACATCGTCAACGCGACCGTCGAGGCGCTCCGGATGCTCAAGGATCCCGAGACCGTGGCGGCCCAGCGTGGACTCACCGTCGAGCAGGTCGCGCCGGCGGCCCTGCTCAGGGCGCGTGCGGAGGTGCCCGAGTGATGGCGCGCCTCAAGGTCCAGCAGACTCGGTCGAGGATCGGCTGCAAGAAGAACCAGCGGGAGACGCTGCGGAGCCTCGGCTTGAAGCGGATCGGTGACGTCGTCGTCAAGGAGGACCGTCCCGAGATCCGCGGCATGCTCGACACGGTGCCGCACCTGATCGCCGTCGAGGAGGTCGACTGACATGACGCTCAAGCTGCACCATCTGCGCCCGGCTCCGGGTGCCAAGACTGCCAAGACCCGGGTGGGTCGCGGTGAGGCCGGCAAGGGCAAGACGGCCGGTCGCGGTACCAAGGGGACGAAGGCACGCAGCCAGGTCCCGGCCCGGCTCGAGGGCGGTCAGATGCCGCTGCACATGCGACTGCCGAAGCTCAAGGGCTTCCGCAGCCCCTTCCGGGTGGAGTTCCAGGTCGTCAACCTCGACAAGCTCAGCGACCTCTACCCCGAGGGTGGCGAGGTCACTCCTGTCGACCTGGCCGCGAAGGGCGCGGTGCGCCCCAAGGCTCCGGTCAAGATCCTCGGTGGGGGCGAGATCGGCGTCGCGGTGCAGGTCAGCGCGCACGCGTTCTCGGCCTCGGCCAAGAAGAAGATCGCTGCCGCGGGCGGTTCGACGACGGAGCTCTGACGAGTTCCCGCGACTGGGACGCAGCATGGTCCACCAGGTCTCCGACTGCGAGGTCAGGGAACCAGGGCCGGCTGCGTCCTTGCCGCACCTGCCGGTGATCGCCCGCGCCGGCGCGGGCAGGCGACAGTGACAGCTGGGACTGACCCCACGGCCGTGCCGACCCGACTGTCACAGTCCGAGGTGATCGGCGGCCCTGCGGGGCCCCGACGCACACACGACACGAACGAGTCCTCCCGGACGGCCCGGGATCGCTGGGAGGACCAGGTGCTGAGCGCCTTCGTCAACGCGTTCAAGACGCCCGACTTGCGGCGCAAGCTGCTGTTCGTACTCTCTATCATCGTCCTCTTCCGGATCGGGTCGGCGGTTCCCACCCCGGGAGTTGACTACCCCAAGGTCCAGGACGGCGTCTCGAGCGTCGAGAACGACGGCATCTACGGCCTGATCAACCTGTTCTCCGGTGGCGCGCTGCTCCAGCTGAGCATCTTCGCGCTCGGCATCATGCCCTACATCACGGCGAGCATCATCTTGCAGCTGCTGACCGTGGTGATTCCCCGGCTCGAGACCCTTAAGAAGGAGGGTCAGGCCGGTCAGTCCAAGATCACTCAGTACACCCGCTATCTCACGCTCGGGCTCGCAATCCTGCAGTCGGCCGGACTGGTGGCGCTGGCGCGCTCGGGGCAGATCTTCCAGGGCTCGAGTGTGCAGGGCTCGCTGCTGGTCGACGACAACGTGTCGACCATGGTCGTCATGGTGGTCACGATGACCGCCGGTACGGCGATGATCATGTGGTTCGGTGAGCTCATCACCGAGCGGGGCATCGGCAACGGGATGTCGATCCTGATCTTCACCTCGATCGTGGCGACCTTCCCGACCGCGCTCTGGGGCATCCGTCGCACCAACGGCTGGGACGTCTTCGTCATCGTGCTGGCGATCGGCCTGGTCATCATGGCCACGGTGATCTTCATCGAGCAGGCGCAGCGAAGGATCCCGGTGCAGTACGCGCGGCGGATGGTGGGTCGGCGGATGTTCGGCGGCAGCTCGACCTACATCCCGCTCAAGGTCAACCAGGCCGGTGTCATCCCCGTCATCTTTGCCAGCAGCCTGCTGTACCTGCCTGCGCTGGCATCTCAGTTCAACCCCGATGCGAGCTGGTCGGCCTGGGTGCAGCGCAACTTCGTCAACGGAGACAGCGCGATCTACATGATCACCTACTTCGCGATGATCGTGTTCTTCACCTACTTCTACGTCGCGATCACGTTCAACCCGGCCGAGGTCGCGGACAACATGAAGAAGTACGGAGGCTTCGTGCCCGGCATCCGGGCGGGCAAGCCGACAGAGGACTACCTCGCCTACGTCTTGTCCCGGATCACCTTCCCGGGCTCGATGTATCTCGGCCTGGTGGCGCTGGTTCCGCTGATCGCTTTCGTCGTCGTCGACGCCAACCAGAACTTCCCGTTCGGCGGCACCTCGCTGTTGATCATGGTCGGCGTCGGGCTGGACACGGTCAAACAGATCGAGAGCCAGCTGCAACAGCGGCACTACGAAGGATTCCTGCGCTGATGCGCATCGTGCTGGTGGGTGCTCCGGGCGCGGGGAAGGGCACCCAGGCGAAGCACATCGCCGTGCACTACGGCGTCCCTCAGATCTCCACCGGCGAGATCTTCCGCGCCAACCTTGCCGCCCAGACCCAGCTCGGCACGCAGGCGAAGCGGTTCATGGATGCGGGCGAGCTCGTGCCCGACGAGGTCACGATCGGCATAGTGCGTGACCGGCTGTCGGAGGATGACGCCCGGCAGGGCTTCCTGCTGGATGGCTTTCCGCGCACCGTCTCGCAGGCGCGCGCGCTCAACGACATGCTCGACGAGATGGGTACGCCGCTCGAGGTGGTGCTCGAGCTGCAGGTCGACGACGACGAGGTCGTCCGCCGCTTGTCCGGACGGCGTACCTGTCGCAACTGTGGACACGTGTGGCACCTCGAGTTCGACCCACCCTCGAAGGGCGGCGTGTGCGACACTTGCGGGGGCGAGCTGTTCCAGCGAGACGACGACCGCCCCGAGACGATCCTCCGACGGCTGGAGGTCTACGGCGAGCAGACCGAACCGCTGGTCGACTTCTACGCCGAGATGGGATTGCTGCGCTCGATCTCGGCGACCGGAGCGGTCGACGACGTCACCCAGCGCGCCATCGCCGCGCTCGAGTCGGTCACCAGCCGCTGAGGCGAGCGGGTGTTCCGTGACCGGGGCTTGGAGATCAAGTCCCCCGACCAGATCGCGCTGATGCGAGAAGCGGGCCTCGTGGTGGCCGAGACGCTCGCGCTGCTGACCTCCGCGGTCGTGCCCGGAGTGACCACACGCGAGCTTGATCGAATGGCCGAGGCGCACATCCGGTCGCGTGGTGCCACGCCGAACTTCCTCGGGTACCACGGCTTCCCGGCGACGATCTGTACGTCGGTCAACGACCAGGTGGTGCATGGCATCCCGGACGACCGGCGGCTGGTCGCAGGTGACCTGATCTCGATCGACTGCGGCGCGATCGTGGAGGGATGGCACGGAGATGCCGCCGTCACTGTCGCGGTGGGCGACGTCAGCCCGGAGCTCATCGACCTGATGCGGGTGTGCGAGGACAGTCTCTGGCGCGGGTTGGCCGCTGCACGACTCGGCGGGCGGGTCGGCGACATCTCGCACGCGATCGAGTCACACGTCCGAGCCGCCGGCGACTTCGGCATCGTCGAGGACTACGTCGGGCACGGCATCGGCTCAGCGATGCACATGCCCCCCAACGTGCCCAACCACGGCCGGCCCGGGCGCGGCCCCAGGCTGGTCGAGGGGCTCGCGTTAGCGGTGGAGCCGATGATCACGATGGGCACGATCGACACGGAGGTGCTCGACGACGACTGGACGGTGGTCACCGCCGACGGCTCCTGGTCGGCGCACTTCGAGCACTCGTTCACACTGAAGCCCGACGGCGCGTTGGTACTGACCGCCCTCGACGGTGGAGCGTCTCGACTGGGAGAGCTCGGAGTCCCTTGCGCCGTCTCCTGAGCCCGGGGACGCAGCCCTTCTCGCGGCGACGTACGGGATGCTGCACAACGGCGACGACTTCGACCTCCTCTTCCGAGGCGGGGGAGGCGGCGGGGGTGACGTCATCGTCTTCCACGGACCTGTTGCCCTGCCCGATTCCTCACCCGGGTCGTGCTCGCGGGCCTCGTGACCTGAGGCACCGCTGCCCCGCTGCCGTTGTCTGGACCCCGATCACGTACGCCGCCGCCGCTGTTCGAGCCGGGCATCCGCGCGGAGGGACCTCGCGGCTCGAAACCGCGAACCAAGTCCACGTACTGCGGCGTGTCGTGCGGTGACACGCGTGATGCGGCGACTTGGTTCGCGAGTTTTCTTCGCGGGGGTGCTGGGGTGCGGGGTGGCGGCTGTGGGCGTCACAGGCGAGACCTGGCGCGGGTGGCGAGCGATTTCTCGATTCGGGCACCACCCCGTAGACTTGTGCGTCGGCCCGTGATGGGTCTGTTGTGTTGTGCCCTGCGGCTGCCCCAGACCGGGGAGGGGAGCATCCAACAGTCTCGGGTCACACCCCAGTCAGCCAGCTACAGAATGCGGAGGCTATGCCGAAGAAGGAAGGGGTCATCGAGATCGAGGGTACCGTCGTCGAGGCGCTCCCGAACGCCATGTTCAGGGTCGAACTCAACAACGGGCACAAGGTACTCGCCCACATCAGCGGCAAGATGCGGCAGCACTACATCAGGATCCTCCCCGAGGATCGGGTCGTCGTGGAGCTGTCGCCGTACGACCTCACCCGCGGACGCATCGTCTACCGCTACAAGTAAGCCGGCTGCACGACTGTCCAGCCATCCACCTCAGCCGCCGTACACGGCCCATGACCGGTGCGGCAGCTCTCATGGAGAGCCCGATGAAGGTCAACCCGAGCGTCAAGAAGATCTGTGACAAGTGCAAGGTGATCCGCCGACACGGACGGGTCATGGTGATCTGCGAGAACCCCCGCCACAAGCAGCGGCAGGGCTGATCGCAGCCATCGAGGAGATGCATCCTCACCCCAGAGCGTGGCCGCTCGCCAGGTTGGCACAGACCTGGCGTTGCCCCCGGACCGAAGGCCGGGGCCCTGCCAGGCGGACGACACCTCGTCATCCGCGAGGCGGGCAGGGACGCGGCACGCATGACACCTTCGACCAACCGAAAGGTACGACTGCCTGATGGCACGCCTCGTTGGAGTGGACCTGCCGCGTGACAAGCGCATCGAGGTCGCGCTCACCTACATCTACGGAATCGGCAAGACTCGCGCCCACGCGACGCTGGACGCCACCGGGGTCAGCCCGGACATGCGCGTCCACCAGCTCGGCGACGAGGAGCTGGTCAAGCTGCGCGACCACATCGAGACTAACTACCAGGTCGAGGGTGACCTGCGTCGCGAGGTCGCTGCAGACATCCGCCGCAAGGTCGAGATCGGCTCCTACCAAGGTCGCCGCCACCGCCAGGGACTGCCCGTGCGGGGCCAGCGCACCAAGACCAACGCGCGCACGCGCAAGGGTCCGAAGAAGACCGTCGCCGGCAGGAAGAAGGCCGGCAAGTGAGCGGAGGCTCCTCGGAGCCTTGCGAGCTACCGCGTCCGACCACCCCAGCTTTCCTCGTTTCCAGGAGTATGTGAGAGATGCCTCCCAAGGGTCGACAGGCCGGCGCCAAGAAGGTGCGCCGCAAAGAGAAGAAGAACGTGGCCGTGGGCCACGCCCACATCAAGAGCACGTTCAACAACACCATCGTCACGATCACCGACCCGACTGGTTCGGTGATCTCGTGGGCCAGCGCCGGCACCGTCGGCTTCAAGGGCTCACGCAAGTCCACCCCGTTCGCCGCCCAGATGGCTGCCGAGGCAGCGGGTCGTCGTGCGATGGAGCATGGGATGAAGAAGATCGATGTCTTCGTCAAGGGCCCTGGGTCCGGTCGTGAGACGGCGATCCGGTCCCTCGGTGCGGTCGGCCTCGAGGTCGGCACGATCCAGGACGTCACCCCGAGCCCGCACAACGGCTGTCGCCCACCCAAGCGGCCGCGCGTCTGAGCCCCGGCACGACAGAAGGAGACTGATCAACCATGGCCCGTTACACCGGTCCCATGACGAAGAAGTCGCGCCGGCTGGGGGCTGACCTCATCGGTGGCGACGTGGCGTACGAGCGACGTCCCTACCCGCCCGGCATGCACGGCCGCGGCCGGGTGAAGGAGTCCGAGTACCGCAACCAGTTGATGGAGAAGCAGAAGGCTCGCTACACGTACGGCGTGCTCGAGAAGCAGTTCCGCAACTACTACAAGGAAGCCAGCCGTCGTGCCGGCAAGACCGGCGACAACCTGCTGCAGATGCTCGAGACCCGTCTCGACAACGTGGTCTACCGAGCCGGCTTCGCGCGGACCCGTCGGCACGCCCGCCAGCTGGTCGTGCACGGCCACTTCAGAGTCAACGGCCACAAGGTGGACATCCCGTCCTACCAGGTCGCCGCGCACGACGTCATCGACGTCCGGGAGAAGTCGATGGAGATGACGCCGTTCATCGTGGCGCGTGAGACGCACGGCGAGCGACTCGTGCCGGCGTGGCTCGAGGCGATCCCCAGCAGAATGCGGATCCTCGTCCACCAGATCCCGGTCCGGGCCCAGATCGACGTGCCGGTCCAAGAGCAGCTCATCGTCGAGTACTACTCCAAGAAGTAAACCCAAGATCTACGTCGTCATATAGCGGTCGACGTAGGAAGGAAGCGTCCCTGTGCTTATCGCTCAGCGTCCGAGCCTCTCCGAAGAGGTCGTCGGCGATCACCGTTCACGCTTTATGATCGAGCCCCTGGAGCCGGGCTTCGGCTACACGCTCGGCAACTCGCTGCGCCGTACCCTGCTCTCCTCGATCCCCGGCGCGTCCGTCACGTCGATCAGGGTCGACGGCGTACTCCACGAGTTCTCCACGATCCCGGGGGTCCGCGAGGACGTCACCGAGGTCATCCTGAACCTCAAGGAGCTCGTCGTCTCGTCCGAGCACGACGAGCCGGTGACGATGTACCTGCGCAAGCAGGGACCTGGCGCGGTCACCGCCGCCGACATCGCGCCGCCGGCCGGTGTGGAGGTGCACAACCCGGAGCTCGTGCTCGCCACGCTCAACGACAAGGGCAAGCTCGACGTCGAGCTCGTGGTCGAGCGTGGTCGTGGCTACGTGTCGGCAGTGCAGAACAAGCAGCCCGACGACGAGATCGGCCGGATGCCGGTCGACTCGATCTACTCGCCGGTGCTCAAGGTGACCTACAAGGTCGAGGCGACACGTGTCGAGCAGCGCACGGACTTCGACCGGCTCATCATCGACGTCGAGACCAAGCCCTCGATGAAGCCGCGTGACGCGCTGGCGTCCGCCGGCAAGACGTTGGTCGAGCTCTTCGGCCTTGCCCGCGAGCTCAACGTCGAGGCCGAGGGCATCGACATCGGTCCGTCGCCGATCGACGAGCAGCTCGCCGCCGACCTGGCCCTCCCGGTCGAAGATCTGCAGCTGACCGTGCGGTCCTACAACTGCCTCAAGCGCGAGGGCATCCACACCGTGGGTGAGCTGCTGTCGCGGAGCGAGCAGGACCTCCTGGACATCCGTAACTTCGGCCAGAAGTCGATCGACGAGGTCAAGTCCAAGCTCGCCGAGATGGGTTTGTCTCTCAAGGACAGCGCCCCCGGTTTCGACCCGAGCGCTGCCATCGACTCCTACGACGACGACACGTCGTTCGTCGAGGACGAGCAGTACTGACCCGGAGCTCGCTCCGGCTCAGTGGTGCTCGGCCTGAGTCAAGTTAACCGGGCCAACCTGAACGAAGTCCGGGCTGAGCCGAGCCAGTCGGTCCAACCCGCGACATGACAGACCAAGTACCTGATACGGCTTGGTAGGAAAGAGAAGACATGCCCACCCCCAAGAAGGGCCGCCGCCTCGGCGGCAGCCCGGCCCACCAGCGACTCATGCTCGCCAACCTGGCGACGGGCCTGTTCGAGCACGGCGCCCTCACCACGACCGAGGCCAAGGCCCGGCAGCTGCGTCCCTTCGCCGAGCGCCTCATCACGAAGGCCAAGCGCGGCGACCTGCACAGCCGTCGGCAGGTGCTGTCGGTCATCCGGGACAAGGGTGTCGTGCACGTGCTGTTCACTGAGATCGGCCCGAAGTTCGCCGACCGTCCGGGCGGCTACACCCGCATCACGAAGGTCGGTCCGCGCAAGGGCGACAACGCGCCGATGGCCGTGATCGAGCTGGTCGAGGAGGAGTACACCCCCACGGTGCGCTCGTCCAGGCCCACGTCGACCCCGACAGCTGCGACCGCTCCGGCCACCGACGCGGCAGAGGTCGACGAGACCGAGGACGCTGCGGCCGCCGCTCCCACCAGCCAAGCCGAGGAGGCCGAGGCCGCCGAGGCGGAGCAGGTCGAGGCCCAGCACGCCGTCGCCGAGCAGGCACCCGAGGGCGAGACCGTCAAAGCCCCCGCCGATGCGGAGGATTCCGAGGCGGACGAGGTCGACTCACCGGACGCCGATGCTCGGTCCGACGCGACCGAGGACGACGCCCAGAAGTAGGCATCGCGACGGCGGCCCCGCTTCCCACCCGGGAGGCGGGGCCTTCGTCGTCGTAAGGCGTGGTCACACCTTGGGGAGCGGTACGTCGCTGTCAGCGAGCCGACTCGGGTCCACCGGCCGGCCGGACACGATCAGGGCCTTGACCTCGTCGACGACGTCCCAGACGTTGACGTTCATGCCCGCGACCACGCGGTCGCTCGGATCCAGCCAGAAGGCGATGAACTCACGTGAGTCGAGATCGCCTCGAGCGACGACGCGTGTCTCCGCACCTCGCGACACGTGTCCGACGTACTCCATGCCCAGGTCGTACTGGTCGGTGAAGAAGTACGGCAGCTCGTCGTACGTCGCGGGCTGGCCGAGCATCGAGCGGGCGGCGACGGCCGGCTGGTTGAGCGCGTTGGCCCAGTGCTCGACCCGAACGCGCTCGCCGATCGTCGGATGCTGGTGGGCGGCGATGTCGCCGGCAGCCCAGATGTCGGGGTCGCTCGTGCGCAGGCCGGCGTCCACTGCCACGCCGCCGTCGATCGTGACGCCGGCACTCTCGGCCAGGGCGAGGTTGGGGGCTGCTCCGACACCGACGACCACGAGGTCGGCCGGCACGTGCGTGCCGTCGGACAGCCGGATGCCGGTGGCCCTGCCCTCGTGCTCGGTGATCACGTCGACCTCGGCGCCGAGGTGGAAGTGGACGCCGTGCTCGCGATGCAGTCCGAGGAAGACCTTGGCGAGATCGGGACCAAGTGCACCCACCAGAGGGAGCGCGGCCGCCTCGACGACCGTGACCTCGACGCCTCGCTCACGGGCATTGGCCGCCACCTCCATGCCGATCCAGCCACCCCCGATGACCGCGAGCCGGCCACCCTCGCCGAGCGCAGCGATCAGCCGGTCGGAGTCCTCCACCGTGCGCAGCGTGTGGACGCCGTGCGCCGCCATGCCGGGTATCGGCAGCGTGCGTGCGGTCGATCCGGTGGCGAGCAGCAGCTTCGTGTAGTCGACTCGGCGGCCGTTCACGAGCTCGACCTGGTGGCCCTCGGCGTCCACGCGGGTGGCCGTGGTGCCCAACATCAGGTGCACGTCGTGGTCGGCGTACCACTGCTCGTCGTGCACGATGGCGGAGCTGAACTCGTCCTTGCCGGCGAGATACCCCTTTGACAGGGGTGGCCGCTCGTAGGGCAGGTGCTCTTCGGCGCCGATGAGCGTGAGGCGGCCGTCGTACCCCTGCTCGCGAAGCGCCTCGGCCGCTTTGGCTCCTGCCAACCCACCGCCGACGATGACGATTCCTGGTGTCGATGCCATGATCGCTCCTTGGTGTGGCGTCCTCGCCAATCTACGGCCGGGGCGAAGCGGGTGCCCGACGTCGCCAGGCATGCGGCGGTGACCGGGCATGGTTGCGGGGGAGGAGGTGAGCTCGGGTGCCGGACACGCGGCGGTGGCGGCTCGACGTCGGGTACGACGGAACGGACTTCTCCGGATGGGCGCGGCAGCCGGGCAGGCGGACGGTGCAGGAGACGATCGAGGCCGCGATGGCGACGGTGCTGCGGCTGCCGGAGGTGCGGCTGACGGTGGCCGGCCGAACCGACGCCGGCGTGCACGCGCGTGGACAGGTCTGCCACATGGATCTGCCGGCCGACGTACCCCTCGACGTGGAGCCGCTGGTGCGCAGGCTGGCGAGCGTGCTCCCCGACGACGTCCGGGTACGCAGGGTGGGGGCTGCGGCCGACGGATTCGACGCACGGTTCTCGGCGGTCTGGCGCCGCTACGCCTACCGGATCTGCGACCACCCTGCGGCCTCGGACCCTCTCGGCCGCAGTTCCGTGCTGGCGTGGCCGCGTCGGTTGGACGAACAGGCGATGAGTGCCGCGGCCGCGCTGCTCCTCGGGGAGCACGACTTCGGCGCGTTCTGTCGCCGTCGCGAGGGGGCCACCACCGTGCGCAGCCTGCTGGAGCTGAGCTGGAGTCGAGCCGGCGACGTCGTCACCGCGCGGGTGGTGGCCGACGCCTTCTGCCACGGCATGGTGAGGGCACTGGTGGGGTGCCTGATCGCGGTCGGCGAGGGTCGCCGCCCGGCGGCGTGGCCGGCGGAGGTGCTGGCTGCTGGTGTGCGGGACTCCGCCGTCCAGGTGCTGCCTCCGAAGGGCCTCACCCTCGAGGAGGTCGGCTACCCGCCCGACGAAGAGCTGGCCGCGCGGGCCCGGGTGTCGCGGTCCCGGCGGGTGCTTCCCGGCGCACTGCACGAGGGCGTGCTGCACGAGGGCGTGCTGCACGAGGGCGCGCGCGACGATGGCCGCCAGGCGGCAAGGCCCGAGCATGAGTGACCACTATTTCTCGGCCGACCCCGGGTCCGTGGAGCGGCGGCAGTCGATCACGGTGTCGGTGTGGGGGCACGACCTCAGGATGCAGACCGCGTCAGGGGTGTTCGCGGCCGGTCGTCTCGACCTCGGCACCGGAGTCCTGTTCCGCGAGGTCGGCCCTCCGTCTCGCCCGGGCACGTTCGTCGATCTCGGGTGCGGGTACGGCGTCATCGGGTGCGCGCTTGCTGTTGCGGTACCTGAGGCACGGGTGTGGGCGGTGGACGTCAACGAGCGTGCACTGTCGTTGACCGCCGACAACGCGGTCAGCCTCGGGGTCGGCGACCGGCTGACGGTCGCGCGACCCGACGACGTACCAGCCGATCTGGAGCTGGACGAGCTGTGGTCGAACCCGCCGATCCGGATCGGCAAGCAAGCCCTGCACGAGTTGCTGCTGACCTGGCTGCCTCGGTTGGCGCCCGCTGGCCGTGCCGTGCTGGTCGTCGGCAAGAACCTCGGGGCCGACTCGTTGGCGCGCTGGATCGCGGCGCAAGGATACGACTGTGTCCGGCTCGGCTCGGCCAAGGGATTCCGGGTGCTCGAGGTACGGCGCTCGTGAGGGCGGGTATCAACGCCAGCGTGTCCCGCGCCTCGTGCTCCTGCCCAGTGCCTTGTGCCCCGTGTCTTGTGGCCGAGCGATCAGGGTGTGAGGCGCAGCCGGATGTAGGTGCGCGGATTGACGGCCGACGCGTAGCCGCTGCGCTTCGGTCGCACCTCGAAGTGCAGGTGACACCCGTCGGGCGCCGCGGCGTCGGAGGCTCGGGCGACGACCTGTCCCGAGCGGACGCGGTCGCCGGGGTCGACGTAGACGCGGCGGACGTGGCCGATCACGAAGTCCCGGTCGAGGCGCTGGTTTCGAATGCGGAAGGCGTGGGCGCCGTACGCCGGACCCAGCGAGCCGGGTGAGTCGGGACGGACCACGCGACCGCCGAACCCGGCGTACAGCCGGGTGCCGCACCGCATCGCCACGTCGAGACCATGGTGATATCCGCGGTTGCGCACGCAGCGCGGATCAGGCTGGTAGTACGGCGCCCGGGTGCAGCCGAAGTTGATCATCTTGCGGTGGCGGCCGGCGTACCAGTCCGAGTAGTAGAAGCGCTTGTCCTTCACCCAGAACCGCCGGTCTGTGGTGCCTTGGTTCGCTGCCGTGCCGGCCCGGGCGTCGGCCGCCCGGTGAGCCACCGCGACGTCCGCGCCACGATCGAGTGCAACGGATCCAGGCGAGTCGAGCGGGGTCATGACGGCCACGCAGAGGGTCGCCGTGACACAGACCAAGACATGGCGATGCACTGCCGTCACCTCCTGTCGGGACACCGGTCAGCCAACGCTACGAGGTTAGCGACCACGGCCGGTCGCGCAGGGCGGGCATCTGCCCGAGGGTCCCGCGGGTCGTCCGCGCCGACGACTGCGGATGCGCCGATCTTGTGTGCTGGGGAAGACTGGCGGTGACAGCACTCGAGTAGACAGGGGAGAGCGCCGTGGCAACCGAAGTCGATGTCGTCGTCATTGGGGTCGGGCCAGGTGGCGAGGCGGTCGCCACGAAGCTCGCACAGGCCGGTCTGCAGGTAGTGGCGGCCGACGAGCACCTCGTGGGTGGCGAGTGTCCCTACTACGGCTGTGTGCCGAGCAAGATGATGATCCGCGCCGGCAACCTCCTCGCCGAAGGGCGGCGAATCCCCGAGATGGCTGGCAGCTCCGAGGTGGATCCGGACTGGTCCGCGGTCGCGAAGCGCATCGCCGAGGAGGCGACCGATCACTGGAACGACCAGGTTGCGGTCGATCGCCTCGAGGACAACGGGGTCTCGTTCGCCCGCGGCCATGCCCGGCTTGTGGGTGAGCGCGAGGTCGAGGTCGGTGGGGAGTTGTACGTCGCGCGGCGCGGCGTGGTGCTCAACCCCGGGACGGCCCCGGCGGTCCCACCGATCCCGGGACTGGCTGAGACGCCGTACTGGACCAACCGGGACGCCGTCCAGGTCACTGACCTGCCGGCGTCGATGATCGTGATCGGCGGGGGCGCGATCGGGGTCGAGCTCGCCCAGGCGTTCTCGCGCTTCGGTGTGCAAGTCATTGTGGTGGAGGTGGCCGACCGGCTGCTCGCTGCGGAGGAGCCCGAGTCGAGCCGATTGATCAGCGACGTGTTCGCGCGCGAGGGGATCCAGGTGCTGGTCGGCGTCGAGATCGCGTCGACGTCGTACGACGAGGGACGCTTCGCGGTCGAGCTCGGGGAGCAGACGCTCGGTGCCGACAAGCTGCTGGTGGCGGCCGGTCGCACGCCCAATCTCGCAGACATCGGGCTCGAGGCGGTCGGCCTCGATCCGTCGGCCAGATCGCTGGACACCGACGAGGACATGGTCCTCACCGACGGAGTGTGGGCGATCGGCGACGTCACCGGCAAGGGCGCTTTCACCCACATGTCGATGTACCAATCGGCGATCGCGGTGCGGAGCATCCTGGGTGAGGACGGACCCCGAGCGGCCTACCATGCGGTGCCGCGGGTGACCTTCACCGATCCGGAGGTGGCCGCAGTGGGACTCACCGAAGAGCGGGCGCGAGACGCGGGACTGCGCGTGCGCGTCGGGCTGTCGCAGGTGCCCAGCTCCGCTCGCGGTTGGATCCACAAGGCAGGCAACGACGGCTTCATCAAGCTGATCGAGGACGCCGACCGAGGGGTTCTCGTCGGTGCCACCTCTGCCGGACCGGTGGGTGGCGAGGTGCTGTCGGCGCTGGCGGTCGCCGTGCACGCCGAGGTGCCGACCGCTTCGCTGACCTCGATGATCTGGGCCTACCCGACGTTCCACCGTGGGATCGAGGATGCGTTGGGCCAACTCGGCTGAGAGCCGGAACTCCTTGAGTCACCAGCGGCGCCCTTGGCCCACCAGAGGTGGCGCCTGCGCTGGATCCTGTCGGCCACCATCTCTGCAATGCGGGCAGCGGTGATCAGTGTGGTTACCTCGTCCGGCTGCAAGATCCGAATCTCGCGCGCTACCTCGGCACATCTGACCCGTCTCAGCTCATCGGCCCAGCGCCGCGTCCAGGTCGGTGACTTCGATCAGCCGGTGCCGTCGGTCGTCGGGATGGATCGTCCGGCGGGCGAGTCCTGCGCGCTCCGGCGGGTCTGGGAGGGGCTCGAGCGAACGAGCCACGGTGCCGGGCAGGGCAGAAACAGAGGTGCGCGCAACGAGGTCGGTGGCTGATCATGGGTCGCATGGGTCATGTTGACGTTGCTGGCGTCCGGTTCGAGCTGCCCGATGGTCGGGTGCTGCTCGACGACGTCTCGTTCCGGGTGGGCGAAGGCGCCAAGGTCGCCCTCGTCGGAGCTAACGGAGCCGGCAAGACCACGCTGCTGCGGATCGTCACCGGTGACCTCGCGCCGCACGGAGGCGCCATCACCCGCTCCGGCGGCCTCGGCGTGATGCGCCAGATGGTCACCCACGGCAACGAGGGGAAGACCGTGCACGACCTGTTGCTCTCGGTGGCGCCACCACGCGTACGCCAGGCAGCGGACCACGTCCACCGGACCGAGCTCGCGATGATGGAGCGCGACGACGAGAAGACGCAGATGCGGTACGCCGAGGCGCTCGCTGAGTGGGCTGACGCCGGCGGATACGACGCCGAGGTGCTCTGGGACGTCTGCACCACGGCCGCCCTGGGTGTCCCGTACGACCGGGCCAAGTACCGTGAGCTCACGACGCTGAGTGGGGGCGAGCAGAAGAGACTGGTGCTCGAAGCACTGCTGCGTGGCCCCGACGAGGTGCTGCTGCTCGACGAGCCCGACAACTTCCTCGACGTCCCGGGCAAGCTGTGGCTCGAGGAGCGGCTGCGCGAGTCGCCCAAGACCGTGCTCTACGTCAGCCATGACCGGGAGCTGATGAACAACACCGCGACGCGCATCGTCACGGTGGAGCTCGGAGCCGCCGGCAACACCGTGTGGACCCACCCCGGCAGCTTCGCGAGGTACCACGACGCTCGCCGCGACCGATTCGCCCGGCTGGAGGAGCTGCGGCGTCGATGGGATGAGGAGCACGCCAAGCTCAAGGCGCTGGTGCTGATGTACAAGCAGAAGGCGGCGTACAACGACGGCATGGCCTCGCGCTACCAGGCAGCGCAGACGCGGCTGCGCAAGTTCGAGGAAGCCGGACCACCGCAGGCGATCCCCCGCGAACAGAACGTCCGGATGCGCCTCACCGGCGGTCGCACCGGCAAGCGAGCGGTCATCTGCGAGGGCCTGGAGCTCACCGGGCTGATGAGCGCGTTCGACCTTGAGGTCTGGTACGGCGAGCGAGTGGCCGTGCTGGGCTCCAACGGGTCGGGCAAGTCACACTTCCTGCGTCTGCTCGCGGCTGGCGGCTCGGATCCGGACGTCGAGCATCGACCGGTCGACGACGCCGTCATCAAGCCCGTCGCGCACGCGGGGCGGGCGCGACTCGGCGCGCGTGTGCGGCCCGGGTGGTTCGTCCAGACCCACGAGCACCCGGAGCTGCTCGGGCGCACCCTGCTGGAGATCCTGCACCGCGGCGACGAGCACCGGGCCGGGATGCCACGCGAGCAGGCGGCGCGCGCCTTGGACCGCTACGAGCTGGCGCACGCTTCGGAGCAGCGCTTCGAGTCCCTGTCAGGCGGTCAGCAGGCCCGCCTGCAGATCCTGTTGCTCGAGCTGTCCGGCGCGACGGTGCTGCTGCTCGACGAGCCCACCGACAACTTGGACGTGGAATCGGCCGAGGCGCTCGAGGACGGCCTGGAGTCGTACGAGGGCACGGTCATCGCGGTGACTCACGACCGCTGGTTCGCGCGCGGCTTCGACCGCTTCCTGGTGTTCGGCGCCGACGGTTCGGTGTACGAGTCCGACGAGCCGGTCTGGGACGAGGGCCGGGTACAGCGCGCCCGCTGACTCAGGCGCGCCAGCGCTCCGCTGAAGGCACGAAGTCGAGGGTGCGGCGCCCGGTGTAGATCTGCTTCGGCCGAGCGATCTTCTGCTCCTTGTCCTGCACGAGCTCCAACCACTGCGCCAGCCAGCCCGACGTACGCGGAATGGCGAAGAGCACGGTGAACATCTCCGGCGGGAAGCTGAGCGCCTCATAGATCAGTCCGCTGTAGAAGTCGACGTTCGGGTAGAGCTTGCGCGAGACGAAGTACTCGTCTTCGAGCGCGATCTTCTCCAGCTCGACCGCGATCTTCAACAGCGGGTTGACCCCGGTGACCTCGAAGACGTCATCGCACGCTTTCTTGATGATGGTCGCGCGCGGGTCGTAGTTCTTGTAGACCCGGTGGCCGAAGCCCATCAGCCTTTCCTTGCCGTTCTTCACACCGTCGATGAATTCCGGCACGTTCTCGACGCCGCCGATGCGTCGGAGCATCTTGAGCACGGCTTCGTTGGCGCCCCCGTGCAGCGGGCCGAAGAGCGCACCGATGCCTGCGGCCACCGCGGAGTAGGGGTCGACCTGCGACGATCCGACGGAGCGCACCGCGTTGGTCGAGCAGTTCTGCTCATGGTCGGCATGCAGGATGAAGAGCACCTCGAGGGCACGGATCAGCCGCTCGTCGGCGGCGAAGTTCTTCTCGCTCATCTTGAAGAGCATCGACAAGAAGTTGGCCGCGTAGCCGAGGTCATTGTCCGGATAGACGTACGGCTTGCCCTGCGCGTGCCGGAACGCCCAGGCGCCTAGTGTCGGCATCTTCGCGATCAGCCGGATGATCTGCATCTGCCGGATGTTGGCGTCGTTGATGTTGCGGGACTCCGGGTAGAACGTGGAGAGCGCACCGACCGAGGCGAGCAGCATGCCCATGGGATGCGCGTCGTACCGGAAGCCCTCCATGAAGCTCTTGACGTTCTCGTGCACGAAGGTATGGAAGGTGATCTGGTGCTCCCACGCCTCGAACTCCTGCTGGGAGGGCAACTCACCATGGATCAGCAGGTAGGCGACCTCGAGATAGCTCGCGTGCTCGGCCAGCTGCTCGATCGGGTAGCCCCGGTACTCCAGGATGCCCTGGTCGCCGTCGATGTAGGTGATGGCCGAACGGCAGGACGCGGTGTTGACGAAGCCTGGGTCGTAGACGGCGATCCCGGGCTCGTCGTCACCGGTGCGGATCTTCGCCAGGTCCGCCGCTCTGATGGTGCCGTCCACGATCGGTACGTCGTACTCCGTACCGGTGCGGTTGTCCCGAACCGTCAACGACGCGCCGCCGGCCGCATCGGCGGAGCCTGCTGCGCTGCCGGCTGAGGCAGTCTCAGTGGACACGCCGTTCTCCTAGCATCTCCAGGGCCCGGGTCGCAGGCCACACGCCCTGCGTGCTGACCTGGTACGGTCCCCACGCGACACGAAGTCGGGCGATGTACGGACGAGCAACTGTCGTACCCAACCTACGGCCCAGGCTCACAATTGGAAAACGGTGGGCGGCGGAGGACTGACTCGTTTTGACCGCCCCCCGCTCACGCCGGTATTCTGAGCGGTCGTTGTGCCATCGGTCGACGTACGCTCGAGTGAGCGGCAGCGCCGGGGCCGACACCGTGCTCCGGTTCGCCAATGCCAGTGACATTGCCTCCGGAGCGATGCCGAGAAGAAGCCCGACACTCCAAAACGAAGGTCAACGACCGTGCGCACGTACAGCCCCAAGCCTGGCGACGTCACCCGTGAGTGGCACGTCATCGACGCTACTGACGTGGTGCTCGGGCGTCTCGCCGTCCAGGCCGCGACCCTGCTCCGCGGCAAGCACAAGCCGATGTACGCGCCGCACATGGACACCGGTGACTTCGTGATCATCGTCAACGCCGACAAGGTGGCGCTCTCCGGCACCAAGCGGGACACGAAGATGGCCTACCGACACTCCGGCTATCCGGGTGGCCTCTCGGCGACCCCTTACGGGAGGCTGCTCGACACCGACCCCCGCAAGGCGATCGAGAAGGCGGTGTGGGGAATGCTGCCCAAGAACCGCATCGGCCGCCAGATGCTGAAGAAGCTCAAGGTCTACCGCGGCCCGGACCACCCGCACCAGGCGCAGCAGCCGCAGCCGTTCGAGATCATCCAGATCGCCCAGTGACCGCTGACCCCAGGCAGGTAAGGAACATTCGTGGCTGAGACCACCGACACCCTCGTCACCGAGGAGCCCGACGCTCCCAGCGAGTACACCACCGAGAGCACTGCTACGAGCGAGGCGTCCACCCGGGCGGTCACCATCGCCGCCGCCGCTGCTACCGGCCGCCGCAAGCAGGCGGTCGCCCGAGTCCGGCTGGTGCCCGGCACCGGCCAGTGGACCGTCAACGGCCGCAGCCTCGAGATCTACTTCCCCAACAAGCTTCATCAGCAGCTGGTCAACGAGCCCTTCGTGCTGACCGAGCTCGCGGGACGGTACGACGTCGTGGCCCGCATCCACGGTGGGGGCGCCACGGGCCAGGCCGGGGCGCTGCGCCTCGGGGTGTCGCGTGCCCTCAACGAGACCGACGCAGAGTCACTGCGACCCACACTCAAGAGGGCCGGCATGCTGACCCGCGATGCACGCGTCAAGGAGCGTAAGAAGGCCGGGCTCAAGAAGGCCCGCAAGGCGCCGCAGTACAGCAAGCGCTGAGCCAGCCACGTCCCGTGGGTCGTCTGTTCGGCACGGACGGGGTGCGTGGGGTCGCCAACGGCGACCTCACCGCTCGCCTGGCCCTCGACCTGTCCACGGCCGCTGCTCACGTCCTCGGCACGGCCGCGGACCCGACCGGCCGACCTTCTCCGGACCAGCGGCCTGTGGCCGTGGTGGGGCGAGATCCACGTGCCTCCGGTGAGTTCCTCGAGGCGGCGGTGGTCGCTGGTCTGGCCTCGTCCGGCGTCGACGTACGGCGGCTCGGTGTGCTCCCGACTCCGGCAGTGGCGTACCTGACCAAGGCCACCGGCGCCGACTTCGGAGTCATGCTGTCGGCCTCACACAACCCGATGCCCGACAATGGCATCAAGTTCTTCACGCGCGGTGGGCACAAGCTGGATGACGCGATCGAGGACGAGATCGAGTCGCGACTCGGTTCGGACCACCGCCCCCCGACAGGGGCAGGGGTCGGGAGAGTGACTGACCAGCTCGACTCCGGTCGACAGTACGTCGACCACCTGCTCGAGGCCGCGCCCACGTCGCTTGCGGGACTGAAGTTGGTGCTCGACTGCGCCGAGGGCGCCGCCTCCGAAGTCGCCCCGCAGGTCTTCGAGTCCGCCGGTGCCGACGTCGTCGCGATCCATAACCTCCCCGACGGCCTCAACATCAACGAGGGCTGCGGCTCCACCGACCTCGCGGATCTGCGGCAGGCTGTGATCGACCACCGCGCCGACGCCGGCTTCGCGCTCGACGGTGACGCCGATCGATGTCTTGCCGTCGACGCCGAGGGTCGCGTCGTGGACGGCGATCAGCTGATGGCCATCTTGGCCCTGGCCTTGAAGGACCAGGGCAGTCTGGCTCGGAACACCGTGGTGGCCACGGTCATGAGCAATCTCGGCTTTCTCACCGCCATGGACGACGCCGGCGTCACCGTGATCCAGGCCAACGTCGGCGACCGGTACGTGCTGGAGGAGATGCGTGCCGGAGGCTTCAACCTGGGCGGCGAGCAGTCCGGACACGTCATCATGAGCGACCACGTCACGACGGGCGACGGAGTGCTCGCAGCCCTGCAGGTGGCGGGTCGGATGGCCTCGACCGGACAACCGCTGGCCACGCTGGCGGCCGTGATGCAGCGACTGCCACAGGTCCTGCTCAACGTCTCGGGCGTCGACAAGAGCCGAGCGCACACCGATCCGAACGTGCTGGCCGCCGTCGACAAGGAGGAGACGGCGCTGGCCGGACGGGGCCGGGTGCTGCTGCGACCCTCCGGCACGGAGCCCTTGGTGCGCGTGATGGTCGAGGCGGAGACGCGTGAGCTTGCCCAGCGCACGGCCGAGCGCCTCGCTGCGGTCGTGTCGGCCTCCCTCACGCTGGCGTAGCCGGATCGGCGGTGATTCGATCGCCGCGCCGGCGTGACGCATCATGGACACATGAACCGGCGCACCGGTGCCACCCTCGCCGCGGTCAGCGGCCTGGTCACGCTGTTGCTGGGGACCGGATGCACGTCGTCCGACGACGACGCGACTGGCCCCGGCCCGCCCGCCACCGCGTCGAAGACGGCGGACGGCCCGCCGACCAACACCGAGGGCGATGGGTCCGACGGCGACGGCAGTCCAAGCCAGCCGCCGAGTTCGAGCTCACCGACACCCACGTCGCAGCCGCTGCCGGCCGTGACCGACCCGGTTTCGCTGCCGGCCCTGATGCGAAAGGACTTCGATGGCGGCCGACTACGCCTGGGTCAGGTGCTGGGCGAGTATGCGACGTACACCCGCTACGCGGTGACCTATCGCAGCGGGGACCTGACGATCTCCGGCATCATGAACGTGCCTGACGGCGAGGGGCCGTTCCCGGTCCTCGTGCTCAACCACGGCTACATCGATCCGGCGTACTACGTCACCGGGCAGGGCCTCGCGCGGGAGCAGGACTTCCTCGCCCGTCGTGGGTACGTCGTCCTGCACACCGACTACCGCAACCACGCCGGATCCGACGACGACCCTGCCGCGGACCGCCAGATGCGGCTCGGCTACACCGAGGACGTGATCAACGCGGTGCTCGCGGTCAAGAGGTCGGCGCTGCCCTTCCTCGACGGGGAGCGGGTCGGGCTGCTGGGGCGGTCCATGGGTGGCGGTGTGACGCTCAACGCGCTGGTGGTCCGTCCGGACCTCGTGGACGCGGCGACCGTCTACGCGTCGGTCAGCTCACGGACGATCGACAACTTCAACCGATGGATCCGCGACGATCCCGGGCGATCCGGGGTCAGCCGGTACGTCCTCGACCGGTGGGGCGAGCCGGACGAGAGCCCGGACTTCTGGCGCGGCGTGTCCCCGCGCACGTTCTTCGGGCGCATCACCGAGCCCGTCCTGATGCATCACGGGACGGCCGACGAGAGCTGTCCGCTGCGGTGGTCGCGAGAGACCCATGCGGCGCTGGAGGGGGCAGGGGTCCGATCGCGGTTGCTGGTCTACCCGGGCGAGCCGCACGCCTTCGTCGCGGACTGGGAGCTCTCGATCCGGCGCACCGTCCGGTTCTTCGACCGCACGCTCTAGCGGCGCGAGCGGTCGGTCCGGGGCGTTCCGATGTCTCATGGACCCTGCATCACTTCCCCAAACCCCGGCGGGGCGTCGGGACACCCCACTGGCGGAAAAGCACCTGACGGCGAAGTCCGCGCCTCCTAGGCTGGCATCCGATGCGGGTACAGGAGATTGACGTCGATGACGACGTACTGCTGCGAGCCTTCTGGGAGGCCGGCCGCGAGGGCGACGCATACGGCCGCGACTACTCCACCTTCTGGGCCTGGACGGCGGCGAAGGTCGCCTTCCGCGCTACCGCCAACAGCGTGTCCCAGCACGCCATCGCGGCGATCGAGTCCGACCAGGTGCTAGGCGCCTCGCAGGTCATCCTCCCGCTGCTGGACAACCAGCATGTCGCCTACGTCGAGCCGATCGTCAGGCCGGCCCATCGCCGCCGCGGCGTCGGAACTGCCCTCCTCGGCGCTTCGATCGATCTGGCCCGTGAGCACGGCCGCACGACCCTCATCGGCGAGGTCAACCAGCCACTCGACGGTGAAGACTGTCCCGGTCGCCGATTCATGGCGGCGCACGGCTTCACGGAGGCCAGCGAAGAGATCCATCGGGTGCTGGACCTGCCCGTGCCCGAGGAGCTGATGGAGTCGCTCGACGCTGCCACCGCCGGACATCACGACGACTACCGCATCGTCACCTGGGACGACCAGGTGCCCGACGAGTACCTGGACGGGTTCTGCCTGCTCCAGTCCGCCTTCAACGCCGAGGCCCCGATGGGGGAGCTCAACCTCGAGCCGGAGGAGTGGGATGCGACCCGGGTGCGCCGCGCCGAGGAGCGGATGGCCAAGCAGGGTCGGCGCGAGGCTGCCGCGGCTGCCCTCGACCCGGCCGGGCAGATGGCTGCGCTGACGCAGTTGGTACAGGTCGCCGAGTCACCGCACTGGGGCGCCCAGGGCGGGACGCTGGTGATGCCGCAGCATCGTGGTCGCCGGCTGGGTACGGCGATCAAGGTCGCCAACCTCCGTCGATACCAGGCTCGCTTCCCCCATGTGCAGGTGGTGCACGCGTGGAATGCCGAGGTGAACAGCCCGATGGTCGCGATCAACGAGGCCTTGGGCTTCCGTCCCGTCGAGCGAATGCTGGAGATGCAGCGCACGCTGTGACGCCCCGCCGCGGACAGGCACACCACAGCCCCGGGTCCTAGCACCAGGAGACAATGGCGCTCGCCCTCGGTGCGGGCCGATCGTGGAGTCACCAGCGAGAACAACCCGGAGGGACACCATGAGGACGACGACAACCCGCCGAGCGCGCGACGCCCGACAGGTGACTCAGGGCTACTCGCCCACCGTCCCGTCGATCGCCTCGCGCAGCAGGTCGGCGTGACCGTTGTGCCGCGCGTACTCCTCGATCATGTGCACGAGGATCCATCGCAGGCTGAAGTCACGATCGCGCCGGCCGTGCTTGACGGCGTCGAGCGGTAGCGCGGCAACGGCGCGCCGGTACTTCTCTACCTCGGCCCGGTACGTCGCCAGGTCGGCCTCCGGGTCCGCATCGGCGACGTCGTCGAAGTCGCCGTCGAGGTTGTCCTCGGTGCAGAAGATCCAGGTCGAGTCCAGCCCGCAGAGATCGGCGAACCAACCGCGCTCGACCTCGGCCATGTGTCGAACCAGCCCGAGCAGCGTGAGGTTCGACGGCGCCACCGAGTGCCGCTTGAGTTGCTCGTCCGTCAGACCGTCGACCTTGCGCAGCAACGTGTCCCGGTGATAGTCGAGGAACTTCTCCAGGGTCTCGCGCTCGTCGCCCTGCAAAGGCGGGCGCACGCGGGTGTCCACCGCGGGTTCGTCGCTCATGCCGTCACCTTTCGTCGGTACCCCGCCTGGATCTCCACCGGGCCGAACCCCCTCGTCGAGGTCGTCATCGGGCGTCGGCTGCCTTCCACTGGAAGCAGAGCAGCTCGTGATGGGGGACGAACCCCATCGTGACGTTGATGTCGAGCATTGGGCCATTGGTCTCCTCGTTGCTCGTCCAGAGCTGGGTGCGCTCGGGGTAGAGCTCCTGCAAGCGGCGCAGGTTGGTGGCCTTGATCGCCAGACCCAGCCGGTGGCCGCGGTGCTCGCGCCGCACGATGGTCGCGAACTGGTAGGCCTTGGGTCTGTCTTCAGGGGGTATGACGATCTGCGTCATCGCGACGACCTGACCCGCGGCGTCCAGCGCCACGGTCACGATCGGGTGCCGACCCTGCTCGAGCAGGGCCGCGCGACGTTCCTGCCACACCTCCGGGGTTCTCTGCCCGGCCTCGAAGTCGATGCTGCCGGTCGGCGCGTCGGCCACGAGCTGGTTGACCACGTCTACAAGGGAGGGAACGAGCGCGTCGGGCATGTGGTCCAGGTGCGTCTCGATCCGGTAGCCGACACGATGCGGCTCGGACTTGTCGAGCCACCCCGAGATCTCGTCGTCGTCGACCGGCAGGTGGAGCACGCGAGAGACCTCGACGCTCGCGAGCTCGAAGCCGTGCTTGTTCGCGAATCGGCGATACGGGTGGTCGTCCCGTCGATCGAAGCCGACCCTGGACTCAGTGAGCAGGGTGGTGCGACCCGCCTGCGTGGCCCGCTGCTTGAGGTGCTCGACCAGGGCTGACCCGGCGCCTCGGCGACTGTCGTCGGGAGCGACGAAGACGCCGACCCACGCCTTGTCGAGGTTGTCGAGCTGCGACAATGCGATGAACGAGGTTCCGACTATCCGTCGGTGCTCGTAGGCGCCGTACAGCTCGAAGCGCTCGGACTTGTCGCCCCTGACGATCACCGCCGCCTCGTGCTGGCTCCAGAAGGGCAGATCGGCCAGCTCGGCCAGCTCCGCGGCGCGGATGACCTGGTACGACGCCGCGAACGGTGCCTCGTCGTCAACAGCGATCGAACGGATCTCCATACCCTCGACGGTAGGTAACGGAGGCACTCGACCGCGACAGGTTTATCGCTGCGAACCTGCCCGCTCGGCGATGCTCACGGAGGGACCGCCCGTCACAGCTTGCGGAGGCGCACGTAGCGGACGGAATGGTCCGCGTCCTTGCGCAGCACGAGCGTGGCTCGGCTCCGGGTGGGCTTGATGTTGCCGTCGAGGTTGGGCCCGTTGATCGTGTCCCAGATCCGTCCGGCTTCCGCCACCGCCTCGTGCTCGCTGAGGTGCGCATACCGCTGGAAGTATGACGCGGGGTCGCGGAAGGCAGTTTCGCGCAGCCGCAGGAAGCGTTCGACGTACCAGCGCCTGATGTCGGGGGTGGCGGCGTCGACGTACACGGAGAAGTCGAAGAAGTCGCGCACCGCCAGGCCGACCCGGCCGTCTGCACTAACCCGGGCCGGCTGCAGCACGTTGAGGCCCTCGATGAGCACGATGTCTGGGCGCTCCAGCACCTGCCGCGCGTCGGCGCGCACGTCGTAGGCCAGGTGCGAGTAGACCGGGGCCGAGACCGAGTCGCGCCCGGACTTGATGTCGATCACGAACTTCAGCAGGGCGCGTCTGTCGTAGGACTCCGGGAAGCCCTTCCGGTCCAGCAGGCCACGCCGCTCGAGCTCGGCGTTGGGGTAGAGGAAGCCGTCCGTCGTCACGAGCTCCACGTGCGGGTGCTCGGGCCAGTGCGCCAGCAGCTCGCGGAGCAGCCGGGCGGTGGTGGACTTGCCCACCGCGACCGAGCCGGCGATGCCGATCACGAACGGCGTCCGCTCTGGCCGGCGAGTGCCCAGGAACTGCTCGGTGTCCTCGTGCAGGGCGCCGACGTGGCGCACGTACAGGCTGAGCAGTCGGCTGATGGGAAGGTAGACGTCGGAGACCTCCTGGAGATCGAGCTCGTCGCCGAGTCCGCGCAGCCGCTCGACCTCCTCCGCCGACAGCGGTGACGGCATCGACGCCGCCAGCGCCGCCCACGCAGCACGCTCCATCTCGACGTACGGGGAGGTCTCCTCGGCACGCATGGGCGTCATTGTGTCGTGTCAGGTGATGCTGCGGTGGTCCGGGAGGCGTACCGGTGCTGGCGCCCGCCGCGGGTGCAGCGGTGGCCAGGCGAGGGCGTTCGGCTGGGTACGCTGCTGCCATGTGCGGAATCGTGGGGTACGTCGGAGCCCGGCCGGCGCTCGACGTCGTGGTCGAGGGCCTGCGCCGCCTCGAGTACCGCGGTTACGACTCGGCCGGCGTCGCCCTGCTGGTCCCGACCGGCTGGCCGCTCGGCGAGGACGGCTCCCCCTCCGGGCCGGGCACCGGCCTCTACACCGTGAAGCGGGCCGGCAAGCTGGCGAACCTCGACAAGGCTCTCGCCGACGAGCCCGCCCCCGAGGCGACGACCGGCATCGGGCACACCCGCTGGGCTACGCACGGACCGCCCAACGATCGCAACGCGCACCCGCACCTCGGCGCCGGCGGCCGGGTCGCCGTCGTACACAACGGCATCCTCGAGAACTTCGCCAACCTCCGCACCGAGCTCGAGCTAGCCGGGCATGAGCTCGTGTCCGACACCGACACCGAGGTGGCCGCGCACCTGATCGAGCGTGAGGTCGCGGCCGGCGCCGATCTCGCGGACGCCGTCCGCAAGGTATGCCGTCGGCTCGAGGGAGCGTTCACGCTCGTTGTCACGGCCGCGGACCAGCCGGGCAGGGTCGTCGCCGCGCGGCGCAACTCACCCCTCGTCGTCGGCCTCGGTAACGGGGAGAACTTCCTCGCCTCGGACGTCGCCGCCTTCATCGAGCACACCCGGGAGGCGCTGGAGCTCGGCCAGGACCAGGTCGTGAGCATCACCGCGGACCGGGTCGAGGTCACCGACTTCGTCGGTAATCCGGTCGAGGCCGCTCCGTACCACGTCGATTGGGACGTGAGCGCGGCGGAGAAGTCCGGCTTCGACTACTTCATGCTCAAGGAGATCGCGGAGCAGCCGAGGGCGGTCGCAGACACTCTGCTGGGTCGCTTCACCCGCGACGACAAGCTCCAGCTCGACGAGATGCGCCTCTCGGACGACGAGCTGCGCAACGTCGACAAGATCATCATCGTGGCCTGCGGCACCGCCTTCCACGCAGGTCTGGTCGCCAAGTACGCCATCGAGCACTGGACTCGGATCCCGTGCGAGGTCGAGCTGGCCTCGGAGTTCCGCTACCGGGACCCGATCGTCGACCGGGACACGATGGTCATCGCGATCAGCCAGAGCGGCGAGACGATGGACACGCTGATGGCGCTGCGTCACGCGCGCGAGCAGCGCGCAAAGGTGTTGGCGATCTCGAACACCAACGGGGCGACCATTCCGCGCGAGTCCGACGCCGTGCTCTACACCCACGCCGGGCCGGAGATCGCCGTGGCCTCGACGAAGGCCTTCCTCACCCAGATCGTTGCCTGCTACCTGATCGCGCTGTATCTCGCACAGGTGCGCGGTACCAAGTTCGACGACGAGATCGCCGAGATCGTCGCCCAGCTCGAGCGCATCCCCGATGCGGTCGCGGAGGTGCTCGACACCGTGGAGCCGGTGCGGGAGCTGGCCCGCGAGCTCGGCGAGACAGGCTCGGTGCTCTTCGTCGGTCGACACGTCGGCTATCCGGTGGCGCTCGAGGGGGCGCTGAAGCTCAAAGAGCTCGCCTATATGCACGCCGAGGGCTTCGCGGCAGGCGAGCTCAAGCACGGACCGATCGCCCTCGTCGAGGAGGGGGTCCCGGTCTTCGTCGTGTTGCCGGCGGCCGGGCGGGGCGTGTTGCACGACAAGATGGTCAGCAACATCCAGGAGATCCGGGCACGGGGCGCCCGCACGATCGTGCTGGCGGAGCAGGGTGACACCGACGTTGCGGCGTACGCCGACGTGCTCATCCCGCTGCCGCCGGTGCCCGCGCTGATGCAGCCACTGGTCGCAACAGTGCCCATGCAGGTCTTCGCGTGCGAGATGGCGACCGTGCGGGGGCACGACGTGGACCAACCACGCAACCTCGCCAAGTCGGTCACCGTCGAGTAGGCGATCGTGATCGTTGGCGTCGGGATCGACGTGGTCGACGTGGAGCGTTTCGGGGTGACCCTCGAGCGGACACCCGCGCTACGTGAGCGGCTCTTCACCCCGCACGAGCGCGAGCGCCCGATGGCGTCGCTGGCGGCCCGCTTCGCGGCCAAGGAGGCGCTGGCGAAGGCGCTTGGCGCCCCGGCGGGGATGAACTGGCTCGACGCCGAGGTCCAGACCGACGAGTCGGGCCGACCACTGTTCGCCGTCCGGGGCTCTGTTGCTGCGAGGGCCGAGGCGCTCGGCGTGACGTCGGTCCACGTGTCGCTGTCGCACGACGCCGGGATCGCCTCCGCCGTCGTCGTGCTGGAGGGTTGAGATGCGCTACGCGCACAGTGTCGCGCAGGTCAGGGCGGCCGAGGAGGCGCTGATGCGCGAGGTGCCGCCGGGCTCCTTGATGCAGCGCGCGGCCACGGGCCTGGCCACGGCCTGTGCCGACCTGCTGGGTGGCGCGTATGGCGCCCGGGTGCTGCTGCTCGTCGGCTCCGGCAACAACGGCGGCGACACGCTCTGGGCCGGCGCCAGGCTCGCTCGCCGCGGTGCCCGGGTCGAGGCCCTGCTGCTCGCCGCGCACGTGCACGAGGCCGGGCTGGCGGCGTTTCGACGCGCCGGGGGTGTCCTCGTGCGCCTCGCTGACAGCCCGGGTGGTCCGCAGGGAGCGGTCGCCGGGCCTGCCCGAGCTAGTGGTCTGCTGCTCGACCTCGACCAGCCGTACGACCTGGTGCTCGACGGCATTGTCGGCATCGGTGGCAAGCCCGGCCTCAAGCCCGAGGCTGCCGCGGTGCTCGACCAGCTCAGCGCCCCGATCGTGGCGGTCGACGTACCGTCCGGCATCGACGTGGACACCGGCGCCTGTCCGGAGCGCTCGGTGCGAGCCGACGTCACGGTCACCTTCGGTACGCACAAGCCCGGCCTGTTCGTCGATCCGGCCGCAGCTGCCTCCGGCTCGGTCGAGCTGGTCGACATCGGGCTCGAGCCCTATCTAGGCCCGGCGGAGATCGAGGTCATGCGTGCCGACGACGTGCGCCGGCTGATCCCGGCGCCCGGCCGCGGAGCACACAAGTACACACGGGGCGTGCTCGGAGTGGTCGCAGGCTCCGAGCAGTACACGGGCGCCGGTGCCCTGGTCGTCTCGGCTGCTGTCGAGTGCGGGCTCGCGGGGATGGTGCGCTACGAGGGTGCGAGTGCCCCTCTGGTGCGGCAGGCGCACCCAGAAGTCGTGATCGGACCGGGCCAGGTGCAGGCCTGGGCGATCGGCTCGGGCATCGGCCGGGGGCTGCAGTCCCAGGTGACCTCCGTGCTGGCGGAGCGATTGCCGACGGTGGTCGACGCTGACGGACTGCGCCATCTGCCGAGTCGGGTGCAGGCACCCACTGTGCTGACGCCACACGCCGGCGAGCTCGCGAGCATGCTCGACGTGCCGCGGTCCGACGTCGAGGCACGGATGCTCGAGCACGCCCGGCGCGCGGCCGCGTCGTGGGGGGCCGTGGTGCTGCTGAAGGGCGCGCGCTCGGTGATCGCTGAGCCGGGCGGTCGGGCCCGGGTGAATCCGACGGGCGTCACCTGGCTCGCAACGGCCGGTGCGGGCGACGTACTGACCGGAGTCGTCGGTGCCCTGCTCGCGGCCGGGCTCGATGCGTTCGACGCGGCCTCGGCGGGGGCCTGGCTGCACGGCGCTGCCGGCACCCTCGCTTCGTCGGGCGGCCCGATCGCGGCGACGGGCATCAGCTCTGCATTGCCGACGGCCATCCGCAGTGTCCTGGACGCGATCTGAACCGCCCCTCGGGCCAGCCACGGTCGGCTGAGAGAATGGGCGCTGCCATGCCCACGTCACCTCGTCCGTCACCGATCAGCCGGCCCGCATCGGAAGCTACGCCGGTCCCGGCCAGGGGCGCAGCCGGCTCGCGAGCGGCACGTGCCGAGGCGCTCGTCGACCTCGGCGCGATCGCCGCCAACGTCGCCGCGCTCCGGGACTTCGCCGGGGGGCGCGACCTGATGGCCGTCGTAAAGGCGGACGGGTACGGGCACGGGATCCTCGAGTCCGCGCTGGCCGCCCGGGCCGGTGGCGCGTCCTGGCTGGGGGTTGCCTTCCTCTCCGAGGCGTTGCACCTCCGGTCTGCGGGTGACACGGGTCCCGTGCTGGCCTGGCTCACCGCACCCGGTGAGCGGTACGACGAGGCGATCGCCGCACAGGTGACGGTGTCCGCGTACACGCCGGAGCAGCTGGACGCCGTGGCAGCCGCGGCCGCACGAGTCGGTCGGCGGGCCGACGTACACCTCAAGCTCGACTCCGGCCTCGGTCGGGGTGGCGCGTACGGCGAGGGGTGGGGGCACGTCCTGGACGCAGCGGTGAAGCACCAGGCTGCCGGTCACGTGGCCGTCACCGGCATCTTTTCGCATCTCGCATGTGCTGACGAGGTGGACCACCCGGCCAACGGGGAGCAGCTCGCGACCTTCGAGGTCGGCCTCGGGCTGGCCCTGGAGCGTGGGCTCGAGCCGGAACACCTCCACCTGGCCAACTCCGCCGGAACCCTCGCACATCCCGACACGTGGTTCACGATGGTGCGGCCCGGCATCGCGGTGTACGGTCTGTCGCCGTTCGCCTCCGGCACCAGCCCGGTGCCGCTCCACCCCGCCATGGAGCTGCGCGCCGAGGTGGCACTGGTCAAGCGAGTGCCCGCGGGCCAAGGGGTGTCCTACGGGCACACCTACGTCACCGATCGTGAGACGACGCTGGCTCTGGTGCCGATCGGCTATGGCGACGGCGTTCCGCGACATGCGTCCGGGGTCGGGCCGGTGGCGATCGGTGGCAACCGGTTGACCATCTCCGGCCGGGTCTGCATGGACCAGTTCGTGGTCGACGTGGGCGATGCCGAGGTCCGGTCGGGTGACGAGGTCCTGCTCTTCGGTGCGGGCGCTGGCGTAGCACCCACCGCGCACGACTGGGCCCGCGCGATCGGCACGATCAACTACGAGATCGTCACCCGGATCTCGCCGCGGGTGCCACGCAGGTACGTCGACACCTGCCCCGTCGCGATGGCGCCATGAGTCGACTCTCGACGGTCGCGAAGTTCGCGGGAGGTGCAGCGGTGGTGGCCGCAGGTGCGGCGGGTGGAGTCATCGCAGAGCGCCGAGCCATGGTCCGGAGGCGGCGCGGGGAACACGACGTACCCTTCGGCTCGCTGCGCGGCGAGCGTCGTACGGTGCTGGCCGACGACGGACTGGCCCTGCACGTCGAGATCGAGGTGCCCGACCCAGAGATGGCTCCGAGCCGGCTGACTGTCGTGTTCGTGCATGGTTACGCCCTCAACCTGGACTGCTGGCACTTCCAGCGCGCCGCGCTGAAGGGCCGGCATCGCCTCGTCTTCTACGACCAGCGCTCGCACGGCCGGTCGGGGCGATCACGACCCGAGCACTGCCGCATCGATCAGCTCGGCCGCGACCTCGCCGCGGTCGTCGACGCTGTCGCCGACGAGGGCCCGGTCGTGCTCGTCGGCCACTCCATGGGCGGGATGACGGTGATGGCGCTGGCCGAGCAACGGCCGCAGTGGTTCGGCAGCCGGGTCGTTGGCGTCGGGCTGTTGTGCACCAGCGCCGGAGACCTGCGCATGACCACGCTGGGGCTGCCGGGACTAGCCGGCAAGGTAGTGCACCGCTTCTCGCCCGCCGTGATGGCGACGCTGGCCCGGGCGCCACGGCTCGTCGAACGGGGTCGGCGGGCCGGCTCGGACATCGGTTTCGTCGTGACCAGGAAGCTCGCCTTCGGCGGGCCAGTGCCCGAGGAGTACGTCGACTTCGTCGACGAGATGCTGGCGGCGACGCCCATCGACGTGGTGGCAGACTTCTTCCCCGGGTTCGAGACCCACCAGCGTCTTGACGCGTTGGCGCCGCTCAGCTCGGCGCCGACCCTCGTGGTCGGCGCCACCGAGGATGCGATGACCCCCTTCGAGCACACGCTGCGGCTGGCCGAGGCGCTGCCCTCGGCCGAGCTGGTGGAGCTCACCGGGGCTGGCCACCTGGCCATGCTGGAGCGTGCCGACGAGGTCAACCAGGCGTTGGCTCGTCTGCTCGACAAGGCCGCCGTCCATGAGTGACCTGCGTGTCGACGAGGTCGGAGCGGACGCGGCCGAGCCGGTGCAGGGGGTCATCCGGGCTGCCTTCGGGGCCCGACCGCGCCTCGACCCGCCCTCGACTGCCCTGCACGAGACCGTCGAGACGGTGCGCGACACGCTCGAGCAGCAGGGCGGGCTGCTGTGCCTCGTCGACGGCGTACCGGCCGGCGCCCTCCTCTTCGACGACTTGGGCGCGTCACTGGCGCTCCGCCGGGTGAGCGTCGCGCCGCACCATCAGTCCCGCGGTGTCGCCACGGCGCTCGTCGGTGTCGCGGAGGAGGTGGCGGCGCATCGAGGACGCGATCACGTGGAGCTGCTGGCGCGTGCGGAGCTTCCGGCCACGGTGACCTTCTGGCAGCGTCGCGGCTATGCGGAGGTGGCGAGATCCGGGCCGATGCTCCGTCTGGGCAAGGCGCTGCCTGTCGAGCTCGTGCTCGAGACAAGCGACGACACTGTTGCGCTGGGTCGGGAGGTCGCATCGCTGACGCGTCCTGGCGACGTACTGCTGCTCGTCGGCGAACTGGGTGCCGGCAAGACCACGTTCACCCAGGGCCTCGGGGAGGGGCTGCACGTGCGCGCGGGCATCACCTCGCCGACGTTCGTGATCTCCCGAGTTCACCCGTCGCTCGACGGGGGACCGCCCCTCGTGCACGTCGACGCCTTCCGGCTCGGCGACGAGGCCGAACTGGATGACTTGGATCTGGACGTGTACGTCGAGCAGTCGGTTACGGCCGTCGAGTGGGGAGAGGGCATCGCGGAGGCGCTGTCACCTCATCGGTTGCGCATCCACCTGGCCCGGACGCGTGGTGATGACCCGACCGACGAGTCGCGTGTTGTCACGGTGACTCCGGTCGGCGCCCGATGGTTTGGTGTCGGCGCACGTTCGGCTCTGCTTGCCGCGAGACCCGACCCGGGCTCGTGAGCCCAAGCTGACGCTGCGACGTGGCTCCGGGGGTGTCATTAGGGTGGGCGGGTCATGCTGCTCGCCTTCGACACGTCCACGCACGCCGTCACGGTCGCTCTGCACGATGGCGATGAGGTGTGCGCCGAGTCGACAGTGGTCGACGCCCTGAGGCATGGCGAGCTGCTGGCGCCGGGCATCGCGACAGTGCTGGAATCGGCGACGGCGGCAGCGGCAGACCTGAGCCGCGTCGCCGTGGGCGTCGGGCCAGGCCCCTTCACTGGTCTGCGCGTCGGCGTCATGACGGCTCGCACGCTGGGCGCCGTGCTCGGCATTCCGGTCGTGGGCGTCTGCACGCTCGACGTGCTGGCAGCCCAGGCGGTCAGGGCGGGCTCCGTCGCCGGTCCCTTCCTGGTGGCCACCGATGCCCGCCGGAGGGAGGTCTACTGGGCTCGGTACGACGCCGGCGCCACCCGTGTCGACGGCCCGCATGTGGCCAAGCCGGAAGCCGTCGGTACTGCCTACCCGGTCGTGGGCCGTGGTTCGGTGCTCTACCCCGACGCGCTGGGTCCGGCGGTAGGCCCGGAGAATCCGTCTGCGTCTGAGATGGCAAGGCTGGTGCACTCCGGTCGGGTGCCGTTGCTCGACCCGGAGCCCCTCTACCTTCGTCGTCCTGACGTCGCAGCACCGGCGAGACGCAAGTCGGTGCTGTGATCGTCCGCAGAGCCATCCCCGGGGACGTGCCGAACATCCGCGCGCTCGAGGTGGAGCTGTTCGGCGGTGAAGCCTGGTCCCACACCGCCATCGAGCCAGAGCTGGCCGGCGAGGACCGAGTGGCGTTGGTCGCGGTCGACCGCGGGTCTCTCGTGGGGTACGTCGCGCTGAGGATCACCGGCCACGACGCCGACCTCAACCGGATCGCGGTCAACCCCCTCTACCAACGACGAGGCATCGCCAGCCGGCTCTTGGCGGCTGCCCTGGAGTCGGCGCGAACGTCCGAGGTCACACGGCTGTTGCTCGAGGTTGCCGAGCACAACGAGGCAGCAGCGGCGTTCTACCGTCGTGAGGGCTTTGTCGAGATTGCGCGCCGCCAGGCCTACTACCGCGACGGCGCGGCAGCGATCGTGATGGAGCGGCGGTGTGCCGGCCGCGGCTGATCCGCGGGATCCGGTGTCACTCGGACCGTGAAGGCGGGCGGCAGGCAGCCCCAGCGGACCCCGACCCCCGCAGCCAACGCATCGGTCGGCCGGAGAGCGACCGCTGGTCGGGTCGGCACGCAAAGAGCGACCACCGGCCGCCCCCGAGACGCGCACTCGTTGGACAATGAGGCGTGGCAGCCAACGACGTACCCCTCGTGCTCGGCATCGAGACCTCGTGCGACGAGACCGGAGTGGGCATCGTGCGTGGCACGGAGCTGCTGTCCGACGCTGTCGCCTCCAGTGTCGACGAGCACGCGCGCTTCGGCGGCGTGGTGCCGGAGGTCGCCAGCCGAGCACATCTCGAAGCGATGGTGCCGACGATCGAGCGTTCCTGCCGCGACGCGGGTGTGGCCCTAGCAGACGTCGACGCCATCGCGGTCACGAGCGGTCCCGGCCTCGCCGGCGCCCTGCTGGTCGGCGTGGCAGCTGCGAAAGCCATGGCGCTCTCGCTCGGCACGCCGCTGTACGGCGTCAATCACCTCTCCGCCCATGTGGCCGTCGACCAGCTCGAGCATGGCCCGCTGCCCGAACCCTGCGTGGCGTTGCTGGTGAGCGGCGGTCACTCCAGCCTGCTGTTGGTCGAGGACGTCACGACCGCGGTGGATCCGCTTGGCTCCACCATCGACGATGCGGCCGGGGAGGCGTTCGACAAGGTGGCGAGACTGCTGGGGCTGCCGTTCCCGGGCGGCCCGCACATCGACCGGCAGGCGAGCGGGGGCTCGGTGACGGTCGACTTCCCGCGGGGTCTGACCCGGGACCGCGACCTGGAGCGGCATCGCTTCGACTTCTCCTTCAGCGGTCTCAAGACGGCGGTGGCTCGGTGGGTCGAGGCCCGGGAGCGGAGCGGAGAGCCGGTGCCCGTGGCCGACGTGGCGGCGTCGTTCCAAGAGGCGGTCTGCGACGTACTGACCCGCAAGGCTGTCGACGCATGTCGACGTACCGGTGCCCAGCACCTCGTCATCGGCGGCGGCGTCGCGGCCAACTCCCGATTACGCGGTCTGGCCGAGTCGCGGGCGGCCGAGCACGGCATTGTCGTCCGGATACCGCGGCCGGAGTTGTGCACCGACAACGGCGCCATGGTCGCCGCTCTGGGGGCTGCACTGGTCGGTCGTGGTCGTCCGCCGTCTGCGCTCGACCTGCCGGCCGACTCGTCGATGCCGGTCACGCAGGTGGTCGCCTGAGCCCGGCGCACCACGCCGCACACCCATGCCCCACGCCTATGGCTGAAGCTCTTCCCCGGACGGGTGCACAAGAGTCTCAGCCACAAGGCGGGTGTGGCTCGACCAGGAGGGCGACAGCCGAGCGTGGGGTGCGCGTCAAGATGACAGTCGCATGCGCGGACCCCGTGAGAGCCAGCCGCCGCCGCAGCGCCTCCGGCGTCACCGCCACTCCTCGCTTCTTGATCGTCACGGCACCGACGTCGCGGGCCCGCAGCGCCGCCCGGAGCTGTTTCTCCCGGTAGGGCAACACGTCGAGCACCTCGTAGCCGCGGGCGTAGGGCAACGACAGCAACGTGTCGCTGGAGACGTAGCCGAGGTGGGGATCGAGCAGCCACCCGTGGCACGCCGCTGTCACGGCCGTGACGAGATGCGCACGGATGACCGCGTCGTCGGGTTCGTAGACGTAGCGTCCGACTGGCCGTACGGCGGATTGGCCCGCGTCGTCCTCGTCGGTCAGCACCGCTTCGCCGCCCGTCCCGGTGAGCACGCTCGCCCGGCGGCGGGAGCGGGCCAGGCGCCCTGACCACAGGGCCGCCTCGCGCAGCCGACCGTCCAGGCTGACCCACTCGGCCTCTACCCCGGCAGGCACCAGTTCGTGCGGGATGCCAGGCGCCGTCTTGACGACCGCATCAGCCTGCAGCAGCTCCTCGGCTGTGCTCCACGGTGGGCTGAAAGCGCGCGGGTCGAAGAGTCGGCCCTTCGGCCCGCGCCGTGCCGGATCGGTGAAGACTGCGTCGAATCCCTCGCGACCCCATCCGGCTGCATCGCCCAGCCGAACCGTCGCGCGCAGCCGCAGGGCCCCGAGGTTCGCACGCGCCAGCGCTACCGTCACCTCGTCGCGTTCCACCGCTGTCACGTCGATCCCTGCCCGGGCGAAAGCCGCGAGGTCCGATCCGACTCCACACCCGAGGTCCAGCAGACGTCGTACGTCGGCCTCGGCCATCCTCGTCGTGCGACGCTGCGCCACCACGGGATGGGTCGCCTGCTGAAGGCCGTCGGACGTGAAGAACATGATCGCTGCGTCGGCTCCGAACTTGGCTGCCGCCCGGCGGCGCAGCTGCACCTGCGTGAGAGCAGCGGCAACCAGCGCGGCGTCGTACCGCCGCTGCAGCCGCTCCGAGAGGACGAGCGCGTTGGTGCCGTCGTACGTCGTCCCGAGCTCCTCGAGCAGTCGGGCACCTTCGGCGCCGAGCAGCTTGCCCACCACGGCGACATCCACTCAGCCATCTTCCCTGACAACGCGAGGCGCCCCGACCGCCGGAGCGGCCGAGGCGCCAGTGCCCCAGGTCAGACGTCGCGTCGGGCGAAGGCCGCTCCGGCGATCACGAGCAGGACCGCGATCTCCAGGGTGAACACCCCGAAACCGACCCACGGGTCGAGCAAGTCCGGGTTGAACGGCTGCACGCTGGCCACAGCCGACCCGGCGTTGCCCGGCATCAGCTTCTCCAGCCACTCGCCCACGACACCCGGGATCAAGCCGACCAGGTTGCCGACCACGAAGACGAGTGCCAGCCCGATCGAGATCGCAGCAGCGGTGTGCCGCACGAGCAGGGCTACTGCTGCGGAGAAGAGGCCGAGCCCGGCCAGGTAGAGGCCGTTCCCGAGCAACGCCCTCAGCACACCGTCGCTGTCGAGCGGTACGCCCACACCGGCGGCGTCCAGGAACGCGTTGCCGGCGAAGTACCCCACCACCGCAGTCACGAGACCTGCGACGAAGAGCGTCGACGTCAGCACGATGGCCTTGGAGACCAGCACCATCGATCGTCGAGGGGTGGCGGTCACCGTCGTACGGATCATCCCGGTGGCGTACTCGTTGGACACGACCAGCACGCCGAGCACGACGGCGGTCAGCTGGGCGATCATCATCCCCCAGGTCACGAAGGAGGTCGGTGACTCGTCGGCTTCCGCGCTGGCCAGCCAGTCCGCGCTGGTGGCACAGACAAGCGCGGTGAGTCCGACGCCAAGCGCGACGAGCGCGATCAAGGTCCAGGTCGTCGACCGTACCGACCAGAGCTTGATCCACTCGCTGCGCAGTGTGTCGGAGAGCCGCGCCCGGCGGGCAGTGGGCCGGATCTCGGCCGCTTCCACCGGGAGGGTGTGCACCTGAGTCGTCATGCCGCCACCTCTTCCTTGGCTCGGTACTCCACACTGTCGGCGGTGAGGGCCATGAACGCGTCCTCCAGCGACGAGCGGACGAGGGTGAGCTCGTGCAGCACCAGGCCGGACTTAAACAGGTACTCACCCGCGGTTGCCGCGTCGACCCCGGTCACATGTAGTTCGTCGTCATGCGTCGCCACATCGGCCCCGAGCCGGTGCAGGGCCTGCGCCAACGCCGGGCGTTGTGGCCCGCGCACCCGCACGTACGACGTGGCGTAGTCGGCGATGAAGCTCGACATGTCGCAGTCGGCCAGGATCCGACCGCGGCCGATGACGATGAGATGGTCGGCGGTCAGGGCCATCTCCGACATCAGGTGGCTGGACACGAGCACGGTGCGTCCCTCGGCGGCGAGCCGGCGCAGCAGCGTACGGATCCACCGGATCCCTTCGGGGTCGAGGCCGTTGACGGGCTCGTCGAGTACGAGGACCGGCGGGTCTCCGAGCAGCGCCGCAGCGATGCCGAGCCGCTGACCCATGCCGAGTGAGAAGCGGCCGGCCCGCTGGCCGGACACGGACTCGAGCCCGACCATCTCGAGCACCTCGCCGACCCGGGTGGTGGGGATGCCGTTGCTGGCGGCCATCCACCGAAGGTGGTCCCGGGCGGAGCGGCCCGGGTGGACTGCCTTGGCCTCGAGCAACGCCCCGACCTCGCGGAGCGGAGCGGGGTGGCCCTGGTAGCGACGACCCGCGACGGTGACCGAGCCGGAACTGGGCCGGTCGAGGCCGAGGATCATGCGCATCGTGGTCGACTTGCCGGCTCCGTTGGGCCCGAGGAAGCCGGTGACCCGGCCAGGGCGGACGATGAAGTCGATGCCGTCGACGGCGCGCGTGGCGCCGAAAATCTTGGTCAGCTGATGGGCGGTGATCATGTGCGGGCCGCCTCCCCGTGCGTCGTCTGCGTCATGGCTCCAGTCTTCGGCCCCAGCGCGCCGAGATCATCGGGGACGACCCCACCTCGCCCCGGACTCTCCCCTGAGGCTCGACCGGGTCCCACCCTGGCCTGGCACTCATCAGGTGTGAGTGCTAGATTCGGGGCTGGCACTCTCGACCCGAGGGTGCCAACACGAACGGTTCACGGCACCGCGACGACGTGCACTGCTCGTAACCCAAGAAATCTCAACAGCCTCTCTATTTCCACAGAAAGGTGAGGTCAGCACGTGTCTGTCAGCATCAAGCCGCTCGAAGACCGCATTCTCGTTCGTACCCTCGAGGCCGAGCAGACCACGGCCTCCGGGCTCGTGATCCCCGACACGGCCAAGGAGAAGCCCCAGGAGGGCGAGGTCCTGGCCGTCGGTCCGGGACGCGTCGACGACGCCGGCAACCGGGTCCCGCTCGACATCTCCGTGGGCGACACCGTCATCTACAGCAAGTACGGCGGCACCGAGGTCAAGTACTCCGGCGAGGAGCTCCTGATCCTCTCGGCTCGCGACGTGCTCGCGGTCATCGACAAGTAAGTCCATCCGTAAGGCGACACGCCCCGGCAGCCCGACCGGGCGCCGGGGCGGTGTCATTCTCGTGGCCGATCGAGGCCGCTGACCTGAGGGGTTTGCATCCATGTCCAAGATCCTGGAATTCGACGAGGAAGCCCGCCGCGCGCTAGAGCGGGGCGTCGACGCGCTGGCCGAGGCGGTCAAGGTGACACTTGGTCCGCGCGGCCGTTACGTCGTGCTCGACAAGAAGTGGGGAGTCCCGACGATCACCAACGACGGCGTGACCGTCGCTCGCGACATCGAGCTCGACGACCCGTTCGAGAACCTCGGCGCCCAGCTCGCCAAGGAGGTTGCCACCAAGACGAACGACGTCGCCGGTGACGGCACCACCACCGCGACCGTGCTCGCGCAGGCCTTCGTGCACGGGGGCCTGAAGGCTGTCGCTGCCGGCGCCAGCCCGATGAGCCTCAAGCAGGGCATCGACCTGGCAGTCGAGACCGTCAACGCAGAGCTGGACAAGGCCGCACGTGACGTCGAGAACACCGCGGACATGGCGCACGTGGCGACGATCTCCGCTCGTGACTCGCACATCGGCGACCTGATCGCGCAGGCCTTCGACAAGGTCGGCAAGGACGGCGTGATCACCGTCGACGAGTCCAACACGCTGGGCACCGAGCTCGAGTTCACCGAGGGCATGCAGTTTGACAAAGGCTACATTTCGCCCTATTTCGTGACCGACACCGAGCGTATGGAGACGGTGCTCGACGATCCGTACATCCTGGTCAACCAGGGCAAGATCTCCTCCATCAACGACCTGCTGCCGCTCCTGGAGAAGGTCGTGTCGGCGGGCAAGTCGCTCTTCATCATCGCTGAGGACGTCGACGGTGAGGCCTTGTCGACACTCGTGGTCAACAAGATCCGCGGCACGTTCACCACGGCGGCCGTCAAGGCGCCGGCCTTCGGCGACCGCCGCAAGGCCATGCTCCAGGACATCGCTGTGCTCACCGGCGCCCAGGTCGTCAGCCCCGACATCGGGCTCAAGCTCGACCAGGTCGGCGTCGAGGTGCTCGGCCAGGCTCGGCGCATCGTCATCACCAAGGACACCACTACGATCGTCGACGGTGCGGGTGAGTCCAGCGAGGTCGAGGCCCGGGTGTCGCAGCTGAAGGCCGAGATCGAATCGACAGACTCCGACTGGGACCGAGAGAAGCTGCAGGAGCGGCTCGCCAAGCTCGCCGGCGGCGTCTGTGTCGTCAAGGTCGGGGCTGCCACTGAGGTGGAGCTGAAGGAGAAGAAGCACCGGATCGAGGACGCTGTGTCGGCGACCCGCGCTGCGATCGAAGAGGGCATCGTCGCCGGCGGGGGGTCCGCGCTCGTGCACGCTGCGGCCGCGCTCGAGGGCGGTCTCGGTCTCGAGGGAGACCAGGCGCTGGGTGTCCGGATCGTGCGGCGGGGGGTCGATGAGCCACTTCGGTGGATCGCGGAGAACGGCGGCCAGCAGGGCTACGTCGTGGTCGCGAAGGTCCGCGAGGCGGGCGACGGCAGCGGCTTCAACGCCGCAACCGAAGAGTACGGCGACCTGGTCGCCCAAGGGGTGCTCGACCCGGTCAAGGTGACGAAGTCCGCGCTCACCAATGCTGCCTCGATCGCCGGCATGCTGCTGACCACGGAGACCCTCGTGGTGGAGAAGCCGGCTGAGGAAGAGCCCGAGGCGGGTCACGGTCACGGTCACGGCCACGGCCACTGACACGTTGACCCTTCAGGTTGTTCGCCTTTGACGGGAGCCATCGACCGGCCAGCAGCGAAGAGCGGGGCCCGGCGCATCCGCGCCGGGCCCTGCGGCTTCGTGCCTACGGATCTGGTCACCGCCTCGCTCACTGAACAAACTGACAGGCCGGGATCCTCAGCGGCGACTCCCTGTCACCGGCGCTCCGCAGCCAGAACGCGATAGTCGAGCAGGAGTGCGCCGGTGGGGGTGGCCCTGCTGCGGATCAGTTCAAGCGTGCGCAGGTGGGACATCTCGTCGAACAGTCTTCGACCCGTGCCTGCGACAACGGGCGTGACCACGAGCCGGAGCTCGTCGACAAGGTCGGCCCGGAGCAAGGTGCGAGCCAGCTCGATGCTCCCGTGTACGCCGATGTCGGCGCCTGGTTGCCGCTTCAGGTCGGCGACGAAGGTGCTGAGCGGCTGGTCCACGACAGCGGAGTTCGCCCAGGGAGTGTGCAGTGCGGTCGACGTGACAACGTACTTGCGCACCCCGTTGATGAAGCTCGCAAACGGTTGATGGTCGGAGGTGGGCCAGTAGTCTTCCCACTCGTCGTACATCCGCCGACCGAGCAGGACGGCGTCCTGGTTCTCGATGACGGCCGCCAGGTTGGCGTACATCACGTCGTCGAAGTCGAGGACATATCGCTCGGGATCTTCCGCTACCCCGTCGACGGAGAGCAGGTGGTACAGCACGATCTTGCGCATCAGTTCACATCCTGGTCGGTTGGCACACGGTGAAGAGATAGACCGAGGACTCGGCCAGGATTCATCCCGGCCGCCAGGTCATGGGGCGGGACGTGCCCTTCTGCCCGTGAGCGACGAAATCCGAAGGGCGCAGCTCCGACGGCCACTGATCAAGGCGGCTATTCCCCCGCCCGGTGTGGATTCCGTCGTGCCAGCGGTCGAGGCTGCCGCGGCATGCCCGAACGTGCCACGCTCCTCACGTGACCTCACCCGAGCTGGCCGCCCTCGGCGCTAAAGGCGCGGGGGAGTGGCCCGAACGCGGTGGCGAGCTCTCCGTGCTGGCCGTTCGCGCCCGCGACGAGGGAGGTGCGGCCGTCGACGTACTGATGGCGCGGGTGCGCGTGATCGCTCATCGTTACTCACGCGCCAGGTTGATCGGCGTACCCGGCGGAGCTCACCTGGCCGATGACGTGGCACAGGACATCTGCCTGGCGGTCCTGGACTCGCTGCCGAGGTTCCGTGAGCAAGGCCGGCCGTTCGAGGCATTCGTGCACGGTGTCGCCTCGCACAAGGTCGCAGACGCACTGCGGTCGCTGCGCCGACACCCCATCCCGGCCGAGGAGCTGCCCGACGAGGCGGACGACCAGCCGACACCTGAGGACCACGCGCTGCGTCGCAGCGACGTCGAGTCGGCTGCTCACCTGCTCAACCAGCTGCCTGGGAACCTGCGCGAGGTCATGCTGTTGCGGGTCGCGGCCGGATTGACCGCGGAGGAGACCGGCGCTGCCCTCGGGATGACGCCTGGTGCGGTGCGGGTGGCCCAGCATCGTGCCCTGGCGCGGATGCGCAAGAACGCCACCTCCTTGATGGAGGTGCGCCATGACTGACCCGATGTCCGTGTGGCTGACCGACTGCCTGGTCTCCGATCTCGCCGAGCGGCGCCCGATCGACGGGGCGGACCCGGTCATCGCGGCGCTGGCTGCACTGAACGCCGAGATCGACGCCGCGACGCTGCCACCTGTGGTGCCCCGGGTGTACCTGTCGGCCTCGGCGTCGACCGCGGGTACGTCGGCGTCCGTGTCGGCCGCGCGGCGGGCCGGGCTGGCCGTGACCGCCGTCAGTCTCGTCGTGTTCGGGTCGAGTGGCCTCGCCGCTGCCGTTGCGGGAGATCCGATGCTGCCGTTGCGGTACGTCGCCGGCAAGATCTTCGAACACGGCCTGTCCGAGCCGCAGCCAACCGACCGGCTGCTGGGCGGGGGGTCGGACGCCCGAAAAGACCTGACGAGCGAGCATGACTCGGGTGCCAGCGAGCCAGACCCGGTCGGCGTGGACAGCTCCTTCGCGGTCCCGCAGCACGGCGACGAGCGCGCCCGCCAAGGCGGGCCAGCAGGGGCCACCACACCTGCTTCCGGCCGGGGCGCAGCCGCAGCGGGCACCGACCCCGCACCGCGGACTCGCAGCCAGGAGACGGGTCAGCATGGGGGTGAGTCGGCCCCCACCAGCGAGTCCGTTGACGGCGTCGAGGTCGACCTGGTCGGCCCGCCGGCGGCCGAGTTGGCGGCCTCGGAGGACGAACCTGCCGGGGACGTCGGAACCTCTCCACCGGCAGATGCCGAGCCGGAAGACTCGACCTCATCGCCAGAGATCGAGGACGAGTCGGATCAGAGCGATGCCGGCCACCAGGCTGCATCTCACCCCGGTCAAGGCAGCGGCCCGAGCGGTCAAGGCACCCCGGGCGGCGGCCCGAGCGACGGCAGCAGCCAGGGGACGCCGGGCGACGACCTTCGAGGTCTGGGCGGCCAGGGGACCCAGGCCGGCGATGGCGGCGTTGGTCCGAAGGGCGGATCCGACCAGCAGGCCACGCTCGATGCCGCTGCCGACGAGCCCACCGCAGACGAGGTCAACCGCGGTTCAGGCAGGGGCCGGGACTGATCTGTGCCCACGCGCGCCCGTACGATGGGCGCCATGGATACCCCGTCGTCAGGTCTGCCCAAGAAGTTCCTGCCGATGGGGCTGACCTATGACGATGTGCTGCTGCTTCCGGGTGAGACCGACGTCATACCGACCGAGATCGACACCACGGCACGGCTGACCCGAGGGCTCGACGTCCGGGTGCCGCTCCTCTCCAGCGCGATGGACACGGTCACGGAGTCGCGGATGGCCATCGCCATGGCGCGCCAGGGTGGTCTCGGGATCCTGCACCGCAATCTCTCGATCCAGGACCAGGCCTACCAGGTCGACCTGGTCAAGCGCACCCAGACCGGCATCATCTCCAATCCGGTGACGATCGGTCCGGACGCGACGCTGGAGGAGCTGGACCAGCGCTGCGGTGAGTACCGCGTCAGCGGACTCCCGGTGGTCGACTCCGACCGCCGGCTGCTCGGCATCATCACCAACCGGGACCTGCGCTTCACGCCGGTGGCCGAGTGGGCCACGACCAAGGTCGACGAGGTGATGACGGCGGCACCGCTCATCACTGCGCCGGTGGGGATCAGTCGTGACGACGCGACCCTTTTGCTGCGCAAGCACAAGCGTGAGCGGCTGCCGCTGGTCGATGGCGACGGGCGCCTGGCGGGCCTCATCACCGTCAAAGACTTCGTCAAGTCGGAGCAGTTTCCCCATGCCAGCAAGGACTCTGACGGTCGACTGTTGGTCGGGGCCGCCATCGGGTACTTCGGCGACGCCTGGGAGCGAGCGGTGACCCTGGTCGAGGCGGGCGTCGACGTACTGGTCGCCGACACGGCGCACGGACACGTGCGGTTGCTGCTCGAGATGGTGCGACGGCTCAAGACCGAGTCTGCGACTCGCCATGTCCAGGTGATCGGGGGCAACGTGGCGACCCGAGCAGGAGCAACCGCCTTCGTCGAGGCAGGTGCAGATGCCGTCAAGGTCGGCGTCGGTCCAGGCTCGATCTGTACGACGCGGGTCGTCACCGGCGTCGGTGCTCCGCAGGTGACCGCGGTCTACGAAGCCAGCCAGGCATGCAAGGCGAGCGGTATACCGGTCATCGCCGACGGCGGCCTCCAGCACTCCGGTGACATCGCCAAAGCCATCGCTGCCGGCGCGGACACCGTCATGGTCGGATCGCTGCTGGCGGGCTGCGAGGAGAGCCCCGGCGACCTGATCTTCGTCAACGGCAAGCAGTACAAGTCCTATCGCGGCATGGGATCGCTTGGTGCGATGTCGTCGCGAGGCATGAAGTCCTACTCCAAGGACCGCTACTTCCAGGCTGAGGTCGACACCGACGACAAGCTGGTCCCGGAGGGCATCGAGGGCAGGGTCGCCTACCGTGGACCGCTTGCTGCCGTGGCGCACCAGATGGTGGGAGGGTTGCGCCAGGCGATGTTCTACGTGGGCGCCCGCACCATCCCGGAGCTGCAGGAGAAGGCGCAGTTCGTGCGCATTACCTCCGCGAGTCTCAAGGAGAGTCATCCGCACGACATCGAGATGACTGTCGAGGCACCGAACTACTCGCCGCGCTGACGGCACTGCCGCAAACCGAAGAGAGACGCTATGGACATCGACATCGGCCGGGCCAAGCGAGCGCGCCGCGCCTACTCCTTCGACGACGTCGCGATCGTGCCGAGCCGCCGCACGCGTGACCCGGAGGAGGTGTCGGTGTCGTGGCAGATCGACGCCTACCGCTTCGAGATTCCGGTGATGGCAGCGCCGATGGACTCGGTGATGTCGCCCGAGACGGCGATCACGTTCGGCAGACTCGGCGGCCTGGGGGTTCTGGACCTCGAGGGCCTGTGGACGCGGTATGACGACCCGGCGCCGCTCCTCGAGGAGGTCGCGTCGCTGCGTGGCCCGGAGGCCACTCGCAGACTGCAGCAGATCTACGCGGAGGCGATCAAGCCGGAGCTCATGGTGGATCGGGTCAAGCAGCTGCGCGACTCGGGTATCACCGTGGCGGGCGCGTTGTCGCCGCAGCTCACCAAGGAGCACGCGCAGTCGGTCATCGGCGCCGGGTTGGACCTCTTCGTGATCAGGGGCACGACCGTCTCGGCGGAGCACGTGTCGAGCCAGGCGGAGCCACTCAATCTCAAGCAGTTCATCTACGAGCTCGATGTCCCGGTCATCGTGGGCGGCTGTGCGACGTACCAGGCCGCACTGCACCTGATGCGCACCGGCGCCGCAGGCGTGCTTGTCGGGTTCGGCGGCGGTGCGGCGCACACCACGCGCACCGTGCTCGGTGTCGCCGTACCGATGGCGACTGCAGTGGCCGACGTGGCGGCCGCGCGACGTGACTACCTCGACGAGTCCGGGGGCCGCTACGTGCACGTCATCGCCGACGGGTCGATCGGCCGCAGCGGCGACATCGCCAAGGCGATCGCGTGCGGCGCGGACGCGGTCATGATCGGCTCGCCGCTCGCCCGGGCCGTCGAGGCGCCTGGCCGCGGCTTCCACTGGGGCGCCGAGGCCCGCCACGCCAGCCTCCCCCGGGGTGAGCGCGTCGAGATCGGCACCGTCGGCACGCTGGAGGAAATCCTGACCGGTCCGTCGCCGGTGTCCGACGGCACCATGAACATGGTCGGCGCGCTCCGCCGTTCGATGGCGACGACGGGCTACACGGAGCTTAAGGAGTTCCAGCGCGTCGAGGTCGTCGTCCAGTAGCCGAGTGGCGATCATGACGAGATATCCCGAGCGCGCGTTGCGGGTGGCGGCCGTCCAGGCCGAGTCCGTGCCGGGCGACGTGGACGCGAATGTGGCCGCAGCGGCGCGCTGGGTCTCCGCGGCGGCTCGCGAGGGTGCCCGCGTCGCCGTGCTGCCCGAGCTGTTCCTGCCCGGCTACGACCTGATGACGCTGCGCCAACGTCCGGACGACTGCGACGTCGCCGTCGGCGATCCGCGACTCGCACCGCTTCGACGTACGGCGCAGGACCTCGGTGTGATGGCGGTGGTCGGGGCTGCGGCGCGTGACGCCGACGGGACTCGTCGGCTGTCGGCGCTCGGCTTCGCGCCCGACGGACACGTGGCGGAGGTCTACGCCAAGCAGCACCTCTGGGACGGCGAGCGGAGCATCTTCACCCCTGGCGACCGGGGGGCGTCGCTGCTCGTCGAGGGCTGGAACCTCGGGCTCGGCATCTGCTACGACGGGTGCTTCCCCGAACACGCCCGGGCCGCCACGGACGCCGGCGCGCTGGCCTACCTCTGCCCCGCGGCGTACGTCGTCGGGTCGGAGCACCGGCGGGACCTCTACTACGCCGCCCGGGCGATCGACAACGGCATCTTCGTGGTCTTCGCTGGGCTGGTCGGTCGTTGCGGGGAGGCTGAGTTCAGTGGCGGCACCGCGGTCTACGACCCGCAGGGCCGTCGAGTGGCCGCGGTCACAGAGCACGAGGGCGTCGCCGTCGCAGACCTCGACCCGGGCGCCATCGCGGAGGCGCGGCGCATCAACCCGTACGAGGAGGATCGCGTGGCCGACCTGGGTGGGCGGTCCGTTTTCGACCAGACGGCAACGACCCGATTCACACGTTGAAGCGGAACGACTCCGTCTTGGTCCCGGCGGGATCGCGACGACCATCCACGACGGCGAGCAGTTCGACTGGCCGTCGCCAGTGAAGCCGGGCGAGTGCCGGGAGCTGTTGAAGCGGAGCCCCAGCCATCACGTCTCGGAGAGCCAAGAACCCTGTCAGATGTAACGTCTCGGTCCGGTAGGGGACGGTAGGACCATGAGCGATCACGACTTCTCCGGCTTGCGGGCCATGTTCATCAACTGCACGCTGAAGAGATCCCCGGAGATGAGCCACACCCAGGGTCTGGTGGACATCAGCGCCGGCATCATGGACAAGCAGGGGATCGAGGTGGAGGTGCTGCGCGCTGTCGATCACGACATCGCGACCGGTGTCTATCTCGACATGACCGAGCATGGCTGGGAGACCGACGAGTGGCCGGTGATCTATCCACGCGTCATGGCGTCGGACATCCTCGTCATCGCCGGCCCGATCTGGCTGGGCGACAACTCCAGTGTCACGAAGCAGATCATTGAGCGGTTGTACTCCGCGGCGGGCGAGCTCAACGAGCAGGGACAGTGGGCGTACTACGGCCGGGTCGGTGGTGCGCTGATCACCGGCAACGAAGACGGCATCAAGCACTGCGCGATGGACGTCCTCTATAGCCTGCAGCACATCGGCTATGTCATCCCGCCTCAGGCAGACGCAGGCTGGATCGGCGAGGCAGGGCCCGGCCCGTCGTACCTGGACCCAGGCTCGGGTGGGCCTGACAACGAGTTCACCAACCGCAACACCACCTTCATGACGTGGAACCTCATGCATCTGGCGAAGATGCTGCGCGACGCAGGCGGCATACCGGCGTACGGCAACCAGCGGGCGGCCTGGGATGCCGGGGCGCGATTCGACTTCGTCAACCCGGAGTATCGCTGAGGGCGGGGCGAACCGCGGGGGTGCGATACGTTCCGTCGTATGACGCCGGACCGCTCTGACGCCGAGGCCCTCGACAGCGCCGACCCGCTGGCGTACTGCCGCGAGCAGTTCGTCATCGACGACGACCGCCTCATCTATCTCGATGGCAACAGCCTCGGCAGGCTCACGCGCGCCGGGCGTGACCGTGTGGTGACGGTGCTCGACGACGACTGGGGACGGCACCTGATCCGCTCCTGGGAGGACCGCTGGGTCGAACTGCCCGGCCGGATCGGCGACCTGATCGGGACCAGCCTGCTCGGCGCGGATGCCGGGGAGGTCATCGTGGCTGATGCCACGACGGTGGCGCTCTACAAGGCGATGTCGGCGCTGCTGGACGCGCAGCCGGGCCGGCGCGCGGTGGTGATGGAGCGGGACAACTTCCCGACCGACCGCTACTTGATCGAGTCACTGGCGTCGGCTCGAGACCTCGAGATCCGGTGGATCTCCGAGGTCGGCCCTGGCGGCGTACAGCTCGACCAGGTCTTGCCGCTGCTCGACGAGGACGTGGCCTTCGTGTCGCTGTCGAACGTCGACTACCGATCGGCGGCCTGGATGGACATGGCACCGGTGACCGCCGCGACCCACGATGTCGGCGCGCTCACCCTGTGGGACCTGTGCCACTCGGTCGGCTCGGTGCCGATGGACCTGCACCGCGACGAGGTCGACGTGGCGGTCGGCTGCACCTACAAGTACCTGAACGGTGGTCCAGGAGCGCCGTCGTTCACGTATGTGCGCAGCGATCTCCAGTCCCGGCTGCGGCAGCCCATCTGGGGGTGGTGGGGCCGCCGCGACATGTTCGACATGGCTCAGGGCTACGATCCCGAGCCCGGGATGCGATCCTGGCTCACCGGTACGCCCGGCGTGCTGTCCATGGTGGCGGTCGAGCCGGCGGTGGAGATGATCGCGGCAGCGGGGATCGATGCGATCCGGGCCAAGTCGGTGGCGCTGACGTCGTTGGCGGTCGAGCTCTTCGACGCGTGGCTGCAGCCTGCGGGGTTCGACCTGGTCAGCCCGCGCGAGCCGGGGCGACGGGGCTCACACGTCAGCGTCATGCATCCCGACGCGGAGAAGCTGTTGCCGGCGCTCGCCGAGCGTGGCGTGCTGCCGGACTTCCGACAACCTGACGGCATCCGGCTCGGCCTCGCGCCGCTGACCACGCGGTTCGTCGATGTGTACGACGGTCTCGCCGTTCTGGCCACCCTCACCACCCCCATACACCCCCGCTGACTTCCCTGCCGAGAGGCCGAAGCCGAGATGTTCCCGCCGAGAGGCCGAGATGTTCCCGCCGAGAGGCCGAGATGTTCCCGCCGAGAGGCCGAGATGTTCCCGCCGAGAGGCCGAGAAGTTCCCGCCGAGAGGCCGAGAAGTTCCCGCCGAGAGGTCGACAAGTCCCTGGCTGGGAGGCACATGTTGGCCTCTCGGTGGGAAGAAGTAGGCCTCTCGACGGAATAGGGTCGGGAGCATGACGTCGCAACCGGAGCCGCACCTCGACGCACCGGCCGACCCGGAGCACGATCCGCGCGCCACCTTCGCCCTCGATCCCGCGCTGGCGCGGAGACTGACGGCACGCGTCGTGGCGAGCAGCGACGAGGCGCGTACGACGTACGCCCCCTTCACCGGGCAGCCCCTCGCCCGCCTTCCGATCTCTTCACCCGCCGACGTGGAGACAGCCGCCACCCGAGCGCGCAACGCGCAACAGCGGTGGAGGCGCACTCCACTCGGCGCGCGCGCCCGGCTGCTTCTCGATCTGCACGACCTCGTGCTCGACCGGCAACACGACCTGCTCGACCTGATCCAGTGGGAGTCCGGCAAGTCTCGCCTGCACGCCTTCGAGGAGATCGCGCACGTCGCGATGTCTGCGCGCTACTACGCCCGCACTGCCCTGGACCACCTCGGCACCCGACGACGGCGCGGCATCTACCCGCTGCTCACCCGGATTGACCAGCACCAGGTGCCGAAGGGCGTCGTCGGCATCATCTCGCCCTGGAACTACCCACTGACCATGGCCATCTCCGACGGGCTGGCGGCGCTGGTCGCGGGTAACGCTGTCGTGCTCAAGCCGGACTCGCAGACGACGCTGACCGCCCTGGCCGGGGTCGAGCTGCTCACCGAGGCGGGACTCCCTCCAGACGTGTGGCAGGTGGTGCTCGGCGACGGGCCGATCGTCGGCTCGGCGATCGTCGACCACGCCGACTACGTCTGCTTCACCGGCTCGACGGCGACCGGACGCAAGGTCGGCACCAGGGCAGCGGAGCGGCTGATCGGCTGCTCCCTCGAGCTGGGCGGCAAGAACCCGATGCTGGTGCTGCGCGACGCCGACCTCGATCGCGCGGCCGAGGGCGCGGTGCGCGGATGCTTCTCCTCGGCGGGCCAGCTCTGTGTGTCGATGGAGCGGCTGTACGTCGCCGACCAGGTCTATGACCGCTTCATGGAGCGGTTCGTACGGCGGGTGGAGTCGCTGCGGCTCGGCGCTGGGCTCGACTATCGCGCCGACGTGGGCTCGCTCGTCAGCAGGGACCAACTCGCCAAGGTCACGGCCCATGTCGATGACGCACGCACACATGGCGCCACGGTCGTCACCGGCGGTCGCCACCGCCCTGACATCGGGCCACTCTTCTACGAGCCGACTGTCCTCACCGGCGTGCGGCCGGGCATGCGCTGCTTCGCCGAAGAGACCTTCGGTCCGGTCGTCTCCGTCTACCGCTTCCAGGACGAGCACGATGCGGTGGCCCGCGCCAACGAGGGCGACTTCGGCCTCAACGGCAGCATCTTCACCCGGGATGCGGCGCGGGGACGGCGCCTGGCCACCCAGATTCGCTGCGGCACCGTCAACGTCAACGAGGGCTACGCCGCGTCGTTCGGATCCCTCGAGGCACCCATGGGTGGCATGAAGGACTCCGGCCTCGGGCGGCGGCAGGGTGCCGAGGGAGTGCTCCGCTTCACCGAGTCGCAGGTCGTGGCGACCCAGCGCGGAGTCCCGGCGGCGCCGATCCTCGGCGTGTCCGACGCAGCCTTCGTCAAGGCCATGACCGGTCTCCTCCGCGTGCTCAAGGCAGTGCGCCGACCATGACACACGACTACGACGTACTCGTCGTCGGCTCGGGCTTCGGCGGGTCGGTGACGGCGCTCCGGCTCACCGAGAAGGGGTACCGCGTCGGGGTGCTGGAGGCGGGCGCGCGCTTCGACGAGTCGACCTACCCGCGTACGTCGTGGGACCTGCGCCGCTTCCTCTTCGCGCCTCGGCTCGGCTGCTTCGGGATCCAGCGGATCGACATGCTCAGCGACTGCCTCATCCTCTCGGGCGCAGGTGTCGGCGGCGGGTCACTCGTCTACGCCAACACGCTCTACGAGCCACCCGAGGCGTTCTACCGCGACAAGGAGTGGAGCCACATCACAGACTGGCGCGACGAGCTTGCGCCGTACTTCGACCAGGCCGCCCGCATGCTGGGCGTGACCACCAACCCCACGCTGACGCCGAGCGACGAGGTGATGCAGCGGGTCGCCGACGAGATGGGCGTCGGCGAGACCTTCCGGCTTACTCCTGTCGGAGTGTTCTTCGGCGCGCCGGGCCAGCGCGTGGCCGACCCGTACTTCGGCGGCGCGGGGCCGGACCGGTCCGGCTGCCTCGAGTGTGGTGAGTGCATGACGGGCTGCCGGCACGGGGCGAAGAACACGCTGACCAAGAACTACCTGCACCTGGCCGAGTCGGGAGGCGCTCGGGTGCACCCGCTGACGACCGTGACGGAGGTGAGCCCGCTGACCGGCGGCGGATACCGTGTCGCCACCACGCCGACGAATGCCTGGTTGACCCGGCGCCACGCCAGCCACTCCAGCCACTCCGGCCACGAAGGCGGTCGCGTCTTCACCGCGGAGCAGGTGGTGCTCGCCGCCTCCGCCCTCGGCACGCAACGGCTGCTGCACCGGATGCGGGACGAGGGAGTCTTGCCGCGACTGTCCCCACGTCTCGGTGAGCTGACGCGCACCAACTCCGAGTCGATCCTGGGTGCGGTCGCTCCGGACCGGCGGGTCGACTACAGTCGCGGAGTCGCCATCACCTCGTCGTTCCATCCAGACGATGTCACGCACGTCGAGCCCGTGCGCTACGGCCACGGCAGCAACGCGATGAGCCTGCTGCAGACGGTGCTGACCGACGGCGACGGGCCGGCGCCCCGATGGCAGACCTGGCTGCGGGAGCTGTGGCGCCAGCGGCGTACGCTGCTCGCCCGTTACGACCGACGGCACTGGTCGGAGCGCACGGTGATCGCGCTGGTCATGCAGACGCTCGACAACTCGATCACCACCTACACCAGGCGCTCGCGGCTGACCGGGCGACGGGTGCTGAGCTCGCGGCAGGGCAAGGGCCAACCCAACCCGACCTGGATCCCCGCGGCCAACGAGGCGGTACGTCGGATGGCCCGGATCGTGGGAGGTACGCCGGGTGGCACGATCGGTGAACCCTTCAACCGGCCGATCACCGCGCACTTCATCGGCGGCTGCACCATCGGAGACTCGGCCGCGACCGGGGTCATCGACGCCTATCACCGGGTCTACGGGTACGCCGGGCTGCACGTCATCGACGGGTCGGCCATCTCTGCCAATCTCGGCGTCAACCCGTCCCTGACCATCACCGCCCAAGCCGAACGGGCCACCGCCCTGTGGCCCAACAAGGACGAGCCCGACCCGCGACCCGCGCTGGGGGCGCCATACCGACGAGTGTCGCCGGTGCGGCCGCGGCATCCCGTCGTGCCCGAGGACGCGCCGGGCGCGCTGCGGCTGCCCATCGTCGAGATCAGCTGACGGCAGGCGTGGCCGCGGGGTTGCGGCGGGTTTCCTGCGGATCCACGCCGATAGACTGAGCGCTCGCCAACGACGCCGACTGCAGTCGAAGGCCTCACTCCGCCACGAAGGGGCGTCACGTTGACCGCCGATCACGACCTCGTCCTCGTCGTCGACTTCGGGGCGCAGTACGCCCAGCTGATCGCCCGCCGGGTGCGCGAGGCGCGGGTGTACTCGGAGATCGTGCCGCACTCGATGCCGGTGGCCGAGCTGCTCGACCGGAAGCCGAAGGCGATCATCCTCAGCGGCGGGCCGGAGTCCGTCTACGAGCCAGCTGCGCCGCGGGTCGACCCGGGGCTCTTCGAGGCCGGCGTGCCCGTCTTCGGCATCTGCTACGGGTTCATGGCGATGGCGGCGGCGATGGGCGGAAGGGTCGCCAACACCGGCCAGCGCGAGTACGGCCGGACCAGCGTCTCGGTGCTCGACCCGGGCACGCTGCTGGCGGGGCTGCCAGCCGAGCTGCGCTCGTGGATGTCGCACGGGGACGAAGTCGTCTCTGCCCCGGAAGGCTTCAGAGTCAACGCTAGGTCGCCGCGTGCCACCGTGGCGGCGTTCGAGCATCTGGGGCGCTCCCTGGCCGGGGTGCAGTGGCACCCCGAGGTGATGCACTCCGATCATGGGCAGCAGGTGCTGGAGCGATTCCTGGTCGACATCGCCGGCTGCCGGCAGAGCTGGACGATGGTCAACATCGTCGAGGAGCAGGTCGACCTCGTCCGCCGCACCGTGGGTGACAAGCACGTGATCTGCGGTCTCTCCGGCGGCGTCGACTCGGCGGTCGCCGCGGCCCTGGTGCAGCGCGCAGTCGGCGACCAGCTCACCTGCGTCTTCGTCGACCATGGGCTGCTGCGCAAGGGCGAGGCCGAGCAGGTGGAGCGGGACTACGTCGCGGCGACAGGGGTGTCTCTGCATGTCGTCGACGCCGCCGACACGTTCCTGCGCGCACTCGAAGGTGTCAGTGATCCCGAAGAGAAGCGCAAGATCATCGGGCGCGAGTTCATCCGCACCTTTGAGGGGGCTGAGCGCGAGATCGTCGCGGCGTCCGGCAGGGCCGGCGAGCCCGTGGAGTTCCTGGTGCAGGGCACGCTCTACCCCGACGTGGTGGAGTCCGGTGGCGGTGCAGGTGCGGCCAACATCAAGTCGCACCACAACGTGGGTGGCCTGCCCGACGACCTCGAGTTCACGCTGATCGAGCCGCTGCGCACGCTGTTCAAGGACGAGGTACGGCGTGTGGGCGAGGAGCTCGGGCTGCCGGCCGAGGTCGTGTGGCGGCACCCCTTCCCCGGACCCGGTCTCGCGATCCGGATCGTAGGTGCTGTCACGGCCGAGCACCTCGCCACATTGCGCGACGCCGACGCGATCGCCCGCGAGGAGATCACGAAGGCGGGCCTGGATCGGGACATCTGGCAGTTCCCGGTCGTGCTGCTGGCCGACGTACGGTCGGTGGGCGTGCAGGGCGACGGCCGCACCTACGGCCACCCGGTGGTGTTGCGCCCGGTCACCTCCGAGGACGCCATGACCGCCGACTGGTCACGGCTGCCGTACGACGTCGTCGAGCACATCTCGACCCGCATCACCAACGAAGTGCGCGACGTCAACCGCGTGACGCTCGACGTGACCAGCAAACCCCCCGGCACCATCGAGTGGGAGTAAGCCACCACTTCTGACCTGGGCTTTTGCGCCCGGTCATCGACACTGTTGATGATGACGGGGCCCACTCTAGCCCCGGTTTGGGGCCCATCAGGTCACCTCGGCGTCAGCTGCGAGGGCTGGGTCATTCCTCATCGCGCTGCGGGCGAAAAGCACGAGGAGTTGGTCAGGCATCGGCCTGCTAACCCGACCTCGGTCGCGGTGACGTCGGCGATGCCTAGCGGCGCGTGAGGCTCCCTCGGTACATGGAACCCCAGCGTTCGCAGCCCGGCATGGACTCGGAGGTCGGGCTTGGTGGCGTCGGCCCGCGGCGCATCCGCAGGCAGGAGAAGGGATCAGAACCCATGCCCTTCAGCGATCCTGAGTTCGGGTTCATGCGGTGCGCATGCTCCAGGTCGTTGGCCTGGTCCGACCAGGCTTGGCATCGACCGCGCAAGCGGCGGCGTTCCTGGAGGCCGCAGTGGTGGCGGGGTTGAACATCGTAGTCGCAGGCGGGACCAGGCAGGGAGCGACCGGGCATGTTGCGCCCGATGGCCTGCACAGCCTGACACGCCGTGGCCTGCTGCCGGTACAACATCGGCAGCAGGAAGCAGAGCCGCGGCGTAGCCACGGCGCACGACACAGAGGAGGGCCCACCGACGCGGTGGGCCCTCCTCTGCTTGGGGAGGTGTTGCGCTGGGGTCAGGAGGTCGCGATGGTGACGTCGTCGATCAGCAGGCCCTTGCCCTGGAGCTGCAGCTGCGGGGTGGCGCTGAGGCGGAACAAGAGCGTGTCGGTCTGGTAATTCTGCTCGCCGGTTGCCTGGTAGTAGGCCTCGAACGTGGTGTTCTTGACCGGCTTGCCGTCCACCTGGACCGAGAAGACGTCGTTGTTGGTCGCCTTCTTCGTGTTGGGCTTCTTGACGAGCTTGAGGTTCACGGTGTGCGGCTTGCTCGGGTCGAGCCCGGTGGCCACCGGCGTCACCGCCCAATCGAGTGCGCCCGCCTCGTTGACGAACGACCCCTGGCTGACCAGGTTGATGCCGGCGTTCGTGTGCTCGATCGCGAGGAAGCCGCCCCGGCCGCCCTGGCCGTTGTCGGGGCTGACCGTCACCCGCAGGCCCGGCTGAAGCTGGACCGGCTCGAGCACGAAGGACGCGGTGAACGTTCGCGCCGGCCCGGTCTCGGTGGCCGGGACCTCGAGCGTGGGGCTGAAAAGCTGGTCGCCGAAGCTGCCGGACGTGACCGCGTTGCTGATCCGCAGCGCCTGGTCGGGGCCGTCGGTGATCGTGGCGTCGTAGCCACCGGTCATCCGCCAGTTGTTGTCGTTCGCCTCGGCGGCCTTGTCGATGGTCACGTCGGTGAAGTCGGTGGTGTATGGGCCGGGGACGGCGGCGTTGGCCGAGGTGGCGAGGGCGATCGGAGCCGCGATCGCAGCGGTGGCCGCGAGGCCGACAAGGAGCTTAGGCACTGGGTGGTGTCTCTTTCATCCTAGGTCACTTACTCGGTCGGTTGACCGACTGATTAACCAGGTTACTGTCCGAGTCGCCTTGATTGCAAATCGAACCATGCAATACTAAGTCGGGCGACCGAATCGAGGAGGTGCGTGGAAGTGGCGTACGTCAAGGCGACCGAGCGGCGCGGTCAGCTGGTGGCTGCGGCCCGGGCAGTGCTGTCCCGAGACGGCGTCGCCGGCACCACCCTGCGCGCGGTGGCCGCCGAGGCGACGGTGCCGCTGGGCACGCTGCACTACGTGTTCCCGTCCAAGGAGCTGCTGCTCACCGCGGTGCTCGAGGACATCCGGGAGGAGGTCTCCGCCGTCTTCAGCGCGGCCGAGACCGACGCGGGCCTGGACCACGCGATCCGACACGGGCTGGAGAACTACTGGAAGCAGCTCGTCATCAACGACCCCGCGGCGGCGCTGATGCGGCACGAGCTGTTCGTGCACGCCCTGCGCACCCCCGGCCTGGAGAGCCTGGCCCGATGGCAGATCGAGGGCTACAACCGGATCGTCGCCGAGCGGTGCCAGGAGGCCGCCAACAACGCCGGCGAACTCTGCGCGGTGCCGTTCGACACCCTCGGCAGAATCGTCGTCGGCAGCGTCATCGGGATCACCCTGCAGTACCTCAGCGACCGCGACCAGGCCCGCGCACGACGCGACCTGCAGGCCGTCACGGACATGCTGGTCCGCCTCGCCGCGGTACAGCGGGCGTCGAGCACCGCGAATGGCTGAACGCCACTCGAGCTTCGGGTGGAAATGAGATGTACCCGGCGCACTTCGTCCGAGTAAGTGGCGCTACTTCGGACTCCATTGACGCATCGCCGTTCTCCGCGCGGGCGGAGAAGCTGAGGAACCGGCAGCGCAGGTGGGTTGCCGCCCTCCTTCCATCCTGACCAACGTTTCTCGCTACAGAGCATCGGCTCAACCTTGGTCGTCATCACTCAGCCTCCGGCCGCCCAGCCCCGCTGGAGCTTTCGGGAGCAAGCCGGGTCAGCCGTCGTGGCTGGCCAGGGCCTCCCTTGACTTGGCGATCGCGAAGCCCCAGGCGTCCGAGGCCGAGGGCTTGGGCGGCACCGCGACCTCGGCAGGGTTGGTGAGTACGTCGATCAGCGCCGGCCCCGGCGTACGCAGCGCCTCTGCCACGGCAGCGTCGACCTCGTGCGGGTCGGTGACCCGGGTAGCCGTCAGCCCCATCGCCCGAGCGACAGCAGCGAGGTCGGGATTGTCCAGCACCGTGCCGAACTCGGGTAGACCGCCTTGCTCCTGCTCGAGCTTGACCATGCCGAGTCGGCCGTTGTCGAAGACGACGAGCTTGACCGGGAGGTCGTAGGTGACCGCCGTACGCAGGTCGCCGAGGAGCATCATCAGGCCGCCGTCACCGCACATCGCGACGACCTGCCGGTCACGGTCGAGCGCAGCCGCCCCGAGCGCCTGCGGCATGGCGTTGGCCATCGAACCGAGGTTGTAGGACCCGATCAGCCGTCGCCCACCGGTCATCCGGACGAATCGGGAGAGCCACACGGTCGCCATGCCCGTGTCCGTCGTGAAGATGGCGTCCGCCGCCGCGTTCCGGTCGACCGCAGCTGCCAACAGCTCGGGCCGGATCCGCACGTCGGGGTTGTCGACCTTGCGGCGCAACCAGCCCTTCGGCCGGTGGTCGTAGTCCGGGTCGGTGAGGCGCTGCTGCCGCTCGCGCCAGGCGTCATACGACTCCCGCGCCTTCTCCAGGTGCCCGCGGTCCTCCTTCGCCTCGAGCAACGGCAGCAGGTCCCGCAGGGTTAGGGCGCTGTCGCCGACGAGCGAGTGGCTGACCGAGGTACGGCGACCGATGTGGTCACCGCGCTCGTCGAGCTGGATGACAGTCGTGTCAGAGGGGTAGAACTCGCCGTAGGGGAAGTCGGTGCCGATCATCAAGAGCACGTCACACCGGTCGAAGGCCTCCGCCGTGGCCGGATTGCCTATCAGCCCCGACTGGCCGATCTCGAAGGGGTTAGCGTCCTCGAATCCCTCTTTCGCCTTCAGCGTGATCACCGTCGGTGCCGCCAGCCGCTCCGCCACCTGCAGCACCTCTGAACGCGCCTGCCGCGCCCCCCGCCCGACCAGCAGCGTCACCCGGCCGGCCTCGTTGAGCAGCCGCGCCGCTTCCTGCACGTCGGCTCCGCCGGCGTGGGCTCGGCTGATGCTGCTGGTGATGTGGGGTACGTCGTCCGGCGCCTCGAGCCCGCCGACATCGCCGGGAAGAGTGAGCACAGCAACGCCGCGCCGTTGGATCGCTGCAACCATGGCCTGCTCGATCAGATGTGGCGCCTGCGCCGCGTCACTCACGGTGGCGCAGAAGACCGCGACGTCCGCGAAGAGCGCGTCGTTGTCGACCTCTTGGAAGTAGTCCCTGCCCATCTCCGAGCGCGGCACCTGGCCACAGATCGCCAGCACGGGGGCATGTGACTTCTTGGCGTCGTACAACCCGTTGAGCAGATGGATCGAGCCCGGCCCCACGGTGCCCATGCACACCGCGAGGTCGTCGCTCAGCTGCGCCTGGCTCGAGGCGGCGAAGGCGCCGACCTCCTCGTGACGCACACCGATCCACTGCAGCCGCTCCTCGCGGCGGATCGCGTCGGTCACCGGGTTGAGCGCGTCGCCCACGACACCCCAGACGGTGCGGACACCGTGCCGGGCAATCGTGCCGACGAGCAGCTCTGCGACGGTAGGCATCGACGGATCTCCTCCAGTCATTCCCGTCCGTTGCGTACCCGTCACGTTCGGTGACATCTTGCGTGGGCGCAACCAGATCGCAACACTCCAGTACCCGCAAGGCGTTCCCTTGAGCGCTCAGTCGTGGCATATTGCCTTCGCGGCACCCGGCCGCCCCCTTGGAGGAAGCCTCATGCGGAGAACTCTTGTTGCCCTGCCCGCGATCATGCTCCTTGCGCTGCCCCTGGCAGCTTGCGGCGGCGATGACGACTCGAGCGACAGCGCCGGCTCCGAGCCGGAGGCCGACGGCATCTGCTCGAGCACAGACGCGACCGACGACCTGCTGGCTGACATCTGCGAGAAGGGCGAGATCAGGGTCTCGACCGACCCGGCCTATCCGCCGCAGTCGTCGCTCGACGAGCAGACAGGTGAGTACGTCGGCTTCGACATCGACGTCGCCACCGAGATCGCCGACCGGCTCGGCGTCGAAGTCGCCTGGGAGGCGCCCAACTGGGAGGTCATCACCGCTGGTAGCTGGAATGGCCGTTGGGACATGAGCGTCGGGTCCATGACGCCGACCAACGATCGTCAGGAGGTCCTGTACTTCACCGAGCCGTACTACTACACGCCGGCAGTGGCAATGGTCCATGAGGACAACACGTCCGTCGAGGACCTGTCCACGGACCTCGACGGCGCGAAGATCGGCGTCTGCAGTGGCTGCACCTACGAGCAGTTCCTCGACAAGAGCCTGAACATCGATGGCTACACGTTCGACTTCGTAGTCGACGATGCGGAGATTGCGGGCTACGACACCGACACCACGGCACTGCAGGACCTCTCGCTGGGCGACGGCACCCGACTCGACGCTGCCATGACTTCGTTGACGGTTGCGCAGGGCTACGTAGACGCCGGCAACCCGGTGAAGATCGTCGGAGACCCGGTGTTCTACGAGCCGCTCTCGGTGGCATTCGACAAGAGCTCCGAGCTCGACTCGGCAAGCCTCTCCGAGGCGGTCGACGGGATCCTGACCGAGATGCACGAGGATGGCACTCTCACCCAGCTCTCGCAGGAGTGGTTCGACGGCACCGACCTGACGAAGCAGCAGTGACGCCTGGTTCTGCCGACGGCGGCAGGGCGGCCGCGTGACCCACGACGGCCGCCCAGCCACCGACGAGATCAGCGGCTGGGAGCGGATCGCCCTGGCCACTGCGAGGATCCCCTTCCGCGTCAAGGTGGCGGCCGTCTGGGTCGTGATCCTCCTCGTGCTCGGGCTGTTCTTCCTGGCCGCGGGCTTCAACCGCGAGTGGATCCGCGACAACATCGTCTACATCTCGGAGGGCCTTCCCTACACGCTGTTCATCGCCTTGGGCGGCATCGTGCTTGCCGTCCTGCTCGCGACGCTCGGCGCACTCGCCCGCATCTCGTCCAACCCAGTCGCGTACGGCGTCGCCGGGTTCTACGTGTCCTTCTTCCGTGGCACCCCGCTGATCGTGCAGATGTTCTTGGTGTACCTGGCTCTTCCGCAGGGTGCGTCCAACCTGACGGACCGGTTCACCTGGCTGCCGCCCGAGTTCGAGTCGACCCTGGTGCTCGAGGCCACGACAGCTGGCACCATCGCGCTTGGCCTCAACTACGGCGCCTACATGACAGAGATCTTCCGGGCCGGCATCCAGTCGGTCGCCGGTGGACAGGGCGAGGCCGCCGACGCCCTCGGCATGACTGCAGGGCGGAAGATGCGCAAGGTGATCCTGCCGCAAGCCTTCCGCGTCATCATCCCGCCGACCGGCAACGAGTTCATCGCGATGATGAAGGACACGGCGCTGGTGTCCTTCCTGGGCTTCACCCTCGCCAACGCGGAGATCTTCCGCCGCAGCCAGCTGGTCGGCAAGCGAGACTTCCAGAATCTGGAGGCCTACATCGCGGTCTCGCTGCTGTACTGGGGGCTCACGATCGTCTTCACCTTCTTCCAGCGCCGACTCGAGACGAGGATCTCGCACGGGTACGTGCGCCTCCCGGCCACCAAGCCCACCGCACACCACTTGACCGGGGGTGCCGAATGAGCGTGCGAGAGGTCGTCGTCAGGATCGATGGGTTGCACAAGCGCTTCGGCCATCTCGAGGTGGTCAAGGGTGTCGACATGGAGGTGCGGCGGGGCGAGGTGGTCGTGATCTTCGGCCGCTCCGGCTCCGGCAAGTCGACGTTGCTCCGCTGCGTCAACTTCATCGAGGACCCCACGGAGGGCACCATCGAGGTCGCCGGCATCCGGCTCGCCGGTGGGCATCGCACCAAGCGCAAGCGGCAGCAGATCCGCCAGCTCCGGCTGCACGTCGGCATGGTGTTCCAGCAGTTCAACTTGTTCCCGAACATGACCGCGCTGGACAACGTGATGGCCGGGCCGCTGGCGGCGAAACGTGGTCGTGAGTCAGACATCAAGCGCCGGGCCCTCGACCTGCTCGACCAGGTCGGGCTCGACGACAAGGCGGGTGAGCACCCCATCCGGCTGTCCGGCGGTCAGCAGCAACGGGTGGCGATCGCCCGGGCGCTCGCCATGGAGCCGGACGTCATGCTCTTCGACGAGCCGACGTCAGCGCTCGACCCGGAGCTCACCGGCGAGGTGCTGAGCGTCATGAGGGCGCTGGCGACCGAGCTGCACATGACGATGATGGTCGTGACCCACGAGATGGGCTTTGCCCGCGAGGTGGCCGACCGGATGTGCTTCTTCCACGAGGGCGCGATTCTTGAGCAGGGTCCGCCTGCCCAGGTTCTCAACGCGCCCGCCTCACCCGAGACCAAGACCTTCGTCGACGCCGTGCTCTGAGGCCGACATCGTCGTACGGCGGTGGAGCCTGTCGCGAGCCACCCGGCTCGAGCACGACGGTCTACGTCGAGCGGGTCGGCTCCCGGTGGCTGGCGATCCAGGCGTCGATGTCGGACCAGCACTCGTACAGCCAGTCCAGCCGCGACTCCGGCGTCGCGGGCAGCTCGTCCGCGGCATGGAACCACCAGCGCAGGTGGAGTTGCTTGTCGACCGGGATCTCGCGCCAGGCGTCCCGCGCCGACTCGATGTGCTCGAGTCCGGTATGGGCGACGAACACGACGTCGGCGTGCGGGGCCGCCTCCATCGCTGCCCCGACTCCTCCCGGCTTTGGCGGCAGCACGTGGACCATCTCTTCGGCGCGGTCGGCGTACGCCTCGTGGCCGCGCTGCCGCAGCTTGACGATGGCGCGGGTACGTCGTCGCGGCGTGAAGTTGCCGCCTTCGGGGAAGATCAGCAGCGCGTCCTCGACATCGAGGTCACCGGCCAGATCCGCGATGGAAGCCTCGACGCTGTCCCCGTCGCTCGGCGTCGGGTCGACGAAGCGTGCCGCCAGTCGGTGGAAGTAGACGTCGACCATCGGGTCCGCCTGCATCGTGTCCTTCATGACGACACGCGGCTGACGCAGGTGATCGCGATTCATCAAGGTGTCCATGAGGAGCAGGCTGTCGCCCGGCCCCGCGTGCCGGCACAGCACGATCATGGCGTTGTCGGAGCCGGGCACCCCGTCGTCGAGCGGGCTCCATGACACCTCGTCGGTGACCAGGTCCAAGTGGAAGAGATGCTGGGCGGCCCAGACGAGAGTGCCGAGGCTCACCCGAAGGACGTGGTAATGGGCCTGCTCCATGCGGCGCGAGTGCAGTCTGGATCCGAAGCCGCTGGCGATCCACAGAGCGGCGGCGGCGATCAGTGCCGCGAGCTCCACGGTCACCCACACCAGCGCGAAGTACAGCAGCCTTACCGCTCGCCACCTGCCTGGCAGCCAGCGCGAGGCGACGGCCGCCACCAGAGTCAGCACCGGCAGCAGCACCAGCGTCACGACGAAGACCACGAGCAGCAGCGGCGGGCCGAGCACGCGCCGGACCGGCCTCGGCGGGAGTCTCATCGCGACAGTCCGACCTGGCGCAGGTACGCCGATGCCGACTCGTACGCCGCCTCGATGCGGTCCGGCACCGAGGAGAAGTCGCGGTAGCGGAACTGACGACGGTCGTCGAACGCCAGCGCGTCACCGCTGGGCAGCACATGCACGCCGACGTCGTCTGGGATCGCCGCCATCGTCGTGAGGAACCGATGGCGTCGCGCGATCTCGAAGGCCACCATCCCCACCTCCCACGGCTGGCGGGGCGGCCGCAACGGAGCCTCGACCCGACCGACCTGCAGCACGAACACGGTGCGGGCACCCAGCGTCAGGGCTCGGCCGACGGGGATGCTGTCCACCAGACCGCCGTCGAAGTAGTGCTCGTCGTCGATGCGCATCGGCGGCAGCAGCCCCGGCACGGCACAGCTGGCGAGCACAGCTTCCACGACTGGTCCGTCGACGAACCAGTGCTCGCGCGCTCGCTCGATGCTGGCGGCGACGCATTCGAACCGCACCGGGAGCTCCTGGATCAGCGTGTCGGCGAACTCTTCACGCAGCATGCGTCGCATCGGCCCCTGCGGGTGCAGATGGGTCCGCGTCTTGACCAGGGTGGCGGTGCGGGCCATCACCGAGCCGCCGAAGACCTCGTTGGTGGCGAGCCCCTCCCACAGCTTGGCGAGCCGCTCGATGCCGTCAGCGCCGGGTGCGAGCGAGAGCGCGGCACCGTTGATCGCGCCGACCGACGTACCCAGCACCACATCGGCGGCGATGTCGGCCTCCAGCAAGGCTCGCAGCATGCCGACCTCGGCCGAGCCGTGGACACCGCCTCCGCCCAGCACGAAGGCCACGGGTCGCGCAAGCTCGGGCTCCGTCACGTCGGCCAGCCTAGGTCCACCTTCGCCCGGAATTGCGGGAAGCTGGCCCGCCAGAGGGGTGTGAAGCGCGACGTCTCCCCGCACGTCGCGGGGTACGTCGGCTCAGGTGCGAGCCTCCTCGCCGTGCCACGACCGCCACAGCGCGGCATAGGAGCCCTCGGCGTCGATGAGGTCTTGGTGCGGCCCGATCTCGCTGATCCTGCCGTCCTCGACGACGGCGACCCGGTCGGCGTCGTGCGCCGTGAACAGCCGGTGCGCGATGGCGATCACGGTGCGGCCCTCGAGCACGGCAGCCAGTGAACGCTCGAGGTGCCGCGCCGACCGCGGATCGATCAGCGACGTCGCCTCGTCCAGCACCAGCGTGTGCGGGTCGGCCAGCACCAGCCGCGCGAGCGCCACCTGCTGCGCCTGCGCTGGCGCGAGCGCCAGTCCGCCGGAGCCGACGCGCGTGTCCAGACCGCCGGGCAGCGTCTGCACCCAGCCGAGGGCGTCGACCGCGTCCAGCGCGGCAAGCATCCGGTCGTCGCTGGCCATGTCATCGAGAGCGAGCGCCAGGTTGTCGCGCAGCGTGCCGACGAAGACGTGGTGCTCCTGGGTCACGAGTGCCACTTGTCCGCGCAGCTCGTCGAGCGGCAGCTCGGTCATGCCGACATCGCCGATCGTCACCGTGCCGGTGCGGGGCGGATGGATGCCCGCCAGCAGTCGACCCATCGTCGACTTGCCCGCACCGGAGGGCCCGACCATCGCCACCCGCTCACCCGGCTCGACCTGCAGGTCGACGCCGTGCAGCACGTCGCGATCGCCGTAGTAGGCGAAACGCACGTCATCGGCGTCGATCCGCTCGTGCGCGGGTTGCCGTCCGGTTGCGGTCCGGTCGTCGGGTACGTCGGCGACGCCGAGCAGCCGAGCCAGCGACGCGCCGCCCACCTGCAGCTCGTCGAGCCACGAGATCAGGCGGTCGACCGGGTCAATAAGCGCTTGCACGTAGAGCGTGGCGGCCGTGACGTCTCCGATCGAGGCCTGCCCCTGGGTGTGCAGCCAGCCGCCGAAGACCAGCGTTGCCACCGTCGGCAGCAGGTAGCCGATCTCGGCAGCGGGGAACCAGATCGTGCGCAGGAACAGCGTGTAGCGCTCGGCGTCGTAGGACTCCTTGATGTCCGCGTCGATCCGCTCCAGGCGCCGCTGCTGCAGCCCGAGCGCCTCCACCGTGCGGGCGCCCTCGGCGGTCTCGGCCAGGGTGGCGTTGATCGCGGCGTACGACGCCGACTCACGCAGGTAGCCAGGCTTGGCGCGACGCAGATACCAGCGGGTGGCGACGAACAGCAGCGGCACGCCGAGCACCAACGGCACCAGCACCCAGGCACCGACCAGCACACAGGCGCCGACGGTGAAGATCGTGGTGACCACCGCGATGATCACCTCGGGTACGGCGAAGCGCACCGACCAGCCCAGCGCCTCGACGTCACGAGACGTCCGCGTGAGCAGGTCGCCCGTGCCCGCCCGCTCGACCGTGCCGACGGGCAAGGCCAAGGACTGCTCGACGAAGTCCTCTCGAAGCTCGGCGAGCACCTTCTCGCCGAGCGCGAAGGACATGTAGCGGGCGTAGCGGGTCAGCACGGTCTGGACGAGCAGGAAGACGGCGATCGCGATGATCGTCTTGTCGACGGTGGACACGGTGGTGCCGTCGGACACGTCTTGGACGAGGTCGCCGATCAACCGAGGTGCCGCCAGGCCGGCGATGGCCGCCAGCGAGTGCAGCACGATGGTGATGGCCAGCTCGCGCGGGTGGCGCCGAGCCATCCTGCGCGCGTATCGGCGCACGGCGGGAGCGTCGGCGACGGGCAGGGTCTCCCTCATTCGTCCTCCCCTCGGGCCACGACGCGTCGATATCTCGGGTCCGCCAGCAGGTCACGGTGCCGCCCGACGGCGATGATGTGGCCGCGCTCGAGCAGAGCCACCTCGTCGGCGCGGTCGAGCAGCAGCGGGCTCGCGGTCGTCACCACCGTGGTGCGGCCGCTGCGGTGCTGGACCAGCCGCTCGGCGATCCGTGCCTCGGTGTGGGCGTCGACGGCCGACGTCGGCTCGACCAGCACCAGGACGTCGGGGTCCGCTGTGAGGGCGCGGGTCAGGACCAGACGCTGGCGCTGGCCGCCGGAGAACGACCGTCCCCGCTCCTCGACCTCGGAGTCGAGCCCGGCGTCGAGCGTCTCGAGCACGTCTTCGGCCGAGGCCGTCTCGATCGCCGCCATCAGGTCGGCGTCGGTGGCGTCGCCGCGCACGTCGAGCTCGTCGCGGAGCCGGCCGCTGAACAAGGTGGCATTGGCGTCGCTGACCAGGATCGCTCGGCGTACGAAGTCCGCCTCGAGTTCCGACAGCGCGACGCCGCCGAGCAGGGCAGGCCCGTCGGCGAAGCGCCCGATCCGGTCGGCCAGGGCAGCAGACTCCTCGGGCTGCTCGGCCACGACCGCGGTCAGCACCCCGGGCTTGATCCGAAGCCCGGACCGTACGTCGACCAGGTCCGACCCAACGGCCACCTGCCGCGGCGACTCGACGTCGGACAGCTCCGGCTCGACCTCGAGCACGTGGCAGATCCGGCGGCCGGCGACCAGTCCGCGGATGACCTTGTTGACCACCTCGGTGCCGGTGCGCAGCGGGATCATCAAGAAGGCGGAATAGCCGTAGAAAGCGACCAGCTCGCCGGGACTGATCTGGCCCTCGACGGCGAAGCGCGCGCCCAGCCACACGACGATCACGACGAAGACGCCGGGCAGGAACACCTGCAGGGCGTCGAGCAGGGACTGCAGCCGGGCCACTTGCACACCGGCCTGCCGGACCTTCTGTGACTCCTCGACGTACCTTCGGTGGAAGACCTCCTCGCCGCCGATGCCCCGGAGCACCCGGAGCCCGCCGACGATGTCGGAGGCCAACGTGTTGAGCTCGCCCATCATCTCGCGCTGCGCCATGTTGCGGCGTTGCAGCGGCTTGAGCAGCGGACCCAGGGCCAGCAGCAGTGCCGGTACGCCGATCAGCACGACGAGCCCCAGCACCATCGAGGTGTTGAGCAGGATGGCGGCGACGACGAAGAAGGACACGACCGCGCCCGCCGCACGCCCCATCACCTCGATCGAGTTGCCGACGTGCGCGAGGTCCGAGGCGCCGATCGACACGACCTCGCCGGTCGAGACGCGGCGCGGCAGCGTCGCACCGAGGCGCACGGCGTGGCGTGCGACGAGCTGCACGGTGCGGTACGCAGCGATCAGCCAGTTGGCCACCGCGAAGCGGTGCCGCACGATGCCGGCCGCGGCCTGGACGATGCCGACACCGAGCAGGGCCAGCGCCCAGAGCCACAGCTGCCTCATGTCTTCGTTCTCGACGCCGGCGTCGATCGCCTTGCCGATGATCGCCGGCATCACCGACTGGGCCACCATCCAGATGGTCCCGAAGATGACGCCCCCGACGATCGTCGGCTTCTGCCCGCGCGCCACCCACCACAGGTAACGACCTGGGGAGCGGACGTCGGGGGTGCCGGGGTCGGCAAGCGGGAGAGAACGCATGACCTGTCAACGGTAGAGATCGCGATGACCCTGCCGCCAACCAATTACGCCTGGCAGGTGTGCACCGTCACAGCCGCAAGGCAGCGGTTTCTTCACATGCTGTTCGTCCGGCCGACGGGCGCGAGTGGGTGATCCGTGGCATCGTCGCGGGATGTTCTCTTCATTCCGCATGAAGGGTGCAGCAGTCATGGCGATCGCAGCAGCGACCAGCCTTACGACCGTCATCGCACCTGACGCCATTGCCCAGTCCGAGCCCCAGCATCTCGTCGCCGGCAAGGCCGCGCACGCGCGTGCCTCGGACCCCATGCCGATCGTCATCGGCCACCGCGGAGCCAGCGGCTACCGCCCCGAACACACGCTCGCCTCGTGGCGGCTCGCCATCCAGATGGGAGCCGACTACGTCGAGCCCGACCTCGTCTCCACCAAAGATGGCGTGCTGGTGGCTCGCCACGAGAACGAGATCTCCGGCACCACCGACGTGGCCGACCATCCTGAGTTCGCCGACCGCTACACCACCAAGACCATCGACGGCCGACAGGTCAGCGGCTGGTTCACCGAGGACTTCACCCTCGCCGAGCTCAAGACCTTGCGGGCCAAGGAGCGGCTCCCGGAGGTCCGACCGGACAACACCCGGTACGACGGCCGCTTCGAGGTGCCGACCTTCGAGGAGTTCCTCGCCATGGTCAAGGAGGAGAGTCGCAAGGCCGGTCGCACCATCGGGATCTACCCGGAGACAAAGCACCCGACCTACTTCGACTCGATCGGGCTGTCGATGGAGGAGCCGTTGGTCAGGGCGCTGCGGAAGTATCACCTCGACCGCCGCAACGCCGAGGTCATCATCCAGTCCTTCGAGACCCGGAACCTGCGAGAGCTGAGTCGCATGACGCGGGTGTCGCTCGCCCAGCTCGTCGACCGGACCGGTGCGCCGTACGACCTCGTCGCCGCCGGCGACCCCCGGACGTACGCCGACCTCATCACGCCTCGCGGCCTGCGGTGGATCGGCCGGTACGCCGACGGCATCGGCGCCAACAAGGACCTGGTACTGCCCAGGGACGCGGCCGGCTACCTGGTTGGTGGGCCGACGGCTCTCGTCGACGACGCGCACGATGCAGGTCTGATCGTGCACGTGTGGACGATCCGCGACGAGAACCAGTTCATGGCCAAGGACTTCTGGATCGGCACCGACCCGAATGCCAAGGGCGACTCGATCGCGGAGGTCCAGGCCTTCCTGGACGCCGGCGTCGACGGCCTCTTCGCCGACCATCCCGACACCGCCGTGTACGCGCGAGACAGCTGGTTGGCAGAGCAGACGCTCAGCGCTGGCTGATCCTTCACCCTTCCACCCGCGGGCGGGGACGGAGGGCCGCCACCAGGCCCGTCGTCCCCGCCGCGACGAGAACCACCGGTCCGAAGATCCAGGCCTGGTCGTGGTCGATGACGTCGGTCGCGTGCAGCAGCCACACCATGGTGAAGCCGGCGAAGATCACCCCGAAGACGAGGGCGACGACGTCAGTTGCATGCCGCGGGAACATAGCGTGCTCCTTGCTCTGTGTCGGGTCGGCTGGGGGACGTCGCCCGTCCCTCGTCGGGACAGAGGACGTCGATGAACTTGATCTGGCCGAGCTTGAGTCGTACGTCGAGGGTGACGTCAGGATCCGCGTCGTCAGTGGGTGTGAAGCTGGCTACTGCCGATCCTCCACCGTCGTTGTCGACGCTGGGCACTCCGGTGATGTCCCCGCCACCCGTGACCTCGGCATCGATGGTCGCGTCGATCGATCCGGGGACGTAGATCGTGACCTGGCCGACGCGTGACTCGATCTCGATCGCGCGGCCGTCCAGCTCTCGGATGTCAGCCACGTCCTCCAGATGGAGAGTCAGCTGGCCGACGCCGTGTTCGTAGCGGTCGGCGACCTCGGCGGCGGTGCGAGGGGCGAAGGTCTGTTCGCCGTACGGGCCGGGGCCGAGGATCGTGCTGGCGAGGGTCGCCAGTCCGGCGATCACGCCGAACAGGATCAGCAGCCTCGCGCGTCCGTACCACGCACCGACGATCAGCCCAACGGCGATGATGCCGAGCGCCGTACCGGGATAGACCGACGGCAGCACGTCCACGTCGAACCCCACGTCGAGCACCCAGATCACAGCCTCGGCCAGCAGTACCAGGCACAGCGTCACGGGCACCAGCGGTGAGATCGGGCGTCGGGGTGGGCGAGGTGGTGGCGGGGGCGGGGTCGGGGGCACGGCAGGGAACTGGGCGGTCGGATCACCTGGCGGCGGCGGTGCCGCGGGTGGGTCGCTGACGTCGGGTCCAGTGCCGGGGCCGTCGGCGATTGTGGCGGAGTCTGAGCGCCCGGCTGTGGCTGCCGAGGTGCCCTCGGAGCCCGTCGCGGCGGCGGCGGCTGGCGTGCCCTGGGGGCTCGGCGTGACTCCGTCGGGGGTGCCGATCGGAGGCGGCAGCGGCTCCTGCCGGCGCGTGAGCAGCACGATGGCGAGGACTGCCAGCGCGCCGAACACCAGCATCGGCCACGGGTTCGGCGCGCTGAAGAACAGCGCCCCCAGCATCGTGGTGCCGGCCACTAAGGCGGCGAGGATGATGCCGACCAGCATCACGGAGTCGGGGTTCCTGCGCAGCAGCTCCGAGGCGGCCGAGTCGTGCGCGCCGTCCTCGGGCACGGTGAGCCAGGCGATGCCGTACAGCAGCAGGCCGGCGCCGCCGAAGAGCGTCAGCGCGCCGAAGATGACCCGGACGATGACCGGGTCGATGTCGAGGTGCCGGGCGATGCCGCCGGCCACACCGCTGATCATGCGATCGTCGCGGGAGCGTCGCAGCCGGCTGACGTCGCGAACTTGGTCCGCGTTGACCCGCGGTCCGCGAGTGGGGGTTTCGGTCATGACACCAATCTGGCCCAGCGAGCGAGCTTGCTCCATCGGGGATCGCCCGGATTCTGCTGCGCCGACCCTGAGGGCTCCGGGGCGCTGAGTCCGGGTGGACGCTGATGCTTTCGAGCCCGCGTGGAACGATCATGGACACGATGGCACAGGTGATGGAGCAACCGAGGCGGGCCTACCGCGGCATCGACGACAAGTTCCTCGGTGGCGTGGCGTCCGGCCTGGCCGAGCATCTGGGGCAACGCACCATCCACGTGCGCGTCGCGTTCCTCCTCCTGGCGCTGCTGGGTGGCTTCGGGATCCTCGTGTACGCCGCGTTGTGGGTCCTGCTGCCCCGTGAACCCGTGGCGACGGACACCGGCCCTCCGGGCCTGGACGCCGCGACCCGGCAGGGCCTGCGCACGCCGCAGCCGGGCCGCCGGACTGGCGATATCGCCGTGCCGGTCTCCTTGGCCGTGGCCGCCTGCGGCGTCATCGTGTTCCTCCAGAACGCCGGCCTCTGGTTCAGCCCGCGCATCTTCTGGCCGATCGTGGTCGCCCTGGCCGGTCTGGCACTGCTCTGGTCTCAGACCGATCGAAGTACCGGATGGCTCACGCTCGGTGGGTGGAAGTCCTGGCTGCGGATGCTGTCGGGGATCGTCCTGCTGGCCGCGGCGATCTCGCTGGTGCTCTTCCAGGCAGGCGTCTCCGACGTACTCGTGCCGGTGCTCGGGGTGATCGCGCTGTCCGTGTTCGGTGCGGGCCTGGTGCTGGGGCCATGGCTGCTCCGGCTCAGCCAGGACCTGCGTCAGGAGCGTCAGGAGCGGATCCGTACCCAGGAGCGGGCCGACATGGCCGCTCACCTGCACGACTCGGTGCTCCAGACTCTCGCGTTGATCCAGCGGCAGGCGTCGGACCCCTCGGTCGTCACCCAGCTTGCTCGCACGCAGGAGCGCGAGCTGCGTACGTGGCTCTTCGACGCCACCGACCCGGAGCGGGTCACCTTGAAGTCAGCGCTGCAGGCTGCCGCGGCGGAGGTCGAGGACCAGCATCGAGTGCCGATCGACGTGGTCGCCGTCGGTGACCTCGACGTCGATGACTGCGTCCGGCCGGTCGTGGCTGCGGCCCGGGAGGCGATGGTGAATGCGGCGCGGCACTCCGGCGCCAGCAGGGTCGATGTCTTCGCCGAGGTGGACGACGAAGCGGTCGAGGTCTTTGTGCGGGACCGCGGGGCGGGGTTTGTGCTCGACGACGTACCCCGTGACCGGCAGGGTGTGCGAGGGTCGATCATCGACAGGATGCAACGGCACGGCGGCTCGGCAGATGTCCGATCGGCCCCGGAAGAGGGCACCGAGGTCCGGATCAGGGTCCCGCGATCGCTGTCGGCCAAGGAAGGACAGTCATGAGACAACGGCTCCGCGTCGTGATCGTCGACGACCACGCGATGTTCCGCACCGGCGTTAAGTCCGAGCTACGACGTGACATCGACATCGTCGGCGAGGCTGAGGACGTCGACCAGGCCGTGACCGTGATCTCCGAGCAGAAGCCAGACGTGGTGCTCCTCGACGTGCACTTGCCCGGTGGTGGCGGCACCGAGGTGCTGCGCCGGATCGCGTTGCGGCACCCGGACACCCGCTTCTTGGCGCTGAGCGTCTCCGACGCCGCCGAGGACGTCATCTCGGTGATCCGCGGCGGTGCCCGCGGCTACGTCACCAAGAACATCACCGGCGACGAGCTCGTGGCCGCGCTGCGTCGGGTCGCCGACGGGGATGCCGTCTTCTCGCCGCGGCTGGCCGGCTTCGTGCTCGACGCCTTCGCGGGACAGATCGACGTCGCCCAGGTCGACGAGGACCTCGACCTGCTCACCGAGCGAGAGCGAGAGGTGATGCGGCTGATTGCTCGCGGCTACGCCTACAAGGAGGTCGGCTCCGAGCTCTTCATCTCCGTCAAGACGGTCGAGACCCATGTCTCCAACGTGCTGCGCAAGCTGCAGCTGTCGAGCCGGCACGAGCTGACCAGGTGGGCAACCGAACGGCGGCTCCTCTGACCGGGCATGATGGGCCCTCGTGGACTTCCTGCGCGACGTACTGCTCTTCCTGCACCTGATCGGATTCGCCTCGCTGTTCGGCGGCGCCTTCGTGCAGCTGCGGGACGAGGTGAAGGTGGTCAACTCCGCCATGCTGCACGGAGCCCTGATCCAGGTCGTGACGGGGCTGCTGCTCGTCGGTGTGATCGAGAGCCAGGACGACCCGATCGACCACACCAAGATCGCGGTCAAGCTCGCCGTCGCCCTGGTGATCGCGGTGCTGTGCTGGGTCAACCGCCGCAAGGAGAGTGTGCCGGCCGGGCTCTTCTACGGGATCGCCTTCCTGACACTGGTCGACGCGGGCGTCGCCGTCTTCTGGTGACACACCTGTCAAAACCTCAGCTGGTCATAGCGAGTTGAGGTGCTGACAACTCGGAGTGGATCGAGGTCAGACCTTCTCGACGGGGGAGTAGCGCAGCAGCAGCCTTTTCACGCCGAGCGAGCCGAAGTCGACCGACGCGACGGCCTTCTCCGCCGCACCCTCCACAGTGACCACGCTGCCCATGCCGAACGTGTCGTGCAGCACCCGATCACCCGGCTCCAGCACCGGGACCGGCCGGGTGCCCTGGGTCGGCTTCGGCGGCGGGGTGGTGGCGCGCCGACGGGTCGTGACGGCGGAGCCGTACGTCTGCCCGCCGGATGCGAGGTAACGGCTGCCGGCCGACGAGCTCGTCCAGCGGGTTTGCGCTGCCTCGGTACGCCGCCAGTCGAGTCGATCGCCGGGAAGCTCGTCGACGAAGCGGGACGGCGGGTTGTGCTGCGGCGCCCCCCACGCCGACCGCACGACCGCGCGCGACACGTACAGCCGTTGCTGGGCGCGGGTCAGCCCGACGTAGGCGAGCCGGCGCTCCTCCTCCAGCTCCTTGTCGTCACCGATCGAGCGTGCGTGCGGGAAGATCCCGTCCTCGAGCCCGGTCAGGAAGACGACTGGGAACTCCAGCCCCTTGGCGGTGTGGAGCGTCATCAACGTCACGACACCGCCGGCGCCGTCATCGTCGGGGATCTGGTCGGCGTCGGCCACCAGGGCGACGCGCTCCAGGAACTCGTCGACCGTGGCGCCGTCGCGCTCGTCGGCGAATTCTCGCGCCACCGCCACCAGCTCGCCGAGGTTCTCCACCCGGGTCTCGTCCTGGGGATCGCTCGACTCCTCGAGCATCTGCAGGTAGCCCGACCTGTGCAGAGCGGCGTCCAGTACGTCGTCGGGCCGAGCGCCGGCCGACACCATGTCCTGGAGCTCTTCGATCATGGCAACGAACGCCTCGATGCAGGTGAGGGACCTGGTGACGATGTCGGGAGCGTCCGACGCCTTGCGCAGCGCCTCCCAGAAGGTGGTCTTGGTGCGCTGGGCGAGCATCTCGACACACGCCTCGGCCCGGTCTCCGATGCCCCGCTTGGGTGTGTTGAGGATGCGGCGCAGCGAGACCGCGTCGTCGGGGTTGACCAGGGCACGCAGGTAGGCGAGCCCGTCGCGCACCTCCCGCCGCTCGTAGAACCGGACGCCGCCGACCACCCGATAGGGCAACCCGACCCGGATGAAGACCTCCTCGAACACCCGGCTCTGCGCGTTCGTGCGGTAGAAGACGGCTACGTCCGCCGGGCGTGCAGCCCCCTCATCGGTGAGCCGGTCGATCTCCTCGGCGACGAACTGGGCTTCGTCGTGCTCGTCGTCGGCGACATACCCGAGGATCTTCTCCCCGTGGCCGGCCTCGGACCACAATCGCTTGGGCTTGCGCCCACGGTTGCGAGAGATCACGGCGTTGGCTGCCTCGAGGATCGTCTGCGTGGACCGATAGTTCTGCTCCAGCAGGATCGTCGTCGCGTCCGGGAAGTCCTCCTCGAACTGGTTGATGTTGCGAATCGACGCGCCACGGAAGGCGTAGATCGACTGGTCGGCATCGCCGACGACCATGAGCTCCGATGGCTCGGTTGCCTTGTCAGCCTCACCGGCGTCCTCGGGGATGCCGCCGACGAGATCACCGTCGACCGTGCGCCGGGTCACCGTCGGGCCGCACAGCTCCCGGACCAGGACGTATTGGGCGTGGTTGGTGTCCTGGTACTCGTCGACGAGCACGTGACGGAAGCGGCGACGATAGGTCTCCCGCACCTCCGGGAACGACTGGAAGAGGTGCACGGTGGTCATGATGAGGTCGTCGAAGTCGAGCGCGTTGGCGCTCCGCAGCCGGTCCTGGTACGTCGTGTAGCACTCGGCGTAGGTGCGCTCGAGGTGATTCTGCGCCTGACCGGCCGCCGCCTTGGGATCGATGAGCTCGTTCTTGCAGTTGCTCACCCAGTTGAGCACCGCGCGGGGTGGGTAGCGCTTCTGGTCCAGATCCAGATCGCGGCAGACCAGGCCCATCAGCCGGCGCGCGTCGGCGTCGTCGTAGATCGAGAAGTTGGCGCGGTAGCCGAACCGGGTGATCTCACGCCGAAGGATGCGCACGCACGAGGAGTGGAACGTGGAGACCCACATGATCGTCGCCCGCTTGCCCACGAGGGCGGCCACCCGCTCCCGCATCTCGGCGGCGGCCCTGTTGGTGAAGGTGATGGCGAGGATCGAGCCGGGATGCGCGCGCCGCTGGGTGACCAGCCAGGCGATCCGGCGAGTGAGCACCCGGGTCTTGCCCGAGCCCGCCCCGGCGACGACCAGGAGGGCCGGCCCTTCGTGCGTGACAGCCTGACGTTGCGCCGGGTTGAGTCCGTCGAGCAGGTCGTCGGCGCTGGGGCCACGACGTCGCTCCGGTGTCCCGGGCTCGGGGGCGTCGGCCTCCTGGGGGTGCGGTGGATCGGCAAGCCGGGGAAGCGGGAACAGGGCAGACATGTCCTAGACATCGTACGTGCCGGCACCCACGGAATCTGTGCCGAGCGAGCCGCCGCGACACGCGCCTGCGACCCGTGACGAAGCACCCGACGCTGCCCTGTTTGGCCAGGTAGGCGTCAGAGGTTGACGTTGTGCTCCGTGAAGTACGGCACCGGGTCGACGCCGCTGGAGAGGTCCGCCGCGAGGCGGTACTCGAGGTGGACGTGGTACGCGGTGGGCGAGGAGACGTTGCCGGTGGCGCCGACCCGACCGACCTGCTGTCCCTTGAGCACGGTCTCACCGGTGGTCACGTCGAGGGCGCTCATGTGGTTGAGCCAGATCTCGTCACCGTTGTCGAGCCGGATCCGGACCTGGTTTCCGTACGCGCCGTCCCAGCCCGCCTGGGAGACGACGCCGTTGGCCGGCGCCACGACGGTCTGGCCGTAGCCGGCGGAGAGGTCGACACCGGTGTGGTAGCCCGAGGACCAGTAGGGGCCGGGTACGCCGAACGGGGTGGAGAACGAGTAGTCGGCCGTGGGCGCGACCCACTCGTTGCTGGCCAGTTCCTCGGCGTACACCTCGGCGTTGTCGGCGGCCGCCCGCAGCTTGTCCGAGCGGGCCTTGGCCTGCCTCTCGGCGGCCGAGACCAGGCTCCGGTCGGCCGCGAGAGTGGGACGAGCCCCCGAGCGGCTGACCTGGGTGGCATTGCGGCCGGCCACGGACGCGGATGACAGGTTGGCGACGTACGAGCCATGCGAGCTCTGAGCGGAGGGAGTGGTGTCGTCTCCGGACGAGATGGCCTCTCCTGCGGTGGCAGCTCCGGCAGCCGCGACGAGCAGCGCCACGCCACCGAGCATGGAGGCGGCCGAGGGCCCGGTGTGTCGACGAGCCGGGCTCACCGCCCGACGACGACCGCCCTGGGGACGTGGGGTGGTCGAGGAGGCCGAGGAGCGCGCGCGTGGGGACTTCGCGGCGCGATGGGACGACACGTGGGGTCCTTCCGTGTGTTACTTGGGTCAGGTGCACGGCCCTGAGACTGCACACGAAGGCAGAAGGTTACCGGATCGTGAACGTCCCAAGAAACCGCCACTGTGCACAACGATGACAGAGCGCCGGGGTCATTGCGGTCGAAACGGACAAAACTAGCCGATTCAAGGACCAAACGCTCCGAGCGAGGGGTGAGCACGCACACCCTCGATCAATCCCGGCGAGAGCGGCCGCTGACCTGCGAAGGCGGCGACGACCTGGTGCACGATTCCCCTGCTGATGGGCATGGAGAGATGCCCGACGCCATGGACCGGGAGGTTGACCGCCTCGAGATCCGGGTGCCGCAACCGGGCGTTGTCGGCCGGCACGATGACGTGGTCGACGTCACTGTAGAAGCAGACGAAGCGCGTCCGGCAGCCGGTCGGCTCGTCGAGCTCGCGGATCAGGTCGCTGTCCGGACGCAGCTGGCGCACCAACCTGTGCGGGAAGAACCGTGCGGCGTGGGTGCCATGGTGCGGGCTGCCCAGCGTCACCAGCGTGCGCACCCGGTCGGACGGGTCGATGCACTGCGCGTAGTAGCGCGCGATCAAGCCACCGAGACTGTGCCCGACGACGTACACCTGGTCACTGCCGGTCTCGTCACACACCTTCTCGACGTAGGAGCCGAACCGGGCCGCCGTCTCGCGGACATCAGTCGTGTGCGGCCCGTAGGAGAACGAGCGGATGCAGCCGAACCCGCGCCTACGCAGCCCGCGGCGCAGTACCGCGAACACCGTGCGGTTGTCGACGATGCCGTGCACCAGCACGATCGGGGTCGTAGCAGCGGCGAGATCGGTGCCGAGGAGTCCGCGCTTGCTCAGTGGCAGGTCCGCGAGGGTCAGCAGGGCCGGGTCGAGGTCGTCACCCCGATCCCGGAGGAGTCCGAGCGGGTAGGTCGCGGTGTGTGCGGTCACCCACCCGATCTCCACGGCGACGGCCGACACCGCACGGAAGGCTGGGCGGAGCATCTCGGCGGCCTCCCTTCGGGGCGGGTCCTGATGTCCCGGTTGACACCGGGATGCGTTGAGATGGTAGTCACAGGATCAACGAGTTGTCAGGCCTGCGACACGCGTTGGATACCCTGCCTTCGTTAGTCAAGGGCGCCGCCGTGCTGAGCAGGCGTCATGGTCTGAGGCGTGGGAGAACACGATGGCTCCGATCCGAATCGTCGTCGCAAAGCCTGGGCTCGACGGTCACGACCGCGGGGCCAAGGTCGTCGCCAGGGCTCTGCGCGACGCTGGCATGGAGGTCATCTACACCGGTCTGCACCAGACCCCCGAGCAGATTGTTGAGACTGCAATCCAGGAAGACGCGGACTTCATCGGGCTGTCGGTGCTCTCCGGAGCGCACATGACGCTCTTCGCCAAGGTCATCGACCTGCTCCGGCAGCGTGACGCGAGCGACATCATCGTCTTCGGGGGAGGCATCATCCCCGAAGGCGACCTGGCCGCGCTGGAGGAGATGGGCGTGGCCCGGGTCTTCACGCCGGGCACGAAGACGCAGACCATCGTCGACTGGGTCAACCAGTCCGTGACACCTGCCGCCTGACCACCGCCAGCGGAGTCGGGTCGGTCGAGCCCGGGTGGGCCGAGACGACCAAACGTGACTAGAGTCCGGACTGTCCCACCCGCATACGCCGATCGGCTTCGACAAGGACGGCAGCATCGTGGATCTGATGGAGTACCAGGCGAAGGAGCTTTTCGCCAAGCACGACGTACCGGTCACGCTCGGCGCCGTCGTCGAGAATCCCGAGGACGCGAAGGCGGCGGCGGCAGCGCTCGGTGGCCGTGTCGTGGTCAAGGCCCAGGTCAAGACCGGCGGCCGGGGCAAGGCCGGTGGCGTCAAGCTTGCTGCCGACCCGGACGAGGCCGTGACGCGGGCCGGCGAGATCCTCGGCATGGACATCAAGGGCCACACCGTGCACCGGGTGCTCATCGCACCGACAGCTGATATCGCCGAGGAGTACTACTTCTCGTTCCTGGTCGACCGCGCCGAGCGCCGCTACCTCTGCATCGCCAGCACCGAGGGCGGTGTGGAGATCGAGGTGACGGCGCAGGAGAACCCCGATGCGGTCGCCAAGATCGCGATCGAGCCGTTGGTCGGAGTGGACGACGCGAAGGCGCGGGAGATCGTGGCCGCAACCGGCTTCCCGGCCGACGTGGCCGACGAAGCGGTCGACGTGGTCACGCGACTGTGGCGCGTCCTTCTCGAGGAGGACGCCTCCCTCGTCGAGGTCAACCCTCTCGTCAAGCTCGGCAACGGCAGGCTCGAGGCGCTCGACGGCAAGGTGACCCTCGACGAGAACGCCGACTTCCGGCACCCCGAGCACGCGGCCTTCGAGGACAGGACCGAGACGGACCCGCTCGAGGCCGAGGCCCGTGCGAAGAACCTCAACTACGTGAAGCTCGACGGCGAGGTCGGGATCATCGGCAACGGTGCCGGCCTGGTGATGTCGACCCTGGACGTCGTCGCCTACGCCGGCGAGGCGCACGCCGCGGTCAAGCCGGCCAACTTCCTCGACATCGGCGGCGGAGCATCCGCCGAGGTGATGGCCGACGGCCTGCACATCATCCTGGGCGACCCTCAGGTCAAGAGCGTCTTCGTCAACGTCTTCGGTGGCATCACCGCCTGCGACGCGGTCGCCAACGGGATCGTGCACGCACTGGAGATTCTGGGCGACGAGGCCAACAAGCCGCTCGTCGTACGGCTGGACGGCAACAACGTCGAGGAAGGCCGACGCATCCTCAGCGAGGCCAACCACCCACTCGTCACGATGGTCGACACGATGGACGGTGCGGCCGACCGCGCTGCCGAGCTGGCGGCAGCAGCCTCCGCGGACAACTGAAGGGAGCGGGCGAGATGGCGATCTTCTTGACCGAGAACAGCAAGGTCATCGTGCAGGGCATGACCGGCTCGGAGGGCAAGCGACACACCCAGCGGATGCTCCGGTCGGGCACCGCCATCGTCGGCGGGGTGACACCGGGCAAGGGCGGGCAGACGGTCGAGTTCGAGGACGGCGCGGTACCCGTGTTCGGGTCCGTGGCCGAGGCGGTCGAGGCGACCGGTGCTGACGTGACGGTGGTCTTCGTCCCGCCCAAGTTCACGAAGGCGGCCGTCGTGGAGGCAGTGGATGCCGGCGTACCCCTGGTGGTGGTCATCACCGAGGGCGTGCCGGTGCGGGACACCGCGGAGTTCTTCGCCTACGCGCGGTCTCGTGGCACCGCCCGCATCATCGGCCCGAACTGTCCCGGACTGATCAGCCCCGGCAAGTCCAACGCGGGCATCATCCCGGCCGACATCACCAAGGCCGGCACGATCGGGCTGGTCTCGAAGTCCGGCACGCTGACCTACCAGATGATGTACGAGCTCCGGGACTTCGGCTTCTCCTCGGCCGTCGGTATCGGCGGAGACCCCATCATCGGGACCACCCACATCGACTGTCTGCAGGCGTTCGAGGATGACCCCGAGACGGATGCGATCGTCATGATCGGCGAGATCGGCGGGGACGCCGAGGAGCGCGCCGCCGACTACGTCAAGGCCAAGATCACCAAACCGGTCGTCGGGTACGTCGCCGGCTTCACGGCTCCCGAAGGCAAGACCATGGGACATGCCGGCGCCATCGTGTCCGGATCGTCCGGCACGGCCGAGGGGAAGAAGGCAGCCCTCGAGGCGGCCGGGGTCAGGGTCGGCAAGACGCCGTCCGAGACCGCGAAGCTGATGCGGGAGCTGCTGGGGGGCTGACCGGCAATCGCGGCCGGACCGGCGCCGGACGGCGGGGTCGCTGGCCGGTCAGAACTGGCGGAGGCGGTCTGCGGTGCGCTGAGCAAGCGCGGCGTACTCGCGCGCGCTCAGGTCGAAACGGTCGACCGGCGTGAACGTCAGCTGCGACACCGACGTGCCGACCCGTACCAGCGCCACGCGGAACGTGATGGCTCGCTGCTCCGACGTCCCGACCTGGATCTCCCAGACGGCGCCGGCGCCCCGCTGGACAGGGATGTCGTCGGACGACTTCATCTCCACGCTCGGCTGGCGGTCGTTGCACGTCCTGACGTCGCGCTCCACGTCGCGCATGAACTCGCGCGCCTGCGCGGGGTCCTTGAAGGTGCCGACCACTTGCGTCATGCCGAAGAGCGTCGGGAGCTTGTCGGCGGTCGGTACGACGTAGCTCCGGGTCCGGACGTCCTTGGCCCCCGACCCGACGAAGTCGGCCCGGTCGCACTCGGTGCCTGCCGGATTGCTGCGCGTCCGCTCGGGATCGGTCGCGACCCAGGGGTCCGGCACACCGATCATGACGGGCAGGTCTGCCGGACCGAGAAGACCTCGCGAGCCTTGCGCGGCCGGAGGCGTGGCCGACACGCTTCTGGCGTCGAAGGCGCAGGCGCCGTCGGCGTACCCGCAGATCTGGTTGACCGAGGAGGAGAGCAACGCGACCAGCGAGCTGTCCGAGACGGGATGCTTGTCCGATGCCTGGACCAACCAGGTCACGACGGCGCGACCGGTCCGAACGACGGCAACCTGGTCGGCCGACACCCCCTTGCGGGCCACATGCGTCAACCTGATCAGGGTGGCGTCGCCGCCTGCCTCGGTCACGTCGGCGTACTTCGTCACCTCGAAACCGCCCCGCGGGCAGGTGGCCAGCGCCTGGACGACCCGGTCGTAGGACTTCTCGGCGTGATCGGCGGTCGCCGACACCTCGAGGGTCTCCACGACTGACGTCGGCTGTGCAGCGCGACCGGTCACGTGTTCGCGCAGCCACAGGTGATCAGCACGGGGGTCGGCAGGAATCGCCGTCAGGCATCGGTGGATCGGCTTGGTCGGCTCGAAGTCGTCCGACGTCTCGGCGATGCGCCATCGCGCCTTCGGATCGAGCCGGCTGACCTCGTCGAGCGAGGTGAGCTGCGAGGACGTGAAGTCGGGCTGCTGGAAGGTGGGTGACCTCTCGACCGGCGGCGGCGTCGTCGTCCCGGGCAGCGACTCCACCATCGCGCTGGCCTCCGGCTTGGCCGCGGTGAGTGCGCCGGCGCCGATGGTCAGCGCCAAGGCGGCCACGCCGGCCAGCGCGAGATGTGAACGGCGACGGCGGTTCCCTTCGCGCCGGAGCCTGCCGGCGCGGTTGGCTGGTACATCCCTGACGTCGGTGTGCAGGTCGTCCAGGCGGGCGGCCAGTGACTTGTGCTCGAGGTCGATGCCCGCCGCACGAAGCACCACCGCGGCGTGGTCGAGCGATCGGCGCGCAGCCTCGTCGGTGACCCCCACCTCGCGCGCAGCAGCGGACAGGTCGAGGCCGACCACGAGATGCGCGACGAGGAGGTGACGGTCACCGGCAGACAGCGGCCGCAGCGCCTCGAAGAGCTCGCGGCTGGCCGCAGGGGTGCGATCGTCGTACGTCGCACCCGCGTCGCGTCGCCGACGGCCGGCGGCGTGCAGAGAGCGCTGCCGGATCCATGCCTCCCGGTCGGGATCGACCCTCACCTTGCGCCAATGGTGCGCAGCGGCGACGAAGCCGTCTCCGACAGCCTGGTGGGAGAGCTCGACGTTTCCGGTGACGGCGTACAGCTGGTGCAGCACCCGGCTGTACGTCTCGCGATAGAACGCAGCGAAGGCGTCTGCTCGCGACATGGTGGACCGACTCCTTGCACGGTTGACCTGGCTGTGGGGTGGTGCGCGAGGTCGGTGCCACCGCGCACGGGCCTTTCGACCGTAATTGAGTGACGCGCGCATCTCCAATCCATGACGCGCCGGGCCGGGTAAGCGCGATCACGTCACGGCGGCGTGTCAGTCGGATCCGGCGCCGCCGAGTCGGCGACGATGGGCGACGATGGCTGACCTTCTCTCGCGTCCCGTTCTCCGTGTCGAGACGCGTCCCGACGGGCCGCCTCGGTCCCTCGGTCCGGCGGTCGCGCTGCTCTGTCTGGGAGTGGCAGTGGCGGGGCTGGTGTGCTGCGTGGTGCTGGCGGTTGCCGTGTGGTTCACCTCGGACACCGGCTCCTTTGCTGATTCCACCCGGGTGGGTGGGTTTGCCTGGTTGCTCACGCATGGCACGGGTGTGCAGTTCGACGGGTACGCCGTCGGCCTGATCCCGCTCGGGTCGGTGCTCCTGTACGGCGTTCTGCTCGAGCGCGGCGCCAGGCGCGCCGTCGTCCGGGCTGGACCGGTCGCGGGCCGAGACGTCGCCGTGGCCGTCGGCGTGATGAGTCTCACCTACGCCGGAATGCTCGGGGCCGGGGCACTGCTGTTGCGCACTGAGGCCGCGCAGGTGTCGCTGCTGCGCGCGGTCCTCGCCGGGGCGCTGCTGGCCGGCGTCGCCGGGACGGTCGGTCTGCTGCGCGGCTGCGACCTGGGCCGGGAGTGGTTCGACCGCCTCCCCGAGGAGGCACGCGCCGCCCTCGCCGGAGGGTTGGTCGGCATGCTGATCCTGGTCGTGGCGGGTGGCCTCGCCTTCTCCGTCTCGCTGGTGGTGCACTTCCCCGAGGCGGTGGCCCTCGCCGAGGGGCTGGGTGCGGGCGCGCTGGGTGGGCTGGTCATCGCCCTGGTCGGGGCGTGCCTGCTGCCCAACGCGCTGCTGTGCGCCGGCGCCTTCCTCGCCGGCCCTGGTTTCTCGCTCGGTCAGGACACCCTGGTCGCGCCGGGTGCCGTCGACCTGGGCGCGTTGCCGACGTTCCCACTGCTCGCCGCCGTGCCCCGGCAGGCCGACGGGTGGTGGCTCGACCTGCTTGTCGTCACTCCGGTGCTGGCCGGAGCGGGAGCGGGTGCCCTGGCGCTGCTGCGCTACCCCGTGTACTCCCTCGATCGGGCTGCCGCGCGCGGTGGTCTGGCGGGCTCGACCGGCGGCCTCGGCTTCGGCGTGCTCAGCTGGCTGGCGACCGGCGCGGCGGGTCCGGGGCGCCTGCAGGAGTCCGGACCCGACGTGCTGCCGGTGCTCATGGTCTGCGTCGTCGGGGGCCTCGTCGGGGGTGCCGTGGCCGGCTTCGCCGTGCGCTGGATCGAGCGTGCCCGGGGCGGCAGCGCGACTGGCGAGCGCGCGCCTCAGCAGGTGAGGTGGCCGACCGGCAACCCGGACGCCGGCGCCGGCGTTGGCGCGGGCGCTGACGCAGGAGCCGCTCCGGCTGACCAGACCCCGTAGCGCCTCGCTATCGTGTGCCACGCCATCCCCGCGCACGTGAGGAGCGCTCGTTCGGTGCCCGCCCGTCTCGTCGTCCTCGTCTCGGGGACCGGCTCCAACCTGCAGGCGCTCATCGACGCCTGCAACGACGACGCGTACGGCGCCGAGGTGGTGGCGGTCGGCGCAGACCGGCCAGGCACCCTGGCGGTGGATCGCGCCACCCGGGCGGGCATCCAGAGCTTCGTGCTCGCCGTACGAGACCAGCCGAGCCGTGCTGACTGGGACGCCGCGCTCACCGAGCGGGTGGCGTCGTACGAGCCGGATCTCGTCGTGCTCGCCGGCTTCATGAAGCTGACCGGGCCGCGCTACCTGGCTCGCCTCGGCGGCCGCACGGTCAACACCCACCCGGCGCTTTCTCCGTCGTTCCCGGGCATGAACGGGCCCGCGGACGCGCTGGCGCACGGCGTCAAGGTCAGCGGCGCGACTCTCTTCGTCGTGGACGAGGGTGTCGACACGGGCCCGATCGTGGCGCAGGCCGCCGTACCGGTGGCTGACGACGACACTGTCGAGACCCTGCACGAACGGATCAAGGCGGCGGAGCGCGCGATGCTGGTCGAGACGGTAGGGCGCATGGTGCGTGAGGGTTACACCATCAACGGCAGGAAGGTCACGATCCCGTGAGCGAAGAACGGCGTCCGCTGCGACGGGCACTCATCTCGGTCTACGACAAGGCGCGGCTCGAAGAGCTCGCGACCGCACTGGCAACCGCCGGAGTCTCCATCGTCTCGACGGGGTCGACCGCCAGCCGGATCGCTGCGGCGGGGGTCGAGGTCACTCGGGTCGAGGAGCTGACCGGGTTCCCCGAGCGCCTCGACGGACGAGTCAAGACCCTGCACCCCCGAGTTCACGCCGGCATCCTCGCTGATCTCAGGCTCTCCTCGCATCGTGATCAGCTCGCCGACCTGGGAGTCGAGCCCTTCGACATGGTCGTCTCCAACCTCTATCCGTTCGCGGACACTGTGCTGTCTGGCGCGGACCAGGACGAGTGCATCGAGCAGATCGACATCGGTGGACCGTCGATGGTGCGGGCGGCGGCCAAGAACCACGCCAACGTCGCCGTTATCACCTCTCCCGACCAGTACGACGACGTACTCGCCGCGTTGCGGGACGGCGGGTTCACCCTGCCGCAGCGGGAGCAGCTCGCGGCCGCGGCCTTCGTGCACACGGCGACGTACGACGTGCATGTGGCTTCGTGGATGGGCAACGTGGTGGCCGACACGAGCGGTGGCACCGGCTTCCCGGCCTGGGCGGGCGCGACCTGGTCGAAGGTGGACGTGCTCCGCTACGGCGAGAACCCGCACCAGCGAGCTGCTCTGTACGGCAGCGGCTTCGCCCCGGAGCCGGGGCTGGCGCAGGCCGAGCAGCTGCACGGCAAGCAGATGTCGTACAACAACTACGTCGACGGAGATGCGGCCCGCCGAGCTGCCTACGACTTCGCGGAGCCCACGGTGGCCATCGTGAAGCACGCCAACCCGTGCGGCATCGCGTCCGGCGGCGACGTCGCCGAGGCGCACCGGAAGGCGCATGCCTGCGACCCGGTCTCGGCGTTCGGCGGAGTGATCGCCACGAACCGGCCGGTCTCGGTGGCGATGGCCGAGCAGGTGGCGGAGATCTTCACCGAAGTGGTGATCGCTCCGGACTTCGAGGCCGGCGCGGTCGACGTACTCAGCGCCAAGAAGAACATCCGAGTGCTGCGGTGCGGAGCGGCGACACCCGGGGGCATCGAGACGCGGGCGATCTCCGGCGGGATGCTGATGCAGTCGCGGGACTCGATCGACGCGGACGGAGACGAGGCGTCGACCTGGACGCTGGCATCCGGTCCGGCGCTCGACGAGGCCGAGCTGCGCGACCTGGAGTTCGCCTGGCGCGCGTGTCGGGCGGTGAAGTCCAACGCGATCCTGCTCGCGCACGACGCTGCCACGGTCGGCGTGGGGATGGGTCAGGTCAACCGGGTCGACGCGGCCCGGTTGGCGGTGGCGCGGGCGGGGGACCGGGCTCGTGGGGCGATGGCAGCCTCGGATGCGTACTTCCCCTTCTCCGACGGGCTGGAGGTGCTGCTCGAGGCGGGGGTCCGGGCCGTTGTCCAGCCCGGCGGGTCGATCCGCGACGACTCGGTGGTTGCGGCGGCCGCCGATGCGGGACTGACCATGTACCTGACCGGCACCCGGCACTTCTCCCACTGATCCGCCCGTCCGCCCGCCTGAAACAAACTTCCCCCGCGAATTGCGGGGAGAAGTCCCGCCTCGGAGACTCGTAGCGGGGCTTCATCCCGCAATTCCGGGTAAGTGGACGCCGAGGCGGTGGGGTCCCGACCTCTCCCGGCGTGGCACAATCCGCTGCGTGACGGCGCAGATCCTGGACGGGAAGGCCACAGCGGCGGCGATCAAGGCCGATCTCGCCGCTCGGGTCCGCCGGCTCGCCGACCACGGAGTCACACCGGGACTCGGCACCGTCCTGGTAGGCGACGATCCCGGCAGCCAGACGTACGTCGCCGGCAAGCACCGCGACTGCGGGCAGGTGGGCATCGCCTCGATCCCGTCTCACCATCCGGCCGACATCAGCCAAGCGTTCCTAGAGGACCGGATCGCGGAGCTCAACGCCGATCCGGCGTGCACCGGATTCATCGTGCAGCTGCCGCTGCCCAGGCATCTCGACGCCAACCGCGCCCTGGAGCTCGTCGACCCTGGCAAGGACGCCGACGGGCTGCACCCGACGAACCTCGGGCGCCTGGTGCTCATGGCCACGGCACCGTTGCCCTGCACGCCGCGAGGGATCGTCGAGCTGCTGCGCGCCTTCGACGTGACGCTCGACGGTGCCGACGTCTGCGTGATCGGGCGAGGTGTCACGGTGGGACGGCCGCTCGGCCTGCTGCTTACTCGTCGTACGGAGAATGCCACCGTGACGCTGTGCCACACCGGCACCCGCGATCTGGCCGACAAGGTGCGCGCCGCCGACATCGTGGTCGCCGCCGCCGGGGTGGCCGGGATGATCACGCCGGAGCTGGTGAAACCGGGTGCGGTCGTCGTCGATGTGGGTACGTCGCGCGGGCCGGACGGCATCGCCGGAGACGTGGCGGCTGACGTACGCGACGTGGCTTCGTGGCTTGCCCCGATCCCGGGTGGCGTGGGGCCGATGACACGCGCGATGCTCCTCACCAACGTCGTCGAAGCCGCTGAACGTAGCGCCGGCCTGGCGTGAACCGACTGCACCGGCCCTCGACCACCGGTGGGATCGTCTACCTGATCTCGCTGGCGATCCTCTGTCTCGGTGTCGCCTTGATCGCGCTAGGCCCCTGGCGACCGGGCGTGACTTTGATGGGCGCCAGCTTCGCACTGGCCTTCGTCGCCCGGCTGGTGCTGTCGGACGAGCGTGCTGGCATGTTGCACGTACGGCGGCGGGGCATCGACCTGGTGGGCCTCGCGCTGTGCGCCGGATCGCTGCTGGCGCTGGTGGCTCTCATCCCCGGCTCGCGTTGAGCCGCGAGGCGCTCAGCGGAAGACCACCGTCTTCGTGCCGTTGAGCATGACCCGGTTCTCGCAGTGCCATCTCACCGCTCGCGAGAGCACCTGGCTCTCCACGTCGCGCCCGGCGGCCACGAGCTGGTCCGCACTGAGGTTGTGGTCGACCCGGGCGACGTCCTGCTCGATGATCGGGCCCTCGTCGAGGTCTGGTGTGACGTAGTGTGCCGTCGCGCCGATCAGCTTCACCCCGCGCGCATGGGCTTGGTGGTAGGGCCGAGCACCCTTGAAGCCGGGCAGGAACGAGTGATGGATGTTGATCGCCCGGCCAGCCAGACTCTGACATGCATCATCTGACAGCACCTGCATGTAGCGGGCGAGCACCACCACGTCGATGCCGAGCGAGTCGACCAGTCCCAGCAGTTCCTGCTCGGCGTCTGGCTTCGTCTCCGACGTCACCGGGATGTGGTGGAAGGGGATGTCGTACGACGCCGCCAGTGGCTCCAGGTCGGGGTGGTTGGACACGATCGCCGGCACCTCGATCTGCAGAGCCCCGGTGTTCCACCGGTAGAGAAGGTCATGCAGGCAGTGGCCGAACCTCGACACCATGATCAGGGCGCGGTACGGCGCCGCCGTCCGCCACAGCTCCCACCACATGCCGAACTCGTCTGCCGCATTGGCGAAATGGGTCTGCAGGCGCGCGGCCGTCGTAGGCTGCCGAGTCTCGAACTCGACCCGCATGAAGAACCGGCCCGTCTCCGGATCGCCGTACTGCGCGCTGGCGACGATGTTGGCCGACTGGTTGACGAGGAAGCCCGACACCGCATGCACGATTCCTGGCCGGTCCGGGCACCGAAGCCGCAGCACGAACTCGCGCGAGGACACGTCTGTCATGGCAGCTCAGATGAGGCCGAGAGCCGTGACGGCGTCGCGCTCCTCGCCGAGCTCCGCCACCGTGGCGTCGATTCGCGAGCGGGAGAAGTCGTCGATCTCCAGTCCCTGCACGATCGACCAGTCACCGGCCGACGTCGTGACCGGGAACGACGAGACGAGGCCCTCGGGCACGCCGTACGAGCCGTCGGAGCGCACCGCCATCGACGTCCACGAGTCCGGCGGCGTGCCGGTCAGCCAGTCGCGCGCGTGGTCGACGGTCGCCGAGGCAGCACTGGCCGCACTGGACGCGCCGCGTGCCTCGATGATGGCCGCACCCCGCTTCTGCACGGTCGGGATGAACTGCTCCTCCAGCCAGGCCTGGTCTCCGACGGTCTCGGCGGCGTTCTTGCCGGCCACCTCGGCATGGAAGATGTCGGGGTACTGGGTGGCGGAGTGGTTGCCCCAGATGGTCATCCTCGTGATGTCGCCCGTCGACGTACCCGCCTTGGCCGCGAGCTGCGCCAGCGCGCGGTTGTGGTCGAGGCGGGTGAGCGCGGAGAAGCGCTCGGTCGGGACGTCGGGCGCGTTGCTCATCGCGATCAGAGCGTTGGTGTTGGCCGGGTTGCCCGTCACGACGACGCGAACGTCATCGGCGGCGTGATCGTTGATCGCCCGGCCCTGCGGCTTGAAGATGCCGCCGTTGGCCTCGAGCAGGTCACCTCGCTCCATGCCCTTCGTGCGCGGTCGTGCTCCGACCAGGAGAGCGAGGTTGATGCCGTCGAAGACCACGGTCGGGTCGTCACCGATCTCGACGTTCGCAAGGCTCGGAAAGGCGCAGTCGTCGAGCTCCATCACCACACCTTCGAGCGCCTTCAGCGCCGGGGTGATCTCCAGCAGTCGCAGCTCCACCGGGCGGTCCGGACCGAAGATCGCCCCGCTGGCGATACGGAAGAGCAGGCTGTAGCCGATCTGGCCGGCTGCTCCGGTGACGGCGACCTTGACGGGCGTGGCGCTCACGGCGGGCTCCTGGTTCGGTGGGTGGTGATACGACGTACGGCGACGCTAGCAAGGAGGCTTTCACGTCGTCATGTCCGGGTGCGCGCCTGCTCAGCCGCGTCCCGGCAGCTTCCGGGCCAGGCGTAGGACCCGATGCCCGGCCTTGTCGCCCGGAGGCGGCCCGGGCCTCTGGCTGCGGAGCCGGTCGATCTCTGTAAGGAGGTCCACGATGGTCGATGCCGCGAGCGTGATGACGTCGTCGTCGGGCACGTGGTCTGGGTCGACGTCGCTCCACTCGGCGTCATCGGGCACCAGCTCTGCGAGGTCGCCGACCACGTCGTAGCCGGCCGCCTCGATCGTGCTCACCCAATCGCGGGCGATGCCCTGGAAGAGCGGCAGCAGGTCGGGGGGCGTGCCCGCTCGCGGTGAGGTGTACTGGCGCAGCACATCGCGCACGAGGTAGCGGTTGACCAGCCGCGCCAGCCGGCGTCCCTCGTCGCGCCGCTTGACGACGGCGTTGACGCGGTTGAGCAGCTCGATCTCGGTGATCCCGAGCGAGACGTTGGTGCGCTCCATGGTCGGCGGGTGGCCCGTCGGGTCGACACCGATCACGGAGCAGAAGCGCCGCCACAACAGCTCCGGGTCGCTCGCGTTCGGCGCCACGGTGACGACGTGGACGTTGCTGGGAGGCAGCGTCGCGCCCCAGCGCGCCAACACGCCGGGTACGTCGTGCCCGCGCCAGAACGGGTCTGACCCGCTGCGCTGCTCCGCCGACGTGGTCACCAGACGCCGGTATTGAGCAAAGGTCTGGCGGCGCCCGTGCTTGGCTCCTTGCTGCCAGGCGGCAGGGAACTGTCGGGCCAGGTTGCGGGCAGTGACGACGACGTGCACCTCCAGGCCGGAGAGCTCGTCGAGCATCCGCCCGACCTGCGCATCGTTGGCGCCGCCCAGGAGCTCGTTGCTGATGACGCTGCTGCCCGTGAACTCTCGGGCGCGCGCACACAGCTCCGCCCAGGTGCCTGCCAGATCGCTGGGCGGCGTCCCGGACCGGGTATGGCGCTCACGCATCTCCGACGCGGCGCGAAACATCATGGTCTGGTTCTTCGCGGGGTAGAGGACACCCTGCTTGGCGAGCTGCTCCCGGTTGCTCAGCAGGCTGGCCTGGATGAACGACGTACCACTCTTCGGCGTACCCACGTGCAGGAAGACCCGCCGTCCCGCGGCCTGACCATGAGGCATCCTCACACCCTAGTCACCGCCAACGGCGAGCCCTCACAGCCGGCGACAGGTCGCGTTGCGGGGAGCTGGCCGTCGTGAGATATCTTGACGTCAAGCAATCGACTCACCCGGAGTGTGGAGAGCCCATGGCCAAGATCAAGGTGCAGAATCCCGTCGTCGAGCTCGACGGGGACGAGATGACGCGGATCATCTGGCAGTTCATCAAGGACCGCCTGATCCACCCCTATCTCGATCTCGACCTCGAGTACTACGACCTCAGCATCCAGAGTCGGGACGCCACCGAGGACCAGATCACGGTCGATGCCGCCCACGCGATCAAGAAGCACGGTGCCGGTGTCAAGTGCGCCACCATCACGCCGGACGAGGCACGGGTCGAGGAGTTCGGGCTGAAGCAGATGTGGGTGTCGCCCAACGGCACCATCCGCAACATCCTCGGCGGTGTCGTCTTCCGCGAGCCGATCATCATCAGCAACATCCCGCGACTGGTCCCCGGCTGGACCAAGCCGATCATCATCGGCCGTCACGCCCACGGCGACCAGTACAAGGCGACCAACTTCAAGGTGCCCGGCGCGGGCGAGCTGACCATCACGTTCACGCCCGAGGACGGGTCGGAGCCGATCCAGCACGTCGTCGCCAACTACGGCTCCGACGGCGGGGTGGCGATGGGCATGTACAACTTCAACAGATCCATCGAGGACTTCGCCCGGGCGTCGTTCTCGTACGGCCTGCAGCGGGAGTATCCCGTCTACATGTCCACCAAGAACACGATCCTCAAGGCGTACGACGGCCAGTTCAAGGACGTCTTCCAGCGCGTCTTCGAGGAGGAGTTCAAGGCCGACTTCGAAGCCAAGGGCCTGACCTACGAGCATCGGCTGATCGACGACATGGTCGCGGCCGCGCTCAAGTGGGAGGGCGGCTACGTCTGGGCCTGCAAGAACTACGACGGCGACGTCCAGTCCGACACCGTGGCGCAGGGCTTCGGCTCACTGGGGCTCATGACCTCCGTGTTGATGACGCCCGACGGCCAGACGGTCGAGGCGGAGGCCGCGCACGGCACCGTCACCAGGCACTTCCGCCAGCACGAGCAGGGCAAGCCCACCTCGACCAACCCGATCGCCTCGATCTTCGCCTGGACGGGTGGGCTCAAGCACCGCGGCAAGCTGGACAGCACGCCTGAGGTGACCGGCTTCGCCGAGACACTGGAGTCGGTCTGCGTCCAGACGGTCGAGGAGGGCAAGATGACCAAGGACCTCGCGCTGCTGGTCGGGCCGGACCAGGGGTTCCTGACCACCGAGGAGTTCCTCGCCGCGCTCGACGACAATCTGCAGAAGGCGATGGCCGGCTGAGACCCTCCCGCTATGGCTGAAGGATTTCTCGAGAGGGCGGTGAAAGGCTTCAGCCACAGGCGGCGGGATGGGTGGCTTAGGCTGGTCTGCTGTGAAGTTCCTCGGTGACCAGCGCCCGGCGCACGATCTGACCTACTCCGACGTGTTCATGGTGCCGTCGAGGTCCGACGTGGCGTCGCGCCTCGACGTGGACCTCTCCACTCCGGACGGCATGGGTACGAGGATCCCCCTGGTCGTCGCCAACATGACCGCCATCGCGGGCAAGCGAATGGCCGAGACCATCGCCCGGCGTGGCGGCATAGCGGTGCTGCCGCAGGACATCCCGACCGATGCCGTGGGCCAGGCGGTCAGCTACGTCAAGAGTCGGCACCCGGTCTACGAGACACCGATCATGGTGGGTCCAGGCTCTGTCGTCGCCGAGGTGCTTTCCCTGCTCGGAAAGCGCGCCCACGGAGCCGCCGTCGTCGTCGAGGACGGCCGCCCGCTGGGCATCATCACCGAGCGCGACTGCCAGGATGTCGACCGCTTCGCCAGCGCCGCCGAGGTGATGACCAGCGATGTCGTCGCGGTCACCAAGGATCAGGATCTGTACGACGCCTTCGAGACGCTGGCCAGCCACCACCTCGCCGTGGCCCCGGTGCTCGAGGGCGACCAGATGCTCGGCGTCGTCACCCGCACCGGACTGCTTCGTTCGGCCATCTACCGCCCGTCCCTCGACCGCACCGGCTCGCTCATGGTGGGAGCGGCGGTCGGCATCAACGGCGATGTGGCGGGCCGCGCCGCAACGCTGCTCCGACACGGGGTCGACGTCCTCGTCGTGGACACCGCGCACGGCCACCAGCAGAAGATGCTCGACGTCCTGCCCGACGTGGTCGCGGCGCGGGACCGCTGGTCCAACGAGTCCGGAGTCCGGGTGCCGGTGGTCGCCGGGAACGTCGTCTCCGCCGTCGGGACCGACGAGCTGGCCCGGGCAGGTGCCGACATCGTCAAGGTCGGCGTCGGCCCCGGGGCGATGTGCACCACCCGCATGATGACGGGGGTCGGCAGGCCGCAGTTCTCCGCCGTACTCGAGTGTGCTGCAGCGGCAGCCGATGCCGGTGCCACCGTGTGGGCGGACGGCGGCGTGAAGTACCCCCGAGACGTGGCGCTGGCGCTTGCGGCAGGTGCGGCCAGCGTCATGGTCGGATCCTGGTTCGCCGGCACGTACGAGAGCGCGGGAGACCTCGCGCGGGACGCCGACGGTCGGCTCTACAAGGTGAGCTTCGGCATGGCGTCGGCACGGGCGGTGCGGCATCGGACCCAGACGCGTACGGCGTTCGAGCGCGCCCGGTCCGCCCTCTTCGAGGAGGGCATCTCCTCGTCCCGGATGTATCTCGACCCCGACCGGCCGGGCATCGAAGATCTCGTCGACACGATCTGCGCAGGTGTCCGCAGCTCGTTCACCTACGCAGGCGCGACCACGATCCCGCAGTTCCACGAGCGAGCCGTGGTCGGCGTCCAGAGCGCAGCGGGGTACGACGAGGGGCGGCCCCAGTCGACCTCCTGGTGAGTCAGGTGCTGGCGGACGCGTCGAGGACCGCCGCTGCGGCCAGACCCGTCACTCGAGCGGGTGCGCGCCACGGGCGGGCGTCGCCACCCACCAGGTGGGGTGTCGCCACCCGCGGCTGCCATAGGCGGCCTTGACCCGCTCGATGACGGCCGACACGTCGGCCTCGCGGCACAGAGCGATCGCGTAGCCGCCGAAGCCGCCGCCCGTCATCCGAGCCCCGAGGGCTCCGGCGGCGAGCGCGGCGTCGACGGTGACGTCGAGCTCCGCGCAGGACACCCCGTAGTCGTCGCGCAACGACTCGTGCGACGCCGTGAGGAAGGCACCGATCTCGTTGGGCCTGCCCTCGGCGAGCTCCGCGACCACCTCGCGGACCCGAGCAGTCTCGGTGACCACGTGATGTGCCCGCCGACGTACGACGGCATCGTCGATCCGACCGAGGTCGGCAAGGGTTGCGTGGCGCAGCGAGTCCAGCCCGAGAGCCGCCGCTGCCGCTCGACACTCTGCCCATCGTTCGGCGTACCCGGTGGCGGCGAGCTCGTGCCGCACGCCGGTGTCGATGGCGAGGAGGCGCAGACCGTGGCCGGGGAGGTCCAGCGGCACATCGGTGCGGGCCAGCGTGCGGCAGTCCACGAGCAGCGCATGCCCCGCCCGGCAGAACATCGCCGCTTGCTGGTCCATCACACCGGTGGGCACCCCGACGAAGTCGTTCTCAGCCCGCCGGCACCGCGCTGCGAGGTCGACGGGGTCGTAGCCGAGCCGGAGCTCGTCGGCGACTGCTGCCGCCACAGCGCACGCCACGGCCGCGGACGACGAGAGGCCCGCGCCGACAGGTACGTCGCTGTGCAGCTCGATGTCGACGCCCTCACCAGGCCCGGGGGACAGCGCCCAGATCACTCCGGCGACGTACGCCGCCCAGCCGGTCACCTCGCCGGGTCGGACCTGGAGCGAGAAGGTCACCGGCTGGTCGTACTCCGTCGACCGGACATGCACCTGGTTGTCTGCTCGTGCGGTGACCCGCGCCGTCGCCATGAAGTGCACGGCGAAGGGCAGCACCAGCCCTTCGTTGTAGTCGACGTGCTCGCCGATCAGGTTGACACGGCCCGGCGCCGCCCACGCGCTCACGAGGACCACCAGACCAGGTCGTCGGATCGGTGCACACGCTGAGCGTAGGGCGTGCTCGATCCGGTTGCCTGTGCCCGGGCCCGGCATTGCCGCCGCTGAGCGACCACTCCTACTGTGGGGGCGTGAGCGACGAGCGGGAAGTGCTGACCTGGGAGAAGTTCGGCACCGCAACTCGCCAGATGGCCGAGTGGATCGTCGACGAGTTCGAGCCCGACATGATCCTGTCGATCGCCCGCGGCGGCCTGCTCGTCGGTGGTGCGCTCGGATACGCCTTGGGTGTCAAGAACACCTACACGATGAACGTCGAGTTCTACACCGGTGTCCACGAGCGACTGGAGGTGCCGCGGATCCTGCCGCCCGCGCCGGACTTCGTCGACCTCCAGGATGCCGACGTGCTGATCGCCGACGATGTCGCCGACACCGGGCACACGCTGCGCAGTGTCGAGCAGTTCGTCTTCGGCAAGGTCGGGCGGGTGCGCACGGCGGTGCTCTACGAGAAGCCGCAGTCGCTGGTCAAGTGCGACTACGTGTGGCGGCGTACCGATCGCTGGATCAACTTCCCCTGGAGCGACCAGCCACCCGTCGTACGTCACAAGGACGAAGACATCGTGCTCGACGCCTGACCCGGGCGCTGGCAGAGGTGATCAGCGGCGCCATTCGGAGACGAGCAGGTCGAAGCGGATCAGGTCGACGACGGAGCCGTCCGGCAAGTCGTAGCAGCGGCGGTCTCGACCCGTCTCGGTGAATCCCAGTGCGCGGGCCACGTGTTGGGAAGCTTCATTGCCGTCCCCCGCCCCGAGATGGATCCGTTCGAGTCCCAGACCACCCTCCGACGCGGCGCGAAAGGCATGATCCATCACGAGGCGCATTGCCTCCGTGAGCAGGCCGCGACCACGCGAGTCCGGGTGGGTCCAATAGCCGAACTCGGCGGACTTGTAGTTGAGGCCGCCGAAGTCGAACAGGTGCACGGTCGCCACGAGGTCGTCCGTCCGTATGTCGGCAACCGTCCACTCGACGTCTTGTCCGAGGGAGCGCGCTGCCATGCTGCGGACAAGCCGCTCGCGGAAGGCGACGCTGTCTCTGGCCAGTGGCACGGTGGCGAGCCAACGCATCGACTCAGGGTCGGTGGTCGCTTCGAGATAGCGGTCCTCGTCGTCAGCCTCCACCTCTCGCAGCACCACCCGCTCGCCTTCCATCCGGCTCGCCTCCAGCCAGCGTGACTCCGGCTCGAGCTTGTCGCCCGGCAGCAGACTGCCGACCCAGGCGTCACACAGGTCGCCGTCGCTCAGCCAGCCGTTCCGGTTCATGCCCTCGAAGGTGACCCCGAGCAGCCACGCCGTACGTCGAGCAACCGCATCGCCGGCAGCGGCTCGCCACGTCACCTGTCGGAGCCGGCCCGCGTCGAAGGCGGACCGCAGCGTCGCTCGAGCCTCGGCTGCCAGCACGTCGGGGTCCGCTGCCTCGGTGTCGAACGTAAGTTCACCACGCCCGTCCTCGCGGATCATCAGGCTGATCATGCCGCGATCTCGACGTCGGCATACCGGTCGAACAGCAGGATGTCGTCGTAGCTGCCGTCTCGGAGGAGCCCGGCCCGACGCTCCCGACCGAACTCCGTGAACCCGTTCGCTTCGGCGACTCGCCGCGATGCGGCGTTGCCGGCCGCTGCGTGCAGCGTCATTCGCCTTAGCCCCAACCCGCCGAGCTCGGTCGGAGTGAACGCATGTCGCGCGAGCAGGCTCACGGCCTCGGTCATGACACCCCGTCCTCGGGCCGCGGGGTGCGCCCAGTAGGCGACCTCGCCGCTGCTGCGGCCCAACTTCGGAAGACTGACATTGCCAAGAAGTCGCCCATCCACGGCATCGACCACCGCCCAATGGACCGCCTTCCCGAGGGAAGCTCGCTCGACGTCACGGTCGACCCAGGCTCTGGCGTCGCGGGCGGTGTACGGCCGGGGCAGGGAGGGCAGCCAGTGCTGAGTGCGGTCATCGCTGCACCCTTCGACGATCGCGCCGAGGTCGCCTTCGTCGAACGCCCGCAATGCGATGTGCTCGCCCTCGATGCGGGTCGCGTCGACCCATCGGGTCTTGGGCGTGCGCGAGTCATCGCGGTGCAGCGTGCCGACCCATCCGTCGAGATGCTCCCCCCGGTGGAGCAGCCAACGTTTCATGGTCCCGCCGAAGGTGAAGCCATTGCGCCAGGCGACCCGCCTGGACCCCACGTTACCGACGTTTGCCAGCCAGACGACTGTCTCGATGTCGCGCTCGGCGAAGCCCCAGTCGAGCAACAGGTCGATGGCCTTGGTCATGACGCCGCGCCCACGCACGCCCGGATGCGCACCGAAAGCCAGCTCAGCCCGTCGATCACCCTCGTCGCGCAGGGACAGAGAGCCTCCGAAGCCCCGGTGTCCCTCGTGGTGCGTGGCCTCGATGGCGAAGAGGAACTCCTTCTCCGACTCCCACGCCTCCGGGATGCGCTCCCGCAACCAGGACTCGCCCATCGCCCGGTCGTACCCCAGCGGCACTGTCGTCCAGCGGACCGACACCGGGTCGGTGCACTGCTCGACGATGCCGTCGATGTCGTCCGTCCGATGCGCGCGGAGGGTCACGTCTCCGGAGGTGAGCGTCGGTACGTCATCGGGAAACTTCATGGCGCAACACTGCCCAGTCCGGCTTGGGGACTCAATCCCTTTGTGCCGTCGCGACCCCTTCCGAAGATCCGACTCTCAGCCGGTTCCCGCCGGTTGCGAGTCGGATCCTTCGGTGCCGGCCGTCGCTTCGCATCCGAGGCGGCGACCTCGATAACCTGACGGCATGGATGATCCATGTAGACCCAGGTGTCGCCACGGCGCCCCGCCGACCTCTGAGGTGGCACCGTGAGCGGCACTTTCCGAGACATCGGGCTCGTGCTCGCGTTCATCCTCATCGGGTCCTTCTTCGTGATGGCCGAGATGGCCCTCGTGTCCTTGCGGGAGAGCCAGGCGCGCGGACTGCAGGGCAAGGGCCGCCGAGGCGCGATCGTGGCAAAGCTCAACGCCGACCCGAACAGATTCCTCTCCGCAGTACAGATCGGTGTCACTCTCGCCGGCTTCATGTCGGCCGCGTTCGGCGGCGCGACGCTGGCGGGTCGGCTCTCGCCCACGTTCGAGGGCTGGGGGATGTCGGAGGGAGCGGCAGACGCCACCGCACTCGTCGTCATCACCTTGACCATCAGCTACGTCTCGCTGGTCATCGGCGAGCTCGCTCCGAAGCGGATCGCGCTGCAGCGTGCGGAAGGGGTGTCCCTGGCCGTGGCGCCGACGATCGACCGGCTGGCAAGGCTGGCTCGACCAGTCATCTGGCTGCTGTCGATCTCGACCAACGTCGTGGTCCGCCTCTTCGGTGGCGACCCCAGGGTGCAGCGAGAGCAGATCACCAATGCCGAGATCCGCGAGCTGGTCTCCGGCTCGGAGACACTCGGGGAGGAGGAGCGGCAGATCGTCGAGGACGTCTTCGAAGCGGGCGACCGGCAGATCCGGGAAGTGATGGTGCCGCGGACCGAGGTGGACTTCTTCACCGGATCGACGCCGGCGTACAAGGCCTCACAGCTCGCGCTGGAGCAGCCGCACTCGCGCTATCCCGTGATCGGCGAGTCCTCCGATGACGTCCTCGGGTTCGTACACGTGCGCGACCTGCTCGACCCGCAGCTGGCCGGCCGTTCCGTGCGGGTCAGCGAGGTCGTGCGCGAGATCTTGATGCTGCCGGCGACAAGACAGCTCCTGTCGGCACTGACCGACATGCGCCGAGAAGGCGCACACCTGGCGCTCGTCGTCGACGAGTACGGCGGCACGGCCGGCATCGTCACGATGGAGGACCTGGTCGAGGAGCTCGTCGGCGACATCAAGGACGAGTACGACGAGGAGCAGGAGACGACCCGCAGCCTGACTGGCGCCATCGAGGTCGACGGGCTGCTCAACCTCGACGACTTCGAGGACGAGACGGGGATCGAGCTGCCCGACGGTCCGTATGAGACCGTAGCGGGCTACCTGATCGTGCAGCTGGGACGGCTGCCCGAGGCCGGCGACACCGTGCCGTGCGACGGGCACAGACTGACGGTGCTCGCCCTCGACGGCCGCCGGGTCGCCCGGGTCAAGGTGGAGGCGTCTCCCGGGCCGACCGATCCCGCTGCCTGACGCCGGGATTCGTCCGAGAGCGCGCGGGGTGACGTGGCGGGGTTCCTTCGGACGAATCCTGGCGAGGCGCGAGGCGAGGCGAGGGCGTCTCGTTGAGGGGGATCAACCCGGCCGGTCGGATCGCTGGCGTCGGTTGGCACAATGGCGACCATGTCTGCAACCCTCCCGGAGTCGCGTCCGCGCGTGCTGTCCGGGATCCAGCCGACGGCCGACTCGTTCCACCTCGGCAACTACCTCGGTGCGATCCGGCAATGGGTGGCCATGCAGGAGGACCACGACGCGTTCTATTGTGTCGTGGACCTGCACGCCATCACGGTGGAGCACGACCCGGCGCTGCTGCGTGAGCGCACCTACCGTTCTGTGGCGCAGCTGATGGCGATGGGCCTCGACCCGGCAAGGTGCACCCTCTTCGTTCAGTCGCACGTGCCCGAGCACGCGCAGCTGGCGTGGGTGCTCAACTGCCTCACCGGCTTCGGCGAGGCGGCGCGCATGACCCAGTTCAAGGACAAGGCAGCCAAGGGCGGTCAGGACCGTACGACGGTCGGCCTGTTCACCTACCCGGTGTTGCAGGCCGCCGACATCTTGCTCTACCAGGCCAACCAGGTGCCGATCGGCGAGGACCAGCGCCAGCACCTCGAGCTCACCCGCGATCTGGGTGGGCGGTTCAACCATCGCTACGGCGAGACGTTCGTGCTTCCCGAGGCCTACATCGTGCCGGGCACGGCCAAGATCACCGACCTGCAGGAGCCCACCGCCAAGATGAGCAAGTCCGCGTCGTCACCGGCGGGCATCATCGAGCTGCTCGACGAGCCGAAGCGGTCGGCCAGGAAGATCAGGTCGGCTGTCACCGACTCGGGTCGCGACGTCTACTTCGACGAGGCGGCGAAACCCGGCGTCTCCAACCTGCTCACGATCTACTCCGCACTGAGCGGTCGGTCGATCGACGCGATCGCCAAGGAGTACGACGGCCGCGGCTACGGCGATCTCAAGAAGGATCTCGGACAGTTGGTCGAGGACGTCGTGACCCCCCTCCGCGCACGGACGCTGGAGCTGCTGGATGACCGCGGCGAGATCGAGTCAGCCCTGGCCAAGGGTGCCGAGCGGGCACGAGACGTGGCCGGCAGCACGCTCGGCACGGTCTACGGCCGGGTCGGGTTCGCTCCCGCGCCTCCTCGAGATGGGCAGCGGTAGGGTCTGCGGGTGCCCACCATCGGTGTCGCCATCGACATACCCGAGCCCTGGGGCAAGGAGTTGCAGCAGCAGCGGGAGGCGTTCGGCGACACCCTGGCCGCCTCGATTCCGACACATGTCACGCTGGTGCCGCCGACCGAGATCGCGACCGATGCCCCGGTCGAGGTCGAGAACCATCTCGGTGAGGTCGCGGCCAGGCACGAGCCCTTCTGCATCCACCTGCGGGGCACCGGGAGCTTCCGTCCCGTCTCCCCGGTCGTCTTCATCGGCCTGAGCGAGGGCATCTCCCAGTGCGAGATGCTCGCAGCAGACGCCCGTCATGGGCCGCTCGCGCAGCAGCTCGACGTTTCCTTACCACCCCCATGTCACGGTGGCCCATCACGTCGACGAGGTCGCCCTGGATCGTGCCTTCGAGGCGCTCAAGGACTTCGAGTGCGTCTTCGACGTCGAGTCCTTCCACCTCTACGTGCACGGTGACGACGAGGTGTGGCGGCCGGTGCACACCTATCAGCTCGGCGGTTGACCGGCTGCCCCGGCGGGGCAAACGCCCCTTCGTCGATGTGCTGGGAGGCCGGCCGGGTGTTAGGGCCATGACCTCAGGGTAGGAATGAGGGATGGCGGACAAGCAGCAGGGCATGGTGGCGAGAGCCAAGGATCGCTTGGACCGGGCCGGTCGGCGCTTTCCCTGGCTCGGCCATGTCATCGCCATGGTGAAGCACTACGGCGACGTGAAGGGGAACGTGCTCGCCGGAGCAGTGACCTACTTCGGCTTCCTGTCGTTCTTCCCGATCCTCGCAATTGCGTTTGCCGTGGTCGGCTACATCGCAGTGGCCTATCCCGATGCCCGCGACTCTCTGGTGACGGCTATCGAGCAGCTCTTCCCGGGCATCGTGACCGTTGACGGTGCCGACGGCACGCTGAGCATCAGCCGGATCGAGAGCGCCAAGGCAGCGGCCGGGCTCATCGGTTTCGCCGTACTGCTCTACGCCGGGCTCGGGTGGCTGTCGGGCCTGCGTTCGGCGTTGGCTGAGTCGTTCGAGCTGCCGCAGGAGCGCGAGGCCGGCTTCGTGGTGGGCAAGGTGGTCGATCTGCTCTTCCTAGCCCTGCTTGGGACGATCCTCATCGTCTCGGTCGGTATGACGGGCACCGCCGGCGGACTGACCGGTCGCATCCTCGCCTGGATCGGCCTCGACGACACCGCGGTCGGCCCGGCGCTGGTGTGGACCGTCACGACGGCGTTGGGCCTGGCCGCGAGCACGCTGCTGTTCTTCGTCATGTACCGGCTGCTGGGCCGGCCCGATCTGCCCACTCGGCCGCTTGTCCAGGGTGCCCTGCTCGGTGCGGTCGGTTTCGAACTGCTCAAGTTCGTGGCCGTGACGATCCTCGGCGGGATCGGCGGATCCGCCTTCGCGCCGCTGGCGTCGCCGTCACCTTGATGGTGTGGATCAACTACTTCTCGCGGCTGGTCTTCTACGGCGCCTGCCTGGGCGATGACGTCGCCACTGTCGCAGGAAGCCATTGCAGCGCGGCGCGTCACCGTTGCGCGCGGAGTCCTGGACGACGTCGAGGCGCAGTCCCGATGCGAGGGCCGCGGCGGTGGCGGGGTCGGAACGCCGCAGAGGATTCCCGGGGCGCTGCCGAGCCAGCCGGTCGTTTCGACGTGGGGAGCGCGTTGGTCGGCGGTGCCGCTGGTCTGCTCGCGGCGTTCGTGTTCTGGCGGCGCGACTGAAGCATCCGACCGGATCAGGAAACGCGCCGCTCACCGAGGTGGTCGCTGTCGCAGGACGAGCAGGCCTGGCGCGGCCGGTACAGGTGGTGCCGTGCACAGGGCTTGCTGGTCAGCCGAGCTTCCTTGTGAGTTCTCGGGCGCGGGGTACGGCGTCGAACTCTCCGGCACGCGGTGACCCGTCATTCCGGTACGTGGTCCAGTCCCACGTGCGAGTGTTGACTCGGATCCCGCGGGTGGCGTTGATGCAGGCACGCGGGATGTCGAACTCCACAACCCGGACGCGGGGCTTCCACTGCGCCGCAGCCGACGGACACGTCACCGGTGTGCCGCGCTCCCTCCAGGAGCGGATTCGCGCGACGCTCAGGCCGTCGTACCCGTCGCCGTCGCCGGGCAGGTCCCAGTGGAAGCGATAGTCCGGCGCGGATGTGCCGCGGCTGTCCAGCGTGACCGTGGCGGCGTTGAAGCGCCTGCCTGGCCGGAGCTCGCTGCCCTGGATCTGGACGAAGACGAATCGCGGTCGGAACCGTGGATACACGATGATCCGGTCGGTGTCGTACGCCGGCGGCGCGTCCCGCGAGGAGTCGTTGAACACGATGCCGACGCGCCGATTCTGCACGTGGTCGGCGTCCGTGCGCCCGGATGCTGATCCCGGGAACACAAGGACGGCGCCGAGCGCTACGAGGAGGGCAACACGACCTTGCAGCACTGGGCTTCCCCCATGTCGTCGGACTCTGTCGGTGAGAGCACACCAGGCTGACCTGCCCGTGCGCTACCCGGCCACCGTAGCAACGCCAATCATGCTCGACCGCCTCCTTCCCATCACAGACCGATGGATCCGACGGTGAGCTGGCTATGACCTCCTGACGGTCGGATCCTTCGCGCTGCGCAGGCGAGGCGAGGCGAGGGGAGGCGGGCGGTTAGGGGAGTCAGCGGCGGAAGATCAGGGCGCGCTTGACCTCCTGGATCGCCTTGGTGACCTCGATGCCGCGGGGGCAGGCCTCGGTGCAGTTGAAGGTCGTGCGGCAGCGCCACACGCCTTCGCGGTCGTTGAGGATCTCCAGCCGCTGGTCGGTGCCCTCGTCGCGGCTGTCGAAGATGAACCGGTGCGCGCCGACGATCGCCTGCGGGCCGAAGTACTGCCCGTCGGTCCAGTACACCGGGCACGACGTCGTGCACGCCGCGCACAGGATGCACTTGGTGGTGTCGTCGAAGCGCTCGCGGTCCTGCTGCGACTGGATCCGCTCGCGGGTCGGCTCGTTGCCGGTGGTGACCAGGAACGGCATCACCGAGCGGTAGGCGTCGAAGAACGGCTCCATGTCGACGATGAGGTCCTTGAGCACCGGCAGGCCCTTGATCGGCTCGACGGTGATCGGCTTGTCGGGGTTGACGTCCTTGAGCAGCGTCTTGCAGGCCAGCCGGTTCTTGCCGTTGATCCGCATCGCGTCCGAGCCGCAGACGCCGTGCGCGCACGAGCGGCGGAAGGTCAGCGAGCCGTCGAGGTCCCACTTGACCTTGTGCAGCGCGTCGAGCACCCGGTCGGTCGGCTCGGCCGTGACCTGGTAGGTCTCCCACTGCCTCCTCGGAGACCTCGGGGTTGTAGCGGAGGATCTTGAGGGTGACGTCCATGGGCCTTGCCTGACATCGTCGCGGACCCCCGATGACTCGCGCTGCTCCGCCATCAGTACTTGCGCTCCATCGGCTTGTAGCGGGTCTCGATGACCGGCTTGTAGTCGAGGCGGATCGACGGCTTCCGCCCGTCGTCGAGCCTCTGCGGTAGGCCATCGTGTGGCGCATGAAGTTCACGTCGTCGCGGTTCGGGTAGTCCTCGCGGAAGTGCCCGCCGCGGGACTCGTTGCGGGCCAGCGCGGAGACCACCAGCACCTCGGCGAGGTCGAGCAGGAAGCCCGAGCTCGACGGCCTCGAGCAGGTCGGTGTTGAACCGCTTGCCCTTGTCCTGCACGGACACGTTGGCGTAGCGGGCCTTGAGCCCCTCGATGTCGGACAATCGCCTGCTTGAGCGACCCCTCGGTGCGGTAGACCTGCGCGTTGATGTCCATCGTGGCCTGCAGCTCGCCGCGGATCGCCGGCACCCGCTCGGAGCCGCTCGGCGTCCCGCATCGCCTCGATCATGGCGACCACCGCGGCCTCCGGCGGCTTCGGGCAGGTCGCGTAGTCGACTCCGGCGGCGTACTCGGCGGCGTAGATGCCCGGCGCGGCGGCCGAACACGTTGATGTCGAGCAGCGAGTTGGTGCCGAGCCGGTTGGCGCCGTGCACCGAGACGCAGGCCACCTCGCCGGCGGCGTAGAGCCCGGGGACGACGGTGTCGTTGTCGGAGAGCGCCTCGCCCTTGATGTTGGTCGGCACGCCGCCCATCGCGTAGTGCGCGGTCGGGAAGACCGGGATCATCTCGGTGTAGGGCTCGACGCCGAGGTAGGTCCGGGCGAACTCGGTGATGTCGGGCAGCTTCGCGTCGATCTGCTCCGGCTCGAGGTGGGTGAGGTCGAGGTAGACGTAGTGCCTGTCCGGGCCGCAGCCGCGGCCCTCGCGCACCTCGTTGGCCATCGCCCGGGCGACCATGTCGCGGGGCGCCAGGTCCTTGATCGTCGGGGCGTAGCGCTCCATGAAGCGCTCGCCGTCGCTGTTGCGCAGGATGCCGCCCTCGCCGCGCGCCGCCTCGGACAGCAGCACGCCGAGCCCGGCCAGACCCGGTCGGGTGGAACTGGAAGAACTCCATGTCCTCCAGCGGCAGGCCCTTGCGCCAGACGATGCCCATGCCGTCACCGGTGAGCGTGTGCGCGTTGGAGGTGGTGCGGAACACCTTGCCGAAGCCGCCGGTGGCGAGGATCACCGCCTTGGCGCTGAAGACGTGGATCTCGCCGGTGGCCAGCTCGTAGGCGACGACGCCGCGACGCGCGCCCGTCGGTCAGCAGCAGGTCGAGGACGTAGAACTCGTTGTAGAACTCCACGTCCGTGCTTGATGCACTGCTGGTAGAGCGTCTGCAGGATCATGTGGCCGGTGCGGTCCGCGGCGAAGCAGGAGCGACGTACGGCGGCCTCGCCGTGGTTACGGGTGTGCCCGCCGAACCGGCGCTGGTCGATGCGGCCCTCGGGCGTCCGGTTGAACGGCAGGCCCATCTTCTCCAGGTCGAGGACGGCGTCGATGGCCTCCTGGCCATCACCTCCGCCGCGTCCTGGTCGACGAGGTAGTCGCCGCCCTTGACGGTGTCGAAGGTGTGCCACTCCCAGTTGTCCTCCTCGACGTTGGCCAGTGCGGCGCACATGCCGCCCTGCGCCGCGCCGGTGTGCGAGCGGGTCGGGTAGAGCTTGGTGAGCACCGCGGTGCGGGCTCGCGTCGCGGACTCCAGGGCGGCGCGCATGCCCGCGCCGCCCGCGCCGACGATGACGACGTCGTACTTGTGATGCGTGATGCCCATGGCGTCAGCCCTTACGTCGGCAGACGGAGAGCGTGGACTCCGGGTCGATGCACGGGTCGAAGGTGAAGATCACCAGCGTGCCGAGCACGATGACGATCAGTGAGGCCAAGTAGAGCAGCGTCTTCAGCGAGAAGCGGGTGCCGGTCGCGCTCTGCGTAGTCGTTGATGATCGTGCGCAGGCCGTTGCCGCCGTGCAGCATCGCCAGCCACAGCATCGCGAGGTCCCAGACCTGCCAGAACGGGTTGGCCCACTTGCCGGCGACGAAGGCGAAGTCGATCCGCTGGATGCCCTCGCCGAGCATCAGGTTGACGAACAGGTGACCGAAGACCAGCACCACCAGCAAGACGCCGGACAGCCGCATGAACAGCCAGGCGTTCAGCTCGAAGTTGCTGCTGCGTACGACGGCTGCGCGGGGCGGCACCGTCGGAGTCGTGGTGGCCATCGCCGATCAGCTCCCCGAAGACGTTCATCAGGTGCCGGATCATGAACGGGACCAGGAGCACCGACGAGACGCCCACGACGCCGTACGTGCAGCTGCCGCTGGTAGCGCGGACCCTTCGACCAGAAGTCGACCAGCATGATGCGCAGGCCGTTGAGGGCGTGGAACAGCACCGCGCCGACCAGTCCGACCTCCATCAGCCCCACGATCGGGTTCTTGTAGGTCTCGATCACGGTGTTGTAGACCTCGGGGGAGACCCGGACCATCGCGGTGTCGAGGACGTGGGCGAAGAGGAAGAAGAAGATCAGGACCCCGGTGATGCGGTGCGGCGACCCAGGACCACATGCCTTCACGGCCCCGATAGAGCGTTCCTGCTGGAGAGTTGGCCAACAGAGTGCCTCCGCTGTCGACGAGTCCCGACCGAGGGTATCCGTGTGCAGCATGGCCGACGCCCATCGCCTGTTGTGCAGCTGCGCTCTCGCAGCATCCGAGCCCTGCCAAGTCCGAACGGACGCCGCCGGGTAGGACGCCTCGTGGCGATGAGCTTCGAGGTGCGCGGTGGTCAGTACCTCGGTAAGCAGCAAAAGATCGAGGAAGGGAGCCGATCATGCTCGGCCAGTCGGCGGCATTCAGCGGTTTCTCGGCGGACGACATCCCGCGTGCTCGACAACTGGCCGACGTTCTATGGCGGAGACATTGCGGTACGCGAGGAGACTGACCTGACGCGGCCGGGACCTGCTCGGCCGCTGCACTCTCGAAGGCGACGTGCCAGCCGGTGCTGATCTACCGGCGCAAGAGCGTAAGGCACATCAGTCAGCCTCGTTCACGATCCTGAACTTCCCGGTCGTCGCGGACGGCGCTGCGACGGTGAGCGGGCCGCGGGCAGCGAGGCGCTCGAGTTCGAGCGCTCGAGGGGATCGCCGGCGGAGCACCGACGAAGACCGGGGTGTTGCCGCTGACGGTGGGCCGTTGACGTCGCCGTCGTTCACCGATCCTGCTGGCAACGTGCTGTCCCTGATCCAGCAGGAGCGTCTGCGCGAAGGACACTGGCGCTGCGGCTGACAGCCTTTCTCGCGGGGCGTGGTGAGAAGCTTCACGCCGTAGCGTGTTCTGGTGATCCCGCCGTCGATCGATGCGGTGCACCCGGCTTCGGCGCTGCCGTACTCCGTGCGGGCAGCATGGAGCGCCCTCACCGAGTCCGGCCTGCCGTTCGAGCCCGTGTACGACGCCGGCTCGCTCGACGGCTGGGACCCCGCGCAGCGGCTCGGCGCGCCCGGAGAGTATCCGTTCACCCGCGGCGTCTATCCGACGATGTACACCGGTCGCCCCTGGACGATGCGGCAGTACGCCGGCTTCGGCACCGCCAAGGAGTCCAACCAGCGCTACCACCAGCTGGTCGCCACCGGCACCGGCGGGCTCTCGGTGGCCTTCGACCTGCCGACCCAGATGGGCTACGACTCCGACTGCCCCGGTCGCGCACGGCGAGGTCGGCAAGGTCGGCGTCGCCATCGACTCGATCGAGGACATGCGCATGCTCTTCGACGGCATCCCGCTGGACAAGGTGTCGACGTCGATGACGATCAACGCCCCGGCCGCGCTGCTGCTGCTGCTCTACCAGCTCGTCGCGCGAGGAGCACGGCGTGACCGGCGACCGGCTCACCGGCACGATCCAGAACGACGTGCTCAAGGAGTACATCGCCCGCGGCACCTACATCTATCCGCCGCAGCAGTCGCTGCGGCTCATCACCGACATCTTCGCGTACTGCCGCACGGAGCTGCCACGGTGGAACACGATCTCGATCTCCGGCTACCACATGGCCGAGGCGGGCGCGACGCCCGCGCAGGAGATCGCCTTCACGCTCGCCAACGGCATCGAGTACGTCCGCGCCGCGATCGCGCTCGGGCCAGGACGTCGACGAGTTCGCGCCGCGGCTCGTCGTTCTTCTTCGTCGTCCCGCACGACGCTGCTCGAGGAGGTGGCGAAGTTCCGCGCCGCGCGCCGGATCTGGGCCCAGGTCATGCGCGACGAGTTCGGGCCAAGAACCCGAAGTCGCAGATGCTGCGCTTCCACACCCAGACCGCAGGTGTGCAGCTGACCGCGCAGCAGCCCGAGGTCAACCTGGTGCGGGTCGCGGTCCAGGGCGCTGGCGGCCGTGCTCGGCGGCACCCAGTCGCTGCACACCAACTCCTTCGACGAGGCGATCGCGCTGCCGACCGAGAAGGCAGCCCGGCTCGCGCTGCGCACCCAGCAGGTGCTCGCCTACGAGACCGACGTGACCAGGACCGTCGACCCGTTCGCCGGGTCGTACGCCGTCGAGTCGCTCACCGACGACGTGGAGGAGGCCGCGCGCGACGCTGATGACGGCGGTCGAGGATCTCGGCGGCGCGGTGGCGCGCGATCGAGCAGGGCTTCCAGAAGAACGAGATCGAGAAGTCGGCCTACCGGATCGCCCGCGAGATCGACAATCGAGGAGCGCACGGTCGTCGGCGTCAACCGCTTCACGGTCGAGGAGGAGGAGCCTTACGAGCCGCTGCGCGTCGACCCGGCGATCGAGGCGCAGCAGGCCGAGCGGCTGGCAGCACTTCGCCGCCGGGCGCGACCAGGACGAGGTCGACCGCCAGCTCGACGCCCTGCGAGGTCGCCGCCGCCGGTACCGCCAACGTGCTGTACCCGATGAAGGAGGCGCTGGCGCGCCACGGGCACCGTCGGCGAGGTGTGCGACGCGCTGCGCGACGTGTGGGGGGTCTACCATCCACCAGACGCGTTCTGACCTCCCTTCCCCGAAGGGGCTGCGGGGAAGGGGAAGGGCGTTGGCGAACCTCCGGGCGGGTTGGTCGCCGGGAATGTCACACTGTGCGGGTGCTCAACCCCGCCCTTCGCGACGAGATCGACGAGATCAGCAAGGACCTCGAGTCCGAGCTCGTCGCGTTTCGTCGCAGCCTGCATCGGCATCCGGAGCTGGGCCGCGAGGAACACCGCACCACCCGGCTCATCGTGGAGCGTCTCGAGGCGGTCAACCTGAAGGCGCAGGTGCTGTCGCTGGGGACCGGTGTCGTCTGCGACATCCTCGATGAGGCGGGCACCCCGCCTACGCTCGGTCTCCGTGGAGACATCGATGCACTGCCGCTGGCCGACGAGAAGGCCGTCCCCTACGCGTCCGAAGTCGAGGGTGTCTGCCATGCCTGCGGCCATGACGCCCACGCAGCAGTGCTGCTCGGCACAGCACTGCTGTTGGCCGAGCTGCGGACTCGCGGGCGGCTGCAGCGGTCGGTGCGGCTGATCTTCCAGCCAGCAGAGGAGGTCACCCCCGGCGGCGCGCTCGACGTCATCGGCGACGGGTTCATCGCTGGGCTGGAGCAATGCTTCGCGCTGCACTGTGACCCCAAGCTCGAGGTCGGCAAGGTCGGGCTGCGCAGTGGTCCCATCACGGCTGGCGCCGACCGCATCCGGGTCGAGATGCGCGGGCGCGGCGGCCACACCGCCCGCCCCCACCTGTCGGCCGAGCTCGTCTTCGCGATGGGAGCAGTGATCACCCAGCTGCCGGGTGTGCTGTCGAGACTCGCCGACCCCCGGGCATCGTTGAGCATCGTGTGGGGGCAGGTGCACGCCGGCAGGGCGGCCAACGCCATTCCGCAGCAGGGGTACGTCGAGGGCACGATGCGCTGCCTCGACGCGCGGGTCTGGGCGAGCGCGCACGAGAAGGTACCTGACCTGGTCCGGTCGATCGCCTCGCCGTACGGCGTCGACGTCGAGGTCGACATGCACACGAGCGTGCCTCCGTGCGTCAACGACTTCGCGGCGACCGACCACATCCGGCGCGTCGCCGCCGCGGTGCTCGGGCCACAGAGCCTGACCACCACCGACCAATCCCTGGGCGGTGAGGACTTCGCCTGGATCCTGAACCGGGTGAGTGGATCATTGGTGAGGCTGGGCGTCCGCGGTCACCAGACCCCCGACGGCGCCGACCTGCACCAGGGCAGCTTCGATCTCGACGAAGCTGCCATCTCGGTCGGCGTGCGACTCTTCGCCGCGGTCGCGCTCGCTCCGGAACTCGACACCTCAGAGCCCTAAGGTCACAAACCGGTATCGGACCGGTCGGCAGGCCCGACATGGTTTCTTCGGTGCCGTCACGACGGGCTACAGTCTCCCCGACGCGGACGAGGGGTGGCTTCGTCCCGGTTCTGGCATGCAATGTCAAGAGGAGGCGCCGTGAAGAAGACGGCAAAGATGGTGGCGCTGGCCGCAGTGCTGGCCCTGGGGCTGGCAGCCTGTGGTGATCGAGGAGACGACGAGTCCGACTCGTCGGCCGCCAGTGACAGCCCGACGAGCGAGTCGCCCTCCAGCGAGGCGCCCGCGGCCGACCCGAACTTCAAGGCATGCATGGTCTCTGACTCTGGTGGCTTCGACGACAAGTCGTTCAACCAGACGTCGTACGCCGGACTCGAGAATGCCGTCGACAACCTCGGGATCCAGAGCGCCGAGGTCGAGTCGCAGTCCGACGCCGACTACGCCGACAACATCTCCGCGCTCGTGCGTGAGAAGTGCAACATCATCGTCACGGTCGGCTTCCTGCTCGGTGACGCCACCGAGGCGGCCGCCAAGCAGAACAAGGACGTCGACTTCGCGATCGTCGACTACGCCTACGCCAAGCCGCCGGCCAACGTCCAGGCCCTGACCTTCAACACCGCCCAGCCGGCCTTCATGGCGGGCTACCTGGCGGCCGGCATGACCAAGTCCGGAGTCGTCGGCACGTTCGGCGGCGTCGAGATCCCGACGGTCACGATCTTCATGGACGGATACTGGGAGGGCGTGCAGTACTGGAACGAGCAGAAGGACGACGAGGTCCAGGTCGTCGGCTGGGACGAGGAGTCGCAGAAGGGCGTCTTCACCAACGACTTCGAGGACAAGGTCGTCGGGCAGAAGTCCGCACAGGACCTCATCGCCAACGGCGCCGACATCATCATGCCGGTAGCCGGCCCGGCCGGGCTCGGCGCGCTCGACGCTGCCCAGGACTCCGATGGCCAGGTCAACGCGATCTGGGTCGACACCGACGGCTGCGTGAGCGCGTCCGAGTACTGCGATGTGATCATCTCTTCGGTGCAGAAGGGCCTGGACGTCGCCGTGGAGACGGCGATCACCGACTCGGCCAGCGGCAACTTCAGCAACACGCCGTACGTCGGCACGCTCGAGAACGGCGGTGTCGGACTTGCCCCGTTCAACGAGTTCGAGGACGAGGTTCCCCAGGAGCTCAAGGACGAGCTGGAGGAAATCAGGGCGGGGCTGATCGACGGCTCCATCGAGATCACCTCACCCGCCGCACCGCAGTGAGTTCGATCGGCTGAGCCGACATCCGCGGGGAGGAGCACCGGTTACCGGTGCTCCTCCCTTCGCTTTGTTCTAGGGTCTGACTGTCCGCGACAACCGGGCGCTCTGAGAGGAGTAGGTCTGCGATGCGGCTCGAGATCAAGGGACTCACGAAGCGTTTTGGGTCCTTCACCGCCAACGATCACATCGACCTGACGGTCGAGCCGGGGGAGATCCACTGCTTGCTCGGGGAGAACGGCGCCGGCAAGTCCACGTTGATGAACATGCTCTACGGGCTCCTCGAGCCGGACGAGGGTGAGATCGTGCTCGACGGCACGGAACTCACCTGCACCAACCCCGGTGACGCGATCGCTGCCGGCATCGGGATGGTGCACCAGCACTTCATGCTCGTCCCGGTCTTCACCGTCGCCGAGAACGTCATGCTGGGACGGGAGCGGACGCGCGCACTCGGAGTCCTCGACCGTGCCCAGGCCGCTCAGCTGGTGCGCGACCTGTCTTCGAGATACAAGCTCGACGTCGACCCCGACGCGCTGATCGAGGACCTCCCGGTCGGCGTGCAGCAGCGGGTCGAGATCATCAAGGCGCTCGCCAACGACGCCGAGGTGCTGATCCTCGACGAGCCGACCGCCGTGCTGACGCCTCAGGAGATCGACGAGCTGATGGGCATCATGGGTGGGCTGCGCGACGACGGTACGTCGATTGTCTTCATCACCCACAAGCTGCGCGAGGTCAAGGCCGTCGGAGATCGGATCACGGTGATCCGGCGAGGCAAGGTGGTCGGCACGACGCAGCCCTCCGCCTCGGAGTCCGAGCTGGCCGAAATGATGGTCGGTCGCTCGGTGCAGTTGCAGGTCGACAAAGGCTCGGCCTCGCCGGGAGACGTCGTCCTCGACGTCAAGGACGTGACCGTCATCGACATCCGCGGCGCCACGGTCGTCAAGGACGTGTCGTTTGACGTACGTGCCGGAGAGATCCTGGCGATCGCCGGTGTGCAGGGCAACGGTCAGACCGAGCTGATCAAGTCCCTGCTTGGGCTGGTCCGGCCGGCGGCCGGGGAGATCTTCCTCGAGGGCCGCAACATCTCCAAGCACGGCCCACGGCAGAGCCTGGAGGACGGCATCGGCTACATCCCCGAGGACCGGTCGCACGACGGCTTCGTCGGGGCGTTCAGCGTCGGCGAGAACCTGGTGCTGGACCTGTACAAGCATGACGACTACTCCAGTGGGATCGCACTCAAGCTCGGTGCGATCTTCGCCAACGCGCGCGACCGGATCCAGGAGTTCGACATCCGCACCCAGAGCGAGCACGCGCCGGTCTCGGCCCTGTCGGGCGGCAACCAGCAGAAGGTCGTCGTTGCACGCGAGCTGTCCCGGCCGCTCAAGGTGCTGATCGCCTCACAGCCGACGCGGGGAGTCGACGTCGGCTCGATCGAGTTCATTCACAAACGCATCGTGACCGAGCGCGACAGCGGTACGGCGGTCGTCATCGTCTCCACCGAGCTCGACGAGGTGTTCTCGCTCGCCGACCGGATCGCCGTCATGTACGACGGCCGCATCGTCGACACGGTGTCGCCTGGCATCGCGCGAGAGGAGATCGGGCTGCTCATGGCCGGAGCTCAGCAGCAGGCGGCGACTCCGGGAGGTGGCCATGTCTGAGCAGCTCGCGTCGCACGACAGTCGGCCCCCGGATCGCTCGAGGCAGTCCGACCTCCGCAACCAGATGGAGGCGTGGCTGCCGACGGTGAAGGTGACGCTGGCATCGTTCGTGCTGGCGTTTCTCATCGGAGCGATCCTGATCCTCGTCAGCGACCAGGAGACCGTCGAGAGCTTCGGCTACTTCTTCAGCTACCCCTGGGACGCGTTCACCAACGGGTTCTCCGCAGTCATCGAGTCCTACTGGGCACTGGTCACGGGATCGGTCGGATCCTGGGACGCGATCACCTCCACCCTCGAGCGCGCCGCGCCCCTGATCTGCGCTGGCCTTTCGGTGACTTTGGCCTTCCGCGCCGGCCTGTTCAACATCGGCGCCCAGGGCCAGCTCATCATCGCGGGGATCTGCGCCGGCTACGTCGGGTTCCACTACGACATGCCCGCCGGGGTCCACCTCGTCGCCGCGCTGATCGCCGGCCTGCTCGGGGGTGCGGTCTGGGGAGGCATCGTCGGCGTACTCAAGGCGCGCACCGGGGCGCACGAGGTCATCACCACGATCATGCTCAACTACGTCGCGGCATCGCTCCTCACCTGGCTGCTGACCAAGGAGTCCTTCCAGCAGGCAGGCTCCAACAACCCACGCAGTGACAACGTCGCCGACTCGGCGTCCTTCCCCGACATTCTCGGGGTGCACACGGGCATCCTGCTCGCCGTACTGGCCGCCGGTGCGGTGTGGTGGCTGCTCGACCGAAGCACGATCGGATTCGAGCTCCGTGCCGTCGGTGCCAACCCCGACGCGAGCCGCACGGCCGGCATGAGCGTGCCCAACGTCTACACGATCGCGATGGTCATCGCCGGTGCGCTGGCGGGGCTGGCGGGGGCTCAGCTGATCCAGGGCAACCAGGACTCGCTGACCGCTAACTACGGCGGCACCATCGGGTTCGACGCGATCACCGTCGCACTACTCGGCCGGGCGACGCCGTTCGGCACCGTGCTGGCGGGTCTGCTGTTCGGGGCGCTGTCGATTGGCGGTACGTCGATGCAGGCCTCGGCGGGGACGCCGTTGGCGCTCACGCAGGTGCTGCAGGCGCTGATCGTGCTCTTCGTCGCGGCACCGGCGCTGGTCAAGGCCGTGTTCCGGATGAAGACCACCGCCGATACCAGCGCCGTCATGGCGAAGGGCTGGGGCTCATGACCACCGTGCTGGACCGGCCCGCCGAGGTCGAAGGCGTACGGGATCCGGCTGAGAGCCACCGCCGGATCAAGCTCGGCGTCACCCTGCTCGTCGTGAGCGTGATCCTGCTGGTGTTCTGGTGGGACATCGACGGCGGCGACGTGTCCTACCTGCTGACGGGTGAGCGGACGCGCGATACCGAGCCCGGGATGCTGCCGGCCAAGCCCACGGTGCTGGTCTGCGCGATCTACTGCCTGGCGCTGTGTGTTGCCTCGTTCGCAGGGGTGATCCGCAAGGGTTGGGTCACCACGGTGTCGATGATCGTGGCGGGCGCCGCCTTCATCCTGGGGTTCGTGGTCTGGGCGTACGCCGACCAGGAGTCGACGTTCGAGGTCTGGATCACCAACCCGCTGCCGGGCACCTTCGCGATTGCCACGCCGCTGATCCTGGGTGCTCTGGCCGGCTGCATCTGTGAGCGGGCCGGGGTGATCAACATCGCGATCGAGGGCCAGTTCATCGCGGGGGCGTTCCTCGCCTCCGTGGTGGCAAGCGCCACCTACAGCGCTGGCGCCGGCCTGCTGGGCGGTATCGTGGCCGGTGTCGGCATCGCTGCGCTGCTGGCGCTCTTCTCCATCCGCTACTTGGTCAACCAGGTGGTGCTGGGGGTCGTGCTGGTTGTGCTGGCCAGCGGTCTCACGGCGTTCCTGCTCGACCAGATCCCGGGTGACGAGGACATCAGGCAGTACCTCAACGAGCCACCGACGCTCGAGACGATCAGGATCCCCGGCCTTGCGGAGCTGCCGCTGATCGGCGAGGCGATGTTCGAGCAGACCATCCTCGTCTACCTGATGTATCTCTCTGTCGCACTCGTTGCCTTCGTGCTGTTCGAGACCCGATGGGGTCTTCGGGTGCGGTCGGTGGGCGAGCATCCCCGAGCAGCCGACACCGTCGGCATCAACGTGAAGCGGATCCGGTGGCAGGCGGTGCTCTTCGGTGGTGTGTTCGCCGGTCTTGGTGGAGCGTACTTCACCGTCGGGTCCACGGGTGCGTTCGACAAGGACGCCTCGGCAGGCAACGGCTTCATCGCGCTGGCTGCGGTCATCATGGGTCGTTGGCACCCGGTCTATGCGACGTTCGCGGCGCTCTTCTTCGGCTTCGTCTCCGCGCTGCAGGGCCAGTTGCAGCTGCTCGGCAAGATCCCCACCGAGCTGCTCACCATGACGCCGTACATCGCGACCATCGTGGCTGTGGCGGGCTTCGTCGGCCGGGTGCGGCCGCCGGCGGCCGACGGCGAGCCCTATGTGAAGGGCTGACATGGCCCACGCCAGCGCAGACGACGTCGACTGGGCGCTGCTGACGAGCTCTGCCACCGCCGTGATGAGACGCGCCTACGCGCCGTACTCGCGTTATCCCGTCGGCGTGGCCGGACTCGTCGACGACGGTCGGGTGCTCGTCGCCTGCAACGTCGAGAACGCTGCGTACGGCGTAGGCCTGTGCGCGGAGTGCGGCCTGGTGTCGCAGCTGCACGCCACCGGCGGCGGTCGGCTGGTGGCGGTGGCATGCGTCGACGGGCAGGGTCTTGCCCTGATGCCCTGCGGGCGCTGCCGGCAGCTGCTCTTCGAGCACGGTGGACCGGAGCTTCTCGTACAGATGGCCGACGGCGTCCAGACGATGGCGGAGATCCTGCCGGACGCCTTCGGCCCCGAAACGCTTCGCCGACACTGACGACAAGGGGGTCGCCACGTGGCCGAGTCACACGATGCGGTCGACATCATCATCACCAAGCGCGGCGGCAGCGAGCTCACCGACGCACAGATCGACTGGGTGGTCGATGCCTACACGCGTGGTGCGGTGGCAGAGGAGCAGATGTCCTCGCTGGCCATGGCGATCCTGCTCAACGGCATGACCCATCGCGAGATCCGCCGCTGGACCCACGCGATGATCGCCACCGGGGAGCGGCTGGACTTCACCAGACTGTCGAGACCGACCGTCGACAAGCACTCGACGGGCGGAGTCGGCGACAAGATCACGCTGCCACTGGCGCCGCTGGTGGCCGCGTGCGGCGTCGCCGTACCCCAGCTGTCCGGCCGCGGACTCGGGCACACCGGTGGCACGCTGGACAAGCTCGAGTCGATCCCCGGGTGGCGCGCTGACTTGACGTACGACGAGATCGTGGCGCAGCTGGAGTCGGTCGGCGCGGTCATCTGCGCCGCCGGCGCGAGCCTCGCACCGGCGGACAAGAAGCTGTACGCCTTGCGAGACGTGACCGGCACCGTGGAGTCCATTCCGTTGATCGCGGCCTCCATCATGAGCAAGAAGATCGCCGAGGGTACGGGCGCGCTCGTCCTCGACGTCAAGGTCGGCCCGGGCGCTTTCATGAAGGAGCTGGGAGAGGCCCGTGACCTGGCCCGGACGATGGTGGATCTCGGCAGCGACGCAGGCGTCGCCACGGTCGCGCTCGTGACCGACATGAGTACGCCGCTCGGCCTGGCCGTCGGCAACGCCGTGGAGGTGCAGGAGTCGGTGGACGTCCTCGCCGGTGGCGGACCTGCTGACGTGGTCGAGCTCACGCTCTCGCTGGCCCGGGAGATGGTGGCGGCAGGTGGGCGGCACGACATCGACCCGGCGGACAAGCTCGCTGACGGATCGGCCATGGACGTGTGGCGGCGGATGATCGCGGCGCAGGGCGGCGAGGTCGACGCCCCGCTGCCCGTCGGACGGGAGTCTCACGTGGTGACCGCGCCGTCGAATGGCGTCCTGGGGCGGCTGGACGCGCTGGCGGTCGGTGTGGCGGCCTGGCGACTCGGGGCCGGCCGCGCCATGAAGGAGCACCCGGTCCAGGCCGGGGCGGGAGTGGTGCTGCACGCCAAGCCCGGTGACGTGGTGACCGCAGGTGAGCCGTTGATGACGCTCTACAGCGACGACGTCCATCGCTTCGACCGGGCCCAGGAGGCGCTGAACGGTGCTGTCGACATCATCGAGTCGCCGGCTGACGTGGCCTCAGTCGGCGAGATCGTGATCGACCGCATCGCCTGACCTGGCCCCGCAGGTGCGGCTACCCCTGCGCGTGGCTATGGCTGAAACTCTTCACCTGCGTAGGTGGAAAAGCTTCAGCCACAGCAGGGTTGTTCAGCCGGCCAGCAGGGTCAGCGTGTCGGCCACCAGCGCGGGCTTGGGGAGTACGTCGCCGCCGGGCCCCTCGACCTCGACCGTCGAGCGCACCGCCACCTGGATCCCCGCCGGCACCGGCGTCACAGCCATCAGCTCGATGCCGGCCCGGACCCGGCTGCCGACCGGGACGGGCTGCGGAAACCGCACCTTGTCGGAGCCGTAGTTGATCTTGACCGCCCAGCCGTCGTACGCGACGACCGACGCGACCATGACAGGAAGCAGAGACAGGGTCAGGTAGCCGTGCGCGATCGTCCGACCGTACGGGCCGGAGGCGGCTCGCTCGGGATTGATATGGATCCACTGGTGGTCCCCGGTCGCGTCGGCGAACGTGTCGATCCGCGCCTGGTCGATCGGGATCCAATCGCTGTGACCGAGATGCTCACCCACGGCTTCGGTCAGTTGCTCCGCGTTGGTGAAATGGCGGGTCACGGGTCAGTCAGCCCCTCGGCCCGCCGGCGACGTACAGCACCTGGCCGGTGACGAAGGAGGCGCCCTCACTCACGAAGAAGGACGCGGCGTGGGCGATGTCGTCGGGCGTCCCGACCCGCGGCACCGGAGTCTCCGCGGCCCGGGCGGCCTGGAACTCCTCGAAGTCCACCCCGACTCGCTCGGCGGTGGCTCGTGTCATGTCGGTGACGATGAAGCCGGGGGCGATCGCGTTGACGGTGATGCCGAACCGGCCGAGCTCGATCGCCAGCGTCTTGGTGAAGCCCTGCAGCCCGGCCTTGGCCGCCGCGTAGTTGGCCTGCCCACGGTTGCCCAGCGCCGACGTACTGGAAAGGTTGACGATGCGTCCCCACCCCACCTGAGTCATGTGCGTTTGGGTGGCCCGCGACATGAGGAACGATCCGCGCAGATGCACCTGCATCACCGCGTCCCAGTCGTCCGCCGACATCTTGAACAGCAGGTTGTCACGCAGGATGCCCGCATTGTTGACCAGCACCGTCGGTGTGCCGAGGCGACTCACGACCTGGTCGAGCGCCGCAGCGACCGAGACTTCGTCCGATACGTCGACACGCGCTGCAGCAGCCCTGCCGCCCTGGGCCTGGATCTGGTTGACGGTGTCCCTGCACGCGTCCTCCTCGAGGTCGAGCACCGCCACAGCAAGGCCGTCGCGAGCCAGGCGCGCGGCCACGGCTGCGCCGATGCCGCGCGCGGCTCCGGTCACGATCGCAACCCGCTGGTCGTGCTCGGTCATGTCGTACCTCTCCGGAGAAAGACGGGGACGGGGCCGGACCCGGCTGGCAGGCTGGATCCACCTGGGAGGATAGCGACATGCATCAGGCGACCGACGACCGCTTCATCGCCGCCCCCAAGGCGCTGCTGCACGACCACCTCGACGGGGGTCTGCGACCCGAGACCGTGCTCGAGCTGGCGGCTCAGGTCGGCCACGAGCTGCCGGCGGATGAGCCGGAGCCCCTGGACCGGTGGTTCGTGGAGTCCGCCGACTCCGGCACGTTGGAGCGCTACCTCGAGACGTTCGACCACACCGTGGCCGTCATGCAGCGTCCTGAGCAGCTGCGCCGGGTCGCTCGCGAATGCGTCGAGGACCTCGCCTCCGACGGCGTGGTGTACGCCGAGGTGCGCTACGCGCCGGAGCAGCATCTCGGTGCCGGACTGAGCCTGCACGAGGTCGTCGCCGCGGTCAAGGACGGCTTCGCCGAGGGAATGTCGGCTGCTGCGGCGCGCGGTCGGCCGATCGTCGTACAGCAGATCCTCACCGCACTGCGGCATGCGGCCAACTCGCGTGAGATCGCCGAGCTGACGGTCCGGCATCGCGATGCCGGTGTCTGCGGCTTCGATATCGCCGGCGCCGAAGTCGGCTTCCCGCCGACCCGGCACCTCAGCTCGTTCGAGTATCTCCAGCGCGAGAACGCGCACTTCACCATCCATGCCGGGGAGGCGTTCGGACTGCCGTCGATCTGGGAGGCGCTGCAGTGGTGTGGAGCCGAACGGCTGGGGCACGGCGTGCGCATTGTCGACGACATCGACATGTCCGAGTCAAGGGCGGCGCGACTGGGTCGGCTCGCGGCGTACGTGCGTGATCGCCGAGTGCCGCTCGAGATGTGCCCGTCGTCAAACCTGCAGACCGGAGCAGCGCCCTCGATCGCGTCGCACCCGATCGGGCTGCTGACCCAGCTGCGCTTCCGGGTGACCGTCAACACCGACAACCGGCTGATGAGCGGTACGTCGATGAGCCGCGAGATGCAGCGGCTCAGTGAGGCCTTCGGCTACGACCTCGACGACATGCGCTGGTTCACCATCAACGCGATGAAGAGCGCATTCTTGCCGTTCGACCGCCGGCTGGACTTGATCGAGCGGGTCATCAAGCCTGGCTACGCGGCTCTGGCGCTGCCGGCCTAGGCGGTGCCGTGACGCAGATCGAGTGCCACCGGCTCACAGCCGAACAAGACGCTGACTTCTACCGTCTGCATGGCGACCCCGCCAGCGCGGGGTGGTGCTGGTGCGTGGCGTGGTGGACAGAAACCTGGGAGGGGTTCGGCGAGCGAAGCTCCCAGGACAACCGCCTTCTGCGCGAGGAGCTCATGGCGCGAGGCGACCGAGATGGGTGGCTCGCGTACGTCGAGGGTCAGGTGGTCGGGTGGTGCCAGGTGGGCCCGAGGGATCGCCTGCCCAAGCTGCTGGCCTCCTATGCTCTGTCTCCGGACGACTCGGTCTGGGCGGTGACCTGCTTCTTCGTGCTGCCGCCCTATCGCGGCCGTGGCGTCTCCTCGGCGTTGCTCGACGCGGCACTGGCCGACCTGCAATACCGAGGCGTCACGACCGTGCAGGCCTTTCCGCGTCGCGGTGACCTGCCTGCGGAGGATGTGTGGACCGGCCCGGAGGCTGTCTTCGTCGGCGCCGGATTCCGCTGTGTGCGGGACGATCCGAGCCGGCCGGTCCACGAGCTGTCGCTCAGCCCGTCATCACCTTGATGAAGCGCTCTGCCTCGCGCGGAGTCATCGCACGACAGCCACGCTCGACCAATGCGCCGACCAGCGCCGGCTCTCGGGCCGCCAGCCACCAGCCGCGCCGTACCAGGAACAGCGGAGGCTTGCGATGCTCGAGCAGGTCGCGCACCAGGCGCAGCACGAAGGTCGTCCACCGCGAGCGCCGTACACAGATCGCAGCGCCCAGCAGGCCGGCAGCATCGCACGGGGCGATCAGCTCGGCGGCGAAGATGCCCTCGGCCACGAACCAGGACTCGCCTTCGAGCTTGAGCTCGCGGTGTCCGACCTTGGCGTTGGCGCTGATGTCGTAGATCGGGTGGTCCGTGCCGCCGTCGAGGCACACCTCCCTCACCGCGGCCATCGCGGCCGACGCGTTCCACGAATCGGGGTGATCCCAGTCGGTCGCATCGCTCTCGAAGCGCGGCAACTCCGGCGCATCGCCGTCCTTGTAGAAGTCGTCGAGCTGGAGGATCGGGAGACCGAGCCGGGCAGCGAGGCGTGACTTGCCCGCACCGGAGGGTCCGGCCAGCAGGATCACGCGCGCGCTCACGGATGCCATCATGCCCGACCAGAGACGGGCCTCAACGTGCCGGGACGGCGGGGTTACTGGCATCGCGACGCGCTTCCGGGTCCGGATCGACCGCCTCGGCCCGGTCGAAGGCGAGATACACCACCGCGAGCGCAGCCAGCGGCATGGCGACGGCGAAGAGCAGCGACGAGAGCAGGTTGATCGTGTACGCCGGCCAGTCGGTGCCGAGGAGGAGCACGATGCCGAGGAGGGGTCCGGCCGAGATGCCCAGCCCGACGACGATGGCGAGCGCCACCGCCGTACGCCACCAGTGACCCTTGACCAGTTCGCGGCTTCGTCGCATCGCGCCATACGCTGACCGATCCTCCGTCACGACGACCGGGACCGCGAAGGACCGGCTCACCGCGTAGTAGATCGCGAGCGGGATCGTCGCGACCAGCAGGGTGAGGACGAGCAGCACCAGGTAGTACCACACGACGACCGCGGTCAGCGGCTTCGCTCGGGCGGCGATCTCCCGGAGGGCACCCAGCGCGGAGACGGACCTGCCGCGGTCCAGCTGGTCCAGGGTGTGGGCAAGGGCAGCGAGCATCGCGACGTAGATGACCACCGTGAGGATCGTGACCGCCAAGGCCGTGAGTCCCACCCAGAAGCCAGGCATCTCGTCCGTCGGCGCGGCCAGGTCGGCCGGGGCATCCCGCTCGGCGGACTGGAACCAGGCGAGGGTGAGCGTGCCCAGACTCAACGCTGCGAATGCGAGCGCGAAGCCGGTGAACAGCAAGGGCCGGCTCGTGAAGAGGCGCACAGCCGAGACGAGGCACTGTCCCCAGCCGCGTCGTCGCCGCGCCGGCAGCGGATCCGCGTCGCCCCACCGGGTGCGGCTGGCGGCGAACCACACCAGCACTGCAGCAACAGCCAGGATCAGGATCAGCCGCCACGGCTCCTCCAGGCTCTCGCGCACCAGGTTCGACCCGGTCGCGACGGCGCTGCAGAAGACGCCGGTGCTGCTCGGCCCGAGCAGTGTGCCCGCGGGCACTGTGGTGCTGTCGTCACGCCACGTGCGCTCGGCGTCTTGGATCGGCTGGGTCCAGGATCCCTTCATGTTCGGTCCGGTGGGGCCGTCGAACACCGAGCGTTGCCGCTCGCCCCAGCGGCCCTGGAACGCCAGCCACGGGAAGGCAGCCTCGTAGTCTTCTGTGGCGCCAGGCACAAAGGCGACCCGCGCGAGGATCCCCGCACGCGGGTCGGTGGTGTCGTCGCAACCGAGACCTTCGGACCCGCGACCCAGGTAGAGCGCCGGGCCGAACTTGTTCGCATGCGACCCCGCCGCCGGGTAGACCACCGGATGCGTGCCGTCGACGATCTCGAGCTTGTCATCCCCCCACAGCGCGCGCTCGGCGCCGCCGTGCTGGCTGTAGCCGATCGCCGTCGGCTCGGTCTCCAGCGCCTCCGGCGCCGAGGGGGCGTCGAAGGTGAGCTGGATCGACTCCCAGTCGCCCTCGTGGGTGTTGTTGTAGTCGTTGAAGACGTAGAAGAACCAGTACTGCAAGGAGAGCTGGTCGGGATACTTCGGGTCCTTCGCGACGTGCGCGTACACCGTCACCGGGAACTTCTTGTCGATGAGCTTGGACCACTCCACGTAGGTGCAGCCCGGTCTCAGCGGGTCGCCGGGGAAGTCCAGGTAGTGGCCCGGGTAGCCGAGTCCGACGTCTGGCCCCTCGGGCTGGAGCTTGACCAGATCGGGGGGTTCCCACGGTCCCCGCAGCGCCACCTGCTGGTCACCGAGCACCGCCTCGACGTCGGTCGGCTGGAAATGCTCGCCCTCCTCGCAGTCCGGCTCGTCCTGCTGCAGGCGTACGACGGGCGCGTAGCGCTCGGCGAGCTGGCGAGCGGCTTCGTCGTCCGTCGCTCCGGCGCGGGCAGCGGCGCCCGAGGCGGACGCGTGCGCCGGCGTACCCACCACGGCGAGCGCCATCAGCGTGGCCGTCGTGCCCACGACCCATCGCGTGCGGCGGCGCACCGTCATGGCAGCAGCATGCCGCACTTCGCGCGACTGGTGCCGCACCTCGGCGTGGATGGAGAGCGAGGGGTCTCAGCACGTAGGCCAGGGCAGCGGTTGCAACAGACATCGAACGGATCTGCGTCACTGCGCCCAGATTAAGCTGGCTCCGACGAAATGATAAGGCACGCCGTGGACGCGTTCCTTGCTGGGTCAGCGCGGGTTGGCTCTGCGGGGGTCTCCCGACCGCTTAGCGGCAGTGTCCGCCGCGGTCGGTTTGTTCCGACCGTCCCACCAGCGCCAACCCGCTGTGAACACGACGGCGCCAGCCAGAGACCCGATAACCCCGCTCGGCTGCAGGTCAAGACCGTCACCGGACAGCAGGCTAATGAACAACCCACCGATGAACGAGCCGACGAGGCCGGCCACGATCGCCATCGTCCAGTCGACTTTGCCTCGCGATCGTCCGAGGATCAGCTGCGCACCTGCGCCGACGATCATGCCGAACAAGATGATGGCGAGAACAAGCATGCCCAGAGGATAGCCGCTCTGGGTCGTCGCCAATCCCCGTCCTCCCTCACCGGCCGGGACGTTGTGCCGAGGCATCACCACCTCTCACGCCCGATCACCAGCCCGGATCGCAAGCGGCGATGGTCAACGAGCTAGGTCTGCGCAGCATCTGTCTCGAGGTCGACGACCTCCAGGCGGCAGTCGACGGCCGGCTGCGAACGGATACCGGGCTGCTCCGCGGATCGATCAGCACGAGAACAGCTGGCGGATGGCCCATGTGCGCGGGCCGGAGTCAGCCATGGGTCAGTCTCACGTGCAGGTCGCGGCCGAGGATGCCGGCCAGTCGCGCGGCCTCCTGCTCGATGGCCTCCTCGGGTCGCCGCCGCTCGTCGAGCCAGCTGACCGTGAGCTCGTCACCCTTCCGCGCCCATGTCCCGCACACGACACCGCCGACGATCACCGGGTTGGCCTTGCGGGTCACGGGGTCCCGTCGGGACGGCGGAGTGACGTGGACGTCCTTGGTGCCGGGACCCATCACCCACTGGTCGTGCCCGGGCAGGAACCGCACCGCAGCCGATGGCCGCGAAGCTTCGAGGGCGTCGACGTCCTCGCGCACGACGTACGCCGCGGTGCCCTCGACGTCGACCGCGACCAGCCGGTCGCCGAGCCCGGAGATCCAGCTGTTGAGCCGCTTGCGGCCCGCGCTCAGACCGCTGCCGAGCCAGTAGTGGATGTGGTCGAACGTCGCCGGCCCGTAGGTCCGGAAGTACGCCGTGATGGCGCGCGGACCCGCGTCGTCGAGGTCGGGGATGCCCGCGCCACCGGGGGTTGCCGTCGAGGCGCTGGAAGGTGTGCTGTCCGTCGCGAGGCGGACCGAAGCTCATGTCCCCTTGCCAGGTCAGCGGCTTGACCAGCGTGCCCGCGCCCTCGTCGAAGACCGGCTTCAGGTGCCGGTACGCGCGGCGTCTCGTCAGCACGTCACCGAGCTCAGCGACGGTCAACGGCCCGTCGCTCAGCGCCTCGCGCACCGCGGCACGGAAGTCGGGCCAGTCCGACGGGGTGAGCCGGTAGTGCTCCACCCAGCTCGGCAGCTCCCACTGCCGCCCGGCCGATCGGAGGGCGAGATAGATGCCGCCGTCCTCGGGCGAGAGGTAGTGCATCGACCCGCGGAACGCGAACGCCTTGATCACCGTCCCCTCCGCCAGGGCCTTCGCGAGCTCGCCGGGCCGCGACGTCGTACGGCGGGTCCTGACGGCAAGCTCGGCGAGCGACTCGTCCATCGAGAGCACCGCGCCGAGCCGGCGTACGACGTCGGCCACCGACTCAGATCCCACCGGGTCGAGCAGGTGTCGCTCCATCCGCCAGGCCAGCGCCTGCGCCCACGTGACCGAGACCTCGGTCGGAGTGGTCATGTCCGCAGCCTCGCACCGATTCCGGACGATGGGCGTCCTGCTCTGCAGCGAGTGCTTCTCAGCGCGAGAGCGCCCCTGGCTCGCTCGCGATGGGGGGGTTGGTCGCTAGGAGGGAAAGTGCCTCCACTTCCCCTCGGAGACGACCTCGACCTTGCCGTCGCTCACCTTGATGGCGGTTTCGTCGTCGATCGCGTACGCCGGCCCCGCGATACCGGCAGCCCAGCTCTCCGCTTCGGCCATGGAGTTGCCCGGCATGCCCTCGGGGTTCACATGCGGGCAGATCGAGAAGTCGACGACCCCAAGCGTCCTGTCGTTTCCGGTGGGCGGCTTCCACCCGACGAAGTCCTCGCCGATACGGGGGGTCATCACCATGCTCCCGGCGCTCAGCCCCACCCAGACCATCTCGCTCAGCGACGGCAAGAGATCCGCCAACCCGGACTCCCGCATCCAGTGGCACAGATACAGGGCATCGCCGCCCGCGACCAGCAGGACGTCTGTCTTTCGGACCAGCGGTACCCAGCGTTCCTCGTCGATGCTGGGCAGCGCGGTGAGCTCCAGAACACCCAAGGACTTCCACCCCAGCTCGCACATGGGATTGTCGGACCGGCCACTGATGAAACGCCATGGCATCTCTCCTGGACCGACTTGCGGGTGCCCGTACTGCGCGGTCGGGATGCAGAGGGCGCTGCATTCGGCGATGGGCTTGCCCAGTAGGTCGACCAGGGCGTCCTGGATGCTCGTGTTCGTGACGCCGGCAGACGTGAGAAGAAGTCTCAAGATGCCTCCCCTTCGAGTGGATAGAGCGGTGAAGTACAGATTTTGGACCACCGCGAGACTTATCGCCGCTGCCGGGCCAGAACTACCTACTTAGCAGTCCCTCTACCAGTCAATCAGCACGCCGACACATGGCGTGCCCGCTTCGGCATACCGCTGCCGAGGTGATCATGGAAGTGCCAGCGTGCTGCCCTCGGCCACCTCCTCAAAGCCCAGGGCGCCGTACAGCGCGAGTGCTCGCTCGTTGGTGTGACTGACGGCGAGGGACAGCGCCGGCAAGACGGACTGGCGGCACAGCCGCAGCGTCTCGATGAGGAGCGCGCGCCCGATCCCACGCTCCGAGCTATTCGGATCGCGGAAGATGTCGAGCACCCAGGGCCCGCCGTCCGGCGGATCGCCTTCGCGTTCGACCACGAGGCACGCGCCGACAGGAGTGCCATCACGCCGAGCAACTGTCGACACGTCGAGCATCGGTCCGAGCACCTCGCCAGCAGCGACCCGATGCATGGCAGTCACCGCCGCGTCCTCGCTGTCGTGGCTGTGGTCCGGATGATCGGCGGGGTACGCCGCGAACAGCAGCACGCCGATCTGGTCGGCCAGGTCGACCAAAGATGTCGGGTCCAGGCGGTCGACGAGGAGTCCTGGGGCTGGATCCTCGGCCGGCAACGCCGTGAGGTCGTGGCTCATCGAGTGGGCATGTCGGATGGCCTGGGCGCCGCGAGCCACCAGCTCACCCGCCAGCGCGCTGTCGGAGGTCGAGAGAGCCCAACCCGAGAAGACCTCAAGCGCTCGCTCTGCGGCCTCGTCCACGGGTACGTCGTCGGGCCGCCACACCCCGTCGGCCCACTGCCGGTTCCGGTAGGCGTGCTCGGAGATCGTGAAGACGAGCAGCAGTCGGCCGTCGGCGTCGTACAGGGGCGTGCGGGCCGGCCAATGGGCCAGCGGGTCGCCCGGCGCGTCAGACACCGATGGGATGCCACACGGTCTTCGTCTCGAGGAAGCTGGTCATGCGGCCGATGCCCGGGTCCGCGGTCCAGTCCGGCTCATCCGCCGGGGCCCTCCGCACCCGCTTGAGGTTGTCAGCCGCAGCCTCCTCCAGCTGACGCGCGTGCTCCGGGTCCCCGGCGGCGCCCACCAGGTCGATCGCGTTGACATCCATGTGCGAGGCGAGCCACGGAGCGGTGTCCCCCAGAGATCCGGTGAGGACGTTGACGACCCCGCCAGGGACGTCGGAGGTGGCCAGCACCTCCGACAAGGTGATGGCCGGCAACGGTCGGTCGCGGGATGCGGTCACCACGCAGGTGTTGCCGGTCACGATGACCGGCGCGACCACGCTCACCAGGCCGAGCAACGATGATCGCTGCGGCGCCAGCACCGCCACGACACCGGTCGGCTCGGGGATCGAGAAGTCGAAGTAGGGGCCGGCCACCGGGTTGGTGCCGCCGACCACCTGGGCGACCTTGTCGGCCCAGCCGGCGTACCAGACCAGTCGGTCGATGGCCGTGTCGACAGTGGACTGCGCCCGAGCGCTGCGAACACCCTCGCTTCGCCGGACCTCGTCGACGAACTGGCTCCGCCGACCCTCGAGGACCTCGGCGATCCGGTACACGACCTGCCCGCGGTTGTACGGCGTACGTCCGGACCAGCCGGGAAAGGCCTTGCGGGCTGCCAGCACGGCGTCGCGGGCGTCCTTGCGAGAGGCGTAGGAGGCATTGGCGAGGAAGTGGCCGGCGCTGTCCTGGACGACGTACGACCGCCCGGACTCCGACCGCGGGAACGCTCCGCCGATGTAGAGCTTGTAGGTCTTGCGTACGTCGATCCGGCCTGACCCGGACGTGGACTCACTGGGCAAGGTAGGCCTCCAATCCGTGCCGGCCGCCCTCGCGGCCATACCCGGATTCCTTGTATCCGCCGAAGGGGCTGGTGGGGTCGAATCGGTTGAAGGTGTTGGCCCAGACGACGCCGGCGCGGAGCTGACCGGCCATCCAGAGGATGCGCGAGCCCTTGTCGGTCCACACACCGGCGGACAGGCCGTACGGCGTGTTGTTGGCCTTCTCCACGGCCTCGGCCGGAGTGCGGAAGGTCAGCACGGAGAGCACCGGGCCGAAGATCTCCTCGCGGGCGATCCGGTGTGCCTGGCTGACTCCGGTGAACAGCGTCGGCGCGAACCAGAACCCGCGGTCGGGCAGCTCACAGGGAGCCGACCAGCGCTCGGCCCCCTCGGACTCGCCGATCTCCGACAGGGCGCGGATCCGCTGCAGCTGCTCGGCCGAGTTGATCGCCCCGACATCGGTGTTCTTGTCCAGTGGATCACCGACACGCAGGGTCGCCATCCGCCGCTTGAGCCGGCCGAGCACGTCGTCGTACACGCTCTCCTGGACGAGCAGTCGAGAGCCCGCACAGCAGACATGGCCCTGATTGAAGAAGATCCCGTTGACGATGCCCTCGACCGCCTGGTCGACCGGGGCGTCGTCGAAGATGATGTTGGCGGCCTTGCCGCCCAGCTCGAGCGTGACCTTCTTGTCCGACCCGGCGACGGCCTTGGCGATCGCGCGACCGACCTCTGTCGAACCGGTGAAGGCGACCTTGTCGACGTCCGGATGGGTGACCACCGCACGCCCCGTCTCCCCGGCACCGGTCACGATGTTGACGACGCCGGGCGGAAGGTCGGCCTGCTGACAGATCTCGGCAAAGAGCAGGGCGGTCAGGGACGTGGTCTCGGCCGGCTTCAGGACGACCGTGTTGCCGCAGGCCAGGGCGGGTGCGACCTTCCAGGCCAGCATGAGGAGCGGAAAGTTCCAGGGGATGACCTGGCCGGCCACCCCGATCGGCTGAGGGGCCATGCCGATCCGCCCGTGCCCCGGGACGGCGTACTCGAGCTTGTCGGCCCAGCCTGCGTAGTAGAAGAAGTGCGCGGCGACCAAGGGCACGTCGACGTCACGCGACTCGCGGATCGGCTTGCCGTTGTCCAGGGACTCCAGCACCGCCAGCTCACGCGCCCGCTCCTGCACGATGCGTGCGATCCGGTAGAGGTACTTGGCTCGTTCGGTGCCGGACATCTTCGACCACACCCGCGTGTAGGCGCGCCGAGCGGCCCGCACGGCCGCGTCCACGTCGGCTTCGTCGGCCTCGGCGATCTCTGCCAGCACCTCTTCGGTGGCGGGGCTCACCGACTTGAACGCATGCCCGCTGCCGTCGACGAACTCGCCGTTGACGAAGAGACCGTACGACGACCGCAGGTCCACGACAGAGCGCGACTCCGGCGCCGGCGCATAGTCGAAACCCGCGGCCCGGCTCGGGTTCTGCTCAGTCTTGTCGGTTGCAGCCATGGCCCTCAGTCCAAAGTGAAGTAGTCGGGGCCTGAGTACCGGCCCGTGGTGAGCTTGGTGCGCTGCATCAGGAGGTCGTTGAGCAGCCGGGAGGCGCCGAACCGGAACCAGTCCGGGTGCAGCCAGTCCTCGCCGGCGGTCTCGTTGACCATGACGAGGTACTTGATGGCGTCCTTCGCGGTGCTGATCCCGCCGGCGGGCTTGACGCCGACTTGGCGGCCGGTGGCATCGCGAAAGTCCCGTACCGCCTCGAGCATGATCAGGGTCACGGGCATGGTGGCGGCCGGCTGCACCTTGCCGGTGCTGGTCTTGATGAAGTCGGCTCCGGCCATCATCGACAGCCAGCTCGCCCGTCGTACGTTGTCGTACGTCGCCAGCTCGCCGGTCTCCAGGATCACCTTGAGGTGGGCGCGTTCGCCCTGGGCGGCACCAGGACGCGCGCACGCCTCCTTGACCGCCACGATCTCGTCGAAGACGTGCTGGTAGTCGCCGGACAGGAACGCGCCGCGGTCGATGACCATGTCGATCTCGTCGGCCCCGGCCGCGACCGCGTCCCGCGTGTCCTGGAGCTTGATGTCGAGCGTGGATCGGCCGGACGGGAAGGCCGTGGCCACCGATGCCACGTTGATGCCCGAGCTGCCGAGCGCGCCCTTGGCCACCGCGACCATGTCGGGATAGACGCAGATCGCCGCCACCCGGGGGCAGCTGATGTCGGCGGGATCCGGCCGCATTGCCTTGGAGCAGAGGGCGCGCACCTTGCCGACGGTGTCCTGCCCCTCGAGCGTGGTCAGGTCGATCATCCGAATCGCCTGGTCGAGAGCCCAAGCCTTCGACGTGGTCTTGATCGACCGCGTCGAGAGAGTGGCGGTTCGCGCCTCGCAGCCCACCTGGTCGACGCCGGGCAGCCCGTGCAGGAATCGCCGCAGCGCCGCGGGCGAGTTGGTGGCGTCCCCGACGGCTTCGGCGGCGGAGAGAACTGTGGTCACTTCGGCAGTCTAGGCCGATTCAGCGAGGGCCTTACAGTGGCGGGGTGAGCAGCAGAGCAGAGGAGGCCGCCGGCCCGGTCACCGAGAAGTTCGCTGCGTCGTCCGGGCGCTATCTCGGCTTCGTCGCCATCGGCATGGGGCTCGTCCTCATCGGAGCCGCCGCGGCCGACAGCCTCGGCGATCACTGGGGGCTTGCGGCGTTCGGTCTCGCGCTGGGCCTGCTGAGCTGGGCGGTGATGGTCCGTCCCGCTGTGGTGGCGCACGAGCGCGGCCTGGTGATGCACAACGTCCTACGCGACGTCTTTGTGCCGTGGTCGAGCATCGAGCGGTGCCGGGCGCTCCAGACCCTGCAGGTCGCAACCCCGGAGGGAATCGTGCACGGGTTGGGTCTGAGCCGCTCTGCCCGATCGATGATGCAGCAGCAGGTCGGCGGGCGCACCGTGCTGGGCAGCATGTTCGCATCCCGCGGCTACTCCACGCCCAAGATCACGGGGCGGGCCCGGGAGGAGGTGCAGTCCTCGCTGTCCTATGCCGAGTTCGTGGAATCGACCATCCTGGCCCGGGCCGCCGAGGCCAGCGGACCACCTGAGCCGCTGCAGGCCGCACCGACCATCGCCCCGATCGCCGCGCTCACGGCGGCCGCGCTGCTGGTCCTGGCCTCCCTGCTTTCCTTCCTCTAACGCCCTCGCTCGCCTTTCCCTTGTTGACCGTAGGGCGTTCGGTTCTGACCTAGCACCTTGTTGCGATGCGGCCGGCTCAACCGCAAGAAAGCGACGTTTCGACGGGCAGAAGTTGACGTCTCGGCGGGAAGAACTTGACCTTTCGGCGGGAAGGTGACGGGTCAGCGGGGGAGGTCGGCGGCGTGGGCGAGGTCCGACCGGATCGCGTCCAGCCGGCCGGCCGCGGCGATCCGAGCCGCTGCCACCCCGTCGTCGCCCACCGGGATGACGACCTCGAGGTATGCCTTCAGCTTCGGCTCCGTGCCCGAAGGGCGTACCACCACCTTGCCACCGTCGGCCAGCACGAACCGCAGCCCGTCCGTCGGGGGCAGCGCAGGGCTCCCATGAGCCAGGTCCTCGACAGCCTGGACGGCGAAGCCGCCCAACGACGCGGGTGGAGCCGCGCGGAGCCGCTGCATCGCTGCGTCGATCAGCCCCAGGTCAGAGACCCGCACCGACAGCTGGTCGGTCGCGAACACGCCGTACGTCGCCGCGATCTCGTCGAGGCGGTCCAGCAGTGTGCGCCCCTCGGCCTTCAGCCCGGCCGCCAGCTCGACGATCAGCAGCAACGCCGACACGCCGTCCTTGTCGCGCACGAGCTCCGGCGCCGCGCAATAGCCCAGCGCCTCTTCGTAGCCGAAGACGAGTCCGGGCACACGGCCGATCCACTTGAAGCCGGTCAGCGTCTCGACGTAGTCGACGGCATGCACGGCGGCCATCCGGCCGAGCAGCGAGGAGGACACGATCGTGGTCGCGAACACACCGCGGCGGCCTCGACGCAGCAGGTGGTCTGCGAGCAGGGCGCCGACCTCGTCGCCACGGAGCATCCGCCAGCCGTGCATGGCGGGCACGGCGACCGCACAGCGGTCGGCATCGGGGTCGTTGGCCACCACCAGGTCGGCGTCCTCCCTCTCGGCCAAGGCCATCGCGAGATCCATCGCCCCGGGTTCCTCCGGATTCGGGAAGGAGACGGTGGGGAAGGACGCATCCGGCTCGACCTGCTCGGCCACCACGAGCGGAGGCGCAAAACCGGCCAGTGCCATCGCCCGCTGCACGGTCTCGTCGCCGACCCCGTGCAGCGGTGTGTAGACCGCGACGACGTCCCGTGGTGAGCCCGCGGCCGGCAGCGCGGCGACGGCGGCGAGGTACTGCTCCACCACACCGTTGCCGAGCACCTGCCAGCCACCCTCCCGGGGCACGTCGGCGACCCGGGCGATCGCATCGATCCGGCTCGAGATCTCTGCATCGGTGGGCGCCACGATCTGGCTGCCGTCCCCCAGGTACACCTTGTAGCCGTTGTCGGCCGGCGGGTTGTGTGAGGCCGTCACCATCACGCCCGCGACACAACCCAGGTGCCTGATGGCGAACGCGAGCAGCGGCGTCGGCAGCGGACGCGGCAGCAGCAGCGGCTCGTGCCCGGCTGCCCGCATCACGTCGGCGGTGTCGCGCGCGAAGACGTCGGACTTGCGCCGCGCGTCATACCCGATGACCACGCGCCCGACGTGGTCGAGGTCGCGCAGGTACGTCGCCAGGCCCGCGGCCGTCCGGATGACGACCGCCCGGTTCATCCGGTTCGGCCCGGCCGCCACCGCTCCACGCAGCCCTGCGGTGCCGAACTCCAGCCGACCGGCGAACCGATCAGCGAGCTCGCCGGCTGCTTCGCTGGCTGCGTCGTCGTCCGCCTCGGTGGAAGCGGTCAAGGCAGCCAGCTCCCGGCGGGTGTCCTCGTCGGGATCGTCGTCGAGCCAGGCAGAGATGCGCTCGCGCAGCACCGGATCGATCCTCATGACGGGTCCTCCTGGAAGGGGCGTCGGACCGGGCCTTCAGTCGCGAACGGTCCGCCGACCCGCGCCGCCTCGGCCTCGTCCTCGGGCCGACGCGGTACGTCGACCGCACCGGCGTCGTCGCGGGGGTGGTATCCCAGTGCGTGGCCGGCCGCGAGATCCCACCAGGCATCCCGGTTGGCGGAGATGCCCCACACGTGGTGCAGCCCCTGCACGTCTGCGCTGAGCGCCGCACTGACCAGGCGCGCACAGTCGTCGTACGACAGCCAGGTCGCGAGGTTGCGACGCACCGCCGGACGCTCGAGGAAGCTGCCGATCCGCATTGCCACACTCGAGATCCCGTGCCGGTCGGCGTACAGGCTGAGCAGTGCCTCCGCGGCGACCTTGCCGACACCGTAGAACGTGTCCGGCCGGGCTGCGGTGTCAGCAGGCAGCCACGCTGAGCGCGGCACCATGCCCACGGCGTGGTTGCTGCTGGAATAGACCATCCGGCGCACTTCGTGCTGCACCATGGCGTCCAGCAGGGCCGCCGTGGTCTCCACGTGGCCGTGCAGGATCGCCGGCAGCGATGCCTCTGTCGGGATGCCGGCCAGATGGACCACCGCGTCCACGCCCGCCACCGCCTCGGCGGCGACGGCCGGGTCCGCGCAGTCGCCGATGACGACGCCGGCCGAGTACGGCGCTTCCGGCGGTCTCAGGTCGACGGCGCGAAGCTCGTGCTCGGCGCGGAGCCGGTGCGCGAGCACCTCTCCGATGTGACCGGCGGCGCCGGTGATCAGGACCCGCATGTCACGCCCGGGGCAAGATCCCAGCCAGCAGGGCACCCATCCGAGCCGCCGCTGCCTTGCCGGCCTGAAGCACCTCGTCGTGGTCGAGGGGATCCCCGGTCATCCCCGCGGCTTGGTTGGTGACCAAGGAGATCCCGAGTACCTCCATACCCGCTTCCCTGGCGGCGATCGCCTCGAGCGTCGTGGACATGCCGACGAGGTCACCGCCGAACGCACGCACCATCCCGATCTCTGCCGGGGTCTCGTAATGGGGTCCCGGGAACTGGACGTAGACACCTTCGTCCAGTCCCGGGTCGATCTCCTGGCACAGGGCGCGCAGCCGGCGCGAGTAGAGATCGGTGAGATCCACGAAGGTTGCGCCGACGATGGGAGAGGCACCGGTCAGGTTGATGTGGTCGCGAATCAGCACCGGGGTGCCAGGCTGCCACTCCGGCCGCAGTCCGCCGCAGCCGTTGGTCAGCACGATCGTGCGACAGCCCGCCCGGGCCGCCATGCGTACGCCGTGGACGACTGCGGCCACACCGAGCCCCTCGTAGAAGTGGGTGCGCCCCAGGAACACCAGGGCGGCGGCCCCGCCCGCGTCGACCGACCTGACCCGGCCTGCGTGACCCTCCACGGCCGGGGGAGCGAAGCCGGGCAGGTCGACAGTGGAGACCTCGGCGAGGGTCGACCCCAACGCGTCGGCGGCCGGCATCCACCCCGATCCCATGACGAGCGCGACGTCGTGGCTGTCGACCCCGGTCCGCTCTCGCAGAGCGGCGGCGGCCTGGTCGGCGAGCCCCTGAGGCGACTGGGCGGCAGCGTTCACGGAAAGAACCTAGCGTCCGCCGCCCGCCCAGGCAGCCTGGACGTCACGGGCCGATCGAGCGGCACTCCCGGCCACGCAGCTCGGCGACGTAGTCCTCGGGCGCTCCTGCGGCGGCGGCGGCCTCGACCATGATGCCGAGATAGCTTGCCGAGGGCAGCCCACCTTCGTAGTCGTCGAGCACGTAGAGCCAGGCCAGCACGTCGCCGTCGAGAGTGTCCACCCGCAACCTCAGCTTCTTGTAGATGGTCGCTTCCCATGCGTCGAGCTGCTGCTCGTCCTCCGGAGTCAGGTCGTACAGCGACACGAAGACCTGCGACTCAGGTGACTCGACGATCGTCGCCAGCGCCCCGTCCCACCCGTGCTGCTCCCCGGCGAATGTCAGGCGCCAACCGTTGAGCCATCCGGTGCCGCGCAGCGGTGAATGCGGGCACCGGGTTGCCATCCGCGCCGGGTCCAGGTTGGACGCGTAGGCGGCGTAGACGGGCACGGGCCTCAGGCTATCGTGGCCCGCGTGACGCGAGTCGTGATCGTCGGTGGCGGTCCTGGTGGTTACGAAGCGGCCCTCGTCGGAGCTCAGCTCGGCGCCGATGTCACCGTGGTCGAGCGCGACGGGCTGGGAGGCTCGGCGGTGCTCACCGACTGCGTCCCCTCGAAGACGCTGATCGCGACCGCCGAGGTGATGACCGCCGTACAGGAGTCGGCGGAGCTCGGCGTCCGGCTGACCGGAGACGTGGGTACGGCGGCCTCGGCTGATCTCGCCGCCGTCAACGCCCGGGTCAAGCACCTGGCCTCGTCCCAGTCCGGCGACATCGCCCGGCAGCTCCGCAGCGCCGGCGTCACGGTGCTGCCTGGATCCGGCCGACTCGATGGTCCGACCGCGGTCGTGGTCACCGGGGCCGGCGGAGAGCAGCGGCTGGATGCTGACGTCGTACTGCTCGCGACCGGTGCTCATCCGCGCGTGCTCGAGACTGCGCCGCCTGACGGTGAGCGGATCTTGACCTGGGAGCAGGTCTACGAGCTCGACAGCATGCCCGAGAGGCTGGTGGTCATCGGCTCCGGAGTGACCGGTGCCGAGTTTGCCAGCGCCTACAACGCGCTGGGTGTCGATGTCGTCCTCGTGAGCAGTCGTGACCGGGTGCTACCGGGTGAGGACGCCGATGCCGCGCAGGTGCTGGAGGAGGTGCTGACCCGCCGCGGGATGACCGTGCTCGGCAGGAGCCGCGCCCAGTCGGTCACGCGCGAGGGCGATAAGGTCCGGGTCACACTCACCGACGGCCGCGAGGTCGAGGGGTCCCACTGTCTCGTCGCGGTGGGGTCGGTGCCCAACACCGGTCGCCTCGGGCTGGTCGAGGCCGGAGTCGCCACCGGACCTGGCGGATTCGTCACCGTCGACCGGGTCTCCCGGACGAGCGCTCGAGGCGTGTACGCCGCCGGGGACTGCACCGGCGTACTCATGCTCGCCTCCGTCGCTGCCATGCAGGGCCGGATCGCGATGTGGCATGCGCTTGGCGACGCCGTGGCGCCACTCGATCTCAAGACCGTGTCCTCCAACGTCTTCACCGCTCCGGAGATCGCCACAGTCGGCTGGAGCCAACGGGCCGTCGACGCCGACGAGATCGACGCCGATGCGATCACCCTGCCGCTGGCGCGGAACGCGCGCGCGAAGATGCAGGGCGTGCGTGACGGCTTCGTCAAGCTCTTCTGTCGACCAGGGACCGGCATCGTCGTCGGCGGCGTCGTGGTCGCCCCGCGAGCGAGCGAGCTGATCCACGCCATCGCGCTCGCCATCGAAGCCGGCCTGACGGTCGACGACCTGGCGAAGGCCTTCACGGTGTATCCCTCGGTGTCCGGCTCCATCGCCGAGGCTGCCCGGCAGCTGCATCGCCAGCACTGAACATCAGCACTGACGTCAGCTCCTCGTCCCGGCGGCGCGAATGACTGCGCGACAGCAAGAAATGCCGGCGAGAAATACACCTGCGTAATTACATCCGGGGAGTATAAGAATTCCTCGTCTTAGTGGTAATTCGCGGAAATTCGCGCCCATAATCCTGTGTTGCGTCCCACCTGTCACATCAGTCACAGGAGCCCCCGGCCGTCCACACGTTTGCGCAGGAGAGTTGCCCTTCATGAGAGACCGCCGCGAACGCTCATCGATCCGTGCTGCACTGAGACGTGTTCCGGCACCCGGTGCGGTCGTGGCCGTGGTGTGCGCGGTCATCGTGACGACGCCCTCGAGTGCCTCCGGGGCAGTACCGAGATCGGCACCAGACAATCTGGGTGCCAGCCGTCTCCCCGCGTCATCAGCGCCGGCGCCCGGTCCGGTGCGGCCGGTCGTGACCGAAACCAGGATCCCGGCGGTCACGGGAACGGCGAAGGCCGCATCTGCGACCACGTCGCCGTCCACGATGACCGACGCACACGGCGACGAGCTCCAGCTCGTGGCACATCTGCAGCTCCCCGAGGTCGACACGTTCTCGACGATGGGCGTGACGTGGGCGGCAGGCGACGACCATGTCACCGGCAGGGTGCGCACCCGAACAGAGGCTGGCTGGAGCCGATGGACCGAGCTGCACACCGACCCGGACGGACCCTCGGCGGCGGAGGACAGCACAGCCAGGTCCGGCACGGCCCCGTTGTGGGTAGGCCCGGCCAGCGGTGTCGAGGTGTTCGTCTACACCGAGTCCGGTGTAGCGCCTGAGCACCTGCAGGTGAGCACGATCGATCCCGGCCAGTCGCCGTACGACCTGGCCGCAACGACGACGACTGAGAGTGGCGGCGTGACGGCGAAGACGACGGCCGCAGGATCGGGCTCCTTCCCCTCGATGCCGCGAGTCATCTCGCGGCGGAGGTGGGGGGCAGACCCCGCACTGGGCGACAGGTGCTGGGCCCCCCGCTACGGCTCGACGTTCAAGAACGTCTTCGTCCATCACACGGTGTCCAGCAACGACTACCGGGAGGCGGAGGCGCCGAGCATCGTCCGCGGCATCCTGGCCTACCACACCCAGTCCCAGGGGTGGTGCGACATCGGCTACAACTTCCTCGTCGACCGGTTCGGGAACGTGTACGAGGGCCGTCGCGGCGGCATGCGCCGTCCGGTGCGAGGTGCGCATGCCGGTGACTACAACACCAACTCGACTGGCATCTCTGTGATCGGGAACTTCGAGACCGGCTACCCGAGCCGGAAGATGAAGGCGGCTGTGGTGCGGCTGGTGGCGTGGCGGATGGGCACGGCCTACCACGGCGCCTACGGACGGGCCTTCATCTACGACCGTAAGTTCAAGCGCATCTCCGGCCATCGAGACGCCATGCCCACCGCGTGCCCGGGGCGGCATGTCTACGCGTGGCTGCCCGGGCTGCGCCAGCGCGTCGCGACCAGGCTGGGCGACTACGAGAGCCCGATCGAGCGGCGCTGGCGGGCGATGGGTGCAGCCTCGAGCCGGCTCGGCGTCGTCGCAATCGGTGAGCAGCGGGTGCGTGGCGGCCGCGTCACGACGTTCCGCGGCGGACGGATCTATCGCAGCTCGGACGGCATCTTCGTGTTTCCCGAGGGCGGCATCCTGAGGGAGTACAAGCGCCAGGGAGGCACTCGGGGCCGGTTCGGCTTCCCGATCAGCAAGGTCAAGCCGACCGAGAACGACGTCGGCACGGTCGCGAGGTTCAAGGGTGGCCGGATCTGGAGGTCGGCGGCCACCGGCGGCCGGGGTCTCCGCAGCGGCGCGATCCTCTCCACCTACCTGGACCGCGGTGCGGCCAGTGGGCGACTCGGCTTCCCAACTCGCTCGGTGTTCAGCATCAGCTCCGGCTCGCGAGCACGCTTCCAGCACGGCTACATCACCTACACCCGGAGCTCGGGCAGGACGACGGTGACCTTCACATGACCAGGCGCACCCTCACGACCGGCCGCGGGCCGGCCCTTCGCATCCTGGCAACGGCCACCGCCGTGGCGCTGTCGATGACGCTGCCCTCGGCGTCGCCCGCGGCGGCGGATCAGACCTACTACGTGCCGGTGAGCGACCGCTGGACGATCACCGGCCACGGATACGGCCACGGGCACGGGCTGAGCCAGTACGGCGCTCAGGGTGCGGCGCTGAAAGGGCTGCGCTATCGGCAGATCGTCGACTTCTACTACCCGGGGACGTCCTGGGCCAAGGCCGGCGGCAGCATGCGCGTCCTCATCAGCTCCGACTCCACGTCGGATCTGCAGGTGCGGCCTGCGACCGGCCTGCGGGTGCGCGACCTCGACGACGGGTCCTCCTGGCGGCTCCCGACCGAGCGGTCCATCAGCAGGTGGCGACTGACACCTGCCCGGGACAACAAGACCATGGTCCAGTACCTCGACAGCGACGGCTGGCACCGGTGGCGTATCCCTGGTGGCAGGCGGACGTTCGGCGGCAACGGTCAGTTCACGGCCGACACGGTGCTGACCCTGCTTGTCCCGAGTGGTGGCGATGTCGTCGGTCGCAAGTACCGCGGGGCGCTGCGGCTGGTCCGTCCCTTCCCCGGCGCCGAGGGCCGCGACACCGTCAACGTGGTGGGCATGGATGCCTACGTCAAGGGCGTGCTCCCGTACGAGATGCCTACCTCATGGCATCAACAGGCACTGCGGGCGCAGTCGATCGCAGCCCGCACCTACGGTGCCTACTCCCGAGCCCAGAACCCGCGGCGGTACTACCACATCTGTGACACCACCTCCTGCCAGGTGTACGGCGGCCGTGGCGCCGAGGTGGCTTCCACCAATAAGGCCGTGGCGGCCACCGCCGGCCGCATCCTGACCTATCGGAGCCGTCCCGCCTTCACCCAGTTCTCCGCCTCGTCCGGCGGCTGGACGTCAGCCGGCAGTGCGCCGTACCTGCCCGCCAAGCGCGACCCGTACGACAAGTTCCCGGGCAACTCCGTGCACGACTGGCGGGTGTCGGTCAACGCCGCCTCGCTCGAGGCCGCACATCCGCACATCGGGCGACTGGTCAAGGTGCGGGTGACCGAACGCGAGGGGCACGGCGAGTGGGGTGGTCGGGTACAGCAGATGGTGCTCCACGGCACGAAGGGCAAGGCCTACATGACGGGTGACGACCTGCGCTGGCACTTCGGTCTCCGGTCGTCGTGGTTCACCATCGAACCGACGCCGATCATGGCGCGGTGGCGCGTCTTGGGCGGGCGCAAGTCCGCACTGGGCATGCCGGACTCCGGCGAGAAGGCGCTCCGCGGCGGCGCAAGTCAGCGGTTCGATCACGGCCGCATCTATTGGACCGCCGACACCGGCGCGCGCGAGCTCCTGGCGCGGGTGCTGCGCGCGTATCACAAGTTCGGCGGGCCAGGTTCACGGATCGGTTGGCCCGTCACCGGGATGCTGCAGGCCAAGGGAGGCCGCAAGGCGAGATTCGAGCGAGGTTCGGTCTTCGCCTCGGCAGAGACCGGCGGCCACGTGCTTCACGGGCCGATTCTGCGGCGCTACCAGGACAAGGGCGGTCCCAGTTCGCGGATCGGCTTCCCGACCACCAACGTTCGTAAGGTCCCGGTGGGCAGCCGGGCCTCGTTCGAGGCTGCCGTGATGACCTTCCACCGGGACACTGGCGAGGTGGTCGTGCGCCGCCGCTGAGCAGCCGATCAGCTCGGGTCGATCACAAGGATGAGGTCGCCGCCCTCCAGCGTGCGCGGACCGTCGAGCGCTGCCCGGCTGACCGTGCCGGCCATCGGGACGGTGATCGATGCCTCCATCTTCATCGCCTCGATGGTCGCCACCACGTCTCCCGCCGCGACCTCGTCGCCGACCGATGCCACCGGGGTGACGACGCCGTCGAAGGGGGCGCCGATCTGGCCCGGCTTCGCGACGTCCGCCTTCTCTTGCGCGGGCGCATCCGAGGAGACCGACCGGTCGCGCACCGAAACCGGCCGGAGCTGCCCGTTGATGGTGCACATGACGGTGCGCAAGCCACGTTCGTCGGGCCGGCTGATGGACTCCACGCCGAGGATCAGCCGCACCCCCTCGCCGAGGAACACGTCGTACTCGCGGTCGAAGGTGAGCCCGTACAGGAAGGCGGGCGTGGGCAGCACCCCGAGGTCGCTGTAGCGCTGCCGTGACTCGAGGAACTCTTGCGTGGGGCCGGGGAAGAGCAGCCGGTTGAGTGTCGTCCGCAGGTCTGGTCGAGTGGCCTGGCTGGTCAGCGTCTCGGCGTCGTCGGGCGAGAGCGTCTCTTCCCTGGGTCGTCTGGTGCGGCCGGCCAGGGCCTTCGTGCGGAACGGCTCCGGCCAGCCCCCTGGTGGGTCACCGAGGTCGCCGGACAGGAAGCCGATGACCGACTCGGGCACGTCGAAGGAGCCAGGGTCGTCCGCAAACTCCTTCGGGTCCGCGCCCACCGCGACGAGGTGGAGCGCCAGGTCGCCGACCACCTTGCTCGACGGGGTCACCTTCACGATGTTGCCCAGGATGTCGTTGGCGGCGGCGTACACGTCCTCGATCTGCTCGAACCTGTCGCCGAGCCCGAGCGCGATGGCTTGCTGGCGCAGGTTGGACAGCTGCCCGCCGGGGATCTCGTGCGAGTAGACCCGTCCGGTCGGGGCGGGCAGACCGGACTCGAAGGGGGCGTAGAGCCGGCGGGTCGCCTCCCAGTACGGCTCGAGGTCGCAGACCGCTGCCAAGGAGAGCCCGGAAGCCCGGGCGGTCTGATCGGTGCCGGCCACCAGGGCGGACAGCGCCGGTTGGCTCGTCGTGCCGGCCAGCGCCGCGCTCGCCGCGTCGACGGCGTCGACTCCGGCGTCGATCGCTGTCAGGAGGGTGGCCAGCTGGCCACCGGGCGTGTCGTGGGTGTGCAGATGCACGGGGAGGTCGAACCTGTCGCGCAGCGCCGTCACCAGCGTGCGGGCCGCGGGTGCGCGGAGCAGCCCGGCCATGTCCTTGATCGCGAGCACGTGCGCGCCGGTCTCGGCGATGCGCTCTGCGAGACTCAGGTAGTAGTCCAGCGTGTAGAGCGTCTCACCGGGGCTGGCGAGATCGCCGGTGTAGCACAGCGCGACCTCGGCAACCCCATGCGGGGTGGCGAGCACGGCGTCGATGGCAGCTCGCATCTGCTCTACGTCGTTCAGCGCGTCGAAGATGCGGAAGATGTCGACACCGGTCGCCGACGCCTCCGCGACGAAGGCGTCCGTCACCGTCGCCGGGTATGGCGTGTAGCCCACGGTGTTACGTCCCCGCAGCAGCATCTGCAGGCAGATGTTGGGCGCCGCCTCCCGCAGGGCCGCCAGCCGCTCCCATGGGTCCTCGGCCAGGAAGCGCAGCGAGACGTCGTACGTCGCCCCACCCCAGGCCTCCAGGGACAGCAGCTCAGGCGTCATGCGGGCGACATGCCCGGCGACCGCCACCAGGTCACGGGTGCGCACCCGGGTCGCGAGCAGCGACTGGTGCGCGTCGCGCATGGTCGTGTCGGTGACGGCGACTGCCGTCTGCGTGCGCAGTGCGGCCGCGAACCCTTGTGGTCCCAGGTCGATCAGGCGTTGCCGCGAGCCTGCGGGTGGGGGCGCGTCGAGGTCGATCACGGGCAGCTTGCTCGCCGGGTCGACCTCGGTCGGCGCCTCACCGTGTGGCTTGTTGACGGTGACGTCGGCGAGGTAGTGGAGAAGTCGCGTGCCCCGGTCCGCCGACGAGCGAGCCGTCAGCAGCTGCGGGTGCTCGTCGATGAAGGAGGTGGTGATGTGGCCTGCCCTGAAGTCCGGGTCGTCCAGGACCGCTTGCAGGAAGGGGATGTTGGTCGAGACGCCACGGATGCGGAACTCGGCCACCGCCCTGCGTGCGCGGTCGACTGCGATCTCGAAGGTGCGACCACGGCAGGTGAGCTTGGTCAGCATCGAGTCGAAGTGGGCCGAGACCTCCGCACCGGTGTACGTCGTACCGCCGTCCAACCGGATCCCAGCGCCTCCCGGAGACCGGTACGCGGTGATCCGGCCGGTGTCGGGCCGGAACCCGTTTGCGGGATCCTCGGTGGTGATGCGGCACTGGAGGGCGGAACCGCGCACGTGGATCGCCTCCTGGCGGAGTCCGAGGTCGGCCAGCGTCTCGCCGCTGGCGATGCGCAGCTGCGACTGGACCAGGTCGACGTCGGTGATCTCCTCCGTCACGGTGTGCTCAACCTGGATGCGCGGGTTCATCTCGATGAACGCGTGCCTGCCGGCCGAGTCCACGAGGAACTCGACCGTGCCGGCGTTGACGTAGCCGATCGACGTGGCGAAGGCGACGGCGTCGGCGCAGATCCGGTCTCGGAGGTCCTTGTCCAGCAGCGGAGCGGGGGCGATCTCGACGACCTTCTGGTGCCGCCGCTGCAGCGAGCAGTCCCGCTCGAAGAGGTGGATCACGCTGCCGGCGCCGTCGGCCAGGATCTGCACTTCGATGTGCCGGGGATCCACGACCGCCTCCTCGACGAAGACGGTCGGGTTGCCGAACGCGCCCTCTGCTTCGCGCATGGCAGCGGCTACAGCGTCACCGAGCTGGTCCGCGTGGTCGACGCGGCGCATGCCACGGCCGCCGCCGCCGGCGACCGCCTTGACGAACACCGGGAAGGTCAGCTGCTGTGCTGCAGCAACCACGTCGTCGGCGCTGTCTGACGGCGCCACGTTGCGAAGCACCGGCACCCCCGCCGCTTCGGCAGCGGCCACGGCACTCGCCTTGTTGCCGGTCAGCCGCAGGATGTCGGCCGACGGGCCGACGAAGGCGATGCCGGCCGCGACGCACGCCTCAGCCAGGGCCGGATTCTCCGACAGGAAGCCATAGCCGGGGTAGACGGCCTGGGCATGTGCGCGGCGAGCAGCGGCGACGATGCCCTCGGGGTCGAGGTAGGCGCGAACGGGGTGGCCCCTGTGCCCGATCTCGTACGCCTCGTCGGCCTTGAGCCGGTGCTCGGAGCCGCGGTCCTCGTGTGGGAAGACGGCCACGGTCTTGGCACCCAGCTCGTACGCCGCCCGGAACGCCCGCACCGCGATCTCGCCACGGTTCGCCACGAGCACCTTCGAGAACATGGCTCGAGGTTAGTGGTCGTGCGCTCGGTAACCGCCAGGGTCTCGAGCGTTGGTGGGCGCTCGGTCGGCGCGGTACCTAGGCTGAGGTCCATGAACGACACGGCAGCCGACCACTCGACCGGCGCGACGACAGGGACCGCGACGATCGGCCTGACCGGCCTCGCGGTGATGGGTCGCAATCTGGCCCGCAACATCGCCCGGAACGGTCATCCGATCGCCGTGCACAACCGCACGACCGCCAGGATGACCAGCCTGCTCGCCGAGTTCGGCGCCGAGGGGACGTTCGTCGGCGCGGAGACGCCCGAGGACTTCGTGGCGGCCATCGAGAGGCCGCGCGCGGTGATCGTCATGGTCAAGGCCGGAGCCGCTACTGACGCGGTGATCGACGAGCTGGTGCCGTTGCTGGACGAGGGCGACGTCGTCGTGGACGGCGGCAACGCACACTACGCCGATACCCAGCGTCGCGAGCAGGCCCTGGCAGCCAGGGGACTGCACTTCGTCGGGATGGGCGTCTCGGGCGGGGAGGAGGGCGCCCTGCACGGGCCCTCGATCATGGTGGGCGGATCAGCGGACGCGTATGCCAGGCTGCGTCCGGTGCTGGAGTCGATCGCCGCCGAGGTCGACGACGTACCCTGCTGCGCGCACGTGGGTCCGGGGGCCGCCGGCCACTTCGTCAAGATGGTGCACAACGGCATCGAGTACGCCGACATGCAGCTGATTGCCGAGTCGTTCGACCTGCTGCGTTCGGTGCTCGACATCACGCCGGCAGAGATCGCAGCGATCTTCCGAAGCTGGAACGAGGGAGACCTGGAGTCGTTCCTCATCGAGATCACCGCCGACGTGCTCGCCCACGACGACGCCGCCAGCGGCCGGCCGTTCGTCGACGTGGTCGCCGATGCGGCCGAGCAGAAGGGCACCGGCCGCTGGACGGTGCAGAGCGCCCTCGATCTCGGAGTGCCGGTGACCGGCATCGCCGAGGCGACTTTCGCGCGCAGCCTCTCCGGCCATCTCGATCAGCGGGCAGCGGCGCGAGAGGCCTTCGACGGTGGGCCGAGTACACAGCCTCCGAGTGATCGGCAGGCCTTCGTCGACGACGTGCGTGCCGCACTCTATGCGTCCAAGGTCGTCGCGTATGCGCAGGGCTTCGACCAGATGCGCGCCGGGAGCGACGAGAACGGCTGGGACGTCGACCTCGGCGCGATGGCGACCATCTGGCGCGGCGGCTGCATCATCCGGGCGCGCTTCCTCGACCGGATCCGGGAGGCGTACGACGACCGCCCCGACCTGCCTTCGCTCCTGGTCGCGCCGTACTTCGCCGAGGCGGTGTCGAGTGGAACGGCCGCGTGGCGTCGCGTGGTGGCGACCGCAGCGACGTCAGGGGTGCCGACACCCGCGTTCTCGTCGTCGCTCGCCTACTTCGACGGGCTGTGCCGGGAGCGGTTGCCGGCGGCGCTCATCCAGGGACTGCGGGACAACTTCGGCGCGCACACCTACCGACGTGTCGACAAGGACGGGACGTTTCACACCACTTGGGGCGGCGACCGGACCGAGTCGCCGGCCTGATGCGTGATCAGTCCTTGAGCTCGCAGAGGACGGTGCCGCTGCTCACCGACGCGCCGACTTCGGCAGCCAATGCGGTGACCGTGCCGGCCTTGTGGGCATTGAGCGGCTGTTCCATCTTCATCGCCTCGACGACGACGATGAGATCGCCCTGGGCGACGGTCTGACCCTCCTCCACCGCGACCTTGACGATCGTGCCCTGCATGGGTGCGGCGACGGCGTCTCCGCTTGCAGCTCCGCCCGCCTTCTTGGCCGCCGCGCGCTTCTTCGGTCGAGCGCCCGCGGCAGCGGCGCCCCCGACGGCGAGCCCGGCGGGCAGGGAGACCTCGAGCCGGCGACCGCCTACTTCGACGGTGACGGTCTGTCGCTCCCCGGGCTCATCGACCTCGGCGCCGGCGGCGTACGGCGCGATCGTGTTGTCGAACTCGGACTCGATCCACGACGTGTAGACGGAGAAGCGCTTCCCGTCGCCCACGAAGGCCGGGTCGTCGACGACCGCACGGTGGAACGGGATGACAGTGGGCATGCCCTCGACGACGAACTCGTCGAGCGCCCGACGGGACCGGGCGAGCGCCTGCTCGCGGTTGCGTCCGGTGACGATCAGCTTGGCCACCAAGGAGTCGAACGATCCGGGCACCGTCTCACCCTGGTCGTAACCGCCGTCGAGGCGCACGCCGGGGCCGGACGGGGCGTGCCAGCGGGTCAGGGTGCCTGGCGCCGGCATGAAGTTGCTGCCGGCGTCCTCGGCGTTGATGCGGAACTCGATGCTGTGGCCCTCGACCACCGGATCGTCGTACCCGAGGGCCTCACCCGCTGCGATGCGGAACATCTCACGCACCAGGTCGATGCCGGTGACCTCTTCGGTGACGGGATGCTCGACCTGGAGCCGGGTGTTGACCTCGAGGAAGGAGATGGTGCCGTCCTGGCCGACGAGGAACTCGCACGTGCCGGCACCGACGTAGCCCGCCTCCGCCAGGATCGCCTTGGACGACCGGTACAGCGTGGTCAGCTGAGCATCGTCGAGGAACGGTGCCGGCGCCTCCTCGACCAGCTTCTGGTGGCGGCGCTGCAAGGAGCAGTCGCGGGTGGACACGACGACGACCTTGCCGTGCTGGTCGGCCAGGCACTGGGTCTCGACGTGGCGCGGCTTGTCGAGGTAACGCTCTACGAAGCACTCGCCGCGGCCGAAGGCAGTGACTGCCTCGCGGACCGCCGACTCGTAGAGCTCGGCGACCTCGTCCTCGGTGCGGGCGACCTTGAGACCCCGACCGCCGCCACCGAAGGCCGCCTTGATGGCGATCGGCAGGCCGTGCTCGCGCGCGAAGGCCACGACCTCGTCTGCTCCGTCGACGGGGTCCTGGGTGCCCGCGACCAGTGGGGCGCCCACCTTCTGGGCAATGTGGCGCGCCTTGACCTTGTCGCCGAGTGACTCGATCGCCGCGGTCGGTGGGCCGATCCAGATCAGGCCGGCGTCCAGCACGGCTTGGGCAAAGCCGGCGTTCTCGGCCAGGAAGCCGTAGCCGGGGTGCACCGAGTCCGCGCCGCACCGCTTGGCGACGTCGAGGATCTTGTCGATCGAGAGGTAAGTGTCGGCCGGGGTTGCGCCGCCAAGCGAGTGCGCCTCGTCGGCCAGCCGGACGAAGAGCGCGTCGCGATCGGGGTCGGCGTATACCGCCACACTGCCGATGCCGTCATCCTTGCAGGCACGGATGATCCGTACCGCGATCTCTCCCCGGTTGGCGATCAAGACCTTCGTCAGCTCAGGCACGCTGGCTCCTCGGATCGGCGTGGGTACGACGAGTGAGTCTAGGCCCTGGTGACTCGCGGCGGGGTGGCCGTCGGGTGCGGCCGACACGCCCCCGGCACCGTCGTTCGGCCCCCGTTGCGTCGGCGCCGCGGCTAGGGTGACTGCGACACAGCAAGGCCCAGGTGGCCGACAGGAGGCGACACGTCATGAGCACACCTCCCCACGACCCATGGGGCCAGGGCGGCAAGCCCGAGGATGGCGACGAGACGCGACAGGCCGGTCAGCAGCCCGGTCAGTACGGACAGCCGGATCCCTATGGTCAGCAGCAGCCGGGTCAGCCCGGTCAGTACGGTCAGCAGCCGGGTCAGCCCGGTCAGTACGGCCAGCAGCCCGGTCAGTACGGTCAGCAGCCGGGCCAGCCGGGCCAGCCGGGCCAGCCGGGTCAGTACGGTCAGCAGCCGGGTCAGGCCGGTCAGTACGGTCAGCAGCCGGGTCAGTACGGTCAGCAGCCGGGCCAGTACGGTCAGCAGCCGGGTCAGCCGGGCCAGTACGGTCAGCAGCCGGGTCAGTATGGTCAGCAGCCGGGTCAGCCCGGTCAGTACGGCGGCCAGCCCGATCCGTACGGCCAGCAACAGCCCGGCCAGTACGGTCAACAGGCGTACGGCCAGTACGGCCAGCAGACGACCAGCCGGTACGCGCCGTGGATCACCCGCGTCGTGTCCTACATCCTCGACGGCCTCATCACGCTTCCCCCCACGATCATCGGCGCGATCATCTTCGCGGCGACGGCCGACGACAACGGTGACGCTTCGGGTATCGGTGTGCTCTTCTACCTGCTGGGGGCGCTGGGCTCCTTTGCGATCTGGCTCTGGAACCGCTCCTTCCGGGCCGGCCGCACCGGGCAGTCGTTGGGCAAGACATGGATGAAGACGTGGTTGCTCGAAGAGGCCACGGGCCAGCCCATCGGAGCCGGCCGAGCGTTCCTGCGCGACGTTGCGCACATCCTCGACGGAATCTGCTACATCGGCTACATCCTCGCCGCCTTCGACTCGAAGGTGCAGACCTTCGCCGACAAGATCATGAAGACGGTCGTCGTGATGCGCTGACGTGCCTGCGGTGCTTCTGACCTCCACGGCCCGAGTGGCTCTTCACGGCCTGAGTAGCCTGGCGGCGTCCGGTCTATCCGATTCGCCCAGCCGGTCGAACCGTGGAGGAGCAGTCGAACCGTGAAGGTGCCCTCACCCCGCGAACGCGCGGCCGCATGACCGGGGCATCACACCCTGAATACGCGGCCGCACTGTGGCGGTGTGGCGGCATAGGGAGTGTGGAGCGGGGCCGATGACGCAGGCACCGTGGGTGCGTTACACGTCCAGCGACGAGGACAGCTTGCGGTGGTCGTCGTACCGGTTCCGCAACGGCGACATCGTCATCAGCACCAGATCCAAGAGCGGCACGACCTGGATCCAGATGATCTGCGCCCTGCTGGTCTTCCAGCGACCGGAGCTGCCGGCGCCGTTGTCGGACCTGTCGCCGTGGATCGACCACACGATCGAACCCATCGACGACGTGGTCGAGCGGCTCGAGCGGCAGTCGCACCGCAGGTTCGTCAAGACCCATACGCCGCTGGACGGACTACCGATCGATGAGCGCGCGACCTACGTCGTGGTGTGTCGCCAGCCGCTGGACATGGCGGTGTCGCTCTACCACCAGGGCAACAACATCGACCGAGGCCGGCTCAGCCAACTGACCGGCGCCCCCACGTCGACCGAGCAGCAGGCACCCAGGCCGCCGTTGCGGGAATGGCTGCTGGCCTGGGTCGACCGTGACGTAGGCCCGCGACAGAGCATGGACTCGCTGCCCGGAGTCGTCCACCACGCCGCGGATGCCTGGACCCGTCGGCAGCATCAACGCAACGTCGTACTCGTGCACTACTCGGACCTGCTGGCCGACCTCGATGGGCAGATGCGATCCCTGGCGGCCGACCTGGGCCTCATTCCATCGTGGCTCGAATCTGAGCCCTGCCCGAGATGGGCTGCGCTGGTGGAGGCGGCCGGCCTTGCCAGCATGCGCGCTCGTGCCTCGGCGCTCGTCCCGGATCGTCTCGGTGTTCTCAAGGACGCCGAAGCGTTCTTCCGGCGCGGCAGCTCGGGTGCTGGGCGGGAGTTGTTGAGCACGGAGGAGCAAGCGAGGTATGACGAGCGATTGGCGGCCCTCGCGCCAGCCGATGTCGTGGCCTGGTTGAACCGCTGACTCGAGCGTTCCGCGCTTGAACCAACAACATGGGCGATTCGACTCGTCAGCGGCGGAGCGCCTCGATCGTCTGCCGGAAGCCATCGCCCAGTGGGCGGGCCTGCCACCCGAGCTCGCGCTGCGCCTTCGCGGGGCTTCCGTAGTACGTCGCCAGGCTGGATCGGAGTGTCTCCGCCGCGAAGCCGGGCGGCACCGGGACGACCCTTCCGAGCAGCCCGACCACACCGGCTGTCGCACGCACCGCGGCAGCGGGTACGACGATCGGCCCCTTGGTGCCGGCGATGGCTGCGAGCTGGCGCAGCCCGTCGGCGAGGGAGAGGCGCGGCCCAGCGAGCATGTAGGACTCGCCGGGGCTGCCCTTCTGCATGGCCAGGAGGTGTCCCGTGGCGATGTCGTCGACGTACCCCCAGCACAACCCGCCTCCGGACGAGACCTGAGGACGCTCGCCCCGCACCACCTGCTCGATCAGCTGACCGGACTGCGCGGTGTCTCCGGGGCCGTAGACCAGCCCCGGTTGCACGATGACGACAGCGAGACCCTGTGCCGCGAACTCAGCTGCGATCTGGTGCCCCTCGGCCTTGGTGCGGTCGTAGTTGGTGACGAAAGGCCCGGCATACCGGTAGGTCTCGTCGGGCACGGAACCGTGCGTGTCGGAGTTGACCGCCAACGTGCTGGTGTAGACGACTCGAGGGACGTTGTTGCACCGGGCGGCGGACAGAACTTTTCGCGTGCCGTCGACGTTGACAGCGGTGCCGGCCGACGCGTCCCGCTCGCCGAGCTTGTACCAGCCGGCGACGTGGAAGAGCCCGTCGACGCCGGTGCAGAGCTGGTCCAGCGCTTCGGCGTCGCCGAGATCGCCCGGGACCAGCTCGGCGCCCGCGGCGGTCAGGTCGGCCGCGCGCTCGGGGGTGCGGACCAGGGCGACGACACCGTGCCCCTCGGCCAGCAGCCGCCGGGCGAGGACTCCGCCGACGAAACCGGTCGCACCGGTGATGGCATAGCGCATCTGACGATCCAACCACAGCCAATTCCCCGCGAATCGCGGGAAGCTGGCACGCTCGAGGCCTTGCAAGCGGGCCATCATCCCGCAATTCGCGGGGAACGTCAGGTGGCAGCGAGGGTCGCCAACTCCTCGCGGCAGCGAGCCTCGACCTGGGCGAGCTCGAGCATCGTCTCGTCGATGTCGCGTCGGCGCTGCTCGAGCTCAGCGCGGCGTACGTCGATCTGCTCCAGCAAGTACTGCAGCTGGCCGGCCTCGCCCGGCTGCTCGTCGTACATATTCACGATCATCGCGATCTCGGGCAGCGTGAAGCCGAGCCGCCTACCGCGCAGCACCAGCTGGAGCCGGATGCGCTGGCGGCTGTCGAACACGCGGGTGGTGCCGCGTCGGTCCGGCGCCAGCAGGCCGATGTCTTCGTAGTGCCGGATCGTGCGCAGCGTCACGTCGAACTCCTCGGCCAGCTCGCTGATCGACCAGGTCTGCTCCGGCACCGGCCGCCTCCCTTTGCGCTGACGTTACGGAAGCGTCTTATTCTGCTTACGTTGACGTAAGCGTAATACCCGAGGAGTTGCCGATGCCCTACGAGCTGTCGTCCGAGCACGAGACCTTCCGCAAGAGTGTGCGCGAGTTCGCCCTGGCCGAGATCGCGCCGCACGCCGCGCAGTGGGACCGTGACCACCACTTCCCGACCGACGTCGTGCACAAGATGGGCGAGTTCGGGCTGTTCGGACTGACCGCGCCCGAGGAGTTCGGTGGCATGGGCGAGGACGGCGACTTCACCAGCCTGTGCGTCGCCATCGAGGAGATCGGTCGCGTGGACCAGTCCCTCGGCATCACGCTCGAAGCCGCCGTCGGCCTCGGCATCAACCCCATCCTCACCTTCGGCACCGACGAGCAGAAGCAGACCTGGCTGCCCGACCTCGTCGCTGGCCGGACGCTCGCCGGCTTCGGTCTCACCGAGCCGGGCGCGGGCTCCGACGCCGGAGCGACCAAGACCAGGGCCGAGCTCGTCGACGGCGAGTGGATCGTCAACGGCGCCAAGCAGTTCATCACTAACTCCGGCTCGGACATCACGTCGGTGGTGACCGTGACAGCGCGCACCGGCACCCGGGCCGACGGCAAGGCAGAGGTGAGCACGATCATCGTGCCGGCGGGCACTCCCGGATTCACGGCCGAGCCCGCCTACGACAAGCTGGGTTGGCATGCATCGGACACCCACCCGCTGAGCTTCGACGACGTCCGGGTGCCCGAGGCGAACCTGCTCGGTCAGCGCGGGCGCGGCTTCGCACAGTTCCTCGCCACGCTCGACGACGGCAGGGTGGCGATCGCGGCCCTTGCCGTCGGCTGCATCCAGGCGTGCCTGGACATGTCGGTCCAGTACGCCGGTGAGCGGACCACGTTCGACGTGCCGATCGGAGCAAAGCAGGGGGTGGCCTTCCAGATCGCCGACCTCGACGTGATGCTGCAGGCGAGCCGGTTGCTCACCTACCGGGCCGCGGCCATGAAGGACGCCGGGCGGCCGATGCAGGAGTTCAAGCAGGCTGCTGCCGTCGCGAAGCTCTACGCGACCGAGTCAGCCGTGACGGCGACGCGGATCGCCACCCAGGTGTTCGGCGGCTACGGCTTCATGGAGGAGTACCCGGTGGCGCGCTTCTACCGTGACGCGAAGGTGCTCGAGATCGGTGAGGGTACGTCGGAGGTCCAGCGGATGCTCATCGCCCGCGGCCTCGGCCTCCCCGTGGAGTGACAACGCCGGACCACGCGAACCACGGCACGGCGGGGAGTCGGCTGTCAGCTGGGAAGGCGATTCCACAGCCGATGCCACGAGTAGCCGAGATCGCGCATCATCAGGCGCACCAGCGGGAGCGAGATGCCCACGACGTTGTGGTGGTCGCCCTCGATCCCGCCCACGTAGGCGCCGCCGAGACCGTCGATCGTGAAGGCGCCTGCCACGGCCAGTGGCTCGCCCGTGTCGACGTAGGCGTCGATCTCGTCGTCGTCCAGGTCCGCGAAGTGCACCGTCGTACGCGCGACGTCGACCTGCTGACGGCGCGACGCCACGTCGATCAGGCAGTGCCCCGTGACGAGTACCCCGGACCGACCGCGCATCCGCCGCCACCGGGAGGTCGCCTCGCCACCGTCGGCCGGCTTGCCCAGTGCCTCGCCGCAGAGGTCGAGCAGCGAGTCGCAGCCGAGCACGAGCGCGTCCCGGCTGGTCGGCAGCGCCGCGACCGCCTCCGCCTTGCTGACTGCGAGGACCGAGGCCAGCTCCGCCGGACTGTCGGCCGTGACTCCGTCCTCGTCGACCCCCGATACGACCACTTCGGGCTCGACTCCCGCGGCGCGCAGCGTCGCCAGCCGGGCGGGCGAGCCGGATGCGAGCACCAGCCTCATCGCGGCTCGGCGCGGGCTCACAGTCGGGCCAGCGCCGCACGCATCGGGTCCAGGCCCAGCGAGCCGAGGTCGAGTGCGGCCCGGTGGAACGCCTTGAGGTCGAAGTCGGACCCCTGCCGGGCCTGGGCCTCCGCCCGCGCCGCCAGCCAGATCCGCTCACCGACCTTGTACGCCGGCGCCTGTCCCGGCCAGCCCAGATATCGGCTGACCTCGAAGCGGATGAAGGCGTCGTTCATCCGGCAGTGCTGGCGCATGAACTCCAGGCCCAGGGCCGGTGTCCAGGTCTCGCCGGGGTGGAAGCCGAAGGGGTTGTCCGTCGGGATCTCGAGCTCGAGGTGCATCCCGATGTCGATGATGACCCGCGCTGCCCGCAAGCCTTGAGCGTCCAGCATGCCCAGCTTGTCGGCCGGATCATCGAGGTATCCGAGGTCGTCCATCAGGCGCTCCGCATACAAGGCCCAACCCTCGCCGTGGCCCGACACCCAGCACAGCAGCCGCTGCCAGCGGTTGAGCAGGTCGCTGCGGTACGCCGTCTGGGCGACCTGGAGGTGATGGCCGGGGACGCCCTCGTGGTAGACCGTGGTCACCTCGCGCCAGGTCGAGAAGGTGTCGATGCCTTCCGGCACCTCCCACCACATCTGGCCCGGCCGGCTGAAGTCCTCGGTCGGGCCGGTGTAGTAGATGCCCCCGTCGTGAGTGGGCGCCAGCCGACACTGGATCCGGCGGATGGGATCAGGGATGTCGAAGTGGACGTCGCCCAGCTCGCCGATGGTGCGATCGGCGAGTTCCTGCATCCAGTCCCGGAAGGCGGCTGCGCCCGAGACCAGGTAGCGAGGATCGGCATCGAGCACGGCGACCGCCCCGTCAATGGTGGCTACCTCGCCCGCGGTTCGGACGCCCGAAGCGGTCGTCTCGCCAGCTCGGGACCCGATCGCCTGCGCGACCACGAGCATCTCGTCTTCGATGCGTCGGAGCTCATGCCAGCCCCAGTCGTACGTCTCGTCCAGGTCGATGGTCGTGCCCAGGAAGTAGCGGGAGTCGACCGCGTACTGTTCACGGCCGACCGCCTGCTCGGGCCGCCCGTGCGGTAGCAGCTCCCGCTCGAGGAATGTCGCGAAGTCGGCGAAGGCCCCTCTCGCCGCGCTGGCACGGCCCGCCACTTCGGCGCGAAGGCTGTCCGGCCCCACCGCGCCGGCGCCCAGACCAGTGAAGAAATCTGCCTCGCCACCGACCGCACGCGTCCAGCCACGAATCTGGGCGACCACCTCGGAGATCTGCTGCCGCGCCGAGACATGCCCGTCGGCGGCCATCGAAGCAAGCGTCGCTCGGTAGTCGACCAGAGCTGCAGGCACTGCGGCCAGCCGCGCCGCGATGGTCGCCCACGATTCCTCGGTGGAAGTGTCCATCAGGTCGAGCGCGCCACGGATGCTGTGCAGCTGGCTCTCGACCACGCTGATCCTGGACTGAGGCGCCCGGGCAGCGTACTGGTCGAGCTCAACGGTCAGCCGCTCCTCGAAGGCATCCTTCGCAGCCTGCTCTCGCGCGTCCACGGCGGTCAGTGCCCGAACGTCGGCCAGCGCTCGGCGGATCACCTCCTCCCGCGCAGCGAAGCCGTCGAGGCTCAGGTCCGGAAGCTCGTGGTCGTGGCCGGAGATGCCGAAGTACGTCGCCGCGAGGGGTTCGAGCACGGCGTAGTCGTCGACGTACCGGTCGCAGCGTGCGTCGATCCGGCGTTCAGGGCTGGCCATCTCGGTCATGGAGCGACGGTAGCGTCACCGCGGCAGAGCGTGGGCGCGCCAGGCGCCGAGCCCGTGATCGTGTGCGCGGCGCACCTGCCGGCTGGGGGCCGACCACTCCGAGCGGCGTACGTCGGGGGGCGCCGCGCCTCCCGAGCCGAGCGCCGCGACGACCGCCACGAGCGCTGCAAGCTCGTCGTCGGTCGGGATGCCCCGGACGACCCTCAGGATGGGCGGACCGGGGTCCTGGGCCGGCTGCTCGGCATCCGTCACAGCGGAATGTTCCCGTGCTTCTTCGGTGGCAGCGTCTCTCGCTTGTTGCGGAGCAGCCGCAGCGACCTGACGATCTCGCCGCGGGTCTCGTGCGGCGAGATCACCGCATCGATGTAGCCACGCTCGGCCGCGAGATACGGGTTGGCGAGGGTGTCCTCGTAGTCGGTGATGAGCTCGACCCGCCTGGCTTCGGCGTCGTCCGCTCCGGCGAGCTCCGCGCGGTACAGGATGTTGACCGCCCCCTGAGCGCCCATGACGGCGATCTGGGCGGTCGGCCAGGCGACATTCATGTCGGCGCCGAGATGCTTGGAGCCCATCACGTCGTAGGCACCGCCGTAGGCCTTCCGGGTGATCACCGTGATGAGCGGGACGGTGGCCTCGGCGTAGGCGTAGATGAGCTTGGCGCCGCGGCGGATGATCCCGCTCCACTCCTGGTCCGCACCGGGCAGGAAGCCGGGTACGTCGACGAAGGTGAGGACGGGGATGTTGAAGGCGTCACAGGTACGGACGAACCGCGCCGCCTTCTCGGAGGCGTCGATGTCGAGGGTCCCGGCGAAGTTGAGCGGCTGGTTGGCCACGACGCCGACCGAGCGCCCCTCGACGCGGCCGAAGCCGACCACGATGTTGGGCGCGAACAGCGCCTGGACCTCGAGGAACTCACCGTCGTCGAGCACGGCCTCGACAACCGTGTGGATGTCGTAGGGCTGGTTCGGCGAGTCGGGGATCAGCGTGTCGAGCGCCCGGTCGTCGTCGTTGACCGCCAGATCCTCGTCGGAGTACTCAGACTCCGGGTACGTCGGTGGATCTTCGAGGTTGTTCTGCGGCAGGAAGGAGAGCAGCGTCTTGACGTACTCGATCCCGTCGTCCTCGTCACCGCCGAGGTAGTGCGCGTTGCCCGACTTCGTGTTGTGGGTGTGTGCACCGCCCAGCTCCTCCATCGACACGTCCTCACCGGTGACCGTCTTGATCACGTCGGGTCCGGTGATGAACATGTGTGACGTCTTGTCGACCATGACGGTGAAGTCGGTGACGGCCGGCGAGTAGACCGCGCCACCCGCACACGGACCCATGATCAGCGACACCTGCGGGATCACGCCTGAGGCGTGCACGTTGCGGCGGAAGATCTCGCCGTACAGGCCCAGCGACACCACGCCCTCCTGGATGCGAGCACCGCCGGAGTCGTTGATGCCGACGACCGGGCAGCCGGTCTTCATGGCCAGATCCATGACCTTGACGATCTTCTCGCCGAAGACCTGCCCGAGGCTGCCGCCGAAGACGGTGAAGTCCTGGGCGAAGACGCACACCTGACGGCCGTCGACGGTGCCGTAGCCGGTGACGACGCCGTCGCCGTAGGGCCTGTTGTTCTCCATCCCGAAGTTGGTCGAACGGTGCCGTGCGAGCTCGTCCAGCTCCACGAAGGAGCCCTCGTCGAGCAGCTTCTGCAAGCGTTCGCGGGCCGTGAGCTTTCCCTTGGCGTGCTGCTTCTCCACGGCTCTGGCCGAGCCTGCGTGCACCGCCTCGTCGAGTCGTCGCTCGAGGTCGGCGAGCTTCCCGGTGGTGGTGTGGATGTCGATCTCGCTCACGCACGGCAGCGTAGCGTGGCCGATGTGCCCGTCTCTGCGTACGGCGACCTCGACCGGCCCCCGCTGCACGCGGACGCACTCCGGCAGGCGCTCGTGGTGCCCGGTTCGGCCTGGACCGAGCTGGATGTCGTCGACGAGTCGGGCTCCACCAACGCGGACCTGGTCTCGAGGGCGCACGATGACGCACCGTCGGGTGTGGTGCTCGTGGCCGAGCACCAGACCGCCGGGAAAGGGCGACTCGAGCGATCCTGGACGACGCCACCGCGAGCCGGGCTCACGATGTCGGTGCTCGTACGTCCTCGGGGCGTCGAGGCGTCCCGGTGGCCCTGGCTCCCGTTGTTGGCCGGCCTCGCGGTCGCCGCTGCGGTACGACGTGAGACCGACGTGCCCGTCGGCCTCAAGTGGCCCAACGACGTCGTCGTCGACGATCGCAAGCTCGCGGGCCTGCTGGTCGAGCGGGTCGAGTCACGTGTCAGCGAGCCCGCGGCGGTGATCGGCATCGGGCTCAATGTGACGTCGACGGCAGCGGAGCTTCCCGCCCCGGCCGCGACCTCGTTGCGCCTCGAGCGGGCTCGGACGACCGACCGCACCGTGCTGGTCAAGGCGGTGCTTCGCGGCCTCGGTGGCTTGCTCACCGGGTGGCAGCGGGCGCGCGGCGACGCTTCGCAGGGGCTGCACGAGCACTACGTCCAGGCGTGTACGACGCTCGGGCGCGAGGTCGACGTACACCTCCCGACCGGACTGGAGGTCCGCGGCGTGGCCACGGCGATCGACGCGCGCGGCAGACTGGTCGTACGCACCGCCGGGGGAGATCGCGCCTTCGGTGCCGGCGATGTGCAGCACGTCCGGCCCACGACGTGAAACGATCGGCATCGGTTGCCCTGCACCTGAACCCGCGTGCAGACGTACACCGGCAGAAGGAGGACCCATGGGCATCTCACCGAAGCTGCTTGGCGAAGGCGAGCATGTCATCGTCGCCACCCGGGAGCACTGGAAGGCGATCATCCTCCCGGTGCTCATCCTGATCGCGACCTGTGCAGCCACCGGCTTCGTGCTGGCGGTGATCCCCGACGGCTCCGGCGAGACGGTCCTGCGCTGGCTGGTCATCGGCCTCGCGGTCGTGATCCTGGTGTGGTTCGTGCTCAAGCCACTGGCGCTGTGGCTGAGCTCGTCGTACACCGTGACCAACCGCCGGCTCATCAACCGCTCGGGGATCATCACCCGGCGCGGCGTGGACATCCCGCTGTACCGGATCAACGACGTGCGCTACGAGAAGCACCTGATCGACCGGATGCTCGGTTGCGGCACCCTGATCATCTCGGCGTCCAGCGATCTAGGGGTCTCCACGTTGCGCGACGTACCCGACGTCGAGCAGCTCCAGCTGACGATCACCGAGCTGCTGTTCGGCAACGACGACGGAGCCGACGACGACGGGACGCCGTTGCGAGGACCCGGCCCACAGCCCCGGACGCAGTGAACCCTGACGAACCCGACACGGCTCCTTCTCCGGAGGGCAGGGCGCGGGCGGGCGTGACCCCGCACGACCTGGAGCGGGCCATCATCGGCGACGAGGCCGCTCTGACGGCGGAGGATCTGGTCAAGGCAGCCGGATCGAGCCTGCCGGCGGCGCGGCAGCTGTGGCGTGCGCTGGGTTTCGCCGAGGTTGGCGACGCGGAGCCGGCCTTCACGGCCGCCGACCGGGACGCGATCACCCTGCTGACCGGCTTGGTCACCTCGGAGGTGCTCGACTTCGACACCGCCCTCCGGCTGACCCGCGCGCTCGGCCACACGATGGCCCGGCTCGCGGACTGGCAGGTGTCGACGCTCAGTGAGCATGTCGAGGAGCTGGAGGAGTCCGGACAGGGGACCGGGTCGCGGCTCACGACCGCCCTGGACCTGATCCACGCAGTCGAGCCGCCGTTCGAGGAGCTGATGATGTACGCCTACCGGCGCCACCTCGCGGCTGCGGTCAGCCGGGTGGAGGCGCTCGGTGCCCGTGACTCGGACCTGCACACCATCGACGTCACCGTGGGCTTCGCCGACCTGGTGAGCTTCACCCGGCTGTCGAACGGAATGGACGAGGACCGGCTGGGTGACGTGGTGGAGGCCTTCGAGTCGCAATGTGCCGACCTGATCACGCGCCGCGGGGCACGGCTGATCAAGACGCTCGGGGACTCGGTGCTCTTCATCTGTGACGGGCCGATCGTCGCGGTCGAGGTGGCCAGCGACATCGTCGAGGAGATCGGCGGAGACCCGGACCGGCCCGATGTGCACGTCGGACTGGCGACCGGGGCTGTCGTCATGCGCCTCGGCGACGTGTTCGGCCCTGCCGTCAACATGGCCAGTCGGCTCACCGGGGTGGCGCGGCGTAACCGGGTGATCTGCGACGTCGTGACCGCGGCGGCAGTACGCGACGTACCAGGAATCGCGGTACGTCCCTTGACCGAGCGGGTCATCCGGGGTTTCGGCGCTGTCCGCCCGATGGCGGTACGTCGGCTGCGCCTCGAGGGCGGCTGAGCCCGCGCTGCGCCCGACGTGAGTGTCGGAGCGATCCGGTGATCAGGAGGGCGGTGCCGAGCCGGATCCGGCCGCGAGTGGGTCGGCCTGCTCGGCCGCCGCGTGGTGCTGGTGCTCCAGCTCCTCCGCCAGGTGCCCGGTGAGGTCGAGCGGCTCGTCGTCGGGATGTTTGCGGAACACGAACGTGCGGTAGCTCCAGAAGCGGAAGAGCATGCCGAGGAAGAGGCCGATCACGTTCGCGGAGATGTTGTCGGCCAGCGGCGACGTGAAGCCGAAGACGTAGTGCGAGAGGGCCAGACACGCCAGCGCGATGCCCATGCCCATGGCGTTGAGCAGGAAGAACAGCGTGACCTCGCGGCGAGCGCCGGAGCGGGCACGGTGTCGCCAGGTCCAGTGCCGGTTACCGAGATAGGTCACGATCGTGGCCACCGTCACCGACACGGCCTTGGCCGTCAACGGCTTGTCCTCGAGTAGGCCCGGGTCGCCGGCATACCGGAGCAGGTTGAAAACGGACACGTCGACGACGAATCCGATGGCACCCACGATGCCGAACTTCGCCGCCTCGTGTGCCAGGCGGCGGACGCGATCGAGCATGCCTCACCTTTCCCGGGCACGAGAGGATGCTGACAATCCTACGTGTCACCGGGCGGCACTCGGGTCGGCGGTGGCTCGCCACGGCTCGCGGGCGTGACCGTTACAGCCACCGTCGGCACTCTCGATCCGCTGACCCGCGGCCGGGCCGGGCGGACTAGTGTGGGCGCCCGTGGAGACCCCCGTGATCGGCGTCGTGGGTGCCGGCCAGCTTGCCCGCATGATGCAGCCGGCCGCGATCAGGATGGGGGTACCGTTGCGGCTGCTGGCCGAGGAGGCCGACAGCTCCGCCGCCCAGGTCATCACCGACAGCAGGGTCGGCGACTACAGCGATCTGGACACGCTGCGTTCCTGGTCCAAGGGATGCACGGTCGTGACCTTCGACCACGAACACGTGCCGACCGCACACCTGGAGGCCCTGGAGCACGACGGCCTCGCCTGCCGCCCGGGGCCGACGGCGCTCGTGCACGCCCAGGACAAGCTGTTGATGCGGGAGCGGCTGACCGCAGCCGGCGTGCCCTGCCCACGATGGGCGGCAGTCCTGACGGCCGCCGACGTCGCACGCTTCGCCGCTGGCGGTGCGGGCAGCGCGGTGGTGCTCAAGTCGGCCCGTGGGGGGTACGACGGCAAGGGTGTCTGGGTCGTACGCGAGCGAGACGAGGTCGAGGCGGTCTTGGCCGGGCTGCCGGCGGGGGTCACGCTGCTGGCCGAGGAGCTCGTGGACTTTCGCCGCGAGCTGGCAGCGCTGGCCGTCCGAGCGCCGAGCGGCCAGGCGGCGACGTACCCGGTCGTCGAGAGCGTGCAGCGCGACGGCATCTGCGTCGAGGTGGTCGCGCCGGCGGCCGGGCTCGACCCGGGTCTCGCGGTCGAGGCTCAGCAGCTGGCGATGCAGGTCGCCGGCGAGCTCGGAGTCGTGGGCGTGCTCGCCGTGGAGCTGTTCGAGACCACGGACGGTCGAGTCCTGGTCAACGAGCTCGCGATGCGCCCGCACAACACCGGACACTGGACCATCGACGGAGCCGTCACCAGCCAGTTCGAGAACCATCTACGGGCAGTGCTCGACCTGCCTCTCGGCGCGACCGAGTCCCGAGCGCCGTGGACGGTCATGGTCAACATCCTCGGCGGCGACGTGCCGACGTTGTACGACGGGTACCCGCACGTGCAGGCGCGGGATCCGCGGGTCAGGGTGCACCTGTACGGCAAGCCGGTGCGGCTCGGGCGCAAGGTCGGGCACGTGACCGCGTATGGCAGCGACCTCGACGAGGTGCGGGAGCGCGCCCGCCACGCCGCGCACTGGTTCCAGGGCAGCATCGCCGAGGAGGGCTGATGACGACACGGGCGGCACCGCAGGTCGGGATCGTGATGGGCTCGGACTCCGACTGGCCGGTGATGCAGGCTGCCGCCGACGCCGTGCGGGAGTTCGGAGTTCCCTTCGAGGCCGATGTGGTCTCGGCGCACCGGATGCCCGCGGAGATGCTCGACTACGGGCGGCGAGCCCACGAACGCGGGCTCCGTGTGCTCATCGCCGGGGCCGGTGGCGCAGCCCATCTGCCCGGCATGCTGGCGGCGGTGACGCCGTTGCCGGTCATCGGCGTACCGGTGCCGCTCAAGCATCTGGACGGGATGGACTCGCTGCTGTCGATCGTGCAGATGCCGGCCGGAGTGCCGGTGGCCACCGTCGGGGTTGCCAACGCCCGCAACGCCGGACTCCTCGCAGTGCGCATCCTGTCGACGACGGACAGCGAGCTCCGGGAGAGGATGCTCGCCTATCAGCGTGAGCTGGCCGAGTCGGCCCGGCGCAAGGGCACAGCCGTGCGTGAGGTCGCCGGCATCGACGTCCAGGCAGAGGTGTGACCGCCGTGGCTCCGGATCGTGTCTATCTGCACATCGGACTGCACAAGACCGGTACGACGTATCTGCAGAACGTGCTGCGAGCCAACCGTGAGCATTGTCGCGCCCAGGGCGTCGAGTTTCCGGGGGGCGACGGCCAACCCCAGCAGATGCGGGCGCTCTCCGACCTCACGGGGCGGCGTCCGCGGGGCAGCGACGACCGACGGATCGAAGGCCAGTGGGACGCCCTCCTCGCGGCGTTGCACGCGAGCGAGCTGCCTGCTGCACTGCTGTCCGACGAGCGGCTGAGCATCTCCAGCGTCAGACAAGCCCGCGGCTTGATCCAGGCTTTCCCCGAGTCCGACGTGCACGTGATCGTGACCGCACGCGACCTCGCCCGGGTGACGCCATCGGCCTGGCAGGAGGAGATCAAGAATGGAGCCACCTGGACGTGGCAGCAGTTCGTCGACTCGCTGACCGATCCGACTCAGGTCAACAGGAGCCCGGCCCGCGGCTACTGGCAACGTCAGGATCTGCCGCGCATCTGTGCGATCTGGGCCGCGCAGCTCCCGCCTGGACGGCTGCACGTCGTGACGGTGCCACCGTCCGGGAGCTCCCCGAACGCGCTGTTGGAGCGCTTCTGCTCGGTCGTCGGTCTGGACGCGGCGCGGTTGGTCGAGCAACCGCATTGGAACAACGAGACCATCGGGGTTGCGGCGACCGAGGTCGTCCGCCGGCTGAATGTCCAGCTGGGAGGGCGGCTCAACCAACGACAGTACGACCAGATCGTCAAGCGCCGGTTGGTGCCCGAGTTGGCCCGGCAACCGGACGCCAGGAGGTTCTCGATGCCTCCGGAGCAACTCAACTGGCTGTCGGCCCGGGCGGAGAGCGACATTGATGCGATCCGAGCCGCCGGCTACGACGTTGTCGGTGACGTGACCGAGCTTCGCCCGGTGCAGGACAGCCGGGCCGTTCGCCCGGACAGCGCGTCGCAGGCAGAGCTGGTCGAGTCGGCAATCACCGCGGCGGCGATCGTTACCGAGGCCAGCGCTCGGGCGTGGTGGCAGCGCAGACGCGCCGACGAGCCCACGGTCGGCAAGGGGAGTTTGCGGAGCAGGGTGCGTGGTGTGATGTTCAGAACCCAGCGCCGAGCTGCCGGTCTCGCAGATCGCAACCACGCGGCGGCGGCGGCGCTGGGCGTTGTCATCAAGGCCCGCAGCCGGGCGAGCGGCCGCTCTCGTGAGCAGCACTGAGTCGGCATATCTCGCCGGTCGTCTCGGCCTGCTGAACCGGCGTTCCAGGGTTACCGTATCGGCATGACGTCGTACGTCGGACGCGCGCAGAGGACTGCCGCCGGGTCGCAGCGCGACATGGTGTGGATACCCGCGGGCGCGTTCGTCATGGGCTCCGATGAGTACTACCCCGAGGAGAGCCCGGTGCACGAAGCCGCGGTGGGGGGTTTCTGGATGGACGCCCATCCGGTGACCGTCGCAGAGTTCGCGGAGTTCGTGGCCGACACCGGTCACGTGACCGTGGCAGAGATCGCCCCGGATGCTGCTGACTTCCCGGGCGCTGACCCTGACCTCCTCGTCCCGGGGTCCTTGGTCTTCACGCCGCCCGGCCCGGTCCCCCTCGACGACTTCCGGGCCTGGTGGTCCTGGGTCCCGGGAGCTCAGTGGCGGCATCCCGAGGGACCGGGCAGCTCCGTCGCGGCCCGGGCCGACCATCCGGTCACGCACGTGGCGTACGTCGACGCACATGCCTACGCCGCCTGGGCAGCCAAGGACCTGCCCACCGAAGCCGAGTGGGAGTACGCCGCGCGCGGCGGGTTGCATCGAGCCCGCTATGCCTGGGGCGACGAGTTCGCTCCCGGTGGGCGGCCGATGGCCAACACCTGGCAGGGTGAGTTTCCCACCGAGAACCTGCTGGTCGACGGCTACGACCGCACGTCGCCGGTGGGTGCGTTCCCGGCCAATGGCTATGGCCTGGTCGACATGGCGGGCAACGTGTGGGAGTGGACGGTCGACGAGTATCGCCCGGAGCACCGAGCCGGCGCGGCGACGGCAACCGCCGCTACTGGAGCCGTCGACACGACGTCGCGGGCCACGTGCTGTGCACCCGAGGGTCCCACCAGGTCGGCGGCTGCTCGACCTGGACTCGGACCTGGCCTCGCATCGTCTCCCCGCGTCATCAAGGGCGGCTCACATCTCTGCGCGCCGAACTACTGCCTGCGCTACCGGCCGGCCGCCCGGCAGCCGGAGAGCGTGGACACGTCGACGAGCCATCTCGGCTTCCGCTGCGTCCTGCACTGAGGGGCGCCGGTCTTCGGTAGCCATCGTGCGATGTTCACCCGCGATCACCGGACTGGTGGCGATCGTCAGCGACGACCTCTACGTCGGCAGCGTCGGCGACCAGGCCATCGTGTTCGACGCGACCGGGTGGGGATGGGGTGCACCTCATCTTCGCGATCACGCTCGTCCTCGTCGGTCTCGGGCTCATCCAGGGCGCGCTGTGGGCCTCGATCACGGCGGTGATCCTCGTGATGCTCAACATGATCCGCCAGCTGATGCTGCTGTCGGCGTATGCGCGGTGGTCTTTGGCTATCATCGCCGTTGACTTCCTGATCGTCTGGGCGCTGCTGGTCCACGGCGACGAACCGCTCTGACTGCCAGCGCGGCTGCACGACCCTGCGCGCACAGCGGCGAGAGGCAGGTCCCGCCGGTCGGCTCAGTCGGGGTCGTCGCGCAGAAGTCTCAGCTGCACCGACCGTCCGAGCAGGGCCGGCGCGACCCACAGGACCACCAGGATGGTGCTCTCGGTCGGGTCGCCGGGCTTGTTCAGGAGCTCCAAGGCGTCGCTGACCGCCCCGACTCCGGTCAGCATCAGGGCAGCACCCCCGAAGGCGGTGGCCCAGACCATGAACCGGCGCCGGAAGCGGTTGGCTCCGAGCCGACGACGACGGCGACAGACGGCACGAAGATCAACGCCAGCAACCAGCTGGTGTCTTCGCCCTCAAGGAGCGCGAAGACCTTCGCACCGATGGCCGAGTCGACGACCCAGCCGGCGACAAACGTCACGAAGTTGGCGACGATCCAGGTCAGGCGAAGGCACCGGCCCGCCGACCAGGGCGACAACGGCCGCGGTGCCGAGCGACGCCCCCAGCGCCTCGGCCAAAGTCAGGATCGCGCCCGAGCCTAGGCCCATGGCGATGTCTTCGGTGCTCACAGCAGGTGCATCGACCTGGCCAGTCGGAGCGCCTCGCTGCGGCGACCGACGCCAAGCTTCGCGTACAGCGCCGACACGTGCGTCTTGACCGTGTTCTCGCTGACGATGAGGTTGGCGGCGATGTCGGCGTACGTGCTGCCCCGGGCCAGCTCGTTGAGCACGTCCCGCTCCCGAGGCGTCAGCAGCGGGCGGGTGAGCTCGTCGGCAGTTCGGCGCTGCTCGTCGACCGTGTTGGAGATCGGGCCGAAGTGCGCCGCGATGCTGATGAAGTCGTCGGTCAGCGACACCAGCTCCGTGCGCCAGGGATCGTGGCCGGTGGCGTCGAGCAGCGTCAGCAGCGCAGAAACCGGTGCCCCGTGCCGACTCCATCCGAGGAACGGCGTCGCGTTGGAGCGGACGCTCGTGGCCGCCACGGCGGACGCCGCGAGGCTCCTCGCCAGGGCTTCATCGCCGCGGTCCAGGGCAACCTGCGCCCGACACACCAGGGCGGTCAGTGCGGTGGCCGGCTGCTCGTACGTCGCCTCGACGGCCGCGCGATCGTAGAGTCTCTCTGCTTCGGCGAGGTCGCCGATGACGTCGGCTCTCAGTGCCTCGACGAAGGCGGCCTCTCCGGAGACGCCGAGATCGTCGAGCCTGGAGGCGTGCAGCGCCAGCCCGGCGACGTCGCCGGCCACCAGCGCGATCGTGGCCCATTCCAGTGTCAGCGCGACGTGGAGGTGCCGGGGCAGCGGTCCGTCCGCGTCCAGGGTTTCGGCCAGGCACCGCGAGGCCTCAACCGCCGAGCCTGCTGCCAGCGCCGTCCGAGCGCGCACGATGTTGTGCCAGAAGCGGGTCACGGGCTCGTCAAGAGTCAAGCCCCGATCGGGGCGGCGGCCGCCGGAGCCGCCCAGCATCCAGTGATTCCCGGCCGTCCCTGCCAGCGCCGCGATCGTGAGCGCCATGTCTCGGGTGGCGACCGCAGCCGCCGGCGGGACTCCGTCCAGCACGTCGTGGGCGTGTCTGGCCAGGAGGGAGCAGGCGGACTCACGCCCCTGCATGAACTCGGCGAACCCCAGCTGAGTCATCGAGGCGGCAGCGAGCAGTGGCATCCGTCCCGCGTCGCAGATCCGCGTCGCTGCGCGCAGCTCGGCGTCAGCCGCGTCTAGTGCGCCGAGCCAGTTGTGGGCGCTGCCCAGGAGGCACAGCAGCAGCGGGAGCAGTGGATCGGGTTCGGGCTGGTTGCGGATGTCGGCCAGGGCGGCGGCGGCGTACTCGGTCGCGCTGTCGATCGTCTCGAGCCCGACCCGTGCGTGGAAGAGGCGGATGCAGGCCAGCTGGGACGCCGTACGGGCGGTCGAGACTCCACTGCAGCTGCGTACCAGCCGGTCCATCCAGGTCAGTGAGTCCTCGAGGTCGTGGTTGAGCCATCGCTCCAAGGCCAAGAAGAACCAGACGTCCGGGCGAGCATCGATCAGGTCACCCGCGCGTCGCCGGACATCGAGGATGTGTGGGGCGGATCCGCGAACCACCAGCTTGAGCCCATCCGCTGCGATCAGGTCGATCGCATCCTCGTACGCATGCACCGCCACCAATCGCCGGAACGACGTCTCGACCGGTGCCGCCTGGGTGCGGACATCGGAGCGGATGGCGTGGAGCGCCGCCGTCCGTGCACGTCGTACGTCGGAGCCTCCGGCGACGTGACGTCGTCTCACCACCTCGACGAGCAGGGGGTGGACGCGGAAGAACGGCGGACCGGGAGCCGAGGTCCGCTCCCGGTCGTTCGGATTCGGAGGTTCGCGGCTGACCAGCAGACCGGTCGCCTCCAGGTCGAGCAGCAGCTGGCCCGCCAGGGGATCCCCTGACAGGCGTGCCGCACCCTCCGCGGTGACGACGGGCTCGGTAGCGATCGCGAGCAGCAGGTGGCGTTCCTGGTCCGATAGCGCCGCAAACGCCTCTGACGCGACGACGTCGATCAGCGGCGGTCCGGCTTCCTCGAAGCGAGCGGCCGCAGCCGCGGGGTCCGGGCTCGAGCCGATCGCTCGCGCTGCCAGCACCACTGCTGCGCACCAGCCCTTGCTGCGTGCGGTGATCGTGTCCACGACGCTTGGCTGCTGCGTCCCCGCGTGCGCGTGGATGATCTGTTCCGCCTCGGTCCGATCCAGCCGCACAGTGTCGCCACGGATGATGGTGAGATCGCCGAGCAACTCCGGTACCACCCTCGCGATGGGGAGGTCGAAGCGGGCGAGGAGCACCAGCCGGAGCTGATCCGGCTGCGTGTCGAGACGTCGCTCGATGACCGCAAGGCAGGACGGCTTGAGCAGATGGGCGTCGTCGATCACGATGATCTCCGGCGGCGTCGCCGTCGTCGTCGCGTCGATGGCCTTGGCCACGACGGCCGGGCTCGTGGATGTCGTGGCGGTGAACCATGACGCGCCGAAGTGTCCCCGCGCCTGCAGCCAGCCGGCCGTGCCCAGCGTCTTCCCCGCACCCGCTGGGGCAACCAGCATGGCGACCGCGCCGGAGGTCATCGCAGCGTCGAGCTTGCGCCACAGCGTCTCCCGGGCCACGAAGACGTGCGGGAGCCGCGGCCATGACGGAGCCACACCGACACCGACTCGAGACATGAGCTGACCTTTCCGGCAGCCGGGCCGCGCCTGCGCGGCAGCTCATGAGTCACACTCCGAGCACGGCGGGCGACGCCCTAGCAAACCCTCTCCCGCCGTGACCATATCGCCATCTCGCCCGAAGCGGGGGAAGTCGGACCAGCCCTGGCGCGGCATGCTCATGCCAGGCGCGAACCAGGGTGTGGGCCGATGATGAGCAACTATCTGATCAGGGTCGATGCAGAGCTCTCCGATGAGCTGCTGTCGGCCTTCCCTCAGCTCAAGTCCGTCGTGGTGCCCGCACACACCACGCTCACCGGTGAGCTGCGCGACCAGGAGGAGCTGAGTGGGGTGCTCAACTTCCTCACGGAGATGGGGATTCCGATCGTCGAGGTGGTGAGCATCCCGGAGTGAGCGGCCGCGACTTTCCGATCAGAGGATGCCGCTGACGCCGGCTGCGGGCACGGGTTGCTGCCCACGGCAGCGGCGTCACCGCTGCGAACATTCGGCTGATGCCGTGTCGTCGTCGCGGACGGCTGCGAACACCGCCTCCGCCCGTTGTTCGTCCCAGATCACGGCGGAGCCGGCCGAGGTGGACGCACCGAGGTCGGAGTACGGCACGACACAGCGCTTGGCATCCCCGCCACCCGAATGGGCCATGGCCCAGCCGAAGCGCGCCAGGTCGATCGGGCCGACGTTCTCGCCGACTCGCAGCGTGTCCGCCGCTGACATGTTCAACGACCAGTAGCGCCACGGAAGGACAACGCTCTGCCAGCTCACGGCCTCGCTGCCGACGGCCGAGATGACCTCACGCTGGTGCTCGGCTCGGCCGATGTCACCGTTGGCGAAGGCACGGGAGCGGGAGTATCCGAGCGCCGTGATCCCGTCGACGTCCTGGCACCCAGCGTCGAGCTTCAGTGCGCCGGCCTTCGGGTCGTTGATGGCCTCCTCCGGGCAGACCTCGATGCCCCCCACAGCGTCGACCAGATCGACGAAGCCGCCGAAGCCGATCTCGATGTAGTTGTCGACATGGATGCTGGTCGAGCTCTCGACCGTCTCGACCAGCAGCTCGGGGCCGCCGAGGCCGTAGGCTGCGTTGATCTTGTTCTCCCCGTGCCCCGGGATCTCGACGAGTGAGTCCCGGGGGATCGACAGCACCAGGTTCGGCCCGTCACCAGAGGGCACGTGCAGCAGGATGAGGGTGTCGGTGCGCTCGCCCTCGGCCTGGCCCGTGCCGAGCCGCTGCCTCTCCTCAGCGGACAGCCCCTCGCGACTGTCGGACCCGACGAGCAGGTACGTCGTGCCGTCCGTGTCCTCTGGGCGATCACCGTCGGGCTCGGCGTCGACCTTGCTCACCTGCGAGTACGCGTAGACCGGCACGAGGACGAGGAAGGCGATCCACGCCAGCAGGAAAAGCAGAACCCCGCGAAGCCACCAGTTGCGCTTCTTCTTGGGCCGCCCGGGTGGCCGGGCGGGACGTGCCGCGCCCGGTGGCGGGCCTGGAGGCGACTGGCCACTGCGCGTCTCGGATCTGGAGCGACCCTGACCCGACGGGGGTTGCTGCGGCGGCGGGGAGGCATAGGTGCCACCGAATGACGGTGGCGGGGACTCCGGGCCGGGACCGGAGGGTGGGGGCTGGGTCTGACCTGCCGGCCCGAACACCCGGGTCGGCTCGGGACCGGGCCGACCCGGATCCGAACCCTCGGGACGCGCTCCCGGTGCCCCGCCGCCTGACTGGCCCGGCCCGGCCTGGTCCCCGGTCGGGATGCGCTGGGTCTCGTCCGGGTCTGGGCGATCCCCACCCGACTGGCCGCCGTACAGCCAGTCGAAGCGTGGATCGTCGGGATGCGGCTTGTCGGCCATCGCATCAAGGTACCTGGCCGTACGCGGGGCCATGCACAGCACGCGCCCGTGCCGGAGTTGACCGGATCTGCTCGGTAGCCGCACGGCGGGTCGGAACCTGTGTGACTGATGTGACTGGTGATACTGAGCCCCATGACTGCCGCCCTGCCGCCGGTCACGGCGGCATCGCTGGACGCGTCCCACGCGCTGCCGGGGTCGACCCGCGTGCGCTTCCGGCGGGCACTGGTGCTGATGGCGATGACGGTGCTGCTGCCGGGTAGCGCGCAGGTGGCGGCCGGCAACCGACGGCTGGGGCGGATCGCGATCCGCTGCTTCGCCGCGGCTCTGGCCGGTGTGATCACGATGGTGGTGATGGCGCTGTGGTGGCCGACGACCCTGATCGACCTGAGCACGCAGAGCTGGTTCCTCGCCGCGCTGCGCGTCGCGTTGGTCGTGTACGCCGTGCTCTGGGCCGCCCTCGTCATCGACGCCTGGCGGATCGCGGATCCGATGTCGCTGGCACAACGGCATCGACTGGTGCTCACGGCCGTCAACGGGGTGCTGTGCTTCTCGCTGTCCGGGGGCCTGCTCTACGCCAGTCACGTGGTCGCCGTACAGAACGACTTCCTCGGAGCTGTGTTCGCTGCCGGCGGCTCGACCGAGGCATCCGGCGGGCGCTACAACGTGCTGCTGCTGGGCGGCGACGCAGGCCGCGCCAGGGATGGCCTGCGGCCGGACAGCATTACCCTCGCAAGCATCGACCAAGACACCGGCCGCACGGTGCTGATCGGCATGCCGCGCAACCTGGCCAACGTGCCCTTTCCCGAAGACTCACCGATGCGCGACGAGTTCCCCCGCGGTTTCGACTGCGAAGGCTGCTACCTGAATGCCGTCAACACCTGGGCGAACGATCACGCGGAGCTCTACCCCGGGGTCGACGACCCCGGCATCGCGGCCACCACGGAAGCCGTCGAGGAGATCACCGGGCTCGAGGTCAATTATCACGTGATCGTCGACCTCAGCGGCTTCCGTCGGCTCGTAGATGCCGTGGGTGGGATCGACATCAAGGTCGGAGAACGGATCCCCATCGGTGGCGTCGGCGGCGACATCACTGGCTGGATCGAGCCGGGCCGTCAGCATCTCGACGGCTTCGAGACGCTGTGGTACGCGCGCAGCCGGGCCACGTCCGACGACTACTCGCGCATGGCTCGACAGAAGTGCGTGATGAACGCCATGCTCCAGCAGCTCGACCCCGCCACTGTCGTGACCCAGTTCGGGGACATCGCGGCAGCAGGGAAGGAGGTGATCGCCACCTCGATCCCGCGGGGTGAGATCGCGACCTTCGTCCAGCTCACGCTGAGAGCGAAGTCGCTGCCGGTGAGCTCGGTCTCCTTCGTCCCGCCGAGGATCAACACCAGCGATCCGAAGTGGCGCCAGATCAGGACGATGGTCGCGGACGCGATCGAGAAGTCCGAGGCGAAGGACAACGGCTCGGGTGGCACGGAGCAGCAAGGCGACGACCGCCGGGGTGGTCGCAAGGGAAAGACCGACGCCAATGTCAGCGGAGACCTGGCCGGCGCCTGCTGACCTGTGCCGTCCACCGGCCGGCCAGGACCTACGATAAGCCGCGGCGGAGACGACGAGCAGGGAGACGCGCAGTGATGGCAGCTGAGGACTGCGTCGTCGCTGTCGTCGTCACCTGGAACCGCCGTGACCTGCTCGAGGAGTCCCTGCGCGCTGTCCAGGGTCAGTCCCGGCCGCCGGACCACGTGGTGGTCGTCGACAACGCGTCCGACGACGGGACCGCGCAGCTGCTGACAGCCGGCTTCCCCGACGTCGACGTCGTCCGTACGACCTACAACACCGGCGGTGCAGGGGGTTTCGCGATCGGGATCGACCGCGCGCTGTCGCTGGGCGGGAACGCGATCTGGTTGATGGACGACGACACCGTGCCGCAATCCGACGGGCTGGCAGGACTCCTCACGGCGCGCGAGCACTACCCGGGTCCGGCCCCTGCCGTCGTCGCCTCGCGGGTGGTGTGGACAGACGGCAGGGATCACCCGATGAACACGCCGCGGCCCAAGCCGGGCATGCGCGCCGCGGAGCGGTCGGCTGCAGCCGGCGTCGGATGCGTGCCGATCCGGTCGGCGTCGTTCGTCTCGCTGCTGGTCGATGCCGCAACCGTCCGCGAACGCGGGCTGCCGGTGGCCGACTACTTCCTCTGGAACGACGACTTCGAGTACACCACGCGTCTTGCCCGTGACCGGGTAGCGCTCTACTGCCCGGCATCGGTTGCCGTACACAGGACAGCGACGTATGGCGCCACGGACGCCGACCCTGGTGAGCGGTTCTTCTACGAGGTGCGCAACAAGGTCTGGCTGTTCAGCCGGTCGCGCGGCCTGGGGCCACGCGACAAGCTCGTGTACGGCGGGTCGACGGTGCGGCGCTGGGCCCGGACGATGGTGAGATCCGACGATCGGCGCACCCTGCTCAGGCAGTTGTGGCGTGGGCTTGTCGCCGGCATCCGTAGCGCACCGCGGCCGACCGACGTCATCATCGACGAGGCGACGAGAGGCGAAGCCGGTGGCTGAGAAGTTCAGCCTCCTCATGAGCGTGTGGGCGCGCGACGACGCGGCGCATCTCCGGCACGCCTTCCACTCGGTCGTGCACGATCAGACCAGGCCGCCGGACGACGTCGTGTTGGTGCAGGACGGGCCGGTGCCGGAGCCGTTGCGCGACGCCATCAACGAGCTGTTGGCCGAAGCGCCCTGTCCGGTCACGCTCCTCGACCTCGAGGAGAACGTCGGGCTCGGGGTCGCCCTCGATCGAGGGCTCGCCGCGTGTGCGCACGACATCGTCGCCCGGATGGACGCCGACGACATCGCGCTGCCCCAGCGCTTCGCGGTGCAACTGCCCATCGTCGAGGACGGCGTCGACCTGGTGGGCTCCGCGCTGCTCGAGTTCGGCCGTGACGCCGACGACATCGTCGGCTCTCGAGTACCGCCGGTCGACCCTGCCGAGATCGTTCGGTATGCACGCTTCGCGCAGCCGTTCAACCACCCCACGGTCGTCTATCGACGCTCCGCCGTGGAGCGGGCCGGCGGATACCGGCACCTCGCGCTGATGGAGGACTACCTGCTGTTCGCGCGGATGATCGGTCAGGGCGTCTCCGTCGCCAACGTCGCGGAGCCGTTGGTCCTGTACCGGGTGGGTGCCGGAGCGTACGCCCGACGCGGTGGCATTGCGATGCTCAAGTCGGAATGGAGGTTGCAGCGCGAGCTTCGGCGGCTCGGCTTCACCACCCGAACCCAGTTCCTCCGCAATCTCGTGATCAGGGGTGGCTACCGGCTGGTGCCGGAACGCATCCGGCGCACGGCGTACCGCCAACTGATCGCGCGTCGCAGTGGCAGCCACCCGGACTGAGACACGCGTCCGGAACCCCCGCAGGTGCCGCGTGGCGCGAGCGTTTGGCGCTGGGAGGGTGGCACCAGGTCATCGCTCCGGTGTGAGTTGTGCTACCTCCACCCGGCGCGTGCGCAGAGGGCGACGCCCGCTGGTCGTAGAATTTGTCCGGCTCGCAGTCAGGCGTCCAACAGCAGGAGCGTATGTGAACGTTGATCTTGTCGTCGTGGGCTCAGGTCTGTTCGGACTCACCATCGCAGAACGCTGCGCCACCGACCTGGGTCTGAAGGTGCTCGTGCTCGATCGTCGCTACCACGTAGGCGGCAACGCCTACAGCGAGGCTGAGCCTGAGACGGGCATCGAGGTCCACAAGTACGGCGCGCACCTCTTCCACACCTCCAACGGCCGCGTCTGGGAGTACGTCAACCGGTTCACGGCGTTCACGCCGTACCAGCACCGGGTGTTCACGATCTTCCGGGGCCGCGTCTACCCGATGCCGGTCAACCTGGGCACCATCTGCGAGTACTTCGGCAAGGCGATGTCCCCCGACGAGGCGCGGGCCATGGTCGCCGAGCAGGCCGGAGAGATCGACAGCGCCGACGCCCAGAACCTGGAGGAGAAGGGCATCTCACTGGTCGGCCGTCCGCTGTACGAGGCGTTCTTCCGCGGCTACACACTCAAGCAGTGGCAGACCGACCCGAAGGAGCTCGATCCGGCGATCTTCAGCCGGCTGCCGGTGCGCTACAACTTCGACAACCGCTACTTCAACGACAAGTACGAAGGACTGCCGGTCGACGGCTACACGGCGTGGCTGGAGCGGATGGTCGACCACCCCAACATCGAGGTACGTCTCAACACCGACTTCTTCGACGTGCGAGACCAGTACGTCGGGCAGGTGCCGATCGTCTACACCGGACCGCTCGACGCCTACTTCGGCAACTCGGTGGGTGAGCTGTCCTGGCGTACTGTCGATCTCGACGTCTCGGTGCAGAACGTGGGTGACTTCCAAGGCACGCCCGTGATGAACTACGCCGACGAGGACGTGCCGTGGACCCGCATCCACGAGTTCCGGCACTTCCACCCCGAGCGGGACTGGTACCCCAAGGACAAGACGGTCATCGTGCACGAGTACTCCCGGTTCGCCGGCCGGAGTGACGAGCCCTACTACCCGATCAACACGGCGGAGGACCGCGCGAAGCTGCTGCAGTACCGCGAGCTGGCGAAGTCGGAGCCGGAGGTGCTCTTCGGAGGTCGGCTCGGCACCTACAAGTACCTGGACATGCACATGGCGATCGGTTCGGCCCTGTCCATGTACGACAACAAGCTGCGCCCCTACTTCGCCGACGGGGCCGCCCTCGAGAGCGGCGGGATCGACGCGTGACGACAACGGTCCGCCAAGAGGAGCATCCCCTCGGTCCCCTGGTCAATCCGGGACGGGTGGGAGGTCTCACCGATGTCTTCCGGAGGCGGTACCTGCTGAAGCTTCTGGTGCGCAAGGAGCTTCGGGTCCGGTACTCCGGCTCGTCCGTCGGACTGGCGTGGTCCTATGTGAAGCCGGCCGTGCGCTTCCTGGTGTACTGGCAGATCATCGGACTGTTGTTGCCGAAGAATCTCGAGAATCGCCCGCTGCACATCTTCGCCGGGATGATCATGGTGTCGTTCTTCACCGACTGTCTCGGCGCCGGGACGAAGTCGGTGATCAAGAACAAGGCCCTGGTGCGCAAGATCAATCTGCCGCGTGAGATGTTCCCGGTGGCTTCGGTCCTGGTCTCGATGTATCACATGATCCCGATGTACACGATCGCTGTGTTCGGGTGCATCGTGGCCGGCTGGCAGGCTGATCCGGGGGCCGTGGCGGCGGGCATGCTCGCGTTCGCGATCGTCACCGTCTGGGGCCTCGGCATCGCGTTGCTGCTGAGCGCCTGGAACGTCTACTACCGCGACGTCGGCAACATCGTCGACGTGATCCAGACCGTGGTCACCTGGACTGTGCCGATGATCTATCCCTTCTCGGCCGTCCGGGACCAGATGTCCTACTGGGTGGAGCAGATCTACCTGGCCAGCCCGCTGTGCATCGCCGTGCTGCTCAACGACCGGGCGTTCTGGATCCCGACCCTGGACCACAAGAAGGAGGCTCTCGTAACCGAGCTGCCGCCGGATCTGTGGCTGCGCGGCGGCGTCGCGCTGATCGTCGGGTTCATGTTCCTGGGAGTCGCCCAGATGGTGTTCTCTCGCCTCGAGAACCGGTTCGCGGAGCAGCTCTGAATGGCGGACACGACTGCCGTCGTCGTCGACGACGTGACCAAGTCCTTCCAGCTGCGCGGACATCGAACGTTGCGCCGGCTGGTCATCGACGGACTTCGAGGTGAGCGCCGGGTCAGCTCCTTCAAGGCACTGGAGAGAGTGTCCTTCCGCCTCGAGGAGGGCGACAGCATCGGGCTGATGGGCCTGAACGGGTCAGGCAAGAGCACGCTGCTCAAGCTCATCTCCGGGGTGATGGCCCCCGACGAGGGCAAGGTGTGGACCCGGGGCCGGATCGCCGGCCTGATCGAGGTCGGCGCGGGCTTCCACCCCGAGCTGACCGGCCGCGAGAACGTCTTCCTCAACGGGGCGATCCTCGGCATGAGCGAGGCCGAGATCAACCGGAAGTTCGACGCGATCGTGGACTTCTCCGAGATGGAGCAGTTCCTCGACACTGAGGTGCGGCACTACTCGTCGGGCATGTTCATGCGACTGGCGTTCTCGGTCGCCATCGAGACCGACTGCGACATCTTCTTGATGGACGAGATGCTGGCCGTGGGCGACCAGCCGTTCAAGCGCAAGTGCATGGCCCGGATCAAGCGCCTGCGCGACGAGGGCCACACCATGGTCTTCGTCAGCCACAGCCCGAGGCAGGTCATCAACCTGTGTGAGAAGGGCATCGTGCTGGAGAAGGGTCGAGCCGCGTTCGTGGGTACGGCGCGGGAAGCGGTCGACTACCTCAAGTACTCCGTCGACGAGGACACCGACGACGAGTGACCCGGGCCGGTGCAAACAGCCAGACGGGTCAACCGCAAGAAAGGTGACGGGTCAACCGCAGGGCCGGCGGTCGCCGGTAGCGTTCCCCATCACCCGTCCGTGGTCCACCTGGTGACGGTCGCGCGCTCCTGGGTCGCGATCGCCGTACGACGGTCGTCGGACGTCGGGGCGACGAGCACGACGGCGGCGCCGGCCACCAGTGGCGCGACCAGCGCGACGACGACTCCGTCGGGGTGGCTGGGGTTGTGGTCGGTCACGAGCCGGCCGCCGGGCGTCAGTCCGAGCACGGACGCCGTCTCGGTACCGGCGCGCACCAGCTCGGCCTGTGTGGTGGATCGACCCTCCTGCGACACGGCGGCCGTTTCTGCTTCGGCCTGGTCGCCGGCGACCAGGCCGTCGGCCTGAGGCGGCACCTCGACGGCGAAGTCCAGCCAGCCCGCCGGCAGCGACTCCGTGAACCGTCCGCCGAGGGGACGCAGCGAGCAAGCCAGGACGTGCTCGGCGTCCGGATGCTGGCTGTAGCGGGGCAGCCCCTCCGGACCGACCACGCGTACGTCGACCGGCCGCCCACCTCCAAGCTCGAGGGTGAGCCCGGCAGTCCACGCCCCGACCGCCGTGACGGTGGCCTGCCAGTGCAACGGCAGGTCCACCGCGACGGTGCTCCCGGGCTCGAGCATCAGATCGTCGACAAGCAGGTTCGCGATCTTGTTCACCCAGTTGGCAAAGGTCGCAACCGACAGCTCCACACGCTCGCCGGTCGCGTCGTCGTAGTACGTGACGAGGGGGCGGGCCGGGTCACGCCGGCGGGCGCGCTCCAGCGCAGCGGGCAACGTCGGTGGCAGGGGATGGTCGCTGGTCACCAGCCCACGCTACGTTCTGCCGCGCCAGTGCCGTTAGGGCGCGACCAACTGGGGTAAACCACCAGAAGCACCCAAACGAAGGGAGACCCAATGAGTCTCAGGAAGCATGGCATCGTGGGCACGGCGATCATCGCTGCCGCCGCGACCACAGCAGCACTCGTTCCCGGCGCCGGAGCCGTGAGCACGACCCCGGGCGAGCGAGCCCCGACCACCGCCAGCACCGTCACCGCCGCGCAGGCGGCCCCCGACGGCAGGATCGACAGCAGGGTCCGAGGCGACTTCGGTCGCAACGGGACCGTCCGCGGCACGTTCGACCCGAAGCGGTTCGTCGTCAAGCGTGGCGACGTCTACGCCGTCGGGATGCTGCACGCGACGCTCCGCCGTGGCAACGGCAACCTGGTCGGACGTCCCGACCGACAGATCGTGATTCCACTCAAGAACGGCCGGGTCGACGCGGCCGGTCTCGCCGCGAAGGGTCGCTCCTGTCAGGTCCTCGACCTGGTGCTCGGCCCGCTGAACCTGAACCTGCTCGGCCTTCGCGTTCACCTGAACCGGGTCGTGCTCGTCATCGAGGCGCTGCCAGGAGCGGGCGCGCTGCTCGGCAACCTGCTCTGCGCCGTCGCCGGTCTGCTGGACGGGCCTGGCGGACTGCTGCAGCAGCTCCGGTTGTCGAATCTGCTGAACAGGATCCTCAGCATCCTGAGGGCCTGACCATGGCAGGCCCGAGCCGGGAGCACCATCCCGGCTCGGGTCCGGCCAGTGGTTGGATGGCGGCGTGGAAGCCATCATCGTGGCTGGTGGGCTGGGCAGCCGTCTCCTCCCGCTCACCACGCACACGCCGAAGCATCTGCTGCCCGTGGCCGGAGTGCCCCTCGTCGTACACCAGATCGCCAAGCTCGCCCAGGCGGGTACCGACCACGTCGTGCTCGCCACCAGCTACCGGGCGGAGATGTTCGAGCCAGCCCTCGGCGACGGCAGCGCCTGGAATCTTCGTCTGACCTACGTGACCGAGGCCGAGCCGCGCGGCACCGGCGGCGCCATCCGCAACGTCGCCGCCCACCTCACGTCGGCGCCCGACGACCCGGTCGTCATCCTCAACGGCGACATCCTGAGCGGCCACGACCTACCGGCGCAGTGCGCGCGGCACCGAGAGGTCGGAGCGGACGTCACGCTGCACCTGGTCGAGGTGGCCGACGCCAGGGACTACGGATGCGTCCCGACCGACGCCGCCGGCCGGGTGCAGGGCTTCGTGGAGAAGTCGCCCGACCCGGTGTCACACCAGGTCAACGCGGGCTGCTACGTGTTCGCTCGGCGCATCATCGACCTGATACCCGACGAGCGGGTCGTCTCGGTCGAGCGGGAGGTCTTTCCCCGGCTACTGTCCGACGGACACCCCGTGCACGGGTACGTCGACAGGAGCTACTGGCTCGACGTCGGCACCCCGGCGTCACTCTGTCGCGCCTCGGTCGACCTGGTGCGAGGGCTGGCGTCGAGTCCCGCCTACGACGGGTTGCCCGGTCAGGCCTGGGTCGACCCCAGCGCCGAGGTGCATGGCGAAGCCGTCGTGACCGGCGGCAGCGCGGTAGGGCCTGGCGCGCTCGTGGGCGCCCGGAGCATCGTCGACGGAAGCGTGATCTGTGCCGGCGCCGTCATCGAGCCGGGAGGGCGGGTGCTGGAGTCGGTGGTGGGTCCGGCCGCCCGCATCGGTGTCGACTCGACGCTGCATCACGCCGTCGTGGGGGATCGCGCGGTCGTGGGCGCGGGATGCGAGCTGCGGCATGGTCTGCGGCTGGGCTGCGAGACAACGTTGGCGCCCGGCGGCGTACGCTTCTCGTCCTGACCTCAGAGCTCGGTCAGCACCGCAACCCCCTGCAGGAGTGCGGCGAACTGCACCGTGCGCCCGATCACGATCACGGTGTAGAACATCGGGCGGTTGAGCTCCAGCTGACCTGCCAGCACGGCAGTGATGGCCAGCGGAGGGATCGCGACCAGCGCCGAGGTGAAGAGAACACCGAAGGCGACCCACGGCCGATCGTCCACGCGAGTCCGGACCGCCTCGTAGCGGCCTGCCCAGCGCGGGTCGTCGAGCTTCTTGCGGACGAAGCTCCACTGCAGGGAGTTCCGGCTCACCTCGTACCACGGGATCTTGCCCAGCGCCTGGCCGATCCCGCCCGCGACCGCGATCAGCCAGACGTGCGGGTCCTCGACCACGCTGGCGACGCCGAGGATGTAGGCCTCCATGTTGATGAAGGGGAGCACGCTGGAGACGACGCCGACCCCGAACGTGGCCCAGAGGAGGTCCATCAGCCGCTGGAGTCAGCTCCGTGCCAGAGATAGCCCTCCGGTGCGTCGTCGTACGGGTAGCGCTGCATGAAGTCGTCCAGGGCAGCGCCGGAGAAGCTGTCGCAGTACTGGCTCTGGCCCCAGGAGTCGACGTCGCCCTGGCGGAAGAACTCCTCGTCGAACTCGGGCTGGTGCACGGACCAGTGCGTGAACGCGATCTGCCTGTCGTCGGGGATCGCGGCGCCGTCGCTCTGTTTCCAGGGCGCGAAGATCACGTTGTACTCAGGGTCCGAGCCGAAGGTGCCGAACTTTTCGGCCGTCGCCTTGATCTCGTCGAGCTGCTGGTCGTCGATGCCCTCGTCGTACCAGACGATCGTCCAGCCGTGCTCGAGGTTATGGGTAAGCATCTCGACCTCCGGCCGGTCGTCGACCGAGTAGAAGTGGATCCCGGCCGGCGCTGCCTCGGGCCGGTGTGCGCCGAAGCTGGGCGGCTCGGTGGCGTAGTCGATCGGCCCGGTGGGGACATGCTCGCCCGCGCCCGACGCCTCCACCTCGCCGATCGGTCCGCAGCCGGCATCCGCAGCGGCGGCACCGATGTCGGTGAGCTCCTGCCTGGCGATCTCGTCCCGCTCCTTCTGGTCCTGCCAGATCGTCCAGACGGCGGCGCCGACGATGATCAGTGCCACGGCGGTGCACACCGCGATCACCGCGATCGTGCGGCGGCGCTCGGCGGCCTTCGCCTGACGCTGCAACTGCTCCAGCTGCTCGCGACGCTCGCGGTTCTTGCTCGACTTGCCCACCTGTGCGGCCTTTCGGTTTTGCGGACGACCGGGGCGAGTCTACGAGGTGATCCAACCCGTCCGGTCCACGGCCGTCAGCCCCGCCCGCTCCGGCCGGTGGTCCACCGCGGTGGGGGTGAGTCGATGCGCAGCCGCCAGCGTCCGGACCCGCTCGACAAGCATGCCCGCAGCCACCCACACGTTGGGCTCCGCCGCCGCTGCGACGGCGATCTCGACGGTCCACGTACGGCGTCCGGCCGCGTCAGCGTCTGGTGACACGGCCAGGTGGACCCCGTCCGGAGCCGTCAGGCCGTCGAACGGGTCGGCGTCATCGGCGGTGAGTGGCGGAAAGCTCGCCAGCGCTTCGGTGTCGCGGTGCGCGGCCGCCACAGCGGCGTCGCGCGCGCCGAGTGCGAAGAGATCGTCCGGGCCGGGCCGGATCAGTGCCCCTGCGCCTGGCCCGTCCTGCCCCGAGGGCAGTACGAGCTCCGCGAGCCCCCGCACGACTGCCAACGGGCAACCCGAGGTCTTGCCCTTGACCAGGTCGCCGGCCGCTGCGAGCTCGTCCGCCAGGGCAGGTGCGGTGACGACGAGCTCGTTGCCGTAGGGGTCGGTCCTGCCGGCCAGGGAGGTCAGCGGCGCCAGTCCGGCGCAGCCGATGGCGATGTCCGTCTGACCCAACCGCCAGGGGCGTCCGGCAGTGTCGCTCACGATCACGCCGACGTTGACCCGTGCACGCGTTGACAGCTCCGCGCGCACGCTGCGAGCCGTGCGATCGGGGTCCAACGGGAGCGCGAGCGACGTACCCGGCTCGGTGTTGGACGCGTCGACGCCGGCTGCGGCGAGCACCAGGCCCTGGCGTGTCTCGGCGATCACCAGGGAACCGCGCCGGGCCACAACGCGGACCGTCTCGTCGGCGACCAGCAGGTGACGGTCCCCGCGCGCAGTCCGCCTCTCGGCCTTGCTCACGACCTTGCTGGTGAGCACGAGGATGTCGCCGTCCTCGAGCCGAGTGGAACGCAGGATCAGCGCCACCAGATCGTCGCCTGCCCCGACGTCCGGCCAGTGGACCGCACGCACCTGCAGCTCAGGAGCGGTCATCGCGCAGGGTTGTCGCGAGGTCGAGAACAGCTGAGGCGATGGCTCTGGTCTCTGCCGGCCCCGACATCAGCAGCGGGCGCGCGCGGGTGCGGATGCCGTCGCCGGCGAGGGCATCGGCGTCCGCCGCGTCGGAGTCGTCGAGCAGCCAGCCGTCGAGGAGACCACCAGCGGCGCGGGCGGCGTAGTGCCGGGCCACCGCAGCCGCCGTCACCTCGACCCCGATCACCGGCAGCAGCCGGTCGGCCATGCCTCGCACGGGCGCCCCGCCGATGATCGGCGACACCCCGACAACCGCGGCCGGCGTGCTGCGTAGCGCGTCGGCGACCCCGGGCACGGCCAGGATGGTTCCCACGGAGACCACGGGATTCGACGGTGGAAGCACCACGAGGTCGGCCTGTGCCAGCGCGTCGAGCACGCCCGGCGCCGGTGAGGCGTCGGCGGCACCGACCGGCACGACCTCGTGTGCCGCCGGCCCCTGGAGGCGCACCCAGTACTCCTGGAAGTGCACGGCCCGACGGCCACCCTCGGCGGCCTCGTCATCGATGACGACGTGTGTCTCCATCCGATCGTCGGTCATCGGCAGCAGTCGCACGCCCGGTCGCCACCGCGCGCACAACGCCTCCGTGACTGCCGACAAGGGATAACCGGCGTTGAGCATCTGAGTGCGCACGAGGTGGGTAGCGAGGTCGCGGTCGCCGAGACCGAACCAGGTGGGCTCGACGCCGTACGCCGCCAGCTCCTCCTTGGCGTGCCAGGTCTCCTGGGTTCGACCCCAACCACGCTCGGAGTCGATACCGCCTCCCAGCGTGTACATCACCGTGTCGAGATCAGGGCACACCCGCAGCCCGAATATCCAGATGTCGTCGGCCGTGTTGCCGATGACAGTGATCGAGTCACGCTCGGTGTCGATGGCGGCGAGCAGGCCGGTCAGGAAGCGCGCTCCGCCGATGCCGCCGGACAGGACCGTGATCTGCATGGGTGCAGGGTAGTCATGCGGCATCGACGGATGTGGCAGGCTATGGCCGATCTGATTCTTCGTCGAGGGGGTCATCCCGTGCTCACCGAAGCAACCAAGAAGTTCCGCGACGTCCTGGCGTTCGGCCTGCTCGGCGTGTCCGCGCTGATCCTGATCAGTGGCTTCTCGCTGCTCTTCAAGAGCGGCGACGACCTGGGTGGCCCGGACTTCGGATTCGCCGAGAAGGCCATGATCTTCGGTCCGATCTTCACCAGCCTGGCGGTCACGGGTCCGCTCGTGCTCGCCGTGGTCCTGGTGACCGCGGGTGAGGCGAGCAAGCTGGCGAAGGCGGTGACCATCGGCGCACTGGCGATCGGTTGCCTTGCTGCGGTCTTAGCCCTGATCACCTGGTTCGCCAGCTACGGCGTCGACACCGACCAGTTCGGTGAGACTTTCGGCGGTGTCAGCGGCGCCGGCAAGGCGGTGGGCACCCTCCTCTCGCTGGCCGGGGTGCTGTTGCTCGGCCTGGCGCTGCTCTTCCTCGTCTCGGTGATGCAGGCCTTCCCCAAGACCGCGCGTGCCCAGCAACAATGGGGCCAGCAGGGCGGCCAGCAGTGGGGGCAGCAGCAGTGGGGGCAGCAGTCCGGTGCCCAGCAGCCTGGCGCTCACCAGGGCGGTGCTCACCAGGGCGGCGGTCAGCAGTGGGGCCAGGGATACGTCGGCGGCGGCGGTTGGGGCGACCCGGCGCAGGCGCAGCAGCAGGGTCAACCGGCCTCGGCCTGGGGCCAGGCCGCAGACCAGCCCTCGGGGCAGCAGGGGTGGGGCGACCAGGGCGGACAAGGCTGGGGGCAGCAGGAGCAGCGCCCCGCCGCAGGCTGGGGACAGCCGGAGCCTTCGCACCGGGAGCAGTCCGACCAGCAGCCGTCCGGTTGGGGCCAGCCTGGCGATTCGGGTCGGCAGCAGTCCGGTTGGGGTCAGCCGGACGAGTCGTCCCGGGAGCAGCCCGACCCAGGCACCGCCGGCGAGACGCAGGTATGGCGCGGCGATCAGCGGCCCGAGGAGCAGCAGGAGGAGGAGGCCGGCTCCCGTCGCGACGACGATCAGCCGCCGCAGCAGGGCTGGTGGCAGCAGCCGCAGTAGCCCATCGACCCTCACCAGCAGCGTTCGCGCCTGCCTTGTCCGGTTCTGTCCGGGCGTCGTACCCGGCCTCCTGATACCACGGCTCCGGATGCGTTGGCCCCGAGAAGATCCGGCGTGTCGCCGCGAGTTTTCCCACTTCGCTTGACGCACACCGTCTTACAGGCATGTAATTCCCTCAGTGCCCGCGCCAACGGGTGGCGACACCAGGGTCGAGGAGGCGAGAGGTCGTGCAGGAGCTGACAGTGCTCGATGGCGACGCCGGAGAGCTGATGTGGCAGGAGCGCGCGCTGTGCGCGCAGACGGACCCCGAGGCATTTTTCCCGGAGAAGGGTGGTTCGACGCGGGAGGCCAAGCGGGTCTGCCTCTCGTGCGAAGTGCGGAGCGAGTGTCTGGAGTACGCCCTCTTCAACGACGAGCGCTTCGGGATCTGGGGCGGTCTCTCCGAGCGGGAGCGCCGCAAGCTGAAGAAGCGCGCCGTCTAGGGAGGCGATGTCGACCCTGTGAGGGGGGTCGGTAGGGTGGGTCGGCCCCGGAGACGGGGCGGACCCACAGTTCCCGATCGCTAGGCAGCCCCGGCACAGATGAGTGTTACCAGCGCGTCGACTGCCCGACCGCACGTGACCGCCGTGATCGTCGCCCACGAAGGCGCCCGGTGGATCCCGCAGTTGGTGAGCTCGCTCGAGGCGAGCAGCCGTTTCCCCGACCAGTTGGTCGCTGTCGACACCGGATCGACGGATGCGTCGCCCGACCTGCTGCGTGCCGCGCTGGGCCGTGACGCGGTCCTGGGTGCCGGTCCAGACACCGGATTCGGCGCGGCTGTGCGCCTCGGACTCGAGTCCCTCAACGCCTGCGAGCCGCCACCCGGCACGGGCTGGGTATGGCTGATCCACGATGACTGTGCGCCCGCGCCCGACGCCCTGGAGCGGTTGCTGGCGACCGCAGCACTCGATGATCGGATCGCGGCAGTGGGCTGCCGGGTGCGCGCCTGGCCGCGCGGCCGCCGACTGCTCGAGGTAGGCACCACCGTCGCAGGCACCGGTCGACGTGTGACCGGGCTGGAGCCCGGCGAGTACGACCAGGGTCAGCACGACGAGGTTCGTGACGTCCTGGCCGTGAGCAGCGCCGGGATGCTGGTGCGACGCGACGTGTGGGATCGGCTCGGAGGTCTCGACCGCCGGCTGCCGCTGTTCCGGGACGACGCCGACTTCGGCTGGCGGGTGGCGCGAGCCGGCCACCGGGTCGTGGTCGCCCCCGATGCGTTGATCTTCCATGTCGAGGCTGCCAGCCGTGGAGTTCGCCCCATCGACAACACGGCGCAGCGACCGCACCAGGCCGATCGCCAGGCCGCGCTCTACACGCTGCTGGTCAACTGCTCCGTGTTGGCGCTCCCCTTCCAGTTCGTGCGGCTCGTCCTGGGGACCGTGCTGCGTTCCCTGGGGTTCGTGCTCGGCAAGCTGCCGTCCGCCGCCCTCGACGAGGTACGGGCGCTTGGCCATGTGGTGCTCCGTCCGGACGCGGTGATCGCCGCGCGGATGGCCAGGCGGCGTACGGCGCAGGTCCCGGCACGACGGGTCCGGAGACTGCTGCCGCCCTGGTGGTCGCCGTACACCGGAGGGGCTGAGTCGCTTCGGGAGGCCGCCGCGGACCGGGTGCGCACCAGGGCAGCCCGGTCCGCTCCGCTGTCGGCGCGGTGGCGGATCGGTCGCCGTGACGCGGCGACGCTGGAGACCGGCCCGGTGCCCGACGAGACGCTGGGGATGCCGGTCGGTGTGTCGCCGTGGGTCTGGGTGCTCAGCCACCCGCTGCTGTCGATGCTCGTGGCGCTCGTCCTGGGCAGCTTCGTGGCCGCCCGTGGACTCTGGGGGGCCGGCCTGCTCCAAGGCGGCGCGCTGCTTCCGGCGCCGGACTCCGTCGGCGCCTGGTGGCAGCTGTATCTCGAGTCGTGGCATCCGGTCCAGCTGGGGTCGACCGAGGCAGCGTCGCCGTACGTGGCGCTGCTGGGAGTGCTCGGCGTGCTGCTCCTCGGCCATGCCTGGCTGGTGGTCGACCTGCTGCTGCTCTTCGCAGTCCCGCTGGCTGCCTGGGGCGCATTCGCCGCCTCCGGTCGCTTCGTCGACGGTCTCGCGGTGCGCATCTGGATGTCTCTTGCCTTCGCGGTGCTTCCCGTCGTGTCCGGCGCCGTGACGGCCGGGCGACTGGGCACGGTCGTCGCGTTGACGATGCTGCCGTGGTTGGTGCGCGCCGGCTACCGGCTGCACGACGAGCCGAGCTGGCGAGCAGTCTTCGCCGCTGCCCTCCTGCTGTCGATCGTCGTCGCCTTCGCGCCGGTGGCGTGGCTGCTGGTCGCCGTCGTGGTGCTGCCGTGGGCCCTCTGGGCGCTGGGCGCTGGGCGGCGCAGGCTGGCGCTCCGGGCCGTGACCGCGGTCGCCCTGCCCGCGTTGTTGCTGATTCCATGGTCCTGGCGGCTCCTCACCACACCGGCGCTCTTCCTCACCGAGGCGGGCGTCACCCGGGCTGAGGACGGCGCCGCCTCGTGGCACGTGCTCTTCGGGCGCGTCGACGCACCCGGCCAAGCACCGCTCTGGCTCACAGCGGGAGTCATGATCGGTGCCCTGGCGGCCCTGTTCCGGGCCGACCGGCGCCGTGCTGTGGCAGCCGCGTGGGTCGTGATCGCCGGCTGCCTGGCCGTGGCGGCAGTGCTGGCCGGTCGCGACGTCGCCATACCGGGCACGGTCGACGAGACCGTCGCCTGGGTCGGCGTGCCGGTGACGTGGGCGCAGGCCGCGGCGATCGTGGCCGCCGGTCTCGGCGCCGACCGGCTCACGACGGTGATCCGCTCGGGCTCGTTCAGCTGGCGGCAGCCGCTGGCTGGCCTCCTTGCGGTCCTGGCCCTCGCAGCACCGGTCGCCGGGCTCGTGTGGTGGGTGGCCACCGCCCCGCAGGGGGATCTGACCCGAGGACCGGTGGACGCGCTGCCCGCCTACATGACCGATGCGATGGAGGGCGACGCCCAACAGAAGGTCCTCGGCGTCACCGGTGACGCCGACCAGGCGAGCTACCAGCTCGAGGTCGACGACGGACTGCGGCTGGGCGAGGACAGCGTCCTGCCGGCCGATCCTGACGACGAGCTCACCAGCCTGGTGCGGTCGCTGCTCTCCACCGGTGGTCAGACGGATGTGTCGGGGCTCGCCGACCTCGGCATCGAGTACGTCGTCCTGCCGCAACCTGCCGACCCAAGCTTCGTGGCGGCGCTCGACAACACAGTCGGGTTGAGCCGAGCCTCGACGACGGCTCGGAAGCTCGTCGGCTGGCAGCTCGACGCCAGCGTCGGCCAGGTCCGACTGCTCGAGCCGAGCGATCTCGATCCCGAGGGCGACGCCGGCGTGCTTCCTTCCTCGCGCGGGCTGGTGGACGTCGGCATCGATGCCAGCCAGTCCGACCGAGTCTTGCTGGTGGCCACGACGAGCGCGGGATTCGTCGCGACGCTCGACGGGGCGGAGCTCGCAGCGGCCGACCGCGACGACCTCGGCCGGAGCTTTGCAGTCGGGCAGACAGCCGGCCGGCTCGAGCTTGAGCACCAGAGCGACCGCGACGTGCTGCTGATCCTCCAGCTGGTCATCGTGGGTGCCGCAGTGCTGCTGGCCACCCCTTCGCTCAGCCGGCCACCCGGCCCCGGGGAGCCACGGCCATGAGAACTCCGCCCACTGTCGTCGCTGCGGTCGCGGTCCTGGTCGCCGTCGGCGCCTCCGCGCTGACCGAGCAGGACCCCGACTCCCTGGCCCCCACGCAAGAGCCGCCCACGACGATGCCGATCCGCGCCCAGACGCTGGCCTGTCCGGAGTCACCGACCACCGGGCGCCAGGTGGGCACGGTGTACGCGGTGACGCCGCGCCTGGAGTCGACGGGACCCGAGGAGCAGCGACTGGCCCTCAGTCCGCTCGAGGACGACGAGGGCGGGGAGCTCGATCTCACGGACCGGATCGGCACCGTCGTCGCCGACACCGAATCCGGTCCACGGACGTCGACGGCGGTGACGTCGCAGGGCGCGTCGGCCGCGGCGGTGGCCGCTGTGCAGTACGTCGAGTCGCAGGGCGACCAGCGGACCGGCCTGGAGTCGGTGCGCTGCAGCGCCGCCTCGAACCAGTGGTGGTTCAGCGGCATCGACACGAGTCCTCGTGCCACGACGGAGCTCGTCCTGGTCAACCCCACACCGGCTGTCTCTGTCGTCTCGGTCCGCTTCTTCGGACCTCGCGGCGAGGTCGCGGCGCCGGCCGCGCGAGGCATCCCGGTCGGGCCGCGGACCAGCCAGTTCCTCGATCTCGCGGGCTTCGCGCCCGGCATTGAAGCCGGCACCGTCCTGGTCGAGGCCACCCGTGGCCAGATCGCCCCCGCCGTCCACAGTCGGCGCTTCGCCGCCACGACACCGCTCGGGTCCGACTGGCTGCCCGCGTCGGTCGCGCCGTCCAGGGACCTGCTCGTCGACCCGACGGTTCCCGGCCGCGGAGGTCGGACCCTCGTGGTCACCAACCCCGGCTCAGGAGCAGCGCTCGTGCAAGGCCGGGTCCTCGACGACGAAGGGGCATTCAACCCGCCGGAGCTCGCCGACCTCGCAGTTCCGCCGGGTGGCACGGTGGAGGTGGAGCTGGACGACGTCGTCGAGAGCTCGTCAGCCGCAGTCCGGCTGACCGGCAACGTTCCCATCGTGGCAGGGGTGATCACCCAGACCGCCGCCGCTGGCCGCGGGGATCTGGCGTACTCCAGAGCGGGCACGGCGTTCGAGGGACCGGCCGCGCTGCCCGTGCCCGCCGGAACCGATGTCTCGTTGGAGCTGACCACGTTGCGCGCAGGTGGGGGGCGGGCCGAGGTCCGCTGGTTCGACCGGTCAGGAGCAGAGCTCGGCCGGGAGTCGTTGCGGGTGGTCGGTTCGGCCACGACGTCCTGGCAGCCGTCCGCCCGGCGAAGCGACGAGATCGCCTACGTCGTCGTGACCCCTGACCGGGCGTCGGAACTCCAGGGCGTGCTGGTGGTCTCCGGCGATGCCGGAGTGACGTCGCTGCCTCTCACGACCGAGACGTTGACCGCGTCGCAGCCGGCCGTCGAGCCAGCCGGGCCATGAGCGTCCGCCGTGTCGCTACGAGTCGGTCGAACGCAGCATCCGTAGATGCCCGCGTCGGCCGACCTCGACTGCCTGACCGAGCGGTTCGTCGATCTCTGGCGCCCGCGCCGCTTCGCGAACGGCATCGGCCAGTGCCAGCAGATCGTCGCCGCTAGGCCCGTGGGCGCCCGGGTCGAGCGCGAGCGTGATGACTTCCCATCCTCGAGGCACGGAGAGTCGCTCGGCGTGGAACTCACACAGGTCGTAGGCATGCGGCTCGGCGTACGTCGCCAGCGGGCCCAGCACGGCGGTCTGGTCGGCGTACACGTACGTCAAGGTGGCGACCGAACTACGCCCGCAGGCACTCCGGGAACACGTCCGCCGCCGATTCACGAGACGACGCTACCGTGCACCGCTGGGCCGATCGGGCATTGACCTCACCTCGCGTGACCCGGGAAGCGTGATCGGCCCGGCCATCGTGCATCCGGCCAGGTGGTGGATACGGTGGTGCCATGTCGGCCAGTGCGGCTTCCCGTCCCGGGCTGCCTGTCGTTGCGCCTCGCGAGAGTCGGCGGGGCCGGCGCGGCCGGGGCGCCCGCGGTCCGTTGGTCCTGCCCGGTCCGCTGAACGCTCGCGTCCCCATCGTGCGGCCGACCCGGCGCGAGGAGTTCGACGATCTCGTCCTCTCGCTCGTCGACCGGCTCGCCTCCCGCTGGGAACACGAGCTCGAAGACGTCGAGTTCGGGACCGAGGACGTCCCGGAGTTCCCGGGGACCTGGCGCGACGAGGCGGTGCCGTTCGGCTCGCTGGTGCCCGCCCGTTCCGGTAGCCCGGCCCGGATCGTGCTGTTCCGCCGCCCGATCGAGCTCCGCGCCAGGGACAGGCAGGAGCAGACCGCGTTGGTTAATGAGGTCCTGGTCGAGCACATTGCCCAGCTGTTGGGCAGAGATCCGGCCGAGATCGACGAGTGAGCCCTACGCTGCTGGTATGAAGCTTCGCCTGTTGCGTCGGCACGCCGCTGCCGCCGGTATCGCATTGCTCGTGCTCGGCGTCGGCGCGTGCGCCCCTGAGGACGAGGACTCCGACTCCGACTCCGCCGCTCCGACCGAGTCGTCCGGTGAGACGTCGGACGGTGCCACTGCTCCAGCCTCGGACGCATGTGCGGTCGATCAGCTGCCGCTGGTCGAGCCGGACACCTTGACCATCGGCACCGATGACCCGGCGTACGAGCCGTGGTTCCAGGACAGCGACCCGACGAACGGCAAGGGTTTCGAGAGCGCCGTCGCCTACGCAGTGGCCGAGCAGCTCGGCTTCGAGGCGTCTGACGTGACCTGGGTCAAGCAGCCGTTCAACAAGGCTTACTCACCGGGGGAGAAGCCCTGGGACTTCACCATCCAGCAGGTCTCCATCACGCCCGAACGGGCAGAGGTGGTCGACTTCTCCGACGGCTACTACGAGGCCGCGCAGGCGGTCATGGTGCTCAAGGACTCCGAGTACGCCGGGACGACGTCGATCGAGGAGCTCCAGAGTGCCAAGTTCGGCGCGCAGGTCGGTACAACGTCACTCAAGGCCATCGACGAGGTGATCGACCCGGACCAGGACGTCGCGGTCTTCGACGACACCAATCAGGCGAAGCAGGCCATGCTGAACGGGCAGATCGACGCGCTGGTAGCTGACCTGCCCACCGCGTTCTACATCACGGATGTCGAGATCCCGCAGGCCACGATCTCGGGCCAGTTCCAGTCCACCTCGGGTGAGGTCGAGGAGTTCGGGCTGCTGTTCGAGAAAGGCAACCCGTTGGTCGACTGCGTCAACGGCGCCTTGGGCGAGGTGCGCGACTCCGGCGAGCTCGAGGAGATCGAGCAGCGCTGGTTGAGCCAGGTCGTCGACGTACCCGAGCTGAGCTGATCCGCCTGACCACGACCGGCGGCGCGGCCTGGGTCAAGAGCGACCGTCAGGTCGCTCGCGAGCGCGAGCGGGCCCGCAGGTCTCGCCGGGCGCTGCTCGTCGCCACGGCGTCGACGGTGATCGTCCTCGGTGGCGCGGCCGCGTTGGTGGTCACCTCGCCGGGCTGGGAGCGGGTGCAGGAGACGTTCTTCTCCTGGGACGACGCGAAGGCGTCCTGGCCGGACGTCCTGGCCGGTTTCTGGGTCAATGTGAAGCTCTTCTTGCTGGCCGAGCCACTGATCCTGCTGCTGGGGCTCGCGGTGGCGCTGGCGCGCGGGACCCGTTCGGCGGTGATGCTTCCGGTGCGGGTGGTCGCTGTCGTCTACACCGACCTGTTCCGCGGCGTCCCGACCCTGCTGGTCGTGTTCCTCGTCGTGTTCGGACTTCCGGCGCTGCGACTGCAGGGGCTCCCCAATGACCCGTTCTGGCTCGGGTTGATCGCGCTGACGCTGTCGTACGGCGCTTACGTCGCTGAGGTGATCCGTGCCGGGATCGAGTCCGTGCACCCTAGCCAGCGCGCGGCCGCCCGATCGCTGGGCCTGTCCCAGGGTCAGACGACGCGGTCGGTCGTGCTGCCGCAGGCCTTGCGCCGGGTGGCTCCGCCGCTGCTCAACGACTTCATCTCGCTGCAGAAGGACACCGCACTGCTGGCGGCGGTCGGCGTGGTCGAGGCGTTGCGAGAGGCGCAGATCTACTCCTCGTTCAACTTCAACTTCACGCCCTACCTGGTCGCGGCCGTGCTCTTCATCGCGCTCACGATCCCGCTCGCGCGACTGACCGACTGGCTCGGACGTCGAGCGCTGGCCAGGCAGCACTCGGCAGGGACCGTGTGAACCCGCTGCTGCGGCTCTCCGGTGTCTACAAGCAGTTCGGAGGCCACGTCGTGCTCCGCGGTGTCGATCTCGAGGTGGCGCCGCACCAGGTGGTGGCGCTGATCGGTGCCTCCGGCTCGGGCAAGTCGACACTGTTGCGCTGCGTCAACCTGCTGGAAGTCGTCGACGACGGCGAGATCTGGCTGGGAGACACCGAGATCACCGCTGTCGAGACCGACGCCGACGTCGTCCGGCGAGACGTCGGCATGGTGTTTCAGTCCTTCAACCTCTTCCCGCACATGAGCGTCATCGACAACGTCACGCTCGCGGCCCGCAAGGTGCATCGGATGCGGCGCGCAACGGCCCGGGAGAAGGGCGGCGAGCTGCTCGCGCAGTTCGGGCTTGCCGAGAAGGCCGACAGCTACCCGGACAGGCTCAGCGGCGGGCAGCAGCAGCGGGTGGCGATCGTGCGCTCGCTGATGACTGATCCGCGACTGCTGCTGCTCGACGAGGTGACCTCGGCGCTCGATCCGGAGCTTGTCGGAGACGTGCTCGAGATCATCCGCGGGCTCAAGGGCCGCGGCATGACGATGATGATGGCGACACACGAGATGCAGTTCTGTCGTGAGGTCGCCGACACGGTCTGTTTCCTCGATGGCGGCAGGATCCTCGAGCAGGGGACCGCTGGGGAGGTGCTCGGAGCCCCGACCGAGGAGCGCACCCGGGCATTCCTCCGCCGGGTGCTGCCCTGAGCCTCTGCGAGGATGGCTCCGTGGCTGACGTGTCCGCGATCTTCAAGGCGTACGACGTACGCGGCCTCGTGCCAACCCAGCTCGACGCGGACCTGACGCGCCGGATCGGCGCCGCCTTCGCTCGCGAGATGTCCGGTCAGGGGGCAACGACGACAGTGGTGGTGGGCCACGACATGCGGCCTACCTCGCCCGAGCTCGCCGACGCGTTCGCCGACGGCATCCGGGCGACGGGATCCGACGTGATCCTGGTCGGGCTGGCGTCGACAGACCAGCTCTACTTCGCCTCCGGCCGCCTCGATCTCCCGGCCGCCATGATCACGGCGTCCCACAACCCAGCGGGCTACAACGGCATCAAGATGTGCCGTGCCGGGGCTGTGGCGCTCTCGGCCACGACCGGCCTGGGGGCGATCCGGTCTCGGGTGACCGGCCGAGAGGATGCCGTGGGACCGGGCGCGAGGGCGGGGTCGATCGCGACCCGCGACGTGCTGGCGGACTACGCCGAGTACCTGCATTCGCTCGCGCCCGTCAGCGGCCGCCGTCTCACGGTGGTCGTGGACGCCGGCAACGGCATGGCCGGGCACACCGTGCCAGCCGTGTTCGCCTCGCTGGACGTCGAGCTGGTGCCGCTGTACTTCGAGCTCGACGGCACGTTTCCGCACCACGATGCCAACCCGCTCGACCCGTCCACGCTGGTTGATCTGCAGGCTGCGGTCGTCGACAACCATGCCGACCTCGGGTTGGCCTTCGACGGTGACGCCGACCGTTGTTTCGCGGTCGACGAGAGGGGCAACCTGGTCTCGCCGTCCGCCCTTACCGGAATGATCGCCGAGCGGGCGCTGCGGCGCGAGCCGGGGGCGCACGTGATCCACAACCTCATCACCAGTCGGGCGGTGCCTGAGCTGATCGCGGCGAACGGTGGCGTCCCGGTCCGGACGAGGGTCGGCCATTCGCTGATCAAGGCGACGATGGCCGAGCACGATGCGGTCTTCGGCGGGGAGCACTCCGGTCACTTCTACTTCCGCGACTTCTGGTTCGCCGACTCGGGCATGCTGGCCGCGCTGCACCTCTTGGCCGCGGTGGCGAAGGCCGACGTACCCGTCTCCGACCTGCTGGCGACCTACGCGCCCTACACCGCGTCGGGAGAGCTCAACACGCGAGTGGCGGATCCCGATCAGGTGCTCGCAGACCTGGAGCGGAGCTACAGCGGACGGGACGGCGTCACCATGGACTACCTCGACGGACTGACGGTGATCGGACAGGATTGGTGGTTCAATGTCCGCGCCTCCAACACCGAGCCGGTCCTGCGGCTCAACGTCGAGGCCACGGACGCCGCTGGCATGGTTACCGTGCGCGATCAGGTGCTGTCACTGCTGAGGAGCGATGGATGAAGCTGGACCCGGTGCTGCTGGAGATCTTGGTGTGCCCGGACTGCAAGGGGAGTCTCACGGTCGACGACGCGGCCGACGAGCTCGTCTGTGACAGCTGTGGCCTCGCATACCCGGTGCGCGACGACATCCCGGTGATGCTCGTGGACGAGGCCCGGCGCCCCGACGGCAGCCGGATCGGGACGACGCCGCCTGCCGGGACCGATGCGGCCGGTGCCGATGCGGCCGGGAACGACGCTGCTGACGACGATGTGGCCGCTCCCGAGGAGACGCCTTCCTAGAGCCATGGCCGACTACTTCGACGACGCGCGACTCGACGATCCCGACATCCTGGCCGCCGCCGACGCGGCACTGCGCAGGGTGGCGGAGTCGGGCGCACGTGTGCGGCTGGAGGCCGGCGGTGTCGCGGATGCGCTGGAAGCGCAGACTGGTGACGGGATGCCTCGGGCTGTGGTCGCTGCCGGTTCGGACGCACGACTGCTGCGAGCGGTGCTCGAGCCCTTCTGTCCGGTGCCTTTCGTGGCCTGGCCGGGTCCCGGACTGCCCGGCTGGGTCGGTGCGATGGATCTGGTCGTCGTGCTTGCCCCGAAGGGCGGCGACGCCGAGACGGCGTCCGCCGTACGCGAGGCGGTACGACGGGGGAGCTCGCTGATCGCCGCCTGCCCCGCGCACTCCGTGCTGGCCGAGCATGCGCAAGGGAGGCACAGCACGTTGCTCCCGACGCAGACCGACGACTCGCTCGCGGTCGCGGTGATCACGCTGCAGGCCCTGCACCGGCTCGGCGTGGGGCCGGAGGTCAGCGCCGACGAAGTGGCTCGGGTGCTCGACGAGGTGGCCGTGCGCTGCTCTCCGCATCACCAGATCGGCAACAACCCGGCCAAGGACCTAGCCATCGGACTGGCCGACGTGCTGCCTCTCGTCTGGGGTGGGTCGGTGCTCGCAGCGCGGGCCGCGAGGCGGGTCGCCGAGACGATGCGCCGCACGACCGGGAGGCCCTCGCTCGCGGCCGACGCCGGCCACCTGATCCCCGTGCTGGAGTCGGCTCGGACCCGGGATGTCTTCGCCGACCCCTTCGCCGACAGCACGTCCGGCTCGTCGCGGCCCGGACTCCTCATCCTCGACGACGGCACCCAGGAGGCGAGTGTGCGCGAGGCGCGCGGCCGCCTCTCTGCACTCGCCGCCGGGCACGACGTACGATCCCAGACCATCGAAGCAACCGAGGGGTCGGAGATGGCGCGGTACGCCGCCTTGCTCGCCACCGGCACGTATGCAGCGCTCTATCTCGGCATCGCTTCGAACACCTACGACGAAAGCGAAACACGTGGCCGCTGAAGGTTCGACCAAAGCCGTCGTGGCCGCGCTGCTCGCGAACACCGGGATCGCGGTCACCAAGTTCATCGCCTGGCTGCTCACGGGCGCGTCGTCGATGCTGGCGGAGTCGATCCACTCCGTGGCCGACGCCGGCAACCAGGGTCTGCTGCTGGTGGGGTCGAAGCGAGCCAAGCGCGAGGCGACCGAGGAGCATCCGTTCGGCTTCGGGCGGGAGCGCTACGTCTATGCGTTCATCGTGTCCATCGTGCTGTTCAGCGTCGGTGGGCTGTTCGCCCTCTACGAGGCCTACCACAAGTACCACGAAGTGCACGCGGGTGAACCCAACGAGCTGCTCGAAGGGCGGTGGTGGTGGGTGCCGCTGGTCGTGCTGGTGGCGGCCATCGTGATGGAGACCTTCTCGTTCCGGACCGCCATCCAGGAGTCGAACAAGGTCCGCGGCCGGGCGAGCTGGAGCACCTTCATCCGCAAGGCGAAGGCGCCAGAGCTGCCGGTCGTGCTGCTCGAGGACCTGGCCGCCCTGGTGGGGCTCTTCTTTGCGCTCATCGGCGTCGGGATGACACTGCTGACAGAGAACGGCTACTGGGACGTCGTCGGCACCGCGGCCATCGGCCTGTTGCTGGTGGCGGTCGCCGTGGTGCTCGCGATCGAGACCAAGAGTCTGCTGCTCGGTGAGTCCGCCGGGCTGGAGCACCGCGAGGCGATCGAGCGCGGGGTGCTGAGCGCCGAAGGCGTCGACCGCATCATCCACCTCCGCACGCTCCACGTGGGGCCGGAGGAGATCCTCGTCGCCGGGAAGATCGCCGTCACCGCGACCGACAGCGCCGACGACGTAGCCACCACCATCAACCGGGCCGAGGCCGCGATCCGTTCGTCCGTCCCCGAAGCCACGTACATCTTTCTCGAGCCGGATCTGGACCGCGCGAAGGCGTGAGCCTTCGCGCGGCCCAGATCCGGCTGGCCGTCGTGGCGCGGAGCGCCGCGACGACGCGTGGGGGGTTGGGCGTGAGCCTTCGCGCGGCCCAGATCCGGCTGGCCGTCGTGGCGCGGAGCGCCGCGGCGACGCTTGGGCGGGTTGGGCGGGAGCCCTCGCGGTCCGGCCAGGATTCGTCCGACCGATCCCCACTAAGCCACTCCGCGTTGCTTCGGACGATGTGTCTGGCGGTCGAGCGAACGCCTCGCACCGCCTGATGACACCGGCCCCTCGGCCTCGACGTGAGCGGCCACTACCCTAGGCGCCATGGACTTCAAGGTTGCCGACCTCTCACTGGCGGACTTCGGACGCGCCGAGATCACTCTTGCTGAGCACGAGATGCCCGGACTGATGGCGATGCGCGAGCGCTACGGCGCCGAGCGACCGCTGGCGGGCGCCCGGATCGCCGGCTCGCTGCACATGACGGTGCAGACTGCCGTGCTCATCGAGACCCTCACGGCGCTCGGCGCCAAGGTGCGCTGGGCGAGCTGCAACATCTTCTCGACCCAGGACCACGCCGCAGCCGCGGTCGTCGTGGGTCGGGACGGTACGCCGGACAACCCCCAGGGCGTGCCCGTCTTCGCCTGGAAGGGAGAGACGCTCGAGGAGTACTGGTGGTGCACCGAGCAGATCCTGTCCTGGCCCGTGGCCGGCTCGGCCGAGGAGGGGCACGCGACTGCTGGCCATCCGGCCGGCCCGAACATGATCCTGGACGACGGCGGTGACGCCACACTTCTGGTCCACCTCGGAGTCGAGTACGAGAAGGAAGGCGCGGTACCGGCACCTGAGTCCACGGACAACGCCGAGCTTCGCGAGATCCTGCGCCTGCTAGGGCGCAGCCTCCAGACCACGGACACCAAGTGGACCGCGATCGCCAACGGCATCAAGGGCGTGACGGAGGAGACGACGACCGGCGTCCACCGCCTCTACGAGCGCTTCCGCGAAGGGACCTTGCTCTTCCCGGCGATCAACGTGAACGACTCGGTGACGAAGTCCAAGTTCGACAACAAGTACGGCTGCCGCCACTCGCTCATCGACGGCATCAACCGGGCGACCGACGTACTCATCGGCGGCAAGGTTGCCGTGGTGTGCGGGTACGGCGACGTCGGCAAGGGCTGCGCGGATGCACTTCGTGGCCAGGGCGCCCGCGTGATCATCACAGAGATCGACCCGATCTGTGCGCTGCAGGCCGCGATGGACGGCTATCAGGTGGCGACTCTCGACGAGGTCATCGACCTGGCAGACATCGTCATCACCGCCACCGGTTGCTATCACGTGGTGACCGTCGACCACATGGCTCGGCTCAAGCACCAGGCGATCCTCGGCAACATCGGGCACTTCGACAACGAGCTCGACATGGCGGGGCTGGAAGCCGTCGACGGCATCGCCAGACAGACCGTCAAGCCACAGGTCGACGTCTGGACGTTCCCCGACGGGCACGCGATCATCGTGCTCAGCGAGGGCCGGCTGCTCAATCTCGGCAACGCCACGGGTCACCCGTCGTTCGTGATGTCGAACTCGTTCACCAACCAGGTGCTCGCTCAGCTGGAGCTCTTCACCAAGAACGACGACTACCCGACGGGCGTCTACACCCTCCCCAAGCATTTGGACGAGGAGGTCGCGAGACTGCATCTCGCCTCCCTGGGTGTCTCGCTGACGACCCTGACGGATGTTCAGGCCGACTACCTTGGCATCCCGGTCGCCGGTCCGTTCAAGTCCGATCAGTACCGCTACTGACCGGCGACGCGTGCAACGCCGCCGGTCAGGACCTCATCTCCGCCGGGTCTGACGACGTACCCTTGCAGTCGACAGCCGCCGCGTGCGCGGCACCGGTGATGAGGGGATGCGCAGTGGTGGAAGCGGTTCGTACGCAGGGTGCCAAGATCTTGGTGGTCGACGACGACTCATCGCTCGCCGAGATGATGACGATTGTGCTGCGCAACGAGGGATACGACAGCCGCATCTGCCCCACCGGAGACCGCGCCCTGGAGATGATGCGCGAGTACCGGCCGGACGTCGTCCTGCTGGATCTCATGCTGCCGGGCAAGGACGGCATCGACGTGTGCCGAGAGATTCGGGCCGAGTCCGGTGTGCCGATCGTCATGCTGACCGCCAAGAGTGACACGGTCGACATCGTGGTGGGGCTGGAGTCCGGTGCCGACGACTACGTCGTCAAGCCGTTCAAGCCGAAGGAGCTGGTGGCCCGGATCCGCACCCGGCTCCGCAAGTACGAGGACGCGGCGCCCGAGGCGCTGCGGATCGGCGACCTCTCCATCGACGTTGCCGGACACACGGTGGTGCGCGGCGACGAACATCTGTCACTGACGCCCTTGGAGTTCGACCTCCTGGTCTGTCTGGCTCGCAAGCCATGGCAGGTGTTCACCCGTGAGGTGTTGCTGGAACAGGTCTGGGGCTACCGCCACGCTGCGGACACGCGGCTGGTCAACGTGCACGTGCAGCGACTGCGCTCCAAGGTCGAGCGCGACCCGGAGAATCCGACCATCGTCGTCACCGTGCGCGGTGTCGGCTACAAGGCCGGCGAGACGGCCGACAGCCGGTAACGGATGAGTGGAGACACCCCGGGGGTGACACGGCGGAGCAGTCCGCAGGGGAGCGAGCGGCTCGGCACCGGTGCCGTCGTACCCGGCGGAGCGACGCACGCGATCCGACAGCTGGGGCGCGCTCTTCTCATCCCGGTACGTCGGCTGACCAACCTCTGGCGGCGCTCGATCCAAGCCAGGGTGGTGATCGGGACGCTGCTGCTCTCGACCGTGCTGGTGGTGCTGGCGAGCTGGATCCTGCTGCGGCAGGTCACCGACGGGGTGCTCGACTCCAAGCGTCAGGCCGCACTGACTCAGGCCGCCGCCGGCATCGACACGGCACAGTCCGAGATCGATGCGTCCGACGTCAGCGACTTCTTCGACGTCAGCACGCTGTTCAACGGCCTGATCGAGGTGTTGGCTCCACGCGACGAGACAAGGTACGACTACATTGTGGCGGTCGTCGGCCCGCTGGAAGCCGGCGAAGCCGACGAGGCAGCAGGCGGGCTGAGGAGCTCAGAGGCCATCGAGCCGCGATCCATCCCGGCAGACCTGGCAGCGCGGGTCCAGGCCGAGCGCGGGAGCTGGTGGGTCTACACAACGATCTACCCGGTTGGCGAGCCGCCAGTCCCCGGGATGGTCGTCGGCTCGCAGGTGACGGTGACGGCGAGCGGCCAGAACTACGCGGTCTACTTCGCCTTTCCCCTCACCGAGCAGCAACAGACCCTGACGGTCGTGCGCAACGCCCTGATCACCACCGGTGCATTGCTGGTGGTGCTGCTGGGCCTGGTTGCCTGGCTGGTCACCCGCCAGGTCGTGACGCCGGTGCGGCTGGCGCGCCGGATCGCCGAACGCCTCGCCGCCGGCCGGCTCGAAGAGCGCATGCACGTCCGAGGCGAGGACGACATCGCCAGGCTCGGGCTCTCCTTCAACCAGATGGCCGACAGCCTGCAACGGCAGATCCGGCAGCTCGAGGAGCTGTCGCGGGTCCAGCGCCGGTTCGTAGCCGACGTGAGTCACGAGCTCCGCACTCCGATCACGACCGTGCGGATGGCTGCCGACGTACTCCACGAGGCGAAGACCGGTTTCGACCCGGCGACTGCGCGAGCAGCCGAGCTGCTCCAGCACGAGCTGAACCGCTTCGAGGTGCTGCTGACCGACCTGCTCGAGATCAGCCGCTTCGATTCCGGCGCGGCGATGCTGGAGCTCACGTCGGTCGACCTGCGCGACGTCGTCCGACGGGTGGTCGACGCCACCGGGGCCCTAGCCGACCGGAAGGGCTCGAGGATCCGCGTCGACATGCCCACCGAGAACTGCTTGGCCGAGGTCGACGTACGCCGGGTCGAGCGAGTCGTGCGCAACCTGGTCGCCAATGCTGTCGCCTACGGCGAAGGCAGCGACATCGACGTCGCGGTCGCTGGCAACGCCCAGGCAGTCGCAGTCTCCGTCCGTGACCACGGCATCGGGCTCCGACCGGGCGAGGAGTCCTTGGTGTTCACCAGGTTCTGGCGAGCCGATCCGGCTCGGACCCGTACGCACGGCGGCACCGGATTGGGACTGCCGATCTCGCTCGAGGACGCCCAGCTGCACGGCGGGCGGCTCGAAGCGTGGGGTGCGCCGCAGCAGGGTGCGCTGTTCCGGCTGACCCTGCCACGTCGCGCTGGAGACCCCGCCCCGGTGTCGCCGCTGCCGGTGATCCCGCCGGACCAGAGCCGGTCCGACATCGGCGTGCCGTACGCGCGCTACCCGCACCGGTCCGGGCGAGGACTGCCATGAGCCTCGGTGGACGCCGATGGCGCACTCGTCTGCCCGCAGTAGCGGCGGCCGCGACCACGCTCGCCGTAACACTCGCGGGCTGTGTCTCGATCCCGGAGAGCTCCTCGGTGAGTGAGGGTCGAGCGGCCGACGTCCAGGACGAGCCCCGGGTCATCAGCAACATTCCCGCCGGGCCGAGACCGGGCGCGGCTCCCGCCGACATCGTGTCCGGCTACTTCGCGGCCATGTTGGCCTACCCGCAGACCGACGAGGTCGCGCGCGAGTTCCTGACGCCCATCGCCGCCCGTGACTGGTCACCGCGTGCCAGCGTCGTGGTGTACGACGACCAGTCCATCGTCGATCGCGGCGCCTTCGTCGACGTTCGCGCGCGGTCCCTCGGCTCGCTGGACGCCCGCGGGTCGTGGACCACCACGGACCCCGCGCGCGCACGGGTGCGGGTGCCGGTGCGGCTCACGAAGGTCGAGGGCGAGTGGCGCATCGTCAACCCGCTGCCCGGCCTGTACGTCGACCGCGACTACTTCCTGCGCAGCTACGCCCAGTTCTCCCTCTACTACTTCGACCCGACCGGACTTGTGCTGACGCCGGACCCCGTGTACTTGCTGATCGGTGACGAGACCGCCACCGAACTGGTCGAGAACCTTCTACTGGGCCCAACCGCCGGCCTGTTGGGCATCGTCGAGTCTGCTGCGCCGCTCGGTACCGAGCTGGTCGAGCCGGTACAGGTCTCACCGACCGGTACGGCGACCATTCCGCTCTCGGAGTCGGTCACGGAGCTCGATGACACCGAGCAGCAGCTCTTCGCCGCACAGTTGACCTGGACATTGCGTCAGCTGCCCGACATCGACGAGATCGCCGTCACCGTCGAGGGTGAGCGGCTGGACATCGCCGGCGTCGGGACGAGGATCGACATCGACGAGTTCGCCGGATACGACCCGGCCGGACTCGCTGCGAGCCGTCAGCTCTTCGCCCTGGACCCTGGTGGTTTGGTCAGTCTCGACGACAGCGGTGTCGTGCAGGTCTCGGGTCCAATCCGCGACGTGTCGGCCGGGTCGCGCTCGGTGGGGGTCGACCCGACGGGTGCGGTCGGGGCAGTCGTGTCCGCCGACGGCGCGACGCTGACTGTGGCCGGGGTCAACCCCGGATCCACCCGAGGTCCCCAGGTCTGGCTTGCCGACGCGGAGAACCTGATGCGGCCTTCGTGGGATGTCCATCAAGTCCTCTGGGCGGTCGAGCGTGGCGCAGAGGGCGCGGTGATCCACGCCATGACCGGCCCCAGCGGTGACCGGGTGCTCGATACCCGCGGGCTGTCCGGTGAGGAGATCCAGGGATTCGCCGTCTCGAGGGACGGAGTGCGGTTTGCCGCGGTCGTCGCGGACGGTGATGTCGCGCGGCTGGTCATCGCCAAGATCGACCGGCCGGCTGCGGCACCCGGTGAGGTGAGTCTGCCGCGGCTGACCGAGGTCATCAGCCCGGACGTGACCCTGACCGGCATCAGCGGCCTGGCGTGGGCGAGTCCGACCCGGGTGGTCCTCCTCGCGGACGGGGAAGGCGGCGATCGTCAGCTCCTGCAGGTGAGCATCGACGGCTCCATCGTGGAGAGCGCCACCGGATTCCTGCCGTCGCAGCCCTTGACGGTCGCCGCCGGCCCCAACATCGACGCCCCCACTGCCATCGGCGCTCGCGACGGCAACGTCTACGTCCAGACGCCCGACCTCCAGTGGGCGGAGGTGCCGAGTCAGCGCCGGCTCTACGCGCCCACCTATCCCGGCTGATTCGTCCCCAGCCGGCCGCCCGGCGCCGAGAGCTGCACAGATCCTTGCGAGTACGCCGGCGATCGCTGGGGTCCGCGCAGGCTCGGGAGATGACTGCACGGGACGACTTCACCGGGCCACTGCTGGACCTGCTGCTGGGCGGTGCCTGCGTCGGATGCCATCGACCGGGTCCGGCGCTGTGTCCCCGGTGCGCAGAGGCGCTCGAGGGGCTGCCACACCCGGTGCAGCCGCGTCCCTGTCCGCCTGGCCTGCCGCGGGTCGTGGCCGTGGCCGACTACGCCGGGCCGGTCCGGGCTGCACTGGTGGCGCACAAGGAGCAGCGTTGTCTGAGTCTGGCCCGCCCGCTTGGCCGCGCGCTTGCTCTGAGCGTCTTCGGTGTCACGGCTCGGGAGCTGGCTTCCGGGCGGCCGGTGGCGCCGATCGCGCTGGTGCCGATACCCTCGCGCCCGGCCGTGGTGCGGGCTCGCGGCTACGACCCGCTGCTGGCGATGACCCGGGAAGCCCGCAAGGCGCTGCGGCGAAGCGGTCTCGTGGCCGAGATTGCCCCGGTGCTGAGGGTGGCCAGGTCGGTGGTCGACCAGTCGGGCCTGGACCGGCGGCAGCGCTCGGCGAACATGAGCGGCGCCTTCGCTGCGAGGCCGCTGCACACCGGGCGCACGGTGGTGGTCGTCGACGACATCGTGACGACGGGCGCCACGGTGCTCGAGGCAGCCCGAGCGCTGCACGACCACGGTGTCACCCCGGCGGGAGTGGCCGTCGTGGCCGCGACCAGGCGCCATGCGGCGTGAGCCGCGTGCCCGGCCGGCGCAGCGCCGTCCGCTGGAGCGAAGGGCTGCCACGGGTCAGGACGAGCGACTACAGTCTGTCCATGGCACCCGTCCGGGTCCGTGGTTGCGCAGATCTGGTTCTGCTCCGGCAGCGCCGGGATCCGCAAGCCGAAGCCAGCCGCAGGCGAAACGGCCCACGTAAGGCGAGGGTGACCTCGCTGAGCACGGTGCGGCTTAGTCGTAAGTCCTGCCTCGGTGGCGAGCCGCATGCTCGCCGCTGCCGAGAGAAGGCCGTTAGTGGCAAGAGCTGCGAAAGCCTCAGCAGGCGAGTGTGGGGACGAAGACCAGGTCGGCCGGACGGGTGCCGCATCTCTGAGCAGCTCAGCTGCTGCCCGCACGAGTGTGACCCCGTCGGGGCGATCACTCTTTGGCCGTGAAGGAGGCACGCGTGGAAGTCGTGGTCACAGGTCGCCACTGTGAGGTGTCGGATCGCTACCGCAGCCATGTCGAGGAGAAGCTGGCGCGGTTGGAGAAGTACGACCATCGCATCATCCGGGTCGACGTCTCCGTGTCCGAGGAGGCCAACCCTCGACTGGCCGACCAGCAGGTACGGGTCGAGATCACGATTCGCAGCAGAGGGCCGGTCATGCGGGCCGAGGCCGCAGCCGAGGACAAGATGGCGGCGCTGGACAAGGCGGTCGAGCGGCTCAGCTCGCAGGCGCGCAAGGCGGCCGACCGCCGCCGGATCCATCACGGGTCCCGCAAGCCCGCGTCGCTTGCGCAGGCGATGGCCGACGCCTACACGGCTCCGGAGGCCTCGCTCACCGAGGAGGACGGCAGGCCCGAAGAGCGCAAGGTGGGGCCGCTCACGGTCGTCGGTGACGGCCCCTTGGTCGTCCGCGAGAAGTCGCACGAAGCCGCGCCGATGACGCTCGACCAGGCGCTGCACGAGATGGAGCTGGTCGGGCACGACTTCTACCTGTTCATGGACAAGGAGAACGAGACGCCCGCTGTCGTCTATCGCCGTAAGGGCTACGACTACGGGGTCATCAGACTGACGGGCTAGCCGCCGGCTCCCGCGGCCGTTCGCCGCTCCACCTACCTGCGCGACGTCGGGGGTCCGTGCGATCATGGCGCGCATGGAGCAAGACGCCGCATCGGCAGCGCCCCGAAGCGAGCCGATCCGGGTCGTGGTCGTCGACGATCAGGAGCTGTTCCGTCGGGGGCTGGTCATGTTGATCGGTGCCGAGGACGACATCGACGTGGTCGGGGAGGCGTCCGACGGCGAGAAGGCCGCCGAGCTGGCCGCCGCGCTGGTGCCCGACGTGATCTTGATGGACGTCCGCATGCCCGCGGTGTCGGGCATCGAGGCGTGCATGACGATCAAGCAGGTCGCGCCGACCGCCAAGATCATCATGCTGACCATGTCCGACGAAGAGGCCGATCTCTACGACGCGATCAAGAACGGCGCCTCGGGCTACCTGCTCAAGGACGCCTCGATCGACCAGGTTGCCCAGGCGATCAAGGTGGTCGCCGACGGTCAGTCGCTGATCAGTCCGGCCATGGCCACCAAACTGCTGGAGGAGTTCAAGACGATCTCCAGGGCGGGCACCAAGCCCGACGTCGCGATCCCCAAGCTGACCGACCGCGAGCTGGAGGTGCTGAGCCTGGTCGCACGCGGGCTCAACAACCGCGAGATCGCCAAGGATCTGTTCATCAGCGAGAACACGGTCAAGAACCATGTCCGCAACATCCTCGAGAAGCTGCAGCTGCACTCGCGGATGGAGGCGGTCATGTACGCCGTACGCGAGAAGCTCCTCGACATTCCGTGACCCCCGAGACACTGAGCCGGGCGCAGGCCAGGCGGGTGGCGCTCGCCGCCCAAGGGTTCCTCGACCCGGCACACGCGAGGCCGACCTTCCGCACGCTCACCCGCACCGTCCGGCGCACCGGCGTGCTCCAGATCGACTCGGTCAACGTGCTGCAGCGGGCTCACTTCATGCCGCTGTACAGCCGGATGGGCCCGTACGACGTGGGGCTACTGAGTCGAGCAGCCCAACGGCCGCCTCGGCGGCTGGTCGAGTACTGGGCGCACGTGGCGGCGTACATGCCGGTCGAGCTCTGGCCCCACATGCAGCACCGAATGGCCGGTTACGAGAGCCGCGGTCACGCGTGGGTCGCCATCCGCCACAACCCGCAGCTGGTCGACTCGATCGTCGCCCAGCTGCGTGAACGCGGTGCGAGCACGGCCAGCGACCTCGATGAGGGCCTGCCGCGCAGCAGGGACCACTGGGGCTGGAACTGGTCGGACACCAAGAAGGTGCTGGAGTACCTCTTCGCCGCCGGTCGGCTCGCCGTCGCGGGCCGTAGCTCGTCGTTCGAGCGGCTGTACGACCTGCCCGAGCGGGTGATCCCGCAGGTGTGGCTCGATGCGCCGACCCCGTCGCCTGAGGAGGCTGCGCGAGAGCTGCTTCGCCGGGCAGCGATCTCCCACGGCGTAGGAACGGCGCACTGCCTGCGTGATTACTACCGGATGCATCACGACCCCGAGCAGATCGGCTTGGTCGGGCCGGCGATCGACGAGCTGGTCGAGGCCGGTGAGCTGATCCCTGTTCGGATCGAGGGCTGGGACCGACCGGCGTACCTGCATCACGATGCCCGGGTGCCTCGTCGCGTCGACGCATCCGCGCTGCTCAGCCCCTTCGACCCGGTGGTCTGGGAGCGCGAGCGGACATTGAAGATCTTCGGATTTCACTACCGGATCGAGATTTATGTCCCGGAACCCAAGCGACAGTACGGCTACTACGTGCTCCCGTTCCTGCTCGGAGACCGGCTTGTCGCCCGGGTCGACCTCAAGGCCGACCGCAAGGGCGGTGTGTTGGTAGTCAAGGCCGCCTACGCCGAGGTCGATGCGCCAGACCACGCCGCCACCGCCCTGGCCGTCGACTTGCAGCGACTGGCTGGCTGGCTCGGGCTGAGCACCGTCCTGGTGGAGCCGCGCGGCGATCTCAGCCCGGAGCTGTCGCTCGCCCTGTGACCCTTGTGGCTGAACCTTGCCACGCCCAGGTGGTGAAAAGCTTCAGCCACAACGCGATGGGCGGGAGGCGGGGAGCGCCCGGTTAGGATTGACGCCGCGCCTTCGGACGAAGGTGCGTGCCGACGTACATCCGCAACACCTGCGACAGGGAGTTCCGCTCGATGCCTGCACTGTTCGACAAGGTCCTGCGAATCGGCGAGGGCAAGCATCGCCGCAAGCTCGAGGCTGCCGCCGCCCAGGTCAACGCGATCGAGGACGACTTCGTCTCGATGACAGACGAGGAGCTGCGCGCCCAGACCGACGAGTTCAAGCAGCGGCTGGCCGAAGGCGAGTCGCTCGACGACCTGTTGCCGGAGGCATTCGCGACCGTCCGGGAGGCCGCCAAGCGGGTGCTCGGCCAGCGGCACTTCGACGTGCAGCTGCAAGGTGGTGCCGCGCTGCACTACGGCAACATCGCGGAGATGAAGACCGGCGAGGGCAAGACCCTGGTCGCGACGCTGCCCACCTATCTCAACGCGCTCAGCGGCGACGGCGTGCACGTGGTCACCGTCAACGACTACCTGGCCAAGTACCACGCCGAGTGGATGGGCCGGATCTACCACTTCCTCGGCCTGTCGGTAGGGATGATCCTGCCGCAGATGCCTCCGAGGCTCGGCGTAGTCCTACAGCTGCGACGTCACCTATGGCACCAACAACGAGTTCGGCTTCGACTACCTGCGCGACAACATGGCCAACCGGATCGAGGACTGCGTCCAGCGCGGCCACAACTTCGCGATCGTCGACGAGGTCGACTCGATCCTCATCGACGAGGCGCGTACGCCGCTCATCATCTCCGGGCCCAGCGACGAGCAGGTCAAGTGGTACGGCGAGTTCGCCACCCTGGTGGGCCGGCTGCGCCTCGACGACGACTACGAGGTGGACGAGAAGAAGCGCACCGTGGCGGTGCTGGAGCCAGGCATCGAGCGGGTCGAGGACCACCTCGGCATCGACAACCTCTACGACGCGATCAACACGCCGCTGATCTCGTTCCTTAACAACGCGATCAAGGCCAAGGAGCTCTTCCGCAAGGACCGCGACTACGTCGTGCTCGACGGCGAGGTGCTGATCGTCGACGAGCACACCGGGCGGATCCTGCACGGGCGCCGCTACAACGAGGGCCTGCACCAGGCCATCGAGGCGAAGGAAGGCGTCCGGGTCCGTGAGGAGTACCAGACCCTCGCGACGATCACGCTGCAGAACTACTTCCGGCTCTACGGCAAGCTCTCCGGCATGACCGGTACGGCGATGACCGAGGCGTCGGAGTTCCAGAAGATCTACGGCGTCGGGGTGATCCCGATCCCGACCAACATGCCGATGATCCGGATGGACCAGGCGGATCTGGTCTACCGCACGGCGGACGCGAAGTACAACGCGATCATCGACGACATCGCCGAGCGGCACGCCGAGGGTCAGCCAATGCTGGTCGGCACCACCTCGGTGGAGAAGTCCGAGCTGTTGTCCGGGCTCCTCAAGCGACGCGGTATCCCGCACACCGTGCTCAACGCCAAGCAGCACGAGCAGGAGGCCCACATCGTTGCCCAGGCAGGGCGCAAGGGGGCCGTCACGGTCGCTACCAACATGGCCGGCCGCGGCACCGACATCATGCTCGGAGGCTCCACCGAGTTCCTGGCCGACGAGGGGCTGCGAGAGCAGGGCCTGGACCCGACCGAGCACTCCGATGACTACGAGGCCGCATGGCCGACCATGCTCGACAAGATCGAGGAGCAGGTCAAGGCCGAGCACGACGACGTCAACGACGTGGGGGGCCTCTACGTCATCGGCACCGAGCGTCACGAGTCCCGGCGCATCGACAACCAGCTGCGCGGCCGGTCCGGTCGCCAGGGTGACCCGGGCGAGTCGCGGTTCTACCTCTCGCTCGAGGACGACCTGATGCGGTTGTTCAAGTCGGACTGGGTCGACTGGGTGCTGACGACGATGAAGATCCCCGACGACGTACCGATCGAGAACAAGCGGGTCACCGGCGCGATCGCCTCCGCGCAGGCCCAGGTCGAGGCGCAGAACTTCGAGACCCGCAAGAACATCCTCAAGTACGACGACGTCATGAGCCGGCAGCGCACGGTGATCTACGACGAGCGCCGCCGGGTGCTCGAGGGGGCCGATCTGCACGAGCAGGTCCGTGGCTTCCTCGACGACACCATCGAGGGGTACGTCGTCGGCGCCACCCAGGGATTCCCCGAGGAGTGGGACCTCGACAAGCTCTTCACCGCGCTCAAGACCCTGTACCCGGTCGGCTTGTCCAAGAGCGACGTGGTCGACGAGGTCGACGGTCTGGCCGACGTGTCGCGTGAGGAGCTCGTGGAGGCGCTGCAGGCCGACGCACAGCAGGCCTACGACAACCGCGAGGTCGAGCTCGGAGACGAGGTCATGCGGGAGCTGGAGCGTCGCGTCGTACTCTCGGTGCTCGACCGTAAGTGGCGCGAGCACCTGTACGAGATGGACTACCTCCGGGAAGGCATCGGGTTGCGTGCCTACTCCCAGCGCGACCCCTTGGTGGAGTACCAGCGCGAGGGCTACGACCTGTTCACCGCCATGATGGACTCGATCAAGGAGGAGTCGATCGGCTACCTCTTCAACGTCGAGGTCCAGGTGCCGGCCGCGTCCGAGGCGCCCTCCGTTCGTCCGTTGGGCACCGCGGCTGGTTTGCTGGGCCAGGGCGCGGCCGACGGAGCACCGCCTGCCGACGGTGCGGTGCCCGAGACTGCGGGCGCTGCCCGCGGTGATCAGGACGACGCGGGGCATCGTCCCACCATCGTGGCGAAGGGTCTCTCCGAGCCATCCGCGCCGCGAAAGCTCACCTACAGTGCGCCGACTGTCGACGGTGACAGCGGCGACGCCATGGCCGCCGCGGCGGCGCAGGCGGAGCAGGCGGAGGAGGTCGACGAGTTCGCCGGCGTCTCCCGCAACGCGTTGTGTCCGTGCGGCTCGGGCAAGAAGTTCAAGCGATGCCACGGCGACCCGGCCCGTCGCAACGCCTGAGCTGCCGGAGGATCAGAGGCCCCAGAAGGGACCGTGGAGCCCGACCGCGCGGAAGTAGTCGCCGGCCTGGTCCGGCTCGCGCCGCACGTAGTCGCGGTCGAGGCGACCGTCGTACCAGTGCTCCGCCAGTCGCCACAGCGTGGCCAGGTCCATGACGTATCCCCGGGTGCTCCCGGTCCTGGCCAGCCAGCTCTCGACGCACTCGTCGGTGCAGAACAGCCGCTGGTGACCGCAGGTGTGGACGACGTCGTCCCACATCCGGTGCGCCGGCACCAGGAAGTGGGCGACCTCGTCACCGGCCGGAGGCGCCTCCCGTCCGATGACCCAGCTCAGCGCCCGGGCACAGCCTGGACAGCGGGTGGCGACCAGCACCTCGGCCGCGCCCGGGATCAGCTGCGGCAGTGCGAAAGAGTCCCAGGCACAGCCTCCCCACCACAGGGTCGAGCTGCTCATGACGGAGAAGCCCAGCGGAATGGTGGCGAACGGATGTGCCATCACGACCGTGTCGTCCTCCGCGAGCACCAGATGCCGCTGGTCGGCCAGCCGACGCACGCTGTGGCCGGCCTGCTCAGCGCTCGTGCCCGTGCGCTCGGCGACCTCCCAGACATCGAGCGCGCGACCGGTGTCTGCCAGGGCGTGGTAGAGGTGCCACCGCACCTCCCGGTCGAGGTCGTCCACGTCCGCAGTCTGCCGCAATGCAGCGCAGGTCAGCCTCCCTGGTCATTCGAACTCGATCGCTGTGCACACCCAGCGACCTCGGTGCAGGTCCAGCCGGGCGGCCAGCGCATGTGATCGACGCCCGTTGGTGAACCGTGCGGAGATCTCGGCGCGCTCGGCGGTCACCTGGCAGAGATGCACGGTGGCAACCTGCTGGCGACCGGCACGCACCGGCACGTGCCGGAGACGAGTCGACACCACCTGCCGGCGCCGGGCGATCTCGCTGTAGACCTGCTCGTCTGTCCAGCGGATCAGCTGGGTCAGCGGTCGCTCGCAGGACATCACCTCGAGAACGGCCTGGAGAAACCGCGCCGCCCAGCCCTCGGCCGTGGCGCCGACAGCCCGGTGGTCGACCGGTTGCACGACGGTCAGCGCCCGGGACTGTGGCGCGCTGTCGAGTCCGCTCGGTAGGGGATAGCTCAGTGCGAGGGCGCCCTGGGTGTAGGTGCCAACTGGTCGGTCCAGTCGCTCGGTCTCAGGCCAGCTCGTGGGCGCGGGCGAGGGTGTGGTCATCGGATACCTCCGGGGACGGTGAGTAGCGTTCCGGGGAAGATCAGGTCCGGGTCGCCGCCGACCGCCGCCCGATTGGCGCGGTAGGTGCGCTCCACCAGGTCGAGGATCTCGGCGTCACCGGCGTCTGAGCCGAGTCGCTCCGCGGCGATGCGCCACAACGAGTCACCGGGCGCGACCACGATGCTCTGCCCGCCTGGGTCCCGCGCCGTCGGCAGCTCGGGGAGCGGTAGGCCGTCGAGTCGGACTACGGCGACACATGGCGGCGAGCAGGAGGTGTCGCTCGCGTGGGCGTGCGGGGCGGACCCGCCGGCAGCGGACGCCAGCCCCGGGGTCGCCAGCGTGACACCGCAGGCGAGCAGCAGCGCCCGACGCCACCACGACGGCACGAGCACGACGATCGCGCGGCCGACGGTCGACGTCGGATGCCGGCCCGACACCACGACGGCAACTCCACAGCCGGTGAGCCCCAGGGCGGCGAGACAGCCGACCGCTGCGGCGAGGGAGGCGATCAGCTCGGCAAGCGTCGCACTGGATGGTTGGCCGACCTGTGATGCGAACTGACGGAGACTCGACGCGCCCGTGGTGGCTGCCGCCGCCGAAGCGAGAGCCAGGACGACAAGACAGGCGGCGCGGCGTACCGTCTGGGCGAGGAACACAGAGGTTCTCCTTCGTTTACTAACGTTTGATGCTGTTTGATGTTCTACGCCGTCGGACGCTGTCAGTCAACGCTCCGTCCACAGGGCATGACCGTCCGTCCCCGACGGTCCGCTAGCGTCGGCCTGGTGCGCTGGGATGAGCTCTTCGCAGACCTGGAGGGCCGGGCGCGAGCGCTGGAGAGTCAGCAGCGGGCGGCCGAGATCGCCGACCGCATCCGAGGCGAGAACGCCCAGGTGGCCTTGGTCAACCGGCTGCGCCGCCACCTGGGCGCTCCGCTGCGGCTGCTCGTCACCGGAGCCGGCGAGCTGGCAGGTGTCGTCACTCGGGTGGGGCCTGACCACGTGCTGCTTGACGGCGATCGGCCCGGCGAGAGTGAGTCGCTGGTCGCGCTGCTCGCGGTCGCCTCGGTGTGGGACCTGAGCACGGAGGCGGTCAGTCCTGACAGCGTCGGCGCCGTCGAGGCACGGCTGGGTCTGGCGTCGGTGCTTCGGGGAGTGGCCGCCGATAGATCAGCCGTCACGGTCGTGCTGCGGGAGGGCAGCCGACTGCACGGCACCTTGGGGCGGGTCGGCCAGGACTGGTGCGAGGTCGCCGAGCACGAGATCGGTGAGGTGGCGCGGCCCGGCAACCTCCATGGGCGACGTACGGTCCCGCTCACGGCGCTGGCGAGCCTGCACCGGCAGCCCTCCTGGTGACCGGGCCTAGTGCGAGGCGGCGGGCTCAGTCGACCTCGGCGTTGTGTTCGTGGTCGCTGCCATCCGCTGACTTCGGATACCGCTGGACGTAGGCGCGGGTGTCCCTGTAGAGCCCCGCGATGTACTCCTCGAGGACGCTGGCTTCGACCCGCCACTGGCCGCGGCCGCCGATCCTGATGGCCGGCAGCTCTCCCCGTCGTACGAGAGCGTAGGCCTGGGCTGTCGAGATGTTCAGGATCTCGGCGACGTCGGCCAGAGGCAGGAACCGTGGACCGTCGGGCATGGTCTCGATCTTCGCATGTCGACCTGCGGACAACCCGGGACCGGCTCCGCCGCTGTGCACAGACCTTTTCATGCTTGACGGGATCTGGGCAGAATGAGCGCCATGTCCGTCACGCACCGCGGACGTCCGGCCGCGCCGCCCACTGCACACGCGCCGCCGGCGTCACTCCCCGCCACCCGGATCGGCCGTCGGCGTTGGCAGGATCCGCGTCTTTGGATCGGCATCCTGCTCGTGGCGTCGAGTGTGCTGGTCGCCTCCCGAATCCTTGCCGCAGCCGACGACACCGTGGCGGTCTGGCGGCTGGACGACGATCTGGAGCCCGGGCAGGTCGTCACCGAAGCCGACCTCGAGGTCGCCGACGTGCAGTTCGACGGGGATGATCAGGCGGCCGCCTACGTGTCGGCTGACGAGCCGCTCCCGTCGGGGCTGCGCACCGATCGTGCGCTGGGCTCGGGCGAGCTGCTACCAGCGGCGGCACTCACCTCCGAAGAGGTCGCGGTGCCGCGTGAGCTGCCTCTCGGTGTCAGCGGAGCGGGTGTCCCGAGCGGACTTGCCGTGGGCGACCGGGTCGACGTGTGGGCGGTTCCCGCCGACGCCGGCACCGGAGCACCACAGCGGGTCCTGGAGGGCGTTTCGGTCGTCGCCAGGTCCGAGGCAGGACCCAGCGGTGTCTCTGCCGACCAGCAGGTGTTGGTGGCACTACCTGACGGTGTGGACCTGGGCACGACGTTGGACGCGCTCAACGGTCAGACGGTCGTGCTCGTCCGAGTCGGGAGCTGACGTGGTCGCGCTGCTGGTCGCGGTCGGCTCCGTCGAGCTTGAGACCACGGTGCTTCCCGAGCTCACCAGCCGAGCCGACGTCGACGTCGTACGCCGCTGCGTCGACGTGGCGGACCTGGTCGCCATGGCCGCCACCGGTCAGGCCGAGGCCGCCCTGGTGGCGCTGCCGCTGCGCGGACTCGACGCCGACGCGATCAGCGAGGTGGCTGATCGGGGAGTCGTGGTGATCGGCCTGTGCGACGCGAACGCCGCAGGGGATCGCGAGACACTCACCCGGCTCGGAGTCCGCACGGTGGTGTCACCTGAGGAGCTGGCCGAGGTGGCTGTCGTCATCTCCCGGGCCCGAGAGATGGTCCGTGAGCCTGGCAGCGGCCGGGTGGCAGGCGCGGAAGTCTCGCGTGCGGCCGGCCTCGGGGTCGAGCCGCGCCGGCGAGGACGGGTCGTCGTCGTGTGGGGACCGGCCGGCGCCCCTGGCCGGTCGACGGTCGCCCTCGGTCTCGCTGCGGAGTCCGCCCGGCTCCGCGTCGACTCGATGTTGGTCGACGCGGACGTCTACGGCGGATCGTCTGGCCAGCAGCTCGGGCTTCTCGACGAGTCCTCCGGCCTACTCGCCGCCTGTCGCGCCGCCAACGTCGGCGGCCTGGACGGCGCCGTCCTCGCTCGGCACTCTCGGCAGGTCGACGACCGGCTGCGGGTGCTGACCGGGCTTCCCCGCGCCGACCGGTGGATCGAGGTACGACCGGTGCTGCTCCGCAGCGTGCTCGACACCTGCCGAGAGCTGGCCTCGCTGGTGGTCGTCGACTGCGGCTTCAGCCTCGAGCGCGACGAGGAGATCAGCTACGACACGACGGCCCCACGTCGTAACGGCGCCACGATCGAGGCGCTCGATCGGGCCGACGCCGTGATCGTGGTGGGTGCAGCCGATCCGATCGGCCTGAGCCGGCTGATCCGCGGACTCGACGAGTTGACCGACGTGCTGCCGACCGTGGCGCCGTACGTCGTGGTCAACCGCACCCGGCCGACTCTGGGGTGGCCGGCCGAGGAGATCGGCGAGACCGTCCGACGAGCCACCGGCTTCCCGGTGATGGCCACCTTGCCCGACGACCCGGCTGCCTGTGACAAGGCACTCGTCAGCGGTCGCAGCCTGTCCGAGTGTGCACCGGACGCCCGACTGACGCGAGGACTGCGCTCCCTGGCGGCCGCGCTGGTCGGCGGGGCGGTGCCGACGGGGCGGGTCAGGTGGCGAACAGCAGCCAGAGGCCGGTGACCGTGTAGGCCACCATGAGGGCGAGCATCGGCAGCTGACCACGGAGGGCGTGCTCGCGCGGCAGCAGTCGGACGGCACGGTCGTGCGCCGAGATCACGCCGAGCACGTGGCCAGTCACTACAGCAACCACCTTGGTGACGGCAATCCCGGTCGGGAAGCCGTAGATCCAGTACTTGTCGACCTCAGCCACCGGCTGTGCGAGCGTCCAGCCCCGGCCCAACGGGTCGCCCAGCTGCTGCAGCGTCTGGATCCCGGTGGAAAGGAAGTAGGAGAGGTAGTGCGCGACGACGTACCCGACGATGATGGGCACCACCGAGTGCGCCATCAGGTTGGGCATGTTGCGGCGCGACACGTGTCCCAGCACAGTCGTGCTGACCGACGCGAGCACGAAGGTGACCAGGACCAGCGCGCAGAAGCCCAGGAGTGCCACCGTGTTGATCAGCGTCGAGTGCTCGGAGTACTGCTGGGCGAAGCCGAGCCACCGACTGGACTCCTTGAAGCTGTCGAACGCCGTCGAACCCAACAGCACCGAGACCACCGCGACGAGCCCGGGCCGGGCCGGAGTCGTGTCCAGGTTCTCCAGCGGGTTCCTGAACACCAGGACTCCGTCGACGCGTCGGGCGAAGGGCGACAGTCGCGACACCAGCGTCGAATAGACCTCGAACGGGTCGGCGTGCTCGAACCACGAGTCACCGAAGACCGCCGCACCCACCATCAGCAGGGCCGCCACGACGAGCAGCCACAGACGTACCGCACCGAGATCCTGCGACATCGACGGGTTGACCAGCTCCAGCCAGACGAACGAGAAGAGAAAGACGGTGCCGGGCCAGTAGCCGAATCGGGCCGGATAGGTCAGCAGGCCACGGGACGGATCGAGCCCGGCGAGCCTCGCGATACCCCGGTGTAACCACCGGAGCGGGTTGCACAACCGATAGATCGGACCGAGGAGCAGCGACAGCGGGACCAGGCCGACCCATGCCAGCACGTAGATCGCGCCGAAGGTGGGATTGACCAGGGTGTTGTCCCCGAACAGCGCGGCCATCGCAACCCAGGCCGCAAAAGCCAGCGCGAGTACGACGACGGTGCCCCGCACGACCGGCGAGTCGATCACTGCGGCCAGCCAGCCGGGCATCGGACGGCCCGAGCGCGGCCCGTCGAACCTCGGCTCGCGCCAGGCGAAGCCCAGCACGACGAAAGAGACGATCAGCGCGGCTGCCGCGCCGAGAAAGGCGTACTCGGCCGGGATCGGGAGGTCGCTCCGCCCGCCGACGCCGTGGGCGAGGAGCTCGGTGCGGTCGTCGGGCACGGGCGCGGGATTACTGGGAGACCTGGAGCTTCGCGACCACGACACCGAGCTCGTGCGACTCCATCTCGTAGACGGCCGGCTCGTCGATGCGGAAGGTGAACACCTGGCCGTTGCCGGGCTGGACGTCGAAGGATTGCTCCGGGTCGGAGTGCACGTGCAACTCGTCGGTGATGTCGCTGTCGACCACCACGCGGATCTCCTGACCGACTTCCGCCTCGACCGTCTCGCCCAGGGGGGTGACCTCACCGTCCGCGATTGTGACCTTCAGCTCGACCGCGTCGTCCTCTGCTGTGCTCGGCGCGGGCTTGCTCGTCGAGGCGCTGGCCGATCCGCTCGGCTTCGACGGCTCTGAGGACGCGGCCGGGCCTGCCGGCGTACCGGCGTCGTCGCCCTCGGCACCGTCGTCGCCGCAGCCGCTCAGCGTGAGTGTGCAGCAGAGCACGCCAACGGCGACTCCGAGACGGGGCGATCGGCGCATGGGCAGTCTCCTTCTGGGCAGCTCTCGGGGTGAGTGGCGGTGGCGGCCCGCGAAGGGCCATGCACACCACAAGACCATACGACCGTGACACGATGTGAGTTCCCGCAGTGGCCGGGATCACCCGACCGTCGGGTGACAGAGGAGGTGCGAGGCGTTGCCGGATCGTCTTCGACCGTTGGACATGTCCTTCCTCGCGATGGAGTCGGCGAGTACGCCGATGCACGTGGCCACCCTCGACGTCTTCGAGGCGCCCGAGGGACTGGACTATGAGCGCCTGCTGGCACTGATCAACGACCGGATCGCCTTCGTCCCTCGGTATCGGCAGCGACTTCGGTGGCTCCCCGGCCGGCTGGGGAATCCGGTGTGGATCGACGACGAGCATTTCGACCTGACCTACCACGTGCGTCGCTCGGCGCTGCCGACGCCTGGCACCATGGAGCAGCTGCGCGAGCTCGTGGCCAGGATCGTCAGCCGCCGCCTCGATCGCAGTCGACCGCTGTGGGAGACCTACCTGGTCGAGGGGCTCGACCGGGGACGGCATGCGATCCTGTCGAAGTCCCACCAAGCGCTGGTCGACGGCACCACCGTCGACATCGGACAGCTGATCGTCGACGACAGCCCCGACGTCGCCCCCACGCCCGACGTCGGCTGGGCGCCAGAGCGCTCGGCCAGTGGCGTCGAGCTGTTGGGGGCGTCGCTGGGGGAGGTGGTCCGCAATCCGTCGGTGGCGGGCGACCAGGTTCGCGGTCAGGTGATCACGGTGCGCAGCGCGGCAGAGCGCGCGAGGGCACTGGCGGCTGCCTGGAGCGGCAGTACCCAGACCCACACCGGTCCGCTCGCCGCCGAGCCGTCGCAGCAGCGACGCTTCGTCACCGTCGAGACCCGGCTGGCCGACTACCGCAGAGTGCGCCAGGAGCACGGCGGCAGCGTCAACGACGTGATCCTGGCCACCGTGGCGGGCGCGCTGAGGGCGTGGCTGCTCACCCGTGCCGAGCCGGTCACGACCGCCACCCGGGTCCGCGCGCTCGTCCCGATGAGCGTGACCGATGACGAGTTCGCGGAGCCCACGTCTCTGGGCAGTCAGGTGACCCCGCACATGCTGTCGCTGCCGGTCGGCGAGGCCAACCCGATCATGCGCCTGCACCAGGTGTCCTACGCGTTCAAGGCGCATCAGGAGACCGGCCGGGCGGTGGCGGCCAACAAGCTGGCGGAGATCGCCGGGTTCGCCCCGACCACGTTTCACGCCATCGGCGCTCGGGTGGCTGCCCGGCACGCGCCGCGCTCCTACCAGCTGCTGCTGACGAACGTGCCTGGACCTCAGTTCCCGCTCTATGCGGCGGGGGCGCGGATGATCGCCAGCTATCCGGTGCTGCCCCTGGTGCCCGGCCATGCCCTCGCGATCGGCATGACGTCGTACGACGGGAGCGTCTTCTACGGCGTGGAGGCCGACCGGGATGGGCTGGCCGACGTCGACGTACTGGCGCAGTGCATCACCGAGGCCCTGGACGAGCTCGTCGACGCATCGTCGGACAGCCGGGCGCGGGCGCCGCGCGGACGGAAGGCCTCCGGAGCCGGTGCCAAGCGGACTACCGCGAAGAAGCCTCCCTCCGGCACGGCGGCGACGAAGCGGAAGTCGGCCGGCACGGTGGCGACGAGGCGGAAGTCGGCCGCCGACCAAGCCGCCAGCCCGACAGCGGCCGCGCCGGCATCGGACCCCGCACCCCGGCAGCGGCGGTCTGCCTCGAAGGCCACCCGTTCGGCGCTCGCACCGGCACCGAAGCGCCCCGCCGACGAGCCGGACGCATGATGCGGGTCTACATACCCGCCACGGCTGCAGATGTCCACGAGCTGTCGGACTGGTCGCGCCTGCCCGGGCCGCGCGACGCCTATGCCCTGACCGGGGGCGTGCGTCGTGGGCTGGCGGACCTCGACGACGAGGAAGCGGAGTGGGCACTCACCGCGGCGGCGGCCGAGGCGTCCGTGCAGCTGCTGCATGATCAGGGGATCCCCAGGGGCCGTCGGGTGGTCGTCGTCGCGCACGTGGACGACCAGGCGATTGACCAGGACGAGGGGGTGCCGGGCCTGGTCCGGCTCACCGACGGCCTGGCGCTAGCCCAGGTGGCATGCCTGCTCGCCGATGCGGCCGAGATGGACACCGCAACCCAGCCCGAGGACGATCTGGCTTGGTACGCGACGCAGGAGCTCGCACAGTTGCTAGCGTGAACGTGACCGCGCGCGACTGGAGGGCACATGCAGGCGATCTGGAAGGGCACCATCTCCTTCGGCCTGGTGACCATACCCATCAAGGTCTACTCGGCCACGGAGGAGCGTGACATCACCTTCCGGCAGGTCCACGAGAAGGACGGGGGGCGGATCCGCTACAAGCGGGTGTGCGAGATCGATGGCGAGGAGGTGCCCTACTCCGACATCGGCAAGGGCTACGAGATGCCTGACGGCCGCATGGTGATCCTCACCAACGACGACTTCGCCGAGCTGCCGCTGCCGACCGCCAAGGCGATCGACGTACTGGAGTTCGTTCCCGTCGAGCAGGTCGACCCGCTGTATTTCGCCAAGGCCTACTACCTCGCTGCCGACGGTCCAGGGGCCAAGCCCTACGTGTTGCTGCGCGACGCGCTGACGAAGACGGGTCAGTGCGCGCTGGTCAAGGTCGCGATCCGGACCCGGGAGACCCTCGCCCTGTTGCGTGAGAAGGACGGGGCGCTGGTCCTGCAGACCATGCTGTGGCCGGACGAGGTGCGCGCGAGCGACTTCGCCGTACCCGACGACTCGGTCGACGTGAAGAAGAACGAGGTGGCGATGGCCGAGTCCTACATCGCCACGCTGCAGGCTGAGTTCGACCCGGAGCGCTACCACAGCGAGTATCGCGAGGCGCTCGAGCAGCTCGTCGAAGCGAAGGCGACGGGGGTGCCGCTGCCGGAGGCGGACGAGGAGGAGACCGAGACCGCGGACGTGGTCGACCTGGTGGCGGCGCTGCGGGCCAGCGTCGACGCGGCCAAGAAGCGACGCTCGGAGGGTACGTCGAGCCGCGGGTCCGGCTCGTCTGCCCGAGACTCGGGCAAGACCGCGAAGAAGTCTGCGTCGAAGTCGGCGAGCAAGGCCAAGAAGAGCACGGCGAAGAAGAAGTCCGCCAAGAAGTCCGCCTAGCCGCGTCATCCTCACCCCCCGCCAGCCCCTATGGCTGACGCTTTTGCCGCAGGGGTAGGGAAAGCTTCAGCCGTAGCGATGCCCGCTACGCTCACACCCATGGACGCGATCTCCACGGTGCCGACCCCTGTCAACGAGCCCAACCTGACTTACGCGCCGGGCAGCGACGAGCGGCTGCAGCTCGAGCAGCAGCTGGTGGAGCTGCAGAAGTCGCAGCTGGACCTCAAGGCGACCATCGGCGGGCGTCAGGTCTGGGGCAAGGGCGAGGAGCTCACCGTCGTCCAGCCACACAACCACCAGCACGTGCTGGGCGTCACCCGTGGCGCCACCGCAGCCGACGGTCGCGATGCCGTCAACGCGGCTGCGCAGGCGGCTCCTGCGTGGCGGGCGATGTCCTTCGACGATCGGGCCGCGATCCTGCTGAAGGCGGCCGAGCTGCTGGCCGGCCCATGGCGGCAGACGCTCAACGCGGCAACCATGCTCGGCCAGTCCAAGACTGCCGTCCAGGCCGAGATCGATGCGGCCTGCGAGCTGATCGACTTCTGGCGCTTCAACGTCCACTATGCGCAGCGGATCCTTCGTGAGCAGCCGATCGCCAACTCACGTGGCATCTGGAACCGCACGGATCATCGCCCGCTCGAGGGCTTCGTCTACGCGATCACGCCGTTCAACTTCACGGCCATCGCGGGGAACTTGCCTACGGCACCGGCTCTGATGGGCAACGTGGTGATCTGGAAGCCCTCGGTGACCCAGCAGTTCGCGGCGCACTTCCTGATGCGGCTGCTGGAGGAGGCCGGGATGCCGCCGGGCGTCATCAACATGCTGCCGGGCCACGGCGCGGCGGTGTCCGAGAGCGTGTTGACGCACCCTGATCTGGCCGGCATCCACTTCACCGGGTCGACGCCCACGTTCCAGCACCTGTGGCGCACCGTGGGCGAGAACATCGCCGGCTACCGGTCCTACCCGCGCATCGTCGGTGAGACGGGCGGGAAGGACTTCGTCGTGGCGCACCCGTCCGCAGACCCCGACGTCGTACGCACGGCACTCACTCGCGGGTCCTTCGAGTACCAGGGACAGAAGTGCTCGGCTGCATCGCGCGCGTACGTCGCCCGCTCGGTCTGGAAGCAGATCAAGAGCGACTTCGCCGACGAGGTCGACTCCCTCACGATGGGCGACGTGACCGACCTGTCGAACTTCATGGGTGCCGTGATCGACGATCGCGCCTTCGAGAAGCACAAGAAGGCGATCAACCGGGCCAAGCGGTCGCCGAAGCTGGAAGTCATCGCCGGTGGCAAGGTCGACGGCTCGGCCGGCTACTTCGTGCGCCCGACCGTCGTCGAGGCCAGCGAACCGACCGACACGATGTTCGAGACGGAGTACTTCGGCCCGATCCTGGCGGTGCACGTCTACGACGACCGCAACTTCGAGTCGGCGGTGCGGCAGATGGAGTCTTTCGCGCCGTACGCGCTGACCGGGGCGGTGATCGCCCGGGACCGACAGGCGATCGCCTGGGCCTCGGAGGAGCTGCGCTTCGCGGCCGGCAACTTCTACATCAACGACAAGCCGACCGGTGCCGTCGTGGGGCAGCAGCCCTTCGGTGGAGCACGCGCCTCCGGCACCAACGACAAGGCCGGTGCCGCGCAGAACCTGCTGCGGTGGACGTCGCCGCGCTCGATCAAGGAGACCTTCGCGCCGCCGACGGACTACCGCTACCCGCACATGGGCTAGGCCCACCCGACTGCCGCGAAGGAGCTCCGATGCCGTGGGCAGGGACGGACGACGCTGCCGAGTACGCCGAGTCAGCGCTTCGCGGAGAGCTGACCTACCTGCGTCCGGTCACTGACGCAGACATCGAGATCCTCGCCGAGTGGTGGGCCGAGCCGGCCACGGCGGTCTTCCAGTCGGGCGTCATCCGGCCAAGACCCGAGCAGCCGATCCGCGAGATGTTTCGTGCCTGGAGTGGCAACGAGTCCGGATCAGCCGTGGCGTTCAGCGTCGTACGGCGCAGCGACAACGCCCTTCTCGGCCATGTCGCGCTGTGGGGCGCCGAGTTGCCGGCATGCTCCGCCACCTTGGGCGTCATCATGGGACCGCAGGCACGCGGACAGGGCCTGGGCAGCGACGCCGTGACGGTGCTGCTGCGGTACGGCTTCGACGAGATGGGGCTGCGTCGGATCCAGCTCGGGGTCTACTCCTTCAACACCCGGGCCCTCGCGGCGTACACCAAGCTCGGCTTCGTCGAGGAGGGCCGGCGGCGGGAGGTCGCCCTGCACGCGGGCGCGTGGTACGACGAAGTGCTGATGGCGCTGCTTGCCTCCGGGTACGCCGCTGGCAGGAGTTGACCGCTGCGTGGCCCGCCCTGGCTCAGGCGGCCCGGATCGCGCGACCGGGGCCGTACTCGAGGGCTGGGTCGGCCACCACCGCCGCACCACAGTCGGTGCAGCACAGCTCGCCGGTGTCCTTGCCGGTCTCGCCGACGGGCACGAAGACCCGCTCGCCCTCGCAGTCGGGGCATCCGCGGGTCATCCCGTAGAGCATCAGGATGTCAGCGCTGTCGTTCATGACCCCACCGTGACATGCCGCGCCGACAGAATCAGGAAGCCACGCCCGGGATCAGCCGGCCAGCCACTCCCGGCCGGTCCGCTGCTCGACCTTGATCGCGAGCATCAGGGCCTTCGCGATCTCCGGCTCGATCTTGCGGCCGAGCATCGGGATGGACACCTTCAGGTCCCCGGTGATCGTCTGCTGCGCTCCATCGCCCGACGAGCTCAGCGCCATCGTGCCGAGCATCTTCGCCGGCTGGCCGGTGACGTCGAGGCGGAGGTCAGCGATACGTCGTCCGGCCTCGTCGGGAACACTCCACTGCTCGACCTGCTCGACCTCGATCGTCGTGCCCACCAGCCGCTTGACGAAGTCGGGCACCTGCGCCGGCAGGACCCGCCGCTGCCGGATCGAGGCGGAGCCGTCGTCGTGCTCGTCGACATGGACCTCGTAGACGATCGCGGCAGTGGCCTCACAGACAGCCGCGCGGAACTCCGGGTCGACCACGAGCGCGAACGCCTCGTCGGAGCTGGCCCCGGGGTAGGTGATCTCGGCGTCGAAACGCATGGCCGCATCCTGGCACACCGCAAGGTTGCTGCCCTCGACGAATCCGGCGCGAGCGATACCCTGCCCGAGTGAGCGGCGAGACGATCCCGAACTCCGAGCAGGTGGTCGGCGAGTGGTCGGGTGACGACATCCACTTCGGTGAGCGTGGCGCCAAGCTCACCTATGGCAGCTACCTTCGGCTGCCCCTCCTGCTGAGCGCCCAGCAGCTCGAGTCCGACCCGCCGGCCCACGACGAGCTGTTGTTCATCACGATCCACCAGGTCTACGAGCTCTGGTTCCAGCAGCTGCTGCACGAGGCGGAGAACGCCCGCGACGGCATGCTCACGGGAAACCTCTGGTGGGCGCGGCACCTCATGAAGCGGATGCACGTCATCGAGCGAGTCCTCGTGGAGCAGGTCGACGTGCTGGAGACCATGACCCCGCAGGACTTCCTGACCTTTCGGCAACTGCTCTCGCCCGCCAGCGGCTTCCAGTCGGTGCAGTTCCGCGAGCTGGAGTTCATCTCGGGAGCGAAGGATCCATCCTTCGTACGACGCTTCCGTGGACTCACCGACGAGGAGCGGGCGCGCCTCACCAGACGCCTTGAGGAACCGACCCTGTGGGACGCCTTCGTGTCCGCGCTCGGCGGCGCCGGCCTGGCCGTCGGGTCCGACGACGAGGTGCGGGGCTCGCTGCGGCAGGCCGCGCACGACCGAGGGACGTACGCCGACGTGTGGGAGCTCGCGGAGGCCTTGATCCAGCACGACGAGCTGGCGGCGGCCTGGCGCGCCCGGCACGTGACGATGGTCGAGCGGATGATCGGCACCAAGTCCGGCACCGGTGGCTCGTCCGGAGCCGCCTACCTTCGCAGCCGACTCCCGATGCACTACTACCCGATCCTGTGGGAACTCCGGGCGATGCTCTGACCGCGATGGTCTGACATCGCCTCGCGCTCGCCGAACAGGACGCGGACCGCCTGCCTCTGCGGCGCGGGTGGTGTCCGACGAGGGGGTCGCGCGGGGAACGCCTCCCGGGCGATCGTCCGTCGTACCGCAGGCCGCTGGCGCTGCCGTCGTACCGCAGGCCGCTGGCGTGGCTGGCCGGTCGTGCGCGTCCGGGTGGGTCGCGACTAGTGTCAGCACTAGTCGCACAACGGCGTACGACCGCGCGTTGACGCGGGCCCCTCATGGACAGGTTGTCGTGCTCATGGCCACCAGATTGGAAGACGCCAAGCAGCAGTTGATCGCCGACGCCGCGGCGTTGGCCGAGCACCGTCGCGGAGCCGGATCCGCCAAGCCGGACGAGATCCGCGAGCTGCTGGCTCTCTACTATCGTCACGTCGCCCCCGACGATCTGGTCGATCGCAGTCCCGTGGACGTGTACGGCGCAGCGCTCAGCCACTACAGGGCAGCGAAGCAGCGGCCGCAGGGCAGGGCAGCGGTGCACGTGTTCACCCCGTCGATCGACGAGCACGAGTGGTCCGCCGGCGGCCACACGGTGGTCGAAGTGGTCACTGACGACATGCCCTTCCTCGTGGACACCGTGACGATGGCGTTGACCGGCCTGGACCGATCCATCCACGTCGTCGTCCATCCCCAGATCGTGGTCCGTCGAGATGTGACCGGGCAGCTCCAGGAGCTCTGCGACGGCGAGCAGATGGAGTCCGCCGCCGGGGACCATCCGGACCTGCTGCGCGAGTCCTGGATGCACATCGAGATCGACAGGGAGACCGACCCGGCCGAGCTCGAGCGGATCCAGGGGGCCGTGGGGCACGTACTTCGTGACGTGCGCGAGGCGGTCGAGGACTGGGGCAAGATGCGCGACCAAGCCCGCGCGATCATCACCGAGCTGGAGGACTCCCCGCCGCCGCTGGACGAGGCCGAGGTCGAGCAGGCCCGGTCGCTACTGGAATGGCTGGCCGACGACCACTTCACCTTCCTCGGCTATCGGGAGTACCAGCTCGAGAAGGCCGGAGACGACGACGTACTCCGCGCCATCCCGGGCACCGGGCTGGGCATCCTGCGCTCCGACCAGGACATGTCGCCCTCCTTCGGGAAGCTCCCGCCTGCGGTCAAGGCCAAGGCCCGCGAGAAGACGCTCATGATCATCACCAAGGCCAACTCGCGATCGACCGTGCACCGGCCCGCCTACCTCGACTACGTCAGCGTCAAGACGTTCGACGAGGGCGGTGAGGTGATCGGCGAGCGTCGCTTCCTGGGTCTGTTCAGCTCCGCGGCGTACACCGAGAGCCTGACGCGCATCCCGATGCTGCGGGAGAAGGCCGAGAAGGTGCTGGCCCACGCCGGCTTCTCGCCGATGAGCCACAGCGGCAAGTCGCTCATGGACATCCTCGAGACCTACCCACGCGACGAGCTCTTCCAGACGCCGGTCGAGGAGCTGCAGCCGGTGGCGGAGGCGGTGCTGCACCTGCGCGAGCGGCGGCAGCTGCGGCTCTTCCTGCGCAAGGACGTCTACGGCCGCTATCTCTCGTGCCTGGTCTACCTGCCAAGGGACCGGTACACGACGCAGATCCGTGAGCGGATGCAGGACATCCTGCGCCAAACGCTCGGGGCGGAGACGCTGGACTACACCGCCCGGGTCAGCGAGTCGGTGCTCGCGCGACTGCACTTCGTGGTGCGGCCGGCACCGGGTCAGACCCTGCGCGACTTCGACCATGCCGAGCTGGAGCAGCGGTTGGCCGACGCCACCCGCTCCTGGACCGACGACTTCGCCGCCGCCGTGCACGAGCAGTTCGGTGAGGAGGCCGGCACCCGGCTGACCCGGCTGTACTCCGAAGCGTTCCCCGAGGCGTACAAGGAGGACTTCCGGCCCCCGGTGGCGGCCGCCGACGTACGCCGGATGGAGGAGGTGGCCGACGACTCCATCGCACTCTCGCTCTACGCTCCCGTCGACGCTGCGTCGGACGAGTCGCGCTTCAAGGTGTTCAGGACGGGTACGCCGCTGAGCCTCTCCGACGTACTGCCGATCCTGTCCGAGATGGGCGTGGAGGTCGTCGATGAGCGGCCCTACCAGTTCGAGCGCGCTGCCGGACCCGCCTGGATCTACGACTTCGGGCTGCGCCGCAAAGGCGGCACGACGGCGGTCTCGCGGGAGCTCTTCCAGGAGTCATTCCTGGCGGTGTGGCGAGGACACGCGGAGAGCGACGGCTTCTCTGCCCTGGTCCTGGAGGCTGGGCTGCCCTGGCGGAGCATCGCCATCCTCCGGGCGTATGCGAAGTACTTCCGGCAAGGTGGTACGCCGTTCAGCCAGGACTACATCGAGTACTCCCTTCTGGCGAACGTGCCGATCACCCGCAAGCTGGTCGCTCTCTTCGAGACCAAGTTCGACCCGGACGCCGACCTGGTCGACGCGGACGATCGGCAGCAGAAGATCGACGACCTCGAGCACTCGATCGTCGATGCTCTCGACGGCGTGGCCAGCCTCGACCAGGACCGCATCCTGCGTAGCTACCTCGCCGTCATCAAGGCGACGCTGCGGACGAACTTCTACCAGCGGGACGGCTCGGGGGCACCGAAGGACTACATCTCGCTGAAGCTGGAGCCGCGCGAGGTGCCGGACCTGCCCGAGCCTCGACCCAGGTTCGAGATCTTCGTCTACTCCCCGCGCGTCGAAGGAGTGCACCTTCGCTTCGGCCCGGTCGCGCGCGGTGGCCTGCGCTGGTCGGATCGGCGGGAGGACTTCCGCACCGAGATCCTGGGGCTGGTCAAGGCGCAGATGGTCAAGAACGCCGTGATCGTGCCCGTGGGCGCCAAGGGCGGTTTCTATTGCAAGCGGCTGCCGGAGCTGTCGGTCGAGACCCGCGAAGCATGGCTGGCGGAGGGCGTCGCCTGCTACAAGACGTTCATCTCAGGGCTGCTCGACATCACCGACGACCGGGTCGGCGGCAAGACGGTGCCGCCGCAGCGGGTCGTCCGGCACGACGGCGACGACAGCTATCTCGTGGTGGCAGCCGACAAGGGCACGGCCACCTTCTCCGACATCGCCAACGGAATCGCCAAGGAGTACGGCTTCTGGCTCGGCGACGCCTTCGCGTCCGGCGGCTCGGCCGGTTACGACCACAAGGCGATGGGCATCACCGCTCGCGGCGCCTGGGAGTCGGTGCGACGACACTTCCGCGAACGCGGCATCGACAGCCAGGCCGAGGACTTCACCTGCGTGGGTGTCGGCGACATGAGTGGTGACGTCTTCGGCAACGGGATGTTGCTGAGCGAGCACATCCGACTAGTTGCTGCCTTCGACCACCGCGACATCTTCCTCGACCCTGACCCGGTGGCGTCGACGTCGTACGCCGAGCGACGGCGGCTGTTCGACCTGCCGCGCTCGAGCTGGGCCGACTACGACGCCTCCCTGATCTCCGAGGGCGGCGGGGTCTTCAGCCGCAGCCAGAAGGCGATCCCAATCTCGTCACAGATCGCCGCCGCCCTCGGCATCGTCGGAGACGTCAAGACGATGACCCCAGCGGAGCTGATGAGGGCCATCCTGCTTGCCCCCGTCGACCTGCTCTGGAACGGCGGCATCGGCACCTACGTCAAGGGGTCGTCGGAGTCCAACGCCGAGGTCGGCGACAAGGCCAACGACGCCATCCGGGTCGACGGGGCCGCACTGCGCTGCCGTGCCGTCGGCGAGGGGGGCAACCTCGGCCTCACGCAGCGGGGCCGCATCGAGTACGCCCAGGCCGGCGGGCGGATCTGCACCGACTTCATCGATAACTCGGCCGGCGTCGACACGTCCGACCACGAAGTAAACATCAAGATCCTGCTCGATGAGGTGATGCAGTCCGGCGATATGACGGAGAAGCAGCGCAACGGGCTGCTCGCGTCGATGACCGACGAGGTCGCCGACCTGGTGCTTCGGGACAACTACCAGCAGAACATCGCGCTGTCGAGCTCTGAGCAGGTCTCCGAGCCACTGATGCACGTGCACGAGTCCTGGATCAGGCGGCTGGAGAAGCGGCGGCTGCTCGATCGGAAGATCGAGTTCCTCCCGACGGAGAAGGAGTTCGCCGCCCGGCGAGCGGCAAGCGTGGGTCTCACCCCGCCGGAGCTGGCTGTGCTGATGGCCTACACCAAGATCGTGCTCGCCGATGAGCTGCTCGTGACCGATCTCCCCGACGACCCCTTCCTGCGGTCGGAGCTGTTCGGCTACTTCCCCTCGAAGATGCGCCAGTCCTACCGCGCCGAGATGGCCAATCACCCGCTGCGGCGGGAGATCATCGTGACGCAGGTGGTCAACGACCTGGTCAACTTTGCGGGCATCACGTACTTCCACCGGTTGAGCCAGGAGACCAGCGCCACTGCCGAAGAGCTCACCCGCGCCAGCGTGGTGTGCCGAGAGCTGTTCGGTGCGCACGCGCTTATTGACCGGATCAACGCCCTGGACAACAAGATCTCGGCGTCGGTGCAGACCAACATGCGCTTGGCCGTACGGACTCTGGCCGAGCGCGGCTCGCGGTGGATGATCAACAACAGGAGGCATCCGCTGGACTCCGAGGCGACGGTGGAGTACTTCGGCACCGATATCCAGAAGGTCGTCCGCGAGCTGCCCGACCTCCTGCTCGGCATGGAGGCCGAAGCCTTCCATGCGACCACGGAGGAGCTCGAGTCGGCTGGGGTCCCGGTCGACCTGGCCACCGACATCGCGGTGCTGCCTTCCGCGTACGCGGCGCTGGAGATAGTCGAGATCGCCAAGCGCGACAAGATCGACCCCATCGAGGTGGCCCGGGTTCATCTGGCTCTCGGCCAGCACCTCGGGCTGGGCGAGCTGTTCGGCAAGATCGTGGCGCTGCCTCGCAGCGATCGCTGGCAGACGATGGCGCGGGCGTCCTTGCGCGACGACCTGTACGCCGTCCACGCCGAGCTGACCTCCCAGGTGCTGTCGGGTACCAGCTCGGCTTCGACCGCAGCGGACCGGGTGGCGGCCTGGCACGCCGGCGAGGAGACTGCGGTGGATCGGGCCCGGGCGACGCTGCAGGAGATGACGGGGGGCGAGGAGGCGGACCTGGCCCGCCTCTCGGTCGGACTGCGCGTCGTGCGCGGCCTGATCGCCTCCTGAGCGACCGCTGGCCCCCGCAAGCCGCGCAGCCTGGAGTTGGTGGGCCTGCCGGGCTGGCATGATTGCCGCACCAGCGGGTACGACGCACGGCATGACCGAGAAACCGTCCGACCAAGAGGGGTTCGGCCCGCCCGACGAGGAGGGCATCGACCCCGCCAAGGTCGAGGAGCAGCTCGAGTCCGACCCGGACACCGTGCCCAACGCGCCCAACCGCGACCCCGAGCGGCGGTCAAGATCGGCGCCTTCCGACCCCGAGAATCGGCCGGGACCCCTTGAGCCGGGTGACAAGGATCCCGACCTTGCCTCGGGCGTCGAGTCGTTCGAGCGACCGGGCAGCGACGGCAACTGGCGAGCGACCGACGACAAACAGGAAAGCTGAGTCACAGCGCTCGTCGTCCTCACCACCCGACCCATCCTGGATCCCAGCGGCAAGCGTGCGGGCGGTGGCGACCCGGTAATGGAGTTGCTCCGTCTGGGACTCTGAGGGCATGACTGAATACGCCATGCCGCCGGAGACGGCGGGTACGTTGATGGCCGCCTTGACCCGGCATGGAGTCGCTGCGTGCGTCGGCGGGGGTTGGGCCGTCGACGCGCTGGTGGGCAGGCAGACTCGGCACCACGCGGATCTCGACGTCTGGGTTGATGCGGAGGACTTCGAAGGTCTCCTCGCAGCCTTCGCCGATCAGGGAGTCGGTCGGATCCACCCGTGGCCCGGGGACCGTCCCTGGAACTTCGTCGTGCATGACGGGCACAGTCGCCGCGTTGACCTTCACCTGTACGAGACACTCGACGACGGCCGACTGCACTACGGCAGCGTCAAGGCACCGTTCCTGTTCGCCACCCAAGACCTCTCGGGTGACGGTGAGATCACCGGAGTCTCAGTTCGATGCGAAAGTCCAGAGTTCGCCTTGCAGAACCGCACCGGATACGAGTTGCGAGATATCGACCGACACGACGTCGCTGTGCTCTGCGAGCGCTTCGGGCTCCAACCGCCGGAGAACCACCGCTAGCTCGTCCGCCCTCAGGAAAGACCGGGCTAGTATCCCGAGCATGGCCAATCCGAGCCCGGGATACGCGATCACCGTCCGCGTCGAGCTCCCGTCCGGATCGGGGGGCACGAGCGCCCTCACCGCTGCGGTCGGGTCTGCCGGCGGGGCGCTCACCGCACTCGACGTGGCGGAGTCACACGCCGACCGGCTCGTCGTCGACGTCACGTGCGACGCCACCGACGTGGCCCACGCGGAGAAGATCACCGCTGCGCTCGCCGCGTTGCCCGAGGTCACCGTGCATAAGGTCAGCGACCGAACCTTCCTGATGCATCTCGGGGGCAAACTCGAGGTGGTCCCGAAGGTGCCGCTCAAGCATCGGGACGACTTGTCCCGCGCCTACACGCCAGGGGTGGCTCGGGTCTGTCAGGCCATCGTGGACAATCCGGAGGATGTGCGCAGGCTGACCATCAAGCGCAACACGGTGGCGGTGGTCACCGACGGGTCGGCCGTGCTCGGGCTGGGCAACATCGGACCGGCTGCGGCGCTGCCGGTCATGGAGGGCAAGGCGGCACTGTTCAAGCAGTTCGCGGGGGTCGACGCCTGGCCGGTCTGCCTGGACACCCAGGACGTCGACGAGATCGTCCACATCGTGCGCAGCATCGCGACGGTGTACGGCGGCATCAACCTCGAAGACATCGCTGCGCCCCGCTGCTTCGAGGTCGAACGGCGGCTGCGCGACGAGCTCGACATCCCGGTCTTCCACGACGACCAGCACGGCACCGCGATCGTGGTGCTGGCGGCACTCACCAACGCCTTGCGCGTGGTCGGCAAGCGGTTGGACCAGATCCGCATCGTCATCAGCGGTGTGGGGGCAGCGGGCCACGCCATCATCCAGCTGTTGCACGCGCAGGGGGCCACGAACATCGTCGCGTGCGGCCGGCAGGGCGCCGTACACCGCGGGCAGGAGAACCTCGACAGCGCCAGGCAGTGGATTGCCGACCACACCAATCCCGCCGGGCTGACCGGCACCTTGGTGCAGGTGCTCGCCGGCGCCGACGTCTTCATCGGCGTCTCCGGGCCCAACCTGTTGACGGGCGACGACGTGGCGACGATGGCGCCGGACGCCATCGTCTTCGCGCTGGCCAACCCGGATCCCGAGGTCGACCCGGTCGCAGCACGCGAGCACGCGGCGGTCGTGGCGACCGGTCGCTCCGACTACCCCAACCAGATCAACAACGTGCTCGCCTTCCCCGGCTTCTTCCGCGGGATGCTCGACGCAGGTGCGCATCGGATCACCGACGCCGTGATGCTGGCCGCGGCGCGGGCGATCGCCGAGTCGCTGACCGACGACGAGCTGAACCCCAGCTACATCGTCCCGTCGGTCTTCGACCCCGTGGTGGCCCCGGCGGTGGCCGCAGCAGTGCGCGAAGCGGCGGTCTCGGGCGGCGCGCCGGTCGACGGACACGCGTGAGGCGGGGCGCGCTGCCGTGGACATCGAGGTGACCGGCCCTCCGGTCGAGGGCACCGATCGAGTGCTGACCGACGACGCGCTCCAGTTCGTCGCCGCCCTGCAGCGAGGCTTCGGTCCGAGGCGGCAGGAGCTCGTGGCCCGGCGCCGTACCCGCCGCGACACCGTGGCCAGCGGCGGCACCCTCGACTTCGCAGCCGAGACCCGGCAGGTGCGGGACGGTGACTGGCAGGTGGCGCCGGCGCCGGCTGACCTGCGCGACAGGCGCGTGGAGATCACTGGTCCGACCGACCGCAAGATGACCATCAACGCTCTCAACTCCGGAGCGCAGGTCTGGCTGGCTGACATGGAGGATGCGAGTACGCCGCACTGGCGCAACGTGGTCTCCGGCCAGGTCAACCTGCAGGACGCCATCCGACGCGAGGTGAGCTTCACCGCGGCAGCAGGCAAGCGCTACGAGCTCCGCGACGATGCCCCGCTCGCGACCATCGTCATGCGCCCGCGGGGGTGGCACCTCGACGAACGTCATCTGCTGGTCGACGGAGCACCGGCGGCCGGAGCGCTGGTGGATTTCGGTCTGTACTTCTTCCACAACGCGCGGGCGCTGCTCGAGCGGGGCAGCGGCCCCTACTTCTACCTTCCCAAGATCGAGAGTCACCTCGAAGCGCGACTGTGGAACGACGTGTTCACGTTTGCCCAGCAGGCGTTGGGTATCGATGACGGCACGGTGCGCGCCACGGTGCTCATCGAGACGATCCCGGCGGCCTTCGAGATGGATGAGATCCTGTTCGAGCTCCGCGATCATGCCTCTGGGCTGAACGCCGGTCGCTGGGACTACCTCTTCAGCATCATCAAGTACTTCCGCGACGCGGGAGCCGACTTCGTGCTCCCGGATCGCAACTCGGTGACCATGGATGCGCCGATGATGCGGGCGTACGCCGAGCTGCTCGTCGATACCTGCCACAAGCGCGGCGCGCTCGCGATCGGCGGGATGGCGGCATTCATCCCGAGCCGTCGTGACGAGGAGGTCAACGCCCGCGCCCTGGCGAAGGTGCGCGAGGACAAGCGACGTGAGGCGGCACAGGGCTTCGACGGGTCGTGGGTCGCGCACCCGGACCTGGTGCCGGTGTGCCGGGAGGTGTTCGACGCCGTACTCGGCGACCGCCCGAACCAGGTCGACCGGCGCCGTGACGACGTGGCAGTCACGCGCGCACACCTGCTCGACGTGGCGGCCACTCCTGGCGAGGTGACGCGCGCCGGGCTGCACGGCAACGTCGAGGTCGCGTTGCGCTATCTCGAGGCATGGCTGGGAGGCCTGGGTGCTGTCGGCATCCACAACCTGATGGAGGATGCGGCCACGGCAGAGATCTCCCGGTCCCAGATCTGGCAGTGGATCCGCAACGGATCGACGCTCGAGGACGGCTCCGTGGTCAGCAGGGATCTGGTGCGTGAGGTGCTCGAGGTCGAGGCGCGCCGCATCGCGGAGGAGGTCGGGTCCGGCATCGATGCCGACCGGCTCGCGCAGGCACGCGCAATCCTCGGGCAGGTCGCGCTGGATGACGAGTTCGTGGACTTCCTCACGCTTCCGGCCTACGAGCTGGTGGACTGACATGGCTCACCTCGACCTCGACGACTTGGGTGCTGAGTTGGACCGCCGACTGGCGGCAACGGATGCCGCACTGGTAGCGCACCACACCGGGGTGGCCCGGCGCAGCCGGCAACCGGTGCACACGGTCTACGTGCCAGCCGACCGCTACGACGTGAAGCTGGTGGCGTCGTGGGGCGACCAGGCGCTGGCGATGCTCGGCGCCCATGCGGGGTCACCCGTGGCGCTGGCCGACGCGACCGGGCTGACCCACGAGCGTGCCGAAGACATTCGTCCCCAGGTACGGCGCAAGCTCGCGCAGGAGCCGATCGAGGATCTGCGCATCGACTTCGAGGACGGCTACGGCGTCCGCCCGGACGACCGGGAGGACGCGGATGCTCGCAAGACGGCTGCGGCTTTGGCGGAGGGGCAAGTCGCCGACCGGGCGGCGCGGTACCACGGTATCCGGGTCAAGTCTCTCGAGGCCGACACGCGCCGCCGGTGCCTGCGCACGCTTGATCTGGTGCTGGGTGAGCTGGTGTCGGCGGGCGGGCTGACCGACAGTTTCGTGGTCACGCTCCCGAAGGTGACCTCGGTCGACCAGGTCGAGGCCATGGCCATGATGTGTACGGCGCTCGAGCGCGCGCACGGTCTGCCCCAGGGGCGTCTCGCCTTCGAAATCCAGGTCGAGACCCCGCAGGCGATCCTCGGCAGCGACGGTGCCTCGCCGTTGCCGCGGATGCTGCAGGCCGCGGATGGCCGCTGCGCGGGTCTGCACTTCGGGACGTATGACTACTCGGCCGGGCTGGGCATCGCGGCCGGCTACCAGAGTCTGGAGCACCCCGCGGCCGACCACGCCAAGTCGGTCATGCAGGTGGCGGCCGCCGGGCCCGGCGTGCCCGTGTCGGACGGCTCGAGCAACCTGCTTCCCGTGGCTGGTGCGCGGGGTGTCCGCGCCGTTTGGCGGCTGCATGCCAGGTTGGTGCGTCGATCCCTGGAGCGCGGGTTCTACCAGGGGTGGGATCTCCACCCGGCGCAGCTCGTCTCCCGCTATGCCGCCACGTTTGCGTTCTACCGCGAGGGGTTCCCCACCGCAGCGGCCCGGCTCCAGACGTACCTTGGGACGGTCGAGGGGGTAGATGCGGGCAGTGCGGCGGGCTATCTCGACGAGCCCGCCACGGCCGCGGCGCTGGCCGACTTCGTGCTCCGAGGCCTGGACTGCGGCGCCGTAGACGAGTCCGAGCTGGCCTCGGCGAGACTCGGCGTGAGCCGGCTGCGCGGCCTGCTCCGTCGTCCACCCGGCCAGTGCAGCGGCTGATGAGCGCGATCACGACCCACGTGCTCGACGTGGCGCTCGGCAGGCCGGCAGCCGGGGTCGTGGTCCGGCTCGAGCGTGTGACGACCTCGGGCATCGACGTACTCGCCGAGGGGACCACCGACGCGGCCGGCCGGGCCGCCGAGCTGGGGCCCGCATCGGTCGACCCTGGCACCTATCGGCTGGTGTTCGACACGGCGGGCTACTTCGGTTCTACCGGCCAGGCTGGCTTCTTCCCTCACGTCGCGGTCGATTTCGAGGTTGCGGACGCGACACAGCACTATCACGTGCCGCTGCTGCTCAGCCCGTTCTCCTACTCGACCTACCGCGGGAGCTGACCGCATGGGCATCGTGCTCGGACCCCATCAGTACGGCAAGGCGCAGACCCATGTCGTGCGGGTCTATCGGGACACCGCTCGACACGAGATCCGTGACCTGACGGTGTCGACGGCGCTGCGCGGCGACTTCGGCGCCGCCCATGTCGACGGCGACCAGTCCGCCGTGCTGCCCACCGACACCCAGAAGAACACGGTCTTCGCCTTCGCCAAAGCTGTCGGTGTGGGAGCGATCGAGGACTTCGCCCTGACGTTGGCCGACCACTTCGTCACCACGGTCCCTGCGGTCGACGGAGCTCGGGTGGAGATCGCGGAGGCGGGCTGGGCGCGGATCCCGGTCGACGGGGAAGGGCATCCGCACTCGTTCGTCCGGACGGGTGGCGACACCCGGACGGTGGTGGTGAATGTCGACGGGCACGGCGACCGTCGTACGGCGCACGTCGTCTCCGGCATCACCGACCTGGTCGTGCTGAAGTCGACCGGGTCGGAGTTCCGCGGGTTCCTCCGCGATGAGTACACGACCCTGGAGGAGACAAGCGACCGGGTGCTGGCGACCTCGCTGGTCGCCCGCTGGCGGCACGCGAGCACGGACGTGGCGTGGGACGACTCCCATGCCGAGATCAGGTCGTTGCTGCTCGAGAAGTTCGCGACCGTCCACAGCCGCGCGCTCCAGCAGACGTTGTACGCGATGGGGGAGGCGGTGCTCCAGCGGCACGACCAGGTGGCTGAGATCAAGTTCTCGGCGCCGAACCGACACCACTTCCTCGTCGACCTGTCGCCGTTCGAACTCGACAATGCCGACGAGGTCTTCTATGCAGCCGACCGGCCCTACGGCCTGATCGAGGTGGACTTGCTGCGCGAGGGTGCTCCGGGCGCCGGCTCGGCCTGGCACGCGGTGCCCGGCTGGTGCTGAGATGGCCGCGGTGGACATGGTCGTGCGGGCACCGCGACTGGTGGCTGATACCGGCGAGGTCAGTGGCAGCGTCGTGATCTCGGCGGGATCGATCGTGGCGATCGAGCCGCTGCACGTCCGGGTCGACGCCGGGGTGACGGTGGCGGAGTTGGCCGACGACGAGGTGCTGCTGCCGGGAGTAGTGGATTCGCACGTGCACGTCAACGAGCCAGGTCGCACCGAGTGGGAGGGCTTCGTGGCGGCCACCCGTGGGGCGGCAGCCGGGGGGGTGACGACGCTGGTGGACATGCCGCTCAACAGCATCCCGCCCACGCTCGACGTCGAGGCGCTGAGTACGAAGCGTGCGGCCGCCCGACACCAATGCTTCGTCGATGTCGGCTTCTGGGGTGGCGCCGTGCCGGGCAACCTGTCGCGGCTGCGCGCCCTGCACGACGAGGGCGTGTTCGGCTTCAAGGCCTTTCTGCTGCCCTCGGGGGTGGAGGAGTTCGGGCACCTCGGCGCGGCCGACCTGAGGCAGGCGATGCGTGAGATGAGCGAGCTCGGCGCGCTGCTGCTGGTGCATGCCGAGGACGCTGACACGATAGACCGCGCGGTCGGCTCGACGGGGAGGAGCTATGCCGGCTTCCTGGCGTCGCGACCGCCGGCAGCCGAGGAGCGGGCCGTGGGTCTGGTGCTCGACCTGGCCCGCGAGACCGGCTGCCGAGTGCACATCGTGCATGTGTCCAGCTCCGAGGCATTGCGTCGGATCGCCGACGCCCGCAGGCATGGGGTCGTCGTCTCTGCCGAGACGTGTCCGCACTACCTGACGTTTGCGGCCGAGGACATCGCCGACGGGGCGACGCTGTACAAGTGCTGTCCGCCGATCCGCGAGCGAGCGCACCGAGACGGCCTGTGGGAGGGCCTCCGTGACGGCACGGTCGATCTCGTGGTGTCCGACCACTCCCCGGCCAGTCTGGAGCTGAAGGCTGTGGACACCGGCGACTTCGGCGTCGCCTGGGGAGGCATCTCCTCGCTTCAGGTAGCCCTTCCGGCGGTGTGGACCGAGGCCTGGCGGCGCGGCTTCGCCCTGTCAGACGTGTCCCGTTGGATGTCCGCAGGCCCCGCCCGACAGCTCGGGCTGCGCACCAAGGGACGACTTGCTCCTGGCTGGGACGCGGACATGGTGGTGTTCGCCCCGGACGAGTCGTTCGTGGTGGATGCGAAGTCGTGGCAGCACCGGCAACCGCTGACGCCGTACGACGGGCGGAGACTCCGCGGTGTGGTGCGGAGCGCTTGGCTGCGTGGGCGACGCGTCGACCTCGATGACGAGCCGCGAGGCCGGCTGCTGAGGGCGGGCACGGCAACAACCTGACGGGTGAAGGATTCGCGGCTGGGCGATCGGGGGTCGTACCCTAGCCACCGTGACAGGTGCAGACTTCTCCGAACGGCTCAAGACGCTCGACGCGACGCTGGGCAGCATCGAGAAGGTGCTGGACCTGGACGGGATGCGCGCGGAGGTGGCCGAGCTCGGGGAGCAGGTCGCCGCTCCGGACCTCTGGGACGACCAGGCCAACGCCCAGCGCGTCACGGGTCGGCTCTCGGTCCTCCAATCCGAGCTCGAGCGGGTGACCGACCTGCGTGGCCGCCTCGATGACGTCGAGATCATGATCCAGCTCGGCCAGGAGGAGGACGACGAGGCATCGCTCACGGAGGCGGAGACCGAGATCGGGCGACTCGAGCGGAGCATCGAAGCACTCGAGGTCCGCACCCTGCTCTCCGGCGAGTACGACGAGCGGGACGCTCTCGTGACGATCCGGTCCGGCGCGGGTGGGGTCGATGCCGCCGACTTCGCCGAGATGCTGATGCGGATGTACCTGCGCTGGTCCGAGCGGCACAAGTACCCCACCGAGGTCTACGACACTTCCTACGCCGAGGAGGCCGGCATCAAGTCGGCCACCTTCGCGATCAAGGCGCCGTACGCCTACGGCACGCTCAGCGTCGAGCAGGGCACGCACCGATTGGTCCGGATCTCACCCTTCGACAACCAGGGCCGCCGGCAGACGTCGTTCGCGGCCGTCGAGGTGGTGCCGGTGCTCGAGCAGACCGAGGACGTCGACCTCCCGGAGGAGGACATCCGGGTCGACGTGTACCGCTCGTCCGGCCCCGGCGGCCAGAGCGTCAACACCACCGATTCGGCCGTCCGGATCACGCACGTGCCCACGGGGATCGTGGTGGCGGTGCAGAACGAGAAGAGCCAGCTGCAGAACAAGAACACTGCCCTGACCATCCTCAAGGCCAAGCTGTTGGCCAAGGCGCGTGCGGAGGAGAAGGCAAAGCTCGACGAGATGCGCGGCGACGTGATGGCGTCATGGGGCGACCAGATGCGCAGCTACGTACTGAACCCGTATCAGATGGTCAAGGACCTGCGCACCGAGCACGAGGTCGGCAATCCGTCATCGGTGCTCGACGGAGACATCGACGACTTCATCGAGGCGGGCATCCGCTGGCGCCGCGGCGCCAGCGTCCCTACCGCCTGACCCAAGTTTGTCAGAACGTCAGCGGGCTATAGCCAACTCACGTTCTGACAACTGCTCGGATCCGGCGGAGGATGGGACCGTGCTCCAAGGCCTGTCGCCGCAACGGCGAGGTTTCGTGCTGGCCCTCATGGCGGTCTGCGTGGCGGCAGCGCTGAGCGGCGTCCCTGGCGTACGCCGTCACCCGGCCGGCGGAGATCACCCCGGTGTCCCAAGACACCCCGGGACCGGTCCTGTTGGTCCCTGGTTACGGCGGGCCCACCGCGTCGCTGGAGACGCTTCGTAACGAGCTGAGAAGTGTGGGCCGTGAGGCGCAGATCGTCCCGCTGGCCGGCGACGGGACGGGGATCTCCGTGCTCAGGCAGAGCTGCTCGCCGAGGCCGCGGACCGGGCGATGGCGAGCAGCGGCGCGCCATCGGTCGACGTCGTTGGCTACTCGGCCGAGGGCGTGATCGCGCGGTTGTGGGTGGCCGACTTCGGTGGTGGCGAGCACGCCCGCCGGGTGGTCACGCCCGGGTCACCGCACCACGGCACGGAGGTGGCGGGGTTCGCGAGCGACCTGGCGCCGGACGCCTGCCCGACCGTCTGTCGCCAACTGGTCGAGGACAGCGATCTGCTGCGTTCACTCAACGCTGGCGACGAGACCCCGGTGGGCCCACTGTGGGTGTCGATCTGGACGACGGACGACCGCATCGTCGTGCCACCCGAGTCGGCGTCGATCGAGGGAGCGGTCGACTTCTCGGTGCAGTCGGTGTGCTCTTCGGCGCACGTGGAGCACGGCGATCTGCCACGAGACCCCGTGGTCCTCGCCATGACGCTCGCACAGCTGGGCCGCGCAGCCCCTCAGGTGCCGACCGGCGCCGATGTCTGCCAGGCCTGAGCCGCCGCCTGCGCGTCAGTCCTTGATGTCCTTGGTCGTGAAGTTGGCCCAGCCCGCCGCCAGCAGGAGAGCGACGTACAGCGCCTGCAGCCCCACTCCTCAGGTGACGTTGCGCCACAGGATCGGATCACGGAACAGGTCAACGAACGACAGCCAGTAGCGGGTCGGCAGGTAAGGGTGCAGCGCGGTGGCAGCGTCGAGCGTGAGGAGGAGGGTCGAGGCGATGAGGATGCTGATCGTGCCCAGAGCGGCCCCCAAGGGCGACTCCACAACGGTGGAAAGGAAGAGCGCGATCGCCGCCACCCCCAGCATGGACAGCATCGCGTACGCCAGCGCCAGCGCGATCCGCCACACCAGCTCCTGTGTCGACAGTGGCGTGCCCGAGACGCTGGTCGTCGTCGCGCCCTGCGGGTCGCCGAGGAGGAGCGTGCCGGCCACGTAGCCCGTGCCGGCCACGATCAGCACCGTCAGCAGGACGAACGCCATGACGCTGACGAGCTTGGCGATCAGCAGTCGGGTTCGCCCCACCGGCCGGATCAGCACGTAGCGCAAGGTTCCCGCCTGCGCCTCACCGGCAATCGCCTCACCCGCGACCACGGCGACGGCGGCGGGGAGGAACAACGGCAGCACGATCGCGATGGCCGCGAGAGGGAATAGCGTGCCGTCGGTCAGGACCGCCGACAGGAACGCCGGGCCGGTGCCGGGCCGAGGCCCGAGGTCGGTACTTGACAGCAGCACCGCGACCAGGGTCGGCAGGGCGTCGATCAAGGCGAGCGGGAGGGTCCCGAGGCTCTCGACGTACCCCGAGTAAGGACGGTGTGCCGAGTCCTGGACACGGCTGAGGAGGGCCTGAGCGCTGATGTCACTGTCGTCCGCTGGCAATGCCCGGAGGCCGAGCGGCACACCGATGACGAGCGCTACGCCGACGGCGACCACGCACCATCGACGGATGGGGTCATGCGTTCAGCGTACGTTCGGGGATACACCGGCCAGCCTGGGTCACAGCGGCCGACGCAACAGCACGGCGGTGAACTGCTGCGTCGTCCCCCACGGGGTTCGATGGTCTTCCCCGGCGGTCGAAACCAGCGCGAAACCAGGGAATTCGGCGGCAAGCTCAGGGTGCGTGTACCGCACGATCGGCAGCCCACTGCAGGTGGTCGGGCCGTCCGGGCCGAAGGTCGCCACGACCGCCCACCCGTCGGGCTGGAGGCTACGCTCGAGGGAGGCGAGGTAGTCCGCCCTTTCGTCCGGCTCGGTCAGGAAGTGGTAGACCGCCCGGTCGTGCCACAACGCGTACCGCCTGCCGAGGTGAAGGTCGAGGACGTCGGCGACCTCGAGCACCACGCCGGCCCCTGACGGTCCGAGGCGATCGCGGACGGTCTGCAGCGCACTGACGGAAAGGTCGATGGCAGTCAGGTCCTGATACCCACGCCCGAGCAGGTGATCGACGAGAGTCGACCACCCGGCTCCGACGTCGATGACCGGGGCATCCCGCGGCACCTGAGCGGTGTCGACAAGACCGAGCGAGAGCTCGGGGACCGACTGCCACCAGGACACCCCGTCGACGTCCTTGCCGGCGTGCACGTCCTCCCAGAAGTCCGTCCGCGAGGCAGCGTCATCAGGACGCCAGTGGCTGACGTCGTTCATTCCGCGACGGTATCCCCTGACCGCATGCCGACGGAACCTCGGTGCCGGACGTAAGGAAGTCGTGACCTGTGTACGGAGTGGTAGGGATTGAGCGTGGCTATCGTGACGTCATGTCGCCCCATCGAGAAGGCGAGTCGGCGCTGCCGCGTGAGCTCGATGAGCCTGCGAGTCTCGTCGACGGCGGGGCGATGGACTGCGGCAGTGGTCTGCTCCTGCTGATCACCCGCGCCATGCGGCGCCTGGAGGAAGGTCAGCTCCTCGGCGTGCGCAGCGAGGAACGCACCGTCACCGTCGACCTCCCCGTCTGGGCGGATCTAGTGGGACACGCGGTCCACCAGGAGGTGGCCGAGTCCGCGGACGGCCCGTGGTGGTTCGCGGTGCGCAAGCGCGGCGTGACGTCACGCTCGGACACCATCTTCAGCGGCGGTGAGCGCACTCCCGTGGGCCGTCGCCTGTGGGCGTACACCAACTTCGACTGCAACCTCGCCTGCGGATACTGCTGCGCGGAGTCCTCGCCCCGGGCCGCCGCGCGGCGGCTCACCCCCGACGTCGCTCGGGAGGCGTTCGCCGAGTTCGCCGGGCTCGGTGGGCGGGAGCTGTTCCTCACCGGCGGTGAGCCCTTCCTGCACCCCGACCTCGGTGCCCTGGTCTCCGCCGGCGAGGGCTTGGAGCGCACGATCCTGACCAACGCAATGATCCTCGGCCGGGGCGTCCGTCGGGAGACCTTGGAGAGCATGGACCGCGCCGTCGTCCTGCAGGTCAGCCTCGACTCCGCGACGCCCGACGTACACGACCGGCAACGTGGTTCAGGGTCGTGGTCCAAGGCGCTCTCCGGCATCGGGCAGGCCCGCGCGCTCGGCTTCAGGGTGCGCGTTGCTGCGACGCTGTACGACGAGGACGCCGCGGGTGTCGACGCCCTGCATCAGCGTCTCGACGACGAGGGTATCGGCCGCGAGGATCGGGTGATCCGACCGGTGGCCCAGGAAGGCTTCGCCGATTCCGGCGTCCACGTCTCCATCGACACGATCGAGCCGGAGCCGACGATCACCGCCGACGGAGCGTGGTGGCACCCGGTCGCTGTCACCAATCCGAACCTTCGCATCCATGACGCGCCGCTGCCCGTGGCCGAAGTGCTCGGTGTCATTCGTGACACGGTGGCGGTCCAGGGCGCCGCCAGCCGATCTGGAAGGGCGGTGTTCCGCTGTGCCTAGCGCGACAGCCCGGACGACGCGCGCAGGGTCGCCCCGGGCGCTGCTGAGCTGGCTGTTGGCTCCGGCGACGGACCGGGTTCCCCAGGGTCAGGCGGTCGCCGCCGCCGCGGTGCGCATCCTCGTGGGTTTGCTGTGGCTGTACAACGTGTCCTGGAAACGGGCACCGGACTTCGGCCAGGACGACGACAACGGCCTCTATCACTTCACGAGCTTCGCCGTCGAATACCCCGTCTTCCCGCCTTACAGCTGGGTCGTGGAGAACGTCGTCCTCGAAGCATTCACACCGTTCGGCTGGGCGGTGCTGGCCGCAGAGACGGCGTTGGCGGTGCTGCTGCTCACGGGCTCCTGGGTGCGGCTGGCTGCCCTGCTGGGGATCGCTCAGTCGCTCGCGATCGGTCTGTCCGTCGCCTATGCGCCGGACGAGTGGCCGTGGTCGTACTGGCTGATGATCGGCGCTCACCTCCTCATCCTGTTCAGCTCGGCCGGTCGGGTGCTCGCCGTGGACGGCGTCCGCGCCCGGGAGGCCTCGCCTCGCCGACTCGGCCAGGTGTGGGGTGGCCTCGCCATCCTCGCCGGCCTGTACAGCGTCGTCGCCTCCGCAGGCGACCCACTGGACTCGCGCGGGCCGGGGCTGCACTCCACGGACCTGTCTGTCAGCCTGGGCTACTACAACCTGGTGGGCGGAGTCGTCCTCGCCTGCGCCGGTGCCTTGCTCGTCGTATCCGTCCAGCGCACCTCGACAACAGCGGCGGCTGGCTCGGCCATCCTGTCCCTTGCCGCTGCGCTGTCGCTCTACGCGCAGCTGGGCTTCTCGGACCCCATCCTGGGCGGCAATCCCACCTCGGCGGCAATGCTGCTGTCTGTTGCCCTCGTGGCTGCGATCCTGGCTCGCCACCTGCAGGACGACCGGACCGGTATCGGAGCCGACTCCGTCGAACCGGTCACCCACGGGGGGCGAGCCCGGTGACGCTGCCCCGGCCTACGTTGGGCGAGCCGCCCTCCCGTCACACGCTCCCGAAGACTTCACTGCGGGTCCGAGGCCGCGTACATGAGGAGGGCGTCGAAGCTGTGTTGCCGGGCTTGCCGCGCGATCAGTGGTGGGACACCTACCACAAGAGGTCTCCGCCGTGGGGCGCGAGCGGCCTGCTGCGCGACTGCCAGCGCGAGCAAACCGTCGACGTCGACGCTTGTACAGCAGGACAGGTCCAGCCGGAGTCGCGGGCGGGGGGGACGCGGACGCACTGGCATTGATCAGACGACGGAGGGTCTCGCGCAGCGCCGGGGTGGTGGCGTGCGTGACCGGCAGATGACCCCGATCTCGGCTGCACCCTCGGAGGCGCAAGGGTCTCGAGTCACGAAGGCGACCTCACCCATGGCTTATCCACCTGGTCGTCGTCCCCGCGTAGGAGCCGCGTCGCGGAGCTGTTCGAGTTCGTGCCGGAGCCTGTGGATCTCAGAGCGAAGGTGCAGGACCTGCTCGATCCCTGCGAGGTTGAGGCCAGCGGCCAGCAGGGTGGTGATCTCCGTGATTCGATCCAGGTCGTGACCGCTGTAGCGGCGTGTACCGCCATCGGTGCGGTAGGGCGCGAGCAGTCCCTTCCCCTCGTAGGTGCGCAGCATCTGCGGGTTGACGCCGGTGATCTCGGAGGTCACCGAGATCGAGTACAGCGCGCGCCCGGCCTCCAGGTCGACCATCACACGTCTCCGTTTCCTGGCTGATCTGGCGCTCGGTCTGGCCGCGACTCCCCGATCAGCCGCACTGGGCCTGCCAGGATGGGCGCTTGCACCTGGGCGTGCGCGGGAGTGTACGGCGATGCCCCAGCCACCATCTGGACAGGGGTCTGATCGGGGATGATGGTCACGAGCCACGGCCGTACCTGCCTCCCGTGGCCAGGCAGGTCGATGGGTGGGAGGGTCGTGCCGGTGCCGGTGCCGCGGTCCAACCCGCCGTGAGCCGCGCGGCGAGCGCGGTCGGCGACCAGGCGGTAGGCAGCTGCCACGGTGGCGAACCGGTGGGTGGCGTCCGGGTCGGGCGAGACGTCGGGGTGGGTGGCCCGGGCGAGGCGCCGGTAGGCGTGCGCCACCGTTGCCGGGTCGCTGTCGGCGGCCACCCCCAGCACCCTCAGGGCTTCCTCGATCGACCGGGACATCCCGCCTCCTCTGCTGAGCCGATGCCGGCTGCACTTCTCTTGAAGTTCCCTCTTGACATGGTCTTCTTACGGGCAGAAAATCTCAAGCAGCAACCATAGATTATCTGAAGGCGTCAGGCCGACGTATTCGCGATGGTTCTGGCGCTCTTCGGGTCGCATCCGACACGTGAGGAGGAAGCCATGTTGATGCGGACTGATCCTTTCCGGGACTTCGACCGCCTCACCGAAGCCGTGCTAGGCACGCGTGCCCGGCCAGCGATGATGCCGATGGACGCCTACCGTGAGGACGGCACCTTTGTGGTCCACCTCGATCTGCCCGGTGTGTCGGTGGAATCCATCGACCTCACCGTGGAGCAGAACGTCCTCACCGTCCACGCCGAGCGCAAGCCTCCGCTGGGAGACAGCGCGGAACGCGTGGTCGACGAACGCGCCTACGGGGTCTTCAGCCGACAGCTCTTCCTTGGCGACACCCTCGACACCACCCAGCTGAGCGCGAACTACGAGGCCGGGGTGTTGAGCCTGACGATCCCCATCGCCGAGAAGGCCAAGCCGCGCAAGGTCGAGATCAGCGGTGGAGGAGCCGACCGCAAGGAGATCAGCGCCTGAGCAGCCCGGTCAAGACGGGTCTCTCGCGAAGCAGGAGGGAGGTGGTGAAGCCCCAGATTGAGAGATGGCGAAGCCCTGCGCGCGCTGAGCACCGCCCGGCGCGCGGCGCGTCGCCAAGGCCAGCACAGCCCTCCGGGATGCCGTTGCGGCCCGTCTTGACCGGAGGGACTACGGGAGGCGGACCGACGTACACGTTGGACGCCTGCGCCGCCCACGTACGGGCTGGGGAGCCCCCGCCGCTGTGGCGGGGGCTCCCCAGCCCATGCCACCAGAAGACGGGGCGGCACCCGCGCCGCCCAGACCCCACCCCGACACGATTGCCGCTTGGCGGACCGGTCCGCATGACGGCAGCCCCATCGTCGCCACGGTGTTGATCGCATCGTCCTCGCTCAACGCGGCGAACGAGCTGTTCGGTCGGGGGATCCGAAGTGCCCTGCAAGTCTGACCGGGCCGCGCCCGCGGGCAGCCCTTGCCCCAGTTCCGCTCGGCAGGTCACCTAGACTCTCCCCGGTGATTCGGTTCGAAAAGGTGAGCAAGTCCTACGACGGGCAGTCGCGTCCCGCCCTCGACGATGTCGACGTCGACATCGAGAAGAGCGAGTTCGTGTTCCTCGTCGGCGCATCCGGCTCGGGCAAGTCGACGTTCCTGCGGCTGGTGCTGCGCGAAGCACGGCCGACCACCGGCCGGGTGTACGTCGCCGGCAAGGAGATCAACCGGCTGGCCGGGTGGAAAGTGCCCGGGCTGCGTCGTCAGATCGGCACCGTCTTCCAGGACTTCAGGCTGCTCCCCAACAAGACGGTGAGCCAGAACGTCGCCTTCGCGCTCCAGGTCATCGGCAAGGGCAAGGCAGAGATCAACCGCGTCGTCCCCGAGACGCTCGAGCTCGTGGGCCTGGAGGGCAAGGGCGAGAGGATGCCCGACGAGCTGTCCGGCGGTGAGCAGCAACGGGTCGCGATCGCGCGTGCCTTCGTCAACCGCCCGATGATCCTGATCGCGGACGAGCCCACCGGAAACCTCGACCCCGGTACGTCGGTGGGCATCATGAAGCTGCTCGACCGGATCAACCGCACCGGCACCACCGTCATCATGGCCACGCATGACGCCGGCGTCGTCGACCAGATGCGCAAGCGCGTCATCGAGCTCCAGTCCGGCCGAGTGGTGCGCGACCAGACCCGCGGCGTCTACGGGTACCAGAGCTGATCTCGATCCCCTGACCGACCGCGCGCCGGCGCGGTGTCTCCCGTGAGAAGAACGAGAGAGCATGCAACTCAGATACGTAGCCTCCGAGCTCGGCACCGGGCTGAAGCGCAACCTGTCGATGACCTTCGCCGTCATCGTCTCCATCTGGATGTCGCTGTCGCTCGTCGGCCTCGGCCTGCTCATCAACACCCAGGTGGGTCTCATCGAGGACGACCTGGGGAGCAAGGTCGAGGTGCGCGTCGTCTTCTGCGCCAAGAACTCGCCCTCACCGCAGTGTGTCGGCGGGCAGGCCACTCCGGACCAGGAGGCGTCGGTCCAGGAGGCGCTGGACGACAGCGAGGAGGTCGCCGACTACCGCTACAAGTCGCGGGAGGAGTACTTCGAGTCCTACCGCGACAGCCACCGCGACCTGGACGGCGACCTGGACCCGATCGCAGCCGAGCTCAAGGTCTCCGACATGCCGACGACGTACATCGTGAAGCTGGAGAACCCGGAGGAGTCGAAGGTACTGCTCAGCTCGGTGCGGAACCTCCCCGGTGTCGACTCGGTCATCGACCTGCGGGAGACGCTGTCCCCGATCTACGACATCCTCAACTTCTTCAAGTGGATGTCTCTCGGCGCGGCGTTGGTGCTCATCTTCGCAGCGGTGCTGCAGGTCTCCAACACGGTGCGCCTTGCGGCCATGGCCCGGCGGCGTGAGATCGGCATCATGCGACTGGTTGGAGCGTCGAGCATCTACATCCAGCTGCCGTTCGTGCTCGAGATCGTGATCGCCGCACTCATCGGCGCCGGACTGGCGTGCGCCTCCCTCGCGATCGTGATCTGGCAGTTCGTGCCGAAGGCGCAGGACATCGTCAAGATCTGGCCGTGGGCGCAGTGGGAGCAGGCGTACCCCGCGATGATCTGGATCGTCGTCATCGCGCTGGTGCTAGCTATCGTCCCAACGGTCCTGATGACGCGGAAATACCTCAAAGTCTGATGCGCGTGGGCTACCGTCGACAACGTCCCTGTCCGACATGCCCGAGTTAGGTTTCAGCGTGCTCCGTCACTTCCCCCCCGGACACCTGCGCCGTGCCCGCCTGAGGTGGAGCCTCGCGCTGCTGACCTGTCTGCTCGCCGCCGGGCTCGTCACCTCGCCCGCTGGATCGGCCAGCGGCGAGGATCGCGAGGACAGGCTGGAAGGCCGTCGGGACAACATCGGCGACCGCATCGGCGAACAACAGCAGGATTTGCACGAGGTCTCCCGTCAGCTGGTTCGGGCGCAGGCGAGGATCGACCAGGGAGTCGCTGACCTCGCCAACGCGCGCGCCGAGCTGGCCGATGCCGAAGCTGCCGTCGTGGCAGCGGTGGAGCTGGACCGTCAGATGGCCGAGCGGCTCGCGCAGGCGATCATCCGTCTGGCAGACGCCCGTGACGACCTTCGCATCGGCAAGCAGGCTGTCCGGGACAAACGGGGTGAGCTCGCGGGCTACGCGGTCGCGGGCTCCGTGGCAAGCGATGCCCCGCTGCTGGACCTGGGCCTGTCGCTGGCTGCTGACTCCGCAGGTGACGCGCTCGACGAGCTGCAGATCAGCCGCAGCCTGTTGGACAAGCAGTCGGTGGTGCTGCAGGAGCTGCAGGCCAACGAGGTGCTTTTGACGCTCACCGAGGAGCGCGTCGAGCAGGCCAAGGTCGAGGTCGCGGAGCAGCGGCGCGCAGCGGCCGAGCACCTGGACGAGACTCGGAGGCTGCAGGCCGAGGCGCGCAACGCCCGCGACTCAGTGTCGGCGCACGTGGCGAGCCTGCGCGCCGAGCGCGCCACGATCGCAGCTCTGAAGCAACAGGAGCTGGCGCGACTGGAGACCTTGCGCGCGGACCGCGAGGAGATCCAGGACACGCTCATCGCGATCGCCCAGCGCCGGGCCCGCCAGCACAACACCAGCATCTCGACCGTGACGCCCAAGGACGCCGGTGGTGTCCTGGGGTGGCCGATCGGTGGCAGCACCTACATCACCTCGTCTTACGGCCCGCGACTTCACCCGATCCTGCACATCTGGAAGCTGCACGACGGCACCGACTTCAGCGCGCCGTGCGGCACGCCGCTCTACGCGTCAGCGGCCGGTGTGGTGCAGTCGGCGTACTACAACGCCGGCTACGGCAACCGGATCATCCTCGACCACGGCATCCAGCGCGGCGTCAGCCTGTGGAGCTCGGTCAACCACCTGTCGTCGTTCGCGGTCGGCCCGGGCGAGCGGGTGCAGCGCGGGCAGCTCATCGGATACTCCGGCACCACCGGCTACTCGACCGGCTGCCACCTGCACTTCATGGTCTACGTCAACGGCTACACGGTGAACCCGATGGGCTGGCTCTGAGCGGGTCATCGGTTTCGCCGCGGCCGGGGCGTGCGGGAGACTTGAGCCATGGCCAAGGAAGTCGGGCGCCGGATGATCGCCCAGAACAAGAAGGCCCGGCACGACTACCACCTCGAAGACACGTTCGAGGCGGGCCTGGTCCTGACGGGCACCGAGGTGAAGTCGCTGCGCGCCGGCCGAGCCTCGTTGCTCGACGCGTACGCCGACATCACCGACGGGGAGGCTTGGCTGCACAACGCCCACATCCCGGAGTACCTGCAGGGGACCTGGACGAACCACACCCCGCGGCGCAAGCGAAAGCTGCTGCTGCATCGAGGCGAAATCGACAAGATGGCGCGGCGTGTCAACGAGAGAGGACTCACCATCGTGCCGCTCGCCCTGTACTTCAAGGACGGCCGGGCGAAGGTCGAGATCGCCCTGGCCCGCGGCAAGAAGACCTATGACAAACGGCAGGCGATTGCCCGTCGAGACGTCGAGCGCGAGGTCACCCGTGAGCTGGGACGACAGGCGAAGGGGATGTAGCCGCCTGCGGGCGCCATCACCATGTCTGATCTAGGTTGATTCGGGTACGCAGATCGACGCACCAGGTCGAGCCGGGGGCTCGCCGATCACGGAAGGGCATCCGAATGGCTCGACGCACCGCCCGACGTCCGCTCCGCACCGCTGTCGTGACGGCGCTGGCGCTTTCGCCGGGCCTTCTGCCGGCGACGTACCCGGGGAGTGCCGCAGCGCACGACGAACGGCCCGCGGAGCGAACGGCCCGGTCAGAAGTTGAGGTGAGCGCAGTCGAGGCAGGGCGTCCGCCACGGCTGCTGCGTCCCAACCTGAGAGCGCTGCGGGCACGGGACTTCTCGATCGAGATGCGCGGCGGCCAACGCTGGCTGCGGTTCGAGGCAGCGCTGGGTAACAGCGGAGTCGGGCCGCTCGAGACCCGGCCGGACCGCCGCGCGAACTGTCCGCGCGGCCAGGAGCACGCCAGCCAGGTGATCTTCCGTGACGTCGACGGCAACGGGCGCTATCGGCGGGCTGTCGATACCCGCAGGCTCGTGCGGTCGGCGGGCTGCATGGTGTTCCACCCGAAGCACGACCACTGGCATTTCGACGCCGCCTCGCGGTACCTGTTGCAGCCGGCCGACCGGGACCGGACCGTGACCGCCCGACGCAAGACCAGCTTTTGCCTGCGTGACAGTCGTCGCGTGCCGGTGCCGTGGGGGGCCGCGAAGACCTACGACTCCTACTACGGGTCCTGCGACACCGACACGCCGCAGGGCATCACGATCGGATGGGCCGACGTCTACCAGTCGTTCCTGGCCGGGCAGGCGTTGCGGCTGCCCAACCGGTTGTCCAACGGTCGCTACTGTCTGCGGGTGCGCGTCGATCCGCTCGATCAGCTGCTCGAGTCCAACGACCGCGACAATGCGAGCGCCCGGGCGATCCGGATCCGCAACCGCTCCGTGGCCGCGATCGCCCAGCGCTTCTGCCGCTGATCCCTACCCCGCCCGCCCTACGCCGCCCGCCCTACCCCGGAATTGCGGGAAGATGTCCCGCGCGACCGCGTGAATGCGAGCCATCTCCCCGCAATTCGCGGCGAAGCTAGGCCCCGTCTGGTGCGTAACGGCGCGGCCATCCGACGTACGACGCAGCCGCCGAACGGGAATCCAGGCTGCGGCTCGCCGGTTGTAGCAGGTAGCCTTGCGGGCACGACAACTCAACAGGGGCTGATTGGTTTCGACTTTGGTCGTTTGGATCAAGGGAAGCGAGCCGAGGAGCCAGGGTCATCTCGTTAACGATCCTTGGAAACCCATAGGTGCCAACGCAAAGCGCACTGACTTCGCTCTCGCCGCCTGACGGCGACCAGTGAAGGGTCGGTCTGAACATGCCTCCGGTTCAGTAACCGGCCTCATCTAGGAGGCTTGCTGCAGGATCCCGGTCGCGGGGAGCCTGCGGGACTTTCACAGCGACTGAGCCCGCCGGCGATGTGTCTGTCCAAGCGCCGGGGCTGAGAAAGCGACAGGGCAGACTGCGCTCGGAGAAGACTTGAGTCGACGTCAGAGGACCCGGGTTCGATTCCCGGCAGCTCCACCTCACCTCGTGAGATCCACCGTCCTCCTGGGTACGCGGTCAGCAGACGCCGCACTACCCAGGAGGTGGCACGACCCGCTTCGGCTACACCCTCATGACCGAGCAGTCCGGACCGAAGGACCTCGTCGTGTATGCAGTCCGTGCCGAGCAGGCCAGCTTCGACTTCGCGGTGATGAGTGACCACTACTTTCCGTGGCTCGACGAGAGGGTCATGCGCCGCCGTACGCCTGGACGTTGATGGGAGCGGCCATCGAGGTGATCCGCCGATTGCTGGGCGGTGGCATGGTCGATTACCACGGCCGGCACTTCCGGGTCGACTCCGCTACTGCTGTTTCCAGGATTCGTCCGAGTTCGCGCGGGGTGGTCCTGGCGCGCTGTCCCGGACGAATCCTGGTGGTCGTGAGGAGCTCCACTGGGGGCTGCCGCTCCGCAGTACGTGGGGTCGCGTGGGCCTGAAAGCCCGCTCATCTGGGCAACCCCGGACTAGGCTGCTGCCGTGAGTTCCGCCGCCGCACCATCGGAGGGGCCCCGGAGCTTGGAGTTGAAGCCTGGTGCGGCCCCGGCCGACGGGCGCGTCGTGTTGGACCTGGCGGTGGGCACCACTGCCGCAGTCGCCACGGCCACGGTGGCGGTGGTCAGGCGCAGCAGCCGGCTGGTGGCTCCCGTCGTGAGGATCGGACTGCACCCGCCGTTGCTGCCTGCTCGGCGGCATCCCGCGACGCTGCTCGGGACCCTGGCCGAGTACGGCGGACGCCAACGACGTCGGGTGGGTGACGAGGTCTCGCGGCTGCTCGACGTCCTCGTCCCACGCCTCGCGCCGGAGGTCCTCCGGCGGCTGGACCTGACCACGCTGGTCGGCCGCTACGTCGACATCGATGCACTGGTGACCGGGGTCGACCTCGACGCTGCTGCGGCCCGCCTCGACGTGGATGCCGTGGCCGCGCGGCTCGAGGTCGACACTGTCGCGGCACGGCTGAACATCGCCGCTGTCCTGGACCGGCTGGACCTGACAGCGCTGGTTCGAGAGCGCGTCGACCTGGACAGCCTGGTCGGCTCGGTCGACCTCGACGCCATCGCCGCGCGGCTGGACGTCGACGCCGTGGCCGCCAGGCTGGACATCGACGCCGTGATCGACAGGATCGACCTGGTCGGGCTGGCAGAGGAGGTCATTGAAGCCATCGACCTGCCGGAGATCATCCGCGAGTCCAGCGGGGCAGTCGCCTCCGACACGGTGCGGAGTGTCCGGATGCAGGGCGTCGCAGGCGACGAAGCAGTGGGTCGGGTCTTCGACCGGCTGCTTCGCCGCTCCAACCGACCGAGCAGCGCCACCGACGGCGCGAGCGCGCAGGCCCTGACGGCGACCGAGCTGGCCCCGCCCGATCCGCCGACCGTGTCGGAGGTGGCAGCCCCCGACACCACAGCGTCAGCGACCGAGCAGGCGCCCGGCGCCGAACGAGCCGAGCGGACCTAGGTGGACAGCGTCGGAGAAGGGCACGTCTCCCCGGTGCCCCGGGAGGCGCGACCGTTCCAAGGCCAGCGAGCCGGTCTGGTGACCCGGACAGCCGCCGCCGTGATCGACTGCCTCGTGGTGGCGGGGGCGCTGGTCGTCGGATCCCTGTGCCTTTCCGCGCTGCTCTACGTCGCCGACCCTCGCCAGTTCGATTTCCCCGATATGTCGCGGTTGCTCGGCGCGTCGGTCACTCTGGCGGCGGCCGTGGCCTATCTCGCCATCGGTTGGTCGCTCAGCGGTCGCACCTACGGCTGCCACCTGATGGGGTTGCGTGTGGTGGACGCGAGCGGCCGACATCCGCGGCCCCTGATCGCTTTGGCTCGCTCGGTGTTCTACGTCGCGTTCCCGATCGGCCTGGCGGTCTGTGCGCTCAGCAAGACCCGCCGATCACTCCAGGACATGCTGGTGCGCACGTGCGTGATCTACGACTGGAAGTCCGTGCACTCACCTCCGCCGGAGGTCTAGCGCCGGCCGCAGCGACACGGGCCCAGCGCGGCCGTCCTCAACCTCGGCTACGGGTGCCGTCGAGGACAAGCGCCTTGGACAGCCATCTAGACGAGCCAGTGAACGGCGTGCTCCGGATCGGTGAGCGCCGGGCGATCGAGCCGGAAGGCCGAGATATCGGTCTGGGTCTCACCCTTCTCCGCCAGGTCGGCAAGCAGCCGGCCGAACGTCGGTGCGAACTTGAACCCGTGCGCGGCTCCCTGCCCCACGATCACGGACTCGTGTCCAGGGAGCGGCCCCAGCAGGAAATCCCGGTCGGGAGTCAGGGTGTAGAGACAGCGGATGGAGCGGACCGGCTCGCCGACACCCGGCAGCAGCGCCTGCACATGGCGCTGCAACAGGGCGAGACGCCCGAGATCCACCGGATCGTCGCGCCGGTCGGGGTCCACGACCGGTCCGCCGCAGTCCTGGGCGGCCTTGATCGTGGGCTCGCCGTAACAGGGGAACCCGTAGAACGACGGATCGTCCATCCAGATCCAGAGCGGCAGGCATCCCGGCTGGTACGGCGCCGCGTCGTCGAGCTCGAAGTACGTCGCCTGCTCGTGGGTGACCTCCAACGGGATCTGCCAACCCAGCCCGGCCAGCACGTCGTTGGTCCAGGCGTCGGCGCAGACCACGACACGCCTGGCCCGTACGGCGCCGCCACCGGCGACCTCCACCTCGACGCCGGCCGGGCCGAGATCGCGGAGCGCGCTGACGGCGACGCAATCACGCAACTCCGCTCCTGACGCACGAGCCAGCGCCTGCATCGCATGGGTGCCGCGCGCAGCCGGGACGATTGCGGCCGACTCCTGGTAGAGCGCCAGGGTCCCCGCGGGCAGCGAGAACTGCGGCCATCGAGCGTGGACGGCGGCAGCGTCAAGCACGTCGAAGTCGATCCCGACGGCCTGCATCGCTGCGGTGTAGTCGATCATCGGGATCGCCGGGTCGCGCGGGAACAGGTCGAGCCCACCCACCACGGTGACGAGCGGCTGGCCGGCGAGCGCCTCCAGCTCTGCCCAGTCGCGATAGGCATCCACGGTCAGCCGAACGTAGCCGGGAGTGTGATAGCTGTGTCGGAGGATTCGGCTGGTGTCGTGGCTCGCACCACGGTCATGCCCGAGTGCGAAGCGTTCCAGGCCCAGCACGCGGTGCCCCCGTCGCGCGAGTGCCTGGGCTGTAGCGCTGCCCAGCGCACCCAGCCCGACGACGACGTACTCGAACTGCTCCGTCATGCCTCGGCACCGAGGCGCGGGAGCAGCCAGCGGCGGATGTCGAGGCTGTCGTCCTCCATCTCGGCGAACCAGCCGTGTTGGTAGGCGCGGGAGGACATCCCGCGCTGCACCGACTCGCAGATCGCCCAGTCCTGCTTGTTGACCAGGTCCCAGAGCTCCGCCGCATCACTCGGGTCGAAGCCGGCCGACGCGGCCTCGACAGCGGCGAAAAGCAGTCGGCACTCCACTCGGGTCCGGTCGACCGCGATCGGCCAGAGCACGAACGCCGCCACGTGGTCGGCCGAGCAGGAGAGCAACAGGTTGGGATAGACGAGCTCGCCCTTGTGCCGGGTGCGCTCGGCCGGGTCCAACCCGGGGAGGGGGGCGCGGGTCGTCGTACCCGACATCGTGAAGGTCCAGGCTCCGTCGCGGTGCGGGATGCCCTGCTCCCAGTCCAAACCGGAGCCGCCGCCAGCGAAGGCGGGCACCAGCCGGGACAACTCCGGATGCACCGGACCGCAGTGGTAGCACTCGTTGTAGTTCTCGGCAAGCACCTTGTAGTTGGCCGCGACGTCATACGTGAACGTCTGCCCAGTGACCAGGTCGGCCATGGCGTAGTTGGCCAGTCGCCCGGCCGGGACTGCGAGCGATGCTGCCAGGCTCGACTGGCCCTCGAGACGCCGGGGCGTCAGGTGCACGAACACGAAGCCCGCCCAGCGGTCGACGGCGACCCGGTGCAGCCGGAACGAACGGGGATCGAGCCGCCCCTCGGTGTGCGGCGCCTTGAGCAGCTCCCCGCGCATGTCGTACGTCCACGAATGGTAGGGACACCGCAACGCCCCGGCGGCGCATCGCACCCCCTCGGTGCCGGGTGTCGTCGGGAAGAGCTGCGACCCGCGGTGCCGACAGACGTTGTACGCCGCATGCAGCTCGCCATCGGTGTCGCTGGTCAGGATCACAGACTCGCCGACCACGTCGACCACCGCCACCCGTCCGGCCGTGTCGAGACCGAGGTCGTCGACCCGGCCAACGCAGAACCACTCGCCGAAGAGCACCCGCTCCCGCTCCACGGCCCAGTGCGCCTCGTCGACGTACATCTGCTTCGGCAGCGCCGCCTGCAGCTCGGTCCTCGGCGCAGCAGCCATCGCGGACTCCTTCTTGTACGCGCGACCAACAAGGTGGGTGCCTCAGCCTCTCACCCGGACCTGGCATCGCGCCAGAGCCCGCTCGGCCATCACGTTCGGAGTGGTGCAACTGCCCGACCGGCCGGGCAGGGACGAGGCCCGGCCGGGGTGAGCCGGCCGGGCCCCGTTGGCGTCGCTACGTCAGCTGCGGAAGGCGAGCCAGCTCTCGAGCATCCGAACGGACTGACCAGAGGTGAACTCGAACATGCACGAGTCCTGGGTGTAGTCCATGAAGTTGGTGATCGGGTCGACACCAGGCTGCTCGCAGGTGTCGCGACCGACCGGGCAGTTGAACGCCGGGGACGCCTCGTAGGCGGTGTCCGCGACGAAGTCGCCCGGGGTCTCGCAGCCGTTGTCGAAGGTGTGCAGCAGGCCGAGCCAGTGTCCGACCTCGTGCGTGCCGGTGTCACCCTCGCTGTACTTCTCGTAAGGCCCACCCGGCAGCGAGCGGAAGTCGACCACGACGCCGTCGAAGAACCGCGGCAGCGCCCCATCGCCGGAGAAGTCCTCGGGAAGGTAGGCCCAACCCAGCAGGAATCGGCCGAGATTGGCGGTGTAGATGTTCAGCGTCTGCGCGTCACCGGTGTGCAGCGCCTGCTTCATCTTGATCTCCTTGCCGCTGCCGCGGAAGTACCGCCGGTCGTCGCCGCTGGTGGGGATCAGGTGGAACCAGGATGCCTTGGTCGTGCGGTCGACCGACTCCAGCTCGAACGCGAAGTCGGTGTCGGCCCCACCGGTGGCACCGGAGAACGAGTCGTTGAGGACCTGCATCTGGTCCTTGATCCACTGATCGGGGATGTTGCCGCCGGCCAGGCTGTTGTTCTTCTGGATCACGTGGAAGGCCACCGGCACGGTGATGGTCTCGCCCGCTGCCTGAGCAGCGCGGATCTGCCGGGCGTGGGAGTCTCGCCACTTCGCCAGCGGGTCCTTGTGGACCACGAACCGGTCATCGCGTGGGATGTAGCCCTTCGGGGCATCATGCACGTCGCCGTACTCGATGCAGTCGGCGGGAGCGGTCGTGTGCTTGAGCGCTGATGCGGGGGTGGCCACCAGGCCGAGGCCGGCCACCAGCGTGACGGCGGCACCGGCACGGATGAAGCGTCGAGACATGTCCATCGAGGTCCTTTCGCAGCGGGTGCTGCGAACGTATGCGCGGAAGGACCGTCAGTCAACGAAACATGCGGTTTCGTTGTGACATGTCAGGCGGATCGCGCCGATCGTGGCTCGAGGACCTCACCGGAGGCCGCCCGCTGCAGTGGCAGCACGAGCGTCGGCGGCAGCGCAAGTCCGGGGGGCGCGTCGGCCGGAGCGGGTGCCGAGTCGGGCACCGCCGTCGGTACGCCGGTGGTCGCCGCCGGAGCGGGCTTCCCGGCGAAGATGCGCCGCCACCAGGCTCGGCGGGCAGGCATCGAGCGCCGCCGACGCGGATGCTGGTCACGCACCAGGTGCTGCGCCACGGCAGCCAGGGGATGAGGTGCAGGCATGGTCGCCTCCTTGGTCGCGTCGAACAAGAGGTCCGACACATGCAGGAGCCAGTCCGGGAGGGGGTGATACGTCGAGGAGATCTTCGCCGTGGCGACCACAACGATGTGGTCCCTGCCCCCGCCGTGGCGATCGCTGTCGGAGCGACGGCGTGATCCTCCCCACGATTGTCACCGAACGTGAGCGACACGGTCACGTGGAGTCGATATTCCGGCCATTCGTGCAGCCCTGGCTGAGAAAAGGCTAGGTCACGGTTTGATAACGGGCTGTTCGCTGCCTAGTCTCTCCCGGTCCCTCGGGGCACACAACCACACAGCACTTGACTGGACGCCGAGTCCTGCCCCCAGCGCAAGTGCCCCTGTAGTCGATCCCAACATTCTCACCGGGCAGGAGTGGGGGACCCACGACCACGTGCGACGCCGATGGCGACGCACTCGGGGTGAAGTCACCGACAACGGTGGCCGGGCACCTTCTCGCCCGAACCCGACAGCTGACCTCGCAGGCGTGAGAAGGAGATTCCCCATGCCTGCTTTTGCAGCCCTTCGGCGTGCCTTCGTGCTCGTCCCCCTCATGATTGCCTCGGCCCTCGTGCTTAGCCTGGTCGCCAGCACCCCGGCCGACGCCGCCACCAAGCGCGAGCGCAAGGTCCGGCACGCCACCAAGGTCGCCCTCAACCAGATTGGCGATCCCTACCGCTACGGCGCCAACGGCCCGGGCGCCTTCGACTGCTCGGGTCTCACCCAGTTCGCCGCCCGCCGGGCGAACATGTACCTCCCGCGCAGCTCCGACGCCCAGGCCCGCTACGTGCGGCACGTCAAGAAGCGCAACATCAGGCGGGGTGACTACATGTTCTTCCACTCCGGCGGCAACGTGTATCACGCAGCGATCTTCCTGGGTCGCCGCAACGGCGACGTCCGACTGCTGCATGCCAGCCGCAGCGGCACGCCCGTCAAGCGCGGCAAGGCTTGGACCAACTCCTGGTTCGCCGGGACCCTGCGCACTCGCCGATGACCACGCCGGCCGACGACCACCACAGGTGCGTCGGCCGGAGTGACATCCGTGACACGCCGCGCAGGGCCGTCCCGAATCCGGGGCGGCCCTGCGCCACACTGATGCTCATGCCTGAGAGGACGCCTATGCTCATCCGAGCCAGCCGGCTTCGGCGCCTGACGGCCGCCGTCAGCGTGCCGCTCGTCCTGTCGCTCGCCCTCGCAGCCTGCGGCGGCGACGACTCCGGCGACGCCGCATCCAGCGAAGAGCCCACCGACGGCACCGACACCGCCGGCGCCGTCGTGCTCGAGGGGCAGTGGCCACTCACCGGTGAGCCGCGCGAGGACGAGCTCCCGCAGCACCCGGTGTACGTCGTGAAGATCGAGAACACCCCGGAGGCTGCACCGCAGTCGGGACTTGCCTCGGCCGACCTGGTCGTCGAGGAGCTCGTCGAGGGCGGACTCACCCGACTGGCTGCCTTCTACTACCAGGACGTGCCCGAGACAGTGGGACCGGTTCGCTCCATGCGGGCCACCGACATCGGGATCGTGCTCCCGGCAGCTGCCACCCTGGTGGCATCGGGAGGCGCGACCAAGACGGTCAAGCGGGTCGACGGCGCCGAAGTCCGGACCCTCACCGACGGCGCCAGCGGCTTCTACCGAGATGACGCACGGAGTGCGCCGCACAACCTCTTCCTGTCCCTCTCGGAGCTCGCCGACGAAGCGGGCAGCGAGGGAGAGGACTGGGAGCCGCCGGCTCGCCCGTACTTCGAGTTCGGCGCTCCAGACGACTTCACCGGCGACATCGCGGCGTCGAAGTTGACCGCGAAGTTCTCCGGCGCGCACTCCACCAAGTGGACGTACGGCGCCCACGGCTGGACCCGCCCAGGCTCCTTCGCGGAGAAGGGCGACGACTTCGCGGTCGACAACGTGCTCATGCTCGAGGTCAGGGTGGGCGATGCGGGCTACCTCGACCCCGCGGGCAACCCGGTGCCGGAGACCTACTTCTCGGGCAGCGGAAAGGGCGTACTCGTCCACGGTGACAAGGCGCAGCGCGTCTTGTGGCAGAAGAAGCTCGACACCCCGCTCACGCTCAGCTCGCCTGAGGGGGAGCCGGTCACTGTGCCGACCGGCCACACCTGGGTCGAGCTCATCCCCAGGACCACCGGCAGTATCACCATCGGCTGACCTCGCGGTTGTGCCTGGTGCGCCATGATGAGGGTATGGCCGCAGTTCCGTCCGTGTCCTACTCGATCACCGTGCGCCTGGTGCTGCCGGCAGGAGGCACGGCCGTCAGTCAGCTGACCACGGTCGTGGAAGGTGTCGGCGGCATCGTCACTGCGCTGGACGTCACGTCGTCGGGACACGACCAGCTGCGGATCGACGTCACTTGCGCGGCGCGGGACACGACTCATGCCGAGCAGATCGTCGATGCCCTCAAGGGTGTCGAGGGAGTCGACGTCCACAAGGTGTCGGACCGAACGTTCCTCATGCACCTCGGCGGCACGATCGAGATGGCGTCCAAGCACCCGATCCGTAACCGGGACGACCTGTCGATGGTCTACACGCCCGGCGTCGCACGGGTGTGTACGGCGATCGCCGCGAACCCGGAGGACGTCCGACGCCTCACGGTCAAGCGAAACTCGGTCGCAGTCGTCACCGACGGCTCGGCCGTGCTCGGCCTGGGCAACCTCGGTGCCGCGGCAGCGCTCCCGGTGATGGAGGGGAAGGCGGCGCTCTTCAAGCGCTTCGCCGGGATCGACGCCTGGCCGATCTGTCTCGATACCCAGGACGTCGACGAGATCGTCCGGACGGTGCAGGTGCTCGCGCCGGTCTTCGGGGGCATCAACCTCGAGGACATCTCGGCGCCTCGCTGCTTCGAGGTCGAGGCCAGGCTGCGAGAGCTGCTCGACATCCCGGTGTTCCACGACGACCAGCACGGCACGGCGATCGTGGTGATGGCGTCGCTCACGAATGCGCTGCGGGTGGTCGGGAAGGCGCTCTCCGACGTACGGATCGTGATGTCCGGCGCCGGCGCGGCGGGTTCGGCGATCGTGAAGCTGATCCTCGAGGCCGGCGCCCGCGACGTCGTCGTCGCAGACGTCGATGGGGTCATCCACCTCCAGCGGCAAGCACTGGACCCCTCGCTGCGCTGGATCGCCGAGCACACGAATGTCGACGGATTCGACGGGACCCTCAAGGAGGCGCTCCGGCAGGCCGACGTCTTCATCGGTGTGTCGGCGCCCAACCTCCTCGACGGCGACGACATCGCCTCGATGGCGAAGGAGTCCATCGTCTTCGCTCTCGCCAACCCCGACCCAGAGGTCGACCCAGCACTTGCCAGGGCGCACGCGGCAGTGGTGGCGACCGGTCGGTCCGACTACCCCAATCAGATCAACAACGTGCTGGCCTTTCCGGGCGTCTTCCGCGGCCTGCTCGACGCCGCCGCCACCACGATCGACTCATCGCTGCTCGCCGCGGCGGCCCAGGCCATCTCGGCGTCGGTCACCGACGACGAGCTCAATGCCAACTACGTGATCCCGAGCGTCTTCCGCGAAGACGTGCACACTGCCGTGGCGACGGCCGTGAGGGAGGCGGCACAGACGGTCTCGCGGCCATGAGCGCACTCACCGGCCGGCTGCTCCTGGCGACTCCCGCTCTGCTCGACCCGAACTTCGCGCGGACCGTGGTGCTGCTGCTCGACCAGGACGACGACGGTGCCATCGGCGTGGTGCTCAACCGACCCTCCGAGCTGCCGCTGGTCGCGGTACTGCCGCAATGGTCCGACGCCGTGACGATGCCCGCCCAGCTGTTCTCCGGTGGGCCGGTGTCGCCCGAGTCCGCGGTGGCGGTCGGCGTACATGCCGGCGCGGCGGACGTGGAGGTGGCGGGATTCCGGCCACTCACCGGGGGCTTCGGTCTGGTGGATCTCGACGTCGAGCCGGAGCCGATGGCGGCCGTGCTGTCCGGACTACGGGTCTTCTCCGGTTACGCCGGCTGGGGGAGTGACCAGCTCGAGGCAGAGATCGCCGAGGGGTCGTGGTACGTCGTCAACGCGGCCACGGCCGACCTGCTGGATCCCGATCCCGAGTCGCTGTGGCGCTCGGTCCTGCGCCGCCAGCCCGGCGAGCTCGCGTACGTCGCCAACTTCCCCGATGACCCGACCATGAACTGACGTGGCCCCGCAGCCCGCGTGACAACGTCGGCTCGCGGCCACGTGGCGACGTGCCGACAAGTGCAGGCCACGAACGGCTTAGAATGCTCGGGTGAGCACGCAGCTGAGCCCCGGTGTCGAGACGGTCGAGGACCGCCGAACCCAGGAGACCCTCGACGAAGGCGACCACGACCGGTTCAGCCACTACGCGCGCAAGGACAAGCTCACCGACGCGATGGTGATGGGCACTCCGATCGTCGCCCTGTGCGGCAAGGTCTGGGTACCGAGCCGTGATCCCCAGAAGTACCCCGTCTGCCCCACCTGCAAGGACATCTGGGAGTCCCTCAAGGGCGGGGACGACGAGTCCGAGTGAGCAGCTCCTCACCCGCCGGTGACCGCGCCGCCCGCTTGGTGGTTGCCGCGTTCGGCCTCTCGCTGATCGTCGCGGCTACGGCACCCTCCACGGCCGCCACACGTCCGGAGGCGGCGTCCACACCGTCGCAGGCGGCCATCGGTCCGAGGGCCGCGGCCCGCGGCGCATGTGCGGCCGGGGCCGCGTCCCGGCCGGTCGACGACGTACGCCGGGCCGTCACGCCGGTCACCTCCGGTCGAGCCGCTGGCTCCGAGCCGCTCCAGGCGACGGCGGCCTCAGCAGCCAACACGACCGTTCGCCTCGCGATGGCGACGGCGGCCACCACGGCCGGGCGCCGGCCGCGACACGTGTCGGTCTACGTGCACGTGATCACCGCGCCCGGTGGTCCGACCGTGTCCCATGCGCGGGCGCTGCGCCAGGTCACGGTGCTCGACCGTGCCTATGCAGGCCGGCAGAGCCGGTCGGCAGCGGTGGCGCCGTTCAGCTTCGAGCTGACCCGGATCACCCGAACGACCAACCGGGCGTGGAACCACATGACCCGTGGCTCGCGGGCCGAGGCGGCCGCGATGCGTGCTCTCCACCGGGGCGACGCTCGCGACCTCAACATCTACATCGTGAAGGGATCTGGCGACGTGCTCGGCTGGGCCAGTCAGCCGTCCTCCGCGGCGCACCAGCCCAAGCTCGACGGAATGGTGATCGCACGCAAGACCCTGCCTGGCGGTCGCGGCGGCCACTACAGCGCCGGCGACGTTGCCGTGCACGAGAGCGGGCATTGGCTCGGGCTGCGCCACACGTTCGCCGGCAGGTGCGGACGACACGGCGATCGCGTCAAGGACACCCCTGCAGAGGCGCGCGCGAGCTACACCTGCCCGGTCGGGCGCAACACCTGCTCGAAGCCCGGCTCGGATCCGGTGCGCAACTTCATGGACTACTCCTACGACTCGTGCATGAACCACTTCACGCGCGGGCAGGCCGACAGGATGCTGCTCATCTGGCAGCGCTTCCGGGCCGGTGCCGGTGCCTGATTGAGTACTGCCACCCAGTCAGCACCACGGATCACGCCCTTCGCGCCCGCGTATCGCATCCTCTCGGCGGGCATCTTCGCCCTTATCGTCGGCATCGCGTTCGAGTTCATGGCCGTGGCAACGGCGCTACCGGTCGCGGCCGACGACCTGGGTGGGCTCGGCCTGTTCCCGTGGGCGCTGACCGGCTTCCTTGGGGCGGCGATGTTCGCCAACGGGGTGGCCGGGGAGATCTCGGACCGGATAGGTCCGCGGTTGCCCCTCGCCGGTGGCGGCCTCGCGTTTGGCTGCGGGCTGCTGGTCTCCGGTCTGGCGCCCACGATGGAGGTACTGATCGTGGGCCGCGTCGTCCAAGGACTCGGCGCAGGCTTCGTGATCGTCGCCGTGTACGTCGTCATCGCCCAGTGCTACCCCGACCACCTGCGACCGCAGGTCATGTCTCTCATTGCGACTGCCTGGGTCGTCCCCTCGGTGATCGGCCCCTTTATCGCCGGCGGCTTGACCGAGTTCGTGTCCTGGCGGTGGGCGTTTCTGTTCCTGGTGCCGCTGGTGCCGCTGCCCCTGCTGATGGTGCTGCCGCGGGTGCGGAGCCGCCGCACCGACGTACGACGAGAGGGCCGGGTCCAGTACGCCGCAGCCATGGCGGTGGGCGCGGTGGGACTGCAGTGGGCGGGCCTGGAGGCTGAACACGGCCGCTGGCTCACCGCTGCACTGGCGCTCCTGGTGGGGCTGCTGCTGGTCGTCGTGGCCGCGCTGCGGCTCTTCCCACCCGGGACCCTGCGGCTTCGGCGCGGACTTCCGTCGGTGATCGCCTTCCGCGGGGTCATGGCCGGCGGCTTCTTCGGCTGTCAGGCTTACGTGCCGTTGATGCTGGTCGAGCATCGCGGCGCGACGCCGACATTGGCCGGACTCGCCGTGGCGGGTACGGCGCTGGGCTGGTCGAGCGGATCGTGGTGGCAGGGTCGCCCGGTCCAAGGCCGCCGCCGCAGCAGCCTGGTGCGCATCGGTGCCACCGTCGCGGCGTTCGGCGTGTTCGTGACGTCGACGGCCGCCATCGTGACCAACGCGCTGACGGTGCCGGCCTGGGTGGCCGGCGTAGGTCTGGTGATCGGTGGTGTCGGGATGGGCCTCTCGATGGCCAGCAACGCCGTACTCCTCTTCGACCTGTCGCCCGTCGACGACCGCGGCGCCAACTCCGCGGCGATCCAGATGAGCGACTCGCTCGGTGGACTCCTGACCATCGGCGCCGCCGGTATGGTCTACGCGATGTGGCACACCACCGTGCCGGGCACCCGGTTGTTCGTGACCTTGTTCGCCATCGCCCTTGCGGTGACCCTGCTCGCGGTGTACGTCGCGTTCCGCGTTCGTCCCGCGGGCTCGACGACATACTGAGGCCCGAAAAGCCGTCAGGCGCCGGGGAGGGATGACCTCACCTCGGCCACCGACCGCGCTGCGACGTCAACGATGGTCCAGCGGCTGGTCAAAGGTTGACGTCTGGGGCCAGGCCGGCATGGCGACCAAGCGCAGCGCAGACGCCGCCGCGGGGGTCAGCGCAGCCGGAGCACGACGCCGGCATGGTCGGACGGCCACAGCCCGGTCGCCGGATCCCGGTCGCGCAGCTCTGCCCCAGTGACGCGGCCCCGGTCGGTCACCATGGCGGTGCCTTCGGACTCCCGCGCGAAGATCATGTCGATCCGATGGTCGAACCCGTCGGTCGTCGGATCGTCGACGGTCTCGCTGAGGCCGGACGTCCAGCCCCGGAAGTCCGGTCGGGCGCGCAGCCACTGATCGGCGAAGCCGCCGGACCCCGTGATCAGCTCGTACGCCGCCTTGTGCGGCAGCGTGTCCTGGGGCTTGACGCTGTCGTCGAGGGGGTCGGAGTTGCAGTCGCAGGCGATGATCGTGGTGCCGTCCTGGTTGGCAGGTACGGCGAGCAGCTCCTGTGCCTGCGCGTAGGCGAGGTCGGAACTGGCGGACTCGAGGTGGGTGTTGACGAAGCGGACCTGCCTCGAGCCGACCTGGACGTCGGCCCAGTTGTAGCCGCGGATGAAGGAGTAGGTCAGGTCGCCGATCGAGACGTCGAGCTGTGCCTGGTAGTTGTCGCCGCCCGCGTCCAGAAGGTCGATCTCGTCGTTGACCCGCATCAGGATGACATCGCGCATCGTCAGCCTCACGTCGGACATGTCGCTGCCGGTGCCGGCCAGCGGGTTGTCCAAGAAGGAGGGCGACTCCACGTCTGACTCGGTCTGCACGTGGACGGCCGTGTACTCCACCCCGGCTGCACTGAGCTCGTCGAGGAGCATCTGCAGGAAGTCGTAGTCGGTCTCGGTCGCGTTCGGCACGCCCACGGCACCCAGCTCGAGCGGACCACGTCGCCACCACGCGACCTCTTGGAGGCCGACCAGGTCCGGCCGCTCAGACGCGATCTCGCGAGCGAGGAGCCGGCTCCTGACGCCGAAGTCGGTCTGCTCGACGATCGCCCGACTCTCGTGTGTGGCGTGCCCGAGTGCCAGCAGCACGGCCAGCTGACCCTGCCCCGCGGCGTCACGGGCCGCGGTGATGGGCCGGTTGATGTCGGCTCCGAGGTAGACGTTGCGCGTCATCACGGTCACGGGCTGTCCGTTCCCGTTCTGCCCGCCGCCCCGGGTGGCGTCGTCGGATGACTCGCAGGCGGCGGCGACCGCGGGGACGAGCGCCGTACCCACGACGATGGCTGCGACGGCCCAGCGGGACATCGCCGAGCGGTGCGGCGCCGACACGTGTCTCCTCTCGACGGGATCGGTGCTCATCATGCTGGCCGAGGCGGTCAGCGGCAACCGCTCCCACGGACATTAGGGTGGGCGCCCGTGCCCGAAGCACCCGACGAAGGGGATCAGTGAACCGTCCGACGGCCGATGCGCTGCCGCTCAGCCCCGCCTACCCTGCGCGTGCCGCCTGGGGGACCGCCACCAGCTTGCGGGCCTGGCAGCAAGCCGCGCTCGATGCCTACTTCGCGACGGCACCGCGCGACTACCTCGCCGTCGCGACCCCCGGCGCCGGCAAGACGACGTTCGCCCTGACGGTGGCGGTTGAGCTGATCCGGCAGCGCGTCATCGACCGCCTCACGGTGGTCACTCCGACGGAGCACCTGAAGGTGCAGTGGGCCGAGGCGGCGGCCAAGGCGGGGCTGGCGATCGACCCGGCGTACACGCCGGCAAAGGGCAAGGCAGGCAAGGATTTTGTCGGCGTCGCCCTCACGTATGCCGCAGTCGCGAGCAACCCGCTGGCGTTTCGGGTCCGCACCGAGCGATTCCGAACTCTCGTGATCCTTGACGAGATCCATCACGCGGGCGACGCGCTGAGCTGGGGCGAGGCGGTGCAGGAGGCATTCGAGCCCGCGACCAGGCGATTGGCACTCACCGGTACGCCGTTCCGCTCCGACGTCAATCCGATCCCCTTCGTGACCTACGCGCCGGACGACGACGGCGCACCGCGCAGCGTGGCCGACTTCAGCTACGGCTATGCCGATGCACTGGCCGACCATGTCGTGCGCCCGGTGCTGTTCATGGCGTACTCGGGTCAGGTCGCCTGGCGGACCAGAGTCGGTGACGAGATGTTCGCCCGGCTGGGCGAGCCGCTCACGAAGGATCAGACGGCGCAGGCCCTCCGCACCGCGCTGGACGCCCGCGGGGCATGGGTGCCGGCGGTGCTGCAGGCCGCGGACCGCCGGCTCACCGAGGTGCGTCGGCACGTCTCCGACGCCGGCGGCCTGGTCATTGCCTCCGACCAGGGGTCCGCCCGGGCGTACGCGGAGCTGCTGCGAACGATCTCCGGGGAGCGCCCGACGTTGGTGGTGTCGGACGAGAAGTCGTCCAGCCGCAAGATCGCGTCCTTCAGTGCTGGCCAGTCGCGCTGGATGGTGGCGGTGCGCATGGTCAGTGAGGGGGTCGACGTACCGCGACTGGCTGTCGGCGTTTACGCCACGACGACCTCGACACCGTTGTTCTTCGCCCAGGCGGTGGGCCGCTTCGTCCGGGCGCGTCGTCGTGGCGAGACCGCGACCGTCTTCGTGCCGTCGGTCACGCCGCTGTTGCGCCACGCAGCAGCCATGGAGCTCGAGCGCGACCACGTGCTGCGCAGGTTCGTGCGTGACGAGGATGACATCTTCGCAGCGGAGGATGCGCTGACGGCCCGCGCCAACGCCGAGGCGCCCACGCTCGACGATGAGCCTGGTGGGTTTGCCGCGTTGTCGAGCCAGGCGTCCTTTGACCGAGTGCTGTACGACGGCGGCGAGTTCGGGCACGAGGGTGATGTCGCTGTGGGCAGCGACGAGGAGATGGACTTCCTCGGCATCCCGGGGCTGCTGGAGCCCGACCAGATGCGGGCGCTGCTCAGCCACCGACAGGTGGACCGGCTCCGTGAACGACGTCGGAGCGGGCATTCGGCACGGGGCGAGCCGGCCGCCCACGAGCGGCTGGCCGGGCTGCGCAAGGAGCTCAACGGTCTGGTCGCGGCCTGGCACCACCGCTCCGGGTCGCCGCACGGGGTGATCCACGCGGAGCTGCAGCGTGCATGTGGCGGTCCGCCCTCGGCGGTTGCGAGCGCCACGGAGCTGATCGAGCGGATCGACACGATCCGGGCCTGGGCGGCGCGCCGTCGTACCTCCTGAATCCCGGCCGCTGTGGCGGCGCCGGCCCAACCTTCCCTTCCTTCGCCGCGAATTGCGGGAAGCTGGCACGCGCCGAGGCCCCGGTGCGTACCAGCTTCCCGCAATTCAGGGCGAAGTCAGGCGCGGGAGCTGAGTCGCTCGCCAGTGGCCGTCGCGAAGACGTGGATGTCACCCGGATCGGCAATCACTCGCACGACCGACCCCTTCGCGAAGCTGCGGCGCGCCTCGACTCGAACGACGACGTCCTTACCTGTCGTGATGTCCTGGCCGACCGTGTCGTCGTCCTCGGCAACGCCGTACACGTAGGCGTCGGCTCCGAGCTCCTCGACCACGGACACCGTGACCGGGATGCCTTCGCCGTTGTCGGCGATGCGGAAGCTCTCCGGCCGGATCCCGATGGTGACGTCGCCGCCAGCGGCGCTCCGCTCGCCGGGGGTGACCGGTACGTCGACCGCGTGGCCGGCGATCGTGGCGCCCCGCTCGGTCAACTGGGCGTGCAGCAGGTTCATCGCCGGGGAGCCGATGAAGCCCGCAACGAAGAGGTTGGCCGGGTCGTCGTACAACTTGAGGGGCGTGTCGACCTGCTGCAGCACACCGTCCTTGAGCACTGCCACCCGGTCGCCCATGGTCATCGCCTCGACCTGGTCATGGGTGACGTAGACCGTCGTGACGCCGAGCCGCTGTTGCAGCTGGGCGATCTGCGTGCGGGTCGACACGCGCAGCTTGGCGTCGAGGTTGGACAGCGGCTCGTCCATGCAGAAGACCTGCGGGTTGCGGACGATCGCGCGCCCCATGGCCACACGCTGCCGCTGCCCACCAGACATCGCCTTGGGCTTGCGGTCCAGGAACTCGGTCAGCCCGAGCAGCTCTGCGGCATCGCGCACCCGCTCCTCGCGGTCGGACTTGCTGACGCCGGCCATCTTCAGGGCAAAGCCCATGTTGTCGGCGACGCTCATGTGCGGGTACAGGGCGTAGTTCTGGAAGACCATGGCGATGTCGCGGTCCTTGGGGGCCAGTCGCGTGACATCGCGGTCGCCGATCTGGATCGACCCCTCGGTCACCTCCTCCAGACCTGCCAGCATCCGAAGCGACGTGGACTTGCCGCACCCCGAGGGTCCGACGAGCACCACGAACTCGCCGTCCCCGATCTCGAGGTCGAGGTGATCGACGGCGGGAGTCGTCGTGCCGGGGAAGACACGGGTGGCGCCGCGGTACGAGACGGTGGCCATTGCTGGCACTCCCTTCACCGGCAGGAACGTGCCGGACGATCCGTTGTCAGGGGTGAAACGTGTCGGCCGTCACAGTACCCGGCAACGTCGCGTGGAACCCCGACCGCGGCAAGGATTCGACGATCTCGGGGCAAGCCACCCCAGGATCGTCGGATCCTTGCGCCGACGGAGGGACGCTCACTCGCACAGCTGGGTCAGGTCAGGACGGCGACGATCAGCACCAGACTGACCAGGAACATCCCGGTGACAAGCAGGGTGGCGGCGATCGACGGGGGCAGCTCCTGACGTCGGTGCAGGGCCTCCTCACGGCGGCGCCAGGAATGCCACCCCGCCGCCATCGTGACCAGGGCGATGACCGCCAGCGCCACCGACAGAGTTCGCTGGACGATCAGCGACATCGGGAGGTCCACGGCCGTCACTGCCGCGGCAGCAGCCAGCAGTGCGAGCGAGGTACGCATCCAGGCCAGGAAGGTGCGCTCGTTGGCGAGCAGCACCCGAGGATCGGTCGGGGCGCTCTCCGCGGAGGACCCCGGCGACGGCTCGGACGGCTCGGAGGGCTCGGGCTGCTGGGGTTGCGGCGACGCCATAGTCGGCACTCTAGGGTGGCGGTAGGGATCCGTCCGGCATTGGCGGATGTGACTGCATCTACGTTGAGTCGTACGAGTCTGAGGCGTCCCGCGAGTCGTCCCGCGCGGTCGCTGCCACCAGTGGCAGCAGCCGGCGGGAGATCTGGGTCGCCAGCGTGATCATGGTGGCCGAGCGCTCGATACCCGGATGCGCCAGCACCTGATCCAGCACGAGCTGAAGGTCGGCGTTCGACCTGGCCACCACCCGGCACCAGAGGTCGGCCGGCCCCGTCACGGTGTGGGCCTCGATCACCTCCGGAATCGACTCCAGATGTGCCCCGACGGGGTCGTGGCCGCGGCCCTGCCGGATCTCGAGCGTGATGAACGCCGTCACGGGATAGCCCAGCGCCTCGGTGTCGACGTCCGGCCCCCAGCCCCGCACGACACCGGAGCGCTCGAGCCGGTCGAGGCGGGCCTGCACGGTGCCGCGGGCGACACCGAGCCGCCGCGAGGCCTCCAGCACGCCGACGCGTGGCTCCTGGGCGAAGAGTTCGACGATCTGCGCGTCGAGTCGGTCGATCGGCATCCTCGGCCTCCGGTCGGCTCGTCCCCTGATCGTGGTCAGCTTGCGCACTTCTGCAGCAGACCTCGACGTCATACTAGTCAAGTTGATCGGCAGATCGAGGAAGTCTTGCTCATTCTGTCGACCGTCGACAAGATGCGGGCATGAGCCAGACGCTGACGCCCGAAGAACGACAGGCCGACCTCACGCTCGAGCAGCTCAAGCAGCTCGTCGGACTGGTGGAGTACGACGAGAGCAAGGACCCCTTCCCTGTCACGGGCTGGGACGCCATCGTCTTCGTCGTCGGCAACGCCACCCAGACCGCGCATTACTACCAGTCGGCGTGGGGCATGGAGCTCATCGCCTATGCCGGTCCGGAGACCGGTCAGCGTGAGCACAACAGCTACGTGCTCAAGTCCGGTGCCATCCGCTTCGTGGTCAACGGCGCAGTCAGCCCCACCAGCCCGCTCGTGGCGCATCACACCCAGCACGGCGACGGCGTCGTCGACATCGCGCTCGAGGTCCCCGACGTAGACCGGTGCATCGGCCAGGCGGTAGCGGCCGGTGCCACGGTCATCCGCGAGCCCGAGGACCTCAGCGACGAGCACGGCACGGTGCGCATCGCGGCCATCGCGACGTACGGCGAGACGCGTCACACCCTCGTCGACCGCAGCAAGTACGACGGCCCGTACCTGCCCGGATACGTCGCCAAGCAGTCGACGTACACCAAGCGCGACGGCGCGCCGAAGCGGCTCTTCCAGGCCCTTGACCACATCGTCGGAAACGTCGAGCTGGGCAAGATGGACGAGTGGGTCAACCTTCTACAACCGGGTCATGGGCTTCGTGAACATGGCCGAGTTCATCGGCGACGACATCGCCACCGACTACTCGGCGCTGATGTCGAAGGTCGTCGCCAACGGCAACCACCGAGTGAAGTTCCCCCTCAACGAGCCGGCCGTCGCCAAGAAGAAGTCCCAGATCGACGAGTACCTCGAGTTCTACCAAGGCCCCGGCGCCCAGCACCTTGCCCTCGCCACCAACGACATCCTGCGGACCGTCGACTGCCTCCGTGCCGAGGGGGTGGAGTTCCTCGACACCCCCGACTCCTACTACGACGACGCCGGGCTGCGAGAGCGGATCGGTGAGGTGCGCGTACCGATCGAGGAGCTGCAGAAGCGCGGCATCCTGGTCGACCGCGACGAGGACGGCTACCTGCTGCAGATCTTCACCAAACCGCTCGGCGACCGCCCCACCGTGTTCTTCGAGATCATCGAGCGGCACGGTTCGCTCGGCTTCGGCAAGGGCAACTTCAAGGCCCTGTTCCAGGCGATCGAGCGCGAGCAGGAGATCCGCGGCAACCTATGACCCGGCTGTGCCAGGCGCGGGTGGTCAGTTGACGGGCTCCGGCGACACCGCGACTCCGAGCGACTCCGCGGCGATGAACTTCGGCGCCCCCTTCTCGTAGAACACGTCCAGCGCGGTGACCGTGAATCCCGCGGCGGTGATCATGTCGGGGATCGGTCTGGTCAGGTGGCAGCCGGCGAAGAGCGCTTGCTCGAGCGGATCGAGGCGCCGCTGCCAGCGCTGCACCTTCTCGTCCGGTGCGAGGCCGTGCTCGACGAAGTGCAGGGTGCCGCCAGGCTTGAGCACGCGTCGGAGCTCCGACAGCGCCGCCCCGAGGTCGGGGATCGTGCACATGGTCCAGGTCGACAGCGCTGCGTCGTACCTGTGGTCCGGAAACGGCAACGACTGACCATCCAGCCCGGCTCGCTCCACCGGGACGGTCGACGCTGCGAGGCGCTTCGCGGCCAGCTTCCAGCCCAGGTCGGCGGGCTCGACCGCGGACACACGGGTCACGGCCGGGGGATAGTAGGGGAGGTTGAGTCCGCTGCCGAACCCGATCTCGACGACGTCGCCTGCGAGGCCAGCGCACACCCGGCGGCGGGACTCTCGCGCCACCTTCGTCCCGCACGCCACGTTGACGATTCGCGGGACGATGCGTTCCTCGTAGAAGCCCATGGGGTGTCCTCTGCGTAAGACTCCTTGCCCTGGCTCACGTCACTCTAGCCGGATCCCGCCTGGTGGCCCGAGAACTCCGATCGACCGACCGGCCGCTGCTTCCGCATGGGCGGGGAGGTCCACCCTCGCCGTTTGGTCTCCACGGGGCTTTCGTGGACAATGAGCCGGTCGCTCCCATCTCGCCGATCAGCCGGAGCCATCCATGCATCTCTCGCCGCGTGTCCGCGTGCCCGCTCTCGTGCTCAGCGGACTCATCGTGGCGGGCGCCGTCGAGCCCGCGATCGGCCTCGGCGACGGCACGCGGACGGCCGGTGGTGCACTGACCCAGACGATCTCGGCACCCTCGACGACGGGCATCGGCGATCCGTACTTCCCCAAGGACGGCAACGGCGGGTACGACGTACGGTCCTACTCCATCGACGTCCGCTACCGGCCCGCGACGGGCGCGCTGATCGGTACGACGCGGGTGCGCCTCACGGCGAAGCGACGGCTGGAGCGGCTCAACCTGGACTTGCTGCTGCGCGCCTCCAGGGTGTGGGTCCGCGGCGACCGCACCAGGTTCTCGCAGGGCACGCACGAGCTGACGGTCAGGCCTCGGCCGGCGATCCGCAAGGGCCGCACCGTCAACGTGACGGTCGCCTACGGTGGCCGACCGGCAGGTCTGAGCTTCAACGGTGAGAGTCCGTTCGAGCGGACCCCCACCGGCGGCATCGCCGTCGGCGAACCGCACATCGCCGCCTGGTGGTTCCCGAGCAACGACCACCCGAGTGACAAGGCTCGCTTCAGCATCCGGCTCCGGGTGCCGCCGCGGATGGAAGCGATCAGCAACGGCCGGCTCCTCAGCCGTCGCGTGGTCGGCGACACCCGTGCGTGGCGGTGGGCTCCGGACAAGCCGATGACGACGTACCTGGCCTTCGCGGCCTTCGGGCAGTACCGCCTCGAGCGTGGTCACACTGCCGTGGGGCCTTATCTCTACGCATTCGAGAACCGACTGGGCAGGCAGGCCACCGCGGCCAAGCGCTCGGTGCGCAGGACCGCCGAGGTGACTCGGTGGTTGGAGCGGCGGTTCGGCTCCTACCCGTACGCCGACATCGGCGGGGTCGTGACCGCAGCCAGGCTCGGTTATGCCCTGGAGAACCAGACCCGGCCGGTCTACGGCCGCGACATGTTCGCCTATGGCGCCACATCGAGCCTGATCGTGCACGAGATGGCGCACCAGTGGTTCGGCGACAAGGTCGCCGTCCAGCGGTGGCGGCACATCTGGCTCAATGAGGGGCTCGCGACGTACGCCGAGTGGCTGTGGCACGACCACCGGGGTGGACCGAGCCCGCAGCGCAGGCTCATGCGCATCTACAACGTCTTCGGGCCCGGGAGCGGCTACTGGCGGTTGCCGATCGGCGATCCCGGACGCGACCGGATCTTCGACTATGCGGTCTATGAGCGCGGCGCGATGACCACCCAGGCGCTGCGCAACCGGGTGGGTACGCGGGTGTTCTTCCGGATCCTGCGCACCTGGGTTCACGACAACCGCGACGGTCTCGGCTCGACAGCGGAGTTCAAGCGCCTCGCGGAGCGCAGGAGTGGCGAGAAGCTCGACGGCTTCTTCCGGGCGTGGCTGTTCTCCGGCAAGAAGCCCGCCCGCACCGAGGCGAACGGCCTCTGACTCCGGCGGCCCACCCAAACGGCCGCCCACCCCCTGTCCGCCTGGTTCCGCCCACCGGCAACCGGTGACGCGAGATCACTGCTGAGACTCCGGGATCGGGTCCCTGCCGACGCGACTCGATGACCGGAGACGCCTACTGTGGAGTCATGGCTGACAGCGCAGACGTCGTCGAGGCACTGCGTGCCGGGCTGCCTGCTGGTGCGGTGGTCGAAGACGTCGACATCCTCGAAGCGTATGGCCACGACCGGGCGATGTACGCCGATGCCGGCAAGGCGGCCGTGCTCGTGCACGCCCGTGAGACGGCTCATGTTCAGCAGGTCATGGCCGTGGCGAGCCGGTTCGGTGTACCCGTCGTGCCGCAGGGCGCCCGCAGCGGACTGTCGGGCGCAGCCAACGCCATCGACGGCTGCATCCTGCTCAACCTGGAAAAGATGAACTGTGTGCTCGAGGTCGACGTACCCAACCGCATCGTCGTCACCCAGCCGGGCATCTACAACGCCGACCTGTCGCGCATCGTGGCCGACCAAGGGCTGTTCTACCCACCTGATCCGTCGAGCTGGGAGTTCTGCTCGATCGGCGGCAACATCTCCACCAACTCCGGTGGGCTGTGCTGCGTCAAGTACGGCGTGACGACCGACTACGTGCTGGGCCTGGAGGTGGTGCTGGCCGACGGCCGGGTGCTCAGGACCGGGCGCCGGACGGTCAAGGGTGTCGCCGGTTACGACCTGACCCGGCTCTTCGTCGGGAGCGAGGGCACTCTCGGGGTCGTCACCGAGATCACGCTGCTGCTTCGACCGAAGACCGAGCTGCCGCTGACGGTGGCTGCCGTCTTCGACTCCGCGGCCGCCGCCGCCGGGGCGGTGAGCGATGTGGTGGCGTGCGGGGTGGTGCCCTCGCTGTTGGAGTTCATGGACAGAGTGACCGTGCAGGCGGTCAACGAGGCCTTCTCGATGGGGATCGCGCCGGAGGCCGGAGCGCTCGTGCTGGCCCAGTCCGACGCCGGCGGCGACCGGTCGGCCGAGGAGGTGGGCGTCCTCGCCGAGATCCTCGAGAAGGCCGGCGCCATGGAGGTCGCGGTCGCCGACACTCCGGAGGAGGGCGAGCTGCTCCTCGGCGCCAGGCGGCAGGTGCTCACTGCGATGGAGCGCCTCGGCACCACGATGATCGACGACGTGTGCGTGCCGCGGTCCCGGCTCGCCGAGCTGGTCGAGCGGATCGAGCAGGTGGCCGACGAGGCAGGATTGACGATCGGTGTGGTCGGACACGCGGGCGACGGCAACTTCCACCCCACCGTCGTCTTCGACCGTGACGACCCGGAGCAGGTCGAGCGGGCGAAGTCGGCGTTCGACCGGATCATGGAGATCAGCCTCGAGCTTGGTGGCACGATCACCGGTGAGCACGGCGTCGGCACCCTCAAGATGGCCTTGCTGGAGAGGGAGATCGGCGCGCTGTCCCTCGACATCCATCGAAGGATCAAGGCATCGTTCGACCCGCAGGGCATCCTCAACCCGGGCAAGATCTTCACGCTCGACTGAAGATTTCGGGGCCGTGAGACCCGCGGTCATCCCGGCGCCCGCGGTCTGGTCTTCTCAGTCGATCGCGGCGCCGGCCGTCCGGAGCTCGGCCAGGGCCGCCTCGGAGCGCTCCGGCGAGATGCCGGCGGACAGCGCCGCCAGCACGGTCGTGCCGAACCCCTCCCGGAGCGCGTCGAGAGCGGTCGTGCGCACGCAGTAGTCGGTCGCGATCCCGCAGATGTCGACGGTCGACACGTCGTGTGCACGCAGCCAGTCGGCGAGCAGGAGGCCGTCCGCAGACTTCCCCTCGAAGCCGGAGTAAGCCGCCGCATGCTCGCCCTTGTGGAAAATCGCGTCGAACGGCTGCGGGTCGAGGTTGGGATGGAAGGCGGCGCCGTCGGTGCCTGCCACGCAGTGCACCGGCCACGAGTCGACGTAGTCGGGATCGTCGGAGAAGTGCGAGCCAGGGTCGATGTGGTGGTCTCGGGTGGCGACCACGACGCCGTACTCACGATGCCTCGGGTCGGACTCCTGCCATCGGTGCAGCAGTTCGCCGATCCGGAATGCCACGTCGGCGCCACCCGTCACCGCGAGGCTGCCGCCTTCGCAGAAGTCGTTCTGCACGTCGCAGACGATCAGTGCCTTCGTCATCCACCTGCTCCTCTCCGCGCCGTCACACCGTAGCGCTCGGTTGGCGGGGCAGCAGCCCGCGCCACCCGCCCGAATCCGGGGACGCTTCGCCATCCCGACTGTCACCATGGGCCATGCCCAGCACGAGCGGCGGACCCGACATCGGGCTCACCCGCCGACAGGTCCTCCTCGGCGCCGCAGGTGTGACCGGCGTCGTGGCTGCCGGAGCCGTCGGCGTGACGCTGCTCCCGGACCGGGTGACCAACCAGCTCGGGTTGGGATCGACGCCGGACCCTTACGTGCCCGACGCCCCCGAAGGCCGGGTCACCCTGGAGACTCTGCGGTCCGAGGCCCGAGGGGTGGACGTGCAGCTCTTCACCGCAGTCCCGGCCGGCTTCGCTGACGGCGCCGGTCTGCCTGTAGTGGTCGTGCTGCACGGGTCGAGCGCGACCGCGGCGGACTATCAGGGCTTCGGGTTCGGCCGCTTCCTGTCTGCGGCGGTGCGCGCGGGCGTCCCACCGTTCGCGCTGGCCGGCGCCGACGGGGGAGGGACCAGGTGGGAGCCCTCGGGCGGCGACGACCCGCGGTCGATGGTGGTCGAGGAGATGCCCCGGTGGCTGGCGCAGCGCGGCTTCGATGCGCAGCGACGGGCACTGTGGGGTTGGTCGAGCGGCGGCTACGGTGCACTTCGCCTTGCGGAGGAGCACCCGGGCTGGGCGCTCGCCCTGGCTGCGTTCAGCCCCGCCGTCATCGCCGGAGACGCCGTCTTTGCCGGCGTCTCGGCGCTGGCGGGCCTCCCGCTGGCCGTGTGGTGCGGAGAGCAGGACCAGTTGTACGACGATGTGCGCGCGCTCGTCGAGGCGCTGCCCACGCCGCCTGAGTCTGCGACGTACGGCGATGGTCGCCATACCCGCGTCTATTGGAACGACCAGACGCTGGACGCCTTCGCCTTCCTCGGCGGCCATCTCGACGGGTGACGCCCGCGGCGCCGTCAGGTGGCGAAGGGGCTTAGGCTGGCCGGCTTGTCGTCGCCGAGGTAGTCGGTCGGGATCGCCGGCTCGCCGCGTGAGAGCTTGCGCGCCTCGAGCGGTAGCTCGGCCAGTGCGGCCCGGTGCCGCTGCCGGGCCACCTCGAGCGGTTCGCGGCCGACGACCCGACCGGACTGCACGAGTGGCAGCAACAGGTCTCGGTCGTCGCCGTCGTCCTGGGGTGGACTGCCGATGCCGATCAGCTCGACCTCGGCCACGCCCGACGGGGAGCGCCGGCGCGTCGCATACTTGCGGCCGCCGATCGACAGCTTGTCGCTGCTCTTCTTGGCCACGGCCACGAGCGGTGCTTCCGGGTCGATCGCCCCGGCTCGGGCGACCAGCTTGTAGACGAAGCCGCACGTGGGTTGTCCCGAGCCGGTGACGAGAGACGTGCCGACGCCGTACCCGTCGACCGGCGCCGCGGCGAGCCCCGCGATTGAGAACTCGTCGAGATCGCTGGTCACGATGATGCGGGTGTCGGCCGCTCCCAACCCGTTGAGCTGTGCCCGCACCTGGTGGGCGAGCAGGGCCAAGTCGCCGGAGTCCAGCCGCACCGCACCGAGGGCCGGCCCGGCGAGCTCGACTCCGGTCTGGACAGCGTGCTCGATGTCGAAGGTGTCCACCAGCAGGGTCGTGCCAGTCCCGAGCGCGCCGATCTGGGCTGTGAAGGCGTCCCGCTCGGTGTCGTGGACCAGGGTGAACGAGTGTGCGGCCGTGCCCGTGGTCGGAACTCCGTACTCCATCCCGGCTTGCAGGTTCGAGGTCGCAGAGAAGCCGGCGACGTACGCCGCGCGAGCGGCTGCGACCGCTGCCGACTCATGCGTACGTCGTGAGCCCATCTCGATGCACGGCCGGCCCTCGGCTGCTGCCAACATCCGCGAGGCGGCCGAGGCGATCGCCGAGTCGTGGTTGTAGATCGAGAGCAACACGGTCTCGAGCACGACCGCTTCGGCAAACGTCGACTGGACCACGAGGAGCGGGCTGCCAGGGAAGTAGACCTCCCCCTCGCCATAGCCCCAGACGTCGCCCGTGAAGCGGTAGCCCGCCAACCAGGACAGGGTCTCGTCGTCGACCACTTGGTGCTCGCGGAGATGGTCGAGCTCCTGCGGATCGAAGTGGAAGGACGCGATCGCGTCGAGGGCCCGGCCGGTGCCGGCGACGACGCCGTACCGACGCCCAGCCGGCAGCCGTCGGGCGAAGAGCTCGAAGACGCTCCGACGCTGTGCAGTGCCCGAGCGCAACGCTGCCTGCACCATCGTGAGCTCGTAGTGGTCGGTCAGCATGCCCGTCGACTGCACGACCACACCCTAGGGGCTGGACCTGATGCGCGAGAATGTCCCGGTGACTGCAGTACCGGACTCCCAGACGCTGGAGCGGCCCGAGGTCGACGACGAGCTCATGGTCGACGTGCCGTGGGTGACTCTCGTGTGGGACGACCCGGTGAACCTGATGAACTACGTGACATTCGTCTTCACCGATTACTTCAAGTATCCGCGGTCGAAGGCCAAACGGCTCATGATGCAGGTGCACACAGAGGGCCGAGCAGTGGTGTCCTCCGGCACCCGCGAGGAGATGGAGCGCGACGTGCAGGCGATGCATGGTTACGGCCTGTGGGCCACGATGCAGAAGGCCGATGCATGAGCGCCTTTCGCCGCCGCGGGCGCGACACCGTGCTCGTCGAGCTGCCGCCGTACGCCGCCGGTCTGCTCGCCAGCCTGGCAGCACAGCTGGTCGAGTTGCTCAGCGACGGCGAGCCGGCCGGGAAGGCCGCCGATCCGCTGGAGGAGATCGTCGGAATGGACGGACCCCGCGAGGTGCCGGACGACCCGGCGCTGCGCCGGTTGCTGCCCGACGGCGTACGCGACGACGAGGAGGCGGCCGCAGAGTTCAGGCGCTTCACCGAGCGAAGTCTGCGCCGATCGAAGATCGCCGACGCGATGGTGGTGCTCGCGGGTGTCCGCGCCACGGATCCGGACTTCTCGGGCGAGGTCGAGGGCGAGGCTGCTGACATCGAGCTCGAGCTCGGCCCGGACCAGGCCCGGGCCTGGATGCGCTGCCTCACCGACATGCGCCTGACTCTGGCGGAGCGACTGGGGGTGGAGGCGGAGGACGACGAGCGCTGGGAGTCGATGGCCGACGACGATCCACGGGTGGCGGTGCACGACATCTACCAGTGGCTGGGCTACCTGCTGGAGACCCTGATCGACGCCGCGGCCAGGTGACGGGAGGCGCCGCTCGGGTGGGAGCTGATCTCACCATCCGGACGCGCGGATCGGCGTGTCGGGGCCTGCTGGCGGGCAACCCTAGGGTGGATGCATGCTCAGGATCGCCCAGGAGGTCGTCGACGAGATCGTCGCGCACGCTCGTCGTGACCATCCTGACGAGGCCTGCGGGGTGGTGGCGGGTGCGGCCGGCTCCGATGCCCCCACTCGCTTCGTGCCGATGCTGAACGCCGCCCGCTCGCCGACCTTCTACGAGTTCGACTCGATGGACCTGCTGGAGCTCTACAAGGCTCTGGACGAGCGGGACGAGGAGCCGGTGGTCATCTACCACTCCCACACCGCGACCGAGGCCTACCCCTCCCGCACCGACATCGCGTTGGCGCAGGAGCCGACCGCCCACTACGTGGTGGTGTCGACACGTGACGGTGCTCACGCCGACGGTTCGGCGGAATTCCGCTCGTTCCGGATTGTTGACGGTGAGGTCAGCGAAGAAGAAGTCGAGGTCATCTCTCATGGCAGTTGAAGTCCGGATCCCCACCATCCTGCGGACCTACACGGGCGGTGCCAAGGCCGTGGAGGGGAAGGGCAACACCCTCGGCGAGGTGATCGACAGCGTCGACACGGAGCACCCCGGGATCAAGGAGAGACTGGTCGACGCGGGCGACCTCCGGAGGTTCGTCAACGTCTATCTCAACGACGAGGACGTTCGCTTCCTCGGCGGGCTGACCACCGAGGTGGGGGAAGGCGACGTCGTGGTGGTGCTCCCGGCCGTCGCCGGCGGCTAGTGCGGCGGCGTACCTCGTGGTGGTGCTTCCGGTTTTCGCCCGCGAGCAGTGAGGCGACCGCCGAGGCGTCCTTCCTGGTGGCGAGGCAGTCATGAGGCACGACTCCATGCTGGACTCGGTCGGGCATACCCCACTGGTGGGTCTGCCCCAGTTGTCGCCGTCGGCCGACGTACGCCTCTGGGCGAAGCTGGAGGACCAGAACCCCACCGGGTCGATCAAGGACAGAGCCGCTCTCGGAATGCTGATGGCGGCCGAGAAGAACGGGCGGCTCCGGCCGCACGCCACGATCCTCGAGCCGACCTCGGGCAACACCGGGATCTCGCTGGCGATGGCGGCCAAGCTGCGCGGCTACCGGTTGGTGTGCGTCATGCCGGAGAACACCTCGATCGAGCGGCGTCAGCCTCTTGCAGATGTGGGGCGCGGAGATCGTGACCTCGTCCGCGGAGGGCGGCTCGAACGAGGCGGTGCGGGTCGCGAAGCTGCTGGCGGACGAGCACCCCGACTGGGTGATGCTCTACCAGTACGGCAACCCCGCCAACGCCCAGGCACACTACGACGGCACTGCTCCGGAGATCCTGGCCGACCTGCCGACGATCACACACTTCGTGGCCGGACTCGGCACGACAGGGACGCTGATGGGTGCGGGCCGCTTCTTCCGCGAGCACAAGCCGGAGGTGCGCATCGTCGCGGCCGAGCCGCGCTACGGCGAGCTCGTCTACGGACTGCGCAACCTCGACGAGGGGTTCGTGCCCGAGCTGTACGACGAGACGCTCATCGACGCACGCTTCTCGGTCGGTCCGCGAGACGCCGTACGTCGTACCCGCGAGCTGCTCGAGGAGGAGGGGATCTTCGCGGGCATCTCGACCGGGGCGATCCTGCATGCGGCGCTGGGCCAGGCGGCGAAGGCGGTCAGGTCCGGCACGGTGGCGGACATCGCCTTCGTCGTGTGTGACGGTGGTTGGAAGTACCTGTCCACCGGAGCCTACGAGGGCACGATCGACGAGGCGGAGGCCCGACTCGAGGGCCAGCTCTGGGCCTGACCACGCCTTTCAACTTCCGTTCCTTCAGCCTCTGGGGTAACCCACCCATGAACAAGGCGGCGCAGGTTTCCCCAGAGAAGTGCCCGCAACCTGTCTATCCCCATGAAGCCACGCAACATGCCACGGGGAGCCACTCCTTGCTCGAGCTCGCCTACTTGCGGCGCGTGGAGCGGGCACAGGGCCACCCGAAGCCTCATCGGCAGCACACGGGGCTCTCCATGGGGCGTCGGGTGTAGCGAGACGGGGAATACCCGCCGTATCGACTCACACTCGAGCTGGACGGCAGGATTGGACACGAGTGGTCGACAGATCGCCGACTCGACAGACGCCGCGACGTGGTTCTGGCCGGTGACGGTGGTCTTACGCTGCGGCATGACTACGTGGACGTCCTCGAGGAGGCGTGTCAAGCAGCTGCACTCGAGGCAAGAGTGCTTCAGGCCCGAGGTTGGCGAGGAGATCCGAAGGCATGCGGGAGCGCCCGCCGTGTGCCAGCGCTCATGCGCCCGTTCGACCGGGCGTGAGGTCGCTGCGGTTCTGGGTACATCGCTCGTGGTGACAGGGCGGCAAAGTTCCCCAGATGGTGCCAGCCGGGGCAGTCAGTCGAGCTGCTTCTGCATCTCGACACTGCGGCCGACCACGACGCAGCCGAGCGCCTCGTTGACCGCGATCATGTGCTGGTTGGACTCGGCGTTCCAGGTGTCGATCTGCCGGAGCTGTGACTCCCTGTCGCGCAGCAGCTGCAGCATCTCGATCTTGAGCCGCAGCCCGAGTGTGTGACCTCGGTGCGCCGGCACCACTTCGGTGTCCTCCTGGATGCCGAGATGGGCACGCTCGTCCTCGACGACGACGACCGTGTGCCCTGCCAGCTCCCCGTCCGACCGTCGGCGTGCGACGAGGCGATGCCACCGTTGGCCGCGTAGCTCGGCCGCCCGCTCGAGGCCTCGCAGCCGCTCTTCAGGCCACACCTCGTCCTCGATCTGGAGGTCGTCGATCGGCGCGTCGTTCATGACCTGCTGCAGCCGCATCATGTCCTCGATCAACTCCGGAGGCGTCGGCAGCGGAACCTCGACGACCTCGTAGGCCGCTGACGCCGTACGCGCCTCCGCCAACCGCCGATCGAGCCGGTGCCAGTCCAGGTCGGCGACCATGAGGCGGCGTTGTGCCGCGCGCATCCCGACGGTGACACCGTGGCTCAGCCAGAACTTCTCTCGATGGCTGTCTGCCCAGGCGCCAGTCATGAGCAGCGAGCGGTCGCCGACGCGAAGGAGCTCCAGACTGGTCTCATGCAGGCGATCGCCGACGCCCTGACCACGGTGGTCGGGGTGGGTCTGGATGTCCAGCCACCCCAGATGTGTGTTGTCCCATCGCGGGAGCTCGACCTCTGCCATGCCCACCAGCAGGTCGTCCTCGTAGGCCAGCAGAACTCGATCCATCGGGATCATGTCCCAGCCGTAGCGGAGCCTGAGCCGGGCATGCTCTCCCGAGATCGGGTCCAGGTGCGGCGAGTCGACTGCCGACGCCGCGTTGCTCAGCACAGCGATGTCAGCGGCGGCCTGCTCGCTGACGTCCGTCCCCGCGACCGAGAGGATGTCCACCTCTCCATGAGACGGGTCGAACGCGCGTGCGCGCAACAGGTTTGTGCGCCCGCCGGAGGTTCCCGGGCCGGGTGACCCCGATGGCTCTGGAACGGCGACCGTGACGGTCAACCCGGCCTCGGTGAGCTGTGCTACACCCTCGTGGTCGAGGACATTGCGCCGGCGACTGCGGCGCACATCCATGTCGGCCCGGCCGGGGTGGCGGGTCCGGTAGTGGTGCCGCTCCAGCCGCCCACGGAAGGGTACGTCGGAGGCGTGCGCCGAGGTCGACCGTGAGCTGGCCAAGGCGATCGTCCAGAGCCCTGCCGGCTACTGCGTGAACCTGCACAATGCCGAGTACCCGGCCGGCGTCTTGCGGGGCAGCTGAGCCGTTGAGGCGTCCTCGCGGCGTACGACGTACGACCGCTCTGCGCGACGGCAACCCGCGTCGCGGAGGAGAGGACGCACGCACCGGGAGACCGGGGTCACGTGTGGCCTGCCTCGCAGCCTGCGGCGCGGGGGCGCACTCTGGCCGTACCCTCATCCCGTGGCAGACGCGCCGCTCGGCATCTTCGACTCGGGCTTCGGTGGACTCACCGTGGCCCGCGCGGTGATCGACCAGCTGCCGCACGAGCCGGTGCTCTACCTCGGCGACACGGCGCGACAGCCGTACGGGCCGAAGCCGATCGGTGAGGTGCGCGAGTACGCGCTCGACTGCCTCGACCATCTCGTCGCGCAAGGAGTCAAGGCGCTGGTCATCGCGTGCAACTCGGCCAGCGCGGCTGTGCTGCGCGACGCCCGCGAGCGCTATCCGGTGCCGGTCGTCGAGGTGATCTTCCCCGCCACGCGACGAGCCGTGGCGGCCAGCCGGTCCGGCCGGGTGGGTGTCATCTGCACCGCTGCGACAAAGGCATCCATGGCGTACGACGATGCCTTCGCCGCGGCACCGCAGGTGGAGCTCACGACGCAGGCATGCCCCCGGTTCGTCGACTTCGTCGAGGCCGGCGTGACGAGCGGACCGGAGCTCATCACCGTCGCGCACGACTACCTCGATCCGCTGGCGGGTCGGGGGGTCGACACGGTGATCCTCGGCTGCACGCACTACCCACTGCTGACTGGTGTCATCTCCTACGTGATGGGTGCGGAGGTGACCCTCGTGTCCAGCGCCGAGGAGACCGCCAAGGACGTCTTCGCACTGCTGGTGCGCGACGGACTTGAGCGAGACCCGCGCCTCCCGGAGCCGAGCCACCGCTTCCTCACCACCGGTGGCCCGCGCGAGTTCCGGGAGATCGGCCGGCGCTTCCTGGGCCCGGAGCTGGATGTCGTCGACCAGTTCGCGTGGGTGAGCGCATGAAGCTGACGGTGATCGGCTGTGCCGGCTCCTTCCCCGGTCCTGACTCCCCAGCCTCCTGCTACCTGGTCGAGGCGCCATACGACGGGCGGACCTATCGGTTGGTGCTCGACATCGGAAACGGAGCACTCGGGTCACTGCAACGTCACGTCACCCTCGACTCGGTCGACGCCTTGGCGCTGTCACACCTGCACGCCGACCACTGCCTGGACCTGTGCAGCTTCTACGTCGTGCGCAAGTATCACCCGGGCGGCGCGATGCCTCGGCTGCCGGTCTACGGACCCGAAGGCACCGCGACCCGGATGGCCCGCGCCTACGACATGGACCCTGACCCAGGCATGACGGGGCAGTTCGACTTCCGCGCCTACCCCGACGAGCCCTTCGAGATCGGGCCATTCACGCTCACGGCTCGCCGGGTCGAGCATCCGGTGCCCGCCTACGCCGTGCGGGTGAGCGATGGTCGGCGAACCCTGGTCTACTCCGGCGACACGGGGCCGTGCGGGGCGCTCGACGAGTTGGCCAGGGACTGTGACCTGCTGCTCGCCGAGGCGTCGTTCGTCGATGGTGGCGACAATCCCTCGGCGCTGCACCTCACTGGGCGTGAAGCGGCAGAGGCGGCCGAGCGTGCCGGTGTCGGGCGGCTGCTGCTGACCCATGTCCCCGCGTGGCACTCCCGTGACCAGGTGCTGTCCGAGGCGGTGCCCCACTTCAGTGGCACCACCGCCCTCGCTGTCGCCGGTGTGGCGTACGACGTCTGAGCGGTGCCGCCTGGCCGCGAGGTAGGCGGCCTTTGGCAGCGAACGGGCACAACGGACGTCGGTGCGCCACCTGCATCGCCGGGAGCGGGCCGTCGACAGCGGCGTCCCCGTGGAGGGGCTGGACGAAGCACGCCCGTCGACGTACGCCGGCATGGTGGCGACGTCCCCGGGTGGTCCGTACTCGGTGTCGTGATCTCGGATGGCCGGTGCCGGGCTTGAGGTGGTCAGCACCAGCAGTGTGGCGATGGCGATGGTGCCGACAGATCCTGCGGCGGTGGATGGCCACCAGCGGTCGGAACTCGCCGAGAGTGAGTAGGATTCATGATGCAGCTCCTGTTCGGGATGAGGCTGGTTGCCTCGTGCTGCTTCCGTTGTCGCACCAGCCGGTATGACGCCGGCTCTCCCGCGGTATCGCCCCGGTATAGGCGCACCTCCACCGTCAGGTCGGGTCGGCATCCTCCTCGAGGCCCGCCGCGCTTCGACGCAGGGCGGCATCGGCGTACGCAGGGTTCATGACGGCCGCCAACCTCAAGCTCGTTTGCGCCTCGTCGTGGCGGCTCTGACGCTGCAGGGCGCGGCCCAACATCAGGTGGGCGTAGGCCTCCGTCGGGTCGCGGTCGAGCACCTCGCGCAGGGTCGCCTCGGCCCTGCCGAGCTGCGCGGAGTGGTAGTAGGCACGCGCCAGCAGCATGCGGACGCTGAGGTTGTCCGGCTCTACGTCGACGAGCTCGACCAGGCGGTCCGCTGCGGCGTCGTACCTGCGCGCGTCGAACGCCATCTTGGCGAGCTCGTAGCTGAGCGCCAGCTGGTCGTGGGGCAGGTGGCTCATCGTGACTCCTTTCGTGCCGACCGGCACAACGACGTACGACGGCTCGACATTCCGCCCGCCCGGTGTGGCTGAGCCTCGTCACTACCCCCGCGTCAAGAGATTCAGCCACAAGGGTCGCGGCGGCGGTGTATCAGCGCCCCCACCGCGCGGCTCCACACGTGTAACACACAAGGGGTGTCGCCATGGCTTCGAACGCACCGGCAGGTCGCAACGGTCGGTGGCGTGCGCCGGCGATTCTCGCCGCCGTTGCCGCCCTGACCCTCGTCGCCGGCCCTGCGACGGCATGTTCGGTCAGCCAGCCTGGCTCCGCAGACCAAGCCTCGGCGGCGGCGCAGGTGGCACTCGCGGGCGGCGACTACTCCGCGCCGCTCCGCAGCGCCATCCAGGATCTGCCGGTCGCCACCGAACACCGACTGGGCTATGACCGCACGCTGTTCCGGCACTGGATCGACGCCGACGATGATCGTTGCAGCACCCGCCAGGAGGTGCTCATCAGCGAGGCCGATGACCCGGTCACGATCGGCACCGACTGCAAGCTCACCGGCGGCCGATGGTTCTCCTACTACGACCGCGTCTCCTGGACCGACCAGTCCCGCATCGACATCGACCATGTCGTCGCCTTGGCCGAGGCGTGGGACTCCGGCGCGTGGGACTGGACCGCGGATCGCCGCGAGGACTACGCCAACGACCTCGGCGACCGGCGCACGCTGGCCGGTGTCACCGACAGCGTCAACCGCTCGAAGAGCGACCAGGACCCCTCCACCTGGCTGCCCCGGTACGACAAGTGCCGCTACCTCCGCGAGTGGGTGGCGGTGAAACACCGCTGGTCGCTCACGGTCGACCAAGCGGAGAAGGCGGCACTCACAGACCTCGGCGACAGCTGCACCAACGTGACGATCACCGTGCCAGTCGTCAGCTGACCTTCCACACAACCGAAGGATCCGACCCTCAGCTGGCCATGACCGGCTGAGGGTCGGAGCCTTGCGGCTAGGGTCCTGCTATGACACGCGCAGATGGCCGGGCGGCCGACCAGCTTCGTCCGGTGACCATCTCCAGGGGCTGGCTCGACCATGCGGCCGGCTCGGTGCTGGTGGAGTTCGGGCGCACCCGGGTGCTGTGCGCGGCGTCGGCGTCGACCGGCGTACCCCGCTGGCGCAAGGAGTCCGGCCTCGGCTGGGTCACCGCGGAGTACGCGATGCTCCCGTCGTCCACGCACACCCGCTCGGACCGCGAGTCCGTCAAGGGCCGGATCGGCGGCCGCACCCACGAGATCTCCCGGCTGATCGGGCGCTCGCTCCGCGCGGTCATCGACTACAAGGCGATGGGTGAGAACACCATCGTGCTCGACTGTGACGTCCTGCAGGCCGACGGTGGCACCCGTACTGCCGCGATCACCGGGGCGTACGTCGCGCTGGCCGATGCGCTGGCGCACCTCCGCGACAAGGGCGCACTCAAGGGCGACCCGCTCACCGGATCGGTGGCCGCCGTGTCCGTCGGCATCGTCGACGGTGAGGCGCGGCTGGACCTGCCGTACGAGGAGGACGTGCGCGCCGAAACCGACATGAACGTCGTCCTCACCGGCCAGGGTCACTTCGTCGAGGTACAGGGGACGGCCGAGGGTACGCCGTTCGACCGCGCCATGCTCGATTCGTTGCTCGAGCTCGGGATCAAGGGCTGTGTCGACCTGACCCGCATCCAGCACGAGGCACTGGCGCGGTGAGCCGGGTCTTCCTGGCCTCCCGCAACGCCGAGAAGATCACGGAGATGCAGCGGATCCTCCGGCAGCACGTCAGTGACGTCCTGGTGGTGGGCGTCGAGGAGATCGAGGGCTACCACGAGCCGCTCGAGGACGAGCCGACCTTCGTGGGCAACGCCTTGCTCAAGGCGCGGGCGGGCCTGGACGCCACCGGTCTGCCGTCACTCGCCGACGACAGCGGGCTGTGCGTGGATGCGTTGGGTGGCATGCCCGGCGTGCTGTCCGCCCGATGGGCCGGCCGCAGCAGGGACGACCTCGCCAACAACACGCTGCTCCTCGACCAGCTGTACGACGTACCCGACCAACGCAGAGCCGCCCACTTCGTCTGCGCTGTGGCCCTGTGTCTGCCCGCGGCGGAGGGAGTCGTCGAGCACGTGGTGACCGGCCGGATGGATGGCCGGATCATCCGGGAGATGCGTGGCAGCGGTGGCTTCGGGTATGACGTGGTGTTCGCACCCGACGGCGACGATCGCACGACGGCCGAGCTCGGCGTCGACGAGAAGGACGCGATCAGCCATCGGGGGAAGGCCCTGCGCGCCATCGCGCCGATCGTTGCCGCGGCGTTGGCGCTCGCGCCCTGAACGACCTCACTCCAGGACCAAGGATCCGACCCGATCGGGGCCAGGGCACCGATGGCGTCGGATCGTTGGCCGAGGGGAGGAGGCGAGTGGGGCCGGTGGGAGTTGAACCCACACTGGCACGGACCTAAACCGTGTGTCTCTGCCGTTGGACTACGGCCCCTGGTGGGCCATCCTACGAAGCCGCCGCCTCCCGACCGGTGACATCGCCTCAGGGGGCGTCGATGCCCAGGTCTCGGCGCAGCTTGGCGACGTGGCCGGTCGCCTTCACGTTGTACATCGCCCGCTCGACCACGCCGGCCTCGTCGATGACGAACGTCGAGCGGATCACGCCCTGCACCGTCTTTCCGTAGAGCTTCTTCTCGCCGAAGGCGCCGTACGCCGTCAGCACCGACCGGTCCGGGTCGGACAACAGCGGGAAGGTCAGCCCGTCGCGTCCCCTGAACTTCGCCAGGGTGGCCGGCTCGTCGGGCGAGAGGCCCAGGACGGCGTACCCCGCGGCCTGGAGCGAGTCGAGCGAGTCTCGGAAATCGCACGCCTGGGTGGTGCAGCCGGGTGTCATGGCGTTCGGATAGGCGTAGAGGATCACCTTCGAGCCGCGCAGACCGACGAGGCTCACCTGGCTGCCGTCGTCGGTGGGCAGGGTGAAGTCCGGCGCCGGCGCTCCGGCTTCCAGTCGGGGCATGCTCGCTCCTCGGCTTATTGCACACTGTTCGCAACTGCATATGATGGTCAGAGACGATATTAATCGTCACCGATGCTGGGGCCAGGCTCGAGAGGAGCACCCGTGCACGTCCCCGATGGATTTCTCGACGCGCCCACCTCGGCAGCTACGGCGGTTGTGGCAGCCGGCGCGGTCGCCGTAGCGCTGCGCAAGTCGCGCGACGAGCTCGACGAACGCACCGCCCCGATGGCCGGTCTGGTGGCTGCCTTCGTCTTCGCGGTGCAGATGCTCAACTTCCCGGTCGGCGCCGGCACCAGCGGTCATCTGATGGGGGGAGCGCTGGCGGCCGTGCTCGTCGGGCCTTGGACCGGCATCCTGTGCATCAGCGTCGTACTCGTGGTGCAGGCGTTGCTCTTCGCCGACGGCGGCATCACCGCAGTCGGCACCAACATCTTGCTCATGGGAGTGGTGACCGTGCTGGTCGGCTGGCTGGTCTTCAAGGTCGTGCTCGCCGTCTCTGAGTCGAGGACCGGGGTCCTGACCGGAGCCTTCCTCGGCGCCTTGTTGTCCGTGCCCGCCGCCGCGATGGTCTTCGTCGGCCTCTACGAGGTCGGCGGCGCGGCCGACATCTCGTTGGCGGCGCTGATCACGGCGATGCTCGGCTGGCATGTGCTGATCGGACTGGGAGAGGCCTTCATCACGATGGCGACCGTCGGCAGTGTGTTCGCGGTCCGGCCCGATCTGGTGTACGGCGCCCGCGGACTGCTTGCTGCCCGCACTCTCGAAGTGCGCACCCCTGACCCGAGGGGTGCAGCGGCATGAGCACCGACCAACGATCGGGTCTCTCGACCAGGACCTTCGTGATCGCCGCGCTTGTGGCTGCGGTGCTCCTGGCCGGCGTCGTCAGCTACTACGCCTCGGCCGACCCCGACGGCCTCAACCGCGTCGCGGAGGACAAGGGTTTCGCCGCGCAGGAGGAGGCGAGCGCGACGGCAGACTCGCCGTTCGCGGGCTATGCCACACGTGACGTCGACGACGAGCGGCTCAGCGGTGCGCTCGCGGGGGTCGTGGGCGTGGTGACGGTGCTGGTGCTCGCCGGCGGCGTCGCCTTCCTGATTCGTCGCAGGCCGGCGGACAGCGGAGGCTCGTCCTCACCTCGCCGCTCAGGGACGCGAGGCGGGGACGACGCGACAGCCGATGACCCCCCGCCGCGCAACCCCGACAGCGCCCGGAGCTGACGCGGGATGGGTGCCAGTCACGGGCACCGCTTGCACTACCACGGTCACTCGCGGGTGCATCGGTTGCCCGCCGAATGCAAGGTGATCGGGCTGGTCGCGTTCGTGGTGGCGGTGGTCGCGACACCGCGTGGCGCCTACCCGGCGTACGCGGTCCAGGCGCTCGCACTCCTGGCGGTGGTGGCGCTGTCGCGCGTGCCCCCGTCGTACGTCGCCCGGCGCATGGTCGTCGAGCTGCCGTTCGTCGTGTTCGCGCTGCTGCTCCCCTTCATCGCGCTCGGCCCCACGATCGAAGTTCTGGGCTTCGAGGTCTCGGAGTCCGGCGTGCACGCCGGACTCACGTTGCTGGCGAAGGCGACCCTCGGTGTCGTAGCGGGACTGCTGCTGGCAGCGACGACCGAGCCACGCGACATCCTGGCGGGTCTTGAGGGCAAGCTGCCGCGACAAATGGTCGAGATCATGGCGATGATGATCCGCTATCTCGACGTTGCCACCGACCAGGTACGGCGGATGCGCATCGCTCGCGAGTCTCGCGGCTTCGTGGCGCACAACCCGCGCCACTGGCCGGTCCTGGCGCACAGCGCCGGCGCGCTGTTCATCCGGTCCTACGAGCGCGGCGAGCGCGTGCATCTGGCGATGCTCGCCCGCGGGTACACCGGGACGCTGCCGGTGTTGACGCGCAACGCTGCCCGCCCCCGTGACTGGGCGGCTGCGCTGCTGCCGGCCGCTGCCGCTGCGGCGACTGCGATCTGGGCCTGGTGGTCGCGATGACCGCCAAGCCCCCCGAGCCGGTTCTCGAGGTCGCCGGCCTGGCCTATGCCTATCCGGACGGACACCAGGCGTTGTACGGGGTCGACCTCACCGTCCGTCGTGGGGAGCGGGTCGCGCTCCTCGGTCCCAATGGAGCCGGCAAGACAACACTCGTGCTCCACCTCAACGGCATCCTTGCCACCCAGCAGGGCAGTGTCGACGTCGTTGGCATCCGCGTCGCCAAGGAGACGGCATCCGACGTACGCCGCCGCGTCGGGCTCGTCTTCCAGGACCCCGACGACCAGCTCTTCATGCCGACCGTCGCCGACGACGTCGCCTTCGGGCCGGCCAACATGGGGATCCGGCGCGCGGAGCTCGACCGTCGAGTGGCGTTCGCGCTCGAGCAGGTGGGTATGGCCGACTATGCTCGCCGGCCTCCGCACCACCTGTCCTTCGGCCAGCGCCGCCGGGTCGCCGTCGCGACCGTGCTCGCGATGCAGCCCGAGATCCTGGTGCTGGACGAGCCGTCGTCCAACCTCGACCCGGCCAGCCGGCGCGAGCTGGCCGATATCCTGACCGGGCTGGACATCACGGTGCTGATGGTGACGCACGACCTTCCCTACGCTCTGCAGCTGTGCCACCGATCGGTGGTGCTGTCCGACGGGGTCATCGTGGCTGACGGGGTCACTGCCGAGCTGTTGTCCGACGGCGCGCTGATGTCATCGCACCGGCTGGAGCTGCCCTTCGGCTTCAACCCCCGTGCGCTGCCGTCGCCTCGGTGACGTGCAAGACTTGCAGCCGTCAGTCGACCGCAGGAGGAGGACACGTGAGCTCGGCCCGCACGCCAGACGAGATCTCGGCTGAGATCGCGGAGACCCGCACCCGCCTCGCCGGGACCATCGATGCGCTCGTCTACCGCGTCCACCCCAAGACGATCGCGACGCGCCAGGCCCGCAGCATCAAGGCCGCCTTCGTCAACTCCGACGGTTCACTGCGAGTCGACCGGGTCGCCGTGACAGCCGGTGTCGTGGTCGGTCTGGTCGGCCTGGTCGCGGGAATTCGCAAGATCGTCGGTTGACCCGGCCGCCACGCCACAACGTCCCGCACATCTCCGTCAGAAAGCCGCCATTTCCGTGACCCCGCCGTCGAGCCCGCTCGAGGACAAGCTGCCGATCCGGATGCTGCATGACCGGGTGCTGGTGTCGCTGGACGCCGAGGCCGGAGAGCGTCGCTCGTCCGCGGGAATCGTCATCCCGGCGACCGCGGCCATGGGGCGGCGGCTCGCCTGGGCGCGCGTGGTGGGCACTGGCGCCAACGTGCGCACCGTGGAGGTCGGCGACAGGGTGCTCTTCGATCCCGAGGACAAGGCTGAGGTCGAGGTGCGCGGCGACACCTACGTGTTGCTGCGCGAGCGCGATCTCCATGCCGTCGCCGCGGAGCGACTCCAGGACGGCCAGACCGGCCTCTATCTGTGAGGCGCTACCGACCCGGCCCGTGCTCCCCGGACCGACCGACGGGATGAGGCCGTGCAGATCCGCGAAGTGAGCTACGACCACCCCGACGCCTCCCGCCTCATCGAGGAGGTGCAGCGGTACTACGTGACGATCTACGGCGGTCCCGACACCACGCCGGTCGACCCCGGCGAGTTCGCGCGGCCGCTCGGTGCCTTCTTCCTCGGTTACGACGGCAGCGGGCAGCCGGTGGTGATGGGCGGCTGGCGGTTCCGCCCTGCCGATGCGAACGTGCTCGGACTCCGTGCCGCCGAGATCAAGCGGATGTACGTCGTCCACGCCGCTCGTGGGCTCGGCCACGCCCGGGCGCTGCTCGGGCACCTGGAGGACTCGGCCGCCGAGGCGGGTGCGGACGCCATCGTGCTCGAGACCGGCCGCGCCCAACCGGAGGCGATCGCGCTCTACCGTTCAGCCGGGTACGACGACGTACCAGCCTTCGGCCACTACGCGGAGGCCGAGGGCGCTGTGCATCTGGGGAAGCTGCTGCCCGTCAGGGCATGAGGCCGGCCATCCACTCCTCGACGTCGTCGGCCGAGCGGGGCAGAGCCGCGGAGAGATTGCGGCAGCCATCGTCGGTCACGAGCACGTCGTCCTCGATCCGGATGCCGACGCCGCGAAGCTCCTCGGGCACGAGGAGGTCACTGCTCTGGAAGTACAGCCCAGGCTCCACGGTCAGCACCATGCCTGGTTCGAGCTTGCCGTCGAGATACGCCTCCGAACGGGCAGCGGCACAGTCGTGCACATCCATGCCGAGCATGTGCCCCGTGCCATGCAGCGTCCAACGGCGGTAGAGGCCGCTGTCCTTCTCCAGCGCCTCGTCCGCGGAGATCGGCAGGATACCCAGGTCGGCGAGCCCGTGGGCCAGGACTCCCATGGCCGCCTGGTGGAAGTCGCGGTAGGCCGCGCCGGGGCGCACTGCGCGGATGCCCGCCTCCTGGGCGGCGAGCACCAGTGCGTAGATCTCACGCTGCGCCGGGGTGAAGCGCCCGGACACGGGGAGTGTTCGGGTGATGTCCGCGGTGTAGAGGGAGCGGCTCTCGACGCCCATGTCGAGCAACAACAGCTGGCCCGGCGTCACGGGACCGTCGTCGTCGATCCAGTGCAGCGTGGTGGCATGCGGCCCACACGCCACGATCGACTCGTAGCCGATGTCGTTGCCCATCGCCCGCGCGCGCCGCCAGAAGGTGCCGTCGATCCACCGCTCGCCGTGCACGAGCACCTTGTCCCACTCACGCAGCGAGTCCTCGAAGCCCAGGGCGGTGGCGTCGATGGCATCCTGCAACTGGACGATCTCCCACGTGTCCTTGACGAGCCGCATCTCCGCAAGGTGGACGCTGAGCTCGCGGTCGGCCGCGGCATCGTGCACCGGAACCAGGGCGTCGACGTCAGGGTCGGCGCCCCGGTGCATGCGGGCCGGCCGCAAGTCGCGCAGCCGCTCGGGGAGCTCGTAGAGATGCGCACAGCGAACACCGAAGATCGCCTCGGCCTCGGCCAGGCTTCGTCGCCGACCCGCCCAGGCCTCGCCGTACCGCCCGTCCCGCCAGAAGGCTTCGTCGGACTTGGGGTGCCGCGGCCTGAAGTACAGGGTGGCCTCGCCGTCGTCGAGCACCAGGACGGCGTCGGACGACTGGTTGCCGGTGAGGTACACGTGCGCGGTGTCGCCGCGGAACCGGTAGTCGGTGTCGTTGGCACGCGGCTTGAGGCCGCCGGCGGGAAGGACGAGCCGCTCGCCGGGGAAACGTTCGGCGAGCGCTGCGCGACGACGTACGGCGAGGTCGGCGACGGGCAGCCGCTCGACCCGGTCGTCGCTGTCGTTCCACCCCTCACGCATGAACGCGATCAGGTCGTCACTGGCAGGCACCGGGTACGACACAGGCTGGAATCGGTCGGTCACGAGTCCTCCTCGACTCTCGGTGCAGCCCATTATCCACCCGCTCTGGCCGCCATCGCGCCGGCCCGCTGCGGTCGGGACAGGCCGGCTTCCACGGGCTGACCCGACCGCGACGCGCCGGTCAGCCGAGATCGGGCCAGCCGAGCCGGTCGACGCGGATCCAGCCGTCGTCGGGCACGCTGTCCTGACAGGTGACGGGCCAGCCGGCGTCCCAGCCGCACTCGGCGGATCCGCCCGCATGGAAGTTGCTCGTCACGAAGTAGGAGCGGGCTCCGATCAGCCGCCGGGACCCGACGATCCGAATGTCGCCGCCGTCCAGCCGGTCTATGCGGGCCCGAGCGATCGGCCGACGGGTGGCGTTGGAGATGATCCGAGCCACCAGTTCACCGCCCACGCTGGAAACGGTGATGTTGCGGTCGGCGCCACGCGTGGCCGTGCGATGCAGCTCGATGACGAACTCCCGGTCAGGGCTGTCGAGCAGTCCATCGCGGTAGGACTTGAACGTCTCCAGCCGGTAGGCAACCTGGACCCGGCCAGAGCGCAGCTCCGCGACCCGATGCCCGACCGAGCTGAGGTCAAGCCGGCCCTGGGTGTCGTTCGGGTCAGTCATGGTGGTGGTGATCGTGATGCCGGGCGGCCCGGCCAGGGCTCCGGAGGGCGCGTCGATCGCCGCCGGAGAGGAGACCGTGGATGCCGGGGTGGCCGATGCGGCGGTCACCGTCGCGGCGAGAGCAATCGTCGCGGCCACAGACATCGCGAAGAGCGCAGGTCGTCGGCCACGTGGTCGGCCAGGAGGGGTGTGCGGCATGGTGGTCACCGTCCGTTTCGTAGGTGCGAGCACCGCCGGTGTTGGCGGATGCGGCACGGTAGTGCGGCTCGGCGATTCCGCGCGCACGTCATGCACAGGTGGGTCAGGTGGGTCGTGCGGTGGGCGGGCTCGGGTACTCAGGACCAGATGGTCTCGGTGTGCTCGAGGTCGGGGGTGGCGTCCAGGGTTGCGGTCAGCCGGTGGGTGTCCCAGAACTCCAGGAACTGATCCGCGGGCATCGGGCGAGCGGTGAGGTAGCCCTGGATGTAGGGGCAACCCATCTGCACGAGGAGCTGACGCTGCTCGTGTGACTCGACGCCTTCGGCGACCGTCCGGATGCCCAGCGCCGACGACAGCCGGATCACCGCACTGGCGATCTCGGCGTCGACCGGGTCCGACACGAGCCCTTCGATGAAGCTGCGGTCGAGCTTGACCAGGTCCAGCCGGAACTTCTTCAGGTAGGACAGGGCGGAGTAGCCCGTGCCGAAGTCGTCGATGGCGACCCGTACCCCGAGGTCGTGCAGCGTGTCCAGGGTGGCTTGCGTCGCGGTGGTGTCGCTCATCAGCACGGTCTCGGTGATCTCCAGCACGAGCTGACTCGCCGGCAGTCCGGTGACGGCCAGGATCTCGGCGACGTCCTCCGGCAGCCGGTGCTGGGTGAACTGGAGTGCGGAGAGGTTGACCGAGACCGTGATCGGTCCACGTTCGGGACGATCGAGCGTCCACTGGCGGACGCTCCGGCACGCTTGCTCCAGCACCCACCGGCCCATCGGCACGATCAGGCCGGTCTCCTCCGCGAGGGGCACGAACTGCCCAGGCGGCAGGTAGCCCCCGTGCGGCGACTGCCAGCGGACCAACGCCTCGACGCCGACGACCTCACCGTCGGTGGAGGTGACGATGGGCTGGTAGTGGAGCTCGAGCTGGTCCTCGTCCAGGCCCTTGCGCAGCCTGACCTCCAGGTCGAGGCGTGCCCGGGTGTTCTCGACCGACTCGTCGGTCGTCACCATGTAGCAGTTGCGGCCGGTGGCCTTGGCGGCGTACGCCGCGGCGTCCACCGTGGCGAGCAGCTCGTCCCGGCTGACCTCTTCGCGGGTCATGCCGACGCCGATGGAGGCCGACATGAAGATGTGGTGCCCGTCGACGTCGAAGGGTTCGCGCAGCGCGTGCAGCAGCCGCTCGGCGATACCAGTGACATGGGTGATGTCGGGTGCGTCCTCGACCAGGATGACGAACTCGTCACCCGACATCCGGGCCACCGAGTCGGCAGGGGAGAGGCAACCGAGCAGTCGGTTCGACAGCTGGATCAGCAGCCGGTCCCCGACCAGGTGGCCGTAGGAGTCGTTGACCAGCTTGAAGCGGTCCAGGTCGAGATAGAGGAGGCCGTGCTGAGAGCCGGTGTTGGCCGACCGGGCCATCGCGTGGTCGAGCCGGTCCAGCAGCAGTCGCCGGTTGGGCAGTCCGGTGAGCTCGTCATGCAGCGCTCGACGGGTGAGCTCGTCCTGGAAGGCACGCCGCTCCGTGACGTCCCGCAGCACGATCACTGCACCCAGCTCGGCACCCTTCGCGCGCAGCGGCGTCACCGAGTAGGCAATGTCGAGGTTGTCGCCGTCGGGCGGACCCAGCGTGGCGTCGGCATCCTGGGCGACCACCTGTCGGGCCACCATGCTGACGAAGTCGACCTGCCGGCGTCGGTGTCGCAGGACGAGCCGCTCCTGGATCGGCTCACCGAGCAGCTCGTCCTGCTCGCGGGCGCCGAGCAGTAGCAGCGCCGCGGGATTGGCGAAGGTGATCCGTGCCGTCATGTCGAGCGCGATCACTGCCTCGCTCTGTGAGTTGGTGATCGTGCGCAGCTGGGCGATCAGCTCGGCCGATCGCAGCACGTCGCCGGCAACACCCGCCAGCGTCGTCATCGTCTCGCGGTCTCGTGCGTCCCACACCTCCATGCCCCGACGGTCGGACACGACCAGTCGTTCCCCCTGGCCCAGCGGTGCACTGAGCGACCGCGGCGGATCTCCCTCCTGCTCGGTCAGGATCGCCGCGTTTCCGGCGCCGAGCAGCTCCCGCGCCGACGTGACGAGCTCGTCGCGCACGATCTCGGGCGCTGTCCGAGTGCGCAGACCCACGACCGCCTGCCGCACCCGCTCAGCGTGCCGCCTGGCGTTGAGCTCTCGCACCGTGGCCGCGTACGCGCGGTGCACGAACATGACGACGCCGACGACGAGGAACGCCGCCAACCAGTAGGCGCCCACCGCGATGGTGGCCACGCCGCCGAGAGTGACGGCGCCCAACCACGGCACGAACTGCCGGCTGGCATCGCGCATCAGCCCGCGGAACGGCGTTCCCGTCGCGTAGGACATGATGGCCGCGACGTTGATCGCCGACACGGCCGTCATCACGATGGCGCCGAGCATGCCGGCGATCGTCTCCGGCACGTTGGGGGTGGCCGTGGGGTAGCTGCCCAAGGCCCGGACGACGAGGATGCCCGCAGCGCAGGCCAGCAGCATCTGGCCCAGGTTGAACGTCGTCTTGACCCAGTCGCGCCGTACGGCGATGCTTCCTGCGAGGCTGCCGATCGCGGTGACGACCAGGCTCTGCCACGGCATCAGCAGGACCAGCAGCGGGACGAAGAGGATCTCGTCCAGGTGCACGACCTCGATCTGGCCGGTCTCCCGGATGCGTCGCTCGGGACGGGTGTGCAGCGCGACCAGGAAGGCGGCGATCGCAATGGCCGCCCAACCGCCCCCCTCCACCTCGATGTCGGGGTAGAGGAGGACGATCGCAACGGCGCTGACCAGCCCCACGCACGCGGTCAGGACAGCGATCGTGCGAAGACCTCGTTCGGACGCTGGGTTACGACGCTCCACGAGGTGTCAGCGTAGGTGACTGCGCAGGCTGCGGCAGGCCTTTGCTCAGCCCCACTCAGTCGAGCGATCGGAAGAGTAGCCGCCGGTGCTGGAGCTGCTGGAACCCCACTCGGTGGACTTACCCCACTCAGTGGAGGACTTGCGGGCCTCGGCTGCGGACGAGCCGCCGAGTGTGAGCGCCGCGACGGCGGCGACAGTGAGTCCGACCTTGGCCAGTCGGCGAAGCGAGGTGGCGAACATGAGGGGTCCTTCGTGACTCGAGGGGCTGATGAGAGGGCTGCGTCTCTTGGTTGCACATAGAGCATGACAGGATTTGCGGCAAATAGAACTAGGCCTAGCGGGATTGCTGTGCCAGATATGCCCGTTTTATCCGGGTTTTAACGGATATTTTTTCTGCATAATGTGGCTGAGGTCACCCAAGCCGTGACCCTCAGTCACCTGTCCGTCTGCTAGGGCAGCGGTGCCGGGCGGCACCTGGAGGCTGGCTCGGACGGCACTTTGAGGCCTTGGCCGGACCCACCGCGTGGACCGGAGGCTGGGGTCACCCTACGCCGTCGGCTTGCCGCCGCCGAATCCGGTCGGCCGGCCATCAGGTGCGATCAACGACGTCGACGCAACCGCCCTGCCGGAGTGTTGACGGCGCTCCAGCACCCGGCGCGGCAGCTCGACGGACCTCGTGAGACGCCCGGTCGTGCGGTTCGCCGACGACGTGACCAGCCTCGGTCGGGCGTTAGGGTGGAGAGCCTGCTGGTCGGCGTACCCGCGGAGGTGACATGAGCCAGTATCACGAGAGCGCGGTCGACCGGGCCGTCCGGGAAGCGCAGGAGCGTGGGGAGTTCGACGACCTGCCCGGTGCGGGCAAGCCGCTCGAGCTGGGCAGCCCGAACGACCCCGACTGGTGGATCAAGGGTCTGATACAGCGCGAGCAGCTCGACATGAGCGCCGCGCTGCCCTCGGGCATCGCCCTGCGCCGCGAGATCGAGCGCCTTCCGGCAACGCTCGTCGACGTCGCCAGGGAGGAGCACGCGCGCGCCATCGTAGAAGACCTCAACCGGCGGGTCCTCGAGGACCGCACGAGACCGACGACGGGTCCGACTGTGCTGGCACCCACGGTCGACGTCGAGTCCGTCATCGCACAGTGGCGCGCCACTCGCCAGGCTCGGTACGCGCCACTCGCCGGTGGCGTGCCGGCCACCCACGACGAGGCGCCCGAGGCGCGAGCGGTGAGAGGCGGTTGGCTGCGGCGGTGGCTCCGCCGCGGCTGACCGCCGCGCCGATCGCCGCGGCGGTCAGCGCTGGGCCGGTGCGAACAGCAGCCGACGTCAGAGCTGGGCCGGAACCTCGGCACCTGCGAAGGGCAGCCGCCGACGGATGGCAAACTTCGTCGCCGCATCCGCGCGCTCCGCCTGCCTGCGCTCGGTGAGGGTGAGGAAGTCCACCCGCCACATCGGTCCGCTGTACTGGCCGAGCTGTGCAGCCACGTCCTCGAGCGTGTGCACGGTGGTGCTCACGTTGACCCGCGCCAGCCGGACCCGGGTACGGAAGGACCGCCGGTCGAGGACGAAGCCGAGCGGCTGCACCCAGCGCGGCAGCGCCGATGCGAGCGCCAGCAACGGCTCGACATCGCCCGCCACCTCCGCCCAGACCCCGTTGTCACCGTCCTCTGGGAGCGGTACGACAGGCCCGAGCTGCAGCGACATCGGCTCGACCAGTGGAGCCGCAGCGGCGATGTGTTCCTCGAGGTGGTTCAGGTCCACCAACGAGAGCCGGCCGAAGCTGGCCAGGCTGACGTTCCATTGAGCGGGCTCGACCCAGTCGAGCTCTGCGCCACTGCGCACCGGGGCCACCGCAGCCGCGAGATGCTCAACCGCGAAGGCGGCCGGCTCGAGGACTGCGGAGACGTGCATGTCGACAGTGTGCATCGCCGAACGCCTCGGCGGGCGGACTCCGGGTCAGCCGTTCGGTCAGACTTCAGTCGCTCGGACCGGCAGCCCGACCACGTGGCACCGGCAGTCGGCTGGAGCTGGACGGGAGGGCCGGCGCGGAACCGAACACGGCAGCCGCCACACCGACACGGGCATCCGCGTGAGCTGTCGCGAACGGCAGGCTGCTGTGCGTGCGGTAGAGCGCGGTCGGCGTGCCATCGGGCTTGCGCCGGACGATCTGCAGTGCATCGGCGATCCACTCGGGTCCGACATAGCGGTCGACCTGCGTCAGCAGCGTCTCGAGGTAGTCCACGGTGGTCCGAGAGCTGATCCGGGCCAGCCTGATCCGTGGTCGGAAGGAGTACCGGTCCAGCAGATAGCCGAGGCGGTGAACCCAGCCGGGAAGCTCCTGGGCGAGGATCGCAAGCTGGTCGAGGTCGCCCTCGAGCTCGACCCACACCGAGTCGTCGCCCTCCTCCGGCAGTGCGACCAGCCGGCCCATGCGCAGCCGCATCGGCGGCTGCCGGGCAATCTCGTCGATCAACGCGTCCTCGACCTTGGTCATGTCGCCGAACGCGAGGTAGCCAAAGGTGGCCATCTTCAGCCGCCAGTCCGCGGGCTGGAACCAGCTGACGTCGTCGCGTGTCAACTGCGGCCCGAGGGCGGTGGCAAGATGCTGCTGTGCCTGGGCCGGCGGCGCGATCACTCCTTGGATGAGCACGTGGCCAGTGTCCCGCCGCTGTCAATGGCCTTTATCCGGATGAGTCAGGTCAAATCATCCCAAAATACTCGATGAAATGACTCGAACTGACCGGGTCACCCTCATCCTCTGCCGAAGTAGGACCGCCGGTGGCAATCCGCTGACCGGACGGCGACGAACCTCGCTGCGACAGGACCAAAACGACCCGTCGCACCCAGGACACGCCGGCTCCTGAGGGAGGGCTTTCCATGCCCCGGCGGTCCTCCCTCAGGCACCACGCCGACGGTCGTCTCCCGAACCCACGAGGGCTATACCGGCATCGAGGACACCCTCAACAACAGTGCATGGGCGTTCGGCGTCGGCCAGGGAAGCTGAGCCGGCGACTGCTGGCGGCGGCAGCGGCGGGCGGGGGTCACGCCAGCGCTCGCGCGCCCCGCTTGGCGAGCTGGTCGGCGATGATGACGCGTTGCACCTCGCTGGCACCCTCCCAGATCCGCTCGACCCGGAGCTCCCGCCAGAACCGCTCCGCGACGTTGTCGCGCATGTAACCGCGGCCGCCGAAGATCTGCACCGCGCGGTCCGCCACCCGCCCGGCCATCTCCGACGCCGACAGCTTCACCATCGAACAGCGCGCGTGCAGCACCTTCAGGTCGTCGCCGCGGTCGACCGACCGCGCGGTCTCGTAGGTCATGGCCCTGGCGGCGTACAGCTCGGTGAGGCTGTCGGCCAGCATGGCCTGCACGAGCTGTCGGTCGATGAGGGGCGACCCGCCGACGACCCGGGCACGGGCAAAGTCGGTGGCCTCGTCGATGAGCCGCTCCGCGGCGCCGAGGCATCGGGCAGCGACCATCAACCGTTCGAAGCGAAACCACTCGTAGACGAATGACATGCCGTCGGACTCGGTGCCGACGAGATGGCTGGTCGGCACCCGGACATCCTCGAAGGCCACGATCGGGTGGTGGTGGCTGATCGTGTGGCTGTACGACGGGGTGCGCACCACCCGCACGCCCGGCGCGTCGACGTCTGCCACGAACAACGCCTGCTCGCCCGCATGCGCCCCCTCTGTGAGGACGGCCTGGAAGAACACGTACGCCGCCTCGTTGAACGACGTCACGTGCCACTTCACCCCGTTCAGCACATAGCTGTCGCCGTCCCGCCGAGCGGTGGCCTGCAGGTCCGACACGTCCGAGCCGGCCTCTTCCTCGGTGATGGCGTAGCACTCCTGCATCTCGCCTCGGACGGTCGGGAGCAGCCAGCGGTCCCGCTGGACATCGTTGGCGACGACAGGCCACCACGCCGGCGGTGTATGCATGCACCAGCCCAGCGCATTGGTCACGCGTCCGGCCTGCTCCTGCACCAGCACCTGCTGCAGAGTCGAACAGCCACCGCCGCCGACCTCCACGGGCATGTTGGTCGCATAGAGGCCGAGCTCGAGTGCTCGCTCGTGATGTGCTTTCTCGATCTGGTCCGGCAATCGGCCGGCATGCTCCTCCGCGTCGCTCTCGAAGGGGATCAGCTCGTCGGCGAAGCTGCGGGCTCGCTGCTGGAGCTCGAGATCTGCTTCGGACAGTCCGTACATCGATCCTCCGCGTGATCGGCGATCATCATTGACTGACTGTTCAGTCTATGCGACGCTCAGGTGTTGTGACTACCCTGGACCGTCGGCCGGGCGGAGTCGACGCCATCGTCGTCGGCGGAGGCACGATCGGCGCCTGGTGCGCCTGGTTCCTGAAGCGAGCCGGACTTCGACGCGTCGTACTCGTCGAGGCGCGGACGTTGGGATCCGGCGCGAGCTCGCGGGCGGCCGGCATGGTACGGGCGCAAGGTGGTACCGAGGTTGCCGTCCGACTCGGGCTGTTCAGTCGCGAGTTCTACACCCGGCAGCAGGACGCGTTCGGGATCGACTCAGGGTTCGTGGCGCAGGGGTACTCGATGCCCTGCTTCGCCGAGGCGGAGGTCGCCGAGGCCAAGATGCGGATCACGATGCAGCGGGAGCTCGGACTCGACGTCCGATGGGTCGACTCCGACGAGCTCGACGCGCTCAACCCGGCGATGGCAGGTGGTCAGACCCTAGGCGGCTCGTACGCGCCGGGCGACGGCTACATCGATCCGCAGCGCAACGTCCTCGCGTACACCGCCGCGCTGTTCGTGGCCGGCGTGGAGGTGGTGGAGCGTACGTCGTTCACCGGGCTGGTCGTCCAGCACGGGCGAGTCCAGGGCGTCAGGACATCCGCCGGCGAGATCGCGGCCGACCGCGTCGTACTGACCGGCGGACCTTCGCTTGCCTCGGTGGGGCGTGCGGCCGGCGTACGCATCCCTTCGGGCGGCGCTCGGCACCAGGTGGTGGTCACGCAGCCGCACCCTGATCTGACGGCCAACCGGCTGCCGATGGTCTTCGACGTGGCGTCGGGGATCTACTGGCGGCCAGAAGAGGGTGGCGTTCTCTGGGGGATGAGTAATCCAGCGGAGCAGCCCGGTGTCGCCACCGAGTTCGACTGGCTGTACTACGACAAGATGCGCGCGCGCATGGCTGCGCTGCTGCCCGCCACCACGGATCTCGGTGTCCGCAAGGTGTGGGCCGCCACCATCGACTTCACCCCTGATCATCTGCCGATCCTCGGGCCGGCGATCGGTGCCGACGGCGTGATCGACGGGACAGTGGTGGCCGCCGCCGGAGGGCACGGGATGATGTGGGGCCCCGGTGTCTCCCGCGCCGCAGCCGACCTTGCGCTCGACGGACGCACGGATGTCGTGGACGTGGCAGACCTCGGGCTGGACCGCTTCGACGAGGAGGGTCGGAGCCGGCTGGCGGCCGACCCGATCGCGCTGCCCTTCCCCGAAGTCGCCTCTGGGGGACGAGAATCACCTCAGTAGCCACGTGTGTGCGCGGCTTCACGGGAGGAGCCACAGGTGAGACTCGGTGCGCTGATCCTGCAGATGGAGCCCTGGTCGGCCGCGCGGCAGGGCTGGCAGCACGTCGAGAGCCTGGGGTTCGACGTCGGCTATGTCGCCGACCACCTCACGCACGCGATGTTGCGTGACCGCTGGTGGGCAGACGGCTGGACGACGCTCGCGGCGGCCGCGCAGGTCACGTCGGCGCTCGAGCTCGGACCACTGGTGGCATCCGCAGCGCTCACGTCACCCGCCGTCCTCGCGCGGAGGGCGGCCACGTTGCAGGATCTGAGCGGAGGACGGTTCGTGCTCGGGTTGGGTGCGGGGGTCGGACGCGACCTGTATGCCGACGGCAGGCCGGAGATGACGGCAGCGGAGAAGATGGCGCGGTTCGGCGACGTGGTGGCGGGAGTGCGCGCGGTCTGGTCGGGCGAGGAGTCCTGGTCCGGCCAGCAGCTGTCGGTGCATGACCAGGTGGCGTTGCCGTTGCCGCCAGGGAGGCCCTCACCACACCTGATGCTGGCAGCCCACGGTCCACGAGGCTTCGACCTGGTGGCCGAGTACGCCGACGGATGGTCGACGTACGGCGGGCCGCGAGCCGCGGAGTTGGCCGGCGCGGAGCTCTGGCAGGTGCTGAGCGACCAGGGTCGCGGTGTGATTGCGGCGTGCGAGCGCCGCGGCCGCGACCCGGCCGAGCTGCGCCACAGTGTCTTGCTGGGCTTCGGACCGGACCGGCCGCTGGAGAGTGTTCAGGCGTTCCAGGACACGCTCGGCGTCGCTGCCGAGCACGGCTTCGACGAGCTCGTGGTCTATTGGCCGATCGGCTCCCCAGGCAGCAGGTTCTGGGCAGATCCGGAAGTGCTGGCCAGCGCGCTCGCGGCGGCGAGGACGCGGAGCTGACGCCCGAGCGTCATCACCCGCCAGCGGCATCCGCCGTGGCAACCGAGTTGGGCTGCCTGGCTACGACGAGGGCGTCGACGGCCACCGCACCCGTGCCCGACACGATCAATGGGTTGACGTCGAGGGCGTCGATGCAGGGGCCGAGCTCGACCGCGAGCTGCCCAATCGCCAGGATGGCCGCGACGGCAGCCGAGGTGTCTCGAGCCGGCCCGCCTCGGTAGCCGTCGAGCAGGCGCGACACCCGCAGGGATGCCAGCAAGGTGGCCGCCTGCTCGCGGGCTACGGGCGGCAATGCCACCGCGCGTTCGTGCATCAGCTCCACCAGGCTGCCGCCGCTCGCGACGACGACCAACGGGCCGACGAGCGGGTCGGATACCACGCCGAGCGCCAGCTCGACCCCGCCCTCCACCTGCCGCTGCACCTCGACCAGCCCGCCGAGCTCGCGCTCGAGGACGTCGTACGCCGTCCGGACGGCATGGTCGTCAGCGAGGCCGAGCTGGACGCCGCCCACGTCGAGCTTGTGCGTGATCCCGCCTCTCGCCGTCTTGAGCACCACGGGGAAGCCCAGCCGGCGAGCCGCGAGCACGGCGTCGTCAGCCGAGCTCACCCGCGCACGCGGGACCGTCGCGATGCCGTAGTCGTGCAGCAAGGACAGTGCGTCGAGGTGGCCGTCATCGCTCGCGAGGCGTGCTGACCATCGGTCCCGGCGCGGCATGTCGATCGAGGGGACGCCCCTGACCGGGGGTTGGGCATGCGCGATGAGATGTCCCATGGCGCGCAGACCTGAGCGAGTGCCCTCGAGCACGGGGACGCCGTGGGCTCGCAGCCGAGTGGCCGCCTCCTGGTCGATGGCCGAAGGCACGTGGGAGAGCACGACGACGGGCTTGTCGGTCCGGTGCCTCAGCGTCTCGAGTGCTCGGGGAAAGGCCTCGTCTCCGTCGTACTCCGGTACGAGATCCACGGCCAGGGCCACGACGCCGACCGACTCGTCCTCCGCGAGGGCGAGAAGGCAGTCGGTGAAGAGCTCCTCCGTGTCGGAGCCGGTGCCCCACACATCGAGCGGGTTGGTCGCGAGCAGCCCTGGCTCGAGGACGCCGTCGAGGCGCCGCGTGGTCCGCTCGGACAGCGGTGCGAAAGGCACCTTGAGTCGCGCGGCGACATCGGCCACGAGGACTCGCTCGGCGCCGGAGTCGTGAGCTGTCGCGACTCCCAGCGGCCGACCGGTCGAGCGCACCCGCCGGGCGATCGAGAATGCCTCGAGGCTGTCGGTGAGCTCTCCGAGGTCGTCGACCCGGTGCACGCCGTACGCCGCGAAGAGCGCCTCCCAGGCCGCGTCGTCGCCGGCGATCGCTCCGGAGTGGGCGTCCACGAGCGCGCGTCCGGTGGGGGAGCCACCCACGGTGAGCGCGACGACCGGGATGCTCCGATCGGCCGCCTCGACAAGGCATTCCCGCAGCCGTGGCACGTCGCGCAGGGTCTCCAGCAGCAGCCCGATGACGCGGGTCTCCTCCTGCTGCAGGGCGTAGGCGAGATAGTCGGCGGCGGTGCAGACCAACTCCTGTCCCGAGGAGACGACCAGGGAGTACTCCAGCCGCCGGTGCGTGCGTAACAACGCAGAGAAGACAGATCCTGAGTGGGTGACGAGCGCGATCGATCCCACGGGCAGCGGACTGCGCTCCAGGTAGCCGATCGCCCGGACTCCGCGAGCGACGTTGACGAACCCCATGCACCCCGCTCCACACAGGGCCATCCCGTCGGCGGCAGCGACCAGCTCGGCGCCACGACCGATGGCGCTGCCGAAGACCACGGCACCCGCGTCCCCGCGCCGTGATGCCAGCGCGAGCTGCTCGTCCAGCGCCCGGTCGGGGACCCCGAGCAGCACCAGATCGACCGGATCCGGGATGTCGGCCAACGACGGCACGCAGGGGCGGTCCAGCACCTGCCGACGATCCGGATGGACCAGGTGGACGGTCGGCGATGACGGGCTGCGCAGGGCCTCGGTCGCGAGGCGGAGGCCGAACGAGTCGGGACGGTCGCTGGCCCCGACCACGGCGATGGAACGAGCCTCGAGCATCCGGGTGACTCGCGCCGGATCCGACGGCCGGAGCCGGGCGAGGTCGGTCGTCACCGACGGCGTCCGCTGATCCATGTGCGCGGTGATCGCCGGGCAGGCCTCGCGTCCTTCAACGCTGCCTTGGCGGCTTGCATCCCCGGGATGCCGCACACACCGCCACCGGCGTGCGTGGCGGAACTGGCGTTGTAGAGGCCGGCCACCGGAGTCCGGTAGTCGGCGTACCCGGGCGCGGGCCGCATGTGGAAGAGCTGCTCGAGGGAGAGCTCCCCGTGGAAGATGTTGCCGCCGATCAGCCCGTACTCGGTCTCCATCTCGTGCGGCCCGACGACGTCGCGAGCGATGATCGAGCCCTTGAAGCCGGGCGCGACCTCCTCATACAGGTCGACGACCCGGTCGGCGTAGGCATCCAGCTCGGCGAGGTGCGGTTCCTTGCTCCACTGCTCGGGCACCCACTGGGTGAAGAGCGAGAAGATGTGGGTGCCATCGGGATTGAGGGTTGTGTCGAGTGTCGTCGGGATGACGCCGTCGCAGAAGGGGGCAGCGGCGGGCCGACCTTCGCGGGCATCGATGAAGGCGCGCTCGATGAAATCCATCGTCGGCGCCATCTCGACCGAACCGGTGTGGTGCTCGGCCTGTCCGTCGGAGGGATCGGCGGTGAAGCTCGGCAGCTCCCCCAGCGCGAGGTTGATCTTGACGACGCCGCTGCGGGATCGCCAGCGCTCGATGTCTCGAACGAACTCGTCCGGCAGGTGTTGCGCCCCCACGTGCTCCAGAAATGCCCGCTTCGGGTGCAGGCTGGTTACCACCAGCGGGGCGCGCAGCTCCTCACCACTCGCCAGCACGGCTCCCTGGACACGGTCACCGGTCACGAGGAGCGAGCTCACCGGTGCGTGGGTGCGCACCTCGGCGCCGAACTCCTCGGCGCTACGCCGGATCGCGGCGGACACCGCGCCCATGCCGCCTTCCGGGTAACCCCAGCTGCCAAGCTGCCCATCACCCACGTCCCCGATCGAGTGGTGGGCCATGACGTACGCGGTGCCGGGCTCGTAGGGGCCTGCCCAGGTGCCGATCACCCCGTTGACGGCGAGCGCCCCCTTGACCTGGGGAGACTCGAACCAGTCGTCGAGCAGGTCCGCGATGCTCATCGTCATCAGGCGCGTCACGTCGGCCACGGTGCGGGTGTCGAGACCGCGATGACGCCACGCCAGCCTGGCCAGCGCGGCGAGCTCACCCGGGTGGCGGGAGCCGATGCTGGGCGGCACTGTCAGCAGCAGCCGGCCGAGGACGTCGGCCAGTCCGGCCAGCCAGGCGTTCCACTCGTCCCAGGCGCTGGCGTCCTTGCGGGACCAGCGCGCGATCTGCTCGCGGGTGCGCGCGGCGTCGTCCTCGAAGATCGTGAGCGAGCCGCCCTCGGGGAAGGCCTGGTAGTAGGGGCCCATCGGGTGCACCTTGTAACCATGGCGCTCCAGCGCCAGGTCTTGAGTGATCGTCGGCGGCATCAGGCTCATGACGTACGAAAGCCTGGTCACGGACAGGTCCGGGCGGTCCGGCCAAGGCTGCTCCGTCGTGGCCGCGCCTCCGGTGCTGGCTCGCGACTCGAGCACCACGGTGCGCAAGCCGGCTCGGGCAAGGTAGGCCGCGGACACCAGACCGTTGTGGCCGCCTCCGACAACGATGGCGTCGTACGTGTTGGTCATGCTGGCACCTGTCCGTTGGAGGCTTCCTGACTGACTGTTCAGTCTAAAGTCGTGTTACCCTCGACCACAAGTGACCACGCACCAGGTATCGGGGACGGAGCGCATGGCGACGAAGGTGGCGTCGGCCGTCGGTGCCGACGCGCGACGTGACCAGATGCTGGCTGCGGCCTCGGAGCTGATCGCCGAGCGCGGGTTCGCCGAGACCCGGATCGCTGACGTTGCTGCGCGTGTGGGCGCCAGTCCAGCACTCGTCATCTACTACTTCGCCACTAAGGACCGGTTGCTCACGGAGGCGCTTCGCTACTCCGAGCAGTCGTTCTATGCCGCTGCCGAGGACATGCTCACCTCGACGCCGTCGATGGTGAAGCGCCTCGAGAAGCTCGTTGCCTGGACCTGTCTGCCGCAGAGCACCGAGGACGTGCCGGGTGCATGGGGGCTGTGGTTCGACCTCTGGGCTCAGGCGTTCCGGCATCCCGAGGTCAAGAAGGACCGGGTCGACCTCGATCAGCGCTGGCGCTCGATGATCGCCCGGGTGGTGCGCGACGCCATGGACGCCGGCGAGATCGGTACGGTCGACGCCGAGGAGTTCGCGATCGCCTTCGCCGCTCTCCTCGACGGGCTGTCGATCCAGACGGCACTGGAAGACCCGGTCGTCGACGGACAGCGCGCCTACCAAGTGGCGATGCGGTTCGCCTCCACCTCGCTCGGCTTCACCTGGAAATATCGCCGCCAACGCTAGGCGTCGAGGACTCGTCGACGGCGACCTCATCGCCTGCCGACCGCGTGCCCGGGCCGGCCAGGGTCAGCTTGCCGGCGGCTGCCATCAGGCCGACGCAGGTACGTCGAGACGCTCGGCCAGGCGACCACAGTTCGCCACGAAACGGTCGATGTCGTCGTAGGTGTGCTGCACCGAGATCAACCACTGCTCGACCTTGCCCCAGGGCGGCAGGAAGGCGCCGCCGTTGTGCTGGACCAGCCAGTGTGCGTGTCCGTAGCGACCATCGAGTGTCAGGAAGCCGCGGAAGTCGTGGATTTGCTGCGGCAGGAACGACACACAACCCTTCGCGCCTGCCGTGACGACGCGCCAGGGCATCGCGTGGCGGTCGATCACCTCCTGGAGGCCGTCGCTCATGCGTCGACGGAGGTCTTCGAGATGAGCGTACGAGTCCGTTGTGAGAACCTCTGTCAGCGTTGCCCGGGCGGCCGCCATCACCAGCGGGTTGCCGTTGAACGTGCCTACCTGCTCATAGCGCCCGTCCGCGATCATGTCCATCAGGTCACGGCGGCCGCCGATCGCTGCCGTCGACAGCCCACCGCCCATTGCCTTCGCCAGACAGACGAGGTCAGGCGTCACGCCGATCGCCTGTGTCGCGCCGCCAGGTCCGACGGTGAGGCCGGTCTTGACCTCGTCGAAGGCGAGCAGTGCCCCGTGTCGGTGAAGGACGTTCCGGAGCCCGGCCAGGTAGCCGGGGTCAGGGTGGATGATGCCGGCGTTCATCATGATGGGCTCGAGAATCATGCCGGCGATCTCGCCCGGGTGCTCGGTCAGCGCTCGCTCCACCGCCTCGAGATCGTTGAACGGCACGACCGTCACGAGCGCGATGATCTCGCGCGGAATACCGGTGTTGCCGGGGACGCCGCGCGGGCTGCTTGCCGGGCCGATCTCGTCGTCGGGTTCGGGGAGGACCGATACCTGGACCGAGTCGTGGTGGCCGTGATAGCAGCCCTCGACCTTGATGATGCGGTCGCGACCGGTCGCTGCACGCATCAGATGGACCGCGTCCATGGTGGCCTCGGTTCCCGAGTTCGCGAATCGCCAGAGTGGCTGGTCGAACCGGCGACTCAGCTCTTCGGCCACGATGATCGCGTCCTCGGTGGGTTGGGCGAAGTGGGTGCCACGGCGGACCCGATCACTCACCGCTGCCACGATGGCCGGGTGCGCGTGGCCGGCGATCGAGACGCCGTATCCACCGTGGAAGTCCGAGTACTCGTTGCCGTCGACGTCGTAGATCTTGGAGCCGATGCCGTGGCTGAGCCACACGGCTTGAGGCTCCGCGATCTGCCAGTTGGAAGTCGCGCCACCCGCCAGCGAGCCGAGCGCCCTCTCGGTCATGACTCCGCTATCGGGCTGACGCTTCAGGAAGATGTCGGTCTCCTCCCGGATCACGGCGTCGAGAAGGAGACCGGCCCTCGCATCGGTGTCGGTCGCTGTCATCTCGATCTCCTTACCTGCCGCGCTGCGATCATTGACTGGTCGTTCAGTCTATGCGACGGCGTGATCAAGGGACAAGGATTGGTACGTCGAGGGAAGTCGCTGCCGACGATGAGCGAGTGAGGCGACCCCAGGCCGAAGCCTCGACGGGTTCGCTGACAAGGGGTAGGCTGGGATCCTGACTGGCTGTTCAATCAGAAAGGTGAGCGCGCGATGGAGCGGTCCTCGCTGGTCGAGTCGAAGTCCCCGGTGATCGAGGTCGCCGAGCCGATCCCACCCGCGCCCCTGGATCCGGATCAGGTGGCGCTGTCGCTTGCTCCCTTCGGAAGCAGTCGGATGCTGCCGCGATCGTCGTACCTGGAGGACGAGGTGCTCGCCTGGGAACGGGACCACCTGTTCGGAGGGTGGGTGTGTCTGGGGCGCTCCGGTGACATCGGCAAGCCCGGAAGCCTGCGTGCGTACTCGGTCGGGCCGTACGGCGTCCTGCTGTCGCGCGACCGGAAGGGCGCCCTTCGTGCCTTCGAGAACACCTGTCGGCACCGCGGTCACGAGCTCTTGCCCTGCGGCGGCTCGTCGGAACCTCGCGCCATCGTGTGTCCATATCACGCCTGGACGTATGACTTCGACGGTTCGCTGATCGGAGCGCCGGGCTTCAAGGACGCCGAGAACTTCGACCGGCGCAGCTTCGCGCTCAAGCAGCTGCCGGTGCAGGAGTGGCACGGGTGGGTGTTCGTGGACCGCTCGCGCCGGGCTGCGGTCTTCGCCGCACACATCGGCGACCTCGAGGGCATCATCGCGCCGTACGACGCCGCGTCGCTGGTGACCGCAGAGACCCACGAGTACGACGTGGCGGCGAACTGGAAGGTGATCATCGAGAACTACCAGGAGTGCTACCACTGCTCAATGATCCATCCGGAGCTGTGCCAGGTCAGCCCGCCCGACAGCGGGGAGAACCTGGAGCAGGAGGGCGCCTGGGTCGGCGGCTGGATGGAGCTACGCGCCGGCGCCGACACCATGTCGCTGGACGGGCGGAGTGGCGGGGTCGCGATGGCGCGACTGGACGAGCACGAGCGGCGTACCGTGATGTACATCGCGGTGATGCCGAACCTGCTGATCAGCCTGCACCCCGACTACGTCATGACTCACCTCCTCACGCCGCTGTCCCCAGACCGCACCCGCATCCAGTGCTCCTGGGCCTTCCCCGCGGAGGTGGTCGACCGGGACGGCTTCGATCCGTCGTACGCCGTCGACTTCTGGGACCTGACCAACCGGCAGGACTGGTCGGCCTGCGAGGCGGTCCAGCGAGGCATGCAGGCGCCAGGCTTCGAGCCAGGGCCGCTGGCGCCTGAGGAGGACGGCGTCTACCACTTCGTCACCCACGTGGCGCGGGCTTACCAGGGATCTGCGGCTCGCTGACTCTCCACCCTTCTCGACTTGTCAGAACCCAGTTGCCCCAGGGGGCAACTGGGTTCTGACAAGTCGGCGGGTCAGGTGCGCAGCCAGCGCTTGAACTGCTTGGCGGGGAGACCTTGGACCACGTCGGCGTACTCGCTGCGAAGCTGGTCGGATCGGCACTCCTCGAGGGCATGCAGCCGGCCGAAGGTGAAGCCGTTGTCGCCGTCGAGATGGGCCTGCACGCCGAGGGTGCGGAGCATGCCTCGCGCCACGGTCGTGTCCTGGTGCTCGCCGAGCAGATCCTGGATCGCCTCTGCCCTGCCGGACAGCTCGTCGGCCCGAACGCCGAGCGCGGGGACGGCGGAGTCGGCGGCGTACCGAAGCCGCTTGGCCGCCTTGCGCACCTCGTGGAGCGCGCGATCGCGGCCCGCCCGGTCCGTGGCCTCGTCGACTGCGTGCATCCGTCTACGCAGTCGCTTCCAGTCGCGCTTGAGCAGGTGTGGCAGCCGGGCAGCTGCTGGGTCGTCGGCCTTGGCGGTCAGCGCGGCACCGCTGGACAGCCTCACCAGGCTGTCGAGGAGGCGGAAGTAGCGCTCGTCGTCCAAGGCTGCCTCCGCCTGAGCGAGCCCGGCCTGGTGCTGGCCACGCAGGTGTCGGTCGATCCGCCCGGTCACTCCTCCAAGGACCAGCTCGGCGGGCTGAGCGGAGACGAGAGTGTCGAACCGCTCCAGCATCACCTCACTGTCGCGCGCGAGGGCGAGCTGGCCAGCTGACCACTTCAGTTCGTCGCGAAGCGCATCGGTCTGTTCCCGACCGAGGACCGGGCGGTAGGTGGCCAGCACGGAGCGGAGCCGACGGAGGGCGACTCGCATCTGGTGTACGGCGTCGGGGGCGTCCTGCCGGACCAGCGGGTCGTGCTCGCGGATGCGCTCGACCATGGCCCCGACGTAGGCCAGGAACGCGTCGCGGGTCGTGACATCTCCTTCGGCCTTGGCGGACAGGGGCTCCGCCTCCTGCGTCGGTTCCGGCGTCGTGCCCAATACTCTGGCCAGCTTGGAGGGCTCCGAAGCCACCGCGGCCCCGCTCGCAAGCACGACCACATGACCGGCCTCGAGAAGCTCCGCGTCTCCGTCGATCAGCTCCAGCTCCCATTCCCGCCATGTCATAGGAGAGCCGGCAGCGGGCAGCCGCTCGGCGGTCACGTGGTCGTCACAGAACTCGGCCAGTACGACGTCGTTGTCGTCGAGCAGCTGCCACACGATCCGCCTGGTGCAGATGCGGGCGACCGGCAGGAGCGCGTGGTCGAGAACCTGCGCTCGAACTCGGTCGAGCAGTGCCGCGGGGACGGCGCCGTTGTCCGCCGTGAGCGGGAGGCGCACCTCTTCCCTGCTGTCGCCGGTGCGAGGAATCTTCAGGTGCCATCCCTCGTCGTCTCCGCCGCTGCGCCGCCGCAGGGTGATCTGGGCGCGTGCGAGCGCCAGGTCACTGGTGTCGAAGTACGAGGCGTCGAGGGTCAGCTCGCGAGGCTGGGAGACGACAGTGACGGCGGGGAGCTCGTGGAGATCTGGTGTGACGACGTGCTTGCCGACGTCGTACTTGCGCTCGATCTCCTCATACGAGGTCATGGCATCCAGTGTGGCAGCCACACGCAATTACGACCGATCGGCTGCCACCGCGTATCGACTGCTGCGACGCAGGTGGCGTCAGGGCGACGGTCGTCAACGTTCGTTCGCTGGACCCGACTCGACGTGTGCATCCGGGCCGGGGAAGCATGTCGACTCGTGTCCGTCGTCGGACCATCGGACGAGATACGGCGGCGTACCCTCCGTGCCGTGCACCTCGATGATCTCCCCGACTCGCGTGTGCTTGTCGAGCTGCTGGTGTTGCACGATCAGCCGGTCTCCGACCTGGGCCTGCATGAGGACTCCTCTCCGGGGCACTGACCTGGTGAGCTCGGTCTCGACACCAGCATCCTCCCCGCAGGGCCCTGACGGAAGACCGAGGCGCGACCTCGTGCGATGACCTCTCGGGACCGCTTGGCTCCGGTCCGCGAAGCTGCAGCCGACGGTCACGTCGCGGATCCCCGTGGCTGGTTTCGCGTCATGCCCAGCTTCCGCCGGTACCGGGACCTGCGTACAGCGCGAGATCGGCGGACCGCGCCCGACCGGTGCGGCCGGGATGGCGGATTGTCAGCATGATGCCTAACGTCTGGCTCATGAGCGAGGTCCGGGTCAACGATGTTCTGTTGTACGTCGAGCAGCGCGGCTCGGGGACGCCGATCCTGTGCATCCATGGGACCGGGAGCTCCGCCATGGTCTGGGAGACCGCGGCCGCGACGCTGACCGACCACGGCCGCGTGATCTCCTACGACCGCCGCGGCTGCACCCGGAGCGAGCGGCCAGAACCGTACGCCGACACAGCGGTCTCGGTTCACGCTGACGACGCTGCGGTGCTGCTGGCGGCGCTCGACGCGGCGCCCGCGATCGTGATCGGTCGCAGCTGGGGCGGGGAGGTCGCGGTGGACCTGGTGACGCGGTGGTCCGACTCGGTGCTCGCCCTGGTGCTCCTGGAGCCTGCCATCCTCTCGTTGTCGCCTGCAGCCGTCGCCTTCCGCGACGACCTCGCCGCGCAGGTGTTCGGCGCTGCCGACAACGTCGGACCCGCGGCGGCGGCCGAGCTGTTCTATCGCCGCCTGCTCGGAGACCAGACGTGGGACGCCTTCCCGGAGGTCATTCGTGAGATGGTGCGACACAACGGACCCGCGATCCTGGCGGAGCTGCGCGCCGAAACACGGTTCGTCCCCGATCGAGGTGCGCTGGCTCAGGTCACCCAACCCACACTGATCATCTCCGGCGAGGACTCGCCGAGCGTGTTCCGGTCCGTCGACGACGTACTGACCGAGATGATGCCCACCGCCCGTCACCACGTCGTGGGCGGTGGTCACATGGTCGATCCGGCGGGTCCGATCGTGCTGGAGTTCCTGGCCTCGGTTCGTCCGTGACGAGGGCGAGGCCAGCGCTGACGCGGGTCGCTCGAGGTCACGTTGGCTGTGCTGTGATGTGGCGTCGTACGCAGGATGGACTGACATCCGGACCTGCGCACCGCGCGAGATCTCCGAACGCTTTACCGTTGAGATGGCCTCCACCAAGAACGCCTTCACCAAGAAGGCGACGGCACCTCGACAGACGCGACCGAGCACCAAGCTGTCGACGAGGCGCGGCGCCGGTGCGTGACGATTACCGAGCGATGCGCTGGGCCCGGAAGGTCACCCGGTTGCCGGACCTGTATCTGTGGATGAACTTCACGTGAGGGTGGCGGGCCAGGATGGCACTCCAGTCGGTGCGGTGGTCGACCTTGTAGCCGACGGCCTCCAGCAGCAGCACCAGGGCCTCCTCCGAGGGGATGGCGCTCATGACCTTCGCACCCTGGGCGTAGCGGTCCTCGATCGCGAGCGCATCGGCTCGGGTGCCCTCGGTGCGGACCCTGACCACCGGACCCTGGACGTTGGTGATGACGCGGCTGTCGACGAGGACGTAGTCGTCCCCCGTGCTCTGGATCCCGGCGAACAGCAGGACGTAGCGGAGGGTGTGGTAGAGGAAGCCGAGGGACATCACGACGTCTGCCTTGATGTGCGGGTCGTGCAGCCGTTCGTGCGCGTCGCCGGTGATGAGCGTGTACTTGTCGGCGGACACACCCTTGGCCGCGAACGTGCGTTGGGCGCTGTCGACCAGGTGTTGGCGCCCTTCGATGCCGGTGACGTGCGACGCCCCGGCCTCTAGCGCGGCATAGGACCACCGCCCGTCATGGCTGGGCGATGTCGATCACGGAACTGCCGCGGAGAATGTCGGCATTCTCCTCGATGATCGCGAGGTGACGAAGGTTCAGGCGCTCCTTGTCCGAGGCCGTGGTGCTGGTCTCCAGGAACTCGGGGTTCTCGTCGAAGAACACGATGGTTTCCTCCGTGGGTGCTACGCCGATCCGAGCCGATGCGGCGTGGCCGTCAGCATAAACATGGAGACTCACCCACCGACTCAACGGTCGTCGAGCAGCGGCAGCTCCGGGTCCCACGTCGTGCCCTGCCGCTCGTCCTGGCGGCGGCGGGCGATGGCCGACAGCGACTCGAGGACGACGCGGTTGGCCAGGGCGGCGGTGATGGCGGCATGGTCGTACGGCGGACTGACCTCGACGACGTCGACGCCGACCACGGGAAGCTCGAGACAGATCCGCCGGACGCTGTCGAGCAGCTCACGCGCCGACAGGCCACCCGGCTCGGGTGTGCCGGTGCCTGGAGCGTGGCCGGGGTCGCACACGTCGATGTCCACGGAGAGGAAGACGCCCTCACACTCGTCCGTGGCGATCGCGAACGCCTCGGTGAGGCAGGCATCCAGCCCGCGGGCGCCGATCTCGGTCATCTCGTACGAACGCATGTTTTCGGCGGCCATCCAGTCGAGCGTGTCGGGAGGCGGCCAGTACCCCCGCAGGCCGATCTGGAGGAACCGGTCGCCCCGCAGCGCGCCGGACTCGATCAGTCGACGCATCGGCTGGCCATGTCCCCACAGAGAGCCGAACTCGATGTTGCCGGTGTCGGCGTGCGCATCGAAATGGATCATCGACACCCGGCCGTGTCCGAGCACGTTGGCGACACCCTTGGCATCCGGGAAAGCGATGGAGTGGTCGCCGCCCAGGACCACAGGGATCGCGCCGGCTCGGGCCACCTTCTCCACGGCCGCCTCGAGCGCTGGCAGCGCCACCTCGATGTTCCCGGAGTACATCTCGACATCGCCGGCGTCTACGACCGTGAGATCCCTGAGCCCGTCCGTCCGGAGCGCCAGGCTGGGGCGGGAGCCGTCGTGCGCGAGGTAGTCGGTCATCCGGATCGCCATCGGCCCGAAGCGTGCACCAGCCCGCGCCGAGGTGCCTCCGTCGAACGGCGCTCCGAGGATGACGACGTCTGCGCCGTCGTAGCTGCCAGGGTCGTCGAGGTCGCACATGGGGACCCCGAGGAAGGTGAAGTCGGGACCGAACTGTTGCCCGTACCGCGTCATACCTCGCATTTTTGCTGGGCTATCGATGAAGTCAAGTCACACAGCGGCCGCCAGCCACGACGCGCAAATCCGCCGGCTGGCATCAGGCGACCGGCACGTGCCCGGGCCGGTGATGAGCACCGGGCCCAAGTGCGGGCACGCCTGCCAGCAGCCGACCGACAGCGGTGAAGGCGCGGATCGTGTCGACGAGGTAGCCCGGATTCTGGGCGGCTGGCCAGCTCGAGAACTTGACGCACACCGTGTCGGTGGCGCGGTCCACCAGCACCATCTGACCATGGATGCCCAGGCACAGCTGGAGGTCGCCGGAGGGACCGGGCACGAACCAGAACTGGTTCCGATACCAGCCGCCGGGCAGTAAGGGCTCGGAGTCGGAGTCGGCGAACGCGGCGCGGATGTCCGGGTCGATGTGCCGCGACGCCCGCAGCCAGTCACCCGGCACGACCTCGGCGCCGTCGACGTACCCGTCGTCGAGCAGGAGCTGGCCGAAGCGAGCGAGGTCGCGGGCGGCGGCCGAGACACCACCGTCGTGGACAGCCGATCCGACGCCGTCGCAGGTGACCTCGGCGTCGTACTCGGCACCCATCGGCCGCCAGATCAGCTCCGAGAGCAGATCCGCCATCCGGGTGCCCGCCGCCCGCTCGCACACCCAGCCGAGCATGTCGGTGTCCGCGGAACGGTAGGTGAAGGGTCCGCCGTGCTCCGATCCACGGCCGAGCGTGGTGAGGTACCCGTAGGCGCCGAGAGGTGCCTCATCGGCCGGCGACCGCCAGCCCATGTGGCGCTCCATCTGCCGCACCTCGGCTTCGGGGTTGGTGTACTCCTCGCTGAAGGCCACGCCGGTGCGCATGTCGAGCAGGTTCCGCACCGTAGCGCCGTCGTACCCGCTGCTCGCAACGTCCGGGACGTACGTCGAGACGGCCTCGTCTGGATCGAGCGCACCTCGAGCGACTAGCACGGCCGCCACACACCCCACCAGTGACTTCGACACCGACATCAGCAGATGCGGCGTCGCCCGCGTCATCTCCAGGGCATACCGCTCGAGGACGACCCGGCCACGATGCAGCACGATCACCGCGTCGGTAAATGTCTCGTCCAGCACGGCACCGAAGGTCGTGCCTGGTCCGTCCAGGGCCTGCAGGGTCACCTCATCGAGCGGCGGAGCATCCGACTCGGCGGGCAAGGCGCGCGCCTCGTCAGCGCCGCGCTCGATGCGATGGGACGGCATGATCTCTCGCATGTGCCGGAAGGCCCAACGGTTGTAGGGAGGCGTCTGCCAGTTGTCCAGCGTCACCACCTGATCGGGCACGGGCGGGGAGCCGTGCATCGGGTGCTCCGGAACCATGGGGGGAGTGTAGGTGAGCGCGACCCCGTGCGCGGGATGCGCCCGCGACGCCTCTGCAGAAGGATGCGCGCTCCGGCTCGCCGAAGCGCCCGGATCCGAGGGATCACCCGCGAAGGGTGATGACGTGCGCTGCCGCGCGGACCATCGTCGGTGTCGTCCTGCTCACCACCTGGTGGTGACCGGTGCCTCGCAGCAGGCACGTGTCCGAAGGAGCAAACGGTGACTCACACACCTGACCACAGTGACGCCTTCGGCCCCATCCACGGACGCCACGCATTTCGCGACCAGTTGGATCCGTTCAACTTCCCCGAGCGCGGCATGCAGTCCGATGAGGCCTACGAGCTCCTCCATACCGGGCTCATGCTCGACGGCAGGGAGACACTGAACCTGGCGTCCTTCGTGACGACTTGGATGGAGCCTCAGGCCGAACTGCTGATCCACGACACGCTGCGCAAGAACCACATCGACCACGAGGAGTACCCGGCTGCCTCACTGGTCGAGGAAGCCTGCGTGCACATGCTCGGCGCGCTGTTCAACGCACCGGACGCCAGCAAGGTGGTCGGCGTCGGGACGATCGGTTCCTCTGAGGCGATCATGCTCGGCCTGTTGGCGCACAAGCGGACCTGGCGCAACCGACGGCAGGCGGAGGGTCTCCCGACGGACCGTCCCAACGTGGTGTACGGCGCCGAGACCCACGTGGTCTGGGACAAGTTCGCCAACTACTTCGACGTCGAGATGCGCAAGATCCCGATGCAGCCCGATCGATTCGTGTTGACCGCCGACGAGGTGGAGGAGCGGATCGACGAGAACACGATCGCCGTGGGCGTCGTGCTCGGCACGACACACATCGGCGAAGCCGACCCCATCGAGGAAGTCAATGACCTGCTGGTCAGGATCAAGCAGGAGAAGGGTTGGGACATCCCGCTGCACGTCGACGGTGCGAGCGGAGCCTTCGTCGCCCCGTTCGCGGAGCCGGAGCTGCGTTGGGACTTCCGACTGGAACAGGTCGCATCCATCAACGCCTCAGGGCACAAGTACGGATTGGTCTATCCGGGTGTCGGGTGGCTGATCTTCCGGGACGCGTCGAAGCTGCCCAGTGACCTCGTCTTCAGCGTCAACTATCTCGGTGGCGCGCAGCCGACGTACACCTTCAACTTCTCCCGTGGCTCGGCGATGATCCAGGCGCAGATGTACAACTTCATCCGGCTGGGTCGGGAGGGTTATGCGGCGATCGTGGCCAACATGCTGACCAACGCGCGTTTCCTCAACGAGACTCTCCAGGCGTCGGGGAAGTTCGAGATCCTCAATCCGGGTCTGTCCGAACCGGTGGTGACCTTCCGGCTCAAGGGCGACCCTGGCTTTGACGTGTACCACCTGTCCTCGCGGCTGCGGGAAGACGGCTGGATCGTCCCGGCGTACAGCTTGCCGCCGAACGCCGAGAACGTGCACCTGCTGAGGGTCGTGGTGCGGCTGGACCTGAGCCGGACGATGATCAACCTGTTGTTGAAGGACATGGAGAAGGCCTGGAACAGCCTGGCGACGGAGAAGCCCCCACACCACACCGGGTCCAGGCCCGACCTCTGGACGGCACCGGCGCACGCCGCGGCGCACAGCAAGGCGCGCACCGGCCACACGCGGTGACGTGACGTCCGCTCGCGGCGGCGCTGGACCGTCGGCCGTGCCCGGCGAGCTCCCCGCCGGCTGGAAGGTCGTGCACGCCGGAGGCCCGGCGCGCTTCGTCACCCACGCGCTGTTGGAGCGGCCCGACGGGAGCCAGGTCGAGTGGACCTCACGGCGGCACCGCAAGCGGCTCGGGCTCAGGCCGGCAGAGGAACGGCGACTCGGCGAGCTCGAGCGCGCCTGGAGTGGACGCCCCAGCAGGATGAGCTGTGCGATCGGCGCACTCTTCGCGTTCGGGTCTGCATGCTTCGCCGTCGGGTCGTTCCCGTTCTACTTCAACAGCGTTGCCGCGTCCGTGCTCGCCGGCACCTTCTTCGTCGGATCGCTGGCATTCACGTCCGCGGCCTATCTGCAGTACCACGAGACCCTGCGCGCACCAGACGGGATCCTCGCCGATTCTCCCGCACATGGGCATCTTCGATCGCTCGCCGGATGGAGGCCGCGGCGCCTTGACTGGTGGGCCACGGCCGTCCAGCTGATCGGCACGGTGTTCTTCAACATCAGCACCTACGCCGCCACCCGCAGCGATCTGAGCGTCGACCAGGAGCGGCATCTGATCTGGGCGCCGGATGTCACCGGGTCAATCTGCTTCCTGGTCGCCAGCTGGCTGGCCTACGCGGAGGTCAACCGAGGTGTGCTGCCCCGATCGGACCGATCCGTGGGTTGGCGCATCTCAGCTCTCAATCTTGCCGGATCCATTGCCTTCGGCGTGGCGGCGATCGCGGCGCGATACGTGCAGGGCAGCAGCGAGCCGGCCAACGTGGCCCTGGTCAATCTCGGCACCTTCGTGGGCGCAGTCTGCTTCTTCGTGGGTGCCGTGCTGCTGCCACAGGAGTCCGCCAAGGACGTCTCGCCGGCATGATGCGGCGTCAGATCACCCTCGTCGGGTGATGACGTGACGGGGGCCAGTGGGTCATGCTCGTGGCATCCTGCGAACGTGCCACCTGCCGCGAGGAGCATTCATGGCTGACCAGACCTTCCCAGGCCCCATCGACTTCATCCTGATCGAGTTCCCCCAGGACGCGTCCACGAGCGCCGTGGCCGACGCGCTCACCGCGATCCTCGAGCGGGACATCGTGCACCTGTACGACATCGCTGCGGTGCGCAAGGACGCCGACGGCGACGTCACCAGGGTCGACCTCGACCACGCCGCCTCGACCCTCGAGGGGTTCGCGGCATTCGCCGGTGCGCAGAGCGGCCTCTTCGACGCTCAGGACATCAGCGATGCCGGCGCGATCCTAGACGCCGGCATGTCCGGCTTGCTGCTCGCCTACGAGAACTCGTGGGCCAGCGGCTTCGTCGGAGCCGCCCACTCGGCGGGCGGCCGGGTCATCGCAAGCGAGCGCATCCCCGCCCAGGTGCTGGTGGATGCGCTCGAGTCCCTAGAAGCCAGCTGAGCGGCTCCGGCCGCCGTCGTACCCCGTCGACAACCAGAGCAAAGGAGACTGAGATGCCAGGACTGCTCCGAGGTGTTGCCCGCACCGCAGTAGTCGCCGGCACGGCGACCGCCGTGAGCGGCCGGGTCCAGCGTCGCCAGGCCGAGAAATATGCCGGACGCGACGCCGAGATCTACGCCGACCGACAAGCGGCGTACGACGAGCGCGTCCAGCCCGCCGAGGCGGAGCCTCCTCCGGCCCCGGCTGCGCCGGCCGCGCAGGACCCGATCCAGCAGCTCAAGGAACTGGCCGAGCTCAAGAGCCAGGGAATCCTCACCGAAGCGGAGTTCACCGCGCAGAAGCAGAAGATCCTCAGCGCCTGACCACTGCGCCCGGTCTGCCCTCGCCGGCCGACCAGCACAGTGGCTTCACGGCGCCCCGCGAGCCGGCGCGGCTCGGTTGGCATCTCCACGGCCTGGATGGCGGGACGAACGCCGCACAACGGCCGGGCGCTCGCCGCCCAGGCCGTGATGATGCACTCAGGCGGTGGAGACGCGAGGCCGGGTGATGCGGTAGCGCACGAACGACGGCACTGCCAACGACGCCACGACGGTGCCGATAACCACGAGGACCCCGCCACCGGCCGCGGCCACCGACGTGCCGACGAGAGCGGCGGCTCCTCCGTGCACCACGTCGGCGATGCGCGGACCACCGGCAACGACCACGATGAAGACGCCCTGCAGACGACCGCGCAGCTCGTCGGCCGCGGCGGCCTGGAGGATGCTCATCCGGAACGCGGCCGACACCATGTCGGCTGCCCCTCCGATGGCCAGCATCGCCACAGCGAACCCCAGCATCGGCGTGGGCGAGCCGCCGGCCAGCCCAGCAGAGACTCCGAAGCCGACCATCGCGACACCCCAGACAAGGATGGCCACGATGACTGCCAGGCCCTGGCGCTCGACCCGAGACACCCAGCCGGAGAAGACGCCACCGAGCACGGCACCGGCCGGGATCGCGGCGAACAGCAGCGCGAAGGCAAGACCGCCTTCGTCCGGTCCGCCGAAGCTGGCGTCGGCCATCTCCGGGAAGAGCGCCCGCGGCATGCCGAAGATCATCGCGATCAGGTCCACGACGAACGACATCAGCAGCACGGGCTGCTGCCGGAGGTAGACCAGCCCGCTGATCACCGAGCGCAGCCCAGGCGTCGCCGCCACTCCCTCGATGGGGAGTCGCGGCAGACCGACCACCGCGCCGAGCGTGGCGAAGAGCGTCACAGTGTCGAGAAGGTAGAGCCAGGAGAAACCGACGAGCGGGATGAGTGCGCCGCCGACCAGCGGGCCGGCGATCCCGCCGGCCATGAAGACCGTCATGTTGAGTGAGTTTGCGGCGGGCAGCTGCTCGGCGGGCAGCAGCTTGGGCAGGACCGCGCTCCGCGTCGGCTGGTTGACCGCGAACACGGCTTGCTGCACCGAGAAGAGCCCGAGCAGCAGCCAGACGTTCTCCACCCCTGCTGCCGCCTGCACCCAGAAGAGTGCGCTGGTGAGGATGAGGCCGGCGGTTGTCCAGATGAGCAAGGTACGGCGGTCCATCGCGTCGGCCAGCGAACCGCCCCACAACCCGAACACGACCAGAGGGACGAGCCCGAAGAGCCCGGTCAGCCCGACGTAGGCCGAGGAGCCGCTGATCGCGTAGATCTGCGCGGGGACCGCCACCACGGTCAGCTGGGCGCCGATCACGGTGATGACGTTGGCCCGCCACAGCCGCCGGAAATGGCGGTTGGACAGTGGGCGGGTGTCCGCCACCAACCCTTGCCATCGCACCGGCGACCGTCCTCGTTCGGCGAACCGGCCACGGCAGGCTGCCGCGGCCATCACCGCAGCACGGTACGCCGGTCGCCCTCCCGTTGAGCCGTCAGGTTGCTCGAGCCGAGGGCGTGCTCAGCGCGCTACTCCGGACTTCAACGCGTCGAGCTGGGCCTGAAGATTGAGCTGGATCGAGGCGTACGCCGACGTACCCGCCACGTTGCGCAGCTCGTACGGGTCGGTCCGCAGGTCGTACAGCTCCCGGTGTGCTCACCGGGACGAATGCCAGCGAGCTCACCACGACGGACAGGCACAGGCTCCCGGCGTGGATCGCGCCTGAACTGCGCCAGAACCTCGTCTGTGTCCCCGGCAGCTGTCTCGGCACGCCGCCTGGCCCGCGACTCGCCGGGCTTGTCGCTCGGAGCCCGGGTGCGGACGTGCCCCGACCGCGTACTCGTGGACTCCCGGGCGGTCGACACATGACTGAAACCCCTCCCCGTCGGCTCGCTGCCCGGCACAGGCGATCACCGGACCCGTCTTCAGCGTGCGCCCGACCCTGGTGCGCGTACATACGCACAAGTGCGTACTCGGCTCGAGTGCGCGAGGTCCCGCAGGCTGGGATGATCCAGACCGCTGACTCGTACGCCGTAACGTTGGCAACAGTCTGCGCACTGGTGTCGACGACGTCGTCGCCGACTGTTCTCCGAACGGAGGCTGACCGTGTCGTCCTTGCTGGACCTGACCCTCAGTGAGCTCACGTCTCGGGCGGCCGCAGCCCGGGATAGCGCCTTCGGCAGCCGCGTGACCTATTCGCCGAAGGTGTTCATCCCGCTGACCAGGCTGTGTCGGGACCGGTGCGGCTACTGCACCTTCGCCACAGCGCCGCGCAACCTCACCACGCCGTACCTCACTCCCGATGAGATCGTGGCCATCGCTGGGCGCGGCGCGCAGGCGGGCTGTCACGAGGGCCTCTTCACCCTGGGCGAGGCACCGGAGCAGCGCTATCCGGTGGCGCGGGACTGGCTCGAGCGCCACGGCTACAGCTCGACGGTGGATTACCTGGTCGCCATGTGCCAACTCGTGCTGGACGAGACCGGCCTGCTCCCGCACGCCAACGCCGGCGCGCTCGGCATCGAGGAGCTCGCGCGGCTGCGCGCCGTCGCGCCCTCGCAGGGGATGATGGTGGAGTCGCTGCGCGCCGACCTGCCGGCACATCGGGGTGCACCTGACAAGACTCCGCAGCGGCGACTCGCCACCCTGGAGGCGGCCGGCGAGCTGCGCATCCCCTTCACCACCGGGATCCTGGTCGGCATCGGTGAGACACCGCTCGATCGCGTCAAGGCGCTGGCCGCCATCGCCGAGAGCCACCGCCGGCACGGGCACGTGCAGGAGGTCATCGTCCAGAACTTCCTCCCGAAGCCGGGCACCGCGATGCGTGAGTGGCCACCCTGTCCGCCGGACGAGCACGTGCAGGCCGTGGCGCTCGCGCGACTGATCCTGCCGGCCGACGTACACGTGCAGGCGCCACCCAACCTGTCCAGTCCAGCGCAACTGCGCGCTCTGCTCGACGCCGGGATCGACGACTGGGGAGGTGTCTCGCCGGTCACTTTCGACCACGTCAATCCGGAGCGTCCGTGGCCTTCGATCGACACGCTGCGCCGAGCCACCGAGGACGCCGGCCAGGTCCTCGCACCCCGCCTCACGATCTATCCCGAGTACGTCGTACGGCCCGACACATGGCTCGACGCCACCCTGCGGTTCCCCGTCATGGACCGCTCGGACGCCGTGGGTCTCGCACGTGATGACCCGGGAGCGATGTGGCCCGAGCGGCACCAGGCCGCCGCCAATGTCGGGACGGGTGCGGAGGTGATCCAGGTCGGACGTCGGTCGACCGGCTGGTACTCCGGCGCGGAGGCGACCCCACCGCGACTGGTGCCGGGCAGATCAGCCGCCGGCGGGGCGGTGGCCGAGGTGCTGGCTGGCGCTCGCTCCGGGGCGGAGCTGGGTGAGCTCGAGCTGGTGACGCTCTTCGGCGCGCGGGGGACGGAGGTGGCCGCCGTCGCCGAGCTGGCCGACGAGCTGCGGCGCAAGGTCTCGGGGGACACCGTCACCTACGTCGTCAACCGCAACATCAACTACACCAACGTCTGCACCTACCGATGCACGTTCTGCGGCTTCTCCAAGGGGCCACTCTCGCTGAACCTCAGGGGCAAGCCCTATCTGCTCACGCTGGACGACATCGCGGCCAGGGCCAGCGAAGCGTGGGAGCGCGGCGCCACCGAGGTGTGCCTGCAGGGTGGCATCCATCCCAGCTTCGACGGGTCGTTCTACGTCGACGTGGTGCGGGCGGTGAAGGACGCCGCTCCCGAGATACACGTGCACGGCTTCACTGCCTTGGAAGTGACCGAAGGCGCACGCCGTCTCGGTGAGCCGCTGCCGGCGTACCTGACCCGGCTCAAGGACGCCGGGTTGAGTTCCCTGCCGGGTACGGCGGCCGAGATCCTCGACGACGAGGTACGTGCGGTGCTCTGCCCGGACAAGATCACCACGGACGAGTGGCTCGAGGCGCATCGGGCGGCTCACGCGGTCGGACTGCGTAGCAACGTCACGATCATGTTCGGTGCCGTGGAATCGCCCATCCATTGGGCTCGGCACCTGATCCGCACCCGCGACCTGCAGCGGGAGACGGGCGGTTTCACGGAGTTCGTGCCGCTGCCCTTCGTGCACATGGCCGCCCCGATCTACCTCAAGCGCGCGGCCCGACGCGGTCCCACCTGGCGCGAGACGGTGCTCATGCACGCCGTCGCTCGCATCGCCTACCACGGCGTCATCGACAACGTCCAGGCCTCGTGGGTGAAGCTCGGCCCCGAGGGTGCCGGGCAGCTGCTGCGCGCTGGGGTCAACGACCTCGGCGGCACGCTCATGGACGAGAACATCAGCCGCGCGGCTGGTGCAACCCACGGGCAGCTGCTCGACGAGCGGCACATGCTGGCGCTCGCCTCGGGTGCGGGGCGCAGGCTGGCGCAACGGTCCACGCTCTACGGTCCCCTCGGCCCTCGGCGCGCCTCCGCCGAGTCAATGGCAGGTTGAGCGGTCCATCCTCCGGTCGAGGCTGCCGACGACCGGGCTTGCCGGCGGATGCGCGCGTCGCCGTTGGGCACCGCCTTGTGTCAGCCTGCTTCGCGTCGTACGCATGGAGGTGGGGCTTGGGTTCACACCTGCGCACGACGCGAGATCGGACGCACCCCCAGCCGGCCGACTCACCAGGAGGGATAGTCCATGCGAGCACTGCAGTTCACGACGTACGGCGGGCCCGACGTGCTCCAGTGGGGAGAGGCTGCCGATCCGCATGCCGGCCCCGGGCGCATCCGGGTCTCTGTACGCGCCGCGAGCGTGAACGCGATCGACGGGAAGACAATCTCCGGAGCGATGTCCGGCGGGCAGCCGCTGCAGGAGACCCGTTATCTCGGGTACGACGCCGCCGGGGTCGTCGACGAGGTTGGCGACGGCGTCACCGGTGTCTCCGTCGGTGATGAGGTGTTCGGTACCGGTAGCAACACCCAGGCAGAGTACGCCGTCCTGGACGCCTGGGCGGTCAAGCCCGCAGCCGTCGACTGGGCGGTGGCGGCAGCGGCGGGAGTGGCGGGTGAGACCGGCGAACGCGGGCTCCGCCTGCTCGACGTCAGGTCGGGCGACACGCTCTTCGTCGATGGGGGTGCCGGCGGGGTCGGAGCGGTCGCGGTACAGATGGCGGTCGCCCGGGGCGCCCGCGTGGTCGCCTCGTCGGGCGAGTCCAACCACGACTACCTGCGGGAGCTCGGGGCGACTCCGGTCCAGTACGGCGACGGCGTGGTCGATCGGGTACGGCAGGCCGCCGAGGGCTCGGTCGACGCCGTCTTCGATGTCGCGGGCAAGACGCCGATCGACGATCTGATCGCGCTGGCACCCAAGCCGTCGCAGGTCGTGAGCATCTCGAACTTCGCGGCTGGCGAGGCCGGGGCGCGGGTGACCGGCGGAGGCTCGGACAGCGAGCCTATGTCCGCCCTGGCGGAGGTCGCGGGCCTGCTGGAGGGGAACGAGCTGGTGATCAAGGTGCAGACCTTCCCGTTCGACCGTGCTGCCGAGGCCTACGGCATCAGCCAGAGCGGTCACGTGCGCGGGAAGCTCGTGCTCGTCCCTTGACGAGTGGCGACAAGGCATCCGGGGGAGCGTGAGGGAAGCGTGAACCCCTGGTCGCCGAGCGCGGTTCACGGCCGCGGGCTGATCGGCTGGGGTCCTTGTCGGCGGCGGGTGGCACAATCCCTGCGTTGCTCTGTCTTGCTCGGCTCGGGGAGTGGGCAGCCGTCCGTTCCGCACTGGAGGCGTCATGACACACCCGAACGACCGCCCCGACATGATCGTGGACGAGGCAGCCGAGCAAGGTCGCGCGGTCGTCGAGCCGGATCCGCGCCGGTGGTGGGCGCTGGCCGTTCTGTCCGTGGCGCAACTGATGATCGTGCTGGACGCATCGATCGTCAACATCGCCCTCCCCTCGATGCAGGCTGACCTCGGGATCACCGATGCCAACCGCCAGTGGGTCGTGACGGCGTACACGCTGGCCTTCGGTGGCTTGCTGCTGCTCGGCGGGCGGATCGCGGACTACACCGGGCGCAAGCGCACCTTCATCATCGGTCTGCTGGGTTTCGCGATCGCGTCGGCGATCGGCGGCTTTGCGCCCAACCAGGCATTCCTGTTCGCCGCTCGCGCACTGCAGGGTGCTTTTGCTGCGCTGATGGCGCCCGCGGCCCTGTCGCTGGTCACCGTGACCTTCACGGAGCCGAAGGAGCGTGCCAAGGCATTCGGCGTCTTCGGCGCTCTCGCCGGCGGAGGCGCGGCGATCGGGCTGATCGTCGGCGGCATCCTGACCGAGTACGCATCCTGGCGCTGGTGCCTCGGCGTCAACGTGCCGGTGGCTCTGCTCACCGCCGCCGCGGCGATGCCGCTCGTGCACGAGAGCAAGGCGCATGGCGACACGCGATACGACATCCCAGGGGTGCTCATGGCCACGGTCGGTCTGGTGTCTCTGGTCTACGGCTTCACCGAGGCGGCCAAGGCAAAGAACCCCGGCGATCCCAACGACACGTCCGTGCAGGGCTGGACCGCACCCTCGACGATCACGTTCCTCGTGATCGCCGTGGTGCTGCTCGTCGCTTTCGTGCTCTGGGAGGCACGTGCCAAGAACCCGATGCTGCCCCTGCATGTGGTGCTGGATCGCAATCGCGGCGGCTCATACCTGGTGTTCTTGCTCGTCGGCGCCGGGCTCTTCGCGATGTTCTTGTTCCTCACCTACTACTTCCAGATCAACCTGGGCTATAGCCCGTTGAAGTCGGGGTTCGCCTTCCTGCCGTTCAGCCTCGGCATCATCCTGACTGCAGGAGTGGTGGCGCAGATCCTGCCGCGCGTCGGGCCGAAGCCGTTGATCGTGGGTGGGCTGGTGATGGCCGTGACCGGCATGTTAATGCTGACCCAGATCACTCAGGACACCTCGTTCTGGACGCACGTGTTCCCGGCGGAGGTGCTGATGAGCGTGGGGATGGCCGGCGTGTTCATCCCGGCATCGAGTACGGCGCTGATCGGTGTGGGCCATCACGACGCCGGCGTCGCCAGTGCCGTGCTCAACACCGCACAGCAGATCGGAGGGTCGCTCGGCACGGCGCTGCTCAACACGCTCTTCGCCAGTGCCGTCACGGCGTACCTGGCTGACAACGTGCGCGACCCCTCCGACGCGGAGGCATTCGGTCCGCTGGCTCTGATCCGCGGCTATCACGTCGCCTTCTTCTGGGGCGCGATGATGCTGTTCGCGGCCCTGCTGGTGGCGATCTTCTTGATCAACGCCAAGAAGCAGGACGTGCCCAAGGAACCCGCGATGGCCGCGAGCGCGTGACCCGCGGGCATGATGACCCTCGCGAGATCGTTCTTCGGCCTGCAACTCGGCGTGGGAATCGACCGTCGAGGCGCTGGCTGTGGCGGCAGCGGCCTCGGCCAACCGGTGCCGCCGAGGTCGTTGCCTAGGGTCCTTGGATGAGTCCGATGCCGATCTTGCACACGGTGCTGGAGTTGCCGTTGGGAAAGCTCCTTTGCGCCGCAGCCGCCTAGATCACTGCGGACCTCGACAATCCCGGATCGACCGAGGGGAGTTGGAAGGTCGCCCGCCCGTTGCGGAGCTCACCGAGCACCGCTCCATCGAGGAAGGCGCTGAGTACGGCATTGGGATTGTCACTCTCGGCGACAACCGTGAGCTTCGCGGACTTGGACAGCGCCGCCTTGGTGACGGTGATGAGATCGGTCGTGGCTGTCGGCACGACGTGCACTGTCACGCTCGGTGTGACTGTGGACGTGCCGTCGCCGTTGAGCGCTTGAAGCGCGGTGTGCGGAAGGTGCGCGTCACGGCACTCGTCTCGAGCTGAAAGGTCCCCGAAGTCTCCGGGGCCGGTGATGGTGACCGGGCTGCCCACGACTCGCGCGACAGCCTCGTTGCCGAGTGAGTCGAAGACGAAGACCTGGACAGGATCGATCACGCCGTCACCATCGGCGTCGATGTCCGGGGCGCGGTTGAGCGTCACCATCCCGGTGGCGGTGTCGCCGCCGACGATCTTGCTCGGTTCGATCGTGATGCTCTCCCCCTCGAGGGTGTCCGGTCGAGGAGCGGCGTCGGCCAGCGGCACAGGGGCCACCAGGCCGACGGCGGCGAGGACGAGGGTAGAGATCTAGAGAGCGTGTCTGCGTTGCATGGGTGCGCCTCCCGGCTTGTCGACTGCCGCGATTGTGCGTTCGCGACGAAGCGGGCGCTATTGCCCGATGGTCCCAGTACCCGCCGAGCCGTGGGGCGCCGGAGTTCGTGCTAGAGGATGGCCAGCGAGCCGACGAAGGCGGTGACTGCCGTGGTGAGCACGAAGGCGCCCACGGCGACCGCACCGATCATGGCGACGCCGAGCGCACGACGGCCTGGAGACGCGTCTCGGGGCACGGCGACCTTACGAGCGCGGGACAGTGTGTGCCCCATCAGATGGAGGGCGCGTCGAGCCCACTCGTACTCGATGGCGAGCAACCCCAGGCCGAGCGCCATCACGACCAGGCCAGGTCCTGGCAGCACCGTCATCGCCGCGCCGGCGAGTACGACGAGCGGCCCGACCACGGTGACCGCCCCTTTGACGATGAGTGCCCGGACGCGACCCTGGTGTGCCCATGCCTCCAGCCGTTCGAGCAGCGGGTGAGCTCGGGGGGCGGTCGTGACGTGGGACATGGATCTCCTGAGTGAGCGGGGAAGACGGCGATCAGCCAGGAGACATTGTGTCCGATGCGTCTGAGAGATTTCTGAGTGACGCCCGGAGACCGGCGCTAGGCTCCGGTTGTGCGCGGATGGCATCGCCAGGGTCGGGTGGGGGCGCTGGTTCTCGTCCTCGTGGTGGGTCTCGCGGCGGGTTGCACCTGGGGCGACGCTGGATCCGACGAGGATGCGGCACGCCGACCCGCACAGCCCAGCGAGTCTCCGGTTGCCAGTGACGCCAGCCCCGTCCCTCCACCGAGGGGTGATCCGAGGGAGCTCGAAGTCCTCGTCTACAACGTCGAGTACGGCGGAGATGCCTCGACCGACCGGGTGATGCGCTCCCTCGACGCCGATGTCGTCGGCGTACTGGAGTCATACAACCGACTCCCTGAGATAGCCGAGCAGACCGGGTACCCGTACTACAACGTGGGACTTCAGCTGCTCTCGAAGTACCCCATCCACGAGCCCTCCGGAGCCGGGGGTCTGTATGCCCTGATCGAGGTGCAGCCGGGCTATGCCGCCGCGTTCTTCAACACACACCTCGACTACGTGGCGTACGGGCCCAGGCTGCTGGCCGCGGGGACGCCGGTGGAGGAGGTGATCGCATCGGAGAACGAGGTGCGTACGTCGTCGATGGAGATCCTGCTGCCGAAGCTGGAGGCCGCGGCGCAAGCGGGCTATCCCACCATCCTCACCGGCGACTTCAACCAGCCGTCGAGCCTGGACTACACGAAGGCGACCATCGGCACCCGTGACGGCGTCACGGAGGTCGTGGCCTGGCCGGTGAGTGAGGCGCTGTTCGACATCGGCTTCCGGGATACCTTCCGTGAGGCGAATCCGGACCCGGTGGCGAAACCGGGACTCACCCACGACAACCCGGACTTCCGCCAGGGCGGCGGCGGGGACCGGATCGACTACGTCTACGCAGCCGGCCCGGCCCAGACTCTCGACAGCGTGCTGGTGGGGGAGACCGGTGGTCCCAACGTCGACATGGGCTTCGATCGCTGGACGTCAGACCATCGCGCGGTGCTCTCGACCCTCTCCCTCCAGCCGCATGTGCTGCCGACCACCGTCTCGCTGGATCGTCGGATGCTCACCGAGGGCGACGAACTAACCGTGTACTACAACGCACCCGGCTCGGCGGAGGCGACCGTGCAGCTGCTGCCAGCCGGCGCCACGGCTGCCGAGGCGGTCGCGTCCCAGACAGGTGACCAGCCGGCAGGGTCGATGTCGTTCGACACTGCAACCCTTGCTCCGGGTGGGTACGACGTCGTGATGCGCGACGACTCCGGCATGCAGGTCGCAAGGAACGAGCTATGGATCCGTCCGGAGCAGTCCAGCGTGCGTATCAGCACCGACGACCGCCGCTACGACGTGGGGGAACCCATCGACGTGAGCTGGGCCGATGGTCCGGCTAACCGCTGGGACTGGATCGGTGTGTACGAGGCGGACGCCGCCGACCCTCGCAAGGACGACTACCTGCTCTGGGGCTACACCGGGGGGCACGACTCGGGAGCCTTGCCGCCGACCGTCAGCGGCTCGATGATGCTCGACGACTCCTCCCAGGGCCGACCTTGGCCGCTGCCCCCGGGCGACTACGTGGTGCACTACCTGCTCACCGACCAATACCGGTCAGCGGGCGCCGCGTCCTTCAGCGTCGTCGAGTAGCCGCGTCGTCAAGCGCGCAATGAGGCCGATTCCTCCGCCTATGCGCCGCGTGACTCGTAACGCTCGGTGAGCGGTCGATCACCTAAAATCAACAAAATGGGGTTGCGTAGCCCGCAGTTCGGGTACCTTCCGTTGGACGACTGACCGCGCATTTCACTCATAACAGTGACAGACCATCCAGGTCCGCGCGGCTGTCGAGGGTTGAGACCAGGAGGTCCTGTGATGCGGCGAACCCTATGCTCCGCCCTGGCTGTGACGGTTGCGTCCGCCGTGACCGCCGGTGCCTCCGGGGCCGCGGGAATCTCCGGCGGCAGCGCGGTGCCGGCGGTGACGATGGCGGCGACGACCGATGGCGGTACGACGGCACCCGGAACCAACACCGGGCCGCCGTACAACTTCACGACGGAGCTCAAGGGCCAGTTCGGGACCCCGCCGCTGAAGAACCAGGCCATGCTCACCCGGACGAAGCTCGGGTATCGGCTTTGGAGCGGCCAACAGGACAACCGTCTGATTCTGACCCGGGTGGATCGCGGGCTCCGCTTCGTCGACCGGGGCACCGACAGGTTCAAGAAGCTGGCGCCCGCTTGTCAACGGAAGAGGGTGAAGGTGGGGATCGCCGCGGTGTGCCGGGTGCCGGGAGACGTCACCGTACGGCGGCCGCTGCTGATCGAGGTGTGGCCGCGGCTCGGCAATGACTTCACCGACTCCTCCGCGCTGCCCGCCACGTTCGCCGTGACCATGTTGGGCGACAAGGGCCGCGACGTTGCCCACTTCGGGGCGGGACCCGACTTCTTCAACGGATTCTCCGGCCATGACCACGTGTGGGGCGGCGCCGGCAACGACTGGATCAGGCCCGGGGACGAGAGCGACGCCGTCAGGGCCGGCGCGGGCAGCGATGACGTCGTCTCGGTGGGTGGCGCTGACGTCCTGCGCGGCCAGCGCGGGCATGACCAGCTCTGGGGCGGCGATGGGAACGACCGGATCCGGGGGCAAGCGGGTGCGGACTTCCTTCTCTGCGGCAATGGCCGCGACCGCTTTGGAGCCGACGGGAGCGATCGAGTCGCCCAGAGCTGTGAGGTCCGGAGCTGACCTTCCGCCTGCTGGCGCAGAGCGAAGGGTCTAAGCCCGCCCTGCAAGCTCGGCCGTGATGCTGTCCGATATCTCCGCGGCCTCGACGGGGAAGCCGTAGAGGATGCCGGAGCGGCGCCTGCTGAGCCACGGGAACCCGAGCAGCCAGAGGCGCGGCACCTCCGTGGCATTGCCGCGATGCGCTGGCCGTCCGTCGCCGTCCAGGATCGGTAGTCGGACCCAGGTCAGGTCGCCGGTGAACCCGGTACACCAGACAACGGCGCTCACGCCATCCGCGACGAGATCCACGGTCGTCGGGCCGCCATTGGTCAGCCGGCCGAGCCCCGGATCTGTCTCCGCGACCGGTGCGGTGACATTGGAGAGCGCGATATGTGCGTCGATCATCGAGTGCATCCGCTGCCAGAACTGATGGCCGAATTCGGCGTTAGCGCCGAGCGAGCCGTCGAACGTCAGGCGCTCGCGCTCCACGGACTGCAACCGGCCGAGCAACGTCACCCCCATCGCAGCCAACATGACGATGTTGAGGGTCCGGCCAGCCGAGGCGATCTGTGGCTGGGCGAGCTTGATGATCCCGGGGTCGGGGAGGTCCTCCGGCCGCTGGTCCCAGAAGCCCATCTGGTCAAGCCACCGGAAGGTCTCTAAGCCTCGGTAGGACCAGTTGTAGCGGCCCACCCGGCAGGTGGCGAGGTAGACGCGTCGGCCGGCGAGTCTGAGGTCTTCGGCGATCTGGCATCCCGACTGGCCGGCACCGACGACCAGGACGGCTCCCTCGGGCAACTGCCCTGCCGACCGGTAGTCGGCCGCGTGCAGCTGGGTTGTGCGAGACGAGATGCGGTCGGCGTACGGGAGCCGGATCGGAACGTTCAACCCTCCGCTCGCGATGACGACGGCAGAGGCGTCGATCTGCTCGTCTGATGTGCGGAGCGAGAAGCCTGATCCGTTGCTGCTCAACTCATCGACGCGGGAATGGGTGCGGATCGGCAGCCCCGCGGTGTTGGCGTGGAGACGCTCGACGACCTCGTCACGCGTACAGAAGTGGTCGTCCGGCATCGGTCCGAGGGTCAGGTTCATCCAGCCAGGGGTGTTGAGGCGGAAGCTGTCCCACCGTTGGTTCTTCCAGGTCTGTCCGACCTCGCCGGCCTCGAGCACGCTGTGGTCGACGCCGCGCTCGGCGAGCGCCGCGCTCATCGCCAATCCAGCCGCACCGCCACCGACGACGGCGCATTGAGACCGCATCTCGCCAGGATGCCGCATCTCGCACGCGCGAGATGGACACTCGCGGAGATCGTGTGCGACACGCTGCCCGTGTTGCGATCGCTGCCGTCGCGGGGAGCGCGCTGGGGCGTGAACCCAAGGCTGCGCGGGCTTGCAGCCGCCAGGCCAGTGACCGAGGTTGCCCGACTTCCGGTAGTGGCCAGGCCTGGACGTCGATCCTGGGGAAGGTCGGGCGTCATCATCTGGCCTGTCCTGGGGTTTGTGCGCCATCAGGGACTCGAAACCCGAACCCGCTGATTAAGAGTCGCCGAGTGTCAGATTCGGGATATGCGACGGGCTGATCCCAAGCACATCCGCCGGCCCGGTCGTCTCTCGACATCGGGAGGAGGTTGGCCGTACGGTCGTTGGCAGTCCAAGCGAGGGATGTGGTAGCAGATGCGCAGTCTGCTGAGCCGGTTCAGTGACTGGGTCGTGGTTCATCCGGTCTTGTGGGGCGTGGGCTCGGGACTCGTGTTGGTGCTACTCGGCTTTGCTCTCAATCTGCCACCGATCGTGGTCATTGCTGCCGGAGCCGCCATCGGCGTGCTGAACATCCTTCATGCGAAGAGACGGGGCTACTGCCCACTTCCGGCAGAGCCGGGTTCTCACCCGGGACGAGCGGACGCCGGGTAACCGGTTCCGGGAACGTGTCCTTGGTCGAAGAACTGAACACTGAGGTCTGGATCAAGACTGCTCGAGCAGAGCTCGGCCGCAGCGACGGGTCGCGGGCGGGTCACCCGAACTCACCACAGGGACTATGCAGCGCGAGGTCGTGCGCGTTCGGTTCGGGTCTGCGGCCGGCCTTGGCGCGATCCCGCTCTGTGGCGCTACCTGGCTAGACGGGGCGGGCATGCTTGAAGCATGAGCGCGGCTGTGAGCCTGACCGCTGAGGGCGTTCCCGATGCATCCGGCAAGACCTTGGCCAGCTGGCAGAAGGCCCGGTGCCTGGAACTTGCGCTGGCGGGTCACTCCTTCGATGAGATCGCAGACGCGGTCGGCTACCAGAGCCGCGGAAATGCCTGGCGAGCGGTCCGGGACTCGCTGAGATCCAGGATCGCCGAGCTGGCGACGGAGTACCGTGAGCTCGAACTCGCCCGTCTGGATGCCCTGCAGGCTGCTCATTGGCCGCAGGCGGTCGCTGGGTCCGTTAGGTCTGCCGATCTGGTGCTCCGGGTGATCGACCGCCGGGTGAAGTTGCTTGGTCTCGATCAGATCCGCACAGAGGACGATCGGCCGCAGATGCTCGTCGTCAGTGCCCCTGACTGGGACGAGGAGGGCTACATCAGACAGCTCCAGGCCATCACGGCCCAGTCCGACCAGCCGAACTAGGCAACCAGGAAGGCAACCGAGCCCGATCTGGACGAGGAAACCGGTTGATGTTCACACGGATCTGCGCCAGCGGGGTCTTCTGCGGGTGACGGGCAGCGTGTCCGGCGTCTCGTGAGGGTCGGCGATGGGACGCAAGAAAGCCCCGATGGGAAGGCGGCAGCGTCGCGGTCGTGTGAGTGGACGGGGACCCGGTCGGCTCGCCTAGTCATTAGGGGCCATATCCGGCGGCATCCGACGCGACTACCGTCCGCCTTGCGGGGACCGTGCCAACCGAGGAGGCGCCATGCCCCGATCCCGTCTAGTGCTTGCCATGGTCGCCGCCGCCGCGGCCTCGGCCGTGATTGCTCCGTCAGCCGACGCGCGAGTTGTGTCCAAAGAGCACTACACGGACACGCAAAGTCATATCGAGCAGGAGGAGCACGGCGCGGACTTCTGCCCCAACGTTGACTTCCTAGTGCTGTTCGAGGGTGAGATCAGGGGCACATTCCTTGCGAAGACCAAAGGGAGCGGACCATTCGCGTACTTCGCCGACCATTTCCAGGACACGTCGGTGTACACCAACCTCGAGAACGGCAAGACACTGACGATCGTGTCCAACACCCGCGCTGCTGACCAGACGATCGTCGACAACGGCGACGGCACGATCACGATCACCGCCAAGGCCACCGGTCGCTCCTTCGCATACGGGCCGGATGGCAACCGGCTGTTCGTCGATGCCGGCCAGAGCCAGTTCTCATTTGTGATCGACTACAACGGCACACCCGGCAACGCGGATGACGACGTCTTCGTCGCCGACCTCGGGGAGCACAAGTTGACGGGTCGACAGGACACGGCAGACAGGGACTTCTGCGAGGACCTGGTGACCTTCCTGGGCTGACCCGGTGGGAGTCAGAGTTCATCGAACGCGAGGCGGTCGATCGAACCTGCGGGTTTCGCTATTACTGCTCCGCAAGGACGACGGCTGCGGCGTCAAACTTCGTGATCCTGTTCGCCAAGGACACCGTCGAGGACCCTCAGTGGACGCTTCCCCTGCGGGAGCCGCTCCACCCCGTGTAGAGCTTGTCGTCGAGCGCGAAAGCGCCGCGAGCCTGCCGCCAGTCGACCCCCGTGCCGACGACGGAGCCGGCGCCGGGACCGGACGCGACGTATGCGCGCTGCAACAGGTTGCCGGACGACAGCTCCATGTTGAAGAGGTCGTCGGTGATCGGGTACGGGTAGTTCGGCGGAACGTCGGTGCCGCCGGCCAACGGGAAGAAGCCAAGCTTGCGGTGCGTCTCGCCGCCGAGCACGTCGGTGTGACTGCCGAGCCACAGGCCATCCGCAGTCGCAAAGAAGGCGAACACGCCGGTACCACGGGCGCGACCCGGATCCCAGCTGAACGGGAGTCCGTTGACCGGGTCCAAGGCACTGAGACCCTCACGCGGGACGGCACCAGGCCCCGGAGCAGGGCAAACGCCACACGCCAGCGCGACGTACGGGTTGTTCATCCACTGCTGGTGCCCGCCGACATACACGGCGGCCCCCGTCACCGCGACCGCGGTGAGCGAGTCACCGCCGCTCCAGTCCGCCCAGGTGGGCTGGACTCCTGCTCCACGTCTTCTGGTTGTGTTCGACTTGCCCGCAGGGCGTCGTGACCGCCATGTCGTAGCTTCCCAGGTGCCGCAGTCCAGATCCGTCAGAGGGCGCACGAGCGCGCGGCTCGCCGAGCCTACCTGTCCCCGACAGTTGATGCACATAGCCCGTTGTGACCCCGCCCCCGAGTACACCAACCGGCCCCGGGGCGGGAGATCCTCACATCCGCATGACCGATCAGCGGCAGATGCGTGCGTCTTCCTGGTGTGTGCGGAGACTGCCTCCAGCTTCAAAGCGGCAGTCTCATGACTGGTCGGGTGGGGTAGGTGCGTCCGATCTCGGTGAATCCCGCGGTCAAGAACATCGACATGGTCCCGGTGAATATGGCAGACCCTGCTACGCGCGTGGCCTTCAAGCCAGCCACGTCGACCGGATGACCCTCGACAGCGGTCGCCCCGTGCTCGCGGGCGAACTCGACAGCCGCCTCGAGCAGCGCCGATCCCACACCTGCACGCCTGGAGTGACTGTCGACGGCGAAGCAAGTCACCCACCAAACTCCGGGATCGTCTGTGAGCACTCTGGCAAACGCTCGGTTAGCAGCCACTCGGGGAAAGTCAGAACGAGGCCCAACCCTGGTCCATCCGACAGGTTGATCCTCGACATAGGCCACAAGCCCCGGCGGTACGTCGGCAAGGGCGATTTCCTGCCGCAGAGCATCGCGGTTGTCACGCTGGGGTCTCGACGGGGCTGATTCCTCGGCGGCCAGATGGAAGAAGAGGCGACACCAGCACCACGAGGCATCCTCACCACGCCGACCGAACACGCTGACCAGATCGCTCCACCTATCCGCGGTTACTGGACGTACCTGCACCGACACGGACTCACCCTACGGATGATCGCCGACAGCCCTGAATGCGGCCACGAACCAGCGCCCAGACATCCTCAATTCGGCATGACCGGTCAGCGGCACGAGCGGAGGCTATGCCGCCGTACTGATCGCGGCAGATGAGGACGTTCAAGGCGTCCGGCATGCAAGAGCAGATGGTTGTCAAAGCCGACCATAGGCCCGGAGGGTGCGCAGAGTCCGGAGCGTCTCGATCCCACGCCACTCCAGGGTGGAGGAGGCGCCCCCCGGTGCTTCCCACGTGATCGACCAGCCACCGTCTGGCCGCTGGTCACGGACCAGGCGGTCGAGGTGGCCCTCAATGGTTGTGTCGTCGAACAGTCGCCGCCAGGGCTGTCCGGCGACGGTGCCAGGTGGAGGGCGGTAAGCGCGTAGCCAGGGTCCGCTGGATCCGCCCGGTACCACGCGGCCTTGGGCAACCACTCGGCGACGATCCGGGCGTAGCCCTCGATCTGCCAGCGGGCCAAGGTCTCCAGGCTGGCGGTGCGCAGCGCGTAGACGAACAGCTCGTGTCGCACCAGCGCCGACGCGGGGTCGTTCACCAGCAGCTGCTTCCAGTAGTTCTCCAGTCCGCGGCAGATCTAGGCGGGACTCCGCAGCAGCCAGAACCCCTTGTTGAACGGCCTTCGTCTCTGACCAGTGTTCCAGAGACGGCCTCCAAGGCTACGACTCTGTGATGTCGCGACCGTGCATGGTCAGCGCCCAGATGACCACGACGTCCAGCACGATGATGAGCATCGACCAGAACGGTTGGTTCCAACCGAGAAGGAACGCGAAGTTCGCGACCGCGCTGAGCCCGGCCAAGACTACCCCGACCGTCCGGGCCAGCACGGATCCGTAGAACACCCCGATACCTGACGCCACCAACACCAGGCCGATCAGCAGATGGATCCATCCCCAGGTCGTCACGTCGAAGCTGAATACGTAGTCCTGCCCAACGACGTAGACCTCGTCTTCGAGGATCGCACCCAGTCCCGCGATCGACTGGAAGACCCCGGCCACAACCATGATCACGCCCGCGAAAGCCGTGAAGCCGACGGCTATCCCACTTCGCTGATGGCTCATCCGAACCCCTCTCAGGCAACGCCCTTCCGACATCGCCACGATTACGCTAGCGCCCGGAACTCGGCGAGCGGCGCAGGACACGCCAGGGTGGGCTGGAGCAAGAAGGCGGACCGCTCTCGTTCAGTTCACCCGAATTCGGGACCTCCGCAGGATCACCGCCTCGAACCGGCACCCCGAGTGCCGTCGACGATCGTGTCGATCCTGCGTTCGTAAGACTGCCCGCCGGTCTGGTCCACCTCCTCCACGAAGTTCGACCAGCCCGACGCCCTTCAGACCCTGCGAACTGCCCAATCCGAGGTCACTGTGCTGATCCACGAGGCGGCTGCTGCGCTCGAGGTTCACCTTGGACAGCACCAGTTCGCTGTGCCCGTGGCTCATGGCAAGTGGTGGTGGACCGGCAGCTTCGCCGTCGGATCAAGGGTGGACAAGGTCGTATCTGAGATTCCGAAGCTCGTCACCTATTGCGAGCAGCGCGGCGTAACCGAACCTGGAGGCGACCCGCAGATTCGGAGCGACGAGACGGGTCAAGCGTGGCTGAAGTGGCTCTCAGACCATGGCGTTAGGCTCGAGGGGCATCCGAAGGCCAACACGGCGCACCGCGGATCCGTGAGCCTCCAATCAGCTAGCGACATTGTGGCCGACAATCTAGAGGCCGTACCACCATGGCTATCCGAGTGGCTCCTCTCCGAACAAGGACAGAGGAAGGTAGCCAAGCTCAAGCGGAGTAGTTGCCGAGAGCGGCACCTGTTCCTGATCGTGGACGACGCGAAAGCGCCCTTCGCGAGCTTCAATGCGCTCGCCTCGGCTGACGAGGTCCCAGTCGACCATCCGAACCTGTCAAACGGAGTCGAAGTCGTTTGGCTCGCTCCGCGCTACTCGCCGGCGGTCCTCAAGTTCGACGCGGAGCACGGATGGAGCCGTCACCGCACCCACGGGTGCGACCACGAGTGGACCGCGAATGATCAGGATGCCGTCGGTCCTATTCTCGCCGTCCCCGAAGGCTCCGCCACCACCCCAGCCCCGGTCGGCGAATTGAGGCTTGCGACCCAGCGTTGCCAACGGTGCGGCATTGTGGCCACCTACTAGGTGCCTCATAACGCGATTTTCGCCGGACACAGTGTCAGGACCCCCGGTGCGGTGCCTCGCAGTCCAGACCCCCTGAGTTTCGTTCGCGCAGGTCCCGGCCGGCGCCGTTTAGTGCCATTGCGTCAGCTCGGGTGCCCTCAGCCGCTCCTGGTCGACCCAGCCGAGGTGCCGCGCACCGACTCCAACGGTGTAGCGGCAGAATCCCTCCCAGCGGCCGCCACGACGTCGCCACGCCTCGAGCTGGGCGGGCCACCAGTGCTCGTCGCGGCGCACGTCGACGGGCCGCGGCGGGGTGACCAGGCGCATGAGGCCCAGGGTAGAAGCGTGCGGGGCCGCAGTCGCTTCGCCCCAAGGACGGTGACCCGGCACCGCTGCAACCTACTCGAGAGACACGGTGGGACCCGGCCGGTGCCGCCGCCCCCGTAGATGCAGCACCGGCCGGGCCTGTCCCTCACATAGCCCGGTCGCCCATCTGTGGGGTCGACGACCCCGGGCCACCTGTAAGAGTGCCCACGGGGGACTTGGCACACGGCCCCGTTGGTTCCTGGTGCAGCCGCTACGTCCGCTACATCGGCTACGGGCGCGGGGTTGCTGGCCCGGTCCGTAGCGGTTGTAGGGGTTGTAGCGGGTCCCCGGTGGGGTTCGGTCAGCGGACCGCAGCCTGCTGGACGGCGGATCGCCGTCTGTGCTGTCGGGTTGTGGGCGGGTGTCGTTCGTGGTCTCGGTCATGTCCCTCAACGTCGTGCCTCGCTTGCCGGTGCCCGCTTCGCGGCTACTTAGAGACTTCACGCAGGATCGACGTCCGGCCAGACTCGGTCCAGGTGTCCGGCGAGACGCTCCCACATTGCGGCTGCCCACCGGTGTCATTGGTGTGGCTCTCTCATGGCTTGCGGTCTCGCCGGGCACCGTGCGAGGAGAGGCTCAAAAGGGTTTGTTCTGCTCACAGTAGCGGTGCCCTCCTTGCCGACCGATCTGTAGTTCAGCAAAAGAGGAGGCACCGATGGCCGTGATCATCGGGATGGACCCACATAAGCGTTCGGCGACCATCGAGGTGATCGACCAGCGAGCCCAGGTGCTTGGGGTCGACCGGTTCGGCACCGACAGGGCCGGATATGCGGAGTTGCTCTCTGCGGGCCGGAAGTACCCGGATCGGGTGTGGGCAATTGAGGGCTGCAACGGCATCGGTAAGCACATCGCGCACCGGTTGGTGCATGACGGCGAGATCGTGCTGGACGTGCCGCCGAAGTTGTCCGCACAGGTGCGGGTGTTCGCCACCGGCAACGGCCGCAAGACCGACCCGGTGGATGCGCACTCGGTGGCGGTGGTCGCGCTGCGGACCCCGAATCTGGTGCAGGTTCAGGTCGACCCGGAGTTGGTGGTGCTGGGCATGCTGGCGGACCGCCGCGACGAGCTCGGTCGGGCCCGGACGCAGACCATCAACCGGCTGCACCGGGTGCTGCTGGAGCTGTTCCCGGGCGGGGCCAAGCAGTTCTTGTCCTCCCGGCAGGCCCGCGCGATGGTCGCCACCATCAAGCCCCGCGACATCGTCGGCAAGACCAGGCGCCGGCTAGCGGTCGAGCTGATCGGCGAGCTGGAGACGATCGACAAGAAGATCAAGACCACCGAGAAGGACCTCAAGCAGCTGGTGCTCGCCCGCGGCTGCACGCTGATGGGCCTGCATGGCATCGGCCCGTCCGGCGCCGCCCGCCTGCTGGCCGATGTCGGTGACATCCGCCGGTTCGCCGACCGGGACCGGTTCGCCTCCTGGAACGGCACCGCACCTCTGGACGCCTCCTCCGGCGAGCAGAAGCGGCACCGGCTGTCCCGCGCCGGCAACCGCCGGATCAACCGGACCCTGCACATCATGGCCGTGGTGCAGCTGCGCCACGCCACCGAAGGCCGTACCGACTTCGACGCGAAGAAGGCCGCCGGCAAGACCTCGATGGAGTCGATGCGAGCGCTCAAGCGCCGGCTGTCCAACGTCGTCTATGCACGCATGGTCGAAGACCACAAACAACGCCGAGCGGCGGACCCGGGAGGGCACCCGGGGACGACTCTGCAATCCAGCGTGACCGATCTGACCCCGGACATCGGCTCTTCGGACAAGCCACTTCCCGGACCCGCCGACAACCACCCTAAACCGGCGCTCCCGGCGGTGCCTTGACACAAAGGGGTGCCTACTGAGAGGGCAAGCCGGACGACGCCCAGCACACCGTGGGCAGGCCCGGCACCGTCGACCACACCTGGATCCTCGACGTGGAGGGCGTGCGGGTCGTCCTCGTCGCCATTGAGCAGCCGGGGGGTCACCCCGCCGCAGGTCGGCGAGCTGACCGACATGGTCGAGTCAGTTCACTTCGTCGAGCCCTAATGACGCGGCCCACCAAGGAGTGCGGTTTCAGCGAAACCGGGTGGCCGCTCATCGGCATCACCGTGACCGCTCAGCGGCAGAGCCGGGCGTGCGGGAGGGTCCCCGCAGTGCGAAGCACAAGCGGTCGGGCCAGCCTCCTCCGACGTAGCAGCTATTGCGAAGCGGGCAAGGTGGACCCGTCGGGCCATGCGCAGATGCACACACGGTTGCCGGCTCTGTCGGCAAGCGTCCAGTGTCCAGGGGCGTCGGAGTCGTCGATGATGCGGCCTCCCGCGTCGAGCGCTGCCGCGAGGCGCGCCTCTACGTACTCCCGAGCGACCGAGACATCGACGTGCATTGCGTGCCGCAACGGCTTGGCCTCGTCGAGCTCCTGCATCCATACCGTCGAACCGTGGCCCAACGGGTCGACCACGCTGTCGCCGGCCACGCCCGTGTACCCGAGCACGGCGCGCCAGAACCCAATGTCGACCGAGTCCGGCTTCGCCGCGATCGCTAGTTGGACCTCCTGCGCAGCCGCTCGGTCCGGGACGGCCTCATGCGTCTGTGCCACGGCTGAGATTGCCCGCGCAAGGTCGAGATGCTGCCGCTCCAACTGCGAGACGTCGCGACTCAACCGCACGGCGAGATGGTTATCGACGATCGTCAGCGCCACCCCCGAACGCTCCAGGCCCGGCACCTGCGCCACCGCCCCGGCAAGTTCCACCGCTTCGCCAAGCGACCGGACACGGAACACAGCCGTCGCTCCACCGTGCAACACCACCCATTCCTCGACGTCCTCGGCGCCGAGAAACTCCCGCCATCCCTTTTCGCTCATCTCGACCTCCCACAAGGGACGGTAGCGAAAGGACGGTCCCGGACAGGGCCTCCAGGCACGCTAGGCGGCTACTTGTTGCATTGACCTCAGGACCGGTGCTGGCGAGTGTCGGTCCAGACGCTCGGCTCGTCGCTCTCGTTGCGGCTGCCCACGCTGCCCGGTGGCGGGCCCGTGTGGCTCACTCATGGCGTGCGCGGGTCCGGGCGTCGCAGAGTCGGAAGGGGCTCAGGAGGGTCTGCTGCCCACCTCGAAGTAGCGTTGCCCTTCCCGACTCGACAACCCACAGAGATCGAGTGTCGGGAGGGTGCGTGCAGGAGCAGGCAGAACGTGTCGTGGTCGGGATGGATCCGCACAAGCGGTCGGCCACGATCGAGGTGTTGAGTGGTGATGAGACCGTCCTGCGGGGCGGTCGTTTCGACATCTCTGAGGCCGGGTTTGCCGCGATGGTGGTTACGTCAACGCGATCCAACCCGATCCCGAGCGTCGCGTGTGGGCGGTCGAGGGATGCAACGGGATCGGCCGCCACATCGCGGTCCGGCTGCTTGCTGGCAGCGAGCGGGTCCTCGATGTGCCGCCGAAGCTCTCAGCTCGTGCCCGGGTCTCGGACGCCTTGACGTACGCCACGCCGCACATTCCTTGATTCGATCGTCCGACCAAGTATCGCACAGACTGGATTTGCATTCAGGCTCACCCAGGGGTTAACCTATCCACCTCACAGTCGGTCAACCGACCAAATATAGAGATCCAAACCGAAAGAGCTACCCCACCGTGCGCAAGATCCTCCTCGGGCTCGTGGCCACCGCCGCGATCGCCACCCCGCTCGCTCTCGCCGCCGCTCCGGCTCACGCCAACCCCGGTTCCCCGAACTGCATGACCAAGGCCGAGTGGTTCAAGATCAAGGACGGCATGATCCGTGACCGAGTCCGGCAGATCACCGGCATCAGTGGCAAGGTCACCAACCGGTCGTACTTCTCCGACGGCACCCGGAGCCTCGATGTGGACTACAAGCAGTGCCGCGGCAACGGCACCCCGGCTCCCGGCTCATGGAACACGGTCTGGATCTCCTACGACAACTATCGCTGCAGCGCGAACTATGACGTGGTGATGACCCCGATGCAGGTCGATTTCAAGGGCTCGTGGAGCACCCCCTTCTGGTACTGAGATTTCCGCGAGCCCCCGCCGCTACATCGTCTGATCCACCCGCATCACCCGTGCCGGCGGAGCTCGGCGTGGTACCGACCGACGGAGGACGGAGCGCGCGAGGCAGGGGCACTCGCCCTGCCTCGTGCGCTGCATCACCGCAGCACCACGACACCAAACTCAAGGAGAACTACACCGATATGAGCAACGACATCACAGGGACCCCGCCCAAGGGGCATCGCGTCGCCGATGTCGAGCTGATCCACGCGATGCCTACCGCGATCAGTGCAAGGTGGTCGTGTCGACAGCGGATACCTACGGCAGCGTGATGGGATGACGTTCGAGGACCATGTGGACGGTGGAGCGATCGTCCCCGCGGACGAGACGCCGATTCCACACGAAGCCAATGACATCGCCCCCGGTGCGATTCCCGAGCTGGACGCCAGGGCTGCGTTCGACAGGCTGATGCGCTTCGCCATCAGGCGGGCCAACGGCAGCGGCGCGTCCTACGCCCAGGGGGTCATCATGGCGTTCCAAGAGCTGGGCTGGGACATCGAGCTGTGGTCGGACAAGGACTGACGACGAGACCTCAACAGGTATTCGGCGACCGATGTCAGCTGGATGGACGAAGGCGGCGAGCGGCAGGAGGGGCGCCGTTACGACCACATCTTCGCCTCGCGCAAGCTGGCAGAAACGTCGTGCCACTACGAGCACCCCTGGCGGGAGCAGGGTCTTTCCGATCATTCCGCGATTGAGGCCGACTTCGCGCAGTGAGGAGCGGAGACCCCCGCAAGACTTGGGTCTCAGGGCCTGTCCCCGACGCCTCGACGGTTGGCGCGGTTGTGCGGCGTAGCTACGGCGGATGCTCAGACTTTGGCCAGGTGCCCGGCCGGTGGTCAGCCGGTCGCGGTGCTCGTTGCGGGCCGTGTCGCGGCGAGGTGGGTCAGGATGTCCGTGATGGCGTGCAGGTCGCGTCGTGCGCGGGCCTGGTCGCGGTCGCTGAGGTACTGCAGGGTGATCCCGATGACGCTGCCGACGACGATTCTTCCGAGGGTGTCGAACGGCACCACGCAGAGTTCGCCGGCGTTGTTGGCGGCCTCCTGGCACCGCTCGGCGACGATCCGGTTGTAGCCCTCGATCTGCCATCGGGCCATGCTCTCAAGGCCGGGGGTGCGCAGGGCGTGCACGAACAGCTCGTGCCGCATCAGCGCCGCCGCGGGGTCGTTGATGACGAGCTGCACCCAGTAGTTGTCCAGCCCGTGTCGGATCGCGTGGTCCAGTCCCGCGTCGGTCTCGGCCGCATTGAAGACGGCGGAGACCTCCTCCCGGATGTCCTCGAGCACCGCGGTGATCAGCAGCTCCTTGGACGGGAAGACGTAGTGCAGGGTGCCCAGCGGCACCGCTGCCTCGGCGGCCACCGCCGACGACGCTATTCAGCCCACCGAAATGGCATGGTTGAGTCAACCCACCGAAATGGCCTAGTTGGGCTAGTGACGTGCCGACCTTGTGAGGCCAGCCTCGACAGCGAACGGACGTTCTTGGCGGGACATGTCGGGGGAGCCGCCCAGTTTTGAGATCAGGGGTGGGTTCATGAGTCGTCGACGCCGATGTGCGAAGAAGCAGGCTGTTCGGGCCCGGGTTGCTCGGGCGAAGGTGCTGCGTCGTCGTGCTCGTGGGGCCGGGGCGAGGCGGGCCGCCACGGCCGCGACGGCCGCCGCGGTCACCCTGGCCGGTCTGGGGGCGTCCGCGGCTGTCGCGACCTCCAGCGAACAGGCTGAGACGGTCGAGGAAGCTGTCAGCAACGCCGGCGCGTCGCTGGTGCAGTGCCCGGTCCCGCCCACTCCCTCGAGCGGGCCCTCTGAGTTTGTCGATGTGGAGGGGACGCTGTTCTTCACCGCCGACGACGGCATCCACGGCCGGGAGCTGTGGAAGTCCGACGGCACCAAGGCGGGCACGGTCCTGGTCAAGGACATCGACCCCGGTGGTGACTACGGCCACCCCTACGACCTAACCGCGGTGGGCGGGACGTTGTTCTTCACCGTCGAGGACGGCATCCACGGCCGGGAGCTGTGGAAGTCGGATGGCACCAAGGCGGGCACGGTCCTTGTCAAGGACATCGACCCCGACGACGACCTGTTCGGCGGCCCGGACGACCTGACCGCTGTGGGGGGGATGTTGTTCTTCACGGCCACGGACGGCATCCACGGTGAGGAGCTGTGGAAGTCCGATGGCACCAAGGCGGGCACCGTCCTGGTCAAAGACATCACCCCCGGTGCCTACTACGGCCCCTACTACGACTACTCCCCCCTCGCGCTGACCGCTGTGGGCGGGACGTTGTTCTTCAATGCCGACGACCGCAGCCACGGCCGGGAGCTGTGGAAGTCGAATGGCACCAAGGCGGGCACCGTGCTGGTCAAAGACATCGCACCCGGTCCCTCCAGTTCTGGCTACTACGGCCCGTCCCCGCTGACCGGGGTAGGGGGGACATTGTTCCTCGCCGCCGACGACGGCACCCGCGGTGAGGAGCTGTGGAAGACGGATGGCAGCAGGGCAGGCACCGTCTTGGTCAAGAACGTCTACCCCGAAACCGGTGCCTACTACTACGGCAGCTATCCCCGCGGGACGACCGGTGTGGGCGGAACGTTTTTCTTCACCGCCGACGACGGCAGCCACGGCCGGGAGCTGTGGAAGTCGAATGGCAGCAGGGCCGGCACCGTGCTGGTCAAGGACATCCAGCCAGGCGACTACGGCAGCGGCCCCTCCTACCCGACGGCTGTGGGCGGAAGGTTGTTCTTCACCGCCGGGGACGGCAGCCACGGCGAGGAGCTGTGGAGGTCGAATGGCACCAAGGCGGGCACCGTCCTGGTCAAGGACATCAGGCTAGGCGACTACAGCAGCGGCCCCTCCTCCCTGACCGGGGTGGGCGGAACCTTGTTCTTCACCGCCGGGGACGGTGTCCACGGCCGGGAGCTGTGGAAGACGGATGGCACCAAGGCGGGCACCGTGCTGGTCAAGGACATCCATCCGTGTGCCCGCCACGACGGGCCCTCCCCCCTGACCAATGTGGGCGGAAGGTTGTTCTTCGCCGCCGACGGCACCCTCGGCCGGGAGCTGTGGAAGTCGAATGGCAGCAGGGCGGGCACCGTGCTGGTCGAGGACATCAACACGGGCGGCTCGTTCGCGGTCGCCTCGCATGGGACGTCCAACACCAGGACGACACGGTGAGGGTGAACGTCGCCGCGGCGAATGCGGGAAAGGCTGGTGGGCAATCTCGGGGGCCAGGCGCGATTGACAGTCACACGGGTGGCGGAACGGGCAGCGGTGTGGTCCACCGGGACACGGTGGGGTTGAGGTGAGGGTGCCGGACGATGTGCCGGACTCGTCGACCACGAGCGGGGTCGACGCGACGGCAGTGACAACCCCGTCGGATGATGATCGGGGTACGGAGATCCAGTTCCACTACAGCGCCCTGTTCCCTCGGGTGCTGGAGGAAGCAGCGTGTTCGCTGCTGGTGTCGACCTATCAGGCCGGTCAGCTGGTGGCCGTCGGGGTGGCTGATGGGGAGTTGGCCTTCTCCTTCCGCGGGTTCGACCGGGCGATGGGTATCGCGGTCGGAGCGGACCGGATCACGGTGGCCGGGAAGGGGCAGATCTGGTCGCTGACGGACCACTCCGAGCTGGCCGCCGCGATCGCGCCGGCCGGCCGCTACGACAGGTGCTGGCTGCCACGCTCCTCGACGGTCACCGGAGGGATCCAGTGCCACGAGATCGCCTGGGGAACCTTTGACAGCGGCGAGCCGGACCTGTGGATCGTCAACACGCTCTTCTCCTGCCTGGCCGGCCTCGCCTCCCAGTACAGCTTCGTGCCGCGCTGGCGGCCGCGGTTCATCTCCCAGCTGGCCGCGCAGGACCGCTGTCACCTCAACGGCCTGGCGATGCGGGACGGATCCCCGGCCTTCGTCACCGTGATGGCACCCACCGATGAACCGGGTGGGTGGCGCACGGTGCGCAACGACAGCGGCGCCGTGCTCGACGTCGCCTCCGGTGAGGCGGTCACCAGCGGACTGGCCATGCCGCACTCGCCGCGCTGGCACGACGGGAACCTGTACGTCCTCAACTCCGGGATGGGGCGGCTCGAGCACGTCGACCTGGCCACCGGACACCGCGAGGCGATCGCGGCCGTGCCCGGCTACGCGCGCGGCCTGGCTCTCCATGGCGATCTCGCCTTCGTGGGCCTGTCGAGGATCCGCGAGTCGGCCATCTTCGGTGGCGCACCGATCGCGGCCTACCACGACCAACTCAAATGTGGCGTCGGGGTCATCGAGCTCAGCACCGGCAACACCGTCGCCACCCTGCAGTTCGCCAACGGCGTGGAAGAGATATTCGACGTGCAGACCGTCCCCGGGGCGCGTTGCCCGACCTTCGGCGGTTCACCCGGCGACGAGGACGAGATCTGGCTGCTGCCTGGCCAACCAGAATCCGCTGCAGAGCAGTCACCATTCAGCCCACCGAAATGGCATGGTTGAGTCAACCCACCGAAATGGCCTAGTTGGGCTAGTGACGTGCCGACCTTGTGAGGCCAGCCTCGACAGCGAACGGACGTTCTTGGCGGGACATGTCGGGGGAGCCGCCCAGTTTTGAGATCAGGGGTGGGTTCATGAGTCGTCGACGCCGATGTGCGAAGAAGCAGGCTGTTCGGGCCCGGGTTGCTCGGGCGAAGGTGCTGCGTCGTCGTGCTCGTGGGGCCGGGGCGAGACGGGCCGCCACGGCCGCGACGACCGCCGCGGTCACCCTGGCCGGCCTGGGGGCGTCCGCGGCTGTCGCGACCTCCAGCGAACAGGCTGAGACGGTCGAGGAAGCAGTCAGCAACGCCGGCGCGTCGCTGGTGCAGTGCCCGGTCCCGCCCACTCCCTCGAGCGGGCCCTCTGAGTTTGTCGATGTGGAGGGGACGCTGTTCTTCACCGCCGACGACGGCATCCACGGCCGGGATCTGTGGAAGTCCGACGGCACCAAGGCGGGCACGGTCCTGGTCAAGGACATCGACCCCGGTCCCGCCTACCCCTACGGAGGGCCACCCCTGACCGGTGTGGGGGAGACGTTGTTCTTCACCGCCGACGACGGCATCCACGGCCGCGAGCTGTGGAAGTCGGATGGCACCAAGGCGGGCACCGTCCTAGTCAAAGACATCGACCCCGACGCCGAACAGTTCGGCGGCCCGTCCAACCTAACCGCTGTCGGGGGAGTGTTGTTCTTCACCGCCAACGACGGCATCCACGGCTCTGAGCTGTGGAGGTCGGACGGCACCAAGGCGGGCACGGTCATGGTCAAGGACATCGACCCCGACCCCGAACAGTACGGCGGCCCGTCCAACCTGACTGCCGTCGGGGGGAGGTTGTTCTTCACCGCCAACGACGGCAGCCACGGCGGGGAGCTGTGGAAGTCGAATGGCAGCAGGGCGGGCACCGTCCTGGTCAAAGACATCGCACCCGGTCCCTCCAGTTCTGGCTACTACGGCCCGTCCTTGCTCACCGGTGTGGGGAGGACGTTGTTCTTCGCCGTGGACGACGGCAGCGAAGGTGAGGAGCTGTGGAAGTCGGATGGCACCGGGGCGGGCACCGTCCTGGTCAAGAGCATCCAGCCAGGCGACTTCGGCAGCTATCCCTCCTCCTCCCTGACCGATGTGGGGGGGACGTTGTTCTTCACCGCCGACGACGGCAGCCACGGCCGGGAGCTGTGGAAGTCGAATGGCAGCAGGGCAGGCACCCTCCTGGTCAAGGACATCGCCCCCGAACTGCCGCCCCAATACACCGACCCCTTCAGCGACCCCAACTCCCTGACCGCTGTGGACGGAAGGTTGTTCTTCGCCGTCGATGACGGGATCCACGGTGAGGAGCTGTGGAGGTCGAATGGCACCAAGGCGGGCACCGTCCTAGTCAAGAACATCAGGCCGGTCGACTACAGCAGCTATCCCTCCTCCCTGACCGGTGTGGGCAGAACGCTGTTCTTCGCCGCCGGGGACGGCGTCCACGGTCGGGAGCTGTGGAAGACGGACGGCACCAAGGCGGGCACCGTGCTGGTCAAGGACATCCATCCCTGTGCCCACTACGGGCCCTCCTGGCTGACCGGTGTCGGGGGAAGGTTGTTTTTCGCCGTCGATGACGGGATCCACGGTGAGGAGCTGTGGAAGTCGAATGGCACGACGGCAGGCACCGTTCTGGTCGAGGACATCAACACGGGCGGCTAGTTCGAGGTCGCCTCGCACGGACGGCCAACACCAGGACGACACGGTGAGGGTGAACGTCCCCGTGGCGGCGGCGGGAAGGCTGGTTGGCAAACTCGGGGCCAGGTGCGATTGACCGTCACCCCGGGTGTCGGAACCGGCAGCGGTGGTCCACCGGTACCCGACCGCGAGCACCAGGTGCCGAAGTCGCACTCAGATCGACCGCGATGGCCGCATGCGCAGGAAAGAAGAGGCGCCATCCCGAGCCGAATGCGTCGCCAACCCACCACCCAACCACCGGCCGTTGGGTGCTCCTACCGCGGTTTCCTCGCCAACCATCGCTCCTGCTCACCCGGAGCCCACACCCCGTCTGAATCTCGGCGGTGAGGGTCGACGTTGCGTGTTTCCAAGGCACCTGTAGGCGCTCGCGAGATGACGGCTGGTCCGGGAAGGACATGGCCTAGCCGCGGCTGGAAAAACTGCACCGGGACGTGAAGAAGGGTGGTCTGAGCAACCGGGTCCTCTCGTGATGGCGATGTTCGACTACCCGGAGTGTCTCGTGACGGCCATATCGTTGCTTCCCAAGAGCCGCGGTCCCGATCCGTCTGAAGGGCGCACGGGCGCGCGCTTGCGTCATCCGCTTTTGCGTCCCCGGGGCACCGCTGCCTCGGCGGCCACCGCCGACGACGCTATTCAGCCCACCGAAATGGCATGGTTGAGTCAACCCACCGAAATGGCCTAGTTGGGCTAGTGACGTGCCGACCTTGTGAGGCCAGCCTCGACAGCGAACGGACGTTCTTGGCGGGACATGTCGGGGGAGCCGCCCAGTTTTGAGATCAGGGGTGGGTTCATGAGTCGTCGACGCCGATGTGCGAAGAAGCAGGCTGTTCGGGCCCGGGTTGCTCGGGCGAAGGTGCTGCGTCGTCGTGCTCGTGGGGCCGGGGCGAGACGGGCCGCCACGGCCGCGACGACCGCCGCGGTCACCCTGGCCGGCCTGGGGGCGTCCGCGGCTGTCGCGACCTCCAGCGAACAGGCTGAGACGGTCGAGGAAGCAGTCAGCAACGCCGGCGCGTCGCTGGTGCAGTGCCCGGTCCCGCCCACTCCCTCGAGCGGGCCCTCTGAGTTTGTCGATGTGGAGGGGACGCTGTTCTTCACCGCCGACGACGGCATCCACGGCCGGGAGCTGTGGAAGTCCGACGGCACCAAGGCGGGCACGGTCCTGGTCAAGGACATCTACCCCGGTCCCTACGGTTACTACAGCGACCCCTACAACCTGACCGCGGTGGGCGGGACGTTGTTCTTCACCGTCGGGGACGGGATCCACGGCACGGAGCTGTGGAAGTCGGATGGCACCAAGGCGGGCACGGTCCTAGTCAAAGACATCAGACCAGGCGTGTACAACGGCGACCCGAACGGCAGCTATCCCTCTTACCTGACCGCTGTCGGCGGGACGTTGTTCTTCACCGCGTACGACGACATCCACATCCAGGAGCTCTGGAAGTCGGATGGCAGCCGGGCGGGCACCGTCCTAGTCAAAGACATCAGACCAGGCGTGTACAACGGCAGCTATCCCTCTTACCTGACCGCTGTCGGCGGGGCGCTGTTCTTCGCCGCCCGCGACGACTCGCACGGCGGGGAACTCTGGAAGTCGGATGGCAGCCGGCAGGGCACGGTCCTGGTCAAGGACATCAATCCCGGTCCCGACAGCTACTACTATGGCCCATCCTACCTGGCCGCGGTTGGGGGAACGTTGTTCTTCTCCGCCGACGACGGCACCCACGGACAGGAGCTGTGGAAGTCAGATGGCAGCCGGCAGGGCACCGTCCTAGTCAAAGACATCCTCGGTGCCACTGGCAGCTATCCCGGAAGCTATCCCTCCTCCCTGGCCCCTGTGCGGAGTAGGTTGTTCTTCACCGTAGACGACGGCACCCACGGACAGGAGCTGTGGAAGTCAGATGGCAGCCGGACGGGCACCGTCCTGGTCAAAGACATCAACACAGGATACGGCGACTCCGGCAGTTATCCCTCCTCCCTGACTGCTGTGGTGGGAAGGTTGTTCTTCGCCGCCGACGACGGCACCCACGGACAGGAGCTGTGGAAGTCAGATGGCAGCCGGACGGGCACCGTCCTAGTCAAGGACATCGACCCCGACGACCACCAATACGGCGGCCCGTCCAACCTGACCGCCGTCGGGGGAAGGTTGTTCTTCACCGTTGACGATGCCACCCACGGCGCTGAGTTGTGGAAGTCGAATGGCACCGAGGCGGGCACCATCCTGGTCAAGGACATCCAACCCTGCACCAACTATGGGCCCTCCTTCCTAACCGATGTGGGGGGAAGGTTGCTCTTCTCCGCCGACGACGGCGTCCACGGTGAGGAGCTGTGGAAGTCGGACGGCAGCAGGGCGGGCACGATCCTGGTCGAGGACATCAACACGGGCGGCTAGTTCGAGGTCGTCTCGCATGGGACGGCAAACACCAGGACGACACGGGGTTGGCCGACCAGCACCGCGACCGCAGCAGCGGCAGCTCAGACGAGGCTGTCGGGAGCGCGGCGGTAGGAGGGCAGCGGTCGCACCGGCTCGGCCTGCAACAGCATGATCGGGTTGCTGAACGCCACCCGCCTCCCGGCAGAGTTCATGACGTTGACACGTAGGAAGCTTGGCGTCCGCGTGTCGACACTCATTCTCGCCTCTCCCGAGCTGAACGCCGAGGCCGGCAGGGTCGTCACGACGCTGGTCCCTGGGTCGACGCTGTTGCTGTAGTCGACAGGTCCACGGACGACCTCGACGGTCGAGCTGGTCGGCAGCTGTAGACCCGTGATGGTGAGCTCGCGACTGGTCACGCCGGGCTTGATCGAGACCGAGCCCATCGGGTTGCCCTCGACGTCGACGCTGAGGTAGCCCTGGAACGCGCCGAGCTCGCCCACGAAGGCGCGGCCGGACCGCAGCGCGGCCAGTAGGTCGGGCTCCGACGACGACGCCGACCACAGGGTCGTGTAGAAGCGGTTGGACTCGGTGGCCCAGGAGCCGGCCGTCCCGGCGTGGTTGTCGTTGGTCCCGTTCGCCGTGACCCAGTAACCGCTGCGGATGAACGTGTCGAAGAGTGCGAGGTGTGTCTCGAGACTCACCCGGCCACGCTGGCGGAACCCGGCCTCGACGATGTCGACACCGGAGAGCTGTCGACCGAGGAACTTGGTGGCCGCCGCCCGGCGCTTGGAGGTCTGCTGCGCCTCGGTCACGACGGCACCTCCCTTGCTGCCGAAGGGGTGGTTGAGCGACGCCAGCCCGCCTCCCTGGTGGACCAGGGCGGACGCATAGGCCACGAGGTCGGGAGGGTTGACAGTGGCATGGTCGATCAGGTGCTGCTCGCCGCCGAACCAGTTGGCGTGCTCCGACGTTCCCGAGACCTCCGCGGCTCGGCCGATAGTCAGGCCGGGGTATCGCGCGGCGTACTGGGCGACCATGTCGGCCTGCGTCTGCAGCGGTTCGTCACCGGTGATCGCGTCGCGACGGAAGCGGAGATGCCCGAAGAACGCGCGGGCCGCCGCGCCGCCGCGGCTGGTGGCCCCGAGCCGCAGATCCACGAGCGCGTTGTCGGTCGCCACGAGGTCCGGCCAGAGCGAGGCGGCGTCGGCCACCGGCTCGAGTGTCACCGGACCGAACTCGCCGACCGCGAGTGGGACGGTGACGATCCCGAGCAGGCCCTGCGTCGTCCGGCTCGCCGCCGCCGTGCCGATCCGATACGAGATCTGGTACGACCCGGCAGCCCGGCCGGTGGTGGCCGGGCGATAGGACAGGTTGACGAGCACCTCGGCCCATGAGTTGGAGCCGGCCTGGTCGAGGAGGACGTCCAGCACGATTTGCTGATCAGCGAGGTTGGTGCGATGGCACTTGTTCGACGATCCCCCGTCCATGAGGTAGCGCCGCGAAGCGGCTGCGCTGCCCGCGCTCACCGCCTCGACCCGCAGGGAGCCCTTTGAGGAAGCCGGGTCGTGCGGGCTCACCGGTGTGCTCACGATGCCACCGGACGACGAGGCGAGCTTCCCCGTGGTCGCCGGCTTCCAGGTGTAATTCTTGGTGTTCACGGTCTCCTGCAGCGCCGTGAAGTGGAAGGTCGTCGGCGCGTCGTGCGCGCTCATCCGCCAGTCGTGGTCCGAGGGCCAGAAGAGGTCGAAGCCGTTGCGGGACGCCTCTTCCAGCTGGCTGTGCAGGCTCGCGGTGCCCTCGCTGAAGCACGTGTGCACATGCATGGCGCCACGCAAGGCGGTCAGCTCACCGATCGAAGGAGCGCCCAGGGCCCGGTGCGGGAGGACCAGGTTGCCGCCGACGACCACTACCCCGGAGGCGCCGAGCACCTGCAGGAACGTACGTCGCGTGAGCTCTCGATCCATGCCAACCGCCTCCTGATCTGATTGGCGGCGTCTTGTGCATCGTGACACGGCACTCGTCGGCCCGAGGCGCCTTTCGCGGACCTGCGCCGCCGAACCGACACCCGACTCCAGTTCACTTCGCTGCCGGAGTGACCTCGTCAGCCGGTGGTTTGCCCTCTTCGCCCGGTCGTAGGCCGGTGAGCGAAGCCGAAGTCGAGCAGGTCGCCGAGGGAAGGGCGGCGACCGACTTCCGGGAGGAGGGATTGGCGTGAGCATCCGTCGAGCGAACCGAGAGGGCAGCATCTACCAGCGGCCCTCGGGCAAGTGGACCGTCGAGATCCGGTGGGTCGACCGCCTCGGCGGACAGCAGCGGGCCTCACGGACCGCACCGACCAGGGCCGTGGCCCAGCGGCGGCTCCGGGACTGCAACAGCTGGTTGCCGCCGACTCCTCTCCGGGTGAGCGGCTGGTCACCGTCGAGACCTACTGCCAGCGGTGGCGGCGAAGCCCCTGGTCGCCCAGGGCAGGAAGCCGAGCACCGTCGAGTTGTACCGCCGGCTCATCGAGGTGCACGTCATCCCCGGGATCGGCCAAGTGCGCCTCTCACGCCTCACAGCTGGCGATGTCGAGGTGCTGCTGGCGGGACTGACCCGGAAGCGCGACTCCCGCAGCGGCGTCGCCGGCGAGCCGGTGTCCTCGCAGACCCGGCGCATGGTGTTCGCCGTGCTCTCCCTCATGCTCGGCACCGCCGTCCGGGACGAGGCGGTGACCCGGAATGTCTGCGCCGACCTCGACCGCCCCAAGGTGGACACCGCGGAGGCCGACTACCTCACCCCCGACCAGCTTCGCCGAGTGCTCGCCGCGATGGAGGGACACCGGTTGCAGCCGCTAGTGCTGCTCCTAGCCTCGACCGGGCTCCGGATCGGCGAGGCGCTCGCGCTCCGATGGCGCGACATGGACCTGGACGCCCACCGGCTCCGCGTGACCGGGACGATCCAGCATGTCGGCGGCGAAGTCCGCCGCACCGCACCGAAGTCGGCCCGCAGTCAGCGCAGCCTGCCCCTGTCTCCGGCGGTGGTCGAGGCGCTCCGAGGGTGGAGGAAGGTGCAGTGAGCCGAGCAGCTCCTGGCTGGCACCAGCTGGGCCGGTGGCGCGGTCGCGTGGGTCTTTACCACCGCGACGGGGAGGGCGCTCGACCGCCGCAGCGCGTCCCGGTCCTACGGGAAGGCGCTGAGGTCTGCCGGCGTCGACGTTCCGGCCCGCTTCCACCTCATCCGGCACTCGGTGGCCTCGGCGATGCTGGCCAACGGGGCGGTCTCGATGCGGACGGCGAGCGAGATCCTCGGGCACGCCAGCAACCCGTATGACGGCGGACACCTACGCGCACGTCCAGGATTCGGCCAAGGTGGCCGCGCTCGACGTGGTCGAACGCGCGCTCGGCTGGTGAAAACCGCCGTCAGAACTGCCGTCTGTTAACAGTCGATGCCCGGTCACAGTGATGTGATCGGGCCTCTGACCTGGGGATTTGGTGCGCCATCAGGGACTCGAACCCCGAACCCGCTGATTAAGAGTCAGCTGCTCTGCCAATTGAGCTAATGGCGCGCGAAGCGTCAGGAAGCATAGCGCAGCCCGCGGTGACCCCTAAAATCCCGAGCATGTCAGGTGACGAGGCCCACGTGGACCGAGTGAGGCGCGCGGTCGAGCATCTCCCCGAACTCGAGGAGCGACCCAGTCACAGCGCGCCCGCGTGGTTCGTCCGCGGCAAGAAGTCCTGCATTTATCTATGGGCAGATGGCCACCACGGCAACGACTTTCCCCATCTCTGGCTGGCCGCGCCCGACGGCGTACAGGCGGAGCTCATCGGCGAAGATCCCGATCGGTTCTTCCGTCCCCCGTACGTCGGCCACCGGGGCTGGGTCGGCCTTCGGCTGGACCGAAGCGTAGGAGATGACGAGCTGTCCGAGCTGTGCGAAGACGCCTACCGCACGGTGGCTCCCGCCACGCTGATTCGACGATTGGGCGATGCCTGACCTACCCCGCGAGAGTGCACCTACCCCACGCAGATGACCGGGCTGAATCCGGCAAAGCGGCCTTCGAGGGGGTTACTCACACGGGGTAGGTGGATCCGCACGGGGTAGGCAGGCGCCGGGCAGCGTCGGTTGGGACGTGGTTGTAGCCGCAAGCGCCTTGAGCGTGCAACTACGTACCGAAGGGCGGCAGCTCAGCCGAAGGGGCCGCCGCCGCGCTACTTCTGTAGGTCCTTCAGGATGCGCTGGCTGGCCATCTTGCCCGGCGACCCCATCACGCAGCCACCTGGATGCGTGCCCGAGCCGCACTGGTAGTAGCCGGCGATCGGCGTACGGTACTGGCTCCAGCCCGGGGCGGGGCGGAAGAAGTACATCTGCGGCGCCAGGAACTCCCCGGCGAAAATGTTGCCCTCCGACAGTCCGGTCACCCGCTCGATGTCCAGCGGCGTCACGACTTCGCGCTGCAGCACCAGGTCGCCGAAGCCGGGGAAGTGCGACTCCAACACGGCCTGCACCGTGTCTCCGAAGCGGTCCCGCTCGGAGTCCCAGTCGCTCCCCTTCAAGTGGTACGGCGCGTACTGGATGAAGCACGACATCACGTGCTTGCCAGGCGGCGCCATGTCCGGGTCGACCACGGATTGGATCGCCCCGTCGATGAAGGGCTTTTTCGAGTACCAGCCGTACTTCGCGTCGTCGAAGGCCCGCTCGACGTACTCCATCGTCGGACCGATGTTGATGAAGCCGCCGTAGTGGTCGACGCTGTCGGGCCGCGCCGGGTACGTCGGCAGGCCGTCCAGTGCGAAGTTCACCTTCGCCGAGGTGCCCTGGAAGCGGAAGCGCTCGATGTTCTCCACCAGGTCCGCCGGCAGGGTCCGCGGCTCGACCAGCTCGAGGAAGGTGCGCCGCGGGTCCAGGGCCGACACCACCACCGGGGCCCGGAACTCCGTGCCGTCCTCGAGTGCCACCCCCGTCGCCTGATCGCCGTCCATGAGCACCGCCGTCACCGGCGACTCCAGCCGGATCTCGGCGCCGAAGGACTGGGCCGCCCGCGCGAGCACCTGCGTGAAGCCGCCGTTGCCGCCCTTGTGGAAGGCCCAGCTGCCGAGGTGCCCGTCGTGCTCGCCCATCGAGTGGAAGAGCAACACCAGGCCAGAGCCCTGCGACATCGGCCCGACCTTCGTGCCGATGATCGACGACGAGCACAGATAGCCCTTGACGGCGTCGTGCTCGAAGTAGTCGTCCAGCCAGTCCGAGGCGCTGCCGGTGAGCAACCGCACCGCGTCGTGCATGACCTTGGGCTCGACGCTGCCGAGGTGGTTGAGCAGCCACGCGACGTCGGCCTGGTCCTCGGGGTCCTTGCCGAAGATGTTGGGCGGCGGGTTGTCGAAGAGCGGCTGCATGGCCTGGACCACGCGGTCCATGTCGTGGTGGTAGCGCTCGTAGGCATCGGCGTCGTGCCGCGAGTGCCGCCGGATCTCCTGCAGGTTGGCGTCGTGGTCCTCGCCGACGTAGATGTAGTCGCCGTCCTCGGTGGGGTGGAAGCCCGACGGCATCAACAACGGCATGAAGCCATGCTTGACCAGCTCCAGCTCCTGGACGATCTCCGGCCGCAGCAGGCTCAACGCATAGGAGAAGGTCGTGAACTTGAACCCCGGCTTGAGCTCCTCGGTGATCGCGGCGCCGCCGACGAACTGCCGGCGCTCGAGGATCAGCGTGCGGAGCCCGGACTTCGCGAGGTAGGCGCCGTTGGTCAGGCCGTTGTGGCCGCCACCGATGACGATGGCGTCGTACGTCGTCTGAGCAGGTCGCGTTGCAGCAGTCATCGGAGTCAGGCTGTCTTTCGCTCGGGGTTGAAGAAGGGCATCCGGCCGGTCTCGGCCGCCACCGTTACGGTCTCGTGGTTGAGGGTCAGCTCGACGTGCACGCGAGTGCCGGCCTTGGCCAGCTCGGGGCGCACGCGGGCCATGCCGATGTGGCGCTGCAGCACGGGGGAGTACATCAGACTCGTCGCGTAACCCGCGCCGACGTGTTCGTCGTCGTACACCATCGACTCCCACGGCACCGGACTCTCGTCCTTGGGCGGCAGCAGCCCGCCCTCGCGGTACAGCCGGTTCCAGTCCTGCCAGTCGACGAGCAGGCCGACGGTGGTCCATCGCGACGTGCGCTCGGCGAGCTCGCGCTCGATGGCGTGGCGGCCGATGAACGGCCGGCTGTCCTTGTCGAGCCCGCGCAGCATCCAGGTCATGCCCAGCTCCTTGGGCGTCACCCGGTCGTGGTCGGTGTAGGCGTAGCGGCTGTTGTGGAAGTCGACGTCGATCAGCGGCAGACCCGCCTCGATGCGCAGCATCATCAGCGCCTCTTCGCCGAACGGTCGGATCCCGTGCCCCGCACCGGCATCGAGCACCGAGTCCAACACGTCGATCGCCACATCGCTCGGCACCCTGATCTCGAAGCCGAGGTCACCCGTATAGCCGGTCCGGGAGACCGTCACCGGCGCCGAGCCGATCTTCGTGTCCACGAGCTCGAAGAACTTCAGCCCGCGGACGTCGTCGGTCAGCTCGGCGATCACAGCACGTGACCGCGGGCCTTGCACGGCCAGCATGCCGAAGTCGAGCGTCACGTCCTCGATCTCGACATCGAGCCTCCCAACCAGGTCGGCCAGATAGCCCAGATTGGGACGGGCGGCGGTCAGCAGGAACTCGTTGTCGCTGTGCCGGAAGACGACTCCGTCCTCCAGCACGAAGCCGCGCTCGTCGCACCAGATCGTGTACTGGGCGTGCCCGGGTCGGCACTGCCGGATGTCCCGCGTCATCACACCGGCCAGGAAGCGCTCGGCGTCGCGACCGCGGATCCAGTACTTGAACAGCGGCGAGGTGTCGAAGACTCCGACGCCGTTCCTGACGGCGAAGTACTCATGTTTGGGGGCGTGGCTGTAGCGCAGCGCCGACAGGTGTCCCGACCAGTGCGTGTAGAGGCCCTCGGTGTTGAGCTGGCTCAACCGCTCGTGAAACGGCGTCGTCATGACCATGCTCGACAGCCTAGGGGCTTGTTGGACGCCCGCACAATAGGCTTGACTGGCGGGTGTGATGGCCCGGATGAGTCCCGCCGCCCGCCGTACGGCGATCGTCGACGCAGCGTTGTCTGTCATGCGGCGCAAGGGGATCGCGGCGACCACGGTGCGCGACGTCGCCCAAGAGATGGGTACGTCGCCAGGGCTGGTCCACCACTACTTCGACTCGATGGACAGCCTGCTCGCCACGGCATTCGAGCGGGCGGCAGGTGAGGGCTACGAGACGACGAAGGCTGCAATCGCGGCGGCGGACACCCCGATCGAGAGGATCCGCGCCACCTTCAGCACCTATACCCGCACAGAGCAGGACTGGGCCTTCCAGCTCTGGCTCGACGCCTGGGCGGAGGCGGCCCGGCGGCCCGTACTGCAGGCGACCTCGCAGCGGTTGAACGTCGCCTGGCAGCAGATGGTGGTCGAGGTCATTGCCGACGGCGCCGCCGCGGGGGTGTTCACCTGCGAGGACCCGGAGGCCGCCGCCTGGCGGATCATGTCGCTGCTCGACGGGCTCGCCCTGCAGACGGTGGCGCATCCGACGGCGGTCGACCGTGCCGCCGTGGTGGGGTGGTCGCTCGGCTACGCGGAGTCTGAGCTCGGCCTGGAGTCCGGCACGCTGGCCACCCGGGAGTGACGCGCCGGACCCTCGGGGTGATACGCCGGCCCTCGGCGAGTGATCACACGCCGCGGACGCTGGCCCTCTCAGCGTTCCGGTTCGAGCCCCACAGGACGTCAAGGAAGTCCATCGGCTGGCACATTCTTGACGCCTCACGTGAGGTACTGAGCCGCACTCAACGCGCCGACCGCTCCCACTCGGACTGTCCCCGGGTCCACCGATCGGCCTATTTGTTGCTGCGATATGACAGCCATGCACCAATATGCCTAGAGTGAGGCTGGCAGCACCAGCCACAGCACCAGGAGGGGGTACTCATGGCTGCAGGCCGACGGGGGCGGCCCTATCAGGTACCCGAGGACACGTCGTCACTGCGCTCGGCCACGGTAGACGTCAACGCACGGGTCGGGTGGCTGCTGCTGATGTCGCGGCTCCACAACCGTGACCCTGACCTGGCGTCCGGCGACACCTTCAACAGAAGGTTGGAGGCGGTCGGGTTGCAGGCGGACCGCAGCGCTGTGAGCCGCTGGGAGTCCGGCAAGGTCACGCCGCGGTACGCCGTGCTGCAGGCCTACGAGCAGGCTCTCGAGCTCCGCCCCGGACAGCTGACCAGCACGGTCAACGCGCTTCGGCGCGCCTTCGGTGGGGAGAACCTCCCGGCCTGGATGCCCGTCCTCGACCCGCGGTCGGCGGACTTCCACGGCAGGCTCGACGCCATCTTCGAACGGCTGCTGGAGGACACTCCCGGGGTCGGTTCGGACTGGACGGCCCTCGCGCAGCACATTGCGAGCACGGACGTCATGTACGTGCACGGGCCGGTCTGGCGCGAGCTCACCGCCAAGCTGATCGACGAGATGGTCCGCAGTGTCGGGATCGCCTACCTGCAGAGGTTCGAGGCAGTGCGCCTGCTCTTGGACCAAACCCTGGCCGAGCCCTGGCTGCTGCGCGCCACGGGCGACTTCCTCGCGGACCCGGCCGTCCAGGTCGTCAACGACCCGATGGGTGTGCTCGAGGTGAGTCGGGCGCCGGAGGCGGCCAGCGTCGTGCTCGAGCAGTTCGTCAACAGCCAGTCGCGGGCCGTCGTACGAGGAGCCCTGGGCGCCGTCGGCGTCAAGCTGGACGACGGCGCCTACTCCGACGAGCAGATCGACGTGATCGCGCGCACCGCTCTGGATCGGATGGAGCAGGCCGACGGGACGGCGATCGGCTTCGAGGAGCTGGTCGTGACCATGCCCGAGCCGGCGCGATCGCGGCTACTGCGCGCCTCACGCGGACTCGTCGGCCACGAGGAGCTGGCGCAGGCAGCGGCGCACGGCGAGCGCTTCAGCCCCGACACCACCCGACGGATGTCGCAGCGGATCGCGGACAAGGTGAAGGCTCTGCTCCCAGCCAGCGGCCTGTACGACGAAGACCGCATGACCCCGCGGCTGTTGCGCGAGGCGCTCTTCTCCGCCCGCTCCAACCACATGCACTACGCAGCGATCGCGCTGGTGGGGAGCCCGATTCGGTCCGAGGTCGCCGGTGCGCTCGCCGACGAGATCGCGGCGGTCGGCCTGCAGGACCCGATGGCGGCGCGCTTAGCCCACGTGATGCGGTACGTCGTCGGAGTGGAGCAGGAGGAGCGCATCATCGGCTGGCTGCCCGACGCCAGATCAGAGACGGCTCGTGAACTCGCCCTGGCCATCGGTCACCTGCCGAGCGGTCGGCCGTTGGGCGAGGTGGCCGAGCTGCTCGACGAAGACGACGAGCCGATGCATCGCCGGCTGCTGTACAGCCTCGGGATGCGCCGATCACCTCTGTTGACGCAGATCCGCGACGACGAGTCTCGCTCACCGGCGGTGCGCGCGGGAGCCGACTGGTGGCTCCGGCACGGCGGCCACCTGCTGGTCTGAGCGCGACATCGTGCGGTCACAGGCGAACCGCCGGCCAGACGCGACCCGAGGCGGCTTGTGCACCCGGTGTGTACGTGAGAGATCCCCTGGCCCGAACACGTGTCCTGACCAGGGGATCCTTGGGGTGAGTGACGGGACTTGAACCCGCGGCCACCTGGACCACAACCAGGTGCTCTACCAGCTGAGCTACACCCACCAGGTCATGCTCGACCGACAGGCCGAACGGCTAGAGAAGTGTACCGGCTCGCAGGCGGTGCTCAGGACACTGGCTGGTCGGTCCCGGACGCCTCGGCCGCGCTGCTCTCAGCCGACTCCTCCGCCGCCGTGAGTGAACCGCCGTGCTCGGCCGCATGAGCCCGCGCAGTCTCGGAGTCCGGGCCTGGTGGATCGACAAAGACGGTGGCGCGGTAATACCGGAGCTCCTCGATGCTCTCCTGGATATCGGCCAGCGCCCGATGGTTGCCGGTCTTGGCCGGGCTCGCGTAGTAGGCGCGCGGATACCAGCGCCGGGCAAGCTCCTTGATCGACGAGACGTCGACGACTCGATAGTGCAGATACGTCTCCAACTGCGGCATGTCCCGCGCAAGGAATATCCGGTCGGTGCCGACGGTGTTGCCCGCCAGCGGAGCCTTGCGCGGCTCGGACACATGCTCGCGGACGTAGTCGAGCACCCGATGCTCGGCCGTCGACAGGTCCACCCCGACGTCGAGCTCGCCCAGCAGCCCGGACTCGGTGTGCATCCGACGTACGACGTCGCCCATGCGCTTGACGGCTTCGGTGGGCGGCTTGATGACGATGTCGACACCTTCGCCGAGCACATTGAGATCGAAGTCGGTGACCAGCGCGGCGACCTCGATCAGCGCATCCGCCTCGGTGTCCAGCCCGGTCATCTCGCAGTCGATCCACACCAGCCTGTCGTTCACGTCGGCCAGCGTACGGCGTACGGACCCTTGGTGACAGGCGCGGGGCCCCTCGGCAGCATCCTCCCAACGGACGACACAAATCAGGACATTCGGCTCGGTGTCGCCGTGCCTTCGGCCCTGCCCAGCCCGAGTGTTCCCGATCACACTTGAGGCAGACGGGAGGTCACGATGAGGATCTTGGTTGTCGCCCAAGGGCGCCACGGCACCACCGAGGCGATCGCCGAGGCTGTCGCAGAGGGACTCGGCCGGCATGGCATCGAAGTCGACCTCCGTCACCCGGACGCCGTCTCGAGCCTGCACGGCTACGACGCGATCGTCGTCGGGTCGTCCATCTATCTCGGCCGCTGGGTCAAGCCGATGCGTCGCTTCGTCCGCCGCTTCGAGACCGAGCTCATCGGACTGCCGACCTGGTTGTACTCCTGTGGCACACGCGACGGCTCTGCCGACACCGACGGAGCCTCTGCGGAGGTGGCCGAGATGATGAGGCAGGTGCGCGCCCGCGGTCACGTTCACTTCGAAGGCCCGCCGGAGCCTGACCTGCGTGGACTGCTGCGCCGGCTCGGCTCGGGGTCGGGCTCGACCACGGCGCGCGACTTCCCCGACTGGGTCCAGATCAACCGATGGGCGCGCAGCGTCGCCGGCGAGCTCGTCCGCAGCCGGGCAGTGAGCCCGCAGACACCCCCGATGGTCGTACCGCTCGTGGTGCCTCGGCTGGCGTTCTCCTGGTAGGCAGGCCAGCGGTGTTCCCTGGGGCCGGTACGCCGGTTGCGGGGTCACGTACCCACTGATGCGATGGACGCGTGACGTCAGGTCAGAGCACCGCCCACCCTCCGACAACCTCCATCGACGATCTCGCCGGCGCGGTCGCGCGGATCGACGACGATGAGCTCGCCGCCGTCGACGCCTGGTGGCGAGCGGCCAACTTCCTCACCGTCGGCCAGATCTATCTGCGGGACGCAAACCCCTTGTTGCGGGCACCGCTCGTCCGCGACCACATCAAGCCGCGGCTGCTCGGGCACTGGGGGACGAGTCCTGGGCTGTCATTTGTCTACGCCCACGTGTCGCGGCTGATCCGCCACACCGGTCAGCAAGTGCTCTTCCTGGCCGGGCCTGGTCACGGCGGGCCCGCTCTGGTCGCCGCGGGCTGGCTCGAGGGCACGTACTCCGAGATCTATCCGGCCGTGACGCGCGATGAGCGCGGGGTGGGGCGGCTCTTCCGGCAGTTCTCCACGCCGGGCGGCATCCCCAGCCACGTGTCCGTGCCGACCCCGGGCTCGATCCATGAGGGAGGCGAGCTCGGCTACGTGCTGGTGCACGCCTTCGGTGCGGTGATGGACAACCCCGATCTCATCGCCCTCGCCGTGGTTGGCGACGGCGAGGCCGAGACAGGTCCGCTGGAGGGCTCGTGGAAGGGCGTCTCCTTCCTCAACCCGACCCGCGACGGCGCCGTACTCCCGGTGCTGCATCTCAACGGCGCCAAGATCGGCGGCCCGACGGTTCTCGGGCGCAAGGACCCGGGGGAGGTGCGCTCGCTGCTCGAAGGGCACGGGTACGACGTCGTGGAGGTCGGCGGCGAGGACCTTCCCGGGATGCATCACCGTTTCGCGGCCGCGGTGGCGCAGTGCTGGTCGTCGATCCGGCACATCCAGGAGTCAGCGCGCAATGGCTCCTGGGACGGGCTGCGGCCGCACTGGCCGATGATCGTGCTGCGTACGCCGAAGGGCTGGACCGGTCCGGAGAAGGTCGACGAGCTGCTGGTGGAGGGCACCTATCGGTCGCACCAGGTGCCACTGTCCGGCGTTCGCGACGACGCGGATCACCTGAGGCAGCTCGAGGAATGGATGCGTTCCTACGGGATCGAGGACCTTTTCGACCACCAGGGTCGGCCGACTGCGGTCGTGCTGCGCGCCAACCCCGAAGGCGACCTGCGGATGAGCGCGACCCCGCACGCCAACGGCGGAGTGCTGAGCCAGCCGCTCGACCTGCCCGACTTCCGCGACTACGCACGAGAGGCCACCGAGCCGGGAGCGTCCCGGGCAGAGAGCACGCGCGCCCTGGGAGAGATGTGCGCCGACATCTACCGGCGTAACCCGTCGACGTTCCGGCTGTTCTGCCCTGACGAGACGCACAGCAACCGCCTGGACGCCGTCTTCGACGTCTCCGACCGGATGTTCGCCGAGCACGTCACAGCGGACGACGACCACGTGTCGCGCGACGGCCGGGTCATGGAGGTGTTGAGCGAGCACAACTGTCACGGGTGGCTCGCGGGGTACACGTTGACCGGACGGCATGGTCTCTTCGCCACATACGAGGCGTTCGCCATGGTGAGTGCGTCCCAGACCGTGCAGCACAGCAAGTGGCTGGAGGAGGCCGACCAGCTTGCCTGGCGGGCCAGGATCCCGAGTCTGAACATCCTGCTGACCTCGACAGCGTGGCGCAACGACCACAACGGCTTCTCACACCAAGGTCCGGGCCTGATCCAGAACGTCATCACCCAGCGCGGCACGGTGTCGCGTGTCTATCTGCCTCCCGACGCCAACTGCCTCCTGTCGGTCGCCGACCACGCGTTCCGCTCCAGGTCCTACGTCAACGTGATCGTCATCGACAAGCAGCCACAGCCGCAATGGCTCGACATCGATGCAGCGGTCGAGCACTGCCGCGCAGGCGCCGGCGTCTGGCCGTGGGCCGGCACCGACGACGGCGGCCAGGACCCCGACGTGGTGCTGGGCTGCGCGGGCGATGTCGTGACCATGGAGACGGTGGCGGCGGCCGAGATCCTGAAGGAGCGGCTGCCACACCTGCGGGTAAGGGTCGTCAACGTCGTGGACCTCATGGCGCTGATGCGGCCCTCGGATCATCCGCACGGCTTGGACGCGATCCACTTCAGCGAGCTCTTTACCGATCACGTCGACGTGGTGTTCGCCTTCCATGGCTATCCAGGGGCGATCCATCAGCTCGTGCACGGCCGACCCGACGCAGACCGCTTCCACGTGCGCGGCTTCGTCGAGGAGGGTACGACGACGACGCCCTTCGACATGACGGTCAGGAATCGCGCCTCGCGCTACCACCTCGCGATCGACGCCATCAACAACGCCGCCCGCACCCCTGTCGGTGCCAGTGCACTGAAGACGTGGTGCCAGGAGCAGCTGGACAAGCACGCGGCGTACGTCGTGGAACACCTCGAGGACATGCCCCAGGTCCGCGACTGGTCGGCAGGCCGTCCGCTCGAAGGGTGACCTGCGCGAGCAGGCGGGATAGACGAAGCCGCTCCCCGTCGATATGACGAGGAGCGGCTCCGAGGTTGATCCTTCAGACGGAAGGTCTTGCTACCGGGTCAGGAGTTACCGCGGCGCAGAACCCTGATACTCGCGGTCAAGACCCGGCCCGCCTCGCAGCGCGTCGAGTCCCGGGCCACCTTCGAGCAGGTCTCGCCCCGGACCGCCGCGAAGGACGTCGTTTCCACGCTCGCCCATCAGGTGGTCGCGACCGGCCTTACCGGCCAGTCGGTCGTTGCCCGCGCTGCCCTCGATGTCGTCGCCGCCACGGCCACCGTCAACCACGTCGCGGCCCGCACCGCCGTCGATGTCGTCGGCGCCTGCGTAACCGCAGATGAGGTCATTGCCCCCATTGCCGTCGATCTCGTCCGGACCACGGGTGCCGACGATCACGTCGCGACCGTTCGTGCCCTCGGTGTCATCCGCGCCAGGAGAGGCGAGGATTGTGGCCGTGCGTCCGTGGCAGGTGCGGGGGCGCTCCGCGGAGGCGGACTCGGTCACGCCTACGGCAGCCACCGAAAGGGCGGCAGCCGCAGAGACCGCGATAACGCGGGCTCGGGGGTTGGAACCAAACATGAATCGTCCCTCCTTTGTCGTGGGCTGCACTGGGTCTTCCCCGGTCGCTTACCCACGTCTGGGGTGCACTGGGTCTTCCCCCGTCGCTTACCCACGACAGATCCGGGTATGCAGAGGAGCGGCATGTGATCCACGTCATCCTGCCGGTGGCGCGTGCTGTCACGTGGGCAGTTGTGCGGAGATCTCGATCGCCATCTCCAGGCCCTCGTCGGTCGGCACGACCAGCACGGCAGGTCCCGCCGAGTCGTCGTCGATCCGCGTGACCTCTGATGGCTCGATGGCTCCTTCGTTGCGCTCCGGGTCGAGCGTGAAGCCCAGGTGTTCAAGGGGACTCACGATGTCCGCGCGCATGGCGGCGTCGTTCTCGCCGACGCCGGCGGTGAAGACGAGAGCGTGCAACTCGGGCACGTGTGCGACGTATGTGCCGATGTAGCCACGGAGCCGGCGAGCGTAGACGTCGAGGGCCAGTCGAGCACGCTCGTCGCCGGTGCCGGCCAACCTGCGTACCTCCCGCATGTCTGACTCGCCGCACATGCCCTTGAGGCCGCTCTGCTTGTTGAGCAGGTGTTCCACCTCGTCGGGGTCCAGTCGACGCTCGCGCATCACCATCGTCACGACTGCCGGGTCGAGGTCGCCGGATCGCGTGCCCATGACCGCCCCCTCGAGTGGGGTCAGACCCATGGAGGTATCGACGCTACGGCCGTCGCGGATGGCAGTGACGGAAACGCCGTTGCCGATGTGGCAGACGATGAGGCGTACGACGTCGACCGCCAGCCCGAGATGCTCGGCGGCTCGATGGGTGACGTAGCGGTGGCTGGTGCCGTGGAAGCCGTAGCGTTTAACGCCGGCTTCGGTGAGTTCCGCCGGGATGGCGTAGGTGGCCGCCACATCAGGAATCGTGCGGTGGAAGGCCGTGTCGAAGACGGCGTACTGCGGGACATCGGGCTGCCGCTCCCGCAGGGTCCGGATCCCTGCCAGGGCAGGCGGATTGTGCAGCGGCGCGAACCTGCTGAGGGAGTCGATTGCGGACTCCACCTCGTCGTCGATGAGCGTGGCGTCGTCGTACGTGTCGCCACCGTGGACGACCCGGTGCCCGACCGCTGACAGGTCGGTCACATCCGGGCCGTGCTCGTCGATCATGGACAGCATCAGATCGAGCGCTGCGCTGTGGTCGGCCACGTCTTCATCGCGCTCGACAGCCTCCTGGCCGTCGACGTGGTGCTCGACGTGACCGCCGGCGCCGCCGATCTCCTCGACGTGTCCGCCCGCGATCCGCCGGTGCCGCGGTTCTGCAGCTCCGCTCGGGCTGTCGACATCGAAGACGTCATACCGCACCGACGACGATCCGGTGTTGACGATGAGCAGGAGACCCATGGCGATCCCTTCATGGCCTGATGCCGTGGCGGCGAGGCGGGCCATTCGGCGCTGCCTCTGGCGGCCTTGACCGTCGTCGAACCGAGACTAGCCTCACCGGCGAGGGCATTCCGCACATCTCCCTGACGAGGGTGGACAGTATGGCGCGCGACATCAACGGGCAGTGGACCATTACGCAAAGCAACGGCTTCGAGGTCGTCTTCGACATCGTGCAGGCCGCTGACGGCGGCCTGCGCGGCTCGGGCCGGATCGTCGGTGGCAGGGAGGCGAACGCCAGTGGCCAGCTCAACGGGAACGCGTTCGGCTTCACGGTCGACTGGAACAACAACGGCAAGGGTGGCCAGTACTCGGGCACCTTCGACGGGGAGGGCCGGCTCAGTGGGGTCACCTTCGACATCGACAACCCAGGCAGCCAGGCCACCTGGTTCGCACACGCCTTCGAGCCCACCTGAGTGCGCCCGGCAGGATTCGAACCTGCGACCGGTGGATTAGAAGGCGACGCAACAAGTGTTTCGGGGTCCGCGCCGGTCCACAACGGGCCACGACACTCGTGGACCGTTTCTCCTTTCTGCAAGGGATTCGGGACTGGAGATCGCCTGCCCAGCAGAGACGCCTCGATGCAGCCTTGATCGGTGAGCCGTAGTACCGGCGTAGTACCGATCGATGCGCCTGTCGTGGTCTGCCTCGGCGCAACGGCGGTCCGCCGACTGAGGCAGGATTCGCTTCACAAGTTCAAACTGCTACCGCTGTTCTCCGCGACCTCTGCCAAGTGGCTATGCGGAGACGAACAGCGGCCAAGCCAAGCGAGGCAATCCGAGCCTCGGGGTGCCTGCCTCCACCGCTACCACGCGGTTCGCAGGTTCGTGCAGGCCGACGCCGAGCAGCGACAACCGATGAAGCGTCATCGGTAGGTCTGCTGGCTCGGCTTTCCTGTGTCGTCAGGTTGCCTCGTGAGCGTGAGACGGAGAGTTTGCAGCTTCAGCGTGCTCTGCCGTGGTGCGCCGTTCGTGCGAGACCCTGTGAGAGGTACTCACGCGCACGCTCAGGGGAAGGCCAGGCAGGGTGAGGCCCGGCGGTTGGTGACGACGTTCCCTGCCTTCGAGAGATGTGGCTCAGGGAACCAGATCGATCGCCGCGACGATGACCAGGCCCAGTAACACAACGGTGTTGAGGCTCCTCGTCCAGTGCGCGACCAGCACGACAACGACTGTGCCAGCAGCCAATGACAGACACACGCCTGCCGAGCCATCGCGCATGAGCCCGGTTAGCTCGACGGCCGCAGTGGCGGCGAGCACCGCTGGAGCCAGGAATTTGAGGCTCTCGTTGAATCTTGCTGGTAGGCGATCTGCGGGTATGACCACGATGAAGACCATCCGCATGAGCCAGGAGACCCCGCCTAGGGCGAGCATCGTGAGCATCGCGGTCATCGCTTGCTCACCGCAATACCGGCGACGAGTCCCGCGACCGCGCCTGCGACGATGCCGAGCGCTGGTAGCGCAACGCTGACCACGGCGGCGACAAGGCCCCCTGCAACCGCAGCTGCAATCGACGGCTTGTCGCACAGCCGTGGCACGAGCATTCCCAAGAACATGACTGTGCCGACGAACAACAGGTGGGGCAGTTCGGGAAGGGCCGGTCCGACCACGACGCCCAGCGTCACAGCCGCGGTCCACGCTGCGAGTACGCATGATCCGAGCGCCAGCCAGTACCGGCGAAAGTCACGCGGGTCCAGGTCACGCCGAGTCGTCGCCATCAAGTACGTCTGGTCGATGATGAAGTGGGGGGCGATTGTGCGGAACCATCCAGGCTGGCGCTCGAAAGCGGGCGAGAGAGCGGCGCTATAGAGGAGCAGGCGGGCGTTGACGATCGCAGCAGATGCGACCAGCGCAGCGAGGCCCATGCCAGTGTGGAAGAGCGTGACTGCGGTCAGCTGGGCGCTCCCCGCGTAGACGACTCCCGCGCCGAGCACTCCTGCCAACTTGTCGAATCCCAGAGTCGCGATGGCAACACCCAAGGTGACGCCGAATGGCGCGAGGCCAGGCGTCAGAGAGAGTCCGTCGCTGACGCCGAGACGTGCGGGCCGCTGGCGCGATTCGCCGGCGCTCGCCGAACTCGTGGTGGTCGTCGGTCTGTCGACAAGGCTCGATTGACTCATGCGACAAACATGTCGAGACACAACGCGCAAAACTTGGATCTCACCTGAAGAGCACCTGAGGATTGTGTGGAGATCGCTCTGCAAGGCAACTGACCGCGTGCAAACATGTCACGTGTGCGGATGATCCTCGGCGAGGACTTCGAGCTCGACACAGCTTTGTTCGAGCTTCGCCGTGCGGGCGAACGTGTCAATCTCGAGCCACAGGCGTATGACGTCCTCGTGTATCTCGTCTCCCACCGTGATCGGGTCGTCCCCAAGGAAGAGCTGATGGACGCCGTATGGGGCGGCCAGTTCGTGACGGAGAGCGCCGTCACCAGCCGGATCAAGCAAGTCCGCCGCGCGATCGGCGACGACGGCCAGGCCCAGCGCTCGATCCGCACCATCCATGGTCGCGGCTATCGATTCGTCGGCCACGTCACACGCGAGGCACACGACGACGCTCCCTCCGACGCCAAGGCCCCCGTCCGCTATACCACGAGCGACGGCCTCCACATCGCCTACCAGGTCACGGGCTCTGGCGACCTCGAACTCGTCCTGATTCCCGGCTTCGTGTCACACCTCGAACTCGACTGGGCCGACCCGCGCCACGCTCACTTCCTCGATCGGCTGGGCTCGATGGGACGCTTGATCCGCTTCGACAAGCGCGGCACCGGCATGTCCGATCGGCCGAGTGGCGTGCCCAACCTCGAGACGCGCATGCACGACGTTCTGGCAGTGATGGATGCCGTCGACTGTCGTCGTGCTGTCGTATGCGGCTACTCTGAAGGCGGCCCGATGGCGATCTTGCTGGCCGCGATGCACCCGGAGCGCGTCTCGTCACTCATCCTCTATGGCTCGTATGCCAAACGCACCTGGGCACCTGACTATCCGTGGGCGGAGCGGCAGGAAGACCGCATGGCCTACACGGAGAACCTGGTGACTGCGTGGGACTGGGAGGCCGACATGCGTTGGCGATGCCCATCAGCGGACGAGGCGATGCAGAAGTGGTGGGGTCAGCGCATGCGAGCCGCGGCGACCCCATCGACGGTCCGTGCCCTCATGGACATGAACTCCCTCGTGGACGTCCGAGAGGTTCTAGCCGCGGTACGCGTACCGACCCTTGTCCTGAACCGAACCGGTGATGCCCTGATCCTCCCCGCGGAAGCCCGATACCTTGCCGAGCGCATTCCGGGAGCCACGCTGACGCTGCTCGATGGCGACGACCACTTCGTCTCAGGCAACCCCGATCAGATTCTCGACCCCATCGAATCGTTCATCACTCGGCAGCCTCGACCGGCGACGCATCCGCTCGCCCTGGCTGCCGTAGTGGCACCTCTCGGCGAAGGTAGCGAAGAGCTTGTCCAGGTGCTCGAGCAATATGGGGGACGACGCAGGCAGACCGTCCGGGGAGAGACGGTCGTGCTGTTCGACGGACCTGCCACGGCCGTTCGGTACGGCCTCGACGCCCTGACAGCAACGACGAAGCTCGGCTTGTCGATCGCAGAGGTTCCTCGCGACAGCGTTCAGTTGGAGGGTCGAGGCGTTGAACAGTCGGTCGTGTTGGCTCAGAAGGCGCCCGATGGCGAAATGTACGCCTCAGCGATGGCCAGCCTGCTCCTCGCTGGCTCAGGCGTGATGCTGCAGCCGCTCTCGTCAACCACCGATCGTGCGGAGTTGAAAGACGCCGTTGCCGTGCTGGCCTCCTGACCGCAAAGAGGTTCCACTCTGCGGCTGGCGATCATCAGGTGACCCGGTTGGCGCCGAGCAGAGGCGCGGCGTATCACCCGAGGCGAACACGCCGCCCCTCGTGCCGGTCATGCCGCTGTATCGGCCGCGACGTCGATGCTGACTGGAACGCCGTTGGTCACGACGTCGAAGACAGCCGAGCGTCGAGCCGACTGCTTCACGAGGTCGGCAAGCTTCTCCGCCTCTGCAGCGCCCCGCACGTGGAACACCACCCGAATGCCTTCGTAACCGTTCCGGATGCCGTCGTCCAGACCGAGTATGCCGAGCAAGTTGATGTCGCCCTCGACCCTGGCCGTGACCTCGCCGAGCTCGATACCGCGAGCGGCTGCGATGTTCGCGAGTCCGCTCATAAGGCAGGCGCCGAGCGCCTGGAGGAGGTACTCGGCCGGGGTCGGCCCGTGGTCGTCGCCGACCAGCACAGCGGGATGGTCCGCTTCTGCCGTGAAGTCCCTCTCTCGACGCTGCTCACCGCCCGCACCGTGGAATGCGTTGATCGTGGTCTGGTTGTGAGTGCCACCAATCCAGCGTGTGGTCGACCGGAATTGGAATCGGGCAAGGTCCGGTTGCTCCCTCACCGCGTCGATGGTGGCGAAGAGACCGACAGTGTCGACGCCGTTGAAGCGGCTGGTGTCGATGATGGTCATCATGGTCCTTTCTGGTTGTCATGCGGTCGAAACCGCGAGTGCGCCGACGGGCGTCGGCAACGAGGCGAGCATCTGTGCCTCGCGATCAAGGGCCTCGCTGAGCTGGATCTGCAGCTCGACGAAGCGGGTCGGTTCCGGAAATCTCGTCAGCTTCCGGGTGAGTTCAAAGGTCTCGGAGAGTGCGGTGTCGCGAGTAGTCGCGTAGTGCATGAGCGCGTCCCGCTCTAGGCGCGGCTCGCGCAACGCCTTGTCGAGGGCGAGTGACAGGAGCTCGGCGTCCCTGAACGCGTCGGTGATGCCGTGACCGGTGATCGGGTCGCGAAAGTATCCAGCGTCCCCGACAAGCGACCAGCCGGTCCCGAATGCCTGTTTCACGTAGCTCGGTGGCGCGATCCAGCCACGTATCGGCGACACGATCCGCCCAGCGCTGACACGGGCACCGAGCTCCGGCGCGACCCGGTGGAGGGCTGCGCCGAATCCCTGCGCTCGGCGTTTTCCTGCCCGTCTGATGTCTGCCAAGAGAGGAGTAGGGCGCGTAAGCCATACGCAGGCCTGACCGCCATGTGATGGGAAGACTCCAGCGAATGCCCCAGCCGAGATGTGGAATTCGAACCGACGCCAGTCGACCCCGTCGACATACGTATAGAAGAGCGCGACGTCGCGCTCGAAGCCATGGATGACCCTGGCGCGTGCATCGCTCGCGACCGTTGAGCGCAGACCATCCGCGCCGATCACATGCCTGGCGGTCACCTTGACACGGGCGCCATCGGCCAGGCGACCGATGATCCCGCATACTCTTCCGCGATCGTTTCGAACGAGTCCGATGACCGCGACGCGCATCTCCACGGTCGCGCCTGCCGCACGAGCGTGCTTGACGAGAAGGTTGTCGAGCACGAACCGCCGCGGTGCGACGAGCAGGTCGACGGCTGCACGATCCTTGATGCGCCGCACCCTCTCGTCGTGGTCGAAGGTGAACGAGACTTCCCGAACCGCGGGCGCCCCCGTGTCGAGGACGTCTTGGAGTAAACCCCAACGAGCAAGTTGGACGACACCACCACGCGCGATGCCGTGCGTCGAGAGCGGATCGCTGGCGCCGTTCGTGCGATCCATCAAGAGCACGTCGTGTCCGGCCGCTGCAAGGAGTCTTGCGGTAGCGGCTCCGGCGCACCGCGCACCGATCACGATGACGTCGTAGTGGCTGGTCGTTGCGGTCAAAGTCCGTCTCCCGTCGTCACGCCGACGGACGCTCCGTCGTTGACGTCATGACTGTGCCGTGGGACGTATCCGAGACCTTGGAGAAACTATGGAGAACTCGTGGAGAATGCCGCTGCCTATGTGTGGCAGCGGTTGCTGTCTGGTTCCAGGACATCGGTTGCACCTGTCCCGGGACATAGTTGACACCCCTGTGCGGCGGAGGTGCGCCATTTCCAAGGCCCGACTCATCATCACAGCGGTCGTCGTCGAGGGACGCTCCAAGAGCGACGTCGCCCGCGACTACGACGTCTCCCGGCAGTGGGTGCATCGGCTGGTGGCCCGCTATCGGGCCGAGGGCGAGGCCGCCTACCGGCCCCGCTCCCGACGCCCGCACAGCAACCCCCGCGCGGTGGCCGCGGAGATCGAGGACCAGATCATCAGGCTCCGCAAGGAGCTGGACCGGAAGGGGCTGGACGCCGGCGCGGACACCATCCGCAGCCTCCCGTCGTATGGCTGGGCGACGAGCCTGAGTGACCGGCGTGGCCCGTGGTGACCCGACGCGTGAAACGCGGCGTTCCGTAGTACCGGGGTAGTACGGGCGAGGCTTGCAATGAAGGGCCCGACCACCTTTCCGCAGGTGAAGTGGGTGCGCCCGGCAGGATTCGAACCTGCGACCGGTGGATTAGAAGTCCACTGCTCTATCCAGCTGAGCTACGAGCGCGCCGTGGTGCCGCCGAGGGGGGCCCACGGCGACATTGTGCCGCACGATCTGGCAGCCGAGCGTCGCGCTTGGGTCCGAGATCCGCTGGTATGCCGTCGGACACCCAACGGCAGGTGGCGCTCTGGCTCAGCGGGCTCGCGTCACGATGAACCACGCGACAGCGCCGGCCACGCAGGCGGCGGGGAGCTGATGGAACTGCTCGGCCAGGACGAGGATGGCCACGCAGAGGAAGAGCAGCCAGACATACACGGTGGCAGCCGTGCTACCAGTCTGCCGGTGCTGGTGCTCACCTTCCACTCAGGAACCTCCAGATCAGTAAACAAAGTAAGTTACTTAAGTATAAGCACATAAGGCGGCCGACTGCCCGGGTAAGGCCCGCCTGGCGCCGGATCTCGATCCGCCGATTGCCTTGGCAGAACCCACGGCCTTCTGAACGCCGAGATCGTTGCTTGGTGTCCTCCCACAGAGTGTCGAGTGGCGGGAGAACGCTGTTTCGCGGCTGCTTCGACGACGGTTTCCCGCCACTCGGCGAGATCACATCGGAGCACCGGCAGATTCGCACCTCCGACCGGTGAACGAGGAGTTCACTGCTCCCAGCTGAGCTGCGAACGCGTGAATGCTGCCGGTTCGGCCGCCCGACTCCCGGCGTACGACGTCCGGCGCGCGAACGCCCGGCCGGGGCAAACGCCCAGTCGGGGCAGTGGCGATGACATCTCGACGATGACGCCGCCCGGGTAGCCTCGCAACGTGACGACGCTGACGGCCGTCGAGCCTCCCGCGGCGCCGCCGGCCTCTGCCCGCAGCCGCCGAGACCAGCTGCTGCCCTGGGCCATGACCACCGTCGTCGTGTCGGCTGCGGCGGCGTGCGCGTTGCTGCTCTATCGCGAGTTCGACGACGCGATGGGTCTGACCGCCTTCGGCTACGCCGTGCTCTTCGCGCTCGCGCCCGTTCCGGTCCTTGGGGGAGTGCTCTGGTGGCTCAACCAGACGAATCCCGAGCCGCGGTGGACTCTCGCGGTGGCCACCCTGTGGGGCGGGCTCGCGGCGACACTCATCTCGCTGCACCTCAACCAGTGGCTGGCTGGGCTCGTCGGTGACGCGCAGACCATCAGTGCCCGCAGCGCAGTGTTCGTGGCGCCCTGGACAGAGGAGGCCACCAAGGCATTCATCGTCTTCGCTCTCGTCGTATGGCGTCGGCACCTGTTCAACGGCGTCACAGCGGGAGTGGTGCTGGGCGGCCTGGCCGGCCTCGGCTTCGCGGTGACGGAGAATGTCCTGTACTACGGGCAGTTCCTGCAGTTCCAGGACGACAAGCTCTTCACCTGGAGCGGCGGCTTCGACCAGCTCTTCATCTGGCGCGGCGTCAAGGCCTGCTTCGTGCACCCGATGTTCACCATGTGCACCGGCTTCGGGGTTGGGCTCGTGGTGCGCTACCGACACGTCGGCGTTCGCATTCTCGGACCGGCGATCGGCTTCAGCGTGGCGGCCTTGCTGCACATGGGTTACAACGCCGTCGCGTCGTTGTCCGCCTCGCCGCGTGCGCTGTCGGCGTCGTACGTCGCCATCCTCCTCCCGACCCTGGCGGCGACCGTGGTCGTCGTGGTGATCGCGCGCCGGGCCGACAGACAAGTGATCGCGGCAAGGCTCCACGACTACACGGCCTACGGCTGGATCAAGGCCGCGCACGTCCCGTTCGTCGTGGAGCCACGCGCCCGTCGAGCCGCCCGCCGCGGGGCGCGGAAGCTGGGCAAGTCCCCACGTCGTACCGTGCGGGAGTTCCAGCGCTGCGGGGTCGAGCTCGGGCTGCTGCGCGACCGGATGGTGCGCGGAGTCGCTGGCGCATCCGAACGGCAGCGGGAGCGCGAGCTGGTCGACCGGTTCCGTCTGCTGCGCTCCCAGGTCGTCCTGCCGGGACTCACCGGGGCTGACGCGGTGCCGCGCCCGACCGCGGCCTCGAGCTGGTAGCCATAGAATCTTTGCTGACCCGCCCGATCCGGGGCGGCCGTCAGTCCACCAGGAGCTGCGCTTGAGCGACACGAGTCCGCCGACCGAGTTGCTCGGCGCCGTCGTCCGGCTCCGGCAGGGGCTGATCGACCAGGATCTGCCGCTCGCTGCCGGTGGAGCTGCCGAGGCACGCGACGAGCGATCCGGGCTGATCAAGCAGCTCGACGACTACGTGGTGCCGCGACTGGTGCAGATCGAGGCTCCGCTGTTGTGCGTCGTCGGCGGCTCGACCGGGTCAGGCAAGTCAACGCTCGTCAACACCCTGGTCGGTGAGCGTGTCAGCGAGGTCGGCGTACTCCGGCCGACGACCCGGTCGCCCGTGCTCGTGCACCATCCTGACGACACCCACTGGTTCTCCGCCGATCGGCTGCTTCCCGAACTCGAGCGCACCGAGCGCGCCACGGGTGACCAGCGCGCGCTACAGCTCGTCGCCACGATCCGACTGCCTGCTGGCTTGGCGATCCTGGATGCTCCCGACGTCGACTCGGTGGAGGAGCGCAACCGGGCCCTGGCCGCACAGCTGCTGGCAGCCGCAGACCTGTGGCTGTTCGTGACGTCGGCAGCGCGCTACGCCGACCAGGTTCCGTGGGAGTACCTGAAGCTTGCGGTCGAGCGCAGTACGGCGGTCGCCGTGGTGCTCGACCGCACGACGCCCTCGGCCGTGCGCGAGGTGAGCAGTCACCTCGCCCGGATGATGACCTCCCGCGGCCTGGGCGATGCGCCGCTGTTCAGCGTGCCGGAGTCTCAGGTCGACGGCCAGGGGCTGCTGCCGCCGAACACGGTCGGCGCGATCCGGCAGTGGCTCGAATCACTGGCCGCAGACGAAGCCGCGCGGATGGACGTCGTACGCAAGACTCTCGACGGCGCGGTGGCCTCGCTCAGCCGACGCACGCACGTCGTCGCAGACGGGCTCGCGATCCAGGAAGAGGTTGCCGGCCGGCTGCGACAAGCCGTCGAGGCGTCGTACGCCGTCTCCCTGCAAGCCGTGTCGGAGGCAACCAGGGACGGCACGATGCTGCGCGGCGAGGTCCTGGCGCGGTGGCAGGAGTTCGTCGGCACCGGTGATCTCCTCCGCGGTCTGGAGGATCGCGTCGGACGCATCCGGGACCGCCTTCTCAACTCTCTGCGCGGCCGGCCGCAGCCGGCGCAGCGAGTGACCGTTGCCGTGGAGTCCGAGCTCGAGACGCTCATCATCGAGCATGCCGAAGCAGCGGCGGAGCGCACTGCGGTTGCGTGGCGGGCGCTGCCCGCCGGCGAGCAGCTGCTCGAGGAGGGTCCCGGCGACATCGACCGGGCATCGCGCGATCTCCGCCCCTTGGTCGAGCGCGCCGTGCGGGACTGGCAAGGGGGGATCCTCGACCTGGTGCGCACCGAAGGTGCCGACAAGCGGAGCACCGCTCGCTTCCTCGCGTACGGCGTCAACGGTCTCGGCGTCGCCCTCATGATCGTGATCTTCGCCGGCACCGGCGGATTGACAGGTGGTGAGGTCGGAGTCGCCGGGGGTACGGCGGTGGTCGCGCAAAAGCTGCTCGAGGCGGTCTTCGGCGACCAGGCCGTGCGGCGACTGGTCGAAGCAGCACAGCGCGATCTCCACCAACGGGTGCACGCCCTCTGGCTGATCGAGAGTGGACGCTACATCGAGCTGCTCGACCGACAGGCGGTGGAGCCGGGGGCTGCATCCCAGCTTCGGGACTACGCCCGCGACCTCGACGACGCCCGCTGGGCACTCGAAGCCTCATGAGCGCGGTCGTCGACACACTGCGCAAGGTTTCCGGCCGTCCCTCAGATGTCGTCGACCGGCTGGCCGGGCTCGACCAGGCGGTCGACGCGGCACGCGGCCGCCTCGACGACACGTTGGTGGCCGACTCGACCGCAGTCGTCGAGCGCGCGGGAGGCCGGCTCCGGCTGAGCAGCGAGCACACGGTGGTCGCCCTGGCCGGCGCCACCGGCTCGGGCAAGTCGTCGCTCTTCAACGCCCTGGTGGGCCTGGACCTCGCGGCGACCGGCGCACGACGTCCGACCACGTCGTGGACCTTGGCCTGCGCCTGGGGGCCGGAGGGGGCGACCGAGCTGCTCGACTGGCTGGGCATTCCGCAGCGGCACCAGACCCATCGGGCCGGGCTCTTGGACGAGGCCTCGCCTGATCGGGAGCTCGAGGGTCTGGTGCTGCTCGACCTGCCCGACCACGACTCGACCGAAGTGTCCCACCACCTCGAGGTCGACCGGCTGGTGAAGCTCGCCGACGTACTGATCTGGGTGCTCGATCCACAGAAGTATGCCGACGCAGCGCTCCACGATCGCTTCCTGAAGCCGATGTCGTCGCACGTCGACGTGGTGATGATCGTGCTCAACCAGGTTGATCTGATGCCGCCGGACTCGGTCGGGACAGCGCTCACCGACGTCAAGCGGCTGCTGGCCCTCGACGGGCTCGACGGAGTGGAGGTGCACGCCACCTCCGCCACCCAGGGCGACGGACTCGACGAGTTGCGCTCTGCGGTCATCGCACGGGTCGCACAGAAGAAGTCTTCTCGAGAGCGGCTCGCCGCCGACATCAGGACCGCTGCGGCGCGGCTGGCGCAGCAGACCGGGACGGCCGACCCCGGCGACCTCGATGCCGAGCGCGGTGACCTGCTCGATGCCTGCGCCGATGCGGCCGGCGTCCCCGTGGCGGTCAAGGCGATCGAGTCCTCGACGAAGCTGCGCGCCCGGCGGGCCACCGGCTGGCCGTTGACCAGGTGGCTGTCCAGGCTGCGGCCCGACCCGTTGCGCCGGCTGCATCTTTCTGGTGGCTCAGCGACGGCGGACGAGCTGGCCGGGATCAGGGTGGCACGCAGCTCGATGCCGGAGCCGACGCACGCGCAACGCGCCAGGGTCGACTCCGCCGTCCGCACCACGACGACCGCGGTCACCAGCGGGATTTCCCGGCCGTGGGCCTCGGCGGTGCGCGCGGCTTCCCTGTCGCGCGTCGTTGACCTGACCGACGCACTGGACGTCGCGGTGGCGCGCACCGACCTCGGTGTCGCGAAGGACCCGTGGTGGTGGGCGACGGTCCGCGCGCTCCAGTGGATGCTGTTCGCCGCGGCCGTGGTGGGAGGGCTGTGGCTGGCAGCGCTCGCGGTGTTCTCCTACCTTCGGCTGCCCGAGCCGGAGACGGTCGACTGGCGGGGCGTACCGGTGCCTACCGCGATGCTGCTCGGTGGGATCGTGCTGGGTGTTCTGTTGGCGGTGGGCTGCCGTCTGGCGGCCCGCTGGTCCGCGAAGCGCAGAGCCCGACGGGCGAGGGCGCGGCTGCGCGACTCGATCAGCACCGTGGTCGACGAGCTCGTGATCGAGCCGATGAGAGTCGAGCTCGATGCCTACACCCGCTGCCGCGACGGCATCCGCGTCGCCTTGCGCCGCTGACGTCACGCAGCATCCTGGGGGTGTACTCGCCTCGCACTCCGGCATGGATCCGACCGTGAGCTGGCCCTTGCTGGTCGTGGGTCGGATCCTTCCGCGAGGCGAGGCGTGGCGAGGCGTGGCACGCGCCACGCTCCACAGCCCCGATCTGCCGCGGGTGTTGTGCCCAGATCTCGATGCGTGCCCGTCCGGCGTCGTACGACGCGCGAGCCTAAGCCTCCCGTTCACATCACAGGAGGAGACCCATGACCGAGACCGTGCTGCACATGCTCGGCCACGTCGGCACCGACGTCGATCACCGGAAGGTGGGTGCCGGGATCGACCTGAGCACCTTCCGGCTGGCCAGCACCCCCCGCCGTTGGGATCGCGCTCAGCGCGGGTACGTCGACGGCACCACCAGCTGGATCACCGTCCAATGCTGGCGGTCGTTGGCCGCCCACGTGCGCGACTCGGTCCGGCGGGGTGACCCGGTCATCGTCGTCGGACGGCTCAAGACCGAGCAGTGGACCAAGGACGACGTCCGCAACACACGATTCGTGCTCGAGGCGACGGCTGTCGGCCATGACCTGAGCCGCGGCACCAGCAGCTTCGTCAAGGCGCCCCGGCAGGCCGAGCCCGTCTCCGACGAGTCGCAGGACGCGATCGCCGCGCTGCGCGACATCGAGCGCGATGCGGAGATGTACGCCGAGCCGACGGAGTCCGAGCCCAGCGATGTCGAGCCGAGCGCGGCCGCGTCGGCGGCCGGCTCCCAGCGGGGCGGACCTGACGTCACAGACGGCTCGCTGCAGCCTGGCGCGAGCCGATGGCAGGAAGCGTCCTGACCCGTCGCCGATTTGGGGAGGGGAGGGGGTGGGGTCGTAGGCTTCCACGTCATGGCCGACTACGTCTTCACCCTTCGCACCGTGCGCAAAGCACACGGCGACAAGGTTGTCCTCGACAACGTGACCCTGTCCTTCCTGCACGGCGCCAAGATCGGCGTCGTCGGACCCAACGGGACCGGGAAGTCGAGCCTGCTCAAGATCATGGCCGGGCTCGACCACCCCTCCAACGGCGATGCCATCATCGATCCTGATGCCACGGTCGGGATGCTCCAGCAGGAGCCGCCGCTGACCGAGGGCAAGACCGTGCTGGAGAACGTCGAGGAGGCCGTCGGCGTCATCAAGGACAAGCTCGACCGCTACAACGAGATCTCTGCCGAGCTGGCCGATCCGGATGCGGACTACGACACGCTGCTGGCGGAGATGGGGGAGCTGCAGACGGATCTCGACCATGCCAGCGCGTGGGACCTCGACTCCCGCCTCGACCAGGCGATGGATGCTCTTCGGTGCCCGCCGCCGGACATGCTGGTCGACACGTTGAGCGGCGGAGAGCGACGTCGGGTCGCGCTGTGCAAGCTGCTGCTCCAGCAGCCCGACCTGCTGCTGCTTGACGAGCCGACCAACCACCTCGACGCCGAGTCGGTGCAGTGGCTCGAGAACCACCTGGCCGCATATCCCGGCGCGGTGCTCGCGGTGACGCACGATCGATACTTCCTGGACAACGTCGCCAGCTGGATCCTCGAGCTCGACCGGGGCCGGACCCACCCCTACGAGGGCAACTACTCGACGTACCTGGAGACCAAGAGGGAGCGGCTCAAGGTCGAAGGCGCCAAGGACGCCAAGCGAGCCAAGATGCTGGACCGGGAGCTGGAGTGGGTGCGCTCCAACCCGAAGGCGCGGCAGGCCAAGAGCAAGTCCCGCCTCTCCCGCTACGAGGAGATGGCCGCCGAGGCCGAGCGCAACCGCAAGATCGACGCGACCGAGATCAACATCCCCATGGGTCCGCGCCTCGGCGACGTCGTGCTCGAGGCCGACGACCTGCGGAAGGCGTTCGGGGACCGGGTGCTGATGCACGACCTGTCGTTCACGCTGCCGCGCGCAGGGATCGTCGGGGTCATCGGTCCCAACGGCGTCGGCAAGACGACGCTGTTCCGTATGATCGTGGGGGAGGAGAAGCCCGACAGCGGTGACCTCACCGTCGGGCAGACGGTCAAGATCTCCTACGTCGACCAGAGCCGCGGCGGCATCGACCCCAACAAGAACGTCTGGGAGGTCGTCTCCGACGGCCTCGACCACATCAAGGTCGCCGGCTTCGAGATGCCGAGCCGCGCCTACATCGCCTCCTTCGGCTTCAAGGGGCCGGACCAGCAGAAGAAGGCTGGGGTGCTCTCCGGCGGGGAACGGAACCGGCTCAACCTGGCGCTGACACTCAAGCTGGGCGGTAACATGCTGCTGCTTGACGAGCCGACCAACGACCTCGACGTCGAGACGCTGCAGTCGCTCGAGGATGCGCTGCTGGAGTTCCCCGGCTGCGCCGTGATCACCTCGCACGACCGGTGGTTCCTCGACCGCACGGCGACGCACATCCTCGCGTGGGAGGGCGACGCCGACGACAGTGGACGCTGGTTCTGGTTCGAGGGCAACTTCGCGGCATACGAGGAGAACAAGATCGAGCGCCTCGGCGCCGAGGCGGCCCGTCCGCATGCGGTCACCTATCGCCGGCTGACCCGGGACTAGGGCTTCGAAGGGACGAAGGACGTGCCGGGGGCTCTGCCGTTGGGCGTCGTCACGGTGACGCTGCCCCCAACCACGCTCAAGACAAGGTCGGGCTGTCCGATACTGGTCGCATGGTGGGCGATATGAATCGTCGTCATTCCGGGCCGCCACGCGCGCACCCCGGACAGCACCCTGCGCTCGGTCTCGGCGTCAAGGTGAGCGGTGGCCTCATCGAGCACCAACACCGGTGCGTCCGTGAGGAGCGCCCGAGCGATCATGAGACGCTGACGCTCGCCGCCACTGAAGCGGCCGCCGTCTGCTCCTGCTCGCTCGTCCAGCCCCGCCGGCAGTGACCGGAGAAAGTCATCGAGCGCGACGGCCCGCAGGGCCTCCCAGAGTCGCTCGTCGTCGGCGTCCGCGTCACCCAGCAGCAGGTTGTCGCGGATGGTCGTGTCGAAGAGATGGTCGCGCTGGGCCACCACGGCCACGGTCGCGCGGGCGACGCTCGATCCGATGTCCCGGAGGTCGATGCCGTCGAGCCGGATCGCGCCTTGCTGCGGTTGCCAGAAGCGCAGCAGCAACGCGGGGATGGTGGACTTCCCGCTGCCACTCGGACCGACCACCGCGACGTCGGCGCCCGCGGGCACCGTGAAGGTGGCGTCAGTGAGGACGTCGGGTCGCCCTGGTCGGTAGGCGAAGGTGACGGCGTCGAACTCCACCTGGCCGAGACCGCTGGGCTGCTGCTGCGGTGGATGCGACGGTTCGACGACGGTCACGGGCCGGTCGACGAGCTCGAACAGTCGGGCTGCCGCTGCTCGCCCGCGGTCCAGGTGTTCGTACGAGACTGCCAGCGGTGCGACCGCCTCGAAGGCTGCCAACGCGGTCAACGGCACCACCGCGAGCAGTACGCCGTCCAGCCGCCCCTCCCGGACCAGCATGATCGCCAGCGCGACCATGACAAGGGCTGCCGAGCCGGCCAGCACACCGGCCATCCCCGCGTTGATCCCGCGCAACGACGCCAGGTCCCGCTCCGCACTCTGGCGCCGCCGCGTCCGTTCGGCGACCCGACCGGTGAGAAGGTCCTCGCGCCCGTAGGCCACGAGGTCCGCGAGCGCGCTGACGCCCTCCACCACAGCGGCGTTCATCGCAGCCTGCTCGGCGACCAGAGCTCTCGACGCGGCTCGGCCGAGCCGCCGTGTCAGGAGTGGGAGGGCTACTCCGCAGGCCAGCAGGGCGACGGCGAGCACGACACCGAGCAGGGGATCCAACACGCCCACGACCGTCGCGCCGGTGGCGCCGGCCAGCACCGCTGCGGTGCGCGGCACGATGACGCGCAGAGGCAGGTCTTGGAGGGTCTCAACGTCGTCGACGATTCGGGTCAACACGTCGCCCGGCCGCTCGTCGAGAAGCGTGGCAGGTGCTCGGGGTTCGATCCCGAGGAAGAACCACACCCGGAGCCTGGTGAGCATCCGGAAGGTCGCGAGGTGTCCGACGTACCGCTCGAAATAGCGTCCCACGGCGCGCAGGACCGCGAAGAATCGGACGCCGACGATCACGAGCGTCAACGTGACTGTCGAGTCGACGAGTGCGGAGCGGGAGATCAGGTAGCCCGACAGCGAGATCAGACCGATCCCGGCGCCAAGCGTCACCACGCTGAGCGCTGCCGCTGCCGCGATCCACCAGCGCTCCCGCCCCATCAGCGCCGCCAGCCGGCGAAGGACGGGATCCTCGGCCCTCCCGGCGCCGATCATGCCGGCTCCGTCGGGGGCAACAGGGACGCGGGTGCGATGCTGCCCGCAACCAGCGTCGCGCGTGCGTCGGCCCTGGCCGCCGTACGTTCACGATGCGCGATCAGCAGCGCGGTCCTGCCCTGGAGCAGCGCGGTGATCGCCGATAGGACGTCGGTCTCGGTCTGGTGGTCCAGATACGCCGTGTACTCGTCCAGGACTACCAGCGGCGCGTCGCGGAGCGCCGCTCGTGCGATCGCCAGCCGTTGGCGCTGTCCGCCGCTCAGTTGCAGCCCGTGCTCACCGAGCGGTGTGTCGATGCCCTGCGGAAGGGCGGCAATGAACTCCGTCGCCTGTGCCACCTCGGCCGCCCGCCAGACGCGCTGGTCACTGGCGTCCGGATCACCGAGACGAATGTTGTCGGCGACCGTTCCCGCGAGGATCGTCGGGTGTTGGGGGACCCAGGCGACGAGTCGACGCCACGTCGATGCGTCCATGTCGGCTAGTGGGTGGCCGTCGACCAGGACCCGTCCACTGGTGGGTTCGATGAATCGGAGCAGCAATCGGGTGACTGTCGTCTTGCCCGCTCCGCTCGGGCCGACCAGGGCGAGCGTCCGCTCCCGCTCGAGCACGAGGTCCAACCCACGCAGGGAAGGTACGTCGGCGCCGGGGTAGGTGTAGCCGACGTCGACGAACTCGACTGTGGGCGCCGAGTGGTCCAGGAGACCAGCAGTGGCGGTGAGGGTGGTAGTGGCGGCCGGCGTCGCGGGGTCGGAGCGTGCCGGCTGCCGCACCCGCTGTTCTGAGGTGGTCGGGAGTGCGAGGAGTCGGTCGATGCGCTGCATGGCGGCGTTGCCTGCCTGACCGGAGTGGTACTCGAGCGAGAGCCGGCGGAAAGGCACGAAGAACTCGGGAGTGAGCAGCAGTACGGCGAGCGCGGTCCCGAAGCTCACGTCGTCGACGATGAGCCGGAAGCTCACCTCGACCGCCACGAGGGCGGTGGCCGCCGTCGCTGCCCACTCCATCACCAGCGAGGTCTGGAACGCCGTCCGCAGCACCTCCATCGTGGTGCTGCCGAAGCGGCTGCTGACACCTTCGATCGTGGTCGCACCGTCCCGCGACCGGCCGAATGCCTTGAGCGTGGCCAGCCCGCGGATCATGTCGAGATAGAAGGCGCTGAGCCACCCCAGCTCGTCGAATCGCCGCTGCGTGAGCTCGCGGGTCCGCCCGCCGATCACCGCGAGCAGCAGGATCAGCATCGGTCCGGCGAACAACAGGATGAGTGTGGTCCACGGATCGAGGATCGCGATGGCGGCGAAGACGAGCGCGGGACCGATGAGCCCGAGCGCCGCCGCCGGGACGAATCTCGTCACGTATTCGCGCAGCGCCTCGACGCCTTCGCCGAGGGTCGTCGACACCTCTCCCACCTGCTCACGCGCCATCCCGGCCGGGCCGACCGAGAAGATGTGGGTCACGAGGTCGGCGCGCACCGACGTCCGCAGCCGCGCGCTGCTCCTCTCCGCCAACACCTCGCCCGCCCACGTCAGGAAGCCGCGAAGCACCAAGAGCCCCGCCATCAGGGCCAGCGGCCAACCGACCGCAGCGACGTCGTCGCCGCGCAGGAACACCCGGTCGATCACGATCGAGAGCGCGAGCAGCCACCCGATCGTGCACAGCAGCCCGAGCACACTCGTGGCGATCGCGGCTGCCACTGCCACGGTCGCCGGGCGGTCAAGGGTCAGCAGTCGGATCGGCCCCGCCCGCGGCACGAGCGAGCCGCGCCGTGCCTCGGAGCGCAGCCGGCTGGACGTCAACGCCACGTCGGGTCCGCCTCACAGGTCACGTCTGGCCGGTCAGTAGCTGTGCTCGTCGAGGACGACCTTGCCGCGGAAGAAGTAGTACACGCCCGCCGTGTAGAGGAGGACGAACGGTATCCCGATGATGGCGATGACGAACATGACTTGCAGCGTGGGCTCGGCCGATGATGAGTTGCTCACAGTGAGGTCGTACGCCGGATCGATGCTCGACGGCATCATGACCGGGTAGAGGCCGGCGGCGACGGTGGCGATCAAGAGTCCGATCATGGTCGACGACGCCAGGAACGCCGTCAGGAACCGTGACCGGGTGATCTCGTGCCATGCCGTCAGAGCGGCGACGAGCGCGAGTGCCGGAAAGATGGCAAGCCACACCCGATCCGTGAAGCGTTCGGGAATGCGCTGGTCGAGGAGGAGCGTCCAGCCGATGACTAGGGTGAGCAGCACGAACGCCGCAACCATCAGCCGCGCAACGAGGTGCTCGACCCGCTCGAGCAAGTCGCCCTCGAGCTTCAGCGTGAGGTAGATGCCGCCGTGCAGCGCCAGCATCACGACGCCTACGACGCCTAGGGCTAACGAGTACGGGTTGAGCAGCGACGGGAGACTGAGGTCGATGTTGCCCTCGGCATCGATCGGCACACCTCGGATCACGTTGCCGAGTGCAACGCCGAGCAGCAGCGCGATGCCTAGTGAGGAGATGGAGAAGGTCCAATCCCACATCGCCCGCCAGCCGGGACTGGCACGTTTGGAGCGGAACTCGATGGCGACGGTGCGCAGGATGAGCACGAGCAGCACAAGCATCATCGCGAGGTAGAAGCCGCTGAACAACGACGCATAGACGATGGGGAAGGCCGCAAAGAGCGCACCCCCTCCGAGCACCAACCACACCTCGTTGCCGTCCCAGACGGGTCCGATGCTGTTGAGCAGGAGGCGCTTCTCCCGATCGTTCTTGGCGACGATCGGGCTCAGGACGCCGACACCGAGGTCGAAGCCGTCCAGGATCACATAGCCCGCGATGATCACCACGTAGAGCACAAACCACGTTGTCTCGAGCCACATGTCACTCAGCTCCACTCGACGCGCGATGCGGCGGCCGCCGGAACACCTCACCGAACGAGTCGGGCAGCGACTCGATATCGGCCGCCGACGGGGGGTCGGGGATGCCGTCCTTGATGTTCCGGTTCAGCAGCAGCAGGAAGACGACGAGCAGCCCGCTGTACAAGACCGCGAACATGCCCAAGGAGAAGGCCACCGAGGCCGTGGTGACGTTGGGACTGAAGGCGTCGGCGGTCCTGAGCTCCTGCCAGACGATCCAGGGCTGACGACCGAACTCCGCCGTCCACCACCCCGACAACGTCGCCAGCTGCGCCAGCACGATGGTCACCACGAGTACGCGCAACATCCACCGCGACCGCCAGAGCCACCCGCGCCACCACATGAAGGCGGCGAGTACGCCGATGCCGACGAAGAGCATGCCGAGGTTGATCATCAGGTGATAGACGTGGAACACCAGGCTGACATTCGGCCACTCGTCTTGCGGGAAGCTCTCGAGCCCCGCCACTTCGGTGTCGGTGCTGTCCCCGACGAGCAGGCTGAGCAGGCACGGGATCTGCAGTCCGGAGGTCGTCTCGCTGTCCGGACCGGTGCGGCCGACGATGGTCATCGGCTGGCAGTCACCGGACTCGTACACGCCCTCCATGGCGGCCAGCTTGGCCGGTTGCTCGTTGGCGACCTCGGTCGCCTGGTTGGCGCCGAACACGGTCACCTGCAGCACCGCGAGAACCGCGAAGATCGGCAGGGCGACCCTGATCAGCGTCTTGGCCAGATCGACGTACCGATCCTTCAGCAGGTAGTAGGCGGCGACGCTCAGCACGAGCGCGCAGCCGACCATCCAGGATGCGACGAGCGTGTGCAGGATCCTCGGCCCGAAGGACGGAGTGAAGACGACCTCGCTGAAGCTGGTCATGAATGCCTGCGGGCCGTTGCCGTCGTCACGGATCTCGTATCCCTGCGGAGTCTGCATCCATGAGTTGGCCATCACGATCCAGAGCGCGCTGAAGTGCGCCCCGACGACCACCATCGTCGTCGCAAACAGCCACAACCGATTGCCCAGTCGAGCACCCCCGAAAAGCATCAAGCCCAGGAAGCCGCCTTCGAGCATGAAGGCGAAGATGCCCTCCGCCGCCAGCAGGCTGCCGAAGATGTTGCCGACAAAGCGCGAGTAGACCGACCAGTTCGTGCCGAACTGGAACTCCTGCACGATGCCGGTGGCGATCCCCATCGCGAAGATCAGGCCGTAGATCTTGGTCCAGAAGAGGCCCAGCTGGCGCCACTTCGGGTCCTGGGTACGGACCGACTTGATGCCGAGGATGACGAGGATCAAGCCCAACCCGAGTGACATCGGAGGAAAGATGAAGTGGAAGCTGATCGTCATACCGAACTGGATCCGGTGGAGGAGTTCGATATCCATCTGCTCGCCATTCTCGATGGGCTGTGCGCAAACTGGAACCGGTCGCAACGTACCACGAGAGGACCCGAGGAACACGTGGTCGCATCCTCGGCGGGGAGTGTCTGACAGTGGAGGTGACGGATGCCGGGCGCTCACCCTGCGGACGGCGTAGGCTCGTGGCTTCCCAGCACTGATCGGCCGGTCATGAGGGGAGACGGCATGGCCGACACGCTTCCGCTGTCGCAGCGACCGGCCTGGCCGGCACTGGCCGCGCGGTACGACGACCTGTCCGAGCGGCATCTGCGCGAGCTCTTCGCCGCGGATCCGGAGCGCGGCGCACGCTTGAACGCCGAGGCTGCCGGGCTGTACCTCGACTACTCCAAGAACCGCGTGGACGACGAGAGCCTTCGGCTGCTGTTCGAGCTGGCCGAGCAGTCCGGACTCGCCGAGCGCATCGAGGCGATGTTCCGCGGTGACCACATCAATGTGTCGGAGGACCGCGCGGTGCTGCACGTCGCGCTGCGCATGCCGAGGGACGTGAACCTGGTCGTGGACGGCGTCGACGTGGTCGCCGAGGTGCACGGTGTGCTCGACCGGATGAGCACCTTCGCGACGGCCGTCCGCTCCGGCACCTGGCTGGGTCTCACGGGTCGACCTATCCGCAACGTCGTCAACATCGGCATCGGCGGCTCGGACCTGGGACCGGTGATGGCCTACGAAGCGCTGCGCTCCTACTCCGACCGCGCCTTGACGATCCGCTTCGTCTCCAACGTCGACGCGACAGACCTCGTCGAGGCGACGCGCGATCTCGACCCGGCGGAGACCCTGTTCGTGATCTCGTCGAAGACGTTCGGCACCCTCGAGACGATGACCAACGCGATGTCGGCACGCGACTGGGTGCTCGACGCGCTGGGCGACGAGGCGGCGATCGCCAGGCACTTCGTCGCGGTCTCGACCAACGCGGAGCGGGTCGCGGATTTCGGGATCGACACTGCCAACATGTTCGGCTTCTGGGACTGGGTCGGCGGTCGCTACTCGATGGACTCGGCCATCGGCTTGTCCACGATGATCGCCGTCGGGCCAGACCACTTTGCCGAGCTCCTCGCCGGCTTCCACGCCATGGACGAGCACTTCCGCACAGCGCCCTTCGAGGTGAACCTGCCGGTGATCCTGGGCATGCTGGCCGTGTGGAACCGCAACTTCCTCGGTTGCCAGACGGTCGGGGTCATGCCCTACGACCAGTACCTGAAGAGGTTTCCGGCGTACCTGCAGCAGCTGACGATGGAGTCCAATGGCAAGCACGTGACGCTCGGCGGAAGTCAGGTGGACGCCGACACCGGGGCGGTGTACTGGGGTGAGCCGGGCACCAACGGGCAGCACAGCTTCTATCAGCTCATCCACCAGGGCACGACGATCGTTCCTGTCGATCTGATCGGCTTCGCCAGGACCCTCAACCCGCTCGGTGACCACCACGACCTGCTGTCGGCCAACGTCTTCGCCCAGGCCAAGGCGCTTGCCTTCGGCAAGACCGCCGAGGAGGTCCGCGCGGAGGGCACGGCCGCGGACGTCGTACCGCACCGGGTGATGGAGGGCAACCGCCCGACCAACGTCATCCTGACCGACGTGATGAGCCCGTACCGGCTCGGCACGCTGGTGGCGCTGTACGAGCACAGCGTGTTCACCCAGGGGACCGTCTGGGGCATCGACTCCTTCGACCAGTGGGGCGTCGAGCTCGGGAAGGTGCTCGCCAACCAGATCGCCCCGCAGCTCACGGCCGAGACCGAGCCGGCGCTCGACCACGACTCCTCGACGAACACGCTCATCCGCCGCTATCGCCACCTCAAACGCACCTGACCGCAGGAGGACACCTCATGACCACGGCGACACCGATGCAGCTGGGCATGATCGGGCTGGGCCGGATGGGGGCGAACATCGTCCGTCGGCTGATGGCCGACGGTCACTCGTGTGTCGTGTACGACGTCAACGCCGACGCCGTCAGCGCACTGGTCCAGGAGGGGGCGAAAGGCGCCGCCGACCTCGATGGCCTCGTTGCAGCGCTGGAGGCGCCGCGCGCCGTATGGATCATGGTCCCAGCCGGCTATGTGCAGAGCACCGTCGACGAGCTTGCCGAGGTGCTCGACGCGGGCGACACGATCATCGATGGCGGCAACTCCTACTACCACGACGACATCGCCAGAGCCGAGCAGCTGCGGCCCCGCGGCATCCACTACGTCGACTGTGGCACCAGCGGCGGTGTCTGGGGCCTGGATCGCGGCTACTGCCTGATGATCGGTGGCGACGAGGAGCCGGTCCGCCGGCTGCGTCCGATCTGGGCGTCCATCGCACCGGGGGAGGGCTCCGCCGAGCCCACTCCGGGTCGCAACCGACCCGACGGCACGGCGCAAGACGGGTATCTCCACTGCGGCCCCAACGGCGCCGGCCACTTCGTCAAGATGGTTCACAACGGTGTGGAGTACGGGATGATGGCGGCGATCGCCGAGGGGCTGTCCATCATCCGCCACGGGGATGCGGGTTTGCGGCCCCCCGAGATCGACGCGGAGACGACGCCGCTTCGTGACCCTCAGTACTACCAGTTCCAGATCGACGTACCGGAGGTGGCCGAGGTGTGGAGGCGCGGATCGGTCATCGGCTCCTGGCTTGTGGACTTGACCGCGGCCGCGCTCGCGGACTCGCCCGAGCTGACGGACTTCGCCGGTCGGATCTCGGACTCCGGCGAGGGCCGCTGGACCCTCATGGCCGCACTCGACGAGGGCGTTCCGGCCACGGTCATCTCGGCCGCGCTCGACGAGCGGTTCGAGTCGCGCGACCTCGGAGGCTACGCCGCGAAGCTGCAGTCAGCGATGCGCAGCGAGTTCGGCGGCCATCACGAGAAGCCGTCGTGATCGACGATGAAGAGCGACCGGCCGCACGGGTCGCCACTCATCGGGACACCGTGCCCGACGACCATGTCATCGTCCTGTTCGGCGCCACGGGTGACCTCGCCGCGCGCAAGCTGCTCCCCGGTTTCTTCGAGCTGACCGCTGTGGGGCTGATGCCTCCGAGCTATCGGGTCATCGGAACGGCGCCCATCGAGCTGAGCAATGACGACTTCGTCGAACACGCCCGCGAGGTGGTAGGACAGTTCGGCCGGATTCCTGCCTCGGGGCAGGTATGGGACGACTTCGTATCGCGGCTAAGCTTTGTGCCGAGCAGCGCCGACGACTCCTCGGGGCTCGCTGCCGCCGTCGCCTCAGCCAGGGGCGCCATGGGCGGATCAGCCGGGCTGCTGCACTACCTCTCGATCCCACCTGCGGCCATGGCCGAGATGGTCGACGCGATCGGCCGCGCCCACCTGGCCGCCGACGGCGCCAAGGTGATCCTGGAGAAGCCGTTCGGGACCGACGTGGCCTCCGCGCGCTCGCTCAACGAAGTGCTGCACTCGGTGTTCGGTGAGGAGCAGATCTTCCGCATCGACCACTTCCTCGGCAAGGAGGACGTCCAGAACATCCTGGCGATCCGCTTCGCCAACCGTCTCTTCGAGCCTATCTGGTCGGCCGAGCACGTCGCCGACATCCAGATCGACGTGCCGGAGACGCTCGGTGTGCAGAACCGGGCGAGCTTCTACGACGCCACGGGCGCCTTCCGAGACATGGTGGTCACCCACCTGTTCCAGGCGCTCGGCTTCGTCACGATGGAGCCGCCCGCGTCGATCACCGCAGAAGCGCTCGCGATCGAGAAGCAGCGGGTGTTCGCCGCCCTGCAGCCCCTCGACCCAGCCGCCGTGGTGCGCGGTCAGTACGACGGCTACCGCGACTATCCGGAGGTGCCCGGCGACTCCGACACCGAGACCATGGTGGCGCTGGAGGCGCGGATCGACAACGCGCGCTGGGACGGCGTACCGATCCGTCTCCGCACCGGTAAGCGGCTGCCCGTCGGCAAGCGGGTCATCACCCTCAGACTGCATCAGCCCCCACTGGACATGTTCCCGGTCGACGTCACCTGCCACGGCAACGTCTTGGTGTTCGAGATCGGCGAGCCGGGCAGCATCCGGGTGGACTTCCAGTCCAAGGACCCCGGCCCGACGATGGAGCTCGGTGGCGCGCACATGGACTTCGTTTACAGCTCTGACTTCGACCCCCGGCAAGAGCTCGAGGCGTACGAGCGCCTGCTTCACGACGCGATGCTCGGCGACCGGACGCTGTTCAACACCGCCAAAGGCATCGAGCGATTGTGGGAGGTGTCGACGCCCTTGCTCGCCGCGCCGCCGCCGGTCCAGCCGTACGCGGCCGGAACCTGGGGACCGCAGGCAGCGGACGACCTGATCGCGCCAGCGGACTGGTATCTCACTCGGGCGTTGGCGGATCAGGACAACCACCTGCACTGAGCGAGCAGGTGGCCACTGACGGCGTACGACGCCCTGACCTCGCCGGACGTCAGGCCCGGACGGAGGACGGGTGGTCGGCGTCGCGCCGGTGTCCGGCAACGGCGGTGAGCAGCGGGTCCTCCGGCCCTGTCTCCAACTCGGCTGCCACGACGGCGAAGGCGCGCCCGATGGTCAGCAGGTCTTCGCGGGTGATGATGTCGACCAGCGCTCGACGTACGGACTCCACATGCGCTGGGGCGGCGTCGACGAGGGTCTGGTAGCCGTGATCGGTGAGCTGTGCGAAGACGCCTCGCCCGTCCGACGGGCAGGACTTGCGTTCGACGAGCCCGCTGCGCTCCATCCGGGCGATCGTGTGCGTGATGCGGCTCCGGGAGTTCTTGACCGAGTCGGCGAGCACCGCCATCCGCAGCCGCATCCCTTCCGCTTCGGACAACCGCACCAGGATCTCGTACTCTGGAAGCGACAGACCGTGAGCACGCAGGTCACGGTCGAGGCGCTCCAGGAGCAGCGTCGTGCCGAGCACGTAGGACCGCCAGGCACGCTGTTGGGCACTGTCGAGCCAGGTCGTCTCCATGGTCGACAGACTAATCGCTTCTAGTTGAGTATTCAATCATTTTTCGGTATGGTTGTCGGCGTACTAGTTGAACTCTCAACTATCTAGAGGAGTCCCCTCCATGACCAGCACCCTGGCACCCCAGTTCGAAGGCCTGCAGTCCGGCACCTACGTCATCGATCCCGGCCACTCCGAGGTCGGCTTCACCGTGCGTCACCTGATGAGCAAGGTGCGCGGTCAGTTCCGTGACTTCGGGGGCACCATCACGATCGCCGCCGACCCGCTCGCATCCAGCGCCGACGCCACGATCGAGCTGAGCTCGGTCGATACCCGCAGTGACGACCGCGACAAGCACCTGAGGTCCAGCGACTTCTTCTCGGTCGAGTCGACCCCGAAGATGACCTTCCGTTCGACCGGCATCCGGCAGAAGGGCGACGCGCTCGTGGCGACCGGTGACCTCACCATCAAGGACGTCACCAAGCCGGTGGAGCTCGGGGTCGACTTCCTCGGCACCGGCGCGGACCCCTGGGGAGCTAGCCGCATCGGCCTCGAGGCGACGACCACCCTCTCGCGCAAGGAGTGGGGCATCGACTTCAATATCCCGCTCGAGGGCGACAAGGTCATGATCGGTGACAAGGTCGCCGTCGTGATCGCGGTCGAGGCCGTCCTGCAAGGCTAAGCACGATGTCTGCCGACTGTTCTCCTTCCGCTCCAGGATTCGTCCGGAGGTGGCCCGCTGAGTGACACAGCGCAACTTCGGACGAACGGCGGGCGGGGTGGAAGTTCGGTGGGCGGCCAGGATTCGTCCGGAGGTGGCCCGCTGAGTGACACAGCGCAGCTTCGGATGAATCCTGGCGCCACGCGAGCGGGCAACGCCAGCGTCAGCTCAGCCGCTCCACGATCATCGCCATCCCCTGGCCGCCGCCCACGCACATGGTGATCAGCCCGACCTGCAGGTCATGAAAATCCAACGAGTTCAGCATCGTCGCCTGCAGCCGGGCTCCGGTCATCCCGAACGGGTGACCCACGGCAATAGCTCCGCCGTTGACGTTGAGCTTGTCGAGTGGAACCCCGAGATCCTGGTACGACGGCACCACCTGCGCCGCGAAGGCCTCGTTGATCTCGACCAGGTCGATGTCGTCGATCGTCATCTTGGCCCGGCCAAGCGCCTGATGCGACGCTTCCACCGGCCCGAGACCCATGATCTCCGGCGACAGCGCGGTCACCCCGGTGGCCACGATGCGCGCCTTCGGAGTCACGCCGAGCTCTGCGGCCCTCGTGTCGCTCATGATCACGACGGCGGCGGCGCCGTCGTTGAGCGGGCAGCAGTTGCCGGCCGTCACCAGTCCGTCGGGGCGAAAGACCGGCTTGAGCCCCGAGACCGCCTCGAGGGTTACACCCGGACGAGGGCCGTCGTCAGCAGTCACCGTCGTGCCGTCGGGCAGCAGCACGGGCTCGATCTCGCGCTCCCAGAAGCCGGCCTTGATCGCCTCCTCGGCCAGGTTCTGGCTGCGTACGCCGAACTCGTCGAGCTCGCGACGCGAGATGCCTCGCGATTGAGCGAGGTTCTCCGCCGTCTGACCCATGGGGATGTAGACGTCGGGCAGCAGCCCATCCTGTCGGGGATCGTGCCAGGGATCTGCGCCGCCTTCGGCGGTCGTCGTCGTACGCCGCTGAGCCTCGGCGAAGCGGGGATTGCGGCTGTCCGGCCACGAGTCGGAGTTGCCGTGCACGTAGCGCGAGACGCACTCGACGCCGGCGGAGACGAAGACGTCGCCCTCTCCGGAATTGATCGCATGGAACGCCATCCGGGAGGTCTGCAGGCTGGATGCGCAGTAGCGCGCGACCGTCGTACCGGGCAGGTGGTCGTAGCCGAGCATGATCGCGACGACGCGAGCCATGTTGAAGCCCTGCTCGCCGCCGGGCAGGCCGCATCCGAGCATCAGGTCGTCGATGTCGGTCGGGTCCAGCGCAGGCACCTTCGCCAGGGCAGCAGCCACCATCGACGCGGCGAGATCGTCCGGCCGGACCTCCCGCAGCGAGCCCTTGCCGGCTCGCCCAATGGGGGAGCGGGCGGTCGCGACGATGACGGCCTCAGGCATGCTGTTCCTCCTGGTCTGCAGCGGGTCGCCACGAGCCTACGTCGTTCACCACCACGACTTGTCACCCGCTGTGGCTGAAGCATGTCGCGCACAGGTGGTCAGAAGTCTCAGCCGAAAGCGGGACCCGCCAGCCAGCCAGTTAGCTCGCCGACCTGCCTACGAGCGGCACACGTGCTGGTAGGGGCGATCGCCGAACTCCTCCGCCCACTCCGCCTCGGTGAAGTCGCGCCCTGCTACCCGGCAGGCGTAGTCGACGGCGTACTCGACGTCGGTGTTCCACTCGTAGACCGCGCCGCCCCACAGTGGTGCGATGAGTACGACGTCCGGCTCGTCACCGAAACCCGCCTCGGTGAAGCGGTGCGGCGTCACCACTCGAGCCGAAAGCCTGCCCGTCTGGCCATCCCACAAGCCGTTGCTCGCGTCCGCTCCCGACGTCAACAGTTGCCGGCCATCGGCGGAGTAGGTCAGGGCGAGCACCGTGTCGTGGATTACCACCGGAGGTCCTACCGACGTACCCGACTCAAGATCGAGCACGAGCAGCTCCCCGTCTGCCCCGCCGACGGCGACATGTCGGCCGTCCGGCGAGAAGTCAAGTGCGCCGGCTCTAAACCCCAGCTCGCCCGACTTGGTGACGGTGCCGGAGCTGAGGTCCAATAAGGCCCAGCCGGTGTACGAGCCCTGCCAGAATCCTGAGGCATCGCCATCCCCGGTGAGCACGAAGGCGGATTGGTTGTCCGGACCTGCAGTGATGCAGCAGACCGATTCATCGAGCTGCACCGAGCGGCCTATCGGCCGCAGGGTGCCGGCGTCGAGCATGGTCACGCGGCCGGAGAGCTCGCTTGTCGCGAGCCGACTCCCGTCCGTGCTGAAGTCGACGGAAGTCACACGAGGTCCGGAGGGAGTGGCAGAGCGAACGAGCTCACCGGTGCCGGCGTCCCAGATCCGGATCTCACCACCGGTTGCCAGGGCGAAGTTGACTCCGTCGGGATGCCAGCTCCCGTCTTCGATTCGGCGACGGTAGCCGCGTCCTCGATCGACCGGTTCGCCCGCCGCGTTGGCCTCGACGTCGAAGAAGGTAATGACGTCATAGAAGGGGTAGGCGATGTACTCGCCACCCGGGGAAGGCCGGACGAAGCTGAGGTCGACAGGGTCAGGCGCGAAGGCAGCCTGAGCGATGAACTGACGGTCACCTGCGATGTCCCATTGGCGCAGCGCATGGGCATCCCCCGCGGTGTAGAGGGTTGAGCCGTCCGCGGCGAGATCCGCGACCTCCCCGCCCTCGGCCAGTGGCAGACGCGCCATCAGATCGCCTGATGCGACCTCCCAGACGAGCGCCTCCCTGCTGGTGAACACCACCGTGGTGAGCCGAGCACCGTCCGCCGAGAAGTTCAGGTAGAACCCGTCGTCGTTGCGGCCGCCCTTCATCTGCTGCTCGAGATCGCCCGTGGACGGGTTGAGCAATGCGACGCCACCCGGTCCGGAGGCCGCGAGCACTTGCCCGTTCGGGCTCATCTCCAGGATCTCGACAGCGGTCGGCCTACCCCATGGCTCCTTCATCGGGACCGATCGTCCGTCGGTGTCGTGCCTGGTCATGGGCTGCGACGTGTAGACGACACTTCCATCACCGCTCAACGCGACGCCGAAGCCACCGTCCGGCAGTGCGATCCTCCGCGGCTGCGATCGTGCAACCAGATCCCACTCGAAGGCCCAGGTTGACGTCGCATGAGTCCCGTCTCCTGAACCCTCGACCCGCCACATCGTGGTGGCGAGGTGGCGCCCGTCTGCACTGAAGGTCATGCCAAGGCCCTGCCAGCGCCACTGCTCGGTTCCGCCCAGCTGACGCTCGACCGGCTCGAGCGTGCGCGCATCGAGCAACATGACGGGTGTCCGAGTCGGGGCGGCCATGGTCACCGCAAGGATCCGCCCGTCGGGACTGAATCTGACCTTTCCGGACTCCCATGCCAGCAGTCGGTCAGATCCCGCTTGGAACTCTGCCGCCAGGTCCCCGCTCGCGATCTCATAGAGCCGCACGTGGTTCGTGGTGTCATACGTCGCGACAGTGCGGCCGTCGGGGCTCACGTCGAAGTAGACAACCCGGGAGCCCGCCATCTGCGTTGACGCGATCAGCTCTGGATGGCTCCCAAGCGCGGCGAGCAGGCTGCTGCGCGTCTCGGGTGAGTCGTCGAGCTGGACGCCGGCAGCAGCGAGCAGCATCGACTCGTCGATGTCGTCGGTCGACAGCGCGCGTGCGCCCGCGCGGCGCGCCTCGGCCGAGGTCTGCGCGGTCAGTGCTGCTGTGGCGTTGTCCTCCGCGTTGCCCTTCTGCTGTACGGCGATGCCCCCGGCCACAATCGCGGCCACGAGCAGCACGAGAGCGCCGACGACGACGCCCCGCAGTCGGCGGATCAGCCGCCCCTGAGCGCGAGCCCGCTGCGCCGCCGCGCGTTGCTCGGACCGCTCCTTGCTCTCGGCCGCGGCGAGGAAGGTGATCTCGGTGTCGGTGAGATGAGCGTCCCTGCTGGCCCTCCACTGCAGCGCCTGAGCGAGCCGGATACCGCGGTACAGCTCGCTCTCCGGTCGACCCATCGAGTCCCACGCATCCGCCGCACCGGTCAGGTGATGCAGGATCCGCTGGCCCTCCATGTCGTCGTCGAGCCAGGCGCGCAATCGCGGCCATGCGCGGGCCAATGCCTCGTGGGCGATCTCGACCACCCCGGAGTCGCTGGTGACCAGCCGGGAGGCGACCAGCAGGTCGATCAGTTGCTCGTGCTCCGGGTCCAGAGACAGCAGGCGTCTCGGCACCCTGGCCCGGACCGGCTCCCCCTCTGCGCCGGCCGTGACCAACCGCAGCACCAGTTCACGCAACGCCTGCCGCCGGCCCGGATCGATGCTGGTGTAGACCTTCTCGGCGGACTGCGCAACTGCTCCACGGATCCCGCCGGTCGCCTGGTAGCCGGCGACCGTCAGTGTGTTGCCTTCCCGCCGCTTCCAGGTCTCCAGCAGCGCGTGCGAGAGCATCGGCAGGGCACCTGGTGTGCCCTCGACCTCGCCCACCAGCAGGTTGACCAGGCCGGGCTCGATCAGCAACCCCGCCTGGCGTGCCGGTGCCTCGACGGCGTCCCGCAGGCCCTGTTGGCTCATCCCGCCGAGCAGGTGCAGACCTCGCTCGACCAGCCGGGCGAAGCCGGGGTACGCGGAGACCTCCGACAGCCGGTCGGCGCGCATGGCCACCACGAGGGGGCCGGTCTCCGCCCACCGCACCAGGGCGGCAAAGAAAGTCCTGCGTTCCGACTCGTCGTCGCACAGCGAGAAGGCCTCTTCGCACTGGTCGACCAGCAGCACCCACCGGGGGGAGGGATCAGGGACGGAGCTGAGCGCCTGCATGGGGTGAGCCCCGGGCGTGATCACCTCGACAGAGAGCCCGTCACGGCGCAGCGCGGCAGCGACGCCGGCCCGGACCAGCGACGACTTGCCGCTTCCGGAGGGGCCGACCACCGCCAGCGTGTCCCTGCTCCGCAGGAGGTCAAGGCAGGCTCGAACGTCGTCGTCGCGGCCGAAGAACGCATCGGAGTCGTCGACGTCGTACGGCGTCAGCCCTTGGTAGGGACAGGTGACACTCGCCGGTACCGAGCCTTCGGTCAGCAGCGACTCGTCCTGGCGCAGGATCGACTGCTCAAGCGAGGTCAGCTCCGGTCCCGGGTCCAGCCCTAGCTTGTCCGCGAGCAGCGACTTGACCCGATGGATCGTGCGCAGCGACTCGGTCTGCCGCCCGGCCTGGTACTGCGCCAGCGCGAGCAGCGTCCATCGCCGCTCCCGCATGGGTGCTGCCTTCACCATGCTCTCGGCGTTCGCCAGCACGTCCAGATGACGCCCGGTGCGCAGGCACGCGTCGACGTGCAGCTCCTCGGCCTCGAGGCGCAGCTCTTCCAGCCGGCCGCCCTCGATGACCGCCAGGCTCCACGACTCCACGTCCTCGAACGCGCGTCCACGCCAGAGGTCGAGTGCCTGCATCACGACGTACGACGCGCGCTCCGGCTCGCCCAGTTCCAACAGCTCGCGGCTCCGCCCGACCATCCGCTCGAAGCGTCGGAAATCGACGTCGTCGGGCGGTACCACCAGGCGATATCCCTGCGCGGACGTCTCGATGACGTCGGCGCCCAACGCCTTCCTAAGTCGCACGACGCAACCCTGGAGCGCCTTGTGCGAGGAGGCCGGCGGCGCCTCGCCCCAGACCGCGTCGGCCAGCTGGTCCGCGGACACCGCGCGCCCTACGCACATCGCGAGCGCGGTCAGCACGGCGCGGTCACGCCGGCCGAAGGAGCCAGCGGTGTCGCATTGCAGCGGACCTAGAACGGCGATACCCACAACCCGGACTGTCGGCCTGCTGTGTCTGTCCGTCAAGTGTGGAGTTACCGCAGAGGTACCGGCCGGGGTTACCGCCGGGACACCGCACAGGAACCGGCGGGTGCAACAACGGAGGAAACCCCGAGGCGACCTCGCCTCGCAACAATCAAGGAGCTTCCGATGAAGCGAAACACCCAGCTGCCACGCATCCGGCGTAGCGGCCGCTCACGCGCCGTCCCGATGGCGGCTACGGCGCTTGCAACTCTGGCCCTTCTCGCAGCCGGCGGCGGTACAGCGTCGGCAACACCGAGTCACTGGGAGAGGTACCACGACACGTGGGGCCCGGAGGTCAGCTTCTGCGGCCATGGGCTCGTACAGCAAGGCGCCGCCGACGGTCGAGTCCGGTTCACCGCCCACGGCCCCGACGGACTGCCCTACTACTACGATGCCGCGCGCTTCACCGAAACCTGGACCAACCCGGCGACCGGAGAATTCGTCACCGTGGTTGGCACCTACAAGCAGAGCGCCCTCCACGTCATGGACAACGGTGATGGCACCGTGACCATCCTCTTCTCAGGCCCAGGCAAGACGGCGATGTACAGCGAAGACGGCGCATTGATCGCTCGCAGGACTGGCGTGTCGCGCTTTGTTTTGGTGTTCGACCAAGCCGGCACTCCGACGGACGGGTCAGACGACCAATTCCTTGCGAACCTCGGCACGGTCAAGAGCCCGCCCCAGTCCTTCAACTTCTGCGACACGTTGGTCCAGGCGATCGGCTGATGTTCCCATCACGCAAACAAGGAGTCACCTCGTGAAACGACACGTGTCATCTCTGCGCCTGGCCCGCTCGGGTCGCTCGCGCACTGCGCTCGCCGTCATGGCGGCCGCGCTGACCGGCCTCGCCCTGCCTTCTGCTGGGGTCATGCCGACCGCATCTGGATCACCTGCGGGGACGGCGAGCTCGTCCGGCGTACCCCTCGCCTCGACGGCGAGCGCGGATGCGAACGCAGTCATCACCTGGAACGAGAATGCCACCGAGGCATCCATCGCCGCGTGTTCACTCGGCGGCGCCGGGCCGGCAGAAGCGCGGATGTACGCGATGGCACATATCGCCATCCACGACGCGCTGAACGGCATCGACCGACGCTCGCGCCCTTACGCAGCCGACCTTCATGCGCCAAGCTGGACGTCCCCGGACGCAGCCGTCGCCAGCGCTGCACGCAACGTCCTGGTCTCGACGTTCGCCTCGTACTCGTTCTTGGCCCCGCCGGACTGCATCAACGCAGGCATCGCCAGTGTGGAGGCTGACTACACGGCCGCGCTCGCGGCGATCCCAAGCGGCCCTGCGAAGGCCCGCGGGATCGCCCTGGGACGAGACGCGGCAGCTGCGATTCTGGCGTTGCGCGCTGACGACGGCATCGACAGCCCGTTCATCGACCCGAACTTCCAGGAGGGCACCGAGCCGGGCGAGTACCGCTACACGCCGGGCTTCCCGTTTGCGGCCGTACCGCACCTTGGGGAGGACCTGAAGCCGTTCGTGCTGGCTCGCAACACGCAGTTCCGCCCGCGCGGCCCGCTGCCGTTGCGAAGCGCGCGGTACGCCGCAGACGTCAACGAGATCCAACGGCTCGGCGGCGATGACATCACTACTCCGAGTGCGCGCAGCGCCGTGCAGACCGAGATCGCCCTGTTCTGGGTGCAGAGCTCACCAGAGATGTGGAACCGGATCGCAAGGTCCGCGGCGGCCAGCAAGGGACTGGATCCCTGGCAGAGCGCCCGACTCCTCGCGTTGCTCAACATGGGCCTGACCGACGGCTACATCGGCTCGCTGGAAACCAAGTACCACTACCTCTTCTGGCGGCCGGTGACAGCGATCCAGCTCGCGGACACCGACGGCAACCCGCGCACCACGACCGACCCGACCTGGACTCCATTGCTGCCGACACCGCCGATCCCGGACTACGACTCCGGCCACGCGGTCGAGGGTGGGGTGGGTGCCCAGGTCCTGAAGCGGTTCTTCCACACCGACAAGGTGAGCTTCTCAGTGTGCAGCTACTCGTTGTCTGCGGGGGAGGCGTGCGCCGATTCCTCGCCCACGGTTCGGGAGTTCACCAGCTTCTCCCAGGCTGCACGGGAAAACGCGGTCTCGCGCATCTACGTCGGGTTCCACTTCCGCGACGCCGTCGTGGTGGGAACCCATCACGGTAAGAAGATCGCCAACTGGACCGTCAACCACACGATGCGCCCGGTCCACTGACCCACGGACGGCGATGCCGTTGTGGCTGAAGCTCTTCACGTGCATGTCGTGAGAATCTTCAGCCACAGGGCGCGCCGACGGCGCGGAAGGCTGAGGGGTCAGGTGCTCGCGGCGACCAGACGATCCGCGAGCGAGCGCATCGCGGCTCGGAGCGCCTCAGGCTCCAAGACCTCGAAGTCATAGCCGATGCGACCGAGGTTGACGGCCATCGAGTCGAGGTCGCTGCCGCCGGCGACGAGCACGCACGTCTGTTCGCTCTCAGCTGTCACGTCGCCGACGGTCGCTGGCACCCGCGCCGATACCTCGCTCGCTGACGCGTGTACCCGGACCCTGGCCACGTGGTCGTACGGCGACTGGGTGATCCCGCGTCGAACGAACTCAGCGGCGTCGGGCGCGACTCGGGCGTTGAACCGAAAAGTCGTCACGTGCGGACGCGACATCCGATCCAGCCGGAAGATCCGCCAGTCCTCGCGGTCGAGGTCGTAGGCCATCAGGTACCAACGCCGGCCGGCGGCGACCATCCGGTACGGCTCGGTATGGCGCTGGGACGTCTCACCGTCGCGGGTCTCGTAGCGAAACCTCACCTGCACGGTCTCGCGGCAGGCCCGCGCCAGCAGCACCAAGGTCTTGGCATCCACCGTGACCCCGGCATAGTCGAGGCTCACCGTGGCTGCCGCGACTGCGTCTACCTCGGCCCGCAGCCGAGCCGGCAGCATCTGGTCGAGCTTGGCCAAGGTCCGGACCGCCACCTCTCCCAGACCCGCGATGCTGCCGCCGGCCGCAAGCCGCAGACAGACCGCGACCGCCACCGCCTCCTCGTCGTCGAGCAGCAGCGGCGGCAGCGCCTTCCCGGCGCCGAGCTGGTAGCCGCCCCCGATCCCCTGCGCGGCATGCACCGGGTAGCCCAGGTCGCGCAGGCGCTCCACGTCACGCCGGATGCTGCGGGTGGTGACCCCCAGCCGGTCGGCCAGCTCGGGTCCGGTCCAGACCGGCCGGGACTGGAGCAGCGACAGCAGGCTGAGCACCCGCTGAGTGGTCTGCGTCATACCGCGATCGTGACACAGACAGCGGACCGAATCTGTCCGCATTCCAGAGGAGACTCTCGTCATGGCCACAAGCACCCAGATCATCTCCCTCAACCCACTTCTCGTCTACCAGCTCGACTGGCACTGGCACCAGCAGCTCAGGCCGCGCTTCGACTCCCTGACCGACGCCGAGTACTTCGGGGAGCCGGTCGCCGGCGCCTGGAGTGTGCGACCGCGAGGCACCAGCACCGCGCCCGTGCAGGCCGGGTCGGGCGACTACACCATCGACTTCGCCTTCGACGAGGTCGAGCCGGCGCCGGTCACGACGATCGCCTGGCGGCTGGGCCACCTGACCGTCGGCGTGCTCGGAGTACGCAACGCCGCCCACTTCGGCGGTCCGCCCCGCGACTACGAGTCGTTCGAGTACGCCGGAACGGCCGCGGTCGCGCTCGACCAGCTCGACGCGGCGTACGACGGCTGGGTCTCCGGCGTCCGCGCTCTCGGCGAAGACGGACTCCGCCGACCCTGCGGTCCGGCCGAGGGCCCCTTTGCCGACCAGCCGCTTGCCGCGTTGGTCGCGCACATCAATCGTGAGGTGATCCACCACGGTGCGGAGGTCGCTCTGCTGCGTGACTTGTGGGCACACCGCCTGCCTGACCTCGCGCGCCTACCGTGAGCTCCCCGCGGTCGCGGCCAGCCTGCCAAGATGTCGGAGTGGCCCGACACGTGTTCCCGCTCAAGCCCCGCTGGTCCGACCTGGACGCCTACAACCACGTCAACAACGTGACCTGGCTGGAGTATCTCCAGGAAGCCCGCGTCGACATGCTCTTCGTGCACGCCCCGGCAAGCGGCGCCGAGCAGCTGGCGCAAGGCGTGCTCGTCGTCCGTGCACAGATCGACTACCGGCTGCCGATGACCTTTCGCCAGGAGCCCTACCCGATCGAGATGTGGGCTGCCAAGGTTGGGGCCGCGTCGTTCACGATCGGCTACGAGATCGTCGACACAGCCGATGACGGCGAGCGCACCGTCTACGGCGTGGCTTCGACTGTGCAGGCTCCAGTTGACCTGGCGACGGGGCGGCCCCGCCGGCTGAACCAGGTCGAGCGTGAGGTGCTCGGGCGATTCCTCGAGTAGCGCGCGCCCTTGCCTGCCTCGCCGCTCGGAACACGGTTGCAGTATCCGCGCGCGAAAAATGCAAGGACGTTCCAACGGGCGGCGCCGACATCAGCGGAGCGGTGATGTCAGCGAGGGCCGGTTCGGAGCAACGCCCCCGGGTGAGTCGGGCGCCTCACCGGCCGCGTTGCGGGCCCCGGTCGAGGCCAGCCTGGACCGACTCGGAGTCACCCGGATCGACGTCTACTACGTGCACGGCTGGGACGAGGAGACCCCGGTGGGCGAGAGTCTTGGCGCGCTGAGTGACCTGGTGCGCGCCGGCCTCATCGGGACGGTCGGCTGGTCCAACACCACCGGCTGGCAGCTCCAGCGCATCCTGACCACTGCACGGCTCGGCGGACACGTCGTACCGACGGCCTTTCAGCCGCAGTACAACCTGCTCGATCGTGGTGTCGAGTGGGAGGTGCTGCCGTGCTGCCTCGAGGAGGGTCTCGGCGTCGTGCCCTGGTCGCCGTTGGGCGGTGGCTGGCTCACCGGCAAGTACCGGCGCGACAACCAGCCCACCGGCGCAACCCGTCTCGGTGACGACCCGTCCCGAGGTGTGGAGGCGTGGGACGCGCGCAACACCGAGCGGGTGTGGAGCATCCTCGATGTCGTCGCGGATGTCGCCGGCCGGCTGGGACGGCCGATGGGCCACGTCGCGCTGGCGTGGCTGGCCGGGCGGCCCGGGGTCAGCTCGGTCCTGCTCGGCGCCCGCAGCGTCGAGCAGCTGCGCAGCAACCTCGACGCGGCCGGTCTCGACCTGCCCGACGACGATCGTGACGCCTTGACCAGGGTGTCTGCTCCCGGGCTGCCGACGTACCCCTCCGGCATGGTCGAGGAGTTCTGTGACGTACCGCACTGGCGTCGACTCGGCGTCACCGGCTGAGCGCGGCGGATCCCTGAGTCTCTAGCCCCTTCGTCAGCGGGTGGGGAGCGCACCGCCGGGCGGAGCCTGTGGCGGTCGCGGCTGCTCCTCGTCGAAGGTGTTGACCAGGAAGTGCGCCGCCCGGACGACATACTCCCAGAACTGGTCGCGCTGGTCGGGGGTGAGCCGGGATTCGTCGAGGCCGTCCTTGAAGTGCGCCAGCCAGCGGTCGCGCGCGGCGGGTGTCACCGCGAAGGGTGCGTGCCGCATCCCGAGGCGTGGGTGCCCGCGCTGCTGGGAGTACGTCGTCGGGCCGCCCCAGTACTGCTCCAGGAACATCCGTAGCCGCGTCTCGGCCGCTGCCAGATCCGCCTCGGGGTAGAGCGCCCGAAGTTCCGGATCCCGAGCGACCCCTTGGTAGAACCGGTGCACGATCTCGACGAAGGTGTCGTGACCGCCGATGGCGTCGTAGAACGACTGCTGTTGGTGCCTCGGATCCTGCTGCTGCGGCGTGCTCACCGGCCTATTGTCACAAACCGACCCAACCCCGAACGCGTTGACCTGTCACGTTGTTCGCATGCCCGTCAGGTTGTTCGCGAGGAGCGCTGCGCGGAGGCCTCGGCCTCTGCGTCGGCGGCCGTGTCGGGAGCCTTGCTCGGCGGGGCGGCCTCGGGCATGTCCCGTTGCCAGACGACCCGCTGCGCGAACGGGATCTCGACGTTCTCCCGGTCGAAGCGCTCCTTGATCCGCTCGCGCATCTCGCGCGCGACCGACCACTGCTTGAGCGGAGCCGTCTTCAGCACGACTCGCACGATCACCGCGTCGGGGTCCCAGCGCTCCACCCCCCAGACCTCCGGCTCCTCGAGGATGTCCGGGCGGAACTCCGGGTTCTCCCACAGGTCGTGAGCCACCTCGGCGAGGATCCCGCGGATCCGGTCGAGGTTCTCGGTGAAGGCGACGGGGATGTCGAGCACAGTTCGGGCCCAGTTCTGACTCATGTTCCCCACGGCGAGGACCTCGCCGTTCCGGACATACCAGACCGTCCCGTTGACGTCGCGCAGTCGGGTCACGCGCAGCCCGACCGCTTCGACCGTGCCGGAGGCGAAGCCCTGCAGGTCGATCACGTCGCCGACGCCGTACTGGTCCTCCAGGATCATGAAGATGCCGCTGAGGAAGTCCTTGACCAGGCTCTGCGCCCCGAAGCCGAGCGCCACTCCGATGATCCCTGCGCTCGCGATGAGGGGGGCGATGTTGTAGCCGAGCTGGGCAATGATCATGAAGACGACGATCGAGGCGATCACGCCGGTGGTGATGCTCTTGAGCAGGCTGCCCATCGCGTTGGCCCGCTGCTGGCGTCGCTCTGCTGCGGCCGCGGTCCGCTCGAGGAACATCTGCGGAACCTTGCCCCGGGCGATCACGCCCGGCACGGTTCCCTCCGCTGCTCTCCTGGTGAGCCGGTCGATCGCCCGGTGGACCAACCAACGTACGACGAGCCCGATGACGATCAGGGTCAGGATCGATAGCGGCTTGGCGATCAGCCAGTCCGAGGCACGAGCGAGCCACCCGTTGTCGGTGACACGTTCGACGTACCGACACAGGTCGTCGGATTCATCGGGACAGACGGACTCGGCCACAGGGCTCCTCGGGGGCAGGGGTGCTCGCGCATCGAGCCGGGCACCCTTGACGGTACACAACCGCGTCGGAGCAGTACGGTGGGCGTGTGAACCTCGCCGATGCCCCCACCACGTGGGCCGATCCACCGTCGACGTCGACGCTCGAGGCGCTGCTGATCTTCGTTGGTATTCCACTGCTGTCCGCCGGCGTGATCGCGCTGATCGTCATGGCGCCTTCGCTCGCGAAGGGTCCGCGATACCGGCCCAGCCAGGACTGGTCGGCGGAGAGTGAGTGGTTCGGCGCTCCGTCTGGTGAAACGTACGCCGTCGGGGCGCCCGGCTCGGGGCAGACCGAGCTGGAGCCGGCCGAGACAACGAGCGAGACGGGCGGCGCCAGTGCCCGCTGGTGACGCCTTCACCGCTGTCCAGCGGCAGGAGATCAGCAAGGCGCGCCGCGACGCGGAGCGCGTCTCCGGGCGCCACTTCGCCGTACATGTCGGCCCGTCGAACGGCGATCCACGTGCGTACGCCGAGGAGCAGCACGCGCTGCTGCCCGAGCCGGCGGACACGATCTTGATCCATGTCGACCCGGCTGCCCGCGCCGTGGAGGTCGTGACCGGCAGCACCGTGCTGAGGGTGCTCCCCAACCGTCAGGTGGCGCTGGCCGTGATCTCGATGCAGGCGGCCTTCGCCTCAGGGGATCTCACCCGGGGCATCCTCGCCGGACTGCAGCACCTGGCCGGGTCGGCGCGGCAGGAGACGCTGTTGCACACCGACACTCCCTGACACCGGGCACGCTGACGGGCCTGACGGCACCATCACGGCTCAGCCCTCAACTCTCACGCAATTGCGGGAAGAAGCTCCGCCTCGGGGTCGCTAAGCGGTACAGCTTCCCGCAATTCGCGGTGAAGTGGTCGGGACAGAGGCGGCCTCAGGGAGTGTCGTCAGGCTGAGCCGCGTCGCACCGCTGCGCGCGCAGGGCTCGCTCGATCTCGTCCAGACCTTCCGAGACGTAGCGCTTGGCCGCCGGGTTGGCCCGGGTGGAGTCCAGCCATCCGCGCACCCGGTCCCGGATCACCTCGGTGGCGAGCTCACGCGGGAACAGCGAAGCCAGCACGGTCGAGGCGTGGAACACCCCGAGCTCGTCCCACACGGTGGCGGCGCACTCGAGATAGCGGTCGACGTACGGCGCCAACACCTCTGCCTGGCCCGGCTGCTGGAAGGCGATCGCGATGTAGCGCATCGTCTCGTTGGGCGTCTCGCTCGACAGCGCCAGCGACCAAGCCCGCTCCTTCGCCTCCGGGGTCGGCATGGCCGCCTGAGCGGCTGCAGCCGACTCCATCCCCGAGATCGTGTTGTCGCGAGCCAGCTCCGTCTCGACAGCCGAGTCGTCGGCCCGTCCGGCACGCGTCAGTCCCGTCAGCAACGTCCAGCGCAGATCGGCGTCGACCGTCAGGCCGTCGAGGTGCTGCGACCCGTCGAGCAGGCCGGCAACCACGCCGAGCGCGTCCTCGGACACGGCGACATCGGCCAGAGCCCGCACGAAGGCGAGCTGGAGGTCGCTGCCAGCCGCTGCCGAGCGCACCAGCTCCAGCAGTCCGGACTCCCATCGCGCTGCTACCCCGTCACGATCTGCCGGCGCGGTGTACGTCGACACGGCGCGCCGCGTCTGCGCGACCAAGGCGCGCACCGCCATCAGGTCGGACTCGACCGGCAGTCCGCGCAGCACCAGCTCGACCCAGTCGCGACTGCGCATCTCGCCGTCGCGCGTCATGTCCCAGGCGGCGCCCCAGGCCAGCGCTCGCGGCAGCGAGTCGTCGAAGCAGTCGATGTGGTCGATCACTGTGGCAAGCGAACGCGGGTCCAGCCGCACCTTCGCATAGGTGAGGTCGCCGTCGTTGAGCAGCACCAGGTCGGGCTGCCTCTCGCCGACGAGCTCGGGCACCTCGGTGTCATCTCCGACCACGTCGATCTCGGTGGAGGAGCGTCGCGTCAGCCGGCCGCCGACCAGGTCGTAGAGGCCGACGGCGATGCGGTGCCGGCGCAGCGTCGGGAAGTCGGGGTGGTGGGTCTGCTCCACCGCTAACGAGGTGAATGCGCCGGAGTCGTCGGTACCGAACACGGGCCGCAGGGTGTTGACGCCGGAGGTCTGCAGCCACTCCTTGCTCCACGAGCCGAGCTCGCGGCCGGAGGAGTCTTCGAGGTCCTTGAGCAGGTCGCCGAGCTCGGTGTTGCCGTAGGCGTGCCGCTGGAAGTACACCCGCAGCCCGGCGAAGAACTCGTCCTCACCGACCCAGGCGACCAGCTGGCGCAGGGCCGAGGCGCCCTTGGCGTAGGTGATGCCGTCGAAGTTAACCTCGACGGCCTCCAGGTCGACGTTGTCGGCGGCGATCGGGTGTGTCGAGGGAAGCTGGTCCTGGCGGTAGGCCCAGGTCTTCCGCGAGTTGCAGAAGTTCGTCCACGCGTCGGCGTACTCGGTCGCAACGGACGACGCGTGATGCGCCGCCCACTCGGCGAAGGACTCGTTGAGCCACAGGTCGTCCCACCACTTCATGGTGACGAGGTCACCGAACCACATGTGCGCCATCTCGTGCAGGACGGTGTTGGCGCGCCCTTCGTAGGCCGCCCGGGTCTGCCGGCTGCGGAAGATGTAGTCGTCGCGGAAGGTCACGGCGCCGGCGTTCTCCATCGCGCCCATGTTGTACTCGGGCACGAAGAGCTGGTCATACTTTCCGAACGGATACGCCATGTCGAAGGCGTCCTCGAAGAAGGCGAAGCCCTGCTTCGTGACGGTGAAGATGTCATCGGCGTCGAGGTACTCGAGCAGTGACTCGCGCAGGAAGATCCCGAGCGGGATCTCGCCCCGGGCGCCGCGGTAGGTGTCCCGCACGACGGCGTACTCGCCGGCGATCAAGGCGGTGATGTACGTCGACAGGCGGCTCGTCGGGGCGAAATCCCAACGGCTCACGCCCTCGGACACCGCCACAGGGGCGGGAGTCGCCGAGTTGGACACGACCTCCCATGCCGCCGGGGCGGTCACGTGGAAGGTGAACTCGGCCTTGAGGTCGGGCTGCTCGAACGTCGTGAAGACCCGCCTGGCGTCGGGCACCTCGAACTGCGTGTAGAGGTAGACCTTGCCGTCGACCGGGTCGACGAAGCGGTGCAGCCCCTCGCCGGTGTGGCTGTAGGCACAGTCGGCGACCACGCGCAGCTCGTTGTCTGTGGCCAGGTCGGTCAGCTCGATGCGACTGTCGGCGTAGATCGCCGGGTCGAGCGCGCGGCCGTTGAGGCTGATCTCGTGCACGGTGGCGCCGACCAGGTCCGCGAACGTCGACGCGCCCACCTCGCTGCTCGAGAACCGGATCACGGTCGTCGAGGCGAAGGTGGTCTCGGAGGTGGTCAGGTCCAGCGTCACGTCGTAGCTGTCGACGGCGAGGACTCGAGCCCGCTCGGCGGCCTCGTCGCGTGTCAGGTTGATCCCAGGCATGTCGGCAATCCTCGCACGCGGGCAGCGCCAGACGGCAAACGGCCTCTGCGCCAGCGAACCCGGCCGCGTCTCCTGGCATGCTTGCGCCATGCGTGTGCATCTCGGCTCCGACCACGCCGGCCTCGAGCTCAAGCAGCACCTCGTCGAATGGCTGACCGACGAGGGACACCACGCGCTCGATCACGGGCCATACCGCTATGACCCCCAAGACGACTACCCCGCCTACTGCATCCGCGCCGCGGCCGCCGTGGTTGCCGACCAGGGGAGTCTCGCCATCGTCATCGGTGGCTCCGGCAACGGCGAGCAGATCGCGGCAAACAAGGTCCGGGGGACGCGCGCCGCGCTGGTCTGGTCGGAGGAAACCGCCCAGCTGGCGCGACTGCACAACGACGCCAACGTGATGTCGATCGGGGCTCGACTGCACAGCGTCGACGTGGCAGAGGCCTTCGTCCGGGTCTTCTTGTCGACATCCTTCACCGGCGAGGCTCGGCACGTGCGACGCATCGATCTGTTGGCCGACTACGAGGCGACTGGCGTCGTGCCGGACGCCCCGGACGCCGACGCAAGCTGAGGGGTCCGCTGGCATGCCCGAGGGCCACACCCTCTACCGACTCGCGCACGAACTCGACACCGCCTTCACCGGACATCCGGTCCGTGTGTCCAGTCCGCAAGGCCGCTTCGCGGAGTCCGCCGCGCTGCTCGACGGACATCATGTCGACGGCGCCGAGTCGGCCGGCAAGCACCTGTTCGTGCGGTTCGAGCATCACCGGGTGCTGCACGTCCACCTCGGGCTGATCGGCGCGTTCACGGTGGCGCCGGTGCCTGCGCTGCCGCCGGTGGGCGCGGTGCGGGTGCGGCTGGAGGGCCCGAGGGCGTACGCCGATCTGCGCGGGGCCACGACGTGCGAACTCATCACCGGCGAGAGCATGGCCGCCATCATCGGCCAGCTCGGTCCGGATCCCCTGCGCGGCGACGCCGACCCAACTCAGGCGTGGGTGCGGATCCACCGCAGCACCAAGCCGATCGGCGCGCTGTTGATGGACCAGAAGGTGCTTGCCGGTGTCGGCAACGTCTACCGCGCGGAGTCGCTCTTCCGGGCCAGGCTGCATCCGCTGACACCGGGCGACAAGGTCTCGCGGCGCAAGTGGAACGCGTTATGGGCCGACCTCGTGGCGCTGATGGCGTACGGCGTCCGGACCGGTCGCATCGACACGGTTCGCTCCGAGCACGAGCCAGAGGCCATGGGCAGGCTCGCACGGGTCGATGACCACGGCGGCGAGGTCTATGTGTACCGCCGCACTGGTCAGACGTGTCATGTGTGCGGCAGCCGGGTTCGCACTCGGGTGCTCGAGGGAAGGAACCTGTTCTGGTGCCCTACCTGCCAGCGCCGACGTTGACCCCCGCATTGCGACCCTTCGGCGTGGTGTGACGGGAGCGGTGTTCGACGCGGTCCGGCTGCGACGGCCTTTGCATCTGGCCGTGAAGTGCTCGCAGCCACTCCGTCAGCACGCAAGGACGGCCTCGGACGCACGCCATGGATTCCGCGGCCGAGGAGCACGTGTCCAGCGAGCCAATAACCGACTGCATTGCCGACGATTTCTTGCGCAACCAAAAGGCGAGGAAATAACGGAGAGTATCTCCAATCATACAATCTGTGACTGGCATGCAGGACTCGTACAATGGGTGACTAGTACCGAGTGACTAGATAAGACAAATTTGGTTGCCCTGGACGGACTATTCTCGGATGAGATGATTCCGGGTACGCTCTGGGTGAGCGTCTGAGTGCTCTCACCTGGAGAGAACGGGGCGACAAAGGAGGGTCGCATGGCTAAGCGAATAATCGCCGGTTTGATGGTGACCGCAGCCACAATGACTGGGGTACTTGCCGCCACGCCGCCAGATGCTGTTGGGAGTATCCAGACCACGGCGGCCCAACGTACGCACCGGTGTGTGGACAATTACGAGTGGCGCAACTTCGACATCGGTGATGGTCGCCGCTACGTTCATCGCTTGTTCGACATCAGCGGCTATTTCCGCTGGCAGCGTGGAAACTACCAGAAGCGAGTCTACGCGCACTGCGGTCGGTACTACGATGCCGTGGCTATTGTATACCACTGGAATGGCTACTCATGGCGAGTTGACCGAGCACGCCGTTACTAGACACTTCCGTCGCCGTCAGGCAACGAAGATGCAGAATGGTGTCCGGAGAGATCCGCAAACGCGAGTACAACGCCTCGCCCGGTCGTCCCTCCGGTCGAGCACAACTCCGGCCCAAGGGACGCCGCTCTCCCGCTGCTGGTGTAACTCCGCCATTCTGGAAGCCGTGAAATCCAGATGCAGATATCGGGCTCTTCAGAGTTCCGGTGGGGTAATCGGCGCGCCGGTGGGCGTGGGACGGGTAGGAGGGCCGAGGTCCACAACATCGGGAGCGACCAAACTACCCGGCCAGGGCGATCGCGGCGGGTGACCGCCACGATGAGGTGTACATCGCCTGGCACCGCGCTCATCAGCTCCGCGCCGGCTACAAGGCCGCGAGTACGACCGACGACTGACGGATCGCGGACAAGGTCCTGACCGCATTGCCGACGTCCCGACCCGGAGATCAAGCGGTTGGCAAACGCTTCAGCAGTGGCGGCAGGCGTTCCTGGGCTACTTCGACACCGGCCGCGCCAGCACCGGCGGCACGCAAGCCCTCAACGCACTCATCGAGGCCTAACGCCGCGTTGCGCGCGGCTTCTGCAACCCAGAGCACTCTTGACTGCGCACGCAGCTCATCGGCGGCGGGCTCATTCACCCACCTCAAGTAGGAAGCGCCCCTATCGGCCAAGATGTTGCACGTTCAATCGTGCAATTCAACAACGACCGGCGCTCATGACTGACTACGCTCGACCCGTGTCAACCACCCCTCGAAGCGTTGTCGCACCGCGCGCTTCACGGCGTAGCGTCGCGCGCCGCGCCGGCTCCTCGGTCGCCCGCAGCCTGAGCGGCGACGAGACGAGCTACCTCGTCCTGCTGATCGCGTTCGCCGTGGTCTCGATGGTGATCGGGGTGCTGCTCAGCGACTTCTGGCCAGTCACTGCCGCCGTGATCCCGATATTGCTGGGGATCAACGTCCTGTCGAGCCGGTCGATGCTGGTGTTGGTGTTCGTGGTGGTGATCTGCCTGGTCTTCCAGCTCCAGGCCATCGGGGATGACATGCCACCGGCCCGGTGGGGTGGGGTCGGCGTGGTCGGGGTCGTCGCGGTCATCGCGCTCTGGAGCACGCACCGCAGGGCGACCCTGGGCGTGGCCAGCTCCCGCGGCGAGTCGATGTTGATCGACCTCCGCGATCGGTTGGCCGCCCAGGGACAGTTGCCGGCACTTCCGAGCAAGTGGCACGCCGAGGCCGTCATCCGGTCTGCCGGAGGCGCTTCCTTCGCCGGGGACTTCATCGTCGCCGCCAAGACCGAACGCGGTCGGCGGCTGGAGATCGTGCTGGTCGACGTCTCCGGCAAGGGTCTGAACGCCGGGACGCGGGCCTTGCTGCTCTCGGGAGCCTTCGGTGGGCTGCTCGGCTCGCTGCGCCCGGAGGTGTTTCTCGATGCAGCAAACGACTACCTCCTGCGGCAGGAGTGGGGCGAAGGTTTTGCGACCGCCATCCACCTGCTGGTGCATCTGGATACGGGCGACTACGAAGTCAGGACGGCGGGACATCCGCCTGCTGTCCATTTCCACGCCGGCAGCGGCCGGTGGACGGTGCACTGGACCGAAGGGCCGATCCTCGGACTGGTCGGCGACGCTGCCTACTCGGTCCATCGTGGCCTGCTCCGCTCTGGTGATGCGCTGATGCTCTACACCGACGGGCTCGTCGAGACTCCGCGGCGCGACCTGACCTACGGCATCGACAAGCTGCTCGGCGAGGCCGAGCGGCTGGTTCAGCACGGGTTCGTCCATGGAGCGGAGCGGCTCGTTCGCATGGTGGGGTCAGACAACGACGACCGGGCGCTGCTGATGCTGCACCGTCGTTAGGCGGCGATGCGGCAGCGTCGCTGGGCCCCGTGATGCTGCACGGCTGTCCGGCTGCTGACCTGGTGGGTCACCGCTCGCTCGGTGACTCCACACCGCGCACCGGCCCCTGGCTGCCGACCAGGCTGAGCTGTGGAGGCACGGCGAGTCCCGCCGACGTCAGGATGATCCGCAGGGCGTGACAGGGCTCGATGAGGATCATTCGGCGCGGTGCCGGGAGGCCCGCTGCGGCCGACAGCAGCGCCCTCGTGGCCGCCACGTCGACGAAGCTGAGACCTGACACGTCCAGGTAGACGTCGCCCGCTCCGGACACTGCCTCGTGCAGGGCGGCGAGCAGCTGGTCGTGGTTGGTGAAGTCCGCCTCACCTGCCAGCGCCATGATGACCGACTCCGGATCCCTTCGGATGCGGAGGCTGCCGTGGCGGCCCGGGCGAAGTGACGTCCAACGTGAGGCGAGGCCGGCACGCTCGTTGCGCGCCGAACCACCAGCGGCGGTTTCGTCACCGCTGGAGCGCCAGTCGGACATCGTCACGTCCGCACCTCTTGACCTTGCTCTCGTGCCGGAACGTCTGGCTGCAGCCGCCGCTCACCGCAAGGTCCGAGCTCTCCCCCGAGCGCCCGGCAACGCTCACCAATTGACAATGTAGTCGCGCAGGGGGCGAGCTCCTAGCCGATTGGGCGACGTACTTCATGACGGTGTACGGGGATCGGACGAAACGCGCGGGAAGAGAGCCGGCCCTTGGTCGCCGCAGCCTGACCGGACCACTTCCCCGACCAGGACCAGGTGGTGCGGGTCGTGGGCGCCCTGGTCAACGCCATCGGCGCCGCGCCGGAGGCGGATTACGTGATCCTGCTGAACTCGAGTCCCCATCCTTCGACCTTGCCGGCTGGTCGCTGTGTGACCGGGTGAAGCGCCCGATGGTCCTGGACCCGCTGACGCTCACGGGAGGAGAGACGACCCGGATCCGGATCGAGCCGCGGGTGGCGCTCGGCAACGACGGCGGCCTGATCACGTTGCTGGACCCGAGCGGCCTCAAGGTCGACGGTGTTGCGTACACCAAGGAGCAGGCCGGCCGCGAGGGTTGGACACTGGTGTTCTGAGCGAGTGATCCAGGCGGCGACGCGGATGTCCCGCGTGCTGTTCGAGGAGGCGTTGGGCCAGCGGTCTGTCTCAGCAGCCCCGGGCCGGGTACCATGGAGCCTGCACTGACTGGTTGAGTGTGATTCCTTGGAAGGTCTCTTCCAGCGCGGCGATCCTCAGTTTCGTCGCAGCACTCCCTCAGGTCGGTGCGTCGGCGTCGAGTGACGTGCGTGATGACTGCGTACGGCGCAAGGCGTCTCGAGACCTTCGTCGGACCGCACGACGCTGAGACGGCGAGGGCACAGGGGAGGCTGGGCGTGACGACTCGGTGTTCGACGCCGGTCGGCACGCGCAACGCAGAAGGAGACACAGTTGGCACAGCGCCAGCGTCAGCCCCGGAAGACCGGGACGGCCCAACGTGGGAAGCGCCGCGAGCGCGACAACGACGGGATCCTGCCCGTCCTGGCCAAGGCGGTGCGAGAGGTCGAGACCCGTGCCGAGCGCGGGCAGATCGAGCGGACGAAGTTCCAGGTCATCGCCCTGCTGGCGCGAGAAGAGCGCGCCCGCGTGAAAGGCGACCTCTCCGTCAGCCAGGCGGAGCGGGACAAGCAGCTCAGGCGGCTGGATGGCATCGCGACGATCCTTGCCCAGACCGCAGCGCGCGAGCCGTCGCTGTTCGTCCTGCTCGGCGAGGATGCCGAGGTCAGCGACTCGGCCCGACGACTGAAGCGCGAGATGCAGATCGCCGGCGGGCTGGAGCCTGACCCGGAGGAGCGGCCGCGACCGGCGGCGACGGCCATCGTCAGCGAGCGACAGGTGGTGCCCCCCTCGGTCGTCGCAGCACAGCTGGCCAACCCATTTCTCGCGCCGGACTTCAACGCCGCCCAGCAGCCCCGCCCCAAGGAGTGGCGCCTCACCGGCTGGGAGCTGATCGGCCCGCTGCTGAGCTCCTTCGAGGACATCGCCCCTGGTGCGCCGTCGTGCATGGAGCTCCCAGAGCCTGCCGGTTCGCTGCAACTGCCGCACGGGCACGAGCTGATGCCACATCAGGCTCGCCTCCTCGCCGCCGCGGCCGGCGGGCACCGCACGTTCCTGCTGGCGGACGAGCCCGGACTGGGCAAGACCGCGCAGGCCCTGCTTGCTGCCCAGGCCGCGAATGCCTACCCGCTGCTGTGCGTCGTACCCAGCGTCGTCAAGACCAACTGGGCACGCGAGGTGGCTCTGTGGACCCCGTCGCGCAGCGTCACGGTGATCCACGGCAGCGGTGAGACGATCGACGGCTTCGCCGACATCGTCGTGGTCAACTATGAGGTGCTGGACCGGCACGTCGGGTGGATCACCTCTCACGGGTTCCGCGGCATGGTCGTCGACGAGGCGCACTTCATCAAGAACAAGAAGTCGCAGCGCTCCCAGCACGTCTTGGAGGTCGCCGACCGGATCCGCCACCGGGTCGCTCAACCGCTGATGATGGCTCTCACCGGCACCCCGCTGATCAATGACATCGACGACTTTCGCGCTATCTGGCAGTTCCTGGGCTGGATCGAGGAGAAGAAGCCCAGGCCGGTGCTCATGGCGGCGCTGGAAGAGACCGGTCTGACGCCGGTGGATCGCGGCTTCCAGCCAGCGGCACGCCAGGCCGTCATCGACCTCGGCATCGTCAGACGGCGCAAGCTCGACGAGGCCAAGGACCTTCCGGCCCGGCGGATCGCCGACCTGCCCGTCGAACTCGATTCCGCTGCTGCCCGCTCCATCCGCCAGGCCGAGCAAGAGCTCGCCTTGCGGCTGGTTCAGCGGTACGACGCTGCCGTTGCCGCCCGCGAGGAGCGCTCCGGCACCCTTGTCGAGGGCATCGACCCCGAGCTCGTACGGCGCGTCGCCGGCTGGGAGCAGGCGGCCTCGTCGGAGTCATCCTCGGAGGAGAACGTCTTCGCGATGGTCCGTCGTATCGGTCGGGCCAAGGCCACGCTGGCCGCCGACTACGCCGCACAGCTGGCTCGCAACGCCGGCAAGGTGGTGTTCTTCGCCAAGCACATCGACGTGATGGACGCGGCCTCGGAGCTGTTCGAGTCCCGCGGCATCCGCTACGCCTCGGTGCGTGGCGACCAGACCCCCGCCGTGCGCCAGCGCAACATTGATGCGTTCGTCAATGATCCAGACGTGTCCGTCGCCGTGTGCTCGCTGACCGCCGCCGGGGTGGGCCTGAACCTGCACGTCGCGAGCAACGTCGTCCTGGCCGAGCTGTCGTGGACCAATGCCGAGCAGACGCAGGCCATCGACCGGGTGCACCGGATCGGGCAGACCGAGCCCGTCACGGCCTGGCGCATCATCGCCGCCCAGACCATCGACGGCAAGATCGCGGAGCTCATCGACTCCAAGGCGGGACTGGCAGCGCGCGCGCTCGACGGTTCCGACGCGGAGGTGGCATCCTCCGCCGACATGCAGATCGAGACGCTGGCGGCGATGCTGGCGGAGGCGCTCGCCGACCGCGAGACATGACGGTGGCGTGAGGTCGCCTGCCGAGCTGTGAACGATCAGGCGGGCGAGGGGATCTTCCCATCGCGCGGCAGCACTGGCACGTCGATGCTCACCGTCTCTGGATACTTCAGGCCGGTCCCGGTGTTGAGCACCACGACCTGCTCGTGCGCGCCGATCCAGCCGCCCTCGCGGAGCTGGCGGGCTGCGGCCATGCATGCCGCACCCTCAGGGCAGATCCACGTACCCTCGGCCGCGGCGAGGTTCCGGATCTCGGCGAGGATCGCGTCGTCGCTGACCGCGATCGCCGTACCGTGGGTCTCGCGCACAGCTTGGAGCACGAGGAAGTCGCCGAGCGCCTTGGGCACGTTGATGCCGAACGCGAGTGTGTGCGTGCCCTCCACCAGCGTGCTCTCGTCGTGCCCGGCCTCGAACGCGTCCACGATCGGCCGGCAGCCGACGGCTTGCACGGCGACGAGCCGCGGGAGCTTGTCGCCGATCCAGCCGAGCTCCTGCATCTCCTTTATCGCCTTGTGGATGCCGATCAGGCCGACCCCGCCACCGGCCGGGTAGAGGATCACGTCGGGAACCTGCCAGCCGAGCTGCTCGGCGATCTCGTAGCCCATCGTTTTCTTGCCCTCGATGCGGTACGGCTCCTTCAGCGTCGATACCTCCTGATAGCCACTCCTTCTCTCGACAGCAGCCGTGACCAGCGCGCCGGCGTGGTTGATCAGCCCGTCGACCAGGTACAGCTCGGCGTCGGAGGCCACGCACTCGCGCCGGGTGATCTCCGGGGCGTCCACCGGCATCACGATCAGACTGCCGATGCCGGCGCGCGCGGCGTACAGCGCCCATGCGGCGCCCGCGTTGCCGTTCGTCGGCATCGCCACGGCGGTCACGCCGAGCTCGCGCGCTCGGGAGACTCCGACCGCGGCGCCGCGGGCCTTGAAGGTCCCAGTGGGGATCAGGCTCTCGTCCTTCATCAGCAGACCAGGGACGCCGATCGCCGCGCCGTACGTCGGCAGCGGGAGCAACGGCGTCATCCCCTCTCCAAGAGTGGTGACGTGCTCTGGATCTCGGACCGGGAGCAGCTCGTGGTAGCGCCACAGGTGGTGCGGCCGCCTGGCGATGTCCTCGCGGGTGGTGCTCGCCCGCGCCTGCTCGAGGTCATAACGAGCCAGCAGCGGCGCACCGACCTTGCTCATGCCCTGCACCTGGTCGGCTTCATAGGAGTCCCCAGTGCGCGAGCACTCGAGACTGGACAGGAACGAGTAGGACACAGAACCTCCCGTACGGTGGCTGACCTTGCCGAGGCGGCGGAGGTCCACCGGCTCACGCGCCGGGCTTCTCTCCGATCGCCCCGAGGTCGCGCACGGCGTAGCGGTGGTGCTCCCACTCCTCCTCGAGGATCACGTGCAGGCAGGACAGCGTGGTTTCCGGGTGATCGGGGGCCCACGGGTTCTTGCGCGTCGTGGCCAGATGGTCCGCGGTAACGGTGGCGAGGAAGTCGCTCACCATGCCGACGCGACTCGCCCGGGCCTCCAGCACCTCGGCATACGACGGTGTGACGGTCGTGAAGATCGACATATCCAAGCCTTCGTCCTCGGCGCCTTCCCCCGCCAGGCCGAGGGGATGGAACGGCTGTTCGATGCCCAGGACCGCCTGGCCCAGCCACAGATCCGTGGCAAGGACCAGGTGTCGCAGCGTCTGCGCGAACGACCACTCCCCGCCGACTGAGAGATCGACCGTACCCGCCGGCATTGCCGCGACGCGCTCGAGGGTGTCCGCCCAGGTGCGCTGGAGTGCGGCCCACGCCGCGCGCAGGCCGTCCGCATCTCCGGACCGCCTGTCGGCGCGGCCGGGAAAGCGGCGGTTGAGCTCGGCTTCGACGAGCGGGATCACGTCGACGCCGTTCACGCGAAAGCTCCCGCCGTGAACGAGCCATGGCGAGTCGATGTCCGTCCCTGACACCTCGACCCCGCGCATAACGACGCCGGACAGGTCGGCGCCGACGAACCTGGCGCCGCGCAGATTCGCGTCGACGAAGTTCGCTTCCTGAAGCTCGTCGGACTGGGTGAAGGTTGCCATGCACTCTCCTTGGCCGCTGACCTGGGTCGTCAGACACCGACGATACGTAGCGAGGAGACCCCTCGCACAGGCGGAGGGTTCCTCATGCGTCGGTTACTGCCCCTGCTGCTTGCCCCCCGCTCCTGATGCTCGAACCACCGTCCGCACAGGCCGCGACGTGCACGATCGACCCGCGGGTCGGCCCGGTGACCGGCCAGGTCGGGGCCGAGCTCACGTTCTTCATCACGGTCACCACCTCTGTGCGTCGTCGAACAAGCAGCCGTCGTTCAAGGTCGCCGACGGCGACCTTCCTCCGGGCACGAGACTGTTCGACTTCGCCGGGAGCACGGGGCTGGTCAACGGAGTCCTCAAGACCTCCGATAGCTTCACGTTCACGGTCCGGGTCAAGGATGAGATCCGCGCGACCGACGCCGGGACCTTCACGATCGAGATCCTCCCGCCCGAGCGCCGGCGATCACACCGAGGCGCCCTCCTCCGAGACGATCGGTGACTTCTACTGCTGCGGGAACCTGTTCGCCAGCGGAGTCCAGCCGTACACCTGGTCGGTGGTCGCCGCTGCGCTGCCCTTTGGCCTGGAGTTGCCGAGGCGGGAGAACACGATTCAGATGCCCGCACGGGTGAAGGTCACGTGCGTGACTCCGCTGGGCGAGGCGGTGGCCTCGACCTTGTAGCCCCGCTCGAGGCCCTCGACTCCGTCCCAGAGGGAGACCCCTCGCCCGAGCAGGATCGGGACCACCGCGGTGTGCATGTAATCGACCAGCCCGGCGGCAAGGAAGTCGCGGATCACGGTCGCGCCTCCGCCGAGGCGCACGTCCTGGCCATCGGCAGCCTTGCGGGCCGCGTCGAGCGCCTCGGCGGGCGAGGCGTCGATGAAGTGGAACGTCGTACCGCCTTCCATCTCTATCGGCGGCCGCGGGTGATGGGTGAGGACGAAGACGGGGGAATGGAACGGCGGGTTGGGACCCCAGGCGCCCTGCCAATCCGGATCCTCGTGCCATCCGGGGTGGCCGAACTTCCCCGCACCCATGATCTCCGCGCCGATCCCCTGATCGTGCTGGCGTACGAAGACGTCGTCGACGCCGCCGCTACCGCCGGGCTGCCACCACCGGCTGGCGAACATCCATTGGTGCAGTCGGTCCCCGGCGTGACCGAAGTGGGCTTCCTTGCTCTGCCCCTCGCCGGTGCCGAAGCCGTCGAGTGAGATGGAGAAGTTGTGGACACGCACGAGCGACATGTGATCTCCCTCGATAGTGGCGTGTTGGTCGCCTCCGGTGTGCTTGATCGGGTCAGTCATAGTAGCGGCGGGCGCTGGTGCCAAGACGGGAGATGTCGGTGCCGTAGATGTGGATCGAGATCGCCGTCGTCTCGGTGTTGTTGCGCACGCGGTGGATGTCGCCGGGCGGTGCGAATCCGTCGACGTCGCCGACGTGGTTGTCCCGGTTGCCGACCATGTTGAGGTCGGTGTCGAAGAGTTCCTCGTGCTCGGCTCCCTGAATGACGCCGATCACGCACCAGGTGACGTGGTCGTGGATCCGGGTGGTCTGCCCGGGCCGCCAGACCAGGGCAACGATCGAGAACGAGCCGTCCGGCTCGACGTACAGGGTGTGGCCGCGGTAGTCGTCAGGCGAGCCGAGGCGCTGCTCGGCGGTGAGCACGTCCGTTCCGGGGAGGTGCGTGCGTAGCTCCTCAGCGACGAGCTGGGCGGTGGCTGCCCAGTCGGTCTGCACGGCGACCGCGCCGCGGACGCCGTCGATCAGATCGGAGAGTCGGTGGGCTGGGCGGGTGGGTGTCGTGGTCATGTCATCGAGGGTGCACCGAGGAAACCCATACGTCCAATGTCAATCGTCACGCTCACTCATAGATATCCTCTATGCATGTTGGATGTCACTCGGCTGCGCGTCCTGGACGCCGTGGCGCGGCTCGGCTCGGTCACTGGGGCAGCGCGAGAGCTGCACTACACGCAGCCAACCGTGAGTCACCACCTCGCTCGGCTCGAGGTCGAGACCGGTGCGCAACTGCTGCAACGGGTCGGGCGAGGCGTCCGCCTTACCCCCGCTGGTCAGCTGCTTGCCGACAGGGCCGCGGAGATCATCGGGCGCATCAACGCCGCGGACACCGAGCTCGCCGCTCATGTTGGGCTGACTGCAGGGCGCGTGCGACTGGCCGGCTTCTCCTCCGTGATCGGCTCTCTCGTCCCACGGGCGGCGGCGGCGTTGGCTCGCACCCATCCGGGCCTGCAGATCAGCCTGACCGACACGCACCCACCCGAGGCGATCGAAATGCTGCGTGCCGGCAAGGTCGACGTCGCGGTCATCTTCCGCTACGACGAGACCGAACCAGAACCGGACGACATCCGGCTGCACCACCTGCTCGACGACCCTGTCTACGTGCTGTCCACCCGCCACGCGGAAACGCTCGCCAACCTGCGCGACGCCACCTGGATCGCCGGCTGTGACCGGTGCCGCACCCACCTGGTGGCCATGTGCGCAGGCGAAGGGTTCGAACCCACCATCGGCTACACGTCGGACGACATGGTCGTGATGCAGTCACTCGTCGCGGCAGGACTCGGAGTGACGACCAGCCCCGGACTGGCCCTGCGTGCCCACCGCACTGAGGGCATCGTGGCCAGCGAACTGCCTGGTGCCGAGCGGCACATCTACGCGGCCACGTACGGCGAACCGCCCGACCCGCCTGCCACCATTGCTCTCCTAGCAGCACTCGCCGAAGCCGCCCATGAACCGGCGTGAACGCGAACTGGCCCGTAGCGAAGGCCTTGAGCTTCGTGGGGCGGCAGCCATATTCGGAGGTGACGCGGTGCGTGCATCCGCTAGCGTCTCGCCGCATGACCAGCACCGGCAGCAGCGACTGCATACGCACCGAACGTCTCGAGCTTCGCCCGGTGTGTGACGAGGACATCGACCCGATCCTCGAGTACCGGAACCAGCCAGCGGTCACGCACTGGCTCTTGCGCACCGTGGTCGATCCGGCGTCGTTTCGCGCGGCGTGGCGTCGCTCGGCGGAGGACCCAGACGACCACAGCGTGGCGGCGGTCCTCGACGATGTCGTGATCGGCACCGTTTCGCTAGATGTCGTCGACGGGATGGGGCAGCCTGGGATGCCGAAGCGCACGGAGGCGCAGCTCGGCTACATCTTCGACCCGGCGTACCGCGGCCACGGTTACGCCACCGAGGCCGTCGCCGCGATGGTCGCGCACGCGTTCGACCGACTGGGCGTGCGGAGGATCACCGCCGGCTGCTTCGCGGACAACCTCGCCTCGGTACGAGTCCTCGAGAAGGTGGGCATGCGTCGTGAGCAGCACGGCGTCGGCGACTCCTGGCATGCCGAGCTGGGGTGGGTGGACGGCTACACCTACGCCCTGACCGCGCCGATGCCAGGGTGACCGCCACGGGTCCCCAACTTCGGTCGATGCGCAGACCCCGCGTGGTCACACCGCCTCGAAAGCGTCTCGCTCCAGCGTGTCGGGTCTTTGTCGATCAGGCCGCCGGCTCTCGCCGTTCGTCCGCGCGTGTCACGCGACCCTGTTCGCGGAGAGCATCGCCGGCCCCTGGTAATGGTTGTTGTCAGGCCTGAGAGATCGAGGCGGGTCACAGGTCCAGAGCACGGCCCGGGCCCCTCGTCGACGTCGCTGCGAGTTCGTAAGCTTCGTCGTCGTACCCGGGCAGGTCGAGGACCTGGTTGGTCGGTCGGTCAAGGATTCGCGAGAGAGGTCGTCGAGGTATCGCTTGGCGGCGGCGCTGAAGCCTCAGAGCGGCTGACGCCGAGCGCGCGAGCGCGCTTTGGTGCGTCGAACACCTCGTTAGCAACTGAGATCGCAGTCTTCATGCTGCGAGTATGACCGGGCGGTAGCGCACTCGTCGTGACTCTTCGACGGTGCATGCACAACCTCAACCACCGCGAACTGAGAGATCGTGGAGCGGGTGACGAGAATCGAACTCGCATGACCAGCTTGGAAGGCTGGGGCTCTACCATTGAGCTACACCCGCGTACGTCGTCCGGCGGCTGCGTTCCAACAGTCGCCGCCGTGACGACGCGGCGTCTATGGTGCCATGGCGATCGGCTCGGCGGCGACTCGACACTGCGGGTGTGCGCCACAGGGTGGCGGTCGACGCGCGACACCGCCGTACGGCGTTTCTGCGCAAGGACGAAGCGTGCCGCTGTCACCATGGCTGGGTCCTTTGAGGACCGTGCAGAAGGAGCCAGCCATGAGCGTCTCCACTTCCCCCGTGCCACGTCAGTCCAGCCATCACCGCCGGCCGCAGCCAGGCAAGGCGTCCGCGACCGACACCTCCGGCTTCGTCCCGACCCTGCTCGACTTCACCTACACCCACTTCGTGCGGCCTCGGCTCGCCAGGTCCGCGGATCTGCTGCGTCGGCTCCCGGGAGCGGGCTGACGCTCGTCGTCCTGCGGCACGCCACCCTCGCTGGACCTGCCTGATCTGGTGACGATCAGTATCCGGCTCGCCGAGTCGGCCGACATCGAAGACCTGGCTCGTATCAACATCGCAGCCTGGCGGTCGGCGTACACCGGCATCGTGCCTGACGCGGTGCTCGACGGTATGACGTTCGAGCGCTACCGCGAGCGGTGGCGGCGGATCCTGGCTCCGGACAACCCGCGCGCGGTGACGGTGCTGGTCGGTGCAGTCGACGGACGCCTCACGTCGTACGTCGTCTTCGGCGCCTATCGCCCCCAGCAGGACGCACCACCGGACGAGGACACGTCCGGCTGGGCTGAGATCCTGGCGATCTACACCGACCCCGATCGTCAGGGGCGTGGCGTCGGGAGCGCGTTGCTGGAGGCCGCGTTGGCACAGCTTGTCGACCTCGACTGCGGCCACGGCCTGGCCGCCTTGTGGGTGCTTCAGGCAAACAGGAAGGGTCGCTCCTGGTACGAGCGACGTGGGTGGAGGCCAGACGGCGCGCTGAGCATGTGGGATGCGGAGGGCACCTCGCTGCCGGAGATTCGGATGGTCCGTGCACTGGTCTGAGCGGGCGGCACTGCGGCCGCGGCGGGCGCTCCACTAGACTCGCCGGGCTGGAAAACCGGGGCGTAGCGTAGTGGCTAGCGCGCCTGCTTTGGGAGCAGGAGATCGCAGGTTCGAGTCCTGTCGCCCCGACCGAGTGATCTCGTGGCCGGGTTGGCATGTGTCTGGCGCCTTGCCAGACACTTCGATCCCGGCGCGAGGGTGCCGTCACGGCCCACTGAGGGACGAGTGGCAGCAGATGGCCGATCCGGCGATCTGATCTCGACCTTTTGCTGCCGCTCGGCCGGTGACGGGCAGACGCTCGGCCGCGGAGAGGCCGCGGCTCGGCAGGAGTTGCGGCTGAGTGCGGCCGGTGCGGGGTACGGCGGCACCGGCACCAGGCGCCAGGCGCCAGCGCCAGCGGATTTCACCGAGACGCAGCGGGGCCGTTAGGCTGGCGAGGCTGCATTGTCAAGCGCAGCGTGCCGCCGAGCGATCGCGGCGACCCCACCAAAGCAAGAGGAGAAACACCTGTGAAGAGCGCCATCGAGACCTTGAACCCGACCAGGGTCAAGCTCACCGTCGAGGTGCCCTTCGAGGAGCTCAAGCCGAGCCTCGACGCGGCGTACAAGAAGATCGCCCAGCAGATCAACGTGCCGGGCTTCCGTCGCGGCAGGGTCCCAGCCCAGATCATCGACCGCCAGGTGGGGCGAGAGGCCGTCATCGACCAGGCCATCAACGACGCACTGCCGAAGATCTACTTCGAGGCGCTGCAGGAGAACCAGCTCGTCCCGCTGAGCCAGCCGGAGATCGATCTCGGTGACTTCGAGGACGGTCAGCATCTCAGCTTCACCGCCGAGCTCGACATCAAGCCGGAGATCGAGCTGCCCGGCTACGAGGGGATCGAGGCGCAGGTCGACGACATCTCCGTCGGCGACGAGGAGGTCGAGGAGCAGCTGCAGACGTTGCGCCAACGGTTCGGCTCCCTGACCCCGGTCGACCGGGCCGCGGCCGACGGCGACTTCGTGACCATCGATCTCTCCGCCGCCAAGGATGGCGAACCCATCGAGGAGGCGCAGGCCACCGGCATGAGCTACCAGGTCGGCCGTGGCACCATGCTCGAGGGACTCGACGAAGCGCTCGAGGGCATGTCGCCGGACGACGAAGCCACGTTCGCCTCGACCCTGGTGGGTGGCGAGTTCAAGGATCAGTCCGTCGACGTCACCGTCAAGGTCACCGCGGTCAAGGAGCAGGAATTGCCCGAGCTCGACGACGAGTTCGCGCAGACCGCGTCGGAGTTCGACACCGTGGACGAGCTCACCGCTGACCTGCGCGACCGGTTGCTGCGGGGCGCTCGCGTCGAGCAGGCCAGCGCCGCCCGCGACGCCGTACTCGAGAGGCTCCTGGAGCGGGTCGAGATCCCGCTGCCCGACGGGGCCGTCGACGAGGAGCTGGCAGCGCGTCGCGAGTCGATCGCGCAGCAGCTGAGCTACGCCGGTATGACGCAGGCGGACTACCTGGAGACCGAAGGTCAGACGCAGGAGGAGTTCGACGCCGACCTCGACCGTCGAGTCCGCGACGCCATGGGTGCGCAGTTCCTGCTCGACGCGATCGCCGACAAGGAGCAGGTCGGCATCGAGCAGGACGAACTCACCCAGCACCTGCTTCGGCGGGCTCAGTCATCGGGTCAGAACCCCGAGGAGTACATCAAGCACGCCATGGAGCACAACCACCTTCCCGAGCTCATCGCCGAGGTCCGGCGAGGCAAGGCGCTCGCGCTGGTGGTGGAGAGCGCCGCAGTGACCGACGCGTCCGGCAGTCCGGTGGACCTCAAGACGCTGCTGCCGGACGGGACGTACGCCGACCCGGCGGACCTCGCGGCCGCTGAAGCAGAGGCAGCGGCGGGGGTTGGGGCGATCGCGGCTGAGGAGGAGATCGACGCAGCGAGTGACGTCGTACTGGCCGGCGAGTACCTCGACGAGGAGCACGTCGACGAGCCGTCGGCCGACGTACCCACCACCGACAAGACCTGACCCAGGCCTTCATTCAGCCTGCACTACCCCGCGAATTGCGTGGAGAAGACCCGATCAAGCCGCCTGAGCCGGGACGTCTTCCCGCGATTCGCGGGGAAGTGCGCCGTACCGGTGACCGCCAACTGGTGCCCGGTCACGACCACGGCCAGCCAGGCGCTACCGAGTGTCCATGCCACCAACATGTCGGTCATCCAGTGGCGTCCGAGGTAGACCCGGCTCAGTCCCATCGCCACGGCAGCGACCGCACAGCCGAGCACCGCCAGTGCGGCCACGAGGCGGCTGCGCACCCTCAGCGCCACCAGGTAGCCGATCAACAGCAGCAGCACCCAGCTGTTCAGGGCGTGCCCGCTCGGGAACGCAGGGGGAGCCGGTGAGCGTCGGGCGGCCATGGCGTCCAGGACGCGCCGATCCAACCCTGCGATCCCCTCCGCTTCGGTCACCTCATCGTAGATTTCGGCGCTCAGCACCGTCATCAGCACGACCAGACCGATCCCCACCGCGTCGGTGACGGCGAGCGTCACTCCGGGCAGGCCCCGCACCGGGAGGCGCCGCCCCAGCCGTCGGATGACTGCGCTCATGGCCATCGGACCGTCCTGCTCGGACGGTGCGCGTCGGAAACGCATTACGCGGCCGGCTCCGCGCCGCGGGCGATGCGTGATAGGCCTACAGACCAGAGTGCACAGCCGCGAGGGAGGTGCCGACATGGACGAGCTCTGGTACGCCAGCTACGGCTCGAACATGGCGTTGGACCGGCTCACCTGCTACCTCGCTGGTGGTCGACCACCGGGAGCCGCGCGCACCTACCCAGGCGCCCGAGACGCGTCGCCGCCGCGCGACATCCGGCCCGTGCAGCTGCGTGGATGTGTCTACTTTGCCTGGGAGTCGCCGACGTGGCGCGGTGGGATCGCCTTCTACGATCCGGCGGCACCGGGTACGTCGGTCGGCCGCGCGTACCTGCTGAGCCTGAGTCAGCTGTCCGATGTCGCCGCCCAGGAGATGCGACGATCGCCAGGCGTCGACCTGGACCTGACCGACCTGCTCGCCCAGGGCAGCTCGGTGCTCGGACCCGGGCGCTACGAGTCGTTGCACGTCGTCGGCCGGATCGACGACGCTCCGGTGGTCACGTTCACGGCGCCGTGGCAGGCGGAGACCGCGCAGCACAACCCGCCGGTGGCGGCGTATCTCGTCACGATGGCGCGCGGGCTGGTCGAGGGGCAGGGCTGGACACCGGACGAGGTGATCCGGTACCTCCTCGCGAGGCCGGGCATCGGACCTGGCTGGGACCGGGCGGCCCTCGAGGAGCTACTGGACGGCGCTCAGCCCGAGAGTCAGCGCGGGTCGAGCTGACGAGGGGTCTCCGGCCGTCCCGCGGCGAACAGGTCCGCCATGAGATGCGCGAGGCGCCGTGGCGAGAAGACGACGTACGCCGGATCGTCCCTGCGGTCGGCGTCGTACGCCGCTTGCGCTTGGCGTAGCTCGGCCGGGGACCACCAACGGAGACCGACGACGTTCTCGGCACGCAACTCTTCGACGGTGAAGTGGGGACGGGGCTCGAACCGATCGACCTCGACCCAGAAGTAGGTGTCGTGCTGACCATCCCAGCGACCGCCCTCGAGCGACATGGGGAAGAGATGCTCCTTGACCCATACGGGCCGGCCGGGATCGGCGTCGTACGCCAGGCCGAGCTCTTCCCAGAGCTCACGGCGGAGCGCGGCGGACAGGCTCTCGCCCGGGTCGATGCCGCCACCGGGGCAGGCCCACAGTCCGGTGGGCAGCTCCGGGTCCCACGGAAAGTCGAAGTGCACGAGAAGCACGTGACCGGCCCGATCCGTCACGAGCGCGCGCGTCGCGGGCCTGATCCTGGGTGGCGAGGACACCGGGCCGACCTTACCGGTGCGCTGTCGGCGAACACGGCCGGAACTCCTGTGGCTTTGTCCCACCCGGCCGCTAGTGTCGACCTCGTGACTCCCACAGACCACATCCCCGCCACGATGAACGGCGACAACCAGAGCGCGTTCGGCCTCGACGACCATATCTACCAGCGCCTCCTGCGCGAGCGGATCGTGTTCCTCGGATCCGAGGTGCGGGATCAGAATGCCAACGCGATCTGTGCGCAGATGCTGCTGCTGAGCGCCGAGGACCCCAACACCGACATCTCCTTCTACATCAACTCTCCCGGCGGCTCGGTCGACGCCGGCATGGCGATCTACGACACGATGCAGTTCATTCCGAATGACGTCGCGACGTACGGCATGGGCCTGGCGGCCTCGATGGGTCAGTTCCTGTTGTGTGCCGGTGCCGCGAACAAGCGCTACGCGCTGCCGCATGCGCGCATCATGATGCACCAGCCCTCCGGCGGGTTGGGTGGTTCGGCGTCCGACATCAAGATCCAGGCCGAGCAGTCCATCTACATCAAGAAGGTGCTGTTCGAGCTGATCAGCCGACACACCGGCCAGTCCAACGAACAGGTCGAGCTCGACGCCGACCGCGACCGCTGGTTCACCGCCGAGCAGGCCAAGGACTACGGGTTCATCGACCACGTCGTGGCTCAGGCCGCGGAGGTCGGCACCGGCAAGCACGAGGGTCCGAGGGGATTCAAGTGAGCAGCCACCACCTGACGACGCCTGGAGGGCCTTCGATGGACCAGATTCCCCTGCATCAGCGCACGGCGCCCAGCGCCGAGTACTTCATCCCTCAGTGGGAGGAGCGCACCTCCTACGGTTTCCGCCGGGTCGACCCGTTCGCGAAGCTCTTCGAGGATCGGATCATCTTCCTCGGTACGCCGATCAGCGACGACATCTCCAACGCCGTCATCGCACAGCTGTTGTGCTTGCAGCAGATGGATCCCGAGCGTGACATCAGCATCTACATCAACTCACCCGGCGGCTCCTTCACCGCATTGACCGCGATCTACGACACGATCCGCTACCTCAAGCCCGACGTGCAGACCTTCTGCATCGGTCAGGCCGCCTCCGCGGCCGCCGTACTACTCGCTGCCGGCACCCCGGGCAAGCGGCTGGCGCTGCCGAACAGCCGGATTCTGATCCACCAGCCGTACACGGAGGGCAGCTACGGCCAGGCCAGCGACATCGAGATCCAGGCCAACGAGATTCTCCGGATGCGTTCGCTGCTGGAGCAGATGATCGCCGACAACACCGGCCGCACCATCGAGGAGGTCAGCCGCGACATCGAGCGCGACAAGATCCTCACCGCGGAGCAGGCGGTCGAGTACGGCCTGATCGACCAGGTGCTGGTGTCCGAGGCGGCCATTGCGACACCAGCCGGGCGCTGAGCGGCGGGTTGCCCATGGTTGACCGTGCCGACCGGTACGGTCAACACTGAACATGAGTGGTAGGCCTGCGGCATGCAGGCGGACCGAGCTAAGGAGACGTCGCAGGTGGCACGCATCGGAGACGGCGGGGACCTGCTGAAGTGTTCTTTCTGCGGGAAGAGCCAGAAGCAGGTCAAGAAGCTCATCGCCGGCCCCGGCGTCTACATCTGCGACGAGTGCATCGATCTCTGCAACGAGATCATCGAGGAAGAGCTGTCCGAGGGCAGTGAGCTCGCGCTCGAGGAGCTGCCCAAGCCGCGGGACATCTACGAGTTCCTCAACTCCTACGTCATCGGTCAGGACGCCGCGAAGAAGTCGCTCGCCGTCGCCGTCTACAACCACTACAAACGCGTGCAGGCGGGGGTCACCGGCACCGCCCGGCACGGCAAGGACGAGCCCGTCGAGGTGGCCAAGTCCAACATCTTGATGATCGGGCCGACCGGGTGCGGCAAGACGTACCTGGCGCAGACCCTGGCACGGATGCTCAATGTGCCGTTCGCGATCGCCGACGCTACTGCGCTCACGGAGGCGGGGTACGTCGGCGAAGACGTCGAGAACATCCTGCTCAAGCTGATCCAGGCCGCCGACTACGACGTCAAGAAGGCCGAGACGGGGATCATCTACATCGACGAGGTCGACAAGGTCGCCCGCAAGTCCGAGAATCCCTCGATCACGCGTGACGTCTCCGGCGAGGGCGTGCAGCAGGCGCTGCTGAAGATTCTTGAGGGTACGACGGCGTCAGTTCCGCCGCAGGGGGGTCGCAAGCACCCGCACCAAGAGTTCATCCAGATCGACACCACCAACATCTTGTTCATCGTGGGCGGCGCCTTCGCCGGGCTCGAGCACATCATCGAGCAACGGGCCGGCAAGAAGACCCTCGGCTTCACGACCGACCTGACCCACCAGACGGCGCAGATCAACACCGACACGTCCTTCGCCGACGTGCGGCCGGAGGACCTGTTGAAGTTCGGGCTGATCCCGGAGTTCGTCGGGCGGCTGCCGGTCATCGCCACGGTGGACAAGCTGGCCGAAGCCGATCTGATGCGCATCTTGACCGAGCCGCGCAACGCGCTCACCAAGCAGTACCAGAAGCTCTTCGAACTCGACAACGTCGACCTTGAGTTCTCCACCGACGCGGTCGAGGCCATCGCCGACCAGGCGATGCTGCGTGGCACCGGGGCCCGCGGACTGCGGGCGATCCTCGAGGAGGTCCTCCTCAACGTGATGTACGACGTACCCTCCCGCGAAGACATCGCCAAGGTCGTCGTCACCGCCGAAGTCGTCCGTGACAACGTCAACCCGACCCTCGTGCCGCGCGAGCAGCAGCCGAAGAAGCGCAAGTCCGCCTGATCTTCGGCGTTGCCTCACGCTCGCCACCACGCGCTCGTCACCATTGCCCGTCAGCAACCCCCAACCCGCCGCCCCTGCCTGCCCCCTCGCCAGGATTCGTCCGAAGATGCGCGGGTCGGTGCCGGTATCCCGGGTCGGACGAATCCGGAGAAGCCGCCGGCCAACGAGAGAATCGTGATTCGTCCGAAGATCCGCGGTGTGCTAGCACTGGGCGACTCCGGACGAATCGCGTCGGCCATCAGGCAGCGGCGCGAGCCGTCACAACCGGGACGCCGATGTTGCGGAGATCATTGATGATCGCGTCCGGGTCGAGCCTGATCTCGATGCTGCTGCACCTCAAGACCAGCCGCTGTGAGATCACGATAGCCCGCTCCCGTGACATGTCCCGCCACCACTGAAATAGCTCGAGATGCAAACCACCGTCGATCTCGAGAACGACCACCCGCCCGTCCGGTAGCTCCCACTCGCAGTCGAGGTAACGCCGCCGTCCCCTCTGATCCACTCGGATCGTCTGACGTTGCGGCGGCGCAAGACCTGCTGCACGGCACAAACGCCCGACCTCGATCTCTGCGAAGGAGTGCGCGCCGCCAGCGATGTCACCCAGTGCAGCCCGCAGAATCTTGCCGTGTCGCAGTTTGGAGATCTCGCGGCTGGCAACGAAGAGACGCTCGGCCGTGGTGAGCCGTTGCTGCACGCTTGCCGCGATCAGCCCAACCGCAGACATCCTTTGGTTCAATCGCTCGGCGCTGAGCAGGGCAGCGTGGTCAAGTCGCAGCCGAGCCGGCCGTGCGGTCGGGTGCAGCCAGGAGCGGTAGTCACGCCGAGTCTCATGGAAGAAGAAGCCGGGGAGCGGCGGGATTCCCTCGCTCTTGCTCGTGATCACCTCGACCACGGGAGACTCCCAACCGGTCAGTCCGGACTCGGCGCAGGCGGTTCGGTGCGACAAGGCAGCGCCCGCGCCAGCATGCAGGACACCCATCCACAGCATCTGACGTGGCGTGAGCGGGCCATTCTGTAGCACGACTACTTGTGGTGTGGCCTGCGACCAGCGCTGGACGTCGATCTCGTGGGCGACTTGGTGTCGGGTCCAGCCTGACTCCCGCAGTTGCTGAAAGGTGACGACGCCTTCCTGCGCCAATGCGCGGTCAGCCAGCGCCGCGATCCGATCCCGTCTGGCCCGACCGGTCGCACGACTGGTTGCGAAGCCCGGTAGGGGAGTCTTCAGACGTGTGAGATCGCCGCTACGTGGTGCCGCGCCTGTCGGGTGCTGACGAGCCATACCCGAGGGTGCACCGAACGTCCCAGACCGCGCGGACGTTGTCCACAGCGATGCATTCGTCCGAAGGGGCGCGGGCGGTGGCCGAGGCAAGGGTCGAACGAATCCTGCGATGGGACTCCGTGACTGCGGGAGCAGGATTCGTCCGAAGCAACGCGGAGTGGCTCCGGCGGGATCGGTCGGACGAATCCTGGCGCGCCGACAAGCCGGTGGCGGGCGCGGGATTCGTCCGACGCCCTTGAGCGTCACCGCCCCGCGCTAGTTCGGACGAATCCTGGCGGCAGCGAGAGAAGGCGCACCTCAGTGACGCATGGCGTACCCGATCTGGGTAGCGTTGGGCGGGTGACCCCCGCGCAGCCCGAGCAGGACAGCAGCCGCATCGCCGAGCGACTTGATGCCAAGCAGATCCTGCTGACCGGCGTCACGGGATTCGTGGGCGAGGCGCTGCTGCAGCGGCTGCTCACCCAAGTGCCGGGATGCCGGCTCTCGGTGCTCGTCCGGCCGAAGAACTCGCAATCCGCCGACGAGCGGGTCGCTGCCCTGCTGGGCAAGCCCATCTTCTCCGCCGCCGTCGATGCTGCCGGAGGTGTCGACCAGCTCATCCAGGCCAGGATCCGCGTCGTCGAGGGAGACCTGGCCCACCTACCGCCGCTGCCGGGCGACATCGACGCCCTCGTGCACTGCGCCGGTGACGTGTCGTTCGACCCGGCGGTCGACGAGGCGTTCATGACCAACGTGGTGGGGGTACGCGCGCTCCTGTCCCGCCTCGCCGAGCGACGCGGACCCGCCGTCCACTACGTGCACGTCTCCACGGCGTACGTCGCGGGACGACGGCGCGGGGTGATCCCCGAAGGCCCGGTGGAGCACGCCGTGGACCTCGAGGCCGAGCTGGCCTGGGCGCTGGCCCAGCGAGAGCGCGCCGAGCACCAGTCCCGGCAACCGGGCTTCTTGGAGAAGACCCGCAAGAAGGCGGAGCGGCAGCATCGACCGGCCGGTCTGCTCACCGCCGCCCAGGCAGCCGAGCGGGATCGCCAGACCTGGGTCAAGGACGCGCTGGTCCGAGCCGGACGAGAGCGGGCCAGGAGCCTCGGCTGGACCGACTGCTACACGTTCACCAAGGCGTTGGGTGAGCGTGTCGTGGAGCAGCATGCGACGGTGGCCCCGGTGTCCATCATCAGGCCCAGCATCATCGAGTCGGCCCTGGCGGTGCCGGAGCCCGGGTGGATCGAGGGCTTCAAGATGGCGGAGCCATTGATCCTTGCCTTCGGCCGGGGCGAGCTGCCCGAGTTCCCGGCGGCGCCGGACTCCACCGTCGACATTGTGCCCGTTGACCATGTCGTCGCCGCCATCGTCGCGGTGCTGGCGCGACCCGCCGAGACGGGGCAGCCGCGGTGGTTCCACCTCTCCTCCGGCGCGCGCAACCCGTTGTCGTTCAACATGCTCTACGAGACAGTTCGCGGCTACTTCGCCCGGCATCCATTCGAGGTGGGTCAGCGCGGCGCCGCCCGCCTCCCCGAGTGGCGCTTCCCCGGTGCCCAGACGGTCGAGCGGCTCCTCGTCGCTAGCGAGCGAGCACACCAGGCCGCCGACTACGTGGTCACCCGCGCCCCACGAAGCAATCGAACCCGTGAGATGTCCCGCTCGCTCGTCCGCCAGGGCCGCCGACTGGAGTTCCTGCGCCGATACATCGACCTCTACCGCGAGTACGCGCAGGCCGAGCTCAGCTTCTCCGACACCAACACACTCGCGTTGTACGACGGCCTGCAGCCCGATGACGCGGCCGCCTTCGCGTTCGACACCGCGGCCATCGACTGGGCCTACTACCTCGGAGAGGTCCACTGCCCCGCGGTGACGGCACCGATCCGCGCCTTCGACGAGGCTCGACGGCACCGCACCGAGCCGGCCGCGCCCACGCCCCGCTCGGTCGGCGCAGACGCCGCGGCCATCGCGGTCTTCGACATGGATGGCACGCTGCTGTCGTCCAACGTGATCGAGACGTACCTATGGCTGCGCCTGCACGAGCTCGACACCGGCGGCCGCTTCCGTGAGCTGGCCAGGGTGGCCGGCCGGGTCCCGGGACTGGTGCGGGCAGAGCGGCACGAGCGGTCCGGCTTCCTGCGGTCGGTCTACCGGGACTACCAGGGGGCGGATCTCGCCGAGCTCGAGGCGCTCGCCGACGAGACGCTTGCACCCCATGTGCTGTCCCGGCTCTCGCCCGACGCCGTACGCCGCATCCGCGAGCACCGGGCTGCGGGTCAGCGCACGGTGCTGGTCACCGGCGCCATCCGGCCCCTGACCCGGGCGCTGCAGCCGCTCTTCGACCACATCGAAGCCGTCGACCTGGCGACCGACGTCCACGGCCGGTGCACCGGCCACCTGGTGTCGTCGCCGCTGGTGGGGGAGTCGCGTGCCGCCTGGCTGCAGCACTGGGCGCGGACCGAGGGCGTGGACCTGTCGCAATCGTTCGCGTACGCCGACTCGCACTCGGACCTGCCGCTCCTCCGGACTGTGGGGAACCCGGTCGCCGTCCGGCCGGATGTGCAGCTCCAGAAGCAGGCCAAGCGCAACCACTGGCCGATCGTCGACTGGGCCAGTCCGCGGATGTCGTCGCGCTCACTCACGCCGTCCAGGAGCCGCGGATGATGCTGGCCCTGGAGATGTTCCGCTCCCTCACCCGACACGTGGCAGCCAAGGCCATCGGCGGCCGCATCCCCGGCGTACTGTCCGGGCCGGCCGCACCGTTGCGCCTGATCAGCCGGGAGGAGCCACAGCAGCGCCGCAGCGGCTGGGTGGCCCTGCGCCCCCAGCTCGCCGGCATCTGCGGCTCGGACCTCGGCGCCCTGTCCGGACGGACGAGTCTGTACTTCTCCGCGGTCGTGTCCATGCCCTTCGTGCCCGGACACGAGGTCGTCGCCACGCTGGTCGACGACTGTGAGGACCTGCCGGTCGGCACTCGGGTGGTGATCGATCCGGTGCTGTCGTGCGCCGCCCGTGGGGTCGAGCCCTGCATCGCCTGCACCACAGGGGCAACCAACCGGTGCGACCGCATCACGGTCGGCCATCTGTCACCCGGGCTGCAGACCGGCTTCTGCGCCGACACAGGTGGCGGGTGGGGCGAGCAGCTGGTGGCACACCGATCCCAGCTGCACCCCATCCCTGACTCGCTGGGCGAGGAGCAGGCCGTGCTCATCGAGCCGATGGCCTGTGCCGTGCACACCGCATTGCGCGCCGACGTACCACGCGGAGCGCACGTGCTGATCAGCGGGGCCGGGGCAGTCGGCCTCCTGACGACGCTGGCGCTGCGCGAGCTCACCAACGCAGGACCGATCACGGTGGTGGCCAAGCACGGCCACCAGCGTGATCTGGCCCGTCAGTTCGGTGCCACCGATGTGCTCGCGCCACGTGAGGTGCGGCGCGGCGTACGCCGGTCGACCCGAGCCTTCCAGGTCGAGGGCGAGTTCGGTACGTCGTACCTGCTCGGCGGGGTGGACGTCGCCATCGACGCGGTGGGGTCCAAGGCCTCGGTCGAGACCGTGCTCGAGTGCACCAGGGCCGGTGGCAGGGTGGTGCTGTCGGGGATGCCAGCCGCCGCGGATCTGTCGGCGCTGTGGTTCCGCGAGCTCGAGGTGATCGGCTCGTACGCGTCGGCGGCCCGGGAGCCCGCCGCCGGTGGTCGCGGTGCGTTCGACCTGGCGACCGAACTGGTGCAGCGGCTCCCCACGACCTCCGGCAGCGGTCCTGTGGTGGCGCGGTACCCGCTCTACCGCTGGCGTGAGGCGCTCGACCACGCCCATGCGGCCGGCCGGCTGGGTACTGTCAAGGTCGCTTTCGATCCGAGGAGCAACTGATGAGTCGACCCGGTTTCGTCCTGGAAGTGGACGACCGCACACCGCCGTTGGTGGTCCACGAGGGTGAGGGCTTCCGGCTGGAGAACTTCCCCCTCGGCACCCGGGTGATCTACCCACCGGAGTCGCTGCCGGCCATCGGCGATGTCGACGGCGCGATCAGGCAGGCGCTGCTGCACCCGGAGGGCGCCGATCCGCTGCCGACGCTGCTGCGCCCCGGGATGCGGCTCACCATCGCGTTCGACGACATCTCGCTGCCGCTGCCGCCGATGCGCAAGCCCGACATCCGGCAGCGAATCATCGAGGCGGTCCTCACGATGGCGGCCCAGGCTGGGGTCGACGACGTCGAGCTCATCAGCGCCAATGCGCTGCACCGCCGGCTCACCGGTCCCGAGCTGAAGGAGATCGTCGGTGAGCGCGTCTTTCGCTCGTTCTTCCCGCAGGGGGCGCTGTACAACCACGACGCCGAGGACCACACCAACCTCATGCACGTCGGCCTCACCGATCAGGGCGAGGACGTCGAGATCAACCGTCGCGCAGCCGAGTCCGACCTGCTGGTCTACGTCAATGTCAACCTCGTCGCGATGGACGGCGGCCACAAGTCGGTGCCGATCGGCCTGGCGTCGTACAAGAGCCTGCGACACCACCACAACTCCCAGACCATGGTCCGGTCGCACTCGTTCATGGACCACAAGAAGTCGCACCTGCACCACTCGGCGTGGCGGATGGGCAGGATGCTGGCCGATCACCTCAAGATCTTCACGATCGAGACCACGCTCAACAACGACGTCTTCCCAGCTCCCTACGACTTCCTGCTCAAGCGCGAGTGGGAATGGGGTGTGAAGGACCAGGCGTCGATGCTGGCCGTGCGGCGCGGGCTGGCGCTGGCACCGGATCGGGTCAAGCACCGGATGTTCCATGACCTGCGGGCGCCGTACGGGTTGACCGGCGTACACGCCGGCGAGACCGAGGCGGTGCACGAGAAGACCATCGCCGCGGTGCATCGGCAGCAGCTCGTCGAGGTCCGAGGACAGTCCGACGTGATGGTGCTCGGCGTCCCGTATCTCGGGCCGTACAACGTCAACTCGGTGATGAACCCGATCCTCGCCACCTGCATGGGGCTGGGCTACTACTTCAACTCCTACCGTGGCCAGCCGGTCGTGCGCCGTGGCGGTGTGGTGATCCTCTACCACCCGGTCAAGCCTGACTTCCACCAGCTGCACCACCCCAGCTACGTCGACTTCTTCGAAGAGGTGCTCGCCGAGTCGACCGACCCGGCCGTCATCGAGGCCAAGTACGAGCAGCAGTATGCGACGGACCCCTGGTACGTCCACCTCTACCGCACCTCGCACGCCTACCACGGCGTGCATCCGTTCTACATGTGGTATTGGGCGGCACACGCGATGGACCATGTCGGCGACGTCATCTGGGTGGGCGCCGACCGCGCTGCCGTGAAGCGGATGGGGTTCCGGGCGGCCTCGAGCCTCGCCGACGCGCTGGAGATGGCGTCGGCCACCGTGGGAACCGACCCGTCGATCACCTATCTCCGCAACCCGCCGCACCTGATCGCCGACGTCACCTCGACCGGATCGGCGGGATAGCCGATGACTTCTTCCGTGCGCATGCTCCGCATGACCGGGGCGCTCGACGGCGCCGTCGACGACGTCCGCACCGTCGCACGCGGCTGGCGCTGGGGCCGGCGACGGCTCGTCCCGAAGTCGGCCGAGCCGTACGTCGAGCCACGCGATCCGGCCATCTTTCCGACCGGCTGGTCGAGACGTGCTCCGGCAAAGGCCGTGCGCGAGGTGGCTCAGCGGGGTGTGCTCGCGCCCCTGTTCAAGTCCCAGGTCAGGCCACATGTGGAGGGGCTCGACGTGCTCACCCGGGTCAAGCCGCCGGTGCTGTTCGTCGCCAACCACGCCTCACACCTCGACACGCCGTTGATCCTGCTGTCACTGCCCGACGAGTGGCGGCGGCGTACGGCGGTCGCGGCTGCCGCGGACTACTTCTTCGACACCTGGTGGCGGGCGGTCGGATCGGCGCTGGTGTTCAACACCTTCCCGATCGAGCGTCGCGGTGGCAGCCTCGCCACCACTCCGGGCGACGTACTCGACGAACGCTGGAATCTCGTCGTCTACCCGGAAGGCACCCGTTCGACGGACGGCTGGCTGGGCAGGTTCCGGCTCGGCGCTGCACACCTCGCTGTGGAGAAGGGCGTCACGATCGTCCCCGTTGCCCATGGTGGGACGTTCGCGGCCATGCCGCGTGGCCAGGGCTGGCCGAGCGCCGGCCGTCGTACCGTCACCGTCCGCTTCGGCGAGCCGGTGGTGCCGGCCCCGGGGGAGTCGGCTCGCGAGCTCGCGGTGCGGATCCGTGCGGCGGTCGCCACCCTGCTGGACGAGGACGCCTCCACCTGGTGGCAGGCGCAGCGTCGTGCGGCGGACGGTACGACGCCAGAGCCGTCCGGGCCGGCCGAGCAGCCTCAGTGGCGGCGCGTCTGGGACCAGCTGGAGCCAGTCAGCGCGCCCGCTCCGGAGGGGACGGACCGGCGGCCCTGGCGGTCACGGCAGCCGGTCACCACGCGCTGACAGCTGACCTCAGCCCTCAGCCCACGGCGGTGCTGGTGGGATGCGGCCCGAAGGCCGCGATGAGCTGGTCGAGGATGACGCTGTCGCCCTCGACCCGGACGCCCTCGTGGCGACCCTCGACGACCAGGTAGTAGAAGCTCGTCGGGTCGCACTCGACCAGGACGTCGTACGTCGGCGAGACACCGGGCACGACCTGACCATCGACGATCGAGGCCTCGTCGGAGCCGACCCGGAAGGCGATGGTGCCGCTGGGTGAGATGGGGGAGAGGCCCAGATCGAGAGCGCCGAGGAGCCAGCCCTCGGAGAGCTGATCACCTGGTGGCGGGCCCATCAACCGGGCGCCGAACCGCACTAGCTCGTGCAGCACCGGCCGGAGCAGGAGACCCTTGTCGGTGAGCTCGTAGACGGTCGAGGCGGCGGGCGGTGGAAGCCGGCGCTTCTCGACCAGCCCACCTGACTCGAGCTCCTTCAGCCGGGCAGCCAGGATGTTGGTGCCGATGCCGGGCAGGTGCGCCACCAGGTCGGTGTAGCGCTTGGGCCCGTAGAACAACTCGCGGACGACGAGCAGCGTCCAGCGCTCGCCCACCAGGCTGAGCGAGCAGGCAATCGGACAGTACTGCTCGTAACCCTTCATTTGCTTGCCATTCTGCACCGTCTGCTGCCGGATTGCAAATAAACACTTGTGATTTGCAAGCGATCACTCTAGTTTTGAAAGAGCTTCCGACACGGTCGAATCCTGGACGACCTCGTTCGTCACCAGAGTGAGACCACAACCACTGAGACAGAAAGCCACGACATGATCACCTCGCCACACCTCAAGTGGTACGGCCTGGCTCTGTTGAGCGCAGTGCAGTTCATGGTGGTGCTCGACATCGCCATCGTGAACGTCGCCCTGCCGTCGATCCAGGTCGATCTGAACTTCTCCCAAGCCAATCTGCAGTGGGTCATCAGCGCGTATGCCCTCGTCTTCGGCGGCTTCCTGCTGCTGGGCGGACGCAGCGCCGACCTGCTGGGCAGACGGCGGGTCTTCATCGCCGGCATCCTCGCCTTCAGCATCGGCTCGCTGCTGTGCGGACTGGCCTGGTCCGAGACCTCCTTGATCGGGGCACGCGCGATCCAGGGCCTGGGCGCCGCCGCGATCTCGCCCGCTGCTCTGGCCATCTTGATGACATCCTTCAAGGAAGGTCGCGACCGCAACATCGCGCTCGGCGTCTGGGGCGGCGTCGGCGGCTTCGGGGCTGCCGCCGGTGTGCTGCTAGGCGGGATCCTCACCGACGCGCTGTCGTGGGAGTGGATCTTCTTCGTGAACATCCCGGTCGGCCTGGTGGCCTTGGCGCTGATCCCGGTGCTGCTCAGCGAGAGCCGCGACACGCGGGTGCGCAGCTTCGACACGCCTGGCGCCGTACTCATCACTGCCGGCCTGAGCACCTTGGTGCTCGCTATCACCCAGGGCAACGAGTGGGGCTGGGACTCCGGTCGGACGATCGCGACCTTCGTTCTCGCCGCAGTGCTGCTGGTCGGCTTCGTGGTGTGGGAGCAGCGCGTCTCCGAGCCGCTGATGCGATTCGGCATCCTGCGCACGAAGACGGTGCTCGGCGCCAACGTCTCCGGCTTCATCCTCGGCACGGCGCTCTTCTCGATGTTCCTGATGCTGACGCTGTACATGCAGCAGGTGCTCGGCTACTCGGCGATGAAGACCGGCGTTGCCTACCTGGCTGTTGCGGGCACGTCGATCATTTGGGCCAATGTGGCAGCGGCACTCGTGAGCAGGACGGGTACCCGGCCGCTGATCGCGACCGGCATGGCGTTGCTCGCGGTCGGGATGTTGCTCTTCACCCAGATCGACGTGGGCGACTCGTATGCCAGCGCCCTGCTCCCGGGCTTCCTGATCGTCGCGCTGGGAATGGCGCTGTGCTTCGTGCCGATCTCCATTGCTGCCCTGGCGGGCGTGCAACAGGAGGAGGCCGGTCTCGCGTCCGGTCTGCTCAACACCTCGCAACAGATCGGTGGAGCCGTCGGCATCGCCATCCTCTCCTCGGTGGCGATCTCCGTGACTTCGGGCGAGACGGTCGGGCCGATGCCCTCGTCTGAGGCGCTGGTGTCCGGCTTCCAGGCGGCCTTCTGGGTCGGGGCTGCGATCGCGGCCTTCGGCTTCGTGGCAGCGCTGGTGCTGGTCCGTGACGAGGAGCTGGCGGTGCCAGCGCTCGAGCCGGAGCCCGAGCCACTGGCCGAGGTCGCCTGACTGGCCCTGCCACACGAGAAGATCCGACTCTCAGCCAGCGATAGCCGGCTGAGAGTCGGATCCTTCGGCGTACGTCGGCGTGCGACCGCCTGACGCCTGACGCCTGACGCCTCACGCCTGGGATTCGTCCGGGGCAACGCGGTGCGGCAACGCGGTGGCGCTTCGGACGAATCCTGATGCCCCAGCCGGACTAGTCGGCGGGCACCAGCTCGGCCACGACGCCGATCTGGTCGACCTCGGCGTCGCTGAGCACCAGCTGACCCGTGACCCGCCCCGCTGACTTCAGGTCGTCCAGCGCCTGCTCCACCAGCTGCAGCTGGCTCGCCGGACCGGTGACGGTCACCAGGCTGACCTCGGTGCGCATGGACACCTTGGCCGTGGACTTGGCGCCCCGGATCCCGGCGAGCGTGGTCGCGGTGGCGTCGAGTATGCCGGGATCTGCCGGCGTGCCGGGAAGGTCGACCTGCGCCGTCGGCCAGCCGCTGCGGTGGATCGAGCCCTGCTGCCACCACGACCAGACCTCCTCCGTCACATAGGGGAGGGTCGGTGCCAGCAGCCGTAGCTGCACCGACAGAGCCGCGGCAAGTGCTGCGTGCGCCGAGCGGGTGCCCGCGGTGGCGATGTCGCCGTACGCACGCTCCTTGACCAGCTCGAGGTAGTCGTCGCAGAACGTCCAGAAGAACTTCTCCGTGGTCTCGAGGGCCGTCGTGTAGTCGTAGGCGTCGAAGGCACCGGTAGCCACCTCCAGCACGTCTCGCAGCCCCGCCAGCATCGCGCGGTCGATCGGATGGGTGACGTTGGCGGGGTCACCGCCGGTCGCGCCCAAGCTCAGCACGAATTTCGACGCGTTGAGCACCTTCATCGCCAGCCGCCGTCCGACTTTCATCGGGGTCTCGTCGAAGGCGGAGTCCTGGCCCGGGCGCAGGGACGCGGCGCGCCAGCGGACTGCGTCGGAGCCGAAGCGGTCGAGCAGCTCGGTCGGAACCGTCACGTTGCCCTTCGACTTCGACATCTTCTTGCGATCGGGGTCGAGCACGAAGCCGGAGATCATCGCATGAGACCAGGGCGACTGGCCGCTCTCGAGGTAGGACCTGACCACCCGGGAGAACAGCCAGGTCCGGATGATGTCGTGGGCCTGGGTGCAGAGATCCATCGGGAAGACCCGATCGAAGAGGTCGGAGTCGCTCTCCCAGCGACCGGCGATCTGCGGGGTCAGCGACGACGTCGCCCAGGTGTCCATGACGTCCGGGTCGCCGACGAAGCCGCCCGGTTGGCCGCGCTGCGACTCGACGAAGCCGGGCGGGACATCGTCTGAGGGGTCTACCGGAAGTTGGTCCTCAGTCGGCACGATCGGCGTGTCGAAGTCAGGCTCCCCCGCGTCATCCGTGCGATACCACACCGGAAAGGGCACGCCGGAGAAGCGCTGTCGCGAGATGAGCCAGTCTCCGCTCAACCCCTCGACCCAGTTGGTGTAGCGGTGCTGCATGTAGGCCGGGATCCAGTGGATCTCGGCGCCACGCTCGATGAGCGTGGCGCGCAGCCCGGGGTCGCGGCCACCGTTGCGCACGTACCACTGCCGCGTCGCAACGATCTCGAGCGGCTTGTCACCCTTCTCGTAGAAGTTGGCCATCCGCTGTGTCGGCTTCGGCTCACCGTCGAGGTCACCGCTGAGCCGGAGCAGCCCGGCCATCGCCTCGCGGGCGCTGAAGGTCGTCTTGCGGGCAAGCTCGGCGTATGCCGCACCCGCCTCTTCAGTGCCGAACCAGTCCGGGGTCTCGGCCACGATCCGACCGTCTCGACCGATGATGGTGCGGACGGGGAGTTGCAGGTCGCGCCACCATTGCACGTCGGTGAGGTCACCGAAGGTGCAGCACATCGCGATGCCGACGCCTTTGTCTGGCTCGGCGGCGGGATGCGCGAGCACCGGCACCTCGACGCCGAAGACGGGGGTCCGGACCGTCTTTCCGAACAGCGGCTGGTAGCGCTCGTCGTCGGGGTGGGCGATCAGCGCAACACAGGCGCCGATGAGCTCCGGCCGGGTTGTCTCGACATGGACCGGACCGTCATCGCCGTGGAAGGCGACACGATAGAAGTGGCCGGGATAGTCCCGTGCCTCGAGCTCGGCCTGCGCCACCGCAGTCTGGAAGGTGACGTCCCACAGCGTCGGCGCGTCGGACTTGTATGCCTCCCCGCGCGCCAGGTTGCGGAGGAACGCCCGCTGCGACACCGCGCGCGACTGATCGCCGATGGTCGTGTAGAGGAAGGACCAGTCCACGGACAGACCCAACGTGCGGAACAGTTGCTCGAAGGCGACTTCATCGATGGCCGTCAGCTGTTGGCACAGCTCGACGAAGTTGCCGCGCGAGACCGGCATCTGCCGTTTTGCGTTCGGCTGCTCCGGCGGGGTGAAGTCGGGGTCGTAGGGGACGGAGGGGTCGCAGCGAACCCCGTAGTAGTTCTGCACCCGTCGCTCGGTTGCCAGCCCGTTGTCGTCCCACCCGATGGGGTAGAAGACCTCTCGGCCACGCATCCGCTGGTAGCGCGCGATGACGTCGGTGTGGGTGTAGGAGCAGACGCTGCCGAAGTGGAGCGTGCCCGACACCGTCGGCGGGGGCGTGTCGATCGCGTAGATCTGCTCCCTGGTCTTGCTGCGGTCGAAGCGGTAGGTGCCCTGCTCCTCCCAGATGGCTCCCCACTTTGCCTCGAGACCCTCCAGCGCCGGACGATCCGGTACGACGACCGCGCGCGAGGCAGTGGTCGGAGTGTCGGTCGTGTGCGGCGGACGAGTCTGGGTCATGGTCGGAAATCTTACGGGGGGCGCGGCAGCGACGGCGAACGAGTTCGCGCCCGGCGAGAGCCCGTTCCGACCATGCCGGCGGCCCAGGCTGCGGCCCGCGCGACGACGTACTCCAGGGGTCCCTTGAGCCGAGCCAGCGCAAAGAGTGCACCGATGCCGACGACGATCACGACCTGCGTCCGGTAGCTGTCGGGCGCGCCCGGAGGCAGCAGGCTGGGCGTGAGCATGCAGATGTGCAGCGAGTAGAGGGTCAGCGCCATGGCTCCCGCACCGAAGGCAATGGCGAAGACCCGCGAGCCGAGCCGGCTGACCAGCAGGCATGCCCCGATCACCGCGCAGGCACTGCCGATGGTCTGGGCGAAGTCGAAGGACGTGCCGCTGTGCGGAGCGTCCACCGTGAGCCACCACCAGGACTCCGTCGGCGTGACGCCGAAGAGGCCGTGCGTCAGGATCGCGTCGAGCTCGGCCTCGCTGACGGGTGCTCCCGCGTTAAACGTCCCCCGCAACGCAGCCCGCGCCGAATCGCCGGAACCGATCAGCCGGGACAGGCCCCCGGACAATGCGGCGATGGCGAGACCGCCGATGAGCAGTCGCATCCCCACCAGGCGGTCGTGCAGGTCGAGGCGCCCGATCGCCATACCGGCCAGGAGATACGTCAACCACGGGACGACCGGATAGGTCCCGGTGAACGCGAGCTCGGACAGCAGCGACAGCGGCTGGTCGAGGCGCTCGAAGGTCGGGTCGCCGAGCCCGCGCGCGGGCAGCTCGGGCCGCAGCAGGTGGCTCACCACCGGTGACACGACGAGCCAGCCGGCGGCCACCAGGGCAAGCGACCGTGCCTGCAGGCCGAGGAAGGGCAGCCCCAGCAGGAACAGCAGCCCGTAGTACGTCAGGATGATCGCGACGTTGGTCTCCAGCTCCGCCAGCAGCAGCCCGAGGGCGGCGATGAGCAACGCCCGGACGGCCAGTCCGCTGCTCACAGCGAGCCGCTCCCGGCCGCGGACCGGATGCTGCCGACCGCTCATCAGCGCGAGGCTGACCCCGGCAAGGACTGCGAAGAGGGCCGCGGAGCGTCCACCCGCGAGCTGTTGGGGCCACGGGACCTCCAAGCCCTCGAATCCGGGCAGCAGGTGGGTGGTCATCATCCCGAGCAGGGCGAGACAGCGTGCCATGTCCAAGCCGACGATCCGACGCAGCTCCGGCGCGGTCGGCGCTGCTGTCGCTTCCATACGCGCATCCTGCCCTGGCCGGCCAAGTTTCCCGCGTCGCAGCGTCGCCCACTCCCGCAGGCGTGGCGTCTTGTGATCGTGGCGCCGCACTAGACTCGGCCGCGATGTCCACCCCTGCGGAGGCGCTCACCTATCGAGAGGTCGAGCAGGCCATGCTGGCGCGCTGGCCCGAGACCAAGCTCGAACCCTCGCTGGACCGGATCTCGGCACTCTGTGACCTGCTGGGCGAGCCGCAGCATGCCTACCCGGTGATCCACCTGACGGGAACCAACGGCAAGACCAGCACGGCCCGGATGGTCGACAACCTGATCCGTGCCCTCGGCCTGCGCACGGGTCGGTTCACCAGCCCGCACGTGGAGTCGATGACCGAGCGCATCACCATCGACGGCGAGCCCCTCACCGCGGAGCGGTTCGTCGACACGTACGCCGAGGTGCTGCCCTACGCGGACCTGGTGGACCGCTCCGGAGGGCATCCGGTCTCGTTCTTCGAGCTGATGACGGGTATGGCGTTCGCGGCCTTCGCGGACGCTCCCGTCGACGCGGCGATCGTCGAGGTGGGGATGGGCGGCTCCTGGGACGCGACCAACGTCGCCAACGGAACGGTCGCCGTGATCACACCTGTCGCCGTCGACCACAGCAGCTATCTCGGCGAGGCGCCGGAAGTCATCGCCGAGGAGAAGGCAGGGATCATCAAGCCCGGAGCGCTGGTCGTCCTTGCCCAGCAGCGGCTCGAGGTCGCGGAGGTGTTGCTGCAACGTGCGGTGGAGGTCGGTGCGACCGTGGCGCGCGAGGGACTCGAGTTCGGGGTCATGGACCGGCGGGTGGCCGTTGGCGGTCAGATGGTGACGATGCAGGGGCTGGGAGCGACGTATCCGGAGGTGTTCGTGCCGCTGCACGGCGCTCATCAGGCGCACAACGCGGCGTGTGCACTGGCCGCCGTGGAGGCCTTCGCCTCCGACCAGGACGTCGGCGAAGGGCTCGACATCGAGCTGGTGCGGGAGGCGTTTGCCCAGGTGACATCGCCCGGGCGGCTGGAGATCGTCCGGCGTTCTCCAGCCGTGGTGCTCGATGCGGCCCACAATCCGCACGGCGCGGCTGCGGCGGCGGAGGCGGTCCAAGAGGCGTTCTCCTTCGCACCCCTCGTCGGTGTCGTGGGCGTGATGGCCGACAAGGACGTCGAGGGTTTGCTAGACGCATTCGAGCCGGTGCTGCACACCCTCGTGTGCACGCAGAACTCGACCCCCCGGGCGCTCCCGGCCGTGGCGCTCGCAGAGATCGCGCTCGGGATCTTCGGCGCCGATCGCGTGCACGTCGAGCCCCGCCTCGACGATGCGATCGACCGTGCGGTGGCGCTGGCCGAGGAGGGGATGGGGGACGGGATAGGGCTCGGAGGCGGCGGCGTACTCGTGACCGGGTCGGTGATCACGGCCGGGGAGGCACGCACCTTGCTTGGTGACGGTCGCTGATGCGCTCGCCTCGGCGAATGATGTGCGCGTCCGTGTTGGCATTCCAAAGTGTGGTGCTGGGGCTGACGACGCCGGTGATGATCACGGTCGAGGACGTGCCGAAGGCGTGGGCGCTCGTCCTCGGACTCGGCCTGGCCGTGGCGGCCCTCGTGATCGCGGGCTTGCTGCGGCACGAGTGGGCCTACGCGCTTGGGCTTCGCGATCCAGGTGGCGTCCTTCGGTCTCGCGCTCATCATTCCGCTCATGGTCGTGCTGGCGGTTGTCTTCGCCGCGTTGTGGACGACGGCCTACGTGCTCGGGCGGAAGATCGAGCGGGAGCAGGCTGAGCGTGCGGTCGGTTGAGGCCCGGATACGCTGCCTGCCATGACTCAGCGCACGCTCGTCCTCTTCAAGCCTGACGCCGTACGTCGGAGGCTCGTCGGCGACATCCTGGCGCGCTTCGAGGCCAAGGGGCTGCACCTGGTGGCGCTGGAGCTGCGCCACGTCGAGGGAGAGCTCGCCGACCGGCACTATGCCGAGCATGTCGAGAAGGACTTCTACCCGCCGCTGCGTGCCTTCATCACCAGCGGACCGATGCTCGCTGCCGTCCTCGAGGGCGAGGAGGCGGTCGAGGTGGTGCGGGCGATCAACGGTGCGACGGACGGGCGCAAGGCGGCCCCGGGCACGATCCGCGGCGACCTCTCGCTCTCCAACCGGGAGAATCTCGTGCACGGATCGGACTCGGTCGAGTCGGCCGGACGCGAGATGGCCATCTGGTTCCCCGACCTCACGTGAGGAGCCGCTAGGACCGGGGTCGGTGCCGCGCGATCCCGGAGAGGGCCTGGCTGACCACCTCGTCGACCGACCCTCGGATGTCGACCGTCACGCCGGCCTCGTCGTCGTCGAGCGGCTCCAGCATCTCGAACTGCGACCGGAGCAGCGACACCGGCATGAAGTGCTCGCGCTCGGACATGCGATCCGCGATGAGCTGCTCCGGACCCTCGAGATGCACGAACAGCGTCGCCGAGTCAGCGGAGCGGAGGACGTCGCGATAGGCCTTGCGCAGCGCGGAGCACGTGAGCACGGTTGACTCGCCCTTCGCATGTCGTTCCGCCGTCCAGTCGGCGAGCGCGCGCAGCCATGGCTGGCGGTCCTCGTCGGTGAGCGGCGTGCCTGCCTGCATCTTCTCCTTGTAGGCCGCCGGGTGGAAGTCGTCACCCTCGGCCATCTCGGCGTCCAGCTCGGCGGCCAACCCGAGCGCCACCGTGGATTTGCCGACACCGGCGACCCCCATCACCACCACGTGCAGCGGCGGATCGGCATCGGGTACATCGGATGCGGGCACGTCAGACGACGCTCCAGGCCGCAACGCTAATCGCAAACGCGGTCAGGCCCAACGTCGTCTCCATCACGGTCCACGTCTTCAGGGTGGTGGGCACGTCCATCTCGAAGAACCTAAGAAGAGCAACAGGGCGACGGCCGCGGCTGCGATGAGGAGAAGCGTCGTTGCCCCGTAGGCAGGTTCGATCGGATCCATGAGGGTGTCACCATCCTTCGGTGCGTCGGCTCTGCTCCTCTGGCGACTCCTTCATACCCACCATTCACCGGTCCATCACAAACCGCTGTGCTCCGCGATCGGCCACGGTTACCCTAGGCCCATGCAGGTGAGCTGCGAGCGATTTCTCCGCCCCGGCCGGCTTCCCGCCACCGGGGGTGCACAGCAGCGCGTGGTCGCGTCTCGCTGATCCAGGCCCGCCCGCTCGCACACTTCTCCGGTAGCCGCTGTCGGCCGGGGTGTCTTTCATCCGACATCACCTCCCGACAGGAGCTCTGCCATGTCCACCTACCCCATGACCATCCGCCTTGCCGATCTCGACGACGCATTGCGGATCCGTGACCTCACCGACCCCGCCGAGGGACCGCATGCACTGCAGCTCGTGGTCGACGAGCTGATCTCGTCCCTGGTCTCCGCCTGGCGCTGCGAGGTACGGCGTGCCAGCGGGCGGCGAGTCGTCAGCCTGGCCGATAACTACGACCGGCTGGGATACCAGCCAGACGCCGTGACTCGCGACGCGCGCTACACCCGCTACGTCGACCCGGAGCAGGTGTTGCGCAGCCACTCCACGGCGATGATCCCAGCAGCCCTTCGGGCGCTCGCCCGGGACGAGCAGTCACGCCAAGCGGCCGACGACGTGCTGATCGCAGGCCCAGGGCTGTGCTACCGCCGGGACAGCGTCGATTGGCAGCACACCGGGACGCCTCACCAGATTGATCTGTGGAAGGTGGCCAAGCGCGAGTCGTGTCCGTCCCGCGGCCGACCGTCGTCCGGTGCGGGGAGCACGTCGGCCGATCTCGAGGTGATGATCCGGCTCGTCGTCGGGGCAGCCCTGCCGGGGCGCACCTGGCGCGCCGTGCCTGCCGTCCATCCCTACACCCGCGCGGGACGGCAGATCGACGTACTCGTCGACGGGGCGTGGATCGAGATCGGCGAGTGCGGCCTCATCGCCCCGCAGGTCTTGTCCGATGCCGGCCTGGATGCCGATCTGTGGTCCGGGCTCGCCATGGGGCTCGGGCTCGATCGGCTGCTGATGCTGCGGACCGGGGTGCCGGACATCCGGCTGCTGCGGTCCAGCGATCCGCGAGTGGCGGTACAGATGCTCGACCTGGCGCCGTATCGTCCCGTCTCGCACATGCCGCCGGTCCGCCGCGACCTGTCGCTGGTGGTCGCTGCCGAAACGGACCTGAGCCGCGAAGTACTGGGAGACCGGGTCCGTCGATCCCTCGGGGTCGAGGCCGACGCCGCCGAGACGGTCGAGGTGGTGGCGACGACTCCGTACGACGATCTGCCCGTCAGCGCCCGGCTGCGTCTCGGCATTGAGCCGGGGCAGCGCAACGTGCTGGTGCGGCTGGTGCTGCGCTCGCTCGAGCGGTCGCTCACCGACCTGGAGGCGAACCAGCTCCGCGACCGGGTCTACGCGGCACTGCACGAGGGCCGACGGCACGAGTGGGCTGCCCGCCCCTGACCGATGGATCCGACGCTCGACCAGTCATGACCAGCTGAGAGTCGGATCCATCGGTCAGAGGCACATCAGCGTCGGCTCACCAGGAGGTAGCGCTCGTCGTTCACCGGGCCGCCCCACAGCGCCTCGTCGGTCAGCATGGTGACCTCTGCCTCCTGGCGATGGCGCAGCACGAGGGAGCGCGTGGTCTCGGCGCGGAGCCCGCCGCCGGTGTGCCAGTGGCCTTCCACCAGGATCAGCCGGCCGCTCGGTGCGAGCAGCCCGACCCAAGCGGCGAGCGCCGCATCGGGATCGGGCACCGCCCACAGCACGTGACGCACCAGCACGACGTCGAGCGAGCCGGCGGCGTAGGGCGGAGCGGCTGCGTCGCCGCGGTCGAAGCGGATCGGCAGTCCGGCAGCCGCCGCCTTCGCCGCTGCTGCCGCCAGCATCGGCTCGGAGCGATCGAGGCCGGACACCTCGTGCCCAGCCTCGGCCAGCAGCACACTCAGCGAGCCGGTGCCGCAGCCCAGGTCGGCCACCCGAACCGGGCGTGGCGGGAGAAGCGGCAGCAGCAGCGACTCCCAGGCGGCGCGCACCGCCGGGTCGCGCAGCCCATGGTCGGGATCATCGTCGTACCGCGCTGCCTCGCTGTTCCAGTCAGTGGTGTCGCTCGTGGCCACTCGTCTACGCCTTCCACTCCTCGTCTGTCGCCACGGGAATCGGGCCGCCTGCCCTTCCCTGGCACATCTGCCGCGTCAGCAGACCACCTGCAGGGTAGGCACGGCAAACGACGGGCGAGGACGCGGGCGCAGGGCAGCAGGGAGGTAGGTCAGGTCGGCAAGGACCGAAACGAACGCGGGTGCTCGTCGTGTCTGCCGGGAATAGCCGACTCCGAGTCCTAGCCTGAGTCCGAGATAACTGAGGTCACTCCTGCATCAGGGGTGACACGCTTCCCGACGCGCGCGAAGGGGTGGGCCTCCGCGATGGCCAACAGCATCATCGGACGGGATCTGGCAGTCGACCTCGGCACGGCCAACACCTTGGTCTACGTGCGGGGCCGTGGCGTGATGCTCAACGAACCGTCGGTGGTGGCGATGAACAGCCAGACCCGGGAGATCCTCGCCGTCGGATCCGAGGCCAAGCGCATGATCGGCCGCACCCCCGACGCCATCACCGCCATCCGGCCGCTCAAGGACGGTGTGATCGCCGACTTCGAGGCCACCGAGCAGATGCTGCGCTTCTTCATCCAGCGAGTGCACCGGCGGCAGTACTTCGTCAAGCCTCGGCTGGTGATCTGCGTGCCCTCCGGCATCACGGCGGTGGAGCAGCGGGCGGTCAAGGAGGCCGGCTACCAGGCCGGTGCGCGCCGGGTCTACATCATCGAGGAGCCGATGGCCGCCGCGATCGGCGCCGGGCTCCCCGTCCATGAGGCGACCGGCAACATGGTCGTCGACGTCGGAGGGGGCACGACCGAGGTCGCCGTGATCAGCCTCGGGGGGATCGTCACCAGCCAGTCGATCCGCACCGCTGGCGACGACCTGGACCAGTCGATCATCAGCTGGATGAAGAAGGAGTACTCCTTGATGCTCGGCGAGCGCACCGCCGAAGAGATCAAGATGGCGGTCGGCTCGGCCTTCCCGCTGCCGGAGGAGCCGGAGGCGGAGATCCGCGGCCGCGACATGATCAGCGGCCTCCCGCGCAACGTCGTCATCTCGTCGGCGGAGATCCGCCAAGCCCTCGAGGAGCCACTGCACGCGATCATCGACTCGGTCCGTACGACGCTCGACAAGACGCCACCCGAGCTCGCCGGCGACATCATGGACCGGGGTCTGGTCATCACGGGTGGGGGAGCCCTGCTTCGCGGCCTCGACGAGCGTATCCGGCACGAGACGGGCATGCCGGTGCACGTGGCGGACGGCCCCCTCGACTCCGTGGCGCTCGGGGCCGGCAAGTGCGTCGAGGAGTTCGAGGCGCTGCACCAGGTGCTGGTGTCGGAGCCGAGGCGCTAGGCAGCCACGGTGCGTCCCGACTCAGGAGCCCCGCGGACCGTTGTCGGTCTGCTGCTGCTGGCTTCGATCACGATCATCACTCTCGACGCGCGCCACGACACGTCGTCGTCGCCGGTCGATCCGCTCAGGTCGCTCGTCGCCGGGGTGCTCGGCCCGGCGCAGACGGGCGCCACCGCGCTGATGTCACCGGTGACCTCGCTGCCCGACCACTTCGCCGACGTGAGCGACCTTCAGGACCAGATCGCCGACCTCGAGGCCGAGAACTCCGAGCTGGCCACGCAGATCCGGGCCGCGGAGGTCAACACCCATCGCACCGAGGAGGTCGAGCGGATCACCGCGTTCGCCGACAGCGCGGCGTACGACGTCGTCGCCGCCCAGGTCGTCGGGTTGGGCTCCGCCCAGACATTCAGCCGCACGGTCACCGTCGATGCCGGCCGAGAGGACGGCGTGGTGCCCGATCTGACGGTCATCAACGCCGACGGGCTGGTCGGCAGGGTGATCGAAGCCGAGGCGTCGACCGCGACGGTGCTGCTGATCATCGACTCCGAGTCGACGGTGGGCGGCCGGCTGAGCTCCTCGATGGAGCTGGGCTTCCTCGACGGCGACGGACAGCTGAGCGGTGATGGCACGCTGCAGTTCAGCCTCGTCGACCACACCGTCGCGCCGCAGGACGGGGACGTCGTCGTGACGTGGGGCTCCCGCAACGGAGCGCCGTACCTGCCGGGCGTGCCGGTCGGCAGCGTGGACGGCGTGCACTCCTCACCGTCGGAGCTGACCCAGACGGCGACGATCCGCCCGTACGTCGACTTCTCGTCGCTCGATGTCATCGCGGTGGTCACCGATGGCGGCGCGCAGCGCAGCACCGACCTCGCCCAAGGTGGCGACCGATGAGGGCGGCGCTGCGTCTCGGTCTGGTTGCCGCACTCATCATCGTGACGGTCACCATGCAGATCAGCGTGTTCGACCACTTCTCGCTGCGCGGGGTCGTGCCCGACATCGCGCTGCTGGTGGTCATCGCGGCCGCCATCGTGCGCGGTGCCAACTACGCCGCCCTGGTCGGCTTCGCCGCCGGCCTCGTGCTCGACCTGGCTCCTCCTGCCGACCACACCGCCGGGCGGTGGGCGCTGTCGTTGGTGCTGGTGGGCTATCTCACCGGGCTGGTGCGCCAGGAGACCGAGCACGGCAGCGGCGAGGTGAGCGTGATCGGCACGATTGTCATGGTCGCGGCGGGTGCGTTCATCGGCACGTCCGTCTTCGCTCTGACCGGGCTGGTGCTCCAGGACCCCGGCGTGACCGTGGGCGCCGCCCTGGAGGTCGTCCCGACCGCTGTCGCCTACGACCTGCTGCTGACCCCGCTCGTGCTCCCGCTGGTGCTGCTGGTCTTCCGGCGCCTCGAGCCGGCCGAGCGTTGGTGAGCACCAGGTGCTGAAGACCCGCTCCCGGCTGCGCCTCTTCGTCGTCCAGGTGATGATCCTGTCGCTGTTCATGACGCTGTTCGCGCGGCTGTGGTATCTCCAGGTCGTGGGCGGTGAGACCTACCAGGCAGCCGCCGCGGACAACGCCGTACGCGACGTCGAGATCGCCGCACCACGGGGACTCATCGTCGACTCCCAGGGTCGACCGTTGGTGGCCAACCGCACCTCGTGGGTGGTGACGGTCGACCGGGACGTGCTCACCACGCTCGGTGACTCGACCCGGACGGCGGTCATGCGCCGCCTCGCCGCCACCCTGGGCATCCCGCTGGAGGAGCTCGAGCGGCGTACCCGGCTCTGTGGCGAGGCAGGGGCCGCCAAGCCACCGATCTGCTGGAACGGATCCCCCTACCAGCCGGTGCCGGTCGCCGAGGACGTGCCCGAGCGGGTGGCGGCCTCGATCCTGGAGCAGGACGAGGACTACCCGGGCATCACGGCCGAGGCGCGCAAGGTCCGGGCGTACCCCTCTCCCTTCGGGATCAACGCCGCGCATGTGCTGGGTTACAACTCACCGGTCACCGAGGTGGAGCTCGAGACTGCCGAGAGCAGCGGCGACCCGACCGTGACACCGCTGTCGATCGTCGGCCGGTCCGGCCTGGAGCAGCAGTACGACGACTGGCTGCGCGGACAGCCGGGCATCCGCGAGGTCGCGGTCGACTCCATGGGCAGGGTGTTGGGGCTCGAGGGCACCTCGCAACCGAGGCCCGGCTACACGCTGGTCACCACGCTGGACGCGAAGGTGCAGTCGGTCGTCGAGGAGCAGCTGGAGGAGACGATCCTCACAGCGCGCAAGACGGTCGACCCGGTGACGGGGCGAAAGTACGAAGCCGACTCCGGCGCCGTCGTCGTGCTCGACGTCAAGACCGGTGGCGTCGTGGCGATGGCCAGCTACCCGTCGTACGAGCCGAGCCTGTGGGTCGGCGGGATCAACGAGGGTGACCTCGACCGGTTGTACAGCGAGCGAAGCGGTACCCCGTTGCTTTCCCGCGCGACCCAAGGGCAGTTCGCCCCCGGCTCGACCTTCAAGCCGTTCATGACGGCAGGGGCGATGACGCACGGCTACGGCCCGGAGACCCGACTCGACTGCTCGTCCTCGTTCACCGTCGGGAACCGCGCCTTCAAGAACTACGAGTCAGGCGCCTACGGCTCGATCGACTTCGCCCGCGCTCTGCAGGTCTCGTGCAACACCTTCTTCTACCGCGTCGGGTACAGCTTCTGGGTCAAGGGCGGCGCGGACGCGGAGGACGTCAACGCCCGAGATCCGCTCGTGTCCATGGCCGAGCGATTCGGCTTCGGCGAGGTGACGGGCATCGACCTACCGGGTGAGATGTCCGGGCGGATCGCCGACCGGCATTGGAAGAAGGAGTACTGGAAGGCCAACAAGGACTACTACTGCAAGCTGGGCGAGAAGCCCGGCAACGACTTCCTGCACGTCTTCGCGCGGGAGTTCTGCCTGGAGGGCTACCAGTACCGCGCCGGAGATGCGGTCAACTTCGCGATCGGCCAGGGCGACACGATCGTCACGCCGCTGCAGCTGGCTCGGGCCTACGCAGCGTTCGCCAACGACGGCAGGCTGATGGAGCCGCACCTGGGCAAGGCGATCGTCGGTCCAGGTGGCAACGTCGTGCAGCGGATCGCCCCTGAGGTGTCCGCGCGAGTGCCGGTCGACGGTCGGGTGCTGCGCTACATCGACACGGCGTTGCAGGGCACGACCCGCACCGGCACGTCGGCGTGGCGTTTCATCGACTTCCCGCTCGACCAGGTCAAGGTCCGATCGAAGACGGGGAGCGCCGAGGTGCACGGCAAGCAGTCCACCTCGTTGCTGGCGTCGTACACGGACCGCTACGCCATGGTGATGATGGTCTCGCAAGCGGGCACCGGCTCGGGCACGTCCGGCCCGGCCGTCCGGGCGATCTGGGAGTCCTTGTACGGCGTGACGGGCAGCAAGGTAGATCCGGACCAGGCGGCACAGCCGGGGGCCAGGCCCCCGACGAGCCTGCCCGTCTTCCGCCGCGACGGGTCCATCACCGAGCCCGTCTCCCGCACGTCCAGATCCGGCGGCCGGTGATGGTCTCTCTCACCACCGTCACGACGACGCGCAGCAGCCGCCGCATCCACGTCACGGACAGCCGGTCCGCATGGGCCCGGCTGGACTGGGTCGTGGTCGGTGCTGCGGCCGCACTGCTCCTGCTCGGCTGCCTGCTGGTGTGGTCGGCGACCGCCGGCAACGAGGCACTGACCGGTGGAGACTCGACCGAGTTCGTCACCAGGCATCTCGTCAACGTGCTCATCGGCGTCGGGCTCGCCGTGGTCGTGGCAGCGACAGACCACCGGTGGGTGCGGATCTGGGCGCCGCTCGTGTACGTCGCCGGCATCGTCGGCCTGGCCCTGGTGCTGTCTCCGATCGGCGCGACCGTCAACGGCTCACGATCGTGGATCATGGTCGGTGCCCTGTCGATGCAGCCAGCCGAGTTCGCCAAGCTGGGCGTCGTGGCCGGCATGGCGCTGCTCCTGGCCGAGAAGACAGACCACAAGGCACATCAGACGGCGCTCAAGGACACCGACGTGCTGGCTGCACTGGTGATCGCGGCGGTGCCAACAGCCCTGATCCTGGCGCAACCCGACCTGGGCACGACCCTGGTCCTCGCTGCGATCGTGTTCGGTCTGCTCGCCGTCGCGGGAGCCCCGAAGCGCTGGCTCCTCGGACTTGCCGTGCTCGCGGTCGGCGGAGCGATCGCCGCAGTAAGGCTCGGGGTGCTCGAGGGCTACCAGCTGCTGCGCTTCCAGGCGTTCATGGACCCGACGCTCGACCCACGCGGCGCCGGCTACAACACCATCCAGGCACGGATCGCCATCGGCAACGGCGGCCTCTTCGGTCAAGGACTCTTCGACGGCTCGCAGACGCAGGCGGGCTTCGTACCCGAGCAGCACACCGACTTCGTCTTCACGGTGGCCGGAGAGGAGCTGGGGTTGATCGGAGCCGCAGCTGTCATTGCGCTGTTCCTCGTGTTGCTGTGGCGCGCCGTCAGGATCGGCATGCGCGCCGATGACATGTTCGGACGCCTCGCAGCGGCAGGGATCGTGTGTTGGTTCGGATTCCAGGCGTTCCAGAACATCGGGATGTGCCTGGGCATCATGCCGGTGACGGGCGTCCCGCTGCCGCTGGTGTCCTACGGCGGTACGTCGATGTTCGCCTCGCTGATGGCCGTCGGGCTGCTGCTCAACATCCACCTGCGGGCCGAGCGCTCGCTCGGGCTTGGCGCAGCGATCCGCAGTCGTCCCCTTCGCCGCTGACCGACCACGTGTCAGAACCCTGGTGCCCCAGGGGGCAACTGGGTTCTGACACATCAGGGAAGATGGTGTGATGACAGATCTGAGGGCTGCCTTCCTCGAGGCGGCCACCTCCGCGGAAGCACTCATCGGCGACGACCTTGTGGCGGATCGCTGGGACCAACCGAGCGCGCTGCCGGCCTGGAGCGTCGGAGGTCTTGCCGCGCACCTGGCCGGCCAGGTCTACAGCACGGCCGACATCGTGGAGGCGCCACCGACAGATCAGAACCCGATCCCCCTGGTGGAGCACTATGCGCGCGCCGCCTGGGTCGGTGCAGGGCTCGACGACGACGTCAGCGTGGGGATCCGTGCGGGCGGGGACCGGATCGCCGCGCATGGCCAGCCGGAGGTGCTCGCGCGGATGCTCGCAGCGCGGGAACGCGTCGTGGCCGGCTTCGCCGCCGCTCCGGCCGGACTGGTGATTCTGGTGCCCTGGCAAGGCTGGGCGCTGACGCTCGACGACTATCTGGTCACCCGGATGATGGAGATCGCCGTGCACTCCGACGACCTTGCGGCCAGCGTCGGTATCCAAGCCCCGCCGTTGCCGGCCGACGTACTGGACCCGGTGCTCGCTCTCCTGACCACGTTGGCGCTGCGACGGCACGGCCAGAGCGCCGTTCTAGCTGCGCTCAGCCGCACCGAGCGAGCACCAACCTCGATCGCGGCCTTCTGAGGCCGCCGCGCTCAGCGATCCTTGCTGGGTGGCACCTGGTTGACGCGAGGGAGATCGAAGCGACGTACGTTGCCCTTCGCGGGATGTCGGATCCCTGCCGGACGCTTGGCGAACACCTCGATCACCGTTCGCGTCACGGCCCGGACGAAGTTCCTGGTGCGGGAGGCGATGGGGCCGGCGTTGCAACCGCCCGCGATGGCGCACTGCCATCTCAGCGTGCCGGCGGTGAACACACCGGCGTCCGAGGGAGTCGTGTAGTAGATGGACTGGGCCGACGTCCCTACCCCGCCGCACGAGTAGCGCACGTGAGACAGGATCTGCAACGGGCGCGGCGTTGACCGGATCGGGTAGACGCGGTCAGCCTCGACGCCGACGAGGCTCCTGAATCGGGTGCCGAACCTGACTCGGGTGTCCCGATACCCCCACCAGCCAGGAGACACGACGCGATACGGCTCGTTGACCGGGAAGCACTCGTAGAGCATGCCGATCAGCGAGTTCTCTGGTCGGGCGAGAGGAGCGTCGCGCCAGCGGGCTGTGCTCAGCCGGGGGTTGCGGCGTGCTGCCGGATCGCGGTGGGCGTCGTGGCGGTAGCCGACCTGAAGTCGGTCGCGACCACTCGGCCGGTTTGCCAAACGGATCCGCCAGTACATGGTGTTGGCGCCCAGGAAAGCCAGATTCGTGCCGTGCCCACGGGCTCGAGTCACATGCCGCCGCATCGCCCGGGTCCAATACTCGTCGTGGCCGATGCTTATGAATGCTCGCGCCCGGGCGAGGGCTCGTCGGTGGCGATGGATGTCCACGTTGGTGAAGTACGCGAGACGCACGTCCAGCCGTTCCGCCAGCACGGCGGTCTGGGCTAGACCGTGAAGCCGTGATCCGGCTCCGGCACCAGGAGCCGGATAGGGCCGGTCGTAGCTCACCGCCCACGCACGCCGGTCGCCCGGCGGGCCGACATAGAGGCTGTAGCCGCCCCAGTCGTTGTAGGACTGCCACGTCGTGATCGGCGCCACGAGCGCGACCTTCTTCACTGCGCTGCGCGACCGTACGATCATCGGCACCGCTGACTGCCAGCCACGTCCGGTTGTGAGCTTGATGACGTAAGCGCCCGGACGCCAGCCGGAGGTGTTCACCCGCACGGAGGGCCGCCATGGCGCCACGATCGTCCGGGTCCGGAAGGGGCGGAAGACAGGCCGACGTTGTCGGTCGCCGTCCAGCCAGCGTGAGCGCCATACCCGTCGCGCCCAACCCCCTCGGTAGTCACCGAAGCGGTACGCCGTCGCCTGGAAGCGCCGCGCAGACGTCGACACCTTGAGGGCGAACTTGCCGCCAGGCGGCACGCTGACGCGGGTCGCGTAACCCTCGATCTGCCGGTTCATCGCGGGCCGCCGAAGCCGCCAAGCCGACGTGCCTGCCGGCACCGGACGCTCCCGATCGCGCTCGGCCTGGTACCCCAGTGACGAGGGGACGGCCTTAGGTGTCCGCGGCATCGCCGCTGTCGATGAGAGCCCAAGCATGATGACTACCGACGTCACGAGTGCCACAGGTGCGACGAGCCTCCCCCTCATGTCGCTGAGGCTAGGTTCGTGTCACCGGGCGCACCATGACGTGTTACCTCTACGCATACGTAGTCTTTCTGAACTACCCATCCGCGGCCGCCGGGTTTTGGGGCAGTCCGGCCCGACGTCGTACGCTGAGGAACTGATTCCCGCGCCTTTGGAGTGTGACCTGCAGGATGCCCGCCGAGTCATTGTTCGCACAGCTCGAGCCGTTGCTGCCGACCGTGCAGAAGCCGATCCAGTATGTCGGCGGTGAGCTCAACTCGACTCCGAAGAACTGGGACACGGTCTCTGTTCGGTGGGCGCTCATGTATCCCGACGCCTACGAGGTCGGATTGCCCAACCAGGGCGTGCAGATCCTGTACGAGATCCTCAACGAGCGCGACTGGATCCTCGCCGAGCGCACCTACGCGGTGTTCTCCGACATGGAAGCCGTCATGCGCAAGCACCGCATCCCGCAGTTCACCGTCGACGCGCACCGACCTGTCGGTGACTTCGACGTACTGGGCATCTCTTTCGCGACGGAGCTCGGTTACACCAACATGCTGACTGCCCTGGACCTGGCCGGCATCCCGCTGCAAGCAGCCGACCGGGGCGACTCCAACCCGATCGTGATCGCCGGCGGGCACTCCGCGTTCAACCCCGAGCCGGTGGCCGACTTCGTCGACGCCGCCGTGCTCGGCGACGGCGAGGAGATCGTGCTGGCGATCTCCGACGTCATACGGGAGTGGAAGGACGACGGTCGGCCGGGCGGTCGGGACGAGCTGCTGTTTCGACTGGCTGCCTCGGGCGGGGTCTACGTCCCGAAGTTCTACGACGTCGAGTACCTCCCCGACGGCCGGATCAAGCGGGTCGCCCCCAACCGTTCGGGAGTCCCGTGGCGGGTGCACAAGCACACGCTCATGGACCTCGACGCGTGGCCGTACCCGCGCAACCCGCTCGTCCCCCTGGCCGAGACGGTGCACGAGCGCTTTTCGGTGGAGATCTTCCGTGGGTGCACGCGCGGATGCCGCTTCTGTCAGGCGGGCATGATCACCAGGCCGGTACGTGAGCGCTCCATCACGACGATCGGCGACATGGTCGACAACGGCCTGAAGAAGTCGGGCTTCGAGGAGGTCGGCCTGCTGTCACTGTCGTCGGCCGATCACAGCGAGATCGGTGATGTCGCGCACGGCCTCGCCGATCGTTACGAAGGCTCGAACGTCTCCTTGTCGCTGCCGTCCACCCGGGTCGACGCCTTCAACGTCACACTGGCCAACGAGCTCTCCCGCAATGGTCGCCGCAGCGGACTCACCTTCGCGCCCGAGGGCGGCTCGGAGCGGCTGCGCAAGGTGATCAACAAGATGGTCTCCGAGGAGGACCTGATCCGTACCGTGGCGACGGCGTACTCGCACGGATGGCGCCAGGTGAAGCTGTACTTCATGTGCGGGCTCCCGACTGAGACAGACGACGACGTACTCGCGATCGCAGACCTGGCCAAGAAGGTGATCGCCACGGGTCGCGAGGTCTCGGGGCGCAATGACATCCGCTGCACCGTCTCGATCGGCGGGTTCGTGCCCAAGCCGCACACCCCCTTCCAGTGGGCGAGCCAGCTCGACCACGAGACGACCGACGCACGGCTGCAGAAGCTGCGCGACGAGGTGCGCCGGGACAAGCAGTTCGGCCGCGCCATCGGATTCCGCTACCACGACGGCAAGCCGGGCATCGTCGAGGGCCTGCTGTCCCGAGGCGACCGGCGGGTCGGGCGGGTGATCGAGCAGGTATGGCGCGACGGCGGCCGGTTCGACGGCTGGAGCGAGCACTTCTCCTTCGACCGTTGGGTGGCCGCCACCGAGTCCGCACTCGCCGACGAGCCGGTCGACCTCGACTGGTACACCGTGCGCGAGCGGGACTACTCCGAGGTGCTGCCGTGGGACCACCTGGACTCCGGGCTGGACCGTGACTGGCTCTGGGAGGACTGGCAGGACGCCGTCAACGAGGTGGAGGTCGAGGACTGCCGCTGGACCCCGTGCTTCGACTGTGGGGTTTGCCCGGAGATGGGCACCGAGATCCAGATCGGTCCGACCGGGCGCCAGTTGCTGCCGTTATCGGTGGTCTGACGACCTCCGACCTGTCTGTCGCCGGCTGCGGCTAGGTTCGGTTCATGCACGAGCACAATGCCCTCGTACGACGTTTCGTCGCCACGCTCGAGGCGCGCGACTGGGACGCCTGGACAGGCCTGCTGAGCGCCGATGTCGTCTACGAGATTCCGCAGTCCCGGGAGCGGATCCGAGGTCGGGATCGCTACCTCGCCTTCAACCAGGCCTACCCCGGCGACTGGCACCTCGTCCCCAAGGTCGTCATCGCCGACGAGTCGCACGGCGTGGCCTGGTTCGACTGGACCGTGGGCACGGAGGGCGCGGAGGGCATGGCGTTCTTCGAGTTCGCCGACGGGCTCATCTCGCGGGTCACCGACTTCTGGCCGGAGAGCTACGATCCGCCCGCGCACCGGCCGGAGTTCGTGGAGCGCTGGTGAAGTCTGGGCGAGAAGGTGCCTCGGTACGGCGCAGCAGGCCCGACGACGTACCACTCCTCATCGAGCTCCGCCGGCAGTGGACCGCGGAGAACACCGGACAGCAGGTCGAGTCCGACCCCGCCTTCGTGGCGGCGTTCAGTGCTTGGCACGAGCGTGAGTCCGATCAGCGGGTCACTTGGATCGCCGAGCTCGGCGCCGTTCCCGTCGGCATGCTCAACATGCTGGTCTTCACCCGGATGCCGGTCCCCGCGATCGTCGGCCGGTCCCGCCCAGGCCAATGGGGATACGTCGCCAACGTGTTCGTGCGGCCGGCTCACCGAAACGCTGGGCTCGGCGCACTGCTGCTCGACGCGGCCGTCAGGCATGCCGATCAGCACGGTTATGCCCGCCTCGTGCTCAGCCCCACCGAACGATCGGTCCCGTTCTACGCCCGCGCAGGCTTCGCGCCCGCCACCTCACTGATGGTGCGCCGGCCCTGGGACGGTCGGGGACACCCGCCCGGGCCAGTCCTGAGCGGCCACGGAGCATGGCTGCGTATCCTCGGCGGGTGCCCCAGCAGCCTGAGCAGCAGCCGCCTCCGGTGCAGAAGCTCCGCATCCGCTACGCCAAGCGCGGCCGGCTCCGGTTCACCAGCCATCGAGACTTCGGGCGTGCTTTCGAACGCGCGATCCAGCGTGCCGGCATCCCGATCGCCTACTCGAGCGGATTCTCCCCGCACCCACGCATCTCCTACGCCAACGCTTCGCCGACGGGGGCGGCGAGTGAGGCGGAGTACCTGGAGATCGGCGTCACACGCGCGTGTGACCCCGACGACGTCCGGGCGCGGCTCGACCAGGCGCTCCCACCGGGCCTCGACGTGGTGCTGGTGGTGCCGGCCGCTCCGGGAGCGTTGGCGGACCGGCTGGAGGCCAGCAGCTGGCGGATCGAGCTCCCTGGCATCGCGCCAGCCGAGCTGGTGGCCGCAGTCGACGCTTTCCTCGACCGCGAGTCGGTGACGGTAGCGCGCATGACCAAGCGGGGCCTGCGCACCTTCGACTGCCGGGAGGCGGTCGTGGCCATGGTCGCGCGCGCCAATGCGGTGAATGACCAGCCGTGTGCGATACTCGAGGTGGTCGTCCGGCACGGAACCCCCGCCGTACGGCCCGACGACATCCTCGCCGGACTGCGGGAGACCGCTGGCCTGGTCGCGCCGGTTCCGCCCTTACAGATCCGGCTCGCGCAGGGTCCTCTCGACCGTGAGACCGGCACCGTGAGCGATCCGCTCGACCACGATCGCGACGCCGCTCGACGAGCGGCGACCGCTGAACAAGTCGAGCGGGTGGCATCTCGGGACGACACCGGAGGGTGAAGCCGAAACGCCGTCCTGGCCGGACCGCTGTCACCAGCATCAGGCCGAGTACGACGTACCAGCAAGCTTTGCGTCGCAGCCCCGCTCCCCAGAGTGCGGCGGCGACGACCGGAACCGCCTCCGCGCGGCGCTCAGCGCCCGGGGGCACTTGAGGAGCACACATGCTCGACGACGACATGTCGACAACGTCGACAACCGACGACGCTCCAGGCGTCACCACCTCGCCGCACCCGAAGGCGCGCCGCCAGCCGGCCGGCAGGTCCGCCGGTCGACTCGTCCGGCCCGCCACAGGGTTCTGCCGGTTCGACCACCACCGGAAGCGACGGGAGCGACCCCGGAGCGGACACGCCCACCGACTCCGCGCCGCCGGCCACCGGTCGGCGCCCGGCCAAGAAGGCCACGACCAAGAAGTCCAGCACGAAGAAGCCCGCTGCCAAGAAGGCCGGCACCAAGTCGAGCAAGCGGGCTGGTGCGCCCACTGCCGAGACAGCCGGCGCTGCGCCGGCCGAGCCCGCGGCCGCCGACGGCGCTGCGTCGTCCGCAGCCGAGTTCGGCGACTCGGTGACGACGACCGCAGGTGCGGGCGACGGACAAGAGTCCGGTGCCGCGCCCTTCGCGCCGCTCTTCAAGGCGCCCGAGGTGACCACGCGCAAGGGCGCAGATCGCGCCGAAGGTGGTGCGGCTCAGGACGAGCCCGCCTTGGACGGCGACCCCCAGCGGACGCCCCAGGCAGCTGACACCGACTCGGCCGACGACGACGCGGGGACGACGAGCTCACGACGGCGTCGATCCCGGGGAGGTCGCAACCGCAAGAAGTCCGGTGGTGACAACGCGACTGACCAGCCCGGCGACTCCGCCCCGACGGACGCGACGGCCAAGGCGACCCCAGGCTCGGGCTCGACCGAGGAGCGGACTGCGAAGTCGGGTGACCAAAGCAGCTCCGGCGACGAGTCCACCGGCTCCTCTCGGCGGCGCCGACGTCGCAGCAGTAGCCGGAGTGATGACTCCGCTGGAGGGTCCGAGGCCAAGGAGACCACTGCCAAGGGCCGGGAGTCGAAGAAGTCCGACAAGGACTCCATCACCGGAGTCCAGGGCTCGACCCGGATCGAGGCAAAGAAGCAGCGCCGGCGCGAGGGCAGGGACGCCGGCCGTCGACGTGCACCGATCCTGAGTGAGTCGGAGTTCCTCGCTCGTCGAGAGTCCGTCGACCGCGTCATGGCGATCCGCCAGCACGGTGAGAAGACGCAGATCGCCGTACTCGAGGACGACGTCCTCGTCGAGCACTACGTCGCGCTGGAGTCCCAGGGCTCGATCATCGGCAACGTCTACCTCGGCCGGGTGCAGAACGTGCTCCCGAGCATGGAGGCGGCCTTCATCGACATCGGTCGGGGCCGGAACGCCGTCCTGTACGCCGGCGAGGTCAACTGGGCGCTGGTGCCCGACAAGAACGCGCCGCGACGGATCGAGAACGCTCTCAAGCCAGGGCAAGCCGTCCTGGTCCAGGTGACGAAGGACCCGGTCGGTCACAAGGGCGCTCGGCTGACCGCACAGATCAGCCTGCCGGGACGCTATCTCGTCTACGTGCCAGGCGGAGGCACCAGCGGCATCAGCCGGAAGCTGCCCGACACCGAACGCACCCGACTCAAGAACCTGCTGAAAGACATCCTTCCCGACGATGCCGGGGTCATCATCCGTACCGCGGCCGAAGGCGCCAGCGAGGAGGCGCTGACGCGCGACGTCAACGGCCTTACGGCGCGCTGGGCGGACATCGAGAAGAAGGTCAAGGCCGGCCAGGCGCCGAGTGCGCTGTACGCCGAGCCTGACACCACGCTCAAGGTGGTGCGCGACCTCTTCACCGAGGACTTCTCCAGGCTGGTGATCGCCGGGGACGACGCCTGGGACGTCGTCGACGGCTACGTCCAGCACGTGGCGCCGGACCTCGCCGACCGGCTGGAGCGGTACGACGGCGACGGCGACCTCTTCGCCGAGCGACGTATCGACGAGCAGATCTCCAAGGCGCTCGACCGCAAGGTCTGGCTCCCCTCGGGCGGATCGCTGGTCATCGACCGCACCGAGGCGATGACGGTGATCGACGTCAACACGGGCAAGTTCACCGGGGCCGGCGGCAACCTCGAGGAGACCGTCACCAAGAACAACCTCGAGGCGGCCGAGGAGATCGTCCGGCAGCTGCGGCTGCGTGACATCGGCGGGATCATCGTCGTGGACTTCATCGACATGGTGCTGGAGAGCAATCGCGATCTGGTGCTCACGAGGCTGGTCGAGTGCCTCGGCCGTGACCGCACCCGACACCAGGTCGCCGAGGTGACTTCGCTCGGGCTGGTCCAGATGACCCGGAAGCGGATCAGCACAGGCCTGCTCGAGGCGTTCAGCCACAGCTGTGACGCCTGCCAGGGCCGGGGCGTCGTCATCGAGAGCGAACCGGTGGACGCCAAGCAGACCGACGACACCGGGTCCAAGCGCGGCTCGACCTCACGGCGGTCCAGCGGCCGGCGCCGCGGTGGCAAGTCGGGGAGTGGCGACGACAGCTCGGACGGCAAGGACGGCAAGGACGGCTCCGCGGGCTCGGGCAGCAAGAACGGCAAGGACGCGTCCCAAGGGTCGGACGGCAAGGACGCCTCCTCGGACACCGCGGGCGCCCCCTCCAGCTCGGGGCAAGCCACGGCTGAGTCGACGCCTGATGGGCGCGAGCGCGCTGGCGCCAACGCCTGATCCGTGCGGTGGCCGACTCGTCGAAGGCGGCACAATGTCACCAGATGGCGTAGCAGCGGGTAGCGTTTCACCAGAAGACCCGCGGTTTCCTCGTCGGCCGACAGGCATGACGGGGGTTGCTGGACCTTCATGGGGTCGAAGGTCCTGTCAAGCCGGGTTGTCGGGGTTTCGGCAGGCTCGGGGGCGAGCCGCCAGCCCCGGCGACCCGGTACCCAGCCCGGCACCGCACCGCGGCGCACTTCGTACGGGACGCCACTGTCGTGTCAACTCGCATCTCGATGCTGCCGTGTCCCGAACCCGAACGGGATCGCAGCCGCGGCTCGTGAGTCGCGGAGCACGCGGCGTTTTGACCACAACGCGGTTCGGTCCGTAAACTTCTTCCTCGGTGTGCCTCCTGTCGGCACGCAGTCTGCGCCGCCGGCCCCGACGGCGCTCGGTGCGAGTCGCCCTCCGGGAAGACTCCACCCCCGAGCTTGATCCCTACCGAAGAGAGTGAGTCAGCGGTGTACGCGATCGTGCGCAGTGGCGGCAAGCAGCAGAAGGTCGCGGTCGGTGACGTCATCCAGATCGACAAGGTGGCGACTGAGCCGGGCGAGACGCTGTCGCTGCCGGCCGTGCTCGTCGTCGACGGTGACAGCGTCACGTCGGACTCCGCCGCCCTGGCGAAGGTCAGTGTCCAGGCAGAAGTCGTGGGCGCTACCAAGGGCCCGAAGATCACCATCTTGAAGTACAAGAACAAGACCGGTTACCGCAAGCGCCAGGGGCACCGCCAGAAGTACACCCAGGTCAAGGTCACCGCCATCAACACCAAGTAGCGGGCACACGAGAAGTAGGCGAGGGACTCACGATGGCACACAAGAAGGGCGCGGCCTCCACCAAGAACGGCCGCGACAGCAACTCCAAGCGCCTCGGTGTGAAGCGTTACGGCGGACAGCTGGTCAACGCCGGCGAGATCATCGTCCGCCAGCGGGGCACGCACTTCCACCCCGGCACAGGTGTCGGGCGTGGCGGCGACGACACTCTCTTCGCGCTGGTCGAGGGCAATGTCGAGTTCGGCACCCGCCGCGGCCGCCGCGTCGTCAACGTCGTCCCGGCTTCGACCCCGTAACACCGGGTCCGCCGGCCGACCTGTCCGACGGCGTACGACGTCTGACCGCTCGACGTACCCACGCAGCATCGCACGAGGGGCGCTCCGCAAACTGCGGGACGCCCCTCCTCGCACCTTCACCCGGAATTGCGGGAAGATGCCCCGTCCCGAGGCGCGAAAGCGCGCCCGCTTCCCGCATATGCGAATCCCACTGAGAGGAGGGCGACTCGATGGCAGTCCCGACGTTCGTCGACCGAGTCGTTCTGCACGTCGCGGGAGGTCGCGGTGGCAACGGAGTCGCATCGGTCCACCGGGAGAAGTTCAAGCCCCTCGGTGGCCCGGACGGTGGCAACGGTGGGCACGGCGGCGACGTGATCCTGCGTGTCGACCCGGACGTGACAACGCTGATCGACTACCACCACGAGTCGCATCGCCGAGCGGGCAACGGCAAGCAAGGTCAGGGCGACCACCGCAACGGAGGCAACGGCGAGTCAGTCGTCCTGCCCGTCCCGGACGGCACCATCGTCGCGTCGACCGGCGGTCAGGTGTTGGCCGACCTGGTCGGTGCCGGCTCCGAGCTCGTCGTCGCGGCAGGTGGGCGCGGCGGACTGGGCAACGCGGCGCTCGCCACGAAGGCGCGCAAGGCGCCCGGCTTCGCCCTGCTCGGCGAGGCGGGCGACGAGCGCACCATCGTGCTCGAGCTCAAGGTCGTCGCTGACGTCGGACTGGTCGGCTACCCGAGTGCCGGCAAGTCCAGCCTGGTCGCGGCGATCTCGCGGGCACGTCCCAAGATCGCGGACTATCCGTTCACGACACTGGTGCCCAACCTCGGTGTGGTGACGGCGGGCGACACGTCGTACACGGTGGCCGACGTACCCGGACTCATCGAGGGCGCCAGCGAGGGCAGGGGTCTGGGCCATGACTTCCTGCGCCACATCGAGCGATGTGCCGCACTGGTCCACGTGATCGACTGCGCGACGCTCGAGCCGGGCCGCGACCCGCTGACCGACCTGACCGTGCTCGAGGACGAGTTGACGGCGTACGGCGGATTGGACGATCGGCCCCGGATCGTGGCGCTGAACAAGATCGACGTGCCCGACGCGCGGGAGCTCGCCGAGATGGTGCGCCCCGACCTCGAGAGGCGCGGCTACCGCGTGTTGCTGGTGTCGGCGGCATCGCACGAGGGGCTCCGCGAGCTGATGTTCGCCATGGGAGAGCTGGTGGCGGCCTCCCGAGAGGCGGTCGTCGACGTGACGCCGACCCGCATCGTGCTGCGTCCCCCGGGCGTCGCTGACGACGAGTTCACCATCCGTCAGGTCGATGGCCGTTGGCACGTCCGTGGTGAGAAGCCGCAGCGCTGGGTGCGCCAGACCGACTTCAGCAACGACGAGGCCGTCGGCTATCTGGCCGACCGGCTGAACCGGCTCGGAGTCGAGGAGCGCCTCACCGAGCTGGGTGCGCAGGTCGGTGACGATGTGGTGATCGGTGCCGACGACAACGCGGTCGTCTTCGAGTTCGACCCGCAGGTGCAGGCGGGCGCCGAGACGCTCTTCGGGCGCCGCGGCCAGGATCCGCGCCTTGATCAGCGATGAGCGGCGTGGCCAGCAGAGGCCGAAGGATCCGACTCAGTCCGGGCCATGACCCCAGGACCGTCGGATCCTGCCGCGGCGCGCGCGAGGGGTGACGCCATGAGTGAGGAGCGGTACGACGTCGGAGCACCGTACGGCGCCGAAGTGCTGAGGGCAGCGAACCGCGTCGTGGTCAAGGTGGGCTCCTCATCGCTGACGGCGGCGGCGGGCGGCCTTGACGAGAGGCGCGTCCGCCGCCTCGTCGATGCACTGGCCGCTGCTCGGGCTCGTGGCCTCGAGATCGTCCTGGTCTCGTCGGGGGCGATCGCGGCCGGACTGTCGCCGCTCGGCCTGCGGCGCAGACCCCGCGACCTGGCTCGGCAGCAGGCAGCCGCCAGCGTCGGGCAGGGCCTGCTCGTCCATCGCTACACCGACGCGTTCGCAGCGCACGGGATCCGGGTGGGCCAGATCCTGCTCACGGATGACGACGTCACCCGGCGCTCTCACTACCGCAACGCCTACCGCACCTTCGCGATGCTGCTCGAGCTCGGTGTGCTGCCGGTGGTCAACGAGAACGACACCGTGGCGACAACGGAGATCCGCTTCGGGGACAACGACCGGCTGGCGGCGCTGGTCGCGCATCTGGTGCATGCCGACGCGCTGTTGTTGCTGTCGGACGTCGACGGGGTCTACGACCGCAGCCCCTCGCACCCCGAGGCGCGCCGGATCGGCGTCGTGCGGACGCCTGATGACCTCAGCGAGGTCGAGGCTGCGTCCGGCGGATCGCTGGGGACCGGTGGGATGGGGACCAAGCTCGAAGCCGCCGCCATCGCCACCGCGGCCGGCATCCCGGCCGTGGTCGCGCATGCCGACCACGTCTCCGCCGTCCTCGCCGGTGCCGAGGCGGGCACCTGGTTCGCGCCCACCGGCAAGCGCCGGGCCACCAGGCTGCTGTGGTTGGCGCACGCGACCAAGCCGAAGGGGTCCCTCGTGCTCGACGCCGGCGCCGTGGCCGCTGTCACCACCCGCGGGACCTCGCTGCTGCCGGCAGGGGTCATCGCCGTGCACGGCTCGTTCGACGCGGGCGATCCGGTCGACCTGGTCGACGAGCGGGGCAACGCCGTGGCTCGGGGATTGGTCAACTACGACGCTGCCGAGGTCCCGCGGCTTCTCGGCCGCACCACACACGCGCTTGCCGCGGAGCTGGGTGACGGCTACGAACGGGAGCTGGTCCACCGCGACGACCTGGTGCTGCTCTAGCTCGAGTCTCTCCTGCAGAGGGTGAATTCTCGGCAAACACCGCGCAACCCAGCCCGGATGGGCCATAGTTTGGTGGTCCGTTTCAGCGGTGAATCGAGGTGTGCGGCTGTGGAGGAGCTTCCGCGGCTGTGGCACGTGGTCGTGACGGTTGCCGGCCCACCACGGCAGCTGCTCGAGGTGCACGAAGCCTTGATGCGGCTGAGTTCCGAGCGTCCCTTCATCCACTCACTGCGGTACGACGAGGACCGCGCGGAGGTGAGCTACTGGGAGGAGGGCGCCGAGATGGTCGATGCCGCGTCGCTGGCACTGCGACTCTGGAGTGAGCACCGTGGATCCGCCCAACTGCCGGCGTGGACGGTCGTCGGCCTGGAAGTGGTCGAGCGGGAGACGTTCCAGGCCCGGCACAAGGTGGCCCCCCTGGTCGGGGCCGAGGTGCAGCCGCTCCGGTTCTGACGCCTCCGCCCCGTAGGCTGGAGCCATGAGCGAGCAGGAGGTCCATGCGTACGCCGAGCGGGCCCGGGAGGCGTCGTACCCGCTCGCGCTGGCGTCACGTGCCGCCAAGGATGCTGCCCTGCACGCCATGGCCGACGCGCTCGAGGGCGCGGCCGACGACATCCTGGCCGCCAACCAATCCGATGTCTCCGAGCAGGAGGCGGCCGGTACGTCGCTCGCGCTGATCGACCGGCTCCGCCTTACCCAAGACCGGGTCGCTGGGATGGCTCAGGGGCTGCGCCAGCTCGCCGCCCTCGACGACCCGGTAGGGGAGGTCGTCCGCGGTTCGACTCTCGCCAACGGCCTGGAGATGCGTCAGGTGCGAGTGCCGTTCGGGGTCATCGGCATCATCTATGAAGCCAGGCCCAACGTCACCGCCGACGCGGCCGGGATCTGCCTCAAGGCGGGCAGCGCAGTGCTGCTCCGCGGCTCGTCGTCGGCGTTGCGGTCGAACCGGGCCGTGGTCACGGCGCTGCGCAATGCGCTCGAGGGTGCCGGCCTGCCCGCCGACGCCGTCCAGCTGCTCGGGGCGGAGCGGGAGTCGGTCGACCACCTGATGAACGCGCGCGGTCTGGTGGACCTGCTCATCCCGCGCGGCGGAGCCGAGCTGATCCACCGAGTCGTCACCGGGTCGACCGTGCCGGTGATCGAGACCGGGGTGGGCAACTGCCATGTCTACGTCGACGCCGACGCCGACCTCGACATGGCCGAACGCATCGTGCTCAACGCCAAGACGCAGCGGCCCACTGTCTGCAACGCCGCAGAGTCGCTGCTGGTGCACGCCTCAGTGGCCGCGGACTTCCTGCCCCGCGTGGTCAAGGCCCTGGTCGCCGAGGGTGTCACCGTGCATGGCGACGACACCGTGCGCGCCGTGAGTCGCGATGTGCCCGCTGCGACAGCCGAGGACTACGCGAGGGAGTACCACGCACTGGAGATCTCCGCCTGCGTGGTCGACTCGCTCGACGACGCCGTCGACCACATCCGTCGCTTCGGCACCGGCCACAGCGAGGCCATCGTCACCCGTTCCCAGGAGGCGGCTCGCGCCTTCACCGCTCGGGTCGATGCCGCTGCCGTCCTCGTCAATGCCTCGACCCGCTTCACCGACGGCGCTGAGTTCGACTTCGGTGCCGAGATCGGCATCTCGACCCAGAAGCTGCACGCCCGTGGGCCGATGGGGCTGCGCGAGATGACGTCGACCAAGTATGTCGTCACCGGAGACGGCCACCTTCGCTCGTGACCGGGGAGCCCGGATGACCGCGCGAGGCGTGACTCTGGTCGTGGCCTTCGCGCTGTGCTGTTCGCCGGCGTTGGTCGCATGTACGTCGGACAGTGGCACCGCGGACGGCGCCAGCACGCCTCGCGAGGTGTCACCAGCCCCTGAGCCGACCCGTCGCACCGACAGCAACGGGTCGGGACCCGGGTCACAGCCTGCCTCCTCGCCCGATAACGCCGGGTCACCGTCGGACACCTCACCCTCATCTCCCGATCCCCAGCCGGAGCGCTCCGTCCGGTTCGACCAGGCTCGGGCACTGCGCACCGTCACCGTGCTGGCCCACCGCTACGGTCCGCGGGAGGCCACCAGCGCCGCCTACGCTGCTGCCGCCCGGTACGTCGAGCGCTCGCTGCGCGGCAGCGGCTACGACGTACGGCGTCAGTCCTTCCAAGTGCCGGCCGGCAACTCGTGGGGCGTCGACGTACCCGCGGGCCGCACCTGGAACGTCGTGGCGACGCCGGTCGGATTCGACGGCTCGAGACCGTTCCGCATCGTGGGCGCGCACCTCGACACGGTCCCGCATGCCCCGGGAGCAGAGGACAACGCCTCCGGCGTCGCCGTCATGCTCGAGCTCGCTCGCCTGGGCGCGCTCGACCCGCTGCGGACTCCGGTCGTCTTCGTCGCCTTCGGTGCGGAGGAGCCTCGAGGCGACGGCGATGACCTGCACCACTTCGGGTCGCAGGTCATGGTGCAGCGGTTGGTGCCTCAGTGGCGTCGATCCCTCGAGGCGATGCTCTCCCTCGACCGGGTCGGCGTCGGCCGCGTCGTGCCGGTGTGCAGCGGAGGGCTCGAACCCCCGACGGTGCGCGCCGCCCTGATCCGGACCGCGGACACACTCAGCATCGCCGCAGCGCCGTGTCTCAACCAGTCCAGCGATCACTGGTCGTTCGACCAGGCCGGTTTCCCTGCCGCCCGGATCGGCAGCACGCCGTACGCCGAGTACCACAGCGAGGCCGATCGCCCACGTGTCGTCAGCCCGGCTCAGCTACGGCGGGTCGGGCAGGTCGCCTGGGCGTGGCTCTCCTGAGACGCGCCGTTAGTCCCGCAGTGGCGGATCGCTCGCTTCCCATACGAGGTCGAGGATCGAGCGCGCCCGAGCGCCGTGCACCAGCCGCGGTGCGAAGTCGCCGCCGATGACGTAGGGGGCCAGCCGCATGCCGCGGAGTCGGTCACCCCAGAAGACGAGCTCCAGCAGCGCGCCCTCCTGCGTCTGCCTCGAGAAGTCCATGTCGAACACGAAGTTGCCCAGCGAGTGTGCGATCACCCGGCCACGGTGCAGCTGGACTCCCTGCACCCAGTGCGGATGGCCGCCCACGACCAGGTCGGCCCCCGCCTCGACCAGCGCCGCTCCTACGATCCGCTGGTCGGCCACAGGTTGGTTGGTGTACTGGTCTCCCCAGTGCGGCAGCACGATCGTGATGTCGGTGCGCGCGCTCAGTGCCTGCACGATGCCGGACGTCCGCGTCAGGTCCGACCGGTCGAGCGGCCCGGTGCGCGGCTGCATCCGAATCTCCGCCGCGCCCGGCCGGCTGCGAGTGGCTCGCGGGGTCTCACCGATCGCGTTGAACGCGACGAAGCCGACGCTGACCCCGTCTGCGGTCAGGACCACCGGCCGCCATGCCTCGTTGGCGTTGCGCCCGGCGCCGACACTCCGGATCGGTGAGGCGTCGATGGCATGTAGCGTCTGCCGGAGCGCCTGCTCGCCGTAGTCACCGGTGTGGTTGTTGGCCAGCGACAGCAGGTCGAAGCCGGCGTCGTCGAGGGCCGACAGCACGCTCGGATCGGCTGCGAAGGAGTCGTCCCCCTGGGAGGGGAAGCCGTCGTCCGAGAGCGTGCTCTCGAGGTTGCCGATAGTGAGATCCGCGGCTGCGAGCCGCCTCGACAGTGGCCGGAGGGTGGTCGCGGAGCCGCCTGGCGCCTCGGTGGCCACCCGCCGCCCGAGCATGATGTCGCCCGCGACGGTGACCGTCGTGACGGATGGCAGCCCCTGCGCGGACGCCACGCTGATCGGATAGCGCCGCGGCTGGGCCAGCGGGTCGACCCCGCCGACCTTCGCCGCCTGCACGGTGGGGGTCATGCGGGAGGCGGGTACGACGGCCAGCACGTCCGGCCGGGACGCCGCCGCGTCGACCGCGGCCGGTCCGCGTCGTACCACGATGGCGCCACCGGCCCGGTCCAGCTCGCCCCACCTTGAGACGCCACCCTCCATGATCTCTCGAGCCTGTCGCTCGGTGAGGTGGAGCGGCAGCCGTTGCATCGCGAAGGCTAGGACTAGCGGCTCGACGTACTTCGGCTGGGCGTCGGCGGTGGTGGCCTCCGGGGTTGACGGGGAGGGCGAGGGCTGAGTTGAGGTGTTGGCCGCGTCCGGAGCGGCGGTGCTGTCCTCCGGCTCGCCGCCGCCTGTGCAGGCCGTCACCGTGAGCACGACTGAGACGACCACCCCCGCGCACACCCGTCCGCCCACACTGCGAACGTACCGGCCATCGCTGCTGGTCCAGCCACGCTGGGCCGCCGGACCCGGCCGCCGGACCTGGCCGCCGCGCAGGCCGCCGGCCGGGTTCGCTGGGTTTCGGACGCGCGGACGGAGGGGCACACGCTAGCCTGGTCCCATGGCTTCGACCCTCTCCTGGGCGCAGGAGGAGCACCTGCGCGAGCTGCCCGCGGACCCGGTGGTCTTCGGCGTCGCCACGTTCGTGCTGTTGCTTCTCCTGATGGTGGGGGTCCTCATCTTCGGCAAGGGTCGTCCGCACCCTTGATGAGCCAACCAGGATGAGCCGGCAGACCCGGCGGATCGGGATCATGGGCGGCACGTTCGATCCGATCCACCACGGTCACCTGGTGGCTGCGTCGGAGGTGCAGGCCTGGTTCGACCTCGACGAGGTCGTGTTCGTCCCGACCGGTCAGCCCTGGCAGAAGGCGGTCCGCGCGGTCTCCGCGGCGGAGGACCGCTACCTCATGACGGTCATCGCCACCGCCTCGAACCCCCACTTCGCCGTTTCCCGAGTCGACATCGATCGTGCCGGGCCGACGTACACGATCGACACGCTCCGAGACCTGCATGCGGCCAAGCCCGGCGCCGAGCTCTACTTCATCACCGGCGCCGACGCGCTGGCACAGATCCTGACCTGGCACGACGCCGAGCAGGTCTTCGCGTTGGCTCACTTCGTCGGCTGCACGCGACCCGGGACCACCATCGACGCCGCCACGCTGAGCGGGCTGCCGGCGGATCGGGTCACGATCCTCGAGATCCCGGCGTTGGCGATCTCCTCGACAGAGTGTCGGGAGCGCGCCGCGAAGGGCGAGCCGGTCTGGTATCTCGTGCCCGACGGCGTCGTGCAATACATCGCCAAGCGGAGTCTGTACCAGCATGCATCCCCCCATGACCACGAACCAGGAGAAGGCGAGACTCAGTGACCGCAACCGAACGAGCCGTCGAGCTCGTCACCACGGCCGCCCAGGCGGCAGCCGACAAGCTGGCGAAGGACATCGTGGCCATCGACGTCTCCGACCAGCTAGCCATCACCGACGCATTCGTGCTCTGCTCGGCCTCCAACGACCGACAGGTGCGCGCCATCGTCGACGAGATCGAGGAGAAGCTGCGCGAGCGCGACGCAAAACCGGTCCGGCGCGAGGGGGAGCGGGACGGGCGATGGGTGCTGCTCGACTATGGCGACATCGTCATCCACGTCCAGCACGACGAGGAGCGGGTCTACTACTCGCTGGAGCGGCTCTGGCGAGACTGCCCCGTGATCCCGCTGCCCGAGTCCGTCACCGCAGGCCCCCCTGGACGGGAGTCCGGGCAGCACGGCACCGAGGCATGATCGTCGGCATCGGCGCCCACGACACCGAGCGCACCCGGCTGGTGCTGTGGCGGCACGGCCGGACCGAGTGGAACCGGGTCGGCAGAGCCCAAGGTCACGCCGAGGTACCGCTTGATCCGGTCGGCGTTGCGCAGGCCGAGCGCGCGGCAGCCAAGCTCGCCGCCTATCGACCACAGTTCGTCTGGTCCAGCGATCTGCTGCGAGCACGCCAGACGGCCGATCGGCTGGTCGCCCTGACCGGGGGCGAGCTGGTCCTGGACAAACGGTTGCGCGAGTACGACGTCGGAGCCCGTCAGGGGATGACCTTCGACGAGTTTCGCGAGGCATCCCCGGAGCTCCATGCGGCGTACATGGCCGGTGAGGATGTGCGCATTCCCGGCGCCGAGGTGACCTCCGAGGTGTGCGAGCGCATGGTGTCTGTGCTTGACGACGCGGCGGTGGCGGTCTCGCCCGGCGAGACGGGTGTGCTCGTCGGCCACGGGGCGGCGCTGCGCTCGGGCCTGCTGGCGTGGTTCGACGCGCCGCTGCGGCTTCGCGAGATGTTCGGGGGCCTCGCCAACTGCGCGTGGACGGTGCTGGAGCAACGTCGTGGACGGGGGTGGCAGATCGTGGACTACAACGCCGAGCACCTGCCGGAGCCGCTGCCGCTGGTCGACGAGCCGCACGCCTGAGTCCAGCCCGCCTTGTTCGGGACGCCACTGTCGCCCTGCATGCCGTGTCGCTGCAACCGTGTCCCGAGCGCGGACCGCGAAGTCGATTTCGTCATGCCGATCCGCGTTGGCTACACTTCTCGGGCTGCCGGGGCAACCGGCGGCGGTCTACCTGGGGCTATGGCGCAGTTGGTAGCGCGCCTCCATGGCATGGAGGAGGTCAGGGGTTCGAATCCCCTTAGCTCCACTCATCTCATGTCGCGGTAGAGCGTTGACCGGGGACGCGCCAGAACTTCCCGCCCGATCGATGGCGGCTTGGCGATCAGCCCGTTCGAGGGCACCGGAGCAACAGCGAAAGCCGAGCGGCAGGATACGGCCGATTCAGCGGCGTGATGTCGACCATCTGCTGCCACTCGGCCGGTCGCGCAGCGGCAGCCTCGGGCCGCGCGCCCGGCCCGGCCGGTGGGGCACGCTCCCAGGCCCCCGAACCCTCACATGAAGGCGACCGGGGTGAGCTGGATCCGCCAGGTAAAGTGCTTGCCCCCATCCCGGGGGTAGTTCCAGTAGTCGATCACGGCGTACCGCCGACCGTCATCGGGCAAGGTGAACTGTCGCTCGAGCTGAGCGCCCGTGCCCGACTCGACGGTGACGAGATGGCGACCCGGAGCCACCTCGATCGGGAACAGCACCCAGTTGTGCTGACCCTCGACGTCGAATGGTTGGTCGATGAGCTGGACTCCGTCGATGCTGACCGTCACGACGACGGGGTCGTCGGTGAACGACTGGTTGCTCACCCAGAGATGCAGCGTGGCGTTGCGGGGCTCGACCACCTTCACGCCTGCGACATCGTCGTACTGCGTCGTCACCGCCTCACCAGCGCCGGCGTCAGAGACCGCATCACCTGCACAGGCCGCGAGGGCACTCATCAGGCCAAACAGAGCCGAAGCGGCCCGGATCCTTCGCACGACGTCCCCTCTCGACGACGGGGATGAGACGCCAGGAGCCGCCGACCGGTTCCCCAAGGTGCCGCTCGAGGGCTGCTGCGTCAGCCGGCCGGACTCGTCAGAGAGTGGTCGCGGGAGGGTCGTAGCTCGGCTGGTAGAGCGTCACCTCGCCCGCCCCGGGGATCTTCAGCCGGATCGTGGTGCCCCATCCCTCGTCCTGGACCGGGCCGGCGAACTCCACGCCCCTCGCAGCCAGCTCCGCGACGGTCTGGTCGAGGTCGTCACACATGAGCGAGACGTCGAAGTGTTGGTCGGTCGAGCCGCGCGTTCCCTCGTGCTCCCATGAGCTCGGGTGCACGCCCAGCTCGCTCGGCCCGGTCTTGAAGATCAGCCAACCGCCACCGGTGTCGACCGCGGGGAACTGCAGGATGTCGCGGAAGAAGTCACGGGCCACGTCTGGGTCCTCGGCGTACACCAGCGTATGCACCGCAGTGATCATGAAGGTCATGCTATCCGCGCCCAAGTCGGTCAACTCGCGAACAACGCCCGCGGTCCAACTCAGCGACGATAGGGTGCGCGGCATGCGGGTGGTCATCCTCGGGGCCGGTTTCGGCGGGTTGGAGCTCGCGGCGGCGTTGTCGGATCAAGTCGGCAACAGCGCGGACATCGTGCTGGTCGACCAGGCCGAGGGATTCGTTTTCGGCTTCTCGAAGCTCGATGTCATGTTCGGCCGGGCGACGCTCGAGCACGTCTTCCACCGGTACGCCGACGTGACCAAACCGGGCGTTCGCTTCGTCCAGGCGACGATTCGCGCCATCGACCCGGTGGCGAAGAGGGTGACGACCGACGCCGAGACGATCGACGCCGACGTGGTGGTGGTGGCGCTGGGTGCAGACCTCGATCCTGCTGCGACGCCCGGCCTGGTCGAAGGCGGGCACGAGTTCTACACCGTCGAAGGAGCCTACGCTGCAGGCGAGGTGCTGGCGGACTTCACCGGCGGACGGGTCATTGTCGGCGTGACCTCAAGCCCGTTCAAGTGCCCTCCAGCGCCGAGCGAGACCGCCCTCCTGACGCACGACTTCCTGGGGAGCAAGGGGCTGCTCGACTCCTCCCGCATCTCGCTGATGATGCCGCTGCCAATGCCCATCCCTCCGTCGCCGCAGGCCTCGGAAGCCATCCTCGCCGCGTTCGCCGAGCGCGAGATCGACTGGTTCCCCGGTGCGCTTGTACGTCGCCTGGACCCGGACCGCAAGGTCGCCCAGCTGGGCAACGGCGACGAGCTCCCCTATGACCTCTTCCTCGGCATCCCCAAGCACGTAGCGCCAGCTGTCGTCGTCGAGTCCGGCCTGACCGAGGACGGGTGGATCCCGGTGGACCCGCTCACCTTGCAGACGAAGTTCGCCGACGTGTACGCCGTCGGCGACGTGACCAGCGTCGGCACGCCCAAGGCCGGGGTGTTCGCCGAAGGTCAGGCCAGCGTGGTCGCGGCGCAGATCTCCGCCCGGGTGCGCGGGGTCACCAGTGACTCGACGTACGACGGTCGCGGCATCTGTTATCTGGAGTTCGGGCGCGACATGGTCGCCAAGGTCGACGTCACCTTCGTCAGTGGACAGCGTCCCGCCGGCCTGCTCCAAGGTCCCTCGGCGGGACTGGTGGCTGACAAGGTGGGCTTCGGCGCCGACCGGGTCCGCCGTTGGTTCGGCCGGGCGTGGACCCCCACAGCCTGATCGGCCATCTCGGGACAAGCCCTGCAGCGACCGGTTGGCAGGATGGGAGGGCGACGGCCTTCGAGAACTCGAACCTGAGCGACCGACCACCCGGTCTGTTCCTGACGGTCGCCGGCCGGCTTGTGCCCGGGATCCGCGACGTGCAGGCGCAGGTGGCGCCGTACGCCGACGCATGGGGGGGCCAACCGTGCAGCGCTCGACGCCGGGCACGCGCTATGGGTCGCAATCGCGGACTCCATGACGCTGGGGAGCGGGGCCAGTGCTTACGATCGCGGCTGGGTCGGTCAGCTCAATCGCACGTTGGCGGACGCCGGCTGGCGGCACGGGGTGGTCAACCTGGCGGTCACGGGGGCACGTGTTCAGGACGTGCTCGACCGCCAGTGCCCGGCGCTCGACGAGTTGGCCCGCGCCGGCCGGTCACCCGCCCTGGTGACGGTGCTTGTCGGCTCCAACGACCTGGTGCTGCGGCGCCACCGGGCCGGCCTCGCGTCGCGCCGCGCGGCCCTGATCGACCGGCTGCCGCGCGAGGCGGTCGTCGCCAACCTGCCCAATCCCCGTCGGGAGGCGCGTCAGGTCGACGTACTGCTCCGCGACCGAGCAGCCCGAGGCGACGTCGTGGTCGCCGACATGCGCCGGTTCGGTCCACGCAGCTGGCGGGGCCGGCTCGCGTCCGATCTCTTCCATCCGAACGACGCGGGGTACGTCGAGCTGGCCCGGGTGTTCGAGGCCACCATGGTCACGCACGGCTTTCTGGACGGCCCGGGGACCAGTGGTTGACCGGGGTCGGTTCGGAGTCGGGCCGGTCGAGCAGCGACACGGCGACGGCGGGGAAGATCAGCACGGAGGCCAGGCCAGCGCAGACCAGGGCCGCACCCGTCACCGCGGTCATCAGCCCGGTCTCGATGCCGATCTGGGTTGCGGTCACGATGAACGGCAGTGACGTCGCCTGCAGCAGCGCCACCGCCGTACTCGAGCGGACACCGAGCTCGGCCCGGTACAGCAGTGCGGGAAGCCCGCGAGCTGCCAGCAGGGCGACCAGGAAGAACGGCACCCGCGCCAGCGCCTCGGGCGCGTCGAGGAGACCCGAGATGTCCAGCCGCACGCCACTGGTGACGAAGAAGACCGGGATCAAGAAGCCGTAGCCGATGGCCTCGAGCTTGACCCGGAAGTTCGGGTGCGTCGCGGTGTCACGGTCGAGCAGCCCGACCAGCGCACCGGCCATGAAGGCGCCCAGAATCGCCTCGAGCCCGAACTTCTCCGCCAGCACGACCATCGCCACGAGCAGCACCATGGCGGCACGGACCCTGATCTCCGCCGTCGTGTCCTGCAGCCGGGTGAAGACCGAGCCGAGGGTCATGGACCGGGCCGACAGGGACACGGAGGCGGCAGCAGCCACGATCACTCCCGCAAAGAGTCCGACCAGGATCAGCCGCGAGCCCGCGCCGCCGCCCTCGGACGAGAACAACAACGACAGCGCCAGCACGGCGGCGAAGTCGGCGACCGATGACGCCGCGATCGTGATCTGGCCGACGGTGCCGTCGACCTGGCCCGCATCCTTGAGTACGGCGACCACCAGGCCGAGCGACGTCGCGGAGAGGCACACCGCCAGCAGCAGCGGACTGTCCACCCAGCCGAGCCCGTCGGAGATCCAGCCCGCGCCCAACCCGATGACGAGCGTGAGCGCGTAGCCCAGCAGGGACAACGACAGCATCCTCCCGCGCAGCCGGTGCACGTCGATCTCCAGCCCTGCCAGGAAGAGCAGGAAGGCCAGACCGAGCAGAGCCACAACCTCGACGACCAGATCGACCTCGACCCAGCCGAGCCCTGACGGACCGACGGCGACCCCGGTAACGATCTCCAGCACCACGGCAGGGACCCGGAGACGTGGCGCCAGCCCCAGGGTGAGCGGAGCCAACAGCGCGATGGCCAGCACGATCAAGAGGTTGTCGAAACCCACCTCAGGCATCGTCGGCTCCTTGCTCGGGCCGCTCGGACCAGCCGCGGAACGCCGTGAGCAGAGCGCCCCTTGCCTCCGGGCTGAGCGTGGCCGGAGTCAGCCGCCCGAGCTCACCGATCGTCGCGCGGATCTGATCCAGGTAGCGCTCGCAACCGTCACACTCGGTCGCGTGTAGCACGAATCGCCCCTCGGTCTCCCGGTCGAGCGCACCTTCGAGGTAGTCGGTGACGAGCTCGACGAACTCGGCACACGTCATCTCGCTCACGAGGTCGCCTCCCAGCGCGCTGCCGCGCCGAACAGGTTCTCCAGCCGCTGTCGTACGGCGGCCCGAGCGCGATGCAGGATCACGCGCTGGTTGGCGGTGGTCACTCCGAGGACATCGCATACCTCCTCGGAGGAGCACCCGAGCACGTCCCGCATGATGATCACGACCTGTTGCCGCATCGGAAGATCCTCGACCGCGGTCGCCACCACGTCGCTCACGTCGGAGCGGATGGCCTCGGCTTCAGGGCTCGGCCACTGCTGCGGGAACGAGCGCCAGTGCCCGGGATAGGCGTCGTCGGCATCGCGGAACCGGTGCGGATCCACGGTCGGGCTGTGGTCGGCCGGGTCGAGGCTGCTCCACGGCAGCGTGCGTCCCTCACGCACCCCGCGGCTGGAGGCCTTGTTGGTCACGATCCGGAAGACCCAGGTGCGCAAGGCGGACCGGCCCTCGAACCGGTCGATCCCGGTGAGCACGGCAAGCCAGGCATCTTGGACGACTTCGGCAGCGGAGTCTGCCGTGGAGACATGCGACCGGGCGATCCGAGTCATGGTCGGGCTCCACGCGGTGACGACAAGCTCGAAGATGGCCTCGTCACGGCTTCGGAGGCCCGCGACCAGGGTCGCGTCGTCCGGCAGCGGCTCCATACGTGCCCGGTGGTTGCTCGTACGTGTGGGATCCACGTCGTTGCTCCGCCCTCTCGGCGCACAGGGTAGTCGGGCGCCGCAAGGTGCGGCCGTGATGACGACGCGGCGGCTGCCCGGGCCGCGGCCTGGTTGCTCACAGCAGCTCCGCATCCTGTTCTACACAGAGCAGCGCGGGACCGTCCGCGGCGAAGAGCCGTTGCATGGCAGCGTCCAGGTCCTCGCGTCGATCCACCCTGATCCCGGTGCCGCCGCAGAGCTCGGCGTACGCCGCCCAGTCCGGGTTGTGCAGCGAGGTGTGCCAGACGGGGAAGTCGGCAGCGAGCTGCTCCTTGCCGATCTTGCCGAGGGAGCGGTTGTCGAGCAGCAGGTGCTTGATGGGGATGCCGTACTTCACGGCCGTCGTGAGCTCCATCGCATACTGGGCGAAGCCGCCGTCCCCGGTCACTGCCAGGACCGGTCGACCCGGGTCGGCGGCCCAGGCGCCGAGCGCTGCCGGGTAGCCGAAGCCGATCGAGCCCAGATAGCCCGACATCAGGACGGGCTGTCCTTTGGACTCCAGGTAGCGGCCCAACGAGTAGGCATGGTTGCCCACGTCGACCGCGACGACCGCATCCGACGGCAGCCACGTCGACAGGGACGCGAACACGGCGGCTGCGGAGACCCCGCGTCCGCGGTCGTCGGCAACCCGTCGGGCCTTCTCGGCATGCCACAGCTCCCAACGCCGAGCCACGTCGGCGATCTGGTCGTCGCCCTTGACCTCGCCCAGAGACTCCAGCAGCGCCGTCAGCGCCAGGCCCGCGTCGGCGAGCACCGGCGCGGTGATCGCATGGAACCGGCCGATCGCAGCCGGCTCGTCGTCGATCTGCACGATCGGCTTGTACGGCGCGATGCCTGTGTGGTTGGAGAAGGACGCGCCAACCACGATGAGCAGGTCGGACTCGTTCATCAGCCAGCTGGCGACCGGAGTACCGCTGCGACCCAGCACACCCGCGCCCAGCGGATGCGTGTCGGGCACGATTCCCTTCGCCTTGAACGTCGTCAGCACAGGCGAACCCAGCCGCTCGGCCAGTGCCGTGAGCTCGCCTTCGGCGCCGCGTGCTCCGTGACCGGCGATGACGACAGGACGCCGGGCGTCTCGGATCAGCGCGGAAGCCGTGGCCAGATCGTCGAGGTCCGGTCGGATCCGACGAGTCGAGAGCCGCCCGAGCGGGGTGGCGGCCTCGGAGTCGCTGGCCTGCACCTGCACCTCGTCCGGCAGCACCAGGTGGGCCACGCCACGGCGGTCGATCGCGTGCTTGACGGCCAGCGCAGCCAGCTCCGCATGGTCGCTGCCGGCCGAGATTGTCGTCGTCGACACGGAGACGTCTCGGAAGACGGCCTGCAGGTCGACGTCCTGGAACGCGCCGCGCCCCACCACGTCGGAGGGGACCTGGCCGGAGATCGCCACCACCGGCGATCCGTCGAGCTTCGCGTCGTACAGCCCGGTCAACAGGTTGGTCGACCCCGGACCGGCGATGGCGAAGCAGGCGGCGGGCCGGCCGGTGAGCTTGCCGTAGGCGCTGGCGGCGAAGGCGGCGGCACCCTCGTGCCGGATGCCGACGTACGTCAGATCCCCTCGCTCCTCGGCCTTCCGCATCGCCTCGGCGAAGCCGAGGTTCGAGTGCCCGACCATGCCGAAGACGTGAGAGATCCCGTGCGCGACCAGGGTCTCGACCATGACGTCAGCCACGGTTCTCGCAACGGTCGGCCGCTCGGGTAGCTGCACATAGACCCCGTCGGGTCGGTCGTCGACCTCGTAGGCGAGCACCGAGTCGCTGAAACCCTCCGGAGGTTGGCCGGAGAGCGGGTCATAGTCGTAGCCGTGCCACGGGCATCGCAGCAGGCCGTTCTCGATCGAACCCTCGCCGACGGGTCCGCCCTGGTGTGGGCAACGGTTCTCCAGCGCGCCCAACGCGCCGCCGCAGCGGGTCAGCGCCACGCTTCGCCCGCCGACGACCGCAGTGCGGACACGTCCCTCGCCTGGTACGTCGACCGGATCCACCCGGTGCCAACCGTTGCTGCTCATCTGTAACGCCTCCTCGGGGTGTCGAGACAACACCGTCGTGGCAGTACCGTCCGCACAAGCGTCGCGGCGTTACAGGCAAGGTGTCCGAGGAGGCCCCGATGAGTGAGTCCGGAGCAGTCGACCAGAGCAGCAGAGCGGCGACCCGGCGTTCGCTGCACGGGGTGGCGGAGCTGTTGCTCGCTGGGCCGCAGTACCGGCTCTCGGACAGCATCGAGCTGGCTGTCAGGGCGGGCGGGTTCGGCACGGTGGCGCCACCCGACGCGCGGGTCGCCGGACTGGAGCTGGTCGTTGCCGACCGACGTACCGCCCTGGACGGCCGTAGCTATCAGGAGGTCGCGGATGACGTCGGGCTGGAGCCACGAGCACTCGACGACGTGTACGGCGACGGACCGGGCCTGACGCCGGCCGACCTGATCACCCTCGACCCGGACGCCACGGCCGAGATCGCGGCCGCCTTCGCCGACGGCGACCAGGCGCTGCGTGAGCTCGCACCCGGCGAACGCCCGATCCTGTGGCCCGAGCACTTCGACATCGGGGTCGAGGTGGAGCGAGTCAACTTCGGCCTGTCGCCCGGTGACGCCGAGATCGACCAGCCCTATGCCTACGTGGGTCCGTGGGACCGGGACCGGCACACCGGCGAGTTCTGGAACGCCGGTTTCGGCGCCTACCGGACTGTTGACACGCTCGGCGGCGCCGCCGAGATCCTGGCGTTCTTCCGGGAAGGACAGACACGCAGCCGGACGACCGCGGACTAGTGCTGCGCGCACCGGCCCGTCGAGCCAGCCGGGACGGGGTCAGACACGGGCAGCGATCGCCGCGATCTCGGCCGGACCGACGCGGCAGCAGCCGCCGATCAGCCGAGCGCCGGACGTGACCCATGTGTCGACCTGGTCCGGCGAGAAGGAGGCGTCGCCGGTCCACGTCTGCCCACCGGCGTCCCACTGCTCGCCGCTGTTCGGGTAGACCACGCCCGGGAGACCGGTGGTCGCGGTGGCAAGCTCGACCAGGGCGGCTACCTCGCGTGCGTCGGTGCAGTTGACTCCGACGGCGATGACCTCCGGCACCTCGGCGGCCATGGCGAAGGCCTCCTCGACCGGCTCGCCGGCGCGGGTACGACCGTCGTCGCAGGTCAGGGACAGCCAGGTCGGTACGCCGAGTCCTGCGACCTCGGTCAGCAGCGCCTCGGCCTCGGCCAAGCACGGAATCGTCTCGACGGCGAGGACATCGGCGCCGGCCTCCGCCAGCACCTCCAGCCGTGGCCGGTGCCAGCGGCGCAGCGCCGACACGTCCAGGCCGTACGTGCCGCGGTACTCGGATCCGTCGGCGAGCGCGGCGCCGTACGGTCCGAGCGAGGCGGCCACCCAGCGCGCGGCGCCGTCCTCGAAGTCCTCCGCAGCGGCTCGGGCCAGGTCGACGCTGCGTCGCATGACGTAGGCGGCCTCCACAGCCCCGAGGCCCAGTCGGGAGAAACCTTCGAACGACGCCTGGTACGACGCCGAGATGGCGACTCTGGCGCCGGCGGAGAAGAACGACCGGTGTGCGCGCCTGATGGCGTCCGGGTCGTCGATCAAGAGCTCGGCCGACCAGAGTGCGCTGCCCAGATGGTTGCCCTGCGCCTCGAGCAGGGTTGCGAGTCCGCCGTCGATCACCACAGGCCCGCTGGCCATCTTGTCGGTGAGGGTCGTCACGTCCCCACGGTAGTGCGGCGCCGTGTGGGCAGACTCACCTGCTCAGGAGGCGGGCTGGCTTGGGATCGTCGGTCCGTTCTTCCTACCGTGGAAGAGCGCCACCCCGCATGTCCTCGATCCACCCTCGTCACCCCCCGGAGTCTCCCCATGTCCGAACAGCCGAAGTTGAGGCTCAGCCTTCCCCAGGTCCTGGCTGGTGCCTTGGCAGCAGCGTCGGCCGCCGTCGCCTCGTCATGGCTCGGTGTCGCCGGCACCGTCATCGGCGCTGCGGTGATGAGCGTCGTGGCGTCGGTGGCGTCGGTGCTCTACACCCAGTCGATCGAGCGTGGCTCGCACCGGCTCAAGGCTGCCATGCCGCCGCTGCGGCTGCCCACCGCAACGTTCGAGCCGGCCGGGGATGTAGCGACGGCTACGGCGACCGGCAGCGCGCCAGGCACGGCGACCGCCGTGCTGCCTCGGCTGGAACCGACGACGTCGCACTCCGCCGCACCGGACGACCCGACTTCGGGCGACCCCGCCTCAGGCGACCCCACACCGAGACGAGGACTTGCCTGGCGGACGGCTGCGGTCGGCGCCGTCGCCATGCTGGTCACCGGTCTCGCCCTGGTGACCGGCGCCGAGCTGATCTCGGGCACGTCCGTCTCGGTGACGGGCTCAGGTCGCGAGGGCGACCCCAGCCTGGTGCGGCTGGTGCGGGGAGACGACCAGCAGGACGTCACCCCCGAGAAGACTCCGAGCGACACCGGCGGTGCCGATGGCGCAGACGGAGCTGGCTCGAGCGATGCCCCGACAGACGCCGGGCAAGGCGACGGAGACACCGGTGACACCGGGCCCAACCCCGCGCAACCAGAGCCGACGAACCCAGAGCCGACGGAGCCGAGCGAGCCAGAGCCGACCGAGCCGGAGCCGACGGAGCCGGAGCCGACGGAGCCGGAGCCGACCGAGCCGGAGCCGACGGAGTCCGAGTCCACCGGAGCGGCATCGAGAGACCCGTCGCCCGACCAGAACGAGTAGCCCCACACCACTCATCTCCCCACCGTCCCGGAGCCTCGGCGGTATCGTCATCGCGGCGACCGGCACGAGGAGACGTCGTGGGAGTCAGAGCCAAGGTGCAGCACCCGGCACGGATCGTGCCGCTGGCGTTCCTCAGCGTGATCGTCCTCGGCACCTGTCTGCTGCTGCTGCCCGTGTCACGAAGCGGCGACGACCGCGCGGAGCTGCTGCCAGCAGCCTTCACCGCAGTCTCCGCGACCTGTGTCACGGGTCTGACCACTGTCGACCCGGCGACGTACTGGAGCCCGTTCGGGCAGGGCGTCATCCTGGTGCTGATCCAGGTCGGCGGCTTCGGCATCATGACGCTGGCGACGCTGCTCAGCGTCATCGTGGCCGGACGGATGGGTCTCAACTCCCGCTTGATCGTGCAGAGCGAGAGCCACGCACTCAACCTGGGTGACGTACGAACGGTGCTGCGCCGGGTTGCGATGACGATGGCCGTCTTCGAAGCATCCATTGCCGTGATCCTCACCGTCCGCTTCCGCACCGCGTACGACGATTCGTGGGGCACGGCGATCTGGCACGGGGTCTTCCACGCGATTTCGGCCTTCAACAACGCCGGATTCGCCCTGTTCAGCGATAACCTGATCGGCTTCGTGGCCGACCCCTGGATCTGTCTGCCGCTGTGCCTGGCCGTCATCGCCGGTGGCATCGGCTTCCCTGTGTTGGCGGAGCTCTACCAGCGCGCGTGGCGGCCTCGGCACTGGACCGTGCACACGCGGCTCACCGTCTACGGAACTCTCGTGCTGCTGGCGGCGGGCATCGGTGGCTTCCTCGTCCTCGAGTGGAGCAACGCCCCGACGATCGGCGACCTCTCTTCAGCTGACAAGATCATCGCTGCCGTCACCGGGGGAGTGATGCCCCGTACCGCGGGCTTCAACAGCGTCGACTACGGACAGATCACGCCCGAAACCCTCCTCGTCACTGACGTGCTCATGTTCATCGGAGGCGGCAGCGCAGGCACTGCCGGAGGCATCAAGGTCTCGACCTTCTTCCTGCTCGCCTTCGTCATCTGGTCGGAGGTACGGAGCGAACCCGACGTACAGGTTGCGCACCGGTCCATCTCCGGAACGACCGTGCGGCAGGCACTCACGGTGGCACTGCTGGGCGTGGGCGTGGTGGTGGGTGGGGCGATGCTGCTGCTCATCCTGAGCGACTTCGCCTCCGACGCCATCGTGTTCGAGAGCATCTCCGCCTTTGCCACGGTGGGGCTGACCACCGGCATCACCGGCTCCTTGCCGTCCTCGGCCCAAGCGGTGCTCATGGTCTTGATGTTCGTCGGCCGAGTTGGCACCATCACGGTGGCCACGGCGTTGGCGCTGCAGCTGCGTCACCGCCACTACCGCCTCCCGGAGGAAAGGCCGATCGTTGGCTAGGAACAGTGTTGGGGATCAAGAACCGGTCGTCGTTATCGGGCTCGGTCGATTCGGCGCCGCCGTCGCGCAGTCGCTGATCCGGCTCGGTCACGAGGTGCTCGCCATCGACCAGGACCCGACGATCGTGCAGCGCTGGGCCGACGATCTCACCCATGTCGTCCAGGCCGACTCGACCGACGAGGACGCGATGCGTCAGCTGGGCGTCCCGGACTTCAATCGCGCCGTGGTGGGGATGGGCCGCGACCTCGAGGCGAGCGTCCTGACCGTCCTGACCTTGGTGCAACTAGGGGTCGAGGAGGTGTGGGCCAAGTCGACGAGCAGCAAACACGGCCAGATCCTGCACCGGATCGGCGCCGAGCACGTCGTCTACCCAGAGACGGCGATGGGCGAGCGGGTGGCGCACATGGTGACCGGCAGCATGATCGACTACATCGAGTTCGAGGACGGCTTCGCCATCGCTCGCACCAAGGCGCCCGCGGAGGCGCACGACAAGACGCTCGGTGAGTCGAAGCTGCGCGGCAAGTACGGCGTCACCGTCGTCGGCGTCAAGCGGCGCCACGAGGACTTCACCTACGGGCTGCCCGAAACCGAGGTCTTCGCAGGCGATGAGCTGATCGTCTCCGGTCAGACCAAGAAGGTGGAGAAGTTCTGCGCCTCCAGCCGCGCCAAGTCCTGACCCCGCCCGCCCGCGAGCCGCCCACGGCCGCCGCGACCTGCCCCCGGCCGCGGAAAGTTCCGACCGGGTCCGCGCCATGACCCCGAAACCGTCGGATCTTCGTGCTGGTCGAGCAGACGGGCCAATGCGGTAACCTGGTGGGCATGACGAAGGCTCTGCTTCTCCTTAGATGGCCGCGCTGACCACTTCGGTCACACGTCAGCGCGGCTGCCCCTCATGTCTGAGGGGCTTTTTCATGTCCCCACCATGCCCGGGAGCGCCGTGATCCGGTGCTGAGGGCGTCGACCGGATCGAGAGCAGACATCTCACGAGGAGCGCATCGGACCATGACCAGCGAGGAACAGCAGAGGCAGCAGCACGAGGACCCCGAGTCGCATCACGGTGCGACGGCGACCCGGGACGACAGCGCGTCGGGCTACGACGTCCACGCCGTCCAGGACAAATGGCTGAAGGTCTGGGACGACCTGGAGCCGTTCCGGGCCAGGGACGACGGCGGCCGAGCGCCGCTACCTGCTGGACATGTACCCGTACCCGTCCGGCGACCTGCACATGGGCCACGCCGAGGCGTGGGCGCTGGCCGACGTGATGGCGCGCTACTGGTTCCAGCAGGGGTACGACGTCCTGCACCCGGTCGGCTGGGACTCCTTCGGCCTGCCGGCGGAGAACGCCGCCATCAAACGCAATGTGGACCCGGTCGCCTGGACCAACGCCAACATCGAGACCCAGGCTGATTCGTTCCGGCGTTACGCCATCAGCTTCGACTGGTCGACCCGGCTGCACAGCCACGACCCGAGCTACTACAAGTGGACGCAGTGGCTGTTCCTGAAGCTGTACGAGCATGACCTGGCGTACCGGAAGGCCTCCCCGGTCAACTGGTGCCCGAACGACCAGACGGTGCTGGCGAACGAGCAGGTCGTCGGCGGTCACTGCGAACGATGCGGTGCCGAGGTCACCAAACGCAACCTGACCCAGTGGTACTTCCGGATCACCGACTTCAACCAGCGGCTGCTGGACGACATGGCGATGCTGGAGGGGAAGTGGCCGGACCGGATCCTGGCCATGCAACGTAACTGGATCGGCCGCTCCGAGGGCGCGCACGTCGACCTTCAGTCATCGAGGGTCGCGACGACCCCGCGTCCGTCTTCACCACCCGACCGGACACGTTGTTCGGCGCGACGTTCTTCGTGGTCGCTGCCGACGCGCCGCTGGCCGCGAGCTGGTGCACCGACGAGCAGCGGGAGGCATTCGAGGCCTACCTGTCGAGGTGTCGCCGGTCGACGAGATCGAGCGGTTGAGCGAGGGGCGCGACAAGACCGGGGTCTTCCTGGGCGTGCACGCGATCAACCCTGTCGACCGGGAGCGCATCCCCGTCTATGCCGCCGACTATGTGCTGGCCGACTACGGCACCGGCGCGATCATGGCCGTTCCCGGCCAGGACCAGCGCGACTGGGACTTCGCCGACCGATTCGACCTGCCGATCGTGCGGACCGTCCAGCCCCCCGACGACTTCGACGGTGAGGCGTACACCGGCGACGGCCCCGCCATCAACTCTGCCAGCGACGGGGTCTCGCTGAACGGCGATGGGCGTCGACGAGGCGAAGCGAGCGATCACGGCGTGGCTGGAGGAACAGGGGCTGGGGCGAGGCACGGTGAACTTCCGGCTGCGCGACTGGCTGATCAGCCGGCAGCGCTACTGGGGCCCGCCGATCCCCGTCATCCACTGCGACTCCTGCGGTGAGGTTCCCGTCCCGGTGGACGATCTGCCCGTCGTACTGCCCGAGCTGGCGGGAGCGGAGATGCAACCCAAGGGCGTCTCGCCGCTGGCATCCGCGACCGACTGGGTTGAGGTGTCGTGCCCGAAGTGTGGCGGCCCCGCGCAGCGTGACACGGACACGATGGACACCTTCGTCGACTCGTCCTGGTACTTCCTGCGCTACCCGACTCCTGAACGACGACTCCCAGCCCTTCGACGTCGACGTGGTCAAGCGTTGGCTGCCGGTCGACCAGTACGTCGGCGGTGTGGAGCACGCGATCCTGCACCTGCTGTACGCCCGCTTCGTGACCAAGGCCCTGCACGACATGGGCTACCTGGACTTCGTCGAGCCGTTCTCGGCACTGATGAACCAGGGCGAGGTCATCAACGAGGGCAGGGGGATGAGCAAGTCGCTGGGCAACGGCGTCGACCTGGGCGAGCAGATCGCCGCCTTCGGCGTCGACGCCGTGCGCCTGACCATGGTGTTTGCCGGCCCACCCGAGGACGACATCGACTGGGCCGACCTGTCACCCGGCGGGTCGCTGCGTTTCCTGCATCGGGTCTGGCGGCTGAGCGGAGATGTCGCCAGCGACGTGGGCGCCGACGCCGCAGGAGGTGATGCCGCGTTGCGCCGGATCACGCACAAGGCGATCCACGACGCGACGCAGCTGCTGGCGTCGCAGCGCTTCAACGTGGTGGTCGCCCGGATCATGGAGCTGGTCAACGCCACCCGCAAGGCCATCGACACCGGCTGCGGACCAGCGCGATCCGGCGGTGCGCGAGGCGGCCGAGACTGTGGCCGTCATCCTGAGCCTGGTGGCGCCGTACACAGCGGAGGAGATGTGGGAGCGGCTGGGGCACCGGCCCACTGTCGCGAGAGCGGGCTGGCCCACCGCCGACCCGGCGCTGCTGGTCCAGGACACCGTGACCTGCATCGTCCAGATCCAGGGCAAGGTGCGGGCCAAGCTGGAAGTGCCGCCCTCGATCTCCGGGTCGGATCTGGAGCAGCTGGCGTTGGCGGATGCCCACGTCCAGCGCGCGTTGGGCGACGGCGCCATCCGCAAGGTCATCGTCAAGCCGCCGAAGGTCGTCAACATCGTCGTCGGCTGACCCGCCTCCCGGGCGGGACGGGCTGGCCATCGACCGCCTGGCGCGCGGACATGTTGTGGAGCGGTGGGGCCATCTGCCTCGCGGTAGTGTCCGGAACATGCCGCGCCCCGTCGTCCTGGTCACCGACTCGACGTCGGTCGACCAGGAGACGGCCGCCCGCCTGGGCGTCGTCGTCGTACCCCTTCAGGTCGTCATGCGCGGCACGGCGTACGACGAGGGTGTCGACGCCACACCCGCGGCGGTCTCAGCGGCCTTGAAGGAGCGTGCCACCGTCAGCACCAGTCGGCCCGGACCGGAGAAGTTCCTCCGCGTCTACCAGCGGGCGGCCAAGGAGGGCGCGGAGGCGATCGTGTCCATCCACCTGTCTGCCGAGGTCTCCGGGACGTTCGAGTCTGCTGAGTTGGCCGCGCGCGAGACGAGTATCCCTGTGCATGCCGTCGACAGCCGCCATCTGGGAATGGGCACGGGTTTCGCCGTGGAGTCGGCGGCGGCCGTGCTGGACGGGGGAGGGTCCGCCGAGGAGGCTGCCGACTCCGCTCGCTCGCGGGCTGCCGTGACCCGCGGCTTGTTCTACGTCGACACGCTCGACTACCTGCGCCGCGGTGGCCGCGTCGGCGCGGCCGCGGCACTGGTCGGCTCGGCGCTCGCCGTCAAGCCGCTGCTGCAGATCGAGGAGGGACGCATCGTCCCGCTGGAGAAGGTGCGTACGTCGGCCCGCGCGATCAGCCGGCTGGAGGAGCTGGCGGTCGCGGAGGCCGCCGACCAGTCCGTCGACATCGCGGTCTCCCACCTCGACAACCCCGACCGCGCGAGCGAGTTGGCCGCTCGACTCAAGGACCGAGTGCCGGGGATCGGCCAGCTCGTGGTGACCGAGGTGGGTGCCGTGATCGGCGCCCATGTGGGGCCGGGCATGCTCGCGGTCGTGGTGGCACCGCAGATCTGATCCGCCGTGGCCTGCGGGTGCTCAGGCAGAAGGTAGACGTACGACGAACCGGGCGCCGGTCGCGGCGTCGTCGAGTGCGGCCGAGCCGCCGTGCCGCTCCGCGACCGCCCGGACGATCGCCAGCCCCAGTCCACTGCCGCCGTCGGCGTAGTCGCGTGACTCGTCCACCCTTGAGAAGCGCTCGAAGAGGTGCGCCCGGTGCTCCGGGTCGATCCCGGGGCCGTCGTCCTCGACGACCAGCAGTGTCCGCTCGCCGTGCGCGGAGGTCTGCACACCGACGCGGGACGCGGCATGTCGTTGGGCGTTGTGAAGGAGATTGCGGACCAGCCTCGCCAGATCGTCGCGACTGCCTCGAACGGGAGCGGCGCTCACTCGGCTGGTATCCAGGACGAGCCGACGATCCGCCCCGAGTCGGGCCACCTCCTCGAGCACCACGTCGTCGAGATCGACCGGGCGGTCCGGTGGTGGTCGGGCCTCATCCTGCCGGGCGAGGAAGAGGAGGTCCTTGACCAACCGCTCCATCCGATCGCTGTCGCCGAGAAGCGCCCGGGCAGTCTCGGGCCAGTCCGTCGAGTCGGGCCGCGCCAGGCCGACCTCGAGGTGGGACCGGAAGGCCGCCAGCGGAGTCTGCAGATCGTGCGACGCGTCTGCCACGAAGGCGCGCTGCCGCGCGCTGGCTGCCTCGACCGGCCGGAGCGTACGCCCGACGAGCACCCAGATGAGCACGGTGAGGATGGCCTGCACCACTGGGATGCCGAGGACCAGGTTGCGCACCAGGCTGGCCGTCGACTCGCTGACCGTCTCTCGACTCACGCCGACGTAGGCGTAGACGGGTGCTCCGGACGACTCGCTGCGGACCGCCCACACCCGGTAGTCCTCGGTCTCGTCGTCGTCCGGTGCGTCGTCGATCATTAGGACCTGCGCCTCATCTCCTGGGCGCTCCGTGGTCAACGGGGGCTGGCCCTGCACGTTGGGAGAGGCGGCGACCACCTGGCCGTCGGCAGACACCACCTGGGCGACTCCGTCGTCGCCGACGGTCGTTACCGTGGCGGGCAGCGCGTCGCGCGCGGCCAGCGCCAACAGATCCTCGGCGCGGATCCTGGACAAGTCGTCTGCGTTGGCAGTGAGCGATCGCTGGAACAGCCACACCAGCAGCAGCGCGGATGCTACTAGCACCAGCGCGGTCACGAGCGCCGCTACCAACGTGAGCCGGACCCGAGCCGAGTGGGTGGCGGAGCGGGGCTCAGCCACCGTCGGGATCCAGCCGGTAGCCGGCCAGCCGCACCGTCTGAAGCGCATGCCGGCCGAACGGCTCGTCGACGCGTTGGCGCAGCTGCCGGACGTAGACCTCGACGATGTTGGCGTCACCCTCGAAGGCGAAGTCCCACACGTGCGAGAGGATCGTAGGCTTCGGCACCACTTCCCCAGCCCGCCGAAGCATGAACTCCAGCAGCGAGAACTGGCGAGGCGTCAGGTCAATCGGCTGGTCGCCGCGCCACACCTCATGCGTCGCTGGATCGAGACGGAGGTCGCCCGCGGCCAGCATGGCTGGACGTTCCGGCCCACCGCGTCGGAGCAGCGCGCGCAGCCGGGCGACCAGGACGACGTACGAGAACGGCTTCGTCAGGAAGTCGTCGGCGCCGGTGTCGAGTGCCCGGGCCTCGTCGTCGTCAGCGTCCTTGGCGGTGAGCATCAAGATGGGCGTCCAGTTCCCGGCGTCCCGCAAGGCCGCGCAGAGGTCGTAGCCGTTGAGCCCCGGCAACATGATGTCGAGCACCATGGCGTCGTACGGGTTCTCGTCGGCGAGCCAACGCCCTTCCTCTCCGTTGAGAGCCACGTCGACCGCGAAGCCCTCATGCTCGAGCCCGCGTTTGATGGCGCGGACGAGGCTGCGATCGTCTTCCACCACCAAGATCCGCACGACTCCACGGTGGCACGTCGGTGCTGAAGATGCGCTGAAGATCCACCGTCGATGACGTTCCGACCGATGCTGGGGTCGCTCACCACGTCACATGTGCCCCGGCGAGCTTCCTCCCGGCTGCTGACGCTGCGTCCACAACCGGTGATGGCGGCTCCTCGTCTCCACAGATCGTCTCGGGACTCTGTCGAGGCTTCGCGACCCTCCCTAGCGTCTAGCCATGTTCGATCGTCGGGGTGCTCGAGAAGGCGCGGTGACCGCCGTTGCGCAGCGGCGGCTTGCCGCGCTGGCCCGGCAGCTCGAGCAGATCGGGGCGGGCCAGGAGTCCGGTGCCGATCGGGCGGAGCTCTCGCTCCTCGCACCCGAGCGAGAGCCGGCCGAGCCGGGCGCCGCCCTGAGCGCGCAGGCTCCGGGCCGACACGCGAGGGTTCCCCCGCCCCGGTGGCGACTCACGGCCCATCAGGTGGCGGCGATTGCCCTCCTGGCGCTGGTAGCGGTGCTGGTCGCCGCCTGGTGGGTCGTCAGGGCGATGCCCGCTGCCGAGCCCGTCCAGCTCAGCAGCGAGCGGCGCATCGTCCCAACTGCCGCCGCCACAGACTCGGGTGCGCCACCGGCCTCGACCCCCACCGGTGGCGCACCCGACCCCACTGCAGCTCCGCCGGTGGTGGTCGACGTCACCGGCAAGGTGCGAAGTCCTGGGATCGTCGAGCTGCCTGCCGGTTCGCGAGTGGTCGATGCTCTGCGGGCTGCGGATGGGGCCGTTCGCGGCGTCGAGACCAGCTCGCTCAACCTGGCCCGCCCGCTGGTCGACGGTGAGCAGATCGTCGTCGGGACCCAGCTGCCGGTCGGCGGCGTCCCACCACCCGTCCCGAGCGTGCCAGGGGTCAGCACGGCCGCACTTGCTCCCGTCGACCTCAACCTGGCGACCCAGCCCGAGCTCGAAGCCATACCCGGCGTCGGGCCGGTGACAGCGACGGCGATCCTGACCTGGCGGGCCGAGCATGGCGGGTTCAGCTCCGTCGAAGAGCTCCTCGAGGTCTCCGGCATCGGTGACGCCACGCTGGCCGAGATCGCCCCCTTCGTCTATGTATGACGCGCGAGCCACTCGATCTCAGGCTGGCACCGCTGGCCCTCGCCGCCTGGGCCGCCGCCGCGGTCGCCCAAGGATGGCAGCCGGGGCGGGTCGTGATCGCTGCATCGGCGCTGCTCGGCGGCTCGCTGGCGCTGCTGTGGCTCGATCGCCGCCGTGCCCAACGCTCGGTCAGCATCGCACGCCACTGCGCACAGCGACGCCGCGGCGCCCGACGAGCCGCCCTGGTCCCGGCCGCAACCCTTGCCGTCGCAGCCGGAGCGCTCGGAGTCGGCGGGCTTCGTGGGGCAGCCGTGGAGGTCGGTCCGGTCGCCGAGCTGGCGCGAGAGCGGGCCACGGTTGACGTCGTGGCCCGAGTCACCAGTGACCCGGTGCAGCGTGAGGGCAAGTTCGGCTCCTTCGTCATGGTCCGGGCGGTTGTCGAGGAGGTTCAGGGTCGCGGACGGCTGGCTCGGGTGCGCTCTCCGGTGCTCGTCCTCGCCGACGAGGGATGGAGCGGTGTGCGGTACGGCGAGGTGGTGCGGGCCAGCGGCCGGCTGAGCACGGCGTCCGGCGAAGATCTGGCCGCCGTTCTGGCGGCCCGCGGCGACCCGGATCGTCTTGAGGCGGCGGGCGTCGTACACCGCCTCGTGGGGCGGGTGCGGGCAGGTATCACCGAGGCCGCCGGGCCGCTGCCGGCGACCGAGCGTGTGCTGGTGCCCGCGCTGGTCAATGGCGACGACAGCGGCATGCCAGAACGGGCCGTCGAGGAGTTCCGCGCCACCGGGCTGACTCACCTGCTGGCCGTCTCCGGCGCCAATGTCACCCTGGTGCTCGGCTTCGTCATGCTGGTCGCTCGATGGTGCCGGGTGCGCGGACGTTGGCTGACCGTCGTGGGTGTACTGGCCGTGGTGTTCTTCGTCCTGGTCGCCAGGCCGCAGCCGAGTGTGCTGCGCGCGGCCGCCATGGGCGTCGTGGCCATCGTGGGGTTGACGGCCGGTGGTCGCGCCAGCGGCATGCGCGCACTGTGCCTCGCTGTCATGGCCTTGGTGCTGGCGGATCCGTGGTTGGCGCGCTCCGTCGGCTTCTGCTTGTCGGTGCTGGCGACCGGGGGCATCCTGCTGCTGGCGCCGATCTGGCGCGACTCGTTGGCCAGCTGGATGCCCCGTCCGCTGGCCGAGGCGATTGCGGTGCCGCTCGCCGCCCAGGTGGTCTGTACTCCGGTCGTCGCCGCGATCTCGGGGCAGGTCAGCATCGTCGCCGTACTCGCCAACGTGCTCGTTGCCCCCGCCGTCGGCCCCACCACGGTGCTGGGATTCGCCGGCGGACTGGTGGCGACCCTAGCTGCCGGCCCTAGGGCATCTCGTCGGCTACGCCGCCGGTGCCTTCGCATGGTGGATCGTCACGGTGGCACGGCAGGGTGCCGCCCTCGAGGGCGCCGCGATCACCTGGCCGGTCGGTGTCGTGGCGATCATCGGCCTCGCGCTGCTCTGCCTGGCCCAGATGGTTGTGCTGACGCACGTGCTGCGTCACCGATGGCCATGTCTCACCGTGGCACTGCTGGTGGTGCTGTACGTCGTGCACCCGCCGGGTCGTCCGGGCTGGCCGCCGGAGGGCTGGGTGATGGTGATGTGCGACGTAGGTCAGGGCGACGGCCTCGTGCTCAACGCCGGACATGACGTCGCGGTGGTCGTCGATGCCGGGCCCGACCCGGCAGCGATCGACCGATGTCTCGACCGACTGGAAGTCTCGTCGGTCGCGCTGGTGGTGCTCACTCACTTCCACGCCGACCACGTCGACGGACTCGACGGCGTCGGCGACGGTCGCTCCCTGGCCGAGATCGAGGTGTCCCCGTTGAGTGATCCGCTCGAAAGGGTCGACATGGTGGCGGTGGCGGCGCGAGGCGCTGGGGTGCCCGTGACCGTCGGCACCAGCGGCACGATCCGCACCATCGGCCAGGTCACGCTCCGCACGATCGGACCCCTCGAGGTCGCCGGCTCACCGTCGTACGGCTCGCAGGGAAGCGCCGCCAACAACGCCTCCCTGGTCATGGTCGCCACCGTCGCGGGCGTCGACATCCTGCTGGCCGGCGACTCCGAGGTCGAGGAGCAGGAGGCGATCGTGCGCTCCGGAGCATCCTTGCAGGTCGACGTGTTGAAGGTCGCTCACCACGGCTCGGGCAACCAGGATGACGACTTCGTGCTGGCCTCCGGCGCGAGCGTCGCACTGATCTCGGTCGGCGCCGACAACGACTACGGTCATCCCGCGGAGCATCTGCTCGGGCTGCTGCGGGTGCTGGGCGCCCGGGTGTACCGCACGGACCAGTCCGGCGACATCGCCGTCGTGGAGCGCGGCGGGGCGGTCTCCGTCGTCCCATGGCGGTGAGGCTCACCTCCTCCCGAAGCCGGCACCGGACGGGGAACGCGCCGCCCTGTCCCACCGCCGTGGCATGCTGCCCACCATGGCGAAGCAGGCGGCGGCCGACGTACTCGGCGTCACGACCCTGATCACCGGCAGCAACGAGTTCCTGGCCGAGCGCGCGATCGCTGGCGTGCGCAGCGCGGTCACCGCGGCCGACCCCGACGCTGACGTGTCCGAGGTCTCGGCCGCCGAGATCGGGCCCGATGCGTTGGCGGAGATCTCCAGTCCTTCGCTCTTCGCGACCATGCGTTGCGTAGTCGTGCGGATGCTGCAGGATCTGCCCGACGATGCCGCCGCGTCGTTGCTGGCGTACGTCGCCGGGCCCGCCGACGACGTGGCTCTCGTGCTCGCCCACTCCGGCGGCGTCAAGGGCAAGCGGGTGCTGGACAAGCTGCGCTCCGCGGGGGTCGTCGAGGTCAAGGCGGAGGCTCTCAAGAGCTGGGAGCTGCCGACCTGGGTCGCGGCCGAGTTCCGAAGCCACCGCACCAAGGCCACTCCCGAGGCTGCCAAGGCGCTCGTCGATGCCGTCGGTGAGGACATGCGAGCGCTCGCCGCCGCCTGCGAGCAGCTCTCAGCGGATGCCGACGAGGGCGCGGTCAGCGCCGACCTGGTGCACCGCTACTACGCAGGCCGGGCCGAGGTGAAGGGCTTCGCAGTTGCCGACGCCGCCATCGAGGGCAACACGGCCCTGGCGATGGAGCAGTTGCGCTGGGCGTTGACCACGCGGGTCGACCCGGTGTTGATCACCAGCGCCGTGGCTGGTGGTCTGCGGGGACTCGCGCGCTACCAAGGAGCGCCGCGAGGGCTTCGTGACGCCGATCTGGCACGTGAAGTCGGCGTGCCGCCCTGGAAGCTCAAGACCATCCGGAGGCAGTCCCAGGGCTGGGCACCGCGGGGGCTCGCGGCGGCGATCCAGGCGACCGCGGAGGCAGACGCTGCCGTCAAGGGCGCGGGCGGGGATCGGTCCTGGGCGTGCGAGCGACTTGTCATCGCGGTGCTGCGCGCCAGGGTCCTGCACTGACGAGGCAGGAGGTCACGTGGCGCCGGCTCGTGACGCGACGACCTGACAGGTGCTCAGGAACGGATGACGTGACCAGGGCACGGTGACCGACTCCGGCGTGCGGGCCGGCTCTCGCGGCGGGAACAGCCGCGAGAAAGGCGGCCACTCATGCGAAACGGGCTGATCCGATCCAGATCAGCCCGTTCGGGGCGCTCCCGCCGTAGGGGAGCGAAGGTCAGAGTGAGGCGGCCTTCTTGGCGATGGCCGACTTCTTGTTCGCCGCCTGGTTCTTGTGGATCACACCGGCGGAGGCGGCCTTGTCGAGCTTGCGGGTCGCAGTCGCGGCCATCCCCTTGGCCTTGTCTCCCTCGCCCGCGTCGGCGGCCTCCCGGAAGCGCCGGATCGACGTCTTGAGAGCCGACTTCACCGACTTGTTGCGCTCGTGCGCAGCGTTGTTCTGCTTGATGCGCTTGATCTGCGACTTGATGTTCGCCACGGAGTAGTGCCTCACTGTTACGGATCGGATCGGAGTGCATCACCGCTGCTCAGGGCAGGCGCGGACGCGACCGGCAAGGCTACCAGCGAGCGACACGACCGGCCAAATCCCGCAGGCGGGCCACTCTCGACCCGGCCAAGCGAGGAGAGGTGGATCCAGGGCAGGATGCCTCATGACCTCCGCCAGTGAGACCGTGGCTGCCCTGCTCGACCGGATCGCCGACGTCGACCCGCTGATCAATGCCGTCTGCACTCTCGCCGAGGAGGCGAGCGCTGAGGCGGCCGACCGTGACCGCGCCAGCGCAGACGGAGCACGCGGGCTGGGTCGGCTGCACGGCATGCCCGTCCTGGTCAAGGACAACATCGACACCGCCGACATGCCCACGACAGCCGGGTCGCTCGCGCTCACCGGCGCACCGCCGAGTCAGGACGCCCTGCTCGTCACCCGGCTCCGGGACGCCGGGATGATCGTCATCGGCAAGACCAATCTCAGCGAGTGGGCCAACATTCGCGATCCCGGGTCGACCTCGGGCTGGAGCGCCGTCGGCGGCCTCACCCGCAACCCTCATGCGCTGAACCGGTCCGCCGGCGGATCGAGCTCGGGCAGTGGTGCAGCCGTGGCAGCCGGCCTGGCACCGGTGGCGATCGGCACCGAGACGGACGGCTCGATCACCTGCCCGGCTGCGTTCAACGGATGCGTCGGGATCAAGCCCACCGTCGGGCTGGTGCCGACCGAAGGCGTCGTGCCGATCTCCTCCTCGCAGGACGCCCCGGGTCCGCTCGCGCGCTCTGTGCGCGACGCCGCAGCGGTGCTCAGCGTGCTCGCCGGGGGCGGCATCGACTACGTGACGCACGCGGTCGGCGGCCGGCTGGCCGACAAGCGGATCGGAGTTCCCCGCAAGGTGTTCTGGGGTTACAGCGATGCAGCCGACAGGGTCGCGGAAGAGGCACTGGGTCTGCTGTCGGCCGCAGGCGCCACGATTGTCGACAACACCGACCTCGAGGCGATGGTCGACTACGGCTCCGACGACGAGCTGCACGTGCTCCTGGCCGAGCTCGACGACGGGCTCCGGCGGTATCTCGCCACTCGTTCCGGCGACGTACCGCGCAGTCTCGCCGACGTCGTGGAGTTCAATCGCGCGCACGCGGACGAGGAGCTGGCCTGGTTCGGCCAGGCGTTCTTCGAGCAGGCGCTGACGACGCCGGGCGTGGATTCCGACGAGTACGCCGCCGCCCGGGCCGCGTGTCTCCGGCACGGCCGTGACGAGGGCACCGATGCCGTGCTCGGAGCACACGGCCTCGACGCGCTGGTCGCCCCGTCGTACGCTCCGGCGGTGCCGATCGACCTGGTCAACCCGGAGCACCACGCCGGCTCCTGCACCCAGCCGAGCGCGATGGCGGGCCACCCGATCGTGACTGTGCCTGCGGGCATGGTCCACGGGCTGCCGGTGGCGGTCAGCTTCTGGGGCACGGCCGGCAGCGAAGGCACCCTGATCGAGATCGCACATGGCTTCGAGATCGCCAGGGACAAGGCAGCGGGCCCATGGCCGATGCCGGCCTTCACCGAGTTCGTCTAGGGCTGCGTGGCGGACCGGGGCGTGGCTGCTCGGCGCCGTCTTCGCTCACGTCCACGCGAGCGCAGCGTGCACCGTCAGCGGGGCAGGTACGACGTCAGCCGCTCACGTAGCCGCATCGCATCGAACGGCGCATAGCCCTTGGCGTCGTTGTCGAAGTAGACGAAGACGTCGTGACCTGAGTCCGCCCACTCCGCGACCCGGACGGCCCAGCGATCAAGCCCCTGATCGTCGTACCCGCTGGAGTAGAGCTCCTCGGGGCCGTGCAACCGGACATAGACGAAGTCGCTCGTCACGGTCGCGACGGCCGGGAACCGGCCGCCGCTGTCAGCAACGACGGCAGCGACTCCGTGCTGGGCCAGCTGCGACAGGACATCCTCGGTCACGAAGGACGGGTGCCTGGCCTCGAGGGCGTGCCGCAGCGGAGCATCGACAGCGGGCCGCCAAGCGGCGGCATCGTCGCCCACCCGGTCGTCGTGCCGGCCCGCCAGCTCGGCCGCAGCAGAGGTCGTGGCGGGGAGCAGGCTCAGAAACCGGTGCAGGCGGTCAGTGTCATGGGGGAGGTTGGCGGGCAGTTGCCACAGGAAGGGGCCGAGCTTCGCCGCGAGCAGCAGCGGTCCCGATGCGAAGAAGTTGGCCATCGGGACGTCGACGTCTGCCAACCGCTTGAGATGCGTGATGAAGCGGCCACCCTTGACGGCGAACACGAAGTCGTCCGGGGTGCGGTCCCGCCATCCGGCCCAGCTGATCGGCCGTTGCAGCGAGTAGAACGAACCGTTGATCTCGATGCTGTCCAGCCGCTCGGCGGCGTACTCCAGCTCGCGTCGGTGCGGCAAGCCGGTCGGATAGAAGTCGCCACGCCAGGGCGCATAGATCCAGCCGGAGATGCCCACCCGCACGGTGCCCGCGCGCATGATGTCGACCCTAGGTGGCTGCGGCAGACTGTGCTGGTGGACGTGCGAAAGATCGGCATCGAGGAGGAGATGCAGCTCGTCGACCCGTCCACGGGGCGCCCTCGCCCCGCCTCGCACCACGCCGTGGAGGCCGATCGGCTCGGGGCGTCTGACCCGGCAGATGGAGCCGCGGCCGCCGGTGATGCGGGAGTCGCCCATCCTGGCGGTGCGCTCACCCAGGAGTTGTTCCTGCATCAGTTGGAGACGTCGACCGAGCCGTGCCTGACCATCGACGATCTCGCTGCGGCCATTCGAGCTGCGAGGCGGCGCGCAGCAGCGGCGGCCGAGGAGGGCGGCGCCGACATGATCGCCGTGCCGACGCCCGTGCTCCGGGGCGAGGTCGACGTCGTGACCAGGACTCCCCGCTACGAGCGGATCGTGCACGACTACGGGATCATCGGCCGCGAGGCGAGCGTCGCGGGCATGCATGTCCACGTCGACATCGGCAGCGACGACGAGGCCGTGGGTGTGCTCGACCGGATCCGTCCGTGGCTCCCGGTACTGCTGGCCGTGAGCTCGAACTCGCCGTACTGGCTCGGTGTCGACTCCGGCTACGCCTCGTGGCGAGCGCAGGTCTGGGGACGATGGCCCTCGGCGGGACCTGCGGAGCCGTACGGCGACGCGGCCGGGTACCGGGCCGCGACCAGGGCGATCATGGACACCGGTGCGGCGCTGGATGAGGGAATGCTGTACCTCGATGCGCGACTGGCTGCCCGGTTGCCGACGGTGGAGATCCGGGTGGCCGACGTGTGCACCGAGGTCGAGGTGGTGTGCCTCGTCGCAGCCATGGCCCGCGCGCTCGTCGAGATGGCCGCCCGTGAGTACGCCGCGGGCACGCCGGCTCTCCGGTGGCGAACGGATCAGCTGCGAGCCGCGCACTGGAAGGCGAGTCGCTTCGGAGTCGGCCACGACCTCGTGCATCCTGTCGATGGACGGCAGGTGTCGGCGCGGGAGGCCATCGAGGCTCTGCTCCATCACGCCCAGGACGCTTTGCGCGATGCCGACGACCTGGAGCGCGCGCGTGACCTCGTGGAACGGTTGCTGGCGCGTGGCTCCGGTGCTGCCCGGCAGCGCGCGGTCGTGGAGTCCGGCGGCAGCCTGCGGGACGTCGTCGCAGACCTGGCACAGCGCACCCGAGCTTCCTGGGCCTAGTCTCCGTCGGTCTCCGCGAAGCGCCGCCGAGATCAGGACAGCAGGGCGGCCGACTGCACGCGCGCCCCGGCCAGCCGCCGTTCACGAATGGGCGAGCCGGCGCTCGAGCCAGTCCCGCGTGACCTCGTCGTACCAGAGCTGATGGTCGCGGATGTGGGGTGAGTTCGCAGGGACAGGGCGTTCCTTGGCGGCGGTGAAGTACAGCCATAGGATCGCAAGCCAGGCGTCGACCGCTCGCGGCGACACACCAGCAGTCAGCGGGTGCACCGTCACCAACGTGTCGACATCGAGCCCGTCACCGTGTGCCGAGATCAGCAGCGTGACGAGATCGAGCCAAGGCGCGGCTCGCAGCGGCCAGTTCCAGTCGCAGATCCACACCCTGCCCTCCGGGCTGAGCAGAATGTTGTCGTCGCGCAGGTCAAGGTGTGCCATCGCCGTGCCCGAGCACAGGTGGAGAGACTCCCGACCGAGTGCGATCACGTGGTCCAGCCAGGCGCTGGTGCCGTCCCGTTCGACCACCCGGTTGGCCCACTGCTCGACATCGCCGAACTCGGTCACGAAGGACGGAAGACTCAGCTCGGCCGGCGCCGTGGCCAGTGCCGGTGCGGTCGCGGTCAGCGTGTCGACCACAACGGCGAGCTCGTCGGAGCGCCAGGGGCGGCGTGGCGGTCGACCGGCGATGAACTGCAGCCCCAGGACGACCCACCGGTCGCCATCGATGTCGTCGTCCCACCACCACATCAGGCGCGGAGCAGGAACCCCTGCAGGGAGTCCCCGCAGCTTGCGGATCTCCTCGCGGTACGACGCGGTGATATGCCAACCGAGAGCGGCATCCGCACTCGCTGAGGCTGCCTTGACGAACACCTGCCGCCCGTCGGCGAGATCGAGGCGAGAGGCGAAGCCGGAGGTAAAGCCAGTACCCGCAGAACGGGCGCGTATGACGTCCGATCCGGCCAGCGAACAGATCGCGGCGCGCACCGCCGGCGCGAGATCCGCCCAACTGGGGCGCCGAGCCGTCGCCCTGACCGGCAACACCGTGCCGGCGCGAGTGGTCACCGCGTCGGCGAACCATTCGTCTGGTGACATGCCGACTCACTGTGTCATCCCCGGCCATCTCGGGTCACCGAGTTTTCGGTGCGAAGTGCTTGTGACACGTTCCGGACGGTCTGCGATGATTCAGCCATGGACTCCACTCCTCGTCCAGGAGTCACCGCCCCTGCGGCAGGTCACACCGATCCCGTGGCCTCCGTGCTGCAGCGCGCGCAGCAGGTTGCCGACGAGCTCATCGCGCATGCGCAGGCGGAGGCCGCCCAGACCGTGGAGCGGGCGCGTCAGGCCGAGCAGGAGTCCGCCCGACTGCACGACGAGGCCGTCGCCGTCCGGGCGGAGGCGGAACGCCTGCACAGCCAAGCCGCCACCCGGCTGGCCAGGGCATCCGAGCAGGGCCAAGAGCTGATCCGCGACGCCGGTGAGCAGGCGACGCTGCTCATGCAGGCTGCTGGGCGTGACCGGGACCAGATCCTCGGTGAGGCTCGCGAGACGGCAACGGCGCAACGTGACGAGGCAGAGCGGCAGCGTGCGGAGGCGGAGGCGGAGGCGGCCCGGCTTGTAGGCGAGGCGCAACAGCAAGCGGAGCATCAGCTCGTCGCGGCTGCGGCGGAGACCGAGGCGCGCATCGCCCACGTCGACGAGGTCGAGCGCAGCCGGTTGATCGAGGCGGAGCGAGCTGCCCAGGTCATCCGCTCCGAGGCGCAGACAGACGCGAATCGATTGCGGACCGAGGCTGAAACTCGATCGTCTTCCCTGCTCGAGGCCGCAACTGCAGAGGCCACCTCCCTGCGTACGGCGGCGGAGGAGCAGCATGCGGCGTTGCTGCAGGAGGCTGAGACACGGCTCGAGGAAGCCAGGCTCGAGGCCGACCGCCAGCATGCCGCCGCCGCCGAGCAGACCGCGTGGACGGGTCGCACGGTCGAGGCGCTGCTCGCCACCGCGGAGGAGGAGGCCGAACGCACCCGAGTCCGTGGCCACCGAGACCTCACCAGGGCGCTCGGCAACCGTCGGCGTCAGGTGCAGCAGGTCCTCAACCGGTCCGCGGAGCGGCTGCGTCATCGAGCGGCGGACGCCGACCAGCGCGCGGTCGAGCTCGAGGAGCAGGGCCGGAAGGCGATCGCCGAGGCCGACGGCGACGCCGAGCGCATCCGCCACCAGGCAGAGCAGGATGCCGAAGCCACCCGGATGGATGCCTTCCGGCACTTGGAGGAGACCGAGACCCGCGCCCATCGGCGCCTCGAGGATGCCGACAACGGCGCACGCACGCTGCGCGAGCAGGTCGCCTCCGAGGTCATGCGGGCGCAACGCGAAGCACAGCAGATCTTGAGTCACGCGCGTGACGAGGCCGCCGCCTTGGTGTCCGACGCCGCTCGTCAGCATGACCAGGCCGAGCAGGAGTCGCATGCGCTGCTCGACGCCGCGCGAGCGGAGGTCGAGGCGCTGGAGATCCAACGCCGCGAGATCGTCGAGGAGCTGGGTGGCCTTTCCGGCGTCATCCAGGCCCTCGCCGTACCGGACGTCGGCGGCGGACAACAAGAGGGCCCGGACTCCTCCACCGACGACCAGACCGACCCAACCCTGCAACGAGAAGGCTGAGGCAAGACTGATGGACAGCACCCGGACGTCGTTCCGCGTCGTGCTCCGCGGATACGAGACCAGCGAGGTCGACCAGCGGATCGAAGAACTCACCCAGCAGTCCACCGCGGCGCAGCAGCGGGTGCTCGAGCTGGAGGCACGGGTGCGCGAGCTGGAGGCAGCGCAGCTGTACGCCGACGAGCAGACTGCCGCCGAGCAGGCGAAGCCACCCTCGTTCGCCGACTTCGGCGCCCGTGTCAGCCAGATCCTCTCCCTGGCCGAGGAGGAGGCCGCGGAGATCCGCAGCTCCGCCAAGTCCGACTTCGAGTCCCGACAGCGTGAGGCGGAGCAGGCGGCCGAGCGGGTCCGCACGGACGCCGATGCGTACGCCGACCAGCGCAGGAGCGAGGCAGACACCGAGGCCAAGACGATGCTCGACGGCGTACAACGGCAGGCCGACGAGCTGCGCGAGGAGACCGAGCGCGACGCTGCCGCCCGGGTGGCGGAGGCGCAGGCGGTCTTCGAGGCGCAGCGCGCCAAGGCGGCCCAGGCTGCGGCGGACTTCGAGACCACGCTGGCGGAGCGACGCGAGCGGGTCGAGGCAGAGTTCACCCAGCAGTTCGAGTCCACCCGGGACCAGCTCGACGAGGCACAGGCACACCTGGAGCAGACCCGAGGCGAGTCACAGCGGATCCGGAGCGAGGCCGAGCTCGGCGCCCGACGGCTCGTGGAGGACGCCCAGCAGCAGGCCTCGGACCTGGTGACGCAGGCCCGGGCGCACGGGGACCGGATCCGGGCGGAGTCGGAACGCGAGCTCACCGCGGCGACGGCGCGTCGCGACAGCATCAACGCGCAGCTCACCAATGTGCGGCAGATGCTGGCCACCCTCTCCAACGTCGCGCCGGTCGGGCTGATCCCGGTCCACGCCGACGACGACGAGGACGCGACGGACGTCGAGGAAGGTCAGGCCGAGCTGGCCGACGATGACGACGCCCCGCCGGCAGAGGTCGAGCCCGAGGACCGCGAGGACTGAGGCGGCGCTACCACGCGTTGGTAGGGGATGGCCGCGAGGACGGACGATCGGCGCCGCGTGGATGGGCCTGGCCGTCGAGCGAGCCTGCGAGCGAGACTGGTTGCCGCGCCGACGTTCGTCCGGGAGGCCGTCGCCGTTCCGGAAGGCCGTCTCTGTCTGGTGAGTCGTCCCGGCTCAGCGGTTGCACGGCGTATCACCGGTCGTGGCGCAAGCCGCTGTGGCTGGGCGTGAAACAATGGCGTGACGCCCTGACCCAGCCTGAGAGAAGTTCGTGTCCAAGCCCATTTCGGCGCCGCAACCTGGCCACACAGACCCGACGAGCATCCGCAACTTCTGCATCATCGCCCACATCGACCACGGTAAGTCGACCCTGGCGGACCGGATGCTGCAGCTGACCGGTGTCGTCGACGAGCGCACGGCCCGTGCGCAGTACCTGGACCGGATGGACATCGAGCGCGAGCGCGGGATCACCATCAAGAGCCAGGCGGTCCGGATGCCCTGGACGGCCACGGCGGGTGACCGAGCCGGCGCCACCTTCGTGCTGAACATGATCGACACGCCAGGGCATGTCGACTTCACCTACGAGGTGAGCCGCTCGCTCGAGGCGTGCGAAGGCGCCGTGCTGTTGGTCGACGCGGCACAGGGAATCGAGGCGCAAACGCTTGCGAACCTCTATCTGGCGATCGACGCCGACCTCGACATCATCCCGGTGCTGAACAAGATCGACCTGCCCAGCGCGCAACCGGACAAGTACGCCGCCGAGATCGCCCACATCATCGGATGCGAGCCTGCGGACGTGCTACGCGTCTCCGCCAAGACGGGCGACGGCGTCGAGGCGCTGCTCAACGAGATCGTGGCCGTCGTACCCCCGCCCGAAGGCAACGCCGACGCACCGCCGCGCGCGCTGATCTTCGACTCGGTCTATGACACCTATCGCGGAGTGATCACCTACGTGCGCGTCGTCGACGGCAAGCTCAGCCACCGCGACCGGATCAAGATGATGTCGACCGGCGCAGTCCACGAGATGCTCGAGGTGGGCGTGATCTCGCCCGAGCCGACGAAGGCCGGCGACATCGGGGTGGGGGAGGTCGGCTACCTCATCACCGGCGTCAAGGAGGTCCGCCAGTCCCGGGTCGGCGACACGGTGACGTCGTCGGTCCGCGGGGCCACCGAGGCGCTCGGCGGTTACCGACACCCCAACCCGATGGTGTTCGCCGGGCTCTATCCGATCGACGGCGACGACTACCCGACACTGCGGGACGCGCTGGACAAGCTGCAGCTCAACGACGCGGCGCTCATGTACGAGCCGGAGACGTCTGGCGCTCTCGGGTTCGGCTTCCGCTGCGGCTTCCTCGGCTTGCTGCACATGGAGATCGTCCGCGAGCGGCTCGAGCGGGAGTTCAACCTCGACCTGATCTCGACCGCTCCCAACGTGGTCTACCGGGTCGAGATGGAGGACGGCTCCGAGATCACGGTCACCAACCCCAGTGAGTACCCGGTGGGCAAGATCGCCGAGGTGCACGAGCCGGTGGTCCGGGCCACGATCCTGACCCCTGCGGACTACATCGGCACGATCATGGACCTCTGCCAGACACGTCGCGGCTCCTTGCACGGCATGGACTACCTGTCCGAGGATCGGGTGGAGCTGCGCTACACCTTGCCCCTGGCGGAGATCGTGTTCGACTTCTTCGACGCGCTGAAGTCACGGACCAAGGGCTACGCGTCGCTCGACTACGAGCCGATCGGCGAGCAGGTCAGCGACCTGGTCAAGGTAGACGTCCTGCTGCACGGCGACACCGTCGACGCCTTCTCCGCCATCGTGCATCGCGACAACGCCTACGCCTACGGGGTCTCGTTGGCGCAGAAGCTCAAGGAGCTGATCCCGCGGCAGCAGTTCGAGGTGCCGATCCAGGCCGCCATCGGCGCCCGCATCATCGCCCGAGAGACGATCCGCGCCATTCGCAAGGACGTGCTGGCCAAGTGCTACGGCGGTGACATCACCCGCAAGCGCAAGCTGCTGGAGAAGCAGAAGGAAGGCAAGAAGCGGATGAAGATGGTGGGCCGTGTGGAGGTGCCGCAGGAGGCGTTCATCGCAGCGCTCAACACCTCCGAGCCCATCGAGAAGTCCAAGCGGTAGCGGCACGCACCTCGCCTCGCGCAAGGATCCGACCGATTCGTGGCTACCGCCTTGAGGGCAGGAGATCGGGGCATGACTGAGGTCGTCATCCCGCAGGGGCTGGCGAAGCAGGGGCGGCTGGGGCAGCACTGGGTGGACTGGCTCGATCGACTTCCCGGCTTGGCCCAGCATCACCTAGACGAGTGGGAGCTCACACTCGACGGCGCCGCGATGCACGGCTTCTGCTCACTGGTGCTGCCGGTGCGGGACGCAACAGGCACGGCTGCGGTGCTCAAGGTGCACTTCGACGGCGACGACGAGTCCGAGCACGAGGCGCTTGCGCTCCGACACTGGGCGGGGCGTGGGACAGTCCGACTGCTGCGCGCCGACCCGTCACGCCAGACCCTCCTGCTCGAGCGGCTGCACACGCAGGACCTCACCAGTCTGGACGACATCGAGGCGTGCGAGATCGTCGCTCGGTTGTATGCCGATATCCACCGCCCCGCCCCGCCGCAGTTGCGGACGGTCACGTCGTATGTCGACGACTGGCTCGCCTCACTGGCCCGGCTGGCGCGCGACGCACCCATCCCCAGGCGGTTCGTGGAGCAGACCCTCTCGCTCGGCCGGGAGCTCGTGGCCGATCCGGTGAGCGTCGGCAGCATCATCCACGGCGACCTGCACTACGAGAACGTGCTGGCCGCGGAGCGCGCACCCTGGCTGATCATCGATCCCAAGCCGATGTCAGGTGACCCCCACTACGAACCGGCTCCGATGCTCTGGAACCGCTGGGACGAGATGGTGGCGACGGGCGATCTCCGTGGCGCCTTGCGGCGTCGCTTTCACACGCTGGTCGACGTGGCGGGGTTGGACGAGGACCGAGCTCGCGACTGGGTCGTCGTCCGCATGATCATCAACGCCAACTGGGCGATCGAGGATGCCGAGCGCCTGCACCGTGACCTCGACGTCGAGGAGCGCGAGTGGATCACTCGCTGCATCTCGATCGCCAAGGCGGTCCAGGAGTGAGCCGAGCGGGTGGTGCGCCGCTGGCCCGATCGATCAGTACGACGCACACTGGTCACATGGCGGCAGCCGACGTGACCCCGAGCGAACGCATCGTGGTCACGGCGCTCTGGCTCGTCATCGGCCTGTCGGGCCTCGCGCTCGCGGCACTCGTCGCGCTGGTCTCGGGTGTCGCCGACGTCGGCAGCGACCTGGCCGCCGTGTTGTTGATCGCCTCCTGGGTGCTGATCCCGCTGGTGCTCGCCTTGGGTGCGGCGCTGCTGGTCTTCGCGATCGTCGTCCTGGCGCTGGACCGGTCGGAGCACGGGACCTGATGGTGCGCAGAGTGCGGGACTGACATGACTGCACGGGTACGCTCCGTCAACGTCGGGCGACCGGTTGCCGCCAGCTGGGCGGGATCTCTCGGGTCGACCGCCATCGACAAGTCGCACGTCGTCGGAACGGTCAGCGTCGGCGAGCTCGGCGTCGACGGGGACCAGGTCGCCGACACCGAGAACCACGGTGGCATCCACATGGCGGTCTATGCCTTTGCCCGCGAGGACCTCGACATTTGGGGCGAGCGATTCGGCACGCACCTGCCCGACGGGCGGTTCGGCGAGAACCTCACGACGGAGGGGATCGACGTCAACGACGCGCTCATCGGCGAGCGGTGGCAGGTCGGTTCGGTCGAGTTCGAGGTCGCCCACGTGCGCATCCCGTGCCGGGTCTTCCAGGGCTGGCTGGAGGTCAAGGGCCTGGACAGCAGGGCCTGGGTGAAGCGATTCACCGCCGAGGCCAGGCCCGGACCGTACCTCCGGATCGTCCACCCGGGGACGCTCCAGGCAGGTGACGAGCTCGTCGTCGTCCGCGAGCCTGACCACGACGTGACCGTCTCGACGATGTTTCGAGCCCTCACCACCGAGCGAGGACTGTTGCCGCGGCTGCTGGCCGTGGGCGACGCGATCCCGCCGTGGGCACGTGCGGAGGCCGAGCGCTGGGTGGCTGCCGGCTGAGAACCCCGAGCGGACCGCATGTCCGGCCGCAGGCTTGCCGAGTGCGCCAGCGACCCGTGAGCGACCTGATGATCACAACATTGTGAGAAGGCCTACCGCCGAGTAGCGGCGTGCAATACGGTTCCTTTCCATGGTGGAGTCGTCGAACGCAGCGTCCCTGTTGGCCAACCGACCGCCTTCGGTCGGGCGAATGTTCTTCGACCGGGTGGGTTCCACCCCTGATCGGGTCGCGTACCAGTACCCGGTCGACGATGACTGGAAGTCCGTCACCTGGCGTGAAGCGGGCGAGCAGGTCACCAGGCTCGCGGCCGGGCTGATGGCTCTCGGCGTCCAGCCAGAGCAGCGCGTGGCCATCGCCAGCGGCACCCGGTACGAGTGGATCCTGGCCGACCTCGCGATCATGTCCGCTGGCGCCGCCACGACGACCGTGTATCCCTCGACCATCTCCGACGATGTCGCGTTCATCGTCGGCGACTCGGACTCCCACGTCGTCTTCGCCGAGGACGAGAGCCAGCTGGACAAGCTGCGCGAACGACGTGACGACATCCCGGCTGTCTCGAAGGTCGTGCTCTTCGAGGGCCCAAGCGACGGTGACTGGGTCATCAGCATGGACGACCTGGAGAAGCTCGGAGACGAGCTGCTGGCCGACCAACCGGAGGCCGTCGCCGAGCGCGTCGCCAACACGACCGCGGAACACCTCGCCACGCTTATCTACACGTCGGGGACGACCGGACGGCCCAAGGGTGTGCGGTTGCGGCACTCGGCCTGGACCTACGAGGGCGTCGCAGTACAGGCGACCGGGCTGCTCAGGGACGACGATCTCCAGTTCCTCTGGCTGCCGCTTGCACACTCCTTCGGCAAGGTGCTGCTCACGACCCAGATGGCGGTCGGCTTCCCGACCGCGGTCGACGGCAGGGTCGACAAGATCATCGACAACCTCGCCGTGGTGCGGCCGACGTTCATGGGCGCGGCACCGCGCATCTTCGAGAAGGCGCACGGGCGCATCAAGACGATGACAGCCGACGAGGGCGGAGTGAAGAAGAAGATCTTCGACCGCGCCTTCGTGGTCGGCACCGAGGTCGCCCGGCGGCGGATGGCCGGAGAGAGCATTCCACCGCTGCTCAACGCCCAGTTCAAGGTCTTCGACAAACTCGTCTTCGCCAAGATCCGCGACCGGTTCGGCGGGCGACTCCGCTTCTTCGTCTCGGGCGCGGCCAAGCTCAACCAGGACATCGCCGAGTGGTTCCACGTGGCGGGCATCTTGATCCTGGAGGGCTACGGGCTCACCGAGACCGCGGCCGGGACCTTCGTCAACCGTCCCGAGCGCTACAAGTTCGGCACCGTCGGACTGCCCTTCGACGGGACGGAGATCAAGATCGCTGAAGACGGCGAGATCCTGATCAAGGGTCCGGGGGTGATGGAGGGCTATCACAACCTCGGCAGCCAGACCGAAGAGGTGCTCAAGGACGGCTGGTTCCACACCGGTGACATCGGCGAGGTCGACGCCGACGGCTTCGTCAAGGTGACAGACCGCAAGAAGGACCTCTTCAAGACCTCGGGCGGCAAATACGTCGCTCCGCAACTGATCGAGGGACAGTTCAAGGCCGTCTGCCCGTTCGCGAGCCAGTTCGTCGTCCACGGCGACGAGCGCAACTTCTGCGTCGCGATCGTCACGCTCGATCCCGAGGCGATCGAGGGGTGGGCCGCCCAGCACGGGATGGCAGGCTCGTCGTACGAGGAGATCGTCGGGTCCGAAGCAGCGCGGGCGATGGTGCAGGGGTACGTCGACGAGCTCAACGCCTCGCTCAACCGCTGGGAGACGATCAAGAAGTTCATCATCCTCGAGCGCGACCTGACGATCGAGGACGGCGAGATCACCCCGAGCATGAAGGTCAAGCGCAAGGTGGTTGAGGACCACTACCGCGAGGAGCTGGACAAGCTCTACGCCTGAGGGCTGGCTCGCCGCCGTCGAGGGGATCTCGGCCGCTTCGGTCGGCTAGCGACCGGGCCGCTGTGCCCGGAGACAAGCCGGCGGAGTGAGAGGATGACCCGGTGCCGTCCGCAGCTCCCGAAGGCGATCCTGCCCCGCCCGACGGAGCACTGCCCCGCTCTGCCGTGTCCGCGCTCGGCTCCCGGCCGCTCGGGTTCTACGTGCACGTGCCCTTCTGCAGCGTGCGCTGCGGCTACTGCGACTTCAACACCTACACTGCCGCGGACCTCGGCGACGTCGCGGGGGCGTCTAGAGCGACGTACGCCGATGCGGCGGTCGAGGAGGTGCGGATCGCCCGTCGGGTGCTGGGCGAGGTCGACGTACCCGTCGAGACGGTGTTCTTCGGCGGCGGGACTCCGACCCTGCTGCCACCCGCCCACCTGCTGCGCGTACTCGAGGCCATCCGCGAGGAGTTCGGTCTGCGTGACGGCGCCGAGGTGACCACGGAGTCGAATCCGGACAGCGTCACGGCGGACGACCTGGCCTCGTTGCGTGCGGGCGGCGTCAACCGGATCTCGTTCGGCATGCAGTCCGCCGTCCGCCCGGTGCTCGCCGTGCTGGACCGCACCCACGACCCTGCGCGGGTGCCCCAGGTGGTGGCGTGGGCTCGACGGGCCGGCTTCGACCAGGTGAGCCTGGATGTGATCTACGGCACTCCGGGCGAGAGCATCGCGCAGTGGCGCGCGACCCTGGACGCCGTGCTGGATCTGCAGCCGGACCACGTGAGCGCCTATGCGCTGATCGTCGAGGAGGGTACGGCGCTGGCGCGACAGGTTGCTCGAGGCGAGCTGCCGATGCCCGACGACGACGACCTGGCCGACAAGTACGAGCTCGCCGACTGGGTGCTCGGCGACGCCGGCTACTCCTGGTATGAGGTGTCCAACTGGGCCCGCGGCGAGGCGGCTCGGTGCCGCCACAACCTCGGCTACTGGACCGGCGCCGACTGGTGGGGAGTAGGCCCGGGTGCGCACTCACACGTCGGCGGCGTGCGCTGGTGGAACGTCAAGCACCCGGCGGCATACGGCGCCCGCCTTGCCGGGCGGACGAGTCCGGCGGCCGCCCGCGAGGTGCTCGATCCCGAGACCCGGCGGGTCGAGCGGGTGCTGTTGGAGTCAAGGCTCGCCACGGGGCTCGAGGTCGAGGTACTCGACGGCGGTGGGCGCAAGGCGGTCGAGGACCTGGAGTCCGACGGGCTGGTCGAGCGGCGCCGCCCGGGCGTCGGCGTCGGCAACCGAGTGCTGCTCACCCCGCGCGGGCGACTGCTGGCCGACGCGGTGGTGCGAGCGCTGCTTCCGTGAGCTCGGGCTCGGATCAGGCGGTGGGGGAGGTGACGAAGTCGATCAGCTCCTCGACCCGGCCGAGAAGTGCCGGCTCCAGGTCGGCGTAGCCCGCGACCTGCGAGAGGATGTGCCGCCAGGCTCGCGCGATGTCGGCTTGGCTCCGGTGCGGCCAGCCGAGCTGCTGGCAGACCCCCGCCTTCCACGACTGGTCGCGAGGGACCGTCGGCCAGGCCGAGATGCCGAGTGCCGCCGGCTTGACGGCCTGCCAGATGTCGACGTATGGGTGGCCCGCGACGAGCACGTGCCGGCCCTGCGGCCCCCGGCTCACGCTGGCCGCGATCCGGGCCTCCTTGGAGCCGGGGACGAGATGGTCGACGAGTACGCCGACCCGGCGCTGAGGTCCTGGGCCGAAGGCGCGGAGGTGTGCTGACAGGTCGTCCACGCCGTCGAGGTACTCCACCACGACGCCCTCGACACGGAGATCGTCACCCCAGACCTTCTCGACCAGCTCGGCGTCGTGCCGGCCCTCGACGTAGATCCGGCTGTCTCGCGCAACCCTGGCCCTGGCCGCCGGCGCGGCGACGGATCCCGAGGCTGTGACCGTGCGTCGCCGCGGTGCGCGCCGGGGCGGCGCCGCGAGTACGACGGGTGCCCCGTCGAGCAAGAAGCCCGGACCCAGCGGAAAGCTCCGGCGCACCCCGCGTCGGTCCTCCAGCTCGACGGTGCCGAGATCGCGGTCGACGCGGACGATCTCGCCACACCAGTCGGTCGTGACCTCCTCGACGACCAGGCCGAGATCGGCGCGGACCTCCACCGACCGGCCTTGCTTGGGAGCACGCCAGTCGGTGGCGAGCACGTCGGGACCGTAGCGATGGAAGCCGGACACGACCGCCCACCGTATCGGGCGTCGCCCTCGTGCCTGCGACGACGCGCTCGGCCGGCATCGATCCGATCGAGCGGACGTCGGGTCGACCGGGACGCCGGGACGCTCCCTGGATCCGTCAGTCGCCGGGCCACTCACCGGTCCAGCGCTGGAAGGCCCGCGCACCGCCGCGGTCGATCGCGGCCTTGACGACCGCGAAGATCGCGCCCTGGACCGCCGCGGCGACGAGCACCTCCCGCATCCGGTACTCCGACTGCAGCGCCCCAGGGGCGTCCGGCTTGGAGCCGGGCGAGGCGCGCTTCCAGACCTGCTTGAACACCTGACCGGCGATGAGTCCACCGATGATGCTGCTGGTGATCCCGACCGGCCGGTACAGGAGCTGGGCCGACCTGCTTGTCTCGGTTTCCTTAGCCATGGGTTGACCTGTTCCGTTGGGTGACGGGGGGCTGTGCTTTGTCCCGGTCGCCGAGCTGGCGGGCTCGGGTGGCGTCCGCACGATCCTTCTCTTGGTTCTTGGTGATACCGCGGGTGTCGCGCGCGGGGAGCTGGAGTTCCTCCTCGGCCGGGAAGCCTGCCTGAAGCTCACGTCCTCGCTCCAGCTCACAGTCGAGCTCGGCCCCGAAGAGCAGAGCGAGATTGGTGATCCACAACCACAACAGGAAGACCACTGCACCCCCGAGCGCGCCGTAGGTCTGGTTGTAGCTGGAGAAGTTCGCCACATAGAAGCCGAAGGCGGCGGAGGCAACGATCCAGGCGACGATGGCCACCGCAGCACCGGGGCTCATCCATCGAAACGCGGGCTGCCGGACATTGGGCGTTGCGTAGTACAGCACTGCCACGATCACCACCATCCCGAGGAGCATGACCGGCCACTTGGCGATGTTCCACACTGTGACAGCGGTCGCGCCGACTCCCAACGCCTCGCCGACGGCTGTTGCCGCAGGCCCGGTCAGCACGAGAGCAAGCCCGATGGCGGCGGCAAGCAGCACCACGATCACGGTGACCAGGATCATCGTCGGGCGCAGCTTCCAGATCGGACGACCCTCCTCGACCTCGTAGATCCGGTTCATTGCCCGGCCGAACGACCCCACGTAGCCTGATGCCGACCACAGCGCCGTCGCGAGGCCGAGCACGAAGGCGAGCCCCGCGGCGCCGGAACCCTTCGCCAGCGATGTCAACGTCGGTTCGACGGTGTCCGCGACCGATGCCGCTCCGACGTCGCGCAGGATTGTCAGCAGGGTGTCGACCGTCTCCTCGCTCTGACCAACCAGTCCGACCAGCGACAGCATCGCGATGAGCGCCGGGAAGAGGGCCAGTACGCCGTAATAGGTGAGGGCTGCGGCGAGGTCGGTGCACTGATCCTGGCTGAACTCCCGCGCGGTGCGGCGGGCCGCATAGCGCCAGGAGCGACCGTGCAGCTGCGCGGGAGAGTCCGGCTTTGCCGGGTCATTGGGGTCGGCTGACTGACGGCGGTCCATCGCCGGTGCGGCCTTGCTCATGACCGACGGCTCCAGAGGACCACGCCGAGGGCGACGCACGCCGTCGCTGCGACGACCACACCCGAGACCGGTGCGGGATTCGCCCGAGCGCGGCCTAGCTCGTGCGCGAGCTTCCCTTGCGCCTGACGGGTGTGTCGGGCGAGCTGCGTCTTGGCCTGGTTCGAGGTCCGCGCCAGGCGCGACCGAGTTCTGGACTTCACGTCGAGCTTGTGGCTCAGCGCGTCGATGGTCTTACCCAGCTCCTCGCGGGTGCGGCTGAGCTCGGCTTCGAGCGCCTCAGGCTCACCGGTACGGTGGAGCTCGCGCTCAGCGGGTCGAGTGGTCACGCCGACTCGCCTCCTTAACGGTCTGGACATCCTGCTTGACGCTCTCGATGCTGTGCTGCGGCGCCGCGGGGGTCGCCTCGGTGAGCTGCTTCCTCCCCAGCAGCGCGGTCACGCCCGCGATGCCGAGCACGGCCACACCGACGATCAACGCCGCCAGCCACGCGGCCAGGACCAGATCGAGCGCCAGGACGGCACACGCGATGAGCGTCCCCAGCCCGAACAGGGTGATCACTCCTGCGCCGCTGACGAGACCTGCGCCCACCCCGGCATGCCTGGCCTTGGCGGTCATCTCGGCTCGGGCGAGCGCCATCTCTTCGCGGACCAGTCGTGAAGTCTGTTCCGAGAGACGACCGACGAGGTCTCCTACGGATGGCTCCTGGCGTGTTCCAGCGCCCGAATCGGTCACGGTGACCGCCCCCTTTGTGGGTCGTGTCGCACTTACGTCTGGTGGTGACGAAACAGTGCCCGCCGGCAACCCCTGTCAAACACACGGCGACGGGCCGCAGGGCGTGGGCGACGACGGCTCAGGCGAGCGGCAACGTCACGCCGCCGGCCGGAGCGGTGACGCCGGGGTGCGCAATCTCCTGAACTGCGAGCTGGGCATACCCACGTGCGACGGCGTCACCGAGGCGGTCGGCGGGGAAGGGCCATCCCGCTCGAGCCCCCTCGGGCAGCGCCTGGTCGAGAGGTACGCCCTGCACGGCCAGGCTGCGGATCAGCTCGGCCGCATCGGAGATGTCGCCACGTTGAGTCTGGACGAACCCGCGGTCGACGACCGTGCCGTGACCAGGAACCACGTGGCTCTGGGGAGTGAGCAGGCCGATGACCGTGTCGAGGGAGCCCGGCCAGTCGAGCGGGAAGCAGTCCGAGCCGTACGACGGATGAGCGCTCTGCTCGATCAGGTCGCCGGCGTACACCACGTCGACGTCGGGCACCCGCACCACCAGGTCGCCTCCGGTATGACCGCGACCGGGGTAGGCGAGCTCGACGTAGCGGTCACCGAGGTCGATGGCGGCGACCGACGAGAACGTGTGATCGGGCAGCCGCAGCCGGCTCGAACCGACGTCGCGGATGACCTGCGCAGTCAGCTCGGGGAAGTCGGGGTCCGGCTCCGGCTCGGCGGCGCACAGCTGCTGGATGCGGGCGACGGCCTCGGGCATCTCCCGCGACGCGGCCTCGTGCGCCCACACCGCGGCCCGGTCGAAGGCCGCGTTGCCGAGCACGTGGTCGAAGTGGGCGTGCGTGTTGACCACCCACCGCACCGGGGCGTGCGGGTAGACGGCCCGTACGTCGTCGAGCACCTCGGCTCCCTGCCGCTCCGAGGCGCGAGAGTCGACGACGAGAACGCCTCCGGCTCCGACGACGAGCCCCACGTTGACGTCCCACTCGGCATAGCGTCCGACGAAGGTGCGATCGGCGACCTCGACGAACCGGCGCGCGGTGGAGGCAGTCATGCGGGAAACACTAGCGCCCGGGGCGTGAGAGCATTGGCACTCTGAGATCCAGAGTGCCAGGACAGGAGGCTCGTGTGCTCGACGATCGCAAGCTCGACGTGCTGCGCGCCATCGTCGAGGACTACGTGCACACCCGTGAGCCCGTCGGCTCCAAGGCGCTGGTGGAGCGGCACCGTCTCGGTGTCTCCCCGGCCACAGTGCGCAACGACATGGCCGTGCTGGAGGAGGAGGGTTTCATCGCGCAACCGCATACGAGCGCGGGTAGGATCCCGACCGACAAGGGCTACCGACTCTTCGTCGACCGCTTGACCAGCGTCAAGCCGCTCACCCCGGCGGAGCGACGCGCGATCGGCACGTTCCTCCAGGGGCGGTCGACCTGGACGACGTCGTTCACCGCAGCGTGCGGCTGCTGGCCCAGCTGACCCAACAGGTCGCCATCGTCCAGTACCCGACCTTCACTCGGTCGACCGTGCGGCACGTCGAGGTCGTCACCCTCTCGCCAGCATCGGTTGCTCCTGGTGCTCATCACGAGCGCCGGGCGGGTCGAGCAGCGGGTGATCGACCTGCCACAAGCGATCGGCGACGACGTGCTCGGCGAGTTGCGCGCCCGTCTCAACACCGCGGTGGTGGGCCTGCGGCTCGCCGATGCCGCCGCCGGGTCGCCGCCCTCGCCGACCACTTCCACGCCGAGGACCAGGCCGGTGGTGGCGGCGATCCTCGCGCGTGCTTCGCCGAAGCAGTCGCCGACGACCGCGGCGACGAGAAAGTCGCGATCGGGGGCACGGCCAACCTGGTCCGCTTCGGAGACGACTTCGACCGCTCGATCAAGCCGCTGCTCGAGGCGTTGGAAGAGCATGTGGTGCTGCTCAAGTTGTTCGGCGAGGCGACGACCCCCAGGCTTGTCACGGTGCGCATCGGCCATGAGGTGCCGCACGAGAGCTCGCCGCGACGTCTGTCGTCGCCAGCGGCTATGGTCCTGACGAACAGCCCTTGCTACCCTCGGCGTCGTCGGGCCGACTCGGATGGACTACCCCGGCTCCATGGCCGCCGTGCACGCCGTCGCCCGCTATGTCAGCCAGATCCTGTCCGAAGCCTGAACCTGTCGCGAAAGAACCTGAGCCCTGCGATATGTCCCACGATCTCTACGAAGTCCTCGGCGTCTCGCGCGACGCCAGCCAGGACGACATCAAGAAGGCCTACCGCAAGCTGGCCCGGCAACTGCACCCGGACATCAATCCTGATGCGGCGACCCAGGACCGCTTCAAGCAGGTGACGCACGCCTACGACGTCCTCAGCGATCCGCAGAAGCGCGAGATGTACGACCTCGGTGGCGACCCGCTCGGCCGCGGCTGGGGGCCAAGGCTTCGGCCAGGGCTTCTCGTTCACCGACATCATGGACGCGTTCTTCGGCGGCCAGGCCGCCAGCCGGGGTCCGCGCCCTCGCATGCGCCGGGGTCAGGATGCGTTGATCCGGCTGTCGCTCGAGCTCGGTGAAGCCGCGTTCGGCGTCGAACGGGACCTCAAGGTCGACACGGCGGTGATCTGCACCTTGTGCAGCGGTCAGGGCACCCAACCGGGCACCTCGCCGACGACGTGTGCCACCTGCCAGGGCCGCGGCGAGATCAGCCACGTGCAGCGCTCCTTCTTGGGCGAGGTGCGCACGATGCGGCCGTGCCCGACCTGCCGCGGCTTCGGCACGGTGATCCCCGACCCGTGCAGCGAGTGCTCAGGCGACGGCCGAGTCCGCGCCCGCCGGAGCATCATGATCGCGGTGCCGGCCGGCGTCGACGCGGGCACCCGGATCCAGCTGAGCGGGGAGGGCGAGGTCGGCCCCGGCGGCGGCCCCGCCGGCGACCTCTACGTCGAGATCGACGTGGCGCCCATCCGGTCTTCACGCGGCATGGCGATGACCTGCTCTGCTCGGTGACGGTGCCGATGACCGCAGCCGCACTCGGTACGTCGATCGAGCTACCCACGCTCGAGGCCGACGTCGCCGCCCGTGACGGCGCCGGGGTCGAGACCACGGTGGGCCTGGAGATCCGGCCGGGCACCCAGTCGGGTGAACAGTTGGTGATCCGTGCGCGTGGCGTGCCGCGGCTGCGCGGCACGGGTCGAGGCGACGTCGTCGCCACCGTGGTCGTCGAGACCCCCACCAGGCTCGACGAGTCCCAGTCCGAGCTGCTCCGCCAGCTGGCTGCCGCTCGGGGCGAGGAGAACCCGGTGGCGACGATGGCCAAGGCGCACAAGAGCGTCTTCGATCGGGTCAAGGACGCCTTCCGATGACGGCGTACGCACTGATGGCGGCACGACGTGACGGCTGCGCGGCCTGACGGCGACACGACGGTGCCGGCGTGAGCCTGCCGGTCTTCGTGGTCGCCTCGGAGCTGCTGGCTGCCGACGAGGTCACCCTCGACGGTGAGGAGGGGCGCCACGCCGCAACGGTCCGGCGCATCCGGGTGGGGGAGCGGGTGCTCCTGACTCGACGGCCTCGGAGCCGGAGCCGAGTGCGAGGTGACCCACGTCGCCGGCTCGTCGCTGCAGTGTTCGGTGCGCGTACGCCGAGACGAGCCGGTCGCCGTACCCCGCCTCGTCGTCGTCCAGGCGATCCCCAAGGGCGACCACGCCGATCGCGCCGTCGACCTGCTCACCGAGGTGGGGGTCGACGTTATCGTGCCCTGGGCCGCGGCTCGCGCCATCGTCCGGTGGCGAGGTGACAGGGAGCGCCGCGGGGTCGAGCGGTGGCGCTCGGTGTCGGTCACGGCCTCGAAGCAGTCGCGGAGGTTGCGCTTTCCCGAGGTGCGCCAGGTGCACACCACGGACGGCGTTGCCGAGCTGCTCGCCGGGGCCGACCTGGCCGTGGTGCTGCACGAGTCGGCGGAGACGCCGCTCGCGGAGCTGCTCGCCGACAGCCGCTTCGGTCCGGTGCCGGCCGGCGTGGGAGACGTCGTGCTCGCGGTCGGCCCCGAAGGTGGCCTCACAACAGCCGAGATCGCGCAGTTCGAGGCGGCAGGTGCGGCGGTCGCCCGCCTCGGCCCGACCGTGCTGCGCTCGTCGGCCGCTGGCGTCGTGGCGGCCTCGCTCGTGCTCGCCCGCTCCGACCGTTGGCGCTGAGGCCCGGGCGTCGGCCGCCACGAGCGGGGCTACTCGACGACGAAGGTCTTGTCGTCGATGTTCATAGGGTCGCCGTTCTCCGCGCTGTACTCGAGACAGCGGATCGTGTACGTCCCGGGCTGGAGCGTTCCGAGCTTGATCGTGGCCTCGGTCCACTGGCCCATGCTCGTCGTCACGAATCCGTCGTCGATGACCGCCTCCGCGCTGTCCAGCAGCTGCCAGTTGACGGTGCCCTCGAAGACGTTGCCGGATACGGTGATCCGCACCGGGTTGTCCAGCGGCTGGCCGTCGAGGATGTCGACGATGGAGATGAAGGCGCGGGTTTCGATGTCGGGGGCGACCGTCACCGGCAAGTCGACGCCCAGCGCCTGGGTCATTGGCGCACCGTTGTAGGTCAGCTCCGCGGTGTCGCCGACCTGCGCACCGGCCGTCCGGGCGAGCGCCTGCACCGCGAGGCTGCGTGCCTCCGCGCTGAGAGCCGGGTCTGGCTCGATGTCACCGGCGGGACCGGTGAGGTCGACCTGGACGGTGCCTCCGGAGCGCGTGACGTCCTCGACGTCGAGACCGGCCGGCCAGCCGGACCGGTAGTCGGGGTCGGCCGGCGAGTCCGCCAGGAAGGCCCGGACGGCTTCGATCTCGGGGTCAGCGCCGGTGACCGCGCCGACCTCCTGCCGCTCCGTCGTGAGACGCCAGCCGTTCTCGGGCGGTCCCAGGTAGGTCAGTGCAACCGCAAGTGAGGCCGGGGTCTGCACCGGCGTCGAGTCCGGCGGCGACTCGCTGTCCGAGGGCGAAGGCGTGCCGGCGATCGGCGTACCGTCCTCGTCGCCGGTCTGACCGACCAGCACGATGCCCGTGATCACCGCAGCGGCAGCCGCCGCCGCGCTGACGGCACCGACGACCCAGCCGCGGCGTCCGGTCGATGCCAGGCTGGGCTGCTTCTCGGTACGTCGACGGATCCGCTGCAGCGCCGTCGGATCCGTGTCCACGGTCGCTGCCTCCTCACGCAGGGCACGGCGGAGGAGCTCCGCCGCCTGGTCGTCGCGGTCGCCGTACGTCGGGTCGGTCATCTGGTGTCCTCCAGCTTCGGGCGGAGCGCAGTCATGCCTCGGGATGCGTGGCTCTTGACGGCTCCTCGGCTGATCCTCAGGGTGTCGGCGATCTCGGCCTCGGAGAGGTCTGCGTAGTAGCGCAGCACGAGCACCTCGCGCTGTCGGGTTGGCAGCTGCTGCAGTGCGGCGATGATCTGGGCGCGGGTCTCGCCGCTGAGCGCGTCCTGCTCGGCGCTTGTCGCGTCCTCGAGCCCTCGCGAGGCATGCCGGGTCACGACACTGCGGTGTCGGAGTGCAGATCGGGCCCGGTTGACGACGGTCTGCCGGAGGTAGGCCAGCGCCTTGTCGGGGTCGCGAAGCCGCCGCCACCGTCCGTGCAGGGCGACGAAGGCATCCTGGACGATCTCCTCGGACTCGGCCGCGTCCCGAAGGAGCAGCGCCGCCAGTCGGACCAGCGAGGCGTAGTGGGCGGTGTAGAGCTGAGTGACGGCGTCGTCAGCATCCAACCGGAGGTCGATGTCATGCTCGCCCCTCTCCCGGCGGCGATGCCCATCAGCGCTGTCACGTGGGTATGACGCGGGGACCGCGGGATCGGTTTACATGATGGCCGACGGGAAGCACCCGATCCTGCCCAACACGCAGCCTCGCGTCGGCGGTCACCGGGTTTGGCGGTGCGCACGGCGATGCGCGCCTAGCATCACGACTGTGCTGCTTACGGTCGAACGGGTCGCTGTCCTACGGCACGTCGATCTCTTCGCAGCCACGCCCGACCGGGTGCTCGCGGGTGTGGCGCAGGTCATCGAGGAGGTCGAGTTCCGGGCGGGGGAGACCGTCATGTCGCAGGGCGCGGTCGAGGACTGGCTCTTCGTCGTCGTCCGCGGCGAGCTGATAGTCGCTCGCGCCGATCGCCAGGTCTCCTTGGGCCCGGGCTCGGTGGTGGGAGAGCTCGCGGTTCTCGATCCTTCACCGCGTACGGCGACCGTCACCGCACTCTCTCCGGCCCGCCTCTTCCGACTCCGCAAGGACGCCTTCGACAGCGTGCTGGAGTCACGGCCGGAAGTGGCGCGCGGGATCATCGTCGAGCTCGTCCGACGGTTGCGAGAGACCCATGAACGGCCACCGGCGCAGTGAGGACACGGCTGGTCCTGCTCACTGGCCAGACGGTGGCGCTCGGCCTCATGATGGCGTTCCTCGTCGTACCGGCGAGTGCGCTCTTCCTCGCGGAGTACGGCGCCGACAACCTGCCCTACGTGTACCTCGCCGTCGCAGCCGCCGGTGTGGTCGTGTCGGCCGGGATGACGAGGGCTCAACGTCGGTGGAGCCTGGCCACGGTCTCGGCGGGCCTGCTCGTCGCGAACACTGTCCTGGTCGCGGTCTGCTGGGTGCTGCTGGCGGAGTCGTCGGCCCTGTGGGTGACGTTTCCGCTGCTGGTGCTGTTCCCGCTGTCGATCCCGCTCGGCTTCGTCGTCGTCGGGACGCAGGCCGGCCGACTGCTCGACATCCGGCAGATGAAGGCGCGCTTCCCGCTCGTGGTCGCCGGCTTCTCGATCGGGTTCGCCGTCGGCGGCCTCGCGGCGGCTGCGCTGGTGAGCGTGTTCGGCGGGCCGAGGAACCTGCTCGTCATCGACGTCGCAGCATCGCTGCTGTTCCTTGCCCTGGTCCTCGAGACAGCACGACGGTTCCCCGCTGAGCTAGGGTTCGTCCCCGCCCCCATCGCCGCCGCGAACGTGCCGGACATCCCGGCGCCGGGGCCTTCGCGTGGTCGACGGCTGGTGCTGCTGATCTTCGGCTACCAGGTGCTGTCAGCGGCAGTCACCCAGCTCCTCGACTTCATGGTGTGGGAGCGCGCGGCTGTTCGATACCCCGACCCGAACGACCTCGCAGAGTTCCTGGGCGTCTTCGGGGCGATCATCAACGTGGTCAGTGTGGCGTTCGTCGCTCTGCTCGCCGGCCGGCTGCTCAGTCGATTCGGCATCTCCCTCGGGCTGGCCGCCAACCCTGCTGGCGTGCTGGCCCTGCTCGTTGCCTCGACCGTGCTGGGGGCCGCGACGGGCGTCGGCAGCCTGGTGTTCTTCGTCGTCGTGTGCGCGCAGCAGGTGACCGACATCTCGCTGACGGACGGGACCACGCGTACGTCGATCAACGCGACCTATCAGGCACTGCCCGTGAGACAGCGGGTGGTCGCACAGACACGGATCGAGGGTGCGGGAGTGCCCTTGGCTCTGGGGCTGGTCGGAGCGCTGCTGCTGGCGTACGACGCCCTCGGGCTGGACATCCTTGCGCTGGTGCTGTTCACCCTTGCGGTCACGATCGGCTGGCTCGTCCTGGCCGGGCTCGCGTACCGCGAGTACGGGGTGAACCTGCGGGCGTCGCTCGTGCAGCGGGCCTGGGACCCGGTCGCCCTGCGGTTGGACGACGAGGCGTCGCGTGCGGTTGTGGACGACCTCCTTCGCAGCGATGATCTCCGCGACGTGCAGACCGGAGTCGACGTGCTGCTCGAGGCGGACGACCCCCGGCTGGCCGAGCACCTGGCGGAGCTTGTCTCCGACAGAGAAGCGGCGCGACAACGCATCGGCATCGAGGCAGCAGCAAGATCCGGACTCGACGTACTGGCGCGTCCGCTCAGGTGCGTGGCGGTCGACGAGGGGGCTCCCGTGAAGCTTCGCGGTTTCGCCGCTCGGGTAGCGGTGGCCCTCGACCCTCGCTCTGCGGATCTGGAGGCGCTGGCGCAGAGCGACGTTGCGCCGGTGCAGATGGCCGCCTTGGCGGGTCTGAGCACGCGTCCGGGCGAAGCGGGCCGGGCAGCCAGGGCCAGTTGCGCGGGGGCGCTGCTGAGCGGGAGCCCGGACGACGTACGAGCGGGACTGCTGGCGGTGACGAGTGCGCCCAGCCCAGACTTCGTGCCGGCGCTGACCGAGCTGAGCGCCCGACCCGCCGTGCCGGTTGAGTTGGCGGACGCGCTGGCAGCGCATGCGGACCACCTCGTGGGCAACGCGGACGCCGCCTGGCGGACCGGCTCCGGCACCGATCCGAGCCGGATCAGGTTGATTCGTGCTCTCGGGTCCGCGAACACGTCCACAGCCGTCGACGTTCTCGTCAATCACCTGGGAGATGCCGACCCTGAGCTGTCAGCGGCGGCGCTGCGAGCCCTGGCGGCGAGCGGTCTCGGCGTCGATCAGCGGTCCGGCGACATCCAGGCGGCGGTCGATGCGTCGTTGCTGCGACAAGCCGAGGCGCTGGACGCGCTCGTGGTCCTCGGGGACGAGGCGCCGGAACTGCTGAGGCGGGCGCTGCGCGACGACGCCCGGGCGTCGGCGGACACGGTCGTCGATCTCCTCGGGCTCGTTCGCGACGGTGCTGCGGTCGGGCGGGCGGTCGAGGCACTCGGCTCGCCTCAGGAGAGCGAGCGCGCGCTGGGCTTGGAGTCCCTGGAGGTGTCCCTCGGCAGAGCGCGCGCGGAGGTGATCGTGGCCGGACTCGATCCCGCGTTGGGCGACGAGGAACGGCTGTCCCGGCTGGTGCCGGTGACGGGGACTCGGTCCCGGGATCGTGCCGATCGACTCCGCGAGCTGGTGGAGGATCCGGGCGGACGGTGGGCCGATCCCTGGCTCCAGGCGTGCGCCCTCTATGCCCTGCCGGCTCTGCTCCCTCAGGAGGCCGCCGAGCTGGCGGCCGGCCAGCTCTCGCACCACGACGCGGTGGTCCGGGAGACCGCAGCGGCGGTGAAGGATGCCGGAGGCGCTGGCCAGACGGACGCGACAAGATAGGCGACATGAGCGATCCCGATTGCCTCTTTTGCAAGATCCTGGCTGGCGAGATTCCCTCGGACAAGGTTGCCGAGTCCCCGTTGGCCTACGCCTTCCGCGACATCTCTCCGCAGGCACCGATACACGTGCTCGTGATCCCCAAGGTGCACAGCCCGACGCTGCCCGACCTAGCGCTTTCCCATCCAGAGTCGGCGATCGGCGTGCTCACGCTGGCCCGCGACGTGGCCGAGCAATCCGACGTGCTCGACGGCTACCGACTGGCGGCCAACAGCGGGGCCCGCGCGCAGCAGACCGTCTTCCACGCGCATGTCCATGTCCTGGGCGGACGCGACTTCACCTGGCCGCCGGGTTGATCGAGCGCACCATACGTCGCGCCGCTCGACTCGGCGAGAAACCGTCGTCCCTGGACGGGTGGGAGGCCGACGCAAACGGAGTGGGCACCGCACGGCGTACGCCGTAGCATGGATGCACGATGACACAGGAATCACCAGATCTGCCCCGGCGTACCGACGCCCACGGCTTGCCCCGGCACACGATCGTCCTGCCTAACAGCGTCCCCGCCGTCGCCGTCCTCGGCCCACGAGACGAGTTCCTCGACATCATCGAGCGCGACTTCAGCGCCGACGTCCACGTGCGCGGCAACGAGGTGACCGTTACCGGGGAGCGCGGTGAGGTCGCACTCGTCGAACGCCTCCTCGACGAGCTCGTCACCATGGTGCGCACCGGCCAGGGGCTCACCGCCGATGCGGTGGAGCGGGTGATAGGCATGCTCCGAGCGGAGACGAAGGAGCGGCCCGCCGACGTTCTCACGCTCAACATCTTGAGCAACCGCGGTCGGACCATCCGCCCGAAGACCCTCAACCAGAAGCGCTACGTCGATGCGATCGACAAGCACACCGTGGTCTTCGGGATCGGACCCGCAGGCACCGGCAAGACGTATCTGGCCATGGCCAAGGCCGTGCAGGCGTTGCAGTCGAAGCAGGTCAATCGCATCATCTTGACTCGTCCTGCGGTCGAGGCCGGCGAGCGACTGGGCTACCTGCCGGGCACCCTGAGCGAGAAGATCGATCCGTACCTGAGGCCGCTGTACGACGCGCTGCACGACATGGTCGACCCCGATTCGATCCCCAAGCTGCTGACAGCAGGCACTATCGAGGTCGCACCGTTGGCCTACATGCGAGGGCGCAGCCTCAACGACGCCTTCATCATCCTCGACGAGGCACAGAACACCTCACCCGAGCAGATGAAGATGTTCCTGACCCGGCTCGGCTTCGGGTCCAAGATGGTCGTCACGGGTGACGTGACCCAGGTCGACCTCCCCACCGGCACCAGGAGTGGCCTTCGCGTGGTGCAGGAGATTCTCACAGGTCTCCGGGACGTGCAGTTCTGCTGGCTCGGCGCCAACGACGTCGTACGGCACAAGCTGGTGGGTCGCATCGTCGCGGCGTACGACAGCTACGAGTCCAAGCAGCAGGTCGGGCCGCCGCACGCCGTGGACGGTTCATGAGCGTCGAGGTGCTCAACGAGTCGGGCGTCGATCTCGACGTCGACGACTTCGCCCGGCTGGCCCGCTTCACCCTGCGCCGCATGAGGGTGCACCCGGAGGCGGAGCTGTGCGTCAAGCTGGTCGACGAGGGCACGATCACCGAGTACAACACCCGTTGGATGGGCAACGAGGGGCCGACAGACGTGCTGTCCTTCCCCATGGACGAGCTCCGGCCGGGCAAGGAGGATGAGCCGGAGATCGAGGGCATTCTCGGCGACATGCTGCTGTGTCCGCAGTACGCCATCGCCCAGGCTCCTCAGTTCGCCCGCGCGCCCGAGGACGAGATGCACCTGCTGACCATCCACGGCATCTTGCATCTGCTCGGTTACGACCACGCCGAGCCGGACGAGGAGAAGGAGATGTTCGGGTTGCAGGCGAGGCTGCTTGCCGAGTGGCAAGGCGTGAGGAGCGGTGAGCACGTCGAATGACGTCGACGGATGTCATCTTGCTTGTCCTCGCCGCCGGGCTGGTGCTGCTGGCCGGACTGCTGGCGGGGGCCGAAGCCGCCCTGTCGGCCATGTCGAAGGCGCGCGTCGAGGAGCTGGTCAAGGACGGGCGTCGAGGCGCCGCTCGGCTCGAGACGATCGTCGGTGACGCACCCAGATACCTGAACACCACCCTGTTGTTGCGGGTGTTGTGCGAGACCACGGCCACCGTCTTGGTGACGCTTGTCGTGGTGCACCTGCTCGAACCGACCTGGCTACAGGTGCTCACGGCAGCAGGGGTCATGGTCGTGGTGTCCTACATCGTGGTCGGGGTCGGGCCACGGACGGTTGGCCGTCAGCACGCGGAGCGGGTGGCGCTCGTGATGGCGCGTCCGGTGGCCGTGCTGACCGCCGTACTCGGCCCGATCCCGCAGCTGCTGATCATGATCGGCAACGCGCTGACCCCGGGCCGGGGATTCCGAGAGGGGCCGTTCGCCAGCGAGGCCGAGCTCCGCGAGCTGGTCGACCTCGCCGAGGAGAGCCGGTTGATCGAGTCCGACGAGAGCAAGATGATCCACTCGGTCTTCGAGCTGGGCGACACCCTGGTGCGCGAGGTCATGGTGCCCCGGACCGACATGATCTTCATCGAACGGCACAAGCGCCTTCGACAGATGATGTCGCTCGCCCTGCGTAGCGGGTTCTCCCGCATCCCTGTCGTTGGCGAGGACCTCGATGACGTGATCGGCATCGCCTATCTCAAGGACGTAGCCAAGCGGGTGTTCGATCGAAGGGAGGCCGAGTCGACCGAACGGGTCGAGTCAGTCATGCGGCCCGTGCTCTTCGTCCCCGACACCAAGCCTGCCGGTGACCTGATGCGCGAGATGCAGGCCAAGCGGATGCACGTCGCCGTGGTGGTCGACGAGTACGGCGGCACCGCGGGACTGATCACGATCGAGGACATCCTCGAGGAGATCGTCGGCGAGATCACCGACGAGTACGACGTCGAGCCAGAGTTGGCCGAGCGCCTCTCCGGCGGCGCGGTCAGGATCTCGTCTCGGATGTCGCTCGACGACGTGGGTGAGCTCTTCGGGGTCGCGCTCGAGGACGAGGACGTCGAGACGATCGGCGGCCTGATGGCCAAGCACCTCGGCAGGGTGCCGATCCCGGGTGCGGAGGTCACGTGCAACGGCCTGCATCTTGAGGCGGAGTCCAGGGCCGGACGTCGCAACCGCGTCGTCACCGTCGTGGCCACGCCGGTGCAGAGCGAGCAGCCGGCACCACCCGAGGGGCGGTCGGTCCACGGTCAAGAGGCGGACGCCACGGCCTGACCTCACTACGCTGTCGTCCCATGCCGCTCGAGTTCACCGACCCTGACGACAGCAAGCTGGTCACCCTTGCCCGCGCCAACCGCGCCCGAGTGCATTCGACTTCCGGTGCAGCGGTGCGTGACACCGATGGACGCACCTACAGCGCCGTCGACGTCAACCTGCCCTCGCTGCAGCTGACGGCGCTCCAGGTGGCGGTGGCCATGGCATCGAGCAGCGGCGCCCGTGGCTTGGAGGCAGCCCTGGTGCTGACTGATGCCGTCGGCATCGATGCAGCGGATCTGGCCACGGTGGGGGACTTCGCCGGCGCCGGTGTGCCGATCTATCGGGCCGACGCGTCCGGCAGCGTCGTCGAGTCGGTCACGACCTGAGGGACATGGCTAGGCCTCACCCGCTGCCTCAACCGGAATGGGAGACACTGGCCGGGTGAGCCAGCCGACACCCGACCCCTTTCGCAGTGGCTTCGCCAGCCTGGTGGGTCGGCCCAACGCCGGCAAGTCGACGCTGACCAACGCCCTGGTCGGCGCCAAGATTGCGATCACGTCGTCCCGACCGCAGACCACCCGGCACACGGTCCGCGGCATCGTCCATCGGCCCGATGCCCAGCTGGTGCTCGTCGACACTCCCGGGCTGCACAAGCCACGGACCCTGCTGGGTGAGCGGCTCAACGACGTGGTGCGCACCACCTGGGGCGAGGTCGACGTGATCGCCGTGTGTCTCCCGGCCAGCGACCGGATCGGCCCCGGAGACCGCTATCTGGTCGACGAGGTCGCCGGTGTCCGTCGTACGCCGAAGATCGCCGTGGCGACGAAGAGCGACCTGGTCGACTCGGACCGGATGGCCGAGCACCTGGTCGGGATCACCGAGCTGGGTCGGCAGACCGGGGTGGAGTGGGCAGATGTCGTCCCCGTGTCAGCGACCCGCGGCGACCAGGTGCCGCTGCTGGCCGACCTGCTGGTCGGCCAGCTGCCGGAGGGACCGGCGCTCTACCCCGAGGGTGAGCTGACAGACGAGCCGGAGCAGACACTGGTTGCCGAGCTGATCCGCGAAGCCGCCCTGGAGGGGGTGCGGGAGGAGCTGCCACACTCGATCGCCGTCGTGGTGGAGGAGATGGGCCTTCGCGACGGACGTCCCGAAGATCGTCCGCTGCTCGACGTGCAGGCAGGGCTCTACGTGGAGCGGGACAGCCAGAAGGGCATCATCATCGGGCATCGCGGGTCCCGGCTTAAGGAGGTCGGTGGTCGGGCCAGACTCCAGATCGAGGCGCTGCTGGGCACGCCGGTCTACCTGGACCTGCGGGTGAAGGTCGCCAAGAACTGGCAGCGTGACCCCCGGCAACTGCGGCGACTGGGCTTCTAGCGCCGCGCTGGGTGACCCGACGCGCACCGACGAGGCGGGACTGATCGCAGACCGGACGGTCAGATCGGAGGTAGTCCGGCGCCACTGGTGTCGAGAGCCCAGCAGACCGTGTCGCGGGAGCCGGCCGGCCATGAGCTTCGCGTCGGGTAGTAGTAGTAGTAGCGGACCGCCTCCGAGACGTAGTTGAGCACGTTGTCGGCACAGAAGGTCCGGCTAGTGCGCCGGCTGAATGCCTCGCCGGGGTAGGGATCGTCCCGTCCTCCGATCCTGGTCGACGTCGGGATCAACTCCGCCCGATGGACCCGTGCGCAGGAGCTGAAGGGAACCTCGGTGTCGACCCTCGGCCAGCGCAACGAGCACCCTCGAAAGGCAGCGGGCACCGAGTCGACGAGGGCGCCGCGCACGTTGCCCGAGCGTTCGCGCCCGATGCCGCCGTTGAAGCTGGTCCGTTCGATGACGTCGCAGCGGACCCAGTCCTGGCCGGCCGCCACTTGGTCCGGGGTGGCTTTGATGAGTGCGATCCCCAACGTCGACACGGTCGAGGAGGCGCCGACGTACGCCGTGAACCGGTCGTGGCAGCGGCGCCAGACTTCTTCGATCTGGCGGGAGGTCGGGATCGGGTCGACGTTGAAGACGCCGAACGTCTCCGACGTGTGCCGCTTCGCGCACGCCACGGGATCGCTGCCGTCGACCTGACGCCGGTAGCTGCGCGGAGCGACCAGGTAGCAGTTGCCGACCGTGGGGCGAGGGGCAACGTCAGGCGGCGGCGTGGACGGTTGCGTGGGCGTCGGCGTGTCCGTAGCGGTGGGGGATGTCGGCGGCGCCGCAGTCGTGTCGGCTCCACGTGCCAGGTCCTCGGCCTTGGCGCACGCGCTCAGCCCGATAACGCCGAGCACGAACCAGGACAGAACCCGCAACGTCACGCGGTCATTATGCCGACCGAAGGTGGACCGCGGGCTTCGGTCTGCCGAACCGTGTCCTGCGCGAGACACCGTGGGCTCAGTCAGACGTCTGCAGCCAGCAGAAGCCGAAGCGCTGACCCTCGCTCCAGTCCTCCGCCGAGGGGTAGGTCCACCCGAACGTGTATCCGCCGCCGACGCCCAGGCGCTCGGCCACCAGCTCCGCGCACTGGTCGCGCCCCTCCTGGGCGGTCACGTCCCGCCCGGGATACGACGCGTCCGCGCTGTCGAGCCGGATCGCCTCGATGGCGCGATAGTCGTGCCGGGTGCGACACATGACCAGCACGAACTCGGCGGAGCCAGGCTCGCCCTGGCTGCAGACGCCGTACTCCTCCAGCGCGCCGACGTCGTCGAGAAGCCCCTCGAGCTCAGGGGAGAGTGGCGCCAGCGTCGCGTCGTCCAGCAGACCGACGACGTCGCAGCGCACCCAGCGCGCGCCGAGGTCGAAGCCGCGCTGCTCCGGGACGAAGTAGGTCGGGCTGAGCCTCGCCAGCGCGCGGATGGCCGGCGTACCGCCGACGAAGTCCGCGAACAGGGACCGACAGGCGGCGGCAGCGGCACGTTGGACCGCGTCGTTGTCGATCTCGACACCGTCGAAGGCGACATCGGAGGGCAGCTCGCCGATCGCGAAGGCGTAGGACGTGTGCCGCCGGCGGCAGGGTCTGGGCTTGGTGTCGTCGGTGTAGCTCCCGATGTCGTCGAAGGTGAGGAGTCGGCACTCTCCGACCGTGGGAGCGTCAGGTGGCGGCGGGGGCGGCTCGGCCGGCCGCGTGGCCGACGGCTCGGGGGAGCGGTCCTCCTCGACGCCGGGGCTGGCCGACGTACACCCCGCGAGCAGCGCCGCCACCCCGACGGTGACGGCGGCCCGACCGGCCAAGCAGCGGAGCGTGCGCGACAAGACGGTTATTGCGGTTCGCCTTCGCAGCACGATGCCTTGTACTTGCAGTGCGGACAGAGCCATCGCGTCCTCACCGGCTCGAACGGCTGGTGGCAGTTGTCGCACTCGATCACCTTCCCACCGTACGACGTCCGACGTGAGGGCCCGGGCACCACCTCACGCGTCGACTCATGTCTCTGCTCAGTCGACTTTGGTGAGGATGCGCTGCAAGCCGACTCCGAGGTTGGCGGTCCGGCAGCCGAGTTTGTCGTTGACGGCGATCATGTGAGTGTTGCTGTCGGCGTTCCATGTGTCGATCACGGTGAGCCCCGGCTCTGCCTCCCGCATCCAGCGCAGCATCGACGTCTTGAGGAGCATGCCGAGCCGGTGCCCGCGATGTGCGACGACGACGCTGGTGTCCTCCTGGTGCGCCATGCCGGGCCGATCGCCGTCGACGATGAGCACCGTGTGCCCCGCCCAGGCGCCAGTACGGCGATGCCGCGCGAGCAGCCGGTAGAGGCGTTGGTTCCGGTGCGTCTGAGCCCGCTCCCAGGACTGGATCCGCTCCACCGGGAATGCCTCCGGTGCCATCTCGATGTCGTCCATGGGCGCATCGTTGATCGCCTCGTGCACCATGACCAGATCGGGTAGCCAGTCCTCCGGTGCTGGTCCATGCAGCCGGATGACCTCGTAGTCTGTCGCCGCGGCTGTGGCCTCGGCGTGCAACGCATCGACGTGGTCGTGGTCCAGCGGGAGCTCAAGTCGGCGATTCGCAGTCGTCACGCCCGCCGTGAACCCGTGCTGCTCGAGGAAGCGGTGTGCCGACCCGTCGCGAAGCTGCCACGTCATCAAGCTGGTGCGTCCATGTTCCGCCGCCCCTGCCGTCTGCGCTTCGAGCAGCGCCGTACCGATGCCGCGGCCGCGATGATCGGGGTGGACATCGCAGAACACGAACGCCAGGTCTGGGTTGTCGTGCTCCGTCAGCTCGAGCTCGGCCAGTCCCACCACGCGACCGGTGTCGTCCCGCGCCAGCCACAGCGCGTCGGCTGGCTTGTCGTTGCCTCCATAGCGGAACAGCCCGAGCATGGAGGCACCAGTGCTGGGCGGGAAGTCGCCGCCGTCGGCGTTGTCGGCAGCGTTGTGCATGTCGGCCAGCTGCTCGGCCGTCACCTCGTCCAGCGCCAGCGGATCGACCCGCTCGATCGTCATACGCCTCATCCAACGCTCGCCCACGTCCGGCGGGCAACTGGTTTGGCAGGCGTCGCCAGCCGGAGGTGTTAGCCTCGTCACGTCATGAACGTGTGGGCGCGAGCACTGCTCCTTAGTCGCCGCGACGAGGTCCTCTAGCCGGACCCCTCGTCGCGGTGGTGCAGCTGTCCCGGCGACGTCCCCACCAGTGTGAGGCAGTCTCATGACCATCGCTTCCCAGCAACCCAGCGGTATGCCTGTGGGCAGGTACCGCTCGTTCCCGCCGGTAGACCTCCCGGAGCGATCGTGGCCCGACGCCCGGATCACTCGGGCGCCGCGCTGGCTCTCGACCGACCTGCGCGACGGCAACCAGGCGCTGATCGACCCGATGACATCCGAGCGCAAGCAGCGGATGTTCGATCTCCTGGTCCGGATGGGCTACAAGGAGATCGAGGTCGGCTTCCCCTCGGCGAGCCAGACCGACTACGAGTTCGTCCGACAGCTGATCGAGCAGGACAAGATCCCTGACGACGTCACCATCTCCGTGCTGACCCAGGCGCGCGAGGATCTCATCGAGCGCACGGTGCATAGCCTCGTCGGTGCCAGCCGGGGAAACGTCCACCTCTACAACGCGACCGCGCCGCTGTTCCGCCGCGTCGTCTTCGGCGTAGACCGGGACGAGTGCCGGTCCATCGCGACCCGTGGCACCGAGATCGTGATGAAGTATGCCGACGAGCTGCTTCCCGGCGCGGACGTCGGCTACCAGTACAGCCCGGAGATCTTCACCGGCACCGAGCTCGAGTTTGCCGTCGACGTCTGCGAGGCCGTCATGGACGTGTGGCAGCCCGGTCCGCAGCGGGAGATCATCCTCAACCTGCCCGCGACGGTCGAGATGTCGACGCCGAATGTCTACGCCGACCAGATCGAGTGGTTCATCCGGCACCTGCACGGCCGTGAGCACGCCGCCGTGTCGCTCCATCCGCACAATGACCGGGGTACGGCGGTGGCCGCCACCGAGCAGGCGTTGATGGCGGGAGCGGACCGCGTCGAGGGCTGCCTGTTCGGCCACGGTGAGCGCACCGGCAACGTCTGCCTGGTCACGCTGGGGATGAACCTCGTCAGCCAAGGCATCGACCCGATGATCGACTTCAGCGACATCGACGAGATCCGCCGCACCGTCGAGTACTGCACGCAGCTGCCGGTCCACCCGCGCCACCCCTACGCCGGGGATCTCGTCTACACGGCGTTCTCAGGCTCCCACCAGGACGCGATCAAGAAGGGGCTCGAGGCGATCGAGCGCGAGGCGGTGGCGGCAGGCGAGCCGCTGGCGTCGTACCCCTGGGAGGTGCCGTACCTGCCGATCGACCCCCTGGACGTGGGCCGGTCCTACGAGGCGGTGATCCGGGTCAACTCCCAGTCCGGCAAGGGCGGTGTCGCCTACATCCTCAAGGCCGAGCACAAGCTCGACCTGCCCAGGCGACTGCAGATCGAGTTCAGCCGGGTGGTGCAGGAGCTGACCGACGGCGACGGCGGCGAGATCGCCGCGGAGGCGATCTGGTCGGCGTTCCAGCGCGAGTACCTCGAGCGGCGTACGCCGCTGGCCCTGAACTCGGTGCACACCTCCTCTGCTGCGGGCGAGCGGGACGCGCTCACGGTCGACGTGTACGTCGACGGCGAGCGGCGCACCTTGAACGGCTCGGGCAACGGCCCGATCGCGGCCTTCGTGGCGGCGATCAACGGGTTGACGCCCGCTGGGGTGGAGGTGGACCGGCCCGGTGGCTTCGACGTGCGGGTGCTCGACTACCACGAGCACGCGCTGTCCTCCGGAGGCGACGCCACCGCCGCGGCCTACGTCGAGTGCGCGGTCGGCGGTCAGGTGCTGTGGGGTGTCGGCTTCGACGCCAACATCGTGACCGCCTCGCTGAAGGCAGTCGTCTCCGCCGTCAACCGCGCCCACGCCTGACGTCCCCCGCGCCGCGCCGTTCGGGACGTGGTTGTAGATCTCGGTGAGCGTTTGGCGCAAGGGTGTCCCGAATGGCGCAGGCGGCCCGGGTCACGCCCGCCAGTCGCGCCATTCCGACGGCGGTTCAAGAGTCCAGCTGTCGCGACCTCGATCGCGCGCCAGGCCGCGTTGCCTGGCGCGCTGCATCCTGCTGACGAGCGCCGTGACGTGTCCGCGCAGGTCGAGCTTCGTCACGCGCATGACCACGACGTTGTGATCCTCGAAAGTCTCCTCTCGGATGTTGTCCGAGGTGTGGTGTCCGAGCTCGCGATGGTCTTCGCTGTCGTACTCCAGCGCGGTCGCCGACTCTGGGTCGAACGCGTCGGGGAAGCCGAGAAGTCGTCCGGCGAGATCGAACAGAGGCGGATTTACGAGTGGCCGCGGCAGCCCGGCGTCCATCATCCAGACCAATCGCATTCGTGTCTCTGGCGGGCTCGCTGTGCGCGTGTCAGCGAGGTCGAGGGCTCGACGCGCTTGGTGTATGCGTCGCCAGCCCGGGTGATCGGCCATATAGGTCGCCAGCTCGACCTTTGTAAACATCGCCGCACCCAGCATCATGTCGACCTCCTCGACCGCCTGACGCAATCCAGCCTTCGTTCGAGCCGAGTCGAATCCGGCGCGGAGGCGCACCACGCAAGGGACTCCGCGCACCACCTCGACCTCGCTGGCCAGCAGGCGCTCGCGGAGCGTAGTCACGCCTGCCCGGGGGCGCATTGAGCCGCCGACACCCAGCGCAAGCGGTAACGGCACGTGAGGTCCGCCCAGGAGCGGCACGCCGCGCCAGTAGGCGCTTGCCCAGCCTGTCAACGCAGCGCCAGGGCCAAGCAACGCTGCCGCTTCGACGATTCGCTGGCTGTTGGTCGGATCGAGACCAGCTGGCACGTAGCGACCGTGTGACGAGCGGCGCCACTTCGGCCCGCGCAGCTCCCCAGGCGTCGGGGCCACACCCCCTGCTTGCCATCGGATGGGCGCGATGCCTGGCGGTGGTATCCGCATCCGGTGGCTCCATTTGTGCATCAGCGGAGCATGCCGACTAAGACTGCAGACGCGGGGACGTTGTCCACAGCTTCCATTCGTGACACCAGTGCGCTTCTGGCGCCTTAACACCTGCAACTGGGTCACAAACCAGGAGCTGACGGAGGCGTGGCGGAGCAGGCGGTGGCGACGCGGCGGAAGCCGACGCCTTCGTACACCCGCGCGACGGCGGCTGACTGGGCCGAGCAGAACACCGTGGTGACCTTGTGGGACAAGGCGTGCCTGGCCAGGACGTACGTGAGCTGTGCGGCCATGCCCTGCCGCCGGTACGCCGGGAGCACTGCCACCCCCGCGATCTCGGCCACACCCCCGACCGGGCTGTAGCTCCCGCCGCCCACTGGGCCGACGTGCTCCGCGCCCGGCGCCCAGACCGCGCCCATCCACATCCGGCCGGTCGCGAGACGCTCGACCAGTGCGGCGAGCCCGGTGTCGTCCGCTGCCGCGGAGGCGCGATCCCGCTCCTCGATCCCGGCCGGTCCGGTCGACGTACCCCCGTGCTCGAAGCCGAGGGAGACCGCGGCGCGCGCGAGCCGGAGCTCGCGGGTCTCGTGCGCGGCCAGCATGCGCGCCCCGCCCGGCGATCCGATCGGCTCGCCCCGCAGCACGAGCAGCGGCATCCGCTCCACCGTGAGGCCCGACGCCAGTGCCGCCGCCGTCACGTGCGGCGAGACCTCGTCGACCCACTCGAACGTCTGGGGTACGCCGAGTTCGCGCTGCCGAGCCAGCACGACCCGTATGTCGTCCGGTCCGACGACGGCGGAGGATCCGCGCCTGGGTCGCGCGTAGTAGGGCCAACCTGACCGTGCGACGAAGAGCGTGAACGGTCCGTGATCCTCGACGTCACAGCTCGCCCTCGGGACCGCGTCGTAGAAGTCCTCCAGCCGCTGGAGCAAGGCATCCGTCACGCGCGGCAGCCTCTCACACGTGTCGCCGCGTGCAGCCGACTGGCAGTCACCGGAGACAGAGAGAACGCTCGCGCGGCTTCTCCCGGGCGATTGCCGTCGCGCAGAGGTCAACGGGTCAGCTTCGGCAGCACCGCTCGGCCGAACACGTCGATCCACTCCTTCTGGTTGCGGCCGACGTTGTGCAGGTAGATCCGGTCCGCGCCGAGATCGAGGAACCTCTGGATCTCGGCCCGGTGCACATCGGGATCGGAGCTGATCACCATCCGACCGTCGAAGTCCTCCGGGCGCACCAGTGCGGCCATCGCCGCGAAGTCATGCGGGGACCGGATGTCTTGCTTGGCGAACTTCATGCCGCCGTTGGGCCACTCGGTGGCGGCGTTGTGCAGCGCCTCCTCGTCGGTCGATGCCCACGACAGGTGCAGTTGCAGGATCTTGGGCATGGTGGCGGGATCCTTGCCGGCGTCCCTGGCCCCCGCCTCGAACTTCTCGAAGAGGGACGAGACCTTGTCGACCGTGGCGCCAGGGGTGATGATCCCGTCGGCCAGCTTGCCGGTGCGCTTGGCCGTGACCGGTCCGGCAGTGGCGACGTACACAGGAGGCGGTGTGTCGGGCATGGTCCACAACCGCATGGTCTCCATCCGGAAGTGCTTGCCCTCGTGCTTGACGTCCTTGCCGGTGAAGAGCTTCTGGATGATCTCGATGGCCTCCCACATCCGCTCCAGCCGGCCGGGACCCTCGGGCCAGTAGCCACCGACGACGTGTTCGTTGAGCGCCTCGCCCGACCCCAGTCCGAGCCAGTGCCGGCCGGGATACATGGTGGCGAGCGTGGCCGACGCCTGCGCGACCACCGACGGGTGAAACCGGAACGACGGGCAGGTGACGCCGGGCCCGAGGTCACCCGAGGTGCGCTCACCCATCGCCGTCAGGACGTTCCACACGAAGGCAGCCTGGCCTTGCTGTGGCACCCAGGGCTGCACGTGGTCGGCCGCCATCACACCGGTGAAGCCGGCCTGCTCGGCCTGTTCGGTGTAGGCCACCACCTCCTGTGGGGCGAACTGCTCGAGCATGGCGGCGTAGCCGAGGTGCGGCGCGGTCATCTCGCGGTCTCCTTCGCTGGCGGAGGGCGACGGCGGTCATTGTCCCGTCCTTGTCAGCATGCCACGCCACACCGCCTCGCCCTCGCCGCAGAGAACGACGGCCAAGCCGGAGTAGTCATAGACCACAGATCCAGCAACGGCGCGTGCGGGTGGGCTCTGTTGGCCCACCCGCACGCGTCTATCCGCCGGGGGACGCCCAGGACCCAGGCTTGTGACACGCCGCACAAATGCGCCCGAACCCCCGGACAATTGGAGACGCTTACCCGCATGTTGGTCTCCGAGCGGATCGGGTGCTTCTTCTTCGAGGGGGCTCGACTGGAGTACACCGAGTACGGGGCCGGCGATCGGCTGGTGGTGCTCCTGCACGGCCAGCTCATGCCCCGACGGATGCACGACCCGCTGGCTCGGCGGCTCGCGGCGCAGGGCTACCGCGTCGTGACGCTCGACCTGCTCGGCCACGGCGCCTCCGATCGGCCCGCCGACCCGCGCCGCTACTCGATAACCGCGTTCGCAGCACAGGTGCTCGCGCTGCTCGATCACCTCGAGGTCGAGTCTGCCGTGGTGGGAGGTACGTCGCTCGGTGCCAACATCACCCTCGAGCTCGCTGACCGTGCGCCACAGCGGGTGCGAGGGATGCTGCTCGAGATGCCGGCGCTGGACAACGCCGTCGAGGCCGGCATCGTGGCCTTCGGGCCGCTCATCTTCCTCGGCCGGGTGACCCCGTTCCTGGTGTCCGGCGTACGGGTCGCCGCCGACGCCGTACCCCGCGCCATCGTGCCGTTCTGGCTGGGGGTGTGGCTGGACACGATCGCTCAGCAGCCGGGCCCGATGGCAGCTCTTGTGCACGGCATCTTCTTCGGGCGGGTGGCTCCGTCGTCGGACGACCGCCAGCGGATCGCTGCGCCCGCGATAGTGATCGGGCACCCGGGCGACCCGATCCATCCGGCGGCCGACGCCGCCATGCTCGCCGAGGAGCTACCGAACGCGAGATTCGTGGCAGCGGAGTCGGTGGTGGAGTGGCGGGCGCGTCCGGACCGGATCACCGGCGAGGTGCTGGACTTCCTCGCCGACCGCTGGCCCGCGCGCGGCGCCCGTCGACGTACGCCGCGCGCGGGCACAATGGAGGCGTGAACCTCTATCGCGACGAGGCTGTCGTGCTGCGCACCCAGAAGTTGGGCGAGGCCGACCGGATCGTCTCGTTCCTGACCCGGCAGCACGGCCGGGTGCGCGCCGTGGGCAAGGGGGTGCGCCGCACCCGGTCGAAGTTCGGGTCGCGGTTGGAGCCGTTCATGCGCGTCGACGTACAGTTCGCCCGCGGCCGCACGCTCGACATCGTCACGCAGGCCGAGACCCTGGATCCGCTCGGGGACGCGATCGCGGGCGACTACGCCCGCTACACCGCTGGCACGGCCATGCTTGAGACCGCCGAGCGGCTGGTGGCCGAAGAGATGGAGCCGGCGGTCCAGCAGTACCTGCTGCTCGTCGCGGCGCTGCGCGTGCTGGCCGCCGGAGAGCGTGATCCGGTGCTGGTGCTCGACTCGTTTCTCCTCCGCTCGCTGGCGCTGTCGGGATATGCGCCGACCTTTGCCGACTGCGCCCGCTGCGGCGCCGAGGGGCCGCACCGGGCGTTCAGCGCGGGCGCTGGCGGGATGCTGTGCGGCTCGTGCCGACTCCCGGGTTCGGCGACTCCAGCGGCCGAGACGGTCCAGTTGCTCGGCGCCCTGCTCACAGGTGACTGGGCGATGGCCGACGCGATCGAGGTGCGCTACCGCAAGCCGGCGAGCGGCATCGTGGCCGCATACCTGCAATGGCACCTCGAGCGCGGCCTCCGCTCGCTCGCGCACGTCGAGCGCTGACCGGCCCTGCAACCACCGCCCCCGGCTTGTGCCATCGTGGGCAGGTGCACGATCGCTGGGCGAGCCCCCCGGACCTGCCGATGGAGCTGGTACCACGGCACATTGCCGTGATCATGGACGGCAACGGGCGCTGGGCCGCGCAGCGCGGACTGCCACGGACGGCAGGCCACGAGCGCGGCGAGCATGCCCTCTTCGACCTGGTGCAGGGTGGGATCGAGGCTGGCGTCGAGGCCATCTCTGCCTACGCCTTCTCGACCGAGAACTGGAAGCGCTCGCCCGACGAGGTTCGCTTCCTGATGGGCTTCAACCGCGACGTGATCCGGCGCCGGCGCGACGACATGCATGCGCTGGGGGTGCGGGTGCGGTGGGCCGGTCGACGTCCGCGGCTGTGGGCATCGGTGGTCAAGGAGCTGGAGATCGCAGAGCAGCTGACGCGCTCCAACGACGTACTCACGTTGACCATGTGCGTCAACTATGGCGGCCGCGCGGAGCTGGCCGATGCCGCCCGCACGGTCGCGCAGCAGGTGTCCGCGGGCAAGCTCAAGGCCGACAAGGTCGACGAGCGCGTCTTGGCGCAGGCGCTCTACGTGCCGGACCTGCCCGACGTCGACATGGTGCTGCGTACCTCGGGGGAGCAGCGGCTGTCCAACTTCATGCTCTGGCAGGCCGCCTACGCCGAGATGGTCTTCATGAACGTGCTCTGGCCCGACGTCACGCGGCACACGCTCTACGAGGCGATCGACATCTACGCCCGGCGGGATCGCCGGTACGGCACGGCATGACGAGCAACCGCGCGGAGTGCCCACACTGCGGCAGCAGCGACATGGTGTACGTCGTCTACGGTCTGCTCGGCCCGCGCACCCTCGAGCATGCGCCGCCGTGGGTCCGCTTCGCCGGCTGCGTCGTGCAGCGCCATAACCGCGAGTGCCAGGTGTGCGGTCATCGCTGGTGGGACGACCATCCGGCACCGAGCTGGGACGCCAACGCCGAGGCCTAGCTCGGGGAGGCGTGGTCAGAGTGCGCAAGCCTGGCAGGTGCCGAAGATCTCCAGCGTGTGCTCGACCTCGGCGAAGCCGTGCTTGGCGGCGGTCCGGTGGGCCCACGTCTCGACCGCCGGACCCTCGATCTCGACCGTGAGGCCACAGCCGCGGCACACCAGATGGTGGTGATGGCCCGACGAGCACAGTCGGTACACCGACTCGCCGTCCGGCGTACGCAGCACGTCGATCTGTCCGGCATCGGCAAGGGTCTGCAGGGTGCGGTAGACGGTGGTGAGGCCCACGTCGTCGCCCCGCTCGCGCAGCGCGGCATGGATGTCCTGTGCACTACGGAACACATCCGCCTCGCCCAACGCAGCCACCACGGCCTTGCGTTGCCGGGTGGGTCGGGCACCGATGCTCACGGTGTCGGTCATCAGGTCACCTTCGTCCGGGTGTCAGTGCTCGTCGTAGTGGTCGTCGTGGGCGGCGTGCCGGTGTCCGTCGTGCACGTAGTCGACGTGGTCGCCATGGACGACGGCCGGGTGTCCGCAGTCGTCGCCGTGCTCGTGCGCGTGCTGTTCGGGGGTTGTCGTGTGCGGTAGCGCTTCGCTCTCCTGGAACGGCGCCCGAACTCGCCGGTACCGGCGCAGTCCCACGCCGACCGGCCAGGCCGCGACGAAGCCGGCCAGCGCCAGCATCACGATGGTGGCGCCCGGCGCCACGTTGGCGTGGAAGCTGGTCACGACGCCACCGACCGAGGCAGCCGCACCCAGGGCGACGGCCAGCACCAGCGTCACCCGGAACCCGCGCGCCAGCTGCTGCGACGTCGCCACCGGCACAACCATGAGTGCGCTCACCAGCAGCAGGCCGACGGTGCGCATCGCCACTGTCACGGTCACGGCGGCCATCACCGAGGTCATCATGGTGTAGAGCCGGACCCGAAGTCCCGCCACCTTGGCGAAGTCCTCGTCCTGGCACACGGCGAAGAGTTGCGGCGACAGCCCGAAGCTGAGGGCGATGACGATCGCCGCCAGCACGACCACTGTCCAGACGTCACCCGACGACACCGTCGTGATCGACCCGAAGAGGTAGCTCTGCAGGGTTTGTGCGCTCCCGCCGGCCAGGCCCGTGAGCAGGACGCCGCCGGCGAGCCCGCCGTAGAAGATCAGCGCGAGTGCGACGTCGCCGCTGGTGTTGCCGCGCTCCCGGATGAGCTCGAGCAGGATGGCTCCCAGGACGGCGACGATCACCGCTGTCCACACCGGGGACCGACCGGTGAGCAGGCCGAGTGCTACCCCCGTGACCGCGATGTGCCCGATCCCGTCGCCCATGAGCGCCAGTCGGCGCTGCACCAGGTAGGTGCCGACCGCCGGCGCCGCGAGACCGGTGACGAAGGCGGCGAGCAGAGCTCGCACCATGAAGTCGTACTGGAGGATGTTCACCGCGGCCAGCTGCTCTCCAGCGGCACCGTGCCGGGCACGTGGTGGCTGTGGTGATGGTCGTGGAAGGCGGCGAGCTGGGCGTCCGCGGGCGGGGGGCCGTCGTACGTCACGCGGCCGTCCCCCAGCAGGACCGCGCGGTCGATGAGGTCGGCCAGTGGTCCCAGCTCGTGCAGCACCAGCACCAAGGTGCTGCCCCGCGTCACCAGTTCGCGCAGCGTCTGCGCCAACCGCACCTGGTTGTGGTGGTCGACGCCCGCTGTGGGCTCGTCGAGCACGAAGAGCTCCGGGTCGCCGACGAGGGCCCTGGCGATCAGGACACGCTGCTGCTGGCCGCCCGAGAGCACCCCCACGGCGTCGTGACGTCGATCCGTGAGCTCGACGGTGTCCACCGCTGCTCGGACCCGGGCCCGTTGCCGGCTCTTGAGCGGCATGAACAGCCGCCGCTGCGCGAGCAGGCCCGAGGCGACGACCTCGGTGACGGTCGCCGGTACTCCGGAGCCGGCCGAGGCTCTCTGGGGGACGTAGCCGACGCGACGCCAGTCGCGAAACGCTGCCAGGGGTGTCTCGAACACTCGCACGTCGCCGCGACGCCAGGGGGTGAGGCCGAGTACGCCGCGCACCAGCGTCGACTTACCGGAACCGTTGCTGCCCAGTAGGGCGACGACCTCGCCGCGTCGCACCGACAGGTCGACGCCGCGGAGCACCGGACGGCCGCCCAGGGAGATGCTGCCGTCGGAGACGTCGATGACGGTCGTCATGTGCAGCCGTTGGCCTCCCGCAGCGCGGCGAGGTTGTCGCGCATCAGCGAGAAGTAGTCGTCGTCGGAGTCATCGTCGGACAGTCCTTCGATCGGGTCGAGTACGGCGGTCTGGACGCCGATGTCATTGGCCAGCGTATCGGCGTACTCCTTGCTGCCGAGCGTCTCGGAGAAGACGGTGGTGATGCCGTCTCTCTCGATCAGGTCCTGGATCTCGGCAAGCTGCTCCGGAGCAGGCTCGATGTCTGGGCTGAGACCGGCGATGGGCACCATGTCGAGGTCGTAGCGGTTAGCCAGATAACCGAAGGCGGCATGGCTGGTGACGAAGGTGCGGCGCTGGCAGTCGGCGAGCCCCTGACTGAAGTCCGCATCGAGCCGGGTCAGGTCGTCGACCAGTCGCTGGGTGTTGGCCGCGAAGTCCTCGGCGTGCTCTGGGTCGATCTCGGCCAGGTCGTCAGCGACCTGCTCGGCCAGGGGGACCAACAGCGTGGGGTCCTGCCAGAGATGCGGATCGCCGTCCAGGTCGGGCTCGCTGTGCTCGCCCGCAGGGTGCTCGTCCTCAGAGTGGGCATCCCCGCCGTCGGCATGGTCGTCCACCGGCGTTCCGGTGTCCTGCAGTTCGACGACGTCGGTGACATCGAGCTCACGCTCGGGAGGGTTCTGCTCGACAGCCTCGTCGACGGCGGGCTGGAAGCCGGCTTCGTAGACCATCAGGTCGGCCTCACTGATCTCAGCCACCTGCTGGGGCGTGAGCTCGAGGTCGTGCGGCTCCACGCCGGGTGAGGTCAGGTTGACCACCTCGACGTGATCACCAGCGACGCGCTCGGCGACGTACGCGAACGGATAGAACGCGGCGGCGACGCGAGGACCGGCCCCGCCCGCGTCCACCGATCCGCCACAGCCGGGAAGGACGAACAGGCTGAGTGCGCCGAGCAGCGCCACTGGGATCTTCATGAAAATGATTATCAACGAATGTGAAAATCGTTGTCAACTGTGACTAGCGGCTGCGCCAGCGGCCCCGGCTCGGCGCTCGACTACGCTCGAGGTGTGGACGACTCGGCTTCGCAGGCGGTCCCGGGCGCCGGGACAGAGCGCGCGGATGCGGCGGCCGGCCTGTTGTTTCGCGATCCGGCACTGGTCTGGCATCCGGTGTCGCCGCGGCTCGCGACCGAGCGTCGGATCTCGACGGTGCTGCTAGCCGTGGCTGGCCTCGCGCTCATCGCGGTCGGCTTGGCCTCGGCGAATCGCTCCGCGGAGCTGTGGCTGTCGCTGACGGGATTCGCCCTCCTGGTGGCTGCCGGTCTCGGATGGGTCGCCGTCGGACGGGTGGTGCAGACCTGGGGGTATGCCGAGCGCGAGGAGGACCTGCTGGTCAGCCGGGGCCGGCTCTTCCGCCGGCTCACCGTCATCCCGTACGGCCGGATGCAGGTCATCGAGGTCAGCGCCAACCCCGTGTCCGCCTGGCTCGGCATCGCCACGGTCACGCTCGTCACCGCGTCGGCCAGCACCGACGCGCACGTCGCCGGCCTGCCGACCGCCGAAGCGCACGCCCTGCGGGACAGGCTGGCCGCCAAGGGTGAGGCGCTCACGGCGGGCATATGACCCTCGAGCAGGCCTACCGCCAGACCGATCCGCAGCTGCGGCGGCTGCATCCGCTGACTCCGCTGCTGCGCAGCTGGCAGCTCGTCGGTGTGATCGCCGCCGTCGCTATCGGCGCGTTCGGCGGTGACACCGATCGGCTGATCTGGGTGTGGAACGCTCTGCAGGGCGACGCCGATGTCGGCCTTCTCGTGCAAGCTGCGCTGGTGTCGGCCGCGGTCGCGATCGTGCTGCTCTTCGCAGGCTGGCTGTCGTGGCGAGCGACGTGGTTCGCCCTCGTCGCCGACGACGCCCCGCCCGAAGGATCCGACCCTGGGACGGCCATAGCCAACCCAGCGTCGGATCCTTTGGGCGAGGGGAGGGTAGGTGGAGGACGGACCGCAGCGCCGGGAACGCTCGTGTACCACCGCGGCGTGCTGGTCCGGCAGCGCAGCCGGGTCAGGCTGGACCGGGTGCAGTCGGTCGACGTACAGCAGCCCGTGCTGCCACGTCTTTTCGGGCTTGCGGTGGTGTCGCTCGACATGGCCGCAGGTGCAGGTGCCTCTGTGAAGCTGGCGATGTTGCGCGAGTCCGAGGCATGGGCGCTTCGGGACGAGATCTTGCGCCACGCGCGCACCCGCAGCGCGACCACAGAGCCAGCCGGTCAGCAGCGCCCGGCCAAGGCCGCCGAGCCAACGGTGATCGCGCGGATCTCGACGCACCGGCTCGTCCAGGCAACTCTCGTCGAAGGGCTCTGGGCGTGGGCGCTCATCGCCGTACTCCTCGTCGTCTGGATCGGGGCCATCATCGCCTTCGGCTGGCCCGCGGTGCTGGGTGCGCTGCCCCTGACGCTCTCGATCCTCGTTGCCCTCGTCCTGCTGGTGAAGCGACAGGTGGACGTCGTGCTGCGGGAGGCGAACTTCACGCTGATGCGCACGTCGACGGGCGCGATCCGGATCAGCTCTGGACTGCTGTCGACGATCAACCGCACTATCGAGCTCGACCGGGTGCAACAGCTACGCATCCTCGAGCCGCTGTTCTGGCGGTGGCTGGGGTGGGCGCGGGTCGAGGTGGACGTCGCCGGCGGTCGCAGGGAGACGGAGGGTGCACCGGCAGCGGCGCTGATGCCGGTGGCTGATCGCGACGAGGCGGTCACCTTCGTTGCCCGGATTACGGGTGCGGACCTGGATGCACCCATCACGCGCGGCCCCGGAACGGGCGCCCGGGTGCTCGACCCGCTGGCGTTCCCCTTTCTGGGAGTGTCGCTGCTGGAGCAGGGGGCGCTGACCCGGCACGGCCGATGGCGACGGACCCGAGCCTTCGTGCCGTACGCACGGGTGCAGAGCGTGTCGGTGCGGCAGAGTTGGCTGCAGCGCCGCCTCGGGCTCGCGACGGTGCACCTCGACATGCCGAGCGGGGTACGGCGCTGGACCGCCCCGCATCAGGCCGTCCGGGATGCGGGGCACCTGGTCGACGAGCTGGTCGAGCGCGCCCGCAGACAGCGGGCCGTGGCCTGGTCAGAGCCAGTCCATCACCCTCGCGACGCCCGATCCGATCACCAGCCCCAGCATGATGCCCCGGATCAGCTTGCCCCGGCTGTCGAGCGCCGGCCACGAGATGGCGGCAAGCCATCCCACGAACGCAGCGACGATCCCCAGCGCCACCAGGGCGACGGGCAGCGGCGCCGCCAGCCCGACGATCATCAGCACGAGTACCAGGCCTGGGATCACCAGCGGCGGTAATGCAGACAGCCGCAACAGCAGCGGCCGGCTGCGCTCCGCCAGCCCTCGACGCAGGCCGGAGTGCGGGTCGCGTCCCGGGGTGCGTCCCGAGCTGGCGCTGCGGTCCCCGCCATCACCCCCTGCTGCCCGCCGGGCTGGGTTGCCTGACCGTCGAGGGTCGCCGGGATCGCGGGGAGGATGCTCGCTGGACACGCCGACAGCGTACGGCCGTGGCCGTAGCAGCGGGGCCGGCAGGCCCAGGCCTGGCGTCCCGAGCTGCTGCCGGGCGGGCACAATGGCCGTCGTGCTGGTCATTTCGCGGTTCCGGTACGACGCCGGCGCCACCGAGCAGGCGGCGACCGAGCTGGCGCGCTGTCTCACCGAGCTCGGGCGCCAGCCGGGTTACCTGGACGGCAGTGTCGGCCGGGCAGCTGACGACCCGACGCTGTGGCTGCTGTACACCAGGTGGCACAACGTGGGCTCCTACCGGCGCGCCCTGTCGGCGTACGACGTCAAGATGATCGCCGTGCCGCTCCTGTCCCGGGCGATCGACGAGCCGTCGGCGTACGAGATCATCGTCGGTGCCGGCGCGACCGAACCCAACGAGACGTTTCCCCGGGAGGTGTGACGGCCCGCGTGCGGGTCACCGAGCTTGAGGGCCGGCGTCAGCTGGCCCTGGACTCGTGCAGCGCCTCGATGCCGTCCAGCAACCGGGTCATTCCGAAGGCCCTGCCCTGGTCGGGCGACGGTCGCGCGGCTGCGAGTGCTCTCCGAGCCGCAGCGCTGGAGTCCGCCGTACTGGGACGACGAGCACAGCGCGTATGCCGGCAAGCTGCTGGAGGCGTCCGACGCGCTGCTTCTGGGCCGCGCCACCTACGAGGGCTTCGCAGCCGCATGGCCAGAGCGCTCCGGCGACCCCTACACCGACAAGATCAACGCGATGCCGAAGTACGTCGCCTCCCGGACTCTCACCGAGGCGAAGTGGAACTCGCAAGTCATCGACGGTGACGTGGTCGAGGCGGTCTCGAACCTCAAGGAGTCCGGCACGCAGGACCTGCTCAAGTTCGGCACCGGTGAGCTCGACCGCGCGTTGCTGGAGCAGCGACTGGTCGACGAGTACCACTTCTGGATGTTTCCCGCGCTCTCCGGCGGTGGCGATCATCTGCTCGCCGGCATGGTCGACCCGATCCACCTCAAGCTGGAGGACGTCGCGCGATTCGGTTCTGGCATCGTCGTCCTCGTCTACGCACCCAAGTAAGGGCGAGACCTCCATGCGCACACTGGCGGTGAGCACGTTCCTGACTGTGGACGGCGTGATGCAGGCGCCCGGTGGTCCGGAGGAGGACCCGTCCGGCGGCTTCGAGCACGGCGGCTGGTCGGTCCCGTTCTGGGACGACGTCATGATACGGGTCATGACGGAGTGGATGGACAACACGCGCCCTTCGACCTGCTGCTCGGACGCAAGACCTACGACATCTTCGCCGCGCACTGGCCCTTCTCCGACGAACCCGGTGCAGATGTCCTCAACGGGGCACGCAAGTACGTCGCCTCCACCACGCTGGACAAGGTCGAGTGGAGCAACTCGACCCTGCTCGAGGGCGATGTTCCGACCGCCGTGGCCGCGCTCAAGGAGCAGGACGGACCTGAGATCCAGGTGCACGGAAGCTCGGACCTCGCCCAGACCCTCATCGAGCATGGCCTTGTGGACGAGTTCCGGGTGATCATCTCGCCGGTCGTGATCGGGTCCGGCAAGCGGCTGTTCGGCGACGGCACCGTGCCCGCGACGCTCCGGCTCAAGGACTCGACCATCTCGACGACGGGGGTGCTGATGCTCTCCTACGAGGTGGCTGGTCCGCTGGAGACGGGGTCGTTCGCCTCGGATCAGCCCAGTGTCGCCGAGGTCGACCGACGAGAGAAGGCGGCCGACGAGGGCTGAGACCTGCGGGCAGGGTGACGCCGCTTCCGGGGAGTCGCGTCACCTGCGCTCTCGGGGCCGCCGGTCGTCGTACGCCGCGGCGTCTGGTGGCGGGGAACCGCGGTCGGGCAGCCCAGGCGCCACCGGTAGCCTTGTCGTCTGCCTCAGCAGCCGGGGCTTGCCCGCCGACCGCCAGCCGGATGGAGAGAACTCGTGGCTTCCACCCTCGACAATGTCGTCAACCTCTGCAAGAGACGAGGCTTCGTCTTTCCTTGCGGGGAGATCTACGGCGGGACCCGGTCGGCGTGGGACTACGGTCCGCTCGGTGTGGAGCTCAAGGAGAACATCAAGCGGCAGTGGTGGCGCGCGATGGTGATCGGCCGCGATGACGTGGTCGGACTGGACTCGTCGGTGATCCTCCCGACCAAGACGTGGGAGGCGTCCGGCCACCTGTCGACGTTCACCGACCCCCTGACCGAGTGTCAGAGCTGCCACCGGCGCTTCCGGGCCGACCACATGCAGGAGGCCTACGCGGCCAAGAAGGGCATCGCCGACCCGGACTCGGTGGCGCTGGCCGACCTCGCGTGCTCCAACTGCGGCACGCGGGGCGCATGGACGTCGCCGCGTCAGTTCAACATGATGCTGAAGACCTACCTCGGCGTGATCGAGGACGAGTCCGGGCTGCACTACCTGCGACCGGAGACCGCCCAGGGCATCTTCCTCAACTTCGTCAACGTGATGAACGCCTCGCGCAAGAAGCCGCCCTTCGGCATCGCCCAGACCGGCAAGAGCTTCCGCAACGAGATCACCCCCGGCAACTTCATCTTCCGCACCCGAGAGTTCGAGCAGATGGAAATGGAGTTCTTCGTCAAGCCGGGAGAGGACGAGGAGTGGCACCAGACCTGGATCGACGAGCGCACCAGGTGGTACGTCGACCTGGGCATCAACCCGGACAACCTCCGGCACTACGAGCACCCGAGGGAGAAGCTGTCCCACTACGCCAAGCGCACCGTCGACATCGAGTACCGCTTCGGCTTCAGCGGCCGTGACTTCGAGGAGCTCGAGGGCATCGCCAACCGCACCGACTTCGACCTCACCCAGCACGCGCAGTTCTCCGGCCATGACCTCTCCTACTTCGACCAGGCGTCCGGAGAGCGCTGGACGCCGTACGTCATCGAGCCTGCGGCCGGTCTGACCCGCTCGCTCATGGCGTTCCTCATCGACGCCTATGCGGAGGACGAGGCGCCGAACGCGAAGGGCGGGGTCGACAAGCGCACGGTGCTGCGGCTCGACCCGCGGCTGTCGCCCGTCAAGGTGGCGGTGCTGCCGCTCTCCCGCAACGCCGACCTGTCGCCGAAGGCGCGCAACCTGGCGGCCGAGCTGCGCCGCGCCGCCTGGAACGTCGACTTCGACGACGCCGGCGCCATCGGGCGCCGCTATCGCCGGCAGGACGAGATCGGTACGCCGTACTGCGTGACGGTCGACTTCGACACGCTCGACGACAACGCCGTGACGATCCGGGAGCGCGACACGATGAAGCAGGAGCGGATCGGGCTGGACCAGGTGCTGCCCTACTTCGCCGAGCGCCTGCTCGGCTGCTGACTCACGCGCAACGCCCAACACCCCGCCGCGCAGCGATCCGACCGTAGCGCGGTCAAGCCCCGAGAATGTCGGATGGTTGCGCTCGGCTCGCGGCAAAGGATCCAAGCGGTACGGCGCCAACGTCACGAACCGGTCGGATCCTTGCGCCGGGGTGGCCGGTCAGGCCGAGGCGGCAGCCGGTCGGGTCACATCGAGCGGCACTGGTCCTCTTTGTTGCCTTGGACGATATTGTCGTCGCCAGTGGGCGGTGGCACGTTGGACTTGCACTGCAGGTTGCCGTCGATCACGTTGCGGTCGATCCGGACGCCTCCGGTGTTGGAGAAGGCTTGGACGTCGGAGTCAATCGTGTTGCGGATGACGAGCTGGCGACCGTCGTTCTGCTTCGTCTGCACGCTTCCGCCGATGACCGCGCGGCGCACTTCGCCGTAGCCGCCGGACTCGATCTGGACATTGCCGCCCACCTGCGGCCGAATGGTACGACCGTCGACCACGCGGGGGATCAGCTCGACGGACTGGTGGTTCTCGGTCTGGATGCTGCCGCCGATCCGCACTCCCCGGGCGACCAGCGTTGCGTTGCTCTTGACCTCGACATTGCCGTCGACCCGGGTGCCGACGAGCGTGCACGTCGCCCCCTGCGGGACGATGACGGTGCCGTCGATCGAGGTGGCGCCGATGGTGCCCCGGCAGGTTCGATCGTCAGCCTGGGCGGGCGAAGCGACGAGCATCGAGGCTGCCATGGCGGCCGGTGCGAGGACGAGTAGACGTTTCATTGGGACTCCTGGAGAGGACGGCTGATGGCCTGAGACTCGCACCGCCTCGTAACCGCCAGGTGAGGGCCTGATGAGAGGCCTCTCATCGCGTGTTCACCGTGTCGACACCTACCAGGTTCTGGCCCGCCGTGGTCGGTCCCCAAGCCTGGCGTGCACAATGGTGAGCCGTGTCTGGTCTCAGGATGTCTGGCCGGCAGCGGCGCCGACGCGTAGTTGCTGCGGCTGTTGCTGCACTCGTCGCCGCGACGCTCGTCGCGTGCGGAGGCGACGACGAGCCCGACGACTCGGCCGCCGAGGAGGCGACGAGCCCCGCCGTACCGGAGGGAATCACTCCGCCGGGAGCGAGGTTGCAGATCGGCAAACCGGCCACCGTGGAGTTCACCGGTGATCGCAACCAGGAGGCCTCGAGGGTCACGCTCACGGTGACAAGGGTGCGCACCGGCTCGGCTAAGGACCTGTCTGAGTTCCCCCTCGGCGCGGCGGCCAAGCAGTCGCGCGTCTACTACGTCGACACCAAGCTGACGAACGTCGGCTCCGGGGATCTCTCCGGTGAAGAGCTCACCCTCTTCGGCAAGGTGTCCGAGGACCTCGTCGTACCCCCGGTGGTGTTCGGCTCGCCGTTCCCACCGTGCAGCTACCACGCCTTCCCGAAGGGCTTCACCAAGAACAAGTCCACGGACGTCTGCGTGGTGCTCTTCGCACCGAACCGCGGCACGGTGTCCGAGGTGCAGTGGCGGGCCGCCGATACAGAACCGATCGCATGGGTAGTGCGCTGAGGCTCGGTCGGGTGGAGATCGACCCACCCGTGGTGCTCGCGCCGATGGCGGGCGTCACCAACGCCGCCTTCCGGACGCTGTGCCGCGAACAGGGCGCCGGCCTCTACGTCTGCGAGATGATCACCAGCCGAGGCCTGGTCGAGCACGACGAGACCACGATCGCGATGCTCGTCTTCGACCCAGGCGAGACGGTTCGCTCGGTGCAGCTGTACGGCGTCGACCCCTGGCACCTGGGCCGGGCCGCGGAGATCCTGTGCGCCGACTACGGCGTCACCCACATCGACCTCAACTTCGGCTGCCCTGTTCCGAAGGTGACCCGCAAGGGCGGAGGGGCCGCGCTGCCCTGGAAGCGCGACCTCCTCGGTCTCATCCTGGAGTCGACGGTGCAGGCGGCGGCGCCGTACGGCGTCCCGGTCACCATGAAGACCCGGATCGGGATCGACGACGATCACGTGACGTATCTCGAGGCGGGCCACATCGCCCAGGAGTCCGGGTGCGCTGCGATCGCGCTGCACGCCCGGACGGCGGCCCAGCACTACTCGGGGCAGGCCGACTGGTCGGCGATCGCTCGCCTCGCCGAGGCGGTCGACATCCCGGTGCTGGGCAACGGCGACATCTGGGAGGCGTCGGACGCGTTGCAGATGATGGACCAGACCGGGTGTGCGGGCGTCGTGGTCGGTCGCGGCTGTCTTGGCCGCCCGTGGTTGTTCCGCGACCTGGCCGCCGCCTTCGACGGGTCGCCGGCGCCGAGCCTGCCGCTGCTGGGGGAAGTGGCGGCGATGATGCGCAGGCATGCCGAGCTCCTGGTGCACTATCTGGGTGAGGATCGCGGCTGCAAGGAGTTCCGCAAGCACATCGCGTGGTACCTCAAGGGCTTCCGTGCCGGCGGCGAGCTGCGCCAGTCGCTCGGCCTAGTCGACTCCTTGGCGTCACTCGACGTACTGCTGGCACGGCTCGACTCTGCCGAGCCCTTCCCGGTGGCCGAGCTCGGCACCCCCCGTGGGCGACAGGGAAACCCCCGCCGGGTGGCGCTGCCCGACGGCTGGCTGGAACGTCGTGACGACGTACGCATCGATGCCGGCGCGGAGGTGGGCGTGTCCGGCGGTTGACATGCCACTGTGGCTGAATGTCTTGCCACAAGGGTGCTGAATTCTTTCAGCCGGAAGCCAGAGAGGTGGACGAGGCGGTGGCTGTGGCAGACGGCTACGAGAGCGTGGACGTCGAGCGGTACGTCGACGACGCCAGCCGCAGCGGTCGCACCCCCTTCGAGCGGGACCGGGCTCGCATCCTGCACTCGGCCGGACTGCGCAGGTTGGCGGCCAAGACCCAGGTCGTCGGCCCCGCCAGCCACGACTTCGTGCGCAACCGGCTCACGCACACGCTGGAGGTGGCCCAGGTGGGCCGTGAGCTTGCCCTGGCACTCGGGGCCGACCCGGACCTCGTCGAGGCGGCCTGCTTGGCTCACGACCTCGGGCATCCGCCGTTCGGCCACAACGGTGAGCGGGCGCTGAACGACGCCGCCGCCCCGATCGGCGGCTTCGAAGGCAACGCCCAGACACTCCGGCTGCTGACGCGGCTCGAGGCCAAGACCTTCGACTCCAAGGCCCGCAGCGTCGGCCTCAACCTGACCCGCGCCGTGCTCGACGCTTCGTCGAAGTACCCCTGGCCGTCGACGGCCGCCCCGGCGCCGGCCGGACGCCACGGGGACGGGCTGCCGAGGGCGGTGCACAAGTTCGGCGTGTACGACGACGACCGCCGCGTCTTCGACTGGATGCGCGCGGCGATCGGCACCGGCCGGGTCTGTGTCGAGGCGCAGATCATGGACGTGGCCGACGACGTCGCCTACAGCGTGCACGATGTCGAGGACGGCATCGTGGCTGGGCGCATCGACCTGACGAGGCTGTCCGACGACGCCGAGCTGCGATGTGAGGTGTGGGCCACGGTCCGCGACTGGTACGCACCGACGCTCACCGACGATGCCCTGGAGGAGGGGTTTCATCGGTTGACGTCGCTGTCGGCATGGCCGCGTACGTCGTACGACGGATCCCGCCGAAACCTCGCCGGTCTCAAGAACCTCACGAGCGGACTGATCAGCCGGTTCTGCCAGGCTGTGCAGCAGGCGGTGACCAGGGGCGGGCTGCCGTTCCCGCTCACCCGGTATGCCGCGGACCTTCCGGTGCCGGAGGAGGTCCGAGCAGAGATTGCCATGTTGAAGGGCATCGCGGCACACCTGGTGATGAAGGCAGACGACCGGGTCGCCGCGCATGCGCGCCAACGGATGCTGATCGCCGAGCTGGTCGACGGGCTGGTGCTCGGCGCACCTGGTGGGCTCGACCCGGTCTTCCGGATCGACTTCACCAGTGCGTCAGATGAGGGGGCCAGGCTCCGGGTTGTGATCGACCAGGTCGCGTCACTGACCGACGTGTCCGCCGTCGAGCGGCATCGTCTGGTCTGAGGCAACCCACGACGCTCGAGCGGCATCCCCCATCCGTACGCCGCACGCCCGCACGCCGGTGGAGAGCGCCGCCGGCGGCTCCGGCGTACGACGTAGACTTCGCCGCGTGGCAGGCCGGATCCGGGAGGACGACATCGCGCAGGTGCGCGAACGCGCCCGGATCGACGAGGTGATCGAGGACCACGTCACGCTGCGCAACGCCGGCGGTGGGTCTCGCAAGGGACTCTGCCCCTTCCACGACGAGAAGACGCCGTCCTTCAACGTCAACCCGGGTCGTGGCTTCTTCCACTGCTTCGGCTGCGGCGAGGGCGGCGACGTCATCACGTTCGTGCAGAAGATCGAGGGGATCGGCTTCGGCGAGGCGGTCGAGAGGCTGGCCGGTCGCTACAACGTCGACCTCCACTACGAGGACGACGGGCTACGCGGCCCGCGGCGCGATCCCCAACAGCGCAGCCGGCTGGTCCAGGCCAACCGGGCTGCGGCCGACTTCTATGCGGACATGCTGGGCACGGACGAGGGGCTCAAGGCTCGGCAGTTCCTCGGCGAGCGCGGCTTCGACCGCGTTGGCTCCGAGCAGTTCGGAGTCGGCTTCGCGCCCCGTTCCGGTGAGGCGCTACACAAGCATCTCAAGCAGCACGGCTTCGCCGACGCCGAGCTCGTGACTGCCGGCCTCATCGCGCAGGGCAGCCGCGGCCACTACGACCGCTTCCGGGGGCGGCTGATCTGGCCGATCCGCGAGGTGGGCGGTGACGTCGTCGGCTTCGGCGCCCGGCGCATCTTCGACGACGACAAGATCGACGCCAAGTACCTCAACACTCCGGAGACGCCGATCTACAAGAAGAGCCACGTGCTGTACGGCGTCGACCTGGCCCGCAGGGAGATCGCGCGCAGCTTCCAGGCGGTGGTCGTGGAGGGCTACACCGACGTGATGGCCTGCCACCTCGCCGGGGTCACCACGGCGGTGGCGACGTGCGGCACCGCGTTCGGCGACGACCACGCTCGCGTGATCCGCAGGCTGCTGCTCGACAACGACGAGTTCCGCGGCGAAGTCATCTTCACGTTCGACGGCGACGAGGCCGGGCAGAAGGCAGCGCTGCGAGCCTTCCAGGGCGACCAGAACTTCGTCGGCCAGACCTATGTGGCGGTGGAGCCCGACGGGCGGGACCCGTGCGACCTCCGGCTGGCGGACGGCGACGCGGCCGTCCGTGAGCTGGTGGCGCGGCGGGTGCCGCTGTACCGGTTCGTGCTCGCCAACGTGCTCAGCCGCTACGACCTCGACCGCGCGGACGCCCGGGTCGATGCGGTCCGCGAGGCGGCTGGGCTGGTCGCGAGCATCCGGGATCGTTCGAAGGTGGACTCCTTCGCCCGCGAAGTGGCCGGGATGGTCGGCGTCGAGGTGGACCAGGTGCGGGGCGAGGTACTCCGGGCGCGCGACCGTCGCACGCCCGAGGGTCGGGGTACGTCGAGCCGACGTCCCGACCTGTCGGGGGGGCGCACCGACGGCGACGAGGCCGCTCGACCGACGGCTCCGGCGGTGCCGGACCCCGGCGAGCGGCGCTACTCGATCGAGCGCGACGTGCTCAAGCTCGCCGTCCAGCATCCAGCGGTGACGGCCGCTGTCTGGGATCAGCTGGACTCCGACGACTTCACGCACCCCTACTACCGCGAGATCCACGCGGTGATCGGGCGGCTCGGCGGCCCAGCCGCCGCGTCCCCCGAGGCGGTGGTCGCGGGCTGTGACGACCCGGCGGTCCGCAGTCTAGTCTCGGCGGTCTCGGTCGAGCGGCTGCACGTGACGGGGGAGCCTGACGCAGCCGTTGTCGCGGCGTATGTCGTGCGATTGCGCGAGCTGACCTCGATGCGCCGGATCGCGCAGGTCAAGTCCACCCTGCAGCGGATGAACCCGGTCACCGAGGCGGCCGACTACAACCGGCTCTTCGGTGAGCTGGTTGCCCTGGAGAGTCACCGCCGGGGGCTGCGCGAGCAGGCGATCGGGTCCAGCTCCTGACCCAAGATCGGACATAAGCCGCAGTTCCTCAAACTGAGGACGTATCCCTGCCCCGCCGCCACACTAAGGACCATGGCCACGCAGCAGCTTGAGGCGGTGGCGGGGGGAGTGGCAACAACAGTTCTCGCGCGACCGGTGGACACCGAGCCCCAGGATTCGGTGCGCATGTACCTGCGCGAGATCGGCCGGATTCCTCTCCTCAGCGCCGCCGACGAAGTTCGGCTTGCGCACGCTGTCGAGGTCGGGGTGTTGGCCGAGGAGCGGCTGAGCACCAACCGGACTCTCAACGCCGACGGCCGTGCCGAGCTGAGTTATCTCGCCGAGGAGGGCGAGCTCGCCAAGGGCACGCTGGTGCAGTCCAACCTCCGGCTCGTGGTCTCGTTGGCCAAGCGGTACGCCGGCCTCGGCGCCTCACTCCAGGACCTGATCCAGGAGGGCAACATCGGCCTGATCCGCGCCGTCGAGAAGTTCGACTACCGACGCGGATTCAAGTTCTCCACCTACGCCACTTGGTGGATCCGCCAGTCGATCTCCCGGTGCCTCTCCGACCAGGGCCGCACGATCCGCATCCCGGTCCACGTCGTCGAGTCGATGCACCGTGCGGTCAAGCTGCGGCACGCGATGTTCCAGGCGCTCGGGCGCAACCCCACCGTCGACGAGCTCGCCAACCGCCTTCACATGACGCCCGAGCGCACCCGCGACCTGTTGGGCCTCGCGGAGGAGCCGGTCAGCCTCGACACCCCGGTGGGCAACAACGAGAACGGCAGCCTCGCCGACCTGATCGTCGACGACACCTCCGAGCGCCCGGTCGACGAGGTCGGCCTGTTGATGCTGCACTCCGACATCGACGACCTGCTCGACAATCTCACCGAGCGGGAGCAACTGGTCCTGCGGCTGCGGTTCGGACTCGGCGGCGTACGCGCGCACACCTTGGAGGAGATCGGTGAGCGGCTCGGCGTCACCCGCGAGCGGGCGCGGCAGATCGAGGCGAAGGCGCTGTCGCGTATCAGGTTGATGAAGAACCTCGACACCTTGCGCGACTACCTGCACTGAGCACGCGGGCCTGAGTCCGTCTCATGTGCGAGGCGGGGTTGGGCCGCTGTCAGGTGCCGGCCGGGTTGGGGTAATTCGCTGGTGCTGTGGCGCGGGCAGGTCTCCCCAGTGGGTTAGGCATCATGGGGACATGGCCCGGCCACGACGACGACTTCCCCGTGATGTGCCGCCGCGGCTGCGGCTCGCGCCGGGCGAGCGCCCGCTGGCGTGGGCGAGCGACGATGAGGGCCGCTGGTACGTCGGCACGGACCGAGCGCTGCACCTGCCGGAGGGTGAGGGCTACCGGGTGCTGCCGTGGGAGCAGGTCGAGCGTGCAGGGTGGCAACAAGACGCGGGGCGGCTCGTCGTCGTCGAAGTCGCGGACTGGGGCGACCGAGAGGTGCAGACCGAGATCTCGGTGGCGGATCCAGGTCGGCTGCCGGAGCTGCTGCAGGAGCGGGTCACCAAGAGTGTGGTGTCGACGTCGTACACGCCGCTGGAGGGTCGGCAGGGCCTGACCGTGGTCGCGCGCCGGTCGCCGACCGGAGCCGGTCCGATCGCGTGGTCGTACGTGCTTTCCCGTGGACTGGACCCCGCCGACCCCGAGATCGCGGCTCTGGCGTCGCGGGCTCGCGAGGTGGCCGAGGCGGAGCTTCGCGGGTCAATCTGATCGTGCTCGGGTCGGCGGCTGACGCGTGCCGCGCTGGGCGGGTTCCAGGCAAGGCCGCCGGCGGTCAGGGATTTCGACCTGGAGCGGTCGGCTTGCTAACCTATCCGGGCTGCCGAGCCGGTCGGGTGAGGCAGCCCATCCCGCGTAGCTCAATCGGCAGAGCGTCCGGCTGTTAACCGGCAGGTTACTGGTTCGAGTCCAGTCGCGGGAGCGGAAACCCCCCAGGTCAGAGGCCGGCGGGCGGAGTCGCTGCGTTGGCCTCCGTTGGGGTGCTCCTCCCGCCCGACTCGGCGGAACCCGAGGGCGCTGAGATCCTCCTCGCCGCCTGGATCTCCCTGATCGGATTCGGCGTCGCTCGAGGCGCGGGCGCGTCCCTCTTCCGGGCCGTGGTCTACGCCCTGTTGGTGCTTGTCGGCGCGGTCGCCATTGCCGTCCTGAAGGACCTGCTGGCCGGGCACTGACGAGAATCCCTCCGCACCGGTGTGGGTCGCAGCGAAGGGCAACCGTGACACCCGCAGGCGCGACGTTCACCTGCGCGTGGCTCCCGCCGATCCTCCGGAGTCGAGGGTCTGCTGGATCCGCTCCAGCCTCGAGGTGATCTCCGAGAGCTGGGCAATCAGCTGCTCGGCACCAACCGCCTCCGCGGTCTCGCTGTCGGCGATCCGCTCCTGACGTGCCCGCTCCACGAAGCTGGAGGTGATCACCGCGGTCACGATCGTCACGAACGAGATCGCCTCCAGCAGGAACAGCGCCCCCACCAAACGCCCAGCTGTGCTCTCGGGGGTCACGTCGCCGTACCCGACCGTGGTCACCGTCTGCAAGGCCCACCACAACCCCGTCCCCAGGTTCGGGAACCCCTCCGGATCAACCAGAGTGATCAGCACGCCGCCGACCAGCACACTGACCGCCGTTGCGGCGATGATCACCGCCATCGCACTTTGCACCGATAGCGGGGCGCGCCGGAACGCCTCGTACCGGCGCCGCACCAACAAGCGAGCCATGACGTCCGATCCCTTCTGGAGAGCAATAAGCACGATCGTCCCACCGATACTGGCAATGGGAGATCCGCGAGAAACCCGGTCGAGTTCGATGTGGTTCATGTCGAACTGACCACAACGGCGCGGCGCGCAAGGGGCGCGAGCTCCGAAGTGGAAAAGAAGCGGCCCGGGATCTCCCTTTTGTCCCGCTGTCGGCACACTCCAGGCCAGGGCGCACGCCGACCTGCGCGACACCGCCATCCGAGGGAGTGGCAGCGGGTCACTCCGGTCGATGCTGCGACGCGGTTGCGGTGGCCCTGCTCGGCACGCCAAGCGTCGATGGTCGCTTCGTCGGAGCGGAGCTGTCGAGTTCTGCGGCGCGGTCGCGGAGCACACCGAGCGCCTCGGTCACCTCCTGCGGCACCGGCGGGCTGGCCCGGACGCTGACCGGCTGGACGACCGCGATCCACCCGCCCATGTGTACCGATTTCCCCAAGTTCCGCCTTCGGAGCGGCAGGAACGTCACACTAAACACCGGATCGGGTTAGAACACTCGCAGGGTCCTGTACTGGCGGCAGAATTGGTACGTCTGGAACACCACCGGCGACCGCGCCATCCTCAAGACCCGAAGCGGAAACCGCGTCGACGTCTGCTCATGGAATGACGGCGACGGCAACACCGCCTGCTGACGATCGTCACCAGAGGCGTGGGCAGGATTGCCATCGGTTCTACCCTGACGAGTGACGCGGACACCCCAGCTGCATCCGAGTGCAAGTACGGGGCCAAGACCTCCCGCGTCGCATGAGTCGGCCGGCGTTGAACCCGCTACCCAGCCCCTCGCAGCGGATCCGCGCCGGTCGACCGCAACCCCCGGGGTTTGGTCAGTCCCGACAGTGGCACGGGGCAGATGCCGGGCCGGTTGACTCCATCATGAGAGCCATGCCCGAAACGGCCCGGCGTTCAATTTTGCCGAGGCTGCCGTGATGCGAGCGACATCTGCCGTACGTACAGCCATGGGCGAGGTCACGAGATGTTCTCCCGCGTGTTGCGCTGCCGCGACCACCAAGACCGCCGACGAGGGTCGACACAGCGATCGCGACCGTTTCAGGCCCGCCTGTACGGCTGGAATCGCCCGCTCATGCCGCTGTGAGGATCTCCCGCCCCGGGGCCGGTTCGTCCACTCGGGGACGGGGATGCCTGGGCGAGGACAGACCAGCTGGTCAGATCTCCGTGCCAGGGAAAGTGGTCACAACGGGCTATGTGCATCAACCGTCGGGGACAGGACACTCAGGGCGCGGGGGAAGGCCAGAACATCGCCAGAGGGAGTGCTCCATGCCGCGTCGCCTGTTTGTCTTACTAGTCGCCGGTCTCGCCCTGTTCGTGGGTCTCGCCGGACCCGCTTCCGCGAGACCCACGACCGAGACCACCACCGAGAAGATCGTCGAGAACTTCGTCGACACCGTCCCCACCTGCGGGCTCCCCGGTGAGCCCTACAACGTCACCATCACCGCCAACTTCATCGAGCACACCACAACCTTCGACGACGGCCGCGTCCACGCTACCTTCACCGAGGCGGGCAAGGTCGTCGCCACCCCCCTCGACGGCACCGGCCCGAGCTACGCCGGCACGCTCGCGGTCTGGGGCGGCTTCAACGCGAACAACCAGGAGGTGAACGGGACGTTCACGTTCAACCTCGCCCTCAAGGGCTCAGACGGCTCGAGGGTTTCCCACCACGAACTGGACCACTTCGACGAGCGCCCGGACGGCACGGTCCATCAGTTCTTCCGCTGCCACTGACGATTACCGAGACATGGGCACCTTGGCCGCGCGGCTGCGGCGGAGGTGCCCAATGTCTTCGCGGTCAGCTCACACTGGCGCTGGCCGCCACCAACTGGCAGGAAGGCTGGCGCGCCGGCAATCGGCCTCTGACAGGTATGTGAACGCCGAGCAGGCGTGCGCTAGACGTGCACTGCCAGTGACCCGTGCCGGCCGAACGCGCAGCGGTTGGGCCATTGGACGCGGATAACCGGCCCGGTGTTGTCTCAGGGCGACCCCGGAGGGGTATCAAAGACGCAGACTTGTGAAAGAGGTGTCATCTCGGCAAACGTGGAACGGCCGCAACGGCGGCCGACCTGCGGCAACCGAGGACGGACCTAACGATGGTGGAGGCGAAGCGAATGGCGGCCAACAACTACTGCGTCGAATGTGGTACCGCACTGGTCTCGACCACCGAGGGCCAGGAATGCCCCAGCCGGTGCGAGGCCGCCGCTGCGGCGCGGGATGACCTCAATCTTCAGCACAATCGCGTCTACACGCCTCGACACCGGAAGCCCAGACGTGTCGATTGCGTCAGTGGGGGCAAAAACCAGCCGTAAGCTGAAACCGTCCTGGGTTTGATGGATTGCGACCCGGCATCGGAGTGGTGGGTGGTACCGGGTCGGACCGGGTGGCACTTGTCCGGCCCGGAACTCGATCCCGCCGTCGACGCCGCCTGGACCGGCTCCTCGGTGGCATTGCTACGCACCTGCGATCCGGGGATTGTGCTGGCGAAGGCGTCGATGGGGAACGCGGCGTAGCACCAGCTGCCGTATCCCGGGTGACCTAGGTGAAGTCGGCCACCCACAACTGGTCCGGTGCGGATCGGTGGAACTGGCGATCGACCAGGTCCGCGGCGCGCTCGACTGCCGGATCGTGCCTGGTTGTCCGCGGCTTCCGCCGCGGGTCACCCCTTGCCGCCGGTCATGCAGCACCTGGCGTCAACCGCTGATCCAATCGACGACGAGTTCGGGGACAAGGTGGTCGTCGTTGCCGACTGACCACTCGGGGAAGTCGTAAATCGCGAGCATCAGTTGCATCGGGTACGTCGGCGGGCGTGCACAGCGCCGTACGACTTCGCCGTCCACGCCGAAGACCGCAGTCTCGGCGTCCCAGTCCACCGCGTAGGTATGGAACTCGGCAACCTCGATCGGCAGCCGCGGTGCATCGAAGTCCTGGGTCAGCGCCGGGTCACGAAACGCCTTAATACCCATGCCTACCTCGCACGAGGCACCCTCAACCGACCGCCCGAAGATCTCGACCACGCAGAGTTCGCCGCAGCGAAGTTGCTCGGGGTCGTCCTCGAAGCCGGCCAGCCACAAGGCGCCCATCGACCGTGGAGACAACGTCATCCGGCAGCGGATTTCGACGTGGCCCGACGCGGGCAGCCAGCCCTCAAAGCGCGGCTGCTCCTCCCGCACCAACTGGCCGTCGCGGTACCGCTGCTGGCCGCGGGTGCCGCCGACAGGACCGGAGAAGTTGCCGGACTGCACCGCCGAGCAGCGCAACGGCGGCTCATGATCCCCGCGCATCCAGACCGGGTGGCCGACCGGCACGTCGAGCGTCAGGCACGATCCGCAGAGCCCGTAGCTGGCCCTGGTCGCCTGGCGCGAGCTCCAGGCCGGGAGGTACTGCGGCAGCCACACCGATGTGTCGAGCTCGAGGCCGTCGAAGTCGTCACGGAAGACGTCCATGTGTTTCTCCTATGTCAACCCGCGGCCAGGCAGCCAAGCCGCGAATCACTGCGGTTGAAGATGACCGCAACGAGGTGGCGCTCGGTGATCCCGACCGCCGTCCCCGACGATCCGGCGATCCCCGAGGCGGCTGCCTGCTGGGCTGGACAGCCTTGCCGGGCCCAGACGGTTGGGTCGTCTCTGGTCGGTCCGTAGCAGGTCCACCACGGGCGGGTCGCCTTCATAGCGGGCTAGCTCGCCGTCCCTCCCGACCAGAGCGTTGCGCAGAGCTGACTGTTACACGACGCTACACGGGCAGGTGGCTAGGGTGGCGTTGTGACCACGTTCGCACTCATCCACGGGGGCGGTGGCAGTGGCTGGGACTGGCATCTGGTCGCATCTGACCTCCGCGACCGCGGGCACGGCGCGGTGGCCGTCGACCTCCCCATCGAAGACGGGTCGGCTGGCTGGTGGGAGTATGCCGACACCGTCGTCCATGCACTGGGCAACCAACGCGACGTCGCGGTCGTGGGCCATTCCCTAGGCGGTTTCACGGCGCCACTTGTGTGCGCGCGGATTCCCGTCGACCTTCTAGTCCTCGTCGCCGGGATGATCCCTTCTCCTGGGGAGTCCGTCAAGGACTGGTGGGCGAACACCGGCTACGAGGGGAGCGGGTACGACGACGTCTTCTACCACGACGTCCCTCCGGCACTTGCAGCCGAGGCGAGGCGGAGAGAACGAGACGAGGCTGCTCCGGCACTGCAGCAGCCCTGGCCTCTCACAGCCTGGCCGGACACGCCGACGAGATACCTCTTGTGCCGCGACGATCGCATGTTCCCGGCGGCATGGGCGCGCCGCCACGCCCGACGGCGCCTCGGCATCGAACCCGACGAGATCAACGGTGGCCACTACATAACCCTCACCCGCCCGCGCGAGCTGGCCGACCGGCTCGAAGCATACGCCGCCGCAGTGCTGTGATCCGTTGCGGCGAGCCCGAGAACCTGCGCACAAGTCCGGGGATTCCGGGCGTGCGAGGCTGAGCGGTGAGCGGTGAGCGAGGATCGGGTTCGCCATCGCCGAGCACATCCGCGAGGCCATCAGACTGGTCTCGAACATGGTGTGGACCCCGGCGATCGACACCGACGGCGGTCTGCGCGACGGCTGTGGTGACGTCGCGGAGCTGACCGACCTGCTCGACCTGTCAGGTTGACGCGGGATGGTGGTCACCGTGCGCGGCCGAATCAGGAAATACACGCCAAAAGCCAAAACCCCTGCCGGCAAGCGGGTTCTCGTTGACTCAGGGTCAGCAGTTTTCTCACGCCAAGTGACATGCCGGGTGCTCCGAGTGCCGCCCTGTGTTGCTGGAGGTGCTGACCCGAGGTCGCGTGCTGCGAACCTCCGGCTCGGATAGTGGCCAGGTGAATGGCCCGGATGAGCCATGGCGCCGGGGGATCCGCGGGCGTAAGCCTGCAAGAGGGGGAAACAGTCGCGAGCCCCGTGGATTGCCGCGCGTCCGTACTCGTGGTCGACACACACAAGCCCGCGCTGTGGGCAGTGCCTCCGGGAGCCACCCAGGTGACCGGCGCTAGATCGCGGTCCACGGGTCGCGGCCCGAGGGGAGACCAGCATGGCGACACAACTCGACCGACGTGACTTTCTCAAGGCGACCGCCACGTTAGGAGTGGCTGGATCGGCCGCGATGACGCTGGGCGTTCGGCCTCCCTCTGCGGAGGCGGCCACGATCGCCGTACAGCGCACTGGCTCGCCGCGCACGATCACCTCTGCCTTCTTCGGCTTGAACGGCAACAACGTCCAGGAGCGCCTCCGGTGGGATCGCGACGATCTCGGTGCCGCGCTGACCAGCCTCGGCCCAGGGGTGCTCCGCTACCCGGGCGGGACGATCGGCAACTACTGGGACTGGCGCGCGGGCTGGTTCCAGCCCAACGGCCCGTGGCCCGGACAGACGCACCTGCAGACAGGTGAGGTGATCTCGCCGTTCGACAACACGCTGACGCCGTACGAGATCGGGCTGCGACGCTGCGGCGCCAACGCATCGTTCATGCTCAACATGCTGACGATCAACGGCCGCTTGGGTACGTCGGCGGACAACGCCACCATGGTCACCGACCAGGTGCAGTTCTTGCAGGCGGCTGCCTTGGCCAACATCGCGGTCGAGCGGGTCGAGCTGGGCAACGAGTTCTATCTCTCCGGCTTCGCGGCTGGGCCGAACGGCAGCGACTACTCGCAGCGGTTCCCAACGGCGACGGCGTACGCAAACCAGGCCAACGCCTGGGTCAGCGCCCTGCGTTCGGCGTTCCCCGATGCCCGGATCGCGGCCGTCGGAGCCGACGCCACCGGCAACAACTCGACGCGTCGGGAGGGATGGAACGCCGCGGTGCTCAACAACCTGGCCGACGCCGACGCCTTGACACTGCACCCCTTCATCAAGGTCACCGACGGCTCCGCCACTCCGCAGTCGCTGCTGTCCTTGCCGTACCGCCGGATCCAGAACCTGAACGGATCAGAGTTCCCTGCCATTGCGTCGCACGGCCTCAGCGCGTGGATCACTGAGTTCAACCTGGTGGATCGGACGCCCAACCTCACCTTCGCCGGCACCTGGACCCACGGGGTCTTCATCGCCGCCTATGCGCTGATGCTGGCCCAGGTCCCGACCGTCAGCCTGATCGAGCTGCACAACGTCGTCGGTGACGCCCTTGCCGGCGTGCTGTTCGACTCGACCGACGGGTTCGGCACGGCCACGCCCGTCACCCAGTTCCTTGCCCGTACGGCGAAGGGCGCCACCTACGGGATCATCCTGCAGGCGAGCCGAGGTGCCACTAACGCGCAGACGTTGGCTTTCTCCGGAGGACCGACCATGTCAGGCGGCGCCCCCGGACTCGTCGGCATGGAGTTCACCGGCGGCGCCCAGCGCCAGGCCGTCATCGTCAACCTGACCGGCTCTGTCAGGACTGTCGGCGTGTCGAACCTGTTCAGCGGCGTGTTCAACTGGTCGCGCCTGTCAGCGGCCTCGCTCGCCACGCGCATCATCGGCCCGGCCTCGCTCACAGTCACCACTGGCACCGCCACGGGCCAGCTCAATGTCCCCCGTCACTCGATCGTCCGGCTGTTCCAGTGATGGGACTCGCCAGTTGGTGCGAGGCTGAACACTGGGATGCCGGTGGGAGGGGCCACATGCGGACACGGCGATTGCTAGCGGGGACAGTCGCGATCGGCGCGGTCAGCCTGCTGCTCTCGATGTCAAGCGCTGGTCAGTCTGCGACTGACGTAGAGCGGCAGCCGCCCGGCGCCGCTGTGGCGGCCGCCGCGACTGGCCCGAACCTGTTCATCTACAACCTCGACGACCTGCGGGACCTGGTCCCCCAGGGAGTCGACCCGCTCGAGTTCATGCCTGAGGTGCGGTCCTGGATGCATACCGGGACGCGGTACCTCCACAGCTTCGTGGCGGATCCCACGTGCTGCCCCTCGCGCGCGGCCATGATGACCGGTCGCTACCCGCACAGCAACGGCGTCCGCCTGCAAGCCGACGGGCCACGGTTCGACCACCCACATTCGATGGCGTGTTACCTGCAGAGTGCCGGTTACTCGACGTACATGGTCGGAAAGTTCCTCACCACCTGGCCGAAGACGTCCACACCACCGTGCTTCTCGCATTCGACGGTGATGTGGAGTGGCTATCGAAATGTCCAGGTACGAGTCGACGGCGTGTCCGGCACCGCCCAGGGTTACTCGACGACGTACCTGGGTGCTCGTGGCCGCTCTTACGTCCAGTCGGCCCTGCAAGGAAGCGCACCGTTCCTGTTGTACGAGGCTCCCCAGGCACCGCACTGGGTCAAGGTGACAGAGCCTGATGGCACGGTCGTGCAGCGGGCCGTCCCGGAAGCTCGGTACGCCGATGCCGACGTCGGCTCGTGCTCCGGTCCCCCCGAGGTCGACCGCAGCGACAAGCCGAAGTACGTGCGCAACCGGAATCACACTGCGGAGCAGGCGCAAGTCATGTGCGCGAGCCAGCTACGCGCGATCATGACGGCCGACGACGAGTTCGGCGCCACTATGCAGCTGCTTGCCGACCGGGGCGTGCTCGACGACACGCTGGTCGTCTTCACATCCGACAACGGATACTTCTGGGGCGAGCACGGTTGGACCGAGAAGTTCCTGCCGTACGAGCCTTCCGTGCGGGTGCCGCTGCTGGTGCGATGGCCTGACCATATCGCGGCCGGCACGGACGCCACGCGTCTGGTGACCAACCTCGACGTGCTGCCGACCATCATGGAAGCGGCGGGGATCGCCGTCCCGGCTGGCGGGCCTGCACTCGAGGGCGAGTCGCTGCTGAGACCGTCACGCCGTACGACCGTCTTCGCGGAGTATTACCTCGATCCGGCCAACGGCAAGGTCTCCACCTGGAAGATGGTCCGGACGAACACGGCGAAATACATCCACACCTACAACGCCGATGGTGGCTTGATCTTCACCGAGTACTACGACCTGACTGCCGATCCGATCGAGAACGTCAACCTCCTTCGGGACGGGAATCCCAGCAACGATCCTCCTGCCGCCGAGGTGACTGCGCTCCGGACCCGACTGCAGGAGATGTCCACCTGCACTGGAGGCGCCTGCGTCCGCTGACCTTGATCGCGACGCCTCCTGGTTGGGGTTGACGAGGAACCTATCGTTCGGGGTGCAACGCACGGTCGTTGCCGCTGCGCCTGAAGGAACGAGAGGTTCGAATGCGGTCACGCCTCGGCGCAGGGCTTGGTGCGCTCGTGTTCCTGTGCGGCATCGCCTCGCTGCCCCAGTTTGCGGTAACGGCTGCCCATGCGCCCCCGCAGCAGCCGGGATCGATGCCGAGCACTGCACCGGCGGGTTTCAGCGACACCTTGATCCACCAGCTGGCGACTCCCACCGCGTTGGCGTGGACGCCGGATGGCCGGATGCTCATCACTCAAGACTCCGGTCAACTCCGGGTGGTGCGGAACGGGCAGCTGCTGACCACGCCGGCGCTCAACCTGGCCCCACGGATGTGCACCAACGGGGAGCGCGGGCTGTTGGGCGTAGCGGTGGATCCGCAGTTCGCCACCAACCACTACGTCTACCTGTACTGGACCCTCAACGCACACGGCTACTGCGGCCAGGAGGGGCCGAACACCCCGCACAACCGGGTCGGCCGGTATGTCCTCGGCGACAACGACCGCATCGCCTCCAGCAGCGAGCGCATCGTCGTCGACCACCTTCCGTCGATGCGCACCATCCACAACGCCGGCGATCTCAACTTCGGCGCCGACGGCTTCCTGTACGTCAGCGTCGGCGACAACGGCTGCACGCTCGGCAGCACGACGCAGTGCGCCAACCTGAACACCAACAGCCGCAGGCTGGACATTCCCTTGGGCAAGATCCTCCGGGTGAACCGCAGTGGTGGCGTGCCGGCGAGCAACCCGTACGTCGGCGCAGCCGGTGCGCGCAGATGCACCCAGCCGGCCGGCCCGCAACCCGGCACCGGACCGTGCACCGAGACGTTCGCCTCCGGGTTCCGCAACCCGTTCCGCTTCGCCGCGGCGCCCGGCACCAACCAGTTCTACGTCAACGACGTGGGGCAGGCGCACTGGGAGGAGATCGACGCGCTGGTCGCAGGCGAGGACTACGGGTGGAACATCCGCGAGGGGCACTGCGCCACCGGGTCGTACACCGATTGCGGCTCGACGCCGTTCGAGAACCCGCTGCATGACTACGCGCACGAGGCGACAGGCTGCGGCTCGATCACCGGAGGCGCCTTCGTACCGGCCGGTGCGTGGCCGGCGCCGTACAGCGGCTCCTACCTGTTCGCGGACTACGTGTGCGGCAAGATCTTCCGGCTGGTGTCCTCGGGCGGCGGGTACTCCCAGGTCGACTTCATGTCCGACCTCGGCGCTGTCGTGCACCTGGAGTTCGGCCCTCACCAGGGCGGCCAGGCGCTGTACTACCTCGACTACGGAGTCGGGGCGGTGCACCGGGTCGCCTACACGGGCGCGAACTCCCCTCCCGTTGCCCACTTCTCGCAGCACCCGGACGGACGCGCGGTCACCCTGGACGGCTCGGCCAGCTACGACCCCGATGCCGGCGACTCGGTGCGGGCCTGGCATTGGACGTTCGGGGACGGCAGCACCCAGACGACCAGCGCCCCGGTTGCGGTGCACACCTACCCCGCGACACAGGACTACACGGCCACGCTGCGGGTCGAGGACGAGCAAGGCGCGCTCTCGACGCCGTTCAGTCGGCAGGTGTACGCCGGCGAGCACTCACCCACGATCGCGATCACCGCGCCGGCGACGACCGCCCGCTTCCGGGTGGGCCAGCAGGTCACCGTCAACGCCACCGCCACTGACACCGAGGACGGGACGCTACCCCCTGGTGCGATCAGCTGGACGGTCCGGCTGCGCCACGGGACCCATGACCATCCTTACGCCGGCCCGGTGACCGGGTCGTCCATCACCGTCACCTATCCGGCCCCTGAGGATCTCGCCGCGACCACGAACAGCTATCTGGTGGCGACCGCCACCGCGACCGACTCCCGCGGCCTGACGGGTGTGGTCGAGCGCAATCTCCAGCCGCGCAAGGTGACGCTGACCTTCGGCACATCCCCGTCGGGTGGACGAGTCGTGCTCAACGGGGGAAGCGTGGTGACACCGGCCAGCGTCGTGTCCTGGCGCAGCTACGTGATCACGGTTAACGCACCGGACCAGTCGATCGGCGGCACCCCGCACGTCTTCAGCTCCTGGTCCGACGGCGGCGCCCGCACCCATGCCATCACCACACCGGGTACGGCGACGACGTACACAGCCAATTTCACCCGGTCCACAGCTGGGCGCTAGCTGTTTGAAGCTGGCCCCACCGGGGAATGGTGGGGGACGGGTCGCGACATGCGACCCGCTCGGGACGTGACCGCAGGCTTCCGCAGGGACAGCTGCAACGACGTCCCGAAGGGTGCGGGGTTGATTCCCTGGCCGGTGCGAGACCAGCCTCTCCCACGAGTTATCTCCGCACCGGCCAGGTCACCGCCGGCCGACTCCGATCCGGCAACCGTCCTCTGCGCCACCACCGATGGCGACCATCGCGAGATGCGTCATTGCATGGGGTCGGCAGGGATGCTTCACTTCGAGCGCGGGGTAACCAGTCCTCACGCGGGAGGTGCATGTGGAGCCGGAGCCTACGCCGATCCAAGCCGTCGCATCGGGCAGCAGCCAGCGGATCGGCCACTACCACTTCGACGCCGTCTCCGAGGCCTGGGAATGGAGCGACGAGCTGTTCCTGATCCACGGATATGAGCCTGGGACTGTGGAGGTCACGACGGAGGTTCTGCTGGAGCACAAGCATCCCGAAGACCGGGACACGGCAGTGAGGGACATCGGGGACGCGCTGCTCAGTGCGACGCCATTCAGCTCCTATCACCGGATCATCACGGCGAGCGGTGATGTTCGGCATGTCGTAGCCGTGGGCGCCGGCGCGGTCGACGAGCAGGGCGCTGTGGTGGCGCTCAACGGATTCTTCATCGACATGACCAGGGATGTGCACGAGGGGGAGACCGCGGCTGCCAACGAGGCGGTGAGCGCCTCGGCCGAGCACCGCGCCAGGATCGAGCAGGCCAAGGGCATGGTCATGCTGACTTACAATCTCGATGCCGACGCAGCGTTCGAGCTGCTGCGCTACTGGTCGATGCAGTTCAACGTCAAGGTTCATGTGCTCGCCGAGCGCCTGGTCGCGGCCGGCGCCAAGGCGGAGATCGCCGACCCGGGAGCCAGGGTGCGGGTCGACCAGCTGATCCAGGACCTTGCCAGCCAGAAGTGAGGTCCGGGCCGCCACCCGCGTGCGTCTCCCCGAAGAGTTTAGGTCGCCTCGTCGATCAGTGGCGTGACCAGGTTGATCGCACGGATCCGGCCCGAGAGCACCGGGCTGGACTCGTCCCCGAAGAGCGAGGACGGGATCCCGACCAGCGCGCCACCGTTGTCGATCGCCATGCCACCGGAGTTTCCGGGTGCGATCCGGGCGTCGGTGTCGATCTCTGCTCTGTCGCTGCCCAGCGCCTCGTCAGGCACGAAGCTCGAGACCAGACCGCTTGTCACGGTCACGCTGGCGGATTGCGAGATGCCGGGGAACCCCAAGACCGTGATTTCGTCGCCCGTCCGGAGGCTGTCGGAATCGCCGATCTCGACCGTAGGGAGGTCGAGATCGGCCGGGTCGATTTCCTCACCCTCGTACGTCGCGAAGATCTGCAGCACCGAGGCGTCGAGCTCGCCGTCCGAGGCGAGCACCCTGGCCCGATAGGCCGGCTCGGCGCGCGGGTCGTCGGGATCGTCGAGGACCGCGATGTCGACGTACTCGGGTGTTACGAGGTTGACCGGTCCGTACCGCTCCTCGAGGCCGGGCGCCTGCGGATCCGCGACATGCGCATTGGTGAGGATGACGCCGTCGCTGCTGATGATCGAGCCGGAGCCGAACCACTCGGCGGGTTCGCCCCCCGTCGTCGTCGAGCTGGCTCGGATCCACACCGCAGCCAGCTTCGCCTCGTCGAGGTTGGCGGAGGTCAGCCGACCATCAGCCGCGCTGTCGGAGTCCCCGTCGCCGAACAGTGCAATGCCACCGACGATGAGCCCGATCACCACGAGCGCCGCCAGGGCTGCCGCGCCGACAGCCCGAAGTCTCGTCTGCCGGCGTCTGCGCTCAGCGCGCTGCTGGACGACGTGGGCCGGCAGCACCGGGGCGATCTCGATCTCTGGTCCGGCTGTCGGGTGACCGAGCCGCACGTTCGTCGTGTCCTCGAGCTCGAGCCGCTCCACGGGTCGGCCTTCGACGAAGGCGCCGGAGCTCGAGGCATTGCTGAACACCCAGCCGCCGGGGCGTGGATCGATCCGCGCATGGAACCGGGAGACCGACGGGCTCGAGCAGACGACCAGGTTGCCCGGATGGCGGCCGATGGTGACGGAGGTGGGATGGCTGAAGCGATGCTCCTTGCCGTCGGCTCGGACGAAGACATCCGGTCCCGACGGAGGTCCCGCCTGTCCCCGCCCTGGGATCTCGACCGCTTGCGTCATGGCGAGGGCCGGGTCCAGCCCGCTGGGGTCGTGTCCCGGCGGCGCGGCCAGCCCTCCCTGCGGTGGCGGTGACGGGGGCTGTGGCCGGGCGGCGTACGGACCTGCGGGCGCAGCCGCAGCGGGGGGCGAGCCCGGTTCGAGGCCGCCGGGCGGGTGCATGGCGGTGGCCGGCGTACTCGCCGCCCGAGCGGGACCGTCGGCTGCCTCGGGGTGCGGTACGGCGGTCGGCTGTGCCGGTCCCTGAGCCGAAGCAGCCTCGGGCGTGAGCCGCAGGGTCGATCCGCTTCCGGCGATGCCCAGATAGGCCGCGACCGGGCGGTCGACCCGGATCTCGGTGATGAGGTGGCCGTCGACATGCGTCCCGTGTCGGCTGCCGATGTCGACCAGCATCCACCCGTCGTCGACGGGGCGGAGCTCGAGGTGTTCGCGGGAGACCGTCTCGCCCGGCAGCTGGATGTCGGCGTCGGGGGAGCGGCCGATACTCAGCACCCTGGCTCTGTCGAAGCGTTGGGTTCGACCGTCGGCCTCGACCAGGATCGCCTGCATACACGGGATCCTAGGGGAGTGCGACGGCCACCACGGCCTGTTCGATCTCGATCTGCAGACCGCGGGTGATCTCGATGGTGTCACCCGGCTCGGTGCGGAACTCCTGCCCGTTGGCGTAGGTGGCTCGCCACGGCTCGGCGGAGGCGTTGGTCAGGCCCCACCGATGCGTCTCACGCGGATGCTGCCGCACCTGGCCTATGACCGACGGGTCGTCCGATCCGGTGCGGACGTGGTCGGCCCGGACGCTGGCGAAGCCGCTGACCGCGATCTCGCGGCGACCCACCCGCAGCACGTATGGCGGCCGCAGCGGACCGCCGCAGTGGAAGCACTCCCGGTCAGGATCTGCACGGTCCCAGAAGTTCGTGGCCTGGCACTGTCCACACTCGACCATGCTGTCGCGCAGCCGGTCCGCGGCGCGAATCCACTCGCCCTCGGTCACCCGATGGCTCGGCTCGTCCAGGCCGACGACGAACGCGCGGATGAAGAGCTCGCGGAGAAACGTGGGGTAGAGCCGCCAGTACTGCTCGACCACTTCGCTGACCGGGCGGTTGCTGTCGTCGTCGGGATGCATGCAGAACAACGGCTGAGTGCCGAAGTGGCGCATCAGCCAGGCGGCGTCGCGCAGACCGCCCTCGGTACGGAGCCCCTCGAGGGGGTGGCCGACGAAGAGGACGTAGAACAGCAGCACGGCCAACGAGTGTCGGTCGGTGTCCGTGTTGGGCAGGGTGTGGAACGTCGTGTCGCGGACGACCTCCGGGGCCATGAAGAAAGGCGTGCCGAGCACACTGCCCTCGCCGTTGTCGATACCGACGTTGTCGTTGTCGCAGATGAGTACGTCGCCGCTCGACGGCTCGAAGAACACGTTGCCGAAGCTGATGTCGCGGTAGCACAGTCCACGCGCGTGCAGCCGCAGGTAGCTCATGCTGAGCTGGCGGCACATCGCGATGATGGCCGTGAAGGACACGTCGAGGTCCTTGCCCTCGCGGTCCTTTCCGGAGAGCAGGAAGCCCAATTCGACGAACCTGTGGTCACGCAGCGGCATCACGTAGCCGAAGCCGGGCTCGGTACGAATCGTGGCGATGCTCAACGGCCACAGGAAGCGTTTGTGTGGTGGTCCGAAGTCGACCAAGGTCTGGATCTCGCGGTATTGCTCGTTGGTGGCGCGCTGCGGCTTGTACCACTTGAGCGCCAGCGCGGCGCCGTTCGCACGACGTACCTCATAGACATGCCCCTCGCCGCCCTGGCCGATGAGCCGGGTCACCCGAGCCTGTCCAAGCACCCCGAGATCGACAGGTGTCTCGGCTTCAAGCACCATCCAACGTCACTCCTCAGGGGGGTGCATGAGCATCCGTAAACGTGCCGTTTCACTGCGATGAGGGCTCGACCAGCGTATATCCTGAACGAGATTCTGGGCCACGAATTCAGAGGTCGTCATGGTTGACCGTTTGGGTGGAGCGGTAGGGCGTAAACCGCTCCACTTCATCTTCGTACTCGATGTGTCGGGTTCGATGCTTCGTGGCGGCCGCATCCAGGCGCTCAACAACGCCATCCGAGAAGTCGTGCCGCACCTGCGCGACGAGGCCCGATTCAATCCGCACGCCGAGCTGCTGATCCGAGTACTCGCGTTCGCAACCGATGTCAACTGGGTCGTGGAGGAGCCGACGCCGGTCGAGCAGTTCCACTGGCGCGGCGTGCAGGCGATACCCCAGGGTTTCACCGAGCTCGGCTCAGCACTGCGGGTGCTCGCTGGCGCGATGCGCGCCATGGAGAGCCAACCGGGTGGGTTCCCGCCGGCCATCATCCTCGTCTCCGACGGTCGCCCTACGCACACCAGTGGGCTGCATTTCTCCGAAGGTCTGCAGGAGCTGCTCAACGAGCGCTGGGGCGCTGAGGCGGTGCGACTGGCCCTGGGCGTCGGCCGCGACGCCGACATGCACGCGCTGCGACGCTTCGTCGGCAAGGAGGAGATCCCGCTGCTCCGCGCGGACAACCCCGAGCAGCTGGTCGAGTTCATCATCTGGGCGTCGAAGGCGGCCAGCCGCGGCGCCTCGATGCCGGTCGTCGGCAACGACGCCGGTGTCACGTACGCCGCCCCGACCCCGACGGGCGACCCGATCTGGAGCCGGACCCAGCCATGACGTCGTCCTGGCAGGCCGTGTCCGCGTCGCAGATCGGCTCCGTGCACGTGCGCGACGGGACACCGACCCAGGATGCGCACCGCACCTGGACAGGTGACGGTGCCGCGGTGATCGCGGTTGCCGACGGGCACGGTCACTCCGACCACTTCCGCAGCGACGTGGGTGCCGAGCTGGCGGCCGGGATCGCGTTGGACACGCTCTCCACGGCGGTGACCAGCCTGGGCGATCCTGGACTGGCCGAGGCCTCGCTGCGCGAGGTGCTCGGCCCTCAGGTCGTGGACATCTGGACCACCGAGGTGCTGGCACAGATCAAGGAGTCCCCCTTCAGTGCGGCCGAGCAACAGCTGCTGCATGGCGACTCCGATATCGATCTCATCCGCGCCTACGGCAGCACGGTGATCGCGATGGTGGCGACCGAGACGGTGCTCGGCGTGTTGCAGCTCGGCGACGGCGACGCCGTTGTGGCGTACGTCGACGGCGAGATCTCGCGGCCGCTGCCGGAGGACCCCGACCTCGAGGGGGTGCGCACCACGTCGCTGTGCCAGCCGGATCCGCTGCGCTCCTTGCGGGTGCAGGCCCTCGACCTGGCGGCTCGGCAGATCTCGTTGGCGTTCATCGCCACCGACGGCTTCGGCGCGCCGCGGGTCGACCAGCGTGGCTGGTGGATGCAGACCGCGACCGAGCTGGTGTCGTTCGTCGGCACCGAGGGTTTCGACTTCGTCTCCGAGCGCCTGCCCGGGTGGCTCAACGAGCCGGCCACGTACGGCGGAGACGACACCACCATGGCGGTACTCTTCCGGCACGACGACTGACGGGGAGGCGCCATGGAGTGGCTGTTGGTGCTGGCGGCCGCGGCCGGTAGCGGTTTCGCCGCCAAGCGTTGGCGCGCCAGTCGCGCTCGAGCCGCCCATAACCGCGACGAGCTGGACGGCGTACGACGCCTGGCCGATGAGGATGTCACGATCTTGGGAGAGCAGCTCCAGCGCCTCGACGCTGAGATCGACGGTCGGTTGCTGGACGAGCCGACCAGGGTCGACTACCAGGCCGCGCTCGATGCGTATGAGACTGCCCAGCGCGCCGTGCCCCGCATCAAGGATCCGGAAGACGTCAGCACGATCACCGACACGCTGTCGACTGGCCGGTATGCGTTGGCGTGCGTCCAGGCCAGGGTCGCCGGCCAGCCGCTACCCGAGCTCCGGGTGCCATGCTTCTTCAATCCGCAGCACGGGCCCTCCGTCACCGACGTGCTCTGGACCAAGCCCGGCCGCGGGACCCGCAGCGTCCCGGCCTGCGCTCAGGACGCCGCCCGGATCGCGCGGCATGCGATGCCCGAGGTCCGCACGGTGAAGATCGGCCCTCGCATCGTGCCCTACTGGGAAGCCGGGAAGGTCTTCCTTCCGTACGGCGAGGGATACTTCGCGAGCACCTCGATGATGACCTGGGCGTTCGCGACGCCCATCCTTCTCGAGAGCCAGATCCAGGGGAGCGCCGCATACCTCGGCGCCTTCGAGCACGGCGGGTTGGGCTTCGGCGGGGGTGACGGTGGCGGCGACGGCGGCGGCAACTGAGCAGCTCACGGCTCTGCGCCACCGCGCCGCTGCGTCGTACCCCACCCAACCTTCACCGCGAAATTGCGGGAGAAGTCCCGCTATCGCGGTGCGGTTCGAGACATCTCTCCGCAATTCGCGGGCGGTCAGCCTGCCCGGTCGAGCAGCTCCCGCGAGCGCTGTAGCACCGCTGCGGTGGCGGCGGCGTCGTACGACGGGAGCGAGCTGTCGGTGAACAGGTGCTGGTCACCCGGATAGACGAAGAGCTCGGCCAGCTCTGGACCGACCGTCGCTACCAGCTCACGGGCAGCATCGATGTCGCCCTCCAGCCCGAAAAACGGATCCCTGTCCATGCCGTGGATCTGCACGGGCACGCCCGCCGGCCACGGACCGAAGGCCCACTCGCCCGTGATCGGGATGCACGACTCGTACAACAGCGCGCCACGCGAGCCTGGCCGGGTCTGCGCCAGCCGCTGCGCGATACCGCCGCCGGAGGAGATGCCGGCGTAGACGACGCTGGCGGGCAGGGCGGCCACGGCTCGGTCGGCACGCTCGTCGAGCACCTCGCTGCCGATGCGCTTGGCGAGTGCGGCGCCCTCGTCGATCGTCTCTGCTCGTGCGCCGTCGAACAGATCCGGAGTGTGCACTGTGTGCCCGCCGGCTCGTAACTCCTCGGCGAGCGCGTGCACGCCCTCGGTGAGTCCCTGCACGTGATGGAACAGTACGACGTCGGCCATCTCTAGACTCCTGTCATCGGACGATCATGATCGAATGATCCACTACTCTAGAATGATCCAGATATGCCGGTCAATGAGCACATCCCTGACTACCACATCGACGAGATGATCGTGATCACCGCGCCGGAACAGCTGCGCGCCATCGCCGAACCGCTGCGGGACACCCTCTTGGAGCTGCTGCTCGAGCGAGCGGCGACGGTGTCCGAGATGGCGCAGGCAGTCGGCCGCCCCAAGAGCACGGTGGCCTATCACGTGAACGTCCTGGTAGATACCGGCCTGGCTCGCGTCGTCCGCACCCAGCGGGTGCGCGCCATCGACGAGCGCTTCTACGGCCGGGTCGCCCGAACGATCTACATCGGCGCGCTGAGCCGACCCGAGGACAAGGAGGTCGTGGCGGCCGTGAACGGACTTGCGCAGGCCGCCGCCGAGGCCGGCCCGGCGCACGCGGCCGACGAGTTGCGGTGCACCCTCGTGCACGCCCGCATCCCGATCGAGGAGGTGCGCAGCTTCTGGGCGCAGGTTCAGGAGGTCGCGCGCCACTTTACCCAGATTCCGCGCGCCGGCGACCAGGTCTACGGCTTCGCCGCCGGCTTGTACCCGACCGATGCCCCGACCCTGCCCGACGTCGAGCACGAGCCGACCGACTGAAGGCTGGCGCAACCACGGCACCCCGGGCCGGTGCGTCCCGGCCGGACTGGCGGCCGGACGTCACTCGGCGTTGAGCCACCAGTTGAAGAGGCGGTTCTGGTTACCGGAGACCGCGATGGCCACGATCGAGCACTGGCATTCCTCGACATCCCAGTAGAGGTGGGCATTGCCCGTGTCGGGGTCCACCCATTCGATCCGCTTGCCCTCGTCGACCTTGGGGGTCGAGTCGTACTGCCAGTCGTTGGTGGTCCCGTCGAACCCGTCGGACGTCTGGTCGATGAACCGGCGGTACTCGAACAGGTTCGAGAGATCGGTGTAATGCGCGTAGTAGATGTAGAGACTCCCGTCGCGGCAGAGGTTGTACTCGCTCTGGCCGACGTCGTTGTTCTCGATCCGCTTGCATCGGTTCAGCGTTGGCAGGTTCTCGTCGATGATCGCCCGCAGCGCGTCGTTCGAGGGCTTGGTCGGGGTGGTCACCACCGCCTCGATGTCGACCAGGTCGGCCTTCAGTTCCTTGAGCGCCAGCCCGCCGACCCGCGCGGACTGCAGGGCATCGGTGTCGTCCCAGTACACGAAGGGCTCGGCCCGGTCACCGGCCGGATTCTCGCTGTAGTAGGTCTGACCGTCGCTGGACTCGTAGACGCTGCCGACGGAGTTGTCGACGACGTACTCGCGGTAGTCGGCCAGGCTGGACTCGGAGTCGAAGGTGACCAGCTCGAGCCTGGCCCCGTCGGAGGCATCGCAGTTGAGGTGCTCCGTCTCGCCGACCGCCGTGGTGGTCGGCGTACAGGGGAACAACAGGTTGTCCATCGCGGGGGCCAGGCCTGCGTAACGTGCGCTGACGGCATCGACGCCGAACTCGTCTGTCGGTGGGGTCGTCGAAGGAGAAGGGCTAGGTCCAGGGGTGTCGGCCTTCTGGTCCCTGCCCGCGACGGCCCACCATGCGCCGCCCGCGATCAGCGCCAGAGTCACGACGACGGCCGCCAGGATCAGCCCCCACCGAGACTTCTTGGGTGCTGTGCCGTACCCCGGAGGTATCGGACCACCGCCCGTGCCCTGGCCGCCGTATGTCGGCGCCACCCGAGCCGTGGGTGGTACGGCGGCCGGCGGATGCTGGGCCGCGAAGCCGCGAGCGACCGGCGGAACCGGAGCGGTCGGCTGCGGCGGCCGCGGGGACACATGCGGCGGTGGTACGGCGGTGGGCGCCACACCTTCGCTCTGGCCCGTCGGGCGCACGGTGCCGTTGTAGTACCGGTCCACCTCCGTGGCGGGCACGCGGTCGGTCGCGAATCCGAGGACAGCGCATGCCCAGCGGGAGCCGTCGAGGTCGGCGCTGCCTCGCTCTCGGGCCAGCAGCTCACCCGCCGTGGCGACGGCCGCGGCGGGGTCTGCGCCGCGGTCGATCATCGTCACCAGCCGCTGGTAGGCGCCCAACCGGACCGTGTCGACCAGCAGGTTGATCTCACCGCTCGTGGCGGCTCCCTCGTCGAGAAAGTCGTCGAGCGCGCCCCGGAAGCTGTCGCTGTCGTCGAACACCCCTGTGCCCAGGCGTTCCCCCAGAGCGTGCAGCTGATGATGCAAGGCCATCGACGGATCACCGCTCGAGGCGTTGCAGCTCGCGCGCGAACTCCGCCGCCGTACTCGGACGCACCGACAGGTCTTCGTCGAAGCAGCGCTCGATCAGCGCTCGGGCCGCCGGCCCGATCTCGTCGGACAGCGTCGGCTTGGACGAGACGATGGCGCGCATCATCAGCAGCGGATCGTTGGCCGAGATGTCGGCGTAGACCGTGGTGCCGCTCAGCGCGAAGTGCAGGCAGGCAGCCAACGACCAGATGTCGGTAGCGCGGGACGCTTCGGCGCCCACCAGAATGGCTGGATCGGTGTACTCCAAGCCGATGTTCATCAGGCCGGTGAAGACCAGCCCGGGTGAGAGCAGCTGCGAGAGGCCGAGGTCTGACAGCTTGGCGCCGTCCTCGTGCAGCAGGATGTTGGCCGGCTTGATGTCACGATGCGCGATGCCCACCTCGTGCAGGGCATGGGCCGCCTCGGCCGCGTCGGCGACCGCACCGATCGCCGCACCACGATCCAGCGGTGCGACGGGCTCCGCCAACGTGCCCTGCGGTAGATGCTCCATCGCGTAGAAGAACGCGCCACCCTGGCGGCCCGCGTCGTACAAGGTCACGAGCTTGTCCGAGCGCGCCAACGAGAAGTGCTTGAGCTCGCGCGTGGCGCGCCGGAAGGCGTCGTCGCCCGACGGTCCGTCGATGACCTTCACGACCACGTGCTCGGCTGGTATCCCCAGCCGCGCCGGTGTTCGTGCCAGGTAGTTCTCGCCGTAGTTCGACTCGCCGAGCTGACGGACGAACTCGTAGTCCGCAATCCCCTGCATGCCCGGAACCTCACTTTCCGTGGGCCTTTCGCGGGCCCTCAGCATGAGGGAAGCCTAGGCCCGTCGGCCGCACAATGGACGAGATTCGGTAACTTCCTGAGCGGATGGGACGGGCGACGATAGCCTCAGTGGACAGCGCGCTACTGGGGAGGTGCCGCGTGGAACCGAACACCGTCGGCTCGGTCATCCCGTCGCCTGGCGCCGAGTACCTACCGGCGCAGGCTGCCCCTGGCGATCTCAACGACGAGCTGCTCAACACCGACTTCTGGACAGACGACATGGTGACCCGGGCGGGCATTCCGATCGTCGACGTTCCTTTTGTCACGGTGGGAGGCGGCATGGGCAGCTTCGTCACGGTCGACTACTTGCGGGTCGCGGGAGTTCCCCCGGAGCACATGAAGGTGCTCTCCGCTCTGGACGTGCCGTGGCAGACCTACGAGCACCTCACGCGTGTCTCGCAGATCCCACGCGGCGAGCGGCTTCGATCCGACTCCGCATCGCGGCCGGACAACCTGTGGGGCTTCCCCTCCTACGCGCTCAGCGAGTCATGGCAGACCAAGCGCCTGGCCGCGCTTCGTCAGGTCTTCCTGGAGCCGCTGTTCGCCGACTACTGGACGCCGAAGGCCGGGCAGGTCTTCGAGTCGCTGGAGCGCGAGTCGCGTCGCATCCGCTACCCGGAGATGCAGGCGAAGGGCCTGGTGCGCGTCGTACGGCGCCGGCTCGGGGGCGGGTACTTCACCATCCTCACGCCACCCGAGGGCGCGACGGCGACGAAGCGGATCGCCTACCGGTCGACCTTCGTGCACCTGGCGGTCGGCTATCCCGGACTGCGGTTCCTGCCGGACCTACAGCAGTACCGCGTCCAGCACAACGACTACCAGCACATCGTCAACGCCTACGAGTCGCACGAGCACGTCTACGAACGGCTGCTGACCTACCCGAGCACCGTGCTGGTGCGTGGTGGCGGGATCGTGGCGTCCAGGGTGCTGCAGCGATTGATGGACGACCGGCTGCTCAAGGGTGCGCAGACCACGATCGTGCACCTCTTCCGCACGTTCATCGACGGACCCAACGACGGCATCGGCTCGGCCAAGCCCAGCCCGTTCATGAAGCGCAAGGGCGCCGACGGCTGGGCCTACCAGGGCTTCAACTACCCGAAGTCGGTCTGGGGCGGGCAGCTCAAGCAACAGATGCGCCGACTCGAGGGTCAGGAGCGAGCAGACCTCTACAAGCGCATGGGCGGCACCAACACGCCGTATCGCCAGTACTGGCAGAAGCAGATGAAGCAGGGCCGTCGCGAGGGCTGGTACCAGCTCGTGGTCGGCACGGTCGACAAGATGGAGCCAGCCAACGGTCGCATCGTCAACCACGTGCGTACGGCGCAGGGACCGATCGAGATCACGGTCGACTTCGTGATCGACTGCACCGGACTCGAGGCCGACATCGCCGAGCACCGGCTGCTTGCTGATCTTCTCCAGCACTCTGGGGCCGGCCGCAACCCGGTCGGAAGACTCGACGTCGAGCGATCCTTCGAGGTGCGCGGCACGCGGAACGCGCCGGGTGTCATGTATGCCTCGGGAGCGACGACGCTCGGCGGCTACTTCCCCGGCGTCGACACGTTCCTCGGACTGCAGGTGGCGGCACAGGAGATCACCGACGACTTGGCGCGGCACGGTTTCGCCAAGCGGATCGGCCCGGTGAGGTCGACCAGTCAGTGGTTCAAGTGGATGCGCGGCAAGCAGATCTAGGGGAGTTGCGATGCTGCTGACGCTCAACGGAAGGATCCAGACCCGGATCTTCATGACCCTCGTGCTCGGGGGGCTGATCACGCTGATCATCACGCCGTTCCTGCCGCACGACCCTGACTACCGGACCACGTTCATCGTGCTCCTGACGGTGTGCGTGCTCGGCATCGGCTGGGAGGTCGTCTACCACCTGATCCAGCAGTTCCGGTGGGAGAAGGACTGGCCGACCTTGCTCGGGCTGCTGACCGCGATCAACGAGGGCGCCCTGGTCTGGCTGCTGCTCGAGCTCGGCTGGGTGCCCGGCATCGAGGGCGAGGTCGCGTTCTCGACGTTCATCACGTTGTTCCTGATCGTCTGGGTGGCGATCTGGCTCTGGGTCAACGGCCCGATGCGGGTGCCCTTGATCCACTGGCGGTTCTTCGGCGGGAGGGTGGTCTGACGTGACCGCGAGCAGTGTGGCCCCGGCTTCGATCGGGTCGATCGCCGCGTGGGAGGCGGCTGCGTGCAGTCCATCGGCGGGTTCTGGGCTGGTGGCACGAGTGGGTGCCGTTGTACTGGTCGCGGCTGCGGCCGACGACGAGGCCCTAGCGCCGATCCTGGATCATGCGCAGATCGTCGCGGCCAACGGCGGGAGCGGCCGGCAGCTGGTCAGAGGCTTCGCCCTGCAGCTCGCGTCGCTCACCGGCGACCCACCCTCCTTCGTGGCGGTGGCGCCGATCGACCGGGGCCTAGCGGTGTTCGCGATCGGCGATGCGACGGCCGAGGTCGACGGCGAGCGGATCAGCGGCCGCGAGTCCCTGGCCTGGGTCGAGAAGGTCGTGCCCTGGCCGGTCAGCCACGTGGCGATGTACGTCGACCAGCCCGCCACCCCTGCCGTGTCGCCACTGCTTGACCTGCGTGACGGGGTCATCGCGGCCTCCGGTTGCACGCTGACCGGGGACCCGGGTGCCGCCGTGGAGATGCCCCTGCAGCCCGAGGCGGCGGACGTCGGTAGCCAGGGCGAGCAGGCCGCCCCACCCGAGCTGGTGGCCCAGGACATGGGGCGGCACCGGCGCGCCTCCGACCAGGTGCCACGTGGCGATGTACGGCCCGCTGTCCAGGGTCAGCCGGCACCGGCAGCAGCCCCACCGCCGCCTGCTCCTCCCAGCCCACCGCCGGTTCCGGCCGAGCCCACCCCGGCGGAGCCCACCCCAGCCGTCGGCATCGGCCAGGTGGCGCCGCCTCCGGGGCCACCGGTCGCACGTCGTCCCGCGTTCACCCCCGAGCCCGTGGAGGACTCGTTCGAGTCCGTGCTCATCGGGCCCGGCGCGCTCGACGTGGTGTCCGAGCCCAAGCCACTTCCGGTCGCGGAGAAGGCTGGTCACTCCCGGGTGTCGATCGAGTCGGCGCCGGTCGTCAAGGGAGTGTTCTGCAAGAACGGGCACTTCAACGACCCACGGATGCTCTTCTGCGGTGTCTGCGGGATCAACATGGTGCAGCAGACGCCGGTCCTGGTCGACGGGGCCAGGCCGCCGCTCGGCGTCATCGTGCTCGACGACGGCGCGGTCTTCCAGGTCGACACCGACTATCTCCTCGGGCGCGACCCCGACTCCGACGAGCGGATGACGTCGGGGTCGTGGCGCGCCATCCAGCTGACCGACACGCAGAACACGATCAGCCGCGTGCATGCCCGGCTGGAGCTGCGGCACTGGGACGTGGTCCTGGTCGATGACGAGTCGACCAACGGCACGTTCTTCGCCGAGCCCAAGTCGGCGCAGTGGGTCCCGGTGCCTCGCGGTCAGGAGCAGGTGCTGCAGCCGGGCTGGCGGATCCGGATCGGGCACCGCACGCTGGCCTTCAACACGCACCGCGGCTGAGCCGGGCCCGCACCGTAGGTGCCGTACGACGCGCTCCGAACGATCAGCGGGATTCGGCGCCGGCGGTCCTGCTGCCGAGGTCGACGCTGCTCCAGTTCACGGGGGCCGGGTCCCGCTCGGCGCGTACCGTCACGTCGGCGTCGCCGCTGCCGTGGCTCGAGATGCGCATCGGGGCGGAGGGCGGATCGGCGGACAACGGGATCCCCCGCTCGCCAAGAGCCCGCTGGAGCGCGGAGAACCTGCGGTCGGATTCTCCTTCACCTGGGGATACATGCAGCGGCAACCCGGTAAAGGCGGCCAGCCGACACCCGAGTACGACTGCTGCGTCACCGTGGCTGTCCTGTCGCCAGATGACCCAGATCCCGTCGGTGAGCACGTGCGACAGCTCCGGAGAGCTGACTGTCACGGTCTCCACCTCCATCGCAGCTGCCATGGCGGCGTACACGTCGTCTCGCTCCCCGAGCACGACCGCCCCGGGCGCGATGACATTCACGAGCTCCAGCAGCTCGCCTGACGGATCGGCACTCAGGTGCGAGGAGATCTTGACCGGCACGCCGACCTCATCACCGCGCGCGACGAGCAGCTCGAGGCGCTCCATGGACGCCGTGATGGCCGCGAGCTCGTCCGAGAGCCCACTCCCGACGTCGAGTCGCGAGGCTCGCTGTGGTTGCAGACTCGCCACCACCACCTCGGCCGGGCGCTGGCTGTTGACGATCGCGAGTGCGAGCTCGACGCGGCTGCTGCTGTCCGCCTCGGGATCTGCAACCACGAGCACCCGCAGGGCGGCTGCGTCGCCGCCGAGCTTGGCTCGCTCCGCCTCCGCGATGTCGCGGGCGACCCGGCGATCCGGATAGGTACGACGAAGCAGCGGGCCGGTCATCATCGTGGTCACCAGCGCCATGATGACGAGCATCGTGAAGAGCTCGTCGGAGATGAGGCCGAGGCCGAGACCGACGTTGAGGATGACCAGCTCGGTCAGGCCGCGCGTGTTCATCAGCACGGCAAGCGACCGCGCCTGCCAGTCGGCAACGTTGCTGAGGCGTGCTCCGACGTACGCCCCCGAGAACTTGCCCCCGACCGCGACCACCATGATGGCGATGAGCGGCACCAGGTCGTTGGCCTCGAGCCCGCCGATGTCGACCTTGAGGCCTGAGACGAGGAAGAAGACAGGCAGCAGCAGCAGCACGCTGATCTGCTCCAGCCGTACCAGGATCTCGTGCCGCAGCCCGGCCGCCTCCGGCCCCTGCGGCATGATCGCGCCGAAGAGGAACGCGCCGAAGATGAAGTGCACCTCGAGGTACTCGGTGATCGCAGAGAACAGCAGCAGTCCCACCAACACGACCGCCATCAGGCTCGGCGTGAGCCGTCCGGCAGCGTTGTAGAAGCCGGTGAGCCGGCGCAGCTGGGGGCGCACCACGAGCAGCGCGAACGCGGCGAAGGGAATCGCGAGGGCGACGACCCACGGCTGGCCGCCCTCCTCCGATCCGGCGATGCCGATGACGACGGCGAGCAGGGTCCAGGCGAGTACGTCGTCGACCGCCGCACATGCGAGCGCCAGCCCGCCGGTGTCGGTGCGATGCATGTTGCGGTCGGTCAGGATGCGTGCCAGGACGGGGAAGGCGGTCACCGACATGGCTGCGCCGATGAACAGGGCGAACGGCCAGAACTCAGCACCCTCGGGTCGACGGTCTGCGAGGAAGTACGCCAGTGCGAGACCGAGCGTGAAGGGAGCCAGGATCGAACACACCGAGACCGACCCTGCGACGCGTTCGCGGCCGCGGATGAGGGAGGGGTCGAGCTCCAGCCCGACCACGAACATGAACAGCACCAGCCCCAGGTTGGCCAGCAGTTGCAGGTAGAACCGCTGGTCCTGGGGGAACAGCCACTCGCTGAAACCCTCACCGAAGATGCTCGGCCCGAGCAGCACGCCGGCGAGGATCTCGCCGACGACAGGTGGCATGCCGATCCTGCCGAAGATCCAGCCCACTGTCCGGGCCAGCACGATGATCAGGGCGAGATCCAGCAGGATCACGACCATGTCGGGCGGGACCATGCCCGAGACGGCCGTTTCGGCGGCATCAAGCATGCTGCTCCTCCCGCAGGCCCTCCCTTGCCTAGCAGGTTAGGACCTCTGGCCAGTCGGCACGCTGTACTTGCGAGAAGTCGCGGCCCGGGATCAGTCGAGCGGCCAGGCGTGGACGTCGCGGCCGAGCCAACCGAGCAGTTGCTCGCCCGGCTCAGCGTCTCTCGTGGCGGGCACCGGAGCCGCGAACCGCCCCGGCCGGTCCTCCGACGAGACGAGCACAAGCGACAGGTCCAGCAGATCTGCCGCCAGGGCGGGCGGGATCGTGCGGGGTTGACGACAGGCGACCGACACGTCCCACCCGTGTACGGCGATCTCCACGGCTCCGGCGGCTGCCACCATCGACGACGTCAGGCTCATGTCACCCACCCCGACGGTGCGTTGTTGAGTGGCTGTCCAGGCGCCGACGAGGCGGCAGGCGCTGGCGCGCAGCGAGTCCACGATGTGCTCCAGCTGCGCCTCCGGGGTCGTGGGTGCCAGGTCGATGTACCCCGAATCGACAGCGTCGTGCAACGCGGTGAGTGAGTCGTTCATGTGATGGAGGAGCTGGCGCAGGTCCCATGCGTGGCACGGGGTGTGCCGGCCCAGGTCGGTCGGGCGGACCTGGAGCAGGCTGCCGAGCGTGTAGGCAGTCGCCCGCTCGAGCAGTCCGACTCCGCCGACGAGGGGGTGGGTCGGCGTCGGTGTGCTCATCGTGCGCTCAGGTCGGCGGCGTCGCGGTGTCGGGCGACAGCGTCGGCGGCAACCCGAACTTCTCGAACAGGGCGGGGTCGAAGAACGCCGTGACGTGATCGACTCTGCCCTGGTCGAAGGAGAGCACCTGGAGGTGGAAGGCGCGATGGACGCCGTCCTCGTCGCGCATGTAGAGGGCGAACGCCGGCTGACCGTTGGCCTGCGTCGGCACCAGCTGCATGTCTCCAGCCGCACTGGCCGGGCAGTTCTTGGCGATGAGCCGGCCGATGTTCTCCGCCCCCTGGTACCAACCGGTGTACGGCGGCATCTCCCAGGTGGCTTCTTCGGTGAACATCGTCACGATGGCGTCGACGTCGTAGGCCTCGAATGCGGCGACGTAGCGCTCCAGCAAGGCGCGCTGCTCGGTCGTGATCGTCGTGTCGACGTCGTCGGCCGTCGGCCGCACCTTGTCCAGCTGGGCGCGGGCCCGTTGCAGGGTGCTGTTGACGGCGGCGACCGACGTATCGAGCGCCTCGGCCACCTCCGAGGACTTCCAGCGCAGCACGTCGCGGAGGATGAGGACAGCGCGCTGGCGTGGCGGCAGATGTTGCAGCGCGGCGATGAAGGCAAGCCGAACGCTGTCGCGCGAGGCGACGACGGTGGCGGGATCGGTCGCCTCGGCGTACACCATCACATCAGGCACCGGCTCCAGCCACGGCACCTCTGTCAGCTGTTCCAGTCGCCCCTCCGGATCCGAGCTCGGAGCGCCCAGGCCAGTGGGGAGGGGGCGACGCTTGCGGCTCTCCAGCGCGTTGAGACACGCGTTGGTCGCGATCCGGTAGAGCCAGGTGCGCAGCGAGGAGCGACCCTCGAAAGAGTCGTACGAGCGCCAGGCCCGCAGATACGTCTCCTGGACCAGGTCCTCCGCTTCGTGCACCGAGCCGAGCATCCGGTAGCAGTGCGCCAGCAGCTCCCGCCGGATGTTGTCGTCGAGCGCCGGGAAATCGGTGTCCATCACGGGTGCGTCAACCACGGTCATGGCCTCTCGTGTCTCCTCCGCCTAGGAGTGACTCTAGGTGCACTCGCTGCGCACCGGGAGTCCCGTCCTAAGTACCGACCGGTGACAGACCTGGAACTCATCGGTCCCTCCATGGTCAAAGATCCGACTCTGAACCAGCCATGACCGGCTCCGAGTCGGATCGATCGGCGGCTGCCCCGGTGGGGGCAGCGCCCGTGGGGGCGGAGGAGGAGGTAGGGGCAGTGTCAGGATGGTCGCGTGACCGAGAGACATCTGGTCGAGATGCGCGACGAGTCGATCCGGCTCGGGCAGCTCCTCAAGCTGGCCGGTGCCGTCGACCAGGGGAGTGACGTCAAGGAGCTGCTCGCCAGCGGCCTGGTCGCGGTGAACGGCGAGCCCGAGTCGCGCCGGGGACGACGGCTCGGGCCGGGTGACGAGGTTCGCGTCGGCGAGACGTCGTACGTCGTCCACCGGTCCGGCTGAGCCGCGCCACCACGCCACGGCGCGGGCGGTGGCCTGGTGTGCAGGCCGCCGGCTTGTCAGACTCGACCTCATGGCGGAGTCCGTGGCAGGTTCGATGGCTGCTCCGGTGCCGTACATCCGCCTCGCTGATGCCCGTGGCAAGTGGGTCCTGGCCATCACGGTCGGCGGCTCTGCCGTGGCCCAGCTCGAGGCCACGGTCGTCAACGTCGCGCTGCCGGCGATCGATCGCGACCTGGACGCGGGGGTCGCCGGGCTGCAGTGGGTGCTCAACGGCTACCTGCTCACGCTCGCGGCGCTGATCCTGCTCGGCGGCTCGCTCGGCGATAGGTATGGCCGGCGCCGTCTCTTCGTGATCGGGGTCGTCTGGTTCACGCTGGCGTCGCTCCTGTGCGGCCTCGCCCCGACGATCGAGCTGTTGGTCGTGGCCCGCATCCTGCAAGGTATCGGCGGCGCCCTGCTGACCCCCGGCAGCCTGGCGATCATCGAGGCGTCGTTCGCCCCGGAGGATCGTGGCAAGGCGATCGGCGCCTGGTCGGGGCTGGGTGGCGTGGCGGCAGCCATCGGACCGCTGGTCGGGGGTTGGCTGGTCGACTCGGTGTCGTGGCGTTGGGTCTTCGTGATCAATGTCCCGCTCGGAGTCGTCGTCGCTCTCGGCGCGCTTCGCCACGTGCCCGAGACCCGAGACACCCAGGCACAGGGGCGGGACGCAACGGGATCTCTGCTCGTCACTACGGGCTTGGCCGGTGCGACCTACGCGCTGATCGATGCGGGAGGTGGCCTTTCCCCTGCTGGCCTGGTGGCCGGCGTGATCGGAGTCGCCTTCCTGGTCAGCTTCGTGTTCGTCGAGCGGCGGGTGCGCACGCCGATGCTGCCGCTGTCGATCTTTGCCTCCCGCCAGTTCACGGCGGCCAACCTGGTGACCTTCGTCGTCTACGGGGCGATGTCGGGGGTGTTCTTCCTGCTCGTGGTGCAGCTGCAGATCGCGCTCGGCTACAGCGCGCTGGCGGCCGGAGCGGCGTCATTGCCGATCACCGTGATCATGCTGCTGTTCGCCGCCCAGGGCGGCGCGCTGGCGCAGCGGATCGGCCCTCGGCTGCCGCTGACGGTGGGTCCCCTGATCCTCGCTGCGGCGATGCTGATCATGCTCCGGATCCAGCCCGGCACGACCTACTGGACCACCGTCTTTCCGGCCGTCGTGCTCTTCGGCGTCGGGCTCGTCTTCGTGGTCGCGCCCGTCACCGCGACCGCGCTGGCGGCCGCCGAGGACAGGTACGCCGGAGTCGCGTCCGGAGTCAACAACGCGGTGGCGCGGACCGCAGCCCTCATCACCGTCGCGGCGTTGCCCCTGGTGGTCGGACTCACCGACGACGTGTACGGCGACGCGGCCGAGCTCACCGACGCCTTCGAACTGGCGATGCTCGTCACCGCAGTCATGGCAGCGCTCGGGGGCGTGATCGCCTGGTTCACCATCAGGGACGACGTGCTGCCCGCAGCCGAGCCACACGAGCACGACACGCAGTTCCGGCACTGCGCTGTCGGCGCACCTCCGCAACGGACGGCGGAATCGCAGTGCGAGTCCCACCGGTGAGCGACATGATCCGGCGCCCGAACCCGGGCCACCGGACTCGCCCGAACCCGGGCCACCGGACTCGCCCGAACCCGGGCCACCGGACTCGCCCGAACAGCGCACAGGGCAGGAGGCTCTCGTGGTGAAGCGCCATCCGCCGCGACCGAGCGAGCTGGCGCCGCTGCTCCGCTTCCGCCGTCCGGTCCTCAACGTGAGACGGCGCCGGCTGCAGCGGGCTCTGACGATCGAGGACCTCCGTCGGATCGCTCGGCGCCGGACGCCCCGGGCCGCGTTCGACTACACCGACGGCGCCGCCGACGACGAGATCTCGCTGGCACGAGCGCGTGAGGCCTTCAACGACGTCGAGTTCGTGCCCTCCGTGCTGCGCGACGTGTCGTCCTTCGACCTGAGCGTCGACGTCCTCGGCGGCCGCGCCGCCCTGCCGTTCGGGATCGCGCCGACCGGCTTCACCCGGATGATGCAGACGGAGGGAGAGCGCGCCGGCGCCGCCGCGGCCGGGGCGGCCGGCATCCCCTTCACCCTGTCGACCCTGGGCACGACGTCGATCGAGGACGTCAAGGCCGCCAACCCGCAGGGCCGCAACTGGTTCCAGCTCTACCTCTGGCGGGACCGCGACCGCTCTCTCGCGATGGTGGAGCGCGCCGCTGCCGCAGGCTTCGACACGCTGGTCGTGACGGTGGATGTGCCCGTCGCCGGGATGCGGTTGCGCGACGTACGCAACGGTCTGACCATCCCCCCGACACTCACGCTACGGACGGCACTGGACGTCGCCGTCAGGCCGCGGTGGTGGTTCGACTTCCTCACCACGGAGGCGCTGACATTCGCGGCCGCGGAGTCGTCACCCGGCACGCTGGCGGAGCTGGTAGACACGCTGTTCGACCCGACCATGGGCTTCGACGACCTCGGCTGGATCCGCGACCACTGGCCGGGCAAGCTGTCCGTCAAGGGCGTGCAGTCGATCGACGACGCTCGCAAGATCGCCGACGTCGGCGCGGATGCGATCGTGCTCTCCAACCATGGCGGACGGCAGCTCGACCGGGCGCCGGTGCCCTTCCACCTGCTGCCCGAGGTCGTCCGCGCTGTCGGCAACGACCTCGAGATCCATCTCGACACCGGGATCAGGTCGGGAGCGGACATTGTCGCCGCGCTTGCCGTGGGCGCCGACTTCACCCTCATCGGGCGGGCCTATCTCTACGGCCTCATGGCGGGCGGGCGAGAGGGAATCGACCGGAGCATCGAGATTCTCACCGACCAGATCCAGCGCACCATGCGACTGCTCGGCGTACGGTCGGTCGCCGAGCTGCACCCTGGGCACGTTGTCCAGCTGCACCGGTTCGACCGGCGCGGCCAGAGCTAGCGGCTCGGCGCCCGGGATGAGCGAGACGCCGTACCTCGTGGCCAGGCTCAGAGCCGCCGGCTGCGTGTACGCCGAGGAGGAGGCACGGCTCCTCAGGTCTGCGGCTGACTCGCCGAGGGAGCTCGCCGCCATGGTCCACCGGCGGGTGTCCGGCGTGCCGTTGGAGCACATTTTGGGCTGGGCCGAGTTCTGCGGCATGCGTATCGCTGTCGAGCCAGGGGTGTTCGTGCCCCGACGCCGTACCGAGTTTCTCGTCGAGCAGGCTGCATCGTTGACGCCGGCGGCGATCGTGGTGGTCGATCTGTGCTGCGGATCGGGTGCGGTGGGTGTAGCACTGGCCGCAAGGGTGCCGCGGGTGGAGCTGCACGCTGTCGACGTCGATCCAGCTGCGGTCCGGTGCGCGCGGCGCAACCTGGCACGGGTGGGGGAGGTCTACCAGGGCGACCTCTACTCGGGGTTGCCGGATGCACTGCGTGGCCGCGTCGAGATCATGGTGGCCAACGCGCCGTACGTGCCGACTGTCGACCTCGCGCTCATGCCCGCCGAGGCCCGGCTGCACGAACCCGCGACCGCGCTGGCTGGTGGCACCGACGGGCTCGACGTACATCGGCGAGTTGCGGCAGGAGCCCCTTCGTGGCTGGCTCCTGGCGGGCATCTCCTGATCGAGACGAGCGAGCGCCAGGCCCGCGTCGCCGTCGACCTGATGGAGAGGGCTGGGCTAGCCGCGGGGGTCGTCAGGTCGGAGCAGCACCAGGCGACAGTCGTGGTCGGACAGCTCCAGCAGTGATCTTGCGCCCTCGCCGAGCCGCTGTCCGCGCCGCCCAAGGATCCGACCAGGTCGTCGCTCTGACCCCGCTGCCGTCGGATCCTGCTGCGGCGTGGTAGGTGCCCGGACGCCAACTGCCCGGGACGGCTCGTGGCACTGTCCCGGGCAGCGGTGGATCATGGCGACTCAGCGGCGGGTGAGCACCTGCTTGTGTCGCTTCCAGGTGGTGGCGTTGTTGACGTTGTCGACCGACGACACTGCGTAGATGAGCGTGCCCTGCCGCAGTCGGTGCAGCTTGACTGCCCAGGTGTGCGTCGGGGTCGTCGAGACGCGCGCGAGCTTGGCCTTCGACCAGGCAGCGCTCGCCTTCGCGCCGCCGCGGACCCAGGTTTGCCTGCCGGGAGCGTAGGCGTACCAGATGCCGCCACGCTTCTCGATCGCCTTGACCCGAACCTTGCGTACGCCGGTGCCCGCGTCGCGTGACCGGCCCTTCAGGGTGGTCCAACTGCGCACCGACGCCTTACGCACCTTCGGCTTGACCAGCCGGAGACCGGGGGCGACGGAGTCGACGGCGACCTGCACGGCGGCGCCGGAGCTCGAGGTGGCCGAGCCCGCGTTGCCAGCCTCGTCGGTGAGCGTGACCTCGGGCGAGTAGGAGCCCGGCGTGGTGTAGCGGTGCCACAGCGTCGAGGCGTCGCCCAACGTCTCGGTGCTGCCGTCGCCCCAGTCGACGAGCTTCCCGACGTCGCCAGCGGAGCTGAGGTCGTCGTCGACGGATGTCACGGTGAGCGTCACCTTGGTCCAGTTGGCCCAGGCGGTGGTCGGCGCGACCGGGCTGACCGAGAACTGACCGGTGGGGGCGGTCGTGTCGTCGACGACGACGGTCAGCTCGTGCATGGCGGAGTTCCCGGCCGCATCGGTCACGGTGACCACTGGGTGGTAGATGGCCTTTGTGGACCCGTAGCCGTGTGCGAACGACGTCTGCGTGCCGTCGCCGGTGGTCGCCGACGTACCGTCGTCCCAGTTGATCTCCTGGTCGATGGCAGCAGCGGACGAGAGGTCATCGCTCAGCGAGGTCAACTCGATCGTCACGTTGCCGTCGCTGGAGTTCTGCGGTGTGACGGTGTACGACGCGCTGGGTGCCGTGAGGTCGGGCAGCACGATCGAGCGGGTCGTGGCCCGGCCGCGGCGTGTCCCGTTGAACGGCACGACCTCGACGTTGACCTGGCTGCTGACCGGTAGCGTCGTATCCCCGGTGTACGACGTGCTTGTCACGGTGGCCTGGTCCAGCGTGCTGCCGGCGAGATCGCTCATGGTGACGCGGTACCCCGTCGCATTGGTGGCGGCGTTCCAGGTGGCGTGCACCTGGTACGCCGACCCGGACTTGGCGGCGGTCAGGGCAAGTCCGGACACGAGTCCGGGTTTGGCGGGCGGCTTCGCGGTTGCTGTGATCATCGACACGGGAAGCATCGTGGCCAGCAGCGCAGCCGTGACGCTGACCGCGATGCCCAGCCCGCTGCGGGCGCGCAATTGTCTCGACAAGGGGTCCTCCACATCACGTGTCCTGGCACCAGGGCGCGGGATCCCCGCCACCGTTCAGGACCTCAGTTGGTGAATCAATCGTGGGGGACAAACCTGGTGAAATGAAAGGAATCCCGGCGCGAGTCGCGACTGTGGCGGGCAAGTCGGTGCAGTCGGATGAGGGCGGCATGGCCGTTCGGGTGACCTCGTCGTGACGACGCGTCGTGCTTTGCTCACAGTGCGTGATATTGGGTGGTGACCGGGTGGGCATCGGCGTCTCCGGCTCTGCACTATCACACGCAGGAAATGACTTCGGTGGGTGGCCTTTGTTAGCCTGTCTCGGGAGTTGGCCACGACGCCGTTTTGGGCGTCGCCTCTTGGTGCGCCTCCCACGCCCCAGTTGTCTTCGGTATGTCGGGAGTTCGTCAATGGCCAGCACGCTCGAGCCGACTGGGCGCCGTGCGCGGCCCAAGCCCGGTCGTCGGCGCCGGCTCCCGACTCGCCGTCGGGCCCGAGGCCTGGCGGGCGCGATTGGCATCACATCGCTGGGTGCACTCCTACCGGGCACCGGCTTCTTGTACAACGGCCGCAAGGCCCTGGGACTGGCTGTCCTGCTTCCCAGCCTGCTGGCGGTGGGGCTGGCGGCGTGGTTCTTCCCCCGCGACCTCGACTCCGCGCTCGACTTCGCGTTCGACCCCGCACAGCTGAAAACCGTCGCCTTCGTGATTGCCCTGGCGCTGATCGCCTGGATGCTGGTCGTCGTCACGACGTACGTCGTCGTGCGCCCGACCGGCATCCGACGGTGGCAGTCGGTGCTGGGCAGCGTCTTCGTCGTCGGGCTCTGCCTGGCCGTCGCCGCGCCCGTCACGATGGCAGCGCGCTATGCGATGGTGCAGGCCGACCTGGTCGACACGGTCTTCGGCGACAACCAGAGCGCCACCACACCCGACGACGTCAGCAGCGAGGACCCCTGGGGTGGCCGCGACCGCGTCAACCTGCTGCTGCTCGGTGGCGACGGGGGAGACAACCGCGAGGGCGTGCGCACCGACTCGATGATCCTCGTGTCGATGGACACCGCGACCGGCAAGACCATCATGTTCAGCCTGCCGCGCAACATGATGAACGCGCAGTTCCCCGCCGACAGCCCGTTGCACGACCTGTATCCCGAGGGATTCGCCGGGGAGGGCGACGACGGCAATTGGATGCTCAACGCGGTCTACCGGCAGGTTCCCGCACTACACCCTGGTGTGTTGGGGAAGTCGGACAACGAGGGGGCTGACGCGCTCAAGCAGGCGATCGCCGGGAGCATCGGGCTGCCCGTGGATTATTACCTGCTGGTCAACTTCGAGGGTTTTCGCGAGATCGTCGACGCCATGGGCGGGGTGACGGTCAACGTCAACCAGCCCGTCGCCATCGGCGGCAACACCACCCTCGGCGTCGAACCGCAGGACTGGATCGATCCGGGTCCAGAGCAGCAGCTCGACGGCTTCGAGGCGTTGTGGTTCTCCCGCGGGCGCTACGGCTCTGACGACTACCAGCGCATGGAGCGGCAGCGCTGCATGATCGACGCGATCATCGACGAAGCCGACCCGCTCACGCTCCTCCGGCGCTATCAGGCGCTGGCCGAGGCGGGCAAGGAGATGGTCCAGACCGACATACCGCGCGACCTGTTGCCAGCGTTCGTCGATCTGGCCATGGACGTCAAGGACAAGCGGGTGAAGTCGGTCGTGTTCCGCTCGTCCGACGAGTTCTACCCAGGCGACCCCGACTTCGACTGGATGCAGTCTGTGACGCGCAAGGCGCTGTCGCCGACAGGGAAGAAGGACAAGCCCGGGGACAAGTCCGGGTCGGCCGCTGACAACAAGGACGCCTGCGCTTACGACCCGGTGTCCTGACGCTTCGGTCTCCTGACGCCCCCGTGCGGCTGCGAGGGTAGTCGGTGGTCAGCGGCTAAGCTGTGCTCCACCTCCCCATACGATGCGTAGGTGATCTATCAGCACCCGCTTGCCTACCTACTCGGGTTGGAGGGCATCGCGCTGTTGCACGCCTTCGCTGGGGACTACGACCGCGAGTTCACCCAGGCCAGGCTCACTGAGATCAAGGTCCTGCTCGAATCCGTCGGAGAACTGGGCGGCGGCTCTGGTGCGGAGCCGATCACCACCGAGGACGGATACCTGTCGTGGGCGGAGTCCTACGACCAGCCCGGCAACCAGCTGATCGACCTGGAGCAGCCGATCGTGCGGGAGATCCTGGCTGGTCTCGATGTGGGAGTCGTCGCACTGGACGTGGCCTGCGGTACTGGCCGACACACGGCGTACCTAGCGTCGCTCGGGCACTCGATCATCGCGGTGGACAGCTCGCCAGACATGCTCGCCGTGGCGCGTGCCAGGGTGCCGGCCGGTGAATTTCACTGCGCAGACCTGCACGATCTGCCGGTAGGGGAGTCCTCGGTCGATGTGCTCGTCTGCGCGCTGGCGTTGATGCACGTGCCGGATCTCGACGTGGCCTTTGCCGAGTTCGTTCGAGTGTTGAAACCGGGCGGACATCTCGTCATCTCGGACTGGAGGGGGCTGATCGGCGTTGCTCTCCCCGTCGTGAGGATCGGCCCTGGTGGTGGGCCAGGCTTCATCCCGTCACGGACGCGGCTCACGAGCGAGTACTTGCAGGCGGCGCTGCCCCTGGGACTTCAGGTGCGTCGATGCGAGGAGCCTCGACGTCCATCCCCGATGGTCGACAGAACCGGCACGCCGCTGGGGGATTCGGAGCCGATCGCCAGGTACGTCGCGGGCGAGGTGCCTGACATCTGGTCCCTGCACCGGTGGTGTCCCGTGGCGGCCAACGCGGCATACCGCGACACACCGGCGGCCATCATCTGGCACTTCCAGCTCGCCGACGAGTGAGGTGGGAGCTCGACGCACGTGGCTCGCCGCGCTGTGCCAGGGTTGATCTCGTGGTGCCCCTCTCGCGAGCCGAAGCTTCGGTCGCAGTCCAGGATTCGGCGTGGCGCTACCTGTTAGGCGCCTTGGCCGTCTCGGTGCACGTGTCGTCGTTGACGGAAGGGGCGGAGGCGGCGGCTGCCGCCGCGAAGCTGTGCGGCGACCACGCCGATGGGCACTTGCTGATCGACGTCCGCGCCGACCGGGTCTTGCTGACCCTTCGTACCGTCGAAGACGGCGGCGTCACAGAGAGAGACGTCGAGCTGAGTCGAGCACTCTCGGCGGAGTTCGGCCGGCGAGGCCTGGGAATGGGGGGAGCGACCAGCCAACCGCATGGGCGATCCGTGCAAGGCGTGGAGGTCGCGATCGATGCCCTCGACATCCCGCGGGTGCGGCCGTTCTGGAAGGCGGTGCTGGCCTACGAAGACGAGCCGGACGACGACGAGTCGACCGCGGCGCTGCTCGATCCGGCTCGGCAGGGGCCAGCCGTGTGGTTCCAGCAGATGGATGCGCCACGCTCCCAGAGAAATCGGATCCACCTCGACCTGACCGTGCCGCACGACGAGGCCGAGGGCAGGATTGCTGGCGCGCTGGCCGCTGGTGGAACGCTGGTCAGCGATGCGCACGCTCGTGCCTTCTGGGTGCTCGCGGACGCGGAAGGCAATGAGGTCTGCGTCTGTACCTGGCAGGACCGTGACTAACTGCGTGCGGGGGGTCTTGCGCTGATGCGACGCCACCCCGGGCCACCGCGACAATGCGTGTCGGGTTGAACTGGCGGGCTCGTATCCTGACCGCATGATCATGGAGTTCGACGGCGAGATCTGGTACTGGAAGGGCCCGGCTCCGTGGTACTTCGTCACCGTGCCGGAGGAGGAGAGCGTCGAGCTCGAGGCGGCTTCCTCGTTCGTCAGCTACGGCTGGGGCATGATCCCCGTGACAGCTCAGATTGGCGAGACGGACTGGACGACCGCGCTGTGGCCCAAGGACGGGCAGTACGTCGTACCGGTCAAGGCAGTCGTGCGCAAGGCAGAGCGGCTGAGCGTCGGCGACGCGGTGACGGTGCGGTTGGCCGTCGACGTCTGACGCGGAGCCCTATGAGAGTGCACGGCGAGCAACCCAGAGCTCCTCGGCCGGCCAGCGTCTCGCCCACTCGGCGGACACGATCTCGTAGACCGGGTGGTCGCGTGCGTCCTCGGGCGCATAGGTCTCGTGCAGTGCTTCGATCACGAAGCCAGACCTGCGCAACATGCGCACCCAGTCTCCGTGCGACGGATGGAACTCGACGCCTCCGCCGGGCCAGCGCACGTGATAGGCATCGCGCTGGCCGCGCACGAGGCGTTCCCCGGCCACACCCTCGTCTGCTGGGACGCACAGCGCCGACAACAGGCTGTTGGTCAAGAAGACCAGGCGGCCGCCAGGGCGCAGTAGTCGCGCAGCCTCCGGCAGCCAGCGCTCCGGATCGCACCAGGCGGCAGCGCCGTGCTCGCTGAGCACGAGGTCGAATCGCCCGCTGCCGAGCGGAAGCCGCTCCGCATCCGCCTGGACAAGCGGAAAGTCCGGACCGAAGCGCCGTTGCAGGCGCCGAGCCGTTGACAGCTGCTCGCTCGACAGGTCGACCGCCACTGCCCGGGCACCCGACCTGGTGAGCCAGGCCGAGCAGCACGCCGTGCCGCTGGCGATCTCGACGACATCGAGACCCCGGACGTCGCCGAGAACGCCGAATACTCGGTCGGGAATGCCGAACAGTCCCCAGACGAACTCCGTTGCCCGCCAGAGCGGCTCGGCGGCAGCGTCGGTGTGACTTTCGTTCAGCAGGGTCCAGAGGGCGCGATTGAGCGAGATCTCAGCGGCTCGCTCTTCCGTCACGCGCCCAGACTAGAACCGCCGACGGTGCGGGATCAGCGGGCGGTCACCGCAGTCTCGACGCCCTGGACGAGCCGGGTGGCCGACTGGATCGCCTTACTGGCGTCAGCCGCTGTCACAGACTGGGTGTTATTCCACTTGATCGCGATGCGCCCATGGACCGATCATCGTCCGCGTCGCCAGCAGTGGGTGCTCGTGGCAGTGTGGGTTGAAGGTCGGCTACGACATGTGGGGAGATCGGTGGTTCTGGTGCGGACGACCGTCCAGGCGATGTGGCTCAGCCCGCACCACGGAGCAACAGGTCGAGGCTGCGCCGTACACAGCCGGGATCCTCCAGCCAGGGGAAGTGGCCGTTGCCCGGAAGCACGTCCACGACTGCGCCCAGCAGCTCCGCCGTATCCGTGCTCGCGGTTACCGGAAGGGGATCCGACTCACCGTGCACGAACCGGGTCGGCACGGTGCAGCCCCGGAGCTGCTCGGCCAGCGCGGGTAGCTCGGCGCGGATGGAGGCCCAGCTCTCGTCGCTCGGTGCGTGGCCTATCTGGGGGATCGGCTGCGCCACCTCCCGACTGGAGAAGTACGCCGGCCACGAGAGCTCCATCGCCTCGAGAACCTCGGCCGACGTGAGCGAGCGTGTCGCCTCGAGCGCATCGAGTTCCTCCAACCGGGCCAGGGTTGCCTCCGGGAGTCGGCGCGACAGTTCGAGCTCGAAGGCGGCCAGGCCTCCGTCGCCGACCGCGCCCAGCGGATCCACGACCAGGGCGGCTCCGACGCGCACGGGCGCCATCGCCAGCAGGTGGAGCAGCAGGTGCCCGCCCCAGGAGTGGCCGATCATCGCCGGCGCCTGCCAGCCGAGGGTGTCGAGGACATCGACGACGTCGTCGCGCAGCGTCGGCACGTCGAAAGGTCCAGCCAGTGTCGACGGTGCCACTCCGCGCTGCTGGAACGACGCGACCCGGTAGCCGTCCAACTCCGGCAGCAGGCTCTCCATGTAGTCAGTCATGCCCGGCCCGCCGTGCAGGAGCAGCACTTCGGGACCGGACCCGGTCACCCGGCCCGCGAGCCCGCTCGGAGTGGTGAATGTCCGCGACACGGTGTTGAGGTTAGAGCGTGCATCAACCGGTGTCCGTCGATCAGGCGCGCGCCCCGGCATACGACGCCGTTGCGATGAGTCCTGTGCGTTGGGGAGGTCGTAGGAGGCAAGATCGGAGAAGGCGACCTACCTGACAGGAGAGTCCGATGGCCAAGATCTCGGCGAGCCTCTTCACGGCGCTCGACGGCGTTGTCGACCCCGGCGTCGGCAACTGGCACTTCCCGTACTTCAACGAGGAGATGGGGAAGGCCGTAGACGATACGCACGACGCCGACGTCATGCTCTTCGGCCGAGTGACGTACGACAGCTTCGCTGGAGCGTGGCCGGAACGGGAGGAGGCTGGCGAAGATGACGCGGTCTTCGCCAAGCGGCTGGGCGACATGCGCAAGATCGTCGCCTCGCGTAGCGCGCTGGAGTTCAGTTGGCGGAACTCGGAGCAATTGCGGGGTGACCTTGTCGAGGGAGTCACCGCGTTGAAGAACGACCCGGCGATCCGGCGCGTCGCATTGAGCGGATCGGTATCCGTGGTCCGGCAGTTGCTCGACGCCGATCTGCTCGACGAGTTGCACCTGTTCGTCCACCCGGCGACGGCGGGGTCGGGGCTACGGCTGTTCGACGAGGGCGGGCCGGCTCGAAACCTCAAGCTGATCTCGGCACAGCCATACGCGAGTGGCGTGGTGTACCTCGTCTATGGACCTGATGCGAACCCGCCCACCGGTTCCTACGAGGACGCGAAGGAGAACCTGCCACCCGAGTAGACAGGAAGCAACCGTCCTGCGGGAATCTCCCTGGCACGCGGGCATCCCCGGCGGCCGTGACCGACCGACCACCTGCACGATCGACAGCCCTGCGCTGCGCGACCGAAAGCGAGGGAGTCCCATCGGGGAACGGCGGACAGCTCTACCTCGACGATCGATCGGTGTGTCAGCCTCCGGGTTTGCTGGGCGCGTGCCTCACCGCGGCGAGGCAGACCAGCATCTCGATGACGGCCTGCAGGTCTCGTCTTGAGCGGGCCTGATCGCGGTCGCTGAGGTACTGGAGAGTGATCCCGATGACGCTGCCGACCAGGACCCGGCCGAGGGTGTCGAACGGCACCGCGCAGATCTCGCCGGCGTTGTTACCGGCTTCCTGGCACCACTCGGCCACGATGCGGCTGTAGCCCTCGATCTGCCAGCGGGCCAAGCTCTCCAGGCTGGCGGTGCGCAGCGCGTAGACGAACAGCTCGTGCCGCATAAGCGCCGACGCGGGGTCATTCACGACCAGCTCCCGCCAATAGTTCTCCAGTCCGCGTCGGAGCGCGTGCTCGAGACCCGCGTCGGTCTCGGCCGCCGTGAAGACGGCAGAGACCTCCTCCCGGACGTCCTCCAGCACTGCGGTGATCAGCAACTCCTTGGACGGGAACACGTAATGCAGCGTCCCGAGCGGCACCTCCGCCTCGGCGGCCACCGCCCGCAGGGTGGTGCCGGCAACGCCGTCGCGGCACAGCACGGCGCGGGCCGCAACCACGAGCTGACCGCGCCGCTCCGATGCCTTGATGTACGCCACCCGTACCCTCCACGTTCGGCTGTCCGACCAAGTATCGCACGGCTCGATTTGTGATCAGAGTTCGAGAAGGGTAATCTCAATTTAGTCGGTCACCCGACCGAGTCCTTGTCTCGTCCCGCGCAGATCTGAGCCGAACGTACGCGATGGTTGCCACGACTGACATCGAGCGTCAATTGTCGCTGGCGGACCTGTGCTGCCGCGGAAGGATGACCAACTCTGGAGAACGAGTGCGAGTCGCGACCTCAGCAACTACCTCCAATCCGCAGGATTACAACCGCATGATGAAGATAGTGCTCGCCGTGCTCGCGGCTTCGCTGCTCGGTGGCGGCAGCAGATGCATGCCGTTCGGATCATGAGGCGAACTGTCGACTCGCGGCTGACCTTGGTCGTCAATGCCGTCCACGACCTCGTGCAGGAGACCCACGCGGCGTTTCCATTTCGCCCATTGCAACCGCTGTTCGCCCAGCTCTTCGACGCTGAGCCGGCCTGGAATTGGGTCGACTCGCCCACGGAGTTCGGCTTCACTCTTCTCAACGAGCGTCAAGGCTGGCCGCCGGAGTCAACCTGCGAGATGTGGCGAGCAGAGGGGATGGCCCGCCACCCTCTGTGGCGCTGGTACGCCACGACGCGGGATCCTGCCCCGATGTCGATGGCGCGGGTTCCCACCGCCGTCGCTTCCGCAGCCGACCAGCAGTTCATCAGGTCCGACCTTTCGGGCTACGGTCTGGAAGAGCAGTTGGGCATCCCGTGCCAGATAAGGCCAGGTCGTCAGGTTTTCCCTGTTGCCCATGCCTTCGTGATTGCGCGTGGAGGCTACGACTTCGCTGACGCGGACGTCGAGCTTGCCATCAGGATCCAGCCCTTGCTCATGCTTCTCTACCTCCAGGTTGAGGTCTTGGTCGGGTCCGTTCCGGCCGAAGCCCAACTGACCAACGGCTGCCTCCTCACCGGGCGCGAACTCGCAGTGCTGACCCTCCTGGCCGATGGCCTGACCTCCGTGGCGATCGGCCACCGGCTCGGGTCGTCGCCGCGGACCGTCGACAAGCATCTGGAGCGCACCTACCGCAAGCTCGACGCGACTGACCGGGTCACCGCAATCCGAGCCGCCGTCGAGCGGGGGCTAGTCAACTGCTGGGCCGAGCAGGAGCCGCGTCTGCATCCGTAGGGCGCACATTGGCCGCCTAACCCTTGTCCCACATCCTGCGGGCGTGGAAGAGCTGCCGCCAACGGTGTTCGGCCTGAGGCTGATGGGCCGAGTTTTCGATTGCGGCGTGGCGTGCTGCCGCACCGCCCCATCTCGGGCAGTGAGCATCAAGTGCACAGCAGCGTGGTCGCAGATCAAGCCTGGTGGGGCGGGCGGGGCTCGAACCCGCGACCCAAGGATTATGAGTCCTCTGCTCTTACCAGCTGAGCTACCGCCCCATGTGCCCGCCGATCATGCCACGGGCGGACGTCGTACGACGATGACAGGGCACGCCGCGGGCCAAGCCCAATGCAACGATCCGACTCCTGGCTGGCCATGGCCGGCTGACAGTCGGATCTTGACGAGAGCGCTCGAGCAGAACCGGCAACGCCCCACCACAGCGAGTCCCGCGACAACGCCAAACCGGCACGCCCGATGTCGAATCGGTAACGGACTGGCACTTCCTTGGCCATAGCGCAACCTCTAAGCCCGTCCACGGCGAACCATGAAGAGAAAGTCGTGGGATTGCCGACGGTGGCGGCGGGGAACACGGGGAGGCGTGATGGACCAATACAAGACTCTCACCGGGCTGGCGATGGTTGCTGCTGCCACCATCGCCGCCGCGCATCGCCGCGATCATCGACACGACCTCGGGGGTCAGCCGTGTCGGCCACATGACGTCGAAGTCATCCAGCTCGGACAGCGGGCGGTGGCGGTTTGCCATGACTGCGCCGTCGACACCGGCTACCTGTCCGGAAGGGCGGCGGACGTGGTTGCCGCCTCCCATCGCCAACAGACGTTGGTAAGCGACGCTCTGTTGGGACCTTCGACGGCAGCCTGAACGCTCGCCAGGCGGCCATGGCCAAGGGCGAGTGGCTGACTCAGCCAGGGTGCAGCTGCCCTCGCTGGGCGACCCAGCGCGCAAAGAGCGGGTCCACGAAGCGCCAGTCGCCCGTGGGCGGCGTGGGTCCTACGCGAATCCGCGCAACATGCTGGCCCTCCTTGACCAGCTCGCGCAGCGCCGATTGCAGGGTCGCCCGCGCAAGCCTGGATCGCTCGGTGGCCCGCGAGCCCGTCGGCCTGACGCCGTCAGCAAGTGCCGCCAGCACGGCCTTCTTACCCGAGCTGAGACTGTCCCAGACCGCTTGATGCGCCTCGGAGGTGTGGGTGATGGCGAGGTCGAGGATCGCCTCGGCCAAGGCCAGGCCGTCGACTTCGGCATCGCCGATCGTAGTACCGCGGGTCTCACGCATGCCGAGCTCACGATGCAGCAGGTGCGCGAGCAGCATGGTGCGCTGCGGATGTCCGGCAGCCGCCACCACGAGTGGCTGCAGCGCCTCGCCAGGATCCTCGTCGAGCTCGTCGAAGCGCTCGGCCAGCTCGACGAGTATGTCGTCGACGGGCAGCGGCCCCAGTTCCAGCGGCTCGGCCTGACCGTACAGCGGCCGCTCCCGATCGGTGAAGAGGCGCCGCATCAGCGACGGCTGCGAGCCGGCGTAGATGTAGGCCGCTGCGTCGCCGTGATATTGCACGTGCGAGCGCAGCAGACCGTCCAGCGTCGATCCCGCGCTCAGCAGATCCTGGAACTCGTCGAACACCACGAGGGTCTGCTGTCGGTCGCGCTCGTACAGCCGGAGCGGCAGGTCGAGCAGCTCGGATGCCACCGTGAGCGTCGACTCCTGGCTCGGCCCAGGCTGCTTCGGGCCGACCGTCACGCCGATGCCCGAGGTGGTCAGCGCCAGCCCGAGCCGCGACGACAGCGCGTCGATGTGCGAGCGCACCCGAGGTTCCCGCAGCCGCGAGTACGCCGTGGCCACCCGCGCACACACCTCCACCAACGAGGTGACGCCGTAGAAGTCGACGTGCACCGTACGCCAGCCCGTCTGTTTCAACTGCGCTGCGTGCGCGAGCAGCAGCGACGTCTTCCCGTAGCGGCGCGGCGCAGCCACCCTGACGTGGGCACCGTCAGTGGCAGCCAGATGCAGTTGCTGGAGTTCGTCGCGACGGTCGATCAGCGACTCGGGGGCCAGGGGTGTCTCGAACGGGAAGGCGCGCGGCATCCGACAAGACTACGGCCAGTGTATGCCATTTGCAATACATTTAGGTATGGCAGATATCATACACGCCGTGATTCCCGTGCACTAGACGATGGGCGGGATCGGGTTCTGGCCGGTCTGACCCGGCGTCGTCGGGCCCTCGGTGCCGGGCGAGCTGGGAGTCGGGGTCGGCGTCGGCCGATCGGTCGGCGACGGTGGTGTGGGACCTGGCGGGTTGGGCGCCGGCGGTGGCGGTGTCGGCGGCTGGTTCTCGAAGATCTTCACCGCCACCAGCAGTGCCAGCGACGCGATGAGCAGCACCAGGCCGAACGACACGACGTACGTCCATCGCCCTGCCGACGACAAGGCTCGCGGCCACGGCAGCGGCCACAGTCGCCATCGCCCCAGCGTCACCGAGTGGTGCCAGTGCGGTCGGTACGTCGGCCCCGCCACCGGAGTCAGATGGGGTACGTCGTCCAGTGTCACCGGGGCCAGGAGCTCTCGGCCGATCCGGCGGCCGACCTCCCACGAGGGCACCGCCACCGCAACCCAGGGGGCGACATCCGGCTCCAGCTCGGCAGCCAGCACCGGGTGCTCCGAGTCGGCCTCGGCGAACTCGAGCTGGCGGACGAATCTTGCCCGCCCATAGGAGTCCTTTTCCGCACCGGCCGTGAGCATGACGATCGCCGCACTCTGACGACCCGAGCGGGCAGCGAAGACGAAGCCGGCATCGGACTCCCAGAGCCGCCCGACCAGCACGAGATCTCCCAGCTGCGGTGGATCACCGCGTCGCAGGGCGGCAGGCGCGAGCACCTGCCGCTGGTCGGTCATGACCCTCCGAAACGTCGGGACGAGGGAACCGCCCTTCGTGTTGGGGCGGGTCTGTAAGACTTGCTCCAGCGTACGGCGTACGACGTGTGGCGTACGGGCCTCGCAGCCTCCGGAAGGATTCGGCATGACGACAAGCCAGTCGCAGACGGCTGCGCCTGCCGACCAAGTCGCGGAGCTCTCCGAGCTGACCCAACGCGCGATGCGGGAGGTACGCCGCGTCATCGTCGGTCAGGAGCACATGGTCGAGCAGCTCATGGTGGCGCTCATCGCGCGCGGCCACACCCTGCTCGAGGGTGTGCCGGGGGTGGCCAAGACGTTGGCGGTTCGCACCCTGGCGGACGTGGTCGGGGGCTCGTTCGCACGCATCCAGTTCACCCCGGATCTGGTGCCCTCCGACATCGTCGGCACGCGGATCTACCGGGCCAGCAAGGAGACCTTCGAGGTCGAGCTCGGCCCGGTCTTCGTCAATTTCGTGATCGCCGACGAGGTCAACCGCGCGCCGGCCAAGGTGCAGTCGGCGATGCTCGAGCTCATGGCCGAGCGGCAGGTCTCGATCGGCGGTCAGACCTATCCGATGCGCGATCCGTTCATCGTCATCGCCACCCAGAATCCGATCGAGTCCGAAGGCGTCTACCCCTTGCCCGAGGCGCAGCGGGACCGGTTCCTGCTCAAGGTCGAGGTCTTGCACCCCCGCGGGGCCGAGGAGTTCGAGATCCTCCGGAGGATGAGCGTCGACCCGCCGCATGCCCAGCGGGTGCTCAGCCCCGACCTTCTGCGCGACCTGCAGCGAGCGGCCGACCAGGTCTTCCTGCACAACCTGGTGGCGGAGTACATCGTCCGCCTCGTGCTGGCGACCCGGTCTCCTGCCGAGTTCGGCCTGCACGAGCTCGCCGGTGTCATCGAGATCGGCGCCAGCCCCCGCGCGACGCTCGGCCTGGCGGCTGGAGCCCGGGCGGTGGCGCTCATCCACGGTCGCAACTATGTGCTGCCGCAGGATGTGGTAGCGGTCGCCCGCGAGGTCATGGCGCACCGACTTGTGCTCACGTTCGACGCGGTCGCCGACAACGTCGACCCACGCGCCGTGGTCGAGCGAGTGGTGTCCACGATGCCGCAGCCGCAGCCGGTCTGGAACAGTGGCGCCGTGCCGGAGTTCCGCTGACGTGCCGCCCCCGCGATTCCAGGCAGACCAGGTCCCGCTCTCGCAGTTGGCGCCGGAGCAGGCGCTGCGCCGGCTCGAGCTGCAGATAGTCCGGCGGCTCGAAGGATTCCTCCATGGCGAGCATCTCGGCCTGCTACCCGGCCCGGGCACCGATCTCGCGGAGGCGCGCATCTACAACCCGGGTGAAGACGACGTACGGCGCATGGACTGGTCGGTGACCGCTCGCACCACGGTGCCGCACGTGCGAGACGTGATCGCCGACCGCGAGCTCGAGACCTGGGTGCTCGTCGACCTGTCGCCGTCGATGTACTTCGGCACCGCCACCATGGAGAAGCGCGACCTGGCGGTTGCAGCCGTGGCCACGATGGGCCTGCTGACCTTCAAGGTGGGGGATCGTTTCGGTGGCTATGTGCTGCGCGACGGGCGGATCCGTCGCTGGCCGGCCAGGTCGGGGCGGCTCGCGCTGTTCGGGCTGCTGCGGTCCCTGTTGGGGGAGATGCCGCACCATGGCAGGGTCACCACCGCGAGCGGCGCGTCACTCACCGACGCGATCACGACGTTCGCCCGGGCACAGCGCAAGCGCGGACTACGGGTCGTCGTCTCCGACTTCATCGACCTCGGCGACGCGACGACGGCGCCCGACGAGCCGACCGCCTGGGAGCGCGCGATGCGCGAGCTCACCAGCCGGCACCAGGTGATCGCCGTCGAGATCATCGACCCACGAGAGCTCGACATCCCCGACGTCGGCACCATCCTGATCGAGGATGCCGAGACGGGTGAAGTGCGCGAGCTGGACACTTCACGTCGCCGCGTCCGCGAGCGCTACGCGGCGGTGGCACGGCTGCAGCGGGAGCGGACCGCTCGCGCGTTGCGGCGCTGTGGCGCCGGCCATCTCGTGCTGCGCACCGATCGTGACTGGGTCGCCGACACGGCTCGTTTCGCGCTGTCCCATCGACGGGTCGCTGCTCGCCTTCACCAGCCGCCGACCGGAGTTCCGCGATGAACTTCCTGGAGCCGGCCCGGCTCTGGTTGCTGCTGCTCTTGCCGCTGCTGGTCGGCGGGTATGTGCTTCTACAGCTGCGCCGCAGCCACTACGCGGTGCGCTTCACCAACCTGGCGTTGATCGACACCGTGGCGCCACGCCGGGTCAACTGGCGCCAGCACGTCGCCGTCGGGCTGGCGATGCTGACCCTGGGCCTGGCCATCGTGCTGTTCGCGCAACCGACCAAGCTCGTCACGGTCCAGGTCCCCGTCCAGGTGCGGCTGCCCGTTGTGCTCACCATGGACGTGTCGCTCTCGATGGGTGCCACCGACGTACAGCCCTCGCGCCTTGCCTCGGCACAGGACACGGCCAAGCAGTTCATCGACGAGCTGCCGCCGCGATTCGAGGCAGGGCTCGTCACCTTCTCTCGGGAGGCGGATGTCGTCGTACCCCCGACCCAGGACAACGAAAAGATCAAGGCCGCCATCGACGAGCTGACCCTCGAGGAGTACACCGCGACCGGCGAGGGCATCTACAGCGCCCTCGACGTCATCGAGCAAGCCACCGAGGGGGTCCGCCAACGTTCCGGTGACGACGTACCGCTCGGAGTCATCGTGCTGCTCGGCGACGGCGCGCAGACAGTGGGACGCTCCGATCTCGAAGCGGCCCGCGTGGCCGGCGCCGCGGACGTGCCGATCTACACGGTCTCGCTGGGCACCGCGGACGCGACGATCATCTCCGAGGGTCAGGAGATCCCGGTGCCGGCCGCTGTCGAGGAGCTGCGGCAGATCGCGGAGCTGTCCGGTGGCGAGGCGTACGTCGCGGAGTCGCCGAGCGAGCTGCTCGACGCCTATCGGTCGCTGACGGAGCTGGTGGCCTACGAGGAGCGGTCCGAGCGTCGGGATGCCACCTCTGACTACGTCGGGTATCTGGTGGGGCTGGCCATGCTGTCGACCGTGGCGGGGCTGTTCGTGGCGACGCGCTGGCCGTAGCCTCGGGGTCCGGTGCGGGCAAAATGTCGGAGTTGGTTGGTGTCGGTGGGGCTGATGAGGCACAATATGACGTGAGTGCACTGTGACTCGGCAAGGTCCAGACCGCTGGGGAAGGCGAATCTCGTGGCCTTGAGGAGGAACGGTGAACCGATACACGACCACGTCGAGCACCGGCGAGTCCGCTCAGGCGGTCACGCGCGGTGTTCTCTTCGTGCACTCCGCGCCCTCGGCTCTGTGCCCGCATCTGGAGTGGGCAGCTGGTGGGGTGCTCGGCGTACCCGTCGATCTCGCCTGGACTCCCCAGCCGGCGAAGACGGGCACCTTCCGGGCCGAGTACTCCTGGACTGGTGTCGTGGGCACCGGCGCCAGGCTGGCCTCCGCGCTGCGTGGCTGGGAGCACCTGTTCTTCGAGGTGACCGAGGACGCGACCGGGGCGAGTGAGGGGGCCCGCTTCTCCTTCACTCCCGAGCTGGGGTGTTCCATGCGGTCACCGGCCTGCACGGCGACGTGATGATCCCCGAGGACCGGCTCAAGGCCGCCGTGGTGAAGTCCGCCATCGGTGCGCGACCGCTCGAGGAGGAGGTCGACAAGCTGCTCGGTCGACCGTGGGACGACGCGCTGGAGCCGTTCCGGTATGCCGGTGACGGCGCCCCGGTGCGCTGGCTCCACCAGGTCGTCTGACCCCCTTCCTCTCGCCGAGGGGTCAGGTTTCCTAGCCGAGGGGTCAGGTTTCCTAGCCGAGGGGTCAGGTTTCCTAGCCGAGGTGTCAGGTTTCCTAGCCGAGGTGTCAGGTTCTGCTCTCGCTGCTGTGGACAAGTACAAGTGATCCCCAACTTCGCCGCCGACGTGGCTAGCTGCGTCAGAGCACGACGAGGCTGGTTCCCATGCAGACTGCCCCCTGGGAGTGCCTCGGACACGAGCAATTCACACGATCGGAAGCGCGGCGCCGGGGGATCAACGACAAGGATCTCGACAGACTCGTCGAGAGTGGCCAAGCGCGACGCGTGCTGCAAGGGGTCTATCAGAGCTCAGAAGTGCCGGACACGATCGAGAGCCGAGTCAAGGCTGTCAAGCTCGTCATGCAGCCGTTCAGTGTTGTCCGTGACCGGACCGCAGCCTGGTTGCATGGCGTTGACGTCCTCAAGTATTGGGAACTGGACATCATCCCACCGCTCGAGGTGCTGTCACTTGCCGATAACACCAGGATGCGTCGCCGCGGCTGCCATGGCGCTCGCCGTTCGCTCGATCCGGAGGACGTCTGCTTCATCGACGGGGTGCAGGCGACATCGCCGCTGCGTACGTCGATCGACTTGGCCCGACAGCTCCGCCGGAGGGATGCGCTTGCTGCACTCGATGCGTTTTTGCGGAGTGAGCTTGTGACACAGGAGGAACTGCGGGCCGCGTTGCCTCGATTCCGCGGGCTGCGGGGCGTCGTACAGGCCCGCCAACTCGTTGCTGTCGCCGATGGAAGGTCGGAGTCGCCGGGTGAATCGTGGACCAGGCTCGCCATCATCGACGCCGAACTGCCGGTCCCGGAGCCGCAGCTCTGGGTCCGCGAAGGTGGGCGCCGCGTCTTCAGGGTCGATCTGGGCTACCAGCGATGCAAAGTCGCTGTCGAGTATGACGGCGAGGCGTTTCACCAAGCGCCCGAACAGAAGGAGCACGATCTCAAGCGGCGCGCGTGGCTTCGTGAGCGCGGCTGGACGGTGATCGTCGTTGATCGTGACTCATTCACGCCAGGAGCGCTCGCGGCATGGCTGTTGGAACTTCGCGCAGCACTGCCGAGCCGCTGAAGCATCGGGTGTTCCCAGGGGTCGCCGCACCGACCAAGCAAGCACATGCCGGAGCGCCGACACGTAAACGTGACCCCTCGGCAGGGAAAGGTGACCCCTCGGCAGGGAAAGGTGACCCCTCGGCAGGGGAAGGTGACTCCTCGGCGGTTAGAGGGGGATGTTGCCGTGCTGGCCGCGGGAGTGCACATCGAGATGGGCCAGCGCGGCCGCCAGCGTCGTACGCGTCATGGCCGGCTCCACCACCTCGTCGACGACTCCGATCTCGATCGCCCGGTCAACACCACCGGCGATCTTCTCGTGCTCGGCGGCGAGCTCAGCCTCCATGGTCGGGCGCACGTCCTCGGCGACCGCGGCGAGCTTGCGCCGGTGCAGGATCCGCACGGCGGCGACCGATCCCATGACCGCGACCTCGGCGCCCGGCCACGCGAAGACCTTGTTCGCGCCGAGCGACCGCGCGTTCATCGCGATGTAGGCGCCCCCGTAGGCCTTGCGTGTCACCAGTGTCACTCGCGGCACCTGCGCCTCGCCGAAGGCGTGCAGCAGCTTGGCGCCACGACGTACGACGCCGTCCCACTCCTGGCCCACCCCGGGCAGATAGCCGGGCACGTCGACGACGACCACTAGGGGCACGCCGAACGCGTCGCACATCCGCACGAAGCGGGCTGCCTTCTCGGCCGACGGCGAGTCAAGGCAGCCACCCAGTCGCAGCGGGTTGTTGGCGATGACCCCGACGGTGCGGCCGCCGAATCGGCCCAGCGCGGTCACGATGTTCGGCGCCCACTTGTGGTGCAGCTCCAACATCGTGTCGGAGTCGAGCAGTTCCCGTACGAAGGGGTGGACGTCGTACGCACGCTTCTTCGACTCCGGCATCGTGTCGGACAGATCGCGGTCTTCCACATGGTCGACATCGAACAGGCGTTGATCGCCGAGCAGCGCCACCAGCCGCCGCGCCTCACCCAGCGCGTGCGCCTCGGACTCCGCCAGCACGTGCACCACACCGGAGCGGCGGCCATGCGGTTCAGGCCCGCCGAGCCGCAGCATGTCGACGTCCTCGCCGGTGACGGACCGTACGACGTCCGGCCCAGTCACGAAGATGCGGCCCTCCGGCCCGAGGATCACCACGTCGGTGAGCGCCGGACCGTACGCCGCACCGCCGGCGGCCGGGCCGAGCACCACCGACACCTGCGGCACCTTCCCCGAGGCACGTGTCATCGCCTCGAAGATCAGCCCCACCGCGTGCAGGGACAGCACGCCTTCCGCCAGCCGGGCGCCCCCGGAGTGCCAGAGCCCGACGATCGGCGCTCCGTCGGCGAGCGCCCGCTCGTATGCCTGCACCACGACCTTGCAGCCGTCATGGCCCATCGCGCCGCCCATGATCGTGGCGTCGGAGCAGAAGGCGACGGTGTGGGTGCCGTCGACCGTCCCGACCGCTGCCAGCATGCCGCTGTCGTCGTCTGCGCTGATGAGCTCGAGGCTGCCCTCGTCGAAGAATGCCGCGAGGCGAGTGTTCGGGTTGCGCGGATCGAGCTCGCGGGGGAGCTTCTCCTTCTTGGCGGCGGGCGGGTTGCTGGTCGTGGTCATGGCGTCCTCGGATGCTCAGGCGGAGCGGAAGGCGATGGCGACGTTGTGGCCGCCGAAGCCGAAGGAATTGTTGAGCGCTGCGATGTCACCGTCAGGGAGGCTGCGTTGCTCGGTGGCGATGTCGAGCTTGACTGCGGGGTCGAGGTTGTCGAGGTTGATCGTCGGCGGCACGACTCGCTCTTGCAGCGCCAGCACGCTGGCCACAGACTCAAGCGCACCGGCGGCGCCGAGCAGATGCCCGGTCATCGACTTGGTCGAGGTCGCAACAATGTGATCGGTCTCGCCGCCGAGGGCACTGGTGATCGCCACACACTCGGCCACGTCACCCTGCGGGGTCGACGTCGCATGAGCGTTGATGTGGAAGATGTCCTTCGGGCTCAGCTCGCCGACAGTCATCGCCTGGGTGATAGCTCTGCTGGCGCCAAGTCCCTCCGGATCCGGCTGCGCGATGTCGTGCGAGTCGGCCGTCACACCGGCGCCGGCGACCTCGGCGTACACCCGCGCGCCGCGTGCCCGGGCGTGCTCTTCACTCTCCAGCACCAGGACGGCGGCACCTTCGCCGAGCACGAAGCCGTCACGGTCGACGTCCCAGGGGCGCGAGGCCTTCTCCGGGTCGTCGTTTCGCCGCGAGAGTGCCTGCATGTTGGCGAAGGCCGCCATCGGCAGGGGATGGATTGCAGCCTCGGTTCCCCCGACGACGACGACATCTGCGCGGCCGAGCCGAATCATGTCGACCCCCTGAGCGATGGCCTCGTTGCCCGATGCACATGCCGACACGGGAGTGTGCACGCCCGCCTTGGCGCCGATCGCCAAGCCGACGTTGGCCGCGGGACTGTTGGGCATCAGCATCGGGATCGACAGGGGCGAGACCGGACGCGGTCCTCTGGCCAGCAACTTGTCGTAGTTGGACAGCAACGTGGTGACCCCGCCAATTCCGGACGCGATCGCCACACCGAGACGCTCCGGCTCGACACTCGTGTTGGCCGTCGTACCCTCGTCGGCCAGGTCGACATCGGCCAGGCTGGCGCTCGCCAGGCCGGCATCGGACCACGCTTCTAGGGCGGCGATCAGGGCGAACTGCCCGGACCGGTCCAGGCGGCGTGCCTTGACCCGGTCCAGCACCTCGGCGGGTTCCACCGCCACTCTCGCCGCGATCCGGGCCGGCAGCTGCTCTGCCCAGTCCTCGGTCAGGGTGCGGACACCGGACTTGCCCGCGAGCAGTGCTTCCCAGGTCGTGGGTGCGTCACCGCCCACGGGCGACGTCGCACCGAGTCCGGTCACGACGACACGCGTTGAGCTCATCAGGGTCACCTCGTTGCTTCCTCTTCCTCCGGTTGTCAGAAGTGAGTTGCGCTGAGAGGCAACTGGCTTCTGACAGGTCGGGAGAGTGGGTCAGGAGTTCTGGGCGTTCTCGATGTAGGCGACGGCGTCTCCGACGGTCTTGAGGTTCTTGACCTCGTCGTCGGGGATCGTGACGCCGAACTGCTCCTCAGCGGCCACGACGACCTCGACCATCGAGAGCGAGTCGACATCGAGGTCGTCGGTGAACGACTTGTCGAGCTGTACGTCGTCGGCCGGGATACCGGCGACCTCGTTGACGATGCCGGCGAGTCCGGCGCGGATCTCCTCAGTGCTGGCCATCTGGCTGGCTCCTTCGCAAAGCTGGTGGGCGGGAATGGTCCCCGGTTGGGGAGGTCCGCAGCTGATCTGCGGAAATCTGGTGTCGGGTCACGGCAGCGTGACGACCTGGGCGGCATAGGCAAGGCCGGCGCCGAAGGCGATCATCAGGGCGGTGTCACCACTCTTCGCCTCGCCGGACTCGAGCATGGCGTTGGCCGCCAACGGGATCGACGCGGCCGAGCTGTTGCCCTGGTACACGATGTCGCGGGCGACCGCGACGTGGTCGGGAAGCTTCAGGGCCCGCGCCATTGCGTCCACGATGCGCATGTTCGCCTGGTGCGGGATGAAGGCGTCGAGGTCGACCGGCTTGACGCCCGCGCGATCGAGAGCCTCGGTGGCCACCTTGGCCATCTCGTACGACGCCCATCGGAACACCGGGTTGCCGTCCATCCGGAGGTGCGGCATCGCGGGATTCTCGAGGTCGAGCACCTCCATCCACGTCTCCTTCTGCCGGATCAGGTCGAATTTCGACCCGTCGGCGCCCCATACGACCGGGCCGATGCCTTCGACGTCGGACGGACCGATCACGGCCGCTCCTGCCCCGTCGGCGAAGATGAACGCCGTACCGCGGTCGGTGATGTCGGTGATGTCGGACAGTCGCTCCACCCCGATGGCCAGCACGTACTTGGCGCTGCCGCTGCGCACCATGTCTGCCGCCATACCGACCGCGTAGCAGAAGCCGGCGCAGGCGGCGGAGATGTCGAGAGCTGCCGCCGGCGTAGCGCCGAGCTCGTCCGAGACGAGGGGGGCCACGGCCGGTGTCTGCATCAGATGCGACACGGTTGCCACGAGGACGCAGTCGATCTGCGCCGGATCCAGCCCGGCCCGCTCGATCGCCTGGCGGGAGGACTGCACGCTCATCATCTGCACGGTCTCGTGCGGCTCGGCGAAGCGGCGCTCGATGATCCCGGAGCGGGTCTGGATCCACTCGTCGGTGGAGTCGATGTGCTGGCAGATCTCCTCGTTGGTGACGATCCGGCTGGCCCGGTATCCACCGATGCCGAGGATCGCCGCGTGCGAGGAGCCGGTCGCGGTGCTGATCGCTGCAGTCATGTCAGTCGCTTTCGGGGTGCAGCCGCACGAGCGGCTGGCCGGGCGAGACCAGGTCGCCGTCTTCGACGATCCACTCCACGACGCTGCCGCCGTACGGAGCCAAGACGGGCGTGGACCCGCGCAGGTTGCTGACCTCTCCCACGACTGTCTCGGGGAGGAGCAGGGTCCCTTCCGGCGCCTCGTCGGCCTTGCAGAACGTGCCCTTGGCGGGCGAGACGAGCATGCGCCAGGTGGGTGTCGAGTCGATCGGGGACGCGTCGCCGTGCTTGTCCACGAAGGCGCGTGCGTCGTCGAGCTGGTCGGGCGTCTTGAGCGCGAAGGTCTCGACTCCCTTGAGCTGACGCTTGGCGATGCCGACGAGGGTGCCTGCCGGAGGCATCTCGAGGATGCCGGTGACGCCGAGGTCGGACATCGTCTGCATGCACAGATCCCAGCGCACCGGGTTGCTGACCTGGGTCACCAGGCGTCGCAGTACCTCGCGGCCGTCGTGGATCACCTGGCCGTCGCGGTTGGAGATGAGGCGAGTGCGGGTGTCATGGGTGGACACGGCTCTGGCGAGTTGGCCGAGTACGTCGACCGCAGGCTTCATGTGGTCGGTGTGAAACGCGCCGGCAACGCTCAAGGGGATGACACGCGCCTTCTCGGGCGGGTTGTCGGCCAGCGCCTGCAACTGCTCGAGGGTGCCGGCCGCCACCACCTGCCCGGCGCCGTTGTCGTTGGCAGGGGTGAGCCCCAGATCGTCCAGGCGAGCCAGCACCCCGTCGCGGTCGCCACCGAGTACGGCGCTCATGCCCGTCGGAGTCGCGGCCGACGCCTCGGCCATCGACCGACCCCGCTCGCGGACGAAGACCATGGCCTGTTCGGCAGTCATCACCCCGGCTCCGGTGGCGGCGGCGATCTCGCCCACGCTGTGTCCCGCCACCGCACCGATGCGGCCGTAGACATCCGCTGGATGAGGGAAGAGCGAGAGCGCGGCGACCAGGCTGGAGCCTACGAGAAGGGGTTGCGCGATCGCGGTGTCCCTGATCGTCTCGGCGTCTGCCGCGGTGCCGTAGTGAGCGAGGTCGAGCCCGCTGACGGCAGAGAGCCAGTGCAGCCGGTCGGCGTACGAGGGATCCTCAAGCCAGCGCTGGAGGAAGCCGGGCGTCTGGGCGCCCTGACCGGGCGCAACAATCACGAGCACCCGCCCCATCATGCCGTGTCGGGTCGCCGGACCCGCGGTGGCGCCGCGACGAAAGTTGGCGGGGTGTTGTTGTAGGTTTCCTACAAGGCCGTGGCTCGGGCCCGCGAGGCGTCCCCGCCCGCACGCGCGACGTACCAGGCCGCGATCAGGCAGAGCTGAGCAGCCGGCCGAGGGTGAGGGAAAGCTGCAAGGTGTAGGCATCGCGCGCATCGCTGGGTGACAAGCCGGTCACGTCGGCGATGCGCCGCAGCCGGTAGCGAACGGTGTTCGGGTGCACGAACAGCGCCCTGCCGGTCGCCTCGATCGAGCCGCTCGTGCTCAGGTACGTCGTCAGCGTCTCGAGCAGACCGGATCCGGCTTCGGCGAGCGGCTGGTAGATCTCTGTCACCAGCTCCCGTCTGGCGTGACCGTCTCCGGCCAAGGCCCGCTCGGGCAGCAGATCAGCGCTCGACACGGGTCGAGGCGCATCCGGCCACGCCACCGCCGCGCGAAGTCCCGCGACCGCTGACCGGGCAGAGACGTTCGCGGCCAGCAGGTCCTCGACGAGCGGACCGGTGACGATCGCTCCCGTGCCGAAGTGCGACGCGATGGCTGCCGCCGCCTTGTCGGTGTCGCTCACCCCGCCCAGCACCACGGCCACCCGGTCGCCCTGGACGGCGCACAACGCGTCGAGGTGATGAGCCCGGGCGGAGCGCTTGATCCGCTCCACTGCATCGGCGGAGTCGCCCGACGGCGTATAGCCCAGCACCACGCAGACGCCGCTCGTGGAAACCCAGCCGAGGGCGGTTGCTCGCGATCGAACCGCTTCGTCGGCCTCGCCCCTCAGCACGGAGTCGACGACGAGCGCCTCCAGCCGGGCGTCCCAGGCGCCGCGCTGCTCGGCTGCTCGGGCATAGACCTCCGCCGCGGCGAAGGCGACTTCCCGCGAGTAGAGCATCACAGCCTCGCGGACTGCTGGCGCGTCGCGCTGGCTGACGATCGACTCGACCTGCGACTCGACCACGCCGATCGTCGTACGCACCATCTCGACGGTCTGCTGCAGTGTTACGACGCCGGTGAGCTCCCGGGGGGCGTTGCCGAAGATCTCCGAGGTGTTGGTCGTGCTGGCGTCCGGATCGCGGTACCAATCGACGAACGACGAGATGCCCGCGCCAGCGATGAGTCCGATCCAGGACCGATCCTCAGGGTCGAGTGCCCGGAACCATGGCAGGTCCTCGCGCATCTGCGCGATCGCTGCCGCCTGCAACGTGCCCACGGCCTTCTCCAGCCGACGGGTCGCAGAGACCCGGCCACGAATCATCTCCACAGCGTAGTCATCGACTTTGTGACTGTTCGACAAAGACCCCTCGTCGGTCTCGAGCAACCCGGATCGCCGTATGGCGTGCGCCCATTCGCCCCTGGCCGCGCTCGCCGCGGGCGCTCGACCACGCTTGCCTGTCGCGGTGTGCTGCTGACTAGTCTTGGCGTGATGGACGGGATCGCGGCGTTGAAGGAGATCGCCTACTGGCTCGAGCGGGATCGCGCCGAGACGCGCCGAGTCGAGGCCTACCGCAAGGCGGCGTGGACCCTCGAGGACCTGCCCGAGGGGCAGCTCGAGGAGCGGATCGCCGCAAGGTCGCTGACGGAGCTCGCGAACCTCGGGCCGTCGACGTCCGCCGTGGTCATGGAGGCTGCCACCGGTGGTGTGCCCAAGAAGCTGGTGGATCTGCGCGCTCGGGGGGCGCAACCGCTGGCCGAGGGCGGCGAGGAGCTGCGCGCCCAGCTGCGAGGCGACTTGCACTCACACTCGAACTGGTCTGACGGTGGCTCGCCGATCGAGGAGATGGTGTCGGCGGCGCGGGGTCTCGGCCACGACTACCTGGCCCTCACCGACCACTCTCCGCGCCTCACGGTGGCCAGCGGGCTGACGGCCGAGCGCCTCACCGAGCAGATCGAGGTGATCGACCAGGTGAACGAGGAACACGACGACTTCCGGCTGCTCAAGGCGATCGAGGTCGACATCCTCGAGGACGGCAAGCTCGACCAGACCCGGTCGATGCTCAGCCAGCTGGAGGTCGTGGTCTCCAGCGTCCACTCGAAGCTGCGCTCGGACTCGGCGACCATGACGCAGCGGATGGTCGGAGGTATCGCGAGTCCGTTCACCAACGTGCTCGGCCACTGCACGGGTCGGCTGGTCGAGGGAGGCCGTGGGATCAGGCCGGAGTCGACCTTCGATGCCGAGGTGGTCTTCGCGGCCTGCGCCCAGTTCGACGTCGCGGTCGAGATCAACTCCCGGCCCGAGCGCCGCGATCCGCCGTCCCGCTTGATCAAGCTTGCGGTGGACAGTGGTTGCTTGTTCAGCATCGACACCGATGCACATGCTCCGGGCCAGCTCAGCTTCCAGGAGTACGGGTGCGCCCGGGCGGTGGCCAACGGCGTACCAGCCGAGCGTGTCGTGAACACCTGGCCGCTGGACCGACTTCTCGAGTGGGCCCACGCCAAGCGGTGAAGTGCGAGACCCGCGACACGTGGTGGCGACCCCTGACGACAGGACCGCTCGCGATGGAGTGCCGATGCTGACGACAAACGGCTCGCGACGGCAGCCGGCTCGCGCGATAGGGCCGCTGCCAGCACGATGACCATCACGGCCGTGGTGCTCGACATCGGGGGTGTGTGCTCGAGATCGTCGACGAGGACTGGGGGACTGCCTGGCTGGACCGCTGGGCCAGTCGCCTCGGCAGCGACTCGGAGGTGTGGCGCTCCCGGGTCGCCGGTCTGGACCTGGCTGGAATAGGCACCGGTGACGTCAGCGAAGCCGGAGTACGCGCGGCCTACCAGGACGCGCTGGGGGTCAGCGACGCCGAGGTCGAGGCGATGTTCGCGGACATGTGGGACGCCTACTGCGGGCGTCTCGACGACGACCTGATGGGGTACGTCGCATCGCTCCGTCCGACGTACCGTCTCGCGATCATCAGCAACTCTGGCGACGGCGCCCGGCGCGAGGAGGAGCGGCGCTACGGGTTCTCTCGGATATTCGACCCGATCATCTACTCGCACGAGGTCGGCCTGGAGAAGCCGGACCCGGCCATCTTCGAGCTGACCTGTCGGCGAATGGATGTCGCGCCCGAACGAACCGTGTTCGTCGACGACGTACCCGCCAACGTCGCCGCGGCGCAGGCCCTCGGCATGCACGGGATCAACCACACGCATACGCCGACCACCATCACCACCCTCACCCACCTGCTCTCCTGACCCGGTCGCGAATCCCTGGGGAACCCGGCGCGGCGAAGATACGTAGTCCGACCCTGCCCGCATCACCAGCCGAACAACTTCTCTTTCTCATCATCAGACAGGTCGACGTGGTCGTTCTGCTCGAGCCACCACTGGGGTGGCGTCAGCGTCCAGCGGTCACGCGTGCGGTCGCGCTGCATCCCACGGCGGTGGCCTGAGCGAAGCCGATCTACTAGCCGAGATTCGTACGAGGTCAGGTCCAAGCTGTCAGCACGTACGACGACCAGTCCGGCGTCCTCGAACCACTCCTCGCGATCGTTGTCCGCGCGGTGCTGCCGCCGCTGGCGGTGATCCTGCCCGTCGAACTCGGTGACAAGTCCGGCCTCCTTGTCCAACAGGTCGGCGATCCCGAGAAGGCGGCCACCGACGTCGAAGATCGGCACATTGACCTGCGGCGTTGGAAGGCCAGCGACGGTGACGTAGAAAATCCGGAGCCGACTCACCCACGGGCTGCGTGCCGCTGCGTCGGCCATCTCGATGGCTCGGCGAATCGTCACGATGTGTCGAGCGCCCGGACGGCCCGCTGCGTAGTCCGTGAGTGCGTCGATCGTGACCACACCGGCGTTCAACCAGGCATCGACGTAGGCAACCGCCTCGGCCAGGTCCTCGGCGGCCTGCATCGAATCGAAGATCGCCCGGGTAGCGACAGCCGTGGGAAGCACCACCTCGGCCGGCGAGATTCCCACCAGACTGCGCACGCGCACGACCGCCGTCTCGATCTCCTCTGGTCCGATCCGGCCTCGCAGATAGTTGCGCTCCCGCGTTGTCCGCCGACCTAGGTCTCTTCCGAGAAGGATCGGCACTGGCTGCTCGGCGCCCGTGGTGGACGCGCGCCCGTCAATGCCGCCGACTGCCGCCAGGTAAGCGGCGGACCAACCCGTCAGCGCAGCCTCAGTCGGCAGCAGGGGAGCCGACTCGAGGATCCGCTGCAGCGGTGTACGGCGGCCGTCGATGACTCCTGCCTCGGCAGGGCCATAGTGACCGTGCGACGTACGCCGCCAACGACGTCCGCGAACCGTCGAGCTACTGAAGCCGAGTTGGTCCAACTGGTCAACGCTCAGCGGTAGACAGCCGGTCCTGGCGTCGCGCGCCAACCGGCCAGGATCTCGAGGCACCCGCTGATCCTGACGCATCGAGCTCTTCGCCTGGGTGGCCATCCACAGGCGCAGGTCCCATCGGCGTCGCACCGCCGGCTCCGGTGGAGATGTGGTGCCAGTGGCCCTGCTGGAGAAGGGGACGTGCCCTGTCGCACGACCGGCAGCAAAATGCGACCTCACGTGGGCAGTTCCAACCGTTTGCTGCCGCTCGACGTTCGACAACGGGATCCGAAACCCGGCGGCCAACGGCAGGCCAATCCGAGCGAACCTCATGGAGCGCTCGAGGCTGCGACTCCCGACGTCGGGTCAGGCGCCGGCACCCTCCTGTTGCACGCCGCGCACCGCCGTCGGGTCGTCGATCCGGTAGTGCTCCAGCGCCTCCCGGGCGCGGGACCAGTCGACCTCACCGCGGCTGGCAAGAGCCTCCAGGGCCGCCACCACGATCGACTCCGCGTCGACCTTGAAGTAGCGGCGGGCTGCGGCGCGGGTGTCCGCGAAGCCGAAGCCGTCCGTCCCGAGCGAGTGCCAGTCAGACGGGACCCAGCGGGCGATCTGGTCGGGCACGGCACGCATGTAGTCACTGACCGCCAGCACTGGGCCGCGAGTCTCGCCCAACACGCGCGTGACGTACGGCGTCCGGGGCTCCTCACCCGGGTGCAGCAGATTCCACTCGTCGGCTGCCAGCGCATCGCGGTTGAGCTCGTTCCACGACGTCACCGACCAGATGTCGGCGCGTACCTGCCACTGCTCCGCCAACAGCTCCTGCGCCTTGAGCGCCCAGGGCATCCCGACACCCGAGGCCAGCAGCTGAAGGTGCGGCCGATGATCGCCGTCACCGGTCGGCGCGGGGCGCATCAGGTACATGCCCTTGAGCAGCCCGTCGGCGTCGATCCCCTCCGGCTCGGGCAGCTGCACGAACGGCTCGTTGTAGACCGTCAGGTAGTAGAAGACGCTCTCGCCATACGGGTGGTTGTCGCTGGCGCCGTACATGCGGCGCAGGCCGTCCTGGACGATGTGGCTGACCTCGTAGGCGAAGGCGGGGTCGTAGTGCACGCAGGCCGGGTTGGTCGCCGCCAGCAGCGGTGAGTGCCCGTCGGCGTGCTGCAGTCCCTCGCCGGTCAGCGTCGTACGCCCAGCGGTCGCGCCGATCAGGAAGCCGCGGCCGAGCTGGTCGGCGAACGACCAGATGGAGTCGCCGGTGCGCTGGAAACCGAACATCGAGTAGAAGATGTAGACCGGGATCATCGGCTCGCCGTGAGTGGCGTATGACGTACCGGCCGCGATGGTCGAACCCATGGCACCGGCTTCGGAGATGCCCTCGTGCAGCATCTGGCCCTGCTCGTGCTCCTTGTAGGTCAGCAGCATGGCCCGGTCGACGCCTTCGTAGCGCTGGCCGTGCGGGCTGTAGATCTTGGAGGTGGGGAACATCGAGTCCATGCCGAACGTGCGGTACTCGTCGGGCGCTATCGGCACGATGCGATGCCCGATCTCAGGATCCTTCATCAGGTCCCGCAGCAGCCGGACGAACGCCATGGTCGTGGCGACCGCCTGCTTGCCCGAGCCCTTCTTGAGCTCGGCGTACATCTCGTCGCCGGGCAGCTTGAGGCCCTGGGCGAGCACCCGGCGCTGCGGGATCGGGCCGCCGAGCTGGCGCCGTCGCTCCATCATGTACTGGATCTCCGGCGAGTCCGGGCCGGGGTGGTAGAAGGGTGCGACGTCGGCTTCCTCGATGTCGGCGTCGGCGATCGGCAGGAAGAGTCGGTCGCGGAAGCGTTTGAGGTCGTCGTTGGTCAGCTTCTTCATCTGGTGGGTGGCGTTCTTGCCCTCGAGGGCGTCGATCGTCCATCCCTTGATGGTCTTGGCCAAGATGACCGTCGGCTGCCCGACGTGGTCGTGCGCCGCCTTGAAGGCCGCGTAGACCTTGCGGTAGTCGTGGCCGCCGCGGGGCAGCTTGCGCAGCTCGTCCTCCGACAGGTGCTCGACCATCGAGCGGAGGCGCGGGTCGCCGCCGAAGAACTTGTCCCGGATGTAGGCGCCGGTCTCGACCGAGTAGGTCTGGTACTGGCCGTCGGGGGTGCGGTTCATCTGGTTGACGAGTACGCCGTCGACGTCTCGCGCCAGCAGAGCATCCCACTCGCGGCCCCAGACCACCTTGATGACATTCCACCCGGCGCCTCGGAAGAAGGACTCCAGCTCCTGGATGATCTTGCCGTTGCCGCGCACCGGCCCGTCGAGCTGCTGCAGGTTGCAGTTGACGATGAACGTGAGGTTGTCGAGCTCCTCTCGGGCCGCCAGCCCGATCGCGCCGAGCGACTCGGGCTCGCCCATCTCACCGTCGCCGAGGAATGCCCACACGTGCTGCTGGCTGGTGTCCTTGATGCCGCGATTGTGGAGGTACCGGTTGAACCTGGCCTGGTAGATCGAGTTCAGCGCCGTCAGGCCCATCGAGACGGTCGGGAACTCCCAGAAGTCCGGCATCAGACGCGGGTGCGGGTACGACGACAGGCCCTTGCCGGCGCCGCGCGACACCTCCTGCCGGAAGGCGTCGAGCTGGTCTTCGGTGAGCCGTCCCTCGAGGAATGCGCGGGCGTAGATGCCGGGGGAGGCGTGACCCTGGATGAACACCTGGTCGCCGCCACCGGGATGGTCCTTGCCCCGGAAGAAGTGGTTGAAGCCGACCTCGTAGAGACTGGCCGCGCTCTGGTACGTCGCGATGTGGCCGCCGACCTCCAGACCTTTGCGATTGGCCCGGGACACCATCACCGCGGCGTTCCACCGGATGAACGCACGGATCCGGCGCTCGATCTCCTCGTCGCCGGGGAACCAGGGCTCGCGCTCGGGCGGAATCGTGTTGAGGTAGTCGGTGCTGCGGAGAGCAGGCACGCCGACCTGCTCCTCACGCGCGAGCTCCAGGAGCTTGAGCATCAGGTAGCGCGCCCGGGTGCGGCCCTTCTCGTCGAGCAACGCCCCGAGGGAGTCCAGCCACTCCTGGGTCTCCTCCGGATCGATGTCGGGCAGCTGGGTGGGCAGACCTTCGTGGATCACGGGTGGGCGGTCGCTTGCGGTGGCCACGGTGTCCTCTTCGTCAGTCGGGAGCAGCCGGTGCGGTTGTCGGCATCGGATACCCGGGTCGTGGGCGCTCTCTGCATCTTCCCACTGTCCGCACACGGGTTCATCTTCAGCGTAGTCAGGCCATGAGATTTCCGAAGGACTTGCCATGCCAGGCGGATCACGGTGGACTACCCTGCGACCAAGGCACAGGGGTGCCTCCGTCGACGAGGAGGATTGTGTGAGCGCGACCGCGGATGACGCGGCCAACGGACCGGCCAGTCGGTTCGGTCTCAAGCCCGGCATGGTGGTGCAGGAGCTGGGATGGGACGACGACGTCGACAAGGATCTGCGCTCCGGCATCGAGGCCGTCCTCGGATCGGCACTGGTCGACGACGAGTACGGCGACGTGGTCGACGCGGTGGTGCTCTGGTGGCGAGCCGAGGACGGCGACCTGGTGGATGGCCTGGTCGACTCACTGACGGATCTCGCCGAGGGCGGGCACATCTGGCTGCTCACCCCGAAGGTCGGCCGACCCAACTACGTCGACGCGAGCGACATCTCCGAGGCCGCTCCCACCGCCGGCCTGTCCACGACCACGTCGGTCGCTGCCGGTCCGGACTGGTCCGCGACGAAGCTCGTCTCGCCCAAGTCCGCGCGCTCAGCCCGCCGCTGACCCGAGTCTCAGCCTGACGGTGCCGACGCATCGCTAGGTTTCTCCTGTGGCAAGGATCGATCTGGGCGCCGCCGTGGAGCGGATCCCGATCGGCGAGGTCGGCAAGTCTGGCGCCTCCGTCGAGCGGGTGTTGATGCCGGACGGTCAGCGTCTGGTCGTCAAGCGGGTGGCCCCGGCCGACGACTTCTTCATGCAGCTGATCGGCGCGGACTCGTCGCATGAGCTGCGGCTGTGGTCCGCGGGCATTCTCGACCAGTTGCCGCACCCAGCCGCGCATGCCGTGGTCGACGGCTGGCGGGAGGACGGTGTCGACGTACTGGTCATGAATGATCTGGGCAGCGCCGTGCTCACCTGGGAGGACCGACTGACCCGAGCGCAGTGCCGTCGCATCCTGACTGCCATCAGTGGGGTGCACCGCAGGTTCCATGACAACGCGCCCGCCGACCTGACTCCTCTCGACCGACACCTCGCCGTTTTCGCCCCGGACCAGATGGCAGCGCCGGCGTCTCAGGGCAACCCCTTGGCGCTCGCGTGTGTGCGTGGCTGGGACATCTTCGCGGACCGCGTCGAGCCGAGGGTTGCCGACGCGGTGATGGGGCTGCTGACCGAACCGGAGCCGCTGGTCGCCGCGCTCGAACGCCGAACATCGACGCTGGTGCACGGTGATCTGGCAACCGTCAATCTCGCTCTCGAGGCCGATCGGGTCGTCCTGGTCGACTGGGCGATGCCGGCTCGCGCGCCTGCGGCGCTCGATGTGTCTCGCTTCATCGCGGGCTGCGCCTCGGTGGTCGACGCATCTCGCGAGGCGATGCTCGCGGACTACCGCGAGGTGGCCGGAGCGACGTACGACGATGACGCGATGCGTCTCGCCCTCCTCTCGGGTCTGGTCTGGCTTGGGTGGAACAAGGCGTTCGACGCCGTCGACAATCCCGACCCGGTGATCCGGGAGCGCGAGCAAGCCGACTTGGACTGGTGGGTCGGCCAGGCGCGCATTGCGCTGGAGTCAGAGGTGTGGTGAAAGGCGCGGTCGGCGTACTCGTGCATCCCCGGTCGACCGTCTCACGACAGATGGCAGGATCGGAAGGAGCGGATCACGCGCCCGAGAGGACACCATGACACTCGAGATCGGCCAGCCGGCACCCGACTTCACGCTCAGGAACCAGCACGGCGAGGAGGTCTCGCTCGCGGACTTCCGCGGCGAGAAGGCTGTCGTGCTGGTGTTCTTCCCGTTCGCGTTCAGCAGCGTCTGCACCGGGGAGCTGTGCCAGATCCGTGACCAGATCGCGGACTTCGATGACGAGCGGACAGTGCTGCTCGCGGTGTCCTGCGATCACATGCACTCGCTGCGGGCATTCGCCGATCGGGACGGCTACTCCTTCAGCCTGCTGAGCGATCACTGGCCGCACGGGTCGGTGTCGTCGGCGTACGGGATCTTCAACGAGAAGGTCGGCTGCTCGGGCCGGGCGACGTTCATCATCGACAAGCACGGCGTACTGCGCTGGTACGTCGAGAACGAGATCCCGCAGGCCCGGAACCTCGACGACTACCGCCGGGTGCTGGCAGAACTCGACTAGTGCTGTGACGGTGCGTCACGGATCTCGAACGAGTTGTCCGCGGTTCGATGTGACTTTGGCTGAAACCGGTGCCAGCCCGGCCGGCGGGGTGTTCGATGGGCTCGGTGGTCGCCGGCGAACCGAGACGCTGGCGGCCACCTTCTTGTGGTGCTAGCGCGGGCCGCTGGCTGGCTTGGTCGGCTCCGGACCCTGGCGTTAGGCTTGGCGCCGCTCTGGGGCGTATAGCTCAGCGGTAGAGCACCTCCCTTACAAGGAGGTGGTCGCAGGTTCGATCCCTGCTGCGCCCACCCACCGCGAAGAGCCTGGCAGTCGGCACTTCTGCCTGGCCCGGGCCTGCGTGCGTTGTCGAAGGTTGACCGTCGACCACGACGTCGGTCACCTGACACTCGTAACATTTGCTCCAGGGTGTGACAGTTCGCGCAAACCTCCTGATCTCCAGAGTCGACTCATTCCGATCACCGCCTTCGAAGACGGCCTCCGGCGTTGACGAACTCGCCTGGCCCGAGAACATTCCTGCACGGCAACGCCACTCCTGCTAGCGTGAGCATCTGCACAGAGCTGAGCATCTGCTCAGTCGGCAGAAGGTTCGCGATGGTCGATCTTGATCGGGAAGAGCACGAGTTGTTGGCCCGCGTCGCGCGCCGGTGGTACATCGACCGCCGGACCCAGAGCGAGATCGCGGCCGAGTTCGGCCTGTCGCGCCCGAAGGTCCAGCGGCTCCTGGACAGAGCGCGAGCGACGGGCGTTGTCGAAGTTCACATCGAAGTGCCCATGGGACTTGACCTCGACCTCGAGCACAAATTCGTTGAAGGGTTCGGCCTGAAGGCGGCAATCATCAGTCCGGGCGTTTCGGACCCGGACGAACAACGTGCGCTCGTCGCGCGCCGCGCGGCGGGCTACCTAGAGCACCTCTTGGGGAACGGCAGCGTAGTCGCGGTCAGCCATGGCCGAGACACAGGAGCTGTTCCACGTCACTTCCGCCCAGCTGCAGCGATCGATTGCGTATTCGCAAGCGCGATGGGTGGGTCCCCCCGCGTCGACGCGCCGACCAACCCCAACGAGACCTGTCGCTCACTTGCGCAGCGATGCAGCGGGCGCGCCGAAAGTCTCTACGCACCCGCCTATGTGGAGAGCGCCGACGTCCGCGATCGACTGCTTCAGCAGGACGCGGTTCGGCACGCACTCAGGGTCGCGGCCGGTGCCGACATCGCCCTGGTCGGCGTGGGAGGTACGGACGATGACTGCACCATGGTCAGGAGCGGTTGCCTGACAAGAGCGGAGATCCGCACTCTGCGCCGCCAGGGAGCCGTCGGCGATGTACTCGGCAACTACGTGGATACCAACGGCGAGCACATCCTCGCACCCCACAGCAGTCGGCTCATCGGCCTGTCCATCGACGACCTGCGATCCATACCCACGGTTGTTGCAGTGGTGTGTGGTGCGGAGAAGCCGCACGCGATCCTCGGCGTGCTGCGCGCCGGCATCGTCGACGTCCTCATCGTGGACGAATCGAACGGACACAAGGTCCTCGACCTTGCCCAGACAGGAGGCAGATGATGCCCGTTGTCCCCACCCAGGACATTCTCGCCCGCGCCTTCGATGAGCGGTACGGCGTTGCGGCCATCAACATTGTCAACGACCTCAGCATGGAGGCTGTGCTCGCTGCGGCAGAAGAGTTGCGGTCCCCGCTGATTGTGCAGACTTCCGTCAAAACCGTGAAGTCACTTGGCGCGGACGTTCTCTTTGCGATGTGGCGCGCCATGACGGACATCATCGAGGTGCCTGTCGCCCTGCACCTCGACCATTGCCCCGAGCGCGAGACGATAAGCCTGTGCCTCGCGAAGGGCTGGAACTCCGTGCTCTTCGACGCCTCGCACCTCAGCGTCGAGGAGAACAAGAGGCAGTGTGCGGATGTCGTGGCTGAGGCGCGACCGTACGGAGCGCTGGTCGAGGGAGAGATCGAGGGGTTCAAGCGAGTCGAGGACATCGGCGACGAGCAGGTCGAGTCCGAACCATCACTCGAGACAGCCATCGACTTCATCAAGGCCACCGGCGTTGACGTGTTCGCGCCCGCCATCGGGAATGCCCACGGCATGTACCAACGCGCTCCCAAGCTCGACAGCCAGCGAGTCACGGACATCGTGGAGGCGACAGGGATTCCAGTCGCCCTGCACGGAGGCACTGGGATGACCCCCGAGCAGTTCAATGACCTGATCTCACGTGGCTGCGCCAAGGTGAACATCTCGACGGCGTTGAAGATCCGACTGATGCAGTCTGGCTACGACTTCATGACCGACAACCCGGGCAAGTACGACCCGCCGTCGCAGTTTCGCGTGCAACGCGAGGCGGTGATGGAGATGACCCGGGAACACATCCGACTCTTTGGCAGCGAGGGTCGTTCATGGTGAAGGCACTCATCTTCGACTGCGACGGCGTGCTCGCTGACACGGAGCGTGATGGTCATCGTGTCGCGTTCAACCGGACGTTTGCTGAGTTCGGGTTGCCGGTCGAGTGGTCGGAGGCGGTCTACGCGGAGAAGCTCAAGACTGCGGGCGGCAAGGAGCGGATGGCCACTGAGCTCACGCCTGAGTTCGCTCGAAAGAATGGACTCCCGGAGAGCCGTGCGGATCAGGCCGACGTGCTGGCCAAGTGGCACCGGCGCAAGACCGCCATCTACACCAACATGGTCGCCGGAGGACTGCTACCGACCCGGCCCGGCATCAAGCGGATCATCGCCGAGGCCCAGGACAGTGGTTGGGAGCTTGCGGTCGCATCCACGTCAGCCGAACCGTCGGTGCGCGCCATCCTGCGGCGCGCTGCCGGTCCCGAGCGCGCCGCGCGCTTCGTGGTGCTGGCGGGAGACGTGGTCGCCGCCAAGAAGCCGGCACCGGACATCTACCTACTTGCCTTGGAGAGCCTCCAGGCGTCCCCAGCGGAGGCGCTGGTGATCGAGGACTCGCGCAACGGCCTGCTGGCGGCCGTGTCCGCCGGTTTGCGCTGCGTGATGACGATCAACGGATACACAGAGGAGGAGGACAACAGCGAAGCGATCCTGGTCGTCTCGTCCTTGGGCGACCCGGATGGGGAGCGAACGCGCGTCATCGCCAACCGTGGTTCTGCTACCCCCGGCAACTACATCACGTTGGCGGATCTGGTTCTTTGCCTCGCGCCCTGATGTGCGACACAGGGATCAGACCACAGGAATCGGAGGAGGTTGGTATGGCACGCACTGCGCTCGATGAGGTCGACCTCGTCATCAAGACGATGGCCGAGACGATCGTCGACAACGCAGACTATTTCGCCCAGCTCGACGCAGTCGTCGGCGACGGCGACTTCGGCTACTCGCTGAGGAACGGGTTCGAAGTGGTGCTCGCCGACTACGAGACGTTCGACCGCAGCAGTATTGGCGCGATTCTCAAGCGGGTCGGATTCGTCATCGCCGGCAAAGTCGGCGGCGTGAGCGGCCCGATCTGGGGGACGGCGTTCCTTCGCTCCGCTGCTGCTGCAGGCGACAAGACGGAGTTGACGTCGGCGGAACTCATCGACGTACTGCATGCCGCCATAGATGGAATCAAGCAACGCGGTGAGGCGTCACTCGGAGACAAGACACTGCTCGACTCCCTTGTTCCCGCGGTGGATAGCCTCGAAGAGAGCCTGGCGGCCGATGCTGACCACAACGGAATCGCCGCCATCCAAGACGCCGCGGACGTAGCGGTCAAGGCCGCCGAGGGAACCCTGGGCATGCTCGCATTGCGCGGCCGAGCGGCCTATACGGGCGAGCGCAGCCGCGACTCCGTGGATGCGGGGGCCACCGCGGTGGGCGTGATACTGCAAGCAATCAGCGCCGCTTGGCGCGAAGCACACACGGAAGAGGAGACCGAGGCGTGAAGAAGTTCGTCAACGACCCGCGCGATTTCGTTGCGGAGATGCTAACCGGCATCGAGCTCGCTAGCGGCGGGACACTGAAGTACGAGCCCAAGTACAACCTGATCTACCGTGCCGACATCCCGAAGAACGACAAGGTCAGCATCATTCAGGGCTCCGGGTCAGGACATGAGCCGGCGCACACGATGATCGTCGGTCCTGGCATGCTCGATGGTGCATGCCCGGGAGACGTCTTCGCCGGACCACCCGTCGAGTTCGTGTACGAGACGACCAAGTTGCTCTACTCCCCGAAGGGCATCCTGCACATCATCAACAACTACACGGGTGACCGAACGGCCTGGGAGATGGCCAAGGAGATGTGTGAAGCCGAGGGGATGAAGATTGGCGCCCTGCTCGTGAACGACGATGTTGCGGTCAAGGACTCCACCTGGACCGTGGGACGCCGAGGTGTGGCGGGTAATTTCTTCGTCATCAAGGCGACCGGGGCCGCGTCGGAGAACGGCGCAAATCTCGATGAGCTGGTACGGATTGGCGAGAAGGTCATTGCCAACGTGCGGACGATGGGCATCGCGCTGAGCTCGTGCACTCCTCCTGTCCGTGGGACACCGCTATTCGAGATCGCCGACGACGAGATGGAGATCGGTATCGGCATACACGGCGAGCCCGGCCGCGAGCGGACCAAGCTCGCTTCCGCTGACGAGATCGTCGACATCCTGCTCAATGCAGTTGTGCCTGACCTGCCGTTGAGTCCGGAGACGAGATTGCGCTGATGGTCAACGGCCTCGGCGGCACACCGATCAGCGAGTTGTACCTGCTGTACGGCATTGCCCACAGGCGGCTTGCCGACAGAGGCATCTCCGTCTTCCGCAGCTACGTCAACGAGTACTGCACGTCGTTGGAGATGGCGGGAGCACACCTGACGGCCTTGAAGGTCGATGACGAGCTGAAGGAGTTGTTGTTGGCACCGGCAGAGATTGCCAATCGCGTCTTCTAGCCTCCGCGTCAAGCACGATGCTGGCAGCCGCTTCAGGGGCGGCGGCTGTCAGCGGCTACATGACGCCGGCTATGGCCCTGTGTCGAAGAGTCTGCACTGGCTCACCGTGCTGGCTCTGGTCGCTCAGTTCACGGTGGGATACCTGCTCGAGGACTCGGGCCGTGGGCGTGGTCGCGAGGAGTGGCGAGTCCGGTCGTGGTCGTGGTCGAGGTGGTGACGACGACATCGCCTTCGGTCTTCAGGAGGGCGACGATCGGCTGCTGACGGTGCATGCGCTGCTGGGTGTCGCCATTTTGATGCCTGCTCTCACCCGGTTGGCGTGGCGCCGCTTCACCCCGCTGCCACCGTGGACGGAGGCACTCTCGCCGTTGGAGCGGAAGGTTGCCACCTGGACGGAGCGTGCTCTGTATCTCTGCCTCGTGCTGATCCCGCTTACCGGGATCTCGCTCGTGTTGGTCGACGACGACCTCCTTCCGTTGCACGTCGGCGCGCAGATGCACCGCCGAACGATTCGGCCACGCAAAAACCGATGACTTTTCGTCCTGGCGGTGGTCGGATTCGTTCTAGAGACACCGGAGCTGCTTCGACATCCTTGACCTCAAGGAGCGTTGAAGTCATAGCGTCGACAGACGACGTACCCACAAGGAGAGAACTCCAGATGAACCACGCGATCGAAGTCGAGGGCCTGGTCAAGCTCTTCGGCGAGACGACGGCCCTTGGCGGCATCGACCTCGCCGTGCCTCCGGGCACCGTGCTCGGACTGCTCGGACCCAATGGGGCCGGCAAGACCACGGCCGTGCGCGTGCTCGCGACGCTGCTCCCGCCCGATGGCGGCCGCGCCACTGTCGGCGGGTACGACGTCGTACGGGAGGCGCATCAGGTGCGCCAGCTGGTCGGCATGACAGGTCAGTACGCGTCGGTGGACGAGAACCTCACCGGCACCGAGAACCTCATGCTGATCGCGCGGCTGCTCCAGATCCCGCGCAGGGACGCACGCGCCCGTGCCCGCGAGCTGCTCGACAACTTCGGGCTCACCGACGCCGCGGGCAGGGCCGCCAAGACCTACTCCGGCGGGATGCGCCGGCGACTCGACCTCGCGGCCAGCCTGGTCGGTCGCCCCCAGATGCTCTACCTCGATGAGCCGACGACCGGCCTCGACCCACGGGCGCGGCTGGAGCTCTGGGATCTGATCCGGCACCTGGTGGCCGACGGGACGACCGTGCTTCTCACCACGCAGTACCTCGAAGAGGCAGACGAGCTCGCCCACGACATCGCCGTCATCGACCACGGAAAGGTGATCGCCAACGGCACCCCCGAGGAGCTCAAGCGCACGACCGGTGCCCAGGTGCTGGTCGTCAAGCCGGACGACCCGAGGCTGGTCTCGACCGTCTCCTCGGTGGTCGGCCAGCTTGTCGACGCGACTCCCGAGCTCGAAGGCGAACGGGTGGTCGCGCCGGTCACCGATCCCGCGCTGCTCCCCGTCGTCGTACGTCGCTTGGACGATGCCGGCATCGTCATCTCCGAGCTGACGCTGCGCAGCTCGACACTCAACGAGGTGTTCCTCTCGCTGACCGGTCACCCGGTTGACGAGGCGGACCAGGCGGACCAGGCCGACCAGTCCGACCAGTCCGACCGTCCCGGCGGGCGCGAAAGCGAGCCCAAGGAAGAGGTTTCGGTATGACGACCACGACAGCGCCGCAGCCCCAGGCGCCTCAGCTGGCGCCCAAGGTCAGCCCGGTGGAAGGCCTCCGGCAGACGCTCACGCTCGCGTGGCGCACCCTCGTCCAGATCAGGCACAACCCGTGGGAGCTCGGTGACTTCAGCTTCCAGCCGATCATGTTCCTGCTGCTGTTCACCTACGTGTTCGGCGGTGCTCTCGCCGGCTCGACGGGTGAGTACCTGGAGTTTGCGCTGCCGGGGATCATCGTCATGAACATGCTGTTCGTCACCATGTACGTCGGCATGGGCCTCAACACCGACATCACCAAGGGTGTCTTCGACCGGCTTCGTTCGTTGCCGATCGCGCGATGGGCACCGATGGCGGGCAGGATCTCCGCCGATCTGGTCAAACAGGCCTGGTCGATCCTGCTCCTCCTGGTCGTGGGGATGATCTTAGGGTTCAGCATCGGCACGTCGTTCATCGAGCTGCTGGCGGCGATTGCCCTGATCCTCGGCTTCGCGCTCGCGTTCTCGTGGATCTCGGTCCTGGTGGGCATCCTGGCCAAGAACCCCGAGCAAGTGCAGCTGTTCGGCTTCACGGCGCTGTTTCCGATCACCTTCGTGAGCAACGTGTTCGTGCAGGAGGAGACCATGCCTGGCTGGCTGCAGCCGATCGTCTCGGGCAACCCTGTGTCGCAACTGTCCGACGCCGCCCGTGGCCTCATGGTCGGCGGCCCGGTGGCCGAGCCCGTGACCTTGACGTTGATCTGGGGGCTCGGCATCGTGGCGGTCTTCGGCCCGTTGTCGATGTACGCCTTCCGCCGTCGCGTCTGAGCGGCAGCAGAGGCGGGTGCCGGGGGCGGGTCGCGTCCGGAGCGGCATCGGGAATCCGCGTGCGCGTCGCTTGTCTAGGGAACTCCACGGTCTGACTGGTCTCCGAAGGCGGACGAAAGGGACGGCCACCCACCACTCGAGCCGTGAAGATCCCTCCGGACCGTGAAAGCGGCCGGGGTCGAGGGGCCGCCGCACCGCCCCCAGGTGCGGATTAGCCTGGCCGGATGCGATTCGTGGTGTACGGCGCTGGGGCGGTCGGCGGCGTGATCGGGGGCCGCCTCACGCAGTCCGGTCATGACGTCGTACTCATCGCACGCGGGGCGCACGGAGACGCGCTCCGCGAACGTGGGCTGCTGCTGGAGTCGCCGACCGGATCAGAGACGCTCGCCATCCCGACGGTCACCCATCCCGACGAGCTCGACTGGCGAGGCGGCGACGTCGCCGTGCTGGCCATGAAGTCCCAGGACACCGCGGCCGCCGCGCGGGCACTCGCGCGGGCTACCATGCCGGAGCTTCCGGACCTGCCGGTGATCTCCGCGCAGAACGGCGTGAGCAACGAGCCCGAGCTGCTGCGCTGGTTCGACCGCGTCTACGGCATGTGTGTCATGTGCCCGGCGACCCATCTCGATCCCGGCGTGGTGCAGGCGAGCTGCGCCCCGGTCAGCGGGCTGTTGGACCTTGGAGGGTTCCCGGGCGGCGTCGACGACCTCGCGGAAGAGGTGGCGGCGGCGCTCGAGCAGTCGACGTTCCGCTCGGTCGTGCGGCCCGACATCATGCGCTGGAAGCGCCGCAAGCTGGTGATGAACCTGGGCAACGCCGTCCAGGCGCTGTGCGGCGCGGGCGGTGGCAGCGATACGACCGACGATCTGCACGCCATCCTCGGCATGCTCGAGGCGGAGGCCGACAGCGTGTTCGCTGCTGCCCGCATCGATGTGCTTCCGGCGGCGGAGGACGACGCGCGCCGCGGCGACCTCCTCCAGCGCCAACCCATCGACGGCAAGCCGCGAGGTGGAGGGTCGACCTGGCAGAGCTTTCGGCGAGGCACCGGCTCGGTCGAGACCGATCACCTCAACGGTGAGATCGTGCTGCTCGGGAGGCTGCACGGCATGCCAACTCCCGCGAACGCCGTGGTGCAGCGCCTCGCTAACGAAGCCGCCCGGGACCGCAGGCCCCCCGGCTCGATGACCCCCGCCGAGCTGCTCCGGGCGCTGCAGCCGCGCGGCTAGGGTTGCGCACGTGACGACACCCACCCTGGCCGACGTGGTCATGGCGATCGAGGAGCTGTACCCCACTCGCTGGGCCGCTGCCGGTGACCCGGTGGGACTGTGGTCGGCGACCCGGCCGCCGACGTACGCCGCGTTCACTTCGCCGTCGACCCGGTCCAGGCAGTGGTCGACGAGGCGGTGGCTGCCAAGGCAGGCCTCCTCGTGGTGCATCACCCGTTGCTCTTCCGCGCCGTGCACTCCGTTGCCGCCGACTCTCCCAAGGGTCGCGTGATCCATGACCTGATCAGGCATGGCATCGGGCTGTATGTCGCACACACCAACGCCGATTCGCCTCCGGGTGGCGTGTCGGAGGCACTGGCCCTCGCGCTGGGGCTGACCGACCTCCGGCCGTTGCTGGCCGACCCGGGCGAAGCACACGACAAGCTCGTGACGTTCATCCCGCACGCCGACACCGATGGGGTGATCGATGCCCTGGCGGCGGCGGGCGCAGGCAGCATCGGCGGGTACGACCGATGCGCCTTCGTGACCGGCGGGCACGGAACCTTCCGACCCGGGGCAAAGGCCAACCCGACGATCGGGTCTCCCGGCGACATCGAGGTGGCTTCCGAGAACAGGGTCGAGATGCTCGTGCCACGCCGACTGCGCACGCAGGTGGTCTCGGCGTTGCTCGCCGTCCACCCTTATGAGGAACCGGCGTACGACGTGTTCGAGCTCTCCGGCGAGCCCAGCGATCGAGGCACCGGCCGGGTCGGACGGCTGGCCCGGCCCATCACGCTGCGAGAGTTCGCCGACCACGTGGTCGCCTCGGTGCCGGCGACAGCGGTGGGCGCTCGGGTCTCGGGCGACCTCGACCGGCAGATCCGCAGGGTGGCCCTGGTCGGCGGCGCGGGAGACGTCATGCTGGATGCGGCTCGGGCGACAGCCGCCGACGTCTATGTCACCTCGGACCTGCGGCATCACCCGGCGTCGGAGGCGCGTGAGCATCAGGATGCTCCTGCGCTCATCGACATACCCCATTGGGCGGCGGAGTGGACGTGGCTACCGGTCGCCGAGCGACGCCTGCAAGACTCGTGGCGCGAGCGTGGCCTGCCTGTCGAGTCCCTGGTGTCGCGCCTCTGCACCGATCCGTGGAACTACCGCGCCGCCGGCAGCGGCGTGGACTGACGAGGAGCCGATACTGAAAGCCGATCCGTTCGCCCAACTGAAGCTGCTCGACCTGCAGGCGGTCGACTCCGAGCTCGACCAACTCGAGCACCGGCTCAAGAAGCTGCCCGAGCACGCCGCCCTCGTGGAGCTGAGCCGTCGCCGCGACGACGTCGCCCAGCGCCGCGGGCAGACCCAGAACGAGGTCGAGGACCTGTCCCGCGAGCAGCGCAAGGCCGATGCCGACGTCGAACAGGTCAAGGGCCGGCTCGACCGCGACCAGCAGCGGTTGGATGGCGGCTTGGTGTCCGACCCCAAGCAGATCCAGGCGATCCAGCACGAGATCGAGACCCTGCACCGACGGATCAGCGACCTCGAAGACGAAGAGCTCGAGGTCATGGAGCGGCTCGAGGGCGCCCAGCAACGGCTGGCCGCGCTTGGCGCCGAGCTGGACGAGATCGACCGCGGCGCCGCCGACCAGACCGTGGCCCGCGACACCGCCGCAGGCGAGATCGCCGAGGCGCGGGCCAAGGCGAAGGCCGAGCGCGACCTGCTGGCGGGTGACCTTCCCGGCGACCTGCTCGCCCTCTACGAGCGGCTGCGCGGTCAGCTCGGCGGGGTGGGTGTGGGCGCGCTGCGGCAGGGGCGGTGTGGCGGCTGTCGTCTCGACGTGGGCGCCGCCGACCTGGCACGGATCGCCTCGGCTCCGAGCGACGAGGTGATGCGCTGCGAGGAGTGCAACCGCATCCTCGTGCGCACGCACGAGTCGGGGATCTGAGGCGAGGACGCACGGACGTGGCCGGACGTCATACCAGCGTGGTCATCGAGGCCGATGGCGGCTCGCGAGGGAACCCTGGCCCGGCGGGCTACGGCAGCGTGCTCAAGGACGCCGAGACCGGTGAGGTGATCGCCGAGGCGGCCGAGTCGATCGGGCGCGCCACCAACAACGTGGCCGAGTACCGCGCGCTGATCGCCGGGCTCGAGCTCTACACCGAGCACACGCCGGAAGCGGCGCTCGAGGTGCGGATGGACTCCAAGCTGGTCGTCGAGCAGATGGCCGGCCGGTGGAAGGTCAAGCACCCCGACATGCGACCGCTCGCCATCGCGGCGCAGCGACTGGCGCCGTTCGGCACGATCTGGACCTGGGTGCCGCGCGAGCAGAACAAGCACGCCGATCGGCTCGCCAACCTGGCGATGGACGCCGCGGCCGCGGGTGAGGTGTACGTCATCGGAGCGCCATCCGGCGACAATGCCGGGCCGCCCCCCGGCGACACTGCCGGAGCGCCTGTCGAGCCTGACGCCGGCTCGCCCGGGCCGGGCTCCGAGCGAAACCAGCCCGGCGATCCCACGCCCGAAGCGGCCGAGCCACCCTCGAACACTCCGCTCACCGGCTGGCTCAGCCGCGACGACGAGGTGACCACGCTGATCTGGCTCCGGCACGGGCTCACCCGCTTCACCGTCGAGCGGCGCTTCTCCGGACCCGGAGGTGCCGAGGACCCGGGTCTTACGGCGGAGGGCCGGGCACAGGCCGAGCGGGCTGCGCTGGTGCTCAGGACCGATGGCGGTGTGCAGGCGGTGCTGGCCTCGCCGTTGCGGCGTGCTCAGGAGACCGCGGCGGAGGTCGGGGCGGCGTTGGGGCTACGGATCGAGACCGTGCCGGACTTCCGCGAGTGCGCCTTCGGCGCGTGGGACGGCTTGACCTTCGGGGAGGCGGAGGCGAAGTGGCCCGACGAGCTGCGCAGCTGGCTGGGCTCGGCCACGCTGTCGCCTCCGGGCGGTGAGTCGCTGGTGGACGTCCAGGCAAGGGTGGAGGCCGAGCTGGCCAGGGTCCTCGAGAAGCACCGGGGCGACACCGTGGTGGTGGTCAGCCACGTGACGCCGATCAAGCTGGCGGTGCGGGTGGCCCTCGACCTCCCGCTCGAGTCGATCCACCGGCTGCAGCTCGCTCCGGGGTCCCTGACAACGCTGTCGTTCTACGGTTCGGGAGCGTCCACGCTGCGGCAGTTCTCCGCTATCCCCTGACTTCGTCGGATCAGGCGCCGCCCTCCTCGCTTTGTGGCTGAACCTTTCCCTCCCGGTGCGGGAGAAGCTTCAGCCACAAGCGGGCTTACGCCTCGGTCAGCACCACGGGTCCGGATGCCGTGATAGCCACCGTGTGCTCGGAGTGCGCACCGCGCGAGCCGTCGGTGCTGCGAAGGGTCCAGCCGTCGGCGTCGGTATAGATCTCGTGCGTCGTCTTGAGGACCCACGGCTCGATCGCGATCACAAGTCCGGCCCGGAGCCGAAGGCCGCGACCGCGCCGACCGTCGTTGGGCACGTGCGGCTCGCCGTGCATCGTGCGACCGACACCGTGACCGCCGAACTCGGTGTTGACGGCGTACCCGGCGCCGTGGAGCACGTCGGCGATCGCTGCCGAGATGTCACCGAGGTGGCCACCGGGCCGTGCGGCGTCGATCGCGGCGGCCAGGGCCTGCTCGGTGGTGGTGATCATCCCGAGGTCGTCGTCGCCGCCGGGCTCGCGTGGCGCACCGACGACGAGCGAGACCGCGCTGTCGGCCACCCATCCGTCCACTGCTGCGGCGAAGTCGAGGCTGAGCAGGTCACCGTCGACCAGGACGGCGTCATGGGGGAGCCCATGCAGGACGGCGTCGTTGACCGACGTGCAGATCACCTTGCCGAAGGGGCTGGCGCCGAAGGCGGGGTGGTAGTCCAGGTAGCACGACGCGGCGCCACGCTCGCGGATCAGGTCGTGGGCGAGCTCGTCGAGCTCGAGCAGGTTGACGCCCGGCTTGGCCGCCGCCCGAGCGGTCGCGAGTACGCCGGCGACGAACTGGCCGGCCGGGCGCATCTGCTGGATCTCCGCGGGGCTACGCAGCTCGATCATGCCCCCATCAGACCAGAAACCCCTGGCGCTCGCGTTCTTCCCGTTGACCGTCAGGTTGTCGGAGCCGTGCGCCCGATGGCCGCGGCCTGCATTCCTGTCAGAGATCCGTCACGACGACATCGAGGCGCGACGGCCGCACGGAGCGGCCGTCGGGAGCGACGTCGACTCGCCACCCCAGTTCCTCGATGAGCGCGGCAAGCTCGTGGCCGTTGCGGGCATCTCTGCCATCGTCGAGCAGGGCACGCACAAGCCGCCCTTTCGTCGCCTTGTTGAAGTGGCTGACCACGCTGCGCCGCCCGTCGACCTCGTGCAGCACCCGAACGGTCACCACGCGCGAGGCGATGTCGGCGGGTGGTCGCCAGAAGGTCGCGTAGGTGTCCGATCGGAGGTCCACCAGCAGATGGCGGCGCGTTGCCGGCACGAGTACGTCGCCCAGCACCTCCCGCCAAGCCGACGCCACGGTGCCGACTTCCGGCAGGGTCACGTCACCCGAGAGTCGATAGGCCGGGATCCGGTCGTGAGGTCGCACCAGGCCGAAGGCGGCGCTGGTGATGAGCACCCGACTCGCTGCCCGTCGCCGGGCAGCCAGCGATAACGTCTCGAACCCCAACGCCTCGTAGAGCACGCCGGTGTAAACGCGTCGCGCCGGTGTGGCGCAGGCGGTGTACAGCTGAGCGTTGCGGGCCACCTCCGAGGCCAGGCCCGGCGTGAGGCCGAGCGTCGTACGCGCCACCTCGGCATCGCCCCGGCTGAGGGTCGTGAGAGACGTCAGCACCGTACGTCGGGTCGAGGTGAGGCCGGGAAACGCCAGCGAATCCAGGTCGAGGGGTTGGCCCCGTTGTGGGCAGAACTTGCCCTCCGAAGGCGGCAGCAAGATCAGCACGGACCGACCCTAGCCAACCTAGAACTCGGCCGGCCTGGACATCACGGGACGGCCGCCATCAGTCAGAGCAACAAGCTGACGGGCCATCCAGAACAACGTGGCGGGTCGGATCAGGGGAGAGAGGGCAGCTTCTCGAGTGCGCGACCGATCGCGGCCCGCAGCTCCTCGTCATCTCGAGTGTGGTCGGTGAGTGTGTCGGACAAGTAGGCGTCGTACGCGGTGAGGTCCAGGTGGCCGTGCCCGCAGAGCGCGGTCAGGATCACCTTCTCCTCGCCGGTCTCGGTGCAGCGGTGCGCCTCCTCGATTGCAGCGGCCAAGGCGTGCGTCGGCTCCGGTGCCGGCACGATGCCCTCGGTGCGGGCGAAGAGAACCCCGGCAGCGAAGCACTCCGACTGCGGCTTGGCGAGCGCGCCGATCTCGCCGGTCTCATAGAGATGGCTGATCAGCGGGCTCATGCCGTGATAGCGCAACCCGCCGGCATGGATCGGGTCCGGCACGAAGTCGTGCCCGAGCGTGTGCATCTTCATGAGCGGCGTCATGCCGAGCGTGTCCCCGAAGTCGTACGCGTAGACCCCCTGGGTGAGCGAAGGGCACGAGGTCGGCTCGACGGCTCGTACCTCGAACGCCATCCGCTCGGCCCACCTCTCCCGCAGGAACGGGAACATCAGCCCGCCGAAGTTCGAGCCACCACCCGTGCACCCCACCAGCAGATCGGGCACCTCGTCGATCTTGGCTAGCTGCAGCAGCGCCTCCTCGCCGATGATCGTCTGGTGCATCAACACGTGGTTGAGCACGCTGCCGAGCGAGTAGTTGGTCGTGGGGTCCTGCGCGGCGACCTCGACGGCCTCACTGATGGCAATGCCGAGCGAGCCGCTCGAGTCTGGATCGTCCTTCAAGATGGTGCGTCCGGCCTCGGTGAGGTCCGAGGGGCTCGGGTGCACAGTGCTCCCGAACGTCTCCATCATGATGCGGCGGTACGGCTTCTGGTCGTACGACGCCCGCACCTGCCACACCTCGCACTCGAGTCCGTACTGGCTGCAGGCGAAGGCGAGGGCAGATCCCCATTGGCCCGCCCCGGTCTCGGTGGTGAGCTTGGTGATGCCCGCCTTCGCGTTGTAGTACGCCTGCGGCACGGCCGTGTTGGTCTTGTGCGAACCGGCGGGGGAGACGCCTTCGTACTTGTAGTAGATCCGCGCGGGCGTCCGGAGCGCCTTCTCCAGCCGACGAGCGCGTCGCAGCGGCGTCGGCCGCCACAACCGGTAGACGTCGAGTACGTCGCCGGGGATCTCGACGTACCGGTCCGACGACACCTCCTGCATGATCAGGTCCATGGGGAAGAGGGGTGCCAGGTCCTCGGGTCCTACCGGCTGACCCGTGCCGGGGTGCAGCACCGGTGGAGGCGGTGTCGGCAGGTCGGCCAGCACGTTGTACCAGCGGGTCGGCATCTCGTCCTCGGTAAGGCTGATGCTGTACGGCTCGTCGGTCGCCATTGCGTCCTCCTGCGTTCGCGGTCTCGGATCAGCATGGCAGCAGGAGAGTGGGGGCATCTAGGCCTTGGGCGGAGTCTCTGGCCACTAGGGTGGGCTCCGAACGAAAGCCGCCGACGAGGAAAGGTACGTCTTGCCACGACGTCACGTCACCCTGCACGGTCACGATGCGGCGCAGTTCACCGACGGCATGCGCCGCATCGCCGACCAGCTGCAGCTTCCGGGCGACTTTCCTCCCGACGTCCTGGCCACCGCCGACCAGGCAGCGCGGCAGCCGCGTCTCCCCGACGACGACCGCACCGACATTCCGTTCGTGACGATCGACCCGCCCGGGTCACAGGATCTTGACCAGGCGCTGCACATCGAGCGCCGGCCAGGCGGTGGCTTCCGCGTCAGCTATGCGATCGCCGATGTCGCGGCGTTCGTCGAGCCCGACGGGCCGATCGACGCCGAGGCGCATCGCCGCGGTCAAACCCTCTACGCCCCTGATCGACGCATCCCCCTACATCCGCCGGTGCTCTCCGAGGGTGCAGCAAGTCTGCTGCCCGACCAGGAGCGACCTGCCCTGGTTTGGAGCATCGACCTCGACGACTACGGCGAAGGCACCCGAGTCGACGTCGCGCGGGCACGGGTCCGGAGCCGGGCCCAGCTGGACTACCCGACGGTCCAGCAGCAGATCGACGGAGGCTCGGCTGCGGAGTCGCTCCTGCTGCTCAAGGAGGTCGGCCAGCTGCGGCTGGCGCGAGAGGCAGAGCGCGGCGGCGTCAGCTTGCCCCTGCCCGAGCAGGACGTCGTGACGGAGGCCGGCCGATGGCGACTGGCGTACCGTGCGCTGCAGCCGGTCGAGGAGTGGAATGCACAGATCTCGCTGCTGACCGGCATGGGCGCGGCCGAGATCATGCTGTACGGCGACATCGGTCTGGTGCGCACCTTGCCGGCACCGAGTCATGCCGACGTGGCGCGGCTGCGACGTACCGCCGCAGCCCTCGAGCTGCACTGGGCAGCGGAGATGTTCTACCCGGACTTCGTCCGTTCGATCGACCCCACGACCCCCGCCGGTGCCGCGATGCTTCAGGCGTGTACGTCGTTGCTGCGCGGGGCGGCGTACGTCGCCTTCGACGGCGGCGTACCGGAGCACATCGAGCATGCGGCGCTCGCTTCGGAGTATGCGCATGTCACCGCACCGCTGCGGCGGCTGGCGGATCGGTATGCCGGTGAGGTGGCTGTGGCGCTGTGCGCAGATCGCGAGGTGCCCGACTGGGTGCGGGGGCGGCTGCGCGACCTGCCGAAGGAGATGGCCGACTCCGACCGGGTGGCGCACCAGTTCGAGGGCGCTGTGGTGTCGCTGGTCGAGGCGAGAGTGCTGAGCGGCCGCGAAGGTGAGAGCTTCGTCGGCGTGGTCACCGACGTCGACCGCGCAGACCACAGCTCGGGACGAGTGATGCTGGCCGACCCGGCGGTCGAGGCCACGTTGTCGGCGCCAGGGGAGTTGCCGCTGGGCAGCCAGGTGTCGGTACGGCTGGTCGAAGCCAATCCGGACACGCGGACTGTCCGCTTCGAGCTCGCCTGAGCCACGGGGCCTGAGGCACTGAGGAGTTCGGTGGGCGTCGAGGTCGTGTTCTGGACTGTGGTGCTCGCTCGCTTCGCGCTGCCGCTGCTGATCCCCCTGTTCCCGCTGCCTGCCGTCATCGGCTGTCTGGTGCTGGACGCCGTCGACCAGACGATCTTCCAGACGTTCGGGTACGACCCGCCGTTCTACCAGAGCTACGACAAAGCGATGGACGTGTTCTACCTGTCGGTGGCCTACCTCGCGAGTCTGCGGAACTGGACCAACCACGCCGCCGTCGCCATCAGCCGCTTCTTGTTCTTCTTCCGACAGGTCGGTGTGGTCGCCTTCGAGCTGAGCGGCCTCAGGGTGCTGCTGATGGTCTTCCCGAACACCTTCGAGTACTTCTTCATCGCCTACGAGGCGATCCGCAGCAGGTGGGACCCGAGGCAGTTCGGCCTTCGGTTCTGGGTGCTCCTCGCGGCCGGTATCTGGATCTTCATCAAGCTGCCGCAGGAGTACTGGATCCACATCGCCGAGCTGGACTTCACCGACACGGTCAGGGATGTCGCCTGGTTCGGCCCGCTCGTCGTCCTCGGTCTGCTCGCCCTCGCCGCGGTGGCGTGGTTCGTCGTACGCCCCCGACTGCTCCCTGCTGACTGGGCCTGGCGGGTCCGCGCGGACCCGCTTCCGGTGGGGATCGACGACGCCGAGAAGCAGGCCGCCTACCGAGCCGCGCATCGCCGGGTGATCGACGCAGCCGCCGTGGAGAAGATCTTCCTGATCGGACTGATCACGGTGATCTACGCCGAGGTGCTGCCGAGTGTCGAGGCGGGCAGCCTGCAGGTCTTCATGAGCATCGCCGTCTTTGTCGTGATCAACTCCGCGATCGGGCTGTGGTCGGCCGGGAGGGGCTACTCGTGGGAGTCGGCGGGCGTGTCGTTCGCCGTGGTCTTCGCCGTCAATGTCGTGCTCGTGCTGCTCGCCGACGTACTGCTGCGGCGAGGCGATGGTGATCTGCCGTTGGACGACACGTTGTTCTTCGTATTCCTGTTCAGCATCCTCACGATGTTGTACGACCGTTACCGCCCTGTCAGCGACTACCGCGCTGACGAGGCCAGGGCAGCCGCGGCCGCTTCGTGAGCACGGCGGCTCCTCGTCTAGCGTGGTGGGCGTCGGTCGGGTGCCTCAGTGGAGCCGATCGTCGTATGACGTCAACAAGGTGCCACCCCGGTGGGCTTTGTTGACGCCGCACGTGAGGCCGCGCTGCACCCGGCAGCAGCACTGTCGGTAGGCTGGTGTGCTGCGGGCGAGCCGACCGGGCGGCCGCGGCGAGGTGTGCGACGTACGCCGCGTCGAGGAAGGTCCGGACTCCGCAGGACGAGGTGGTGGGCAACACCCACCCGGGGCAACCCGCGGGACAGTGCCACAGAGACAGACCGCCAGCGGCCCCGACTCCGGTCGGGGTGCGGGTAAGGGTGAAACGGTGGTGTAAGAGACCACCAGCGCAACGGGTGACCGATGCGGCTGGGTAAACCCCACCTGGAGCAAGACCAAGAAAGGGCGTCTCGGCCTCGCGCCGAGTTGCCCGCGCAGGCGTCGGTCGCTTCGGCGGCCGGACGGGTGGTCCGCCCGAGTCTGCGGGTAGGTCGCACGAGTACGTCGGCAACGGCGTACCTAGATGGATGGCTGCTCAGCGCGCCGGCCGCAAGGCCACGCGCCCAACAGAATCCGGCCTATGAGTCGGCTCGCCCGCATTCCTCGCTCTGACCTGCGGCTTTGCACTCATAGTGACGCGCTAGTGCGCACGTAGCCCGCAAGAAAGACAGAGTCGACCGCCTCGCCCGTGGACGAGTTGCGCGTCGCCGTCGAGCAATCCCGCCGCGAACAGAGCAAGCCCAACGCCGACGGCACCGACTACCAACCGCCACCGTTACGGCCCGTGCCGCCGCCCGCGTCGACACCGACAGCGCCAAACTAGGCCCCATCGCCCGCTGGCGCGCCAACGGCTGGAAAGGGCGAAGCATCACGCACGCTGGCCGGGTCGAGCCGCGCCCCGATTGCTAGCCTCGAAGGCTAACGGGCCGAAGTTCCGGCGCTAACTGGGGGTCGTGGCTGTCCTCGTGCAGCGGGTCGCTCGCCATCTCCCAGCCGAAGGCATAGCCCTGCACGTACTCCTTGTTCATGCCTTTCGGGCTGTACTCCCTTTCCTCCCACCAGTCCCGGAAGGCGTCGTCCTTGCCGTGCCGAAACCGGTCACTGTGCGGATCGACGAGCAGGCCCTCGGTGGGAGGTAGGTCTGTCATGGTGACTCCCGTTGTTTGTCTCGGCGGCTGTCAAGATGACCGCACATCCAATGTGCGTCCGCGCTGCTCGCGTCGAACAGGGCCGAAGGTCCTAGGACGTCGGTTTTGGTGAAGCGCTACACCGTCCATCGGCGTCGACGGCACCGATTACCAGCCACCACGTTGCGGCGGGTGCCGACACCACCGCCGACACCCGCCGAGGTCGTCGCCCGCTGGCGCGCCAACGGCTGGCGGAGCCAACATGCCGCACACATCCGCGCATACGCACGAGTGGAACGCGGGTCGGGCCAGCGCAGCCGCCCTCAACGCAGCATGTGAGTGCGTTGCTGGTTGGCGGGATACTGCCAAACGTGGTCGACGACAAGACGCTCGGCGAGTGGTGCCACCAGCACTTGGAGGACGGACTTGAGTCCGTGCTGTTCCGCTCGGGACACCTCTCCGAAGTCGTTTGTGCGCAGCTCAATAGTGGGCGGCAGGTTGTGATCAAGGCGCGTCCGTACGACCCCCGCCTCATGGGCTGTCTGGCCGTCCAGGATCACCTTGCTCGGTCGGGCTTCCCGTGCCCTCCGCCATTGACTGGCGTGACAAGGCTTGGAGGGCTGGCAGTGACCGCCGAAACCGCGATGCCAGGCGGCGGTCAGTTGTCACCCGAGAGCGGTGCAGCACCCTTTGCGTCTCTCCTCGCCCGCCTCATCGACTCAGCACCCGACTCATCGAGAACACCGACACTCGCGCCATCACCGCCGTGGACGGGGTGGGACCACCCAGGGGCACGGCTGTGGCCGGACGCGGACGATGAGGGCCGGAACCTCAACGCCATGAGTGCGCCCACCTGGATCGACGAGGCTGCTCGGTGTGTACGAGATCGGCTCACCTCGGGCCGTGCCTCCGTGCGCATCGGTCACGGCGACTGGGAATCCCAGAACATCGCCTGGGCATCCGAGGCCCCGCTGGCCGTGCACGACTGGGACAGCGTGATCGCCCAACCGGAAACATCCATCGTTGGCCTTGCAGCCGCCGTGTGGGCCGCCACTGGGGAACCGGGGGGAGCGGCTTCCGTCGCGCAGACCGAGGAGTTCATTGCCTCCTACCAAGTGGCCACTGGGCGGCCCTGGGCGCAGTCCGAGGTCCAGGACGCCTGGGCCGCTGGCCTGTGGGTCCGCCTGTTCAACGCGAGGAAGGACGTTGCAGATGGTGGCGGCCCGCAACTCGACCGCCTCGAAGGTGAAGTGGGTGAGCGTCTCGCGCTCGCTGCGCTCGACTGAACCTTCAACTGCCTTCGCGGGACATGCGCTCATCGGCAACGTGGTGCGTTCCGCGCGCGACGACACCGACGACATGGCGTCATCCGTCTTTTTGAGGCGCGTCGTCCGGCTCCGAGGGTGGTCCTGGCCCAAATCTCCCCCCGATTGATCATTTTTGCTCGACTTTGAATGATCGCGTCATGGGTTTGCTTAGTATCCCGGGATGCGTCACGAAGCTCGCGTCGCGATCAAACGGCATGTCCGGATGGCTGTCGGTCGGGCGGTCATACTGGGTGAGTGACCTCCGAGCCAGCTCAGACCTGGTCATCGACGTTGCCGAACTCATCTGGGAGCCGATCGCCGACTGAAGAGCGGTGAGCCCCCCCGCATCATCGCCAGCTGTCCTCCCGGAGCGGAGCTTGCGAGTGGGACTAGTCTCTCCGAACGGAGGTCACACGAATGCGACGAATCATGCTGGGGATCGCGTTGGCACTGGCGTTCGTGGGTGGCGTCGCCCAGGCGGCACCACCAGCAGCCAAGGTCGATGTGTCAGCGAGAGCCACGCTGACCGACGGGTCGGCACGGATCACCATGAAGATCCGCTGTTCGGATCGGCTGCAAGGCTTCGAGTGGAGCGTCGGGGTCCGACAGGGTGCGACCTTCGGCAGCGCGAGTGCTGGCCCCACCGCTGGCCTCATCATCTGCGACGGCCGGTTCCACGCGGTCACTGCCATTGTCACCGGTGTGGAAGCCTTCGCACCCGGCCCGGCAGAAGTGACCGCGCTGGTCCAGTTCTTCGACTCCGAGCTGGGTTCGGACATCGAGGCCGGGGACACGACTGTTGTGCGCCTGCGCTAGGACTTTGCCCGGCTCTGGCGCAGTATTCAACCCAGCCCGTCATTGTCGTCGAGCCAGCCTCTGGAACCTTCATGAAGCACAAGGGCTGGCCGTCCCCGCCGGATCTCTGACGAGATACTCGGCGGGGTTGCGCTCCGCGACGTCGCGGTCGAGCACGCGTGACCAGAAGCCGGCCTGACTCTGAGGGTCCGCACACTCGACCACGACGACCACGGATCTTGACGTCATGGCGATCTCTGGCGTTGGCTTACAGGATCCTCAGAGGGTGTAGCGCAGCGTCACGAAGGTCCTCAGGCCGTTGGTCGTGCGACCTGTGATCGTGCCGTCGATGCCGCGGTACTTCCCGAATCCCTTGAGGATGCGACCCTCGAACTCCGAGTCGTTGCCGCGCAGCACTACTCGCCCGACGATGATGCCGTTCCTCAGGCCCAAGGCAACCCGCACGACGGCCTTGTCTTGGCGCGGGAAGAACTTGCCCGTGAAGGTGTCATAGCCGACGACCTCACCACTTGCTCGCGACCGCACCTTCTCGGCCCCGGCAAAGGTGAATCTGCTGAGACCCCTGGACGAGAGCTCACGTACGACCAACCGTTTCGTCTGCGTGCCCTGGGTTTGCGCAGTGACAGTTGAGGACGGCCCTTCTGCTGCTCCGGACACAGAGGCTGCGCCTGCCAGGCCCGTAGTGCCGACCATCGCTACTGCTGCGAACGCCGCTACTGCTGACTTCTTCATGCTGGGTCTCGCTTCCTTCGATGGGATCTGCCGTGGCGAGAGAGTGATGTCCCCCTACACCTTGCGTTAGTCCTACGGTCCGTAGTGGTCAACTGCGCGTTGAGTAACGACGGTGACCGGTCCGGCCCACGCTCGAGGCCGGGTCGCCTCCGTCGGTGCAGTTGCCACCAGCAGAGGTACACGGGCCGGAGCCCGGCCGCGGTTGACGGCGGCGCCATACTGAGGGAGGAGACACCATGAATCTCAGATGCCTGCTGCGAGGTCACCGATGGGGTCCCCTCGAAGGGACCGGGCGGGGTGCCGTCCACACGTGCGCCTACTGCGGCAAGACGAAACACGTGGGTACGGACCCACCGCCAGACGCCCACGATCACATGGGCATCAGCCACTAGGGCCGCGGCGCGAGCGGATCGGTCGCCGGGGCCATCGCGGCCCAGCACGCCAGCGTCTCCCGGCCGCCTCGGCGCCGTACGCCGGACCGGCAGCGTCAGCGACTGCCGGCCATGAAGGGGCCGGGGAAGCGTGGCTTCACGCGTACGGCGGCCAGCCAGGTCGCCAGCCGCTCCGCCTCGGTCTGAAGCGCGTTACTCCCGTCGGCGCCGATGTCCTCCCACAGATCGAGCACGATCTGGTCGTTGACAGGCTGGTGCCAGCCGCCGACGATGCGGCCATCCCACCAGGCCGACGGCCCGGCGTTGCCGGCGGAATCGAACAGCCGCGCCTTGTGGTCGCCGAGGTACCAGAGGCGCTCCTGCCAGCCCATCGTGGTCGGGTCGAGGGCAGGCAGCAGTGCCGCCCACGGCTGAACGGGCGCTGTCTCCTCCAGATCCCCCAGCAGCGCCACGCCGGTGCTGCCGTGCATGTCGACCTCGACCGCGTCCAACACCGCCAGGGCAGCGCGGACCTGTCCGAGCGTGGAGCCGAGCCACCACTGGATGTCCTTGACCGTGCCGGGCCCGAACACCTCCAGCCAGCGACGGACTTGCGTGCTCCACGCCTCCGCCTCGTCGATGGGCGCGATCGGCGCTCCCAGCCACGACTGCGTCGACGACCAGCGCGGGCGAGATGTCGTCCAGCCGCCGGCGTTGCTGCCGCGCACGATCTGTCCGCGCGCGGACAGCACGGTGAGCACCCGGGGTCCGATCGGCACTTCGCCACCCCACGACTTGCCCTCGCCGTAGCGGATCGAGCCCGCCAGCAGCGGCACCTCCTCACGCAGCTCGGTCGAGGTCGCCTCCCGACCAGGCACCAGCACGTCGAGCACTGCGCGACAGGCCTTCTCGAGCCAGGTCTCTCCGTCGTCGTGGAGACCGGCCTTCTCGACCTCCTTGACCAGTCTCTTGGCCTCGGCTGCCGCCACCCTGGCGCTGGACGCTGCCTGCACCGCCGGGAGGGCGTCGCGCCGGAAGACGAAGAGGGTGCGTCGCATGGCCAGGTGCTTGACCACGGTGCGGTCGACGTACAGGGCACGATCGAGGTCATCGGCTGTGAAGTCGTCGACCCGGGCCCATGCGGACAAGTAGACGGTCGAAGGATCGGTGGCATGCAGGCACGCGATCGCGTGCGTGGCGGTCTCGACGTCTGGCGCCCTCCAGCCTGAAGCCAGTCGATGCCGGGTCGCGATGCGCCGCCGCCGCTCCGAGATGCCGATCCGATGCATGGCTACGATCCTGCCATCGGCCATCGGCCACCGACATCGGATCTCGGCATGGAGATGGGGGCGCTGGGGTACGGCGCACTGCGGACGACGTACCCGGCCAGGAGAGGATGGCGATGGCCCGACTGCGCATCGTCTCGACCAGCAGCGCTGGTTGGACCCGGCGCCGTGCCGGACGGGGATTCACCTACCTGGACGAGCGTGGGGACCGCCTGGCTGCGCCCGATGTCGCGCGCGTCAAGGCATTGGTGATCCCGCCGGCGTGGCAGGACGTGTGGATCAGCCCCTTCGCCAACGGGCACATCCAGGCCTTGGGCACCGACGCTGCCGGGAGGCGTCAGTACCTGTATCACCCGGAGTGGCGTCGGCAGCGGGACGAGGCGAAGTTCGACCGCGTGCTCGCGATGGCCAAGAAGCTGCCCCGAGCACGACCCCAGATCCTGGCAGACCTGGGGGAGCAGGAGCTCGGGCGACAGCGCATCCTCGCGGCTGCGGCACGCCTGCTCGATCTCGGCTACTTCCGGCTGGGTAGCGAGGACTCGGTCGACGACTTCGGCAGCTACGGCCTCACCACGCTCGAGAAGCGGCATGTGCGCAAGCACGGGGATGCGCTGAGGTTCTGCTTCGTCGGCAAGGCGGGCATCGAGCACGAGGTGGATGTCGATGACGCGGAGGTGTGCGTCGTCATCAACCGACTGCGGCTGCGGCGTGGCGGTGGCGATCGGCTCTTGGTGTACAAGGACGGCCGGCGCTGGCGCGAGGTGGAGCCTTCCCTGGTCAACGAGTACCTCCAGGGGGTCTTCGACGCGGAGGTGACCGCGAAGGACTTTCGCACCTGGCACGCCACCGTCATCGCCGCCACCGCGCTCGCGGCCGATGGGGCTGGAGCAGCGACGAAGTCCGCCCGCAAGAAGGCCGTGCGCGCCGCCGTCGTGGAGGTCTCGGAGTATCTCGGCAACACGCCGACGATCGCGCGGGGGTCGTACGTCGATCCGCGAGTCATCGATCTCTACGAGGACGGTACGACGATCGCGCACGCGCTTGCTCGTGCGCCCAGGCAGCCGAGGCGCCGCCAGGAGCACCTCGAGAAGGCGGTGCTCCGGATGCTCTCCCGTGCACCCGAAGCGGGTCGTCGCTCGAAGCGCTCCTCCTAACCCCAGTCAAGGGGGAAGAACGTGACGGGTGAACGGGAAGGCGAGGGTCAGGGAAGGGTAAGGATCTCGGCACCGGTGTCGGTCACCACCAGGGTGTGCTCGAACTGCGCCGTACGCCGGCCGTCCTGGGTCACCACGGTCCACCCGTCATCCCACATGTCCCACTCGATCGTGCCGAGAGTCAGCATCGGCTCGATCGTGAAGGTCATCCCCGCTTCGATCATGGTGTCGAAACGGGGGTCGTCGTAGTGGGGGATGATCAGCCCCGAGTGGAAGGTCGTGCTGATGCCGTGCCCGGTGAAGTCGGTGACGACGCCGTAGCCGAAGCGCCGCGCGTAGGACTCGATCACCCGACCGACGACATTGACCTCCCGGCCCGGGCGCACCGCCCTGATCGCGCGCCGCAGCGACTCCTCGGTCCGCTCCACCAGGAGCCGGCTCTCCTCGTCGACATCGCCGACGAGGAAGGTGGCGTTGGTGTCGCCGTGAACTCCACCGATGAAGGCCGTGATGTCGATGTTGACGATGTCGCCGTCCTCGAGCTCTCGCGAGTCCGGTATGCCGTGGCAGATGCACTCGTTGACCGACGTGCACAGCGACTTCGGGAATCCCCGATAGCCCAGCGTCGAGGGATAGGCACCGTGGTCGAGCAGGAATTCGTGGCCGACTCGATCGATCTCGTCCGTCGTCACCCCCGGCTTGACGGCGTCTCCGGCGGCACGCAGGGCCTGAGCGGCGATGCGTCCCGCCACCCGCATCTTGTCGATCGTCTCGGGGGTCTGGACGTCGCCCGCGGTATGCGGCGTCGGGCCGGGCTGGTCGACGTATTCCGGGCGCGCAATCGACGCAGGCACGGGTCGGCGGTCGGAGACGACTCCGGGAGTCAGGGCACTCACCCGGCCGAGTGTAGTTTCTGGCCGGGTGAGGCACGATGAGGTCAGATCGCAGACGGGTCCGACGAGGAGGCGCATCATGGCTGGTCCGTACTTCTTCTGCCTCGAGCACAACACTGTCGAGACCGAGGAGGGTTGTCGTGCCGCCGATCGGCTGGGACCTTTCGAGACCCCGGCTGAAGCCTCACGTGCGCTGGAGAAGGTCCAGGAGCGCAACGAGGAGTGGGACAACGACCCACGCTGGAACGACGACCTCGAGGACTGACCCGGCGGTCGAGTCAGAACGTGTGCTCGTCGCCGGGAAAGATCCCAGCGGCCACGTCCGCTGCGAAGTCCTGCGCCGCCGAGAGCAACACCCCGTGTACGTCGGCATAACGCTTGACGAAGCGCGGCACCCGGCCCGTGCGTAACCCGGCCATGTCCTGCCAGACCAAGACCTGGGCGTCACAACTGACGCCGGCGCCGATCCCGATCGTGGGGATTGCCAGCTGCTTGGTCACCTCGGCGGCAACATCCCCAGGCACCATCTCCATGACCAGAGCGAAGGCGCCGGCCTCCTCCAGTGCGAGCGCTTCCTCGACGATGCGTTTGGCCCCCTCACCACGACCCTGCACGCGGTAGCCACCGAGCCCATGCTCGGACTGCGGCGTGAAGCCCACGTGAGCCATGACCGGAATGCCGCTCGTGGTCAGCAGTCTCACCTGCGGGACCATCGCAAGCCCACCCTCGAGCTTGACCGCGTGGGCGTCCGCCTCCTTCATGAAGCGGACCGACGTGTGAAACGCCTGCTCCGCCGAGGCCTGGTAAGAGCCGAACGGCAGGTCAGCCACGACCAGCGCCCGGCGAACGGAGCTGGTCACCGCACGCACCAGCGGGATGAGCTCGTCGACGGTGACCGGCAGCGAGGTGGCGTTGCCGTAGACGTTGTTGCTGGCCGAGTCGCCGACAAGGAGTACGGGGATGCCGGCCTCGTCGAAGGTCTGGGCGGCGTACTGCTCGTAGGCGGTCAGCATCGCCCACCGCTCGCCTCGCTGCTTCATCTCCCGGAGGTGGTGGATGCGCACCCGCTTGGGTGAGGCACCGGCAGCGCCGGCGGCGCCTGCAGCACCAGCAGACGGCGGTGCGGCGGCCGGAGGGTCCGGCGTCGCCGGCCCGGTGCCGTAGGGCGCGATCGTCTCGTCGGAACCGGAACCACTCATCGTCGTACCCCTGCTGCTGACTCGAGGCTCCCCACTGGAGTCCCCGGACTCTCTCTCACCTTGACACCGGCTCGCGCCGGAGGCGAGCCGTATCAGATGTCGGCTCCATCACATCGGGGTAGCGTCGAGTGATGGCCGACGAGAAGCAGCAGAAGATCTCCAAGAAGCTCTACGAGAAGGAGCTGCTGAGGCTCCAGTCCGAGCTGGTCGAGGTGCAGGAGTGGGCCAAGGCCACCGGACAGCGGATCGTCATCGTCTTCGAGGGGCGGGACGCGGCCGGCAAGGGCAGCACGATCAAGCGGATCACCCAGTACCTCAGCCCACGCGTCGCCCGCATCGCGGCGCTGCCGATCCCGACCGAGCGGCAGCGCACCGAGTGGTACTTTCAGCGCTACATCGAGCACCTTCCTGCGGCCGGGGAGATGGTGCTCTTCGACCGTTCCTGGTACAACCGCGCCGGCGTGGAGCGGGTCATGGGTTACTGCTCACCGGCGGAATACCGCAGGTTCCTTCAGCAGTGCCCGCTCTTCGAGCGCATGCTGGTGGAGGACGGCATCCTGTTGCGCAAGTACTGGTTCTCGGTGAGTGACGAGGAGCAGGAGAGACGGTTCGTCTCCCGACTAAAGGATCCGTTGCGCCGATGGAAGTTCTCGCCCAACGACCTCGAGACCCGCGAGCGGTGGGTCGACTTCTCCCGGGCCAAGGACGAGATGTTCGTGCACACCGACATCCCGGAGAGCCCCTGGTACGTCGTCGAAGCCGACATCAAGCGGAATGCGCGGCTCGACATGATCCACCATCTGCTCACGACGCTGCCCTACGTGCACCAGCAGCGTCCGGAGATCGAGCTCCGCCGCGACCGCAAGGTGCCGACTACGAGCGGCCGCCGCGCGAGCTGTTCAGGCAGGTCCCCGATTACACCGCCGAGGTGATCGAGCGTGGGCATGCACACCACGCGGGTCACGTGTCAGGGTGAGGCATGAGCGATCAGCAGCCTGAGCGACAGACCTTCACGCCCCTCGACGAGAACTGGCAGACCGCACTCGCGGTCGTCGCCCATCCTGACGACCTGGAGTTCGGCGCCGCGGCCGCGATCGCACGCTGGACCGGTCAAGGCAAGCGCATCGTCTATGTCATGGTGACCAGCGGCGAGGCGGGCATCGACGGCCTGCCGCCGGACGAGTGCCGGGTCGTGCGTGAGGCGGAGCAGATCGAGTCGGCACGCCTTGTCGGCGTCGACGTGGTCGAGTTTCTTGGTTTCCGGGACGGAGTCGTCGAGTACGGCATACCCCTCAGAGCGGCCATCGCCTCCGCCGTACGCCGACACCAGCCGGAGATCGTCATCACCGGCAACTTCCGGGAGACCTTCGGTGGCCAGATGCTCAACCAGGCCGACCACATCGCCGTCGGCCGGGCCGTGGTCGACGCCGTGCGCGACGCGGGCAACCGGTGGATCTTCACCGACCAGATCGACGGCGGGCTCGAGCCTTGGGGTGGTGTCCGGCAGGTCTGGGCCGGCTCGTCGCCGGATGGCACGCACGCCGTGGAGATCACCGACAGCTTCGAGGCGGGCGTCGCCTCCCTGGCCGCACACAAGGCGTACATTGACGGCCTTGGCTGGGAGAACTTCGATCCGCGAGAGTTCCTCGAGGGCTTTGCCCGCCAGACGGGGACGCAGATGGGTGTGCCGATGGCGACCTCGTTCGAAGTCTTCCCGATGACTTGGCCGACCGACGACGACGAGAGCGGCGCGACCGGCGACTGAGCCGCGTACCCGTCCAGGCTGGATGAGGATCTTCACGGCTTGAATGACAGGTCGGTCGCCCGGATTACCCGTTCTGATCGACCAGCCAGACCGTGAAGAAAAATCTGTGCCACAGACAGGTCGGCTGGCAGCGGCCACGTGGTCGACGGCTCACAGGCCGAGGCGGAGCGCGCAAACGATCTGCGGTCCGGACGGCTCAGGTGAGGTGCTCACGCCACCGGTTGGTGATCGGCAGCCGTCGGTCCCGGCCGAAGTTCCGCGCCGAGATCTTCGGTCCGGGCGGGTACTGCCGTCGCTTGTACTCGGCCAGATCGACCAGCCGCGCTACCTTCTCCACCATCTCCCGGTCGAAGCCCTGCGCCACCAGGGCAGGAGCGCTGCGGTCGTGCTCGACGTAGTCGTCGAGTATGTCGTCCAGCAGCGAGTAGTCAGGCAGCGAGTCGGTGTCGAACTGACCGGGCCGGAGCTCGGCCGACGGGGGCTTGGTGATGGCGTGCTCCGGGATCGGTGGCTGCTCGCCGCGCTGCTCCGCATCGGCGTTGCGCCACCTCGCCAGCTCCCAGACCAACGTCTTCGGGACGTCCATGATCGGCGCGAAGCCGCCCACCGCGTCGCCGTAGATCGTCGAGTAGCCGACGGCGACCTCGCTCTTGTTGCCGCACGCCAGCACCAGGTGCCCGTGCTGGTTGGACAGAGCCATCCACACCACGGCCCGGATGCGCGCCTGCAGATTCTCCTCCGCCAGACCGTCCACCTTCACCGCAGCTCGAAACGCGTCGACCATCGGCGCGATCGGCACGGTGTCGAGCTGCAGGCCGGTGCGCCGAGCCAGCTCGGCCGCGTCGGTCTTGGAGTGCTCGGTCGACCACGCGCTCGGATTGGACACGCCGAAGACGCTCTCCGGCCCCAGCGCATCGCAGGCGATGGCGGCGACCAAGGACGAGTCGATGCCTCCCGATAGCCCCAAGAGCACCGTCTCGAAGCCGTTCTTATGCACGTAGTCGCGCAACCCGAGCACCAAGGCGTGATAGATCTCCGCCAGGTCAGCCAGCGGCGGTGCGATGTCTGCCGGTCGGGCGTCATACGCCGGAACCGGAGTCGAGGACAGGACCGTACGGCGCACGCACAGGCCGAAGAACTCCGTCTCCGGATCCGGCATCGTCTCCGTTGCCGGCGGCAGCTCGAGATCCACGACCAGCAGCTCAGGCACGAACTGGCGGGCGCGGGCCACGAGCTCGCCGGAGGCGTCCACCACGAGCGAGTCTCCGTCGAACACGAGCTCGTCTTGGCCGCCCACCAGGTTGACGTAGGCGAGGGCACAGACACCTTCGCGCGCTCTGCGTGCGCACAGCTCGAGGCGGACGTCGTCCTTGTTGCGCTCGTACGGCGACCCGTTCGGCACCACAAGCAGACCCGCCTCTGCAGCATCGGCTGCCGCCGAGGGACCGTCCTGCCAGAGGTCCTCGCAGATCGCGATGGCCACGTCGACACCGTGCACCTGGACGACCGAGATGGTGTCTCCCGGGACGAAGTTGCGGATCTCGTCGCCGACGCCGTAGTTCCAGAGATGATGCTTGGCCTGGCGGGCGACGATCTCACCGCCGTACAGCACGGCGACCGCGTTCTGCGGTGAGCCCTTCGGGGTGCCGACGCGCTCGACTAGGGGGTCGGCGCGGTCCAGGAACCCAGCCACCACCGCGATCTCGCCGTAACCGGCTGCCTCGAGCTCACGCGCGAGCTCGGCCATGCGCGTGCGGGACGCCTCGACGAAGGAGGGACGGAAGGCCAGGTCCTCGATCGGGTAGCCCGTCAGGCACATCTCGGGCGTCACGACCAGATGGGCGCCCGCGTCGGCTGCCTGGCGTACCGCGGCTACGATCAGCCGGGCGTTTCCCGAGATGTCACCGACGACCGGGTTGAGCTGAGCCAAGGCGAGGCGGATCTGCGGCACGTCTCCAGCCTATGCCTGCCTCGGGCCGACTCGAGGCAGGCCGAGACCGCCGGTCGACGCAGGTCAGGGGCCGGGTCAGGGCAGGTCGACGCCGAGCACCCGGGCGTAGAAGGCCAGCTCAGCCTCGGTAGCCGAGATGATCGTCGACGCCTGGCGGAAGCCGTGTCCCTCGCCCTCGAAGACGACCAGCTCCACCGGCAGCCCCTTCGCCCGCAGTGCGTTGGCCATCAGCTCAGCCTGCGCCGGCGGGACCACCCGGTCGTCGGCGCCTTGGAGCAGGATCATCGGCGCACTCAGCCGGTCGACGTGGTGGATCGGCGACCGCTCACGATACAGGTCCGCCGCCTCCGGCCAGGGCCCGATGAGCTGGTCCAGATAGCGCGACTCGAGCTTGTGGGTGTCCCGGCCCAACATCTCGAGGTCGGAGACGCCGAAGTAGCTGGCGCCACCGGCGAAGTCGTCGCGGAAGGTCAGCGCGGCCAGCGTCGTGTAGCCACCGGCGCTGCCACCGCGGATCATCAGCGCGGACCCGTCGACCCGACCCTCGGCGGCCAACGCGTGCGCGCCCGACGTGCAGTCGTCGACGTCCAGCACGCCCCACTGACCGTAGAGCCGTTGCCGGTAGGCCCGGCCGAAGCCGGCGCTGCCGCGGTAGTTGACGTCCAGGATCGCGAAGCCGCGTGAGGTCCAGAACTGCTTCTCCAGCGTGAACGCGGGCAGCGCCATCCCGGTCGGTCCGCCGTGACTGAACACCAGCAGCGGCGGCCGGGCGCCCTCCGGTCCCGTGACCTCGGCGCTCACCGGCGGGTAGAACCAGCCGTGAGCCCGCTCGCCGTCAGGGGTCGCCCACGTACAGGGCTGTGCGACGCTGACCTGCTCGGGCTCCAGCGCAGCCTCCTGGAAGGAGGCGAGTACGTCGACGGCGCCATCGGCCGGGTCCACCTGCACCAGCGCCCCCGGCCGGTCGGGATACCCGGCCACCACGAGCAGTCGGCCCTCGGCCGCCGCGGCGAGGTAGAGCACCGTGTTGACGCCGATCTCGATCTCCCGCAGCGCCGGCCCCCCTGACGCGGCCAGGTCGAGCACCCCTACCCGGGCCACGCCGTCGACCAGCCACCGGCAGCCGATCTCGGTGTCGCTGAGCCAGGCGTAGGGACCGTCACCGAGCTGCCACGGCGCATCGCAGAAATCGTGCGGAGCCGACCAGAGGGCGGCGCCCTGGTCGCTCGGGTCCTCGATGTCGGCCTCGTACAGGCACCAGTGGCCGTCGCGGTCGGACATGAAGACCAGCGAGCCACCCGGCGCCCACGAGGGGAAGCAGACCGACTCGCCTGGGCCACCGGCCACCCGCCGGGCGTGAGAGCCGCCCGTCACGCCGAGCTCGGCCACCCAGATCTCGGTGTCGTCGAAGGGCAGGTTGGGGTGCTGCCACTGCACCCACGCGACCCGCCGCCCGTCCCGGCTGACCCGGGGCGCACTGTAGAAGTCGGCTCCGGAGGCGATCACCACCCCGCCGTCGGCATTGGTGCCGCGCACATCGAGCAGCACCACGTCGTCGACCGGCTCGCCATCGGCGCGATGGTCCTCCCGCACCGCGACCACACGCTCGCCGCCGGGCAGCAGCTGTGGATCGCCATAGCGCAGCAGCCCCGCGGGGGTGATCGGGGTCGGCTCGCCGACGGCGCCGTCGGCAGCCAGGTCGATGCGGTACATCCGCGAGTCGGCGAAGCCCACCACCAGCGCCACGCCGGCCCCGACCGTGGAGGCGCCGCCGCCGTACTCGTGCACCCTGGATCGGACGTTGAAGGGGGCGGGCGTGAGGTCGGTACGCCGACCGGCCGCATCGCGCCGCACCAACCCCACCCGGCCGCCCTCGTCGGGCCGACCCTCCAGCCAGAAGAGGTCGGGCCCGAGTGATCGCGGCTCCGTCACCTGCACCGCGCCCTCGGTCAAGGATGCGGCCGTCACGCTGGAGGGCCAACCGCCGTACGGGAGGACCGGTCGCTGGGTCATCTCAGCGAACCTATCGCGGGGGTCGACCCGCTCGCTTAACGCGCCCGAAACAGAGCCGCGGTTAGATGGTCACATGGGTAAGCAGGAAGACTTCGTGCTGCGTGCGCTCGAGGAGCGGGACGTTCGATTCGTGCGTCTCTGGTTCACCGACGTGTTGGGTTCGCTGAAGTCGGTGGCGGTCGCTCCGGCCGAGCTCGAAGGCGCCTTCACCGAGGGCATCGGCTTCGACGGCTCTGCCATCGAGGGATTCGCGCGGGTCTACGAGGCCGACATGCTCGCCAGGCCCGACCCGTCGACGTTCCAGATCCTGCCGTGGCGGGGCGAAGGGCCGTCGACGGCGAGGATGTTCTGCGACATCGTGATGCCGGACGGCTCGCAGTCGTACGCCGACCCGCGCTTCGTGCTCAAGCGGACACTGGGTCAGGCCGCCGACCAGGGGTTCACGTTCTACACCCACCCGGAGATCGAGTTCTACCTGTTCAAGGACAAGCCGGTATCGGGTGAAGTGCCAGAGCCGGTCGACCAGAGCGGCTACTTCGACCACACCACCCAGAGCGCCGCACACGACTTCCGGCGCGAGGCGATCACGATGCTGGAGTCGATGGGCATCTCCGTCGAGTTCAGCCACCACGAGGGTGGTCCGGGCCAGCAGGAGATCGACCTGCGGTACGCCGACGCGCTGAGTACGGCGGACAACCTGATGACCTTCCGGGTCGTCGTCAAGGAGGTCGCGCTCAGCCAAGGCCTCTACGCCACCTTCATGCCCAAGCCCTTCACCGAGCACCCGGGTTCGGGGATGCACACCCACCTCTCCCTCTTCGAGGGCGACCGCAATGCATTCTTCGAGGCCGGGTCGGAGTACCACCTCTCCAAGACCGGTCGCGCCTTCATCGCGGGCCTGCTCCGACATGCAGCGGAGATCACCGCCGTCACCAACCAGTGGGTCAACTCCTACAAGCGGCTTGCCGGAGGTGGCGAGGCGCCGGCGTACGTGTGCTGGGGCCACAACAACCGCTCCGCCCTCGTACGGGTGCCGATGTACAAGCCCGCCAAGGGCCAGTCCACGCGGATCGAGCTGCGCTCCATCGACAGCGCCACCAACCCGTACCTCGCCTTCGCGGTCATGCTCGCCGCCGGGCTCAAGGGGATCGACGAGGGCTATGAACTGCCCTCGGAGGCGGAGGACGACGTGTGGTCGCTCACCGACCGCGAGCGCCGCGCCCTGGGCATCGCTCCGTTGCCGCGCAGCCTCGACGACGCGATCGGTCTCATGGAGAGCTCGGAGCTGGTGGCCGAGACGTTGGGCGAGCACGTCTTCGAGTTCTTCCTGCGCAACAAGCGTGCCGAGTGGGAGCTCTACCGGCGACAGGTCTCCGACTTCGAGCGCACCCAGATGCTGCCCGTGCTCTGACGGGGCGGGCGCGGAGGGGGCGCGGAGGGGGCACCGCCCGGTGGCCCTGCCCGGTCCGCGCCAGGCAAACGGCAGAAGGGGCGGGAGCGGTGCGGGGAGTTGGGTAGCCTCGGCGTGTGACCCAGGCTTCGCTGCTCGTCATCCAGCACGAGGACGAGTGCCCGCCCGCATGGTTCGGCGAGTGGTTCGCCCTGGCCGGACTCGAGTACGACGTCGTGGCCGCCCATCTCGGCGACCCTGTCCCGGACGAGCTGCACTCCTGGTCGGGGCTGCTCGTGCTCGGCGGCGACATGGGAGCGTACGACGACACGGCACACCCGTGGCTCACCGCCACCAAGCGGCTCATCGCGGCCACCGTCGCAGCGAGCCAACCGATGCTGGGCATCTGCCTTGGGCACCAGCTTGCCTCGGTCGCTCTGGGCGGCGAGGTGGCGCCGAACCCCAACGGGCACGCCCGAGGGCTGACTCCGCTCGGTCTCACCCAGGAAGGCTCGGACGACGTACTGCTTGCATCAGTCCGCCCCGGGGCGCCGTCGGTGATGTGGAACAACGACGTCGTCACCAGGCTGCCCCCGGGCGCAGTCGAGCTGGCTAGGTCACGCGACGGCACGGTGCAGGCTGCCCGGTACGCCGACCAGGCGTGGGGAGTGCAGCTGCACCCCGAGGTATCACCTGACGTCTTCGACAGCTGGACCGTCAACAAGCCCTCGGCGGTCCACCCTGGGGGCCTCGACGTGGCTGCGGCGGCGCATGCCATCCGGGCCGCCGAGGCGGCGCTGCGCAGCAGCTGGCAGCCGCTGGCCACCCGATTCGCCGCCATCACGCTCGGTCGACTGCCCGCATCGGTCACCTCGCCGGTGTCATGACCACGGACGGCTTGGCGACCGGCCGGACGACGGCAGCCGGCCGGCTTGCCCGCCTGGGTTTCACCGACGTCGGAGCCGCGGCACGGGACTGGCAGGCGATCAGCTGCCGCGCGGATCGGCTCCTGGACGACCTGGCCGCCGCGGCCGACCCGGACCTCGCGATCCGCAGCCTCGCTCGGCTGGTCGCGGCTGCCGGCGACTTGGCGCCGGAGCTGTGCCGCGCGCTCGACGACAACGAGCCGCTGGGGGTCCGGTTGGCACGCGTGCTCGGTGCCAGCGCGGCCTTGGGAGACCACCTCGCTCGACACCCTGACGACTGGCGCGTACTCGCCGACCCCGACCTGGAGAAGCAACGCCCGACGGCCGCCGCGCTGAGCCAGCACCTGGCGCAGGCCAACGATCGCGACTCGCTGAGACGCCGGTACCGGCAGCTGCTGCTCGGGCTCGCCGCTCGCGATCTGTCCCTGCAGCTTAGCGTCGATGACGCCGCCGCCGAGCTGGCCGATCTCGCCATGGGCACGCTGGCGGCGGCTCTGACGATCGCCGCCGCAGAGATTGGACCCGATGCCGACACGTGCCGGCTCGCCGTCATCGGCATGGGCAAGTGCGGTGCGCACGAGCTCAACTACGTCAGCGACGTCGACGTGATCTTCGTCGCCGAGCCGGTGGCGGGAGTCGACGAGAACAATGCGCTGCGAGTCGCCGCAGCACTGGCTGCCGCGATGATGCGAGTCTGTTCCGACCACACCGCGGAGGGCGTGCTGTGGCAGGTCGACGCCGGGCTGCGTCCCGAGGGCAAGTCCGGTCCGCTCGTACGCACCCTGAGCAGCCACCAGTCCTACTACGCTCGCTGGGCCAAGACGTGGGAGTTCCAGGCGCTGCTCAAGGCTCGGCCCCTGGCAGGCGATCCGGAGCTCGGCCGCGACTACGTCGCGATGGTCGAGCCACTGGTGTGGACGGCGGCCGAGAGACCCGACTTCGTGACCGACGTCCAGACCATGCGCCGCCGCGTCATCGACAACATCCCCGCCCAGCAGCAGGCACGTCAGATCAAGCTGGGACCGGGTGGCCTCCGCGATGTCGAGTTCGCGGTCCAGCTGCTGCAGCTGGTGCACGGTCGGTCCGACCCTTCGTTGCGGGTACCCCATACGCTCGGCGGGTTGGAGGCCCTCACCGACGGCGGGTACGTCGGTCGCGATGACGGCGCCCAGCTCGCCGATGCCTATCGGTTCCTCCGCACGATCGAGCACCGGCTGCAGCTGTCGCGGCTTCGGCGTACTCAGGTGATGCCTGACGACCCGGCCGAGCTCCGTGTCCTCGGCCGCTCCCTCGGCCTGGGCGGCGACCCGGCCGCCGAGCTGACGGATCAGTGGAGGCGCAACCGTCGCGAGGTACGGCGGCTGCACGAGAAGCTGTTCTACCGGCCACTCCTGACTGCCGTGGCGGCGCTGCCCGGAGACGAAGCCCGACTGACGACGGAAGCGGCGCAGGCGCGGCTCGAGGCGCTCGGGTACGCCGACCCGGTCGCGGCCCTGCGCCATCTCGAGGCGTTGACTTCAGGAGTGTCCCGGCGGGCCTCGATTCAGCGGACCCTGCTGCCCGCGATGCTGGGCTGGTTCGCCGAGACACCGGACCCGGACGGCGGTCTGCTCGGTTTCCGGCAGCTGCAGCGATGCGCTCGGCTCCACGCCGTGGTACCTGCGGCTGCTACGCGACGAAGGGCTCACGGCCGAACGCGTCGCACACCTGCTCGGCACCAGCCGGTTCGCCACCGACCTGCTCATGCGCGCACCCGAGGCGACGTCACTGCTGGCACAAGACGACGACCTCGAGCCGCGTGACGCGGCTGCGCTCGAGCACGAGGCGGTCGCGACGGCGACACGACACGAGGACCCGGTGACGGCGATCGAGGCCGTCCGCGCGGTCCGGCACCGCGAGCTCTTCCGCGTCGCTGCCGCCGACATCTTCGATCTGATGACCCTCGACGCAGTGGGACTGGCGTTGACCGCGATCGCCAACGTCACGATCGCCGGCGCGCTCACGGCGGCGACCTCCGCCATCGAAGCAGAGCGGCGCTCCCCGCTGCCGACCCGCCTCGCGGTCATCGGCATGGGGCGGCTGGGTGGCCGGGAGATGTCGTACTCGAGTGATGCGGACGTGATGTTCGTCCATCAGCCGCTGCCGGGTGCCGACGATCAGGACGCGTCGGAGAGCGCCTTCGCGGTCGCCAACGAGATGCGTCGACTGCTGGCGATCCCCGGTGCGAACCCGACGATGCCGATCGACGCCGACCTCAGGCCCGAGGGCCGCCAGGGACCACTGACCCGGACCCTGGCGTCGTATCGCGCCTACTACGACCGCTGGTCCAAGGTCTGGGAAGCACAGGCTCTGCTCCGAGCCACGCCCGTCGCCGGCGACATGGAGCTCGGAGCCGAGTTCATCGCGATGATCGACCCGCTGCGCTACCCGTCAGACGGTATGACGGCGGACGACGTCACGGAGGTGCGCCGGATCAAGGCGCGCGTCGACTCCGAGCGCCTCCCGCGGGGTACCGACCCGGCGATGCATCTGAAGCTAGGCAGTGGCGGGCTGGCAGACGTGGAGTGGACGGTGCAGCTCCTGCAGCTTCGGCATGGAGCAGACCACCTGCCGCTGCAGACCACGGAGACGATGGCTGCCCTGCGTGGAGCGGTGACCGCCGGACTGATGGCGCAGGCCGACGCCGAGACCCTGGCCGAGTCGTGGCAGCTCGCCAGCAGGATCAGGAACGCCGCGATGCTGGTACGAGGCCGACCCACCGACTCGGTGCCGGGGCAGCCACGTGACCGGCGGGGGGTCGCATTTCTGTGCGGCTATCCGAGCGACGGGTCCAGCCGCCTGCTCGACGACTACCGTCGCGCGATCCGGCGCTCTTCCGGTGTAGTCGAAAGGGTGTTCTGGGGCGAATAAACTCAGTTGGCGTTGACCGTGTTTCGCCGTTGCCGCGGCAGGGCGTGTGATTCGTGCAGGATTCTGTCTCGCTCGCGCGGTGTGAGACCGCCCCAGACGCCGTACGGCTCTTGGACCTTGAGTGCGTGCTCACGGCATCTGGCCAGCACAGGGCAGTGTTCGCAGTACTCCTTCGCCTGGCGCTCGCGGCGCTGCCGGACGGGTCCCCGCTCGGAGTCGGGTGGGAAAAAAACCTCTGGGTCGACCTTCCGACACAGCCCGTCGTACTGCCATTCCCAGTTCTCCATAATCGGGGTAGGCAGGCGGCTCAGGTTGGCCATGACAACACCCCTTTCGGTACTGACAAACTACTCACGGTGGCCACACGCAGGCAATACCCATTCCTGAGCCATTCCTACCCAGGAATCATCGGCTCCTTCCGCAGCACGCTGATCCCGGGCCGTCACCCCGGGGCTCCCGCGGGCTGCCCGCCGGACCTCGCTGCACCGAACCGAGGTGCAGGCCACGCCCTACGATCGGACGAGAGGTCCGATCAGGTCTGACAGAGGAGTGGCGCAACGTGAACGAGTCTCGTCCCACCCGCAGCAGCACCACTCTGACGGTGAACGGCACCAGCCGAACCTTGGATCTCGACCATCGCACCTCCCTGCTCGACGCGCTCCGCGACCACCTCGACCTCATCGGCACCAAGAAAGGCTGTGACCACGGTCAGTGTGGAGCGTGCACTGTGCTGCTCGACGGCAGCCGGATCAACTCGTGTCTGGTGCTGGCGGTGACAGCCGCCGGGTCCCGCGTGACGACGGTCGAGGGCCTCGCCGTCGACGGGGCGCTGCACCCGGTGCAACTGGCGTTCCTCGAGCATGACGCGTACCAGTGCGGCTACTGCACTCCAGGGCAGATCTGCTCCGCCGTCGGCATGCTCGCCGAAGCCGATGCCGGCTGGCCGAGCTTCGTGACGGCCGATGCGGCCGGTCATGGCGGGCAGGCTTCTGACCTCGACGAGACGGAAGTAAGGGAGCGGATGGCCGGTAACCTGTGTCGCTGCGGTGCCTACGCCAACATCGTGCCGGCGGTCCTCGCCGCAGCCAGGCAGGGGCAGCAGGCGTGAAGCCCTTCGGCTACTCCCGTCCCGGGACTGCTGCCGAAGCTGTGGCTGCTGTCGCCGGCGATTCCCACGCGGCATTCCTCGCCGGCGGCACCAACCTGGTCGATCTGATGCGGCTCGGCGTGGTGGAGCCGACATCGCTCGTGGACGTGCGCGACGTCGTCGACGGAGTCATCGAGCGTACGACGTCGGGCGGTCTGCGGATCGGTGCCGGCGCCACCAACAGTCACGTCGCTGCCGACCCGACTGTCCGTCGGGACTACCCCGCCTTGAGTCAGGCCCTCCTCGCCGGCGCTTCGGGTCAGCTGCGTAATCGCGCCAGCGTCGGCGGCAACCTGTTGCAGCGCACCCGCTGTGTCTACTTCACCGACGCCACGAAGCCGTGCAACAAGCGAGACCCTGGCGCGGGTTGTCCTGCCCGGTCCGGCGCTCATCGGGATCTTGCGGTCCTCGGGACGTCGGAGCACTGCATCGCCACACATCCGTCCGACATGGCGGTCGCCCTCGCGATGCTCGACGCGCGGGTCCGGGTCGCCGGGCCGGGCGGGGACCGGCAGCTGAGCCTGGACGAGCTGTATCGGCTGCCCGGTGACGACCCGAGCCGGGACACGGTCCTGGGGCATGGCGATCTGGTCACCGAGGTCGAGCTGCCGGCTCCGACCGCGCTTACTCGTGGATCGCGGTACGAGAAGGTTCGTGACCGGGCGTCGTACGCCTTCGCCCTCTGCTCGGTCGCTGTCGCGGTGGACCTAGACGACGGGGTGGTCGCCGACCTGGCGCTGGCCTTCGGAGCCCTCGCGCCCAAGCCGTGGCGCGCCGCCCAGGCGGAACAGCGCCTGCGCGGCCAGCGGCTCACCTCGGCCTCGGTCGAGGAGGCGGTCGACCTGGAGCTCGCGGCGGCGGTGCCGCTGCCGGACAACACATTCAAGTGTGCGTTGGCACGGCGGCTCGCAGTCTCGGCGTTGGGCCGGGCCGCCGGAGTGGAGCTCCGGCCCGCAGAGGAGCGGTCGTGACGACCACGGTCGACCGGCCCGACGTCGGACGCCGGATCGGGTCGCTGCCGCGGGTCGAGGGACTCGAGAAGGTGACCGGTCGAGCGCGCTACGCCTTCGAAGCCCCAATCGGGGAGCACTGTCACGCCTGGCCGGTGACGGCAACGATCGGCCGGGGGCGGGTGATCGATGTCGACACCGAGGCCGCGCTGGCCCAGCCGGGTGTGCGGGCGATGCTGTGGCACGGCAACGCGCCCCGCCTCGTCGAAGGTGCCGGCGACGGGTTCGTGTGGGTGCTGCAGTCGGACGAGGTCGCGTTCCGGGGGCAGGTCGTCGGACTCGTGGTTGCCGACTCACCCGAGGTGGCGCGCGAGGTCGCCCGCACGGTGCCGGTCAGGTATGCCGACGCCGCCACCCCAGACGTCGTACTGCGAGCCGCCGACCCGCGCGCCTACGTGCCCGGCACGGTCAACGCCGGGCTGCCGGGCGAGGAGAAGCAAGGTGACCCGAGCGGAGGTTGGGCCGGGGCCGCCGTGCAGGTCGACGAGGTCTACTGCACACCAGCCGAGCACAACGTGCCCATGGAGCCCCATGCCACGACAGCCGTCTGGGCCGACCGCCGCCAGCTCACGGTCTACAACTCCAGTCAGGGCGGGAATCTGGTCGCCGCCACCCTGGCCAAGCTCTTCGATCTGGGCGCTGGCGACGTACGCGTCGTCAACCACCACGTCGGCGGCGGCTTCGGGTCGAAGGGCACCCCACGACCCGACGTCGTCCTCGCCGCCATGGCAGCACGCGAGGTCGACCGGCCGGTGCGGCTGGCGCTGACTCGCCAGCATCTCTTCGACCTCGTCGGCTTCCGCACTCCGACGATCCAGCGGGTCAGGCTCGGCGCGAACACCGACGGCACCCTGATCGCCATCTCGCACGAAGCGACCGAGGCGACGGCCACCATCCAAGAGTTCGCCGAGCAGTCGACCGCCATGACGCGGATGATGTATGCGGCTCCGGATCGCTCCACCGTGCACCGGGTGGTGGCGCTGGACGTGCCGATCCCGTCATGGATGCGAGGCCCGGGGGAGACTCCCGGGTCTTTCGCGCTCGAATGCGCCATGGATGAGCTCGCCGAGAGGCTGGGCATCGACCCGGTCGAGCTGCGGATCCGCAACGAGCCGGATGTCGAACCGGAGTCCGGTCTCCCCTGGGCGAGCCGCAACCTCGTCGCTTGCCTCCGGATCGGTGCCGAGCGCTTCGGCTGGGCGGCCCGGTCGACCGTCCCGCGGGCTCGGCGCGAGGGCCGCTGGCTGGTTGGCGTCGGGATGGCGTCGTCGACGTACCCGGCGTATGCCGGCGTCAGCTCCGCACGCGCTCGGCTGGAGCCGGACGGGCGCTACACCTTCGCCATCAACGCGACCGACCTCGGGACCGGGGCACGCACCGCGATGACGGTGCTGGCAGCGGAGGCGCTCGACGTGGACCCAGCGCTGGTAAGCATGCAGATCGGGGACACCGACCTGCCGCGTGGCAGCAACGCCGGTGGTTCGGCGGGAACTTCGTCGTGGGGGATGGCGGTGGACAAGGCCGCGCGCAGTCTCCGCCGCGAGCTCGATGCAGGCGGCGGCGCCGGGAGCGAGGTCACCGTCGACACTCGCGAGGAGGTCCGTGCGATGGCAGACCTGGCCAGGCACGCCTTCGGCGCCCAGTTCGTGGAGGTGCGGGTCGACGTCGAGATCGGTGAGGTGCGGGTGTCCCGGATGACAGGGGTGTTCGCGTGCGGTCGGATCGTCAACGCCGCGCCGGCGCGCTCGCAGCTGATCGGCGGTATGACGATGGGTCTCGGGATGGCCCTGCTCGAGGAAGGGGTTCCGGACGCCGAGTTCGGCGGATTCGTCAATCACGACTTCGCGACCTACCACATCCCGACCGTTGCCGACACGCCCGACTTCGACGTCAGCTGGATCGACGAGGTCGACGACCGGGTCAACACCATCGGCACCAAGGGCATCGGGGAGATCGGGATCGTCGGTACGGCGGCCGCGGTGGCGAACGCGGTGTACAACGCCACCGGTGTGCGGGTCCGCGACCTGCCGATCACGGTGGACAAGCTGCTCCGGGATTGACTTGTTGGCCGGCCGGCGGGCGTCGCCGGAGCGCGTGGGCGGGAGTAGCCCCTCCTCGCGCTCGCGGTCCCCAGGAATGTGTTTGGCTGTTATGCCCGACGCTGGTTGGGCACGAGAGAGTGAGGCGCTGGCTCGGGGGCTCAAGCAGTCGGGTACCCGGGCTGGTGCCGCCCCGAGTCGGCCTTGTAATCGTCAGGAGCGGACGACGTACGGGTGGCACCAGGCTGGGTATGAGCCGGCGTCCGCAGAGCGCGGGCGCGGTCGGTCCGCCGCGCTTGGCAGGCCAACGAGCGGGACGCGACGGGCCACTGCAGATGTGGATGGTCTCGTGTTCGGGCCGGGTGCGCGGTAGCAGGTCGAGGGCTTCATGGAGGCGCGCGGCGTCCCAACGGGATAGGCGCACGTCTTCGGCGGTGGTCAACACGGTCCGGAACTTCTCGGCAGGCATGAAGGCAGCCGCCCAATGCTGGTCCTCGTCGTCACGGCCACCATGTGTTTGCGGAGCACCGACGGGTCGGATCCCGCTGCCCCGATGACCGCACAGCCATCTAGCCCTGCTGAACCGCGCCAGCTCACTCCATAGAGATTCGGGCCGTCCGCGTCGGCGCAACTCGTCCCACAGCCTGGGGCATCGGGCGACGTCGAGAGTCGCCCTGGCGGCCAAGGGGTCCGAATGGCGCGTCAGGTCGAGCAGGGCTGAGCTCGCCACCGGGCTGAGCTCGCCGTACTCCCGAGCCGAGCGGGACGAGTGCGCCAGCCTGACGACGGGCGGGAGCAGCGAGGCTATCGCTGCAGCCGTGCGGCGGCCCGCATCCGCCCCGCCCGTTGAGTCTGACGTTTTGCAGTCTTGCGGCGTGGAGACCCCATTCGGTCATGCACCGGTCGAAGAGCATCACCCATGCCGAGGATGTGTCGCAGCCACGGTCACGGAAGGCCTCCTGGGCGCCGTAAACGTCAGGGGCGTACACGAGGTCTTCGGTGGCTGCCTTTCAGTTACCGAGCAGCCTCCCTCCAGCGCTGGGAGACGGGCCTGTCCGCTGCTCTGAGGAGCCTGAGGCGCACCAAGCCGAGGCTTCGCACCGGAGAAGCGCCCGCTCCCCACACGCGCAGGAGGACGTCGCGGAAGGACTGGGATACGTCCGGGGAGACGGGGCGTCCCCCCGTGTAAGGCGCCATTCGGCTGTCGAGTAGGACACGCTCGATGGCGTCAAGTTACCGAGTCCGCGCGTTACTCGTGCTGGCTTGTCCCCACAACAGTTCGTTCTCGAGAGCACACAGCGCCTTCGCGACGCTTCGCACCTGATGCGTTCCGCGGTAGCCGGGCAGAAACCGGCGATGGCGCTGGCGTCGGGGGTCGAGGAGGCCATGATGGCGGCGACGGCCTTCAGGAAGCCCGCTGGCGATGAGTTCTCCCGGGCGTAGGGGTCTCAACGTGTGCAGAATAACCTCGGACCAGGAGGTCCAGATGTCTGAGAAAGAGACGTTCGCGCTGGACGTGCCCGGGGCGGTGCTGACCTATGACGTCCGGGAGGCACTGGCGCCGACGGACGAGCCGCCGATCGTGATGATCGGGTCGCCGATGGGTGCGACGTGGTTCATGACGCTGGCGGCGTACTTCACCGACCGGACCATCGTCACCTATGACCCGCGCGGGGTGGAGCGGAGCAAGGTCTCGGAGACGTCCGCGCCGGCGACGCCGTGCACGCACGCGGACGACGTGCACCGACTCATCCGTGAGGTGTCCACCGGGCCGGTCGACCTGGTGGCCTCGAGCGGCGGGGCGGTGAACGCGCTTGCGCTCGTCGAGAAGCACCCTGGTGACGCCCGCACGCTGATCGCGCACGAGCGACCACTGGAAGACCTCCTCCCGGACCGGGAGAAGTTGCGGGCCGCGATGCGGGACGTACACGTGACCTATCTGGCCAAAGGCTTCGGCCACGGGATGGCGAAGTTCATCAGGCTGGTGATGCACGAGGGCGAGTTCACAGACGACTACCTCGCACAACCCGCCCCCGACCCGGCGATGTTCGGCCTACCGGCGGAGGACGACGGGTCGCGCGACGACCCGCTGATGGGGGTCGACATGGAGGCGGTCCCCGCGTTCCACCTCTACGCCGAGGGCATCAACGCCGCCCGCACACGGATCATCATCGGAGTGGGCGAGGAGTCGGCGCAGCTGATGACGGGCCGGGCGTCGTACGCCGTCGCGGAAGCGCTCGGGCAGGAGGCGACGGTGTTCCCGGGCGGACACAACGGCTTCATGGGCGGCGAGTACGGGCAGCCTGTGGGGAAGCCGGTCGAGTTTGCAGCGAAGCTCAGAACCGTCCTCGAAGGGCCGTGACCGGGTCGTGCGATGCAGCCTCGCCTGGGACGTCGACGGGATCCCGCAAGCTGCCGCGGGGGGTGGCGGGTCAGGGGGAAGGTCCGCCGTGCGGACGTCTCCTGGCGTGGTTGATCCTGTGCGGGCCGCGGTCGCGACGACGATCGAACGGCCCAGCCGGCCGGCGATTCCGTGACGACGTGGCCGTGCCTGCCGCGCCCGACGGTCCCCCGGTCGAGAAGGAGGTCCTCGACCGCCTGCGTCGCGGTGACGAAGCCGCGTTCACCCAGATCGTCGACGCTTGGTCGGGCGGGATGCGGCGGCTCGCGATGTCGTATGTCGGGACGGCGGCGTCGGCCGATGAGGTCGTGCAGGATGCGTGGCTGGCCGTGGTCGAGAACCTCGCCGGGTTCGAGGGCAGGTCGTCATTGAGGCACTGGGTCTACCGGATCGTGGCCAACACTGCGAAGCGGCGGGCCTTGCGCGAGAGCCGGGTGGTCCCGGTCGGCGACCCGGTCACCGAGGGAGACGCGACTGTCGACGCCAGTCTGTTCCAGCAGGCGACGGAGTGGTTCCCCGGGCACTGGCGGAAGTTCCCGGCTCCGTGGCCCACGCCCGAGGAATCGGCGGATGCGGCCGAGCTGAGACGAGTCGTCGCCGAAGCCGTGCGGCGGCTACCGCCGCGCCAGGCCGCGGCGGTCACCCTACGCGACATCGAGGGATACGCGGCCGAGGAGGCGGCGGAGCTGATGAGTGTCTCGCCCACCAACCAGCGGGTTCTGCTGCACCGGGGAAGGGCCGCCGTTCGGGCCGCGATCGAGGAATATCTGGCCGCCGGTGTAACGGATGAGCGTCCTCCTGACTCTGGACATGCATGAACACTACGATCGCTGAGGACCGGGACCGCGATCTCGATGCTCACAAGCGGCTGGCTCGACGGCTCCTCCCGCTGACCGTGGCCGTCGCCCTGATGGGGTTCATGCTCTGGGTTCCGGTGGAGAAGTTGTTCATGACCGACATCGGCTTCGACGCCGCTTCCATCGGCCTCATGGCCGCCGCCTACGCCGCGCTCGTGCCGATCATCGAGATTCCTTCGGGCGTCCTCGCCGATCGGTGGAGCCGACGCGGTGTGCTCGTGATCGCCGCTGTCGCGCTGGCGCTCACCTCCTTGATCGGGGGCCTCAGCTACAACGTGCCGACCTACATCGGGTGCGCTCTCGTGCTCGCGGTCTACTTCGCGATGTACTCCGGCACGATCGACGCCATTGTCTACGACACCGTGCTGGAGGAGATCGGTGCGAGCGAGCAGTTCGAGCGGCGCATCGGTCAGGTGCGGGCGGTTGAAAGCGCCTCGCTGGTCGCCGGCGCCCTGGCCGGAGGCGTGCTGGCCGAGCTCACCTCGACCCGGCTCACCTACTTCCTCACCGTCCCGTTCGCGGCCCTCGGGGTGTTTGCCCTGCTGCGTTTCCGCGAACCACAGTTGCACAAGGAGCAAGAGACACTGTCACTTCGGACCCATATCGCCACGACGTACCGCGCCATGATCCAGACCAAGCGGTTGATGCCGATCATCCTCCTGGCCGTGCTCGCCAGCCTCCTGCTCTCGACGATCTTCGAGTTCGGCCCGCTCTGGCTGGTGGCCGCCGACGCCGCGCCGGGTCTGTATGGGCCGTACTGGGCGGCGTTGATGGCGACGCTCGGCCTGGGAGGCCTGCTAGCCGGGCGGATCGCGCTGGAGCGAATCGGCCCGCTCGCCGTCGTGACGGTGGTCGCGGTCGCGGCCGGCATTGCCCTGACGGTCGACAACCTGGGTGTCGCGATCGTTGCCCAGATCACGCTGTCCCTGCTCTTCCTGATCGCCAGCATCCGCGCGACCCAGCTGCTGCACGACTCCGTGCCCTCGTCCATTCGCACCGGCGTCGCCTCCGGTGTCGGTGCGCTCGGCTGGATTGTGTTCGTGCCTTTCGCCTTCGTGCTCGGCCTGGTGAGCCGCGAGCAGGGCGTCCACGTCGCGGCGTGGATGATCGTCGGGGTCACCGTGGCGGCAACCGTTGCGCTGGCGATCGTCGGCCGGGCGCAGCCGCCAGGGATCCCCATCGCCGAGGACGTGGCCAGCCGGTTGCTGCGGGATGTCCGCCGCTGCCTGATGGAGCGCCGCCAGGACATCGAGCCGCTGGACTGCAACGAGACCATCGAGCTCGTCACCGAGTTCCTCGACGACGCGCTCAGCCCGCATGCGGAGCTGAAGTTCGTCAACCACATCCGGGGCTGCCTTGGCTGCACGCGCTACCTCGAGCAGGTCCAGCGGACGATCGAGGAGCTACGGGGCCTGGACCCCGAGCAGCAACTCCCGGACGCTACTCGCGCACAGCTGGTGGCCGCGTTCTCCCGGAGTGTCCCCTGACTCGGGGCTGATGAGGCTGCCGCTGGCTGTCTACCGTTGACGTCGGGCGCAGCGATCACGGATCGTGCGGCGCGAGCCAATGTAGGTGGCGATGGGTTCCATGGCTCCACGTCGTTGTGGTCCCACCCGTAGGTGGGCACACCGTCGTGGACCATGGTGGAGAGTTCGGGAATCGAAAGTTCAGCTGCGGACCAGGAGTAGAGCGCCTGTAGTCGTGGCTGGATGATGCCTAGGTCGAGGAGCCGCCCGGCCAAAGCGGTTCTTCACAATGCAGGGTGTAGTCGGGGCGGGGCGTCGGCGATACTGTGGGCGTGGAGTACGTGTCCAGGGTGCCGCGACCGCCGCTGGACGGGCTGATCGACGACCTTTACTACCTGGAGGGTGCGCCGCCGTACGCCCGGCTGCCTCCGCCGTCGCCGTGGGCGTTCCCCATCGTCAACCTGGTGGCGCCGTTCCGCATCCGCGCCGGCACCGACATCGAGACGGCCGAGTACGGCGACGGCTGCGTGGTCACCACGCCCACCCGCGGATCTGCCGCGATGAGTAAAGCTCGGTCCCGATGAGGGGACGTTGCGCTGGCCGGCTTCCCTAGCGACGGCAGCGGACCAATGGCACGCTGATTCCACGGGAGGGAGGAGCGTGTCATGGGGGTTGACCTTTCGGGCCGGGTGGCCCTGGTAGCCGGGGCGACCCGCGGGGCAGGGCGCGCCGTGGCGGTGGAACTGGCGCGTGCCGGGGCGTTCGTGTATGCCACGGGCCGGTCCAGTCGAGCGTCAGGACCTTCGGATATGGACCGTCCGGAGACGATCGAGGAGACCGGGGACGTCATGGCGTCCGCCGGAGGTCAAGGCTCGGCACTTCGCGTTGACCACCTGGACGTCGAGGCCGTGCGGAGTCTCGTCGACCGGATTTGTTCTGAGCAGGGCCGGCTTGACGTCCTTGTGAACGACATCTTCGGCGGGGACCGGTACGCCCAGTGGGGGACACCGCTCTGGAAGCATGATCTCGAGGGTGGGCTGCGGATGTTGCGCATGGGGGTGGAGACGCACATCATCTCCGCGGCGGTGGCCCTGCCTCTCATCCTGCACACCGGCGAGGGATTGCTGGTGGAGATGACTGATGGGACCAGTGAGGCCAACTCCGGGGGCCGCCCTGGCGTTGGGTTCTACTACGACTTCGTTAAGGCCGGGGTCGACCGGCTTGTGCGCAACTTCGCCCGCGACCTGAGCACCACCGCTGTCGCTGCGGTTGGTGTGACGCCTGGCTGGCTTCGGTCGGAGCGCATGTTGGAGGGTTTCGGTATCACCGAGGACACGTGGCGCGAGTTCTGCCGCAAAGAGCCCAGCTTCGGAATCTCCGAGTCCCCCACATACGTGGCCCGGGGTGTGACTGCGCTGGCCGCCGATCGTGATCGCAGGCGATTCGCCGGCCGGGTCGTTACCGCGCGCCAGCTCGCGGATGCGTACGGCGTGACCGACGTCGACGGCTCCAGACCGGACTGCTGGGGACTCATCGCCGACCACGGCTGGTCCGCACAGGACCCGGAGGTCATCGGGAGGTACCGCTAGCTCGCCCGGATCTGCCGCGATGCGCGCGCTCATGCCGCAGACAGTGCGCGGCTTTGCCGACGAGCGGGCTCGGTCTTAGGGTCATCCTCGATGCGCAACAGACTGTCCACCCCTATTGTCCAATACGGCCGGCAAGCGGCCTACCCGACCACCATGTGCTGGCGCCCGTCGATTCGTTCCCGGGCCATGTCGAGATGGCCTGCATGGGTGGCCGTCTCAATCAGCAGCCTGAGCACGCAGCCGCGTGCGTCCGCGAAGGGCGGGAAGGGGAAGACATCTTCCGGGGGCCACCAGCGAGGAGACGCGTCGAGATCTACCTCGGCGAGCACGGCATCGCTGCGCCGCCGCCAGCGGCGATACTCCGCTACCGCATCGGCACCGGAGGTAACCGGAACCTTCCAACCGTCTTGGATCAATCCGATGCATTCCTCGTCGCCGCCTAGGATCGCGCCAGCCCAAAAGATCTCGTCGTCGTAGGTGAGGTGGTTGAGCAGTTGCGCGATTGACCAGCCGGAGGGCGCGGCCGTACGTGTCAGGTCCCGCTCGCTCAGGCCCTCGACAGCAGCCAGCACATGCCCGCGTTCGGCGTCGAGGTGGGCGAGGAGCACAGCACGTTCGCGTGTCATGCCAGCACCCTAGGTCCCACCGCTGCGCTCATCGTCGCCCGCCATGCCCTCGCCATGGCCGCACTGACACGCCGCGATCCGCGCGGCTACCCGCTGACCCCGCCTCGGTCAACCCGGGCCTCGCGAAACAGGCGCCTGACCACGCTGGAGCGCTTCTTGCTCGATAGCTGGGCCGGACAACGATGGGCCCCCACCGCCGTCGCGAGCAAACGGCGGCTGATCCAGGACACCGCAACGTCGATCAAGCCCACGTGACCCACCGGCGTCAGCGTGGACTGTGAGCACTGACCCCCGGGTGACGGACGTGTGGATCGTCCACAAGGTCGTGCCCGGTTACTTCCACGACACGGGCATCGACAAGCGTCCCGTGGCCGGGCCGATCGAAGTCACGCGGCCGGCGTCGCGGGCGACCGGCAGATCGACTCCTCGCACGGAGGGCCGGACGCTGCGGTCTACGTGTACGCCACCGAGGACGCCGAGCATTTCGCCGCGACGCTCGGACACGAGCTGCCAGCGGGGTTCTTTGGCGAGAATCTGCGTGCCATCGGCCTCGACGTGACCGGCGCGCGCCTCGGTGAGCGTGGCGAATCGGGTCCGTGCTCCTCGAGGTCCGCAAGCCCCGCACGCCGTGCCGGAACCTCTCCCTGCGCGTCGGCAAGGAGGCGGTCAGCGGCTCGAGCCTGAAGCCACTGGGTTGCGACTGACGCAGAAAGCGTTCCGACGATGCCGATGATGGCGATCCAGAGCGAGGTCATGTGCAAGCCTGACATGCCGTCCGGCTGAGTCCGCGCTCAAGCGGCGGTATGACGCACGACCGATGCTCCCGACCAAGCGGATCTCGCGGCTACTGGGAGTCTTGCCGTTCACGTGCACGACCGGCGCCCGGGCTCCTACCGACTGATCGTCGTCTCGACGTCGATCCGTTCGAGCTTTGCGGGGTTGCGGACGGCGTAGATACGACTGATCCGGCCCTCTTCGACCACGAAGCTGATCGCAGTGTCGTAGCCGTCGTCCGTGCCCACGATCCGGGCTCCGACCGCGCCGTTCAGCAACACCGGCAGGATTCGGGCCTCCGGGGCGAGCCGGTTGAACGGTCGCAGCAGGTTGGCGACCCTCTTCGCACCCATCACGGGTTTGACGACAGCCTGGGCGACCCCGCCACCGTCGGCCACGAGCACGACATCAGGCGCGAGGACGTCAAGCAGCCCCTGCAGGTCGCCCTGGGTCACCGCCGCCAAAAAACGCTCGACGACCTCCTGCTGCTCGCCGCGACTGACCTCCATCCGGGGCCGCCGCGCCGCGACGTGCTCCCGCGCTCGATGCCCGATCTGCCGTACCGCGCCCGCGGACTTGCCGACCACCTCAGCTATCTCGCCGTAGGGCGTGTCGAACACCTCGCGCAGCACGAAGACCGCACGCTCCGTGGGCGTCAGCGTCTCGAGCACAGTGAGCATCGCGATCGAGACGCTCTCGGCGAGCTCGACGTCGTCGGCTACGTCCGGGGCGGTGAGTAGCGGCTCGGGCAGCCACTCTCCGACGTACTCCTCACGCCGCCGGGCGTTCGAGCGCAGCCGGTCCAGGGCCTTGCGGGTCACCATCCGCACCAGGAACGCGCGCGGGTCGCGTACTGCGGTGCGCGCGTCGCCACCGATCGCGTCCCACCGCAGCCAGGTGTCCTGCACGACGTCCTCGGCGTCGGTGGCCGAGCCCAGCATCTCGTAGGAAACGGTGAAGAGTAGCCCGCGGTGGGCGACGAACGGGTCCTCGGTCATGGTCACGTTCACGACCCTACGGCGGTGGGCTGCGCGAGCGGCTTGAGGCCGCACGCCGCAGCGAAACCGTCCGACTCGATGCCGAGCGCCACGTTCGGGCGCGTCGTGAAGTTGGCGAACGCGATGACCGCCGTGAGCTCGACCAGGGCGGCCTCACCGAGTTGAGCGCGCAGCGACGCCACCATCTCATCGGTCACCGCCGGCTCGGTCACGGTCATCGCCTCGGCGTACGCCAACACCTCACGCTCGAGCGGCATGAACGCGCCCGACTCGCGCCACCGCGGGATCTCGCGAGCCTTAACCATGTCGAGATTCTTGTTGGAGGCCTCGAAGTAGTTGAAGTCCAAGCACCAGCTGCAGCCGACCTGAGCGGCAACCGCCATGTGCGCAAACGACTTGAGCTGCTCGTCGCAGGCGTCCCACTTCCGGACCTTGCCGCCGACGCCGGCCATACCCATCAGCACCTTCTGGTTGTGCCAGTAGACACCGAGCGAGCTCGGCACCCGGCCCAGGCGTCTTCTTCGCGAACCGCTTGATCAGCATGCCCTTGAAACCGGTGATCTCGGCAGCAGGGATGCGGGTCGTTCCGCTCATGTTGTCCTCCCGTGTGAGTCGGTACGACATCCAGACGACTGCCAGCCGCGAGATGTGACACCCAACGGCCGAGATCTTCTCCAGCCGTGGCGGAGGGCGCGCCCTCACCGGCGTGGCCGGGACTTACTGCGGACAGGCGGCGGCATGACACTGCCGCTGTCGCGGCGGACTGACGCGCTTAACCAGTAGGTATGCATGCCCAGTACAAGACGGGTGAGCTGCAGGTGGTTTCGTAAGGGGTCGCGACACACGACGCCACGGCTCGGCCCCCACAGATGAACCCGGAGTTCCACCAGCTCCGACAGGCGCTCCATTGGCTACGTGCAGGCGTTCGGCCGCCACCCGGGGCAGACTGGTCAGTGCACAGGGAGGAATGCAGATGCCTGAGCTTGTCGTCGACTTCATCACCTCGCTCGATGGGTACGCGTCCGCCGAGGGCTGGCCCGGCTGGTGGGGTCTGGAAGGGCCGGAGTACCTCGCCTGGCTGGGCGAGAACCCCGAAGGGGACTACCTGGTCCTGATGGGGGCGAACACCTACCGGCTGATGCACGGCTTCACAAAGGAAGGCGAGCCGGGGACCGACGTGCTGGGCGGCTTCTCGAAGGCCGTCTTCTCCAGCACGCTGCCTGAGCCGCTGGAGTGGGAGAACTCGACGCTGATCACTGGCGATGCGGCCGAGGCGGTGCGAGACATGAAGCAAGGCGGCGACAGGTCGATGCGCACCATCGGCAGCATCATGCTGTGCCGCTCGTTGCTGGAAGCTGGGCTCGTCGACCGGTTCCGGGTGGTGATGTTTCCGGTCATCACCGGCGCCACCGGCAAGGAACGGATCTACGACGGCTACCCCGACGTCGCCCTCGAAATGGCGGCCAGCCGCACCTTCGACGGCCAGATCCAGCTGGTCGAGTACGTGCCACGGGTGCTGCACGGTCCACCCGGCATATTCTGAGCGTCCATCCTCCCAACACCGGACTCGCCAGCGGCAACGCGACTCATGCTGCGGTAGGGCCGGCCGCTGTCGCAGCGGTGTGGGACCCAACCGTCTGATCGTGGTCGGGCCGGTACGGACCCCGCGCGCGAACAACTCGACGACATGCGGGACGCGGTGTCGTATCGAAGCGGCGGCGTTCGTAGCGGTAGTGAGTGGTCGCCACGCGGGGCGGCCCGAACACACTCGAGGAGCGCATCATGACCGCTAAATACACCTTCGACGTCTTCGCCAGCCTCGACGGCTACGGCGCCGCCAGCGGCGACTGGGGCGGTTACTGGGGTAAGCAGGGCCCCGAGCTGCTCGACCACCGCCTCGCGTTGTACGACCAGCAGCAGCGCATGGTGTTCGGGGCCAACACCTATCGGGGTTTCGCGCAAATGGTGGCTTCGAGCACCGCGGAGTCCGAGGTGCATGACCCGTGGGTCACTCGGATGAGGAACCTGCCGGCAATCGTGGTGTCGACCACGTTGGGGGAGCCCCTCGACTGGCCGGATGCGACCGTCATGAGCGGCGACGCAGTCGATGTCGTCGCCCGGCTCAAGGAGGAGTCCGAGGTGCCGTTGCGCTCGCACGGCAGCCTGTCGATGAACCGGGCGCTGATGGCCGCCGGCCTGGTCGACCGCGTCCAGGTGACGCTCTTCCCCGTGATCACCGGACAGACCGGACTGGACCCCATCTTCCAGGGCGCGGCCGACTTCGACCTCGAAGTGATCGAGAGCCGGACACTCGACGGCAACACCCAGGAACTCATCTATCGGCCCGCCCTGCATGGCTGAGTCCATCCAGTGCACCCGTCTCGGCGACTGAGACCAGCACCGAAGTCCGCTCTACCGAACGACGACCTCGCACGGAGGGAACGGCGATCATGAAGCTGACGACCGTCACCAGTGTCTCCCTCGACGGAGTGACGCAGGGACATCAACGGATCGATTTCGGGACCGGGCGCGAAGCCGGTGGGCCGAAAGAGGACGGCAGCGACGGAGTCGAGCGCTTCGGCTGGGGCGCGCCGCGCCAGTGTCCGAAGCCCAGCGTCGCGGGTTGCCGGTGAGGTGGATGGAGGTCGTGGTCGAGCCGTGGTACGAGCGGTAGGCGGCGAGCACCTTCGGTCGCCCGTTGTGCAGGCGAGCCATCCGGACCCCGTGCTCGATGGCCTCCGAGCCGCCCGTGGTGAAGAGCACATGCCCAGGCCCTCCGAGGCCACCTCGACGATCAACCGCGCCGCTTCACCGCGGACGTCCGAGGCATTGCCAGGGGCAAGCGTGCACAGCCGATCGGCCTGCTCCTTCACCGCGGCAACGATGCGTGGATGCTGGTGCCCCAAGTTGGTGAACACGAGCTGCAAGCTGAAGTCCAGGAAACGCCGGCCCTCCGAGTCCACGACGTGGCTTCCCGAGCCGCCCACGAGGTCGGCACATTGCGCGGTCCTTGCACAGTCCAGGGGTGGAAGACCAACCCGTCGAGATCCATGCCGCACCGCCTACGCCATCGAATGAGCCCATCCCACTGTCCGCCGCACACGGCAGTTCCACAAGTGCCCAACGGCGAAGGAAGCGGACGCCCAGTTCCGGGCGTCGCATGCGGCGGAACGACGCAGCTCATCGCGGTATGACAGTGGTTTGCGGACGCCTTGCTGGAACGGCTCGCCGGATCAAGCGGCTCCCCACAGCTCAGCAGGTTAGGACGCTGACCCCAGGGCGGGTCAGGCGCCGCTGCGCGCAAAAGTCATGGCTCCTGGGACCTCCTCGTCAGGCCGGAGGACCATCTCGGCCTCGATCGTGAACCGCGCGTCACGAAGCCAACCCGCGACCTTGCTAGGCCGACGAAGGTAACTGTCAACATTGATCGGACGATCCGTGTAGCCCTCAGAGGTGTGCCGCGTCTCGTCACCGACGTGAAAGCCAACCAGTAGCGAACCCCGTGGCCGCAACACTCGACGGAACTGCTCGAACACGCCGGGCATGGCGTGGTCGGGAACATGGATGACGGACCAGAACGCGACGATGCCGGCGACCGAGTCGTCCGCAAAGTCCAGGTCGGTCATCGTCCCGACCTCGAAGCGTAGGTTTGGATAGTCCCGTCGCGCGAGGGCGATCATCTCGGGCGAGAGATCGATGCCGAGCGCGTCCAGTCCGGCGTCGTGGAGATGACCGGTTACGTACCCCGGCCCGCAGCCGATGTCGGCGACTTGCCCGCCTCCGGACGCGTGCACCAACTCTGCGAACAACGCCAGGCTGGCGCGGAGGTAGGGGCTTTCACCGAGCAGTCCGCGTACCTTCTCGGCGTATCCGGAGGCGTCGGTGTCGTACGACGAACGGGTAGTGGACAGCCAGGCCTCAGCCATGGGTGACACGGTAGCCCGATCTGGCAACGCCGCCACCTCGCAACAACAGGCACTTCGATGCCTCGTCGGGACGCACGCCGATCGGCTGTCGGCCGTTCCGCTTGCGCCGCCAGGTGGCGGCACGACGCGACTCGGCGTGGTTAGCTACTCCGCCACGTCAGCTGTTCGGCCACTTCATGGCGGTTCAACGCTGGACTGCGCCGACGTTGCGTTGTTCAATGCACCCGAGTGCCTCAAACAGAGGAGCGCCTCACGGCGATGCTGGAGATCTCCGCGTGGAAGCAAGATGACTACGACGCCAAGACATCCCCCGTTGGCTACAACCAGGACTTGGTGGCGACCAGCGCACCGCTAACTGTGGGCGGCGGCAGCGGTCCGACGAGCGGTGCCACGATTCAGCGCCAGGTGCCCACCAAGGAATCCGGCACCCGCGACCACCACGTTCCCCGCCAGGGCGAACTTGGTGCCGGAGGCGTATCGGCGGCGCATGCGGGCGATCAGAGAGCCGAGGAGAAGAAGGGCGGCAACATCGGTGCCCAGCGCGTGCACCGCACCGATCCGGCGCTCGCTGCCAGACATCTCCGCCCAGTCGCCAGTGCCTGCGAGGGCCGTCGGCCCGGCCGCCGCCAGTCCGGCGGCAACCAGGAGCGTTGCGGCGCGACGTGACTGAGACCCTCCGGCCAGGTCGAGTATGGATGCGCTCATCCAGCAGCCCAACGTCACATCAGTCAGAAGTGGATGAACCGAGTGGCCAAGGGCGTCGGTGTGAAGCGGGCTGCGCCGTGCCCAGTCGATCACCGGGCCGTAGACGCATTCCTGAGCCTCAGCGACCCGCTCGGAGACTGGGCTCTCGCCCACGGCCCGAGCCACGCGCTGCGGCAGTGACGTGCGCACTCCAGCAGCCTACGCCGACGCGGTTTCGGCGTACGATCCGATTGTCGGGGCGTGGATGGGGGCCTCGTCGCCTCCGATGGTCGAAGTGCACACTTGCGACATCCCGCGACGGGATCCCGCAGTGAAGACTCTTCCTCGATGCGATCGAGCTCGATGTCCCCGGTCTTGTGCGGGGCCCCCGCGACCGACAGACTGAGGGTCATCCCACGTCGAGAAGGTGTACCTGGATGGACGCCCTGACCGAGCAGCGACCCACCTTCGAGCCGCCAGGCCCCGGTTCTTGGGACCTCGACGCGCTGCACTTTCCCCGCCCGGTCACCGCCTACTGGGCCGAGATGCATCCGGAGCCGTTCAGCCTCGGGTACGGCGACATGGCGGCGTTCTACGGTGCCCCGTTCCAGACCAGGCTGACCGCCTACGTCAGCGGGTTCTGCTACGGGCAGATGCAGCCGTTGCCACCCGAGTCCTTCCCCGGCCGTGTCCAGCGTGCCGCGGACGTGTTCGAGGGCAAGCTGTGGCGCGACCAGGCGAGGGAGTGGGAGGAGGTGCGCAAGCCGGCCTCCGTGCAGGCCCACCACGAGATCCAGGCGGTCGATCCCGATGAGCTGAGCGACGAGGCGCTGGTGGACTACCTGCGCCGCTGCCGCGACCACCACGCCTTGATGATCAGGCAGCACATGGCCTTCACCGGCACCGCGGTCATTCCCCCGGGTGACTTCCTCGTTCACGCCAGGGAGTGGACGGGTCTTCCGACGGTGAAGCTGCTCGGTCTGATGCGCGGCGCGTCCTTGATCTCCGGTGGTGCCTCGCCCCAGCATGCTTCGCTGGTCGCGGCGTACCGCGCCGACCCGGCCGCGCGCCAGGCCCTCGACACGGACGAGGAGCCCGGGGCCTTGCTCGAGCGCCTGCGGCGGGAACCCACGACGACCGGCCAGGCGCTGAACGACTACCTCGACTTCGTCGGCTTCCGACTGCTGGACGGGTTCGACATCTCGAACCACTACGCGCTGGAGATGCCTGACGTTCTCCTGCGCGCCATCCGCACTGCGATCGACGAGACAGCAGCGGCCTCGAACGTCGAGGCGGAGATCGCTGAGGTCCGCAGCCACGTCCCGGAAGAGCACCGCGACGAGTACGACGGTCTCCTTGCGGAGGCGCGCATCGGCTACAGCGTCCGCGACGAACGCGGTGTCTACTCGGACATCTGGGCGTCCGGGCTGATGCGTCGTGCCGCACTCGCAGCGGGCCGTCGGCTCGCGGCGAGTGGCCGTCTCCACAACGCCGAGGACATCGTGTTCGCGGACATCGACGAGATGTGCGCGCTGGTCAAGGGGGCGTCGGCGCCGACGGGCGACGAGCTGGCCAAGCGGCGCGCCCACCACGAGACCTACACCGCGAAGGACGCCCCGGTGCACCTGGGTGAGGACACGCCGCCGATGCCTGACCCGTCGGCCCTCCCGCCGCCGATGGCCCGGCTGCTGGCTGCGCTGGGGACCGCCATGGGTGAGATGTTCGCGGTGTCCGAGGAGGCGCACGAGGAAACGGTGATCCGCGGCCTGGGCGCCAGCTCCGGCACACGGGAGGGGACCGTCCGTCGTGTCGCCGGCCCGAGCGACTTCGACCGGATCCAGCAGGGCGACGTACTGCTCACCGAGGCCACCACCGAGGCCTTCAACATCCTGCTGCCGTTGCTCAGCGCGATCATCACCGACAGCGGCGGCGCCCTGTCGCACGCGGCGATCGTCTCGCGGGAGTACGGCATCCCCGGTGTCGTCGGCACCCGCGACGCCACCGAGCGGATCGCCGACGGCACCCGTGTGCGGGTGGACGGTGACGAGGGCACCGTGACGGTCCTCGAGTGAGCGGCATCGTGCCGCTGGTCGATGCGGACACCGAAGAGCTGTACGGCGCGAAGGCGGTGGGACTGGGAGACGCGCTGCGGGCCGGGCTGCCGGTCCCGCCGGGTGTCGCGCTGCCCGGACCCGAGGTGGACTCGATCGCGTCCGGCGAGGTCGCTGCGACCACCGCGCTTCTCGAGGCGGTGCAGGCACTACCGACGCCCATGGCAGTGCGGTCGTCCGCCGTCGGCGAGGACAGCGCCGGGGCCAGCTTCGCCGGACAGCACATCACCGTCCTGAACGTGCCGTCGGCCGGGGACGTGGAGGCGGCGGTCCGGACGGTCTGGTGGTCGGCCAACTCCGACTCGGCGATCACCTACCGCAAGCGGCTCGGTGTGTTCGCCAGGCCGAGCGTTGGCGTGGTGGTGCAGTCGCTGCTCCAGCCGGAGACTGCCGGAGTGATGTTCACGCGCAACCCGATCACGGGCGCGGACGAGCGCATCATCGAAGCGAGCTGGGGTCTGGGCGAGGCGGTTGTCTCTGGCCGGGTCATTCCCGACTCCTACCGGGTGGCCCGCAGTGGCGAAGTGCTGGAGCGTCGTGCGGGACTCAAGAGATTCGCGATCCGTTCCGCACCGGACGGCGGCACCGTGGACGAGGACGTCGCACCCGAACTGGTGGAGTCGTTGTGCCTGAGCGACGAGCAGCTACAGGCGTTGTCCGGCCTGGCCGCGGACTGCGAACGGGTGTACGGCGCGGAGCGTGACATTGAGTGGGCTTTCGCGGGCGGACAGCTCTACCTGTTGCAGTGCCGTGCGATGACGACGTCGGCGGGCGCCGCGACGCCCGTGGCATCGAAGGTACCGGAGGTCCTAGCCGAGTCACTCGTGCGCGTGCCGCTGTTCTCGGACCTCCCCGAGCCCGACCGCGACGCCATCGCACGACTCTTCACCGAGCGAACCTTCGCACCTGGCGAGACCGTGACCAAGGAAGGGGCGGACGCAGCGGCGTTCTACCTCATCGAGTCAGGCAAAGCCACGGTGACCGTGGGCGGTGCCTTCCGGCGCACGCTGAGCGCCGGGGACCACTTCGGCGAGATCGCACTGATCGACGGGCGCGCGCGCTCGGCCACGGTGACCGCCGACGGCGAGCTCGTATGCCAGGGCATCACGCTCTGGGACTTCCAGCCGCTCGTGCAGCGCAACCCGACCATTGCATGGACCCTGCTGCAGACGCTCGCAGGCATGCTGCGCCAGGCTGGTGAGACGCAGAGCCCGAAATAGCGTGCCGCGAGGGCTTGGTGGACCGGTGGTGCTCGCTGGCGATCACTCGGACACTTGTCACCTCTCGACGAGCAAGTGCTTCATCCGGGAGATCTCGATCGCCTGGTCAGACGCGATGTGTTGGGAAAGCTGGAAGATCGCCGGCTCCTGCCCGCCGGCGCCATCGTTCAGCAGGTCCTGCACCATGATGATCGCGCCCTCGTGGTGGCGGATCATGTACTGCAGGAACAGCCGGTCGAACCGTCCTCCGCGCGCCGCGCGCAACTGAGCGAGCTCGGCATCAGTGAGCATGCCCGGCATCAGCATGTGGTGCCCGCTGCCGTGTCCGTGGTGACCCCCGAGTGGCGCCTCACCCCGCTCGGTCAACCAGCGCTCGAGCTGGGCGATCTCGTCTTGCTGCGAGATCGCCATCCGCCCGGCCAGCTTCGGCAGGTCGGCGCTGTCGGTGCGGGTGTCGAGCAGGTCTATCATCACCAGCGCCTGCTCGTGGTGCGGGATCATGTTCTGCACGAAAGCGACGTCGGCGTCGGTGTACGTGGGCTCCTTGAGCGCCTCGACCTCCTCCTCGGTCAGCTCCCGGTTGGTCTCGCCGGGCCCGCCGAGCTGGACGACACGTGCCGAGTCCTCTGATGCGTCCCCACTGTCGGATGTGCACGCCGAGACAAGGGCAAGGAGAGCCAGCGCAAGAGTCGGAGCAGCAAGCTTCCGCGGGTAGGTCAGCATCAGATGAGGTCCTTGCATCAACTTCCCGGACGAGGCCCGTCATGTCCTCTGGCGCGTCACCACGAGTGACACTAGTGTGCCTCACAGTAGGTCCTTGTCGGCCGCCGCGGGGCATCACCTGCGACCGTCTTGGGCGATCGAACCGACACGCTTTGGGAGGTCGTGGCAATGGACGGCAAGCGTGGCAGGCTCTTTGGACGCTCCCGTCGCCGCACTATCGCCAGCGCATGTGCCGCCTTCTTGGTTGCGACCCTGGCGCCGGCGTCGGCACTGGCGGACCTGCCGGATCCTGACGATCCGCGGGTCGGGCTGGCCCCCGGCTACTTCCCGTGGACAGAGGCGTCCAGCAACGTCGACAACATCGACAACGACCCGAGGGTAGCGCCGTTTGACGCACCTCCGACCGGGTTCAGCGGCATCGCCTTCGCCAACTCCGACCTGGCCTTCACCGGTGACCACGCGATCGTCGGCAACTTCAACGGTTTCCAGGTCTACGACATCTCTGACCCCGACGACCCGACGCTGAGCAGCAGTTACGTGTGTCCCGGCGGCCAGGGCGACCCGTCGGTGTATGGCGACCTGCTCTTCATCTCGGTGGAGGAGACCCGCGGCCGGATCGACTGCGGCACGCAGGGCTTCCCACCGAACACCCCCGTCAGTGCCGAGAGGTTCCGCGGCGTCCGGATCTTCGACATCAGCGACATCGACAACCCGGTGCAGTTGCCTGGCGTGCAGACATGTCGCGGGTCGCACACGCACACCGTCGTCACGGATCCGAACGACCCGGACAACATCTACATCTACAACTCCGGCACGTCCTCGGTCCGGCCTGCGGAGGAGCTGGCTGGATGTGAGAACGCCGCGCTGACCAAGGATCCGGTCACGACCGGGAACCCGACTCAGTGGCGGATCGACGTGATCAAGGTCCCGCTTGACGCTCCCGAGACTGCGGCGATCGTCAGCCAGCCGCGCATCTTCACCGACCCGGTGACAGGTGCCTTCAACGGTTTGCAGAACACGCTGCCCGTGCAGCAAGGTCAGACCCCGCAGCCCGATCAGCTGCACCCGTCCGGTACGCCGTACAGCCCGCTGCCCAACACCAACACCTGCCACGACATCACGGCTTACCCCGAGTTCGGCATCGCAGCCGGAGCGTGCCAGGGCAACGGCGTGGTGCTCGACATCACCGACCCCGTGAATCCGGTGCGGCTCGATGCCGTCAGCGACCCGAACTACTCCTACTGGCACTCCGCCACGCTGAACAACGACGGCACAACGGTGATGTTCACCGACGAGTGGGGCGGCGGAACCAGTCCCCGCTGCCGCGCCACCGACCAACTCGAGTGGGGCGCCGACTCCTTCTACGAGATCAGCGCCGGCCAGATGGAGTTCGCCAGTTACTTCAAGATGCCTGCGGTGCAGACCTCGCAGGAGAACTGTGTAGCGCACAACTCCTCACTGGTGCCGGTGCCGGGCCGAGACATCCTTGTGCAGGCGTGGTACCAGGGCGGTCTGTCTCTGGTTGACTTCACCGACGCGGCGAACCCGGTCGAGATCGGCTACTTCGACCGCGGTCCGATCACCACTGAGGCCAATCCGAACGGCCTGAACCTGGGCGGCCTGTGGACGAGCTACTGGTACAACGGCAACGTCTACGGCACCGAGATCGCCCGCGGTTTCGACACGTTCGCGCTGCTCGAGAGCGACATGTTGTCCGAGAACGAGCTCGGTGCGGCGAAGGAGTACCAGGTCGACGAGTTCAATGCGCAGCACCAGACCGAGATCGCCTGGGCGCCGAGCTTCAACGTCGCAGGGTCGTACTTCGACCAGGCGGTTCGCGCGGGCTCGCTGGACGAGCGGACCGAGGCCAAGGTCGGCAGGCACCTCGCGAACGCTGAGCGACTGGCCGCCAAGGGCGAGACGGCCTCGGCTATCGACCAGCTGAACAACGCGATTCGGGTGCTCGATGACTCCGACCTGCGAGACGCGCTGGTCGCCCTGCGCGACTCACTACTTCCGTAAGGCGGCCGTGAGCCCGCCCGGCGCTCACGGGCACGACATGAAAGGCCCGACCCTGAGCGCGTCCATGGTCGGGGGGCCCTCACGCCGTTTCGGTCAGTGACTGAGTGCGTGCAGGGTCCGGGCGGCCCGGGCGTCGACCAGCGTCACCGCGACCAGACCGGCGGCCGCCACCCGACCGGCCCGGCTGCCGCGACCGACGACGGCGGCGGTCCCCAGATTGGCCACAGCCCGCGCCGCCAGCCACGGCCACCGGGGCGCGCCGACCAGCAGGCCCGGCGCCAGCGCCAGGTCGACCAAGCCGATCGTCCGCGCTGTGCCCGGGTCGTCGATGCCGGTCAACGGACCCACGCGATGGGGATCGACCAGCAGTGCCGAGCCGATGACCAGGGTGGCGAGTCCCGCTGTCCAGCTCGCCCGCAACGCTGCTTGTTCATCCATCCCGAGATCCTAGGCCCGGGCCGGCTCTTCGGACGCAGGCGAAGACCCAGCCCGGGAACCGGCCGCCGGCTTGCACGGCCGGGATGTACCGCTCGTGAGCGGTAAAGTCCTCTAAGAGTTGGGGGCAGGTGTCGGGTATCGAACCGGCCGGGACTGGACCAAGACCCTCACGGGTAGGGGAGGGTCATGCGCATCTTCTTCACCGGGGGCAGCGGCAAGGCCGGCAGGCACGTGGCGCCGTACCTCGCCGAGCAGGGCCATCACGTCACGAACGCCGACCTCGTCCCGCTGGAGCACCCAGCGGTCGCGGATCTTCGAGTCGATCTCACCGATGCCGGTGAGACCTACTCGGCGCTTGCTGGGGTGGCGACCTTCGACGAGCTGGACCTGGCCGAGAAGCCCGGCTACGACGCCGTCGTCCACTTCGCCGCCGTCCCGGCGATCCTGCTCACCTCGGATGCGGCGACGTACGCGACGAACGTGCTCAGCACCTACAACGTGCTCGAAGCCGCGACCCGGCTGGGGGTGCGCAAGATCGTCTTCGCCTCGTCGGAGACGACCTACGGCGTCTGCTTCGCCCAGGGCGAGCGGCGCCCGCTCTACGTGCCGGTCGACGAGGACCACCCGACCGTCCCCGAGGACGCCTACGCGATGTCGAAGGTCGCTGGCGAGGTGACGGCCCGCTCGTTCCACGCCCGCACCGGGGCGGACGTGTATGGGCTGCGGATCAACAATGTCGTCGAGCCGCACGAGTACGCCGAGATGTTCCCTGCCTTCCTCGACGACCCGTCGCTGCGGCGCCGCAACCTGTTCGCCTACATCGACGTCCGGGACCTTGGCCAGATGGTGCAGTGCTGCCTCGGGACCGACGGGCTGGGCTACGAGGTCTTCAACGTCGCCAACGCCGACATGTCCGTAGCTGCGACGACGCAGGAGATTCAGGACCGCTTCTACGAGGGGGTAGAGGTGCGCCGGGAGATGGGCCGCGACGAGACCTTCTACGCCATCGACAAGGCACGCGACGTCCTTGGGTACGCCCCACGTCACTCCTGGCGCGACGTACTGGCCGACCCCGGGGCAGGCCACGGCTGAGCGCTCATGCCCGTCAGCTTCGCTCGCGGGAGCTCCGCGCCGACTCCTCCACGCCGTGCGGACCGTGCTCAGTACAGTCAACGACCTAGGCGGCGCACGGTGATTCGGGATTGGAGATGGGCAGCATGCACGAGCCTCAGCCCGGCAAGCCGATCGCCAACGAGCCGTCCACCTTGGCCGACGCCAAAGATCGGGGCGATCGTTTGGCCGCTCTGCCGTGGGCGGATGCTTTGGATCAGCTAGCTCGTGCCGAGGGGTTTTGGTTCGTCACCGTTGCTGGCACTGGCCAACCGCGTATCCGGCCGGTGTTTGCGGTCGTGGCCGACGGCGCTCTGCACACCACGTCGAGTCCGACTGCGCAGAAGGCCAAGAACCTCGACCACGACCCGCGGTGTGCGGTCGGGGCACACACTGAGGAGTTCGATCTGGTTCTGGAGGGCACCGGCCGTCGCGTCCACGACACCGATGCGCTGGAACGCGTGGCGGTCGCTTACCGCAAGAGGTACGGGTGGCCAGTCACCGTGGTGGGTGACACCTTTGACGCTCCGTTCGGAGCCCCGACAGCGGGACCGCCCCCGTACGCCGTCTTTCGGATCGAGCCGAGCCGCGCGTACGCCATCGGCATCAAGGACGAGACCAACCACCTCAGCACGGGCTGGCGGTTCTGACAGTCTCGTCAGCTCGACTGAATGCGGCCGCGCGGTCTCCGCCCCTAGCATCACGGGGTGACCAACAGCATTCCCGAGCCGAGCGGCGTTGCTCAGGATTCGTCCGGGGAGGCGCGGGCTGGTCGAGGCTGGCGCCGTCGGACGAATCCTGACGGTCTGGGGTGGCCAGACAACGACTGACGTCAAGGGGCCTCGACCGGGTCAGGCAAAGGCAGGCATGACCCGGTCGTGGACGAGCTGCAGCTGGGTGTTGACGTCGGGAACTCCCTCGATCTCGCGTCCCATCAGAGCCTTCACCAGCGCCTTGTCTGTGATGGCGAGGATCAGGTGGTTGACGCCGGCGGCGGCGATCTCGTTCTGCATCTTCTCGACGCACTCCTCCGGGGTGCCCGCGACAGACAGGCGCTCCGCGAGGTCGGGGGTGGTCAGCTCGATGCCTTTGGCCATGTCGCCGGCCCCGATGGCCTCGACGATCGGCGCCACCTCCTCGGGGTCGACACCGTTGCGCTTGAGCTGCTCGTGCGGCATCGCGGAGGCGTAAAGGCCGACCATGCTGCGCGCCGCGTCCTTGGCCAAGGCACCGTCCTCGGCGACCGAGAAGACGATCCAGGCGCCGAGATCGAGATCTTGCACGTTCTTGCCGGCGCGCTCGGCGCCGATCGTGCAGTGCTTGATCATGTAGTCGTAGGCCTCGCGGGTGTAGCTGAGCGCATGGTGGCAACCGTCGGAGAACTCCGCGGCCACTTCGAACGACTTCGGTCCGCGCATCGCGCCCATCTTGACCGGCAGCCGCTCCTGCACCGGCCGGGCGAACGTGAACAGGCCGCTGTACTTGAAGAACTCGCCGTCGTGGGTGATGGCGCCCTCGTCGAGCAGGGTCCGGACCACGTAGACCGCTTCCTTGACCCGCGAGAGCGGCTTCGTCTTGGCCCAGTCGATGTTGTACTCCGCGAGCAGGCCGAAGTTGCCGCTCGACACCGCGACCTCCGCCCGCCCGTCGGTCAGCTCGTCCAGCGTGGCGGCTGCCTGCGCGATCAGGGTCGGCTCGCGCAGCACGACGCCCGACATGCTCGGCCCCATCCGGATCTGGCTGGTCTGCGCGGCCGCCGCGGCGAACAGGAGCCAGAGGTCCTTGTGCCAGGTCTCGTCCGCGGCGTACACGGCGTAGAAGCCGAGCTCGTCTGCCTTCTTGATCGAGGACAGGGACTCGACCAGCGGGTAGTCCGCCAGCATCGCGTAGCTGAATCTCATGTTGACTCCTTCTCGAGAAACTCGGTCGGTTCAGGGTTCGTTCTCCGGGACACCGCCGTCACGCTCCACCGTCCTCGGCCTCGACCTCGGCCAGCAGTTCGGAGCCCGCCATGACCTTGGAGGCAAAGTGCCGGTGAATCCACTCCAGGTGGTCGCCCCGGCTGTCCATGATCCTCAGGCTGTCCCAGTTGGGGAACTCCTGCTGCAGCACCCACCGCTCCATCAACCGGGGGTCGACCTCGAAGAGGTGCGGATGGGTGGTGATGGCGACGTCCGAGACGCGTTCGGGCGCGGGCGGCGTGTACTGCTCGTCGTAGCGGAAGCCGATCGGCGTGTCCGCGGCGTCGTCGCTCATGGTCGGGCTCCCGTCTCGTAGGCCCGGTCGAGGAGGTACTTCCCGGGGTTCATGATGTTGTTCGGGTCGAGCGTGCGCTTGATGTCGAGCATCACGTCGAAACCGCGGCCGAGCTCGTCGGGCACCAGGTCGACCTCGCCCTCCCGACACGAGCCGTGGCACGCGCTGATCGAGCCGTGGTGCGCCAGCGCGACGGCAGCGATGTCACGCTTGGCCTTGACCCACATCTCCCACGAGCGGTCGTCGAGCTGCTGCTCCCAGATGCCGACGTCGATCTCGGTGAGGTAGTCCACCCCGGTGCTGCCCGAGGTGTAGGCGAACATCCCCCAGTCGTCGAACACGTCGGTACGACGGCGCAGGTCCGCGACGATCTCGTGCCAGGCCTTCGTGACCGACGGGAGGTCGGTGTAGTTGATGGCGGCGTCCTCGCAGTGCCAGCTCATCGGCACCACCTGACCGGCCTTGGTGCGACCGTGCAGCGGAGTGGCGTAGCGGTCGTGCCGCGCCGCCCAGTCGCCCTCGGAGATCTCGTCGCCGAGGTAGCGGGCGCCGTGCTCCTTCGCGATCCGGAACAGCCGCCTGCCGGCGGGCCTGACCTCGTCCTCGTAGCCGTACATCACCGCGCACACCAGCGCCCGCACGTCACCCGGCTGCGGGATGTAGGCCTCGTCGTCGCGGCGGAGGTAGGCGACCTTCCACTCGTCGAAGAGCACCGCCCCCGCGAACGTCGCGACCCCGGCGCGGGCCAGCGCGCCGACGCAGGCGTAGGCGTCGTCGTAGTTGTCGAACGCCCAGAACGGCGAGAGCTCGGCCTCCGGCTTGGGGAAGAGCTTGAGGGTGGCCTCGGTGGCGATGCCGAGCGTGCCCTGGTGGCCCATGAACAGGTGCTTGAGCTGGTAGCCGCTCGAGGACTTGCTGACCTTGTGCCCGATGCCGTCGCCGACGTGCATCACCTCCCCGGTCGGGAGCACGTGGTCGAAGCTGAGCACCAGGTCGCGGGTGTGCCCGTAGCGCGAGCCGATCAGCGACCACCCGCTGGTGCCGATGCGACCGCCGACCAGCGAGCACGGGTACGACGCCGGGTTGTCGGGGTAGAACAACCCGTGCACGGCGAGCTGCTCGTTGAGCTTGAGCATGTTGATGCCGGTCCCGACCGTGACGGTCCGGTTGGCGAGGTCGAGCTCCTTGATCGCGTTCATCCGCTTGACGTCGACGACGATGCCGCCACGCAGGGGACGGCGCCGTCGGTGAGACCGGTGCCGCCGTCGCGCGGTACGACGGGCACGCGCAGGTCGTTGGCGATCCGGACCACCCCGGCCACCTCGTCGGTGCTGGTGGGCAGCACCGCGAGATCGGGCAGTCGCTCGGACCAGCGATGCACCGGGAACGGCGCCGGGACCCGCGCCCGGTTGTAGCGGTCGGGCTTCGAGGTGAGGATCTGCTCGTCACGCAGCACGGTGCGCAGGGCGGTCACGACCTCGTCGAGCCGCTCGACCGCGATGGTCATGACGGGCTCCCTGCGCGCGGAACCCTCGACCGCCGCGGGACCCACCGACGGTGATCCCCAGGGACTCCGCCAGCAGCTCGTGGATGTCGACCACGTCGATGCTCGCCGCCTCGCCCGCCTCGCCGAGTGGCCGCTCCGACCAGGGGCACGCGCTGACCAGCGTGTCGACCTCGAGGGCCGACGCCTTCTCGAGCCGGCTGGCCGAGATCGCCGCGGTCAGCTCGGGCTTCTCGACCGGCAGGCCGCCCCCGCCGCCGGAGCAGTAGGACCACTGCGTCACCCGGTCGACGTCCTTGAAGTCCAGGCCGGGGATCGAGCGCAGGATCTCGCGCGGTTCCTTCCAGATGCCCTTGCGCTTGTTGAGCCGACAGGGGTCGTGGTAGGTGATCGTGCGCTCGACGGGCACCGAGGGGGTCAGCCTTCCTTCCGGATCAGCTCGGCGAACAGCTCCACGACGAGGACGACCTCGATGTCGAAGTCGGCGCCGAAGTACTTCGGGTAGTCCTCGGTGAAGGAGATGTAGTCGTGCGGGTCGAGCACGAGCACCCGCTTGGTGCCCGTGGAGCGCCAGTTGTCGAGGTTGTGCTGGGCGAAGCGCTTCGCCTGGTCGACGTACCCCATCTCCGCCGCAGGGCCACCGCAGCACCACTGCTCGCCCATCAGCCCGAACTCGTAGCCCGCCAGCTGCAGGATCTGGGCGACCGCGCGCGGGACAGAGGTGCGGTAGAACGCCGCCTCGCAGTCGACGAACAGCACGGTCTCGCCGCCGATCGGCAGGTCGAGCCCGTCGGACCAGTCCCGCACGTGCTCCTGGCTGACCGGGGTCTCGCCCAGCACCGGCTCGTGGGTGCGCTCGTCGGTGCGCTCGTTCCACGACTGCCACGCCGGCTGGTGCACTCCGCTCTCGACGGCGAACGCGCGCACCGCCTTGACCACGTCGACGGTGCGCGTCCGGAAGCGGTAGAAGTCGCCGGTGAACAGCGTGTTCGGGCAGCGCAGCTCACAGGCGCCGCACTGGGTGCAGTTGACGTAGTCGGAGGCAATGTCCTCGATCGTCATCTCGCCCCTGTCCATCGCCACGACGTTGGCGTGGAAGGCGGTGGGGGTCCACGACTCGTTGCGGGTCACCTGGGTCACCGGGCAGACCTCACGGCAGAACTTGTGGCCGGAGGAGAAGCAGTTGTAAGCAATACGTATGTAGTCGAAGCAGGTACATA
>CAWHMS010000002.1:0-1452476 GCA_963830495.1 uncultured Actinomycetota bacterium | reverse complement strand
AGTGCGACCACGTAGCCTGACAAGGCGTGATCCTGAGAGCAAAGCACCTCCGACTAGCGGTTTTGCTGCTGGTCGTTGACGGTCGCTACCCGTCAATGCTCGACGTCCTAGGGACTTCTCAGGGACTAACCAAGATCAAGAATCAATCGACAACCAGAATGGAGAACCATGATCACCACACCAACCGCCCCAGCCAACCACGACGACGACCCGGCGCCGCTCTGGGTGCGTGAGTTCAGCGTCCAGCCCGCCGACGGCGGACCGAACACGATCTACCGCGAGGACGACGAAGCGGCTGTGGGCGCCAAGTAGGGAGCCCAGATAGAACACGACCTCGGGACAGTCGTCGTGTTTCTGGAGGTCGATCAGGATCACCACTAGGTGCGCGTGGACGCATACCAGGCCATCGGCGGCAGCCTCGGGGCGATCAAGATGGCGATCACCGAGCTGGAGCGCGTCAAAGTCATGCTGGAGCAGTTCGCATCACTGGCCTCAGATCAGGAGTCCCGATGGCCATCGACGCGCTTGAGTGGCAGCAGACGCTCACCAGCAACCCGTGCCCAGTCTGTGCACGGCACCGGCCAACCACGGCTACAGCGTGACCACCGACGACCGGGAGCCGGGTCAGCCGCACGCACGAGCTGGCAATAGGCAGCGTGACCACCGCCTGGCGGCACGGTCTCCGTGGACATCTGGGTAGACGAAGAGGTCGATCCTGACGAGGAGTCCAACCTGTCGACAGGCGAGCCGTACATTCGCATCTTCACCGAGGGCGCCGTCCACCCGACGGCCGAGCAGGCGCGACGGGTCGCCGCGATGCTCAACGACGCTGCGCACCATATGGAATTCTTCGAAGACCTTGAGTGATTTGGCCCGCGACGCCTAGCCGATATCGCCTGCCTCTCGTACGGGCCGGAGCTTCTCGGCACTGACCCACTCGACACTGAGCCGGTCGAGTGTCCACACCACGGCAACCTGCGCGGACCAGCCCACAGCCAGGCTCGACGGCTGGCGCCGATTCGCCACGCGATGACCAGACCGGGCGCCGGCGATCCGTGGCCGCCGGGATGCTCAACCCAAACGTGGCGGACACGTGGGGCCTGCGGTGCGTAGACCGGCTGGGGGTCGTCGCGGAACCAGCGACTCACGATCGATTATCGAACACTGGTTCGAGGCGGTCAAGAGTGTAGTTGACCAGTTCCCCTCCACCTGGAGGTACCACCGTCTCAGCAAGCTACTTGATGTTTCCGGTGAAGACAGCCGACTCATGATCGGAGCTGACCGTCACCTCTAGCGTCACATCACCCCGCTCCTTGGCGGGAATCAGAAACACCTCCTTGCCCGTGCGCGCCTTGCCCGGCAGCAGCTTGCCCTGTAGATCACCCTCCGCCTTATCGAGGTAGATGGTCTCGGCCTCGGTCCCGTCGGCACCGTAGTAAAGGGTCATTGACTCGTACAGCTCGACCACGTCCTTGGTACCGTTACGCGCCCGCACGGTAAAGATCGTGTAGCCGTCGCCCGGCTTGGCGTTTGACTCGTACTCGGCTTCCGAATCGGTCAGCTTGCCATTCGTGATCTTCGTGACCTCCACCTCGAATCCGTCGACGTAGACGATTTTTTGGCCGAACTTCGCCGAGTCGGGGGAGCCGCGTTCAGAGCCTTCTGGGGGCCCCTCCTCCTCCACGGGAGGCTCCGGTTCTGGCTCGGGCTCCGACTCTGTGGGCGGTGCCGAGGTTGCGCTGCTTGGCTCATTGGTTGGGGTCGCGCTGCTCGCAGGTCCGTCGCCAGGTTCGACGGTGCTGGTTGGCGTTGAGAAGCAGCCAGCAGCGCAGATCACGACGCTTACGACAACGGCGAGGCTACGAAATTGGGGCATAGCTCGTCCCTTCGGTTGAGGGACGAATTCAACTTCTACCGTGACCATCATGTGCCAGTAGCGACTGTCGAGACCTCACCGTTACCGGCTCTTCGAACTTGAGCGGGGCGCTGACTGAGTTGTGGGCTCGTGGCCCCGACATGCTGTTGGTCTCTCACAACGTCCAGCAGCGAGGCCACGAGCATGCCTGAGGCTACGGCAGTGCTGTTCGGGATCGAGGACGAGTTCGACGTACTAGCGTCGACCGGACCGGTCCTGGGCAGGTTGAGATCGTCATCGAGATGCGGTCGCGGGAGGCGCCGTGCCCGGCGTGCGGGGTGATCACCGGCCGGGTCAAGGACCGGCCGTTGCGGCGGGTCAAGGACCTGCCGGCGTGGGGCCAGCGGGTGGAGCTGTGGTGGCGGAAACGCCGGCTGGTCTGCGTCGAGGTGTTGTGCCCGCGGCGGTCGTTCACGCAGACCAGCGAGGCGATCCGGCCGCGTGGCCGGGTGACTGAGCGGCTCCGGGAGCAGGTTGCGCCGACGCGATCGCCGCCGGCAGCAACCGGGCGGTCGTCGGAGGTCGCGCGGGAGTACGGCGTGTCGTGGCCGACCGCGCACAAGGCGCTGGTCGCCGCCGCGGCGCGGTGGCTGCCGGAGCCGGACGCCGACGAGCAGGCTGGGGATCGATGAGACCCGGTTCCGGTCGGTCCGCTGGATGCTCGACGGGATCATCTGGCGACGGTCCGATCCGTGGCTGACCTCCTTCGTCGACTGCTCCGCGACGGGCCGGGATCGCTGCTGGGGTTGGCTCCTGGCCGCACCGGCGGCTGCGTGAGGGACTGGCTCGGCGAGCAGACCGACGCGTTCCGGGACGCCGATCGAGATCGTGGTGATCGACCCGTCCGCGCCGTATGCGTCCGGCATCCGGGCCGCGCTGCCCGAGCGTGCGGATCGCGGTCGACAAGTGGCATCTGGTCGCCCTGGCCAACCAGATGGTCACCGAGGTCCGGCAACGGGTCACCCGCGAGCTGCTCGGCCGCCGCGGCACCGCCGGGGACCCGGTGTGGGTCAACCGCCGGCTGCTGCTCACCGGGGCGGACCACCTGTCCGCCAAGCAGTGGCGACGGCTGAACGCGACGCTGCAGCGCCGCGACCCGACCGGCGAGATCGGCGCCGCCTGGGCCGTCAAGGAACGCCTGCGGATGCTGCTCGCCGAATCAGAGCCGTCGAAGATCCGGTGGCGGCTGGCCGACTTCTACGACGCCGCGATCGACGCCCAGCTCCCGGAGGCGACCCGGCTCGCCCGGACGATCGAGACCTGGTGGCCGGCCGTCCTGGTGGCGCTGACCCACGGCCTGTCCAATGCCCGCACCGAAGGATTCAACCGCATCATCAAACAGGTGAAACGGGTCGGCTGCGGCTACCGGAACATGATCAACTACCAGCGTCGTATCCTCAGCCATATTGCGGTCACCCGACCGCAGAGATCAGCAGCATGAACGGGCACACCCCGCTCAAGTTCGTAGAGCCCCGTTACCAACGTGCAGCGGCTGAGCTCGACAGAACATCCGATGCCGTGGGGGTGTGCTGGGCGATCTCGTCGGCTACGGGAGACTTGTCTGAGTCGCCTCCGGAGCATTGGGGCCGTAATGCCCGACTATCCGCTTGGCCGCCTCCCACGACCCGTACCGGCGTTTGTAGCTGTCCGCACTGATCCGAGATGGCGGCAGGCCGATCTCCGTCGCGCTCGGCGCTCGGCCATAGTGGGCCCAGACCCGACGCAAGTTCTCGAGATGGTCCTCCTCGGTCCACCGGTTGGCATGGGGAGTGTGGAGTCCTGCAGCGGCCAGTGCGGCCGGGAATGAGCCGAAGCGTGTGAGCAGCACCTTCGACCCGAGGATCTCGGAGTGCATGCGGACGTCATCCAGAACGAGCGTCGTGGTGCCGGCTGCTGCGGCGACCCGCTGCAGCTCGGCGATGATCTCGGCGTCCGAAAGGGTGCGTGACCGGTTCGACCGCATCTTTGCCGACACAGTCCGGCCGCCATAGCGGTCTGCGTGGCCTGCGCGGGCGAGGACCCACTCCACGGACCGAACCGCCGGAGCAGCGTCATGGTGGGAGTCATCGACGACATCTGCTCGAAGTGCGCCGGTGTTACCGGCCCGCTGGGCACCTGCGCAATGACACGGCGGACTTCGTCGAGTAGCTCCTCGTCGTCGTGAGCTTGGACGAACGGCACGCGCGGAATGCTAGACCAGGCTCCATCAGCACATGCGTAAGACCGAAGAACTGGCGATGTCTGCCGCTCGCACTGGTGTAGCAGTCAGCCACCCTTCTACGGGCATCACACCGGGCGGGTCATACGGGCATGAACGACTCGCCGCAGTTTGGCGTGCTCCGCGAGAGCATGCGGACGGCCGGTGACGGACGACTTGCGGGACGGGCTTGCGCACGTGCCTTTCCATGGGCGAGGTGCCGCTGGGGGTCTCAGCGGGAGGGGAGGGGCTGGGACGTGCGCAGGGAGGTGACGACGTCAAGGATGGCCTGGGAGGCGGGTGCGGAGGCGGCTTGGTCGTCGGCGAGTGATTGGTGTGTGGCGTGGGCTATGCGTTGCAGACTGTTGGTCGACAGGGTGGTCAGGTGCTGTTGTGCCGACTGCCAGGCCGCGTCGTTTCCGGTGTCTGCGGTGACGACGATGAGCGGCTTGCCGTGGAGATCGGTCAGTGCGGCCGCTTGCTGCACCGATGCGGATCCCTCAAAGAACTCTTGGAGGAAGCTTCCGAAGTCGCGTCCGGCCCCGAGCCGGCCGATGCTGGGCATCAGGGTGGCGATCCGGCCGACAACGCTGCCGGTGCGGCTTTGGGAGGCGTCGGCTGGCGCGGATCGTGGTGCGGTGGAGTCTAGGAGCACCATGCCGGCGACCTGATCGGGGAATTGGGCGGCGAAGCTGAGGGTGTACAGGCCGCCGAAGGAGTGCCCGGCCAACACGTACGGTCCAGGGACTGGGCACGGTCGAGCAGGGTGTGCAGGTCCGCGGCGATGCGGGCGGCGTCTTGGGGGCCGTTGGCGTTGTCACTCCAGCCGCGGCCGGCGCGGTCGTAGACGCACACGCGGGTGTCGTTGGCGATGGCCGAGGTGATCCAGTGCATGTCGGATGAGGCTCCGCCGAGACCCGGTTCCAGGACGACGGTGGGGGTTCCGGAGCCGGTGCACTGCAGATGGAGGCGGTGGTCATCGATGTTCACCAGCGCGCCGGGCATCGTCTGGGCGCGTGCGTGGAGTGTGGTGCTGACGGTTGCGTAGCCGCCGCCGATTGCAGCGAGCCCTAGTGCAGCGATCACCGGGTAGAGCAGCCAACGACCCAGCCGGCTTGGCAGCTGTCGGCGTATCGAGAGCAGCATCCAGGCGACGATTCCGGCCAGCAGCGGGGGCCAGACCCAGCTGAAGATGGTGTGGGCTGTGGCGGATTCGCTGAACGCCACCGACGCGGCGAGGACCATGAACGCCGCCGGTGCGGCTGCCCACCGCTGTGGCTGGTCGGTGAATCGGATCGACAGCACGGCAAGCAGCGCCCAGCCGAGCCCGAACGCGATCAGGATCGCGCCGGTGAGGCTGGTTGTCCTTGGTGGGATCACCGGGGCCAGCACTGCGACAACGGCGAGAGCCAGCCCCGTAAGCAGGGAGGCGGCGACGACCGCTGCGACGGGTGCGCGCCGTGGTCTCGGCTGACGAGTTCGATCGGATCCTCTCTGCTCGGTCGTGTCCATCGCTACCACCTGCGGTCTCACTGCCATAGGTTCAAACATACCCCAGGGGAGTATCTGTCTAGAGTTCGGGCGCCACTGACGAGCATCGCCGAGGGCGCGGGCCATGCCAATCTGATGGTTCGGGATGGGGCGACCATCGTTCTGCCGTGCCGGTTAGTCGGATCACGACGGTCGACCGTGCGGCAGGCTCGAGGTCTCAGCTCCGGGTGGCCCGGAGGTCTCAGCTCTTGGTGACAGTGTCCTTGGCTCTCGACGTTGTCCGTAGCGGGTGGTCCCGCGGCTGCCGCACCCCGCCGTGGGTGGCTGGAGGCGCCAGCGAGGATTCGCCGCCTGATCAGTGCCAACCGACCACTCTTAGTTGTCGGTTCCGCCTACGACCTTTCAGGGATGTCGGAGTCGATCGGCCGGAATCGCCTCGAGGAATGCGGACAGACTCGTCCCTTCGCCGTGGGCCGGTGGTTTGAAGCTGACCGACCCCATCCAGCAGCCATCCTCATGCCGGTACCAGCTGTGCAGCAGGCCCGCCAGTTCATCGACGTCGAGCGGCGGATCGTGCGCTGCCAGCAGACGTTCCTCTTCAGCCTGCCGCTCAATTCGGAGGCGAAGCTGTAACCGACCCCGACCGGTAGCCCAATCTGCAGCGCGTTCGGCCACGGCGCGATCGGGCGCCCGAACCAGATCAGCACCGGGATCGGGTACGCCTCTCCTTTATCCGTGGATGGGTCCCCGGTACCCGGCGCGTTCCCGGCTGAGATCAACCCACTTCTGGAGCTCGCGCAGGTCGGCGCCGGCGTAGATGATCAGGCCTGCGGTGAGGAGCTCGGTGCCGACGCAGCTGCCGGCGTTCACCGACCAGGCGCCGGCACTGGTCCCGGCTGCCGCGGCGAGGATGTCGCGCCGCCCACCCGCGATGGCCTGCAGCTCGTCGACCGCGGCCTGGATCGATCCCCATTCCGATGCGCGTCGCCAGGCGGTGCCATGCAGCGCGGAGTAGAGCAGTCGGTCCGCGGTGGCCATGCCTGATTAGAACATAGAAATGATTACGCTGGAAAGATGTGGGGAGATCATGACCTGACCTCGCGCACGTCGGGGAAGAGGCCTTCGGGTGGCTCGTCGTGTGGGAGGGGCTCGAGGACGCTTGCGGTGACTCGGGTCTCTTTCGACAAGGGTCCGCTGCTGCTCATCAGCACGGCCATGTGCGGGTCGGCGTGATCGCGCCACCACACCGACGGGCCGGTCGAGGTGTCCAGCCGCAGGTGTTCCCAGGCCAGCCACCGCCGGCGTGGTCAACACCATCGTGCAGTCCGCGGTCGTCCGCGCCGGTCTGGTCGACGACAGCCAGGACGGCGGCTACTCCGCCCACAGCCTCCGGGCCGGGTTCGTGACGTATGCGCACGCCCGCGGCGCCTCCGACCGCGCCATCGCCCACCAAACCCGGCACCGATCCCTGCACACCGTTTGCACCTACATCCGGGTCGACACCGCCTGGGAAGACAACGCCGCCACCGCGCTCGGACTGTAGAGCGCCGAGGCGTGCCGACCGCAGAGGGACCACAGTGTTGCGGTGACTGGGGATGGCGGCTCTTCGCCGCTGACTGTGGTGGGGCGTGACGCGCCGACCGCGGCCTGAGGCCCGACATGGGTCGAGGTCCCCGAGGATCAGAGGACTTCTACCTCTTCTGATCTCAAGGACCTCGACGATGGGTGAGCCTACGTCGTGCTGCCGCTCCGGCGGCGGCTACTGCGCCCTAGGATGGGACATTCTCCTGTAGGAATTGCGTGATCTTGTCGGCCATGGCCTTTGACTGTGTCCAGTGCAAATAATGTTGACCCTCGAGCTCGACGATTTCGTGGCGGCTGACGTTCTGGAGCTGGTCCTTGTGCGAGTCCAGCCAGTCGGGCGTCGAAGCCACGTTGTCACTGGCGAGGAAGTGGAGAACGGGCAGGTTCTCCGGGTAGGTCACTTCGCGGAGTGCCGCGGCGTTGCTGGCCATGTGAGCGGCTTCGTCGGCGACGGCCGCGTTGCCGAAGTTCCAGCTTGTCATTTGGCGCATGCGCTCTATTTCGGATGGGGTGTAGTCGTCGCTTTTCGGGGCCACCACGCTGGGCGCGACCCAGACCGCGGTTCGGACGAAGCCGATTGTGGACAGTATCCCGGTGATATTGATGCCGCCGATGCCGCCGCCGTTAGCCGCGGCTTCCTTCTCGAACTGGGCGGTGGGCACGCTGGGGTCGATGCCGATAACGGCGGATACTTCGCTCGGGTACCGGTTGGCATAGTCGAGTGTGTACAAGCCCCCGAGCGAGTGTCCAGCCAGGACGTATGGTTCCTTGATGTCGAGTGATGAGAGGGCCTCGTGCAGCTCAGTGCTGATATTCTCCACGGTTCGCTCACGTGCGCTCATGTCGCTGTAGCCGTATCCGAAGCCCTCGACGACGATCACGTCGTAAGCATCGAGTTCCCTGATCAAAGGGGAGAAGTCCAGCGCCGGAGCTACCGTGGAATAGCCGCTGAGCAGGACCAGGGGTTGTCCGCCTTTGGTGCCAGCCCGAACGACGTTCAGTGCGCCTCCCGCAACCTCCACCAGGTGACCGTACTGGGCAGTGCTCGACCTCTCCTGCTGTTCCAGGACGGCGTTGGCCGCTGTGGATGCAAGCGTGATTCCTAGCGCGGTGAGTGCGATGGCACCAATCACCTTGCGAGTGCGACGGAATGGCCGGAAACGCTTTCCAGGTATTCCTTCTGTTGCGGGCTGCGATGGCTTACGAGTGACTTGCGACATGGAATTCTCTCTCTCAATGTTGAGCGGCGCGGTGATGCTGCCGATGCCGGAAGGTTCCACCGGGCGCCTGTCCTCCGCCTGTCCTGTTTCTGTCGCGACGTGACCCCCCGAGTCGCGCGGCAGTCCCCGCGCGGCAGTCCCCGCGTGGTTCCTGGTGCGCATGCGGACACATCCGGCGGGAACGTCGTCCTTCTCGCCCGCCAGCGGACAGCCTCCGGACAGCGGACGACCGCACGCTGGGACGAAGCACGCATGCGAAGGAGAGACCCGGATGCGGACGATAGGACTGATGGTCGGTGGCATGCGGTGCTGGCACTGTGTCCGGGAAGTCACCGCACGGCTGCGCGACGTGCCGGGAGTTGACACCGTGACTGCTGATGCGGACAGATCCATCGAGGATGGCGGGCGGGGCTCCAAGGAGCTCACCGGCATGGTCGAGCTGACTCGTGACCAGCACGGACAGGTCCACGCCCGCCTGCTGGACCTGGTGCCCGGCCGCTCCGGACAGGCCTACCGGACCTGGCTCGTCGAGCGGGGTGAGGCCTTCCGCGCCGGCGTCAAGATCGCCACCCTCGACCCGTTCCACGGCTACAGGAACGCCATCGACGACCAGCTCGAGGACGCCGTCGCTGTGCTCGACGCGTTCCATGTCGTGAAGCTCGCCACTGCGGTCGTTGATGACGTCCGCCGCCGCGTCCAGCAAGAGACGACCGGTCATCGCGGGCGCCGCGACGACCCGCTCTACCGCGTCAGGAACATCCTCCGCGCCGGTCAGGAGCACCTCAGCGACCGCCAGCAGGCCCGGTTGCGCACCGCGTTCACCGCCCGCGAGGAACATGTCGAGGTCGAGGTCGCCTACCGCCGCGCCCAGCAGGTCCGCGCCTGCTTCCACCAGGACACCTACGCGGCCGGACGGCGTCTCGCCGAGACCGTGCTCACCAGCCTGCCGACCTGTCCGATCCCTGAGGTCGCACGGCTCGGGCGCACCCTGAAGCAGTGGCGGGAGGCGTTCCTCGGCTACTTCGACACCAACGGTGCGAGCAACGGCGGCACCGAAGCCGTCAACGGACTGATCGAGCTCCACCGGCGCATCGCCCGCGGCTTTCGCAACCGCGACAACTACCGACTCCGCATGCTCCTCATCGCGGGTGGGCTGAGGCCATGACCACACTCAGCGGCGAAGAGCCTGTTATCGCAGCAACCCTGTCCTCGGCTGAAGCCTGAAAGGATTCGCCCGTCGATCACGATCACGGCGGCTGTCTTGGCTATTCCGGCCCACCGGCGGCTGGACATGGCCCAGCTTTGGGTGAAGCCGAGTGGACAGTGTGTGGACAGCACGGAAGCGCACTTTGAGGGGCGACAGAGCCGAAGGAATCTGGAGTGAGCCCGTCATGCGTCAGCTCAACTTGTTCGTCGGCGGCATGAGCTGCCGCCTCTGCGTCCGTGAAGTGACCGCCCGCCTTCGCGACGTCCCCGGGGTGGAGACGGTCAGTGCCAATTCCGACGACTGCGTCGTCCGGCTGTCGGGGTCCATGAAGCTCGCGGACGTGCTCGCCGCGTTCACCGGCACCACCTACCGGCCCCAGCTCGCCGGCACCAGAAGCGGCGACAGTGGCGGGACAGCAGTCGGCAAGTCAGCGCCCTGACCCTGGTGCCATAGCCGACCTCGGCTGGTCCGTCACCACAGAAGGGCACGTCATGTCTAGCACGCCTTCCACAGCGGAAGCCCGAAGCCGCCGCCGCTGGCTCGCTCTCGGCGTCATCGCCGCGGCCCAGTTCATGGTCATCATGGACACCTCCATCATCGGCGTCGCGTTGCCGAAGATCCAGCACGACCTCGGCTTCACCCCTCAGGGGCTCAGCTGGGTCTTCAACGCCTACGTCGTGGCGTTCGGCGGCCTTCTGCTCCTCGGCGGCCGACTCTCAGATCTGTTCGGCGCCCGCCGCATCTTCAGCCTCGGCTGGGTCGTCCTCGCCGCCGGCTCCCTGATCGCCGGGTTCGCCGGCAACGTCCCCGTCGAGCTCGCCGGCCGCGCCCTCCAGGGCGCCGGCTCCGCACTCATCGCACCGGCCGCGCTGACGCTGCTGTTCATGACCTTCGGCTCCTCACCGAAGGAGCTCATGAAGGCGTTGGCGCTGTACGGCGCCGCAGCACCCGCCGGAGGCACCGCCGGCGTCTTCCTCGGCGGCGTCCTCACCGAATACGCCTCCTGGCCCTGGGTGTTCTTCATCAACGTCCCCCTGGCCGCCATCGTGCTGGCGGTGACCCGTTCGGTGATGCCCGCAGGCGTGACCCGCCGCGGCTCCCTGGACGTCACCAGCGCCGCCACCGCCACCGCCGGACTCGCGGCGGTCGTGTTCGCCGTAGTGCGCGCCCCCGAGGCGGGATGGACCTCGGCGTCGACGCTGACCGCCGGACTCGGTGGGTTGGCGCTGCTGGGGCTGTTCGTGGCCAGGCAGGCGCGGTTGCGTGAGCCGTTGATGCGGCTCGGCATCTTCACCGCACCGAACCTCGCCGCCTCCAACGCCGCGCAGTTCCTGCTCGGTGCGGCGTGGATCCCGATGTTCTTCTTCCTCAACCTGTACCTGCAGCAGGTCCTCGGATTGGGAGCGTTCGCCAGTGGTGCCGCGCTGCTGCCGTTGACCGTCACCATCATGGTCGGAATGATCGTCGTCGCCCCGCGGCTTATCGCCCGCTTTAGTCCCAAGGCGATGACGGTCGCCGGGCTGGCCACCCTCGCCGGCGGCCTGGTCTGGCTGTCGTTCATCCGCCCCGACGGCAGCTTCACCATCGACGTGCTGCCGGCCAGCCTGCTCACCGCCGCCGGCATGGCGATGGCGTTCATCCCCTCCCTCGGGATGGCGCTGTCCTCGGCGGCACCCGAGGAAGGCGGCCTCGCCGCGGGCATCGTCAACACCAGCTACCAGGTCGGCTCCGCCCTCGGGCTGGCCGCGATGACCGCGGTCGCCACCGCGTTCGGCGCCGACCAGGCCGAGAACGCCGTAGCCCTCACCGACGGGTTCTCCGCCGGGCTGCTCGGCGCCGCCGCAATCGCCGCCGCCGGCGCCGTCCTCGCCTGGGCGTGGCTGCGGACCCCGCGGGCGACCTCGGACAGCACCCCCACCAGGGAGCCGGAGCACGCCGCCGCATGAGTCCTGTGGGGGCCAGCAACGACGCCGGCCCCGACACCCGCCGGACACACCACCGGCATCCACCCCACCCCGGACTACCCCGGAGACCGACACACAGTTCGCTGGTCTCCGGGGCCGAAGTTCAGACGTCCCCAAGACCAGGCGGCTCACGGACGCGATGGTCCGATCACACGGTACGGACGCAGGTGCATTGGCACGCGGCGAGGGTTCCGGCGGCGCTCCGTGTCTCGTCGCCGAGCGGGGTGTCGCCGAAGGAGGCGCTTGCGAATACCCCAAGAGGGCGGTCCCGGGCCGCGGCGTCGACCTCCGCTTCGCGCGGCCACAGTGCCATCGCAGCCACGGAGCCGATGGCGGCGAGGCCGGCGAGGATGGACCAGGTCAAAGTGAACCCCGAGATCGTCCCTATCCAGCCGGCGATCGGGTAGGTGATCAGCCAGGCCACGTGTGACAGGGAGAACTGAGCCGCGAACACCTCGGGTAGGGCGTCGGGATCGACCGAGCGCCGGAGCACCCGCCCAGTAGGTGTGACGATCAGCGCCATCCCGCCGCCGATCAGGATCCAAACGGTGGCGGTGGCCCCCCACGAGATGATGTCTGTTGCGCTGAGACCTACGGCCGTCGTAGCGCCGACCACGAGCGCGACGGCGCCGGTCGTCATGACGGTACGGTCCGCGACCGCGTCCAGGACGCGTGGGAGCAGAAGCGCGACCACCAGGGCTCCCCCGCCAGAGGCGGCGAGCATCCATGCGACCTCGGCTTGGGTGCCGCCGAGATTGTCCCGGACGTAATTCACGGTGTTGACGATTACGATTGCGCCCGCCGCGGCGACGACCAGGTTGAACGCCACGATGCCGCGAAGCCGCGGGGTGGCGGCGAAGAGCTTGATGCCAGATGTGACCCGGTTCCACGCGTTTGCGTGGGCGCTGGGGCGTGCGTTCGGAATCGTGGTGGAGAGCACCAGGAATGCGGATGCTGCGAACCCGATCGAGGTGCCGACGAACAGCCAGTTGAACGACATCAACGTCAAGGCGAGCGCGGCGAGCACCGGGCTCAGCAGGCTCTCCATGGTGTAGGCGACCTGGGAGGCCGACAGGGCCCGCGTGTAGTCGCTCTCTTTGGTCACGATGTCGGGTATGACAGCTTGGAAGGTCGGGGTGAAAGCTGCTGAAGCCGACTGGAGCACCGCGATCAAGACGTAGATGTGCCAGACCTCGGTGATGAACGGCAGTGCAAGCACTACCGCGGCGCGGACCGCGTCAAGCGCTGCGAGGAAGGTCCTCCGGGGAAGTCGGTCGACGTACGCGGCGGCCAGCGGGGCGATCACGACGTACATCACCATCTTGATCGTCAGAGCGGTCCCGAGTACCGCCCCCGCGTTGCGGCCGGCGAGTTCGTAGGCGAGAAGCCCGAGCGCGACGGTGGCTAGTCCCGTCCCGAATAAGGCGATGATCTGGGCGCTGAAGAGCTGGCGGTAGTCGCGGATCGCGAAAACGCTCATGACCACTCCAATCTGAGCTGGGAGGAGTCGTGTTCGCTGCTCGTGGCTTCGGTTCGTAGGTGCTGTGTCGGAGCTGAAAAACCGGGTGCGAGCCCGCCGAAGGCGCGGATGACGGGGCGAAGCCTTGGGGACGTTGGCGCCACCCAGTCAGTATTCTATGGCCGCGCCGGTCCGGTCGGACCTGACGGCCTTGCGAACGGCGGCAACCGTCACGGCAACGGCGACGCCGGTCAACGGCCAGCTAAGCGACACCTTGGCGATCGCCATCAGCACGGGTGCGTCCTGCTGGTAGAGGACCGCCTGCGTGCCCGCCCGCAGTGCGTACACCGCCGACCAGCCCAAGGATGCGCCGACAAAAACACGGCGCAAGCGCGGGTCGTTCGTCCACGCAGGACCGGTCCGAAACAGCGCCGCGTAGACCACGCCAGCGAGCGGGCGACCCACCGCCACCGAGCCTGCGAAGACCACGGCGTACACAGCGTCCACGTACAGCCCCGGCAGGAAGAACGCCCGAGCCTCTCCCGACAAGACGACGAAGACCCCCGCAACGGTGAGTGCGATGAGCCCCCGCAGGACCTGCTTGAGAGGCTGGTGCTGCAGCAGCCGCCAGACCCCGAGGGAGATGGCGGTGCCGACCGCGACCCCGGCAGCAGCCCCGATCGCGGCCGGTCGGGACAGGACCGTGCCGCCGAGAGCCGATGTCGCGACGAACAGTGCCGGCGGCAAAGCGCCGTCGACCATGCCGCGCCGCCCACCCACCAGGCGTGCGACCGCCGGATGCAGAGCCGGACCGAAGAAGGACGATGCTTCGAGCGGGCGGAGAGCCGCCGCTTCTGATGAGGTGATCTGAGACATGCAGCGAGCGTGCGACAACCCCCTGTCCGCGCGCTGTCCATGCTCTGGCCGGCCGCTGCCGGTCGTGCTGAGCAGCGCGTGCACGCGCTGCTCAGCCTTGGGGCCCGTTGCGAGGAAGGAGCCCGACCGGACTGGATTCATTGTGCCGGATGGTGCGTGCGGCCCGAACGCCGAGCCGGCGTCCCTGCTTGCGCCGGCCTACCTCCCTGACTCCCAACTCCCTAGTCTGACACCATCGAGGAACGGTGAGATTCGCATGAACCAGCCCGCGACCCACGCCCCAATCGGATCCATCGGTTGGACCGAGCGCACCGGAGGTGTGTTGACGGTCCGCGAACGCATCTCGCTCGCCCGGCCACTACTGCGCAGCCACTGCCGCATCATCGTCGGCCGCCTCGCGATGGCCACTCGAACGCACTCGGGGCGCCGGAACTCGGTTGAACCAGATGCGCTGGTCCCGCCGGACTCGTTGCTGGCAAGAGAGGCCGAGGCTGCTGCTCAGGACCTCCTGACACCGGCGTTGCTCAACCACTCGCGCCGTGCGTACGCCTGGGGTGCAGCCATCGCCGCACTCGACGAAGTCCAGTTCGATCACGAACTGCTGTACGTTGCCGCGATGTTTCACGACACCGGCCTGCCCAGCCGGGTCCCCGATGTCGACTTCACGGTTCGCAGCGCGGCACTGGCGCGGGACTTCACGGACCGCCACGACGTACCAGCGGTACAACGCGAGCTCGTGACGAATGCGATTGCCCTGCACCACACCCCTGGCGTCGGTGTTGGATCCGGTGCCGAAGCCTTCCTGCTTTCCGCCGGTGCAGCGGTTGATGTGTTCGGGCTGCGCAGTAATCAGGTACCCGACTCAGTCCGCAAGACAGTCGTCCAGGACTATCCACGCGTCGGCTTCAAGCGGGAGTTCACCGGGCTGTTACGGGCCGAAGCCAAGCAGGTCCCGCATGGTCGCGCCTGGTACCTGCACCGTTTCGCGCTCAGTGACGTGACGATCAGGCTCGCTCCCTTCCGCGGATGAGAACCCAGCCGTTCCCTGCGATGCGCTCCAGCCGGACCAGTTGAAGGCGCTCCTCAGTTCTCTCGATGGCTCAGGACCAGACCGTGGTGGTCTGGGCGGGGACGGCACCACGTATCTCAGTGCCGACCTCGAGCAGTCGTGGCAACGACTGACGGCGTCTCCGGGGATCCCGAAGCCCTGGAGATCACCTCCGAAGGTTGGTATCCCGCCACCAACCTCGATGTGTACCGGTCCACGGACGAGGCCAGTCAGATCGGATGCGCCTGGACGAACGGCTGCTGTCGCTCGCGTGCCCGTTCCACATACTTGGTGAATTTTGTGAAGCACATCGCCGATGACATCCCGGGCGACCGGCGCGTTCCCGCAGATCAGCCCCCGTACGATGGAGTCTTGACCGCGACTTCTTGGGGATAGCTAGGGACTCCAGCCGCCACGGGACAGCGAACAGGACGGCCGGGAGTGCGTCATCGGCCGGTGGGTATTTGCACGGCATGACCGAGACCCCGAACGACGGCCCCGCCCCCAACCCGACAGCGCGGACGGCGACCAGCCGTCCAGCGAGCCGCGGCCCTGAAGGTTCGAATCGGGCCGTGTTTGGGCACGGCGCAAAAGGGGCATCGTTCGCCCTAGGCCGCGAGTCGCCGACGTTCAACCCTTCGGCGACTCGCTGCCGCCAAGGGACGGGCCCGGCCGGTGTCGCATGGACAGGGGCGGCGGCACCGGCTCGGGTTCTACGCGGGGGTCTGGCCGGCGCGGAAGCATCCACTCTCCCTCGAGTCCGCGACCGCACCGGCCAGTTCCAGCGCTGCCAAGGCTGTCGAGTATGTTTCAGCCGTGCCGGGCCGTCATCCTTGGTGCGACGAAGCGATTGCGGTCCCGCCCTTCTACCCTTGGCGCATGCGTCCCGTCACCCCGCCGCGGCCCGTCGAGGTGTGCCGCGACGAGCACTGTGGCCTGGCCAGCTCGAGGCGTGGCGCCCTCGCGGCGGCCGCTGGGAAGGATACGTCCGCTACACCATCGCCGTTGGGTCGCGACATCTCGGATGGGTCGACCATGAGCGGTTGAGGACAGCCGGCTGACCCGCGAGTGCAACTCCGGTGCATCCGAGACTGCGGTGGGTAGGCAAAACCGCGTCGCGGAAGTCGGCCGGCGTGAACCCCTTGCCCCCGAGACGCGGGAATCGCGCCGGTCCACGCTAGCCTCAGGTTCGGACGGTCCCGGCAGCGGGCAAGGGTGGGATGCCGGGCCGGTTCATTCGGCCCTCGGAGCCGAGCGCTTCCTGAAACCGGCCCCGGAGTTCCCTTTGCCGAGGCCGCCGTGATGCGACATCGGCCGTACGTACAGCCAAAGGGCGAAGTCGCGAGATGTTCTCCCGCCGCGTGCTGCGCTACCGCGACCACTTAGACCGCCGACGAGGGCCGACGCACCGATCGCGACCGTTTCAGGCCCGTCTGAACGCTGAATTGGTCCGCTCAGCACCAGGGGGACTGTGGGGTCACAAGGATAGTCGGGGACAACATGAGAAGAACCATTACCGCGCTGCTAACGGCGCATTCAGGGCTGTCGGCGATCATCCGTAGGGTGAGTCCGTGTCGGTGCAGGTACGTCCAGTAACCGCGGATAGGTGGAGCGATCTGGTCAGCGTGTTCGGTCGGCGTGGTGAGGATGCTTCGTGGTGCTGGTGTCGCCTCTTCTTCCATCTGGCCGCCGAGGAATCAGCCCCGTCGAGACCCCAGCGTGATAACCGCGATGCTCTGCGGCAGGAAATCGCCCTTGCCGACGTACCGCCGGGGCTTGTGGCCTATGTCGAGGATCAACCTGTCGGATGGACCAGGGTTGGGCCTCGTTCTGACTTTCCCCGAGTGGCTGCTAACCGAGCGTTTGCCAGAGTGCTCACAGACGATCCCGGAGTTTGGTGGGTGACTTGCTTCGCCGTCGACAGTCACTCCAGGCGTGCAGGTGTGGGATCGGCGCTGCTCGAGGCGGCTGTCGAGTTCGCCCGCGAGCACGGGGCGACCGCTGTCGAGGGTCATCCGGTCGACGTGGCTGGCTTGAAGGCCACGCGCGTAGCAGGGTCTGCCATATTCACCGGGACCATGTCGATGTTCTTGACCGCGGGATTCACCGAGATCGGACGCACCTACCCCACCCGACCAGTCATGAGACTGCCGCTTTGAAGCCGCAGGCCAGTCCTCGCAGACCCCAAGAAGACGAACGCATCTGCCGCTGATCGGTCATGCCCATGAGACCCGCAGCGGCCTGGCTCAGCGGACGTAGCGGACCGACACCACGTCGGTCTGGTCGCCCCACCGCAACGAGAAGGTCCAGCAGCCCGCATCTGGCATGTTGATGATCGAGGGCCTCGAAGGTCCGGGTGTCAGCTGACCTTTGACCCGGCGTTGCACATGGAGGTCAGAGCCGTTCAATGATGCAGAGATCAGCAGGTCCGCTGTGCTGGCGGTCCGGGCCGGCCGGGACAACACCCACAGGATCTTGTTGCGGCGATCACGAAGCGGCGGTGACCTCAGCGGCTCTGGCCAGAGGAAGGAATGGCCCACGATGTTGTGCCGCCCACCCACAAGGATCCTTTGTACGCCGACGGGACATGGCCGGGAGACCGGAGCATCGGGAGTCGCGAAACTCCGGGTCTCAGGCGTGATCATGGACACCGCTATCGAAGGAGACGTCGCCTTAGCACCTTCCCGCGGGTGTCGCGACCCCGTGCAGGACGTGAGAACAAGCATGATCAGGACAGCCGTGAGTAGCGCCCGCATCGGAAGATGGTATGTCGCCGTCGGCCCTGAGGTGCTCCGCGGCGCCGAGCACCTGCGACTTGGGTGTGGGCGGTCCGCAACGCCCGGACATGCCGCGAAGCGGGCACCGGGGTAACCAGACATCGACGTCAGGGCCAGGTACGGCGGCGCCGGTTGATGTCTGAAGGGCCCGTGGTCGCTATCCCATCAGCGATGTCCGCGTAGCGCGACCAAAACGAGCAATGCGGAGTCTCGATGCAGCAGCATGGGCGTCCTGAATGCCCTCCAGCTGCCGGCGGTCGCCGTCCGTGAATGAATTCTGACTGATGTCTTCAGCGCGCCACCGGTGGAACGCCGCCCGTTCCCGCGCCTCGTGCCGGCGGTCCTCGAGGTCCTGCTGAGCGCTCACCAGCCCATGAACTCCTGCGGGTGTGTGGCCCACCTGTTGACCGCGCAGCATCCGTGGCGTCACGTCCTCGCCGCGTTGCCCCGCATCAGTCACTGCCGCCGCGATGGCACGCTCTTGCAGCAAGACGGCGCGCTGGCGTCGCTCACGCTCGGCCCGTGCGCTCTCCCGCGTCTCCTGCGCCTCCTCCAGAGCCCGGCGACGCAGCCCGTCGCTCATCTGCTCCCGCGCGCAGCCGCCACCCATGTACACCGTTCCACCCATTTCAACACTCCTCGGTCTCGTCGTTCTCGTCGAGCAAAGCAGCCAGCGCCGCCCACTGCGGAACACCCAACTCGTCCCGGCCCGGCCGTCGAGCTCGGCGTAACTGCGCGATGGGTGCTGCTTGTCGACGTAGAGGGTGCAGTCGCGCACCGCGACGTCGCCCTTTTCGTTCGTCGTCACCATCGTCTGGCTGCCCCCGCACGCTCCGGGTCAATCTCGTCCATCATCTGTCGCTCCTTGTCCTCGGCGATGGCGGTAAGGCCATGCGCTGGCGAGACTCGGAATTCTGAGATTGTGTGCGCGAGACTTGGGCAGGGGTCATTCGGGGTGGCGATCTTCCTCGCGACCCCTCCCCCGGACCAGTCGCGCGCCTTTTGCGTGACAGGTCGAGGGCTCGGGGAGAGAGACACCTGACTGGAGCGGGGTCAGGAGCGCCGACATGCTGGATTTCTGTCAGGTCATCGCCGCGCCGGTCGACGTGCGTCCAGGTTTGGACCGTCCCGACAGCGGGCAAGGGTGAGATGCCCGGCCGGTTCATTCCACCTCGGAGCCGAGCGCTTCCTTAACCGGCCAGGCACCACTCTCCGAACGCGCGGTTTCGTCCACGCCCCCCGTGCGTAGGTTGGGCCATTCAGGCACCTTGCTCTGCAAAGGCGGAGTCGACCATTCGCACCGCCTCCTCGAGGCGGGACGGCCTGCACTGCCAGTCCGGTGTCTGTCGCCACATCGAAAACGCGACCGGCGCAGCCAGTAGGGCCGGCTATGTGAATGTCGCGGCGTCGGTGGTTCAGCAGGTCTGCGCTCAGGTCGAGCAGGAGACGACCCGCGGGGCGGCGTCACATCCCAAAGCCATCGCCGTGGGTGATGTACCAACGGGTCGAGGCTGGGCTGATCGAGCGCCATACGGGGGCAAGCGCATCCTCATCGACTTCGAGTCGCTCAAGGAGTACGCGTCGAATCTGCCCACGAAACGTCAGACCGACGAGGCGTCATGAGCGACTCCATCAGGCGGTTGCTTTCGGTTCTAGCCTGATGGCGAGGCGGGCGCCCTATCTGCATCCGAGACGACGGCGGGGCCACCTCTCTCGCGTCGAAGAGTCGGCCGGTGTGACCCGCTGCCGCCCCCCTCGTGGCGGTGTCGCGCTCGCCGGCGCACGCCTGAGGTTTGGTCGGGTCCCGGCAGGGGCACGGGAGGAGAGGGGGCCGGGCCGGTTCTTTCCACCTCGAAGCCGAGCGCTTCCCGGAACCGGCCCGGCCTCGCCTGCCAAAGCCCCGTGCGCCAGCAGTCGATTTCGCCGCTGCTGCATGATCGCGAGACCCCAACCTCGGCCGCCGACCCGTGACCCCTTAGATCACGTTAAGTCAAAGGCCCCAAACTGCCTTGTCCCGGTGCACCTCGGGGACTATCAGTGGCGACGTGAGGTCGCTACCAGGCGACCAGGGATCGAAACACCAACGGGAGGAAACATGTGGAAGACAGCAGGCATCGCCGAGGAGCCGTCGCAGCAGGAACACTCATCGCAGGCTCGACGCTGCCGGCTTCCGGAGCCACTGACAACGACGACGACGGGCTGCAGGACTTCCGGGGTCCGGGTCATCACCGCCGAGGAGAACTTTGTGGACAACCCGCCGAAGCGGGAAGAGAGCGTCGGCGACACCTTCGTCTTCTCCGCCAACCTACGCAGGGACGGCCACCTGGTCGGACGCGCCGGAGTGACCTGCACGCTGACCGCCGTGAAGGGACCCGGCGACATCTTCTGCACTGGCGCCGCGGCCTTCGCCCACGGCCAGATCACGGTGGCGGGGCTCGTCGAAGGTGAGGACGAAGAGGACGGCTGGTTCGACGTGGCCATCACCGGAGGCACCGGCAGGTTCAAGGACGCTGACGGCACCATGACCGTCATCGACGAGACCGAGCGGCTCGAGTTCTGGCACTTCAACTTCACCGACTGACTCACCCCGAAGGGGCCGGGCCGGTTCGACTCCATCGTGGGAGCTGCGCGCTCCCCGGATCGGCCAGGCATCTCTTTCCGAACGCGCGGTTTCGTCCTGCCCCCAGTGGGAACTCGTTACATGAGGCCCCAGGGTTTCGCCGACCCCGGCAGATTGGCGACCTGGGCGGCCCTGCCGGTGCTGCTCAAGAGGGGCGGCGGCACCGGCTGGGTCCTACGGGGTTTCGCCGGCGCGGGAGCGCCGCATTCGCATGTCAGTGGCGGCTTGCCTGCCGGGTTAGCGTTACCCCGCGCAGTCGAAGCAACCACCCCGCTTTCGACTCGCTAACCGGCCCGGTTGGCGCACTCCCCCGATGTGCTTCTACCGGGCCGGTCCTTCGAGCATGCGTGTACGACCGGGGCCAGTCCCTACCGTCCCGATCGACGATCACCCGGCGTCGGCTGGCTACCAGGTGTGCATGAACGCACTACCTTGCGGGCCAGACGGGCCACCCCACCTGACTATTGCCGACTGATGGACATGCTCCTACCTTGCGGACATATATCCCCGAGCGGGGGGCAGTGAATCCCAAGCCGATCTGGTCGCTGGGCTTGGGGGGAGCCAACGCGAAACCGACCCGCCAAGCACCAAAGGAGGTTTCGCGATGGGAGTCCTTAGCAGGACTAAGGGTCGTTGGTTGCCGGTGGCAGTATTGGCGTCCATCGGGGCTCTGCTCACTGCCGGCGTGGCGGCTGCCGACCCGCCTGGAAACAACGGCACGGTCAAGATCGACGGCCTGCCGTTTGCGCAGCACGTGAACAATGAACCGCATGTCGGGTGCACCTTCAACGTGGACTGGTGGGGCTTCGACGAGGGCGACCTCGTCTCGAAGGTCAAGTTCACGGTCTACCCGCCGACGGGCAAGTTCATCGTGATCCTGACGGACCAAGTGCAAATCGGTGAAGACCCCGCCGGTGGCGGGACCGACCTCGACGCGGTGAAGCTGTACGACCTCACTGACGAGTTGCTGTTCTTCATGGGACACCCGGAGCAGGGGTTCCACGTGAAGCTGACGATTAACGCACCGGGATCGATCGGCAAGGACACGAAGTACAAGACCTTCTGGGTCTCCGGTTGCGGCGGCTACTGACGCTGACGCACCACACTGGTTCGGCTGAACAACCTCGGGGATAGTGCGGTCCTTGGGTCGGTCACACAACCGGCCCAAGGTATTGCCGCTTGCCGGACCTGTTGTTGACTCATGCTGTCGACCACCATGTCCTGGGGGCAAACCGTGAACATCGCATCAACGCGCCGGGCGCGCCACCTCGGCGCAGCCATCGTCATCGCCGGCTGCCTGGTCGCCACTCTGCTGACCGTGCCGGCTCAGGCGCTCCATCATCCGCAGTCACAGGTCGTCAGCGGCGACCCGGTCAACTGGACGCCCCATGCGCTGGACGGTCGGATCAACGCGATCGTGCAAGTCGGTGACACGGCCATCATCGGCGGCACGTTCACCCAGGTGCAGGCAGCCGGCTCGCCGACGGTGCTCAACCGCAGCTACCTCATCGCGGTCGACACGACGACCGGCGCGATCGACCCGGACTTCGCCACGGTCAACGGCGTCGTCGAAGCCCTGGCCGTCGACCCGACCACCGAGTCGGTCTACGTCGGAGGCGCCTTCAGCACAGTCAACGGCGTGACGAGGCGCCGGGTCGCGCGCATCAACATCGACGGGCAGCTCATCACGCAGTTCTCGGCCAACGCGAGCGCCCTGGTCCAGGAACTGGTCGTCCGCAACGACTGGCTCTACGTCGCCGGCAAGTTCACGACGATCAAGAGCACGCCACGGTCCGGCCTGGCCCGGCTCAACCCCACCAACGGCGCTGTCGACCCCAACCTCAACGTGCCGTTCACGACCCCGCCGCGCGGCTCAATGGGTGTGCCCGAGCTCGACGTGAGCCCGGACGGGTCGACCTTGGTCGCGGTCGGTAACTTCAGCAGCGTCGGCGGGCAGCCCCGCGTCCAGATCGCGATGCTCGACCTGACCACACCTCAGGTGTCGGTAGCCAACTGGAAAACCGATGTCTTCCCGGTGTGGAACCCCGACAACCCGACGGTCACGTGGTGCTCGAGCACGTTCCCGTCCTACATGCGAGACATCGACTTCGCCCCGGACGGCAGCTACTTCATCGTGGCCACCACGGGTTCCAACCGACCCGAGCGGCTCTGCGACACGGTCACCCGCTGGGAGACGTCCGCCCGTGGAGCAGGGCTCCAGCCCACCTGGGCGGACTGGAGTGGCGGTGACTCGCTCACCGCGGTCGCGGTGACCGGGACCACCGTGTACGTCGGCGGGCACCAGCAGTGGATGAACAACCCGTACGTCGCTCTGGCCTGTGGCGTTTGCCCCGCTCCGGGGCCCGGCGCCGTACCGCGTGAGGGCCTCAGTGCCTTGGACCCCGTCAACGGACTCCCGTTCAGCTGGAACCCTGGCCGCGCTCGCGGCACCGGCGTGTTCGCCTTCTTCGCGACCGCGAACGGGCTCTGGGTCGGCAGTGACACCGACTTGCTCGCCGGCGAGACGCACCGCAAGCTGGGGTTCTTCCCGTTGGCCGACGGCACGATGGTTCCGCCGAGCCCCTACCCGATCACCGACGACCTCTTCAACATGGAGCTGTCCTCCGGCAGCCTGTTGCAGCGCCCATACGTCCCGTCCGGTCCCGGCGCCGGCACCGTCGTGAACACCGGGGTCGACTGGCGGCAGGCTCGTGGCGCCTTCGCTCTCGACGACAAGCTCTACACGGGCTGGAGCGACGGCAGCCTAACGGTGCGCGACTTCGACGGCGACTCGGTAGGTCCGGCCGCCACGATCGACCTGCACGGCCTGCAGTTCGCACCGCCGACGGTGTTCAAGATCCCGGGGACCAAGACGGCGATCCCGAGCCTGGCCACGCATTTGGCGTCGGCGACCGGCATGTTCTTCCACCAGGGCCGGATCTACTACACCGTCGCCAACGACACTCGTCTGTACTACCGCTACTTCACACCGGAGAGCCAGATCGTCGGAGCGCAGCTGTTCGTCGCCAGCACGGGCGACGGGGTCATGTGGTCGAAGGTCCGGGGCATGACGATGAGCTCGGGTCAGCTGGTGTTCGCGACGCAGGAGGGCAAGCTGTGGCGCGTCGCTTTCGATGGTCATCCAGTCGGAACCGTCACCCAGATCGGCGGACAAGGCGTCGACGGGCTTGACTGGGCGTCCACCGGCCTCTTCTCCTACTCGCCCTAGCAGTCAGAATGCTTTGGGGCCAAAGACTTGGGTAGCTCTCCGGAACGGCGGGTTCGACTCGGACGCGCGGATCTCGGAGCCGCCGTCCGCCTTCGTTGGCTCAGACGTGACATATGCGATGCGCCGTCGTCAACGCGGCGCAACCACACCGCCCACTACGGCCTCGCCCGCGCGATCACGTTGCCCGCCGACATCGCATGGTCCAGATGCACCGGGATCGAGGTCGGCAGCGGGTTGAAGCAGCCGGGCTGGATCGACTCCCCGTCCCGGTCCACGTCTCCGGTGGAGGCGATCGCCAGGAAGCCGCCGGAGTCGGCGGCGGTGATCTCACCACCGACCGTGGCCGCCGAGTTCGGCGTCGGTCCGCGGCTCACGCGGTGTCCTCACGTTCACCTCGTCGCCGAAGCTGCCCGCGCTGGCCAGGCCGGCGACGTAGCGGTCGAGGTCGGTGCGGCGTATCAGGGTCGAGGCGCCGATCTTCACCGCGGTGAGCTGACCCGCCGCGATCAGCCGGTCGACGGTGCGCACCGACTTGCGTAGCGACTGCGCCGCCTCGCGCCGGCTGAGCATGTGCGTGTCCATGGCCTCAGCGTGACGACCACCGGCCGGCTGCGCGAACGTTGTCGCGTCCTGTCGCGGGCTGGCGCACTTCGTGAGGAACGTCGCTAGGTACTCGACCCTCGCTCGGCACGGCGACGCCCTCGGTCCGCATCTCACGCAGATGCCTCGACAACGCCAAAGCGACATGCGCCAGCACGTCGCGACCATCGAACCGCTCCGCTGCCGGCGTCATTCGACGACCTTCATACCGCGCTCCTCCTGCGCACGCCGTAGCTCGGCTAGCCTGGTCGCACGCTGCAACGGCTTCCGGCCGACCGCTGGCGCCAACGTTCGGAGCGTTGTTAGGTAGGTCGCGACCAGACGTGTGCCCGGTCCGTTCGGCCCCGCTTGGTCGCACTGATCGGCCAGTGTCCGCGCCAGCTGGATGATCGCGGCGTCCGCGTCGAGCAACTGCCCACGGCCGCTGGCGATCACAGCCTCGAGCGCTTCACGATGCGTGGTCATGGCGATCTCCTTTTTCGACTAGCGGTGGTTTTCCGCCAGAGGAGACGGATCAGACCCGGAACTGTCACCGCCCCTTGGATGCTGCCGTGATGTAGCCACCCCCTATCCCCTCCCTGGCTCTCGGTCGTCATGCGTGCACCCCTCGCAGCAGCGTCGACCGGACAGGCCGCTCTTGACCTGGCAGCCCATGTCGTCGGCGCGGCAGTGGTCGCAGATCGTTGGCGGGCTGTCGTCGGTGGCGATCATGAGGCAGCCTCCTCTCGGATGGTGCGGGCGCGGGTGAGTGAGCAAGCCCTGCAGTAGTGCAGGTGGCTGCCGATGGGCGTCGCGCAGGTCGGGCAGGGCTTGGAGTCGGTGGCGTCGAGGTCGAGCTGGTGCGAGTCGTCGTGTGCAGCAGTCGCGCCTTGCGCGGGGTCTGCCACGACTGCGCCAACTGCGACGACTGCGTTCATTGGGGGTCGTTATGTCCAGTCGTTGCAGTTGGCGCAGTGGTAGCACTCTCCCCACGGGTGCGGCGACTGACGGCAGCCGTACCAGGCAATGTCCAGCACGTGCGTCGAGGGAATCCCTCTGCGCGGCTCGTCGCCTTGAGCCGCTGCCGCGCGCGGTTGAGTGCGTCGCTGTCGAGTGCCCGGCCTTGCGGCCCTCTGCCTTGATGGTGGCCGAGTCGTCGGTGCCGCCCTGGCGTCGAGATAGTCGTGCAGCCACTCGTGCAGCCTCGCCGGTGGCCGAACGGGCGTCGGCCGTCTCGCCGGCCGCTTCGAGCGCGTCGCGGATGGACTGGTCACGCTCGCCGGTCCACACGCAGGCGGCCGGTCCAGACCGCGCCCTCTCGGTGTCGGCGACGTGTGCGGACTCGATCCCGAACGTCAGCGTCGGCAGGTCGGTCCGGCCGAGGTTGTTCTTCGGCTGCCCGAGCAGCCGGAGTCGTCGTCGTCGGGGTCGGTCATCACGAACAGCACCGCCCGGGCGACGGCGGCGAACGCGCGCGAGCCCATCAGCAGGGTCAGCGGGTCGGCTCGACGTGCCACTTGTTGACGTGGATCAGCCGAGCGACGGCGGCGCCGGTCCGGTCCGCGAGCGCGGTCAGCGGCTCCAGCGCGATCCGCACCTCGGCGTCCTTGTGGGTGTCGAGCTTGGCGTCCAGCCGGGACATCAGCGGGTCGAGCAGGATCAGCGCGGCGTCGACTTTGGGACGGCGTCCTCAAGCGCCGTGAGGTCGCGCGGCAGGCTGACGCCCGTCTCGACCCCGGCGACTGTGGTCACGTCGACCCGGTACACGCGGTCGAGGTCGGCCCCTGCGGCGATCAGGCGAGGCACGATCGTGTGCTCCCAGGAGTCCTCGGTCGCGGCGATGATGACGGACTTGGGCTGTCCTGCGTACGCCCGGCATGCGTCCGGTGTCACGTCGGCGGCCAGCGTGTAGCCGACAGTGGACTTGCCGATCCCCTCCCGGCCGCCGAGGAGCGCGAGGGTGCCGAGGGCTATGCGCTGCTCCCACAGCCAGTGCACCGGGCGCATGGTGATGGAGCTGGCCGGTGTGAGCTTGAGCTCGCGCGCCAGCGGCGCCGCATCGGCCAGCTCGTATGCTCGAAGTCGTCCAGCTCGTAGCCCGCCGCAATGTGGTCGGCGGCGTCCTTGCCGACCTTGGCGAGCGACCAGCCGGATGCGCTCACCATGCCGTCGAGGGAGTCGAGCACGCGCGCGGCGTACCGGTCGCCGGCCTCGTCCTTGTCAGGGATCACGACGACGTTGCCGCCGTGCAGCGGTGTCGGGTCGACCCTGTGCCAGTTGGCCGCGCCCTCGGGCGCGGTGGTGGCCACGGCGCCGAGCGCCTCGAGCGCGTGCACGTCCTTCTCACCCTCGACGACGTAGACCGTCTGTCCGTCGGCAACGGCCTTGACGACCGCGGGCAGCCGGTACAGCGACACGGTTGACTTGTCCTTGACCGACTGCCGAAACTTCTTGTCCGGGCTGCGGTGCACTGTCCGTAGCACCGTGACGCCGGTTGGTCGGTGTAGGTGTAGCTCGCGCCCTTTGGTTCGTCGTATAGGTCGCGTCGGTCCTTGCCAAGCGCGGCGAGCACGTCGTCACACTCGCAGCCGCCGTGGCAGTGCAGCAGCACCGAGTCCTCGATCCTGGTGACGCTCAGGGACGGGCTCCGGTCCTCGTGCGCGGGACATTGAGCGGCGGCCCTGGTCCCGTTGCCCCGCATAGTCGAGCCGTGCTCGCGGAGAGCGTCGAGCAGCCGGTCGTAAGCCGTCGCCCCGGCGGCGGTCATCGGAACCATCCCCGCCGGTCCGCCACCTCGAGCAGGTCAGCGAAGTCGCGCAGCTGCGCCGACAACTGCCCCGACGGGTCGACCGTGTAGAGCCTCTCGGCATGCACACGCAGCCACGCACAACGCAGACCGAGGTCGGCGTGCCTTGCAATGTCAAGCGAGCTGGAGGTTTCGTCGCCACCGAGTTCGTGGGCCGGTCCCGATGTGGGCCGGCCCTCTCGCGCAGTCACCTCGAATCACCGCGAAGCATCAGCGCCAGTCGGTCCCGTTGCTCTCGGGTAAGTGACGGAGCGGTGTCGACCGTCCTTCGAATGTAATCCGCCAGGCGTTCAGCCTTGAGGGTTCCGCGCGCAGCCGCCAACTCGGGATCGTCAGCGGCGCGGTAGCGCTTGAGTGCGTTGTGCCGAGCGCGGGCTCGGCGCCATGGTTCGGGTTTGGACAGTTGCGGCCACAAGTGTCTCCGAGCGGGGTACGCACTACACACCCACCCGCTGGGATGGGCCAGAGTCCTCGACTTGGTTGTACCCGCAGGTCGTGGGCCGCGGCTTGTTGCTGCAAACGAGTTTAGCAGTCTTGGTCAGCCTCCGAGCCGGTAGACGTCCGTGCCGCGAGTCGGTTCCACTCTCAGCTTCTCGTAGTCGGGCGTGAACCTTCTCGCCGGACGCTTGAAGGTTCGGGTACTTTCCGGTGGACGCGCACTTCGGACAACGAGCGCGGACCTTGCCCCCCGCCCAGAACACAGCGGTGTCCGCCTCTAGGTGCCACGACCCAAGATGGTCCATGAATGCGCGCCCAAGGCTGTGATTGTCAGGGCAAACGAAACGCAGCAGGGCGTAGTCGCGATGCTTGTTCACGCCTGCTACCTCCACTCGATCCTTACGGTATCCGGGTCGAACGCCTGACGACCGCGCAACGGACTCAGCAGCGTCACGACCATGAGCGCGTCGATGGCGCCGCGCTTCTGCTCGAGGTCGAGCCGCTGCCAGACCTCTTCCACGTCTGCCGCGCCGATCAGTGGCGCGAGCGCGTCGACCTCGACCGTGGCGGCGATCTTGGCCTCGACCTCCGCGAGCTCGCGCTGCAGCCGCTCGCTGGCCGACCGCACCGCCTTGAGCGTCAGCAGGCCGTCTGCCAGACCGGTTGCGAGGTCGTCGAGCCTCTCCCGGATGGCTTTTGCCTGCGATCGGTACGCCGACACGTCGGGAGCGGCGCGGGTAGTCAGCAGGTCGGCGGCGTCGGGCCGTGACAGCCGCTCGACGACGACTGCCTCGACGAGCTCGTCTATCGGCTCAGCTGCGCGGCTCATGTGCCTCCGGTCGCGACAGCGGTACGTGCGGACGCCATGCTGAGTCCGGCCGGTCGCAACGGTCGAGCCGCAGTGGCAGCGCGCCAGACCGGGCAGCAGGTAGAGACGGGCCGTGCCCGTCGTCGTACGGCGCTCTGGCAGCGCGAGCAGTGCGCACGCTGCCTCCCACGTGTCCCGGTCGACGACAGCGGGCCAGGTCGCCGTGCCTACGACCTCGCCGCGGTATGCCCGTAGCCCGGCGTTGCGTGGATTCTTCAGGGTGCCGCGAACCGTGCTGTGAGTCCAGCGGTTGCCCATCGTTGTGAGTGCGCCGGCGTCGTTCCATGTCGAAGCGATGCCCCGGAGACTTCCGCCCTCGAGCAGCGTCGCGTACGCGGCGCGGAGATGACGCGCCTCAGCCTCGTTGACCTCGCGGCCGTCGCGGCTGTACCCGAACGCCCGGCGCCCGCCGCGGGCCTCCCCTGCTCGGCTGCCTGCTGCTGGGCGCGCTTCTGGCGTGCGCCCTTGCGCTCGACCTCGCCGCGTGCCACCGATGCCAAGATGCGGCCCACGAGGCGCCCTGCGTCTGTGCTTAGATCCAAGTCACCAGTCACGGTGGCGATGCGGAGCCCGGTGCGCTGTGCGAGCTCGATGAGTGCCTCGAGGTCTGTCAGCTTGCGCGTGAGCCGGTCGACGTGCCACGCGACGACGACCTCCGCCTCGCCGCGCTCGACGGCCTCGAGCATGGCGACGTACGCCGGGCGCGGCTTGGTCGACGATGGCTGACGTGTCGTTGTCGGAGAACTCGCGCACGACCGTCCAGCCGCGTTCCTGCGCAGAGCTTCCGGCAGTCCTCGCGCTGGCGTTCGACCGCGGCACCAAGGCCTGTCCGGTCGAGGCTTTGTCGGGTATAGACAAACGCTCGCATATGTGTAGTATGACAGTAATCGGCAATTCGTAGACCTCTTCACACGACACGATGCGCTCGCCACCCGGGACCGCGGAACCGAGCGTGTTCAGCAGCGTCGTCTTCCCGGCCTGCGTACCGCCCGCCACAACGATGTTGAGGCCCGCCACGACTGCCGCCTCGAGGAACGCCGCTGCCTGAGTCGTGAGAGTTCCGAGCTGGACAAGCTCGGAGAGCCGGCTTGCTCGCACGACGAACTTGCGGATGTTGACGGCGCTGAAGCCGCGCGAGATGCCGTCGAGTACGACGTGCAGCCGGTGGCCCGACGGCAGCATCGCATCGACGAAGGGACTGGACAGGTCGAGCCGTCGCCCCGAGGTCTTGAGCATCCGCTCGACCAGATCCCTGACCTCGGCGGCGGTGAGGATCGTGGTGGTCAGCTCGTGCCGGCCGTCCCGCGCGACGAAGACCCGCTGCGGCTCGTTGATCCACACCTCTTCGACGCTGTCGTCATCGAGGTAGCCCTGCAGCGGGCCGAAGCCAGCGACCCTGGCCACCAGCTCGTCGACAGTGTCGTCGGGACTCTCGACCGGCCGGACCGCCCCGGACAGGCTGCGGTGATCGTGGTCGCGCACCGCCTGCCGGGCGAAGCGACGAACGGACTCCACGTCGGTCAGCGGATCGACGCCCTGACGGCGTACCTCGTCACGCACGTCGGCGTCGAGCAGCTCGATCGCCGAGGTGAGCTGAAGCGAGCGGGTGCGACTCACGGGCGGCATCCTCGGTGCGGGAGGTGACGGTTGCCGAGGCAGTCTTACCCACGACCCGGCCCCATGGCTAGAGCCTGACCCGGATCTGTGGACAACCTCTCCGGCTCAGCGCCTCGAAGGTCTCACGAGCCCGGCAGGGCCACGCGGACCTCGCACCGGATATCGGGGACCGCAGCGAGGCGAGCGTCAGCCGTCACCAGTGCGCAGCCGAAGGTCTCCGCAACAGCAACGTAGGCGGCGTCGTAGCCAGTGACGTTGCGGCGCAGCTCCCACATGCGCTCCAGCAGCGGTGCGGCAGCGACAAGATCGATGGTGGCGGTCGCCAACGCCGCGAGTGCGTCCGCCGCGCGATGCTCACTGATCTTCTGGCCGAGCCATCGGCCACGGACGGCGGAGAACACCTCCACGACCAGATGTTCGGGTCCGGCCCAATGCGCATCGCGGGCGAGCTCGGCACGCGAGCGAGTGCCGACCGGTCCATCGTCCGTGAAGGCGTTGGTCAGCACCGAGGCGTCGACCACAATCACTCGGCATCGCTCTCGGCGCCGCTCAGGGACTCGCGCTCGGCCCGGGCCTGGTCGAGCGCTTCGGTCACCTGCACAGTCGACAGCCGCGAGCCATCCCGTCGAGCGCCGAAACCCTCCAACAAAGCCAGGTTGGTCGACCGACGGACCTCGTCCGTCACGAGCGCCAACAGGAAGGACTGTAACGACTGTCCGCGCGCCGCTGCTCGCTCCGCCAGCGCCTGGCGGATGTCATCGGGAACGTCCCGGATCTGGAGCGCAACCATGCATGCATTTTACATGCATTACCGCGGGTTCTCGAGACCTACATCGTTACCTTCGTGCCGCCGCTTCTTCGGTTCGGCTCAGACGAGCGGTCCTAGTACCGCGAGGGCGAAACGTTGTGGCCCCTCGGGCACGTTTGCGCCGATGACGTCGATCGTCCACTCGCCGACAGCCGGCGCCGCCACCGAGACCACCTCAACGTTGTTGACAGTGTCGAAGGCGGCTGGGGCTCCCTCGGCGGTGTTCCCCGTCCGTGCGACCCCGTTCGGTTCCGTTACCAGCAGATTGAGGTTGTTGACCAGCGGCACCCCGGGGAAGTCGCTGTAGGCCATCACGATCCGCAACTCGGAGCCACCGGACACGTTCACTGTCGCTCGGTCGCTCTCGCCCGTCTCCACCCGCCGGTTCTGCTGCACCCAAAGCGAGCGACCGGCGGGCATGAGCCACGACAGGTCCACCCGTCCGTAGCCCTGGTGCGCGTCAACCACCGCACCACCGGCGGCTACGCCAGGCAGCCGGACAGCACCGGCGATCAGAGCGGCCTTGAGTAGGGCGGCCGATGGCCTCTGCAGGGCATGGTCGCGCCGCAGATACTGTCGCAACGCTGCCACGGCACCGGCAGTCAGGGGCGTCGCCATACTGGTTCCGCCCATGTAGAAGTAGCGAGACGACCCAGGGAACGGCGCCCAGCCCGTCGCGGTGGAGCTGAGCATGGTCGACTTGGTGGACAGGATCCAGGTGCCTGGCGCGACGACGTCCGGCTTCATCCGCCCGTCCTGGGTGGGTCCGCGACTCGAGAACGCCACCACGTCATCCGCGTCGTCGGCCATCGGCGCGTCCTTGTAGGGCGGCGCGGGATAGTCGCGAGGCCACCAAGAACCGTACTCCTCGCTGTCGAAGCCGCGCCGCAGGCTTTCAGAGGCGCCGACGGTGATGCAGTTCTTGGCTGTCCCTGGTGAGGTGACCGAGCCCAGGTTGATCGCACCGTCACCGTCGGCGTCCGACCCGTCGTTCCCGGCGGCGAAAAGGATGCACATGGTGGGGTGGTCCCAGATGAACTGGTCCACCTGCCGCGATTGCTGGTCGTACACACCGGGGTCGCCGCCGCCCCAGGAGTTGGTGTGCACCCGTACCCCGCGTCTCCGTGCATAGTCGAAGAGCTCAACCAGGTCATCTGGGATGCCGGCGAGTAGGTACCGCCCGTACCGCGCAAGGAAGCGAGGATCCTTCCAGTCCAATGCCTGCTCAACCGCTTGGAAGACCAACCGGGACCCGCGGGCGATCCCTCTGATGGCCGTCTGCCCCGGGATCGTCGAGCTCGCCGCACCATCGCCAAGCACCGATCCTGCAACGTGGGTGCCGTGCCCGGAGTCCAAGTCTGCTCCCCCGTCGTCGCCGCCGGGGTTGTTGATGTACTGGTTGAACACCGGCTGGATCGGATAGCTCTTGACCACCCTGATCCGGTCGGCGAAGTCCGGGTGAGCAGGAGTCCTCGATCCCACATCCAGCCCTGTGTCACATATCCCCACGGTCTCGCCCGTTCCGTCCAGACCGAACGGCCCCGTGAACTCCTGGCCGTTGGCGGCCATGAGTCCCGCTGCGACGTCATTGCTGATCCGGTTGATCGCCTTGCGCCGTACCATGCGCACCCCGTGCACCCTGGCCAGCGCGTCGACGATCCTCTGCTGCTGTCTCTCAGTCCCGGCCGGAAGCTGAAGAACCAGGACGCCCGATGACGACCGGTCACTGAGGATCTTCAGCCCGAGTTTGCGTAGCGCGGGCTTCGACTTCCGCGCTGTGGCTGGTTCGAAAAACTCCACCACTAGGGACTCCGAAAGCAGTCTGGTGCGTGGCAGGCTCGCAACTTCCCGCAACGACAGGCCAATTCGCGCAGACGGCGGCAGGTGCCCCGCCCACCGCACCTCCCGCTTCGCCACCAGCTCGGCGATCTGGTCCGCGGTGGCCTTGACGATCACCGTGAAGCCAAAGTGATTATCGACGACGGTGGCGCCCGTCGCGCGTACGTCGGCCAGCCACTGGGGTTTGATCGGCCCGATGAACTGGACGAGATAATGGTGGGCGCCGGGATCTAGCCTCTTTGCACCCTTGTATGCCGGATGGCTGGCAGCGCGCCCGCCAGGTGTGACCCGCGGAATCGTGGAGTCGATGTGCTCATCGAACGCGTCGCCAACGGGAATCGCGTACTGATCGGTGATGTCCTCGACCAAATGCTCCTGCCCAAGCGCCTCGGCCCGCGCATCGGAGACCTCGAGCACAACAAACGCGTCGTAGTTCTCGATCGCGTCATCGCTCCCTACGACCTCGTCCTGCCGGTCCGATGGGACGAAGACCTTGATCACCCGGCTCATCAGTGACACCCCGCTTCTCCAGTTGGCGCTGACCCACCGGCCCATATCGGCGGATCGTCAAACCTCTCTCGACGGTAGCCCTACAGCAACGTGACCGCCCGCCGTCGGCTCACTCGTGTGTGTCCGACTGGCACGCGGGAGGACTCGCGTCCTTGAACGTGCGGGAGCAATCTCGCTCTCGGGTCCGCGCCGGCTCCGCCCGTCTATAGCGTCGCGGCGGCGACGCCGCTGGCCAGGATGCCGAACCGCGCGAGTCGGCCGGCGAAGCACGCCACGCAGAAGGCGAAGCAGCGGATCGTGGACGCACCTGCCGTGGCGCTGACGACGGCAAGAGGCGGTACGCCGACGCTGGCGGAGACTGCGACGGCGGCCGGGCCGCCTACGGGATGGGACAGCCACCGGAGCGGCGGGCGATCGACGTGGCTCTCGTGGATATCCGGATGCCCGGCATCGACGGGCTGGAGGCGACGCGATGCGTCGTCGGCCGAGCCGGCGGCCGTGCTCATCCTCACCACGTTCGACGAAGGCGAGTACGTGCTCGGCGCCGTCGCCGCCGGAGCCAGCGGCTTCCTGCTCAAGCCTGCTTCCGGGGAGCAGCTGATCCGCGCCGTCCGGGCGGTCGCAGAGGGCGACGCCGTGCTGTCGCCCAGCGTGACCGGGCGGGTGCTGGCAAGGATGCGGATCGGCATGGACAGCCAGCCCGAACCGGTGACCGCCCCATCGCTGTCCCACCTGACCGACCGGGAGCCGACGTACTCCGCTGCATCGGCGACGGCCTCAAACAACGCCGAGATCGCAGCCACCCTGTTCCTCTCCGAGAGCACCGTCAAGACCCATGTCGGCAGCGTGCTGGCCAAGACCCAGTCGCGGGATCGCGTCCGTGCTGCACTGCTCGCCAAACGGACCGGCCTCGTCGAACTCTGAGCCAATGTTCGACACACGGATCTACGCACGGTAGTCGCGCGGCCCAACGGCCGGCTACGACAGAGGCGGACCTGAAAGGACTATGTGCGGCTGCCGGTGGCCAGCACCGCCTCCTGGTCGTCACCTGTGGCCAGCCGCCGCGCGATGTCCTCGACGAGCTCCTCGACGTCTGGCTCGGTCTCACCTGGCCACTCGTCGATGAGGGCGCGGATCACCGCCCGCTGCGTCTCGACCAGCCGCGCCGCCTCCGCCTCGCCGGCTGCCGTGATGACCGCCGTACCGTCCTGCAGCGTGATCATGCCGCGGTCGCGCAGGCTCTCGGCGACCCGTTCCACCATCGCGGACGGCGTCTCGGACGCCTCCGCCATCACCGCCAGCGGACGGGAGCCGAGCTCGGCCACCCGCGTGACCATCCAGCACTCGCCCCGCGTCAGCGCACTCCCCGACCGCTCGGCCAAAATCTCCCAGGCACGCAGCCTGCTCTCCCTGCCCAGTGAGCGCCACAGCAACAGCCGCAGCTCTTCCAGCGAGCTCCGGTCGCTGGCCAGGCCCAGTGAGTGCCCGAAGTCGGGCTGGCTCGCCGCGGTCCGGAGCCGCACCTCGGGGATCATCCAGGCCAGTGCGAAGGCGAGCAGCCCGACAGGCACGGCGGCCAGGAACACCGTCTGGATCGCCTCGGCGTAGCCGTCCAGGAACCAGGTCTGCACCTCGGCCGGGCAGCCGGCCAGCCCCTCTGCCGACGCCCTGAGCGCATCTGAGGAACATCGGCCCGTCGCATCCGCGGGGGTGCCGGAGTCGAGCTGACCCGTGAGGCGGGCGGTGAAGACGGTGCCGAAGACGGCCACGCCCACGGCACTGCCGATCGAGCGGAAGAACGTGGCGCCACTGGTCGCCGTACCGAGATCGCGATACTCCACGGCGTTCTGCACCGCCAGCACCAGCACCTGCATGACGAGCCCGAGCCCGATGCCGAAGAGGAACATGAAGAAGCCGGACTCCCAGGCTGAGGTGTCGCGGCCCATCCGCGACATCAGCCACAGGGCGAGGGTGAAGACTCCACAGCCGAGGATCGGAAACACCTTGTAGCGGCCGGTCCGGGTGATGATCTGCCCGCTCGCGATGGACGTGATCAGCAGGCCCGCCATCATCGGCACCATGCGCAGGCCAGAGCTGGTGGGACTCGCGCCCTGGACCTGCTGCAGGTAGAGCGGCAGGAAGGTGATCGCGCCGAACATCGCGAAGCCGACCACGAAGCCGACCGCCGACGAGGTGCGGAAGACCACGTTGCCGAAGAGTCGCAGCGGCAGCACCGGCTCCCTTGCCCGTCGCTCGACGAAGACAAGCGCCACCACCGCGACCGCCGCGACGACAGACAGCCCGATCACCCGCGCCGAACCCCACGCCCAGACAGTGCCCCCGAGGCTCGTCACGAGTACGACGCAGGTGGCTGCGCCCCCGAGCAGCAGGATGCCGAGATAGTCGATGACCGGCGTGGCCGTCGGGGCGTGCGCCGGCAGCACGAGTGTCACGGCGACCAGCGCCATGATCCCGATCGGCAGGTTGACGTAGAAGACCCAGCGCCAGCTCAGGTTGTCGACGAAGAAGCCACCCAGCAGCGGACCCGCGACGCTCGCCACCCCGAAGACAGCCCCGAACGCGCCCTGGTAGCGGCCGCGCTCGCGCGGCGGCACCACATCACCGATGATCGCCTGCGCCAGCACCATCAAGCCGCCGCCACCGACCCCCTGCAACCCCCGGTAGAGGATCAGCTGGGTCATGTCCTGCGACGTGCCCGCCAGACCGGAGCCGACGAGGAAGACGATGATGCAGACGAGGAAGACGGTACGACGTCCGAACAGGTCACCGAACTTGCCCCACAGCGGGGTCGTGACGGTCGCCGCCAGCAGGTATGCCGTGACGACCCAGGACAGGTGGTCCGCGCCACCGAGGTCCCGCACGATCGTCGGCAGCGCCGTCGCCACGATGGTCTGGTCGAGGGCCGCCAGCATCATCGCCAGCATCAGGCCGCCGAAGATGACCCAGATCCGTCGCTGGGTCAGAACCTCCGCCTGCGGCGGCGCCGTCATGCAGGCCCGAGGCGCGTGTGACTAGGGCTCCTCAGCGGCGCCGCTGAACGCGGCGCACCGTGCGCCGCGACGAACGTCGCGCGACCCGACGCGATCCGATCATGCCGCACCTCCTTACCGTACTCGGGAGACCGGGCAAGCCGCCGATATCAGGCGGCGCCCGCCACCTCCAGCTCGTGCAGTTCTTTGGCTTCCTCGGCTGACAGCAGCCCGATTGCCACCAGGTCGAGCGGGCTGATGAAGCCGTCGCTCAGACGGAAACCTCCGGCACGCGCGATCGCGTCTCGTAGCGGCACCGCCCAGTGATGCTCGATGAGCAGCAGCGCAGCAGCGGAATCGTTGGGGATCTCCTCGATCACGTCCCAGGCGTCATCGTCGTCGAAGACATCGAAGCCGTCCTCGGCTGCTGACGCCCCGGCCAACGCGCCCGCCACCATCCCCTCCTCGCCGTCGATGCCCAGTCCGAGCAGGGCGCCGACCTTGCTCCCGAGCTCACGCGCCTCGTCCAGCGAGAGGTTGCTCAGGTGTTCGACCTCGATCTCCCCTGCGGCGTCCTTGTAGACGGCCAAGGCGTCGATCACCCTGACTGTGTCACTCTCTCGAAGACGCTCGAGCTCGGCGATGATCTCGCCGTGGAACTGCGGGTGCTTGAAACCCAGTACGAGGAGCTGAACCGGTCCTATCGACATCTCCGTAACCCCTCAGTACTCGTCGGACTTCATCTCCGAGCCATGCACCATGACGGCCCAGATGATGAGGATGTTGAGGACGATCATGGTCGCCGACCAGAACGGGAAGGCGGCGAAGAACACGATGTTGACGACGGCGCTGAGCATCGACGCCAAGACGGCGACGATGCGAGCCCACATGCGTCCTGCGAACAACGACACACCTGCCAGCGCCACGATGATGCCGAGCAGGAGGTGCGCCCAGCCCCATCCGGTGTAGTCGACGCTGACGACCAGCCCTTCCTGGCTCACCAGGTAGTAGCCGTCGTCGAAGATCGCGACAAGACCCTCGATTGCGTGGAATGTGCCCAGCAGCACCATCATCACGCCGGCGAAGGCGATCCACCCCGTCCAGCCAGTCGCTTCGGGAACACCCGCGGTCGATTGGCCCCGTCTATCCGAGACCGGCTCTGAGGAATACGTCATGATGACCCCTTTCTCCCACAGAAGGTGTCCTCACTGTTGCGCCTGTGCGCCTCGTTGCGCCTCATCCGGAAGGGGTGATCGGTGAGCGGTGCCTAGATGATCCCCAGGTCACGTGCCCGCTTGACCGCCTCGCGACGGTTCGACGCGTTCAGCTTGCGGTAGGCAGTGCGCGCGTGCGCTTTGACCGTGTTGACCGATATGCACAGCTCGACAGCGATTTCGCCATTGGTCTGCAGCGTCGCCAAGTGGCTTAAGACGACTCGTTCACGGTCCGTCAACGGTTCGCTCACGGGCGGGAGCGCTGCGGCCGGCCCGCCGCTGTCGAGGTCGGCGGCCACCCCCGTGGCGAACGGTCCGCCCGTTCCGAGCCGGAGGCGGTGCCGCAAGATGGATCCGAGCCGAGGATGGGCGAGCACCACGAACGGCCGCCGGATGTTGTCAGGTTCGGCGAGCTCAAGTGCGCGGTCGAGCGCAGCGAGCGCCCGATGGTCGTCGCGCTGCTGATCGGCCGCAGCAGCCACGACCAGCCACGCGCTGACTCCAACGACCGGGTTGGTGGACGTGTCGGCAACGGAGCGCGCGAGCTCCGCGGCGGCGGCGAACTGCCGCAGCGCCAGGCTCGCTCGCGCAGCGCAAGTCCGCAGCCCGTCGGTGGCCACGGTCTGTCCGTCAAGAAACGAAGACAGACGGTCCCAGGCAGACTCCGGTTGGCCCGTCGCCAGGTCGATCTCGGCATCAGTTGTTGCAAGCCAGGCGGCGAGCAGCTCCGGCGGCTGGATGTCGAGGCTGCCCGCGCGCAGCCGGGTCATGGCTGCCCGGGCCGCCGTGATCCGTCCCGAGTCCAGGAAAAGCCTCGCCTGGAGGGCTTGGACAGCCACGCCGGACGTCGGTTCGGGGTCGTTGTGAAGCGCGGCCAGCGCTGCGTCCAGGTGTGTCTGCGCTGCCGCCACGTCGTGGTGCTCGAGCTCGACCGCCGCCAGAACCGCGAAGATCATGATGCTTTGCGCGAGCTCGATGCCCCCACTGCGCTCGGCCAGCTCCAAACCGTGCGAGGCATAGGTATGTGCGGCTCCCACCTGACCTCGGGTCAGCTCCAGCAGCCCGAGGTACGCGTAGCTGTTGACGAGCGTCAGGTCGGTGCCACTTTCGGTAGCCGAACTCAGCGCTGCGTGCAGGTGCGGGTCTGCCTCCTTGTCGCGCGCGGACCACACCAGCCCCACACCGAGATTGCTCACCGCCACGGATTGATACTGCGCGGCAGCCCGATGCCCGAACCCGTCCCCCACGAGCCCCCAACCCAGGAGCTCCTTGCTGGCCTCGATGAGACCGCTGATGTCTCCGCTGAGCCGAGCAAGGACGAGATCGGCAACCCGCAGGAACACCTGTGTCGCACCGAGCGTCGTGGTTGGGCGTTCGGCCGCCATCGCGCGGGCTTGATCGACCTGGCTGGCGAACCCGATGTAGTCCCGAGCAATGAAGCAGCGGAGGGCGGCGCACAGCCGCAGCTCCGGGCTGGTCTGGAACTCGTGGACGGGGATATCGGCGAGCAGAGCGTCGAACGCCTGCCGCTCGCCCGAGACAGCACGGACGGCCGCTAGCGTGACGATGAGCTCGCCCACCAGCTGCCAGTCTTGAGCGCGCACCGCGTGCCGGACCGCCTCCAGCGCCTCACTCCTGGCCGCGAACCAGTGCGCTGCCCGCCGGTGCAGTTCGGGGACCAGCGCGGGCTCGTCCAGCAGAAGTCGATAGCGAAGCAGCTCTGCCATCAGCGGGTGGTAGCGGAACCAGCGATGCCCTGGCCCCAACGCGACGACGAACGCGTTGGCCTGTGCCAGCTCCTCCAACTGCCGCTGCCCGCCGTTGGAGTCACAGAGCTCGTCCGCCAGCTCAGCGCACAGACGGTCCGCGACGGCCGTGCGCAGCAGGAAGCTTCGCTGCTCCGGCGACACCTCCGCAAGTACCTCCTCGAGGAGGTACTCCGCCACAGCACCCTCGTCGCCAGTGAACTCCTCGATCCGATCCGCCTGACCCGGCTGCGCAGCGAAGAGTGCCGCCAACCGAAGCCCGACGGCCCAGCCCTCCGTCCGTTCCATGACCCGACGGGTCAGGTGCGTGGTGAGGGTGACCCCGCTCCGGTGCAGGAGGGCGCTGGCTTCGTCTTCGGTGAAGGCGAGGTCAGCCACGCGGATCTCGCTCAGTTTGCCTTCGACGCGCAACCGGTACAGCGGCAGCCGCGGGTCGGTCCGGGTAAGGAGAACGAGCCGCAGCGGCATCGGGTGTCTCAACAGACCTGCGACCCCCTCCAGAATGTCGGGGTTGTGGATCTCGCCGAAGTCGTCCAGCACGAGGACCAGCGGCCGCTCGATCTTGCCGAGTCCCACGATGATCCGGCGCAGCACCTCCTGGCCGATGGGCGGGTTGATGGCCAGGTTGCTCAGTGATCCGCCGACGACTTCGCCGGCGGCCCGGATCGCCGACAGCAGGTAGGCCCAGAAGAGCACGGGATCGTTGTCGTAGGAGTCCAGGGAGAGCCAGGCCAGCGGCTGCGACGAAGGGAGCGTGTTCGCCCAGCTCGCAGCCAACATCGTCTTGCCCCAGCCGGGGCCAGCGCTCACCAACGTGACGCGATCGGAGGCACCCTCGTCCAGACGTTGGACCAGACGCGACCGCGTGACAAGTCCGGGTGGCGGCTGCGGGATGGCCAGCTTCGTCGCCAGCAGGTCAGCGGGCGCGGATCCACTCACGTCGACCCGAGTGACCGTTCCGGTCGACAGCACAGCAAGGCACCTTGCTTTCAGGCTCGACCCCCGTCCAACCGAGTTCAGCCTAGTGGCGGGGGAACCTCGGTTCAGCATTTCCCGACTACCCGCAGGGGGTGATGTGCGGGATTGCCCGGCATGCCAGGCTGGCAACGCTTCCGACCTGGGGGTGAGGCAATGACGCAGTGGACCTACGAAGTCCACGTCAACGGTGACGTCGACGACCGGATCCTGTCCGAAATACGAGCTGAATTCGGCAACGTCACCGCGACAGTCGAGCCCGCGAGCACGGTCATGAGCAGCGATGTCCCTGACCAGGCGGCGCTGATCGGGATGCTGACCCGGCTCCAGGACCTGGGACTGAAGGTGCACGAGGTTCGCCGACTCGTCGAGCCTGCCGGGTGACAGCGGCGCCGACCATGCGATACGAGATTCGGGTTGCGGGCAGGATCGGACCTGTGCTTACCGCCGCGCTCGAAGGCGCAACGCTGACTGGTGACGCATCGGGCTGCTGGTTGACGATCCCAGCTGACGAAGTGACACCAGTCGGGTACATCCTCGATCGGCTCACGCGGCTGGGGCTCGAGGTGGATCGGATCCGGGTCGAACCAGGCGGCCCATCGGGGTGAACCGAGGAGTGGCCGCGTGACGAGTCTGCTGGCAGAGCTCGTCCCCATCGCGATCGTCGGTGCGCTCGCACCCGTTCCCTCCTCATTGCCATCACGTTGTTGATGTCGGCCCGCGGCCTCGCCAAGGCCAGCGCATTCGTCGCCACGTTGACAGCCGTCTACGCGTCGATCGGCACCTTCGCACTCGCGACGTCGCGCGACAACGGCTTCGGACGGGGGTCGGCGGTCGCGGGCGCCGCACTCGGCGTGCTCGGTGCTGCGCTCGTCGTCATGTCGCTGCGGCAGATGATCCGTCACCGTACGTCGTCCGAGCAGGCGCTCCCGGGTGTCGTGGACCGACTTGACACGATGACGATCCGAGGGACGACCGTCCTAGGCGTCGTCATCGCCTTGGTCAACGTCAAACAGCTAGGCGTGTTCGTGGCCGGGGTGTCGCAGATCGTCGCGGCTGACGTGTCGCCGGTCGAGGCGTGGCTGGCCCTGCTGGTGTTCCTGGCGGTGTTCCAGGTCGGAATGATATTGACTATCGGCGCCTACGTCTTTGCGCGGCCTCGGGCGACCAGGGCGCTGGCGAGCTGTCGCAGATGGATCGTGCGGCACATGCGGGTGCTGTCCATCGTGCTGGGGCTGGTGGTCGGCGGCTGGTTGCTGGCGACAGCAGCCGACCTGCTGTTCGCCTGAGCCTACGCGCAACTGGCCCCTCAGCCCGGTGCCGCCTTCGTGCGTCCGCTCTCGACAGCCCGAGCAAGTGCCGCATGGTGCGGCTCGTTGAGGTCGGCGTAGCGCTCGGCGAACTCCACGATTGCGGGCGTCGAACTTGTGGGCTTCCCCTCGTAGCGTGGAGGCATCGCACTACCCGCACACCGAGCGTGACCACGGGGGTACGTACGCTCAAACGTCCACACGGCAATGGTGGGGCGGCCCAGACGGTCCTCCGTGAGCGCAAGGCGACTCAACTGCCTTCGATCTCGATGGTCCTGTTGCCGCATCCGCATCGCCACTTCCTGATCGCTTGGCGCTCGTTGTCGTTGGGAGCGCGAAGGAAGACTATGTCGCCGAACGACAGCATGAGGCGTGCCACCGAGACGTCGACGACTTCTGTGGGTGGTGTGATTCGACTGACCGCGACATAGCGGATGTGGTCCCCTTGCTCGCAGGTTTCGCGAACGGTGGATGTGATCTCGTAACTGCCCATGTCGATGCCCTTTGACGAATCGTCCCAGCCCTAGCGATCCGCGGCCTCGAGGCGACCGTCGGCTACTGCTTGCACGAGCCTGGCGTAGTCCTGCTCGTTGAGATCGGCGTATGCCTCGGCGAAGTCGAGCAGGGCGCGGTCGAACTTCTCCGACCGCCCCAGATAGCCAGCAATGGCCATTCGATCACCGGAGCGAGCGTGGGCGCGCGCGAGGGTCCAGCCACACAGCCGGGCGTAGATCGTCATCGAAGCCGGCGTCATGGTCTCTAGGCGCGCTGAGAGCTTCCAGTCGCGGAGTTGGCGCACGTAGTAGTCGCGGGTAATCCCATCGGGGCCGGTGGTGCGCTGCCAGCCGAGAAAGATGTCACTGGTTGCCTGCATCAGCCGTTGACCTGTGACGACCCGCTGGCCCTGGTTTGCGTACCGACTGCGTGTCGTGTACGCCGCGAGCACGGACTTGTGTGCCTCCTTTGCCTGCAGGAAGAGCGGCTCCTCACCATCGTCGGCTTCCAGCAGGAGAATCCAGGCGCGAGTCCCGACGCTGCCTACACCGACGACCTTGCGCGCCACCTGGACGAGCGTGAACTGGTCGAGGAGATGCCGACGGTTCGGCGTCAGGCTGCGTGCGTACTTGCGTATGAGCTGGTGGATCTCCTCATACAGCGCCTCCGTCTCCATCTCGGAGAACAAATCCTCGACCGGGACGACCAGCGGCGGATCGCCGATGATGCGGCGCCGCCCGTCTACCACCCTCGTCAGCTTCCCCAGGGCCTGCGTGCTGTCTCGACGCCGTGCCTTCGCGAGCATGTTCGCCGCTGCCTTGACCTGCTTCTTCTTCACCTGGTTTCGGTACTTGCGCAGGACGTCCTCGATGTCCAGCCGGGCATACCAGACCTGCATCAGCGCCTGACCAGCGAAATCCTTCATCGCTGAGCGGTAGCCGGACACCCCCGCGAGTACAACCTCACATTGCTGCTTTCGCGAGAACCCGTTCTCTCGGCCGGCGACCACGATGCTTGCAGCAAGTCGCTTCACGTCCCACTCGAACGGCCCGGGGTGGCTCTCGTCGAAATCGTTCAGGTCGAAGACGAGTCGACGTTCCGGGGACGCGAAGGCGCCGAAGTTTGCGAGGTGAGCGTCTCCGCACAGCTGGACACGGAGGCCGGAGCTCGGCGTCCTCGCGAGGTCGGCCGCCATCGGCAGTGCGGCACCCCGGAAGTAGGCGAACGGTGAGACCAGCATGCGGCCGTGTCGTAGCGGTATCAGCTCAGGCACACGAGGGCCCTCCTGGCTGACGAGCAGGTCGACTGGATCATCCCTGCCGTCGACGACCAGCTTCCCGTGTCCGTCCAGCGGAGCGTCCTTGCGGGCCGCCTTTCCGAAAGAGAATCGATCCTCGCGGCTGAGATCGGCGACCCCTGCGGACCTTGGGCGCCTCTGGCGCGCGAGGTTCACCGTTCGTTCAGTCGTGTTCGTGTTCGTCATGGGAATTCCTTCCATGCTGCATCTCCGACCCCGGAGGGGCACGGTCTGCAGTGCTCTGAGTGAGGGCAACCACCGCGTCGTCGATGGACTCGAATACCGAGTCGGGACCGAGCAGGTCGACCAGTCCTGCCCGCGTCCACAGTTCAAGCGTCGAACGGTGGACCCGCGCGAGTGCGAGCGCGGCGCCGTCTCGCTTCAGCTCTTGGGCTACCTGAGCGAGAATGTCCGCGCCGTCGGTGTCGGTGAGCGTGACAGCGCCTGCATCCACGACCACGCCTCGCAGCCGTGGTTCGGCCCCCGCCAGCGATTTCGCCGTGCTCCGGAACCTGTCCGCGTCGGCGAAGAAAAGGGGGCCGTAGATCCGCAGCACCACGATGCCCCGCGTGGTGGCGATGTCGGGCATCTCCTCGACGCTGTGGTACATGCCGGACGACGGCGACTTGCCAACCCGGCGTACGTCTGTACGTGAGGACCGGTCGATGAGGAGAAGCAGCGAGAGGGCGACGCCGATGAGAATGCCCGCAATGATCCCGAACACCAGTATGCCCGCCATCGCGCCGAGGAAGAACACCCAGTCAGCGCGGTTAACGCGGTAGTAGCGGATGAGCTCACGGAACGTCACGAGGCCGAGCATCGCGTCGATGACAACGGCTCCGAGCGTGGCCGAGGGGAGGTTCTCGAACAGGCTGGCCAGGAAGAGCATCGTCAGGAGGATGAACACAGCGTTGATCAGTGATGCCATCTGGGATTTCTGCCCCGCCGAAGCAGCGACCGACGTCTTCGACAGGCTGCCGTCGACCGGGAAGCCGCCGACGAGTCCGGCAGCTCCACATGAGGCACCTTGAGCGATCAGCTCCTGGTTGGGGTCGATCTCGTAACCGCTCTTCGCCGCCATAGATCGCGCAGCTGCGAGAGACTCTGAGTAGCCGACGAAGACCACAGCAAGTGCCCCGATGAGCAGTGAGCCGGTGTCACTCCAGCCGATGCCGGGGGAACCGATGTCAAAGAGGCCTGTGGGGACGTCTCCTGTCACGGCCACGCCGTGTTCGGACAGGTCTGACCACGACACCGCGAGGATCGCCAATGCCATCACGATGAGTGCCCGCGGCCAACGCGGCCGCCATGCCCGCAGCAGCACAAGTAACCCGAGCGATCCAACTCCGACTGCGAGCGTGGGCAGGTTGGTTTCGGGAATCTCCTTGATCGTTCCCCAGAGTTCTTGGAGGTAGGATCCTTCCGGAGCAGGCGTGCCCAGGAGCTTGTGCGACTGGTCGATGATGATGCCGATCGCGAATCCCAGCACAAAGCCGGCCATGACGGCCTTGGACAGGAACGTCGAGACCCACCCCATCCGAAGCAGCCCGAGCCCGAGATAGACCAGAGCGGTCGACAGTGCGAGTGCCGCTGCGTACGGCGCCGCGGCACTGGTCCCGAGAGCATCGGCGCCCACCAGCGGAGTGATCGTGGCGGCACAGACCGCACAGACGGCCGCGCTGGGCCCTTCCGCTAGATGGCGCGATGTCCCGAAGAGGGGGTAGGCGAGAAGGGCAGCAAAGGCGGTGTAGAGCCCGTACTGGACCGGCACTCCGGCGAGCGTCGCGTAGGCCAAGCTCTGCGGAACCAGAAGTGCCCATACGGAGAGCCCCGCGACGGCGTCAGCTTTCAACCAGGCGCGCCGGTATGCCGGTAGCCACTCGAGGATCGGGAAGTACCGCCTCAGCAACCCCTGACTGCTCGCCGCCTCCGGCTTCGACGTCCATGAGCGCATGGTTGATCGGGCGACGTCGCTGCGCATCACCCAGAAGGGGCAATGTCGAGGACTGCACAGGCGATCGACGCGGATGCGCCGACGAGAGAGGTCGATCGCGTCGACTGGTGGCGATCGGCCTCTCAGTTGAGTGGACAGATAGCCGTCTCGGGACGTCGCCATACCTCCAAGAGCGCGAGAACCGACGCCTAGATATCCCAGGGCCGTATGTCGTCAAGCGGCTGCGGGTTGGCGATGAGCCCATGCGGTGGCTTCGTCCTAGATGGTGCGGTGGCGTAGGCAGCCGTGGAGGATGCCGACGAGGCGGTTGGACAGGGTCCGGAGTGCTTGGTGTGGGTGGCGCCGCGGGCGGCGGTGGTGGTCGTAGAAGGCACGAGCGCCTGGCGAGGCGGTCAGTGCTGCGAACGCTTGCTGGTGGAGTGCGTCGGCGAGTCGTTTGTTCGGTGCGTAGCGGGCCAGGACTACCCGTCGGGTGCCGGAGGTCTTGGTGATCGGGCTGGTGCCGGCGTAGTTGCGGCGGCTGTTGGCGTCGGCGTCGCGGGCCTTGTCGTCGCCGAACTCGGCGAGCACCCGGGCCCCGAGGACCACACCGAGGCCGGGTTGGCTGGTGATGATCTCAGCGTCCGGGTGCTGGCCAAAACACCGCGGCACCTCGCCTTCGAGGGCGGCGGCCCTGCGCGACCATGGTGGTGAGTACGGCGACCAGCGACCCGACGCTGATGCCGCAGGCCTCGGTGAGCGTGTCGGAGAGCCCGAGGTGCTCCGCGGAGCACGGTCAGGATCTCCTCGGCCCGGGTTTGCAGGTTCCGCTGCCGTCCGGCCTTGCGCAGCACGCTGATCAGCCGCGACTTGGTCAACGTGCGCCCGGCGGCGGGGGTGGGGGCGATCGCGAGCAGCGCGAGTGCGTCTCGTCCGGCCAGGTCCTCCCCGAACGCCTCAAGGGCGGCGGGGTAGAACTCCCGCAGCATCGAGCGCAGCTGCTTGGCCTGTCGTTGCCGGGTCCAGATCATCGTCTGATGGGTGCGGGCCACGGTCTTGAGGACCTCGGCCTGCTCACTGTCCCCGGCCACGACACGATGGCACCGGAGGTGGTGTGCCGTTCCCGGTAGCGGGCAGCCTGTTTGGGGTTGATGGCGTACACCCGTGTAGCCCGCCGCGACCAGGGCGTGGACCCAGCCGCCCCGGTCGGTTCGATCCCGACCAGCACAGACTCGGGCTCGTCCTCGTCGTCGAGATGGTCCGCGATCAGGGCGTGGAGCTTGGTCAGCCCGGCCATGCCCTCAGGCAGTCGACGACGTGCCAGCACGCGTCCCTGATCGTCTTGGAGCTCGATGTCGGGATGGGCCTCGGCCCAGTCCTCACCCAAGAACAGCCCCCGATCTCCTCCTCAACCCTGAATACCGATCGTCCAGAAGAGGCTCGCAGCGGCCCAATGGTTCAGTGCTCTCCGCACGCGGCGGGGCGCGTTATCCCAGCAGCCATCAACCGCCTCCTCGTTCACCGGCAGGGGCACGATCTAGGCATAGATCTCGCGGACCAGGCTTGACCAGTGCTCTCCCGCCGGCGGACTCAGACACCACTCTGACCCCTCAGCCAGGAGATGCACCCCCAATTAGGCCCGATCATGACTATCCGTTGCGGATAAGGCGAAGCACGGCCGCGGCTGGCACCGTCGAGGCCATCACATCAGGCCCGCTCAGATTGGTACGCCATGTCTCGCTGGATGTATGAACTGCAAGTCGTTGGTCCCCTGGGTGGCAGCGTCATGGCGCAGGTGCGAAAAGCGCTCGGACCTGTCCTCCTGACCACCCAGTCTGTCGGGACCTCGATCATCGCCTCGGTTCCTGATGAGTCAGCACTGCTCTGCGTCCTCGATGAGCTGCATGGCCTGGGACTCAGCGTGCGTGGTCTCCGCAGGGTGCCCGAGTTGGCGCCCGCGCCCCGGGGGGCAGCAATGTGGCTCTGAGGGGCGGCAGGCATCCCGAAGCCGTGAAGTACGAGATCCAGGTCGCTGAGTCGATCGGTCCGCTGATGATGGCGGCGCTCGCCGACATCGACGTCATCCAGGTGGCGCGACAGACCCAACTCACGATCGTGGGAACGCCTCGCGTCACGGAGCCGTCTGCGTTTGTCAGATCGTGCTCGACATCGAATCAATAGCTGTCGGGCATTGACTCAATTACCTGAAAGGTGAAGCACGTCCGGGCCTTGCCGCTCGCATGCGTCTTGCGGCTCTCGGGTGAGGGCCGCCGAGCGCCCTCGAACTCGGCCGGCGTCGCGCAGCCGAGGCTACGGTGCAAGGTGGCTCGACGCCGCGAGTAGGCCCGCTGCGGAGCTCTCCCATTCAGTCGAAGCCGCAGTGGCGGGCATACTTCCGGCGCAGATCGACCGCGTCAAGCAACATGACCGTGCCGCCTACCAAGCCCCACAGACCCGCTGCCGTTGCCACGGGCCGAGCGAGCTCATCTGTCGCGATCAGGACGATGCCGAGCCCCAGCTCGGTCAGGCCCAGCGTGATTCGGTAGGCCGTCCTTCTCTGATAGGCAGCCTGATCATCGTGGAATGCCCCGATCAGTCTCAGGGTCCCCGTGAACACCGCCGTTGCACCGAACAAGGCCAGGACGACGTCGGTCGACACGACGTCCGCGATCAGCGAACGCGCAAGCAGAACGACCGCAGAGATCACACCGAGGACACCAGCGACCGTTGCGAGCCGGAAGCCGCGGGCCGCACGGTTAGCCCGCGCCCAGCCGAGGGTGGCCAGCGCGCCGATCAGCCAGTAGACAGCGATCAGGTTGCCGAGCACCGGGCGGGTCGTCCCCGAGCTGAGAAACGCCACGCCCAGGCCGAGGACGAGTACCGCTCGCACCAGCAGGACCCAGCCGATGATCACCCATCGCGCAGAGTTCGGATCTCCGCTCGCCGTACTCCCGTGGTCGTCCAACATCTGTCGTTCCCGCAAGGTCTGCCAGTCGGCACTGCATTCCGCCGGTGGGACTGCCGCTGCTTGACCATCAGTGCCGGGTCCAGCATGTCCGCGAGCGTCACGGACTGCTAGCTGGAGGAGTCGTCCATCTTTTGCTGAGCCTCAGCGAGCGCGCCCTTGAGGGCCTTGACGTGGTGTCCCTCCGCCTGGCCGACTACCTTCTTGACCGCGCGGGCGACAGCAGGTTCAACGGTCGGTGCATCCGCGTGCTTGTAGGCGACGATCAGTCCGGCGCCGCCGATGGGGATAGTCTCGCCGGCCATTTCCTCGACCTTGCTGCCCGTTTTCTTGTGCAAGGCCTTACCTCCGACCGCCCCCACAGCTGCTCCGATCGCGGTCGCAGCGAGAAGTGGTGGCGCGAAGAGTCCAACCGCGAACCCCACAGCAGCCAGCCCGGCGGAGCCTTCCTCCACCATGTGATCGGTCTGCTCCACCGAAACGTTGCCCTCGAGGTCCCGGCTGACGACGACTGCACCCCACAGCCGTGCCCCGCAATCCAGCACGGCCTCGTAGTCCTCGTGGGCCGCGTCGGTCGACAGATAACCGCCGATGAGTACGTTGGTTGTCTCGTGGTCGAATGCCATGGCGATCCTCCTCGGCCGGCGTCAGGCCGACAGGCCGTGGGCGGCCTGTCCGTGCTGCTCGGACGTGTGGATGGTCAGCTCGTCCTGGTCAGACAGGTGCGGCCTGATGTCGAACACCACCTTCTTGACGGTCCCGGTGAACGCGAACGGCTTTTGGCTCTCGTAGGCGAGATCGACGACGCCGCCGTTGTCCCTGCCGATGTCCATGCCCGAATACCCGGAGAACCGAATCGGCACGGTGTGATCCATGCGCCCCTTGCCGACAGGACGGCCGTCGATGTACAGCGTCACCTCGCCACCGGTCGCCGGTTTGGCCTCGTCCGCTTCGAACTCCATGCGAACGGTCACGTCTCCGGTCGGTAGCGCTTCCTCGGCGACCTGCTGGAAGACGAACACGCCCATCATCGAGTAGGTGTGGGTGAGCTTGCCGTCCTTGACGTACAGGGTGAATCCGCCGAGGTGATCTGCCTCAGCCACGATGACCCCCTCCGCGCCGTCTTCCGGGACGACGATGTCAGCGGTGATCGCGTAGGAGTGGTTGTAGATCCTCGGGATCATCCCGGGCATCACGTCCTCCACGTCGCCACGGAACTCGAAGGTCGTCTGCTCCGGCAGCGGCGGCAGCATCCCGAAGAAGGTGGACAGGGTCGCGAGCAGCGGCAGCACCTGGTACTGCTCGGCCTCCTGCCAGAAGAGCTCCGGAGCTCGCGAACCTTGTCCGGGTTGTCCACTGAGAGATCCCGGGCTTGGGTGAAGTCGTCCGGCAGGTAGTACAGCTCGGCGGGGCCGGCATCCGGGTCCCACACATCGGGTGCGTAGGGCCTGAGCGCGTCCGGGGTGATCACCCAGGGGATGCGCTCGGTCTTCATCGCCAGCCACCAGCCGTCCCTGTACATCGCCCGGTTGCCGATGGTCTCGAAGTACTGCTGAGTTCGGTGCTCGGGTGCATCGGCTTCTGACAGCGACGCGACGAACGACGTCCCATGCATGGGCTGTTGCTCGATCCCGTCGACCGTATTGGGGATCGGGATCCCGGCCACGTCGAGGACCATGGGAGCGATGTCGATCACGTGCGCGAACTGCGAGCGGAGGCCACCGGAGTCGCCGATGTGCTCCGGCCAATGCAGGACCATGGGGCATCGGGTCCCGCCGAGGTGAGAGCCGACCTGCTTGCCCCACTGGAACGGTGTGTTGCCTGCCCATGCCCAGGCTGCGCTGTAGTGCGGAGCCATTCGGGACGTGCTCCATGCGTCGACCCCGCCGTACCGCTCCGACAGCTGCAGCTGCATCTCGTCTGTGAGCGGTATCCCGTTCTGCATCGTCAGCTCGTTGAACGAACCAGTGACGGTCCCCTCCATGCTCGCGCCGTTGTCTCCCCAGATCCAGATGATCAGCGTGTTGTCGAGCTCGCCGAGCTCATCAATCGCGTCGATCACGCGTCCGACGTTGTAGTCGGCATTCTCCGAGTATCCGGCGTAAACCTCCATCTGACGGGCGTAGAACGACTTGAGCTTGTCCGGCACGTCCTCCCACGCAGGGAACGCGGGATCGCGCGGTGTCAGCTCCGCGTCCGGCGGGATGACACCCAGCTCCTTCTGGCGGGCGAAGGTCTCCTCGCGCAACCGGTCCCAGCCCTGGTCGAACTTGCCCTTGTACTTGTCCGCCCACTCCGTCGTGACGTGGTGCGGTGCATGGCTGCAGCCCGTCGAGAAGTAGGCGAAGAAGGGCTTCTCGGCATCCTGCGCGCGGATGCCGTGCAGCCACCCGATGGTCTTGTCTGCCATCGCGTCGGGGAAGTAGTACGGGTCCTCCTCGTCGTAGTACTCAGCCGGCGTACCGATGATCTTCTGGTTCTCGGTCAGGCAGGGGTCCCATTGGCTGGAGCCGCCACCGAGGAAGCCGTAGAAGTAGTCGAACCCCCAGCCGTTCGGCCACCGGTCGAAGGGACCAGCCGGGCCTTGCTGTCCGTCCGGTGTCAGATGCCACTTGCCGAACGCCGCCGTGCTGTAGCCGTTGTCCCGCAGAATCCGAGGGAGCGTCGCGCAGTCTCGGGGCAGCGTGGCTGAGTAGCCGGGGAAACCGCCGGCGAACTCGCCGACGGAGCCGAAGCCCACGGCGTGGTTGTTCCGGCCGGTCAACAGGGCCGCCCGCGTCGGCGAGCACAACGCCGTCACGTGCATCCGGTTGTAGCGCAGCCCACCCGCAGCCATTCGCGTGAAGTTGGGCGTCTGGATCGGACCACCGAAGGTGCTCGGATTGCCGAAACCCGCATCGTCGATCAGCACGAGGAGGACATTGGGCGCACCCGCGGGTGGTGTCGGATGCCCGATCAGGTTCCAGTCCGGCTCGGAGCCGGACAGTGTCCGATTGGTCACTCCTGCGTACGTCGTTCGCCTGATCGGAAGACTGGTGCGATCCGGTTCAGTCAACGTCCTCGCCACCTTCCTCGTGGGTGGTCAGCGGTCGGCTCCGCGCCGACAGCGATCCGTCTCTACTGTGACCCGTCGCCGTATCGGGCGGCATTACCCCCTGTGGGTGATCGCGATGAGGATTCACACGTTCGACCTACCGCCATGGCCAGCACCGGGCGCCGCTGTTCCCGCCGCCCCGGAGCCATGACCACATGCCGCCTTGGACTTGCGGCATAGGCGACCTTCACGTCGAAAGTAACTCAGTGGGCTGCGATACCGGGGCAACCAGTCCAGAACGGGGAGAAACCGAGCTATCGAGCCCCGTCTGTGCCCGGTCGTCGCGGCCGCGGTCGCCATCTCCATATCGTGCGCGGAGGGCGGCGCGTCGTCAGCACCCGTTACGGATTGACGAGCTGCCCGGATCCACTGCGCGGATCATCGGGAGCGGGTCCAGCCTCCTGCTCACCTTCGATGTTGATGTGCGGCAGCAGCCGGTCCAGCCAGCGCGGCAACCACCAGGCCGCCTCCCCCATCAGCGTGATGGCTGCTGGCGCGAGTGTCACCACCAGGATTCCCGCGAGGAAGACGGCCGTCGCCAGTCCCACCCCGAACTGCTTGATCGTCGGATCACCGTTGAGGATGAAGCTCGCGAAGACCGAGGTCATGATGAGGCAGGCAGCGGTCGTGATGCGCGCGCTCGAGCGGAGGCCGGAGGCCACCGCCTGACGGGCCGGCTCGCCGCCCAGGTGGTGCTGCTGGATGTGGCTGACGAGGAACACCTCGTAGTCCATCGAGAGCCCGAACAGCACCGCGAACATCATCAGCGGCACATAGCTCGCGATGGGCACGCCGTCGCTGGCGGTGTCGATCCCGATCAGGGACACACCCCATCCCCATTGGAAGGTCGCTGTGAGCACGCCGAAGGCCGCCGCCGCCGACAAGACGTTGGTGACCGCCGCCTGCAGCGGCACGAGCAGCGACCGGAAGGCGATCATCAGCAGCAGGAATCCCAGCAGGATCACGGTCGCGATGACCAACAGCAACCGCTCCGAGATGAGAGCGGCGAGATCGACGTACGACGCGGTGTAGCCGCCGACGTACGACGTGATACCGCCCTCGTCCTCCACCGGCGGGATCACGTCGTCACGCACCGTCCCGAGCAGGTCGGCCGTCGCGACCGATGCCGGCGACGTCGACGGTACGGCGGACAGCACCACCACATCGCCCTTGGTGTTGATCTGCGGCGGAGTCAGGCTCACCACTCCGGACGTGTCGGACAGCGCCGTCTGCAGGTCGACGACGCGCGGGTCGGTGCCGCGATCGTCACCACCCGCGGCCGTGAGCATGTTCGTGAGCTGCTTCTGCAACTTCTCGGCCTGCTTCTGCTCCTGCTCCGCCTGCTTCTGCTGCGCCTTCAGCTCGTCACCCTGCTGCTGCAGCTCGTTACCTTCCTGCTGCAACTGGTCACCCTCGGCTTGCAGCTGGTCGCCCTGCGCCTGCAACGCGTTGGCCTGCTGAAGCAGGCCCGCTCCTTCCTGCTCCAGCGCCGTCTTCTCCTGGTCGAGACGGGCCGCCTGGCTCGGCAGGCTCGCCGCCTGTCTCGCCAGCTGGTCCGCCTCGGCCTTGAGCTGCTGCGCCTCGGCCTTGAGCTGGTCGCCCTCCGCCTGCAGCTGATTGGCCTCCGCCTCCAGTTGGTCGCCCTCCGCCTGGAGGGCGTTGGCCTGTTGCTGTAGCTCGGCAGCCTGCTCAGCAAGTGCGCGGGCTTGCTCGGCGAGTCGCTCGGCCTGTTCGCGCAACGGTGCCAGCTCGGACCTGACCTGCTGCTCCTCGGTGCGCAGCTGCGCCAGCCGCGCCTCCAGCCGGGCCTGTCGCCGCGGACGATCGTCGAGCCGCGCGATCCGTCGCTCGAGGATTCGCTCCTGCACCTCGATCCGCGCCAACTGACGCACCAGCGGCCGCGCCTTCGCCGCCAGCGCCTGGGCACGGTCGCGCAGCGCGTCCCGGCGGGCTTCGAGCCGGGCCTGCTTGTCCTCCAGCCTTGCCTGTTGGGCATCCAGCTGTCGCTTCTGGTTCTGCAGCTGCTGCTTGTCCGCCTTGAGCTGTTGCTTCTGCGCCTTGAGCTGTTGTCCCTGCTGCTCCAGTGCCGCTTCTTCGCTCTCGAGCTCTGCCCCTTCAGCCTGCAGCTGCGCGGCCTCGTCCTCCAGCGCCGCCTGCTGCTGCAGGAGCTCGGCCTGCTGGGCTTGCAGGGACGCGCTCGCCCGTTCGAGCTGGCGCTGCTGCTTTTCCAGCTGCTTCTGTTGGCGCTCGAGCTGCTTCTGCTGCTGCTCGAGCTGCTTCTGCTCCTTGGGCAGCTGCTTCTGCGCCTTGTCCAGCTCCTTCTTGAGGGCAGTGGCCTTGTCGTACTTCTTGGTGTACTCGCTGCTGGGCTTGGCGGGTGGGCTCAGCGACGAGGCGACCTGGAGCGGCCCGTTGTAGCCGACGCCGAAGCCAGCGGTGATCAGGTCGTACGCCTGCCGCTCGGTGGTGTCGGGTGACGTCGCTCCGATGTCCTCCTGACCGAACCGCAGGCTCGGCGCCGGCACGATCAGCGGCAGCAGCGCGGCCAGGGCCACCGCCGCGACCCATACCGGATGGCGAGCGACCACGCCGGCCCAGCTCGCCCACATTCCGCCGCCGGACCGGTGCCGCCGCATGAAGCTCGGCAGCGACAAGTTGCTGATATGTCGGCCGACCAGCCCGAGCATGGCGGGCAGGAAGGAGATCGCGGCCAGGACCGCCGTCACCACCGCTGCCGCCGAGGCCAGCCCGAGGGTGCTGAGCAGTGGGATGCCGGCGACCCGCAGCGCGACGAGTGCGACCACCACGGTGCTGCCGGCGAAGACGATCGCGCTGCCCGAGGTCGCCACCGCACGCGCGATCGACTCCTCCATCGGGACGCCTGCCTTCAGCTGGTCCTGATGTCGCGTGATGAGAAACAGGGAGTAGTCGATGCCGACGCCAAGCCCGATCATCGTGGCCAGCGTGGCGCCGGTGTCCGGCATGGCGACCAGGTGGCCGAGCAGACCGATCGTCGCCAAGGCGATGCCCAGACCGATGATCGCGGTCAGGATCGGCATGCCCATCGCCACCAGGCTGCCCAGCACGAGCGTCAGGATCAGCATGGCTGCCAGGATCCCGATGACTTCACTGCTCTCGGTCGCCTGATCGGACAGCTCGGTGCCCAGAGATCCCGCTGCGGCGACCTTGATGCCGACTTTATCGGCCGGCTCGGTGGCGGCCGCGAAGACCTCGTCTGCGATCTCCTCGTTGAGCTCGGCGGACCCGACGTCGAGCAGCACCGGCGCAAACCCGGTCTGCTTGTCCTTCGACAGCAGACCGGCAGTCTGACCCGAGCTGCTCAGCGGGTTGGTGACGCTGTAGACGTGCGGTGTGTTGCGCAACGCCTTGATCGAGGCGTTGACCGCCTGCTTGTTGGCGTCATCGGTGAGCTTGCCGCGCGTGACGTTGAAGACGATCGGGTTGGTGCCGTTCTGCTGCGGTGGGAACCGCTCGGTCAGCAGATCCTGGACCTTTTGGCTTCCCGTGCCCGGTAGCGACAGGTCATTGCTCGTCTCTGCACCCAATCGGGCAACGGCGAGCCCCACCAGGACTGCGGCGGCAATCCAAATCCCGATGACAACGAGGGAGTGCCGAGCGCAGAACCGTCCGAGGGAATTCAGCAGTTTCGCCACGAGGGCTCCCCTGTTCGCCACTGAGAACGCGGCGAGTCTATCGTCGGTGTCCCTCCCGAATCGGCGTTTCGCCCCCGCCGTGTCAGGCGGCGCTCGTCGCCCGGTCAGCCGCACCCTCGACCGCTGCCCGGTTCGTCACATTTCGCGACCTTGGGCGTATCCGCCGACCCTGTACCCGCGCGACCAGGCGTGGCGCACCGGCTCGGACTCCGGTGTTGAGCGGGCTGCCGCGCCGAGCACCGCATGCGCGTAGCGCCCGCCTCAGCGCTCGACGCGCCGTACGATGCGGCTATGACGGATCAGCCGCGACCCCAGCCCGAGTTCGAGGATCACGACGGCCAGACTGTCCGGCTGCCCGACAGTGCGCAGGAGCAGCAGGGCTACCAGTCCTATCCCCCGGCTGCCGCAGCATCGGAGTCGTTACAACCGGCGTACGCGCTTCCGGCGACTGGACCCCTCGGCAAGGTCCGCTCCACCGGCGTCTGCATCCTGCTCTTCCTCGTCACGCTCGGCATCTACGGGCTGTACTGGTACTACGCCGTGCACCGGGACATGAAGGAGCACACCGGTCGAGGCATCGGCGGCGTCATCGCCCTGATCATCGCCTTCTTCGTCGGCATCGTGATGCCCTTCATCACATCGTCCGAGGTCGGTGAGCTCTACCGCGCGCGCGGCCAGGAGGCACCGGTGACCGGAGCCACTGGACTGTGGTACTTCCCCGGGATGCTCATCCTGGTTGGCCCGATCATCTGGTTCGTCAAGACCAACGGCCGTCTCAACGACTATTGGAGCTCGCTCGGCGCTCAGTGAGCAGCGTCGCGGTCGCCGCCGGAGGGTGAGGCAGACGCTGCGTCTGCGTCTGCCTCAGAGTCACCGTCAGCGTCCGGGTCTTCGTCGGGGTTGACGGCAAGCGGGTTTTCTTCGGGATCCGGGCGCAGGTCCTCGGGAAGCTCGCTGTCAGGGACGTATCCCTCCGCGGCTGTCTCCTCGGCCTTCTCGCTGTCGGACTTCTCGCGGTCGGACGGCTCAGTGCTCATGGCCGACTCGTACCCAGGCGCTGACCCGATTACGCGTCCAGGTGCACCAGCCCTGGCCACAGCACGCTCCACGGCCGAATCGGCCGGTCGCACAGCCAAACTGTCGTCCCGCGCTCCTCGTTGTCGGCGCCCGCGTCGTTGTCGACCGTGTCCGCGACGGAGCAGCCAGCGAACAGGCCGGTGGGTCGCTGCCCGACGACGATCACCGGCGAGGCGTCGTCGGGCGGCGGCCCCCAGTCCCCCCAGCCGTTGTGACCGCTGTAGACCGGGACGCCGACGCCGTACCACTCGGCGGCTCCTGCCTCGCCGTAGTTGCCGGTGAAGAGAACGGCGCCGGAGCGTTCGTCGGCGGGCAGCGTGGCGACCACGCCCCGGATGGTGTCGGCGTACTCCGGCCAGCCGATCGTCTCCAGCTGGTCTTCGTCGAGATCCGGGTACGGCGATGCCGCGTACACCGAGGGAGGCAACAGCGGGAGGAAGGCGGCCCACGCCACCGCTGACGCGGCGACCATGGCGACGCCGGCCCAGACGACCTTCCGCACCGGCCAATGGGCTGTCAGCCAGACAGCGCCGGCGGCCAGCAGCACCGGCATCGCCGGCGCGACGTAGTAGGCCTTGCCTCCCGTCACGGCAAAGACCGCCAGACTAACGACGAAGACCCAGGCCAGCGGCCGCACCCTCGACCACTCCGCAGCTCGCAGCAACTGCCAGCCGCCGACCAGCCAGACAGGGGCCATCAACGGGCTGAACATCACCAGGGGCAGTAGCACCAGCTCCAATCGCGCTCCCAGCCCGCCGTACTCCTCCTGGATGTCGGCGCTCAGCTCCTGCACCGGCCAGCCGTGCTGCGCCTGCCACCACAGGTTGGGCAGCCACAGCAGCAGCGCCACCACGCCACCCAGCCAGAGCCAGGGACTTCGCAGGTGATGGCGTGCATCCCGGGTCACAAGGATGCCGACCAGGAGTCCGATCAGACACATGACGAGCGAGTGCTTCGCGTGCAGCCCCACACCCGCCACCACTCCCGCCCACAGCCACTGCCTCGGCCGGTCGTCGACGAGCGCCGACGTTGCCAGCAGGAGCACGCCGGACCAGAACGCGTACTCGAACGTCGACGTCGTGAGCCGGTGCCCCAGGGCGAGGGTGATGGCTCCGAATCCAACGAGTACGGCGACCAGCGTCTGCGCTGCCCTGCCGCCACCCAACAGCCGCGCGGTGGCGGCTGTCATGGCCACCACCGCAGCCACCGCGACGACGCTGGGCAACCGCAGCGCCACCAGGCTGCCGGGAGCGAGCGAGTCGGACAGCCATGCAGAGACCGCCACCATGGACGGCTGATCGGGGTAGCCCCACGCCAGCCGGTCGCTGGCTGATGCGAAGTACAGCTCGTCTCGATGCGGGCCGTAGCCGGACGACACCGCGATCAGGAGTGTGCTGACTGCGAGGATCACCAGGCTGATCTCGCGTCCTGCGAACTCGGCGCGATCCCCCAGGGACATGGGGTCACGCTATCCGGTGCGGCTCGGGCGATCCGCCGGATTCGGCCTGGGACGAACCGAACGATGGCTGCCGTGATGCCGAACCGGCCGGATGGGCTCGGCGAACGTCGACGGGACAGGGCAGCGAGCCTGGTGACCACGCAGGCGTCGAAGGCGCAGCTGGTCGAGGGTGGCGGTGCCCAGGCCGAGGACTGCCGGTGCGTAGCTGGTCATCGGCCGGCCTATTGGGGTGGTCCAGCGCAGCAGCGCGGCCCGGTGTGTGCTCCACTCGCGCTGCCACGGATGCGCGAGCAGCCGGGCGAGATGTTCCTCCGGGGACTGCGGGTCGGCGCCGCGGGTCACCTTGACGCGGTCAATGTCCTGTAGATGGTGGCAGCGTTGACACAGGCCGGCGCCATTGCCGGCGCTGGTGAGCCCGCCGAGGCAGTAGTCGTCGACGTGGTCGACGTCGCGGATCGGTGCCTGGCACCCGATGCCGCGGCAGCGTTGGTCGCGGGCCAGGATCAGGGCGCGTAGAGGGCCGTGGAACCGGCGTCTTCGGGATTCGATGGTGGCGACGGAGCCGTCGATCGGGTCGGTGAGCAGTCGCCGGATCCAGGTGGAGTCCGTCGCGGCCAGCGCCCGCGCCAGTGCAGCAGGGATCGGGCCGTGCCCAGGGATCTGCGCCGGTGCGTCGTCGATCCCGAGGAGCGTCGCGTCGCTCATCACCAGGTTGACATGGGCGGTCACCTCGGTGCTGCGCACCTGACCGGTGACCCGCTCGACCAGGGTGTCGGCCATGATCTGACTCACGGTGCGGGGGTCGCCCTCGGCATACACCGCGCGGGCATGGTCGTCCAGCGCGTGCCAACAGGCAACCGCCTGTTCGACCGGGAGCGGCGCAGACAGCACCGCGATCCCGATCATGCTGCTCGGCCGCACGCCTACATAGCGCTGCGCCCGATGCTCACGGGCGGCTCGCAAGGCGGCATCCGGGTCGATCTCGTGGCAGCGTCGGCGGGCCAGCTCTCGGGCCTGGCTTGGCAGCACCGAGTCCAGCTCCGCAGCGATCAGTTCGTCGGCCAGCGGCCGGGCTCCCGGATGCAGGAAGACGACCTCCTCCGCGACCGCGCGCACAGCAGGCAGGGTGACCGCTCCGTTGGCCAGCGAGTCGAACACCCGCGGCAGGTCAGCCACCACCGTGACCGCCGCCGACAGGTGAGCCTCCGCGGCATGCACGCCCACCCTCCGGGCGTCGGCCAGCTCCGTCGCGCACACCCGCAGCTCCCGCGGCTGCCATGTCGCCAGATGACAACCGTCCAGCCGGGCACGCCGCTCGGCGAACTCCGCCACCGCCAGCACCTGCTCGGCCTGCAACGCGTTGATCGCCCGTTCCCGCTGCTCGATCTCGTCGAGCAGACGCCGGGCCTGCTCGGCCTCACGATCAGCATCGGCCGGACCCAGCCGCACCGGAGAGAAGCGCTCTTCTACTACTTCGAACATGTGTTCTAGTGTAGCGCAGACAGAGGGCGGTGCAGACACAATCCACAACCGTCCGCACCCTCCTGGAGCCCTAAGGCACTGGGTGGCAGAGATAGGGATTCCGCCCGATGGATCGGGGACGGCTTAGGACCAAGGTGGAGTCGTCAAAGGAACGACGACATCGACCGAGGAGACCACGATGATCCCCCTGAACACCGGAACCACATTGCTCACGATCGCTCACGCGCACCGCCGCGACGACCTCGCACGAGCAGCGGAGTCTCGGATGCGGGCCGAGTTCGCAGACACGACTCCCGACCGCGAGCACCGCCACCGCCCGCGGCATTGGTGGTGGGGCCTGGCCAGGCCAAGCGCCACCTGATCTCGCTGCTGCGCCGCCGTGCCGCCTTCGGCACGGCGGCGCAGCCGACACCTGGCCCCGCATCGGTGATTTGATCGGCGCGTGCGCACTCCGCAAACCACGCATCTGATCCGCACTGACGAGACCACGGTCACCAAGACCTTCTCCTCGTGGCAGCGCGGTGAGCACCTCCGCGAGTGGGCGGCCCTTCGGCTGCTTGCCGAGCGCTCCCCAGGGCTCGCCCCCGCTCCCGTCTCTCCCACCCGAGTGGCTATCTGAGTCAGCGACGTACGAGCGGCACGATGAGATCGGCCGCCCGGGCCGCGCCGTCTCGCGGCACCGGACGAAACTCGGGTGCCGCCGTCAGAGCTCGTTCGAGCGCAGCGGCGACATCCTGTGGCGAGCTGTCGGCGTAGTCCATCCGGATGCCCGCGCGGTAGTGGTCGAGCCGGTGGCTGACGAAGTGTTGTTGCTCCCAATGACTTCGGAGCGGGAAGTAGACGAAGGGCCGGCCGGCCGCCACCAGCTCCATGGTCGTGCTCAGTCCACCCTGGACAACGGCGGCGTCGCACACGGCCAGCTGCTCATACAGCCGCGGTACGAAGCCTTCCTTGGTCATGCCTTCGACGTCCGGGATGTCTCGGGGATCGATGCGCGGTCCGGTGACCATCAGCATGCGCGCCTGAGGGATCTCCTTGCGCAGATATCGAAAGCCCTCAGCGACGAGATGGAGCAGACCCCGACCGACGGAGGTTCCGCCGACAGCAGCGACGATCAGCGGATAGTCGGTGCGGTGACCCAGGCGAGCCCGGACCCGGCCGGCGTCGTCGTAGTCCCGAGGGTTGAACGGGACGACGTACGGAACCGAGTCGAACCAGGCCCGCGACCAGTCGCGCACGGACGGTAGGCCACGGCCGAGCGACGCATCCGGCAGCTCGGCGAACCCACCGATGAAGATCGAGGCGTCGCGCAGTTGCGGTGAGCGGGCGCGATGCTCGATCATCTCGGCGTTGTAGTCGGCGCAGATCGCGGCCTCCCTTGTGTCGTCGCGCCCGACCGGGAGGAAGCCGACCACGTCGGTCGTGAAGACGTACGGCGCTGTCTTCCGCTCCGGGTTCTCGTGTAGGTAGTGATCGATGTCCCAGCACTCGTCGCCGATCCAGATGTCGTATGGCGTCTCGCGCGTCAGGTCGTCAAAGACCATGTAGTTGGCCAGCAGGATCTCGTCCATCCGTCTGAACGCATAGAAGGCGTGCAGCTCGTGGTCCTGCGCCTCGGACTCCCAATGCGCCGACTCCAAGGCCAGTTCGGAGCTGGCCGGGTGCACGATCTCCCCCTCGGCATCGAGCACCTCGGTCACCGGCGGCTGGGCCAGCCACTCGATCCGAAGGCCTGGCACGCGCGCCCGCACCTCACGAGCGATCGCCAGATCACGGAGGATGTGCCCGAGCCCGATCGGTGAGGAGATCCACAGCGCTCGAGGCGGCCGCGTCCGCGCGAAGGTCCACCGCCTCGGCGTACCACTCCGCGCAGGCGGCGACACGCGGTCGACGAAGGTCCGGATGGCTTCGTTGACTACGACCGGGTGCCGACCGGCGACTGCGTGACCACCACCCTCGATGATCAGGACCTCGGCACCGACGAGGTCGGCCAGGCGGCTCGTGCGCTCCGGCGGCACGATCCTGTCCTCGTCGCCGACGATCGCCAGCACCGGACACCGGACAGCGGCGATCGCCGCCTCGGCGGTCTCGACGTCGTTCAGCGGGGCTGGAGCGTCGACCGTGCACAGCATCGTCTCCGCATCCGTCTGCCGCCCCCAACCCACCATGTCTTCGAACAGCTTGGTCGAGTGGCGTTCGCTGACGACGTTGGCGAAGAACCAGTCCAGGTAGCCGGGCCAGTCCCGCAGCCAGGCGGCCCGGGTCTGGGTCTCCCAGCCGCTCGGGTCAGGGATGTCGGCCTCGAAGTCGACCTGTTGCCGCGGCAACCGCTGTCCGATGGTCGGGATGTTCGCCGCGATCGTGACCAGACCTCGTACTCGCTCGGGGTGTTGGCCGGCGAACAACAAGGCGGGTTGTGATCCGTCGCAGTAGCCCACTAGGACGGCGTCGTCGGTGCCGGTTGCGTCCATGACCGCTCGAAGGTCCGCGGCGCCCATCGCCACGGTGTGTGCCGCCGGCTCTTGCGGGCGGTCCGACTTGCCGTTGCCTCGTGGGTCGTACACGACCACCCGGAAGTGCCGGGCAAGATACGGGACCTGCATCTTCCAAACGCGCGAGTCGATGATCGCCCAGGTCGGGAGCAGCACTAAGGTCGGCGTACCCGTCCCGTGGATCTCGTAGTAGATCCTCACCCCGTCGTTGACGGCGTATCCGGTCTGGTCCGGCTGCCGAGCCCGCATCTGGTTCACTCGCCTCGTCAGGCTTGCGGATGGATATTCTGATTGATCCTGAAGACGTTGTCAGGATCGTACGCCGCCTTGACCGATGCCAGCCGGTCGTAGTTGTCCCGGTAGCTGGCCCGGACCCGCTCCTGACCCTCGTCCATCATCATGTTGACGTACGCGCCGCCCGCCGAGTACGGGTGCAGCGCCTCGAAGTAGTCGACCGTCCAACGCTTGATCTTCTCGGCGTTGGCCGGTTCAGGGTCGACGCCTGCGTACACCGTCCCCCAAGTGGCATCGCGATAGCTCCACGCCGTTTCCGACGTGGCCACGTCGTGCGCGGCCCCGTCGACCGGGTAGAGGTGCATGGTCGACTTCAGCGTGGGCAGAGCGGCTCCGAACTGGGCGTGCAGCTTGACCGCCTCGTCCGGGACCTCCTTCACGAAGTCGGCCCGCCAGTACCACTGGTCCCCAGCCGGGTAGAGCCCGTCGAAGGCGCTCTGCAGCATCGGATGGGGCATCGGCCCCACGCCGTGCATGAGAGGCTCGGGCACGTTGTCCAGGAGCGGGGCCATCGCGGCTGCGGCGGCCGCCTCGTCGGCTCCGGCGAAGCACCAGACGACACCGCACACCAGCCGCAGGTGGATCTCCTCGGGGAACGGCGGTCCCGGCGGCACCTGGTGCAAGGCGAAGAACCCGTTGATGTCGCGGGGAGCACTGGGTAGGAAGTCGCGGTACACCGACATGACTTCCTCGGTCTGCTCGACCGGCCAGAAGGTCGGCCCACCGACGACGGTGCCGACCTCGTGCAGACGGAAGGTGAAGGTGGTCACGACCCCGAAGTTGCCGCCGCCGCCACGCAGTGCCCAGAAGAGGTCGGCGTTCTCGTCCGCACTGGCACGGACACGGCTGCCGTCTGCCAGCACGACGTCCGCGGCAAGCAAGTTGTCGATCGTGAGACCGCACCTGCGGGTCAGATGCCCGAGCCCGCCGCCGAGTGTCAACCCGCCCACCCCGGTGGTGGAGATGATGCCGCTCGGGGTCGCGAGTCCGAATGCGTTGGTGGCCTGGTCGACCTCCTGCCAGAGACAGCCACCTCCGACGGTGACGGTACGCCGCTCGGCGTCGACCGAGATGTCCTTGAACCGGCTCAGATCGATGACGACGCCATCGTCACACGTGCCGAGGCCGGCCCCGTTGTGGGCGCCGCCGCGGACGGCGAGTGGCAGGTCGTGCTTGCGCGCGAACGCGATCGTCGAAGCCACCTCGGACTCGTCGGCCGGACGTGCGATCAGGCCGGGGCTCTTGTGGATGAACGCGTTGAAGACCGACTGGGCGTCGTCGTACGTCGGATCGGACCTGCCGATCAGCTCACCGCGGTAGCCGGCCAGCTCGTCCCGTGCTCTGTCGAGGGCGATGGTTGTGCTCATGTGTCCTCCTTGCAGATGTCCCCTTGTTTCTAGTCATCCGCAGGCCGTCCCGGTATCCGGGAAACTACGTAGCCGAGGGTCGTGCAGGGGTGCGCGTCACTGCCCACACCGCGATCTCCGCCCGGCTGCGCGCATGGAGCTTTGTCATGATGTTGCTGACATGCGCTTCGGCCGTGCGGGTGGCGATCCCGAGCCGGCGGCCGATCTGCTGGTTGGTGCATCCGTGCGCGACCAAGGTTGCCACCTCCCGCTCGCGCGCCGTGAGCACTGCCCAGCCCGGTGGCACGTCGATCGGAGAGCGTGGACCAGGCAGGCCGGGGGCCGCAGCGACCTCGAAGGCGAGCCGGTACACCGACGCTGCCGGCATGGTGTGGCCGTCACTCGTCGCCATGCCGAAGCGATGGTCGCCGAGTTCGGTCCGCGCGACCCGCACCACCTCCTCCGCGCGGGACTTCGTGATGCCCGTCCGAGGGGCGACGAGTCGCTCACGCACGGCTGACGCGGCGCTGACCAGGGTTACCGACTCGGTGGGCCGCGATGTGGCGAGCGCGACAGCCGCCAGGGACTCCCAGCACAGCGCTACGCCACGCAGGTCCGACGCGCGTTCGAACTCGGTCAGTGCAGCAGCCAACAGGTCCGACCCGTCAGTGATCTCGGCGAGCTCTACCGCGACGCTGCCGAGCGCCCAACTCGCCCACGCTGTGGCCCAGCCGTAGCCCGCCTGGCGAGACCGGTCCAGAGCCTCGCTCAGGAGCGACTTGGCCACGTCGAGATCGCCACGCTCCCAGGCCACCCGGCCGAGGTCGAAGCGGGCCCACGCAGCACCTCGGTCGAGGGCCAGCTCGTCGAAGATCGCCGAGGCCCGCTCATGGCAGTCCCCCGCCGTGGGGAAGTCGCAACGCTCCCGGGCGACGTGGCCGAGGAAGGCTAGCGCCATCGCCGTACGACGCGTATCGCCTCCGGCCTCGCAATGCTCGAGTGTCGAGCCGAGCAACTCCTCGGCACGATCCAGCTCGCCTGCGGCCCACGACAGCACCCCACCGATGAGGCGAACCGCAACGAGGGATGCGCTCGGTGAGTCCGACTCCCGCTCGTCGGCCAGCGTCTGGTCCACGACACTGATCCCCGAGCCGACCCGTCCATGGGTGTAGGCCGCCCAGCCCAGAGCAGCAGTGAGGGCGCCCTCGGCGGACGGATCGCCGTCGTCGCGCGCGACCCGCCGAGCCGCAGCCAAGTCCGCCCGGTGGACTTCTGCCCAATCACACCAGCGCGACTCATCGGCGCTGCCGAGAGCGCCTTCACAGCCCACGGATCGATCGACGAAGTAGGCGGCATGCGCCAGCCGGGTCTCGGGCCCGTCGTACCGCTCGTACTCCTCGACGGCGAACTCGCGGATGCTCTGCAACATCGAGAACCGGGCCTCGTCGCCGTCGAGCCAGGACTGCACGAGGCTCTTGTCGACCAGTGACGTCAACGTCATCGCCACGTCGACATCGTCATCCCCGCAGATCTGCTCCGCTGCCTCGAGTGTCCACGGCGCGGCGAAGACCGACAGGCGGCGGAACAGCCGACGCTCGGGCTGGGAGAGCACTGCATGACTCCAGGAGATCGCTGCGTGCAGACTGCGATGGCGGACCGGCACATCCTTGGCGGTCGCCTCGAGGATCGCCTTGCGGTCACGGATGCGGGCAGCGATCTCTGCGGGGGCAAACATCTTCACCCGCGGGGCAGCGAGGGTCAGCGCGAGCGGTAGGCCATCCAGACGCACGCAGATCTCGGCCACCGCGTCGACATTGGTCGCGTTCACCGCGAAGTCCGGCCGAACGGCCCGAGCTCTTGCCATGAACAGGGCCACCGCGGGCACTGCCTCGATCCGCGCCACGTCTGCCACGTCGTCGGGTCGCGGCATGGCGAGGGGCGGCACCGAGAACTCGTGTTCCTGGACCAGGTGCAGATTCTCTCGGCTGGTCACGAGAATGCTCAGCCGCGGGCTCGATCCGAGGATGTCGGGAAGCTCGAGCGCGAGGCCAGCGACCTGCTCGGCAGTGTCGAGCACGAGCAACAGCTCCCGTTGTGTCAGCCAGGACCGCAACCGCACCGATCGGTCGGTACCGCCCCGACTGTCCAGACCAAGGCTCTGCGCCAGCTCCTCCAGCGCGCCAGGCCCGTCATGACATGAACTGAGGTCGACGAAGGCGACCCCGTCGGTCAGCCTCGAAGCCGCCCACCTCGCGACCTCGATCGCCAGGCGAGTCTTGCCGACCCCGGGAGGACCGGTAAGCGTCAACAGGCGCACACCTTGCCCGAGCATCGCCTGAAGCGTCGACACTTCCGCCTCACGACCGATCAGGGCACCCACCGTCGGCAGTGCGGTGTTCACATCGTCACGGTAGTACGACTGTCATCTCCGATGGCCGGTTGCTTCGAGCAGTCTCGGGGCTGGGAGACTCGAGCAATGTCGTCTCCGACCGCCGATGTCAGCGTGCGCATCGCCTGGGCGACGGATGCTCATGCGATCGCCGAGGTTCAGGTCGGCGCGTGGCGCGAGGCGTACGCCGACACGCTGCCCGGGGAGGTGCTGGCGGCACTGCCTGCCGACGACTTCGCCCGGCAGTGGGAGCTGTCGATCAGCCGGCCGGCCGAGGCGCGGCAGCGGGTGCTGGTGGCTCTCGATCGCGCCACCGTCCGGGGCTTTGCGGCCACCCTGCCCAGCACCGACGGCGACGCCGATCCGAGTCACGACGCCGAGGTGGCCGAGTTCGCCGTGGCATCCGAGCATCGGCACGCCGGCCATGGCTCACGGCTGCTGCACGCCGTCGTGGACACCCTCCGCTCGGACAAGTTCGAACGTGCCACACTGTGGCTCAACGCGACCAACGACGACCTTCACCGCTTCCTCGTCGAGCAAGGCTGGGCGCCCGACGGAGCCCATCGGGAGCTCGACCTCTACGGCGACGGCTCGATCACTGTCAAGCAGATCAGGCTGCACACCGACCTGACACCGCAGCCGGACTGAGGAACAGACACGGTCAGCGGAGTGCTCATGGTTCCGTCAGATCGTGGTCTCTGGGTCGAGTGCAGCGGCAAGCTCGTCCGGTGCACGCATCCGCCACGCGTCGGTGATCAGCTCGCGAAGTCGCTGCCGCTCGACGAGAGGCAGCCTGAGCATCACCAGCGGCCAGCCGTCGTACAGCGGCGTCGTGAAGAACACCTCGGGCTCGCCGAGCAGCAGAGCTTGCTTCTCTGCCTCGTCACCGACGTACAGGACCGCGATGTCGGTGCGAATCTCACGCGCCCTGCCTGGCACGCGTTCGGGGTAGGACCATACGAAGCCCTTGTTGCCCACGCGGAAGTCGAAGCCGTCGGAGTCGATCTCCTCCACGTGCGGCAGGGACAGCGCGATGCGCCGTACGTCGCGCTCGTCGGCCATGCCGGTGCGGTCAGGAGTGCGACGGCGGGTCGATGTCGATGCGGCCCTGGGCGTCGACGGGGAAGCCCGGCGCATGAGCCACCTCCCAGACATGACCGTCGGGGTCGGCGAAGTATCCCGAGTATCCGCCCCACTCCATCCGCGTTGCCGGTTTGAGGAGACGCCCCCCGACGTGGACGGCGTGCTCGAGGGAGCTGTCGACCTCTGCCTCGGAGTTGACGTTGATCGCCAGCGTGATGCCGCGATACGTCGGCTGACTCGCCGGGATAGCGGGCTGGCCCTTGGCGGTCAGCCCGATGTCGGCGGACAGGGCGTCGTAGCCGAACAGCCCGACCCAACAGCCACCGGTGCGAAACCAGCAGATGCCATCGGCCTCATCGCCGCGCTTCTCCCAGCCCATCGCCTGGTAGAACGCGACGGACCGGGCCAGGTCGGAAACACCGAGTGTGACGATGGTGAAGTGGGCGGGGATGGTCACGGCGTCTCCTTGCTCAAGCTGATGGCGTGCCGGATCGCGGCGCGGGCACGCTTACGGTCGCCAGCATCGTCGTAGGCCAGGCCGAGTCGATACCACCCGGCCCAGTCGTCGGGGCGTTGCTCGACCTCATCCTTGCGTACGGCGAAGACAGTCTCGGCGGCGGCGCGTTCGGGGCGTCCGGAGGGTCGCCTCGGAAGGTCCTCGGTCGGCCACCGCCCTTGCGCCTGAAGCTCGGCGGCCAGTCGCTCGGAGGCGGCGCCGAAGCGCAGCTCGCGCCACACGACGTACCCGCCGAGCACGGGCAGGACGAGGATGGCGAGGCCAAGGACGGCGCCGATTGCCTCCCCACTGGTCAGCAACAGCCAGCCCTGATAGCCGACGAGCAGCAGGTAGAGCGCGAGCACGCCCACCAAGACGGCCACGGTGAGCTTTGTCCGCATCAATCCAGTCCGAGGACCTGCTCGAGCCCGACCGTCAAGCCGGGATGGGCGGCCACCCAACGCACCGATGCCAGCACCCCGGGCATGAACGACTCGCGGTCGTATGAGTCGTGTCGGATCGTCAGCGTCTCCCCTGCGCTGCCGAGGAGCACCTCCTGATGGGCGACCATGCCCCGCACCCGAAGACTGTGCACCGGCACGCCGTCCACCACCGAACCGCGTGCACCCCGCAGGCCGTCGGCGGTGGCGTCGGGCATGGCGGTCAAGCCGGCCGCCGCACGCGCCTCAGCGACCAGCTCCGCCGTCCGGCGAGCGGTGCCCGAAGGCGCATCCACCTTGGTGGGGTGATGCATCTCGACGACCTCGACCGACTCGTAGAAGCGGGCAGCCTCGGCGGCGAAGCGCATCATGAGCACCGCACCGACGGAGAAGTTGGGTACGACGATGACGCCACTGTTTGGTGAGCCGCCGAGCCGCCGGCGAATCTCGTCGAGGCGCTCCGACGTCATACCCGACGTGCCGACGACAAGGTGAACGCCCTGCGTGATGCACCAGTCGACGTGCTCCATGACGACGCCAGGGTTCGTGAGGTCGACAGCTACCTCGGCGACGCGCAGTGGGTCGAGGGAGTCGTCGCGACCGATCCGCGCAACGAGCTCGAGGTCGTCCGCCGCGTCGACGGCCGCGCAGGCGGCGACACCCAACTTGCCTGCTGCACCGATCACGGCGACCTTGATCATGTCGAGCGACTCTAACGTCTCCCTGCCGGCCCGATGCCTCCGCGGCGGCAGGGGTGCAGATCTAGACCGGAGAAGGATCCGACGGATCCGTCGCCATCACTCCTGCTCGGTCGGATCCTTTCGCGGTGCCAGTCAATGCCCCGCGATGGCGGCGGGCACGGACAACCGGTCGAGGTCGACGGCGGAGGCGACCTCGGCGCAGCGACCGCTCGATGCCGCGCACACCCACACCCGGCCAGAATCGCGCCCGGCGTCGCTGACAACAGTCACGGCCGAGGGTGCCGACCACGCCAGTGCGACGACCGGCTCGCCGACGTTCAGCGTGCGGATGTCCCCGGTTGCGATGTCCAGGATCCGGCCGCGGCCACCCTCGATGTCGGCGAGGAAGCGGCCATCGGCGCTCAGGGCGGACGACTCCCACCCGCTCGGAAGCGGGTAGCTACCGTCGCTGGTGTGCACCTCGAACGTGCGGGCTTGTCCCGTCCGCGTCACCGAGGTGCCCCCGGCTCGGTCGACCATCCAGCCCCAGGGCCGGCCTTCGGTCGCCAACGCCTGTACTGAGTTCCAGTCGAGGGTGTACAGCTTGCCGTTGAGCTCAATCCAGACGACGCCGTCTTCGATCGACAGGATCGGAGATTCGAGTCCGTTGAGGGTCGTGGGCACGCGGAGGGCTGAATCCCAGGGCGAGATCAGCGCCTGCGAGAGAACCTCGGCGCTCTCCAGATCGTAGACAACAAGCGTTCCGCCTCCCAACCGCGCGCGCTCCGAACTGGCCCCGCCAAGGTCCCAGATGCCGCCCCGAATCCAGGCAATGACGCCAGGGTCGTCGGCGGCCACCGCTCCCATGCGCACGTTCTCGTCGAGCTCGACCGCCCCCACGCCAGTCGAGTACCACAAGGTGCCCTGGGCATCGGCGTACACGACGCCATCGAGAACCGGTGTGACGGCGGTGGCCGCCGGCGGACCGGCGAATGTGTGCCCACCCATCGAGACATTCCTGCCATCCATGAAGACGACATCTGCGGGTGATGGCGTCTCGGTCACCGGCTGAGCATCCTCATCGCCCTGCAGCGTGGAGCCGGCGAGGAGCGCGCCAGCGATGGTGACAACCACTGCGACCGTGGCACCGCCCCTGTTGCGCCGCTTGCGGTGCTCGGTCTCCCGGAGGACCCGCGCCGCGTCGGGCACGGGAGGGTGCACCGACTGAGCCGCCTCGTTGAGAGCTTCGCGCAGTACGTCGGTGCTGCTCATCACGCCTCCCCCTGCTGTATCAAGTCGAGCGAGTCATTGCCGAGCGTCGTCGCGAGTGCGGCAAGCGCCGCGCGACGGTGGTGCTTGACGGTGCTTGGCGCTATCCCCAAGAGATCCGCAATCTCGGTGGTTGACAGGTCCTCGTAGTAGCCGAGCACGATCACGGCACGTTGCTGACGCGCCAGCCGGCCGAGGGCAACCCAGACGTCGTGGCGCGTGCCCGTGGCCTCCTCCGGTCCGACTGTGGGCGGCGGATCGAGCTCGTCGGAGACGATCTCCGTCGCCGACCTACGGCGGCGCCATGAGATCCATTGGTTGACCATCACCTTGCGGACGTAGGCCTCCGGGTTGTCGAGCTTGTCGATGCGGGGCCAGCGGCTACAGACCTTGAGCAATGCCGTCTGCACCAGGTCTTCGGCATCGTGGTAGTTGCCCGCAAGCAGATAGGCGGTCCGGAACAACGCAGCGTGACGCGTCTCGACGAATGTCGTGAAATCCGCCTTCGCCTTGCTCCGCATGGGACTGACCCCTGGATGCCGGTACGACCTGGTGTCGCACTCTCATCTAGTCAACGCTGTGAGAGCCGTTCCTGGTCTAGTCAGTCTGGGTGGTTTCTCGGGGCGTCCCAGCCTTGGCAGGATCCGACGCTGAGCTGGTCATGACCGGCTGAGGGTCGGATCGTTCCGCTGGTCAGGCCCGGTCGGATTCTTGCGCGGGGTCAGAGCAGGCGGAGGGCTGTGTCGGGGCCGAGCACCGCGAGAGTTGACGGGGCGGAGAGCACCTGCTCGGCGACTGCGTGTACGTCGTCGATCGTGACGGCGTCGATGCGGGCCAGCTGCTCGTCGATGCTGAGCAGACCGCCAGGCACCAGCTCGGCGCGACCGACCCGCGTCATCCGGGCGCTGGAGTCTTCTAGCCCCATGACCAGCGAGCCGCGGAGCTGGCCCTTGCCGCGCTCCAGCTCGGCCACGGTGACACCGGCGGAGGCGACCTTCGCGGTCTCGTCGCGGCAGATGGCGAGTACGTCGCCGATGCGGTCAGGCATGCAGCCACCCGCGATGGCGAAGAACCCGCTGTCGACGTACTGGCTGGAGAAGGAGTAGATCGAGTACGCCAGCCCACGGCGCTCTCGGATCTCCTGGAAGAGGCGGCTCGACGTACCGCCGCCGAGCACTGCGTTGAGCACGCCCAGGGCGAAACGCTGCGGGTGGTCGCGCTCGAGCGACGGCGTGCCCATGATGAAGGACGCAAGCTCGGTCGGGCGCTCCACCAACGTGGTGACGGCGTACATGGGGGCTCGGCGCTCCATGACACGCACCGAGGCCGGTCTGCGATCCGCAGGTCCGAGCGCTCCCGCGGACTCGAAGGCCTGCCGCACCAGGCGCACCACGGTGGCGTGGTCGACGTTGCCCGCGGCCGCGAAGACCAGGTTGTCGGCGGTGTACCGGCGTCGGTAGTGACCGACGATCCGCCGCCGGGTCAGCGCGCCGATCGAGTCGACGGTGCCCGTGATGGGCCGGCCGAGCGGGCCATCGCCGTACAAGGACGCGACAAAGGCGTCGTGCACGACGTCGTCGGGGTCGTCGTCGTGCATGGCGATCTCTTCGAGGATCACGTTGCGCTCGCTGTCGACCTCATGGGTCGGCACGAGCGACGAGGTGACCATGTCGCAGATGACGTCGATCGCCATAGGCACGTCGGCGTCCAGCACCCGCGCGTGGTAGCAGGTGAACTCATGACCGGTGAAGGCGTTGAGCTCGCCACCGACGGAGTCGAACTGCGCGGAGATCTCCAGGGCAGTACGACGTTTGGTGCCCTTGAAGAGCAGGTGTTCGAGGAAGTGCGTCGCTCCCGCGAGAGAGGCTGTTTCGTCGCGGGAGCCCACCTTGGCCCAGATGCCGAGAGTCGCCGACCGGGCGGCTGGCATGTGCTCGGTGATCACACGGAGCCCTCCCGGCAGCACGGTACGGCGGACCGTGGAACCCACGGCCCGACCGTCACCGCGCTCGGTCAGCAGCGTCCGGGTGGAGCCGAGCGGCTGCTCGGCGGCAGGCAGGTAACGCACGATGCCGATCAGGCCCCGGCGTCGGCCGGCTGCGCATCCGCGGTCACGGCGTCCTCGACCACGGGGATCAGCGACAGCTTGCCGCGGTCGTCGATCTCGGCGATCTGGACCTGGACCTTCTGGCCCACCGAGACAACATCCTCGACGTTCTCCACCCGCTTGCCGCCGGCCAGCTGGCGCAGCTTGCTGATGTGCAGCAGGCCGTCCTTGCCCGGCAGCAGCGAGACAAAGGCACCGAAATTCGTCGTCTTCACCACGGTGCCGAGGTAGCGCTCGCCCACCTCCGGCATCTGCGGGTTGGCGATGGCGTTGATCGTGGTGCGGGCCGCCTCCGCGGCGTCGCCGTTGTCGGCGCCGACGTAGATGGTGCCGTCGTCCTCGATCGAGATCTGGGCGCCGGTGTCGTCCTGGATCTGGTTGATGACCTTGCCCTTGGGCCCGATCACCTCACCGATCTTGTCCACGGGCACCTTCATCGTGATGATGCGCGGCGCGGTCGGAGCCATCTCGTCGGGCTCGTCGATCGCCTCGGACATCACGTCGAGCAGGGTCATGCGGGCGTCCGCTGCCTGCTTGAGCGCTGCCGCGAGCACGTCGGCCGGGATGCCGTCGAGCTTGGTGTCGAGCTGCAGTGCGGTGACGAACTCACGAGTGCCGGCCACCTTGAAGTCCATGTCTCCGAAGGCGTCCTCGGCGCCGAGGATGTCGGTGAGCGTGACGTACCTGGTCTCACCGTCGACCTCGCCCGAGATCAGGCCCATGGCGATGCCCGCCACCGGCGCACGCAGCGGCACACCGGCGTTCAGCAGCGCCATGGTCGACGCGCACACCGATCCCATCGACGTGGAGCCGTTGGACCCGAGTGCCTCGGAGACCTGACGGATCGCGTAGGGGAACTCCTCGCGCGACGGCAGCACGGGCAACAGCGCCCGGCCCGCCAGCGCGCCGTGGCCGATCTCCCGGCGCTTGGGCGACCCGACGCGGCCGGTCTCGCCGGTTGAGTACGGCGGGAAGTTGTAGTTGTGCATATAGCGGCGGGTGGTCTCCGGCGAGAGCGTGTCGAGCTTCTGCTCCAGGGACAGCATGTTCAGCGTCGTGATTCCCAGGATCTGGGTCTCTCCCCGCTCGAACAGGGCCGAACCGTGCACGCGCGGCACCACGCCGACCTCGGCGTTGAGGGTGCGGATGTCGACCAGTCCGCGGCCGTCCATCCGGACTCCGTCGCGCAGCACCCGGTCCCGGACCAGCTTCTTGGTCAGCGAGCGGAAGGCCGCGCCGAGCTCCTTCTCGCGGTCCTCGAACTGCTCACCGAGCTTGTCGAGCACGGCCGCCTTGATCTCGGCGAGCCGGTCCTCGCGCTCCTGCTTGCCCGCGATCGTGAGGGCCGGACCCAGGTCACCCGCGGCTGCGGACTCGACAGCCTCGTAGGTGTCGTCCTGGTATTCGAGGAAGCGCGGGAACTCCACCCCGGGCTTGGCAGCGCTGCCGGCGAGCTCGGCCTGCGCATCGCAGAGCTGCTTGATGAAGGACTTGGCGGCCTCGAGCCCTTCGGCCACGATGGCCTCGGTCGGAGCCTGGGCGCCGGAGCGGACGTGGTTCCACGTCGCATCGGTCGACTCCGCCTCCACCATCATGATGGCGACGTCGCCGGTGTCGGTGACCCGGCCGGCCACGACCATGTCGAAGACGGCATCCTCGAGCTGGGTGTGGTTCGGGAAGGCCACCCACTGCCCGTCGATCAGCGCGACGCGTACGCCGCCGATGGGGCCGCTGAAGGGCAGCCCGCTGAGCTGGGTGGAGGCGGACGCGGCGTTGATGGCGAGTACGTCGTACGGCGTCTCGGGGTGCAGCGCCATCACGGTGATGACGACCTGCACTTCATTGCGGAGGCCGGACACGAACGACGGACGCAGCGGCCGGTCGATCAGCCGGCAGGTGAGGATGGCGTCCTCGGACGGACGCCCCTCACGACGGAAGAACGACCCGGGGATGCGCCCGGCGGCGTACATCCGCTCCTCGACGTCAACCGTCAGAGGGAAGAAGTCGAAGTGTTCCTTGGGGGACTTGCTGGCCGTGGTCGCCGAGAGGAGCATCGTCTCCTCGTCGAGGTAGGCCACGACAGAGCCGGCCGCTTGGCGGGCCAGGTGTCCGGTCTCGAAGCGGACCGTGCGCTTGCCGTGAGGGCCGTTGTCGATCACGGTCTCGACGGACTGGAAGTCGGATCCCGACATGGGAGTCCTTTCTCTACGCGTGACGTCACGCGTCGAGCGCCAGACCACTGGCGGCTTGTTGATGCCGAGGCCGGTCTTCGATCGAGGCGTTCGGGGCCGAGCTGCACGGCAGCTCGTGGTCCCGGAGGCCACTACCGAGGACCGGCGTCCTCAGCGATTGCGCGTCAGCGCATGACGTCACTGATGGTCGGCGCCCCCTCGTGGGACGCCGGTGTGGTGTCTATTCACTGTTCAGTTGTCACGGTGAGCGGGAGCGGCGGTCACGCCGCATCGCCCGAGATGTGGCAGGAGCGGCCACCCTCACGGGAAACCGCTCCTGAAGAGACTAGCGACGCAGCCCGAGTCGTTCGATCAGACTGCGGTAGCGCGCAATGTCGGTGTCTTGCAGGTAGTTGAGCAGCCGACGGCGCTGACCCACCAGCAGCAACAGGCCACGACGACTGTGGTGGTCGTGCTTGTGCTCCTTGAGGTGACCGGTCAGGTCCGCGATGCGCTTGGTCAGGAGTGCGACCTGCACCTCGGGGGACCCGGTGTCACCGTCGCCGGTGGCGTACTCGTCGATGATCTGCTTCTTGGTCGCAGCGTCAAGTGACACGCGATCTCCTCTCGGGGGCTTGCTGCGCGGCGCGCCGGGGCCTGTTCACCCGGGCACTGTGGATCCGCGGCCGTTTCACGGCAGCTCACAGGGTAACAGCGGGCCACTGCCGACTCGAAATCGAAGCCGGCGCCGCGGCCGCCGGTCAGGAGTCGGTGCGACCGGTGTGCCCCTCGGCCTCCCAGTGCTCGGTCGTCGTCTCCTCGCCCTCGACCGTCGTACCGGGCTTGTGCTCCATGTGGCCCTCAGCCTCCCAGCGGCCGGCTGTGGTCTCGTCGTCGACCTCCGGGACGGCGTCGCGGTGTCCCTCGGCCTCCCACTTCTCACCCGTGGTGTCGCCGGCATCCACCGGGTCGTGGTGCTCGTGGGCGCGGTCGGCCTCCCACTCCTGCTCCGTGGTCTCCGCCTCGCGACGGTGCCTGCCGCTATCGGCCGGCCCGTCGGCCCGCTTGTCGTCCATGAGTCGCCTCCTCGGCATCGGCTGCCCTCTGGCTACCAACCTAGCGCGGACACCACGGTCGCGACCGAAGCCAAGCTCGCTCAGCGGGCAAGCAGCACCTCGACCAGGTGGTCGGCGTACGCGTCGAGCGAGCCCACCGAAGACCTGACGAGCTCCTCGTCCGCCTGCAGCAGCTGGAGGTTGCCGAGGAACGCGCTGTAGGCGAACACCGCCCGACGACGTGCCTGACGCGCTGGATGCCCGGCCTGGCGAAGCAGCGTGGCGACGTACTCGATCCGGCGCCGGGTGACGCGGTCGAGCACCTCTTTGACCGGTTCTTCGTCAGCGTGACTGAGCAGGCGAACGTCCACCCCGGTGAGGCTGCGTGGCGCGAACACCCGCGAGAAGAGCAGCCGGAAGCGCTCCTGGGCAGTGCCCCCAGACGCTTCGACCGCCTCGATCACCTCGGTCGTGCTGCGCAGCTCCCACAGGTTGAGAGCCGCCTCGACCAGGTCGCGGCGCGCACCGAAGTGCCAGTAGAAGCTGCCTTTGGTAGCGCCGAGGCTGGCAGCCAGCGGCTCCACAGCGACTGCCGCGACGCCGCCGTTCGCGATCGCCTCGAGTGCCGCCGCGGCCCAGTCGTCGCGGGTAAGCGTGGACATGACTCCGTACTGTAGCGTATGGTCGTTCCGTACGGTGGCGTATGTACGGGAGGCAAACATGTGCATCCATGACAGATCCCGCTTCTGGGGAACGATAGCCGCTGAGCAGGCGGAGGCTCATCCGGCGGCTCACCACATCACCCGTCCATCCGAGTTGCTGGTGCGGGCTCTCGACGTCGAGGCCGACACACGCACGGTGTTCCGGTGGATATGCCAGCTCTCTGTCGCTCCCTACAGCTACGACTGGATCGACAACCTCGGCCGGCGCAGCCCGCGAACCCTGACGCCCTATGCCGATCAGCTCGAGGTCGGCGACCGATTCCTCATCGGCCGCATCGTCGAGCTGCTCGACGACTCCTTCGTTACCGTGGTGAGCTCGCGTTCATCCGATCGAATCTTCGGCGGCCCGATCGTGCTCACCTACTCCGTCCGAGACACAGGCGACGGACGGTCAAGACTGCTCGTTCACATGGCCATCGCGACCGGTGGCCGGCTCGACCGGGTGCGGATGTCCGCGCTGGCATGGGGCGACCTGGTCATGATGCGCAAGCAACTGCTCACGCTCAAGCAACTGGCCGAGCGCGACGCTGCCGGGGCCGCGCTCTCCGGGAGGGACCGGTGACCACGGGGTTGAGGGCGGCGACAGCGAGCCTGGTCCACTTCGTTGCGGCGCCAGGAGTCGTGGTCGGGGTGCTGCCGTGGCTGCTCACCGGCTGGGTGCCGGGCGATGCGCCGCCGTACGCCTGGCCGATCCAGGTCGTAGGCGCGGGAGCGCTGCTCGTGGCGGTCGTCGGGCTGGCCGCGGAGTTCGTGCGGTTCGTGATCGAGGGGCGAGGCTCGCCCGCTCCCCCGGTGCCGACCGAACAGCTGGTGGTCGGCGGGCTCTACGGCTACGTGCGCAACCCGATGTACGTCGCCGTCACAGTCGCCGTGCTCGGCCAGGCGGCACTGCTCTGGAGACCGGTGTTGGTGGCTTACGCGGTCGTGCTGTGGCTGGTGATGTGGTTGTTCGCGCGGTACTACGAGGAGCCCGCCTTGAGGCGTCAGTTCGGCGCGGCCTACGACGGTTACCGAGCGGCGGTGCCTGGCTGGATCCCATGGGCGGCGCCCGCGCGTTCCCGTCATCCCAGCGGCGCGTCCGTGAGCCGTCCCGATTCGGGTCAGGCCCAATAGGCGAACTTGCCGGTGACCCGCCACACGCCACGTCGCTTCTCGTAGTCCACCGATACCAAGCTGTACCGGGGCTGGACGCACGCCCGGTAGTCCCGGCCCTGCGATGGGTTGCTGTAAGGGCCCCCGCCGTAGAAGTAGGTCTGCCTGCCGTTTGTGTCGAACACCCGATGCACCCGGTCGGCGCTCCAGCCGTTCCGCACACTGCGGAACTCTGCTCTGGTCACGCACCCCTCGGTGTCGGCCGAAGCGGTCGGGGCAAACGTGACACTCCCGGCAAGCATGGCAATAGCGACCGCTGCGGCCGCGATGAACTTCCTGAACATGATCGTTCTCCCCGTGTGGAATGTGGATCGACGGCCTGACTGAATCGCCGCCCGGGACACTCTGCCTGGACTGGGTAGGTGCGTCAGGCAAATGCCGAAATTCCGGTCTCCCTGGAGTCTTGCCACTAGCGGAGAGGCGAACTAGAACAGGTGTTCGATTTCAGGTATGGTCGCGTCATGACCCTTCGGTTCCAGGCTTCGCTTCTCGACGCGGCGGCCCTCGATGGTTTGGGGTCGCTTCACGACGTGCGTCGTACGCCGCTGAGCCGCGGCGCGTGGGTCGACGTGTTGCCCGGTTGGGTGCACGGGGCTGACGAGATCTTCGTGCGGCTGGCCCGCGAGGTGCCCTGGCATGCCGAGCGCCGGCAGATGTACGAGCGGGTCGTCGACGTGCCCCGGCTGCTGAGCTTCTACGACGAGCACGACCCGCTGCCGGATCCGACACTAGCCTCGGCGCGGGACGAGCTCACCACGCACTACGCGGCCGAGCTCGGTGAGCCGTTCGTCACTGCTGGGCTGTGCTATTACCGAGACGGTCGCGACAGTGTCGCCTGGCATGGCGACACGATCGGTCGTGGTCAGCGCGAGGACACCATGGTCGCGATCGTGTCGTTCGGTGAGGCTCGTCGGCTGGCGCTCCGGCCACGCGGTGGCGGCGCGAGCCTGGGCTTCGCCCTTGGGCACGGTGATCTGATCGTCATGGGCGGCTCCTGCCAGCGCACCTGGGAGCACGCCATCCTGAAGACGGTCCGCCCGGTCGGCCCGCGCATCAGCGTCCAGTTTCGCCCTCGGGGCGTGCGATGAGGGTGCGGTAGACGGTGGCGACCCCGACCGCCCGCTCGAGCTCACGGCTGATCGAGGTGAAGAACTGCTCGCGATAGGTCTGGTCGGTTACGGCGTACACAGTGAAGTAGAGCCCGGAGAAGGCCGCGAGAAAGGTCGACACCTGGAAGAGCTCGTTGCTGATCGGCAGCCAGTCCAGCGACGGCAGGCTGGTCGGGTGCCCGGGGCCGACCCAGGACTCGATGACCTCGTCGTTGATGGCGATGTTGCCGAAGACGACGAAGAACATGAAGACGGCCAACGACAGCAGCCACACCTGCAGAGCCTGCGCGAAGAGCAACACGAGCACCAGGTTGGCGCGCGGGATGGGGCCGAGCTCGACGGCCTGCGCGTTGCCCTGCAGCTCGCCCGCGAGCGTCTCGACCGGCGTACCCGCGCACAGCTCGGACAGCCGGTCGCCCTGCGCATCGGCACGTACGGCGCGCACCTCCTCGGGGAGGCGCACCAGCAGGAACGCCATGGCCACCGTGGCGAACAGCAGCACCGTCAGCCACAGCCAGCCGCGTTCGAGGCTGCTCGACACCTGCCACACCTCAGCGTTGATGAAGAGGAAGGTGATGAAGAGCAGCAGCAGCGGCAGAGCCCGGGTGATGAGCGGGAACAGCCAGCCCAGGCTGCCGAGTGTCTGCCCGACCGCCCAGCGGGCGATCGAACCCATCTTGAGCGCGGTCAGCGCGTAGAGCACGACAACGGCGCCGGTCACGACGGATCCCACGGCGACACCGCTGGAGACGTTGTCGCGCCACCACCCGAACACGATCCCGGCGGCGATTCCCAGAACGACGGCAGTCGCCGCGACGGGGATGAGTCGGGTCAGCCGCATGGCGTCGCGCACCTCGCCGGTGTTGCCGTGCACGAAGTACGGCAGCCCATGGTCCTCGAACCAGCGCTCGGACTCTTTGATCGCCGCCTGACGCGGATCGACGGTCATGCGCGCGGCTCCCCCGCAGCCGCCAGGACGGCGCGGGTGCGCTCGACGTCGTCGGCCATCTGGCCGACCAGCTCGTCCACCGTGTCGAAGCGGACCATCCCGCGGATGCGCTCCACGAAGGCGACCTGCACCAGGGCGCCGTACAGCTCGAGATCGTCGCGGTCGAGCACGTAGGACTCGACGCGCCGCTCGCGACCGTCGAACGTCGGGTTGGTGCCGACGGAGATCGCGGCCGGCCACCACGGCGCATCGTCGGCGTCTCGGCGCCGCAGCCAGCCGGCGTACACCCCGTCGGCAGGCACCGCGCGACGTGAGGAGACAACCGGCACGTTCGCGGTCGGGTAGCCCAGCTCTCGCCCGCGCTGCTCGCCCTTGACCACCGTGCCTATCACGGCGAAGGGGCGACCCAGTGCCTCCGCCGCAGCAGCCACGTCACCCGCTACGATCCGGGCTCGCACGTACGTCGACGACCAGGTCTCTCCGTGCGCCCCATCGAGAGGCAGCCCCACGACCGCCACCTCGTGCTGGTCGCACACCTCGGTCAGCAGCGGCACGTCGCCCCGGGCACGCTTGCCGAAGCGAAAGTTCTGCCCCACCACCACAGCACGCGCCCGGAGCCCCTCGACCAGCACTCGCTCGACGAAGTCCTCCGGCTCGACGTCGGCCAGTTCGGTCGTGAAGCGGAGCACGAGCGCGGCATCGGCACCGGCGTCGCCGAGCAGCCGGAGGCGCTCCTCCATCGACACCAGCCACGCGGGTGCCTTGTCCGGCCGGATCACCGTCATCGGGTGCGGATCGAAGGTCACCGCCACCACCGGCAGGCCACCGATCTCCGCGGCCACCTCGTGGGCACGCTCGATCACATGACGGTGCCCGAGGTGCACGCCGTCGAAGTTGCCGATGGTGACCACCGTGGGTCCGAAGTCGGGATCCACGTCGGCCACGTCATGCCAGACCTGCACGCCAGCGGGCTCCTCTCCGCCACCGGACGGTGGCGAGGAAACTCTGCCACGATGCTGAGGTGGACACGCGGATCGGGGTGTGCAATCTATGTGAGGCGATCTGCGGTCTGACGCTGGAGGTCGAGCACAACCGGGTGGTCTCCGTGCGCGGCAACTCAGCCGACCCCCTGTCGCGCGGACACGTCTGCCCGAAGGCATTCGCGCTCATGGACATCCAGGACGACCCCGATCGGCTCCGCCACCCGGTGCGACGTACGGCGGAGGGCTGGCAGGAGATCAGCTGGGACGAGGCGCTCGACTTCGCGGCCGAACGGATCGTCGCGCTGCAGCGCGAGCACGGCCGCGACGCGCTCGCCGTCTACCTCGGCAACCCCAACGTGCACAGCCTCGGGGCGCTCACGCACGGTACGGCGCTGCAGCGGCTGCTGGGCACGCGCAACCGCTACTCGGCCACGTCGGTCGACCAGCTGCCGCACCAGCTGGTGGCCTGGCTGCTCTACGGGCATCAGTTATTGCTGCCGATCCCTGACATCGACCGGACGCAGTACCTGCTGATGTTCGGCGCCAACCCGATGGCGTCCAACGGCAGCCTGATGACGGTGCCCGACTTCCCCCAGCGACTGCGCGACCTCGATCGGCGCGGTGGCAAACTCGTCGTCTTCGACCCGCGGCGTACCGAGACGGCCAAGCGCGCGCACGAGCACCACTTCATCCGCCCCGGCACCGACGCCGCGGTGCTGCTGGCCATGGCGCGGACGATCATCGAAGACGGGTTGGCCGAGGTGGCGGGGTACGTCAACGGGCTGGCCGACGTACGCACAGCCCTCGAGCCCTTCACCCCGGAGACGGCCGAGGCAGCCAGTGGGGTGTCCGCCGAGACGATCCGTCGGGTGGCCCGCGACTTCGCCACGAGTGAGGGCGCGGCCGCCTACGGTCGGGTGGGTGTGTCGACCCAGCGCTTCGGCACGGCCAGCCAGTACGCCGTCCAGCTACTCAACATCATCACCGGAAACCTCGACCGACCTGGCGGCACTATGCTGACCACGCCCGCGATCGACGTCGTGGGTCGCGGACTGGCGAGCCGCGGTCATCTGGGCCGCTGGCACAGCCGGGTGCGCGGGCTGCCGGAGTTCGGCGGCGAGCTGCCGGTCGCCACGATGACCGAGGAGATGCTGACATCGGGCGACGGGCAGGTGCGAGGACTCATCACGGTGGCGGGCAATCCCGTGCTGTCCACCCCCGATGGCGCCCGCCTCGACCGGGCACTCGGCGAGCTCGACTTCATGGTGGCGGTCGACTTCTACGTCAACGAGACCACCCGCCGGGCCGACGTCATCCTGCCGCCGACCAGCGCCCTGGAGCGCGACCACTACGACCTCGTCTTCCACCTGCTTGCCGTCCGCAACACCGCCCGCTTCACCCCTGCGGTCTTGAGCCGGGCCGGCGACACCAGGCACGACTGGGAGATCTTCCGCGAGCTGGCCGTACGGATAGCGCGGCTGCGTCGGAAGCGATTGAGCGCGGCGACGTGGGTCCGACTCCGCCTGTCACCGACCTGGCTGATCGGTCTGCTCCTCCTCACCAGTCGACGCGGCGTGACGCTGCGACGGCTGAGGAAGCAGCCGTCAGGCATCGATCTGGGGCCGCTTCGCCCATGCCTGCCGCAGCGCCTGTTCTCGTCGGACAAGCGGATCGACCTCGCACCGCTGCTCATCCTGGAGGAGCTCGAGCGGGTCGAGTCGGAGCTCATCGCGAGCCCTCCGCAAGCCGCCACGCTGCGGTTGATCGGGCGACGGCACCAGCGAGACTGCAACTCGTGGCTCCACAACAGCCCGGTGCTGACCACGGGGCGAGCGCGACACCAGTTGTTGATGCACCCCGAGGATGCGGCCGTGCGAGCGCTGCGCGACGGTCAGAACGTGCAGGTCGCGTCACGTGTCGGACAGGTGGACGCCGAGCTCTCGCTCTCCGACGACATGATGCCCGGCGTCGTCAGCCTGCCGCATGGCTACGGACACCGGTACGCCGACAGCCGCCTCAGCCACGCGGCCGACGTATCCGGCCCGTCGATCAACGACCTCACGGACACGGAGCTGGTCGACTCGGTCTCCGGAAACGCCGCCTTCAGCGGAGTCGCGGTGACCGTGTCGGGCGCGTGAGACCAGGCACCGGGTCACGAGCCGCCGGCCAGTGATCGGCTCGGCGCGCCAGCATCAGTCGGTGACGAGTACGTCGACCGGCAGGTCGGCGTTGTTCGTGAAGCCGCCGAGGCTCCACTGCGGCTGGTCGCGCTGCACCCGGCCGCTCTCGTCATGCGCGCGCACCAGGATCCGGTGCCGACCCGGTGTCGCCTCCCAGTCGTAGCTGAAGCAGCGCCAGGCCCACGGCGACGGCGAGTCTCCGAGGACGGCATCGACCCAGGTCTCACCGTCGTCCGTGCTCACCTCCACCCGCGCGATCGCACCCCAGCCGGACCAGGCACGTCCTTCGAGCCTCTGAGTGCCCGGTCGGACGACCCGCACCCGGGTCAGGAACTCCGGGAAGCCGGGCGGCACCAGCAGGGCCCGCGGCTCGATCCGGGTGACCGCCACCCCCTCCTCGTCGGGATCCTGCCGCAGGCGGTAGGCGGTGAGGTTCTGAAAGCCGTCGAACGGCCGGTCGATCACCGTGATCCGGCGCAACCACTTGACGTGTGCCATGCCGTACCAGCCAGGCACCACGAGGCGGGCCGGGAAGCCATGCTGCGGAGGCAGCGGTGCGCCGTTCATCTGGTAGGCAACGAGCACGTCCGGCTCGGTGGCGTCGGCCATCGACAGGCCGCGCATGTAGTCCTGCTCGACGCCTCGTTCGAGTCCGTGGTCGGCGCCGGTGAACGAGACGTCGACGGCATCGGGGCGCACCCCGGCATCGGCGAGCAGGTCACGGAGCCGGACGCCGGTCCAGTCGGCGGTGCCGACAGCCCCCGTCAGCCACGGCTGCGAGATGGGTCGCGGCGAGAGTCCGGCTCGACCGTTGCCGGCGCACTCCAATGTGACGCGCACGGTATGGCGCGGCATCGAGGCAAGCGCCTCGAGGTCGAGGTCCAGCGAGCTGTCGACGCAGCCGTCGAGGGTGAGCCGCCAGTCGGCCGGGTCGACATACGGGATGTCGTAGTGGGTCAGCACGTAGTGCAATCCCGGCGGAGTGACGTCGTACCGCAACGCCTCGGCGGGCATGGCGTGGTTGCGGGACGCGAGCCGCAGCTCGTCAATCGAGATGTCCTCGCCAGGGTCGGCCACCCGCCGCGTCGGGCTCAGGCTCGCCAGCGCGTCAGCAGTCTCGGTCATCACCGGTCACCTCCGCTGCGAGCATAGTGCTGCCCGTCCCCCAGGATTCGTCCGGCGGCGCCAGCGGGAGCGACCACGCGCACCTTCGGACGAATCCCCCGGGCCGCCAAGGGCCAGGGCTCGTCCGAAGGCACCAGCCGTGGCAGCCCCGCGCAACTTCGGACGAATCCTGGCCAGGCGGCGACTCAGGCCGGGTCGAAGACCGACACCGCCTTCGCCACCGGCCCGTGCTGCTCGTAGAGCGCGACGAAGTGCCCCGCCTCCGTCATCAGCGCCACCGGGCCGTCCACCCCGAGCCGCGCGTGCAGCTGCCGGCCGTTGCGGACCCCGGCGAGGTGCTCGTCGTCGACCAGGTACGTCGGGAAGCTGGCGGCTGCGGCCTGGTCCAGGCCGATCAGGTCGAGGTGGTGCTCGAGCTCGTCCAGCGTGCGGGCCCGCGTGAGCGCGAAGCCTCCGACGCGGGTCCGGCGCAGCGCCGTGAGATGCCCCCCGACACCGAGCTCGGCGCCCAGGTCTCGAGCCAGGGCGCGGACGTAGGTGCCGGTCGAGCACTCCACGTGTACGTCGACGTCCACCAGACCCGGCAGGCGGCGTACCTGGCGCACGGCGAACTCCGTGACGGTGACCTGGCGCGCCGGCAGCGCGATGTCCTCGCCGGCACGTACCCGTTTGTAGGCGCGCTCTCCGTCGATCTTGATGGCCGAGACTGCTGACGGGACCTGCTTGAGCGTGCCGGTCAACCCGGCGACCGCACCCTCGACGAGTACGTCGTCGAGGTGGTCGGCCGAGCTACCGCCGGTCACCTCACCCATCGCGTCGTCGGTCAGGGTGGTCTGTCCGAGCCTGATCGTGGCGTCGTAGGCCTTGTCTGCTAGTGCGAGGTAACCGAGCAGCCGCGTGGCACGTCCGACGCCCAGCACGAGGACGCCGGTGGCCATCGGGTCGAGCGTGCCGGCGTGACCCACCTTGCGGGTGCCGCAGAGTCGGCGACAGCGCGCGACCACGTCGTGCGATGTCCAGTCGGTCGGCTTGTCGACGACGAGCAGACCGTCAGGCGCGGTCATCGCGGTCGAGACCGTCGGCCCCGTCGGCACCCTCGGCCCCGTCCTCGGGGTCGGGCCGACGATAGGGATCCGGCTCTCCCGCATACGTGGCGCCCGCGGCCGACGCGGCGACCTGTTCGTCGCTCTGCCGGGCCTTGGCCAGCAGATCCTCGATGTGTGCTGCGGACTCCGGCAGCGCATCGGGGATGAACTCCAGCGTCGGCGTGTGCCGCATGCCGAGCTGCTTGCCCACCTCGGACCTGATCAGGCCCTTGGCGCTCTCCAGCGCGGCGGCGGTCGACGTACGCTGCTCGTCGTCGCCGAGCACGGTGTAGAAGATCGTGGCGTGCTGGGTGTCGCCGGTGACCCGGACGTCGGTCACCGTGACGAAGCCGAGCCGGGCGTCCTTGATCCGCCGCTCGAGCATCTCGGCCACCACGACGTGGATCCGGTCGGCGATCCTGCGGACCCGCCCGTTCCCGTTGCTCATCGTCACTCCTCATGCGGAGTTGTCAGACTCTCAACTGGCCATAGCCCGCTGAGAGTCTGACAACTCACGGGATCAGGTCCGGGCGATCTCGCGGAGCTCGAAGGTCTCCACGACGTCCCCGATCTTGATGTCGTTGAAGCCGCGGAGAGTGAGACCACACTCGAAGCCCTCGCGGACCTCGGTGGCGTCGTCCTTCTCGCGGCGCAGCGACGCGATGTCGAGGTTGTCAGCCGCCACCGCACCGTCGCGCACCAGGCGCGCCTTGGCGTTGCGGCGGATGAGACCCGACGTGACCATGCAGCCGGCGATGTTGCCGAACTTCGAGGACCGGAAGATCTCCCGGATCTCGGCGGTGCCGAGCTGCACCTCTTCGTACTCCGGCTTGAGCATGCCCTTGAGGGCTGCCTCGATCTCGTCGATCGCCTGGTAGATGATCGAGTAGTACCGGATGTCGACGCCTTCACGGTCCGCGATGTCGCCCGCCTTGCCCGCGGGACGGACGTTGAAGCCGATGATCACCGCGTCGGACGCGATCGCGAGGTTGACGTCGTTCTCGTTGATCGCACCGACGCCGCGGTCGATGACGCGGAGGTTGACCTCGTCGCCGACCTGGATCTGCAACAGCGCGTCCTCGAGCGCCTCGACCGAGCCGGACACGTCGCCCTTGAGGATGAGCAGGAGCTCCTGGCTCTCGCCCTTCTCCATGGACGCCATGAAGTCCTCGAGCGTACGACGCGCACGGCGCTTGGCGTTGGCCGCAGCCCGCACCCGGGCCTCACGCTTCTCGGCGATCTGACGCGCCATCCGGTCGTCGTCGACCACGAGGAAGTTGTCCCCGGCGCCGGGCACAGCGGTCAGCCCGAGCACCAACACCGGACGCGACGGCAGCGCCTCCTCGACGCTGTCGCCGTGCTCGTCGAGCATGGCACGAACGCGGCCGTAGCCCGGACCGGCAACGATCGAGTCGCCCACCCGCAGCGTTCCGCGCTGCACCAGCACCGTCGAGACGGGACCCCGCCCCTTGTCCAGGTGCGCCTCGATCGACAGGCCCTGAGCGGGCTGATCGGGGTTGGCGCGCAGGTCGAGCGCGGCGTCAGCAGTCAGCACGACGCCCTCGAGCAGATCCTCGATGTTGAGGTTCGACTTCGCGGACACGTCGATGAACATCGTGTCGCCGCCGTACTCCTCCGGCACCAGCCCGTACTCCGTCAGCTGGCCCCGGACCTTGGAGGGGTCTGCCGCCGGGACGTCGATCTTGTTGACGGCGACGACGATCGGTACGTCGGCCGCCTTGGCGTGGTTGAGCGCCTCGATCGTCTGCGGCATGACCCCGTCGTCGGCCGCCACCACCAAGATGACGATGTCGGTGGCCTGAGCACCACGGGCACGCATGGCCGTGAAGGCCTCGTGACCGGGGGTGTCGATGAAGGTGATCGCTCGCGGCTGGCCCTCGACCTCGGTGGCGATCTGGTAGGCACCGATGTGCTGGGTGATGCCGCCGGCTTCCTTGGACACCACGTTGGCATTGCGAATGGCGTCGAGGAGCTTGGTCTTTCCGTGGTCGACGTGGCCCATCACGGTGACGACCGGGGGTCGCGACGCCATGTCGGAGTCGTCGCCCTCGTCCTCACCGAACTCGATGTCGAAGGACTCGAGCAGCTCGCGGTCCTCGTCCTCCGGCGAGACGATCTGGACTTCGTAGTTGAGCTCGGTCGCCAACAGCTGAAGGGTCTCTTCGTTGACCGACTCGGTCGCGGTGACCATCTCGCCGAGGTGGAAGAGCAACTGCACCAGCGACGCCGGCTCGGCATCGATCCGGTCCGCGAAGTCGGTGAGTGAGGCGCCCAGCGGCAGCTTGACGACCTCGCCGTTGCCCTTGCGGACCCGCACACCGCCAACGGACGGCGCTTCCATCTGCTCGAACTCCTGGCGACGCGCCCGCTTGGACTTGCGCCCGCGTCGGGATGGACCACCCGGGCGACCGAAGGCACCCTGGGTCGTGCCGCGGGCGCCACGACCGCCGGGGCGACCGCCGGTCGGCATACCGCCGCGACCGCCACCGGGAGCACCGCCTGGCCCACCGCCGAAGCCGCCGCGACCACCGCCGGGGGCACTGGAGCGTGCCGGAGCACCACCACGGCCGCCGGGGGCTCCACGTCCGCCGGAAGGCGCGCCGCCGGGGCGACCGTTGCCGCGACCGGAGGGCCCTTGCAGGCCAGAGGTCTTGGGCATCATGGCGGGGTTGGGGTGCGGCGCGCCGGGTACGCCGCCGGGCCGGTCGCCGGACCTGCCGGCGGGCGGACGAGGAGGCATCTGCCCCGGCGACGGGCGACGCTGCATGCCCTGGGTGGACGAGAACGGGTTGTTGCCCGGCCGGGGGGTGCCGGGGCGCGCGGCGCGCGCTGCTGGGGCTGCCGGCGGCCTCGCCGCTGCCGCAGGAGCCTCGGGACGCGGCGGCTCGGCCGGCGTCTCGGGAACGGCTGCCGGGGCCGGAGCGGCTGCCGGCGGCTCGGGTCGCGCCGGGGCTGGGGTCACCGGAGGAGCCGCAGCCGGCTCGGCGACCTTGGTGGCAGTCGCCGCTGCTGGCGCGGGAGCAGCCGCTGGAACGTCCGCCGACGCACCGTCGGCGGTCGCGGCGGCCTTCTTGGCCGGCGCCTTCTTCGCGGCCTTCTTGGCCGCCTTGGCCTCGGCGGCCTGACGCCAGGTGTCGCCGTGCTTCTCGTCCAGCCGCCTGATCACAGGGGGCTCGACGGTGGAGGACGCCGACTTGACGAACTCCCCCATGTCTTGGAGTGCCGCAAGGACTTCCTTGCTGGTGACTCCGAACTCCTTCGCGAGTTCATGGACTCTGGCTTTAGCCACGTTTCTCCTTCTCAGGGTGGTCCGCGCCCTGCGAAGGCTGCGGACCGTCAGTTGACTGGCATGCTCATCGGTGAGTTCTCATCGAGAGGTCATGAGCCGCTGCTCCGCTTCCGTTGGTACGTCGGTCTGCTCCTGATCGAGCCGACCCTGTGCATTGTGCGCCTCCAGCCATCGCCGCAGGGCTGAGGTGTCGAGCTGTCCCTCGAGCCGCAATGCCCGCGGGAACGCCCGGCGCCGTACGGCTTGGTCGAGACACGCGAGGGTGGGATGCAGGTGCGCACCCCGCCCGGCCATCCTGCCACGTTCGTCGGGGGTCACGGTCCAGGGAGGTCCGTCACCGGTCACGACGAGGCGGAGGAGGTCAGACTTGGCCGCTCGCTCCCGGCACCCCACACAGGTGCGGACCGGTTGCGCGCGAGTCATCGGCGACCACTGTACCCGCTCGGTAGCCGCGCCGTGAAAGCGACGAGCTGATCCGCCCCTGCCTCGGTCACCGTCACCTCGTGCCGCAAGCCTGCGGATTCCAGCTTCGGAGCAACGACTCCGAGCACGCGGGCGATGTCAGAGCCGACGGGTGGCGTGTACATCAGGTGGAACCTGGCGGTCGGTGCGAGCATCCGGCCACGAGGTCGAGCTCGCGCTGCTCCGGCCGGGTCCAGAACACGTTGACGTTGACGGCGAACGCCGTGTCGAAGGCGCCGAGCTAGCCCGGCGCGAGGTCCTCCAGGGATGCGGTGTGGAAGTCCGCCACGCCGCGATGCCGCGCTCGCCGCCGATCTCCAGGATGCGTTGCCCGGGGCGTACGTCGAGCGCCGCCACCGCCGCCGCGAGTCGCTCAGGCACCCAGGGTCGCAGCGGTCATGTCAGGATTCGGCCTCGTCGGACCGGATGTCGATCCGCCAGCCGGTCAGCCGGGCCGCGAGCCGCGCGTTCTGGCCCTCCTTGCCGATCGCGAGGGACAGCTGGAAGTCGGGCACGATCACGCGGGCGGAGCGAGCCGACTCGTCGACGATGTGCACCGCCGAGACACGCGCCGGCGACAGCGCGTGCGCGATCATCTCTCCCGGCTCCTCTGACCAGTCGACGATGTCGATCTTCTCCCCGTGCAGCTCGGTCATCACGTTGCGCACGCGCTGGCCCATCGGCCCGATACATGCTCCCTTGGCGTTGACGCCAGCGACGTTCGAGCGCACGGCGACCTTGGTCCGATGACCGGCTTCGCGGGCGATCGCGGTGATCTCGACGGTGCCGTCGGCGATCTCGGGTACCTCGAGCGCGAAGAGCTTCTTCACCAGATTCGGGTGTGAGCGGGACACCATGACCTGTGGCCCCTTCGGCCCGCGACGTACCGAGACCACCAGGCAGCGGATCCGCTGGCCGTGGTCGTAGCGCTCGCCGGGCACTCGCTCGGCTGCGGGGAGGAGCGCCTCGATCTTGCCCACGTCGACCATGACGGAGTCGGGATCGCGGCTCTGCTGCACGATGCCGGAGATGACGTCGCCCTCCTTGCCGGAGAACTCGCCGAACTTGAGGTCGTCCTCGGCGTCACGGAGCCGCTGCAGGATGATCTGCTTGGCCGTTGTCGCAGCGATGCGCCCGAAGCCTTCGGGGGTGTCGTCCCACTCCCGCACGACCTCGCCGTCTTCGTCGCGCTCCGCCGCCCAGACGGTGACATGACCCGATCCGCGGTTGAGCTCGACCCGGGCATCCTCCACGGCTCCCGGCGTACGGTGATAGGCCACGAGAAGCGCCTGCTCGATCGCGTCGATGAGGATCTCGAAGGAGATCTCCTTCTCGCGCTCGAGTGACCGCAGGATCGTCAGGTCGATGTCCACGAGACTCACTCCTCGTCGGTCGGCGACCGGCGGTTGAACTCCACCTGCACCGTGGCCTTGGCGACATCGGCGAAGTCCACCCGACGCTTCTCTCCCGCGACGTCCAGCACCGCGGCGTCCTCGTCAGCGTCGACCACGCGCCCCGTGAAGACCGAACCCTCACGAGGACGCACCTTGACCAGCCGGTCGACGTTGCGCCGCCAGTGCCGCGGCTGAGTGAGCGGGCGGTCGAGGCCGGGAGAGGTGATCTCGAGGGTGTACGGCGTCTCGCCGAGCACGTCGCCCGAGTCGAGGGCAGCGCTCACCAGCCGAGTGGCATCGGCGATCTCGTCGAGGGTGACGCCACCGTCCTTGTCGACCAGGACGCGGACCACGCGACGACGGCCGGCGGTGGACATCTCGACGTCCTCGAGGTCGAGTCCGGCCTCGGCCAGCGGGTCGCGCAACATCGCAAGGAGCTTCTCTGTTGGTGGCTGACCTGTCACGAACAGTCCTCCTCGCTCTTGTGTTGTCGTCGTGCGGCCAGCCTATCGGGTCAGCAGCCCGCCGCATGACCGTCAGTCGGCGCCGGTCGGGTACGGTCGCCGCGTGGAGTCAGGCCGTCCGATCGCTCGACGAAGCGTGCTCGTCACTGCTGTCGCGGTCGCTGGTGGCGGGCTGACAGCATGCACGGGATCAGCCGACGAGGCAGGCTCGCAGCCGTCGACAGCGCCCGGCACGTTGGACACGACGACGGCCCCGCCCGAGGGCGACGCGGCCCTGCTGTCGGAGGCGGTCGGCGCGGAGCAGCAGCTCCTCTCCTATTACACAGTCGCGACGAGCCGGAGCCCTGCTCTGCAACGCGAGCTCAGCGCTCAGCGGGTCCGCCAGCAGGCAGTGGTCCAGGCACTCCGAGATGCGTTGAGCGATCCGGTGCGGCAGGCGACCCGGCGCGCCGCCGTACCGCGCGAAAGAGACCGGCTCCTCCGCACGCTCGGTGCGCTGCTCGCCCGGGCGGAGGGGGATCGCGAGGCCGACTGCCTGGCTGCCGAGTCGGGGCCGCTGGCCCGGCTGCTGGCGTCGGCTTCGGCCTCCCACGCGGTCGCCGGCGAACAGCTCAGGGCCTTGCGGTGACGGCGACCGACGCGCTGCAGGAATGCCTGGCCGCCGAGCACGCCGCGATCTACGGGTACGGCGTGCTCGGCGGTGTGCTCGCAGGTACGTCGGAGTCCGAGGACCTGACCCGGGCCCAGGCAGGCTACGACGCCCACGTGCGCAGTCGTGACGACCTCCGGGAGCGCATCGTGGAGCTCGGTGTCCAACCGGTTGTCGCCGAGCCGGTCTACGCCCTCCCCTTCGCCGTTGACGACCCGGCCACCTGCCGCCGGCTCGCCATCCAGCTCGAGTCACGCACGGCCGCGGTGTACGCCGCCGCCGTCGGCTCCACCGTGGACGAGCTGCGCGCCGTCACGGCGAGGGCGTTGAGCGGTTGCGCCGTCCGAGGCGACGCGTGGGGCGCCCCGGACGACGTACTCCCCGGCCTCGACGAGCTCTGACGATCAGGCTCGATACGCCGTCCACATCATCGAGGCACGCGACGACTGGCCCCCGGTGAACTGGTTGTAGCAGCTGTCGTAGCTGTAGTCCATGTAGTTGTGGATCGGGTCCAAGCCCGGCAGCGAGCACGAGTCACGACCCGCGGGGCAGCCGTTGGTCGCGCTGCTCTGTGCAGGTGTGTCCGAGACCTCGTCGTTGGTCGTGGTACACCCGCCCTGGAAGGTGTGGTAGAGCCCGAACCAGTGCCCCGCCTCGTGCGTTGCCGTCTCGCCCAGGTTGTAGTTTGCGATCGAGCCGCCCGGCAGCGATGCGTAGTGCACCCGGATGCCGTCGATGGCAGGGTTGCGGTCGTAGTCCCAGGGGAACGTCGCGATGCCGAGGTAGGCGAAGTCGACCAGCCAGATGTTCAAGGCGTTCGCCCCACCTTGCCTGGTCTGCGCGCGGTAGGTCGTGCTCTGCCGGTCGCGGTGCCACTTGCTGTTGTTGAACCGGTCGACACCAGCCAAGGTGAACTGGAATCCTGTGTTGGCCGCCTGGCTGGACTCTTGGCCCGCGAAGGTCTTGTTGAGCACGGCGATCTGCTGAGTGATCTGCGCGTCGGAGACGTCACCGTTGCCCTTGGCGTCACGCATCACGTGCACGTAGACCGGGACGGTCGCGGCGGCCTGTGCGGCGGCGGCGCCGCTGATGTTTCGGCGATCGAGGATCGCCTTCGTGCGCTTCTCGATGGCCCGCTGCTGGCGCACGGTCACCTCGCGGTGGTCGTCGCCACGATGGCCGCCGGCAGTCCGCGCCACACCCTCCGAAGCCTGCGGCTCGAGACACTCCACCTGTGGTGTGGAGGGAGCCTCGGGGGCCCGCATGGCCGCCGCGGAACCAGGGGTCAGGGTCAGTGCGAGTGCCGCGAGCCCGAAGGCTGCGGCCGAGCTCTTGCCAAGACGGTGCATTCGATCGACGTCCTTGTCTGCCGGGGGGTGCGAGGTTGCACCCGACACGTCCGGCATCGTAGGGACGGTTTCCGCCGGTGGGAAGGGGTCAGGGGAGGAAGAGCATCGTGTCACCGAACTCGTGCCAGAGATAGCGCTCCCGGACGGCGGCGTCGTAGGCCGTTGCCACGAGCGATCTGCCGGCCACGGCCTCGAGCAGCGCGAGATGGCTCGCCTCAGGTTCGTGCAGCCCGGTGACGAGACCAGAGACCGCGCGAGCCGGCCGTTCGGGTCCGAGCACCAGGTCGGTCCAGCCACGGCCGCTGCTGATGCGTCCTGACGAGTCGGCGACCGACTCCAGCGCGCGGGTCGCCGTGGTGCCGACGGCGACGATGCGGCCACCAGCAGCGCGCATGGCGTTGACGATCCGCGCCGTCGAGGCGGGCACCGCGTAACGCTCGGGCATCGGCGGCTCATGCTTCTCCGGGCTCGACACGCCGGTGTGCAAGACGATCGGTACGACGGCGACGCCACGCACCATCAGCCTGACCAGGAGCCGCGGGGTGAACGGCCGCCCCGCGCTGGGCATCTCCGCGCTGCCGACCTCGTCTGCGAACACGGTCTGCAGGTCGCCCAGCGGCCACGGCTGGCTGAGGTAGCCGTAGCGGATCGGGTGACCGTGGTCGAGCAGGTACGCCGTCTGGTCCACCTCGGCCAAGGGTCTGGCCCGCCACAGGCGGCTGCCGGCGCGGCCGGGATCGGGGTACGACGCCTCGACCTCCAGCTCGAGACCGCCGCGCAGCGTGACAAGGTCGGCGTCGGCGACGTCGTCGGCCGGGCCGGAGTTGTCCGGGCGCCGCACCTCGATCACCCACGCCCCGTCGTCGAGCAGCGAAGCGACGTGGACCGGTGCCGGAGGATGGGTGCCGCGCTTGCCCAGCAAGGCCGCGGGGAGGGTGCCGGAGGTGTTCACCACGACGACATCTCCGGGCGCCAGCGCCTCGGCGAGATCGCGGAAGGCGAGGTGCCTCAGCTCCCCCGGTCGTGCCACCATCAGCCGCACGCCGTCGCGGGCCAGGCCGCGCGCCTCGGGCGGCTCGGTCGCCTCTGCTCCTGTGGGTAGTCGGAACCGGAGCGGAGGCAGCTCCGCAGCTGCGGCAGTCATGCGGTGGCTCCGAGGGCACGGCCGCGCAGGACGGTGGCCCGGTAGCGGCCGGACGGCAGGTCGCCCGACACCAGGTGCACGAGCTCGGGGACGACTGTCTCAGGCAGCGGCCGGTCGGAGATGTCCTCGTCGGGGAAGGCATCCTGATGCATCTGCGTGCGCATGTCGCCAGGGTCGAAGGCGTAGACCCTGACGGCCGGCTCCTCGGCGCCGAGGATCGCACTCCACTGGTCCAGGGCGGCCTTGGACGATCCGTAGCCGCCCCAGCCGGCGTACGCCTCGACGGCCGCGTCGGAGCTGATGTTGACCAGCCGGCCGCGAGACGCCCGCAGCATGGGCAACAGCGCCGCGGTCAGCGCCCACGGCGCCAGGGTGTTGACGTCGTAGACCCGACGCATCGTCTCCAGCTGGTAGTCGGCAAGTCGGGGCTGCGGGCTGGGCCCGAGCATGCTGGCGTTGTTGACCACGAGGTCGAGTGAGCCGAGCTGCTCGACAGCCGTCACGAGGTCAGCGCGATGGCCGGGATCCGAGACATCCCCGGGGGCGGCGACAAGCGCCGCGGCGCCGGCCGCGCGCAGCTCGTCGGCCGTACGCGCCAGTGCGGCCGCGTCGCGGGCATCGATGACAAGAGACCAGCCGGCACGAGACAGGGCCAGCGCGAGCGCGCGGCCCAGACCTCGACTGGCGCCGGTGACGAGAGCGACGGGCACGATGACCTCCAGAGACGAGTTCCAGTGACGAGATCAAGCCTGCAACCTCAAGTTCACTTGAGATCAAGGGACAGGTAAGAAATCGGATGCTCCAGTGCCCTTGGTCGACGTACCGTGCGGACCATGCGAGTGATCTTCAGGAAGGTCAAGGGCAACCGCTACTTCGTCGAGATCGAGCGGCAGCACGGACCTCCCCTGGTGCCGAGATTCGGGCCCGGGTACGACGAACTGATGCCACACGACATCGCGCATTACCTCGTGGAGGAGCATTTCAACATCGAGCTGGGGGTATGGGGGCAGCTAGCGGCAGGCGGCTTCGGCGTCTTCCGCCCGGCGCCATCGGACATGAACTCGGTCACGCGTCGCCGCGCCCAGCGCATCGGTCGCATCGGGCGGTCTGACATGGCTCGCTCCGAGGCGCTCGTGGTCGTCTCGGTGGCTGCCTGGGAGCGAAGCATCGGCAGGCACCCTCAGCTGGTCAGAGAGGTGTCCATGGACGTCCAAGTCGAGCGGATCCAGGCGATGGTCGGACGACTGGACGATGTGGCGCGACAGTGGCGGGTGCTGCGACATGGATCGTCCTTGATGTTCGAGTGGCCGCGGCGGCTGACGGTCGACGTGGCCTCGTCGGCCCGCGGCCGACGGCAGCCTGGGCGACGAGCCAGCTAGCCGACGCGACGGGCCAGATCCGCCCGCATCGGGGCAGGGCCCGGATGCAGGATGCCTGCCAGTGCCTCGACGCCGTCGACCAGTCGAGGCCCGGGGCGGGCGAAGGATGCGTTGGCGTCCACGGCCCAGACCGGTACGTCGCCCCACCGCTCCCGCCTCACGACGGCCTCGGCGAGTGCCGTGGAGCCCTCCAGGTCGAAGCCGCACGGCGCACACACGACCAACTCCGGGTCGGCAGCGGCCACGACGTCCCAACTGGTGCGCTCGGACCTCTCCCCCGGACGGCCGACCACGCAGTCACCGCCGGCGAGCGCCACCATCTCGGGCACCCAGTGCCCCGGCGCGAACGGCGGGTCCGTCCACTCCAGCACCACCGTGCGCGGTCGCGCCCGACCCGCCACCCGACGTACGACGTCGTCGATCCGTGATCGCAGCGTGGCGACCAGCGCTCTTGCCGCAGGCTCCCGCTCGGTGACCCGACCGAGTGTCAGTACCGAGTCCAGCACCTCGCCGAGAGTGTGCGGGTCGATCGTGACGACGTCGGCCGCGCAGCCCAGGTGGGCGAGCGCGTCGTCCACCACCGAGACGTCGACGGCGCAGACGGCGCACAGGTCCTGGGTGACCACCACGTCCGCGTCGAGCCCGGAGAGCGCGCCCTCGTCGAGGTGGTAGAGGTCCTCCCCCGCATGCAGCGCTGCCGTGACCCACGAGTCAATCTCGTCCGACGACAACCCCTCCGGCATGGCGCTGGTCGACACGATCGTGCGGCTCCTGGCCTCCGCCGGGAAGTCGCACTCGAACGTCACTCCGACGACCTCGTCGCCCGCACCGACCGCGAAGAGGATCTCCGTCGTCGACGGCAGCAGTGACACGATCCTCACGTGCCGGCCTCAGCGCCAACGGGCGATCACATCGGGGATCTCAGCCAGCCGGTGCACGACGGCGTCCGGCTCCCCCTCGGTGTGTCCTACCTGGTTCTTGGGGATGTCGCTGTGCGGCACGTGGATGGCTCGCATGCCCACCTGGTGCGCTCCGTAGATGTCGTCGAAGAGCCGGTCGCCCACGAACACGCACCGCTCCGGGTCGAAGGCACCGACGGCCCCCATGGCGACTCGGAACGCCTCCGGGTGTGGCTTGGTCCACGCGATCTCGCTGGTGTAGACCGCACCGTCGATGAGGTGGGACACCCCGTCTCGCTCGAAGAACTCTTCATGCCAGGCACGCGGCCACACGGTGTTGGACAGGACCCCGATGCGCACCCCGTCGGCGCGCAGCGCCGCGAACAACCCGGGCACGTCCGGGTCGGTGATCGTCGCCGGCCGCCAGAAGTCCCGGTAGTGGTGGAGCTGATCACTGTCGAGGGAGAAGCCGGCCTCGTCGAAGATGTCCTCGAGCGTCGAGCTGGTGTGGTGGTCCCGCGCTCGCGACCAGACGGCATCACCCGCCGCCAGGAGCGCGACCGCCGCCTTGTCGCTGTCGACCTCGTCCGCCAGCACCGCGGCCTGGGCCAGCGCCGCCGCCTCCAGGCTGAAGTCGACGGTCTGCCAGGGCGTGAGCGTGCCTCCCCAGTCGAAGATCACCGCGTCAACCCGCACTGACGACCTCCTCGACGCGCGCCACGACGTGCTCGACCGGGACCTCGTCTCGCGCGCCGGTGGAGCGGTCCCGAATCTCGATGACGCCGTCCGCCAAGCCCTTGCCGACCACGACGATGGTCGGGACGCCGATCATCTCGGCGTCCTTGAACTTCACGCCTGGCGACACCTTGGCCCGGTCGTCGTACAGCACGGTCACGCCCGCCGCCTCGAGGTCGGCCGTGAGCCGCTCGGCGGCGTCGTACACCTCGGTGTCCTTGCCGGTCGCGACGACGTGTACGTCGGCCGGCGCCACCTCCCTGGGCCAGACGAGTCCAAGGTCGTCGTGGGTGTTCTCCGCGATCGCGGCCACGGCGCGCGAGACGCCGATGCCGTAGGAGCCCATCGTGACGGTCACGAGCTTGCCGTTCTCGTCCAGCACCTGCAGGCCGAGCGCATCGGCGAACTTGCGGCCGAGCTGGAAGATGTGCCCCATCTCGATGCCGCGCGCCGCCTCGAGCACACCGTCGCCGTTCGGGCAGGGGTCACCGGCTCGCACCTCGGCCGCCTCGATCGTGCCGTCGGCTGTGAAGTCCCTGCCGGCGACCAGGTCGATGACGTGGCTGCCCTCGACGTCGGCGCCGGTGACCCAGCGGGTGCCGTCGACCACTCGCGGGTCGACGAGGTAGCGGATCCCCGACGTGTTCTTCTCCCCGAGCACCCCGGGACCGATATAGCCCTTGGCCAGGCTCGGGTGCCGCGCGAAGTCGGCGTCGCCGAAGGGGGCGAACTCCGCCGGGTAGAGCTGGGCCTCGAGCCGCTTCGCGTCGATCTCCCGGTCGCCGGGTATGCCGATCGCCAGCGGTTCGATCGAGCCGTCCGGATGGCTGAGCACGACGAGCACGTTCTTGAGCGTGTCTGACGCGGTCCACGCCCGGTCCGGGCGGGGGAACTTCTCGTTGAGGTGCTCGACCAGCGTGTCGATCGTCGGGGTTTCCGGGGTGTGCTCGGCGTGCGCGTCAGGGATGTCGTCGTACGCCACTGGTGCCGGTGGGGTGACCACCACCGCCTCGACGTTGGCGGCATAGTCGCAGGCCGTGCAGCGCACGTACGTGTCCTCGCCCACGTCCGCCTTGGCCAGGAACTCCTCGGACCGAGACCCTCCCATCGCGCCGGAGTGGGCGGACACGATGACATAGTCGAAGCCGAGGCGGTCGAACGTCTTGATGTACGCCGCTCGATGCGCGGCGTACGACGCGTCCAGCCCCTCGTCGGTGGCGTCGAAGGAGTAGGAGTCCTTCATCACGAACTCGCGACCGCGCAGCAGGCCCGCCCGCGGACGTGCCTCGTCGCGGTACTTGTTCTGGATCTGGTACAGCCACAACGGCAGGTCCTTGTACGACGAGTACAGGTCCTTCACCGCCAGGGTGAACATCTCTTCGTGAGTGGGACCGAGAAGGTAGTCGCCCGCCTTGCGGTCCTGCAACGTGAAGATCTGGTCGCCGTACTCGGTCCACCGGCCGGTCGCCTCGTAGGGCTGCCGAGGGAGCAGGACGGGGAACTGCAGCTCCTGGGCGCCGATGGCGTCCATCTCCTCGCGGATGATGCGCTCGATGTTTCGCAGCACCCGCAGGCCGAGCGGCAGCCAGGAATAGATGCCAGGAGCGACCCGTCGGATGTAGCCCGCCCGGACGAGCAGGCGGTGGCTAGGCACCTCCGCGTCCACCGGATCCTCACGCAGGGTGCGCAGGAACATGGTCGACATCCGCAGTGCCACGATGGCCTCCTCGGCGATCAGCTGAGCTCCGAGGATATCCGCGGCTCCGTGCTTGCCTCACCTGGGTTTCCTCCCTCGGTGCCGCGTGGCCGGCGTTGCGGCATCACCTGCCCAAGGTGACCCCCCGGTCGAACGCGCCTTCGAGATCGATGATCGCCGAGACTCGTCGAAGGGTCGCGGTCAGCTCCTCGTCGAGAGCGTCGTACCGCGGCTGCTCCCGTGCCTGTACGACGTTGAGGTAGCGCATCGGCGTCGACCCGTCGAAGGTCGTCGTCATCGTGGGGATGTACTCCAGGCCAGCGACGACGAACCCGCCCGCCTGCTTCTCCTCGAAGGTCACGCGGGCGGTGTTGCCGTCGTACAGCCCAGGGACGTCGGTGGACTGTTGCGCGACGGCATTGCCCTGCCCGTAGAGCACCCAGGTCCCGCGGACCCGGTCGTAGGGCTGCACCACGTGGGCGTGATGCCCGTAGACCAGGTCGATGTCGGGCGAGGCGGCCAGCACGCGAGCCAGCGACCGCTGATCCGCGGTGGGTTCGTTGGTGTACTCCAGCCCCCAGTGCAGCGCCACCAGCACGACCTCGGCTCCCGCCGCGCGGGCCTGGGCCGCCTGTCGAAGCAGTGCGTCCGGGTCGATCAGGTTGACCGACCATGGTGCGCCGTCCGGGAGGGGCAGCCCGTTGAGTCCGTACGTCGCCGAGATCAGCGCCACGGCAACTCCGCCGGCGTCGACGACCAGCGGCGCACGCGACGAACGGCGGGTGGCAAACGTGCCGGTGTGCTCGATCCCGACCGAGTCGAAGTCGTCGATGGTGCGGGTGAGCCCCTCGAAACCCTGGTCCACGCTGTGATTGGAGGCCGTGGTGCAGACGTCGAAGCCCGCCCAGGCCAGAGCCGGGGCGATCGCGGGTGGCGCGGAGAACAGCGGGTAGCCGGAGTAGGGACCGCCCTCGGGCGCCAGCGGTGTCTCCATGTGACAGATCGCCAGGTCGACGTCGTCGAACGTCGGCCGCATCCCGGCCAGCAAGGGACGGAAGTCCATCGACCCGCGGCCGGTGCGGCGGGCATCGATCTCGGCCGTTGCCCACAAGCCCTCGTGCAGCAGGATGTCGCCGTTCATCGCGACCGTGAACTCGCGTGGTTCGAAGGGTGGCTCGACCGAGGCCGTGCTGGTTGCTGTCGGCGTCGGAGTGGACGCCGTCGGAGCAGTCGCGTCGGGCGTCTCTCCGCCGGGGTCCGCCGTCGCCGAGTCGGAGGTATCGCGCGGCGACGGCGCCGCGTCGTCGGCGGAGGAGCACCCGACCAGCGCAGGCAACAGCGCTGCCGCAAGCGCCACCCCGAGGCTGCGTGCGGTCAGCTGCATGAGACTCCCCCTCCGGTGCCCACATCTCGACCGTTGTGCGGGCCCAGCATGCCACTATGCGCTGGGATCGACGCGTAGGCTCACGTCGCGAGGAGGTGATGCGGATGCTGCGCACCCGCCCGTCCGTACGTGTCCTCGGGCCCAGCGACCTCGACGACGTGCTGCGGCTGCTGGCCCGGGACCCGATCACGCACGTCTTCCTCGAGCACCGGGCCCGACTCACCCGGCTCGAGCCCCGCTGGCTCGGCGGCGAGGTCTGGGGCTTCGACCAGGGTGCCGGCCTGGAGTCCATCTGCCACGCCGCTGCCAACCTCGCCCCGGGATTCGCCTCCGGGTCCGCAATCGAGGCCTTCGCCGCACGGGCGCTGGCGAATCCACGCAAGTGCGGCTCGATCATCGGTCGGCAGTCCGAGGTGGCCGCCCTGTGGGAGCTGCTCGAGCCGAGCTGGGGTCCGGCCCGGTCGGTGCGACCCCACCAGCCGTTCATGGTGCTGCGGCAGCCGCCGCGGGTCCAGCCGTCGCCGTATGTCCGCCGGGTTCGGAGCGAGGAGCTCGACCTGCTCTACCCCGCGTGCGTGGCGATGTACACCGAAGAGCTCGAGGTCTCACCGGAGGCGGGCGGTGGGGCGTCCATGTACCGCGCGCGGGTCAGCCAGCTGATCGCCAAGGGGCACGCCTTCGCCCATATCGAGGGCGGTCGGGTGCTGTTCAAGGCCGAGCTCGGGTCGATCACTCCGCACGCGTGCCAGGTGCAGTCGGTGTGGGTGGCGCCCGAGCTGCGCGGCCGGGGCGTGGGGACCGCAGGGGTCGCCGCCGTATGCCGGACGGCCATGGCCGAGGTGGCCCCGGTCGTGTCGTTGTACGTCAACGAGCAGAACCACAGCGCGCAACGCGCCTACGCGAAGGTCGGCTTCACCACGATCGGGGAGTTCCAGACCATCCTGTTCTGAGCCGCGCCGGTGCCGCCGTCCACCGAGTCAGCGCGGGGACACCTTGACCACGCGGTCGTTGCCGCCGCCGTTCGAGGTCGTCACGAGCAGCGGCCCGGACCTGATCTGGGTGACCGAGCGGAGCCTGCCGAAGTCGCCCTCGAGGGCGTTGGGCGTGCGGACCCACTTCAACCGGCCGCGTGCGTTGAACTTGATAAAGAGCATCTTCGACGACTTGAGTGCACAGACCGCGAGCGTGCCCTGGTAGGCGCCCCACTGCCGGCCGCGGACCCAGGTGGCTCCAGAGGTGGCGAGCGTCGGCTGGCCGGAGCGCCAGCGAGCACCGATCTGCCTGCCCGGCAGGCTGAAGTCGGTCATCGGCACGGTCTCGTCGTAGCCGGGACCCGGGTCCCACCCGTAGTTGCCGCGCTTGCGCAGCCGGTTGACCTCGTCGTCGCGGTAGCTGCCGTGCTCGACCGACCACATGCCGCCGGTGGGACGCAGCGCCAGACCCTGCACGTTGCGGTGGCCGTAGGTGTAGACGTACCGCTTCTTGCGGACGTCGGAGCGGATGAACGGGTTGGTCCGCCAGGGCCGCCCGGTGAATCGGTTGAGCCGCAGCACCTTGCCGTTGAGGCTGCGCAGGTTCTGCGGGTTGGAGCTGACCGCTGAGTCGCCGGTGCCGACGTACATGGAGCCATCAGCACCGAACCTGATCCGGCAGCCACCGTGCCGGCCGGTGGTGATCTGGATGCCCTTGAGGAGTGTGCCGACGCGCCGGGCCTTGGTGTGCGGGCCGTTGATGCGCCAGGCCACTACCCGGATGTGCGGGTTGCCACCCCCCGAGAAGCCCGTGCAGGTGTAGAAGCGGCCGTTGCGCCGGACGCGCGGGTCGTCGGCGATCGACATCAGCCCGGTCTCGCCGTTGTGCCAGAAGCCGCGCGGTGTCCTGGCCAGCACCCGCACCCGCCCCGCGGGCTTGTGCAGCAGGATGCGCTCGCGGTCACGCTCGGTCACCAGCCAGTCCCCGTTGGGCAGCACCGCCACGTCCCAGGGGATGTCCAGGTTTCGCATCATCACCCGGGTGCGTAGGCCCGGTGCAGCAAGCCGTTGCACGGAGGCGGTCGCGGAGACCGACGCGGTTGCGGGGGCCGCTCGCCCGGCGGGCGACGGCTCCGAAGCTGTGGTAGCCGAGACGTGGCTCGCGGCTGCGAGACAGGCCACGACGGCCACGACGGAGGTACGCCGAAGGGCAGGAGTCAGTGAGATCACGCGAGCAGTGTTACCCAGAACCAATGCAGATACCAACGTCGACCCGCCACACGACGGGGTCATCGGAGCGTCAGTGGGTAGTGACGACCGGCGCCCCGGTCTCGCCGTCGACGGGCTCGCCCATCTCCTCGGCGATCCGCATCGCCTCCTCGATCAGGGTCTCGACGATCTGCGACTCCCGCACGGTCTTGACGACCTCGCCCTTGACGAAGATCTGACCCTTGCCGTTGCCCGACGCGACCCCGAGATCCGCCTCCCGCGCCTCGCCCGGCCCGTTGACGACGCACCCCATGACGGCCACGCGCAGCGGGACCTCGAGCCCGTCGAGACCGGCGGTCACCTCGTCGGCGAGCTTGTAGACGTCGACCTGGGCCCGACCGCACGACGGGCACGAGACGATCTCCAGCCGTCGCGGCCGCAGGTTGAGCGATTCGAGGATCTGCAGGCCGACCTTGACCTCCTCCACCGGAGGCGCCGAGAGCGAGACCCGGATCGTGTCTCCGATGCCCTTCGACAGCAGCGACCCGAAGGCGACCGACGACTTGATCGTGCCCTGGAATGCCGGCCCCGCCTCGGTGACCCCAAGATGCAGCGGCCAGTCTCCGGCGTCGGACAGCAACTCGTAGGCCCGCACCATCACCACCGGGTCGTTGTGCTTCACCGAGATCTTGAAGTCGTGGAAGCCGTGCTCCTCGAAGAGCGACGCCTCCCACACGGCCGACTCCACCAGCGCTTCGGGGGTGGCCTTGCCGTACTTGTCGAGGATGCGCTTGTCCAGCGACCCGGCGTTGACGCCGATGCGGATCGACGTGCCACGGTCTTTCGCGGCCGCGGCGATCTCCTTGACCTGGTCGTCGAACTTGCGGATGTTTCCTGGGTTGACCCGGACCGCGGCACAACCGGCGTCGATCGCCGCGAACACGTACTTCGGCTGGAAGTGGATGTCTGCGATCACCGGGATCTGCGACTTCTGGGCGATCGCCGGCAACGCGTCTGCGTCGTCCTGGCTCGGACAGGCCACCCGCACGATGTCGCAGCCGGAGGCGGTGAGCTCCGCGATCTGCTGCAGCGTCGTGTTGATGTCGGAGGTCAGCGTGGTCGTCATCGACTGCACCGAAATCGCGGCATCACCTCCGACCAGCACCTTGCCGACGTTGATCTGCCGGGTCTTGCGTCGCGGCGCGAGCACCGGTGGTGGCGCGGCCGGCATTCCGAGGTCGATGCTGGTCATGGCCTTCTTTCGGGAGGGACTGGCCTACGGCAAGCTGGCCGTGGGGAGCGGTGGGGTAAGTCGATCAGCCGGTCAGCTTGATCGGGTTCACGATATCGGCCCAGATGAGGATCGCCCCCATCACGATGAGCACCGTCGCTGCCACGTAGGCGACCGGCAGCAGCTGCGCCACGTCGGCGTACCCCGGGTCGGGCTTGCCGCGCAGCCGGGCATAGCCGCGGCGCACCGCCTCGTAGAGCGCACCCGCGATGTGGCCGCCGTCGAGGGGCAGCAACGGAATGAAGTTGAAGAGCGCCACGAACAGGTTGACCACGCCAAGCAGGGTGAGCAGGCCGGCCCACTTGTCCAGCACCTCGATCCGGTCGTCGGAGGCGACCTCGCCGGCCACCCGGCTGGCGCCGACGACGCTCATCGGGCTCTCCTGCTCGCGCTCGTCGACGAAGAAGGCGGCCTTGGTCACGCCCCACATCCGCTCCGGCAGGTTGACCAGCGCCGTACCGGTGCGCTTGGTCATGTCCCACATCGTCGACGCCACGAAGCCGGCGTCCTGCCGCACGTACTCCTCGTCGGGGGAGATGCCGAGGAACCCGACGTCGACGTACACCTCGGGATCGGTCAGCGACGGCCGCTCGCTCACGATCGTCGTCGCGATCAGGGTGACGCGCTCGCCGTCGCGCCCGACGACGATCGTGGCCTCGTCGTCGGCGATCTCGCGGATGTCGGCCGAGAAGCTGTCCCACGAGTCGATCGGCTCACCGTTGAGGGTGAGCAGCTCATCGCCGGCGCGGAAGCCGGCCTCCCGCGCCGGGGACGCCGGGTCGTCGGGTTCGCACAGACGGTCGCCCTCACTGGCAGGGATCACGCAGTCGGACACCTGGCTGACGACGAGGTTGGGCTCCTTGGCGCCGATGCCCATGAAGACCGCACTGAGCAGTACGACGGCGATGAGCACGTTCATCATCGGACCGCCCGACATCACGATGACCTTCTGCCACCACGGCCGGCGGTAGAACAGCCGTTCGGGGGGGACATCCTTCTCGTGCTCGGCCTCGGCGGCCCGCGCGTCTGCGATCAGCTGGCCGAGCACGCCGCCGGAGAAGCCCTTAGGTCTGCCGTGCTCGTCGAGCTTGGCCGGCGGCAGCATCCCGACCATCTTGATGTAGCCGCCCATCGGGATGGCCTTGATGCCGTACTCGGTGTCGCCCCGCTTCGCCGACCACACCGTCTTGCCGAAGCCGACGAAGTACTGGGTGACCTTGACGCCGAACTTCTTCGCGGGCCACATGTGACCGACCTCGTGCAGGGCGATCGAGGCGAGCACGCCGAGGAAGAAGAGCACCACGCCGAGTGCATAGACCAGTGCGGTCATCTGTTGCCCTGACTCCTACGGTCCTAGCGTCGAGCGGCGAGCCGATCGGCCTCCGCGGCGGCGCACTCACGTGCCCAGGTGTCCGCCTCGAGTACGTCGTCGAGGGTCAACCTGCCTCGATACGAGGGTACGTCGTCGTGTCCGAGCACCGCAGCCAGTGTGTCGACGACGCCCAGATACGGGAGCCGACCGGCGAAGAACGCCTCCACCGCCACCTCGTTGGCCGCGTTGTAGATCGCAGGAGCCACGCCCCCGCGGCGGCCGGCCTCGTAGGCGAGCGCCAACCCGCTGAACGTCTCCAGGTCTGCAGGCTCGAACGTCCAGGTGTGCCCCGTCGACCAGTCCACCCCCGCCGCGGCCCCGGGCACCCGGTCGGGCCAGCCGAGCGCCAACGCGATCGGCAGCCTCATGTCCGGGGGTGACACCTGCGCCACGGTCGAGCCGTCGACGAACTCCACCATCGAGTGGATCACCGACTGCGGATGCACCACGACCTCGATGTCGCCGTAGTCGATGCCGAAGAGCAGGTGCGCCTCGATCACCTCCAGTCCCTTGTTGACCAGGGTGGAGGAGTTCATCGTGACCATCAGGCCCATGTCCCAGGTGGGGTGGGCCAGCGCCTGCTCGGGTGTCACGTGCGCGAGCTCGTCGCGGGTCCGACCCCGGAACGGTCCGCCGCTGGCCGTGACGAGAAGTCGACGTACCTCGTCGGCTCGGCCGCCGCGCAGGCACTGCGCCAGCGCGGAGTGCTCGGAGTCGACGGGCACGATCTGGCCCGGCTTGGCGGCCGACGTGACGACCTCGCCGGCCATGATCAGGCTCTCCTTGTTGGCCAGCGCCAGCGTCGATCCGGCCCCGAGCGCGGCCAAGGTGGGACGGAGCCCCATGGCGCCCGTCATCCCGTTGAGCACGATGTCGGCGGGCAGGGCCGCCACCTGCTCGGCCGCATCCGGACCGGCGACGATGCGAGGAAGCCTGAACTCGCCTCGGCTGTAGCCGGCCTGCTGGGCCGCGGCGTACAGGGCGAGCTGCACGTCCTCGACGGCGCTGGAGCGGGCCACGGCCACGGTCTCCACCCGATGGTCCAGCGCCTGCCGCGCGAGCAGCTCGGGCTGGGCGCCGCCGGCCGCGAGGGCGATCACTGCGAACTGGTCGGGGTTGCGCGAGACGATGTCCAGCGCCTGGGTGCCGATCGACCCGGTCGAGCCGAGGAGCACGATCTGGCGGGGCGGTGCCATCGGCGCGGCTCAGAGCTCCAAGCCGGTCAGCACCATCACCCGCTCGTAGGTGTAGTCGGCCATCGCGTAGCGCAGGCCCTCCCGCCCTACGCCACTCGCCTTCGCGCCGCCGTACGGCATCTGGTCTGCGCGGTAGCTCGGGACATCGCCGATGATCACGCCACCCACCTCGAGCTCGCGGTGAGCGCGGAAGGCTACTTGCAGGTCGTGCGTGAATACCCCGGCCTGCAGTCCGTACTCGGAGTCGTTCACCTTCGCGAAGGCGTCGGCTGCGCCGTCGACCCGCTCGAGCATGAGCACGGGCCCGAAGACCTCGTCGACCGCGATCTTGGCGTCGGCCGGCACTCCCTCGAGCACGGTGGGCTGCAGCGCGTTGCCGTCCCGCCCGCCGCCGGTGACGACGGTCGCGCCGGCCGAGACCGCCTCGCCGAGCCAGGCCTCGATCCGGTCAGCCGCCTCGGCGTTGATCACGGGGCCGACCTGGGTGGCGTCGTCGCCCGGGTCGCCCGTGACGAGGCCGTCGATCTTGTCCACGAGGCGGGACCTGAAGTCGTCGTACACGACGTCGTCGACGTAGACCCGCTGCACGCCGATGCAGGACTGACCGGCCTGGTAGTTGGAGAAGGTGGCGATCCTGGTGGCTGCCCAGTCGAGGTCGTCGTCGCTGGACCAGTCGCGCAGGACCACGGCCGCAGCATTGCCACCGAGCTCGAGCGTGACGTGCTTGTGCGGCACCGCCTTCTGGATGGCGTAGCCGACCGGTCCGGACCCGGTGAACGACACGACGGGGAGCCGCTCGTCGGCCACCAGCGTGGACGCCTGGTCGTTGGGCACGTTGACGACGCTCATCATCCCGGCGGGTAGGTCGGTCTCCGCCACGATCTCGGCCATCACGAGGGCCGACAACGGCGTCTTGGGAGCGGGCTTGACGACCACCGGGGCGCCCACCGCGATCGCCGGCGCGACCTTGTGCGCCACCAGGTTGAGCGGGAAGTTGAAGGGCGAGATCGCGAGTACGACGCCCTTGGGCACTCGTCGCACGAAGCCCATCCGGCCGACAGCGGCCTTATCGGTGTCCAGCCTGATCGCTTCACCCGACCAGCGACGCGCCTCCTCGGCGGCAACGCGGAAGACCCCGACGGCGCGGCCGACCTCAGCGCGGGACCACAGCACTGGCTTGCCGTTCTCACCCGTGATCAGCTGGGCGATCTCCTCAGCCCGTTCGGCGATCCGGCTGCTCACATGGGCGAGCGCGTCCGCCCGTACGTGCAACGGCAGGGCGGCGGCCTCGTCGCGCACGGTGAACGCAGTCGCCACCGCCTCCTCCACCTGGTCCGGCGAGGCCCAGCTCGTCGTCCCGACCACGCGGCCGTCGTACGGGCTGCGGATCTCCAACGGCTCCGAGCCCTCGACCTGCTTGCCTGCGACCCACATCGCGTACGTCTCGCTCATGGGCTTGACGCTAGTCGGCCGGTTGTCGGTGCGGTAGTGCGGCGTGGCCTTCGTGGGCCGGCCGTCGTACCGTGACGGCATGACTGACACCGTCACCGGCGGGCCTGGCCTGCCCCAGGAGCGCCGAATCGTCACCGCCATCCCAGGTCCTCGCTCACGCGAGCTTCATGCCCGCAAGGCGGCCACCGTCTCCGACGGCATCGGGGTAGGCCTGCCCGTCTACGTCACCGCTGCGGGGGGCGGAGTCGTGGTGGACGCCGACGGCAACTCGCTGATCGACCTGGCTGCGGGCATCGCCGTGACGAGTGTCGGCAACGCCTCGCCCGAGGTGGTGCGACGGGTCCAGACACAGGTCGCGGCCTTCACCCACACCTGCTTCATGGTGGCGCCGTACGAGTCGTACGTCGAGGTCTGCGAGCAGCTCGCCACGGTGACCCCGGGTGACCACGACAAGAAGAGCCTGCTGCTCAACTCCGGTGCGGAGGCGGTGGAGAACGCCGTCAAGATCGCCCGGGCCCACACCGGTCGCAACGCGGTCGTCGTCTTCGACCACGCCTACCACGGCCGTACCAACCTGACGATGGCGATGACGGCGAAGAACGTGCCGTACAAGGACGGCTTCGGTCCCTTCGCGGGCGAGGTCTACCGGGCGCCGATCTCCTATCCGTTCCGCGAGCCCACGCCGATCTCCGGTGCCGAAGCCGCGGATCGGGCGATCACGATGATCGACAAGCAGGTCGGCGCGGGGCGGGTCGCGTGTGTGGTGATCGAGCCCATCCTCGGCGAGGGCGGCTTCGTCGTACCCGCCGACGGCTTCCTCCCCCGGCTGTCCGAGTGGTGTGCGGAGCACGGAATCGTCTTCGTCGCCGACGAGATCCAGACCGGCTTCTGCCGGACCGGGGACTGGTTCGCCTGTGACCACGAGGGCGTCGTACCCGATCTCGTCACCACCGCCAAGGGGATCGCGGGCGGGCTGCCTCTCGCGGCGGTCACCGGGCGCACGGACGTCATGGACAGCGTCAAGCCGGGCGGCCTCGGCGGCACGTACGGCGGCAACCCAGTCGCGTGTGCAGGGGCGCTGGGCGCTATCACCACGATGCGGGAGCTTGATCTCGCTGACCGGGCCCGGCGGATCGAGGCGCTGATGGTGCCGCGGCTGCGCGAGCTGGCGGAGCGGTATCCGGTGATCGGCGACGTGCGCGGACGCGGCGCGATGCTGGCCATCGAGCTGGTCGAGCCGGGGTCAACCACGCCGAATGCCGCGGTGGCCACGGCGGTCAACGCGGCCTGCCACAACGAGGGCGTGCTGACGTTGACGTGCGGCACCTTCGGCAACGTTTTCCGCTTCCTGCCTCCGCTCGTGATCGAGGACGCGCTGCTGGAGGAGGCGCTGACCGTGCTGGACAAGGCCTTCGCCGGGGTGGCTCCGAACACGGCGCGCTGACGCTGTTCGGGGAGACCTGTCAGAACCCGGTTGCGTCATGGGGCAACTGGTGTCTGACAACTCGCGCCCTCCGTCCTGTGATCGGCTCATAGCCGGCGAAGCTGCTCTCGACAACGCCCTCCCCGCCGGTCAGGCCGGGTATCTGCTGTTGGAGATGTTGCAGGCGGTCCGCAGGCACGATGGTGGTGATGACGGACAAGTCTCCACGCGTCGACGGTGGCTCGATCCTGCCCCCGAGGCGTGCGAGGGCAGCCAGCACCACCCCGACGTTGTCGGTGGGCACCTCGATCGAGGCTCGCACCATCGGTTCGCACACGACGACGCCGGCACGGTCCAGCGCTTGCTCCAGCACCAACGGGGTGAGCTTGCGGAAGTCGGCGGGGCTGCTCAGTGGCCCACGTGAGGACGGTGGCCCGTCCGGTGAGCTGTAGTCGCATCGAGTCATGGTGACCACGCAGTCCTTGACTTCCCATCCCCGGCTGCGGTCGCGCAGCGCCTCCTGCACGTAGCCCTCCATGCTCTCGACGAAGCTGCCCGCGCTGTTGTAGACGTACAACGGCAGCCGGCGTACCGCGAGGCTCTGCCGGAACTCCACTCCCGATCCGATCCGGCCAGGCTCGATGCGGAACCCGAGGGTGGCGAGGTACGGGTTTGAGTCTGCGTGCAGCACCTCGACCGCTTCACCGACCCCGACGGGCCGCTCGACCTTCACCGTCTGGCTGTCTCGAAATATCACGTCGACGGCGAAGTCCCTCGCAAGCGTCGCCTGGAGAACCTCCTTCTGCACTTCGCCGTACAGCGAGACCACCATGCCGCCATGCCCGTCCTGGTGGACGTTGATCAGCGGGTCCTGCTCTGCGAGCTGTTGGAGAGCCACGCGGAGTCTCGCCCCGTGTTCGGGATCGACGGCGACGACACCCGATTGCAACGTCGGCGGCGGGAACTGTGGTGCCGCCGAACCCAGCCGACTCGAGCCGAACCGGTCGCCGATCCGCACCTGCTCGAGCCCCCAGAGTCTCCCGATGTCGCCGGCGACGATGGACGAGCGTCCCGGAGACGACCCACCGTCGAAAGCCTCGACAGCGGTGACCGTCTCCTGTCGGCCGTCACCGAACTGAAGACGGTCGCGGGTGCGTAGCTCTCCGGACGAGAGCCGTACATAGGCGATCTTCTCGCCTCGATCGCTGCGCTCGATCTTGAAGACGCGCCCCGAGGTCGGTGCGTCGGACTCACCTCGCGCCTTGGGGAGCAGCTGCACGATCGCACTCGAGAGCACGTCCACTCCGGCCCCGGTGATCGCTGAGCCGAAGTACACCGGGTAGAGGTGCGTCTGCCGGGTCTGCTCGACCAGCGCGCGCTGAAGTCGCGACCACGGCACTCCGCGGTCGTCCTGCACGTATGCCGCCAGGACCTGCTCGTCGCGATCCGCCAGCGCTTCGGTGAGCGTGACCCGCGCCGCGGGTTGGTCCGGATCGAGTGCTGTGAAGCGGGCATCTCTCGTGCCCAGTCCGTCCGTGTGTCCCATCACCACCAGCGCAGGCGAGAGCCGCTCCGCGATGGCAGCCAGGATGCGCGCGTCCCCCGCACCCGGGCGGTCGATCTTGTTCACGAAGATCAGGGTCGGGATGCGGAGTCGCTGGAGTGCGCGCATCAGGATCCGGGTCTGCGGCTGCACTCCCTCGACGGCGGAGATCACCAGGACAGCGCCGTCCAGGACGCTCAGGACCCGCTCGACCTCTGCGATGAAGTCGGGGTGGCCAGGAGTGTCGATCAGGTTGACCCGGGTATCGGCGATCGCGAAGGACGCCACAGCGGACTTGATGGTGATGCCACGCTGACGCTCGAGCTCCAGCGTGTCCGTCTGTGTCGTCCCGGCATCGACTCTGCCGGGCTCGTCGATCACACCGGCGGCATACAGCAACCGCTCGGTGAGCGTGGTCTTACCGGCGTCGACGTGCGCCAGGATGCCGAGGTTGACCGTTGGTCGTTGCAAGCGTCATACCCTCCGAGGTCGAGAGAACCGTCGTGATGGATGTGAACGCTTGCCGCATGCTCGCTCCTGAGTCGTCCGGGGCCGCCCTGGTGAGACGTCGCTAGGAAGGTAACGCGGCGTCATGGCAGGCGGCAACCGAGATTTCCGGCCGGGCGGCGCTCATCGCTTGCTGCTCCTCCCCGAAAGATCCGACGCTGAACCGGCCAGGACGAGCTGAGAGTCGGATCCTTCGACCTGTGAGGCGGCGGCGTCCGCCACCGCCCGGCGCGACTACTCGACGCAGAACTCGTTGCCCTCGGGATCCTGCATCACCACGAGATCCTCGCCGTCGTGGAGGACGGTGGCACCCAAGGCGGTCAGCCGCTCGACCTCGTCACCGATCGACCCCAGCGCCCGAAGGTCGAAGTGCATCCGGTTCTTGGCCGTCTTGGGCTCCACCACCTGCTGGAACCAGATGTTCGGCCCGCCCCAACCCGCGGCCTCGACGAACGCCTTGGCCGGAGTGGAGTCCTCGTCGAGATCCGAGCCGAGTGCCGCCGCCCAGAACCGCCCGAGCACCAGCGCATCGGCCGCATCGAACGTCACCGACTTGATGTAGCTGTGCATGGCCGGAGGCTACTCCGGCCATGCACAGCCACATCCGGATTGTCCTCGGTCGGCTCGGCGTCTCACGCAGCTGCTCGCGCGTACGTTCGCGTCAAAAGCGAACGTTCCGGAGGTAGGCGTAGCCGACACGCGCCGTCTGCTCGGGAGTGACGTCGGGAGTGTCGTTCTCGACGATGTACTCCGCCACCCGGTGCGCGGCGAAGATGCGCGGGAAGTCGATCATGCCGGTCCCGAGATCGGACATGTCGCCGGTGACCGGATCCCGGTCCTTGACGTGGTACTGCCGCACCTTCTGGGGCGCGTTCTCGATCACGTCGATCGCGAAGCCCGTCGGGTCCGCCACTCCGTCGCCGCTCTGGATGCCACCCGTGACTGCCCAGTAGAGGTCCACCTCGAGGTGCACAAGCGACGGGTCGAGCTCGGAGGTGAGGATGTCCCACGGCCGCTCACCGTTTGCCAGCGGGAGGAACTCGTGCGCGTGGTTGTGGTACCCGTAGCGCAGGCCTGCCGCCTTGGCCGCCTCGGCCTCGAGGTTCATCTGCTGCGCCCAGGTCCGCCACTGCGCGGGGTCGTCGGAGGCCAGGTAAGGCACGACGATGAAGGCCTGCTCCAGCGTCACCGCGTTGGCGAGCTTCGTCTCCAGTGCGGCCTGGTCGCCGGAGATCCCGTCGTGGCTGGAGCTCGGCCAGATGCCAACGCTGTCGTAGAACGCCTTGAGTTGGGTCGCGGTCCGGCCGAAGTACCCGAGCGCCAGCTCAACACGGCCGTAGCCGGCGTCCGCCAGGTACGCGATCGTGGCGTCGTAGTCCTGGGCCAGGTCGGCCCGGACCGTCCACAGCTGGATGCTGATCAGCCCTGCGGGGACCGGTCGGCGGCCGATCGGCCCGGTGACGGAAGCCGGTGCGGCAACCGCAGCGGCCGCGCTGCCGCCTCCGGCCAAGGCGAGGGTGCCGAGGGCGGTCACTCCGGCGGCAGCGGTCAAGAAGCTGCGCCGCCCGATGCCTTGCCGCTCACCGGCCTCGTCGAGTGCTGCGTGGCCGTCGTATCCGTAACACATGGTCTCCTCCTCAGGAGTCGGTGCTGAAGGCGGCGTCGAATGCCGCCGCGGGTGCGTCGAAGGCGAGTCGCCGGACAAACTCCAGCGCCTCGGGGGCGCCGACGAGTCGGTCCATGCCCGCGTCCTCCCACTCGACGGAAATCGGTCCGTCGTAGCCGATGGTGTTGAGCATCCGGAAGCAGGCCTCCCACGGCACGTCGCCGTGACCGGTGGAGACGAAGTCCCAGCCGCGGCGGGGGTCCGCCCAGGCCAGGTGCGACCCGAGCCGGCCGTTGCGGCCGTTGCCGACCTGCTTCTTGGCGTCCTTGCAGTCCACGTGGTAGATCCGGTCCTTGAAGTCCCAGAGGAAGCCAACCGGGTCCAGGTCCTGCCAGACGAAGTGGCTTGGGTCCCAGTTCAGGCCGAAGGCAGCACGGTTGGTCGACCGCCTCCATCGCGTGCACCGTCGTCCAGTAGTCGTAGGCGATCTCGCTCGGGTGGACCTCGTGCGCGAACCGCACACCCTCGCCGTCGAAGACGTCGAGTATCGGGTTCCAGCGGTTCGCGAAGTCCTCGTAGCCAGCGTCTATCAACGACTGGCTCACAGGTGGAAACATCGCTACGTACTTCCATACCGACGACCCGGTGAACCCGATGACGACGTCGACACCGAGCTTGCGCGCGGCGCGGGCGGTCATCTTCAGCTCTTCCGCCGCACGCTGACGCACGCCCTCGGCATCCCCATCTCCCCAGATCCGGTCAGGGAGGATCCCCCGGTGCCTCTCGTCGATCGGATCGTCGCAGACAGCCTGGCCCTTGAGGTGGTTGGAGATCGCGAAGACCTTGAGGTTGTACCTGTCGAGCATCTCCAGCTTGGCCTTGACGTAGCCGTCGTCCTCGACCGCGGCCCATGGATCGAAGTGGTCTCCCCAGCACGCGATCTCTAGTCCGTCGTACCCCCAGCCGGAAGCGAGCCGGCACATCTCCTCGAAGGGCAGGTCCGCCCACTGCCCGGTAAACAGTGTGATCGGTCGGGTCATCATTGCACTCCTTCGGTGACTCGCTGGTTCATCTCGTGTGCTCCGTCGCCCCTCAAGGGCTTTGCCCGGCATCGGAAAGGTTCTCGGGGCGGCTGGACCGAGGTCCTTATCGCACGCCGAGCAGGTGCTCGATGGCGAGCTGGTCCAGTCGTTCGAAATTGCAGCCTCGTGCGGCGAGACGGTCGACGTCGTACGGCGCCGAGCGCAGGTCGGCCAGGGACTCGCTTGGGCCCAGCGTCGGCTCCACGAGCCGATCGACCTCCGCCACAGTCAGCGCCTCGTGCACCGCAGGATCGGCACGGAACGCACGCACCTTCTCCCTGAGGATCAGGTAGTTGCGCATGCACGCGCGCGCCGTCTCCCAAACGCCGTCCATGTCCTCGGTACGAGGCGGCTTGTAGTCGAAGTGAACGTAGCCGTCGTACGTCGCCCTCTGCCCGCGCCGAGCAGGGCATCGACCACCCAGAAGGCGCCTCGCAGGTTGCCGGCGCCGAAGCGAAGGTCCTGGTCGTATCGCGGCCCGTGCTGCCCGTTGAGGTCGATATGGAAGAGCTTGCCGTGCCACAGCGCCTGCGAGATCGCGTGCGCGAAGTTGAGCCCAGCCATCTCCTCGTGGCCGACCTCGGGGTTGAGCCCAACCCGCTCGGCTCGTCGAGCTCGGCGATAAACGCGATCGCGTGCCCGACAGTTGGCAGCAGGATGTCGCCGCGTGGCTCGTTCGGCTTGGGCTCGAGCGCGAACCGGATGTCGTACCCCTGGTCCCGCACGTACGCGCACAACAGGTCGAGGGACTCCTTGTAGCGGTCCAAGGCGGCTGCGACGTCCTTGCTCGCGCCCGACTCGGCGCCCTCGCGACCGCCCCACAGTACGTAGGTACTGGCACCCAGCTCAGCCGCCAGGTCGATGTTGCGCAGCACCTTCGCCAGGGCGTAGCGGCGCACATCGCGATTGTTTGCGGTAAGTGCCCCCTCCTTGAACACGGCGTGCCCGAACAGGTTGGTGGTCGCCATCTCGACCCGCATCCCTGTGTCTGCGAGCGCCTGGCGGAACCGGTCGAGGGTCTGCCGGCGGTGGCGTCGTCGGGGACGAGGTCGTCGTCGTGGAATGTGAGTGCGGCCGCGCCCAGCTCCGCAAGCTTGTCGACCGCCTCGATCGGGTCGAGCGGGTCGCGCACGGCGCCGCCGAACACGTCCACCCCGCGCCAGCCGACGGTCCACAGGCCGAAGCTGAACTTGTCCTCGGCGGTAGGGATGTAGCTGTTCATGACGGGACCTCCGCCCATGAGCCGGAGCCGGCGCTGGTCTCGACGGCGTCAAGCACCTGCTGCACCTGCAAGCCGTCGGCGAAAATGGGCAGCGGGTCCTCCTCCTTGGCGATCGCTGTTACCAGGTCAACCACCTGGTGGGTAAACGCGTGCTCGTAGCCGAGCAGGTGACCAGGGGGCCACCAGGCGGCGACGTATGGGTGATCGGGCTCGGTGACGACGATCCGACGGAAGCCGGCAGTCGTGGAATCGTCCCGGGAGTCGTAGAACGACAGCTCGTTCATGGACTCGAAGTCGAAGGCGAGGCTGCCCTCGCTGCCGTTCACCTCGATGCGGATCGCGTTCTTGCGGCCGCCGGCGAACCGGGTGGCCTCGTAGGTCGCCACGGCGCCACCGGAGAGCCGCGCCAGCCACAGCGCTGCGTCGTCGACCGTGACCGGGCCGGTCTCCGCTCCGCCTGAGGCGGAGAGGCCGCTGGACTCGTTCGGCAGCGGGCGCTCCTAGACGAACGTCTCCAGCAGGGCGGTCACCGAGGTCAGCTGCTGGCCGGTGATGTGCTGGGTCAGGTCGATGATGTGCGCGCCAATGTCCCCGAGTGCACCGGAGCCGGCGTGCTCCTTCTGCAAGCGCCAGACGAGCGGGAAGTCGGCGTCGGTGATCCAGTCCTGCAGGTACTGCGCGCGGACGTGGCGGATCTCGCCGATGCGCCCCTCCTGCACGAGGCGCCGGGCGAGCGCGATCGCGGGCACCCGGCGGTAGGTGAACCCGACCATCGAGCGCACGCCCTGCGCCGCGGCGACCTCCGCCGCCTCGGTCATCGCCACGGCCTCATCCACGGAGTTGGCCAGCGGCTTCTCGCAGAGCACGTGCTTGCCGGCCCGGAGGGCGGCGATCGCGATCTCCGCATGGGTGTCACCGGGCGTGCAGATGTCCACCAGATCGATGTCGTCGCGCTCGACAACGGTGCGCCACGAGGTCTCGCTGCTTTGCCAGCCCAGCCGGGATGCCGCCGCGGAGACCTTCGCGGCGTCCCGGCCGGCGAGCGCGGTCAGCTGTGGAGTGAGCGGCAGGTCGAAGAAGCGGTGCGCGCTGCGCCACGCGTGGGAGTGGACGGCACCCATGAAGGCGTAGCCGATCATGCCGACCCGAAGGGACGGTGGCAGGTCCTGCGGGCTAGTGCCCGCAGCGGATTCGTCAGTCATGGCGAAGCTCTCTGCTCGACTGGAAGGTGCGTGTGCGAATGCGGCCCGCCGCGCCGCGCAGGGGCGTCGCGACGCGGCGGGCCAGCGGTCACGACTCGAAGCAGAGCGGCTCGTACTCAGCAACGTTGTCGGCCGTCACGACTGGGGCGTTGAGCACGATGCGACGAGGCACCTCCGGCTGGACCAGGTCCGACATGCCCTTCCCCTGCGCGATGAGCCGGGCGAGCTTGATGCCGTCGGCTGCCTGCGTCGGCGGGTACAGCACAGTCGCCTCCATCGAGCCATCCTCGATCCACTGCATGGCGTTGCAGGAGCCGGCGCCGCCGATGAAGAAGAACTCGTCACGACTGGCGTTTTCGAAGGCCTGCTTGACCCCCACGCCCTGGTCGTCGTCGTGGTTCCAGATGATGTCGATCTCCGGGGCCGCCTGCAGCAGGTTGGTCGCGACCTCCTCGCCCGACTCCACGGTGAACTCGGCCGAAACCTGGTTGTCGACGCTCTCGCCACACGCCTCCAGCGCATCCGCGAAGCCCTGCGACCGCTCCTGGGTCAACGGCAGCGACGCAATGCCCTGGATCTCGGCGATGACCGGGCTGGAGATGCCTTCCTGATCGATCAGGTTGCAGGCGTACGTGCCAGCCGAGACGCCCATGCCGTAGTTGTCACCCAGGATCGTCGCGCGTGAGGCGAACGGGCTGGAGAACTCCCGGTCGACATTGATCACCGGGATGCCCGCTTCCATCGCCCGGATGGCGACGTCGGTGAGCGCGTCGCCGTCGGTCGGCAGCAGCACGATCGCGTCGACCCCCTCGTTGATGAAGGTTTCGACATGGGCGATCTGCTGGCTGGGATCGTTGGTGCCCTCGGCCTGCCGGAGCTCGATGTCGTCGTACTCGGCCGCCTCGGCCTCGGCCGAGTCATTGATGGCTGCCAACCAGCCGTGGTCGGCCTCGGGACCGGAGAAGCCGATGGTGACGGTCTCACCTGGCTCGTCGTTGTTGCTGACTGCCCCGGTGGTGCCGTTGTCGCCCGATTCTTCCTCCTCGGGGTCGTTGCTCGCACAGCCGGCGACGAGTGCTCCGGCCGCGACGAGTGCGCCGACGGTCATCACAAAGCGATGCGCCCTGCGAGTTCGGATGTGGGACATCTATGACTCCTTGTTTCGATTGCCTACGCCGGGGTTCCGGCTCGGGTGTGACGTGCCGCCAGTGCGCAGCGCTGATGGGTGGGCTTTGCCTGCCTCGCCTACGTGACGCCGCTACTTCGCCCCGCGAGCCGCTGTTGCAGCAGGACTGCGGCGACGATGATGAGCCCCTTGGCCACGGCTTGGTTGGACGTGTCGAGGTCGTTGAGGATGAAGACGTTGGTGAGTGTGGTGAAGATCAGTACGCCGAAGACCGTGCCGACGATCGTGCCCCGCCCACCACTGAGGAGCGTGCCGCCGATCACGACGGCGGCGATGGCGTCCAGCTCGTAGAGCTGCCCATGCTGCGCGGTGCCGGTACCGGTGCGAGCGACCAGCATCGCGGCCGCGATCCCGCAGGCGACACCGACGAGCACGTAGAGCAGCACGGTGTGTCGCTGCACCTTGATGCCCGCGAGCCGGGCAGCCTCGGGGTTGCCGCCGACCGCGATCGTGCGGCGACCGAACGTCGTACGGTTAAGCAGGACCCAGGCGATGACGGCCACCACAGCAAAGATGTAGACAAGGTTGCCTATGCCGAGCGTCTCGCCGTTGATGAACTCCTTGAAGCCGTTGTTCTCAAGCTCCACGAGTTGGTTGCGTTTGTCGGAGATGATCTCGGCTAGCCCTCGGGCGCCGGCGAACATCGCCAAGGTGGCGATGAATGGTGCCATCCTTCCGTACGCGACGAGAACGCCGTTGATGATGCCGCAGCATGCACCGACCATCAGCGCCGTGAAGACCATGACGATCCAGTGGTAGTCCTCGGCCATCGTCTGCGTAGCGACCGTCGTGCACCACACGGAGGCGAGGGCGACGATCGCGCCGACGGACAGGTCGATGCCGCCACCGATGATGACGAAGGTCATCCCGATGCTGACCACTCCGATGATCGCCGCAAGCTCAAGGATCGTGATGAAGTTGTCGATGTCGGCGAACCGGTCCCCGGCGGTGAATACGCCGACGAGCATGATGATTCCGAGGGCTCCGACCAGGCCCAGGTTGCGGCCGAACGAGCTGGCCATCACCCGCTCGAATGTGGACTGCCGAGACCCTGTCTCGTCGGCCGCCGTCTCGACACGCCGGTGCTCGTCCGCCGGCGGGACAGTTTGGGCGGTCCCACCGCCCGTTGGGGTCCCCGAACCGGTTGTCTGGTCGCTCATGCCACCTTTCCTTCCATCACCAGGTCTAGGACCTTGTGCTCGTCTATCTCAGTTGCCAGTCCTTCATGCACCACGTGGCCCTCGCGAATGACCAGCACCCTGTCCGCCAGACCGAGCACTTCTTCGATCTCGCTCGAGACCACGATCACCGCCACACCGCGTTCGGCCAGCGACTTGACCAGCATGTAGATCTCGGTCCGCGCGCCCACGTCGACGCCCCGGGTCGGTTCGTCGAGCAGGAGGACTCGACAGTCGCGCAGCAGCCAGCGGGCCAGGACCACCTTCTGCTGGTTGCCACCGGACAACGTGCGCGCCGCTCGGTTGACACCCTTGGGTCGCACGTCCAGGGAGGTCGAGAGTCGGGACGCCTCCGCACGCTCGGTCACCGCGATCGAGGAAGCCGAGGCGCGCGAATCGACTCATGCTCGACACCGTGATGTTGCTGTAGACGGACTGGTCGAGCAACAGGCCCTGGCTCTTGCGCTCCTCAGGGGAGAGGCCGACCCCGGCGTCCACGGCGCTGCTCACCGAACCACGCCGAAGCCGCTTGCCCGCTACGGAAACCGATCCTCATGCGTGCCTTGCGCGCGCCATAAATCGTCTCGAGGATCTCTGACCTGCCAGACCCGACCAGTCCTGCGAGACCGAGGATCTCGCCAGCGCGGACCTGGAGCTCACGTCCTCGAAACGGTACCTGCATCGCAAGGTCTCCACATCCAGCACGACATCCCGGCCGCGGCCGAGGCCGCGCCTTCGGCCGTGGTTGCTAGACCGCTCCGGGAATACGTATTCGATCGCCCGCCCGTCATCGCTTGATCAGTTCCTGCGTGGGAGTGTCTCGGGCGTCCAGCCCGGTCGCCACGGTGCGGCCGTCCTTCAACACCGTGACCCGGTCTCCGATCTCACGGATCTCCTCGAGCCGATGAGAGATGTAGATGATCGCGACGCCTTCCTGGTGAGTTCACGGATCACCCGGAACAGATTGCGGACCTCCTCCTTGGTCGAGGACCGCCGACGGCTCGTCCATGATCAGCACCTTGCTGTCATGACGACATCGCCCGCGCCATACTCACCACTTGCTTGCGGCCGCCGAGAGACTCCCGACCTTTCGGGTCGGTGAGAGCTCCTCATGGCCCAGTCGGCCAAGAGCTCCCTGGTTCTGCTTGAGAGTCTCGCCCCGACGTAGAGAATCCGGCGACTCGCGACCTCGTGACCGAGATAGATGTTCTCTGCGACCGACAGTCCGTCCACCAAGTCGAGCTCCTGGTAGATCGTGCCGATCGCCCAGCTCGATGGCGTCGGTGGGTTCGCTCAGTGAAACCAGCTCGCCGTTCCACCGGATCTCGCCCTCGTCGGGCCGATAGGCGCCGGCGAGAACCTTGATCAAGGTCGACTTGCCGGCGCCGTTCTGGCCGAGGAGGCAGTGCACTTCACCGGCTCGTACGTCGAGGTCGACCCCGTCCAGAGCGCTCTGACACCGGGGAACTCCTTGACGATGCCCGTCATCGTCAGCAGGTCGCCAGCGTCGGTCATTTCAGGCTCCCACCTTGTCCGACTGCCTGCGAGGAACCATCGTCGGGTCGTCGAATACAGGCTCCAGCGCGGCAACGGCAGCGCCATGGGCGGCACGCCGGTGCCGAGCTGAGGGCCTCGATTCGGTAGCCGTGCTCACCCGCCCCCAGAGCACGACGCCCAAGTTCCGGCGTTCATCGGCGAGACTCAACCACGGCGCCACAGGTGCGAAGTAGCCGCCCAGGATGAAGACCTCTGGGTCGAGCACGTTCGCCAGCGCGCGGCGCCGACGCCGAGCCACCTGCCGACCTGCTCGAGGGCGTCAGGGTTCGCGGATCACCGGCCTCGGCCCGACGCACGATCTCCGTCAGCCGCGGCCGGTGTCAAGTCAGGCGACAGGATCGGATCGCCGATCTCGGCCACTCCTCGACGAGGGCGGTCATGCCGACACGCGTCTCCCAGCAGCCACGGCGATCGCAGCCGCACAGTCCCCCCTGCAGCTCCACCGGCATGTGACCGACCTCGCCGCCGAAGCCCGACATCCACGGAGCACCGCACCGGCAACCACGATTCCGGCACCGACACCGATGGATCCCGTGAGCAGGACGAGGTTCTCGACGCTCGGGCGGAACGACGCCTCGGCCATCGCGGCGAGGTTCGCCTCGTTCTCGACGTGCAGGTCGAGCCACAGGTCGCCGACTCGCTCGGTCACCATGTCGGCGAGCGACAGTCAGACCAGCCGAGGTTCGGCGCGTGGAGAAGGTCGCCGGTGGCAACGTCGACCAGGCCAGGGACCGCCAGGCTGAGTCCGGCGACCTTCCGAGGGCCGACCGCGGTGACCGTCTCACGGACCAGCATTGCCAGGGCGTCGAGGGCTTCGATCGCCCCTGCGAGGGGTCCGGAGAGCGTCCTACGTCGTTGGTGCAGGACCGAGCGCTCGAGGTCCAGGGCGGAGACGGCCACGTGTCCGACGTTCACCTCGGCCCCGATCCCGCAGACCTCGGCTCCGCTGAGCCGGACCACCTGGGCAGGTCGGCCGACCTCACCACGCGCGATGTCACCCTCAACAATGAGGCCGCGGGCGACCAGCTCGGACACCAGGCTGGAGACGGTCGCCTTGTTGAGCTGGGTCGCCTCGGCCAGCCGGGCGCGGGACTGGGGGCCGGCATCGCGCAGGTGGCGGAGTGCGAGCGAGAGGTTCTGCTTGCGCATGACGGTCTGGTCCGCCGCACGGCCGGTGGCCGACCGGGTGACCTGACGCATCGCAGCTCCCTGTGTCTGAGGGTCATTCGTTGTCCTGCTGCCCGAGCTTAGTTGTCTGCCTAGTCGAAAGATCCCCTCTTGGGCAGGTGCTGAGCGACAGTTCGACGAGGCTTGTGACCTCTGACACAGGAAACTAGAGCGTCGAGGGCGCCTTGTCAACGATTCTGGTCAGACTTTTGCAAATCAGCGTGCGAAGTCGCGAATGAACACCAGATCTGAGGCCAGTCGGGCAGCCCCGACGACGCCGCCCTGTCCCTCCATCTCGCTGTGCACGATCGGCATGTTCTCGGTGGCCAGCGGCAAGGAGCGCTGGTAGACGACGCTGCGCACTTCGGCGAGCAGCTCATGGCCGATGCGCGAGACCTGCCCCCCGATGACGACCATGGACGGGTTGAAGAACGAGACCAGGCTGGCGAGCACCGAGCCGAGCCGTTGGCCACCCGACCGCACGAGCGCCGTCGAGATGGGATCCCCCGACGCTGCTGCCCGCGACACCTGGACCGCGGTGATCTCACCGTCAGTGGCCAGCAGCTGAGCGAGGATCGGGGAGCGTCCGGACTGGGCGGCCGCGAGGCCGTCACGAGCGAGGGCGGCGCCGCCGAAGAACGCCTCGAGGCAGCCGATGTTGCCGCAGGCGCAGACCGGACCGGTCGCGTCGGCGCGGATGTGCCCGATATCTCCTGCGCACCCGTCGACGCCTCGATACAGCTCGCCGTGGACGACGATGCCGCACCCGATGCCGGTGCCGATCTTGACGAACAGGAACGAGTCGAGGTTCCGGGCAACGCCGGCGTGCCGCTCCCCCATGGCCATGACGTTCACGTCGTTGTCCAGGACTGCTGGGAGACGCAGCGCGGTGGAGAGCGCGTCCCGAACCGGATAGCGGTCCCAGCCGGGCATGATCGGCGGCGACACCGGGCGGCCCCGGTCGAAGTCGACCGGCCCCGGCACGCCGACGCCAACCGCGACGGGTCGCTGCTCGGGGTACTCCTCGCGGAGCTTCCCGACCAGCTCCCGTACCCGGGACAGCACCGGCTGCGGGCCCTGCCGGATGTCGCAGTCCTCGGAGACCTGGGCCAGCACCTCGAGCTGTGCGTTGGTCAGCGCCACGTCGATCGACGTACTCCCGATGTCGATGCCGAAGAAGCCGAGCTCGTCCGGCAGCGCCACCATCTTGGAGCGTCGCCCACCCCGGGAGGCGGCGGCGCCGGCATCTTGCACGAGACCGAGCTCCGTGAGCCGAGCGATCTCGGCGGCCACGGTCGTCCGCGAGGCGCCCAGCTGCTCTGAGAGGTCCACGCGCGACAGCGCACCGCGGTCGCGCAGCAGGACGAGGATGCGTGCCTGCGTAGCCGACTCTACCGGACCCGGGTTCGTGATCTCCACGCGACGATGATGCCATCGCGATCGCGGCCAGCACAGCCAAAGGGGAGGCAGCGGCCAGCACAGCCAAAGGCGAGGCAGGTGTCAGCGATCGCCGAGGAACGCGCCATACACCTGCTCTCGCACCTCGGCATACGCCGACCTGACCTGCCGGCCGAGATCGGCGGCACCGGGCTGGAGCTCCGCCTCGAGTGCCGCCGACCACACCGGCGGGGCTGCGGCGCCGGCGAGCGCCCAGGCCGCCTGTCGTGCCGCTCCCAGGGCGACGTACTCCCCCGGACTCGGCACGACGACCGGCACCTCGAAGAGGCTCGCGGCAACCTCGCGGACAGCGGCGGACGCGGCTGCGCCGCCGATCAGTAGCACCCGGCGGACGGGCACGCCCTGCCGAAGCAGCGCGTCCAAGCCGTCCGCGAGACCACAGAGCATGCCCTCGACGGCGGCCCTCGCGACATTCGCCGGGGTCATCGCACCGCGAGTCAGCCCGTGCAGCGACCCGGTCGCGCCCGGCAGCTCCGGCGTCCGCTCGCCGTCGAGGTAGGGCAACAGCACCAGACCCCCGGCTCCGTGCGGCGCAGACAGGGCCAGCCGGTCCAGGTCCGGCAGCTCCACATCGAGCATGGCAGCGGCCGACGAGAGCACGCGGGCGGCGTTCAGCGTGCAGACCAGAGGCAGGTACCGCCCCTCGGCGTCCGCGAAACCGGCCACCTCGCCATTGGCGTCGCGGGTCGGCTTGTTCACCGCCGCGAACACCGTGCCGCTAGTGCCCAGCGATACGACCACGTCTCCCGGCTGGAGCCCCAGCCCGAGGGCGGCGGCCATGTTGTCCCCCGTGCCGGCTGCCACCAGCGTGCCGCCGGGCGTCCGGCCCACCATCTCGGCGGGCGCGGCCACTCGCGGTACGTCGATCGCCCTCCCCATCGCCAGCTCCAGCAGATCGAGGCGGTAGTCCTCCTCGACCGGTGACCAGTAGCCGGTGCCGGAAGCGTCGCCGCGGTCGGTGGTCGGCTCGTCCTGGGCACCGGTCAGCTGCCAGGTCAGCCAGTCGTGCGGCAGCAGACAACCCCGCACTCGCGCTGCCAGCTCCGGCTCGTGCTGGGCGAGCCAGCGCAGCTTGGTCACGGTGAAGCTCGCGACCGGCACGAGGCCGACGGCGTTGGCCCAGGCCTGCCGCCCGCCGAGCTCCTGCACCAGGTCATGGGCCGCCTGGGCGGACCGGCCGTCGTTCCACAGCAGTGCGGGCCGGACTACCGCCCCGGACTCGTCGACCACCACCATGCCGTGCTGCTGGCCGCCCACCGCGATCGCCTCGACGCCGTCGAGCAGACCGTCCGACGCGGCCGTCCAAGCCTGCCACCAGGCCGCCGGGTCGACCTCGGTGCCGTCCGGGTGCGCGGCCCGTCCCTCGCGCACGACGGCGCCGCTGTCGGCGTCGACGACCACGACCTTGCACGACTGGGTCGAGGAGTCGACCCCGGCTACCCACGTCATGGCGGGCAATCTAGCGCGACCGTCAATCGATGACGCGGCGACGGTCAGCGGTCTTCCATGCCCCAGGGGGATCCGTACTCGGTGAGCAGGTCGAGGAAGGGTACGGCGTCGAACGCCTCCGGACCGAGGACGCCGTTGCCCGACCAGCTGCCACGCGCAAGCAGCTCGAGCGCCACCACGGGATTGATCGCGGTCTGCCAGACCACGCACTGGTGGCCGTACTCACGCATCGACCACTCGTTGTCGACCACGTGATACAGGTACGTCGCCCGCGGCTGCCCGTCCTTGCCCGTACCCGTGATGTACAGGCCGGCACAGGTCTTGCCGCGCATCCGGTCGCCGAGCGTCGCCGGGTCCGGCAGCGCAGCAGCGACCACGTCGCGCGGGCTCACCTCCACGCCACCCACGCGCAGCTTGTCGGTCTTGTCAAGGCCGAGCTTGTGCAGGGTCTTGAGGACTCCGATGAACTCATCACCCAGGCCGTACTTGAACGTCGCCCGCTTGGCCTTGATCCACCGCGGCATCAGGAGCACCTCTTCGTGCTCGACGTTGACGCACTCGACCGGCCCGATGCCTTCGGGAAAGTCGAACACCTCCGGCTCACTGAACGGCGCGGTGGTGAACCACCCTCGCCCCTTCTCCCAGATGACGGGCGGGTTAAGGCACTCCTCGATCGTCGTCCAGATCGAGAACGACGGCGCGAACTCGTACCCCTCGACGGTGAGGTTGGACCCGTCCCGGGTGCCGAGCTCGTCGATGTCGCTGAAGAGGTGGTCGGCGGCGTACCGCGCGAACACGTCGGACAGGCCCGGCTCGACGCCGATGCCGACCAGCGCCAGTCGGCCGGCTCGCTCCCAGTCGCCGGCGACGGCGAACTGCTCGTCGCCGAGCTTGACGCCCGTCTGCTCGTACGGCGCCTCCGGGTGCGGCCGCGACAGGCTCATCGCCATGTCGAGATAGTCGGCCCCGGCGGCGAACGCCCCGTTGAAGATCGGCATCACGAACCTGGGGTCGACCGCGTTCATGACGTGGGTGATCCGATGCTCGCGAACCAGGCCCGCGACCGACTCCTCGTCGGAGGCGTCTACGTGAGCAGCGACGAACCGCTCGTCTGCCTCCGCAGCCCGCTTGGCCCGCGCCTCGTCGTAGTCGGCGACGACCAGGACTTGGTAGAAGTCGCGGCGAGCCGCGATCGCCGCGAAGGCGGCACCGACGCCGCCGGCGCCGACCAGCAGGATCCGCATGTCAGACACTGATGTCGCTCATCACGTGCTTGACACGGGTGTAGTCCTCCATGCCGTACAGCGAGAGGTCCTTGCCGTAGCCGGAGTGCTTGAAGCCTCCGTGCGGCATCTCCGCGACGATCGGGATGTGGGTGTTGATCCACACGCAGCCGAAGTCCAGCCGACGGGCCATCCGCATCGCGCGGCCATGGTCCTTGGTGAACACGCTGCTCGCCAGGCCGTACTGGACACCGTTGGCCCAGCGCAGCGCCTCGTCCTCGTCGGTGAACTGCTGCACGGTGATGACCGGCCCGAAGATCTCGTCCTGCACGGCCTCGTCGTCCTGATTCAGGTGCGACACCACGGTGGGTTCGAAGAAGTAGCCCTGGTCCCCGACCCGGTGTCCGCCGGCCTGGAGCTTGGCGTGGTCGGGCAGCCGGTCGATGAACCCGGTGACGCGGGCGAGCTGGTTCGGGTTGTTGACGGGCCCGTAGAGCACGTCGTCGTCGTCCGGCATACCCGTCTTGGTGTTGCGCGCCTGGTCGGTGAGGGCCGCCACGAAGTCCTCGTGCACGCCGGGTCCAGCGAGCACCCGGGTTGCGGCCGTGCAGTCCTGGCCGGCATTGAAGTAGCCGGCTCCTGCGATCGCCTCGGCCGCGGCCTCGATGTCGGCGTCGTCGAACACGATGACGGGAGCCTTGCCGCCGAGCTCGAGGTGCACGCGCTTGACGTCGGCGGCCGCCGACTTGGCGACCTCCATGCCGGCCCGGACGGATCCGGTGATCGCGACCAGCTGCGGGATCTTGTGCGCCATCAGGGCACGTCCGGTGTCGCGGTCACCGGTGACGACGTTCATCACTCCGGGTGGGAAGACCTCGTTGCAGATCTCGGCCAGCAGCACGGTGGATGCCGGGGTGGTGTCCGACGGCTTGAGGACGAGGGTGTTGCCGGCCGCGAGAGCCGGTGCAATCTTCCAGACCGCCATCATGAGCGGGTAGTTCCACGGGGTCACCTGCGCCACCACCCCGATCGGCTCGCGCCGGACCATCGAGGTGTGGTTGGCCAGGTACTCACCGGCCGAGCGGCCCTCGAGCACCCGGGCGGCACCGGCGAAGAACCGGATCTGGTCGATGGACGGCGGCAGCTCCTCGGTGGTGGTGAAGCCCAGTGGCTTGCCGGTGTTCTCCGACTCGACCGCCACGAAGTCCGCGGTGCGCTCCTCCATCAGGTCGGCGAGCTTGAGCAGCGCTCGCTGCCGGTCGGCCGGCGTACTGTCCCGCCACGTCTCGAACGCTTCGGCTGCCGCCCGGACCGCCCGGTCGACGTCCTCGGCGCCCGACACCGGGGCGTCGGCATAGTGCTCCTCGGTCGAGGGGTTGATCACCGGCGCGGTGCGGCCGTCGGAGCTGTCGACGAACTCGCCGTTGATCATGTTCTGAAGTGTCCGGGTCGGCATCTTTGGCCCCTTGTCGCACGTCGTGGCTGATCGGTGTAATCCGAGGGAAAACCTAGTGCGTGACCACTGATTACGCTAGTGGTCGGCACCATCTTCAACAGATTCCGTCGTCTCAGGCCGGTTGCGAGGGCCGCCTCCTGATCCCGACGAGCGTGAAGAACAAGGCACCAGCCGCCACGATGCACAGCAGCACCAGGCCGATCGTGTAGCTGTGGTCGGCCTCGTTGTACGTCACGCCCATCACGAGGGGAGGGAAGAATCCGCCCAGTCCACCCGCCGCGCCAACGATTCCGGCCACACTCCCGACCCGCTCGGGCGGAGACTCTCTCGCCACCCAGGCGAACACTCCCCCGGTGCCAAGGCCGAGGAAGGCGGCCATCGCCACGAACGCGATGCCGGCCGGGACCTCGGGTTGCGGCTGAAGCGCGATCACGATGGCGAGCACAGCGGCGCCGGCGAACGACGTTGCCGCGATCACGCGTGAGCCGACCCGGTCCGACAGCACACCTCCGACCGGCCGCGCGATGACGGCGGCGATCGCGAATCCCGCAGTCCGGGTGCCTGCTCCCGTGAGGTCGAAGTCGTACACGTCCTTGAGATAGGTCGGCAGGTACGTCGAAAAGGCGACGAACCCGCCGAACGCCACGGCGTACAGGAAGGACATCTGCCAGGTGACCGCAAGCTTGGCCGCGGCCACGAGCTTGGGCACCACCGGATCCGGATTCGGTCGCCAGCCAGGCGCATCTCGCGCCCCCGACCAGACGAAGACCGCGACGAGGACGAGCGCCGCCGCAATGATGACGTGCGTCATCGTGTAGCCGAACCAGTCGACGAACCGCGGGGTGAAGAAGGCGGAGAGGGCGGTGCCACCCATGCCCGCGCCGAAGACGCCGGTGGCGAATCCGCGGCGGGACGGCTCGTACCAGGCGTTGACGAACGGGATACCGACCGCGAAGGTCGTGCCCGCGATGCCCAGGAAGAACCCGCACACGAGCAGCATCGCGTAGGAGTCGCGGTTGCCCGCGAACGTCACGAGCAGCACGAATGGTGCGGAGAGGAGCAACAGGACCGGGAACATCATCCGGCCGCCGAACCGGTCGGCCAGCGCGCCAGCCGGGATGCGGCCGAGCGACCCAACCAGCACCGGTACGGCGACGAGGATCGACTTCTGGGTCGCCGACAGGCCGAGTTGCTCGGTGTATCTGACGCCGAGCGGGGCGATGAGATTCCATGCCCAGAAGCTGATCGCGAAGGCCAGCGTCGCGAGAGCAAGGTTCCTTGCCTGCCCGGTCCGAAGGTCCGCCGTGACCTCAGTCGTGGAGTCGGTCATCAACGGCTCCTGTCCTTGGTGCCCACCGGCGTCCAGCCTGGTTGCGGCCGACGACTGCCCGATCCGGTCGCCACATCACGGCTTCGGTAGACGATGTACGGCCGGAAGAGGTAGTGCAGTGGCGCCGTGAATGCGTGCACCAACCGCGTGAAGGGCCAGATCGCCAGGAGGAGCATCCCGACGAGCGTGTGGACATGGAACGACAGCGGAGCCGCGGCCATGGAGCTCACATCAGGTTGCAGGATGAAGAGCGACCTGAACCAGGGTGAGACGCTTTCGCGATAGTTGTGCGCCTCGTGGCCCGCCCCGACGCTCTCCAGAGTCGTCCACAGTCCGAGTGCGATGGCAGCGACCAGCACGACGTACATCGTCTTGTCGTTCCTGGTCGTCGCCATGAACACCGGCCCGCTCGTGCGCCGCCGGTAGATCAGGATCCCGATCCCGGCCAGTGTGCACACCCCCGCGATGCCGCCGAACACCAGCGCGTTGACGTGGTAAGTCTCCTGGGAGACCCCGACGGCGGACGTCCACGCCATCGGCACGACCAGTCCCCCGATGTGGCCGATGAGCACGACGAGAATGCCGAAGTGGAACAGCGGTGATCCGATCCGCAACAGCCGTGACTCGTACAGCTGCGACGAACGAGTCGTCCACCCGAACTTGTCATACCGATAGCGCCAGACCGTGCCGCCGACGAGTACGGCGACCATCACGTAGGGCAGGACGCCCCACAGCACGAAATCCATCACCCCGCTCCCGAGGTCGGTGCCATCGAGTCGGCGATGGGCAGCAAGCGCGGGTCGTAGGGCTCCAGTCCCACGGTCTCCGTCGGCGGGCCGGCCCCCGCCATCTGCATGACAGCGGCCCGGTCGCTGGGTGATGCGCCCGGCAAGGTCGCACAGACGGCGGTGAGTACGTCGGCGTAGGTCACACGCGAGTCGACCAGGGCCAGACGGAGCAGCTCGAGACTCGGCCGGTAGGCCTGCAGCAGCTCGGTGCCCGCGGCGGTGTCTCCCAAGGCGGCGTACTCCAGCACCATGGGCAGGTAGTCCGGCAGCTCGCCACGGGTGTCGACCAGAAAGCCGCTGTCACGGTAGTGCTGCTTGAACCTGCCGAGTGCCTCACCGCGCCGCCGGGTGTCGCCGTCCGTCCAGTAGGACAGGTACAGGGCGTGCTTGCGAGACAGGTCGAAGATCTCCACGTAGTCGCGACGCAGCTCGTCCGGCGGCGATGCGCCCAGGTGGTCCACGAAGCCAGCCAGCGCATTCGTGGCCACGCTCGAGGGCTGCTCGGCGATGGCGGCGGCGAGGCTCGGAAGGCGGCGGATCAGCTCGTCGTCGGGATACGACAGGCACCATGAGGCGACTTGGCGCACGACCCGCACGTCTGGCTTCATGGCTGGCCCTCCACCTGACGCGATTCAGCGCTCTGCTGGCCCTGGCCGGAGCTGTTGCGCTCGGGAAACAGGCCGGCGGGTGCGCCGTTGCCGTCCCAGTTGAGTAGGTTGACCCGCCCGCGCAGCTCGTCCGCACTCGTCGCCGAATCTGAGGTCTGCCGTTGTTGGAGCGCGTGGAACGTCTCGACAGCAACCGGCGCAGGACGGCCACTTGCCTCCCCGAAAGAGCCTGCACCATACATGCCAGGCCCGTCGTCGTAGTCCAGCGAGCACCCGAGCTCCTCGAGCTCGTGGGCCTGTTCCGCATGCGCCTTGGGAATCACGTAGCGCTCGTCGTACTTGGCGATCGCCATCAGCCGGTACATCTCGTACATCGACTCCTCGCCCATCCCGACGGCGGCAGGGATCGATGAGTCCGGCTCGCGGCCGAGAGTTACTCCCCGCATGTAGGACCGCATGGCTGCGAGCTTGCGCAGCACACCGCTCACGACGTCGGTGTCTCCGGCGGTGAAGAGCTCCGCGAGGTACTCGACCGGGATGCGCAGTGCATCGATCGCACCGAACAGGTTGTCCGGGAGCTCGGCGTCGTGGCCCTGCTCCTTCAGCAGATCAACGACCGGCGACAACGGCGGCACGTACCAGACCATCGGCATCGTGCGGTACTCCGGATGCAACGGCAGTGCGACTCGGTAGGTCTTGGCGAGGGCATATACCGGCGATCGTTGCGCCGCAACCATCCAGTCGTCGGGGATGCGCTGGTCCCGTGCTGCCCGGATCACCGCGGGATCGTCGGGATCGAGGATCAGGTCGAGCTGCGCCTCGTAGAGCTGCTTCTCATCCGGTGTCGAGGCGGCGGCCGTCACGGCATCGGCGTCGTACAGGAAGAGCCCTAAGTAACGCAGCCTTCCGACACAAGTTTCGGAGCACACCGTCGGCAGCCCTACCTCGACGCGCGGATAGCAGAACGTGCACTTCTCGGCCTTGCCGGACTTGTGGTTGAAGTAGATCTTCTTGTAGGGGCACCCGGTGATGCACTGTCGCCAACCACGGCAACGATCCTGGTCCACCAGGACGATGCCGTCCTCCTCCCGCTTGTAGATCGCCCCGGAGGGGCACGAAGCCACGCACGACGGGTTGAGGCAGTGCTCGCAGATCCGCGGCAGGTAGAACATGAATGTCTGCTCGAGCTCGAACTTGATCCTGTCCTCCGACTCGCGTCGCACTTTCTCCACGATGGGGTCGAGGTGCCCCAGCTCGCTGACGCCGCCGAGGTTGTCGTCCCAGTTGGCCGACCAGGTGACCTGGGTGTCCTCGCCGGTGATCAGGGACTTCGGCCGGGCCACGGGGAAGTCGTCGCCCAGCGGCGCGTCCACGAGGGTCTGGTAGTCGTAGGTCCAAGGCTCGTAGTAGTCGGCGAGCTTGGGCTGCACGGAGCTGGCGAAGATCGTCAGCAGCTTCTTGAGGCGGCCGCCGCCCCTGAGCTTCAGCCGCCCGCGCTTGTTGAGGGTCCAGCCGCCACGCCATTGCTTCTGGTCCTCGTACCGACGTGGGTATCCCTGTCCAGGGCGGGTCTCCACGTTGTTGAACCACACGTATTCTGTCCCGGCGCGGTTGGTCCAGGCCTGCTTGCAGGTGACCGAACAGGTGTGACACCCGATGCATTTGTCGAGGTTCATCACCATGCCCATCTGCGCCATCACTCGCATCAGTAGGCCACCTCCTGCGAACGCCGCCGGATCGTCGAGACCATGTCACGTTGGTTTCCGGTAGGGCCGAGGTAGTTGAAGGTGTACGACAACTGGGCATACCCGCCGATCAGGTGGGTCGGCTTCACCAGCAATCGGGTCACCGAGTTGTGGATACCGCCACGCCGTCCCGTTGTCTCTGACTTGGGTACGTCGATCGTGCGCTCCTGGGCGTGATGCACGTAGACGACTCCCTCGGGCATGCGATGGCTCACCACCGCCCGACAGACCAGCACGCCGTTGGCGTTGATGCACTCGATCCAGTCGTTGTCCTTGGCCTCGATCGCGGCGGCGTCGGCCGGACTCATCCACGCGGTCGGACCACCTCGCGACAGCGACAGCATGAAGAGGTTGTCCTGGTATTCGGAATGGATCGACCACTTGGAGTGCGGCGTCAGGTAGCGAACGGTCACCTGTTTCGCGCCGTCCGGACCCAGCGTGGGCTCGCCGAACAAGCGATGCATGTCAAGCGGCGGCCGGTAGATAGGCAACGCCTCGCCGAGGTCGGTGATCCAGTCGTGATCGAGGTAGAAGTGCATGCGTCCGGTCAGCGTGTGAAACGGCTTGAGTCGCTCGATGTTCACCGTGAAGGGCGCATACCTCCGTCCTCCCGTCTCGGAGCCTGACCACTCCGGCGAGGTGATGACCGGGACGGGCGCGACTTGCGTGTCTGCGAAGCTGATCCGCTTCTCCTCAGAGCCCTCCGCCAGGTCGGCAAGCGGCCTCCCCACGCGGGCCTCGAGAGTACGGAATCCCTGAACAGCGAGCTCGCCATTCGTCGTGCCCGAGAACCTCAGGATGGCTTCGCCCAGCTTGATGTCGGTGTCGATCGCGGGACGACCCTCAGCCGCGCCGCCGAGCATGACGCCGTTGGACTTGCCCAAGGCCTCGATCTGCTTCTCGAGACGATAGGTGACGTTCTTGACCGTGAACCCCAGCGTGTCGGCAAGGGGTCCTACCGCGGCAAGCTTGTCGGCGATCGCGGTGTAGTCGCGTTCGACCAGGACGAAGACGGGCATGTTCTGGCCTGGCTTCCCGACGACGCCGTCGGCACGCCAGTCGGCGGCACGACCGCCCGGCTGCGCAGTCTCTCCCGGAGTGTCGTGTTGAAGGGGCACGCTGACCAGGTCCTTGCGGACGCCGAGGTGGGTCGTCGCCATCTCGGACAGTTGTTGCGCGATCAGATGGAACGTCTCGAAGTCGGTCTTCGCCTGCCAGGGCGGGTCGATCGCCGGCGTGAAGGCATGGACGAAGGGGTGCATGTCCGTGGAGGAAAGGTCGTGCTTCTCGTACCACGTGGCAGCGGGGAACACCACATCGGAGAGGAGGGTGGTCGACGTCATCCTGAAGTCGGCAGAGACGAGCAGATCGAGCTTGCCTTGCGGCGCGTCGTCGTGCCACGCCACCTCGTTGGGGCGCGGGGCCTCAGGGTTCTCCGTGCCCATCAGGTTCGAGTGGGTGCCGAGAAGGTGCTTGAGGAAGTACTCATTGCCCTTGGCCGAGGAGCCCATCAGGTTCGACCGCCACAGCACCAGCGTTCGCGGCCAGTTCGCGGGAGCGTCGACGTCCTCGATCGCCGGCCTCAGGGTGCCGTCCTGCAGTGCGGACGCGACATACGACGGCGCGTCGGCGGTGTCGCCACGCTGAACTGCTGCCGACACGTCGTCGGCCAGGTCGAGGGGGTTCTGGTCGAACTGCGGGTAGAACGGCATCCATCCCAACCGCGTCGACTGGGAGATGGTGTCGGCGGTGTGCATCCCCGCAAGATGGCCTGTGGCGAGAGGCGAGCTGAGGGAGTCGGCAGAGTACCCGTCGTTGCGCCACTGGTCGGTGTGCATGTACCAGTACGCCGTGCCGGTCATCGTCCGTGGCGGGCGTCCCCAGTCCAGCGCGTTGGCGAGAGAGATCCATCCAGTGATCGGGCGGCACTTCTCCTGACCCACGTAGTGTGCCCAGCCGCCACCGTTGCGCCCCATGCAGCCGGTGAGGATGAGCAACGACAGGATGGCCCGATAGGTGACGTCCCCGTGGAACCACTGACAGATCCCTGCCCCCATGATGATCATCGACCGGCCGCTGGACTCCTCGGCGTTCTGCGCGAACTCCCGGGCAATCCGGATGCACGCCTCGGCCGGCACGCTGGTGATCTCTGCTTGCCAGGCGGGGGTGTACGGCGTGGCTACGTCGTCGTACCCGCTCGGCCAGTCACCCGGAAGGCCTGCCCGCTGGACGCCGTACTGCGCGAACATCAGATCGAGAACCGTGGTGACGAGCGCGCCACCCACGCGACGGACCGGTACGCCGCGACGCAGCACGGATCCCCGTCCGGCTGGCTCGGCGAAGGCGGGCAGGAGGACTTCCACGGCGTCCCCGTCGACCTGGTGCACGGACAAGAGGGGCGTCACACCGGCGAGGTCGAGATTCCACTTACCCACCCCGGATTCGGCATAGCGGAAGCCCATCGAGCCGTTCGGGACGACAGGGTTTCCTGTCGCGGCGTCCAGGAGCACGGTCTTCCAGACCGATTCATCAGCCTGGTCCCCGACCGGGTCGAGATCCGCTGCCGTCAGGAACTTGCCGGGCACGAACTGGCCGTGCTCGCCATGCGGCTCCAGGCGCACCAGGAAAGGCAGGTCGGTGTAGGTGCGCACGTAGTCGCCGAAGAACGGCGTCTCTCGGTCGACGAAGTGCTCCTTGAGCAGGACGTGTCCCATGGCCATGGCGAGGGCCGCGTCGGTGCCGGCCTGGGCGGGTAGCCACTCGTCGGCGAACTTCGTGTTGTCGGCGTAGTCGGGACTCACGCTCACGACCTTCGTGCCCCGGTAGCGCACTTCGGCCATCCAGTGCGCATCGGGGGTGCGGGTCACGGGCACGTTGGATCCCCACATCATGAGGTAGGTCGCGTCCCACCAGTCTCCGGACTCGGGGACGTCGGTCTGGTCGCCGAAGACCTGTGGGCTGGCGACGGGCAGATCGGCGTACCAGTCGTAGAAGGAGGTCATCACACCGCCGATCAGCTGCATGAACCGCGTGCCGACGCAATGCGACACCATCGACATGGCTGGGATCGGCGAGAAGCCGGCACAGCGGTCCGGACCATGCGTCATGATCGTGTGCACGTGCGCGGCAGCCACCATCTCGACTGCCTCGTGCCAGGTCACGCGGACCAGTCCGCCCTTGCCTCGCGCCTGCTGGTAACGGCGTCGACGCTGCGGATCTGTGACGACATCCGCCCAGGCGAGCACGGGGTCGCCAAGCCGCTGCTTGGCCTCGCGGTACATCTCGAGCAGAACGCCGCGGGCATAGGGGTAGCGGACCCGCGTAGGCGAGTAGGTGTACCAGGAGAAGGCGGCACCCCGCGGGCAGCCCCGCGGCTCGTACTCCGGCCGGTCGGGTCCCACGGATGGGTAGTCGGTCTGCTGGGCCTCCCAGGTGATGATGCCGTCCTTGACATACACCTTCCATGAGCACGAGCCCGTGCAGTTCACGCCATGGGTGGATCGGACGACCTTGTCGTGGCTCCACCGATCGCGGTAGAAGACGTCCCCTGCTCGACCGCCCTCGCGGAAGACGGCCCGCGCGTCATCGGTCTCCTCCCAGCGGGAGAAGAACTGACCGACCTTCAGCAGGGCCTCAGAGGCGGCCCCGTCGAGTCCCGGCTGATCACGGGCCGAACCCATGAGGACAACCTAGGCAGTGCACCCGCAGCTCGCCACCCGCGCCGCCGCCTTATAGTCGAGCCATCCGGCCGCGCGCACCTGCCGAGCCATGGTCTAGACGTCAGGAGCAACGCGTGCCCGCCCTCTCGCCTTTCGACCTCTTCGGGATCGACCCGTTGCTCGACGACGAGGAGCGGGCCATCCGCGACACTGTGCGCCGCTTCGCCGACGACCGGTTGCGGCCGCACCTCGCCGGCTGGTTCGAGGCCGGGGAGGTGCCGGCGCGGGACCTGGCGAAGGAGCTCGGCGCGCTGGGTCTGCTCGGCATGCACCTGGAGGGTTACGGCTGCGCGGGTACGTCGGCCACCGCCTACGGACTGGCCTGCCTGGAGCTGGAGGCGGCCGACTCGGGCATCCGCAGCCTGGTCTCGGTGCAGGGTTCGTTGGCCATGTTCGCGCTCCATCGCTTCGGCAGCGACGAGCATAAGAGCGAGTGGCTGCCGCAGATGGCTGCTGGGGAGGCGATCGGCTGCTTCGGGCTCACCGAGCCCGACTTCGGCTCCAACCCCGCCGGCATGCGTGCCCGGGCGCGCCGGGATGGCGACGACTGGGTGCTCGACGGCACGAAGATGTGGATCACCAATGGCTCGGTCGCCGACGTCGCCGTGGTGTGGGCGCGCACCGACGAGGGCATCCGCGGCTTCGTGGTCCCCACCGACTCCCCCGGCTTCACAGCCCCAATGATCCACCGCAAGATGTCACTGCGTGCCTCCGTGACCAGCGAGCTGGTGCTCGAGGGAGTCCGGCTGCCCGGCGGCGCGGTGCTGCCGGAGGCGACCGGGCTGTCCGGGCCGCTCGCCTGCCTCAACGAGGCGCGCTTCGGCATCGTCTTCGGTGCTCTCGGCGCGGCCCGGGACTGCCTGGAGACGACGATCGCGTATGCCGGATCCCGCCAGGTCTTCGACCGCCCGCTGTCGGCGTACCAGCTCACTCAGGCCAAGTTGGCCGACATGACCGTCGAGCTCGGGCAAGGGCATGCTGCTGGCCCTGCACCTGGGCCGGCTCAAGGACGCGGGTGGGCTGCGGCCGGAGCAGGTGAGCCTCGGCAAGCTCAACAACGTCCGCGAGGCGCTGCAGATCGCCCGGGAGTGCCGCACCATCCTGGCCGCGAACGGCGTGACGCTGGAGTACCCGGTGCTCCGGCACGCCAACAACCTGGAGTCGGTGCTCACCTACGAGGGCACGTCCGAGGTCCACCAGCTGGTCATCGGGCAGGCCCTGACCGGCGAGTCCGCTTTCCGCTGACCCAAGTGGAAGACCCGGCGGGTCAGAAGACCTGCTGGCCATCGATGTACGTCGCCACGACCTGAGCCTGCGCGATCTCCTCGGCCGGATGGGCGAAGACATCGCGATCAAGCACGGCCAGGTCGGCCGCCATCCCGACCGCGATGACCCCGGTGTCGTCGAGATGGTTCAACCGCGCCGAGCCTGCTGTGTACGCCGTCAGGGCAGTGGCCAGCGGGATCGCCTGATCGGGCAGGAACGGCCGACGGTCCTGACCCTCGGCATCGGACAGCCAGCGGTTGACGGCGACGTGGATCGCCTCGAGCGGGTTGGGGGTCGAGACCGGCCAGTCGCTGCCCATCGCGAGATGCGCGCCAGAGCGCAGCAAGTCCCCGAACGGGTACTGCCAGCGAGTGCGCTCCTCCCCGAGGAAGGGGATCGTCAGCTCGGTCATCTGCGGGTCGTACGCCGCCCACAGCGCCTGCATGTTCGCGGTCACGCCCAAGCGTGCGAAGCGCGGCACGTCGTCGGGGTGGATCACCTGGATGTGCGCGATGTGGTGGCGATTCGCGGCCGAGTGCTCGGCGCCGTTGGCCCTTCGCGCAGCCTCGAAGGCGTCCAACGCCGCTCGCACGGCCGCATCGCCGATGGCATGCACGTGCACCTGGAAGCCCTCGTGGTCCAAGGCCGCGACATGCTCGCGCAGCTCGACCGGATCGACGAAGGGGCTGCCTGAGTTGTCCGACACTCGACCCTCGTCGTCGAGGTAGGGCTTGAGCATGTGGGCGGAGAAATTCTCGGCGATCCCGTCCTGCATGATCTTGACGCTGGTGGCGCGGAACCGATCCGAGCTTAGCCGCCGGCGGTGGTCAACGAGCTCCTCGATCTGTTCCGCGCCGACATGACGCCGCCACCACAAGGCTCCGACCACCTTCGCGGTGAGTCGCCCGTCCGCGGCCAGCGCCGCGTAGGCGTCCGAGGCGTCGTTCATGTTCGCGTAGGCACCGACGATGGCGTCCTGCCATGCGGTGATGCCGAGCGAGTGGAGATAGGCCTGCCCGGTCAGGAGCGCGGCGACGAGCTCGTCGGCGGTGTTGTCCGGCACGTGCCGAGCGACCAGCGCCATGGCACCTTCATGCAGCGTGCCGGTCGGCGCACCGGCCGCGTCGCGCTGGATCCGTCCGTCCGGAGGGTCCGACGTCGACGCATCGATGCCTGCCACGGACATCGCCCGGCTGTTGACCCACGCGCCGTGATGGTCACGGTTGGGGAGGAAGACGGGCCGATCCGGTACGACGGCGTCGAGATCAGCTGCCGTCGGCGTACCCCCGGGAAAGGCCGCGATCGCCCAGCCGCCGCCGGTGATCCAGGGCACGTCGGGATGGGCCTCGGCGTACCGGCGTACGGCGGCGACGTACTCCTCCCGCGTGCCGTGTTCGGTGAGGTCGCAGCGCATCCGCTCCAAGCCCCCGCCCACCGGGTGCACGTGCGCGTCCTGGAAGCCGGGCAGCAGGAGCCCTCCGGCGAGGTCGACCTGCTCCGTGGCTGGACCCACCAGCTCCAGGGCGCCTTCCCCGACCGCGACGATGCGACCTCCGCGCACCGCGACTCCTGCGCCGCTGGGCCTGGCGTCGCCGGACGTCCACACCGAGCCACCGGTGAACACGAGATCCGCATGTGGGCTCACCGGGGAATCCAACCACGGTCACCGATTGATGGCATCGCGGACCTCGGTCTCTCGTGGCCCCGGCATCCACCTGCCCGCCAGCACGGCCGCCGACAGCATCGGCAGACCGAGCAAGGCCGTCATCGTGGCCGCGGACCACCAAGCCGACCCGGCGAGGAGGGCCAGGTAGCAACCGAGCGCGACGACCTCCGTGGAGAGGCCCGCTACCGACGTGACGGTGGCTCGAGCCGGCCCGGAGATGACATCCTGCAACCGCGCCTCGGCCACCAGGAACGCGTTGTTGGCCAGTCCGTAGCCGATCGCGATCGCGACGAAGCCGGCGGCGTGCCCGCTCAGCGCACCCACCGCGATCAGCACGGCCGCGGCGGCAGCGAAGCCGGCGACGACCGTCGAGGTCAGTCGCGCTGCCCTGCCTGTCAGTGCTGTTCCGACCAGCTGACCTGTGACCACGAGCCCGATCAGTAGGGCCACCTCGTCGGCGGCGACGCCCTGATCCCGGGCGACCAGCGGGAAGTACTCGTCGTAGACGGTCAAGCCGACGAGACAGGCGGCGACCGCCACAGCCCGGCGGACCCGCTTCTCACCGGCCACCTCCCTTAACCCGGCATCGAGCATGGCCAGGTAGCGGGCGGCGAAGCTGCTCGACGGCGTCCCGCGGAGCCTGGGTGCTGCCTCGACGCTGTCGTCGGCTGACCCGACCCGAGGAGCGGCCGGGAGGGAGCACGCCAACGCGGTATGGGCGCCGGCAACGGCCACACTCGTCCAGCCGACCAGCGCATAGCCGCCCCACGCGTAGAGCGGCGCGGCGGCCAGCGTGCCGGTCAGGTTTGCGGCCATGGCTGCGGCATGGCACCACCCGTTGATCGTGGCGTAGCGCTCCGGTCGACCCTGCACGGTCAGCTCGTCGTACAGCCAGGCTTCGAAGGTCCCCGACATGATGGCGCTCGACAGGCCCCAGAGCAGGAAGCCCGACGCGAACCCGGCGTACGACGGCCAGAGCAGCCAGCAGCTGAAGGCGGCTGCGTAGATCGCGCCGGACACCACTAGCAGCGCCCGCCGGTCGACGGTGTCCGCCCAGGCGCCGGAGGGCACCTCGAAGAGGAAGGACGCGACAGACCAGATCACGAACAGCGACGAGATCTGGCCGAGCGCCAGACCGCTGTCCGCGAAGAACAGCGGGTAGAGCGGGTAGAGGAGGATCAGGTCGCGTGCTGCGTAGTACGCCAGCACCCGCGGCAGGAATCCCGGGGCACCGGCGGGGCGTTGCGTGGGTCAAAGATGACCGGCGGGAAACGTCATGTCGCCGACCCTAGTCCCGCCGCCCGGACCGCGCCACGAGTTTCACCTCCGGCCCATCACCGTCGCTGCGGATTGCTGCGGATTTCGTGGGTCAAACCTAAGAACGCTACTCATATCAGCGATAGGGGGTGCCCCTGCCTACTGAATCGCTTGCATTTGGCCCGGTTCGTTCGGCAGACTGCCGCCATGACGATCGACCAGAGCCTCGACCTCGACCACGCGGCGCTGCAGCAGGCGGCCCACGATCACCTGTGGATGCACTTCACCCGGATGTCGTCGTACCAAGAGGCCGAGGTGCCCATCATCGTGCGCGGCGAAGGCGCCTACATCTACGACTCCCGGGGCAAGCGCTACTTGGACGGGCTGGCCGGGCTCTTCGTCAGCCAGGTCGGGCATGGTCGCACCGAGCTGGTCGAGGCCGCCGCCAAGCAGGCGCAGCAGCTCGCCTTCATGCCGATCTGGTCCTACGCCCATCCGAACGCCATCGAGCTCGCACAGCGGATCGCCAGCTATGCGCCCGGCGACCTCAACCGGATCTTCTTCACGACCGGCGGAGGCGAAGCGGTCGAGACGGCCTGGAAACTGGCCAAGCAGTACTTCAAGCTCACCGGCAAGCCCGGCAAGCACAAGGTGATCTCCCGCGCGATCGCCTACCACGGCACGACCCAGGGCGCCCTCTCGATCACCGGCCTCCCCAGCCTCAAGGCCCCCTTCGAGCCCCTCGTACCGAGCACCTTCCGCGTGCCCAACACCAACATCTACCGGGCCCCCTTGCACGGAGACGACCCAGAGGCGTTCGGCCGCTGGGCAGCGGACCAGATCGGGGTCGCGATCGAGAACGAAGGCGCCGAGACGGTGGCTGCCGTCTTCCTCGAGCCGGTGCAGAACGCCGGAGGCTGCTTCCCGCCACCGCCCGGTTACTTCCAGCGGGTACGCGAGATCTGCGACGAGTACGACGTGCTTCTCGTCAGCGACGAGGTCATCTGCGCGTTCGGGCGCCTGGGGCACATGTTCGGCGCCGAGCGCTACGGCTACCAGCCGGACATGGTCACCTGCGCCAAGGGCCTCACCTCCGGCTACTCCCCACTCGGGGCGATGATCGCGAGCGACCGACTCTTCGAGCCCTTCGCCAAGGGCGAGACCAGCTTCGCGCACGGCTACACCTTCGGCGGCCACCCGGTGTCCACCGCCGTGGCGATGGCCAACCTCGACGTCTTCGAGCGCGACGGGCTCAACGAGCACGTCCGTGCCACCGAGGGGAGCTTCCGGGCAACGCTGGAGAAGCTGCTGGATCTGCCGATCGTCGGCGACGTCCGCGGCGATGGCTACTTCTACGGCATCGAGCTGGTCAAGGACAAGCACACCAAGGAGACCTTTAACGACGACGAGGCAGAGCGCCTGCTTCGTGGCTTCCTTTCCAAGGCTCTCTACGACGCCGGCTTGTACTGCCGGGCGGATGACCGCGGTGACCCCGTCGTGCAGCTATCGCCCCCACTCATCTGCGACCAGCGGCACTTCGACGAGATGGAGCAGATCCTGCGCGGCGTCCTGTCCGAGGCGTCCTCGATCATCTGACGCCGCATCGGCCGGCGCCGGGTTCCCGCCCCTGCGGGGACTCGGCGCCTTTACGTGTGGCAGGTTGGTGCTCGTGGCGGAGCATCGCGCGATAGCACTGATCCGGGGCATCAACGTCGGTGGCAGCCGCAAGCTGCCGATGGCCGACCTGCGCTCGATCTGCGAAGCCGCCGGCTGCACTGACGTCGCGACGTACATCCAAAGCGGCAACGTCGTGCTGACGACCGCGTTGTCCGACGCACGCCTGGCGGCAGCCATCACCACCGGCATCGAGGAGGCGGTCGGCTTCCAGCCGGCCGTCGTCGTACGTCGTCCGAACGAGCTCAGGCGCGTGATTGACGAGCAACCCTTCGGTGTGGGCGCTACGCCGTCACTCCACGTCGGCTTCCTCGGGAGGCGTCCGACGGCTGCCGCATTGCGCTCGCTCGACGACGTCGACTACACCCCGGAGGAGTTCCGCGTCGTCGGGACGCATCTCTACCTGCATCTCCCTGGTGGCGTCGGGCGCTCCCCGCTGCTGGCCAAGGTGCCGTTCGAGCGTCTGCTCGGCGTCGACGTGACCGTACGCAACTGGCGCACCGTCACCAAGCTCACCACGATGGCCGAGGCCGACGTCGGCTAGACGCTCCAGGTCACACCGGACGGCCGCGGCGGCGCAGCTCTGCGAGCACGACGATGAGCAACGACACGAAGAACAAGATGCTGCCTACGACGAACAGCTGGGGCGGAAACTCCTTGAGCTTGCTGCCGTAGATGTAGAGAGGGAACGTCACGGATTGGCCGGCAGTGAAGTTGGTGACGATGAAGTCGTCGAAGCTCAGCGAGAAGCAGAGCAAGGCTCCGGCGACGATACCCGGCATCGCCAAGGGCAGCGTGATGAGCCGGAATGTCTGCCATTCGTTGGCGTAGAGGTCCATCGCAGCTTGTTCGAGTCGGGCGTCCATGCCGACCAGTCGAGCCTTCACAGTGACAACGACGAACGACAGGCAGAACATGATGTGCGCGATGACGATCGTGATGAAACCCAACACACTGTTGAAGCCCAAAGAGACGAACATCGCCAGCAGCGACGAACCCATGACGACCTCCGGCGTCGCCATCGGCATGAAGATGACCAGGTTGGATGCGGATCGTCCGCGGAAGGCGTGCCGCACGAGCCCGAAGGCCAACAGAGTTCCGAGCACCGTCGTGATCGCGGTGGCCACCAGACTCACCTGGAAGCTGAGCCACAGCGACTCGCAAAGCCCGGCAGGCTCACAGATGCTTCTCCAGTTGCCGGTCGTGAACGACTCGAACTCCGCTGATGCGGACTTGCCGGATGGCTGGTTGAAGGACAGCGCGAAGATATAGGCGATCGGCACGAAGGTGTAGATCAGCACCATGATGGCGGCGAACAGCACCAGGTGGTCCGAGATCCAGCGGGCGGCGGATCGGCGATGGGCTGGCGGCCTCGGGGCGCGTTCTGCAGACGGCTGCCGGGTGAGCGTCGTCGCCATCAGACCAGTTCCTCCGTGCCGGCCCGACGGATGTAGACAACCACCATCAGAACCACGATGACCATCAAGATGATGGAGAGGGTCGCCGCCAGCGGATAGTTGCGCTCGACCAGGAAGGCAGACTGGATGCGGTTGCCGACCATGTACTGCTTCGGGGTGCCGAGCAACTCCGCATTGATGTAGTCCCCGCACGCCGGGATGAAGGTGAGCAGGGTGCCAGAGACCACGCCCGGTATGGCAAGGGGGAATGTGACCTTGCGAAATCCGGTGAAGGGGCTGGAGTACAGGTCTCCAGCGGCTTCAATGAGCCGATAGTCGACCTTGTCCAGCGAGGCGTAGAGCGGCAGCGTCATGAACGGCAAGAAGTTGTAGATGAGGCCCGCGACCACCGACACGGACGTATCGAGGAGCCGACCGTCCTGGGGCAGCAGCCCGATCGCTTGGACAAAGTTGGTCACCCAGCCGTTGTCCGCGAGGATCGCCTGCCACGAGATGGTTCGCAACAGGAAGCTAGTGAAGAACGGGGCGATGACGAGGACCAGCATCACGTTCTTCCATCTGCCGGCCTTGAAGGCAATCGCATAGGCCAGCGGGTAGCCGAGGAGCAGGCACACCAGCGTGGCGATCCCGGCGTACAGGAACGACCTGACGAACAGTTCGTAGGTGTCCTTGACCGCGTCGACATAGTTCGCGACGTGCCACGTCATCTGGTAGCCGGTCTCGAAGGAGCCGCTCGGGTCATACAGCGATGTGAAGAACAGTTGGACCGTGGGGAAGAGGAAGAACACGCCCAGCCAGAGCATGCCCGGGATGATCAGCAGCCAGCCCCAACCGCGGCGCTTTGCCCTCTCACCATCCACGACGGGCGCTTCAGGCGGAGCCGCAGGCGGAGCGGTCATTCGGAGTCCTCGGGCGTCATCATCCCGGCGTGTGCGTCCTGGTCGGCGTCCAGCAGGAACGAGTGGTCACGGCTCCAGGCGAGATCGATCTCGTCGCCGTTCTTGAACGGCCGACGCTGCCCGGTGTTCTGCTCGAAGACCATGATCTCCTGTTGCCACGGCATCCTGACGAGGTACTGCGTGGACACACCGACGAAGCTGACATCGCTCACGACGCCCCCGCGCAGCACGTTGACACCCTCAGGATCCTCCTGACCGCGAGGACTGGCGAAAATCTTCTCCGGCCGGACTCCCAGCCAGCCCCGCCCGGTGTCGGTGTGGCAGCGGCTCGCCTCGACGCCGACCTTCTGTCCCTGACAGTCGACGACGACGTACTGGCTGGTGGTATCCACGACGTCGGTCATGAGGAGGTTCGACTGCCCCAAGAAGTTGGCGACAAAGGTGGTCTGCGGGTTCTCGTAGAGCTCGGCCGGCGCACCCAACTGTTCGATGATCCCCGCGTTCATCACGGCGATGGTGTCGGCCATCGTCATGGCCTCTTCTTGGTCGTGCGTGACGTGCACGAAGGTCGTGCCGACTTCGATCTGGATACGCTTGAGCTCGATCTGCATCTGGCGCCGCAGCTTGAGGTCGAGTGCGCCGAGCGGCTCGTCGAGAAGCAGCACGCCTGGATGGTTGATGAGCGCGCGTGCCAGGGCGACGCGCTGCTGCTGGCCGCCTGACAGCTGCCTCGGCTTGCGCTCTCCGTATCCCGTGAGTTCGACCAGCTCAAGCATCTCCTCGACCTGGGGCTTGATGCTGCTCACGCGTCTGCGACGCAGACCGAAGGCGACGTTGTCGAAGATCGTCAGATGCGGAAACAAGGCATAGGACTGGAAGACGGTGTTGACCGGTCGCTTGTAAGGTCTGAGCCCGGTGATGTTCTCCTCGCCGATGAAGACCTCCCCCATCGTCGGGTCCTCCAGGCCGGCAACTATGCGGAGTGTCGTCGTCTTGCCGCAGCCTGAGGGCCCGAGCAGGGCGAAGAACGAACCCTGCGGGACGGTGAGCGTCAGGTCGTCGACTGCGATGAAGTCGCCGAACTTCTTGGTGACGCGGTCGAGGCGGAGGTCGTCGCCTCCGGATCCATTGTCCGTGGCCGTGCTGTCGGTCATGTCACCTCGCGCTTTCGTCGTGGGTGTCAGCCACCCATCACCTCGTTGTACTGACGCTGGTAATCCTGCTCCTGCGTGTCGCTCAGCGACATGAACATGAATCCCGACTCAAGGGTCTTGTCGTCGACGAAGATGAACGGGCTGTTGACCGCGGACTTGTCGAACTGGCCGATCTCCTGCTGCGCACCGTCGACCGGGCAGAAGTAGTAGTTCCACGCGGCCAGCTTCGCAGCATTGACCGGGTCGTAGTAGAAGTCCATGATCTTCTCGACGTTGGTCTTGTGCTCAGCCAGGTTGGGGACGAGCATGTTGTCGGTCCAGAGCGCAAAGCCCTCCTCCGGTTGGACATACTCGTAGGGGGCGCCGCCGAGCAGGTTGATGACGTCACCGCTCCACGCCTCGCAGGCCACGATGTTGCCGGCCTTCATGTCGTCGACGTAGTTGTTGCCTGCGAAGCGCCTGATCTGGCCGCTGTCGACGTACCCCTGCAGCTTGTCGATCGCAGCGCTGAACTCGTCGTCGGAGAAGTCCTCCGGGTCTGCACCGACAAGCAGCAGCATGAACCCCATGGTGTCGCGCATTTCGGTGAGCAGCTCAACCTTGCCGTTGAGGTCAGAGCGGGTCAACAACTCCTCGAAGCTTGTGACCGGGTCGGTGAGCTCGGAGTTGTAGCAGATCCCGGTCATACCGCTCTGCCACGGGACGCTGTAGTCCCTGTTGGGGTCCCAGTCGGGCGACTTGAGGAAGGGAATCAGGTTCGCGTCGACGTTGGGCATGTTCGCGTGGTCGAGCTTCTGGATCCAGCCCAGGTCGATCATTCGGGCCGCCATGAAGTCGGTCACGACAAAGACGTCACGACCGGTCGACTTGCAGTCCTGCAACTGCGGTGAGACCTTCGCGAAGAACTGCTCGTTGTCATTGACGTCCGTGACGTAGTCGACCGTGATACCGGTCTGCTTCTCGAACTCCTCCAGCGTGGAGGTGTCGTTTGCCTTGACAGGGTCGACATAGCCGATCCAGTTGGAGAAGGCGATTTCCTTCTCCGTGTCGCTGTTGTCCGTGCTCTCGCACGAGCCGGCTTCGACCGTGGCACTGTCCGTGCCGCACGCGGCCAGCAGGCCGCTCCCGCCGATGGCCAGGGCGGAGAGTGATGCTCCCTGCAGGAATCCTCTTCGACTCAGTCCGGGGGGCACGACGAGACGGCTCATGGGGGCGACCTTTCGACTCGATGACTGCGGGGGCGATCCTGTCAGATCGCGTGAGTTCGGACAAGGGATTCCGTCGAGGAGTTACTCCAAAGCAACGAAATCTAGGGCCAAATGCTTGCATGGCCAGCGTTCTCGCAGCAGTATGACGCCCGTGGCCCCACGTACCGACAACCACCGCCCGCACCTCGACGAGGTCTCGAAAGGCATCATCGAGCAGTTGCAGCACGACGGCAGGATGCCGTACGCCTCGATCGGCAAGGCGGTAGGGCTCTCGGAGGCGGCGGTTCGGCAACGCGTCCAACGACTGCTCGAGCAGGGCGTCATGCAGATCGTCGCCGTCACCGATCCGCTGCAGCTGGGCTTCGCCCGGCAGGCGATGATCGGGATCCACGCGGAGGGCGACCTGGACCCGGTGGTGGCCAAGCTCGAGCACATGCCCGAGGTCGAGTACATCGTCATGACCGCTGGCAGCTTCGACATCATGCTCGAGGTCGTGTGTGAGAGCGACAACCACCTGCTCGAGCTGGTCTCGAAGCGGATCCGGTGCGTCCCGGGCGTGCGCTCCACCGAGTCCTTCGTCTACCTCAAGCTGCACAAGCAGACCTACTCCTGGGGCGTGCGCTGATCGGCCGGCACGGCGCCAGGATCACCCGAGCGTTGGAGCAGCTCACGCACATCGGTGGCCGACGACAAGGAGAGCGCCTGCGCGGCAAGCTGCCGGGCAGTGCCCAGACTCACCTCGCGTAGCCGCGCCTTCACCAAGGGCACTTGAGGCCCGACGGCGCTGAGCTCGCGGACTCCGAGGCCGACCAGGAGCACGGCTGCGGCGGGGTCGCCGGCCAGGTCACCACAGACGGCCACCGCGACGTCGTCGGGCAGCTCGGCGCACACGTGCCGGACCAGCTCGAGCACGGCCGGGTCGAGCGCGTCCGCCAGCGCCGCCACCGCGGCATTCCCCCGCTCGGCGGCGGTGGTGTACTGGGTGAGGTCGTTGGTGCCGATGCTGACAAAGTCGAGCCCGGCGGCGATCTGGCGGATCCGGACCGCGGCGGCAGGCACCTCGACCATGATGCCGACCTTCATCGCCTGCGGCGGCTCGCCACCGGTGTCACGGGCGGCCTCGCGCAGCCGCTCGAGCGCCCAGTCCACCTCCGCACGCGTCGTCACCATCGGGAACATCACCTGGACCGGGTGCTCGCGGGCCACGAGGCAGACGGCGCGCAGCTGATCGACGAGCACCTGGGGCTGGCGCTGGAGCAGCCTGAGGCCGCGCTCGCCCAGGAACGGGTTGGCTTCGCGTGGTTGCGGGAGGAAGGCCAGCGGCTTGTCACCGCCGACGTCCCAGGTGCGGATCGTGATGGACCTGCCCTTCAGCGCGTCGGCGATCTCACCGAACGCCGCCGCCTGCTCGGTGACGCCGGGCGCCGAACGCCAACCGCCGAACAGCACCTCGGTGCGCACCAGCCCCGAGCCGTCGGCACCCTGCTCCGCCGCGGCATGCGCGTCGCCGACCGACGTCACGTTGGCGTTGACCACGATCCGGCACCCGTCGGTCGTGACGGCGGGACCTGTGGCGGCGGCGAGCGCGGCAGCGCGCTCCCCCGATCGATGCTCGATCAGCGCGCGGAACTCCGCCTGGGTCTCGGCGTCGGGGTCGATCTCGAGCCTGCGGGTTCGGGCGTCGAAGGCAACCATGGTGCCGCCCGTGATGGCCGCGGCCGCTGCCCCGAGATCGGTCACGATCGGTATGCCGCGGGACCGCGCCACGATGACCCCGTGCCCCGTCGCGCCGCCGGCGATCGTGATGATGCCTGTCACGTCATCGATGTCCACGACAGCAGCCGTGGCGGCGTCGAGCTCCGGCACGACGAGGATGCCGCCGCCCTGCTCTGCCTCGGCGGGCGCTTCTCCGACGAATGCGCTGTGCACCCGGCGAAGCACGCTGCGCACGTCTTGCGCGCGCTCCTGCTGATAGGGGTCCGGCAGCGCCTCGAAGGCGGCGGCCACAGAGCCCAACCGGTCGGACCAGGCGTCGGGAGCGCTGCGCCCGGAGTCGATGTCGCGGCGTACGTCGTCGAGCAGGTCGGGATCGTCGAGCATGGCCCGATGCGCCGCGAAGATGGCTGCCGCGTCGGCACCTACGGCCTCGGCACTGTGCCGCTCGAGTGCGTCGATCTGTGCCAGAGCCGCCGCGACCGCGGCGTCGGAGCGAGATCGTTCGGTGCCCGGCTCTGCCGGGACGTAGCCAGCAAGGTCCACGTCGGCGTCCGTCACCACCGCCGGTCCCAGTGCGACGTCGAGTCCACTGCCGGTACGGCTCGTCGTCGGGTCTGGCGGCTTGGGGCTCTCGGATGAGTCGTCACCCCAATTGGCCTCGGCGAGCATCGCGACCGCCGCCAGCACCTCCTCGGCCTGCGGTCCTGCGGCGATGACCTTGACCCGGTCGCCCTGGCGGGCATCGAGCGTCGCCACCTTGGTCAGGCTTCGCGCGTCGACAGGACCCTTGCCGGTACGGACGTTCGTCAGCGCGACCCGTGCGTCGTGACTTCGGACCAGGGCTACCAGCCGGGCTGCCGGCCGGGCGTGCAGGCCGTGCTCGTTCGAGACCTCGAGCTCCCTCGAGACGCCGCCATCGAGCCGGTCCCCGTCGACCCCCGGCGCCGGCTCGCCACCCGCGGCGACGGAGCCGTCTCCCGAGGCATCGCTCACGCCGAGGTGTTCCTGCTTGCCGGTCAACCCGTCGAGGGCTTCCTCGGCGACCGCGTCGAGCGTCGCGCCGGTGGACGCCGTGACAACTGCTGCGACGAGACCTTCGACGAGCGGCGCCGAAGACAGCACCACCCGCTTCGCCACCTCGGTGTCGACGAACTCCAGCGCCATCTCGGCACTCAGTACCGCGCTGCCGAGGTCGAGCAGCACCAGGACGCCGTCCGGACCGTCCACGTCGGAGATGGCCGCGGCCACGGCACTGGCGTCGGTGCCGAAGGTGTCGGCGTCGAGCCCAGCGGCCATCCTGATCTGGGGCCGGCGATCCGCGTCGACCATATCGGCGGCGAGCGCCACCGCGGCGTCAGCCAGCGCCCTGCTGTGCGAGACGACGACGATGCCGATCACGCGAAGGTGTCAGCAGCCGTCTCGAGAAGCAAGGTCGTGCTCGTCGCCCCGGGATCCTGGTGTCCTGCGCTGCGCTCGCCGAGGTAGCTGGCACGCCCCTTGCGGGCCACCAGGGGGATCGTGCTCTCGCACCCCTGTGCGGCAGCCGCGGCGGCCGCCCTGGTGGCTGCACCGAGATCGTCGCCGCCGGCGACCGCGGCGTCGTACGCCTCAAGCGCCGGCTGCCACGCGTCGACCATCGTCTTGTCACCGACCTCGGCCTTGCCTCGCGCCACGATCCCTTCGACGCCGCCGCGCCAGGCTCGACCCAGCGCGTCGGCGTCGATGCTGTCCGTGTCGGCGAGCGCCGCGGCGAACCGCAGGAAGAAGGTGCCGTACAGCGGACCACTGGCGCCGCCCACGGTGCTCACGAGGGTCATCCCTGCCTTCTTCAGCATCGCGTCGGCCGACTCGAAGTCAGTCGCGTCGACTGCCGCCACGACGGCTCGCATGCCGCGGTCGAGATTCGCGCCGTGGTCCGCGTCGCCGATGGCCGAGTCCAGCTCGGTCAGGTAGGGAGCCTGGTCGTGCACCACCTCGGCGAAGCGGCGCAGCCAGTCGGCCAGCGTCGACTTGGTGATCGTGTCCGCCATGGTCTAGGCGCCCCACCGCAGCCCTGGCGTGTTGACTGGCGCGTCCCACAGGCTGACGATCTCGTCGTCGGCCTTGAGCAGTGTGACCGAGCAACCCGCCATCTCCAGCGACGTGATGTAGTTGCCGACGAGCGAGCGCGCGATGGTGATGCCAGCTCGGTCGAGGATCTGCTTCACCTCGTTGTACATGATGTACAGCTCGATCAACGGCGTACCGCCCATGCCGTTGACGAAGGCGATCACACCGTCACCCTTGCCGAGGGGCAGGTCACCCACGATCGGGTCGACGAGCATCGCGGCGATGTCCTTGGCCGGCGCCAACGTCTTGCGCTCGCGGCCGGGCTCGCCGTGGATGCCGATGCCGATCTCCATCTCGTCGGCACCCAGCTCGAAGGTCGGCTTGCCGGCGGCGGGCACAGTGCACGAGGTGAGCGCCATGCCCATGCTGCGGCCGGTGTCGTTGACCTTCTTCGCCAGGTCGGCGACCGCCTGCAGGGACCGTCCCTCCTCCGCCGCCGCGCCGACGATCTTCTCCAGCAGGACCGTCACACCCACGCCCCTGCGGCCAGCGGTGTACAGGCTGTCCTGTACGGCGACGTCGTCGTCGGTCACGACCGCGACGACCTCGGTGCCCGCGTCGGCGGCGGCCAGCTCCGCGGCCATCTCGAAGTTCATCACGTCGCCGGTGTAGTTCTTCACGATGTGCAGCACGCCGGCGCCACCGTCGACCTCCTTGGTCGCCGCCATCATCTGATCGGGTACCGGAGAGGTGAAAACCTCGCCGGCGCACGCGGCATCGAGCATGCCAAGCCCTACGAAGCCCCCGTGCATGGGCTCGTGCCCTGACCCGCCACCGGAGATCAGGCCCACCTTGCCTTGCTTGGGAGCATCCTTGCGATAGACGACCTTGTTCGCGTGGTCCACGCGAACCCGATCGCCGTGGGCGGCTTCGACGCCGAGCAGGGCTTCCTTGACGACGTCAGCAGGATCGTTGATGAGTTTCTTCATGAGTGCCATCCGACCACAGTCGGACCTGCCCAACAACCGGTCGACACCGACGTCGCGGGGCCTCACTCTCTGTGAGCTGCGCGCAGCGTCGGCGTGATACGCACCAGCACGTCTGGATCCTCGATGGTGGACGGTACCGCGGGATCCTCGCCATCGGCGATCTGGCGCATCGTCTTGCGGAGGATCTTGCCCGACCGCGTCTTCGGGAGCGCCGGTACGACGCTGACACTCCGGAACGCTGCGACGGGTCCGATCTCGTCGCGCACCTGCGCCACGAGCTCGCTCGCGCAGCTCGTCGGCGTTGACGTCGTACCCGCTCTTGAGCACGACGAAGCCGCGGGGCACCTGGCCCTTGAGGTCGTCGGCCGCGCCGATCACCGCACACTCGGCGACGGCGGGATGCGTGCTGAGCACCGCCTCTATCGCGCCTGTTGACAGCCGGTGCCCGGCGACGTTGATCACGTCGTCGGTGCGACCCATCACATACACATAGCCGTCCTCGTCGACGTGGCCGCCGTCTCCGCTGAGGTAGTAGCCCTCGACCGCACTCAAGTAGGAGTCGACGTAGCGGTCGTCGTCGCCCCAGAGCGTCGGGAGCGTGCCCGGCGGCAGTGGCAGCTTGATGCAGATCGCCCCCTCATCGCCAGCGGGGACCTCGCGGCCCTCGTGGTCGAGCACCCGGACGTCGTACCCCGGGACCGGAACCGTCGGCGACCCGGGCTTGATGGGCATCTGCTCGAGCCCGCGCAGGTTGGCCACGATCGGCCAGCCGGTCTCGGTCTGCCACCAGTTGTCGATGACCGGTACGCCGAGATGCTGGGTGGCCCAGCCGTAGGTCTCCGGGTCGAGTCGCTCGCCGGCCAGGAAGAGGTGCCGAAGGCTCGTCGTGTCGTGATGTCGCAGCTGCTCGCCCTCGGGGTCGTCGCGCTTGATCGCCCGGATGGCCGTCGGAGCCGTGAAGAGCCCTTCGACGCGGTAGTCCGACACGACCCGCCAGAAGGCGCCCGCGTCAGGAGTGCCGACCGGCTTGCCCTCGTAGAGCACCGTCGTGGCACCGGCCAGTAGCGGGGCGTAGACGATGTAGGAGTGCCCGACGACCCAGCCGACGTCGGACGCAGCCCACCAGACCTGGCCGGGTGCGATGTCGTAGACGTTGCTCATCGACCAGGTCAGCGCGACCGCGTGGCCGCCGTTGTCGCGCACGATCCCCTTCGGCTTGCCGGTCGTCCCCGAGGTGTACAGCACGTACAGCGGATCGGTCGCAGCGAGGTCGACGCACTCGGCTGGGTCGGTGCGGCCGGCGCGCATGGCGACATCCCAGTCGAGGTCTCGACCCTCGACCAGCTTTGCCGTCGCCTCGGGCCGTTGCTTGACCACGCAGAATCCCGGCCGATGGCGGGCCTGGTCGAGCGCGGCGTCGAGGAGCGGCTTGTACTCGACGACACGGGTCGGCTCGACACCACACGACGCCGTGAGGACGGCGGTGGGCTGCGCGTCGTCGATCCGGGTGGCGAGCTCCTTGGCTGCGAAGCCGCCGAAAACCACCGAGTGCACGGCGCCGAGCCTGGCGCACGCCAACATGGCGATCACCGTCTCCGGGATCATCGGCATATAGATCACGACCCGATCTCCCGTGGCCACCCCGAGGCCTCGCAGCACGCCCGCGAACGCCGCCACCTCCGAGAGCAGCTCGGCGTAGGTGTACGCCGCTGACCCGCCAGTCACCGGGCTGTCGTAGATCAGCGCCGGTTGCTCGGCTCGCCCCCTGATGACGTGCCGGTCGAGCGCGTTGTAGCAGGTGTTGAGGCGGCCGTCGGCGTACCAGCGATAGAACGGGATCCGGGAGCGGTCGAGGATCTCGGTGGGTCGTCGGATCCAGTCGACGAGCTCGGCCTGCTCGCCCCAGAACGCGTCGGGATCCTCGAGACTGCGGCGATGGATCTCCGCGTACCCGGTCATCTGCTGCCTCCGATCAGACGGTTGCACTCGAGCGACGACTTCCCATCCTGTCCCAGCCGTGGCGAGGGCGCTGCCCGCATGCTGCAGGCTGCAGGCTTGTCACGTCGGGACATGACGACGCAGCCAGGAACATCAAGCGGCGCCTGCGACGACGGCCAACCGTTCAGCCGTGCGTTGGGGGTCGTCTCGGATCACCTTGGGATCAACGACGAGGAGGTGTGTGCGCACCAACCCGCGTGCTGCCTCTTGGCTTGACCTCGCGAGCATTTGGTGCTTCGCCTCGGCACCCGGCAGCGGAGGCGGTCGGCTCCGATAGGCGTGACCGGTCGGTGTCCGCACTTCGATCTCGAATCCGCCGTCGGTCTGAGACCGCCACCCTGGCGCCTGCTTCGCCTGATTGCACGCTTCGCACAGTCCCTGACCGTTGGCATGGCTGGTGCTCCCTCCGGCCGCGGAGCTGACGACGTGTTCGGCGTGTCGGATCGGCGCGTCGCACCACGGGGTGCGGCAGGTCTGGTCTCGCGCGACCAGCAGGTCCTTCAGACTTGGAGGAAAGCGTCGAGAACGCGCGTCCATCGCCACCAAGGACCCGCGGTCCGGTGAGGTGTAGAGACGACGCAGCCAGGTGCCCGCGCGCGGGTTGCCGATCAGTCTTCTGGCCAGCGCCGCCGGGATCGGCCCATAACCTTGCACCAGCGCTGGGGTCTCGCCGCCGCCAAACATGGTCGTGTCGCTCATCACGAGTTCGACCCGAGTCGGCACAGCGGCTGCGGCGCTCTGACCGGTGATCCGGGTAACGAACTCGTCGGCCATGATCTGGCCCCGTGACCGCTCATCACCTTGCGCCTTGAGAGTGTCCGCCGTACGAGTGAGTGCCGCGTGTACGGCGACACCCTGGGCGACCGGGAGGAATCCGCTGACCAGGGACATCGTGTCCGGGGCCGGGCGGATCGTGACCCGTCGATCGCTCTCAGCACCACGAACGCGCCGCATCACCGAGGCCGGATCGAGCTCGTAGGCAAGCCGCCGGGCCTCCCGTGACGTCTGCCCGTCGCCGAGCGCCTCCAGGCCGCCGGGCCTCGTCGCGAGCCTTGCGTCGATCTCGCCTCGGTGTTCCACGCTCGGCAGGCAGTGTCGCGAGCCAACAGCGTCGCGCGCCACTCGGAGATCTGTCCGCTCTCGAGTGCCGCGAGTGTCGCCGGCATCTCGGTCACCAGGGCCTCGGCCAGTCCTATGTGTCTGCCGCCCTTGTGCACCGAGTCGCGGCGTGCCAGCGCGACCTGAGACCCGATGCCGAGACCGAGCTTGCGCTCCGGCACGCCGGCCGCCCGCTGCTCTGCACGCTGAGCCGCAGCGAAAGCTGCGGTCACCCGTGCCTGGGCCCCAGCGGCGGCGCCCTTGAGCTGCTCCAACAGCCTGATCTGATCGATCCTCGACGCGTCGTCGACATCGGTCTCCAGCGCTCGCAGCCGGTCGATCCACCCGGCGAGCTCCGCCGTCGAAAGCAGCGCCCGTGGATTGGGCAACCGAGGCGACCGTGATTCGAACATGTGATCGATCTTAGGGACAACCTCCGACAGTTACTGGCTGTCCAACTAATCCAGTTGCGCCGTCGAGGCGCTGGCTGCCACCATCGTCGACGTTGTACCTCGCAGCAGCAGGCTGCCCGAGCGTGAAGGAGGCGTCGAGATGTCTACCGCTGTCCGCGGGCTCGTCCGCGACCCCATTCCTTCGAGGGCCTTCACGCACTGATCGCGCCGGTGCCCTCGCCTGATGCTCGAGGAGCACCACCATCATGCAGTTCCCGTTGTCCGATGAGGACTTCTTCTTCACTCCCGTCGCCGAGCTCGACGACGACCAACGCTGGTCGACCTGGTCATCGATCGAGAAGGGTTGCCACGGGCCCGAACCATGGCCCGCGTGGGTCGTGACCGATGACGCCGCGATCGACACCGACCTCGGCATCCTCAAGACCGGCAAGGAGGCCGACGTCTTCCTCGTCGAGCGTGCCGTGCCGGATCGACCCGACCACGCCGTTGTCATGGCCGCGAAGCGGTATCGCGACACCGACCACCGACTCTTCCGGCGGGACGGCGACTACACCGCGGGACGCCGGGTCAAGCGCTCCCGCGACATGCGTGCCCTGGAGAAGGGTACGGCGTTCGGGCGCCAAGTGGCCGCAGGCCAATGGGCGTACGCCGAGTGGGAGGCGCTGCGCAAGCTGTGGAGCGCCGGCGTACCCGTGCCCTATCCGGTGCAGATCGACGGCACCGAGATCCTGATGGAGTTCATCGAGCTCGACGGAGCGGCCGCGCCACGACTGGCCCAGGCGCGACCGACCCGCCCGGTGGTCGAGGGCTACTTCGAGCAGCTCCGTGATGCGATGGCGATCATGGCCCGGATGCAGGTCACACACGGTGACCTGTCGCCGTACAACGTGCTTGCTCAAGGCGACCGGCTGGTCATCATCGACGTGCCGCAAGTGCTCGACATCGTCGGAAACCCCAAGGGCATGGACTTCCTGCACCGCGACTGCCGCAACATGTGCCGGTGGTTCCAGAGCCGCGGCCTCGAGGTGGACGCCGATGACCTGCTCGCCGAACTGGTCGCGCAAGCCTGGTGACGCTGTTAATAGCCGAGGCGTTTCACGAACGGATGCGACGTCAGACCCATCCGCAGAAAGACCGCCGTCGGTGCTCCCAGCACGTCCTCGCCGCCCTTTACCGAGGTCAGGTCAAGATGGAGACGGTCGTCCTTGTCCAATCGCCAGGTGTAGGCACTCGTGCCGAGCCCCGAAGCCGTCAGCACCAACTGTTTGCCTTGGAGCTCGAACTCACCTGTCCAGGTGTTGGTGCCGCCCTGCCCGAGGTGCCCACTGCGGATCGTCACCTCGCCATAGGCGAACTCAAGCTCTGCCGCGCTCAGCCTCTCGAGTACTGACGGCCCGTATCGCGACAGTCCCGTTCCGTCGAGCGTCCTGAGAGCTTCACCAGCTCGGAGACCGGCGAACCAGCTCTTGCCGTCGATCGGCGAGGTCTGCGGCACGAACGACTCGGTGTCAGACGTCGTTGTCCTCGGCTCGACAATTGGCGGCTCGCGGTCACTCTGGTTCCAGCGAACCTGCGGTGCCACGGCCAGCGCGATCGCCGTGACGACTGCAGCCACACCAGCGCCCACCCCGACACGGATCTGGTGCCGACGTCGCGCGCGATCCACCAAGGTCCCGACAAGGGCGTCATCGACGGGTGGTGGCTCGCCATCAAGCGCGAGACCGGTCCGCAGTCTCTCCTCAATCGACATCGGCCCCGACCTCCTCCCCTAGGAGTTCCGCCAGCCGGTGCCGGGCCCGATGCAAATGCACCGACACGGTGGCAGGTGCGAGGCCAAGCAGATCGGCAACCTCGCTCACCGGCCGATCCTCGAGGTAGTGCAGGGCGATGGCCGCCCGCTGCCGGGCAGGCAACTCGGCAAGCGCCGCCATCAGATCGGGGTCGTGCGCCAACAGATTGCCCTGCTGCGAGTGGATGCCGCGCTCGCGGCTGGCCTCACTCTCCCCCCACCATCGGCTGCGTTCTCGTTTGTCCGCGCGGATCGCCAGCCGGATCGCCACCCGTCGCACCCAGGCGCCGGGACGATCGTAGTGCGACACCTTGTCCCACTTCTCCAGCAGCCGCAGGAAGGCGTCCTGGGCGATCTCCTCGGACCGTGCGTAGTCGTGGAGGACGACGTTGACCGACCAGACGACGGAGCGAAACTCCTGTCTGAACAGCCAGCGGAACTCGTCAGTGGCCTCCACATCGCCTCCCGGCTACCCCATCGCCAGGGCGTCGTCGACGTACTGACAGTAGAGGCTCCCAGGTTGGGTGTCGCTGATGAAGTGTGGGCCGCGCCAGCTGGCCTCGTACGACCCGTCGACGAACTGATCGTTCTCCGGGTCGTTGTCGCCGAGCGTGTCGATCTCGAAGGACTGGATCCATAGCCCGCGGTCGCGCCATGCGGCCTGCCCACTAGCCGAGTAGATTCCCCAGGTGTTGCCGGAGTTCTGCTCAGTGATTCGGTAGACGTTCCCGGTGACGTGCTCGATGTCGGTCGTGCGCAAGAGCTGGCGATGCGCGGCCGTCTCGTAGGCGTCGCCATTCTCGGCGACGTGCCAGATGCTGAAGCTGGACACCTCGTGGAACGACTCCAGCGGAACACCGTCGGTGGCCCGCACCATGTAGCGGCCTTCGAATGTGGCCGTCGACTCCCAGTCGCGCCCGCACAGATGTGCAACGAACGACTCCGACTCGGAGAATGTGCCTCGTTCGATCGGACGATCCGCTGCCGCGCTCCCCACCGGCGCAGCCGCCATGACACATCCGATTGCCAACGACGTACCGACCTTCGCCCTCCTGTTCATGCCCCACCCTCCTGTGTTCTGTGATCCGGCGATCACGCCGATACCCAACACAGCAGCGGAGCGCTGATTATCTTTACAGCCTTGCTGTACGTCGCATCAGGAGAGCGTCGAGCGCCAGGTAACGGTCGTCTCTGCGGGCGGGAGACGACCGATTGCTGCCGCGCGCCTTGCCGCGGCGCCGGCGGGTTCAGGGCGTCAGTCGGGAGCGCGCAGGTAGTGGATCTGCAGGTCGTCCCCGCGACGACCCCAGGGGTACGACGCCAGCAGCCGCCATCCGCGCGAGGTGTAGAGGTGCTGCGCCTCGACACCCGTCGAGACCATGTCAAGCACCGGTAGCCGGCCGCGCGCCCGAACGGCGACCGCTGCGGTGTCGAGCAACACGCCACCGATGCCCTCGCCACGTGTCCTGCGCCGGACGAACAACCGCGACACACCACCGAGCTGGTCGGGTCGGCAGCCGGTCAGCTCACGCCAGTGCAGCGCCGACGTGGCGTCGCGACCGATCGAGACGACGGCGACGTGTCCCAGCAGCTCGCGCACCCGCTCCACCACGAAGGCGTCGAGCACCTCCGGGCCATCCAGCCACCGCTGAGCCGAGTCGGGCCAGTACACGGGGTACCCGTCCTCGTGGTGCACCACCCGCAGCAAGCGCGTGCACGCGCCCAGGTCTCCGGCTCGCCGGCGCCGCAAACCCGGGTAGTGGACCGCGTGGAGAGCCGGGTCCGCCTGGCCGTCCGGCGAGGCGCCCCGGCGTAGCCGTGTCACGGCCTGGGTCAGCGAGGCCAACATCGCTCCATTGTGCCGGTCACGCTCGCGCTCGACACCGAATTGTCAGAACCTCAGTCTGCTATAGGGGCACCAGGCTCTGACAAGTTGGCGAGCATTTCTTCGAGGATCCGCGCGACACCGTCGTCGTCGTTGGCCGGGCAGACGTGGTCCGCGACACGGCGTACGTCGACATGCGCGTTGGCGACCGCGAAGGACCTGCCTACCCACTCCAGCATGGGTACGTCGTTGGGCATGTCACCGAACGCCCACACGTCTTCGGGTGCGATGCCGAGGTCCGCGGAGTACTCGGCAAGGACGGTCGCCTTCGTGACGCCGGCCGCGCTGATCTCGGCCAAGCCGCTCGCGCCGGAGTACGACACAACCGCTCGCGCCCCCACGACGTCGGTCACGCGGGACAGGAACTGGTCCGGAGGCAGACCGGCTGCCCTGGCCAGGAACTTGCCCGGCAGCGGATCGAGGAGCTCGTGCACGTCGGCCACGACGGTGTCCGGCGGCTCGACGTGCGCGCTGTCAAGATAGCCAGGCTCGCGGCCGAAGCCTCCACTGTTCTCCACCGCGAAGGCGATGCCCGGGATGCGCGCTCGGAGTCGGTCGACCAGCTCGTGCAGCACCTCGATCGCCAACGCCCGCTGAGAGACGACCCGGCGACCAGCCACGTCGTACACGTAGGCACCGTTACTGCAGATCGCCAGCCCGCCGTCACCGACCAGGTGCTCGAGCCCGTGCATCCATCGGGGCGGCCTGGCAGTCACGACCACCCAGGGAACTCCCGCATCCTGGAGCGCCCGGACCGCCCGCACCGTCCGCAGTGATGCCGTGCCGTCAGTGCGGAGCAGGGTGCCGTCGAGGTCGCTGGCCACGAGCGCCGGACGGTCGGTGAGGGCTCCGAACACCGCTCCATTGTGCCGGTGACCCGCTCTCCACCCCGACTTGTCAGAACCTCAATCCCCTATAGGGCCACCAGGCTCTGACAAGTGGCAGAGAGGAATCACGCCTCGACCGCGGCCAGCTGGCCGCAGGCACCGTCGATCTCTCGGCCCCTGGTGTCGCGGACCGTCGTCGGCACGCCCTTGGCCTCGAGGCGGCGGACGAACTCACGCTCGTCCTCCACGCGCGACGCGGTCCACTTCGAGCCGGGCGTCGGGTTGAGCGGGATCAGGTTGACGTGCACCCAGCCCCAGGCGCCGTACGACGTCAGCAGGTCGCCGAGCAGGTCGGCCCGCCACGCTTGGTCGTTGATGCCACGCATCATGGCGTACTCGATCGAGACCCGGCGCTTCGTCGTACGCGCGTAGTGCCACGCGGCCTCGACCGCTTCGTGGACGCTCCATCGGGTGTTGATCGGGACCAGCTCGTTGCGGAGCTCATCGTCGGGCGCGTGCAGCGAGAGCGCCAGCGTCACCGGGATGCCCTCGTCGGCGAGCTGCCGCATCCGCGGGACCAGACCGACCGTCGAGACGGTCACGCCACGGGCGGACATGCCGAGACCGTTCGGCGCCGGATCGGTGAGCCGACGTACGGCGCCCATCACTGCGTTGTAGTTGGCCATCGGCTCGCCCATGCCCATGAACACGACGTTGGAGACCCTGCCGTCGCCGCCAGGCACCTCACCCCTGGCCAGTGCCCGCGCCCCTGCGACCACCTGCTCGACGATCTCGGCCGCGCTCATGTTGCGCTGCAGCCCTCCCTGCCCGGTGGCACAGAACGGGCAGGCCATGCCACATCCAGCCTGCGAGGAGACGCACATCGTGACGCGGCCTGGATACCGCATCAGCACCGACTCCACGAGGGATCCGTCGTGCAACCGCCACAGGGTCTTGCGCGTGGTGCCCGCATCGGCGGTAAGTGTGCGCACCGCCGTCAGCAGCGGAGGAAGCAGGGTGTCGGTCAGCGGCGTACGCAAGTCGGCCGGGAGGTCGGTCATGACGGCGGGATCGTCGACCAGCCTGGTGAAGTAGTGCCGCGAAACCTGGGCGGCGCGGAATCCGGGGAGCCCCGCCGCCTCGACGGCCGACCTGCGCTGCTCCGCCGACATGTCGGCGAGATGGCGTGGCGGCTTCTTCGCCCGCCTCGGCTCGTCGAAGACGAGGGGCAGGGAGGCGGGTTCGGACATGGTGGTCGATTGTCCCACGCGGGCACGACGCCGAACCAATCGTCGTCGCCCCCTCTGGTCGGTCAGCGGCGCCAGGCACCCCAGGGCGCCACGACCTGACGGGCGGCGAGATCGACCGAGCAGAGGTCCGGCATGGTCATGCCCGACCAGGCGTCGAGGTCTGGCCGGGTGCCGGTGAGCGCCGCGACCGCAGTCGTCCACGCCGTGCCGTGTCCCACGGCGACCACGGGCCTGTCCCCCGCCGCGGCGACGATCTCGCGCAGCGCCGCCACCACGCGACTCGACGTGACGCTCAGCGGCTCCCATCCCTCGACCGCCGAGCGATCCGGGTCGGCGAACGCCGCGCTGACGATTCGTTCGAATTCCGTTGGATCCTCGAACCACACCGAGCTGCGCACCTGCTCGCGCAGTCGCGCGTCGAGCTGGACTGGCGAGTCGGTCAGCGTGCCCGCCGTCGCGATCGCCTTGGGCTCGTCGGACGACCACCACACGGCATCTGCGGGGAGGACCCTGTTGCGTCGCAGCCTCTCGACGTCGGCTCGGCCAGTCGTGTCCAGCTCCCAGTCGCTCGCCGGTGCGCCCGGGACGACGCGGGGCAGACCATGGCGGACCAGGTGGAGACGCACAGCCGCGACGTTATCGCCGGGCACGGCCGGCCACGTCGGCCGGCTCACTCCCTCCTGACGCCCTCCGCCATAGTGGACCGCATGACCGCCCCGGGTCGGACGCCGCTCGAGATCACCAGCACGGCCAATCCGCGGGTCAAGTGGCTCGCCGGTCTGCACCGCCGGCGGAACCGGGTCGCCGAAGCGGTGACCGTGGTCGAAGGTGGAGCCGAGGCACTGCTGGCGATGGACGTCGGGGTGCTCCCACAGTCGATCTACTACTGCGCCGCTCTCGTCGACGGCACGGAGCGCGCAGGGCTCGTGGATCGAGCTCGTGACGTGGGCAGCGAGGTCGTGGCGCTGGGGAGGGATGCCTTCGCGCGCGCGTCGTACCGAGACAACCCCGACGGCATCATCGCCGTCGTGCCGGATCCGACCCGCCCGCTCGAGGCCCTACGGCTCGGACCGCGACCACTGGTGCTGGTCTGCGAAGCGGTCGAGAAGCCCGGCAACCTGGGCGCTATGCTCCGCACCGCCGAGGCGGCCGGGGTGGACGCGGTCGTGGCTGCGTCGCCCGTGGCCGACTGGGGCAACCCCAACGTGGTTCGGGCCAGCAAGGGCACGCTCTTCGCCGTACCCGTCGCGTCTGCGTCGGCGGACACCGTCGCGTCGTGGCTGGGCGCCGCCGGAGTCGCCATCGTCGTGGCGACACCCGACGCGACCGATCTGGTCACGGAGGTCGATCTGACCGGGGCCGTCGCGATCGTCGTCGGAGCCGAGCACGCCGGCGTCGGATCCGAGCTGCGCGCCGCCGCCGACCGTCAGGTACGGCTGCCCATGGTCGGCCACGTCAACTCGCTCAACGTTGCGGCCGCGGCGGCGATCACGCTCTACGAAGCCCTCCGCCAGCGGCTGTGACCGCGGCTGGACGGGCCGCGGTCAACCGTGTGCTAGGCTATTTGTACGTTCGTACAAATAGTTTGGAGAGAGTTCTCATGTCCGGCTGGCTGATGCTCGCCGCCGCTATCGTCACCGAAGTGGGCGCGACCATCTCGCTCAAGTTGTCCGATGGCTTCAGCAAGGCCATCCCCTCGACCGTGGTCGTCCTCGGCTACCTCGCGTCGTTCGTCCTACTCGCTCGTGTGCTCGCTGCCGGGCTCAGCCTCGGCATCGTGTACGCCGTGTGGTCCGCCATGGGGGTGGTGTTGATCGTGCTGGTCGACGTGCTCTGGTTCAGCCAGCGGCTGACCCTGGTCCAGATCGGTGGTCTCGTCCTGGTCGTGGTCGGCGTGGCCGCCCTCGAGCTCGGTGCGGGGCACAGCAGCACCGCATGATCGACGGCAGGCGCCAGCGTGGCGCGGAGTCTCGCGAGAAACTCCTGGAAGCCACCTTGCGCGTCATCGAGCGCGACGGGCTGGCTGGCGTGAGCCACCGCAACGTCACCGCTGAGGCGGGCCTGCCCTCGTCATCGGCTGCCTACCACTTCGCCTCGATCACCGAACTGCTCGAGTCGGCGCTGCGGCAGATCGACGCAGAGAGCGCGAGCGCCCTGCAACAGATCGGATCCGACCCCGACCCCGTGGCAGCTCTCGCGACCTGGCTGGTCGACGACTTCACCGACGACCAGCGCCGTTGCATGGTGGAGTACGAGCTCTTCCTGCACGCTGCCCGCACACCCTCGATGCGACCGACCGCGCTCACCTGGGTGACCGACCTGACGGCGTTGGTCGCCACATGGACCGACGATCAGGCCGTCCAGCGGCGGGTGTGCGCCTACGTGGACGGCCTCCTCGTCCAGTCCCTGGTGGCCGGCACCATCCCGGCAGCGGCCGAGGTCGAGCGCGACCTCCGGGCACTGGTCGAAGGCCCGGCATGAGCCGGCCACGCCTGAGTGGCGGTCCGCGCCGGGCTTTCGCCGCGGTGCTGGTGTTGCACGGCGGACGCGAGCACGGTCTCGAGCCGACCCGCCCCCTTCAGCTGTCCTACCTGCGCATGATCGACTTCTCGCTCGGGCTGCGGCGTACCGCGCGCGACTGCGCCGTCTACGTCCTTCGCTACTCCGTCCGGGGATGGAACCCCGAGCTCTCCGAGCCCTCTCCGGTCGGCGACGCACGGTGGGCCGTCGACGAGATCTCCCGCCGGCATCCTGGCGCGCCCATCGCGGTCCTCGGCCACTCGATGGGTGGCCGTACGGCGTTCGCCGTCGCTGACCTGCCGCAGGTGACCGGCATCTGTGCGCTGGCTCCCTGGCTCCCCGCGGGCGAGCCCCTCCCGACTCGGACCGACCTGACCTGCGTGCTCGCGCACGGCACCGCAGACCAGATGACGTCTGCCGCCCTGACGTCCCAGTATTCCGCGCGGCTGCGACAGCTGGGCACGCCGGTGGCCCTGTTCGAACAGCCGGGCGGGCGGCACGCCCTGATGGATCAGCCCCGGTGGTGGCACCGGTTCGCGGTCCGCACGTCACTCGCCCTGGCCGGGGACCAACCGGTCCCGAGCGGGGTGGGCCGGCAGTTGACGGCGGACACCTTCTCGCCCGGACAGCTCACCGAGTTCGACGCCTGACGAGCCCTACGCACCGGTGACTTCTGTCATTGCGAGATCGCATTTTGTGGTGTTTTCGGCCTTCAATTGCCTCCTCGCCACGCTGTGAGAGCAATTCATCACGCTGAGTCAGCAACGGCGTCCCAGGCGTGATAACTACGTCACACCCGCATCAGAAGTTGCGCCCCGCACCGTCTCTTCAGCAGTTGGGTGTGCAGCTAGCACTCATTTCCCTCGATGCCATGAATAACGCACTAGGGCCGCGCAGTACTTTTCGGAGGTTACCGTTTCCATGAACCGCTTGTTCGCCGCGAGGACCGCTGGCGCCGCCTTGACTGCGGTCGGCAGTGCCGTGTTCTTTCTCTCCGTCCCGGCAGTCGCCGCGGCCGGGCCTGCCGCCTCGTCGGCCGGATCGGTGGTCAGCTCTGCCGCCTCGAGCCAAACCCCGTGGGTGGGCAATGGTGCCGACAACCTGCCCTGCACGGGAGGGTCGCTGCACTGGATCTTCACCGGCAAGGCTGCCCCGACTCCTGTCCTCACCGTCAACGGCGTCGACTACCCGATGACACAGAACGGCGGCGGCTCGTGGTACGCCGACACCCCGGGTTATGCCAGCAATCCGAGCGCCGACGTGACGTGGACGTCGCTCGACAAGGGCGGCCGGCCGGTGCTGACGATCTCGCACTGCACGCCGGGCACGACTCCAACAGAGACGACTCCGACCGAGACGCAGCCCACCGAGACGCAGCCCACCGAGACCGAGCCGACCGAAACCGAGCCGACCGAAACCCAGCCCACTGAGACCCTCCCCACGGAGACCGAGCCGACCGAAACCCAGCCCACTGAGACCCTCCCCACGGAGACCGAGCCGACCGAGACTCAGCCGACGGAAACCCAGCCCACTGAGACCCTCCCCACGGAGACCGAGCCGACCGAGACCCTGCCCACCGAAACCGAGCCGACCGAGACCCTGCCCACGGAGACCGAGCCGACCGAGACCCTGCCCACCGATACCGAGCCGACCGAGACCCTGCCCACCGAGACCGAGCCGACCGAGACTCAGCCCACCGAGACCGAGCCGACCGAGACCCTGCCCACCGAGACCTCCTCCGTGCCGAGCAGTGTGGCACCGACCTCGAGTGCGGCACCGGGTACGTCGACCGACCACTCCCCCGGCACCGGCCCCAGCGAGCAGGAGCCGGCCAAGGGGGGCACCCCCGACGCAGCACTGCCGACGGACTTCGCCGCCGGGGTCGAGGGCGCCGCAGCCACGTCGTCCGGATCCCCGAGCGACGGGAGCCGCAGCCCGCTCGCCCTCGCCGGCGTGGCAGCCGGGCTGGGCATGGCCGGAGCCGGTCTGACCGCTCTGCTGCGCCACCGTTCTCGCCGTGCGGAGTAAGGCCGCCGCGGTCGTCGCGGTGATCGGTGGCCTAGGCCTGGGACTCGGTGCCCTGACGGCGACCGGCTCGGCAGACGAGACACCGACGCAGCCGCCGACCGCCGGCGCAGCCGACCGACACGCGACGCCTCAGTCCAGCAGCGCCGGGACCACAGAACCCGAGACCCCATCCCGCGCCGGCGCCGACACCCGCCACCGGCACCATGACGCCGACGAGCCATCACCCTCCTCGCGCGTCACGGCGGGCCGGCCGACCGGTGTCCGGATCGACCGGCTCGGTGTCGACACCTCCGTCTCGGCGATCGAGGCAACCGGCTCGAGTCTGGTGCCGCCGTCGGACTTCACGACCGTGGGTTGGTGGGCCGACGGACCGATGCCCGGCAGCGCGCAGGGCACAGCCATCGTCATCGGGCACACCGTGCACACCGGCGGCGGCGCCTTCGACGAGCTCGGCGAGCTCCAGGCCGGTGAACGCGTCGTCATCGAACGCCGCGGCCGCGATCTGGAGTACGTCGTCGACACCGTCACTGAGTACGACAAGGGCGCCCTGGCTCAAGAAGCAGCGACAGTGTTCGCATCCGACGTACCCGGCCGAGTCGCGCTGGTGACCTGCGACGACTGGAACGGGAGCGCCTACCTGAGCAACCAGGTGGTCATCGCCACCGACCCACGCCCGCTGGCGTCGTAACGCTGCCGACCTCAGACCGCCGGCAACAGGAAGTAGAGCACCAGCCAGGCGACGGACACGGTCGCCAGCAACGAGTCCAGCCGGTCCATGATGCCGCCGTGGCCGGGCAGGATGTTGCTCATGTCCTTGATCCCGAGATCGCGCTTGATCAGCGACTCGGTCAGGTCGCCGAGGGTGGCGGCGACGGCGACGATCGCGCCGAGCACGAGACCGACCCACCACACCCCGTCCAGCAGCCACACCACGCAGGCGACTCCGACGGCCATCGAGCTGAGCACCGATCCCGCGAAGCCCTCCCACGACTTCTTCGGGCTGATCACGGGGGCCATTGGGTGCCTGCCGAACAGTACGCCGACGGCGTAGCCGCCCACGTCCGACGCGACCGTCACCGCGATGAAGGTCAGCACTCGGCTCACACCGTCGTCCGGCGCCAGCAGCAGCGCCACGAAGCTCGCGAGGAACGGCGCGTAGAGCAAGCAGAAGAACGTGGCGGTGACGTCACGGACGAACCCGTCCTGGCCGCGAGGCATCCGCCACAGCACACAGGTCAACGCCGTCCCGGCGAGCACGACGACCAGCACATCGGGTCCGCCGTAGTAGGCGCCCACGATCATGCCGACGGTGCCTACCGCCATCGGTGGCATCGGCAACCAGGTGCCGTTCGTGGCCAGGGCCCTGCCGAGCTCCCACAGGGCCACCACGATGGCGGCGGAGACGAGGACCAGGAAAAGGTCCTTGACGAAGGCCAGCGATCCGACGATCAGGGCGATCAGCAACACCGCCACGATGATCGCCGCGGGCAGGTCGCGGCCGGCCCGGCTGGTCCTTGCGGCCGGTGCGGAAGGGGTGGTCATCGAGCTGTCAGACCTCGATGAGCTCGGATTCCTTGTTCTTCAGCAGCTCGTCGACCTGATCGACGTGCTTCTTCGTCATGGCGTCCAGCCGCTTCTCGGCTCCGGTCACCTCGTCCTCGCTGAGGTCGCCCTCCTTGAGCGCGCGCTCAAGGGTCTGCTTGGCGTGCCGACGTACGTTGCGGATGGAGACCTTGCCGTCCTCGGCCTTGGTCCGGGCCAGCTTGATGTACTCCTTGCGCCGCTCCTCGGTGAGCTCGGGCATCACGACCCGCAGCACGTCGCCGTTGTTGGTGGGGTTGACGCCGAGGTCGGAGTCGCGGATCGCCCGCTCGATGGCGGCCAGTGCCTGCCGGTCGTAGGCATTGATCGTGACGACGCGCGGCTCGGGGTTGTGGAACGACGCCAGCTGCTGGATGGGGGTCGGCGAGCCGTAGTAGTCCGCCGTCAGCTTGGAGAACATCGCCGGATGCGCGCGGCCGGTACGGATCGAGGCGAAGTCGTCGCGCGCGACCTCAACCGATTGGTTCATCTTCTGGTCGGCTTCGCGCAGGGTTGCGTCAATCACCACGGACTCCTCTGTCCCTCACCAGGCCGCAGGTCTCTGCGACGACTCGTCTGTCGCGTCGCCGGCCGTCATGCCGCACCGACGTACGTCCCGATCTTCTCACCCCGGACGATGCGGCTGATGGCTCCCTCGTCCTGCATGCCGAAGACGATCATCGGCATCTTGTTCTCCATGCACAGAGCGAATGCCGTCGCATCCGCAACCCGCAGCCCGCGACGCAGGGCGTCATCGTAGGTGAGGCGATCGAGCTTGGTCGCAGTCTCGTCGCTGCGCGGATCGGCGGTGTAGACGCCATCAACGCCGTTCTTGCCCATCAAGATGACGTCGCACTTGGTCTCGAGGGCACGTTGCGCGGCGACCGTGTCGGTGGAGAAGAACGGCATGCCGGCACCCGCGCCGAAGATGACGACGCGGCCCTTCTCCATGTGCCTGATCGCCCGCCGCGGGATGTACGGCTCGGCCACCTGACCCATCGTGATCGCGGTCTGGACCCGGGTGTCGATGCCCTGCTTCTCGAGGAAGTCCTGCAGCGCCAGGCAGTTCATCACGATCCCGAGCATGCCCATGTAGTCCGCTCGCGCGCGGTCCATCCCGCGCTGCTGGAGCTCGGCGCCTCGGAAGAAGTTGCCCCCGCCCGTCACGACGGCGATCTGCACGCCTTCGCGGACGACGCCCGCGATCTCGCGAGCGATCCCTGCGACGACGTCAGGGTCGATGCCGACCTTGCCGCCGCCGAACACCTCGCCGGACAGCTTGAGAAGCACCCTGTTGTACTGCGAAGGGGCCGGGTCGTGCCCTGTCTCGTCCAGTGTCACGAATCCGGCCTCCTCGGCGTCGTTGTGCGAAGGTGCGTTCAGGTTACGCGCTGCCGACCTCGAAGCGGGCAAAGCGGGTGACGCTGACCCCGGCCTCGGTCAGCACCGCCTGCACGTTCTTCTTGCTGTCCTGGACCGAGGGCTGGTCAAGCAGCACGACGTCCTTGAAGAAGCCGTTGAGCCGGCCCTCGACGATCTTCGGCAGCGCCTGCTCGGGCTTGCCCTCCTCGCGGGCGGTGGCTGCCGCGATCTCGCGCTCCTTCTCGACGACATCCGCGGGGATCTCCTCGCGGGTGACGTACTGCGGTCGCATGGCCGCGATCTGCATGGCCGCGCCCCGTGCTGCCGCCTCGTCGGTGCCCTCGAAGGCGACCAGCACGCCGACCGCCGGCGGCAGGTCGCTCGCCCGGCGATGGAGGTACGTCGCCGCCTTGCCATCGAAGTAGGCGACCCGGCCGAGCTCGAGCTTCTCGCCGATCACCGCAGCGAGAGCCTGGATGGCTTCGGCCACGGTGCGGCCGCTCGGGAGCGGCACTTCTGCGAGCGCCTCGGCGTCGACCGCCTTGGCCTGGTCGGCCGCGGCGGCGATCTCGTCGGCCAGGGCGATGAAGCCCTCGGACTTCGCGACGAAGTCGGTCTCGCAGTTGATCTGGACGAGGGCGCCGCCCGAGCTCGCGACCAGACCCGCCGACGCGGTGCGCTCGGCACCGCGCTTCTGCGCCTTCGCGGCACCCTTGACCCGGAGCACTTCGATGGCCTTGTCGAAGTCGCCCTCAGCCTCTTCCAGGGCCTTCTTGGCGTCCATCATCCCCGCGCCGGTGGCGTCGCGGAGCTTCTTGACATCTGTGGCGGAGATAGCCATGTCGATCCTTCGTGAATGTCGGTGCAGGCGCCGGCCTCAGCCTGAGGCGGCGCCGACGTACGGGTGGGACCAGAGGTCAGGACTGAGCGTCGACCGCCTTCGGCGGGGTCTCCGTGTGCGTGGACTCCTCGGCCGGCACCTCGGTCGCGACCTCGGGGTCGATGGCAGCGGCCTCGGGAGTCGGGAGCTCAGCCGAGGCTGCGCCCTGCGCGGCCGGGGTCGTCTCCTCGGCGGCACCTTCGGCCTTGCCCTCGGAGGTGCTGCCCTCGGAGGTGCTGCCCTCGGAGGTGCTGCCCTCGGGGGTGCCCTTGGTCTGGCCCTCGAGCAGCTCTCGCTCCCACTCGGCCAACGGCTCCTCGGCGCCGAGCTCCTCGCCGGTCGCCTCGTTGCCGCTCTTGACGCCGGCGCGGGCCATCAGCCCCTCGGCGACGGCGTCGGCGACCACGCGGGTCAGCAACGTGACGGCGCGGATCGCGTCGTCGTTTCCCGGGATCGGGTAGTCGACCATGTCGGGGTCGCAGTTGCTGTCGAGGATCGCGATGACCGGGATGCCGAGCTTGCGCGCCTCGTCGACGGCCAGGTGCTCCTTGTTGGTGTCGACGACCCAGACCGCAGCAGGCACGCGGGACATGTCCCGGATGCCGCCCAGCGTGCGGTCCAGCTTGTCCTTCTCCCGGCGCATGTGCAGGAGCTCCTTCTTGGTGCGCCCGGAGCTGGCGACGTCGTCGAAGTTGATCTCCTCGAGCTCCTTGAGCCGCTGAATCCGCTGGTGCACGGTCTGGAAGTTGGTCAGCATGCCGCCCAGCCACCGCTGGTTGACGTAGGGCATCCCGACGCGCTTCGCCTGCTCGGCGATGGCTTCCTGAGCCTGCTTCTTGGTGCCGACGAAGAGGACGGCGCCACCGGAGGCGACCGCGCCCTTGATGAAGCCGTAGCTGCGGTCGATGTAGGCCAACGACTGCTGCAGGTCGATGATGTAGATGCCGTTGCGCTCGGTCATGATGTAGCGCTTCATCTTCGGGTTCCAGCGTCGCGTCTGGTGTCCGAAGTGAACGCCACTCTCGAGCAGCTGGCGCATGGTCACGACAGCCATGTGAGTCCTCCTCTGGCGCCCCGTTCGGGCGCCGGTCTGCGGTGGCGAGCCACCACTGGTTGCGGTTGGTCGTCCTGGTGGCCAGGACCCTGACGCTCACGCGGACACCACTCGGCCGACGGTGATCGGTCGAGACCTCGGCACCCGCCCGCGGTGAGGGCCGCGGTAGGTGGGCGTGCGAAGTCGGCCCGCACAGACGGGCCGCTGCCCGCAGTGTAGTCGACGGGCTCCCGACGGCCGAAATCGTCGCGTTGACTCATCGACGATGCCCGCGTCGGGTGATGTCGACGCTGCCCACTCTGGAGCGCCACGGTGGGCGGACGTCGTGGTGGCCTACTTGTGCGCGGATCTGTCGATTCCGCTGCCCCAGTTCGAACGATCGGCGCAACACGGCGGGTGCATGCCCGCACCAGACTCGACACACCAGACGCCAGACCGGCGCTGACCCACGCGGGCAGCTTGACGTGAGTCAACGACTGCCCGTTCTGGGCAGTGTGACGTGAGTCAAGGACGATCGCACGACGGACAACGACTCGGTCCCCAGGTCCACAGCCGACCGGCCGCTGTCCCCAACCTCATGTGGGCACCGCACGAGGCGCCGTCCGCGTCCCACGCTGAGTGGATGATCTTCGTACTCCGCCTCATCGTCGCCCTGGTCGCCCTCGTGGGTTGTCTCCTGTCGGCTCGGGCTGCGGAAGCCTCGTCCGACACCCACTGGCCCTGGCCGCTGGCACCCGCGCCGGCACTGGTCCACCCGTTCGAAGCACCCAGGAGTGACTACGGGCCCGGCCATCGGGGTATCGACCTGGCCGGCTCATCTGGCCAGCCGGTGCTCTCGGCGACCGGCGGCCTTGTCACGTTCGCCAGTCGCGTGGCGAGCCGCGGCGTGGTGGTGGTCAGGTACGGCGATCTGCGCCTCACCTATGAGCCGCTGGCGCCGTCGGTCCAGGTCGGTGATCGGGTGGCGGCGGGCACTGCTCTTGGTTCGCTCGCGGTCACGGGCTCACACTGCTGGCCGGACCCGTGTCTGCACCTCGGTCTCCGCCAGGGCGAGGTCTACCTTGATCCGCTGCCCTACTTCGGACCCCGCCCGGTTCGGCTCAAGCCGATCGTCGGCGACCTGGCCCCGCCGGGCGGCCCCGGCCTACCTCCGAGCCACCGCGCGGCGCCGCCCGAGTCAGGCGCAGACCGGGCGGTCCCGGCCACCGAGGAGGACTCAGCTTGGGCCCGGTCCGGGCCGGGTCGCCTTGCCGGCGCCGGCGCTGCCGCCGCGGCGGCTGCACTCACGGTGGTTGCAGTGCGAAGGCGCGGTCAGGCCCGCGGATGAGCCTGGCGGTAGGCCGCCCGAAGTCGATCGCTCGTGACGTGGGTGTACAGCTGGGTCGTCGCCAGCGAGGCATGACCGAGCATCTCCTGCACGGCGCGAAGGTCGGCTCCACCCTCGAGCAGGTGCGTCGCTGCCGAGTGACGCAGCCCGTGTGGACCGACGTCCGGGGCGCCCTCTGCTGCCGCCAGCCGCCGGTGTACCAGGCGACGCACGATGCGCGGATCGATGCGCCCGCCACGCGCCCCGATGAACAACGCCGGACCCGAGCTCGCGGTCGTGAGCCGCGGGCGGCCCTCGCGGAGCCAGCGGTCCAGCGCTCGCACGGCGGGCCGTCCGTACGGGACCGACCGCTCCTTCCGACCCTTTCCGAAGACGCGCACCACGTTGCGGTCGTGGTCGACGTCGTCCACATCGAGTCCGCACAGCTCACCGACCCTGATCCCAGTGGCGTAGAGCAGCTCGAGCACGGCGACGTCGCGCACGGCGGACGGCTCCCCCGTGTCGGCAATGGCGGCCGCGGAGTCCAGCACCGTACGGACATCCTGAACGGCCAGCACCGACGGCAGGGTCCGGTGCGCCTTGGGGCTGGCCAGCAGCGCTCCGGCGTCGACGGTCGTGCGACCCGTCTTGAGCGCCCACGCCGTGAAGACTCGCGCCGAGGTCGCGCGTCGAGCCAGCGTGCTGCGTGATTGTCCGCGTGTCTGCTGATTGGCCAGCCAGCTGCGCAAGGTTCGGAGATCGAGGAGCTCGACCCGGTCACAGCCGAGCCTCGTGGCGTGATCGGCGAGCTGGGTCAGGTCGGTGGTGTAGGCGCGGATCGTGTGCGGCGTGAGGTCTCGCTCGGACACCAGGTGTCGCTCGTAGGCGGAGAGCGTGGCCGACCAGTCCCCAGAGCGTTCCACGAGCTGCTCGCTCGCCATCTGATCACCCACCGCGCTCGGAGGATGGCCGGCTGCGCTGCCCTCGCGCCGTGGACCGACCATCGGCATCTCGCTGAGCTTTGAGGATAGGCGTCGCGACGCTGCCGGGGCGCCGTCGACACGGGCCGCCGGCGCCTGCGGCAGCCCCTCACGTCGGGGACAACCGCCAGCCAGTCGCCGGCCCGCCCTCGACCAGCGCGGACGCCCGGAGCGCGGCCAGCCCGGACTCGACGACATCGAGAGTCAGCCCCGCGACGACGGCGATCGACGCGGCCGGCGCGAAGACGTGCTTGGGTACGGCGTCGAGCACCATGCGCGCGTCCGGGCCTAGGGCGTCGCGCTGCGCGAGCGGGCCCTGCTTGTGCGGAGCCTGGCCGGTGCCGACGGGAGAGATCTGCTCGACCACTTCGGCCGCGTCAGTGACCAGCACGGTCTCCGGCTGCCGGAGCAGCTCGTGCACGCCGGCAGACGTCATCGAGGTCACCGGCCCCGGGACGCCCATCACCTCCCGTCCCAGCTCGCGCGCCCATCGTGCGGTGTTGAGCGCGCCGCTCCGTAGCGCGGCCTCGACCACCACCGTGCCGAGGCCCAGGGCAGCGATGAGCCGGTTGCGGACGAGGAAGCGCGACCTGCTCGGCGCGGACCCCGGCGCTGCTTCGGTCACGACCAGTCCCTCGCGGACCACCGCTCGCAGCAGTGTGGTGTTCCCTGGTGGGTAGAGCCGATCGATGCCGCCTGCCAGCACGGCCACCGTCGGGGCGGCGCAGGCCAGCGCGCCTCGGTGTGCCGCGGCGTCGATCCCGTATGCCCCACCGGAGACGGCGGTGAAACCCCGGACACCACAGGTGCCGGCCAGCTCACCGGCGACGTGTTCGCCGTACGACGTGGAGGCACGGGCACCGACGAACGACACCGCGCGTTCGACCATGCCCGCCACGGCCCGCTCCCCGCGGACCCAGAGCCCGATCGGCATGGAGGTCCGCCGGTCGCCGGAGTCGTCCTCGAGTCGGGTCAGGTCGTCGAGGCGCTGCGGCCACTCGGCGTCGCCCGGGCAGACGTACCGGGCGTGCACTGACTGAGCCACCTCCCAGAGCCGATCGGGCTCTGCCGCCTTCAGCCGCTGAGTCCACGCCGCGGCACGCCTGCCGACGGGCACTCCCGCGGCCAGCCGGTGGACGAGTGCCGCTGCCCCGAACTCCCGGACCAGCCTGGCGACGTCGGGATCACCAGGCTCGGCGACCCAGGACATCAGCATCCGGGCCTGGCGCTCCGCCGGATCGATCGGCGAGTCCTGCGCGGCGCCCACGTCAGGCCGCTCCCTGGCTCGCGGCCTGGGAGCCGACGTTGCCATCCGTGCGAAGCCACAGCGCTTCCAGCACATGCGGGACCGTCGGCCGGTCGGCCCCGGACAAGTCGGCCAGGGTCCACGCGAGCCGGTGGACGCGGTCGGCTCCCCGCTGCGTCAGGAGGCCGTCGATGACGGCGTCCTCGACCATGTAGGCAACGTCGGCGGTGAGCGAGCAGCGCCGCCGGAACTCGAAGCCCGGCACTTCGCCGTTGGTGTGCCAGGGCAGCCCGGCGAACCGACGCGCCTGGCGAGCGCGAGCATCGAACACGCGCCCGGCGACCGCAGCCGTCCGGCGCTCGGCAGGCACCTCCCGTCGCATCTCGTCGCGGGACAGTGGCAGCACCGTGTGGGTCATGTCGATGCGGTCGCGGACCGGCCCGCTGATGCGCTCCTGGTAGCGGCGGATCTTGATGGGCTGGCAGTCGCAGCCTGCGCCCTTGGTGAGTGCGTAGCCGCAGGGGCACGGGTTCGCAGCCAGGATCAGCTGGAAACGGGCCGGGAAGCGCGCTGCCCCTTCGGCCCGGCGGATCGCGATCTCGCCGCTCTCGAGGGGCTGACGCAGCGCGTCGTGAACCGTGGGACGGAACTCGGGTGCCTCGTCCATGAACAGCACCCCATGATGCGCCAGGCTGATGGCCCCCGGCTTGACCAAGCGTGATCCGCCGCCGAGCACCGACGGCACCGTATCGGTGTGGTTGGGCGCGAGGAATGGCGGCCGCACGATGCGCGGCTCGGAGCGAGAAAGGAGACCCGCCACCGAGTGGATCTTGCTCACCTCGATCGACTGGTCGAGATCGAGATCCGGCAGCAGCCGAGGGAAGCGCTCGGCCAACATGGTCTTGCCGGCGCCGGGCGGCCCCTGGAGGAAGAGATGGTGACCGCCGGCGGCCGCCACCTCCACACACCACCGGGCCACGGACTGGCCACGCACGTCCCCGAGGTCGGCCTCCTCGACGACCGGCCTCAACAAGCCGGTCCGGCGGGCTGATCCCTCGTCCAAGGGACGGGGCAGCGTCTCCACCGGCGGATCCTCGCCCTGCAGCAGCGCGACGCACTCCTGCAGCGAGGTCACGCCGACGACGGTGACCGCACTGACGAGCTTCGCCTCGGGCACGTTCGCGGCCGGGACGACGATCCGGCTGACACCTGCCTCGCTCGCCGCCAGCACCGCCGGCAGGATCCCCGGCACCGCACGGACCCGGCCGTCGAGGGCGAGCTCGCCGAAGAGCGCGATGCTGCGGATCGCGTCGGCCGCCAGCCGTTCGTGTGCGACGAGGAGCGCCAGGGCGATCGCGAGGTCGTAGTGGGATCCGCCCTTGGGGACGTCGGCCGGGTACATCGCGACCGTGATGCGACGGTCGGGCCAGGGGTGCCCGCTGTTGATGAGTGCGGCCCGGCATCGGTCACGCGACTCCGACACGCAGGCATCGGCCAGCCCGCTGAGTGCCCAGCCCGGGATCCCGTTGCTGATGTCGGCCTCGACCACCACCAGCCGCCCCTGGATGCCGTCCAGTGCGACGGAGTACGTCATGCCGGTGGCCATGTCACACCGCGCCGACGACGTGCTCAATCGTCGGGCAGCCGTCGAGAAGCACCGTGACCACATCGACCCTCAGCGCCCGTGGCCGCACGCCGTGCGCCTTGGCCCACGCGTACCCGAGTCGGTGCAGGCGCGCGGCCTTCGTCGCCGTGATCGCCTCGAACGGAGTGCCGTACCGGACGGTGGATCGGGTCTTGACCTCGCAGACGACCAGGACGTCGCCGTCGCGAGCCACGATGTCGATCTCGCCCGCGGAGCACCGCCAGTTGCGGTCCAGAACAGCGAGGCCACTTTGCTGAAGATGCCGAGCGGCCAGCCCTTCGCCATACTCGCCGACCGCCTGACGTTGTGCATGCGTGGTCATGGTGCACACCTCCCAGGACGAGGGTGGTGTCCCGAGATACGCGGTGAACGCCCGGTGCGAGGATCTGTGGAGGGCGCCGGCTCACCAGCCCGCCTGGGGACGAACGGCAATTGTGGCGATCAGGTGACAAAAAGTGACTCGCCGACTACGTTAGGTAGCGCGACGCTTGCTACGGTCCGCGTCGCGCGGGGGAGCAGCACCTCGCACCCGTGCTGCGCTCCGTGGTGGAGGTGACCGGCCATCCCCTCCGGCTTGTCACCTCCACCTTCTTCTCGCCTCGGTGGCGCCCGCGTCGGTCGCCGTGACCCGTCGTGGGGCCGGTCAGGTCTTCGGCGGTTCGAGCTCGCTCTTCGAGAGCTCTTCTATGTTGACGTCCTTGAACGTGACCACCTTGACGTTCTTGGCGAAGCGGGTCGGCCGGTACATGTCCCAGACCCAGGCATCGGACATCGACAGCTCGAAGTAGGCGTCGCCCGCCTCCGTCCGCACCTTCAGGTCGACCGCGTTGCAGAGGTAGAAGCGCCGGTCGGTCTCCACGACGTACTTGAAGATCGCGACGACGTCGCGGTACTCCCGGTACAGATGGAGCTCCATCTCCGTCTCGTACTTCTCGAGGTCCTCAGCACTCATCCCGACAGTTCCCTCCCGATCTCGAGCTCCACACCATCGGAGCCGACCACCAGCTCGTCGCAGCCGGCCGCCCGCCGCACGTTGACGAAACGACGCCGATGTTCCTTGCACGGACCGTGGCTTTGCAGTGCCTGTTGGTGCTCCCGGGTGACATAGCCCTTGTGCACCGCGAAGTCGTACTCCGGGTAGTCCTCGTGCATGGCCGTCATGATGCGGTCACGCGTGACCTTCGCGATGACCGAGGCGGCGGCGATGCAGCCGGCCACCCGGTCCCCCTTCCACACGGCCAGGCCGGGGACTCCGAGGCCGTCGACCGGGAACCCGTCGGTGAGCACGTACGTCGGCCGCCGATCGAGCCGGGCCAGCGCCCGGCGCAGTGCTTCGACGTTGGCGACGTGCATCCCGAGCCGGTCGCAGTCGGCGGAGGGAAGCACGACGGCAGACCAGCTCAGCGCGCGCCTGACCACGAAGCCGTAACACCGCTCGCGCGCCTTCTCGGTGAGCAGCTTGGAGTCCGCCAGGCCGGGGATCACGCCACTGGCGCCGTCCTTGAGGATCACGGCGGCCGCGACCAGGGGGCCGGCACAGGCGCCGCGACCGGCCTCGTCGACCCCGGCGATCGGGTCGAGGCCCACGCGGCGCAGCGCGCGCTCGTAGCCGTAGAGGCCGGCGTCGCGCCGGACGGTGCTGCCCTTCGGGAGTGGTGTCATCGATCCAGTGGCGAGGTGGTGGGTTCGTTGATCACGCCGAGCTCGGGCGAGTCGATCCCTCCGGTACGTCGTCGTACGCGTCGGGAATGTCGAGCAGGCGCATGTTGCCCGGAGGCCAGATCACCGCGAAGGCCCGGCCGACCACGAGATCGATGGGTACGAACATGTTCTGGCCCTGCTGGCGGGACGAGTCACCCGAGACGTACCGGTGGTCTCCGAGCACGAAGACGTGGTCGGCCGGCACCACCACGTCGAAGGCGACGTTGTCGGCGGGGCGGTCGCCCTGGAACAGGAAGTCGGACTCGTCGACCCGCTGCTCGTTGATGACCAGGCTGCCACGGTCACAGCAGACGACATGGTCGCCCGGCAGCCCGACCACCCGCTTCACCAGATGTTCATGACCCGACGCAGGGAGCACGCCGATCCACTCCAGTCCACGGCGAAGCGAGCCGGGTGGGTCGGCCTGCTCCGCGGACGGGATCCACCCGCCGGGATCGGAGAAGACGACGACCTCGCCCCGATCGACGTCACCGATCCGGCTCACCATGATGCGGTCCTGCTGCTCGATCGTCGGCAGCATGGAGCCACTGGGCACGTAGTAGGCCTGGACGACGAACGCGCGTAGCAAGGCAGACGCCACCAGGGCGATGGCCAGAATGACGGCGAGCTCTCGCACGAGTCGCAGCATCCGGTGCTGCGGCGGCTGCTTCTTCGACCCCGCGGCCGCCACCGCCGGTGTATCACTCGTCGCCGCCGGCGGCTTGTCAGCGGGCATGTCGGCTGGAGGGCGGCCAGGTGCCATGCTCGTCGGGTCGGCCTCCGCCCGCGGCCGGTCGTCGACCACGTCGTCGGAAGGACGCGACTCATCGGTCATGGGAGGCGGCGTCCTTCCGTCGGCGGTACAGCGGATATCCGATGCTCAACGCTAGCTGCGCCGGCACCAGCGCGGTCGCCGGACCCACGGCCTCGGTCAGGGCGTCGAAGCTGTCTGGGCGGCCCACGAAGTCCCAGCGGCCGGGGGGCCAGATCACGACGAACACCTTGCCGACCACATCCTCGACGGGAATGGCGCCGCCACCGGGGTCGCCGATGTGCACACGGGAGTCGGCCGACTGGTTGCGGTTGTCGCCCATCACCCAGATGCGGCCCTCCGGCACCTCGACCGACCACGAGCCGGCGCACGCCTCGTCGGGGAGGGTGACGTAGCTGTCCTCCTCGAGCACGACATCGTTGACGAGGACATCGCCACCGCGGCACTCGACGGAGTCCCCACCGACGCCGATGACCCGCTTCACCAGGTGACCACCGGTCGGGTAGAGGCCGACCTTCGCCAAGGTGCGCGTCACGACGTTGTCGGCCGACCGCGCATCCTCCTGGCCGAGCCAGTTCGCCGGGTCGTCGAAGACGACGATGTCCCCCCGTTCGACGTCACCGAACCAGTACGACACCTTCTGGACCAGGATGCGGTCGTTGATCTCGAGCGTCTCGCGCATCGAGCCGGAGGGGATGTAGAAGGCTTGCAGGAAGAGGGTCTTGATGACCAGGGCAAGCACGAGAGCGATGCCGAGGAGCAGCAACGTCTCCTGCCATACCGGCAGCGTGGTCCGCTCGCCCTCGCTGCCGCGGCGTCGTCCGACGTACTTCATCCCCGACACCGCACGCACTCGAGCGTAGCCGAGCGCTCAGCGTGCAGCGGGGGTCTCGCGCTTCTCGCGGATCTTCGCGGCCTTGCCGCGCAGGTTGCGCAGGTAGTAGAGCTTGGCCCGGCGGACGTCGCCGCGGGTCACGACCTCGATCTTCTCGATGATCGGCGTGTGCAGTGGGAAGGTCCGCTCCACGCCGACGCCGAAGCTGACCTTGCGGACGGTGAAGGTGCGACCGATACCCGACCCCTGCAGGCGGATGCAGACGCCCTGGAAGACCTGGACGCGGGACCGGTTGCCCTCGACCACGCGAACGTGGACCTTGAGGGTGTCTCCGCCGCGGAACTGCGGTACGTCGTCGCGGGCGACCTGTGCGGCCAGCGCGTCAATCGTGTTGGTCATGTCGATCGCTCTCCTCGTCAGTGCCACAGGTCACCCACGTGTGTCTACGAACTCGTCGGGGGATGTCACGTGACTGTGCTCGGGCTCCCCTGTGGCAGAACCGACAACCGGGGGCGGGACCTCCGGCGACACGCGACACCGACCGACCAGTGTGCCACAGGCGCTCGCAGCAGCAGAAATCGGCGCGGGCGTCAACGGCGCGGCTTGGCCAGCCGCACGACGCCCGGCTCGGGGTCGTCTCGAGCCTCGACCCGATAGCCCGCCCGGCGGTACCTGCGCAGGTTCGCCTCGCTGCGGGCACCGGTGAACAAGGAGTACGACGACGCGCCGTCCGGGGCGACCGTCTCGATGTGCTCGAGCAGCCGTCGACCCATCCCGCGACCGTCAAGATCGGGCGACACCATGAGGCGGCCGATCTGCCAGACCTCCCCCTCCAGGCGCCCGCGCACGGATCCGACCAGGCGGCCGGCGACCCGCACGACGTAGGTCTGCCACTCGGTGATGTCGCGGCGCACGTCATCGAGGTCCTCCACCAGCGGGGGCAGGAACATCATGTCGTTGGACTGCGCCTCGGCGACCCAGCAGCAGCGCTGCAGGACCAGCAGCTCGGGCGCGTCGGCCGGCACCGCCAGCGCCGGCGCCCAGTCGCCGGTCCCCTCGCTGCCTGCGGCCTGACTGGGATGCACCAGGTCGGGGCGACGCTCCGCCGTACGCCGCAGCGCCTGCTCATGCCGCCACTGCGCGACGTTCGCGTGGTGCCCCGAGACGAGGACCTCGGGCACCGGTAGGCCTCGCCAGACCGGAGGCTTGGTGTAGACGGGGTACTCCAGCAGGCTCCCCCCGACCCCGAGGCCATGGGACTCCTCGGCGAGCGACGTGGGGTTGCCGAGGAAGCCCGGCAGCAGCCGCACCACCGACTCGATCACCACCATGGCTGCGACCTCGCCTCCGTTGAGGACGTAGTCGCCGATGCTGAGCTCCTCGACCGGCAGTCGCGCTGCGAAGTGATCCAGCACGCGCTGGTCGATCCCCTCGTAGCGGCCGCACGCGAAGATCAGGTGGTCCGCCGTCGAGAGCCCGGCGGCCACCGCCTGGGTCAGCGGCCGACCCGACGGACTCGGCACGACCAGCCTGACATCTACGTCGCGCTCCTCGAGCAGGGAGTCCAGCGCCTCACCCCAGGGCTCCGGCTTCATGACCATGCCCGCCCCGCCGCCGTACGGCGTGTCGTCGACGGTGCGGTGCCGGTCGTGTGTCCAGTCGCGCAGGTCGTGGGTGGTCAGGGTGACCAGCCCGCTTGCCCGGGCCCGGCCAAGCAGCGATAGGCCCAGTGGCTCGAGGTACTCGGGGAAGATGGTGACGACGTCGATGCGCACGGTCAGGCCTCGGCGTCGTCGAAGAGACCCGGCACCACGGCGATCACGACCCGCCGTGCTGTGACGTCGACCTCACGGACGATCTCGCTCACGAAAGGGACGAGATGGTCGCTCTGACCCGTGCTGACGACGAGCACGTCCTGCATCGGCAGGTGCAGGACGTCGGTGACCTCGCCCAGCTGCGAGCCCTGGTCGGACTCGGCCCGCAGCCCCAGCAGTTGATGGTCGTAGAACTCCTCCGGGTCCTCGGGCCGCTCGTCGACGGGTACGTCGACACGCAGGTCGAGCCCGCGAAGCGTCTCTGCCGTCGTACGGTCGGTCACCTGCTCGAAGCGGACGAGCAACTTCGACTGGTGCCATCGTGTCGCACCGACGGTGAGGGGGCCGCGCTCCGTCGACAGCACCGCCCCGAGCGCGAACCTGCGCTCCGGCTCGTCGGTGCGAGGGGTGACGGACACCTCGCCCCGGATGCCGTGTGCCCGGCCGACTCTCCCGACGAGAACGTCGACCGTGTCCTCGCCCGCTGACACGCTGGCTAGTGCCGGTCGACGTCGACGAAGTCGATGCGCAGGCCAGGCGTGTCGTCGAGGGACTGGAGGATCCGCCGCAGGGCCGACGCCGTGCGGCCACCCCGCCCGATGACGCGGCCGAGGTCGTCGGGATGCACGCGCACCTCGAGCAGCTCACCCCGACCACCGTGGCGTGGGTTGCGGCCACGAAGCTGACGGCTCCTGACGCTGACGTCGTCGGGATGGTCGACGATGCCCCGCACGAGGTGCTCGAGCGCCTCGGTCAGCACGCTCAGGCCTCGGACTTGTCGTCCGCCGGGTCGGCCGTCGCCTCGGGCGTCTCGGCCTGCTCCGGCGCAGCCGTCTCGGCGGTCTCGGCGGTCTCGGCGGTCTCGCCGGTCTCGCCGGTCTCGGCGGGGGCAGGATCGGTGGCCTCGGCTGGCGCGGCGGCCTTCTTGCTCGCCGCCTTCTTGGCGGTGACTGCCTCGGTCTGTGGCTCGTGCTTTGAGTCCTTCAACGCCTCGTTGAAGATCTCGGCCTTGTCCCGCTTGGGCTCGGCAACCTTCATGGGCGGCGGCGCGTCCTCGCCCCGGAACCTCTGCCAGTCGCCGGTGACCTTGAGGATGGCGGCGACGGGCTCGCTCGGCTGAGCGCCGACGCCCAGCCAGTACTGCACTCGTTCGGAGTCGACCTCGATCAGGCTCGGCTCCTGCTTGGGGTGGTACTTGCCGATCTCCTCGATCACCCGCCCGTCACGCTTGGTGCGCGAGTCGGCGACGACGATGCGGTAGTACGGCTGGCGGATCTTGCCCATCCGCTTCAGGCGAATCTTGACGGCCACGGGTGTGGTGTCTCCTTGATGTCTGGTGGGGGCGCTCCGCGGCGCCGGAGTGGGGATCTGGTCCGCTGCGAGCAGGGAGCAACGAGATCGGCGGAAGAGAGGGTCCACCGGACTCGAGGTCGCGGGTCATTCTGCCAGAACAGCCCTGGCTTTCTCCAACCGAGCGTCCTCAGCTGGTCGGGATGCGACGCGAGACCAGCGCCTCGGCGCCGCGGCGCGCCTCGACGCTGCCCGTGACCGCCTGAAGGAAGTCGTCCCGTCCCAGCGCCCAGAGCACCGACGGGACGGTAGCCACTACTGTCGCCGTACGGCGCACGTCGTGCAGCAATGCGATCTCCCCGAACGGCTCGCCGGGACCGGCGTTCGACAGTACGGCGGCCCCGTGGGTGGCCTGCACCTCGCCCGACTCGACGACGTAGAACCGATCGCCGACGTCGCCCTCGGTGATGATGGTGGCGCCGGCCGGGACCTCCAGGCGCTCCAGCCGTTGCGCGAGCCGCTCCACGACGGTTCGTGGCAGCGGGGCGAAGAGCGGCAGTGCGGCGAGGCGATCGAGCCCATCCGGGACGCGCAGTCGCGTGTCGAGGCCGCGCAGTGCAGGGAAGCACGGCAGCGCCAACAGCGTGACGCCCACGCCGACGCCGACCAGGCTCCAGCGCAGACCTACGATCTCGATGAGCAGCGGCATGAGGGCGGCGCCGAGCGCCATGGTGGAGATGAGCGCGGCCTCGGAGGCGCCGAACACCCGCCCCATCACGCGGTCGGGCGTGATGCGCTGGACGATCGTCTCGTAGTTGACGTCGACCAGCGGGTTGGCGAAGCCCAGCAGCAGCATGACGGCGAAGGCCGCCAGGGCGTTCGGCCACACCGCGACCAGGAGCAGTGGGATCGACCACAGCACCACGCCGGCTCCGAGGTCCACTGCCATCGACTGACGGGAGGCCCGCCCGATGGCGACCAAGCCACCCAGGATCGCACCGACGCCGAGCATGGAGTCGAGGTAGCCGACGCCCTCCGGCCCGAGGCCGATCATGTCCACGGCGATCGTGACGGTGAAGACGATGGATGCCCCTGCCACGATGGTCTGGGCGCTGATCAGCCAGGTGATCAGCAGCAGGTCCCGGTTGTGCACGATCTCCCGGAACCCAGCCACCGCCTCGCGGATGAACCCGCGCTCAGACTCCCCGCCGTCCGCGCCAGCACCGCCATCCACCGACGCGGCGTCGCTCGCCTCTGCCGGTGCCGCGGCAGGGTCACCCGATGCGCCGACGACGCTGGGGGTGGGTACGGCGCTGGGCACCGTGACGCCGGCAACCAGAAGCGCCGACCATACGAAGGTGAGGCCGTCGAACACGAACACCACGGGCACGTCAGCGACGGTCAGCAGCAGGCCGGCGATCGCGGGCCCGAGGAAGAAGGCCAGGCTCTCGAACGTGCTGTTGGTGCCGTTGGCGGCAGTGAGCTCGGTCGGGTTCCGGGCCAAGGACGGCAGTAGGGCAGCCTGGGCAGGTCGGAACGGCGCGCCGACCAGCGCCGCCAAGGTCGCGAGTATGTAGACCAGCCAGGGCAGGTCACCCCATTGGATCAGCGCAGCGCTGGCGAGGACGAGGACGACCCTGACCACGTCGGCACCGATCATCACCAGCCGTCGTGGGAAGCGGTCGGCCAGCACCGCCGCGAACGGCGTCACGACGGCGAGCAGGATCAGTCGCACCGTGTACCAGATGCCGACGGCCGCCGCCCCGCCCTCGCCGAAGGCCCAGACGGTCATCGCCGTCGCGAAGGCCCAGTCCCCGATCTTGGACCCCGCGAACGCGAGAGTGATCCGACGCAACCCCGGGTTGCCGAACACCGTGCCGACAGCGCTGCCGGTCTCCTTGACCGACTCCCGCATCTGACCCATGTGCCATCCTCACCGAGCGACGCTGCTGCCGAGTAGAACCCTCGCAGTTTCCGCGCCACCTGTCGCGGGGACCTCTGGAACAAGGGGTACAACCCGAACGGCGACCCGGCAATGGCCCAGATGGGTGTGTCGGCTCGGCCGGCCGGGTTTGCTCCGCGCCGTACGGGGCACGGTCACAGAGACCACAGCAGACGCCGCCGGGCGACGCGGCACCCCCGACGAGGGCCGCACCGGCGGTGACGGAGGAGAGGCGAGTCCCATGGCCGACAACAAGGCAGTGGCCTACATCGAGGCCGGCAAGGTCGAGGTCCAGAACATCGACTACCCGACGTTCGAACTGAAGGACGGGCCTGGCGTCAACAAGGACAACATCGGCCGCGCCCTGCCGCACGCGGTGATCCTGAAGACGGTGGCGACCAACATCTGCGGCAGCGACCAGCACATGGTCCGCGGCCGCACCACGGCACCCGCCGGGCTGATCCTCGGCCACGAGATCACCGGCGAGGTCGTCGAGTGCGGACCCGACGTCGAGTTCATCCAGGAGGGCGACCTGTGCTCGGTGCCCTTCAACATCGCCTGCGGGCGTTGCCGCAACTGTAAGGAGCGGCGGACGGGGATCTGTCTCAACGTCAACCCCGACCGGCCAGGCTCCGCCTACGGGTACGTCGACATGGGTGGCTGGGTTGGCGGACAAGCGCAGTACGTCGTCGTCCCCTACGCCGACTGGAACCTGCTCAGGTTCCCCGACCGCGACCAGGCCATGGACAAGATCCTCGACCTGACGATGCTGTCGGACATCTTCCCGACCGGGTTCCACGGCTGCGTGACGGCCGGTGTCGGCGTCGGATCGACGGTGTACATCGCCGGCGCCGGACCCGTCGGCCTCGCCGCCGCTGCCTCGGCACAGCTGCTCGGCGCGGCGGCTGTGCTCGTCGGTGACCTCAACGACGACCGGCTCGCGCAGGCGCGCAGCTTCGGGTGCGAGACGGTCGACGTGTCGCAGGGCGACCCCAAGGACCAGATCGAGCAGATCCTCGGCGTGCCCGAGGTGGACTGTGGCGTCGACGCCGTCGGCTTCGAGGCTCGCGGGCACGGCGCGGATCACGAGACCGAGCTGCCGGCGACCGTGTTGAACTCCATGATGGACGTCACCCGCGCCGGTGGCGGGATCGGCATCCCGGGCCTCTACGTGACCGGCGACCCGGGGGCGGCCGACGAGGCTGCCCAGCAGGGTTCGCTGGCCATCTCGCTCGGGCTGGGCTGGTCGAAGTCGCACAGCTTCATGACCGGTCAGTGCCCGGTCATGAAGTACCACCGTGGCCTGATGATGGCGATCCTTCACGACCGCGTGCAGATCGCGAAGGCGGTGAACGCCACGCCGATCAGCATCGATGACGCGCCGCGCGGTTACCAGGAGTTCGACGAGGGCGCGAGCAAGAAGTACGTGCTCGACCCGAACGGCTACCTGCGCTCGGCTGCCTGAGCCTCACGCACCTCCTCAGTTCTCCGCGAATTGCGGGGAGGTGTCCCGTCGTGCGCCGAACGCGCGGGACATCATCCCGCAATTCGCGGGGAAGGTAGGTCAGGTGAGGTCAGGTCGGTGGGTAAGTCAGGCCACGATGGCGCCGCGCAGCAGCACCCGGCGCGGCGCCTTGAGCGTGGCCAGATCGACGCGCGGGTCGGCGTCGTAGACGACGAGGTCTGCCGGGGCGCCCTCCGCGAGCGTGGCGGGACGCCCGAGCCACGCGCGGGCCTCCCAGCTGGCCGCGGCCAGGGCCTGCTCGGGTGACATCCCGACGATCTCGGCGAGGCCCACGACCTCGTCGGCGATGAGCCCGTGCGGAAGGACGCCGCCCGCGTCGGTTCCGGCGTACACCGCGACGCCGGCCTCGTGTGCCGCACGCAGCGTCGCGCTGCGCCGTTCGTAGAGATCGCGGATACGCGCCGCGTAGCGGGGGAACTTGGCTTCGCCGGCTGCGGCATAGTTGGGGAAGTTCTCCAACTGCACGACGGTCGGGACGAGGGCGACCTGCCGTGCGGCCATCTGGTCGACGAGCGCCGGCGACAGCCCGGTGCCGTGCTCGATGCAGTCGATGCCTGCGTCGAGGAGGTCAGGGAGCGCTTCCTCCCCGAACACATGCGCCGTCACGCGGGCGCCGTGGGCATGTGCGGTCTCCATCGCGACGCCGAGCACCTCGCGCGGCCACAGTGGTAGCAGGTCCCCCGAGTCCCGGTCGATCCAGTCGCCCACGAGCTTGACCCAACCGTCGCCCCGCTGTGCCTCGCGAGCGACGTAAGCCGCCAGCTCGTCCGGCTCGATCTCGTGTGCGTAGTTGCGGATGTAGCGGCGCGGCCGGGCCAGGTGCCGCCCCGCGCGGATGATCCGCGGCAGGTCGTCGCGCTCGTCCATCCAGCGGGTGTCGGCCGGTGAGCCGGCGTCCCGCGCGAGCAACGTGCCCGCGTCGCGGTCGGCCAGCGCCTGTGCCTCGGCCACGTCATCGGGTACGGCGCCGTGCTGATCGAGGCCGATGTGGCAGTGTGCGTCGACGAGCCCAGGCAGGATCCATCCCGAGCCGACGTGGCGGGCGTCGTGCACCGGCTCATAGGTGACCCGGCCATCGACGACGTACAGGTCGCGATGCTCGCCGTCCGGTAGCACGACTCCGCTCAGCAGCAGCGCGTCACCCATGGCCGCGACGCTACCCGACCGGCTGTCGCCCGGCGGACCTGCGAAGGTGGTGGCCATGACCGGCGAGCACCCGATCTCGACGTACCACATGCACCTGCCCGTCGGCCGGCGGATGTCGGCCGAACCGGTGGTGAGCGGACCCTTCTTCCCGTTCGAGGGAGACATCTCGGTGCTGCCGATCGCCGAGCCGGTGATCCCCGAGCCGCCTCGCAACGGCGCCGAGGGTGGCGATCCGTGCTTCCGCTGCTCCAACCCCGAGGCCGGGGTGATCTGGAGGGACGAGCACTGGCACGTCCGCGGGCCGCATCAGCCCACCGGCCTGCCGATGGTGCTGCACATAGCTCCGAACGAGCACCTCACCCTGCACACCATGACGGCGCCGGTGGCAGCGGCGATGGGCCCGCTGATCCAGCGGGTCGCGATGGCGATCGGTCAGATCGACGGCGTGGCGAGGACGCACTTCAGCCGCTGGGGTGACGGTAGCGAGCACTTCCACCTGTGGTTCCTGGCGAGGCCGCTCGGGATGATGCAGATGCGAGGCGCGATGCTGACCGTGTGGGACGACCTGTTGCCGCCGATACCCGAGGACGAGATGCGTGCCAACGTGCGCACGGTGGCACAGGCCCTGGCGGCGGGTGGGGGCGCGGCGGTCGGCGACGGACTCGGCTGACGGCCGAGACGTCAGAGGAGGTCGCGCAGCTCCTTCGGCAGCTCGAAGTCCTCCGGGAGCTGGCCCGCGGCCTGCTCCTCACCGCTGAACCCGAAGGCGGCCGCGCCGTCCTTGGCCGGGACCGCGCCCTGCTGGCCCGCGGCACGCTGCTCGGCCGCCCGCTTCGCTGGGTTGCCGGAGCCGCGCTTCTTCCGGCCCTGCGTTGCCGCCTGGCGCTGCTTCGCGCGCTTGCCCCCCATGCCGGGCATCCCTGGCATGCCCGGCATCCCGGCCGGCATGCCCTTGCCGCTGGCCATCTGCTGCATCACCTTGCGGGCTTCGAAGAAGCGGTCGACGAGCTGGTTGACGTCGCTGACCGAGCGGCCGGACCCCTTGGCGATCCGAGCCCGCCGTGAGCCGTCGATGACCTTCGGGTTGGCCCGCTCACCCGGGGTCATCGAGTAGATCAGCGCCTCGATCCGGTCGATCTCGCGATCGTCGAAGCCTTCGAGCTGGTCGCGAAACTGCGACATGCCCGGCACCATCCCCAGGATCTTGGACAGTGACCCCATCTTCCGGACGGCCTGCATCTGCTGCAGGAAGTCGGTGAGCGTGAAGTCCCCGCCCTTCCCCTGGAGCTTGTCGGCAGCCTGCTGCGCCTGCTCGAGGTCGAACGTCTTCTCGGCCTGCTCGATCAGCGTGAGCATGTCGCCCATGCCGAGGATGCGAGAGGCCATCCGGTCCGGGTGGAAGACGTCGAAGTCGGTGAGCTTCTCGCCGTTCGAGGCGAACATCACCTGGCGGCCGGTCACCTGGGCGATCGATAGCGCGGCGCCACCGCGGGCGTCGCCGTCCAGCTTGGACAGCACGACGCCACTGAAGCCCACCCCGTCGAGGAAGGCCTGGGCGGTCGTCACGGCGTCCTGGCCGATCATGGCGTCGACCACGAAGAGGGTCTCGTCCGGCTGGACGGCATCGCGGATGTCCGCCGCTTGCTTCATGAGCTCGGCATCGACGCCGAGCCTTCCGGCGGTGTCGACGACGACGACGTCGTACAGCTTGCGCTTCGCCTCGTCGATCGCCCCGCGGGCGACTGCAACCGGGTCACCGACGCCGTTGCCGGGCTCGGGTGCGTAGACGGTCACGCCGGCCTGTCCACCGACGACCTGCAGCTGGGTGACGGCGTTCGGGCGCTGCAGGTCAGCCGCGACCAGCAGCGGCGAGCGTCCCTGCTCCTTCAGCCAACGGCCGAGCTTGCCCGCGAGCGTGGTCTTGCCGGATCCCTGCAGGCCGGCGAGCATGACGACGGTCGGGGGGTTCTTGGCGAACTGGAGTCGACGCGTCTCGCCGCCGAGGATGGTGACGAGCTCCTCGTTGACGATCTTGATGACCTGCTGCGCCGGGTTGAGTGCCTGGCTGACCTCAGCTCCGCGAGCGCGCTCACGCACCCTGCCGATGAACTCACGCACGACGGGAAGCGCCACGTCCGCCTCGAGCAGGGCGACCCGGATCTCTCTTGCGGTGGCGTCGATGTCGTCGTCGGAGAGCTTCCCTTTGCCGCGGAGGTTCTTGAAGGTCGCAGCGAGACGATCGTGGAGCGTGGCAAACACGGGTGGGATGGTCCTCGGTCCGGTAGTGGAGCGGTCGTACGTCGAGCGCCCAGCCTACCCGCGGCAGCAGGCGACGTTGCGCTCAGACCGCAGTCGGTGCCGTCGAGGCCGGGGCCGTCGAGGCCGGCAACCGCGCGTGCACCCGCTGGACGAGGGTGTCGACGAGGTGAGCGCGCCAGGGGGTCCACGCCTGCGGTCCGGTGGCGCGCGCGTCGGCCTGGGTGAGCGCGCCCAACAGCTGCAGCGTTCCGCCGTCGTGGACCGCGTCGGCGACCTCGTCGAGGGTGGCCGGGTCGTCGATGTCGCGGTGGGTCGCGACGTCGACGAGCAGCAGATGGTGGCGCACGAGCCGCGCGATGACGGCCGCGTCGTCGTCGCTGAACCCCATCCTGGCGGCGACCTCGGTGGCGATGACCTCGCCGAGCTCGCTGTGGTCGCACGGGTCCCCCTTGCCGATGTCGTGCAGCAGGGCGGCCGTGACGAGCAGGTCGGGACGACCGACCGTGCCCGACAGAGCCGAAGCCTCGACACAGGTCTGCACCAGATGCCTGTCGACGGTGAAGCGATGCACCGGCGATTGCGGGGCCAGGTGTCGCACCCGCTTCCACTCCGGCAGCAGACGATCCACGACGCCGTACTGGTCGAAGCTCTCCCAGACGTCGATCAGCGGCTCACCAGCCGCCAAGAGGTGCGTGAGCAGCGCACGGGCCTCGGCTGGCCATGGCACCGGCATCGGCGCGGACGCGCGTCCCAGCCGCGCTGCAACGACGTCGGTGAGCACCAGGTCGTGCGTCGTGGCAATCGCTGCGATCCGCAACGCCGACAGCGGGTCGGCCTGCAGCTCCGGAGAGCCGGTGAGCACGACCTCGCCCCGATGGGCTGCGACACCCGGCGCCAACGGCTCCAGCCGCGGTCGGCGCGGGCCGGGGCCGACGCGCGGCGTCAACAGCCAGTCCACGTTGCGGCTTGCCACGGTCGCCAGATGCCCGACGGCTCGACCGATGGTCACCAGCATCGAACGCAGCGCCTCGGCCCCACCGATGCCGACCCGCTCCGCCACCTCGACGGCATACTCCGGCACCATCCGTTCCCCGCGGCGGCCGGTGGTCTCGTGAAGTGCGTCGCGGATCATCAGCAGGTCGCACTCCAGCCTGCGCAGCTCACCGGCCGGTACGTCGACGAGCCAGCTGCTCAGCATCCCCCGCAGCATCGTCACGTCGCGCAGACCGCCGTGCGCCTCCTTCAGGTCAGGAGTGGTGGCATGTGCCAGGTCTCCCACCCGCCGCCAGCGGTCTCTGCTGGCTTCGACCAGCTCGGGCAGCCGTCGCTTCGCCGTTCGACGCCAGTCTGCGAGCACGGTGGCTCTCGCCCCGACCGTCAACATGGCATCGCCGGCCACATGCCGGAGGTCGAGTGCTCCGAGAGCCACCCGTACGTCGTCCGCTGCGGCCAGCCGCAGCTCGCTGACGGTCCGGACGGCGTGGTCGACGGCCACGTTCGCGTCCCATAGCGGGTACCAGAGCCGCTCGGCCAGCGTGCAGAGCAGCTCCTCATCGAACCTGTCGTCCGCCAGCAGCACGACGTCGAGGTCGCTGGCCGGGGAGAGCTCACCGCGGCCCAGGCTGCCGACCGCGACGAGGGCTGCACCCGCTGTCGGCACGTCCAGGTCAGCAGCGGCCTGGTGCCACAGCGAGTGCAGCCTCGCATCAGCGGCGGCAGCGCGATCGCGACGCCGTTCCGAGTAGGGCCGCGCACCGTCAGACGGCGTCGGAGTCCCGATCACCGGTGCGCACCCGCACGACCGTGTCGAGGGCAGAGACCCAGACCTTGCCGTCCCCGATGCGGCCGGTCTGTGCACTCTTGACGACCACCTCGACGATGTCGTCCACATCGTCGGAGTCGACCACCACCTCGAGTCGCACCTTGGGCACGAGCAGGATGTCGTACTCGGCTCCTCGATATACCTCGGTGTGCCCCTTCTGGCGGCCGTAGCCGCTCGCCTCCGTGACGGTCATGCCGGTGACGCCGAAGGCCTCTAGAGCCGCTCGCACGTCCTCGAGCTTGTGCGGCTTGATCACCGCGGTGATGAGCTTCATGCCTCCACCTTCTCCTTGATCGGTGCGTCGATCGGTTCGGCGGCAGCCGCAGCCGTGGTCCGGGTGCCGGCGAAGGATGCCGGCGCGAAGTCGTAGGCGCGCTCACCGTGCTCGGCGAGGTCGATGCCGTGGACCTCTGTCTCCTCGTCGACACGCCAGCCCATGACCGCCTTGAGCAGCAGCCCGATCGCGATGGTGGCGACCCCGGACCAGACCATGGCGACGAGCGCGATGGCTGCCTGCACCACGAGCTGGTCAGGTCCACCGCCGTACAAGAGTCCGGTGCTGGTGGCCAGGAAGCCGATGCCGATGGTGCCCACCAGACCACCCACGAGGTGCACACCCACGACGTCGAGGGAGTCGTCGTACCCGAACCGGTACTTCAGGCCGACCGCCAGCGCACACAGGGCGCCCGCGACCACACCCAGGATGAGTGCGCCGACCGGGCTCAGTGCGCCGCACGCTGGAGTCACGGCGACCAGACCGGCAACAACCCCGGAGGCGGCCCCGAGGCTGGTGGCCTTGCCGTCGCGGAGCTTCTCCACCAGCAACCAGCCGAGCATCGCAGCTGCCGTGGCGGCCATGGTGTTCACCCAGACAAGTCCGGTCTCGTTGACGAAGTTGGCGGCGAAGCCCTCCGTGCCGACTTCTTCGACCGGCACGAACGAACCGACGTTGAAGCCGAACCAGCCGAACCACAGCAGGCCGGCACCGAGCATCGTGAAGGGCAGGTTGTGCGGGCGCATCGGCTCCTTCCCGAAGCCACGCCGTACGCCGAGGATCAGCGCGAGCACGAGCCCGGCGACGCCGGCGTTGATGTGCACGACAGTGCCGCCGGCGTAGTCGATCGGCGACACCGCTGCGACCTGGTCCGCGCCCTGCCCGATGGTGCCGAACAGGCGCGCGGCGACACCGTCGGGGTCGAGCCCGCTGAGGAAACCGCCGCCCCACACCATGTGCGCCAGCGGGAAGTACGACAGCGTGACCCAGAGCCCCGTGAAGACCAGCCAGGTCGAGTACTTCGCGCGGTCGGCGATCGCGCCGCTGATGAGGGCAGCGGTGATGACGGCGAACGTCAGCTGGAAGGCCACGAAGATGTACGACCCGGGGTCGATGCCGTCGAGCCCGAAGAGCTCGAACGGATCGGCGAAGAGTCCGGCGATGTCCTGCGAGCCGTAGGACATCGACCAGCCCCACAGGATGTAGACGACGCTGACGACGCCGATCGCCCCGAACGACATCATCATCATGTTCAGCACTGACCCCGAACGCGTCATCCCCCCGTAGAAGAACGCCAGACCGGGCGTCATCAGGAGCACGAGCGAGGCCGATGCCAGGACCCATGCTGCGTGGCCGGTGTCCATGGAACCTCCAAGGAAGGTTGCGACGGACCGGTCTGTCCTCCGACGCCGATGTCGATGCGATGACCGGCTTGGTGCGACCAGCCTGGGCCGTTGCCGTTTCGATCGATGAGCCGGGACGTTTCGTGTCTGTGACGACTACCGCGACTGTGTTACAGCGACGTGAATTCTCCGCGCAATGAGGGCCATGCCACGCCTGGCAACGGGCCACCAGTCCCGCCGCCTACGCGCCGACAGCGCCGTCGATGCCCTCGCGCAGCAGGTCGGCGTGGCCGTCGTGCTGGGCGTACTCGGCGATCATGTGGAGCAGCAGCCACCGCAAGGTGAAGGCGCCGCCCCGTTCGACAGCGCCAACCTGGTCGAGGGATCCCGCGGCTGCGACGATCCGCCGCGACCGCTCGCACTCGGTGTGCCACACCTCGAGAGCGGCGCCGGGGTCGCCGGCGAGGTCCTCGAAGTCCTGGTCGGGGTCGTCGTCGGAGTAGTGGAGCATCGGCAGGTCGTCGCCGGCGAAGTTGATGGCGAACCACCAACGCTCGACTCCGGCGAGATGCCGGATCAGCCCGTGCAGGCTCATGGTCGACGGCGGAGAGCTGCGTTCGGACAGGCGGTGGGGTGGCACGCCGGCACACTTCAGGGCGAAGGTCTCGCGGTAGTGGTCGAGGTATGCCGTCAGGGTGGCCTGCTCGTCCGCCGTACGCGGGATGACGGTTGTGCGCGGCTCGGGCCAGACTGCGGATGAAACGATCTGGCGGATTTCTTCGGCTGCCTCGGCCTCTGGTTGCTCGTCCATCTCGTGGCTCCTACCGCTGTGGCTGAAGATCTTCGCGGGATGCGGAAAAGCTTCAGCCATGGGCGTGGTGAGGCTCCGGCTGCGGCAGGGCGACGCGCACCCGCCGGAAGCCCTTGCCCTTGTTCTCGACCTTGGCGATCCGGACCTCACCGATCTGCCGGGTCGAGGCGACGTGGGTGCCGGCGTCTGCCTGGGCGTCCAGTCCGGCGATGTCGATGATCCGGACCTGCTCCACCTCGGCTGGGATGAGGTCCTGTGCCGTCCGCATCACATCGCTGTCGGCGAGGGCCTCCTCCCGGCTCACGATCCGCGCCGTGATCGCCCGATCGAGCGCGATCTCCTCGTTGACGAGCCGTTCGAGGTCGCCCTTGAAGCCCGCGGGGACCGCGGCGAGGTTGAAGTCCATCCGCCCGGTCAGCGGCTCCATGTTCGATCCGGTCACCAGCGCCTGGAAGTCGCGGAACACCACCCCGCAGACCACGTGCAACGCCGAGTGCGTGCGCATCAGCTGCCGACGCCGTACGTCGTCCAGCCGGGCCTCTACCTGGGTCCCTGCCGGGGGCAGCGGGTCGCCTTCGGCGGGCACCAGGGCACCCGCGCTGTCCACCCCTTCGACCCGGGTGAAGACCCCGCCCCACTCCAGCAGCCCGATGTCGGCCGGCTGCCCACCGCCACCGGGATAGAAGGCCGACGCGTCCAGCACGATGCCGTCGGGCGCCGACGCGAGCACCGTCGCGTTCCACCGCATCGTGGTCTGGTCCTGCCAGTACAGCGGCAGACTCATCCGCGTCACCCCTTCCGTCTCTCGACATCGTAGAGGCGGCTCCACGGCCTCAGGTCGACTGTCGGCAGCGGCCCGCTGTGGTGTGGTGTGGGCGCGACGTAGGTTGGCTGCATGCGCATCACGCACCACGGACACTCCTGCCTGCTCGTGGAGACCGGTGGCGCGCGGATCCTGCTCGACCCGGGCAACCTCAGCAGCCGGCTGCAGCAAGCCGAGGGAGTCGACCTGGTCGTCATGACGCACCAGCACCCCGACCACGCCGACCTCGACCAGCTCAGGATCGTGCTCGCCGCGAGCCCGGACGCTCGAGTGGTGGCCGAGGGAGAGACGGCGGCGTCCATCGCGGCGGAGTCGTCGGGCGAGCTGCGCCCCGAACCGCTGTCACCGGGGCAGACGATCAGCGCCGCGGACGCGGTGCTGGAGATGCACGGCGAGAAGCACGCCTTCAACCATGCCGGGATGAGCCAGGTCGGCAACCTCGGCGTGCTGGTGCGCTCGCCGGGTGAGCCGCGGTTCTTCCATCCGGGCGACGCGTACGACGCCGAGCCGGGTCCGGTGGACGTGCTGGCGCTGCCCGTCAACGCGCCCTGGTGCGCGGTCCGCGACACGCTCGACTTCGTGCGGAGGCTCGGGCCCGCGGATGTGGTGCCGATCCACGACGGACTGCTCAGCCCTGCGGGGCGAGCGATGTACCTGATGCACACCCAGGCGTTCGGCGGCGACGACCTCGAGGTCCACGACCTCGCCGACGGCAGCGCCCGGAGCTTCTGACCGATGAGCCTGCTGGTCAACCCCGTGCGTGTCGTCGGTACGGCGCGCGACCGACTGGGGCACCTGCTCTTCGAGCGTGTCGCCGGGGAGGAGGGGCCGGCGCGTCGCCGCCGCATCCACGACACACCCGGGCCGCGCTGGTTCGCGCCAGACCGGCCCATCCGAGCCGTGCACGGAGACGCGTCGATGTTCGTCGGCGGCATCCGCGCCCTCCTGCTGCAGTCGCTCCACCCGCTGGCGATGGCGGGGGTGGCCGGTCACTCGGGCTACCGCGGCGACCCCTGGGGCCGTCTCTCGCGCACCAGCTACTTCCTCGCAGTCACGACCTTCGGGGTCGCCGACGACGCTGAAGCGATGGTGGCGCGGATCAACGAGATCCACGAGCGGGTCCGGGGTCACGCCCCCGACGGCCGGCCGTACGCCGCGTCGGACCCGCACCTGCTGCGCTGGGTGCACCTCGCCGAGACCGACAGCTTCCTGCGTGCCCACGACGCCTACGGGGCTCGTGGACTGGCTCCTCTCGACCGCGACGGGTACGTCGCCGACACCGCCGTCGTGGCCCGGCGACTCGGCGTGACCGACCCTCCGGAGTCGACGGCCGAACTCGAGCGGCAGCTGCGCGCGTTCGAGCCGGAGCTGGAGGGCACGGACGAGGCCCGAGCGGCGGCCCGATTCCTGCTGCTGGATCCTCCACTGCCGTGGGCGGCGCGGCCGCCGTACGCGCTGCTGGCCGGGGCAGCCGTGGCACTGCTGCCGGCGTACGCGCGCGAGCCTCTCGGACTGCCGCACTTGCCGCTGCTCGAGCGCACCGTCGTGCGGGCAGCAGGTCATGGTATGACCCGGACCATCCGCTGGGCGATGCGACCGCCGGAGTGACGAGGCGTCTGCTGCACCGATGAGTTTCACCGTGCGGTTCGGTCAAATCTGGGTTGAGGGGCACGACGACGTGTCCTGCGCGATGACCGAAAGGCGATGACATGACGGTGATGCTCGACCTCGCACCGGCAGCAGGTGAGATGGCCCGACTGCTGCACGGCATCTCCGACGAGCAGCTGGATGCCTCGACTCCGTGCCCGGACTACCGACTGGGCGATCTCGTCGACCACGTCGGGGGACTGTCGCTGGCGTTCACCTGGGCAGCGGCCAAGGATCCCCGGACCGCTCTGTCGGCACAGGGACCGTCCGGTGCGGCGCAGCGGCTCGAGCCTGACTGGCGGACCACGACCGCAAGCCGGCTGGACGCGTTGGCGCAGGCCTGGAAGGAGCCCGCCGCCTGGAGCGGGATGACCGCAGCCGGCGGAGTCGACCTCCCTGGTGACGCCGCTGGGCTGGTGGCGCTGGACGAGCTCGTGCTCCACGGCTGGGATGTCGCGGTGGCGAGCGGCCAGGACTTCGGCGTGGACCTGGCGTCGCTGGAGGCCGTGCACGGTTTCACCACAGCCATGTCGATGCCGGCTGAGCAGCAGGCTCGGCAGGGGCTCTTCGGGCCCGTGGTGCCCGTACCGGACGGCGCCCCATTGCTGGACAGGGTGCTGGGGCTGGCCGGACGTGACCCGCGCTGGAGCCGTGGCTAGGAGCCGAGCAGCGCGTCCACGAAGGCTGCCGGCTCGAAGGGTGCGAGGTCGTCGGCTCCCTCGCCGAGCCCGATCAGCTTGACCGGGACACCCAGCTCGCGCTGCACCTGGATGACGATCCCGCCCTTGGCCGTGCCGTCGAGCTTGGTCAGCACGATGCCCGTGACGTCGACGACCTCGGCGAAGATCCGCGCCTGGGTCAGCCCGTTCTGCCCCGTGGTCGCGTCGATGACGAGCAGCACCTCGTCGACCTCGGCCTGCTTCTCGACGACCCGCTTGACCTTGCCGAGCTCGTCCATCAGGCCGGTCTTGGTGTGCAGTCGCCCGGCAGTGTCGATCAGCACCGTGTCGACCTCCTGCTCCACCCCGGCCCGGACCGCCTCAAAGGCGACGCTGGCCGGGTCCGAGCCCTCCGGACCCCGGACGGTGGGTACGCCGACCCGCTCGCCCCAGGTCGTGAGCTGATCGGCGGCGGCGGCGCGGAACGTGTCGGCGGCCGCCAGCAGCACGTCCTTGTCCTGCGCCACCAGCACCCGAGCGAGCTTGCCCACGGTCGTGGTCTTGCCGACACCGTTCACGCCCACGACCAGGACGACGCCGGGCTTGCCGCCGGTGCGGTCGGCGTGCAGGCTCCGGTCGAAGGTGGGGTCGACGAGCGCGATCAGTTCCTCGCGCAGCAGTGCCGGGGCCTGCTCGGGTCCGACCGACTCGACCCGGACCCGGTCCCGGAGCCGCAGCACCAGGTCCTGGGTCGGGGCCACACCGACGTCGGCGCTGAGCAGCGTGTCCTCGATCTCGTCCCACGTCTCGTCGTCGAGCCGATCGCGCGACATCAACGCCACCAGACTCCGGCCCATGGCCGACTGCGATCTGGACAGTCTGGCCCGGAGGCGCTGCAACCGGCCGGCGACAGGGTCGGGCCGCTCGACCTCCGGGATGACGATCGGCTCGGCCAGGTCGGTCTCGTGCTCGGGCAGCCGGGTGTCCTCGACCGTGCGCGTCGGGGTGTCCCGTGGCGTCTCCGCGTCGTCCCCGACGCCCGGCTCGGTGGTGGCGGTGGAGCCGGCCGGTGGAGCGGCGTCGGTCGACGTACGCCGCCGCGACCGGGTCGCGACCAGGCCGACCAGCGCCGCCACGAGAGCGACCGCGAGGACGATGACGAGAACGAGATACTCAGGCACGGTGGGCCATTCTTTCAAGCCCCGGCACGCTGGTGACAGCCGGAGGGTGCGATGCCGCCTGGGCGGTCAGGAGCGGTGACGTGCTTCCCGGTGCTCGCCGACGTGCTCCTCGAGGAGCGTGAGCCGCGCGCTGATCGCCTGGTCGGACCTCACCATGGCATTGGAGAGCCACTCGGCGTGGGGGATCGACTCGCCGCGGTGCGGAAAGGCGACGTACGCCGTGACGAGTCCGGCGAGGGCGAGCACGATCAGCAGGGCGACAGTGATGAGCAGCATGGGGGGTGCGTCTTCCGTGTTACGTGAGGTCGGACCACCCATGGTGCCAGGCCCGCGGTCGGAGCCGTCAGGCAGGTTCGGGTTCGCGCAGCCGCTGGCTGATGAGCGCAGAGACTCCGTCGCCACGCATCGAGACGCCGTACAGCGCGTCACCGACCTCCATCGTGCGCTTCTGGTGCGTGATGACGAGAAGCTGCGAGCTCTCGCGCAGCTCTTCGTAGATCTCCAGCAGCCGTCCGAGGTTGATGTCGTCGAGGGCGGCCTCGACCTCGTCGAGGATGTAGAACGGCGAGGGTCTCGCCTTGAACAGGGCCACGAGGAATGCCACAGCCACCAGGGAGCGTTCGCCGCCGGAGAGCAGCGAGAGGCGCTTGACCTTCTTGCCGGCAGGGCGCGCCTCCACGTCGATGCCGGTGCCGAGCATGTCGGTGGGCTCGGTCAGGACGAGCCTGCCCTCACCGCCGGGGAAGAGCCGGGCGAAGACGGCCTCGAACTCCCGGGCGACGTCGGTGTAGGCGGCGGTGAACACCTGCTGCACCCGGTCGTCGACCTCTCTGACGATGTCGAGCAGGTCGCGGCGTGTCCTCCGGAGGTCTTCGAGCTGCTCAGTCAGGAACTTGTGTCGCTCCTCGAGCGCCGAGAACTCCTCCAGAGCGAGCGGATTGACCCTGCCCAGCTCGGCGAGGGCGCGTTCTGCGGAGCGGAGCCGCTTCTGCTGCTCCTCCCGCACGAAGGGCACGGGTTCGGCCGCCGGCCCGTCGTCGGCGGTCGCCACCCTGGGCGGCACGAGCTGGTCCGGGCCGTAGTCGGCCACCAGGGATTCCAGATCCAGGCCCAGGCCGTCTCGCGCGCGCTGCTCGAGCTGCTCCTTCCGCAGCCGCTGCTCAGTGCGCAGCATCTCGTCGCGGTGCACGGTGTCGGTCAGGGTGGCGAGCTCGGCCTCGAGCTGCCTCAGCCGCCCGCGTGCTGCTGCCAGCTGCTGCTCCGTGTCGGCACGTGCGGCCTCGACCTCAGTCCGGCGACGTACGGCGTCGTCCAGCGACCGTTCCAGCCGGGCCAGCACGACCTCCGATGCCGTCCCGACCGCCTCGGCGGTGGCAGCCTCGCGTCGCCGCCGCTCGCGACGCACCTGCGCCCGCGCCCGCGCCTCCCGCTCCTGCGCGGCGGCGGACACGAGGCTGTCGGCACGTCCGTGCAAGGCCCGGGTCCGCTCCTCGGCGGTCCGCAGGGCGAGCCGGGAGTCCATCTCGCCCTGCCGGGCCGACCGTGCCTCGTCGGCCAGCCGGGCTCGCTCGGACGTGTCCGGTTCCTCGTCGGGAGCCTCCCGAGCCGAGGCGAGTCGCTGCTCCAGGTCCGCGAGGCCGCAGACGTTGTCGTCGCGCGCGGTCTCGGCCGCTGCGATCGCGCCGGCGATCCGTTCGGCCTCCGCCTTGGCCGCTCGGGCCGCGGATCCGAGCTGCCCGAGCTCCTCGGCGACGGCGGCCATGGCGGCGTCCGACTCGTGCAGCTTCGCCAGCGCCACGTTGACCCGCCCCTGCACCTCCTGGCGCTCGGCCTCGAGCGCGCTGAGCTCGAAGCGGAGCCGCTCCGTGTCGGCAGTGGCCTCGGCCAGCGCGTCCGCTGCGTCGTCGACCGCGCACTGCACCTCGATCAGGCTCGGCTGCGAGCTCGACCCACCTGCCGCGACATGGGTTCCGAGCACGTCTCCCGCGCGGGTCACTGCGACCAGGTCAGGAAGGTCTGAGACGAGAGCGCGGGCGGCAGCGAGGTCGTCGACGACCACCGTCTTGAACAGCAGCCGCTGCAAGGCCGCTCGAAGGGCGTCGGGGGCCTCGACCACGTCGACGGCGTACGCCGCGCCGGTCGGCAGACCCGGCCAGCGCCGGTCGTCGACGTCACCTCCACCGAGCACGAAACCGGAGCGGCCCAAGTCTGCCTGCTTCAGGTGCGTGATCGCGCCGACGGCAGCGTCGACATCGCCGACCGCGACGGCGTCAGCGGCCGTGCCGAGCGCGGCGGCGACCGCCGTCTCGTAGCCGTGCCGGACCGAGACCAGCGCGGCCACGGACCCGAGCAGACCGGAGACCGGCTCGGTGGCGGCCAGCAGCGCCCCGGCGCCGTCCTTTCGGTTGAGCCCGGTCTCCAGCGCTTCCTTGCGGGCGGCGATCGCGACGCGGGCACGCTCGGCCTGCTGCTCCTCGTCTCGGAGCTTGCCCAGGCGATCCTCGATGTCACCCAGGGCGGCCGCGGCGGCTTCGTACTCCGCGTCGAGCCCACTCTCGCCAGCATCCAGCCCCGCGATGCGTGTCTCCAGGGCGGTGAAGTCGCGTCGCGCCCGCTCGGCCCGGGCGGTGGCCTCGTCGCGTGCGCTCGTGAGCCGACCCACCTCCTCCTCGGCCGCGGCGGCCCGGCTCCGGAGCGTGTTGACCTGCCCCGCGAGCCTGGCGAGGCCTTCGCGCCGGTCTGCCGCCGCGCGGACCAGGCCGGCGACCCGGCGCTCCTCCGCAGCGTGCGCCAGCTCGCTCTGCTGCTTGCGTCGTACGGCGACGTCGAGCTGCGCCTGCAGCCCCTCGACCTCGGCGCGCATCGAGTCCTCGTGCCGGCGGATCTCGGCGGCCTCGGCCTCCAGCTCGTCGGGGTCACGTCCCGGCCGGTCGTCGCCGGACTCGTCGGTGGCATGCCGCAGCCTCTCGGCGGCTAGACCGGCGGTGCCCCGCAGCCGCTCGCGCAGACCCGAGAGCCCGAACCACGTCTCCTGCGCGGCGGTCAGCAGCGGTGCGGCGGTGCGCAGCGTCTCCTCGAGAGCCGCCTCGGACCCGCGCGCCTCGGTCAGGGCGCCGTCGACCTGAGCCCGGCGCGACGTGAGCTCGGCCTCGTCGGCGAGCTCCTTCGCCAGCGCCTCGGACACCCGGACGACGTCGTCGGCGAGCAGTCGGGCACGCGCGTCGCGCACCTCCATCTGCACCGCCGAAGCGCGGCGGGCGACCTCGGCCTGACGCCCCAGCGGCTTGAGCTGCCGTCGGATCTCGCTGAGCAGGTCGGACAGCCGGGTGAGGTTGCCCTCGGTCGCGTCGAGCTTGCGAAGCGCCTTCTCCTTGCGCTTGCGGTGCTTGAGCACGCCGGCCGCCTCTTCGACGAACCCTCGGCGCTCCTCGGGGGAGGCGTGCAGGATGGTGTCGAGCTGCCCCTGTCCGACGATGACGTGCATCTCCCGGCCGATGCCGGAGTCGCTCAGCAGCTCCTGGACGTCGAGGAGCCGGCAGGTCTGGCCGTTGATGGCGTACTCCGAGCCGCCGTTGCGAAACATCGTCCGGGAGATCGTGACCTCGGCGTAGTCGATCGGCAGCGCCCCGTCTGCGTTGTCGATCGTGAGCACTACCTCGGCACGGCCGAGCGGGGGCCGGCCCGACGTACCCGCGAAGATGACGTCCTCCATCTTGCCCCCGCGCAGGGACTTGGCCCCCTGCTCCCCCATCACCCAGGCCAGCGCGTCGACGACGTTGGACTTGCCCGAGCCGTTCGGCCCGACGATGCAGGTGATGCCAGGCTCGAAGCTGAGGCTGGTGGAGGAGGCGAAGGACTTGAAGCCGCGGAGCGTGAGGCTCTTGAGGTACACGCGTGATGCTCCTTCGGACGCCTCGTGCCCAGGTATCCGGGCGAGCAGGCGCGTGGCGGTGGGGAAGGCCACCGCGAAGCCTACCGACGCGGCCGGGTGATTCCGTTTACCACCACACCCCGGGCATGGCGAAGCGCCCGACCGTCGCCGCCGGTCCCAGGGGCCTACTCAGGCGCCGGCGACCGCGTGATCGTCGATGTGGTCCGGGACCGTGAGGAGGTCGCCGCGCTGGGCGTGCGCCGCCAGGGCGTCGTTCTCCGCCTGGAGCCGGAGCACCAAGGCCTCGAGCTCCGCGACGCGACGCCGCAGTCGTTTGTTGTCGTCGAGAAGACGAGGGTCGCCGCCGATGAAGCCCACAAGAGCCTTGGCCATGAAAGCGCATCCTTTGAATTTGCTGAGGGTGGCGGCACCGACCGGGAACCACTCGACTCGCCAACTGGCGAGAGGGCCGAGCCCACGCGACGGTGCTGCTGCTCACTCCAGAGTGTCACTCGATCCGGTCGTGGTCAACACCGGGGCGTCGGTGACAATGGGGCTATGTCTGACAGTTCCCCCCACCCGCGAGCGGTGGCCGCCTGGCCCTGCCAGTCGGTGTGCGCCTGGCAGGCGACCGGCGAGGTGTGGCGGGGGATGCAGGAACCCGATCAGGCCGTCTTCGCGTGCCGGTGCTGCGGCTCGGAGTGGGTCCGCACCGAGGCCTGGACGCCGGTCGACGCGTCTGGACGGGTGCCCGCCGCGGTCGCCGCCGAAGCAGCCCGTCACCAACGCCCACGGCGCGGCCGCGGCTGACATCGCGGGCAGGTGTACGACGACCGGTTCATGAAGGCGTCGCGGCGGATCGCGGTGCCACACCGCGGACACGGCTCGCCCTCGCGTCCGTAGGCGGCCAGCGAGCGGTCGAAGTAACCGGACTCGCCGTTGACGTTGACGTAGAGCGCGTCGAACGACGTACCCCCTTCGGTCAGGGCCCGCATCATGACCGCGCGCACCTCGGCGAGCAGCCGGGCGAGGTCGGGCCGCCGCAGCGTGTCGGTGGCCCGCGCGTAGTGCAGCCGAGCCGCCCACAGCGCCTCGTCGGCGTAGATGTTGCCCACCCCGGAGATCAGGTTCTGGTCCAGCAGGGCTCGCTTGACCCCGGTACGTCGTCGGCGCACGGCCGTGGCGAAGCCAGCTTCGTCGAAGAGCGGGTCGATCGGGTCCCGTGCGATGTGGGCGATCTCGGCCGGCAGGTCGGCACCTCCCTCGGAGAACAGCAGCCCCCCGAACATCCGCTGGTCGACGAACCGGATGTCGCGGTCACCCGAGAGCTCGAAGACGACCCGCAGATGACGCTCGGCCGCGGCATCGCGAGGGCGCACCAGCATCTGGCCGCTCATCCCGAGATGGCCGAGCACCGCGTCGTCTGCGTCCAGCGCCAGCCAGAAGTACTTGCCCCGACGACGTACCGCGTCGATCCGACGACCGCTTACCCGCTCCTCGAAGTCGGCCGCCCCGGGCAGATGGCGACGGACCGGCCGCGCGTGCAGCACCCGGACCCGCTCGATCTCACGACCGACCGCGTGGGTCTCCAGACCGCGACGGACCACCTCGACCTCGGGCAGCTCGGGCACGTGACCCCGATCAGGTGAGCTGGTCGTCGGGGTGGCGCGGAACCGCCTCGGGGTGTTCCTCGCGGATGGTCCGCCACGCGGTCTCGGCGCACTGCTGCTCGGCTTCCTTCTTGGAGCGCCCGGAGCCCTGCCCGTAGACACTGGTGCCCACCCGCACCTGGGCGAGGAACGTCTTCTGGTGGTCGGGGCCGCTCTCCTCGATGAGGTACTCAGGAACGCCGAGACCCAGGTCGGCCGACATCTCCTGCAGGCTGGTCTTCCAGTCGAGGCCAGCCCCGAGGTCCGCGGCCGCCGTCATCAGCGGGTCGAAGAGCCGGTGCACGACCTCGCCGGCCACGACGAACCCCTGGTCGAGATAGACCGCACCGATGAGCGCCTCCACTGCGTCGGACAGGATGGAGGACTTGTCCCTGCCACCGGTCGTCTCCTCGCCGCGGCCCAGCATCAGGTGGTCGCCGAGGCCGAGGGTCCGGGCCACCTCAGCCAGCGCCCGGGCGTTGACGACGGCTGCGCGCAGCTTGGCCAGCCGCCCCTCCGACAGGTCGGGGTGCGCGCGGTAGAGCGCGTCGGTCACGACGACGCCGAGCACCGAGTCACCGAGGAACTCCAGCCGCTCGTTGGTCGGCAGCCCGCCGTGCTCGTACGCGTACGAGCGGTGTGTCAGGGCGCGATTCAGCAGCCCGGGATCCAAAGCGGGTACGCCGAGCTGGGCGCACAGCTCGTCACGTGACGAGCGCAGTGCAGCCTCTTCCACGTCGGCGGGTCAGAGGACCTGACGACGGTCGGACCTCGCGCCGTACTGCCCACACTCGGGGCACGCGCGGTGCGGCAGGTGCTTGGCCTGGCACGCCGGGTTGGCGCACGTCACGAGCGAGGGGACGGCAGCCTTCCACTGCGAACGGCGGTGGCGCGTGTTGCTGCGCGACATCTTCCGCTTCGGAACAGCCACGATCTACTCCTCGTCTTGACCGGCATCGCCACCGGCATTCTTGGTCTTCAATCCCGAGAGGGCCGCCCATCGGGGGTCGACCTCCTCCTCGTGCGTGTGCCCGGGATCGTCGGCGAGCCTGACACCGCAGTCCGGGCACAGGCCCGGGCAGCCGGCCGAGCACACGGGCTGGAACGGCAGCGCGAGCACCACGGCGTCCCGTAGCACCGGCTCGAGGTCGAGGTGCTCCTCGACGAGCCGGCTGGCCTCGTCCTCCTCGGCCTCGCTCTCGGGGTAGACGTACAGCTCCTGGAAAGTGACCTCGAGGACGTCCTCGAAGGGCTCCAGGCACCGGGCGCACTCCCCGGCAACCTTCGTGCGCGCCTCACCCGTCACGAGCACCCCCTCCATGACCGCCTCCAGCCGGAACTGCAGCTGGACCGGAGATCCTTCGGGGACACCAAGCATTTCGACACCGAGATCCGCCGGCGCCGGCACCGAGGACTCCTGGGTGCGCATCGACCCGGGACGTCGGCCGAGCTCATGGGTGTTGAGCACGAGCGGCGAACGCGGGTCGAGTCGCATCGCAGGAACCTTCGATCGACGGGCACGACAGATCACCGTCTACGTGAAACGGCCCCTCAGAGTAACCGCTCGTGCAGGCCGCCCTCAAATCGCGTCCGGAGTGGGCGGCCGGTCGTCACCGGTCGTCGTCGGCGAAGAACGGGCTGGCGTCGTGCTCGACGCTGTCCAGCCGGGACAGCTCGGATCGGTCGTGCAGCCGATCCCGACCGCGCGTCACCGCCTCGAGCGTGCGGTTGAGCGTGATCTCGAGATTCGCGAGCCGCCCGTCGACGTACTCGTCGGACTCCCGGCGCAGCGCGGCAGTCTCCCGCCTGGCCTCCTCGACCAGCTCGTCGGCCTGTCGGCGCGCGATGCGGTAGACCTCGGTGTCGGACACCAGCCGGTCACGCTCGTTACGCGCTTCGACGACGATGCGCTCTGCCTCTTCGCGGCCTCGCGTCACGACTGCATCCCGGTCGGTCATGACCAGGTTCTGCTCCTTGAACGCCTCCGGCAGTGCGGCCTGGAGCCGGTCCAGGAGCTCGAGGACCTCCGCACGGTTGATCACCGCCGAGGACGACATCGGCATCGAGCGGGCTTCTTCGATCGCACTGCGCAGCTGTCCGACGAGTTGCTGGATGTCCACTCCGTTGCCTTCCTCCGCCGTACCCCCGACCGGCTAGTCCGCCATCCGCTCCATGAGCAGCTTCTGGACGTGTGACGGTACGAGGCCGGACACGTCACCGCCAAATCTGGCGATGTCCTTGACCAGGCTCGACGCGACGAACGACCACTCCGGGCTGGTGGGGATCCACACGGTCTCCACCTGCGTCAGCGACCGGTTCATCTGGGCCATCTGCAGCTCGAAGTCGAAGTCGCTGACGGCGCGCAACCCCTTGACGATGGCCCTGACGTCGTGCGCCGTACAGAAGTCGACGAGCAGACCGTCGAACGACGCCACCGACACGTTGTCGTGAGGCGCCACGGCGGCGGTCAGCATGGCCAGCCGCTCGTCGATGCTGAACAGGCTCTGCTTGCTCCGGTTGAGGAGCACGGCGACGATAACCTCGTCGAACAGCCCGGCGGCCCGCCCGATGACGTCGAGGTGACCGTTGGTCATCGGGTCGAAGGAGCCGGGACACACGACACGCTGCACGGCGCTTCCTCCCTGGTCATCCGACAGACGGAGCGAGCCGACCGTACCAAAGCGTCGTCTCGCCGTACCGCCGTGACGACACCGCCTCGAACGGCTCCGGCCACTCCCAGGCACCGCCCCGGCTACGGCGCTCCACGATCACCAGCCCGCTGTCGGCGAGCCATCCCGACCCGTGCAGCCGCTCGAGCACGAGCACCAGATCGGAGGCGGGTACGTCGTAGGGCGGATCGAGGAACACCACGTCGAAGCCGCCCTCGGCCGGCGCCGACTGCGCCAGCAGCTCGGCCCGACCGGTCAGCACCCGCACGCGATCCAGCCCCAGCGTCTTGGCGTTGCGCACGATCAGCCGGGCGGTGGCCCGGTCGTGCTCGATGAGCGTGACGCTCGAGGCACCTCGAGACCGCGCCTCCAGACCGACCGCCCCTGAGCCGGCGTAGACGTCGAGGAGCCGTCGACCCGCGAGGGTGCCGAGCCGGGCGTCGATCGCCGAGAAGAGCGCCTCGCGCACACGGTCGCCGGTGGGCCTGGTGCGAGTGCCGGCCGGAGTCAACAGTCGTCTCCCCTTCGCCTCGCCCGCGATGATCCTCGTCACGACTTCTCCAGGAAGTCGGCCTGATCGTCGGACTCCAGCGCCCCGACCGCCGCTGCCAGCGCCGGGTTCGTCTCGAGCGTCGGATCGGCGTCGACCACCCGCTGCGCGGCCTCCCGCGCGGCCTCGATGACCCGCTCGTCGCGGAGCACGGACAACAGCCGGAGGCTGCTCCGGCGGCCGGACTGGGTGGCTCCCAGCACGTCCCCCTCACGGCGATTCTCGAGATCGAGACGGGACAGCTCGAAGCCGTCGGACGAGGCCGCGATGGCATCGAGCCGGGTGCGGCTCGGCATACCGGACTCGGCGTCGGTCACCAGCAGGCACAGCCCTGGCACCGCGCCCCGGCCGACCCGCCCGCGCAGCTGGTGCAGCTGCGAGACACCGAAGCGCTCGGCGTCCATGACGACCATCACCGATGCGTTCGGTACGTCGACGCCGACCTCGATGACGGTGGTCGCCACAAGGACGTCGATGTCACCCGCGGCGAAGCGCCGCATCAGCTCGTCCTTCTCGTCGGGGGGCAACCGGCCGTGCAGCATGAAGACCCGCAGGTCCGACAACGGGCCGTCGACGAGCTGGGCAGCCACGTCGGCGACGGCGACGGGTGGTCGACGCGAGGTCTCGGCGTCCGGAGGCGCCTCCTGCATCGCCGACTCGGGCTCGCCGCCGATGCGCGGGCAGACGACGTACGCCTGATGGCCCCGGCTGGTCTCCTCCCGCACCCGCTGCCACACCCGGTCCAGCCAGTCCGGACGCTCGCCGGCCGGCACCACCGTCGTCTGGATCGGGGACCGCCCGGCGGGCAGCTCCCGCAGCGTCGAGACGTCGAGATCCCCGAACACCGTCATGGCCACCGTCCGAGGGATCGGCGTCGCGGTCATCACCAGCACGTGCGGCGAGCCGGCGGCCTTGTCCGAGAGCACCGCGCGCTGCTCGACGCCGAACCGGTGCTGCTCGTCGATCACGACCAGGCCGAGCTCGGCGAACTGCACGCTCTCCTCGAGGAGTGCGTGCGTGCCGATCACGATCCCGGCGCCGCCCGACGCGGCGTCGAGCAGCGCCTCGCGGCGCTGGGCGGCTCCGGTCGACCCGGTGAGCAGCCGGACCCGGGTGGCCACCTCGGCCCCGCCGAGCATGCCGGCCTCGGCCATCGGACCGAGCATGGCCAGCACGGATCGGTGGTGCTGAGCGGCCAGCACCTCCGTCGGCGCGAGCAAGGCCGTCTGCCCACCGGCGTCGACCACCTGCAGCATCGCGCGCAGGGCGACAACGGTCTTGCCCGATCCGACCTCGCCCTGGAGCAGCCGATGCATCGGATGGGGCAGCGCGAGCTCCTGCTCGATCTCGGCCCCGACCTCCCGCTGACCCCGGGTGAGGGTGAAGGGGAGCTCGGCGTCGAACCGCGCCCGCAGCCCGTCGGCCCGGACCGGCCGCGAGGTCGCGGGCAAGGTGGCCTCGACGTGGCGCCGCTGGGCGAGCACCGTCTGCAGGATGAACGCCTCATCGAAGCGCAGCCGATCGCGGGCGGCCCTCCAGTCGTCCGGGTCCTCGGGCTGGTGGACGTGCCGGATCGCCTCGGCATAAGGCCTCAGCCGGTGCTGGCGGCGTACGTCGTCGGGCAGCGGATCATCGAGCGGGTCGAGCACGGCCAGCACCGTGGAGACGCAGTCCATCAGCTTCTTCGACGTGACCTTGGCGGTCGCCGGGTAGATCGGCCACCAGCGCTGCACCTGTTCGTCGTCGAACTCGTCGAGGTCGACCCCTCGACCCAGGATGTCCACCGTCGGATGGGTCAGCTGGCGTCGATCGCGGAAGAGGTCGACCTTGCCGCTGAACAGCGCGATCGTGCCGGGCTTGAGCTGACCCTCCTTCCAGGGCTGCCGGAAGAACGTAAGGAGCAGGTGGCGGTCGCCGCCGTCGGTGACGGTGACCTCGGTGCGGTAGGCGTGCCGGCCGGTGCGCCTGTCCCGATAGCGATGCTGCTTGACCGACTTCGTCTTCGCGAGCACGGTGACGTGCTCGCCGACCTGCAGGCCGCTGAAGTCGGTGAGCTCACCTCGGTCGTCGAGTCGGCGCGGATAGTGCGCGAGCAGGTCGCCCACCGTGTCGAACTCGAAGGCGTTGCGCAGTGCCTTGGCCGATGCCGGCCCGAGCACTCGGTCCAGCCGGGCCGCTGGGCCGACCATCACTCGACCCCGATCAGCAGCGGGTAACGGTCCTGCCCACCGTCATAGACGACCACCTCGACGTCGGTGCGGGCGGCCAGGTGCTGGACGACGCCCTCGACCAAGGCCTCGTCGCCCACCGCCCCACGGACGAGGGTGATCAGCTCGCCGCCACCACTGAGCAGCCGGTCGATGACGTCGACCGCGACGTCGGCCAGCGTCCCGCCGACCACGGCGAAGTCGCCGTCGACCACGCCGAGACTGTCCCCGGCCCGGCACGGGCCGGCCATGGTCATCGCGTCGCGCGCCGCCACCGTCACGGCACCGTGACGCGCGTGACCCGCGCTGGCGGACATGTGGACGACGTCGTCGTCGAAGCTGCGCCCTGGCTCGTGCACGGCGATGCCGGCAAGACCCTGCACCTGCGCGCGGGTCGGCACCACCGCCGCCCGGATCCCCTCGTCGCGGGCAGCATGCGCTGCCGCCTCGGCCACGCCGATCGTGTCGCCGTCATTGGGGAAGACGACCACCTCCTCGGCGTGCGTTGCGCGGATCGCGGTGAGCAGCTCACCGGTGGAGCAACGCCGCCCCGGCCCTGCCGGCACGACCACGGCGCCCGCGTCCTCGAAGAGGATGGTCAGGCCGCGGCCGGCGGAGACGGCCACCAGGCCACGCACCCCGGGCCGACGGGCGGTGGCCTGGCCGACCTGGTCGACGAAGTGGGTGACGCGGATGCGGTAGGGCCGACCGGCGCCGATCCCTGCTTCGATCGCGGCGCCCACGTCGTCGACGTGCACATGGACATTCCACAGTCCGTCGCCACCCACCACCACGAGGGAGTCGCCTAGCGGCCCGAGGCGCTCGCGCATCGCCGGCACCGCGTCGTCGTCGGCGTCGAGCAGGAACATCACCTCGTACGCCGGCCCGTCGGCGGAGAGGTCGGCTCCGGTGTGCACCGGGATCGGCAGCGCGGCAGGACGCGAGGGCGGGCTGCCCGCGGGGCGCCGGCCGGTGAGCGCCTGTTCAGCCGCGTCGAGGACCACGCACAGGCCACGCCCACCGGCGTCGACCACGCCGGCCCGGGCCAGCGTCTCGAGCTGCTCCGGCGTGTGCGCCAGCGCCTCGCGGGCGGCCGCGGCCGCGGCGCGCATCACCGCACCCATCCGCGCCGTCGGCTCGACCGGAGCCTCGTCGACCGCCTCGGTGGCTGCCGTGGCGGCTGCCCGGGCGACGGTGAGGATCGTGCCCTCGACCGGTGTGGCCACGGCGTCGTACGCCGCATCGGCGGCGCGCGTCAGCGACTCGGCGAGCAGCTGGCCGGGATCGCCCGGATCGCCACGCAACAGCTGCTCGGCTCCGGCCCGGAGCAGCTGCGACATGATGACGCCGGAGTTACCCCGCGCCCCCAGCAACGCCCCTCGGGTGAAGGTGGCCAGCGCGGAGTTCAGCGACCTGGGGTCGGCCTCCAGCATGGCATCGCGGGCGGCCTCGAAGGTGAGGTAGAGGTTGGTCCCGGTGTCGCCGTCCGGCACCGGGTAGACGTTGAGGGCGTCGATCTCCTCGCGCGCGTCTCCGAGCCCATGCAACGCCAGCTCGCACCAGCGCCGGAGCAGCGCAGGCTCGCGGGCATCGGTCATGATCGGCTCCCTGGCAGTCGGCCCGCCAGTGACGGTGGTCACGGGGTGCGCTCACCCTAACGCCGGGCGGGGACGGCTCCCGGCAGCGCCCGGCAGCCGGATCCGGTCCCCGGATCAGGTGCCGATCATGCCCGGGCGCGGATCAGGCGCGGTGCGAGCCGTCGGGGTCAGCCCGGTGCTCCGTCGTCTCCTCGTCGCGCGCCGCGGACTGGACGCGGGTGGCCGGCTCGTCGTGCGCCGTGCGCTCGTCGTGCGTCGACGGCCTGGCTTGCGTGGCCTGCTCGTCGTGCGCAGCGTGCTCGGTCTGTGCCACCGGCTGAGGCTGGGTGCTGTGCTCGGTCTGGTGCCGGGCTTCGGCGGGACGCGCGGTGGCGTTCGGGTCGAGCTGGTCCGCTCGGGCGAGCTTGTCGTCCAGCTCGGCGCGCTCTCGCGTGGCCCGCGCGTGCTGGTCGGCCGCGGTGCTCTCGAGCCGTTCAGCCTCGGCGACCTTCTCGTCAGCCACCGCCCGCGCCTGCGCTGCCTGGGCGCCGGTCTCCTGCGCGGTTGCCTGCTGGCGACGGACGCCCCTGGCACCGGCCGAAGCCTCCTCGCGCAGCTCCGCCGCCTGGGCGCGACTGCGCTCCTGAGAGCGGCGATTCGCGACTGCCACGATGGCGCCGATGATCACGATCACGACGATCACCGCCACGATGATCCCGACGATGGCTCCGGTACCCATGGATGTGCTCCCTTCACGAGCCGGCTCGGACCTCGGACCGGCTCGTCACCACTACCCCGGAGCCTGACCGCGCAAACCCCGAGTGAGACTCCGTCAGGCCCAGGACCTGTTGAGTGACGTCGAGATGCCCGCGTGGGTCGGCGTCTGGTCTGTCGAGTCTGGTGCGGGCATGCGCCCGCGGTGTTGCGCCAATCGGTCGAACCGGGACAGCGGAATCGACAGATCCGCGCCTAAAGTTGGCCACCGCGACGTACCTACGGACCTGGGCCAGAGTGATCTGAGGTCGCAGCGCCAACGTGAGCTCCATCCCGAGGGTCACCACACGCGGGCATCCTCGATGAGTCAACGCGCTGATTGGCGCCGCCCGCGGGCGATCGGCTATCCTCGTTCGGTTGCTCGTGGCCGATCGCGCCCGACGACCACTTGATTGACTTCACACCCGTACACCTCAGGAGAAACCGTGGCTGCCGTCTGTGACATCTGCGCCAAGCGGCCCGGCTTCGGCCACAACCGGCCGTGGTCACGCAAGATCACCAAGCGCCGCTTCGACCCCAACATCCAACGCGTCCGCGCCAAGGTCGACGGCACCCCGAAGCGCCTCAACGTCTGCACGTCCTGCCTCAAGGCAGGCAAGGTCACCCGCTGATCTGACCGGCCGTCACATGTGAGCCCCGGAGCCTGCTGGCACCGGGGCTCTTGACGTTTCCGGCTCGCCCGCTGCCCGGGGGCGGCTCAGTCGCCGAAGCCGTCCAGGTAGCCCGCGACCAGCGGCCCGAGCGTCGGCAGGTGATAGCCGCCCTCCTGCACGTGCACCGTGGGCAACCCCAGCTCCGCGACCAGCGCTCCCGCCCGGGCATATCCCTCCAAGGTCACCTCCAGGGGAGACTCGGGATCGTCGGCCGCGGCATCGACCCCGAGCGAGACCACCACCGCCGCCGCACCGAAGTCGGCAGCAGCAGCGACCAGCTGCTGCACGGCTGCCAACCAGGCGCGGTCCCCCAAGCCTGGAGCGAGCGGCAGGTTGAGCGTCGTACCGGTGCCTGCGTCGACGCCCGTCTCGTCGGCGTACCCCACCACGTGCGGGAACCAGCCGGCGCCGGGGTCCACGTGCACCGACCCGTAGAAGACGTCGTCGCGGTCGTAGAAGATCGCCGCGGTGCCGTTGCCGTGGTGGGCGTCGACGTCGATGACGGCGACCTTCGGACAGCCCTGGTCCCGCAGCGCGGCTGCGGCGATGGCGGCGTTGTTGAGGTAGCAGGAGCCGCCGTACGCCGAGCGCGTGACGTGATGCCCGGGCGGGCGGCACAGGGCGTACGCCGATCGGGCGCCTGCCGCGACGAGGTCCACCGCGGTCAGCGCGCAGTCAGCCGCAGCACGGGCCGCCTCCCAGGTGCCTGGCCCGACGAGTGTCATCGTGTCGTAGCCGTACCACCCGGCACGGGCATGCACCGCGGGCGGGACCCGACCGGGCAGTCCACCGAGCATCCGGTCGGTGGCGAACATGTACGGCACCACCTTGTCCTGCCCCACCAGCTCGGGGATCTCCGATGCCATCCAGCTGCCGTGCACGGTGGCGAGGTGGCGGAGGAACTCCGGCGCGTGCACCGCCTCGAGCGCCGTATCGGGGTGCGAGGCGGCCGTCACCAGCGGATGTCCTGCCGTCCGAAGTGCCTCGAGGATCCAGTCCACTCGCTCCGGCAACTCCGTGCCGGGGGTGTTGACCCCGACCCAGATCTCGGCACCGGGCAGATGCAACCGCGTCGTCTCCGACCAGACCACCGTCGTCATGACGAGGACCCTAGCCACTGGCTGTCACCCCGGCCCCGGTAGGGCAGGATCGCCTCATGCCTCGGATCCGCGACCTCGGCGTCTCGATCGGCACGCTGCCGACCGGCGCCACCAACTCGCTCGCCGACGTCGCCGGCGTCGGTGTCGGCCACACCACGCTGGTACGAGACGAGCCACCCCCTCCGGACGGCCGCGGGGTGGGCCGGACCGGTGTCTCGGTGATCTGTGTGGCCGACGACGCCTTCCTCCGCCCGATGCCTGCCGGGGCAGCGGTGCTCAACGGCGCGGGCGAGTGCACCGGCTTCCTCGGCGCGGACGAGTGGCGGCTGCTGGAGACTCCGATCCTGCTGACCTCGACGATGCAGCTCGGACGCGTCTACGACGCGGCCTGCGAGCTGATGGTGGAGCAGTACCCCGAGGTGGGAGAGGAGGTCGTGATCCCGGTGGTGGCGGAGTGCGACGACTCGTTCCTCAACTTCGCCGGCCGGATGCAGGTCGAGCGCGCCGATGTCGAAGGGGCGTGGCGTACGGCGATCGCGCGGGCCGAGCGGCCCACCGCGCCCGAGGAAGGCAGCGTCGGTGCCGGCACCGGCATGGCCTGCCTCGGCTTCAAGGGCGGCATCGGCAACGCCTCACGGGTCACGCCGGCCGGCCACACGGTGGGCGTGCTCGTGCTCGCCAACTTCGGCGAGCGCGCCCGCCTCACCGTCGACGGCATACCGATGGGCCGGCTGCTGCCGCCCGACCCCTACGCCGAACCGGAGCCGGCCGGGTCGTGCATCGGCATCGTGCTCACGGACGCGCCCCTCGACGGTGCGGGGTGCGAGCGGATGGCCCGACGGGTCGGCATGGGCCTCGCCCGGACCGGATCCACCGCGCACCACGGCAGCGGAGAGATCTTCTTCTGCGCGGCCACCGGACTCCGTGCCACGTCGCGGCGCGCCGGGCTCGACGGCATCGCGCTGGGCGGCTCGGCCGTCGACGACCTCTTCGCCGGAGTCGTCGAGGCGAGCGAAGAGGCGGTGCTCAACGCGCTGGCGGCCGCCCCGACGATGCACGGGCATAGCGGTCACGCCCGCGAAGGGCTCCCGCTCGACAGGGTCGCGAATCTGGCGGCCCGCCGCGGGAGGTGGGCGGCCGATGACAGCTGACGACGTGCGGGTCGTCGACGTACCGATCCCGATGGACGACGGCATCGAGCTCGCGGCCACCCTGTACCTCCCCGATCCCGCCGGTGGGCCGCAACCGTGTCTGCTCGAGGCGCTGCCCTATCGCAAGGAGGACCTGACCTGGTCGCATCGCTCGGAGTACCTGCGACTCGCCGACGAGTTCGGGTTCGCCGTCTGCCGGCTCGACCTGCGCGGCACCGGGTCGTCACCAGGCGACGCCACCGACGAGTACCCGGCGCGCGAGCAGCGAGACCTGGTCGACGTCATCGGCTGGCTCGCCGCGCAGGAGTGGTGCAACGGTGCGGTCGGCATGTACGGCACGTCGTACTCCGGCTTCAACTCGCTGCAGCTCGCGTGCGAGCGACCACCGGCGCTCAAGGCCATCCTGGCCATCTACGCGACCGACGACCGCTACACCGACGACGTGCACTACCGCGGTGGCGCGCTGCGGCTCGTCGACCTGGTCGACTACTGCCACTACATGACGCCGATGAACGCGCTGCCGCCGTCGCCGCGGCTCTGGGGTGACGGCTGGCGCGACGAGTGGCGCCGCCGGGTCGCGGACTTCGAGCCGTGGCTGCTGACCTGGCTGGAGCACCAGCGGGACGGCGGTTACTGGCGGCACGGCTCCGTGCGACCGGACTACGCACGCATCGACTGCCCGGTGATGGTGGTGGCCGGCTGGGCCGACGGCTACCGCAACAACTCGTTCCGGACCGTCGAGAAGCTGCGCGAGGCCGGGGTGCCGTGCCGGCTGCTGGCCGGACCGTGGGCGCATGCCTCGCCCGGTACGGCGATGCCCGGCCCTCGTATCGACCTGGTCACCGAGCAGGCGCATTGGTTCGACCGGTGGCTGCGCGGCGCCGACGGGTCGCCCCTGGATCCGGCGGCGGAAGGCCCCGGTCCGTCGGGTGGCTGGGTCGACGTCTTCGTCGAAGCATCGACGCGGCCCGAGCCGGATCTCGACGAGCGGGCCGGCGAGTGGGTGCGGGAGGAGTGGCCCTGCCCCCGGGTGTCTGCCTCCTCGATCTCGTTGGACTCGCGGCCGCCGTACCCTGTCGACCCCTCGGTGGGAGTCGACGCCTGGATCGACTGCGCCGGGCACCTACCCTGGGGCCTGAGCCTCGACCAGAGGTACGACGACGCCGCCTCGCTGACCTGGGAGGAGCCGGCCGACGACCTGGTCGTGCTGGGACATCCCTTCGCCCGGCTCCGGCTCAGCGCCGACCAGCCGGTGGCGTCGGTGTCGGTCAAGCTGTGCGACGTCTTCCCCGATGGCACCTCGGCCCTGGTGAGCCGGGGCAGTCTCAACCTGACCCACCGCGACAGCCACAGCGGTCCGGCTCCGCTGACCCCGGGCGAGGTGTACGACGTCGTGGTCGAGCTCGACGCGTGTGCACACCGGTTCATGCCGGGTCAGCTGCTGCGGGTGTCGATCGCGGGCGCCGACTGGCCCAACACCAGCGCCGCACCGGAGCCGGTGACGCTGACCGTGCTCGGCGGCGAGCTGACGCTGCCCAGGTGGACGGGCCCATCGCCCTACCCGGCGCCGCGGTTCGTGCCCGGGGCCGAACGATCGAGCGAGGACGCCGACGGCGTGCTGTGGCGGGTGGAGCGCGACGTGCTGCAACGCACCGTGCGCTGCACCGTCGACCACGGCTCGACGTACCCGGTTGCCGACGGCGTCGAGGCGAGCGAGCACTATGCGGGCTGGGTCGAGGTCGACCGCACGACCTTCCGCCAGTCGGCGCACTCCGACGTCACCTTCCGGCTGCACGGGCCGGAGGGCGAGACGTGCACGCGGGCGACCATGGACCTCACGGCCGGGCCGGACGCGTACGACGTCGACATCAGGCTCGAGGCGCGCGAGCGCACCGAGCTCGAGGAGCGATCGAGACTCGTGGGTGAGCGGCACTGGACGCGCCGGATCCCACGAGACCTGGCCTGAGCAGAACGAAGCCGGTCAGCCGGCTGGGGGAGGCGGCGTCTCGAGCCAGCAGGCCGCCGCGTGGACTCCCCGAGGCGGCAGGGTGGCCAGGTCCTGCGTGGTGCAGGCCGTGGCGATACCGGCCTCCTCCGCCTCTCCCGAGAGGCGGGCGGGGCACCGCGGGTGGAAGCGGCAGCCGGTCGGGATGCGAGACGGGTCGGGTGTCTCCCCCCGCAGTACGGTCGGCTCGAGGTGATGCATATCCGGCACGACCGACAGCAGCGCCTTCGTGTACGGGTGGCGCGGATTGCCCAGCACCTCTTCGGTGGTGCCGATCTCGACGATGCGGCCGAGATACATCACGGCGATCCGGTCGGCGATGTTCCACGCCAGCCCGAGATCGTGGGTGACCACGAGCACCGACAGTCCGAGGTCGTTGCGCAGCTTGAGCAGCAGAGCGAGGATCTCGCCCCTGATCGAGGCATCCAGGCTCGAGACGGGTTCGTCGGCGACGATGACCTCCGGGTCGAGCGCCAGCGCCCCGGCGATCACCGCGCGCTGCCGCTGCCCGCCGGAGATCTCGTGCGGGTACGACGCGAAGAACCGCTCGGGCGGGCGCAGACCGGCCGAGCGCAACGCGTCTGCGACCACTGACAGCTCCGTGGCGTCGGCGTTGCCTGCGGCACGATGGCGCCGGACGAGGTCGTGGATGCGGACGCCCTCGGCGACCAGCTCGTAGACAGTGTGCTTCGGGTTCAGCGAGCCGGTTGGGTCCTGCAGGATGAGCTGTACCTGGCGGCGGTAGGCGCGGAGACCCCTGCTGGAGTGGTCGAGCAGCTGCTCCCGGAAGCGCACCTCCCCAGCAGTCGGGAGCTCGAGTCCGAGGAGGGTACGGGCCAGGGTCGTCTTGCCGCATCCAGACTCGCCGACCAACGCCAACACCTCACCGCCCTTGACGTCGAGGTCGACCCCGTCGACCGCCCGCACCGCGCCCGCGCCACGTCGCCGGCCGTGGAAGTGCACGCTGAGCTGGCGCGCGGACAGCACCGGAGCGGTGGTCGCCTCGACGCTCGGTTCGGGCGTGGCCTCGGTCGCTGTCATCGCAGCGCCTCTTCCTCGATGAGGTGGCACGCGGCCGTCTGGTCCGGCCCGGCCTGCCGGAGCGCGGGGTCCTGCTCGGAGCACACGTCCATGACGTGCGCGCACCGTGGTGAGAAGGGGCAGCCAGGTGGCAGCTCGGCCGGGTCGGGTGGGTCGCCCGGCAGGCCCCGCGGTGCGAATCGCGCTGCAGCGTCACCCACGGTCGGGAAGGCCGAGACCAGCCCCTGCGTGTAGGGATGCCGCGGCTGGGTGAAGACCGTCTTGGCCGGACCGTGCTCGACCACCTGGCCGGCGTACATCACGGCCACCTCGTCACAGACGTCTCCGAGCACCGACAGGTCGTGACTGATCATGACCAGGCCAACACCCAGCTGGTCGACCAGCTCGCCCAGCAGCTCGAGCACCTGCGCCTGCACCATGACGTCCAACGCCGTGGTCGGTTCGTCCGCGACGATCAGGCGTGGTCGGCAGGCCAGCGCCATCGCGATCATGATGCGTTGCTTCTGACCACCGGAGAGCTGGTGCGGATAGGCCTGAGCGATGGTCGCGGGCAGCCCGACCTGGGACAGCAGGTCCGACACCAGGAAACGTACGGCGCCACGTCCGGACTCGGTCTTGTGCAGCAGGATCGGCTCCGCGATCTGGTCGACGATCCTTTGTACTGGGTTGAGCGAGTGCAGCGCGCCCTGGAAGACCACTGACGCCTCGGCCCACCGCAGCGCCCGCAGGTCACCCCACCGCATGTCGAGCACGTCGTCGCCGTCGACGAGGACGCGCCCGGTGACCTCGGCGTTGTCTGGCTGCAGGCGCAGCACCGTGTTGGCCAGCGTCGTCTTGCCGCACCCGGACTCGCCGGCGATGCCGAGCTTCTGACCGGCCTCGACGGACAGATTGACGTCGCGGACGACCGGCACGAGTCCACGTTGGGTTCGATAGGCGACACTGACGTCACGGAGCTCGAGGAGTGCCATCGTCACCGCTCCTTCAGCATCGGGTTGAAGATGTCCTCCAGCGCCCTACCCACCAGGGTGAAGGCGAGCACGACGGCGATGACGCAGAGCCCGGGTGGGATGAAGTACCACCACAGGTTGTTCGTCACCGGACCGAGCTCGAAGGACTGGTCCAGAATCGAACCCCAGGAGACTCGCTCGCCACCGCTCAGGCCGAGGAAGGCCAACGTGGTTTCAGCCAGGATCGCCAGCGCCACGGTCAGGGTGGTGTTGGCCATCACCATCGGCATGACGTTGGGCAGGACATGCCGCGTCATCCGATGCCAGTGTCCGCCGCCGAGCACTTTGGCCCGCTCCATGTAGGGACGAGACTCGATCGACAGAGTCTGCGCTCGGATCAGCAGCGCTGTCGCCGGCCAGAACGTGATCCCGATGACCAGAGCGATGACAAACAAGGATGTTCCCAGGAGTGCAGCCAGCACGACGACCAGCGGCAGGTAGGGCAGCACGAGCATCCACTCGGTGAAGCGGAAGAGGATCCGGCCGAACCAGCCGGTGAAATGGCCCGACGCCAGTCCGATGGTGGTGCCTACCAACGTGCAGACAAGGGTCGCCAGCAGGCCCACGAAGAGGGAGACGCGGGCCCCCCAGATCAACAGCGTCAGGATGGACCGCCCGTGTTGGTCGGTGCCCAACCAGAACTCGCTGGAGGGCGACTCCAGCGGGCTACCGGGCGCCGACGTGAGCTCGAGGCCGTCGGCGTCTGCGAGCACCGGGGCGAAGATCGCCACGAGCACGAAGAGCACCAGCACCACCAGACCTGCCACCCCGGACTTGTGCCGACGGAACTGGCGCCAGGTCTCCCCGGCTGCCCGGCGCCGTCGTTGCCAGGTCAGGCGCGTCGGCGAGACCGTGGTCGAGGTCATCATGCGGCTCCCCTGCTACGTACCCGCGGATCGATGACGCCGTACAGCAGGTTGGCGATCAGGTTGGCGAGGATGACAGACGCCGAGAAGACCAAGAACAAGCCCTGCAGCAGCGGGCGGTCGATGTCTTCGATCGCCTGCAGCGTGAGCAGTCCGAGGCCCTCGATGGAGAAGACGATCTCGATGGTGATGGAGCCGGAGACGACGAAGCCCAGGCTCAGCGCGATCAGCGTGGTGGTCGGGAGGAGTGCGTTGGGCACGGCGTGCCGGCGCCTCACCAGGTCGTCGCGCAGGCCCTTGGCCCTCGCCGTGGTCAGGTACTCCTGGCCCATCTCGTCGAGCATCGACGAGCGCATGATCAGGGAGTAGTCCGCCAAGTAGCCCAAGGTCAGCGTGATCACCGGCAAGGTCAGGTGCCACATGGTGTCCAGCACGCCCTCGAACGAGCTCGGATCGACGCCCGGCGAGTTCAACCCCCCGGTGGGGAAGATCCCCGGGATCGGTCCCATCCCGACTGCGAACACCGCCAGCAGCACCAGCCCGAGCCACCACTCCGGCGCCGAATAGAGCAGCAGGTTCCCCGTGGTGGACGACTTGTCGAAGAAACCACCGTGTCCCCAGGCGGCGCGCAGGCCCATCCAGACCCCGATCAGGCTGGCGAGGATGACCGCGCTGCCGACGAGGATCAGCGTGGGCCACATCCGTGAGGCAATGATGTCGGCAACGGGCTGGCCGTTCTGGTAGGAGACTCCGAACTCTCCGGTCGCCGTGGTCTTGAGGTAGATGAAGAACTGCTTCCACAGCGGCTCGTCGAGACCGAGCAGCTGCTGCAGATCGGCCATCGCCTCGGGGGTCATCTGGCGGGCTCGACCCAAGCTCTTGATGGGGTCACCCGCGATGACACGGAAGAGGAAGAAGTTCAGCACCACCACGAACAGCAGGCACTGGAACGATCCCAGCACCTGGCCGCCGACGTAGCGCCAGGTGCCGCCACCTCCACCTCGCCTCCGGGGTCGCCCCGGGGCCGTCGAGGACACCGCCGCCGGGCCGGCCTCCTCGACGGCGGCGCCGAGACTCATGCCCGATCGACTTGGCTACGGGATCTGGCGAAGAGGATGCCTCCGACGATGAGAGCCGCCAGCACCAGCCCGCCGATGAGCACCCACAGGAACGTGTCGCGGTCGCTCTCCTCCTCGGCGGCCGCTGCGTTGGCGACGTCCTCGGACACCGGTGAGATGTGCTGGTAGTTGTAGGCACCGAACTGGACCAGGTAGACCCCGTCCGGGCTCGGCTGGGCCGAGAAGCCCTCGAAGCGGTCACTCCGGTAGGCCTCGCCGGTCGCGCTGTACACGGTCACCAGGTACGGCGCGTCCATGAACAGCTTCTCCTGCATCGCGGCGATGGTGTCGGCGCGCTCCTCGGGGTCGGCGGACGCGTGCTGCTCGTCGTACCACTGGTCGTACTGCTTGTCGCAGTACCACGAGTCGGACCATCCGCCCCGCTGGTCACACGTCATGTAGCTCAACATGCCGTCGGGGTCGGGGTCGACGTACCAGCCCCACTGGAAGACGTCGAACTCGCCTTCGAGGATGATGTCGATCAGGGCGTCGTCGGACGCCTGCTTGATCTCCGAGTCGATGCCGACGTCCGCCAGCCACTCGGCGAAGTAGTTGATCGTGTCGATCGAGGTCGTGCTGCCGCTGCGGCCGTACATCAGGAGCTTCCCGATCGGCTCGCCGTTCGGCAGCGTGCGGAAGCCGTCGTCGCCCATCGTGTAGCCGGCTTCGTCGAGCAGCTGCTCGGCGCGCGCCGGGTCGTACTCGAAGGCGACGTCCTCGGGCGGATCCCACTTCCACGCGCTGCCCGCGGGGACGATCGTGTCCCCAGGAACCGCGAGTCCCTCGTAGATCCGCTCTGCCATCACCTCACGGTCGATCGCGAAGCCGAGGGCGTAGCGGAACTTGGGGTCGAGCACGGCCGGGTTGGGGTCGCCGAGCGGCTCGCCGGTGTCGAGGTCGACGGAGCCGGCGTTGAAGGCGATCTCGTCGTAGCTGGTCGTGTTGCCGACGTGGGTGGTGATGTTCGGCTCGCCCTCGAGCGACTCGATCGCGAGACCGCCGATGTCCTCGGCGAAGTCGACCTCACCCTTCTTGAGCGCCTGGACCGCTGCGTCCTCGGTCTTGTAGTTGCGCATGATGACCTTGTCGATGATCGGCACGTCGCCCCAGTAGTCGGGGTTCTTCTCCATCGTCACGGTCGACAGGGTCGAGTCGGCCTCGACCACCCGGAATGGTCCGGAGCCGACGAAGTCCGGCGGCGTGTTCTTGAACGCTCGGACCTGCTTGTCGTCGAACTCGCTCCAGATGTGCTCGGGCACGATCGGGATCGGGATGTAGGGCAGCACGGCGTTGGGCTGGCTGAGCGTCAGCTCGACGTGGGTGGCGTCGGTCGCCTCGGCCGAGTCGACTCCCTTGAGGTAGCTGCCCCACGTGGTGGCCTCCGGGCCGCCGTCGATGATGTCGGTGAACGTGTAGGCGACGTCGTCAGCGGTCAGGGGCTCGCCGTCGCTGAACACCGCATCGTCGCGAATGGTGAAGGTCCAGGACAATCCGTCCTCCGACTGCTCCCACTCGGTGGCGAGCTGCGGCTCGAGCGACATGTCCTCCTGGCTCAGCGTGACCAGGTAGTCGTAGCCCATGTACCAGATGTCGTAGGAGGCCGCCAGGATGCCGGTGAACGGATTGAGACTGTCGGGCTTCTGGGCAAAGGCGGCGGTGAAGACGACCTCGTCGCCCTCGTCGGTCGAGGCGGCGGGTACGGCGTCGGCCCCACCCGCGAAGGCCCCAAGCATGCTCAGCGGCAGCACCGCTGCGGCGGCGATCAGCGCCGTCTTCGAGAAACGTCTGGACATGGGGACCTCTCAGGTAAGTTGCGCGACGTGAGTACGACAGATCAGGCCATCCCGACACCACAGAGGGTCGACGTGGTTCACACCCTCCACGGCGTTGACCGTCCCGACCCGTACGCATGGATGAGAGATGCGCAGGCACCCGAGCTGCTCGAGTACTTGCGCGCCGAGCGGAGCTACTACGACTCCGCCACCGCTCATCTCGCTCCTCTGCGTCAGGGTCTCGCCGACGCGGCGATCGCCCGGATCCCCGTTTCCGAGCGCTCGGTCGCGGTCGACCGTATGCGGGGTTTGTACTACACGGAGCGGTCAGAAGGAAGAGAGTACGGCGAAATTCGTCGGCAAAGTCGCCAATCTGCAACAGATTCTCAACAGAACGTGCCCGTTCGCGACGAATTGCTGCTGAGTATCGACGAATTGGCGGCAGGATCGTCGTACGTCGAGCTGGGCGTCTGCGAGGTCAGCCCGGACGAGCAGCTGCTGGCGTACTCGGTTGATCTGACGGGCGAAGAGGTCTACGAGCTGCGGATCCGAGACCTCCGCACCGGCGAGGACCTTGATGACGTCATCCCTCGGTCCTACTACGGCTGCGCCTGGTCGGCAGACTCGCGCGCTGTCTTCTACACGGTCCACGACGAGCTCTACCGTCCCTTCGAGGTTCGGGTGCACGTGCTCGGCACTGACCCCGCAGACGACCGGCTGGTGTTCACCGAGCCGGATCAGCAGTGGGACGTCGACGTGCGCGGCAGCCGCACCGGCCGGCTGGTCGTGATCCACTGTGCCAACCGGGACACGACCGAAGAGTGGTTGGTCGATACCCGCGACCCGCTCTCGCCCCCGCGCTGTGTCGAGCCGCGACGCCGCGGAGTCGAGTACGTCGTCGAGCACGCGCCGACGGCGGGCGAGGACCGCCTCGCCATCGTCACGAACGCGGAGGCGACGGAGTATCGGCTGATGACGGCGCCACTGGCCGAGCCCGGGCGCGCCCACTGGCAGCAGCTCGTGCCGGAATCTGCTGACGAGCGCCTCGAGTCCGTGGACGCGTTCGGCGGTCATCTGGTGGTCTCGCTGCGCTCAGGCGGGCTGCCCCGGCTCCGAGTGCTGCATGCCGACGGGTCGCCGTCGTACGACCTCGACCCGCCAGAGGCCGGCCTGATCCGGCTCGGCACCAACGTGCTCCCGGACGCGACCAGCGTCGTGGTGGAGGAGCAGTCCTACACGCATCCGCCGCGGTGGTACGACGTCGACCTGGCGAGCGGCGAGCGGCGGCTTCGGCACGTGCAGACCACCCCCGCCTACGAGCCTGACGACTACGTGAGCGAGCGGGTGAGCATCACGGCGCGCGACGGGGCGGCCGTGCCGGTGACGCTGGTACGCCGCCGCGACGTGCCGCTCGACGGCACGGCGCCATGTCTCTTGTACGGCTACGGCGCCTACGAGGCCGTCTTCGAGGCGGAGTTCGATCCGGCGCTGTCAGCGCTGCTCGACCGCGGTGTGGTGTTCGCTTACGCGCATGTGCGAGGCGGCGGCGAGGGCGGCCGCCGCTGGTGGCTCGAGGGTCGGCTCGAGCACAAGCACCACACGTTCGACGACCACGTCGACGTCGCGCGCGCGTTGGGTGGCCGCTGGGTCGACGAGACCCGGATCGCCTCCCGCGGCCTGTCGGCGGGTGGTCTGCTGCAGGGCGCCGTGTTCAGCCAGGCGCCGGAAGTGTTTCGTGCGATCGTGGCTGAGGTGCCCTTCGTCGATGTGGTGACGACGATGCTCGATGAGACCGTGCCGCTCACTGCCGCCGAGTGGGACGAGTGGGGCGACCCGCGTCGTGAGGCCGACTTCCGCTTTCTGCTGGCCTACTCGCCGTACGACAACCTGCCCGCGCCCGGCCTGCGGCCCGACCTGCTGGTCACCGGCGCCGTGCATGACCCGCGCGTCATGGTGCGTGAGCCGGCGAAGTGGGTGGCAGCCCTGCGCGCCAGCGACCCAGACTGGTCACCGCGCTGCCTCTTTCGCGTCGAGGTCGAGGAAGGGGCCCACGCCGGTCCCAACGGCCGGCTCGCTCACGCTCGCTACGAAGCCGAGATCTACGCCTGGATCCTGGACCGCCTCGACCTGTGATGGCGCGCGACGGCCGTCTCAGTCGAGCGCGCCGTGACTTCCGCACGCACCGAGAACTCCTCTGCGCGCCCACACACCTCTCCTGGTCAGCACGGTTGTCGGTGTTTGAATCGGGTGTGGCGGAGTGGTGTGCGGTGGGGGTCGATGCCTTCGGGTGGAATGATCTCGACGATCCCGTCAGGTGCCATCCGCGCTGTCCATTCACCGCGGTGTAGAAGTCGGTGGTGGAACCCGCATACGAGTGCTCCGTTGGTCAGATCTGTCGGTCCGCCGGCGCTCCAGGGTTTGAGGTGATGGGCCTCGCACCATGCTGGCGGTCGGTCACAGCCGGGCCAGACACAGCCCTGATCCCGTCGCGCCAGCGCCAGGCGCTGGTGCCGGTCGAACAACCGCTGACCCATGCCCAAATCGAGGACCCTCGACTCCCCGGCCAGCACCATCGGCACCAGCGCCGCGCTGCAGGCCAGCCGCCTGGCTTCGCCCACAGTGATCTCGGTGCCGGTGTCCAGCACCGCCGTACCAAGGCCGCTACGCAACTGGTCCAGGGTCATGGTCACCACCACGGTCGCGGCCACCCCTCCGAGCGGCCAACGGCAGGTGCTCGATCAGCTCGGCCAGTGCACGACCCAGCCGCTGCTGATGAGTCAGTGGCCCGACCTCGGTGCCAGAGTGGTCCCCGTCCGGGTTCAGCACCGGTGAGGCGGCGTACCCGGACTCGGCCGCGATCGGCTGTCCGCCGTCGCGGGCCGATGCCCGCCGCGGAGCGGCGAACGCCTCCACCGCCTTCTTGAGCATGTCGACCTGCAGGTCCGGCAACCGGCCACTGAACCCGGTGCTGCCATCGCCGCGGCGCCGGAACGTCAACACCGTGTGCCGCAACGCATCCCGCTCCTGCGCCGCCAACCGGTCCCCCAACACCGCGTCCGCGGTATCCGGGTCGAGCACCTCCACCAGATGGTTCGCGACCACCCGCAGCTCCTCGAAGCTCAACTCCCTGGCCCGCGCAACCAAGTCCGCCTGTGCCGCCGCGACCCGCTCCGCATCCACCTCCGGGGACAGCCGGCGGATCGCCTCGGCGATCACCCGGGCCTGATCGGCGTTCAGCCGGCCGGCCGCCCACGCCACCCGGGTCGCCGCACACCGGGCAGTGCCCACCGCACGCGCCATACCGCTGATCCGGCCCGCCGTGGCAGCCGGCAGCCGAGCCGCGTCCTGTAGCCACGCGGTGGTCGAGGCGCACCCGGCATCGGCTGCCAACTGCTGAGCCTCCACCTCGCCCACCAGTCGCGCCTCCAGCTCCTCCACCGCCGAGCGGGCCGCCTCAGCCTCGGTCACCAGCCGCCGTACCTGTGCCGGCGTCAGCGTGAAGCTCGGCACCTCCGCCACCTCCGCCAACGCCGCCCGCACCTGCGCCAACGCCGCCGCCAGCAACCCCGCCGAACCAGCCTGCCCAGGGTCGGCCGATCCCGAGCCATCCGAGCCGACCAGACCAGGCGGCTCCACGGTGTCAGCCGGGCCGCCAGGCGGCGGTTCCGCCGTCGTCGTCATGAGACAACTTTACTGTCTCCTGGCGACATACTCGAATATCTGCTCGATTATGTGCACAACGATCCGAAGCCCCCGCGCAACCCCGCGCGGCTACTCCCGATCCGAGCAGGAATCGAGAAGCGCCACGGCGTTGCCGCCCATAGCCTTTCGACGGAGAGCTGGCATCCACGCCGAGCCCCCCTCTAGGAAGGAAGCACACGAATGGCCGCAAAGAGTGCCAAGTCCGAGTCCGACGGCTTCAGCGCCGAGGAGCGTGCCGCGATGAAGGAGCGCGCCGCCGAACTACGTGCCGAGGGCAAAAAGGGCGCCAAGAAGGCCGACGGGCTGCAGGCTGTCCTCGACAGGATCGCGCAGATGGCACCGGAGGATCGTGCGCTCGCCGAGCGCGTGCATGTGACCGTGACTGCGAACGCCCCCGACCTCACGCCGAAGACCTGGTACGGAATGCCCGCCTACGCGAACGCGGACGGCAAGGTCGTCCTCTTCTTCCAGGATGCAGGCAAGTTCAACTATCGCTACTCGACGCTGGGCTTCCAGGACGCGGCGAACCTCGACGACGGCGACTTCTGGCCGGTGAGCTATGCCCTTCGACAGTGGAGCACCGCCGTCGAGGAGAGGATCGTCGCGCTCGTGAAGGCAGCGATCTCCTGACCCACACGGCGACTGCCGCGGAGGCCTCGTCAACCACGCGCCGTTCCGGCGTCCCGGTCCTGGGCCGCAGTCTTTCGCGTTGTCTTGTTGGTCATCTTCGCCGCCGCCTTCTTGGCCGCCTTCTTCACTGGCTTCCTGGTCGCTGCATCGGCTACGGATCGACGACCCTTCAGCCGCACCCACAGCTGCCCGCGGCCACTTGCCCCGGTGACCGTCTTGGTCTCGACGAACGGTTGTGCCTTGATCAGGTCGCTCAGCTTGCCGAACCCGTAGTTGCGCGAGTCAAACGACGGGTCAGTGCGGTTCAGGTGATTGCCGAGTGCGCTGAGTGACGCCCAGTCGTCGTCGTCCGTATCCACTTTGTTCAGCGCCTTCGTCAGGACGCTCTGGATCGCGGGAGGTAGGCCATCCTTGGCCGGCTCCAATGCCTGATCGGTTGCGCCGCTGTCGCCGGCGAGGACTTCGATGAACACGAACTTCTCGCAAGCCTCCACGAAGGCCTTCGGCGTCTTGCGTTGCCCCACACCGATGACCCGCTTGCCGGACTCTCGGAGCCGCGTGGCCAGCGGGGTGAAGTCGCTGTCGCTGGAGACGATGGCGAATCCCTCGACGTTGCCTGAGTACAACAGGTCCATGGCGTCGATGATCAGCGCCGAGTCGGTGGCGTTCTTGCCAGTCGTATAGGCGAACTGCTGCTGCGGAGAGATGGCGTTGGCAAGGAGAACGTCACGCCAACCGCTGAGGTGCGGGTTGGTCCAGTCGCCGTACGCCCGCTTGACGGTGATGGTTCCGTAGCCGGCCAACTCCTCGAACATCTCCTTGATCAGCCTTGCCGAGGTGTTGTCGGCGTCGATCAGGACGGCGAGGCGGGTGCTGTCATCGGTCACAAGCTGTCGTCTCCTCGAAGTGTGTCGATTCTTCAGGTCGGGAGTTCTGCGGAAATGGACTAACGGAAGTGCTGATGACCGGCCGAGCCCTCGTAGACCTCGCCGTCAACGGTCACCGTGCCCTCACCGCCGTCCGCGAGCACGCGGCCGATGACATTCCACTCCTCAGGCAACGTCGTACCCTCTGGAAAAGCGGCCACCAGTCCGTAGTCGTCACCCCCGGTGAAGATGAAGCGCAACGGGTCCTGCCCGAGCGCTGCCCCCACCGCCTGCAACGGCTCAGCCACGTCGAAGGCGGCCGTCTCGATGTCGATCGCCACCCCGCTTGCCGTGGCCACGTGGCCGACGTCCTGAAGCAGCCCGTCACTGACGTCGATCATCGCCGTGGCCCCGAGCAGCGCGGCTTGCGGTCCTGCGTCGTACGGCGGCGATGGGCGGCGATGCGCCTCGACCACCACACGGGGTGATCGGAAACCCCTGCCCAGCACGGCGAAACCCGCCTCGGCCCAGCCCTGGCGGCCGGCCAGTGCGACGAGGTCACCGCGCCGAGCACCCGAACGCCGCACGACGCCGTGCTCGCACACCCCCAAGGCCGTGACGGAGATCGTGATCGCGTCGGCTCGGCTGAGGTCACCACCGAGCACACTGGCACCGACCAGCTCCGCCTCCTCGGCGATGCCCTGGGCCAGGTCGAGCGCCCACGCCGCGTCGAGATCAGCCGGCGCGCCCAGCCCGACGACGAGACCCGTCGCGCGACCACCCATGGCATTGATGTCGGAGAGGCTCTCCGCAGCGGCTTTGTGGCCTACGTCGAGCGCGCTGGACCAGTCCAGCCGGAAGTGCCGGTCCTGCACCAGGAGGTCGATGCTCGCGACCACCTGCCCACCCGGGACGGAGAGCACTGCCGCGTCGTCCCCCGGCCCCACCTCGACATCGGCGCCTTGGGCGAAGCGAGCCGTCAGCGCCTCGATCAGTCCGAACTCCCCCACGTCGCCCAACGTGCCGGTGAGGCCTTGCGCCATCGGTCACAACCTCCGCCCACGAGCGCCGCTTTCGGCATACGGCCTTCTGTGACAACCTAACCAGGCGATAGCGTGAACCCGGGTTCACCGACACGACACTGACGCGGAGGTCCTCCAGTGGTGGTTCAGGCTTACATCCTCATCCAGACCGAGGTCGGCAAGGCAGCAGAGGTGGCCCGCGCGGTCGCCCAGGTCAAGGGCGTCACGGTCGCCGAGGACGTGACTGGACCGTACGACGTGATCGTGCGCGCCGAAGCCCGCAACGTCGACGAGCTGGGCAAGCTCGTGGTCGCCAGGGTGCAGACCCTCGATGGCATCACCCGCACCCTCACCTGCCCCGTGGTGCACATCTGAGCTCTCACTTCTCCCGCATTTGCGGGAAGACGTTCCGCTTTCGGAGTCTCGGGTGAGCCTTCTCCCCGCAATTCGCGGGGCAGGCTGCCGCGTCGCCGGCCTCGCCGCCCTGATGGTCGCGGTCCCTGTCGGGCTGCTGGCCGGGTGTGGCGAAGACCCGGTCGAGGTGACCGCGCCTTCCCCCGCGGGCCGGGCCGCCGACCAGTGTTCGACCCTGGTCGCGGCACTGCCCGAGAGGGTGGCGGACGAGGAGCGGCGCGAGGTGTCTCCGGACGAGGCCGCCGCGGGTGCCTGGGGCGACCCGGCGATCGTGCTGCGGTGTGGCGTCGAGCGACCTGCCGGGCTGCGTCCGGACTCGGAGTGCTTCGTGGTCAACGACGTCGGCTGGTTCGTCGCCGAGGACACCGAGGGCGTCGTCTTCACCTCGATCGGGCGATCGACGTACGTCGAGGTCAGGGTGCCGGCCGCCTACGCCCCTGAGGCCAACGCCCTGCCCGACCTGGCGGCCCCGATCCAGCAGGCGACGCAGGAGATCTCGCCCTGCGTGTGACCTACGGAACGGCGGGTGGCCACTACCGGCAGATGCGCGAGCCCGCGTCGCCGTCAGCGCAGACCCGTGCCGCGGCTCAGCGCCAGCTGCAGCAGGCGGTCGACCAGCTCGGGATAGCTCACGCCTGACTCGGCCCACATCCGTGGGTACATCGAGGCCGGGGTGAAGCCGGGCATCGTGTTGATCTCGTTGACAGTGAGCCGACCAGCGCGGTCGAGGAAGAAGTCGACCCGCGCCAACCCTTCGCAGTCCAACATCTGGAACGCGAGCACCGCCAGCCGACGGACCTCGTCGGCAACCCCCACCGGAAGGTTCGCAGGCACCTCCAGCGTCACGCCCTCCTCGCTGAGGTATTTGGCGGCGAAGTCGTAGAACTCGTGCTCGCCGTACCCGGTGATCTCCGCGACGGCACTCGCATCGGCACCACCGTCGAGCCGCTGCAGCACGCCGCACTCGACCTCGCGCGCATCCTCTGCCGACGTCTCGACCAGCACCTTCGGGTCGAACTCGCGGGCGTGCTCGATGGCGGCGTCCAGATCGTCGCGCTCGTGCACCTTGGTGATGCCCAGGCTCGACCCGCCGCGGGCGGGCTTGACGAAGACCGGGTAGTCGAGCGCCTCGACCGACTCGCGCACCGCGCTCGGGTCGAGCTCCCACTCCCGCGGCCGCACGACGACGTACGGCGCCACCGGCAGACCGGACGCGGCCAGCACGATCTTCATGTAGGCCTTGTCCATCCCGACCGCAGAGGCCAGGACGCCGGATCCGACGTACCTGACCCCCGCCATCTCGAAGAGCCCCTGGATCGTGCCGTCCTCACCCCACGGGCCGTGGAGGAGCGGGAAGACCACGTCGACCTGGCCCAGCTCTCGTGGTGGTTCACCCGGCTCGGCCACGACGAGCTCGGGTCGGGCGGGATCGTTGGTCACCCGCACCGGGCTGGCGGTTCTGTCGACCTCGGGCACATGACCGGCCGTCAGCGCGAGCCGTTCGGGTTCGGCGGACTCCAGCACCCACCTGCCGTCGAGGCTGATGCCGATCGGGACGACTTCGTACGCGTCGCGATCGATCGCGGCCAACACGCTTGCGGCGGTCGCACACGACACGGCGTGCTCGCTCGACCGACCACCGAAGACGACGGCGACGGTGGGTTTGCGGGATCCAGTCATCGGCGCCGAGCCTATCTGCAGCACAATGGCCGACGTGGCAGCACATGACGGCACGACACGACAGAGTCCGGCGACTGTAGCGGTGCACGCGGGCCGCCCGGAGACGACGCCCGACCAACCCTTCAACACCCCTTTGGTGATGGCCTCGACCTACGTCGCGGGTGGTGAGACGGAGTACGGCCGTTACGGCAACCAGACCTGGCTGGCTTTCGAGGACGCCGTCGGTGCGCTCGAGGGCGGTACGGCGCTGAGCTTCGCCTCTGGCATGGCGGCCGTCTCGACGGTGCTCGATCTGGTCGCGCTTGGCGAGACTGTCGTCGCTCCTCGGCACTGTTATCAAGGCACGCTGACGCACCTGGCGAACCTCGAGCAGCGCGGACTGGTCAAGGTCGTCCTCGTCGACGTGGACGACACCAGACAGGTGATCGAGTCGCTCGGTGACGATGTCGCCCTGCTCTGGCTCGAGTCACCCACCAACCCGGCGCTCGAGGTCGCCGACCTGCCGCGGCTGTGCAGCGCCGCCCACGACGCCGGTGTCACCGTCGCTGTGGACAACACGTTTGCTACACCGATCCTCCAGCGCCCGCTCGAGCTCGGTGCCGATCTCGTGGTGCACTCGGCGACGAAGTTCATCGGCGGTCACTCCGATGCGATGCTCGGCGTCATCGTGACGCGCGACGAGCAGATCCTGCGCGCCGTCGACGAGCGTCGCCGTACCGCGGGTGCACTGCCCGGCACGCTCGAGGCCTGGCTGGCGTTGCGCGGCCTCCGCACCCTCGCGCTCCGGGTGGAGCGCGCCCAGGCCAGCGCTCAAGAGCTCGTACGCCGCCTGAGCACCCATGCCGCCGTCGAGCGCGTCCGGTACCCGGGCTTCGGCGCCATCGTGGCGATCGAGGTCGCGGGTGGTGCCGCGGCCGCGGACCAGGTCGTGCAGGCTGCGCGCCTCTGGGTCCACGCGACGAGCCTCGGCAGCGTCGAGTCGACGTTCGAGCGGCGCCGCCGCTGGCAGGCGGAGTCGCCGACCATCCCGGACTCCCTGCTGCGACTCAGCATCGGCATCGAGGACGTCGACGACCTCTGGGCCGACCTGTCCCAGGCGCTGGACGTCGTACGCTCCTGACCGGGCAGCCTCAGCGCGTGACTGTTCGGTGCTCAGTGCCGCTCAGGCCTGGCGGCCCGCGAGATGAGGCTCTGTACCATCTGCGCAGGTGTGGTCTCGCCTCGGATCAGGGATGCCACCGCGTGCACGATCGGGGTGTAGACGTCATGACTGGCGGCGAGGGCCTCGATCGATTCGCACGACTTCACACCCTCGGCCACCTGGCGCGTCGAGCCCAGGATCTCCTCGACCGTGAGGCCCTGGCCGAGCTTCTCGCCGAAGGTGCGGTTGCGCGAGAGCGGTGACGAACAGGTCGCGACCAGGTCGCCGAGTCCGGCCAGCCCGCTGAACGTATAGGGGTCGGCGCCCAACGCCTGGCCCAGACGTGCGGTCTCGGCGAGACCGCGGGTGATGACCGATGCGGTGGCGTTGGCACCGAAGCCGAGGCCGACCGCCATGCCGACGGCCAGTGCGATGACGTTCTTGGTGGCCCCGCCGAGCTCGCATCCCACCACGTCGGTGTTGGTGTAGGGGCGGAATGCCGCCGTGTGACAGCGCGCCTGCAGCGCCTCGGCCACGTCGGCGTCCGCACACGCGATCACCGATGCTGCCGGCTGCCGCTGTGCGATCTCACGCGCCAGGTTGGGTCCAGACAGCACCGCGACCCGATCGGCACCGATCCCCGCCACCTGCTCGATCACCTCGCTCATGCGCAGGGTCGTCCCGACCTCGACCCCCTTCATGAGGCTCATCAGCACGGCGTCGGCGGGGACGTGCTCGGCCCAGTGCTCCAGGTTGGCGCGCAAGGACTGTGACGGCACGGCGAGTACGACGATCGACGCGTCGGCGAGCGCCGCCTCCGGGTCATGGGTTGCCTGGATCGACGGTGGCAGCTCGATGCCCGGGAGGTAGTCGAGGTTCTCCCGCTTGTCGTTGATCGCGTCGGAGAGCTCCTCCCGGCGGGCCCACATCATGACCTCGTTGCCAGCGTCGGCGAGCACCAGCGAGAACGCCGTGCCCCACGAGCCGGATCCGAACACAGCGACCTTGTTCACGCGGACTCACCCTCCTTGGGCGTCGGAGCCGGCTTCGGGGTGTAACGGTTGCGCGGATCGTGCGGGTTGCCGATGTCGGCGACTCCGTGCTGCCTCGGGTCGTAGCGATGGAGCGGTGCCGCTTCTCCACGCACCTCCTCGAGCAGTGTGGTCACGGCAGCCATGATGCGCGCAGTCGCGTCTCGCAGTACCGCGGGGGTCTGCGGTTGCTCGGCCAGGTCGCTCAGATCCACCGGCGGGCCGGCGTACATGCGCATCACCTTGCGGGGGAAGAGCCTGCGGTCGGCGTGCATACGGAGCGAGGATCTCCTGGGGCCCCCACTGCGCCACCGGGATCACGGGCAGCCCGTCGTCAGTGCGATGCGGGCCGCTCCGGTCTTGCCGACCATCGGCCAGAGATCCGGGTCACGCGTCAAGGTGCCTTCGGGGTACACGACGACGCACTCGCCCTTCTGCACCGCCGCCACCGCCGCAGAGAACGCCTTCGCGGCATCGGTCGTCTTGCGATAGACGGGAATCTGCCCGGCGCTGTGGATGATGCGCCCGACGACGGGGACCTTGAACACCTCGGCCTTGCCGAGGAAGCGGGGCAGTCGACCGTTGTCGTAGATGAAGTGCGCGAACGGCACCGGATCGAACTCGGACACGTGGTTGGTCGCCACGACGCAGCCACCCGTGCGCGGCAGGTGCTCGACACCTCTCCAGTCTCGTTTGGTCAGCAGCATCAACGGCCTGCGCAACACGAGCACACAGAAGGCGAGTGCCCAGCCCCGTCGTTGCTTGACCACCCGAGCTCCTCTCCTTCGGCCGCGTGAGTCCCCAGCAGGGTCACAGTGTCGTCCACCCCACGGACACGTGTCGAGCAGGTGCGAGGATATGAGCGTGATGCCACTGACCACCCGTCCCTGCACCGTGGTGCTGCCCGTGAAGCAGACCTCGATCGCCAAGAGCCGGCTCTCCGGGCTGGGTGAACACGCCCGTCGTGAGCTGGCGCTGGCGTTTGCGCGAGACGCGGTGACGGCTGCCGTCGAGGCCTCCGTCGTACGTCGAGTGCTCGTGGTCACGGACGACGAGGTCGGACGAGAGCTCGAGGCTCTGGGCGCGGACGTCGTCCCCGACCAGCCGAACGCAGGGCTCAACGCCGCTCTCACCTACGCCGCCGAGATGGCACAGGCAGCACAACCGGACACCACGGTTCTGGCCATGTCTGCGGACCTTCCATCACTGCGCCCGCGGGACGTGGATCTGGTCTGGACGCTTCGCCATGGCGATCGCTGGTTCGTCCCGGACAGCCACGGCGACGGCACGACGCTGCTGGCGGCGGCGCCGGGCGTGCGTCTTGATCCCGCCTTCGGTCCCGGTTCACGCCGCCGGCACGTCGTGAGCGGTGCCCACGAGGTTCTCGGTGTGGGACTCGAGCGGCTGCGCCGCGACGTCGACACCGAGCACGACCTGCTGATCGCGCGCGAGCTGGGAGTCGGTCGCCATACGGCGGCCGTGCTGGCTGCTTCGGTCGATCGCCGGTTAGCGTGATCTCGTGCAGGCGACCGTGTTCACCTTCGATGACGACGGCTCCGGCACCGTCGTGCGCGATGACGGGAGCGCTCTCCCGTTCTCGGCGAAGGCGTTCTCCAGCAGCGGGCTGAGGTTCCTCCGACCCGGACAGCGAGTCCGGCTGAGGCTCTCGGAATCAGGTGACATCGAGGCCATCACGATCGTGACACTGCCCGACCCCCAGTAGCACCCGTCGTCCCCTCGTGGACGAAGGGCCCGAGCCTGGGCCGGCAGCACCGGCTCAGACTCGAACCCTTCGAGCGTGTGTGGGTGGTTCAGCGCTTCTTGGCGGGAGCCTTCTTCGCGGTCGACTTCTTGGCCGGAGCCCTCTTGGCGGTGGTCTTCTTGGCCGTCGACTTCTTGGCCGGAGCCTTCTTGGCGGTGGTCTTCTTCGCTGCCGATGTCTTCTTGGCCGGCGACTTCCTCGCTGTCGACGTCTTCTTGGCCGTCGACTTCTTGGCCGTCGTCGTCTTCTTCGCGGGTGACTTCTTCGCCGTCGACGTCTTCTTGGCTGGGGCCTTCTTGGCGGTGCTCTTGGCTGCCGTCGACTTCTTCGCCGCTGCCTTCTTGGCCGTCTTCGCCCTGGTGGCTGCCGCCGTCTTTGCGACCGCCGTCGTGGCCACCCTGGGCGCCTTCTTGGCCCCCGACACCACGTTCTTCAGATCTGCGCCGGGACGGAACTTCGGCACGGCCGTCTTCTTCGCGCGCTTCCGCTCGCCGGTCTGCGGGTTGCGCACCATCCGGGACGGGCGAACGACCTTCTCGAAGGCACCGAAGCCGGTGATGGCGACCTTCTCCCCCTTAGCCACCTCGCGGGTGATCGTGTCGAGCACCGACTCGAGGGCGTGCGCGGCCTGCTTCTTGTTCCCCTCGTAGTGGGTCGACAGGGCATCGATGAGTTGACTCTTGTTCACAGACTTCCCTTTCGTGAACTCGTTCCGGTCGAGCCCATGCTCGACTTGGTCACAACGCTAAGCACCATAGAACCGCACGATGGTGCGACACACCTAGCGATTGTCCCTTGTTTGCAAGGATTTTCGCGCCAACCGAGATGCCCGGGCCGCGGAACTGACCGCCACGAGCGACCCGGTGTCAGCTCAGCGTTGTCGGCATGAAGGGCAGCCGATTCCCTTCGTACGTTGAGATCTCGGCCTCCGACGCCAGCGTGATGCTGATGTCGTCATAGCCCTCGAGAAGGCGCCAGCGGGTGTAATCGTCGATGTCGAACGTCGTGCGCACATCGCCGCACACCACGGTCCGCTGCTCCAGGTCGACCGTCACCGGCGTCGCCGGATCGGCTTCGACAACTCGCCACAGAGACTCGACGTCGGCTTCGTCCACGACTCCGACGAGCAGCCCCGACTTGCCCGCGTTACCGCGGAAGATGTCCCCGAAACGTGCGCCGAGCACCACCCTGAACCCATGGTCGAGCAGCGCCCACACCGCATGCTCGCGCGACGAGCCGGTGCCGAAGTCCGGACCAGTCACCAGCACGCTGGCGCCCTCGTGCTCGGGCCGGTTGAGGACGAACTCCGGATCCTTGCGCCAGGCCGCAAAAAGGCCGTCCTCGAAACCGGTCCTGCTGATTCGCTTGAGATAGACGGCCGGGATGATCTGGTCGGTGTCCACGTTGCCCCGCCGCAACGGCAGCGCGGTGCCCGTGTGCACGGTGAATCTGTCCATCTGCCTCAGCCTCTCGGCGCCAGGTCAGCCGGAGAGGCCAGGTGTCCGGCGACGGCGGTGGCGGCAGCGACCAGTGGCGACACCAGATGAGTCCGGCCGCCCTTCCCCTGCCGCCCTTCGAAGTTGCGATTGGACGTCGAGGCACTCCGCTCGCCGGGTGAGAGCTGGTCGGGGTTCATGCCCAGACACATCGAGCAGCCGGCACCGCGCCACTCCGCACCCGCGTCTTTGAAGACGACGTCCAGCCCCTCCTGCTCGGCTTGCAGTCGCACCCGTGCGGAGCCGGGTACGACGAGCATCCGAACATCGTCCGCCACTCGGTGGCCCTCGATCACAGCCGCGGCGGCGCGCAGATCCTCGATCCGGCCGTTCGTGCACGACCCCACGAACACGGTGTCGACCGCAATGTCGCGCATAGGCGTCCCCGCAGCCAGGGCCATGTAGTCCAGCGCTCGTTCGGCAGCGGCCCGCGCGTCTTCGTCGTCCAGGGCTGCTGGGTCAGGCACGGCGGCATCGAGCGGCACTCCCTGCCCCGGGTTGGTTCCCCACGTGACGTACGGCGCCAGCGTGGCCGCGTCGATGACGACCTCATGGTCGAACACCGCGCTGTCGTCCGTGCACAAGCCGCGCCAGTGCCGGACGGCCGCCTCCCATTCAGCCCCCCGGGGAGCGTGCGGACGCCCGGCGAGGTAGTCGAAGGTGGTCTCGTCCGGCGCCACCAGTCCGGCCTTTGCTCCCCACTCGATGCTCATGTTGCACAGGGTCATCCGTGCCTCCATGGACAGTGCCCTGATCGCGGCACCGCGATACTCCACGACGTAGCCCTGGCCGCCGCCGGTGCCGACCTCGGCGATGAGAGCGAGCGCCAGGTCCTTGGCGGTGACGCCGTCGGGGAAGGTCCCGTCGACGGTCACCGCCATGGTCCTGGGGCGGGCCTGCGGCAACGTCTGGGTGGCGAGCACGTGCTCTACCTCGCTGGTGCCGATGCCGAAGGCGAGCGCCCCGAAGGCGCCATGGGTGGAGGTGTGGGAATCGCCGCACACGACCGTCATGCCTGGCTGGGTGAGCCCGAGCTGCGGTCCGACGACGTGCACGATGCCCTGCTCGACGTCGCCGAGAGAGTGCAGCCTGATGCCGAACTCCGCACAGTTGGCCCGCAGCGCTTCGACCTGGGCCCGCGACACCGGATCCGCGATCGGCTTGTCGATGTCGAGCGTGGGGATGTTGTGATCTTCGGTCGCCAGGGTGAGATCGGGACGTCGTACCCCGCGACCACTCAACCGGAGGCCCTCGTACGCCTGCGGACTGGTGACCTCATGGACCAGATGAAGGTCGATGTAGAGGAGGTCCGGCTCGCCCTCGGCGCTTCTGACGACGTGCGAGCCCCAGACCTTCTCCGCCAAGGTGCGCGGCACGCTCTGGTTCGACGGCGCCATGATCCACTCCTGACTTGCATATCACCATTTGAGACGGCAGTATCGAGTTATGGACAGCGACAACTCTAGCGGAGTCGGCGTTCTCGACAAAGCCGCTCTCGTGCTCACCGCCCTCGAGTCCGGACCGGCCACGCTGGCCGGACTCGTCTCGGCCACCGGCCTGGCGCGGCCGACAGCGCACCGGCTCGCCGTCGCTCTGGAGCATCACCGCCTGGTGGCACGTGACCTGCAGGGGCGCTTCATGTTGGGCCCGCGGCTGGGCGAGCTGTCGTCGGCGGCCGGGGAGGACCGGCTGCTGGCCGCCGCCGGACCGGTGCTGGCCCGGCTGCGCGACATCACCGGGGAGTCCGCGCAGCTCTTCCGGCGGCAAGGCGACCACCGGGTGTGCGTTGCCGCGGCCGAGCGCCCCTCCGGCCTACGCGACTCGATCCCCGTCGGCAGCCAATTGACCATGCTCGCCGGCTCGGCCGCGCAGATCCTGCTCGCCTGGGAGGACCCGGAACGGCTGCACCGTGGCCTCAACGGCTCGAAGTTCAACGCGGCAACCCTGTCCAGCGTGCGCCGCCGCGGGTGGGCGCAGAGCATCGGCGAGCGCGAACAGGGCGTCGCGTCGGTATCGGCAGGCGTGCGCTCCCCCTCCGGGAAGATGATCGCGGCCGTCTCGGTCTCGGGCCCGATCGAGCGGATGTCGCGTCAGCCGGGCCGGATGCACGCACCCGCGGTGCTGGCCGCAGCCGAACGGCTCAGCGAGTCGCTGCGTCGCTCCGCCGAGTGACCTCGACCCGCGAGATGTCAGAACCTCAGCGGGCTATGACCAGCTGACGTTCTGACAACTCGGGCGGGTCAGCGGAACAGGCTGCCCTGAGCCGCGTGCGCGGACTCGAGATCCAAGAGGTACTGCTTGCGGGTGATGCCCCCGGCGTACCCGGTGAGCGTGCCGTTGGCGCCGATCACCCGGTGACAGGGCACCACCACGGCGATCGGGTTGGCGCCGTTGGCGAGGCCCACGGCACGTGATCCGCCCGGCGGCATCCCGAGCCTGGCGGCTATCTCGCCGTACGACGCCGTCGCTCCGTACGGGATCTTCGCCAGCTCGCCCCACACCCGCTGCTGGAAGTCCGTGCCGGCGGGCGCCAGGGGCAGGTCGAAGTTGACCAGCTCACCGGCGAAGTAGGCATCGAGCTGCCGCTTGGCCTCGATCAACACCGCCGTGGTGTCCTCGGTGTCGTCGCCGGTCTGGGCGCCGGAGGTGTCGGCCGCGAACAGCACCGATGTCACCGCCACACCATCCGAGGTCAGCTGCAGGGGACCCACCGGGGAGCTCATGGTCAGGGTGTCTGTCGTCATCAGGTCTCACTCTCCTCACTCGATGCGGTCCAGACGTGCATCAGTGCATAGGACCGCCAGGGGCGCCAGGCATCAGCCCGGCGTACGTCGATGTCCATCCGGGCCAAGCCGTGCCGGACGCCGAGGTCCGCCGGCAGGAACACGTCAGGGTCGCCCAGGGCGCGCAGGGCGATGTAGTCGGCCGTCCACGGCCCGATGCCCGGCAGCGCCAGCAGCCGCTCGCGCACCTCGCCCCGGTCGGCTCCGCGGTCGAGGCTGACCGCACCGGTGGCGACCGCCTCGGCCAGGGTCACGAGAGCACGCCCACGCGCTCGCGGCATCGGCAGCCGGTCAGGGTCGAGCCCCGCGACCACTGAGGCGTCGGGGCAGACGTGCGTCAGCTCGCTGTCTCCGTCGAACCGGTCGCCGTGCTCGGCCACCAGCCGGGCGAGCACGGTGCGGGCGGCGGCGACCGACACCTGTTGGCCGACCACCGCCCGGAGCGCCACCTCGAAGCCGTCGACATGGCCCGGCACTCGCAGCCCTGGGCGCTTCAGCACCCAGGGCGCGAGCTGCTCGTCGTCAGCCAGCGCTTCGGCGATGGCGACCGGGTCGGCATCGAGATCGAACAGCCGCCGGCTCCGCTCGACCGCGGACGCCAGGTCTCGCAGGTCGGCGAGCCTGAGCCGGCACTCGACCCGGTCCGCGCGTGGGCGCAACTCGACAGCGCCGTGCCCGTGCGCGAGGCGGAGGGTACGACGGTAGGTGCCGTCGGAGACCGACTCCAACCCCGGCACTGCCCGGTCGGCCAGGAACTCCAGCAGCGCAGCGCCGTCGAAGGGCTCGCGCACGGCGAGTGAGAGCTCCACCACGCCCTCCGGTGACCGGCCGGCACCGTGCCGGCGCCGGCCGCGCAGCTCCGTTGGTGACGCCGCATAGACCTGGCGCAGGGTCGCGTTGAACTGCCGGACGCTGGAGAAGCCGGCCGCGAAGGCGACGTCGGCGAAGCCCATCTCGGTCGTCTCGATGAGGATGCGAGCGGTGTGGGCTCGCTGCGCTCGGGCCAGGGCCAGCGGGCCGGCGCCGAGCTGTTCGGTCAGCACCCGGCCGAGGTGCCGCGGCGTGTAGCCGGACCGAGCCGCCAGCCCCGGCACCCCCTCGCGCTCGACGACGCCGTCGGCGATCAGCCGCATGGCGCGACCGGCCACGTCGGCCTTCACGTCCCACTCCGGTGAGCCGGGGGTCAGATCGGGTCGGCAGCGACGGCAGGCTCGGAATCCGGCGGCCTGGGCGGCGGCAGCCGTCGGGTGGAACGAGACATTGCGCCGGCGCGGGGTGACGGCGGGACAGGACGGGCGACAGTAGATGCCGGTGGTGTGCACGCCGGTGTAGAAGACGCCGTCGAACCTGCGGTCCTTCCCCAGGACCGCGCGGTAGCGCTGGTCGTCGTCGCTCTCCCGGTGGGTGGCGTCGGCGTCATACGTCGTGGTCACAGCACCATCAAACAACACGTGCCCGAAGGTTACTCGCGGGAATCGGACACGACAGTGATCGACGACGCACGTCGACTCGCTGCACCCAGATCCGGAGCTCAGCCGGTCTGGAGCCAGTTCTCCAACTCGCCCGGCGAGATGTACACCGCAGCACGCCACTGGTCCCAGACGTCGTCCACGCTCTCTCGGCTCATCGTCTCTCCTGTCGCGTTCGTGGTGACCTGACTTACCCGGATCGGCGGGCGTGAATTCGCGCCCGCACGGGTACGAGATGGAGACGCGAAGGGAGAGCGTATGTACGACACGGTTGTCCTCGACATCGACGGCACCCTCGTCGACACGAACTACTACCACGTCGTCGCCTGGGATCGGGCGTTTCGGCAGTACGACGTGTCGGTGCCTTTGTGGCGGGTGCACCGTGCCATCGGGATGGGTGGCGACCGCCTCGTAGAGCAGGTGGCGGGCGTGCAAGCAGAGCGACAGCACGGCGACCAGGTCCGGGAACGCTGGGAGCTCGAGTTCGACCGACTCATCGGCGAGATCCGCGCGATCGACGGAGCGACTGACCTGATGCGGGCGGTCAAGCAACGGGACCTAGCGCTGGTCTTGGCGAGCTCCGGCAAGCAGAAGCACGTCCACGCCTACCTGGACCTGCTCGACGCCCGATCGGTCGCCGACTCCTGGACCACGTCGGACGACGTCGAGGACAGCAAGCCCGCACCCGACCTGCTGCAAGTGGCGGTCGAACGGGTCGGCGGCACGTCGGCGATCAAGTTCGGTGACTCGGTGTGGGACTGCCGAGCCGCTGAGGAGGCAGGAGTTCCGTCGGTGGGCGTTCTGACCGGCGGGTTCTCGCGCGAAGAGCTGCTGGAGGCCGGAGCATCCCGGGTGTTTGAGTCTCTGCCCGAGCTGCAGACGGATCTGGACGTCGTGGTTGACCAACGGGGCGAGTAGCGGGGTCGCCTCAGCGACCGGTCGAAGCTCGAAGCCGGGTCCGCAAGGCCCCCGGCGACCGCACGGACCCTGCTGCCCTGGTGGCCCCGGAGCCGGTTTCCTCCTGGCTGAGACTCGAACACGTTGCCCGCGGTCGCACCGGTCAGTAGCGCGAAACGACCCCGAACGACCAAGACTGCGTAGCCGTTCGATCTTCCTTTTCGACGCCCTGTCATCCCCTGCACTCAGCGCAGGGGATACCCGCTCGACCGCACAGGAAACGTCCGGACACCCACCTCATGACGAACGGCCGAACCCACGACTATTGGGTTCGGCCGTCCGGCATGTCTTGAGACATCGCATGGGTAGCCCCGACGGGATTCGAACCCGCGCTACCGCCTTGAGAGGGCGGCGTGCTAGGCCACTACACAACGGGGCCAAGAGTGGACCAGACTCTAGCGGACCGGCCGAAAGAGATCTAATCGCTGGGGTACTAGGACTCGAACCTAGACTAACTGGACCAGAACCAGTCGGGCTGCCAATTACCCCATACCCCAAGGGTGCGGCGCCCGCAGCCGAGCGCCGACGAGGAACGATACCTGAGCGGCGCGGTCCGGGCCAAAACTCCAGCAGCCGCTACAGCCCGGACAGTGAGCGTCCTCACGACAGTGCGTACGGCGGGCTTCCGCCCCGCGACCGGGCGCAGCCGTCAACCAGTCATCAGCGCTTCGGAGGTGGCGGCAGGGGCGGTGGCGGCGGAGGCGGGGCGGCTGTGGTCGGCGGCGGCCCGCCCCAGCCCGGAGGCACCGGTGACACCGGAGGGCGCGGAGTGGGGTACGGCGACCAGCCCGGCTGGCCAACCCCCGGGTACGACGACGGGCCTCCACTCGGAATGGGCGGCCCGAACGGGGCTCGGCGGAGCCCGTCGGAAGGCGTCTGCGGGCCGTTTCGTCGTCGGGACACCCGCACCGCCCACGGCACGATGACGGCCAGCAGCACCAGGTCGATCGCGACCGGGATCCAGGTGACTCCGGTCGGGTCCAGGGCGTCGTCGGTCTGCTCCAGCAGCGCCGCCGGGATCAGCACGGAGACGTTCTTGACCGCATGGATGGCGATCGGGGTCTCCAGCCCGCCGGTGTTGACCGCGAGGTAGGCGAGGGCCACCCCGAGCACGAAGCGGTCGGCGAAGAGCGGTGGCGCGAACTGCAAGTGCGCCGTCGCGAAGAGCAGCCCGCTACCCACGTAGCAACCCCAGACGGGGATGCCGACCGCTCCCAGCGCCTGCAGCAGCATGCCGCGGAACAGGTACTCCTCGCCCGCGGCCTGCAACGGGGTCGTCAGCAGCACCACGCCCAGGAAGCCGATCACGGCGGCGTCGAGAGGCGCATCACGTTCGGCGGCGGCGCCGGCCGTTCCGAGCACCAGGAACAACGAGTACACGATCAGCGCCATACCTACGCTGACCAGCAGCCAGCTCCAGCGGAACCCGGGTCGGTTCGACGAGACCCAGCGCGGCCGAACGCCGTACAGCGCCCAGACCACCAGCAGCGCAAACGGGGTGAGCAGTGCGAGCCCGAGGTTGGTCGACAGCATTTCGCCGGCATTGATGCCGTTCTCCACGTCGAGCGTGAAGTCGATGCCCAGCACCGCCGTGGTGAGCAGGACCGCTGCGAAGCCCGCGACCGAGAGCGCGATGAGTCCGACGGGGCAGAGCACGACGACCAGCAGGAGCCGCAACCGAGCGCCGGGGCGCGTCAGGATGCGGTGATAGGGAATCGTCGGCATCGGCTGGACCGCCGTCATGACTGCGCCTGCCCCGGTCATGATTCGAGCGCGCCGGACAGGCGGCCGAGCGACCGATCCCGCCCGAGCAGCTCCATCGACTCGAAAAGGGGCGGTGAGATGCGCCGCCCGGTGACGGCGACCCGCACCGGCCCGAAGGCGTTGCGTGGCTTGAGCCCCATGTCCTCGACCAAGGTCGTGCGGAGCGCCGCCTCGATCGCTGCGGTGTCCCACTGCGCCAGTGGCATCAGGGCGTCGTACGCCGCCTTGACCACGGCCTGGCCGTCGGCCCCGAGCTGCTTGGCCGCCTCAGCCGGGTCGACGGTGAAGTGGGCATCCTCGACGAAGAGGAAGCCCACGATGTCGACTGCCTCGCCAAGGGTGGTCATGCGCTCCTGGATGAGCGGTGTCACGGCCGTCAGCAGGTCCTGCTGCTCCGTGGTCGGCGGATCGCCCACGAGCCCGGCGCCCGCAAGGTAGGGCACGAGGCGAGCGCTCAGCTCCTCGGGTGGCAACGCCCGCAGGTGGGTGGCGTTGATCGCCTCGCACTTCCTGATGTCGAACCGGGCCGGGTTGGGGTTGACCCGCTCGATGGTGAACGCCTCGATCATCTCCGCCATCGAGAAGATGTCCCGGTCGTCGGCGATCGACCACCCGAGCAGCGCCAGGTAGTTCAGCAGACCCTCCGGCAGGAAGCCACGGTCGCGGTAGCCGAGCAGGTTGGACTCTGGGTCACGCTTGGAGAGCTTCTTGTTGCCCTGCCCCATGACGTACGGCAGGTGCCCGAACTCGGGTGTCGTGCCGCGGCCCACCCCGATCTCGGCCAGAGCGTCGTACAGCGCGATCTGCCGAGGGGTCGACGAGAGCAGGTCCTCGCCGCGGAGCACATGCGTAATCTCCATGAGCGCGTCGTCGACGGGGTTGACCAACGTGTACAGCGGGTGGCCGTTGGCGCGCACGAGCACGTAGTCAGGCACGTGCTCGCTGGCGAAGCTGATCTCGCCACGCACGAGATCGGTGAAGGTGATCGTGCGGTCGGGCATCCGAAGCCGGAGCACGGGTGCTCGTCCGTCGTCGGCGTACGCGGTGATCTGTGTCTCGGTGAGATCTCGGCAGTGACCGTCGTACCCGGGGGGACGACCCTCGGACCGAGCCTGCTCCTTGCGCTCCTCAAGCTCGGGTTGCGAGCAGTAACAGTGGTAGGCCCGACCGGCCTCGAGAAGGCGGCCGGCGACGTCGGCGTAGATCTCCATCCGCTCGGACTGGCGGTAAGGCCCGTGGTCACCCCCGACCTCGGGTCCTTCGTCCCAGTCGAAGCCGAGCCACCGCATGGTCTCGAGCAGGGTCTGATAGCTCTCCTCGCTGTCACGTGCCGCGTCGGTGTCCTCGATCCGGAAGACGAGGGTGCCGCCGACGTGCCGCGCGTAGGCCCAGTTGAAGAGCGCCGTGCGCGCCAGCCCGACATGCGGGTTGCCGGTCGGCGACGGGCAGAAGCGGACACGAACAGGGGACGTGGGCGCGTCAGTCACGGGAGACCACCTTGTTGGTGAGGGTTCCGATGCCTTCGATCGTGACCGAGACCTCGGCGCCCGGGGTCATGGGTCCGACCCCGGCAGGAGTCCCGGTGAGGATGACGTCGCCCGGCAGCAGCGTCATGAACGAGGTGACGTGGGCCACGAGAGAGGGGACGCCCACGATCATCCCGCTGGTGCGACCGTCCTGCTTGCGCTCTCCGTCGAGCTCGGTCGTCACGGCGAGGTCCGTTGCGTCCAGGTCGGTCTCGATCCACGGACCGAGTGGGCAGAAGGAGTCGAAGCCCTTGGCCCGGGCCCACTGGCCGTCGCTCTCCTGCAGGTCGCGGGCCGTGACGTCGTTGGCGACCGTGTAGCCGTAGACGACATCGCTCGCACGCTCGGCGGGCACGTCACGGCAGATGCGCCCGATGACCACCGCGAGCTCGCCCTCGAAGTGCAGGTCGTTGGTCTGGTCGGGATAGACGATCGGGTCGAAGGGGCCGATCACCGAGGTGTTCGGCTTGAGGAAGACCAGGGGCTCGCCGGGCACCTCGTGGCCCAGCTCCTCGGCATGCGCGGCGTAGTTGCGTCCGATGCCCACGACCTTGCTGCGCGGGATCACCGGCGCCAGCAGCCGCACCTCGGCAAGGGTGAACTGCTCCCCTGTCAGCTCGACTCCGGCGTAGATCGGGTCACCCACCACGGCCGCGACGATCTCGTCGCCATCGGGGCCGCCGACGACGCCGTACTGGGGCTCGTCATCGACGGTGAAACGTGCAATCCTCACGATCGTGAAGCCTACCGGCGTGCTGGCGACGGCCTGGCGCCGTGTGCACAGGGCCGGTGGCTGGCGCGTAGCCTGGTGCGATGCCCGCTGCTGACCGATCGGTCGTGCCTGCCCGCGTCATCGTGTACGGCGTCACCGGCTCCGGCAAGTCCACCGCGGCCGCGAGGATCGCCGCCGCCTCCGGGCTGCCGCTGACCTCGGTCGACGACCTCACCTGGCTGCCCGGCTGGGAGCAGGTCGAGGTCGAGGAGCAGCGCCGCCGCTTCTCCGAGGTCTGCGCAGGTGACTCGTGGATCCTGGACACCGCGTACGGCGTGTGGCTGGACATCGCGATGGCACGCGCGCAGCTGATCGTGGGCCTGGACTACCCGAGATGGCGCTCCCTGGGGCGGCTGATTCGACGTACGGCGATCCGGGTGCTCGACCGGAGACCGGTCTGCAACGGCAACACCGAGACGCTGCGGCAGGCGCTGTCGTCGGACTCGATCATCGCCTGGCACTTCCGGTCGTTCCGCTCCAAGCGCGAGCGGCTGCATCGATGGCAGGCACAGCCAGACGGTCCGGCAGTGCTGCTGTTCACGTCACCGCGCGACCTGGATCGCTGGATCGCAACCCTGACGCCACCGCCTCGCCCGGCTCAGCCGGATGCGGCTCAGCCGGATGCGGCTCAGCCGTCGTCGTCGTCCTCGTCCCTGTCGAGGTAGAGGCAGAACGGGTGACCGGCAGGATCGAGCATCACCCGCACATCCGACTGCGGCTGGAAGTCGGGCAGCTCCGCGCCGCACTCGATCGCATGGGCCACGGCCGTCTCCAGGTCGTCGACCTCCAGGTCGAGATGCAGCATCATCAGCGGCTGTCCTGGCTCGCTCGGCCATACCGGGCGCACGTAGTTGGGGTCGACCTGGAAGGCAAGGTTGTAGCCTGCCTCGGCTGACGGCGCGAGCGTCACCCACTCGTCGGTCTCTCCGAAGATCCGCCAGCCGAGCAGCCGCTCATAGAAGTGGCCAAGCTCGCGGGCATCCGGGGAGTCCAGCACGACCCCGAACCAGTGCTTCGTCGTCCTCAGCGGCATCCGGCCATCCTGCCACGCGCCCTGGCTATGGCTGAAAGGATTCACGCGGAGGGGGTGAGAAGCTCCAGCCACAAGGGGCCGTGGATCAGACGCCGGCTCGGCGCAGCCCGAAGGTCACGGCGTCGACCAGCGCCCGCCAGCTCGCCTCCACGATGTTGTGTCCCACCCCGACGGTGACCCAGGAGCTGGTCTCGTCGGCGGTCTCGATCAGCACCCGGATCACGGCGTCGGAGCCGTGTCCCTGGTCGAGGATGCGCACCTTGTAGTCGATCAGCTCGAACTTGGCCACCTCTGGAAACGCCTGGCCGATCGCCAGTCGCAGGGCGGCGTCCAGGGCGTTGACCGGACCGTTGCCTTCTCCCGTCACCACGATGCGGTCGCCGCCGGCACGCAGCTTGACCGTCGCCTCGGAGACCGCCTCGCCGCCGGGTCTCGACTCGGTGATGACCCGCCACCCCTCCACGTCGAAGTACGCCGGCCGGCTCCCCTCGACCATCTCGACCAGCAGCAGCTCGAACGAGGCGTCCGCGGCCTCGAAGGTGAAGCCGCTCCGCTCCAGCTCCTTGACCCGGTCCGCCACCCGGCTCAGCAGTTCCCGGTCGGCACCCAGGTCGAAGCCGAGCTGCCGCCCCTTGAGCTCGATCGAGGCGCGACCCGCCATCTCCGAGACGAGGAGCCGCATGTCGTTGCCGACGACGAGTGGGTCGACGTGCTGGTAGAGACCTGGGTCCACCTTGATGGCGCTGGCATGCAGGCCGGCCTTGTGGGTGAAGGCGCTGACACCGACGTAGGGCTGCCGCGACGACGGCGGCACGTTGGTGACCTCGGCGACGGCGTGCGCGATCCGGGTCGCGTCCGCCAACCGCCCCGCAGGCAACACCGGGCGCTGCCGCTTCAGCTCCAGGTTGGCCACCACCGCGACCAGGTCCGCGTTGCCGGTGCGCTCGCCATAGCCGTTCACCGTGCCCTGCACGTGCGAGGCACCGGCGTCGACCGCCGCCAACGTGTTGGCCACGGCACAACCGGTGTCGTTGTGGCAGTGGATCCCGGCGCGTACGCCGGTCGAGCTCACCACGTCGTGCACCACCTCGGCGACCTGGTGCGGCAGCATGCCACCGTTCGTGTCGCACAACGCGACCACCTCCGCGCCAGCTGCGGCGGCCGTACGCAGCACCTCGAGCGCGTAGTCGCGGCTGGCATCGTAGCCGTCGAAGAAGTGCTCCGCGTCCAGGAAGACGCGCTGCCCGTGCGCGCGCAGGTGCTCGATCGTGTCGCGGATCATCGCGAGATTCTCGGCAAGCGTCGTACGCAACGCCAGCCGGACGTGCCGCTCGTGGCTCTTGGCCACCAGAGTCACCACGGTGGCGCCCGAGTCCCGGAGCGCCGCTACCAGCGGGTCGTCGGCCGCCGTCGCGCCGGGCCGGCGGGTGGTGCCGAACGCCGCAAGTGTCGCATGCGAGAGCTGCAGCTCGTGCTGGGCGCGACGGAAGAACTCGGTGTCCTTGGGGTTGGCCCCGGGCCAGCCTCCTTCGATGTAGCCGACGCCGAGCGCATCGAGGTGGCGGGCGATGTGCAGCTTGTCCTCCACCGAGAGGTTGAGGCCCTCCTGCTGCGCGCCGTCGCGCAACGTCGTGTCGTAGACGTCGAAGTCGGCTGTGCTCATCGTGATCCTCGCGGTGGTTCAACACTTGGTTCGGAAACGAAAAAGACCTCTCGTGGGGACGAGAGGTCAGCGCGCCAGGGACTGCTGGCGCGCTAGGGAATGATGCGGGCTGCCATCACCCGACCAGTGTGGCATACGTCGGTCCGCAACGTGGACGTCGTGCTCAGTGCTCGGACTCAGACGAGCCGCCGCATCCACCTGTGGGTGTCGTCCGCCCGCCCGTACTGGATGTCGAGCAGTCGAGACCGGATCTCCAGGGCGATCGGCGCCTCGGTGCTCGACGCGGTCACCTCACCGCCTCGCCACTTGAGCGTGCCGATGGGGGTGATGACCGCGGCCGTCCCGCAGGCGAACACCTCCACGACGTCACCGCTGGCGACCCCGTCACGCCATTCGTCGATCGTGACCCGGCGCTCGTCGACCTTGTGCCCGAGCTGCTCCGCTAGCTCCATGACCGACGCCCGCGTGACCCCTTCGAGGATCGAGCCGGTGAGCTCCGGCGTGGCGATGGTGCCGTCGGCGTACACCAGGAAGATGTTCATGCCGCCGAGCTCCTCGATCGCGCTGTGGTTGACCGCGTCGAGGAACACCACCTGGTCGCAGCCGTTCGCGATCGCCTCCTGCTGAGGCAGCAGGCTTGCGGCGTAGTTGCCGCCGCACTTGGCGGCGCCAGTGCCGCCCGGAGCCGCGCGTGCGTGGTCCTCTGCCAGCCACAGCGTCACCGGCTTGATGCCGCCGCCGAAGTAAGCGCCGGCGGGTGATGCGATGACGGCGAACGTGACCTGCTTGGCCGGCCGTACGCCGAGGAACACCTCCGAGGCGAACATGAACGGCCGCAGGTAGAGCGACGCCTCACCCCCGGACGGCACCCAGGCGGCGTCGGCGGTGACCAGCGCCTCGATGGCCGCCAGGAAGTCGGCTTCGGGCAGCTCGGGGAGTGCCAGTCGGTGGGCGGACCTGCGCATGCGGGCGGCGTTGAGCTCCGGCCGGAAGGTCCAGATGGTCCCGTCGGCGTGCCGGTAGGCCTTGAGGCCCTCGAAGATCTCCTGCGCGTAGTGGAGCACTGCGCTGGCGGGGTCGACAGTGAACGGCCCGTAGGCAGTGACCTTGGCGTCGTGCCAGCTGCGTTCCGGTGTCCAGGTGGAGAGGAACATGTGGTCGGTGAAATGCACCCCGAAACCGGGGTCCGCGAGGATCTCCGCGCGCCGGCTGTCGTCGGTGGGAGTCGCGGTCGGGTCGACCCGGATGGGCGTGGCGCTCATGGCAGCACGGTAGCCGACTAGCTCAGTCGGGTCGCGATGCTGTCGCCGATCGCCTGAGTGGGTCGGGCGCGACCCGTGTGAGCGGTGACGTCGGCAGCAACTGCCGCGTCGACGGCCGCAGCTGCCTCAGCCATGCCGAGGTGGTCGAGCATCAGGGCGGTGCTGAGGATCGCGGCGGTCGGGTCGGCCTTGTGTTGCCCGGCGATGTCGGGCGCCGAGCCGTGCACCGGCTCGAACATGCTCGGCGTCGACCGATCGGGGTTGATGTTGGCACTGGCGGCGAGCCCGATGCCTCCGGTGACCGCGCCAGCGAGGTCGGTGACGATGTCGCCGAACAGGTTGTCGGTGACGACCACGTCGAAGCGGGCCGGGTCGACCGTCAGCATGATCATGGCGGCGTCGACGTGCAGGTAGTCGACGACGACGTCGGGGTGCTCGGCCGCGACAGCGGAGACGATCCGGCTCCACAGCGACCCGGCGTGCACGAGCACGTTGGTCTTGTGCACCCAGGTGAGCCGTCCGCGCCGGCGCTCGGCACGGGCGAACGCGTCACGCACGACGCGTTCGACGCCGTATGCCGTGTTGACCGAGACCTCCGTGGCCACCTCGGCCGCCGTACCGGCGCGCAACCGGCCACCGTTGCCGACGTACGGCCCCTCGGTGCCCTCCCGTACCACGAGGAAGTCCACGTCACCAGGATCGGCCAGCGGCGTCGGCACCCCCGGGTACACCCGGGCCGGCCGCAGGTTGACGTAGTGGTCGAGCTCGAAGCGCAGCCGGAGCAGCAGACCCCGTTCGAGCAGGCCGGCCGGCATCGATGGATCGCCCGGGCGCCCACCGACGGCGCCGAGCAGGATGCTGTCGTGGCCGCGGATCTCATCCAGCACCGCGTCTGGGAGCACCTCACCGGTGGCGTGCCAGCGCTGAGCACCGAGGTCGTACTCCGTCCGGTCGAAGTTGACTCCGTGCGCCGGGGCGACGACGTCGAGCACCTTGAGCGCCTCGGCCGTCACCTCCGGACCGATACCGTCGCCGGGGATCACGGCCAGCCTGATCGTCCGCGTCATGGCGCCATCCTAGGAAGCGCCCGCGAGGCCGCGGCCAGTCGTCTCGGCCACTGTCCGTGATCCAGGTCGGCGACCGCGCCGGGCTCAGCTCAGTTGTCGTCGGGGCGCTCGCCGCCGTTGTCGCGGCGGTCCAGGGCAGTCTGCACCGGCTCTGCGGTCCAGTTGGCAGGGTTGGCGGGGTGCTCGTCGTCCCAGTGGGCGGGCCCCCACTCGGGATACATCTCGTACATGGTGGGCGTGCTCTCTTTCGTGTCTGTCGGGCGGGGCGGGGGGTCGAGGGTGGTCATCGGCACGACACGGGCTTGTTCCGAACCGCGTCGTGGGGTGACAGTCACGTCTATGAGACGGGGATCGCGCGTCATCATGACGGGAGCGGCGAGAGATCGCGGGTCTGATCGAGAGATGCGGTCCTCGGCAACGCGGTCGGCCAACGCCAGCGACTCCGCGGCGAGGTGTCGGCCTAGGAGGCCTCGCCGCGGCTGCCAAGGATTACTACGAAGAACCGCATGATCTGCCCAACTTAACGACTGATTTCGCCGTAGGTCCGCGGAATGGCAGAGGAATCTTGCCTGGTGAGACTGAGGACGTGGCCGGGGCGGTGTGCGAGACTCGGCAACCGTGAGCGCACCCGTGGAGCTGCCCGCGATCGTGAGCCAGGCCCTGGATCTGTCGCGTCGCAAGGGCTTCGTCACGTCGAGCCGTCTCGAGACCGGTCGGCTGCTCGCCGCCCTCGCTGCCTCGCGCAGCGGCCGACTGGGCGAGTGCGGCACCGGCTGCGGGGTGGGCGCGGCGTGGCTGGCCAGCGCTGCCCGCGACGGCAGCTCGGTCGTGACCGCCGAGCTCGACGAGTCACTCGCGGCCGCCGTGACCGAGCTCTTCGCTGGCGACGACCGGGTTCAGGTGCTCACCGGAGACTGGTCTGCCCTGCAGGAGCACAGCCCCTTCGCGTTGCTGTTTCTCGACGTGCGCGAGGCCAAGCGGTCCGGCGCGGACCTGGTGGCAGCCCTGCTCGAGCCGGGCGGCATCGTCGTACTCGACGACTTCACCCCCTGCGCGACCTGGCCACCGACGTACGACGGTCGGGTCGACACGATGCGCGAGCAGTGGTTGACCGACGAGCGCTTCACGACCGTCGAGGTGATGGTCGCCGACGACGCGGCCGTCCTCATCGCCGCCAAGCGCTGACCGACGAGCAACCCTCCCGGCCGGGGTGCGGGTCAGAGCTCGACGGCGCGGGCCAGCTCTGCGCCCATGGCGCCGGCGATGTCGTCGAGCACCGCGTGCGGCAGCGCCGAGTCGACCGTCAGCGCGACCAGCGCGTGTCCACCCTGGTGGTCCCGGGCCACCTGCATGCCGGCGATGTTGATCTGCGCGTCGCCGAGGATGCCGCCGATCGTGCCGACCATGCCCGGGCGGTCGGCGTAGGTGAAGAAGGCGAGGTGGTCGGTGGGTTCGAGGTCGACGTCGTACCCGTTGATCTCGACCAGCCGCTCCTTCTGCGAGATCCCGATGAGGGTGCCGGAGATCGACACCTGGCTCCCGTCGGCCAGCGTGCCGCGCAGAGTGACCAGGTTGCGATGGTCGGGGCTGTCGGGCTCCGTCACGAGGCGTACGGCGAGGCCGCGCTCGGCCGCCAGCAGCGGCGCGTTGACGTAGGACACCGTCTCTTCGACGACGTCGGTGAAGACGCCCTTCAGAGCCGCGAGCTCGAGCACCCTGACGTCGTACTGGGTGATCTCGCCTCGCACCTCGACGTCGAGCTGTTGGGCGACCTCGCCCGCGAGGGCAGTGAAGATCCGGCCGAGCTTCTCGGTCAGCGGCAGGCCGGGGCGTACGTCCTCGGCGATCACGCCACCCTGGACATTGACAGCATCCGGCACCAGCTCACCGCTGAGCGCCAGCCGTACCGACTTGGCGACCGCGACACCGGCCTTCTCCTGCGCCTCATCGGTCGACGCGCCGAGGTGCGGGGTGGCGATGACGTTGTCGAACTCGAACAGCGGCGAGTCGGTGCACGGCTCACTCGCGAAGACGTCGAGGCCGGCGCCGGCGATGAGGCCGTCCTTGAGCGCCACGTACAGCGCGTGCTCGTCGACGATGCCTCCGCGCGCGGCGTTGACCAGGATGGCGGTGGGCTTGCACCGGGCGAGCTGCTCCGCACCGATCAACCCCACCGTCTCGGGCGTCTTCGGCAGGTGGACACTGATGAAGTCGGCCTGGTCCAACAGCTCGTCGAGCGCCACCAGCCGCACGCCCAGCTGCGCGGCCCGGCCCGCCTGCACGTAGGGGTCGAAAGCGACGACCTTCATGCCGAAGGCGGACAACCGCTGGGCGACGAGGACGCCGATGCGGCCGAGTCCGACGATGCCGACCGTCTTCTCGTAGAGCTCGACCCCGGTGTACTTGCTGCGCTTCCACTCGCCCTTCGTGAGCGACGCGTGCGCGGGCGCCAGGTGCCGGGCCGCGGCCAGCAGCAGGCCCACCGCAAGCTCGGCCGCGCTGATGATGTTCGACGTCGGGGCGTTGACCACCATGACGCCGCTTTGGGTGGCCTGTTTGACGTCGATGTTGTCGAGCCCGACGCCAGCACGGGCGACCACCTTGAGCCGACGGGCCGCAGCCAGCGCCTCGGCGTCGACCTTGGTCGCGCTGCGCACCAGGATCGCGTCGACGTCGGAGATCGCCGGCAGCAGCTCTGCTCGGTCGGCACCATTGCAACGACGGATGTCGAAGTCGAGTCCGAGAGCGTCGACGGTGGCGGGGCTGAGCTCTTCGGCGATGAGTACGACGGGCTTGGTCACTGAGTTCCTCAAGAGATTGGGCGACAACGATGGTGGGCGCATCCAACGGACGATCCCGAGCACCACGCCGTGCCCATGCGGCAGCAGTTTAACCCGCCGCTGAGCGCCTACGTAGGCGGGGCAGCCTCAGTCACACCGCGTCCATGGAGGGTCGGTGTGGCCGGAGGCATCGGAGATCACGAACCTTTCGCCCTGCAAGGTCAACTCGTAGTCGATCGACCACAGCAAGCACGTAGCGTCCTCTGCACCCTCAGGCCCGTAGCCCGCCGCCTGCTGGCTGCGAAACTCTGCCCACGCACGAACCAGGTCGCCGGACCCCCGGACGCGGCGAACGTCGAGCTGGTCGTCATAGGTGGTGGCGAAGTCGTCGTTCCACTGCTCACGCGTCGTCTCGGCGCGGATCTCGTCGCTGACCCACGACATGGCCCTGTCGTAGTCGCCGTCGTTGATCGCATCCATGTAGCCGCTGAGCGTCCGGATGACCTCGGTCCGCGTAGAAGAGCCTTGCCCTCCGGTCGTGGACGGAGGGGTCGTGGACGGCGGGGTGCTGGCCGGCGAAGTGCTGGCCGGCGGGGTGCTGGCCGGCGAAGTGCTGGCCGGCGGGGTGCTGGCCGGCGGGGTGCTGGCCGGCGGTCCGGAGTACGTCGCCTCCTCGCGCGTCAACGGCGCAAGAAAGATCGGCGAGACGCCGTTCTGGAGAGTCCCGGAGACGTCGACCCGGAAGTAGCCGTCGTAGACCGGGACCCCATGGGTGAGGTAGGCCTGAGTGTCGTCCGTGTGGTCTCCCGCGATCTGGAAAGACGTGGCCATGCATCCGATGCCGGTGTCCGGGTCGACGTCGTCCGGGATTGGCGGATCGCACTCAGTCCACACCTGCACGTATGAAACGTCTCCCGGATTGCCGATGAAGTCGTCAAACGTCGCTTCGTTGAATCCGACCTCGTCTAGCTGCACCGGCTCGCCGTCGTGGTCTTCAAGGAACGAGATGAACGCCCGGGACGCCTCGAAGTTCCCGACGACTCCGTCGTAACGCGGGACCTCGCGACTCGACGGAAGAGCGCCGGACCTGTCACCGGCTAAGGCCCACCAGAGGCCGCCGGCGCCGATCGCCACGGCGAGCAGCGCCACAACCAGCAGCCAGACAGGCCAGCGAGACCTCGAACTTGCCGGCCTCGGCCCCTCGTCTCGCTCGGGGGCGACGTGGTGGCTGGGTGGGCCAGGCGGCGAGACAGCAGCATAGACCGGCTCGGTGGGCGACGAAGGTGGCGGCGGGGTCTGCTGCACGTCAGGTGGAAGCGGCGGCCGGGGCAGCGTCTCGCTCTCGTCGGAGGCCGACCCCCACGCTCGCTGCATCCCGGCGCGATAGCGCAGCGCCTCGGCCTCGCTCACCAGGCCGGCAGCGTAGGCCAGCACGGCGCACGCCCACGACGCTCCGTCACGGTCGGCACTACCACGCGCGTAGGCCAGCTTCTCGCCGGCTTGCTCGATGGCGGCAGAAGGCGCCGCCTCCTCAGCCACGGCTCGTTGGAGCTGGTCGAAGGCGCCCAACCTCACCGCATCGACCAGCAGATTGATCTCACCTGTCGACGCGGTGCCTTCGGCCAGGTAGTCATCCAACGCGGCACGGAGCTCGTCGCTGTCGGACAGCACCCGCGGCCCCATGGTCGACACGAGCTGATGGATCTGGTCGTGCAGAGCCATGCCCCGCCCTCCCCGCAGCCTGATTCCGCCCCTCGTCAGCAGGGTAGTCCCGCGGAGCCGCCCCAGTCGCACATAGATCCGACGACTTCGGGGTCATGACCCCGGCCAGGTCGGATCCTCGGCTCAGTCTGGGTGGCAACGCGTCCGCCGGTCAGCGGGTGGCGGTGCCCTCGGTGTAGTCGTCGTCCTCCGACTTCACCCACGCCATGAGCTTGCGCAGCTCGCGGCCGGTCTGCTCGATCGGGTGCTGCTCCCCCTGGGCGCGGTACTCGGTGAACCTCGGCGCGCCCGCGTCCTGGTCGGCGATGAAGCCGGCAGCCCACTCACCGCTTCGGATGTTGGCCAGCACCTGCTGCATCCGCTGCTTGACCGTGTCGTCGACGACGTACGGGCCGGAGGTGTAGTCGCCGTACTCCGCAGTATCCGAGACCGACCAGCGTTGCTTGGCGATGCCGCCTTCGTACATCAAGTCGACGATCAGCTTCAGCTCGTGCAGGCATTCGAAGTAGGCGACCTCAGGCTGGTATCCGGCCTCGGTCAACGTCTCGAAGCCCTTCATGACCAGCTGCGACACCCCACCGCACAACACCGCCTGCTCCCCGAAGAGGTCAGTCTCCGTCTCCTCGTTGAACGTCGTCTTGATGCCACCTGCGCGCAGGCCGCCGATCGCCTTCGCGTAGGACAGCGCGAGGTCCCACGCCTTGCCGGTCGCGTCCTGCTCCACCGCGACCAGCACCGGCACGCCGCGGCCCTGGCTGAACTCGCGGCGGACCAGGTGGCCCGGCCCCTTCGGCGCGACCATGGCGACATCGACGCCGGCCGGCGGCTTGACGTAGCCGAAGCGGATGTTGAAGCCGTGCCCGAAGAACAGCGCGTCACCGTCCACCAGATTGGGTTCGACCGCCTCGGCGTACAGCGTCCGCTGCACGTGGTCCGGAGCCAGCACGACGACCAGATCGGCCTCCTCACACGCCTCGTACGGCGTCACGACGCGCAGCCCCTCCGCGGCCGCCTTCGCCCGACTGCGCGAGCCCTCCGGCAGCCCGACCCGGACGTCGACACCGGAGTCGCGCAGGGACAGCGCATGGGCGTGCCCCTGGCTGCCGTAGCCGAGGACGGCGACGTTGCGGCTCTGGATCACACCGAGGTCGGCGTCGTCGTCGTAGAACATCTGCGCCATGGTCGGTCAGTCTCCTTCGGAGTTCCGTGTGCTTTCCGGGTGGGTGAGGAATGGCCGAGCGACCCGTCAGGCCGGATCGGGCAGCTGGACCGGAGGCAAGGGGCGCAACGACCGGTCGGTGATCGATCGCCCGCCTCGGTTGATCGCGACCATGCCCGACTGCACCAGCTCGCGGACTCCGAACGGCTCGAGCACTCGCAGCATCGCTTCCAGCTTGTCATGGTTGCCGGTCACCTCGATCGTGACAGCATCGGCCGCGACGTCGACCACCTTGGCGCGGAAGAGCTGCACGGTCTCCAGCACGTGGCTGCGAGTCTGTCCGTCGGCCTTCACCTTGATCAGCGCCAGCTCCCGCTCGATGGCCCCGGAGCCCTGGAGCTCGACGATCTTGAGCACCTCGACCAGCTTGTTGAGCTGCTTGGTGACCTGCTCGAGCGGCAGCTCGTCGAGGTTGACGACGATCGTCATCCGGGAGATCTCCTCGCGCTCGGTCGGTCCGACGGCGAGCGACTCGATGTTGAATCCGCGGCGGGAGAAGAGGGAGGCGATCCGCGCCAGCACGCCTGGCTTGTTCTCGACCAGCACCGAGAGCGTGTGTCGGGTCATCAGAGCTCGTCCTCGTCGAAGGTGGGCTTCATGTCGCGGGCGATCTGGATCGCGTCGTTGCTGGTGCCGGCGGCCACCATGGGCCAGACCATCGCATCGCGGTTGACCACGAAGTCGATCACGACCGGTACGTCGTCGATCTCCATCGCCTTCGCAATCGTGGCGTCGACGTCCTCCGCGGTCTCACAGCGCAACCCGACGCACCCCAGCGCCTCCGACAGCTTGACGAAGTCCGGCACGCGCGCCGAGTGCAGGTCGGTGTTGGAGTAGCGACCTTCGTAGAAGAGCGTCTGCCATTGGCGCACCATGCCCAGGCTGGAGTTGTTGATCACAGCCACCTTGACCGGGATCCCGTTGAGCGCGCAGGTCGCGAGCTCCTGGTTGGTCATCTGGAAGCAGCCGTCGCCGTCGATCGCCCAGACCACCCGCTCGGGCTCGCCGACCTTGGCGCCCATGGCGGCCGGCACTGCGAAGCCCATCGTGCCCAACCCGCCGGAGTTGATCCACGACCGGGGCCGCTGATACCGCACGAAGTGGGACGCCCACATCTGGTGCTGGCCGACCCCGGCCACGTAGGTAGCCTCGGGCCCGGCGATCGCCCCGATCCGCTCGATCGCGTACTGCGGAGACAGCGTCCCGTCGTGCGTCTCGTATCCCAGCGGGTATCGGGCCTGCCATGCCTGACAGGTGGCCAGCCACGGCCCGGCCTCGCCGCGGTGGCCGGCGTCGTACTCGGCCTGGAGGGCAACGATCAGGTCCGCGATGACCTCTCGGCAATCTCCGACGATGGGTACGTCGGCCACCCGGTTCTTGGAGATCTCGGCCGGGTCGATGTCGGCGTGGATCACCTTCGCGTCCGGAGCGAAGGTGTCGAGCTTGCCGGTCACCCGGTCGTCGAAGCGGGCGCCGAGGGCGATGAGCAGGTCGCTGCGCTGCAGCGCCCCGACCGCGGCGACCGTGCCGTGCATGCCGGGCATCCCGAGGTGCAGGGGATGGTCGTCCGGGAAGGCACCACGCGCCATCAGCGTCGTCACCACGGGAATCCGGGTGAGCTCGGCCAGGATCCGCAGCTCCGCATCCGCCCCGGCCCTGATGACTCCGCCTCCGACGTACAGCACCGGGCGCTGGGACTCCGCGATCAACCGGGCGGCCTCTCGCACCTGCTTGGTGTGCGGCTTGGTCACCGGTCGATAGCCGGGGAGCGAGAGCTCGGTCGGGTAGGCAAACGTGGTCATCGCCTGGAGTGCATCCTTCGAGATGTCCACGAGCACCGGCCCGGGCCGCCCGGTGCCGGCGATGTAGAACGCTTCGGCGATCGCCTGCGGGATGTCGTCAGGGTTCGTGACGAGGTAGTTGTGCTTGGTGACCGGCATCGTGATGCCACGGATGTCGGCCTCCTGGAAGGCGTCGGACCCGATGGCCGGGCTCGGCACCTGCCCGGTGATGGCCACGATGGGCACGGAGTCCATGTGCGCATCGGCCAGCGCCGTCACCAGGTTCGTGGCGCCGGGACCGCTGGTCGCCATGCACACACCGACCTTGCCCGTCGCAGCGGCATAGCCTTCGGCCGCGTGCCCGGCGCCCTGCTCGTGCCGGACCAGGATGTGCCGGATCCTCGTCGAGTCGAGCAGCGGGTCGTACGCCGGCAGGATCGCCCCGCCGGGGATGCCGAACACCGTGTCGACCCCCGCGCACTCCAAGGCACGGATCAGGCTCTGCGCCCCGGTCAACTGCTCTGCCATCGGCGGCCTTTCCTGTGTTGCGAGCACGTCATGCGCCGGCCCGCACCTCCACCCACGAAGCCTGCCTGAAAAAAGAAAGGCCCCTCGGCCCGGCGGGCAGTCGAGGGGACGCGGTGGCTGTGGTGAGTCAGTCGACTCGGCCAGTCGCGTCTGGGCATACGAGGATGCGGTGTTGCATGTGGACCACCGTGTCCGACCACGTCGTAAGCCGTCAAGCAGCATCGCTGGGTGTCTCACATGTCGGGCACGATGTCCGTCATGCAGACGATGGTTGGAATCGCTGCTGACCTCCGTCCAGGTCATAATCCGGGCGTCCGCTGGCAACTCAACCGAGCAGGGCGCCCAGCGCCTCGTCCACGTCCGTTTCGGTCGTGTACAGGTGGAAGGACACGCGCAGGTAGCCGGCGCGCGACGCTGCCCTGATTCCGGCCCGGGCGAGCTTCGACTCGGCTTCGGGCACATCCGCGGTGACGATCGCACTGCTGCTTGGGGCTAGGCCGAGCCCGGCGCGGAACCGGTTGGCGAGCCTGACGTCATGCTCGTGGATCCGTTCGACCCCGACTCGTTCGATGACCTCAAGGGCGGGTGCGGCGGTGACCCAGCAGTGCCAGGCGGGTGACAGGTCGAACCGGCGGGCGTCTCCGGCCAGGTCGAGACGCGGGCCGTAGTAGTTGCGGTGGATGTCCTCCGCGGCGTACCAGCCGGCCGCGAGCGGCGGCAACCGGTCGCGCAGGTGCGGCGCGACGTAGCAGAACGCGGTGCCCCGCAGACCGCAGAGCCACTTGTAGCCGGAGCAGACCAGCATGTCGACGGCTGAGACGTCCACCGGCAGCCACCCGATCGCCTGGGTCGCATCGACGACCAGCAGTGCGCCGGCCGCACGTGCCCGCGATCCGAGGTCGGCGAGGTCACTGACCTCACCGGTGGCCGACTGCACGGCGCTGACGGCCACCACGTCGACGGACTCGTCGATGCGGTCGGCCAGCTTGTCCAGGGGCACCGTCTCCACCTCGACACCGCGCGCCTCGTGCATCTGGTACGGGAACAGGTTGGACCCGAACTCGATCTCCGGCGCCAGCACCAGTCCCCCTGCCGGCAGGGCCGCCGCGACGAGCCCGACGAACTGCGACGCGGCGGAGCCGATCGCGACATCACTCGGGTCGACCCCCACCAGGCGGGCGAAGGCGGCCCGCGCCACGCCCACCGACTCGTCCCAGCCCTCCCAGGAGGTGCGCCCACCGCGCCAGTCCTCGAGTGCGCTCTGCAGGGCTTCCCACGCCGGCGTCGGTGGCAGCCCATAGCTGGCCGTGTTGAGCCAGCCCGGTTCCGGGGCGAAGAGCGCTTGGGCTTCGCCGATCGTAAGCCCGGTGTCAGTCATCCGCACACGGCACCCTGTGCTGCCGAACCCACGAGCTTGCGGTACTTGCCCAGCACACCAGTTGTGTACACCGGCGGTGGTGGTTGCCATCCCTGTGCGCGCCGGGTGAGCTCGGTCGCGTCGACCAGGAGGTCCAGCGACCGACCGGCCATGTCGAGCCTGACTCGGTCACCGTCACTCACCAACGCAATCGGCCCGGCATCAACCGCTTCCGGTGCCACATGGCCGACACACAGTCCAGTGGTGCCGCCGGAGAAACGTCCGTCGGTGAGCAACAGGACCTCTTTGCCGAGGCCGGCCCCCTTGATGGCGCCGGTGATCGCGAGCATCTCGCGCATGCCCGGCCCACCCTTAGGGCCTTCGAAACGGATGACCACAACGTCTCCGGCGACGATCCTCCCCGCGGCTAGGGCATCCAGGGCATCGCGCTCGCCGTCGAACACCCGGGCGGTGCCTTCGAAGACTGCATCATCGAAGCCCGCGCTCTTGACCACGGCGCCGTCTGGTGCGAGTGAGCCGTGCAGGATCGTGAGGCCGCCGGTGGCGTGGAGCGGCCGATCCAGTGCGCGGATGACGGTGCCGTCGAGATCGGGCGGATCGAGGTCGGCGAGGTTGTCGGCCAAGGTCTTGCCCGTCACGGTCAGACACGTGCCGTCGAGCAGCCCCGCGCCGAGCAGCGCGCGCATGACGACCGGGATCCCGCCGACCCGGTCCACGTCGCTCATGGCGAACGCTCCGAAGGGTTTCACGTCGCCAAGGTGCGGAACCTTTTCGCCGATCCTGACGAAGTCAGCGAGCGAGAGATCCACCTCGGCCTCGTTGGCGATGGCGAGCAGATGCAGCACGGCGTTGGTCGAGCCGCCCAGGGCCATGACGACAGCGATGGCGTTGTCGAAGGCTGGCTTGGTCAGGATCTGTCGGGCCGTGATGCCTTGCCGGAGCAGCTCGACCACGGCCTCGCCCGACTTGTGTGCGTAGCCGTCGCGGCGTCGATCTACGGCGGGTGGGGACGCCGAACCTGGGAGCGACATTCCCAGCGCCTCCGCCACGGAAGCCATGGTGTTGGCGGTATACATCCCTCCGCACGCGCCTTCACCCGGGCAGATGACACGCTCGAGTGCGTCCACCTCCTCGCGCGTCATCCGGCCACTGAGACAGGCGCCCACCGCCTCGAACGCGTCGATGATGGTCAGGTCTCGATCTCCGAGCCGCCCCGGGAGAGTCGAGCCGGCGTACACGAACACCGCCGCGAGATCGAGTCGCGCTGCCGCCATCAGCATGCCGGGCAAGCTCTTGTCGCACCCTGCGAGCAGGACCGACCCGTCGAAGCGCTCCGCCATCATGACCGTTTCCACCGAGTCAGCGATGATCTCGCGTGACACGAGGGAGAAGTGCATGCCCTCGTGTCCCATCGAGATCCCGTCGGAGACGGAGATGGTGCCGAACTCCAACGGGTAACCGCCGGCGGCGTGCACTCCGGACTTCACCGCTGAGGCGAGCCGATCAAGGGAGAGATTGCAGGGTGTGATCTCGTTCCACGACGACGCCACACCGATTTGCGGCTTGGCGAAGTCGTCGTCGCCCATGCCCACGGCGCGCAGCATGCCACGCGCCGCGGTCGCCTCGAGCCCGTCGGTGACCGCGCGGCTCCGCGGCTTGATGTCGACCATGCCGGGAGCCTACGGCGCCGACGTGCTCCTCCACCACGTCGAAAGGATCCGACGCTCAGGGGGTTATGGCGCGCCGGGAGTCGGATCCTTGGCGCGCGGGTGACAAGGTCAGAGCGAGGGCACCTCGGCGGCACGAACGGACATCACGTCGGGGAGGTTCGCCGCGATCTGTTGCCAGCTGTCGCCCTCGTCGGCCGAGGCCCACACCGCGCCGTTGCGTGCGCCCAGGTAGATGCCGGCTGTCTCATGGTCGTCGGCCCACATGGCGTCACGCATGACCGCCACGTAGAAGTCGTCGGGCAGCCCGTCGCCCAGCGGCTCCCAGGTCTCACCGGCGTCACGCGAGCGCCATACCCGGGCCCGGGCATCGACCGGATAGCGCCCACCGCTGCCGGACAGCGGGAAGACGTAGACGGTGTCGGGCTGGTGGGGATGCACGACGACCGGGAAGCCGAAGTTGGCCGGCAATCCCGCTTCGATCGAGTCCCAGGTGTGTCCGCCGTCGTCGGACCGATAGACGCCGCCGTGGTTCTGCATGAACATCCGGTCCGGACGTGACGGGTGACGGGCGATCTTGTGAACGCACTGGCCGAACTCCGGGTACTGGCTCCCCTCGGGGAGGAACTCCGCCTGGACGCCGGTGTTGTGCGGCTCCCACGTCGTACCACCGTCGACGGTCGCGTACACCCCGCCCGAGGAGATGGCACACGTCATCGCCTGTGGGTCCGTCGGGTGCGGGATGATGGTGTGGAAGGCCTGACCGCCGTAGCCGGCGCCCCACTCCGTGCGATGCGGGTGATCCCACAGTCCGCGCACCAGCTCGAAGGACTCACCGCGGTCGCTGGATCGGAACACCGCACCAGGCTCGGTTCCGGCGTACACCGTCGACGCTTCCACGCCCGAGGTGATCTGCCAGACCCGTGCGAGGGTGGCCTCGGTGTCCTCGGGGAATGCGATCTTGCCCTCGATCCACGTCTGGCCGAGGTCGTCCGAGTGCGCGATCTTGGGGCCCAGCCAGCTCGACGCCGGGCCGGCGAACAGCCGGAGCTGATCGCCACGCTTGTCGATGTGGCATGAGTAGACGTCTTCCATGTTGAAGTGCGGACCGTCGAGCCGCCAGGTCCGCCGGTCGTCGTCGGAACGTGCCAGCCAGAGACCCTTTCTGGTGCCGATCATGACCAGCGTGCTGCTCATCGACTCATCTCCCCTCGCGGCCTCGCGGACCGCGGTCGTGTGGCCACCCATGGCTTCTCCGATCGGAGAGCCTTATTCCTGATCGGAATATACGCTGGTGGTGCCATGAGTCAAGACCTGCCGACCACCTCGTACGCGCTGCTTGGTCTGCTGTCCTTCGGAGACGAGCTCAGCGGCTACGAGCTCAAGCAGCGCGCGGACCGGACGCTGCGCTTCTACTGGGGCGCGCCGGCGATGAGTCAGGTCTACACCGAGGCCGGCCGCCTCGCCGACCTCGGCCTGGTCGATGTCACCGACAACCCCTCCGGGTGGCGGACGACACGGAGATACCGGATCAACGACGACGGACTGGCTGCCTTGCGCTCGTGGCTCACGACCACCGAGCCGGACTTCCCCGTCCTCAAGCACCCGGTCGCACTGCGCCTACTGCTCGGGCACCTGGTCGACCCGGAACACGTCCGCGCCATGATGCAGCGGTACGTCGTGATGCTCGATGAGCAGCGGGCCGACCTGCAGGCGGTGCTCGACGGCATCGACGGCCGACCGGGCATGGAGTTCCCGTCGATGGTCGCGCGCTGGGGGCTCAGCTACTACGACGGGGAGGCAGCGACGGCGACCGGGCTCGCCTCGACCGTGTCCGGCGCGGCTGCTGGGGATTCGTCCGACGATCCGCGTGGGCGCTGAGCGGGATCGAGCCGGACGTATCCTGACACCCTTCGGGCGTCGATCACCGGCTGGGCAGCGCCGGCCCCTGTACGACGTTGATCAGCGGTTGTCCCGCGGCCAGTCGCCGCAGCTGATCTCCGACCAGCCGGTGCGCCCGCGGCCACAACGCGTCCGAGGCGCCACCGATGTGGGGTGTGATGACGACCCCGGGCAGGTGCCAGAGCGGATGGTCCGGCGGCAACGGCTCGGGATCGGTCACGTCGAGCGCCGCGCGCAGTCGGCCGGACGTAACTGCCTCGACCAGGTCATCGGTGACGACGACCTGTCCTCGTGCCACGTTGACGAGCAGCGAGCCGGGCCGCATCCGGCCGAGGAAGGTGCTGTCAACCATGCCCCGGGTACTGTCGTCCAGGGGCACGATCAGGACGACGATGTCCGCATCCGGCAACAGCAGCGGAAGCTCGTCGACGCCCCTCACCCCCGGGCGCGCCGTCCGCCCGACCAGGGTCGTGGCGCATTCCATCGCGTCGAGGCGCACCCGGATGGCACCCGCGATGTTGCCGGCGCCTACCACCAGCACCCGCGAGTCCGCCAAAGATCTGGTCATGCGCTGTCCCCACTCGCCATGGTCGTGCGCCCGCACGTGCTCCGGCAGCTCTCGCTGAGCTGCGATCATCAGACCGACGGCCAGCTCTGCCGTCGACGCGTCGTGGACTCCGGCCGCGTTGCACAGCGTGACCGGCGGCGGCACCGAGGGCGCGATGTGGTCGACTCCGGCCGTCAAGGTCTGCACCAGCCGTAGTCGCGGCATCGAGGGCAGTACGTCGACCACCCGTCGGGAGAAGCGGTACGCCGGCACGTAGACCTCGGCCTCGGCCGCATGGTCCGGCCACCGCACGGTGGCGTCGACCACCTCGATGTCCATGCCGGACGGGAGGTCGCCGAGGCACTCCGCGGCGAAGGGGAGGAAGACCTTCACAATCCGCACCTTGCCATCTCGCTAAAGTAGAGTAAGTTGATATACATTAGTTCTCCGAGGTCACCCAGAGTTCACACGCACGACACGGGGCTGAAGCAGCTGACCCCTAGCGTCGTACCGGACGCAACTGAGCGAGGGCAACCTGCCAACCCGACGAGGGCATGAGTACCGAAGGGAGGAACCAGGATGTGGAAGCCATGGACGTGGAAGCTGACGGGCCAGCAGGTCGCCCTCCGCAACGCCCGCTACGCGTCGGCCGCCCTCGCGCAGCGGCGGTCCGAGCGTGAGCAGGTCGAGGCCTACCTCGACACGCTGCGTCCGGGACACCGGCCCCGCCTCCCGGCCTGACCGCAGGATGCTGCCCTACCGGGCAGAATCGAGGTCGTGGCGCTGCGCTTCTACGACGTGCCGGGTGCCGACGGCACCCGGCTCACTGCGTGGACGAACGACGTCGACGGCCCCACCGTCTTGTTGTGCAACGGGCTGGGCACCAATGCCTACGCGTGGCCGGGTCTGATCGACGACGCGTGCGGGGTCCGTGTTCTCTCCTGGAACCACCGCGGCGTCGGCGGCTCGGATCGCCCCGCCGACCGGTCCCGCGTCAGCGTGCACGACTTCGTCGCCGACGGGCTCGCCGTGCTCGACGACGCCGGTGTCGACCGATGTCCGGTGGCCGGCTGGTCGATCGGCGTCAACACCCAGTACGAGCTCGCGACGCTGCACCCCGATCGGGTCAGCGGGTTGTTCTCGGTGGCGGGAGTGCCAGGCGGCAGCTTCGCGTCCATGCTGGCGCCGCTCGGCGTACCCCGCTTCGTCCGCCGACCGCTCACCGTCGGCACGGCGCGAGGACTCCGCACGGTCGGCAGGGTCGTGTCTCCGGTCACCCGGCGGGTGAAGGTCGGCGCGCTGGCCACGGTGATGCTGCGGCACAGCGGTTTCATGACGCGGGCGGCCGACCCCGACGACGTACGCACGGCGGTGAAGGAGTTCCTCACTACCGACGTGGACTGGTACATGCATCTGGCCGTCAGCGCGGCCCAGCACCCGCGGATGACGCTCGAGAGCATCACCGTCCCGGTCGCCTTCGTGGCCGGACGCTACGACGTACTGGTCTCTGCCAAGGACATGGCGGCCACGGCTCGGGCCATTCCTACCGCGACCTACACCGAGCTGCCGGGATCACACTTCGTCCAGATGGAGCACCCCGACGTGGTCCATGCTGAGCTGCTGCACCTGATGACACGGGTCGACCGCCTTGATCGCGCCGGTCCGGCTGCCACGATGGACGCATGAAGCGACGCGCCTTCTCCGCTGCCCTCGCCGTCGCCCTCCTCTCGTGGGTCAGCGGGTGTACGTCGGACGAGCGCGACGCCAGCGGGCCGGACACGATCACGGCGAGCGAGTCTTCGGAGCCGACTCCGGCGGAGTCCGGCTCGGGCTCCGCAACCGAGTCGTCGCCCACGGCCTCGACCCGGCCGGGACCGCGCGATGTCCAGGTCGCCGGCATCGTGGCCAGCGACCTGGAGGTGCCCTGGGGCATCGGATTCCTGCCCGACGGTCGGGCGCTCGTGACGGAGCGGAACTCCGGCCGCGTCTCGGTCATCGAGGACGACGGACGCGTCCGTGAGCTCTACCGCTTCGACGAGGTGGCGACCGACACGGGTGAGGGCGGACTCCTCGGGTTGGCCGTCTCACCCGACTTCGACACCGACCAGACCTTCTTCGTCTACCTGACGACCGGGTCGGACAACCGGGTCATCTCGGCGCGGCTCGAGGGCTCCGACGTGACGGACGTGACGCCAATCCTGACCGGGATTCCTCGTGGCCCGATCCACGACGGTGGTCAGCTGCGCTTCGGTCCGGACGGCTATCTCTACGTCTCGACCGGCGAGACCGGGGTCCCTGACCTCGCGGCGGACCCGGACTCGTACGGCGGCAAGATCCTGCGCATCACGGCCAGCGGCGAGCCGGCTCCGGGCAACCCCGAACCCGACTCGCCGGTCTGGACTCTTGGGCACCGCAACGTTCAGGGTCTGGCGTTCGACGACCGCGACCGGCTGTGGGCCACCGAGTTCGGGTCCGACGTGTGGGACGAGCTCAACCTGATCGAGGGTGGCAGCGACTACGGCTGGCCGGCGGCCGAGGGCAACGCGGACCTCGCCGGCTACGTTGATCCGCGGGTGCAGTGGCGGCCCGACGACGCCTCGCCGTCGAGCGTCGCCTTCGCGGACGGGTCCCTCTGGGTGGCCAGCCTGGCAGGCGCCCGGTTGTGGGAGGTGCCCGTGGGCGCTGACGGGACCGGTGAGCCGCGGCCCTACTTCGTGGGCGACTACGGCAGGCTTCGAGCGGTCGCGGCAGCCCCGGACGGCTCGTTGTGGCTCACGACCAGCAACCGGGACGGGCGAGGCTCCCCCGCTGCAGACGACGATCGCATCCTGCGGATCACCCTGACCTCCTGACCCACTTCCCCGCGAATTGCGGGGAGCAGGCACGCTCAAGGACCTGGAGCCGGAACATCTTCCCGCAATTCGCGGGGAAGTGAGGTTGGGGCGGCGGGCGCGCGAGATCAGGTGAGCTTGTCCAGGATCAGCTCGCGCACCCGCGCGGCGTCTGCCTGACCGCGCATCTCTTTCATCACCGACCCGATGAGCGCGCCGGCTGCTGCCAGCTTGCCGGCCCGGATCTTGTCGGCGACGTCCGGGTTGGCCTCGATGGCGCGGTCCACCGCTGCCGAGAGCGCACCCTCGTCGGAGACCACCTCCAGCCCGCGCGCGACCACGATCTCCTCCGGCGACCCCTCCCCGGCGAGGACGCCGTCGAGCACCTGCCGGGCCAGCTTGTCGTTGACCCGACCGGCGTCGACGAGCGCCTGCACCCCGGCCACCTGCCGCGGCGAGATCGGAAGCTCGTCCAACGCCACGCCGGCATCGTTGGCCCGCCTGGCGAGCTCGGAGAGCCACCACTTCTTGGCCGCGCCAGGCGTGGATCCGGCTTCGACCGTCAGCACCACGAGGCCGAGGGCTCCAGCCCCGACGACGTCTCTCATCTCGAGGTCGGTGAAACCCAGCTCCTGCTGCAGCCTGGAGCGACGCAGCGCCGGCGGCTCGGGCAGTGTGGCGGCCAGTTCCTCGACCCACTGGCGCGAGGGCGCGATCGGCACCAGGTCCGGCTCCGGGAAGTAGCGGTAGTCCTCCGCTTGCTCCTTGCTCCGGCCCGCGGTCGTCATGCCGGTGTCCTCGTGCCAGTGCCTGGTCTCCTGAGCGACCCGGCCACCAGCATCGAGCAGCGCCGCCTGCCGCGAGACCTCGTACCGGATCGCTCGCTCGACCGAGCGCAGCGAGTTGACGTTCTTGGTCTCGCTGCGCGTGCCGTACGGCGCCGTACCGTCCGCGCGCAGCGAGAGGTTGACGTCGCAGCGCAACGAGCCCTGCTCCATCCGTACGTCGGACACGCCCAGCGCCAGCAGCAGCTCGCGGAGCTGGCCGACGTAGGCCCGGGCCACCTCCGGCGCCCACGCACCCGTCCCTTCGATCGGCTTGGTGACGATCTCGATCAGCGGGATGCCCGCCCGGTTGTAGTCCAGCAGCGAGTGGCTGGCCCCGTGGATCCGACCGGTTGCGCCGCCCACGTGCAGCGACTTGCCTGTGTCCTCCTCCATGTGAGCGCGCTCGATGCCGATCCGGAAGCTCTCGCCGTCGACGTCGACGTCGAGCCAGCCGTCGAAGGCGATCGGCTCGTCGTACTGCGACGTCTGGAAGTTCTTGGGCATGTCCGGGTAGAAGTAGTTCTTCCGTGCGAAGCGGCACCACTCCGCGATCTCGCAGTTCAGGGCCAGGCCGATGCGGATGGCACTCTCGACGGCCTTGGCGTTGAGAGCGGGCAACGCCCCCGGGAGCCCCAGGCACACCGGGCAGGTCTGGGTGTTTGGCTCGGCCCCGAAGCCGGTCGCACAGCCGCAGAACATCTTCGACACGGTGTTGAGCTCGACGTGCACCTCGAGTCCCAGTACGGGGTCGAAGCGCCCCATCGCCTCCTCGAAGGGCACCAGGGTGGGCGTCGTGGCCGTGGTCGCTGACGTCATGCCGTCACCTCCAGCTCCGGGGCATGGTCGAGCAACGGCCCGCCCCAACGGTCGACCAGCATCGCCTCGAGTGCCGCACCCACGGTGTAGAGACGATCGTCCGCCAGCGCCGGAGCCAGGATCTGGATGCCCGTCGGGAGGCCGTCCTCGTCGGCGAGGCCACTCGGCAGTGACATGCCAGGGGTGCCGGCGAGATTGGCCGGGATCGTCGCGATGTCGTTGAGGTACATGGCCAGCGGGTCGTCGAGCTTCTCGCCGAGCCTGAAGGCCGTGGTCGGCGCGGTCGGGGACACGAGCACGTCGACCCGGTCGAAGGCCGCCGCGAAGTCGCGCGAGATCAGCGTCCTGACCTTCTGGGCCTGGCCGTAGTAAGCGTCGTAGTACCCGCTGGAGAGGGCATAGGTGCCGAGGATGATGCGCCGCTTCACCTCGTCGCCGAACCCCGCCTCCCGGGTGGCTGCCATCACTTGCTCCGCGCTCGGCTCGGCGACCCCACCGGGCGCCACCCGCAACCCGAAGCGCATCGCGTCGAACCTCGCCAGGTTGCTGCTCGCCTCACTCGGCAGGATCAGGTAGTACGTCGCCAGGGCGAACTCGAAGTGCGGGCAGGAGACCTCGACGACCTCGGCACCGGCCTCGACGAGCAGGGTGACCGCCTCGTCGAAGCGAGCACGCACACCCGCCTGGTAGCCCTCGCCGCCGAGCTCCTTCACCACGCCGATCCGGAGGCCAGAGATGTCGGCACGACGCGCAGCGGCCGCCATCGACGGCCAGGTCCGGTCGATGCTGGTGGAGTCATACGGGTCGTGGCCGGCGAGCACGTCGTGCAGCAATGCCGCGTCGAGCACGCTCCGGGTCACCGGTCCTGCCTGGTCCAGGCTGCTCGCCAGCGCGACCAGTCCGTAGCGGGAGACGCCGCCGTACGTCGGTTTGACACCGACGGTGCCGGTGACGGCACCCGGTTGCCGGATCGACCCGCCCGTATCGGTGCCGACGGCCAAGGGCGCCTCGAAGCCCGTCACCGCGGCAGAAGAGCCGCCACCGGAGCCGCCGGGGATCCGGTCGAGGTCCCATGGGTTGCGCGTGGGTCCGTACGCCGAGTGCTCGGTCGAGCTCCCCATCGCGAACTCGTCCATGTTGGTCTTCCCGAGGATGGGAAGCCCCTCCTGGCGCAGCCGAGTCACCACGGTGGCGTCGTACGGCGGCACCCAGCCGCTCAGGATCCTCGACCCGCAGGTCGTGGGCAAGCCTTCGGTCGCCAGCACGTCCTTGACCGCGATCGGGATACCGAGCAGCTCCGGTGCACCGCCAGGGTCCGTGCGCCGACGCTCATCCGCCGCAGCCGCCTGCGCCAGCGCACCGTCCTCGTCGACGTGGAGAAACGCGTGTACAGCAGGGTCGACTGCCGCGATCCGGTCCAGGTGCGCGCGGGTGATCTCGACCGACGTCGTCTCCCTCGCCGCCAGCGCGGCCGAAAGCTCGGCGGCGCTGAGCCTGGTCAGGTCGCTCACGCCTCCTCCCCCAGGATTCGGGGCACGCTGAAGCGCTGCTCGTGCGCCTCCGGTGCGCCCGACAGGGCCTGGTCGGGGGTCAGGCTCGGGCTGTTCTCGTCCGGACGGAAGACGTTCTGCAGCGGGAGCGCGTGCGACGTCGGCGGGATGTCGGCCGCCGCCACCGCGCTGACCGCCGTCACCGACTCGAGGATCACCGCAAGCTGGGGCGCGAGATGGTCGAGCTCCGCGTCGGTCAGATCGATCCGGGCCAGCTGCGCGAGGTAGGCGACATCGTCACGGCTCAAGGTCGGCGGGGAATCGGACATGGCTGCCATCTTAAGGCGGCCCCCTTCCCGCTCCTTGACCCGTCAGGTGGTTCGCCTCACGCCTGGTTCAGCGGGGCTCCAGCGCGAACAGCGGGATGACCCGATCGGTGTTGCGCTGGTAGTCGGCGTACGGCGGAAACGCCTCGATCGCGCGAGCCCACCACATCGCTCGCTCGTCGCCCTCGAGCCGGCGAGCCCGCACCGGCCACGACCGGGTGCCGTCCTGGATCTCGATGTCAGGTTCGGCGTCAAGATTGCGCACCCACACCGGGTCGCGCGGTCCGCCGCCCTTGCTGGCGACGGCAAGATAGACCCCTTGGTGCGCGACCCGCATCAGCGGAACCTTGCGGATCATGCCGGTCTTGGCGCCGCGCATGGTGAGCAGCACGACCGGACGGTGCTGGATATGTACCGACCGGGTGTCGCCGGTCTCCTCGATGGTCTCGACCTGGTTGCGGACCCAGCGCGACGGACTCGGTGCGTAGTCGGTGGCACGGCTCATGTGCTCGAGGGTAGCTCCGGACCAGTACGCCGGCGGCCCCGCAGGCTCAGGCGCCGGTGATCCGGTGGAAGACGACCCAGCCGAGGGTCACCACCAGCCCCAGCACGGCGGCGAGCAGTGCGGCAGCGAGGATGAGGCCCTCCCGTCCGGACCGGTCCCCCGGCACGCCACGCGGATCGACGCCGTCCGGCCGTGCGTCGTACCGGTCGTCTGCCCCGCGATCAGGACCGTTCACGCTTCGCCCACCGTGGCCACCTCGCGTGCGGCGTCCGGGCCGCTGCCGAGCAGCACCGCGAAGCCCTCCTCGTCGAGCACCGGCACCTTCAGCGACACAGCCTTCTCATGCTTGGCGCCGGGCGACTCGCCGACGACGACGAAGCTGGTGCCTTTCGAGACCGATGAGCTCGCCTTGCCGCCACGCGAGACGATGTCCTCCTTGGCCTGGTCGCGGGACCACCCCTCCAGGCTGCCGGTTACGACGATCGACAGGCCGGCAAGGGTGCGCGGCACGGTCTCGTCGCGCTCGTCGACGAGGCGTACGCCGGCCTCGCGCCACTTGTCGACGACGGCTCGGTGCCAGTCGACAGCGAACCACTCGCGGATCGACTCGGCAATGGTCATGCCGACTCCCTCGGCCGCGGCCAGCGCCTCCACATCAGCCCTGTCGATGGCGTCGAGCGACCCGAACTCGTCGGCCAGCGCCCGGGCCGCGGTCGGCCCGACGTGCCGGATCGAGAGTCCGACCAGGGCACGCCACAGCGGGCGTTCCTTGGCCGCCTGCAGGTTGTCGAGCAGCCGAGCCCCGTTGGCCGAGAGCACCGGCTCGTCACCCTCGCCCTTCTTTGGTGCGCGGGTGAAGAGAGGGACTGTCAGCAGCGTTTGCTCGTCGAGCGTGAAGAGGTCGCCCTCATCGGAGATGGCCTTGGAGTCGAGCAACGCGGTGGCTGCCTCGAAACCGAGACCCTCGATGTCGAACGCGCCCCGGCCTGCGACGTGGAAGACCCGCTCACGGAGCTGGGCAGGGCAGGACCGCTGGTTGGGACACCGGATGTCGGCGTCTCCCGCCTTCTCGTAGGCGAGGGTGGTGCCGCAGGCCGGACACTCGGTGGGCATCTCGAACTCGCGCTCGTCGCCCGTGCGCAGGTCGGCCACCGGTCCGACGATCTCGGGGATCACGTCACCCGCTTTGCGCAGCACCACGGTGTCACCGATCAGGACACCCTTGCGTCGTACCTCAGACGCGTTGTGCAGCGTCGCGAACTCGACCGTCGACCCGGCCACCCGCACGGGCTCCATCCGGCCGTACGGCGTGACCCGACCGGTGCGGCCGACGTTGACCTCGATGTCGAGGAGCCTCGTCGTGACCTCCTCCGGCGGGTACTTGTAGGCGATCGCCCACCGGGGCGCGCGCGAGGTCGAGCCCAGCCGGCGCTGCAGCGAGACCTGGTCGACCTTGACCACGACTCCGTCGATCTCGTGCTCGACGTCGTGGCGATGCGCGCCGTACCACTCGATGAACTCGCCCACGGCAGCCAGGTCAGGGAGCACCTTCGCGCGGTCGCTGGTCGGCAGCCCCCAGGCCGCGAGGGCCGCGTAGGCCTCCGACTGCCGCTGCGGCTCGAAACCACGCCGGGCGCCCAGCCCGTGACAGACCATCTGCAGGGGTCGAGTCGCGGTGACGCGGGGATCCTTCTGCCGGAGCGAGCCCGCTGCGGCATTCCGCGGGTTGGAGAACGGCGGCTTGTCCGCCTCGACCAACCCGGCGTTGAGCTGCTCGAACGCTGCGACAGGGAAGAAGACCTCGCCCCGCACCTCGACGAACTCCGGAACGGGGAACTCGTCAGACGCGCGCAGCCGGTGCGGGATGCCCTCGATCGTGCGCACGTTGGGCGTGACGTCTTCGCCCGAGCGGCCGTCACCGCGGGTCGCCCCACGAATGAGCCGGCCGCCCTCGTAGCTGAGGTTGATGGCCAGACCGTCGACCTTGAGCTCGACCAGGTACTCAGCCTCCTCGACACCGTCGCGGCCGAGTCGGGTGGCCCACGAGTCGAGGTCGGCCAGCGAGAAGGCGTTGTCGAGGCTCATCATGCGCTCGGCGTGCTCGACGGCGGTGAAAAGGGTCGAGACGGCACCGCCGACCTTCTGCGTCGGCGAGTCCGGCGTGCGCAGCTCCGGGTACTGCTCCTCCAGCTGCTCGAGCTCGTGCAGCAGCGCGTCGAACTCGCCGTCGCTGACCGTCGGAGCATCGTGGATGTAGTAACGCCACCGGTGACCCTCGATCTCGTCGGCCAGCGCAGCGTGGCGCTCCCGCGCGTCCGCGGGCGCGGCACGCACCTCGGCCGTCGTGTCGGGGATCTGCTCGGTCATGGCTCCATCCTGCCCTGCTCCGCCGACACGTTCCGTGCCACGCCGGCCGCCAGTCCGAGTGCCTTACGCGCCCAGGAGGGGGATGCCGCGGCGAGCCCGCACGTAGGGGTGACGACGAAGCCCGGCAGGGTCTCCACCTCGCTGAACCCGAGCCCGGCCCACCACCGCAGCACCTCGAGGGTCAGCTGTCGGTCGTCGGGCGGAGTTGCCGGATCGACGCTCGGTATGACGCTGGGCCACACCTGCCGCCCCGCCTCGACCCAGGCCGCGACGTCGTCGTACTGGTCTGTGCCGACGAGCGACTGGTCCAGGCTGATCGCCTCCGCCGAGGTCTCCCGCAGTACGTCGAACGGCACGTCTGGTGCGCAACAGTGCACCACGGTCGCGGCCCCCGCCGCACGGGCTGCCTCCAGCACCCAGCCGAGCGCGCGGGCAGCGTCGGGCGGCGTCACCGCACGGTGTCGGCCGAAGCCGCTGGCCGTGGGGACCCGGGCGGCCAGCACCGCAGGCAGCGCCGGCTCGTCGATCTGGACTACCAGGCCGTCGGCCCGCGAGAGCCGTCCCCGCACCTCAGCGACATGCCGGGAGACCCCCTCGGCCAACGCCTGGGCGAGGTCGCGACGCGCGCCGTGATCGGCGAGGACGCGGTCGCCGCGCGGACGTTCGACCGTCGAGGCAAGCGTCCACGGCCCCGCGATCTGCAGCTTGAACCGACCGGTGTGTCCGGCGGCCAGCTCCTCGACCGTGTCGAGATCGCGCGACAGCAACGAGATGGCGCGCCGGTGATCCACCCCGGAGGCGTCGGTCAGCCGCCACCCCGCCGGCTGCAGGTCGATGCCCAGGTCGTTGACGACGGCCAGGCTCCGGCCGGTCATGGCAGCGTGCGCACCCCGGTCCGGCAGCTCGGCCAGGTGCGGCAGCTCACCAAGCTCACCCAGCACGACCCGCATGCTCTCGGCGAAGTCCTCGCCGGGCATCGACCCGATCCCCGAAGCCACCACCTCGTGGCTGAAGCTTTGTCCGCCACTGTGCTCGAGAGCGTCAGCCATCAGCGGGGTCGGGGGGCAGGGCACCGACGAAGTCCATGATCTCGCCCAGCGTGGCGCGGTCGCCTTCGAAGTGCGGCAGGTGGGCGACACCGTCGAGCCAGACCAGGCGCGAGCTGGGGAGCCGCTGCGCCAGCTGCTCGTCGACGACCTGGATGTCTTGAGCATCGAGCTTGCCCACCAGCACCAGCGTCGGCACCGTGATCTGCTCGATCATCGACCAGGCGTCGGCATGAGGGCCTGATCGCCAGGGTCGTCAGCCTGCAGGGCTCGCCCGTTCATCTCCAGGAAGAGGTTCCTGATCAGGCCGGACACCCGACCCTCCGGAGCGCTCGGTCCGTCGAGCCACATCCACGCCTCGAGCCGGTTGACCTCGCGCCAGTCACCGCTCTCCTCCGCTGCTTCGATCCTGGCGCTCAGGTCCGCGGTCGGCCCTTCCGTGAGCTCGGGGTACGGCGCCCCACGCACGGCCGCGCCGATCAGCACCAGCCCCACAACCCGATTTGGATGCGCAAGGGCGAGGTCGATCGCCGTACGACCACCCATGGAGCCGGCCACGACGACCGCTCGGCGCACTCCGGTGGCGTCCAGGACCGCGACGGCGTCGTCGACGGGCGACCAGCCGTCCTGCCGCTCGTAGGTGGTCTCGCCGAAGCCGCGAGCGTCGTACGCGATGCAGCGGTGCCCCGGGGTGAGGACGTCGACGACCGGCTCCCAGCTGCGCCGATCGGTGACTCCCGCATGGATCAGGAGGACGTCGGCACCACCGTCGCCGCCGGCGTCGTCATAGGCGAGCTGCGCGGAACCCGAGGACACGAACACGTCGGCCACGCTATCCGAGCCTGCCGGCGTTGCGACCGGCGATGTCCGCCGCCACCGTTCACGAGCTCTGGGCGAGTCGGCGGGTACGGGTGATCGTCGCGCTGCCGACGACTCGTGAGCCGGCGTAGATCACCGCGGCCTGGCCGGGCGCCACTCCGGAGGCCGGCTCGAGCAGGTCGATCTCGACCTGGTGACCGACGACCCGGGCCTTGGCGCGATGCTCGTCGCCGTGCGCCCGTAGCTGCACCGTGCACTCCAGCTCGGACGCCGGCACCGTCCCGCACCAGCGCGGCTTGGTCGCGACCAGGCCATTCACAGTCAGCTCGTCGCGGGAGCCGACGGTGACCCGACCCGACACGGGCTCGATGTCCAGCACGTACCGGGGCTTCCCGTCGGGCGCCGGCCGGCCGAGCCGAAGGCCCTTGCGCTGCCCGATCGTGAAGCCGAACGTCCCGTCGTGTGATCCGAGCACCTCCCCGGAGCTGGCCACGATGTCGCCCGAGCCCTCGCCGAGCTTGTCTCGCAACCACCCGGCGGTGTCACCGTCGCTGATGAAGCAGATGTCGTGGCTGTCGGGCTTCTGAGCGACCGCGAGGCCGCGCTGCTCTGCCTCGATGCGTACGTCGTGCTTGCGCGAGTCGCCTAGCGGAAAGAGCGCGTGTGCCAGCTGCTCCTGGGTCAGCACACCGAGCACGTAGGACTGGTCCTTGCCCATGTCGACGGCCCGGTGCATCTCGATCAGGCCGTCGTCGCCGGTGCGCAGCTGCGCGTAGTGGCCGGTCGCCACGGCGTCGAAGCCGAGCGCCAACGCCCGGTCGAGAACCGCGGCGAACTTGATCTTCTCGTTGCAGCGCAGGCACGGGTTGGGGGTGCGTCCGGCGGCGTACTCGGTCATGAAGTCCTCGACCACATCGTCGTGGAAGCGGTCGCTCAGATCCCAGACGTAGAAGGGGATCCCAATGACGTCAGCAGCACGCCGAGCATCGTTGGAGTCCTCGATCGTGCAGCAGCCACGGGCCCCCGAGCGGTAGGACTTCGGGTTGCGCGACAGAGCGAGGTGGATGCCCGTGACGTGGTGACCCGCTTGCACTGCTCGCGCGGCCGCGACGGCCGAGTCCACCCCGCCCGACATGGCGGCCACGACCCTCACGACGACACCGCCGCGGGCAGGGCGGACAGCGCGCCGGCGGCACGCGCGCGCTCGACCACCGGGACGATGACGTCGAGCAGTCGCGCTACGTCGTCCCGCGTCGAGGTGTGGCCGAGAGAGAATCGCAGCGACGACCTGGCGGCGGCGTCGGCCCGGCCCATGGCGAGCAGCACGTGGGAGGCCTGCGGTACGCCGGCCGAGCAGGCCGACCCGGTCGAGCACTCCACGCCCTGCGCGTCGAGGAGCATGAGCAGCGAGTCCCCTTCACAACCGGGGAAGGAGACGTGGACGTTGCCCGGGAGCCGCTGCTGGCCACCGCCGCCGTTGAGCTCGAGGCCAGGGACCGCGGCCTGGAGTCCGGTCACGAGTTCGTCTCGCAGCGTCGCCAGCACTCGCGCGCGGTCGGGCTGGCCGTTGACCGCCACGTCGGTGGCGAGTGCCAAGCCAACGACGGAAGCGCTGTCGATCGTGCCCGACCGTACGTCGCGCTCCTGCCCGCCGCCGTGCAGCAGGGGGACCGGCTCGGCCTCGCGACGCAGCAGCAACACGCCGACCCCGACCGGTCCGCCGATCTTGTGACCTGTGAGGGTCATCGCGTCGACACCCGATGTGGTGAAGTCGAGCGGTAGCTGTCCCAACGCCTGGACGGCGTCGGTGTGCACCGGGATGCCGTGAGGTGCGGCCGACGCCGCTAGCTCGTGCACGGGCTGCACCGTGCCGACCTCGTTGTTGGCCCACATCACACTGACGAGGGCCACGCTCGCGGGGTCGCGCTCGATCGACGTACGCGCCGCATCGACGTCGAGCCTGCCGTCTGAGTCGACGGGGAGCAGCTCGACGTCCGCGCCTGCCGTGGACGCCAGCCAGTGCACGGGGTCGAGCACCGCATGATGCTCGATGGCGGACGTGAGAATGCGAGTCCGCCGCGGGTCCTGAGCCTGGCGCGACCAGAACAGCCCCTTGACGGCGAGGTTGTCGGACTCGGTGCCGCCCGAGGTGAAGACGACCTCGGAGGGACGTGCACCCACGGCGGAGGCGATCGCCTCTCGGGACTCCTCGACGGCTCGACGAGCAGCACGACCCGATCCGTGCAGCGACGAGGCGTTGCCGACCCGGCCCAGCTGCCGAGCGATCGCGTCGATGACCTCGGGGTAGACGGGCGTCGTGGCCGCGTGGTCGAGGTAGGTGACGGAGGAGGCTGTGCGGTGAGGCATCGCCTGACAAGGATACGGCCCGGTCAGAGCCGCGCCCGCCAGGGATGTGACGGCTCCTTGCGGGCGAGGAAGTCGGCCAGAAAGCCCCGCGCGTGGTCGGACATCAACGGCGCCGCCGCCTCGAAGTCCCGGTCGTCCTTGGGCCGGGACAGCTTTGCCTTGAAGCTGAGGGCGATCTCGGGGTTGAGATACCGCACGCCCTCCTTGACGAAGGTGACCTCGAGTAGCGGCGCGTCGAAGTCTGGATCGCGCCGCGAGAGCCAGCGGCCCTCGCGGTCGCGGTTGAGCACGATGTCGGCCCGCCAGGGAGCGAGCGCATGCTCACGGATCCAGACCTGGTCGGACTCCTCCGGCAGCTCACGGCGGTCGTCGTACAGCGGCATCAGGCCGGGCCCGGCAGCCCACAGGTGATAGCGACTCTCGAGCACGTCGATCAGGGCCGGCACGTCGCTTCGCCAGATGGACACGTCGATGTCCTCGTGCGGGCGCGCCAGCCCCGTGAACGCCTCGATCGACCACCCGCCGGCGACCCACCACTCGAGCCCGGTCCGGTCGAAGACGTCGCGGGCTTCGAGCGGAGTGAACGCGTCCCACGGGCCGAAGCGCCGATGGAAATCGAGCTCCGCCGGATCGAGGTCCGGGTCGTACCCCGCGATCACGTCCACCCTCGGCACTCTACGGAATGGCCCACCGTGGCACAGCGGTGCGAACTTGAGTGTCTGCGGTGCCGAAGGAGTGCTCGAACGCTCATGTTCAGCGAACCCGCGCGCGCTTCATCGCGGATGCCCGCTCGAACGGGCAGTCAGGTGGGGTGGTTGGTGCTACGCCTCGCCTCGCTGCGGGTGTCGGGCGATGAGTCGCCAGTCACCGCGTTCGAGCGTCCACAGGTCGACGACAACCCCTTCGGCGGCTACCGGTGTGTGCGTCCCTTGCGCCTTCTCCTCGTCTGTCGGCTGGCGCTGTTGGCGCACCCAGGCCTCGACGAGTCGCGTGTTGCCGAGATCGATTTCGCGGCGGACGCGTATGTCGAACCAGTCCCAGGTGATGGAGCAGCTGGCGTCAATCCACTCCTGCTTGCCTCTGGTGTTGTCGGACAGCGGCATGACCCAGATCATCTGATCGCTGACCCAGGCGTCGATGGAGTCGCGGTCGTGCGCCACGACGGCGTGCTGCAGGCGCTGCATCCGAGCGAGGGCGTCCCACTCGCCTGGTTGGTCGCTCATGGGCTCAGGATGGCAGAGCATCGCTGGGGTCGATTGGCAATTGACCGTCGTGGAAGGCGATCAACCCGACGGTGAGCGCGACGGCTAGGTTGGCCACCATGGCCAGTCGAGGGAGCTCGCCCGCTGTCGAGCTGGAGGTGGGGCCGTACGTCGTACGGGTCACGAACCCCGACCGGGTCTACTTCCCCGAGCGCGGTGAGACCAAGCTCGACCTGGCGGATTACTACCTCGCCGTCGGCGGCGGCATCGTCAACGCGCTGCGCGAACGGCCGTGCATGTTGCATCGCTTTCCCACCGGTGTCTCCGGCGAGAAGGTGCACCAGAAGCGACTTCCCCGCGGGGCGCCTCCGTGGGTCGAGACGGTCCGGGTGGAGTTCCCCCGTTGGGGCAGGCACGCAGACGAGCTGTGTGTGACCGACGTCGCGCAGGTCGTCTGGGCGGTGCAGATGTCGACCGTCGAGTTCCACCCCTGGAACAGCCGGCGTGCCGACACCGAGAAGCCCGACGAGTGGCGCATCGACCTCGACCCGGGGCCCCAGTGCGGGTACGACGTCGTGCGCCGGGTGGCTCACGTCGCACACGAGGTGCTCGATGAGCTGGGTGCCGTGGGCTACCCCAAGACGAGCGGGAGCAAGGGTTTGCACGTCTACGTGCGGATCCCGCCCGACCACGGCTTCCAGGAGGTACGACGAGCCGCGCTGGCCTTCGCCCGGGAGGTCGAGCGGCGCTCCAGCGACGTGACCCTCACCTGGTGGAAGAAGAACCGCGACCCCACGCAGCTCTTCGTCGACTACAACCAGAACACCCGGGACCACACCATCGCTGCCGCCTACTCGGTGCGGGGTACGCCGGACGGCCGGGTCTCGGCGCCGCTCGAGTGGAGCGAGATCGACGACGCGGTCCCGCAGGACTTCACGATCGCGACGATGCCGGCCCGCTTTGCCGAGGTGGGCGACCTGCACGCGACGATCGACGATGCGGTCTTCCCGATCGAGCCGCTGCTGGAGTGGGCCCAGCGCGACGAGCACGAGGGCGCCGAGGACCCCGGTGGCGTGAGCGAGTGATGCTGACCGGAGCGTCCGGGTGAGGCGCAGGCAAGCGTCCGGCGCTGGGTTCGTCCGCCGAAGGCTCGCCGATTTCACCTGGTGCGCAGGACTCTGGCGCGACTGAAGTCGGCGTACGACGCGAGATCGGCGCCCCAAGCCAGGTGCGCGCGTCGGGAGGGTCAGCCCTTGCGGGCCTTCACCTGGTCTGTCGCTGCGGGCAGCACCTTGTGCAGGTCGCCCACGACGCCGAAGTCGACAAGCTCGAAGATTGGCGCCTCCTCGTCCTTGTTGACCGCCACGATGGTCTTCGACGTCTGCATGCCTGCCCGGTGCTGGATCGCGCCCGAGATGCCGGTAGCGATGTAGAGCTGGGGCGACACGGTCTTGCCGGTCTGGCCGACCTGGTAGCTATGCGGGTACCAACCCGAGTCGACAGCCGCCCGGGAGGCGCCCACAGCAGCGCCCAGGGAGTCGGCGAACTCCTCGATCGGCTCGAAGTTGCCGCCCGTGCCACGGCCACCGGAGACGACGATGGCCGCCTCCGTCAGCTCGGGACGGCCGGTCGCCGCCCGCGGCTTGCGCTCGACGATGCGTGCCGACTTGGCCGCCGCACTGATCGACACCTCGACCTTCTCCTCTGCCGCGGCGCCCTCGGCCGGCTCAGGCGTTGCCGAGTTGGGCTTCACGGTGATGATCGGCGTACCGGAGGTCACCGAGGCGGTCACCGTGAAGCTTCCGGCGAAAACGGACTGCGTGGTGACAGGTCCACCCTCGCCGGGCTGCACGTCGACGGCGTCGGTGATGAGGCCCGAGCTGGTCTTGATCGCCAGCCGTGCTGCGATCTCCTTGCCCTCCGCAGTGGACGGGAGCAGCACGGCAGCCGGGGACTTCTGCTCGACGAGCTGCGCCAGCGCCTCGGCCTTGGGAGCGACCAGGTAGTCGGTGAGATCGGCGCTGTCCAACACGTAGACGGTCTCCGCGCCGAACTTCCGCAGCGCGTCACGGGCGGCCTGGACATCGGGCCCGATGAAGACCGCTGACGGCTCACCAAGACGGCGCGCGATCGTCAGCAGCTCCGCGGTGGTCTTGCGCACTTCCCCGTCGACGTGGTCGACGAGCACGAGGATCTCGCTCATGTTCTCCGGACTCCCTTCTCAGATGAACTTCTGGCCAGCGAGGAACTCGACGAGCCCACGTGCCCCCGAGCCGTCCTCATCCGTGACGATCGTGCCCGCGGAGCGAGGTGGGCGTGCCTCGTACGACGCCACCTTGGTCCAGGCTGCTCCCAGACCCACCTGGTCCGGGCTGACGCCGAGCTCGGCGAGGCCGAGCGTCTCGACCGGCTTCTTCTTGGCGGCCATGATCCCCTTGAACGACGGGTAGCGAGCCTCAGTCGTCTGGTCGGTGACGCTGAGCAGCAGCGGAAGTGAGGCTTCGACCGTCTCGGTCGCCGTGTCGCCGTCGCGCCGGATCCGCACCGTCGTGCCGTCGACGGTGACTTCCGAGCCGAAGGTGACCTGGGGCAGGCCCAGCCGCTCGGACAGCATCGCGGGTACGACGCTCATCGAGCCGTCGGTCGACGCCATGCCGCAGATCACCAGGTCTGCACCCAGCCGCTCGACGGCCTTGGCCAGGACGAGCGAGGTGGCGATGGAGTCCGAGCCGTGGATCGCGTCGTCCTGGACATGCACTCCGGAGTCGGCCCCCATCTGGAGTGACTTGAGGATCGCCGTACGGGCGCCCTCCGGCCCGACGGTCAAGGCCACCACGTCTGCCTCGCCGGCCTCCTTGATCTGGAGGGCTTGTTCGACGGCGTACTCGTCCAGCTCGGACAGCAAGCCGTCCACGCCGACCCGGTCGACAGTCGCGTCGTCACGGAACTTGCGGTCCGCGGTCGCATCAGGGACGTACTTCACGCAAACAACGATCTTCATGGCCGGACCGGTTCTGCCTTTCGTGACTCGAACAGGGTCTCCGCGATGGGACCTCTGACGGTATTGGTCAGGAGCCGATGCGGGAAACCAGCGGAGGCGTGGGATCCCTCACAGCGCTGCCGGAACCCTCCGCGCAGCCTCCATCATCGCTCACGCCGCATGGGACCGGCCGACGCCCAAGCATCCGACCGAGTCGGAGCCGAGGCCACGGTCAGGTCGGATCCTTGGGTGTCGGCTCCGTAGCGGGCGGCTCGGTCCTGGTGCGGAGAAGTCGCGCCGGGACTCCTCCCAGCACGCTGTGGTCGGGCCAGCGGCCACGGACGACGGAGTTCGCGGCGAGGACGCTGCCGGCGCCGATCTCGCTGCCGCGAAGAACGGTGACCTTGGTGCCGATCCACGACCCCGGGCCGATGCGCACCGGTGACTTGACGATGCCCTGATCCTTGATGGGCTGGTCGAGACGCTCGGTCCGATGGTCGAAGTCGGTGACGTAGACCCAGTCGGACACGATCGTGGCCGCGCCGAACTCGACGTCGAGGTAGCAGTTCACGGTGCTGTCGCTGCCGAACACGCACTTGTCGCCCAACCGCAACGTGCCTTCGTGGCAGCGCAATCGGGTGTTGTCGCCCAGGTGCACCCAGCTCCCGAGCACGATCCGCCCGTAGCCGCGGCGTGCGTACAGCTCGACGTTCTTGCCAAGGAAGACAAAGCCGTCCGTCACCACCCGCGGGTGCCGCAGCCGCAGGAGGGCGAAACGCCAGTAGCGCTTCAGGTGGTACGGCGTCCAGGCGCGATGCGTGACGACCCAAGCCAGGTTCTGGCGGGACAGCAGGCGGCGGCGCTTCGGGTCAGGGGTGGACATGTCTCACGGCTTCACCGCCGTGACCGACACGTTGTAGAAGAGCGCGTCCGGCACCACCCGGTGCAATGCTCGGTCGATCCGCGAGAACCGCAACCACGACCGATACGCGAACATCCGCCAGCTCAACCCCAGACGTTGCTCGGGCACCGCGGCTTCGAAGGTCCGGACCGGCCATCCCCACCAGGCGGCGAGCAGCTCGTCGGTCACGGTCGCGACGTCGACACCCCCGGCGCGCAGCGCCAGGCGTGCCAGCCGGTCCGGGTCGAACGTGTGCAGGTCGACGACGGCCTCGAGCGCAGCCGCGTGCGAGGAATGGTCCAGCTCCTCGCGCGGCCGCGCCCAGGTCTCACGCACGCCAGGCAGCGCCGTCACCCGGGTGGTGGTCCACCAGGTCGCCCGGGAGAGCCGGCGTGCGACGAAGTCGCCGTACGTCGTCGGCTCGCCACAGATCACCAGCCGCCCGCCCGGCTTGAGCACACGGAGCATCTCCCGGAGGGCCAGCTCCACGTCGGGGATGTGGTGGAGCACCGCATGCCCGAAGACGAGGTCGAACGTGTCGTCGTCGTACGGCAACCGCTCGGCATCCGCAGTGCGCCCCTCGACGGTGACGCCCAGTCGCTCGGCGTTGAGCCGGGTCGCCTCGACCATCCCCGGGGAGATGTCGGTGACATGGCACTCGCCCAAGACCCCGGCCAGCTTGAGATTGAGCGTGAAGAAGCCGGTGCCGCACCCGATCTCCAGTGCGGTCGGGTACGGCCATCCGGTCGTGCCCGCGACGGCGCTGAAGCGATCGCGGGCGTAGTCGATGCACCTCTCATCGAAGGAGATCGACCACTTGTCGTCGTAGGTCTGCGCCTCCCAGTCGTGGTAGAGCACCTGAGCCAGCTTGGTGTCCTGCCATGCCGCGGCGACCTCGTCGGCGGCCGCGGCCGCCCTGGCAGCGTGCTGTGCCATCAGCGCCCCTGGAACTCGGCCCGGCCGGGGCCACTCTCCACGAAGGACTGCATCCCCGTGGTGCGATCCTCGGTGGCGAAGAGGCCAGCGAAGCACTGCCGCTCCAGCTGCAGCCCGGTCTCGAGGTCGGTCTCGATCCCGCGGTCGATCGACTCCTTGGCGGCGCTGAGTGCGAGGGCGGGTCCGGCCACGAACTGGCCGGCCCACGCGACAGCCGCTTGATAGACCTCAGCCGCCGGGAGGACCCGGTCGACCAAGCCGATCGCCAGCGCCTCGGTCGCCTCGACGTGGCGGCCGGTGAAGATCATGTCCTTGGCCTTCGAGGGCCCCACCAGCCGGGCAAGGCGCTGGGTGCCACCCGCACCGGGGATCACACCGAGCAGGATCTCGGGCTGGCCGATCTTGGCGTCGTCAGCGGCGATCCGGAGGTCGGCACACAGGGCGAGCTCGCAGCCACCACCGAGCGCGTAGCCCGTGATGGCCGCCACGACGGGCTTCGGGATCCGGGCGACTGCGGTGACCGATTCCTGCAACGGCCCGGAGCGACGCGCCATGTCCGCATACGACATCGCCGCCATCTCCTTGATGTCTGCTCCGGCTGCGAAGACGCGTTCACCGCCGTACACCACCACGGCAGCGACGTCGTCGCGGTGCGTCGCCTCGTCGGCGGCAGCGCTGATCTCGTCCTGCATCTGCACGCTCAGCGCGTTCATCTTCGGTCGGTCGAGCCGGATCGTGCCCACCCCGTCAGCGACCTCGAGCCGCACGAACTCGCCCACATGTCCTCCTCGTTGCGCCACGCCGGTCGCCTCAGGCCGGTCGCGCCACCGTCGGGCGCCATGACACCGAGACACCCTAGCCAACCGCCGGAAGGTGAGAGCCGAGACGGACCGGTGGGTCAGAATGGCGCGGTGATCCCCACCGAGGCACCCACGACGGTATGGCGCGGACACCACCGGCTCGGCGCCCTGGTCGAGGATGCCGGCACCAACTTCGCAGTGTGGGCACCGCATGCCGACCGGGTAGAGCTGTGTCTGGTCGACGACGCCGGCCGCGAGCACCGGCTCGACCTGGTCGAGCACACCCTCGGCGTCTGGCACGGGCTGGTCCCGGGCGTCGGCCACGGCGCCCGCTACGGCTACCGGGTGCACGGCCCTTGGCGGCCGCAGCAAGGGCTGCTGTTCAACCCCGACAAGCTGCTGCTCGACCCGTACGCGCGAGCGGTCGACGGGGCCATGACGCCGCATCTCGTCCTGACCGGGGTCACACCCGAGGGCGAGCCCAACCCGGGTGACTCGGCGCCGTACACACCGCGCAGCGTGGTCGTCGGGGATGACGGCTTCGACTGGGCAGGCGACACGTCTCCGGAGGTGCCCTGGCGACGTGCGGTCATCTACGAGGCACACGTGCGGGGCTTCACGATGCTCAACCCCGACGTGCCCGAGCCGCTCCGCGGCACCTATGCGGGCATGGCGCACCCGGCGTCGCTGGCCTACCTGACCGACCTCGGCATCACCTCCCTCGAGCTGCTGCCGGTCCAGCATTTCCTGACCGAGCTGTCGGTGAGCGGTCACGGGCTGACCAACTACTGGGGCTACAACCCGATCGCGTGGTTCGCTCCGCACGCGGGCTACTCCTCATCCGGCAGTCGAGGACAGCAGGTCACCGAGTTCAAGCAGATGGTCAAGGCGCTGCACTCCGTCGGCATCGAGGTCATCATCGACGTGGTCTACAACCACACGGCGGAACACAGCCGTACGGGACCGTTCCTTGCCTATCGCGGCTACGACGACGGCGCCTACTACCTCCACGACGGCTCCGGCCGCTACCGCGACTTCACCGGCTGCGGCAACACCGTCGACGTGTCCGAGCCGCAGGTGCTGCGGCTCGTCATGGACTCGCTGCGGTACTGGGTGACCGAGATGCACGTGGACGGCTTCCGCTTCGACCTCGCGTCCGCTTTGGCGCGAACCTCGTCGCGGATCGACCTCAACGCCCCCTTCCTCACCGCGGTGCACCAGGATCCGGTGCTGCGAGAGGTCAAGCTCATCGCGGAGCCGTGGGACGTGTCGTGGGAGGGATACCTCGTGGGCCGCTTCCCGCCGCCGTGGTGCGAGTGGAACGACAAGTACCGCGACGCGGTCCGGGACTTCTGGCGAGGCCGCTCGGGCGGCGTACGGGAGCTGGCATCGCGACTGTCCGGTTCGAGCGACCTGTACGCCGACGACGGGCGACTGCCCTTCGCCTCGGTCAACTTCGTCACAGCCCACGACGGGTTCACCCTGCGCGACCTGGTGACGTACGACGCCAAGCACAACGACGCCAACCTCGAGGACAACAGCGACGGCACTGACCACAACCGCTCCTGGAACTGCGGTGCCGAGGGCGAGACCGACGATCCGGACGTGGTCGCACTTCGTCAGCGGCAGGCAGCCAACCTGCTCGCGACGCTGCTGGTCTCGACCGGCGTGCCGATGCTGGCGGCCGGCGACGAGCGTGGCCGCACTCAAGGCGGCAACAACAACCCCTACTGCCAAGACAACGAGACCGCTTGGATGGCCTGGCGACCCGAGCCCCGATGGCAGCACCTGCACGAGCTGGCGCGCACCCTGATCCGGCTCCGGCGCGAGCACCCGGTGCTGCGGCAACGTCACTTCTTCTCCGGCGCCGCTCTGGTCGCAGACGGCCGCAAGGACATCACCTGGCTCCAGCCGTCAGGAGCGGAGATGACCGTCGAGTCCTGGGCGGACACCGAGGCACGGACGTTGGGCGTCTTCCTGGCCGGCGACGCGCTGCGGTCGCTCGACGCCCGGGGAGCGCGGCTCCGCGACACGTCCTTCCTGATCTGGTTGCATGCCGGTACGGCGCCGGTCGACGTACACCTCCCGGCAGCGTGGGCAGAGCACTACCGCGAGGTGGTCCGTACCGACGCCCCGGCGCGTACCGAGGCGCTGGCTGCCGGCGGCACGGTCACGCTCGCGCCGCACACGTTCGCGCTCTTCGAGGCAGTCTCCGGGCAGTAGCCGCAGTTGCCCGAGATGACGGCCACCCGCCGATGCCTCGATTTCGCGCGGAGCGCAGCTTCGCGACCACTTGGGTGGCCATGTCTGCGGCGCGAAAGCGGCAGGGACCGGGCGCGGGTCAGGTCGGGCGTGGCGCGGGGCGCGAGATCGCGGCAGGTGCCAGCCGGCTGGACAGGTGAGGCAGGTGAGGCGGCTTGGCCGGGGTCACCCAGGGTCAGGGAGATCGGCGAGGTTGACGTCCATGGGCCAGGAGACCAGCCCTACCTCGGCCGAGCTGACGAGCAGGTCGTGCCGGGGCAGGATCCGCACCGTGTAGCCAAACGGTCCGGTCTGGTCGAGGTCGACGACGGCTTCGTAACGGTGCCGGCCGCCGTCGTGGCTCTCGGCGTGCTGGAGGCTCGCGACCGACGGGTCGCGCAACTGGTCGTCTCCGGCCACCCGACCGTGCACCACCTGGACGTCGACGTCCTCGGGCTGGAGGTCACCGAGGTTGGCGTAGACCCGAACGGTGAGCTTCGACCCCAGCGCCGGGGCCTCGCTGACGCCCTCGGACTCCACGTGCTCGATCCGCACCTTCGGCCAGCCGGCACGCACCTTCTGCTTCCACGCGGCGAGCGCCCCCGGGGCGTCAGGGTCGGTGCTGATCCGCCGCGAGCTGCGCGCCGCCGGCGTGTAGAGGTCCTCGACGTAGTCGCGCACCATGCGCGAAGCCAGCACCTGGGGTCCGAGCGACTTGAGGGTGTGCCGCACCATCTCGATCCAGCGCACCGGGAGCCGCTCGCCGTCGACGTCGTAGAAGCGCCGGGCGACTTCGGCCTCCATCAGGTCGTACATCGCGGCCGACTCGATGTCGTCACGGCGGTCTGCCTCCTCGACGCCGTCCGCCGACGGGATGGCCCAGCCGTTGTCGCCGTCGTACCACTCGTCCCACCACCCGTCGAGGATCGACAGGTTGAGTCCTCCGTTGAGGGCCGCCTTCATGCCCGACGTCCCGCACGCCTCGTACGGTCGGAGCGGGTTGTTCAACCACACGTCACAGCCGGGATAGAGCGCCTGCGCCATCGCGATGTCGTAGTTGGGAAGGAAGGCGATCCGGTGCCGGACCTCGGGATCGTCTGAGAAGCGGACGATCTCCTGGATCAACCGCTTGCCACCCTCGTCGGCCGGGTGCGCCTTGCCCGCGATGACCAGCTGGATGGGGCGTTCGGGGTGCAGCAGCAGCCGCTTGAGCCGCTCCGGGTCGCGCAACATGAGCGTGAGGCGCTTGTATGACGGCACCCGCCGGGCGAAGCCGATCGTCAGCACGTCAGGATCCAGGATCTCCTCGACCCAGCCCAGCTCCGCGGGGCTGGCGCCGCGCTGCAGCCACGACTTGCGCACCCGGGCGCGGACGTCGAGCACCAGTCGCTGGCGCAGCGCGCGCTTTACCTGCCAGATCTCCGCCGCGGACATCTTGTCGACCCCGCTCCAGTCGGTGAGCCGGCCCGCCGACGACAGCATCTCCGCCCGCTCGGCCAGCCCGAAGACCTCGCGCGCCACCCACGTCGGGGCGTGCACCCCGTTGGTGATCGACGAGATCGGTACGTCGCCTTCGTCGAAGCCCGGCCACAGTCCCTTGAACATCCCGCGCGACACGTGGCCATGCAGCTGGCTGACGCCATTGGCCCGGCCGGCAAGGCGGAAGCCCATCACGGCCATGTTGAAGACCGTCGTGTCGCCACCGTCGTAGTCCTCGGTGCCGAGCGCGAGGATCTTGTCGACGGGCAGCCCCGGCATCGCCGAGGCGCCACCGAACTGCATCTCGATCAGCTCGCGGGAGAAGCGGTCGATGCCAGCCGGCACGGGCGTGTGCGTGGTGAACACGGTGCCGGCCCTGGCCTTCTCCAGAGCGGCGTCGAAGTCCAGCCCGTCGTCGGCGATGAACTCGCGGATCCGCTCGATGCCGAGGAAGCCGGCGTGGCCCTCGTTGGTGTGGAAGACCTCCGGGGCCGGGGCACCGGTCAGGCGGCAGTACGCCCGGATCGCGCGGACGCCCCCGACCCCGAGCAGGAGCTCCTGGAGCAGCCGGTGGTCCGAGCCGCCGCCGTACAGACGGTCGGTAACCTCGCGCAGCCCGGTGCCGTTCTCCTCGATGTCGGAGTCGAGCAAGAGCAGCGGGACCCGGCCGACCTGCGCGACCCAGACATGGGCGATGAGGTCGTTGCCCCCGGCCACGGCCAGGACGATGCGGGTCGGCGCACCATCGTCCTCGCGCAACAGGGTCAGCGGTAGCTCGTCGGGGTCGACGATCGGGTAGCGCTCCTGCTGCCATCCCTCTCGAGACAGCAGCTGGCGGAAGTAGCCGTGCTGGTAGAGCAGCCCCACGCCGATGATCGGTACGCCGAGATCGCTGGCGGACTTGAGGTGGTCGCCGGCCAGGATCCCAAGCCCGCCCGAGTATTGCGGCAGGGTCGCTGCGATCCCGAACTCGGGCGAGAAGTAGGCGATCGAGGTCGGGGCGTCCGCGCCCAGCTCCTGATACCACTGATCGCCGGTCAGGTAGCCCTCGAGGTCGGCATGGGTGAGCTCGAGCTGCCTGAGGAACCTCCTGTCCTTGCTCAGCTCGGTGAGCCGATCGGCCCGGACGGCACCGAGGAAGCGCACCGGGTCATGCCCGCTGGCAGCCCATGCCTCAGCATCGACGGCCGCAAACAGGTCCTGCGTCTCCGGGTGCCAGGACCACCGCAGGTTGAGCACCAGCTCCTCGAGTGGCCGGAGAGCCTCGGGCAGGACGGGGCGGACGGTGAACCGTCGGATAGCACGCACGCGAAGACGGTAGTTGACCAGGCATCCCGCGACCAATCCACAGCCGTATGGCGACCAGTGCGACCGGCGCGCTCGCTCTCTGGAGGCCGGCGTGACGAGGGACACGCGGCACCAATACCGGGAAACGCCACATCCGGCATCCGGGTCGTGTACCTTACTCACGTAACTCACTTGACTTAAGTCTTTGAAAGGACTTTAAGCGATGTCACCGAACCCTGCACCCCGGCGCGCGCGCCGCCTCGGAGCCCTGATCCTCGCGGGCGCCGTTCTCACCTCGCTCGCCGCCTGCGGTGGCGACGACGAGGGCTCGTCCGCCAGCGACGGCAGTGGCGAGTCCACCAACGTCCGGCTGGGCTACTTCCCGAACCTCACGCACGCGAGCGCCATCGTCGGCATCGAGAAGGGCTACTTCGAGGACGCCCTCGCCGAGGACAACGCCACCCTCGAGACGCTCGACTTCAACAGCGGCAGCGACACGATCGACGCCCTGCTCAACGGAGACCTCGACGCGACATACATCGGTCCATCTCCGGCCATCACGGCGTACGCGACCTCCGAGAATGTCAGCCTCATCAGCGGGGCCACGTCGGGCGGTGCTTCCTTGGTCGTCGACCCCTCGATCACGTCCCCCGAGGATCTCGCCGGCGCCACGCTCGCGACACCAGGACTCGGCAACACCCAGGACGTCGCGCTCAAGGCCTGGCTCAAGGAGCAGGGGTACGACGTGAGCTCAGACGGCCAAGGCGACGTCACCGTGGTCAACCAGGACAACAGCCTGACCGTTCAGGCATTCGCCCAGGGCGAGTTGGACGGGGCCTGGCTGCCGGAGCCGTATGCCTCCCTCCTGGAGGCTGAAGGCGCCGAGACGCTCATCGACGAAGCCGACCTCTGGCCAAACGGCGAGTACGTCACCACCCATCTGCTGGTCAACAACGACTTCCTGAGCGAGCACGCCGATCTCGTCGACGACCTCTTGCAGGGTCAGATCCAGGCCAATGACTTCATCGCCCAGAACAGCGACGAGGCGAAGACCCTGACCGGCGAGTACATCAGTGGCCTGACGGGCAGCGAAGTGCCGCCCGAGGTGCTCGACCAGGCGTGGGGTCGGCTTACCTTCAGCAACGACCCGATCGCGGACTCACTGCTCGAAGGAGCAGCGGATGCAGAGACTGTCGGACTGCTCGAGCCGATCGACAACCTCGCCGACATCTACAACCTCGACCCACTCAACAAGCTGCTCGCCGACGCCGGTGAGCCCGAAGTGTCAGGACCGTCAACCCAGTGACCACGACAGCACGGGTCGCCGTGCCGGACGCGCTCGCGTCCGGCACGGCCATCCGCATCCAGGGAGTCAGCAAGGTCTTCGGGCAAGGCACGGACGCCACCACAGCCCTCCAGTCGGTGGACCTCAGCGTCGCAGAGCGGGAGTTTCTTTGCGTCGTCGGTGCCAGTGGCTGTGGCAAGAGCACATTGCTCAACTTGATCGCGGGGTTGGACAGACCCACGAGCGGCAGCATCGACACCGCCGGCCGCAAGGTCGCCTTCATGTTCCAAGAGGCGACGCTCTTTCCGTGGCTCACCGCAGGGCAGAACGTCGACCTGGCGCTCAGGCTCAGCGGTGTCCCGAAGTCGAAGCGAGCCGCTCGGGTCGATGAGCTGCTCAAGCTCGTGCACCTGGGCGGGCGCCAAGACAAGCGTCCGCATCAGCTGTCCGGCGGCATGCGTCAGCGCACGGCACTCGCCCGGGTGCTCGCCCAAGAGGCGGACATCGTGCTCATGGACGAGCCGTTCGCGGCACTGGACGCGATGACCCGGGACGCGATGCACGACGAAATCGAGCGCATATACCTCGAGCTCGGTCTCACCATCGTCTTTGTGACGCACAACGTTCGCGAAGCCGTGCGACTGAGCGACCGAACCGTGCTCTTCTCTAGCTCACCCGGCCGCGTCAAGACGGAGTTGGAGGTCGGCTTCGGCCGACCGCGGCGCAGCGACGACGTCGAGGTAGCGCAGCTCGCGGGACGGCTGACCCGCGAGCTCAAGGCGGAGGTGGCCGCTCATGTCGCTTGATCTGACTGGTACAACTGCGCCCCACCCGGCCATCACCGACGACCCACCGCGATCGTCACCCGGTAGCGACAAACACCGCACACTGCGCGTCTGGTCGTGGATCTGGCCCAAAGCGATGGCAGTTGGCATCGTCCTGCTGATCTGGCAAGCCGCGATCTGGGCCGAGTGGAAGCCGGAGTACGTGCTGCCGAGCCCGGCGACCGTCTTCCAACAGCTTTGGGACGAGATGACGGGCAACTCTCGCACCATCCACAGCTTGTGGGACCAAATCGGCTTGACGATGCAACGCGGTCTCCTGGGCTATGCGCTGGCCATCCTCATCGGGACGACGCTCGGGATTGTCGTGGTGCAGTGGCGCGTCATGCGGCTTGCGATCGCGTCGATGATCGCGGGCCTGCAGACCATGCCGTCGATCGCTTGGTTCCCCCTAGCGATCCTGTTCTTCGGGCTCACCGAGACCGCCATCTTGTTCGTCGTCGTGCTCGGGGCAGCGCCATCCATCGCGGCAGGTGTCATCGCCGGGATCGACGAGGTGCCGCCACCGCTGCTGCGCGCCGGGCGGATGCTCGGCGCCCGTGGCGTCGACCGCTATCGCTTCGTCGTGCTCCCTGCGGCGATGCCGACGTACCTGATGGGGCTCAAGCAGGGCTGGGCTTTCTCCTGGCGGAGCCTGCTCGCCGGTGAACTACTTGTCCCGATCGGCGGGGCAGCGTCGCTGGGAAGTGCGCTGAACTTCTCCCGCACAGTGCCTAACGGCGCCCCCTGGTTGCTCTCGATCATGATCGTGATCCTGATCATCGGCATGGTGATCGACGCGATCTTCGGGGTGATCACCAAGCGGGTTCGGGAAAACAGGGGCCTGACCGGCAGCGCGACCAACTGACCGCCATCGCACCCACGATTCCCGGCCCAGGCGACCTGACTCCCGTCGCCTGGGCCGGGTCGCCGTGCGTGATGCCCTGCACCCCGCGGCGGGCGGCGGATTTGCATGCAGCGGTGAGTTCGGAAGTATGGGGTCATGGTCGGCCGCATTCCCATCATGGACGTCACCCCTGTCATCGACCACGGTCAGTACCCCGTCAAGGCTGCTGTCGGTGAGCCGTTCGTCGTCACCGCGCTGGTGTTCCGGGAGGGCCACGACGCGCTGGGTGCGGGCGTGGTGCTCACCGACCCCCAGGGCAAGGACCAACCGCTGGTCTACCTCGACGGCACCGGCCAGCCGGACCGCTACCGGATCGCTGTCGCCGCGCCGACAGAAGGCGCGTGGAGCTTCCGCATCGAGGCGTGGTCCGACCCGTACGCGACCTGGCGGCACGCGGCCGAGATCAAGATCCCGGCCGAGATCGACGTCGAGCTGATGTTCACCGAGGGTGCGCTGGTGCTGGAGCGTGCGGCCCAGGGGCTGCCCGCCAAGGCAAGTGACCACAGGTCCACGCTGCAGACGGCGGCGCGGACCGGCCGGGACACCGTGCTCCCCGTGCCGGTCCGGTTCGCGGCCATGACGTCCCGAGAGGTCGAGACCGCCCTGTACGAGCACCCGCTGCGTGACCTGGTCACGACGCGGGGACCGTTCCCGGTCTACGTGGACAGAGAACGCGCCCTCTACGGATCCTGGTACGAGTTCTTCCCTCGCTCGGAGGGTGCGACGTACGACGAGCAGACCGGACGTTGGCGGTCCGGCACCTTCGCAACGGCAGCCGAGCGGCTGCCGGCAGTCAGGGACATGGGCTTCGACGTGGTCTACCTGCCGCCGATCCACCCGATCGGGGAGGTCAACCGCAAGGGGCGGAACAACACCCTCACCCCGGGGCCCGGCGACCCGGGCTCACCCTGGGCGATCGGCTCCAAGGACGGCGGGCACGACGCGATCCACCCAGACCTCGGCACCCTGGCGGACTTCGACGACTTCGTCGCGCGAGCGGCCGAGCTCGGCCTCGAGGTCGCGCTCGACTTCGCTCTGCAGTGCGCCCCCGACCATCCCTGGGTCGAGTCGCACCCCGAGTGGTTCACCACTCGATCCGACGGCTCGGTGGCGTACGCCGAGAACCCGCCGAAGAAGTACCAGGACATTTACCCGCTCAACTTCGACAACGACTACGAAGGGCTTCGCAAGGAGATCCTGCGGGTGATCCGGCACTGGATGGATCACGGCGTCCGCATCTTCCGGGTCGACAACCCGCACACCAAGCCCGTGCCCTTCTGGGAGTGGATCCTGGGTGAGATCCGGCGCAGCGACCCCGACGTCGTGATGCTCTCGGAGGCCTTCACGCGGCCGGCCATGATGCAGGTGTTGGCGGCTGTCGGCTTCCACCAGTCCTACACCTACTTCACCTGGCGCAACGCCAAGTGGGAGCTGGAGCAGTATCTCCACGAGGTCTCGCGCGAGACCAGCGACGTGATGCGCCCCAACTTCTTCGTCAACACGCCCGACATCCTGCCCGCGTATCTGCAGTACGGCGGCCCTGCCGCCTTCAAGGTGCGCGCGGCAATCGCCGCCACGTCAGCGCCGGCATGGGGTATGTACGCCGGCTTCGAGCTGTTCGAGCACGTGGCCGTCCGTCCCGGCTCCGAGGAGTACCTCGACTCGGAGAAGTACCAGTACCGGCCGCGTGACTGGGCCACTGCGGAGGCGGAAGGCCGCAGCCTGGCGCCGTACATCACCCGCCTCAACGACGTCCGCCGCCGGCATCCCGCCCTGCAGCAGCTGCGTAACCTCACAGTGCACAGCACCGAGGACGACTCGGTCCTCTGCTACAGCAAGAAGGCCGGTGACGACGTCGTGATCGTGGTGGTCAACGTCGATCCCCACGGCACCCGCGAGACGATCGTGCACCTCGCCATGCCCGCGCTCGGCTTCGACTGGCACGACACCTTCGTCGTCGAGGACGAGCTGACGCATCAGTCCTGGCGCTGGGGAGAGCGCAACTACGTCCGGCTCGACCCTGCCTACGAGCCGGCGCACATCCTGGCCATCCGGAAGGGGTGACATGGAGGGCGACCCGCACTGGTTCAAGCGTGCCGTTTTTTACGAGGTTCTCGTCCGGTCCTTCAAGGACTCCAACGGCGATGGCGTCGGAGACTTCAACGGCCTGCGCGAGAAGCTCGACTACGTGCAATGGCTGGGCGTCGACTGCCTGTGGTTGCCGCCGTTCTTCACCTCGCCGCTGCGAGACGGAGGGTACGACGTCGCCGACTACGAGGGGGTGCTGGCTGAGTGCGGCACCGTCGACGAGTTCCACCAGCTGCTCGACGAAGCACACGAGCGTGGCATCCGGGTGATCATCGACTTCGTCATGAACCACACGAGTGACCAGCACCCGTGGTTTCAGGCCTCGCGCAGCGACCCGGACGGGCACTACGGCGACTTCTACGTTTGGTCCAACACCGATGACCTGTACCAGGATGCCCGAGTCATCTTCGTGGACACCGAGCCGTCCAACTGGACCTGGGACCCGGTCCGCCAGGAGTACTTCTGGCACCGCTTCTACAGCCACCAGCCTGACCTCAACTACGACAACCCCGCCGTCCACGACGCGATGCTCGACGGGCTGCGCTTCTGGCTCGAGATGGGGATCGACGGATTCCGCCTGGATGCCGTCCCCTACCTGTACGAGCGCTCCGGCACGAACGGCGAGAACCTCCCCGAGACCCACGACTTCTTGAAGAAGGTGCGCAAGACGGTCGACGACGAGTACCCCGGCCGGGTGCTTCTGGCCGAGGCCAACCAGTGGCCGGCCGACGTGGTCGACTACTTCGGCGACTTCGACGTCGGCGGCGACGAGTGCCACATGTGCTTCCACTTCCCCGTGATGCCGCGCATCTTCATGGGGGTACGCCGCGAGTCTCGCTACCCGATCTCGGAGATCCTCGAGCAGACGCCGTCGATCCCCGAGACCTGCCAATGGGGCATCTTCCTGCGCAACCACGACGAGCTCACCCTCGAGATGGTCACCGACGAGGACCGCGACTACATGTGGTCCGAGTACGCCAAGGACCCGCGGATGAAGGCCAACATCGGCATCCGTCGGCGGCTCGCGCCATTGCTCGACAACGACCTCAACCAGATGGAGCTGTTCACCGCGCTGCTGCTCTCGCTGCCCGGCTCCCCGGTGTTGTACTACGGCGACGAGATCGGCATGGGCGACAACATCTGGCTCGGTGACCGTGACGGGGTGCGGACGCCGATGCAGTGGACCCCCGACCGCAACGCGGGCTTCTCCACGGCAACTCCTGGCCGGCTCCACCTCCCTGCGATCATGGATCCCGTCTTCGGCTACCAGCGAGTCAACGTCGAGTCGGAGCTGGAGAACACCTCGTCACTGCTGCACTGGACCCGGCGGATGATCCACGCCCGCAAGCAGCACCCGGCGTTCGGGCTCGGCACCTTCACCGACCTCGGCGGCAGCAACCCCAGCGTCTTCTCCTTCAGCCGTGACTTCGGCGACGACACCGTCCTCTGCGTCAACAACCTCTCCCGCTTCCCGCAACCGGTGGAGCTGGACCTACGCCGGTGGGAGGGCAGCGAACCGGTGGAGCTGATCGGGCACGTGAGGTTTCCCAAGATCGGGGAACTGCCTTACCTGTTGACCTTGTCGGGTCACGGCTTCTACTGGTTCCTCATCTCCCGCACCGAGGAGGCTGCCCACTCGTGACGAGCGACTTCCACCACCAGCTCGCGACGTACCTCGCCGAGCGACGGTGGTTCGCCGGCAAGGGGCGCGACTTCACGGTCGCGCACATCGACCGGCTGCCGTGGCTGTCGCCGGACGGGATGCGTGTCCGCGTCGAGGTGGTCACCATCGTGTACGAGGACGGCACCCGGGACAGCTATCAGGTGCCGCTAGCGTATCTGAACTACCAGGATGTCGACCTCTCGCACGCGTACGTCGGCGAGCTGCACGACGACGAGCTGGGGCAGGTCTGGGCGTACGACGCCCTGTTCCTCAAGGAGGCAGCGACCCAGGTCGTGCAGGCCTTCCACGAGGAGCGCGTGCTCGACGGCGTCAGGTTCCGCGTGCTCGACGATGCAGAGCTGCCCGAGCCGTCCGACCTCGGCACGGTGCTGTCCGGGGAGCAGTCCAACACCTCCGTCGCGTACGGCGACGTCGCGATCTTCAAGCTGTTCAGGCGGATCAGCGCGGGAGGTAACCCCGACATCGAGATCCTCACGGCGCTCACGCGTCGCGGCGACGAGCACGTGGCGCCGCTCCTCGGCTGGATCGAGGGGCGCTGGACCGACCTGGACGGGGTCGCCCACGAGGGACACCTCGGGATGCTCCAGGTGTTCCTCAGGACTGCCACGGACGGCTGGGTGATGGCGCTCGGCAGCGTGCGCGACCTCCTGGTGGAGCAGGACCTCCACCCCGACGAGGTGGGCGGCGACTTCGCGGCCGAGGCCGAACGCCTCGGGATCGCCACCGCGGAGATCCATGCGGATCTCGCCGACGCCTTCGGCACGGCTGACATGACCCCGCAGCAGCGGGACGCCACCGTGCTCGGCATGCAGAGTCGGCTGGACGCCGCGCTGCAGTCGATCCCCGAGCTGGAGCCCTTCGCCGACGGCCTGCGGCGGCGGTTCGACGCACTGGTGACCCTTGGCGAGCCGATCGCCGTACAGCGGGTGCATGGTGACCTGCACCTGGGCCAGACACTGCGCACGGTCAAGGGTTGGAAGATCATCGACTTCGAGGGCGAGCCGGCCAAGAGCCTGGCCGAGCGGGTGGCGCTGGACTCCCCGGTGCGTGACATCGCCGGCATGGTGCGGTCATTCGACTATGCCGCCGGAGCGACGCTCGGCCAGTTCGGGGCGGACGACCAGCTGCGCTACCGCGCCCAGGAGTGGGCGCTGCGCAACCGGGAGGCATTCCTGACGGGCTACGCGAAGACCAGCGGACTCGATCTCGACCGGCTGCAGACCGTGCTCGACGCCTACGAGGCGGACAAGGCGGTCTACGAGGCGGTCTACGAGATGCGCAACCGGCCGACCTGGCTCGACATCCCGATGCGTGCCGTTGCCCGGCTCGCAGGTGAGGAGTGACATGGCAAAGCCAGCAAAGCCGCCGCTGCCGTGGCAGATCGAGCCCGAGGTCCTGCAGGCGCTCGTTCGAGGCACGCATCCGGCTCCGCACGACGTACTCGGCCCGCACTCCGACGGCACCAACGTCACGGTCCGGGTCATCAGGCCGGTCGCGGAGTCGGTCACGATCATGGTCGGGGAGACCGCCGTCCCGACACAGCACGAGTACGAAGGCGTCTGGGTCGGGGTGCTGCCCGGTGCCGAGGTGCCCGAGTACCGGCTCGAGGTGACCTACCCGGGCGGCCACAGCTACCGGGTGGACGACCCCTACCGCTTCTTGCCAACGGTCGGAGAGATCGACCAACACCTCATCAACGAGGGACGACACGAACAGCTCTGGACCGTGCTCGGCGCTCACCTGCACACCTACGAGACCCTCGGCGGGCCGGTGCGCGGCACGTCCTTCGCGGTCTGGGCGCCGAACGCCCGCGGTGTCCGCGTCACCGGCGACTTCAACTTCTGGGAGGGCCGCGCCCATCCGATGCGGGCGCTCGGATCGTCCGGCGTCTGGGAGCTGTTCGTGCCCGACGTCGGCACCGGTGCGATGTACAAGTACGAGGTGCTCGGAGCCGACGGGACGTGGCGGCAGAAGGCCGACCCGATGGCCTTCCACACCCAGGTGCCGCCCGAGCGCGCCTCGGTGGTCTTCGGTTCGTCGTACGACTGGGGAGACGACGACTGGGTGCGCGCCCGGGCCGAGGGCACCCCGCACCAGAAGCCGATGAGCATCTACGAAGTACACCTGGCCTCGTGGCGGCGCGGCCGCAGCTACCGCGAGCTCGCCGATGAGCTGGTCGACTACGTGTCGGGTCTGGGCTTCACCCATGTCGAGCTGATGCCGGTGATGGAGCACCCCTTCGGAGGTTCGTGGGGCTACCACGTGACGTCGTTCTTCGCGCCCACGTCACGCTTCGGCACGCCCGACGACTTCCGCTACCTCGTCGACCGCCTGCACCAGGCCGGTGTGGGCGTGATCCTGGACTGGGTGCCGGGGCACTTCGCGACCGACGACTGGGCGCTCGCCCGCTTCGACGGGACGCCGCTGTACGAGCACGCCGACCCGAGCCGGGGCTGGCACCCGGAGTGGGGCTCGTTCATCTTCGACTTCGGCCGGCCGGAGGTCCGCAACTTCCTCGTCGCCAACGCGCTGTACTGGGTCGAGGAGTTCCACGCCGACGGGCTCCGGGTCGACGGGGTGGCATCCATGCTCTACCTCGACTACGCGCGCAAGCACGGCGAGTGGACGCCCAACGTGCACGGTGGCCGGGAGAACCTGGAGGCGGTGTCCTTCCTCCAGGAGGTCAACGCCACCTGCTACAAACGCACCCCCGGAGTGGTCGTCATCGCCGAGGAGTCGACCGCCTGGCCGGGAGTCACGCGGCCCACCCACGTGGGCGGGCTCGGCTTCGGGTTCAAGTGGAACATGGGGTGGATGCACGACTCGCTCGGCTACCTGTCGCGTGATCCCGTGCACCGGCAGTACCACCACCACCAGATGACCTTCGCGATGATGTACGCCTACGCGGAGAACTACGTGCTGCCGCTTTCGCACGACGAAGTGGTGCACGGCAAGGGCTCGCTGCTGCGGAAGATGCCGGGCGACCGGTGGCGTCAGCTGGCCAACGTCCGCGCCTACCTCGCCTACATGTGGGCGCACCCCGGCAAGCAGCTGCTGTTCATGGGCGGCGAGTTCGCCCAGGAGTCGGAGTGGGCCGAGGGCAGGGAGCTGGACTGGTGGTTGCTCGACCACATCGAGCACCGAGGTGTGCAGGACCTGGTCCGCGACCTCAACCGGGTGTACGGCGAGACGGCCGCATTGTGGTCGCTGGACCAGGACCCCACCGGATTCGGCTGGATCGACGCCAACGACAGTCAGAACAACGTCTTCAGCTTCGTCCGCAGTGGAGCCGACGGCAGCCAGGTCGCCTGCCTGTCGAACTTCTCAGCGGTTCCGCACCATGACTACCAGGTCGGGCTGCCGGCGCTCGGCAGCTGGGTCGAGGTGGTCAACACCGACGCAGACGCGTACTACGGGTCAGGTGTCGGCAACCTGGGTGGGGTGACCGCCGAGGACAAGGAGTGGCATGGCCTGCCGGCATCGGCAGTGGTGCAGCTCCCGCCACTGGCGACGGTGTGGCTGCGCCATCGGCCGGACTGATCGAGAGACTCAGAAGAGGACGCTGGCCAGCCGCTGCCGGGCTTTGCCGACGCGCTGGTCCGCGTCGCCCACCACGGCGAAGAGCTCGATCAGGTGGGTGCGGACGCGCTCCCGATCCTCGCCGACGGATCTCCGGACAACATCGATGAGCCGGTTGAACGCGTCGTCGACGTGGCCGCCCAGCAGATCCAGGTCCGCCACCAGGGTCTGAGCGCCGATGTCGTCGGGCTGGTCCGCGGCAGCTGCACGCGCGCTCGCCAGGTCGGCATCCCGAGTGCGGAGCAGCAGCTTGGCGCGCGCCAGCTCGATGGCTGCCTCCTCGTCGGCCGGGCTCTCGCGGAGGATCTTCTCGTACGCCGCGATGGCCCCGTCGAGATCACCCGACAGCATCGCCGCCTCAGCCTCCGGGTGCTTGGCCGGCGCCTCCTCGGGGGCTTCGCCCTCGGCCGCGGGGTCGTGCGCGGTGCCGACCGGGTCGGCCACCCCGGACACGCCGTTTGCGGCCGCGGCCTGCAGCACCTGGTCGACCACAGTGCGCATCTCCTCAGCAGGCAACGGGTCCTGCAACAAGGGTGCGAGCTGACCACGGAGGGCGGCCACCACGAGCGGCACCTGCGGGATCCCGAGCGCCTGGGCAAATGCGGGGTGACCGTCGACGTCGACCGTGGCGAGCAGGAAGCGGCCGCCGAACTCCTCGGCGAGAGCCGACAAGGTCGCGTTGATCTCCTCCGACGCAGGTGCCTTCGGCGACCAGAAGCTGACGAGCACGACGACGGTCATGGACCGGTCGATCACCTCGGTACGCAAGGCTTCCTCGCTGTCCACCGAGAAGGCGAATCGGCCCTGCCCGGCAGACGGTGAGGAACCCGCAGACGCTGGTCGGCGGAGCGCGGACAGGTCGACTGCTCCCGGTCGGGAGAAGCTCGGCGTGGTCATGCGCACATCCTAAGCGGGCCTACTGTGGTGGCGTGTCCGACGTACCCCCCCAACCCACGATGAGCGACGGCATCGTGGTCCTGCGGCCCTGGCGCGACGACGACATCGAACCGGCCCGGCTCGCCCACGACGAGGAGATCGCCCGCTGGTTCGGCTTCCTTGGCGTCGTCCCCAGCCGGGAGCAGCAGACCGAGGCGGTGCAGGAGTGGCGTCGTGCCTACGGCTCGGGCCGCCAGATCGTCAACTTCCTCGTCGAGTACGACGGCCGTCCGGCCGGCTCGGTGGAGGCGCGCCGGCGCGACGACGGGGTGGCGGAGATCTCGTGGGCGCTCTACTCCGGCATGCGCGGCCAGGGACTCGCGACCCGCGCCGTCCGGCTGCTCGTCACCTACGCCTTCGAAGAGCTGGGCGTGCAGCGGGTGGAGGCGTACGTCGACCCGGCCAACACCCGCTCGCTGCGGGTTGCCGGCCGGGCCGGGCTGCGACGCGAGGGGCTGCTGCGGTCACGCGAGACCCTAGGGCAGGACCGCAGCGACAGCGTCTTGCTCGCCCGGATCGCGGGGGATCCGGAGCCTGCGACCGGCCCGGGTTTCCGCGCCGTGCTGAATGCCGGGCTGCCACGCAAGCGAGCGATCGCCCAGCTGCTCGTGCGAGACCGCGGCGACCGGGTGCTGCTGTGTCAGCTGACCTACAAGGACGACTGGGACCTGCCCGGAGGGGTCTCCGAGGTGGGCGAGTCGCCCGCGCAGACGGCAACCCGCGAGGTCGAGGAGGAGCTCGCACTGTCGATCCCGGCACGGCGACTCGTGGTCGTCGACTGGCTGCCCTCGTGGGCGGGATGGGACGACGCGCTCTGCCTCGTGTACGACGGCGGACGCCACCCGGCCGACATCCTCGTCAGAGCGCGGCTCGAACCTCGGGAGATCCGCAGCGTGGAGTTCTGCGACATCGACCAGCTCAGGGCGCGCTGCCGCGACTTCACGGCCCGGCGTGTCGAGGCAGCCCTGGCCGTCGCGACCGGTGCGGAGGAGAGAGGAGCGGCATTCCTGGAGTCCGGTCATCCGCACACCCCGAACGTGCCGGCACACCAGGAAGCTCGCGACCGTTAACCTCGCACAGATCGCCCGGCAACCGGTCCAGCGTGAGGACCATGCCCGTGCGCGTGTTCCTGCTGGACGATCACGAGGTCGTGTGAGGCGGCCTCCGCGATCTACCGCGGCTGGAGACCAGACGACGCAGCCGGGGTCGAGCAGCGAGCCGCCGAGCGCGACGTAACGCACCGCCTTGACCAGGTCGTTTCCACCGATCTACTTGAGCAAGTAGCCGACGCGCCAGCCAGCACCGCATCCAGCAGCGAGCGAACCCGCTCCTCCGACTCCGGCACTGCTCGAGCGGAGCGACGCCGACCCCGGGCTCGGCTCAGATCAGGGCCGAAGGTCCCGGATGGCCGGGCCCAACGCCTCTGCACTCGCACGCTTGGGTGGCGGACGCTGGGGCTGATCAGGAGGTTAGCCGTGACCAGTCAGATTCCCCGTCGAGCCCACACGTTCCAAGCGCTGGAGGTCGATGAGTGCACGCGGCTGCTCGGCTGCATGCTCGTCGGTCGGGTCGCCTTCGCCGACGACGACGGAATCGTCGTCTATCCGGTGAACCATGTGCTGCACGACGGCGCGCTCTACTTCCGGACCTCACCACACGCGCGCATCGTGAGCCGATTGCAGCGTGACCGGCAGATCTCCTTCCAGGTTGACGAGGTCGACGAGTTCCTCCGCGCCGGATGGAGCGTTCTCGTGCGCGGCCATGCCGAGCTCGTCGACGCCGATGAGGTGGCCGACGTGCTGCCGTCGATCGACCACCCGGAGCCCTGGGCGGGCGGGGCCCGGACCGTGACCGTCCGCATCACCCCCGTACACGTGAGCGGGCGCCGCGTGCTGCCCGCATGACATCGAGGAGGACCGCATGAACATCGAAGTCGACACCGTGCGCCGAGGTCGAGGTGACTCGTTTCTCTCGGCAGAGTCGGTATTGAGCAGACAAGGCGCCATCGCCGTGGGCTTGCTACGAATCGTCGTCGGGTGGACGTTCCTGTGGGCGTTCTTCGACAAGCTGCTCGCCCTCGGCTACGCGACCGGCCGAGATCCCGAGACCGGGACGGTCGACCGCTTCGGCCCTGCGGCCTGGATCAACGAGGGCAGCCCCACCTACGGGTTCCTGACCTTCGGCGCGGACGGACCGTTCGAGGACTTCTACCACTCGATCGCAGGCGACGCGTGGGCCGACTGGGCATTCATGCTCGGCCTGCTGGCCATCGGTGTCGCGTTCACGCTCGGCATCGCAACCCGGCTCGCCACACTCGGCGGGGTCGCCATGTATCTGCTGATGTGGACGGTGGTGCTGCCGCCGGAGAACAACCCCATCACCGACGACCACGTGCTGGGAGCCGCCGCCGTTCTGGTGCTCGGCGCGCTGTCAGCCGGTCGCTACCTTGGGATCGGGCGTTGGTGGGAAGGGTTGCCGCTCGTGCAGCGGATCCCGCTGCTGAAGTGACGGAGCGGCCGTGAGGACGTGACCGCGCGGTCACGCAGCGCACATGAGGATGTGACCGCGCGATCACGCAGCGCACATGCGGCAATCCACGAATGCCGGGCCGGCCGGCCGGGTAACCTCGCGGGGGATGAGGCAGATCGGTCCTGCCCGGAGGGGGCTTGGCATGGCGAGGAAGAGGTTCCGGGTCGCATTCGCGGCCGGCATCGTGGCGGCGGCGAGCGGGCTCGTCCTGGCCGCGCCGCCGAGCAGCTCTGCGGCCCCGGTGCTCGTCACCTCCGACGACGAGACCGAGCCGGTGTCGCACAGCGGCGATGCGATGGACGACCCGGCGATCTGGGTTCACCCCACCAGTCCCGCGCAGTCACTGGTGATCGGCAACGACAAGAAGGGTGCTCTCGAGACCTACAACCTCGACGGCAGCCGACAGCAGCGGATCACCGACTCCGCGACGTTCTGGGGCAACGTCGACGTCCGCCAAGGCGTCTCGATCAACGGGGTCACCCGAGACGTGGTCGCTGTTGCTCACCGTGACATCCAGTTCTACGGCGTCAACGCGACGACGCGTCAGCTGTCCTCCATCACCGACGGAGTCTCCGTCGGAGCCCTCGGCGAGGGCCTGTGCCTGTACGAGTCCCAGCAGAGCGGCACGCTCTACGTCTTCACCATCACCCGGCCCGGCTATCTGCGCCAGTTCAGGGTGCACGACGACGACCGTGACGGGCTGCTCCAGGCAACGCAGGTCCGCGACTTCCAGGTCGGGTCGGAGTCCGAGGGATGCGTCGCCGACGACGCGACCGGCAGGCTCTTCGTCAGCGAGGAGGATGTCGCGCTCTGGCGGTACGACGCCGAACCCACCGGCGGCAGCGCTCGGACGCTCGTCGACCGGGTCGTGTCCAGCGGCGGCGAGCTGGCCCCCGACATCGAGGGTGTCACGCTGGTGACCCAGCCGGGCGGTGCCGGCTACCTCATCGCCTCGGCCCAGAACGTCGCCAGCCCACAGCAGTCCTACTTCGTCGTCTACGACCGCGCACCGCCGCACAACTTCGTGTCTTCGTTCCGGGTCACCAACGGGACCGACTCCGACGACTGCGACCGTACTGACGGGATCGCGGCGTACGCCGGCAACCTGGGAACGTCGTACCCGCAAGGGCTCTTCGTCTGCCAGGACAATGCCAACGTCGCGCCGGGCTCGAGCGGCAACCAGAACCTCAAGTTCGTCCGGCTCGAGCGCGTCGTCGACCTCGGTGGTGGAGGCGGCAACCAGCCGCCGACGGCGGCCTTCGACCAGACGTGCGCCCAGCTCTCCTGCACGTTCGACGCCTCCGACTCCAGTGATCCCGAAGGCGACACGCTGAGCTATGCATGGAACTTCGGCGACGGCGACACCGGGCAGGGCATCGGTCCCGACCACGACTTCGACCAGCCCGGCACCTATCCGGTCCGACTCACCGTCACCGACAACGGCGGAGCCATCGATTCCGTCACGGTTGACGTGACGGTCACCGACGGCACGGCCGCGATCAGCTTCGTGGCTCAGCGCAGCTCCCCCAATGCCCAGGGATCCCAATGGACCACGACGATCCCGGCCGCGGTGCAACCCGGCGACGGACTGCTGCTCCTCTTCAGCGGCGGGCAGGCGGCGCCGAATCTCGGCACAGCCGGCTGGCAGCAGGTCAACCGCGTCGTCGACGACGACCACGGCACGACCCTCTGGCGACGGGTGGCCACCGCAGCGGACGCGGGCAGCAACGTCTCGGTGACCAGCCCGACGGCGTACAAGGGAGTCCTGACCGTGGCCGCCTACCGCGGCACCGACGGCACCAACCCGATCGCTCACCACGCCGCGGCGATCCAGCCCGCCACCACGACCACGCACGTCACCCCGAGTGTGGCCAGCAGCACTCCGGACGGCTGGCGGGTCTCCTACTGGTCGACCAAATCCAGCGCGGTCACGAGCCTGACCCCACAAGGCGGCGAGACCCAGCGCTCGACCACCAACAGCACTGGCTCGGGCCGGACGACCACGCTGCTGACCGACAGCGGTGGGCCGGTCGCCTCCGGTTCTCAGGGGGCGCGCACCGCCACCAGCGACGCGGCGGTGACCAAGGCCACCCTCTGGACGCTGATCCTGCAACCCGACTGAGCGCCCTCCGCCGCCGCCAGGATTCGTCCGAGCCGAACCCGCCACACCATTCCGCGGATCGTCGGACGAATCCTGGACATCGGGTGGCGCTGGCGACGGCGGCCGGAGAGAAGGGCGCGCCGTCCGCTCAGAAGCGCGCCGGCTCCCGGTACTCGCCCCACTCGGCGCGCAGCGCGTCACAGATCTCGCCCAGCGTCGCCTCGGCTCGGGCGGCGTCCAGCATGGCGGGGATCATGTTGTTGTCGGTACGTGACACCTGCACCATCCGGTCCAGCGCCGACCGTACGGCGCCGTCGTCGCGGCTGACGCGTCGAGCCGCAAGCGCGCGGACCTGCTCGACCTCGACCTCGTGCGAGACCCGCAGGATCTCCAGCTCGTGGGTCACCGAAGGCAGATGGCAGTTGACCCCGACGACCGACTTGTCGCCCTTCTCCAGCGCGGTCTGGTACTGGAAGGCCGACTCGGCGATCTCCGCCATGAACCAGCCGTCCTCGATCCCGCGCAGGATCCCCGCGGTCATGGGCCACACCGCACCGCTCCCCTGCCCGGTCGCGCGCATCGCGTCGGCGAGCTCCTCGGTGTCGCGTGACCTGAGCTTCGACCCGCCCATGGCCAGGATGTGGTCGAAGATCGCCTCCGCCTCGGCCTCGATCTTGTCGGTGAGCGCTTCGACGTACCACGCGCCGCCCAGCGGGTCGGCGACGTTGACGACTCCGGTCTCCTCCATGAGCACCTGCTGTGTGCGCAGGGCGATCTCGGCAGCCTGCTCCGACGGCAGCGCCAGCGTCTCGTCCAGGGCGTTGGTGTGCAGCGAGTTGGTGCCGCCGAGCACGGCTGCCAGCGCCTCGACCGCCGTCCGGACGACGTTGTTGTAGGGCTGTTGGGCGGTCAGCGACACCCCGGCCGTCTGGGTATGGAAGCGCAACCACTGGGCCTTCTCGGTCGTGGCGCCGTAGACGTCGCGCAGCCAGCGGGCCCAGATCCGGCGGGCGGCGCGGAACTTCGCGATCTCCTCGAAGAAGTCGACGTGCGCGTCGAAGAAGAACGACAGCCCGGGCGCGAACAGGTCCACGTCGAGACCACGGGACAGCCCCAACTCGACGTAGCCGAACCCGTCGGCAAGCGTGAACGCCAGCTCCTGCGCGGCGGTCGAACCCGCCTCCCGGATGTGGTAGCCGGAGACGCTGAGCGGCTTGTACGCCGGGATGTCATGCGCGCAGTACTCCATCAGGTCGCCGATCAGACGCAGGTGCGGCTCCGGCCCGAAGAGCCACTCCTTCTGCGCGATGTACTCCTTGAAGATGTCGGTCTGCAACGTGCCGTTGAGCTTGCCGACCGAGGCGCCCTGGCGCTCGGCCGCCACGAGGTACATGCAGAACACCGGTACGGCCGGGCCCGAGATGGTCATCGACGTGGTGACCGACTCGAGGTCGATCCCGGCGAAGAGCGCCCCCATGTCCACGGCGGAGTCGACCGCCACGCCGCAGTGCCCGACCTCTCCCAACGCCTTGGGGTCGTCGCTGTCGCGGCCCATCAGGGTCGGCATGTCGAAGGCCACCGACAGGCCGCCACCGCCGCGGCCGAGGATCATCTTGTAGCGCTCGTTGGTCTGCTCCGCGTTGCCGAAGCCGGCGAACTGGCGGATCGTCCAGGCGCGTCCGCGGTAGCCGGTGGCGTAGAGCCCACGGGTGAACGGGAACTCCCCCGGCCAGCCGATCCGCTCGAAGTCCGGCACGGCTGACTCGTCCTCCGGCCCGTAGACGGGGTCGACCTCGACACCGGACAGGGTGGTGAAGTCGGTGTCGCGGGTAAGGGAGGTGGCGTAGCGCTGCTGCCAGCGTGCTCGGCCGGTCTCGGCGGCTGGGGTCTGGCTCATGTGGTCCTCCGGACGACTGGGTCGGTGCGGGTGCGCGTGGAGCTAGTTGGACGTCCTACCAAATTCCAGGGTACGTCGTGGGGCGAGCACCGGCCAACTCTCAGCCCTGGCGCGAGCCGTTGCCCTCGTCGTAGTCGCCGGCCCGACGACGTACGGGCTTCAGCAGCGCCGACAGCGCGCGCAGATCGCCCACCGGGGTCTCGGCGATGGCGAACCGGGCGGCCACCAGATCCGAGGTCGCCGCCTCGACGACCACCCGCCCCGCCGCCGTGATCTCCGCCAGCACGGCCCGCCCGTCGTCGGGATGCGGCTTGCGCACGACGAGTCCAGCGGAGGCGAGACGGTCGACGATCGAGGTGATGGAGGTCGGATGCACCTGGAGCCGCTCCCCCATCTTGCCGAGGGGGAGGGCACCGGACCGCGAGAAGGTCAGCAACACCAGCGCCTCGTAGCGGGCGAAAGTCAGCCCGTGCGGCCTGAGCAGCTCGTCGAGCTGTGCCAGCACCAACTGCTGCACACGCATGAGCGACGTCACGGCGTGCATCTGCTCGACCGCCCCCCACCGCAACGCCCACTGCCGGGCGGCCTCGTCGATCGGGTCGAAGGGCAACGGCTTCCTGGCGGTCATGCTTCGGAAGCCTAGGGTCGTTGACGACGACCGCTGCCACCGCCAGCTGCCGAGACGGGTACGGCGGCCACCCGCCGGCCAGGCGGCTCAGGGAGTGCGGCGCTCCCGGTCGACCTTGTGGTGGTAGCGGAGCCCGACCTTGCCCCCTGCCAGCGCGGCCAGCAGCGTGCCGAGCAGGACGGCCACGGCGAGGATGACGCCACCTGCGGTCAGCGTCTCGTCAGAGAGTGGCACCGACGGCAGGTCGACGCGCTCGAACAGGTCGTACTCGTTGCCGAAGATCCATCCGGTGATCGCAACGACGACCGCCACCGCGACCCCGATCAGCCACACCGCCCAGCCTTGCCGGGCGCCGTCGAACCGCGACATCCGGCCGCTGACATAGCCGCCGGCGTAGTAGGCGATCATCAAGACGACCACCAGCGTGATGCCGGCAGCGAGCCCGAGAGCCTCGGCCTCGCGCTCGGCGTCGCTCTGGGTCAGGTCGAGGGTCTCTCCCACGGCCGTCGCTGCGGCGCCGACGATCCCGACCAAGAGCACGGTCAGACCGACGGCGACCAGCCAACCGAAGAACGCCGCTCCGGTGTTGACGCCGCCGAACCGATCGCGGGCGACCTCCTGCCCGGAGGTCTCGTGTCGGGAGGTCTCCTGCGGGTACGTCTCGGCAGCCGCGGGCTTCGAGTGCGCGCCACTGGTCGCGGCAGCGCCGGTCGTCGGCTCGTCTCGACGGGTCGTCGGATCGGACATGGCCCGCTCACCTCCAGGTGCTCAAACAAGTGCGTGCGACACTCAGCCAACCTCTCTGTACCACTTTCGGCGCGTCTGAAACGGTCGGAAGGCACCCCTCAGAGCGCGGCCAGCAGCCGATCCGCCGCCGTGTAGGGGTCCAACGCACCGGCCGCGACCCGCTCCGCCAGGGCGTCGAGGTCGGCGTGCCCGTGCAGGTCGCCGAAACGCTCGCGCAGCGACGTCACCGCGATCGCCTCGATCTCGTCGCGGGCCCGCCGCTCTCGTCGCGCCTGCAGTCCCCCGGTCTCGGTCAACATGGCGCGGTGCCGGCCGATCGCGTCGAGCAGATCGTCGAAGCCGGTGCCGCGCTGCGCGACGGTCTTGACGATCGGCGGCCGCCAGCGAGCCTTGTCGGCGCCGAGACTGAGCACCGACCGGAGGTCGCGCACCACCTGGTCGGCGCCGTCGCGGTCGGCCTTGTTGACGACGTACACGTCGCCGATCTCGAGGATGCCTGCCTTGGCCGCCTGGATTCCGTCTCCCATCCCGGGAGCCAGCAGCACCAGCGTGGTGTCGGCCAGTCCGGCGATCTCCACCTCGGACTGGCCGACGCCGACGGTCTCGATCAGGACGACGTCGCACCCGGCCGCGTCGAGCACTCGCAACGCCTGGGGGGTCGCCCAGGCGAGTCCGCCCAGGTGTCCCCGGCTGGCCATCGACCGGATGTAGACGTCGCGGTCGGTGGCGTGATCCTGCATCCGGACCCGATCACCGAGCAGCGCACCGCCGGAGAACGGGGAGGAGGGGTCGACGGCGAGGATGCCCACTCGCTTGCCCTGGGCGCGAAGCGCCGACACCAGGGCCGCGGTGGAGGTCGACTTGCCGACGCCCGGCGAGCCGGTGATGCCGATGATCTCCGCATGCCCGGCGGCGGGCGCCAGCTGCTCGGCCACCTCGCGCAGCACTGGCGAGGCGTCCTCGACCATCGAGATGAGCCGTGCCACCGCGCGGGGGTCGCCGTCCTGCGCGCGCCGTACCAGCTCTGAGACGCCGAGCTGCCCTCGGCCGGTACGTCGTCCGATGCCCGGCGCGGCTGCGGCTGCCCGCGGCGGAGCAGGTGAGGTGTCCGCAGCAACCGCAGCGTCCGGGGCTTCGTTCACGCGGACGGCACGCGGACGATCAGCGCGTCGCCCTGACCACCACCGCCGCACAGGGCGGCGGCGCCGACGCCGCCGCCGCGGCGCTGGAGCTCCAGCGCCAGGTGCAACACGATGCGCGCACCCGACATGCCGATCGGGTGGCCCAGGGAGATGGCACCGCCGTTGACGTTGACCTTGTCGGCGTCGATGCCGAGCTCACGGGTGCTGGCGATCCCCACGGCTGCGAAGGCCTCGTTGATCTCCACCAGATCGAGGTCAGACACCTCGATGCCCTCCTTGGCACACGCCTGCCTGATCGCCTCGGCGGGTTGGGACTGCAAGGTGCTGTCGGGGCCCGCCACCTGGCCGGACGCACCGATCTCGGCCAGCCAGCCCAGCCCGAGCTCCTGCGCCTTCGCCTTGCTCATCACGACCACGGCGCAGGCGCCGTCAGAAATCTGCGATGCGGAACCGGCTGTGATCGTGCCGTCCTTGGCGAAGGCCGGACGCAGCTTGGCCAGCGACTCGACCGTCGTGTCCCCGCGGATCCCCTCGTCCTCGCCCACGACCAGTGGGTCGCCACGTCGCTGCGGCACCTCGACGGGCACCACCTCGTCGGCGAAGAGTCCGTTCTTCCAGCCGCTGGCGGCGAGCTGGTGTGAGCGCGCGGAGAACGCATCCTGCTCTTCCCGGGTGAGGTGCTCGGCGCCGGCGTTGCGGGTCTCGGTGAGGCTGCCCATGGCCTGGTCGGTGAACACGTCCCACAGCCCGTCGTAGGCCATGTGGTCGCGCAGTGTGACGTCGCCGTACTTGTAGCCCTCGCGTGCCTTCGGTGCCAGGTGCGGTGCGTTGGTCATCGACTCCATGCCACCGGCCACCACGATCTCGCACTCCCCCACGCGGATGAGCTGGTCGGCGAGGGCGATGGCGTTGATCCCCGACAGGCACACCTTGTTGATGGTGAGTGCCGGGACGTCCATCGGCACGCCCGCCTTGACGGCTGCCTGGCGTGCGGGGATCTGGCCCGCCCCGGCCTGGAGCACCTGGCCCATGATCACGTAGTCGACCTGGTCACCCGCGACGCCGGCCTTCTCCAGGGCGGCCTTGATGGCGACTCCCCCGAGGTCGGCGGCGCTGAGGTCCTTGAGCCCACCGAGGAACCGGCCGATCGGTGTCCTGACTCCCGCGACGATCACCGTGTCTGACATGGGCTGGTTCCTCCTGGTGGTTCACCACGACCGGCACCTGCCAGGTGCCGGCGCGCCTCGTTGTCTCGCCACAGTACCCAGCGGGAAGCCGAGCGGGAATGCGGGCCGGCGGGACCGGCTGTCTGTCTGGTCACACCTGGTGGAGCGCTGCCGCGGTGACGCGGCACGATGGCTGCCATGTTCCCGGCCCAGCTGATCACGGCCATCGACCATGTCGGCATCGCCGTCGATGACCTCGATGCCGCGGTCGACTTCTACCGCGACAACTTCGGCTTCGCCGTCGTGCACGAGGAGACCAACGAGGAGCAGGGAGTCCGCGAGGCCATGCTGGCCGTGGGAGGATCCGACAGCCGCCTGCAGCTGTTGGCTCCGCTGACGGCGCAGTCGGCGATAGCCCGCTTCCTGGAGCGCTCGGGTCCCGGGGTGCAGCAGGTCGCCTACCGGGTCACCTCGATCACCGAGGCGATGGACGCCGTACGCGCGCAGGGCATGCGGCTGCTGTACGACGAACCGCGCCGAGGTACGGCGGACAGCCGGATCAACTTCATCCACCCCAAGGACGCGGGCGGTGTCCTGGTCGAGCTCGTGGAGCCTGCCTCCTGACCCGGGGCCGGGCTGGCATCCTGGCTCGGGGCGGGGCTCGTCTCCGGGTGGCGATGCGACCTCGGTCACACGGCTTACCGGCGACTAGTCACGCTCGCTAGATTTCTCAGGCACCATGGCCGCAGCGCGCCGCCACGGAGACAGCCGACACCAGAGACGAGCCGCCATGAAAGAGTTCCTCGACGCGATCCTCAGCGAGGAGTCCGCATCGGCGGACGTCGCCGCGCTTCCGCTCCCGGACTCCTATCTCGCCACCACCGTCCACCGGGACGAGATCGGCATGTTCGAGGGCCTCGCCTCGCCCGACAAGGACCCGCGCAAGAGCCTGCACGTGGAGGAGGTGGCGACGCCGGCGCTCGGTCCCGGCGAGGCGATCGTCGCCGTGATGGCCTCGGCGATCAACTACAACACGGTGTGGACCAGCATCTTCGAACCCGTGCCGACGTTCGCCTTCCTGGAGCGCTACGGGCGGTTGTCGCCGCTGACCGCCCGGCACGACCTGCCCTACCACGTCGTGGGGTCGGACCTGGCCGGAGTCGTGTTGCGCACCGGTGCGGGCGTGCACGCCTGGCAGCCTGGCGACGAGGTGGTCGCGCACTGCCTGTCCGTCGAGCTGGAGAGCCCGGACGGGCACAACGACACGATGCTGGATCCGGAGCAGCGGATCTGGGGGTTCGAGACCAACTTCGGTGGCCTGGCGCAGCTGGCCCTGGTCAAGGCCAACCAGCTGATGCCTAAGCCCGCCCACTTGACCTGGGAGGAGGCTGCCTGCCCCGGGCTGGTGAACTCGACGGCGTACCGGCAGCTGGTCTCGCGCAACGGTGCACAGCTCAAGCAGGGTGACACCGTGCTGATCTGGGGCGCCTCCGGCGGCCTCGGGTCGTATGCCACCCAAATGGCGCTCAACGGAGGCGCGACCCCGGTCTGCGTCGTCTCGTCGGAGGACAAGGCCGAGCTCTGCCGACGGATGGGAGCCGAGCTCATCATCGACCGCCGGGCCGAGGACTTCCGCTTCTGGAGCGACGAGACCACCCAGGATCCGCGGGAGTGGCGCCGCCTCGGTGCCCGGATCCGCGACCTGACCGGGGGCGACGACCCGGACATCGTGTTCGAGCACCCTGGCCGCGAGACCTTCGGCGCGTCAGTGTTCGTGGCGCGCAAGGGCGGCACCATCGTCACCTGCGCCTCCACGTCGGGCTACCTGCACGAATACGACAACCGCTACCTGTGGATGAGCCTCAAGCGGATCATCGGGTCGCACTTCGCCAACTACCGGGAGGCCTGGGAGGCCAACCGGCTGATCAGCCGCGGACTGGTGCACCCGACCCTCAGCAAGACCTATCCGCTGGCCGAGACCGGACAGGCTGCGCTGGAGGTGCACCATAACCAGCATCAGGGCAAGGTCGGGGTACTCTGCTTGTCACCGGAGGAAGGGCTCGGAGTGCGCGATCACGCGACGCGCGACCGGCACCTCGAGGCGATCAACCGGTTCCGGGGAGCGTAGTCGCGGGCGGCCCTCGGTCGGCCGCATGAGAGAGACGAGGACCAAGCGCAGCATGACCGACAAGCCTGGTACCCAGCGCGGACTGTCCATCTTCGATGAACCCGACCACGACACCGAACAGCCCGACGAGACCGAGACCCAGGTCATGTCACCCGTGGCCGCTGCGCCAGCGGCGCCCACGGCGGCAGCGTCAGCGTCGCCGGCGGTGACCGGTGAGCGCCCGTCCTTTCCTGTCGTCCGGCGCGGCGGATACGACAAGGCCTCGGTGGACTCCTACGTCGCCGCAATCGCCGGACAGCACTCGGACCAGGAGTCCTCGCTCCGGGGCTACGAGAGCGAGGCCTCCGCACTGCGCGAGCGGGTGGCCGTGCTCGAGCAGCAGCTCGCCGAGCGAGGCGAACCGACGTACACCGGGCTCGGGGAGCACGCCACCTCGATGTTGCGGCTGGCCGAGGAGCAGGCCGCCCAGGTGAGCGCCGCGGCCTCGACAGCGGCCGACCAGTACCGCCGTCAGGCAAAGTCGGAGGCCATAGCGCTGCGCGCGGATGCCGAGAAGGAGGCGGCCGACATCCGCACCGTGCAGCTGCAGGAGATCGAGGAGCGGCGCTCGACCGTGCTGGCCGAGGCAGAGCAGGAGCGCAACCTCGCCAAGGCCGAGGCGGCCGACATCCTCGCGGCGGCACAGCGGGAGGCCGACCAGCTGCGCCTCGCGGCGCAGCAGGAGGCCAACACCCTGCGTACGTCGGCCAAGCGCGAGGCCGAGCAGCTGCGAGCGGCAGCCGATCGCGAGGCCACCGAGTCACGACGCGCGCTGGCCGTCGAGAAGGAGCGGCTCACCAAGGAGGCCGTCGAGCGGCACACCTCGGCCACCAGCGAGACGCAGCGCCTGGTCGAGGAGTCCGAGGCCAGGGCCAGCGCCGCCGAGGAGCGGGCCCGCGAGGCGATCGCCACCGCAACCCGAAACCGCGAGCAGGCGAACACCGAGGGCGAGCGGGCGCTCGCGCGCTCCCGTAGGGAGGCCGAGCAGATCGTCGTCGCGGCTCGGCGCCAGGCCGAGCAGATCGTCGCCAACGCCACTGCCGAGGCCGAGAGATCAAAGAACGCCGCCAGCACGGAGCTCGAGACCCTGCACAAGCGTCGCGACGGCATTGTCGCCCAGCTGGGCCAGCTGCGTGATGTCGTGGCGAGCTTCGGCACCGACGACGACGTCGTCAAGACCACTGGCAAACCCCCGGCGGAGAAGAAGCCCAAGCAGGGTTGAGTCGCGGGGGTGGCGTGGCGCGCGCCGTCCGCGCGCGCGGTGCCGGTCGCCGATGCCGCGCCGCGGCTCGGTGTGATTGGGTATGCGCATGTCACCAGGCCCAGGCGATGACCGCGACGGGGAATCGGACCGCGAACGGCCAGGTGCCTCCGATCCGGCTGGTCCCCCCGACCGGGCCGGCCGTGGCCCGGCGGTCGCGCCCGACGAGCTGCTGATCCACCCGGACGACGTACCCGACGAAGGGAACGACGGGCCGTTCGGGAGCCCCGGGACTCCGCTGTCGCGCCACAGCGCGTTCTACGTCGGCTTCATGGGCACCGTGGGCGTGCTGGTGGCCCTGGTTCTCGGGATGGCGATCCGCGAGGTCCAGTCAGTGCTCATCCTGATCCTGGTCTCGATCTTCCTGGCCGTGGGACTGAACCCGCTGGTCGAGTGGCTCATGCGCCGCGGCCTCGGACGGAGGTGGTCGGTCCTCGCCGTCACGGTGGCGCTGCTCGGCTTCCTGACCATCTTCGTCGTCTCGCTCGTGCCGGTGCTGAGGGACCAGATCGAGGCGCTGATCGAGAGTGCACCCGGCTGGCTGGAGGACTTGCAACGCGATTCCCGGGTCCAGAACCTCGACGACAAATACGACGTCATCGAGAAGATCAACGAGCGGCTGCGCGACCCCGACCTGGCCGAGAGCGCGTTCGGCAGCGTCTTCACCGTCGGGCTCGCCGTCCTGAGCGGGCTCTTCAACGCGTTCCTGATCTTCGTGCTGACCGTCTACATCCTCACGTCGCTGCCGCAGATCAAGCGTGCGGCGTACGGGCTGGCACCGGCCTCGCGGCGGCAGCGGGTGACCTACCTCGGCGACGAGATCCTGCGCAGCGTCGGCGGCTACGTGGCCGGGGCGTTCGTGATCGCAAGCCTGGCCGGGATCTCGTCGTTCGTCTTCCTGGAGATCGTGGGGCTCGGGGAGTACGCCGTCGCGCTGGCGCTGGTGGTGGCCATCCTCGACTTCGTGCCACTGATCGGAGCGACGATCGGAGCCACCATCGTGTCGCTCATCGGCTTCGCCACCGAGCCGAAGATCGGCATCATCTGCGTGGTCTTCTACATCGTCTACCAGCAGGCTGAGAACTACCTCATCTATCCACGAGTGATGCGATCCTCGGTCGACGTACCGGGCGTCGTCACAGTGATCGCGGTGCTCATCGGCGGCTCTCTGCTCGGCGTCGTCGGTGCCCTCCTCGCCATCCCGACCGCGGCGTCGCTGCTGTTGATCCTGCGTGAGGTCTACCAACCCAGACAGGACACCACCTAGCCGTCTACCGCCCACCCCACTTCCCCGCGAATTGCGGGATGAAGTACCGCTCCAGGCGCCTAGGGCGTGCCTTCTTCCCGCAATTCGCGGGGTTGGGGGTCAGGTGGGAGGGATGTTTGGGCGCTCGAGCTCCATCGGGCCATCCCAGCTCTCCGGCAGCGGCGCGGCTGCGGGGTTGAGCCGTGCCACGACGAGGTCGAGCACCTGCTCGGCCTGACCGACCCAGAGGTGCCTGCCCTCGGGTACGGCGATCACCTCGCAGTGGCGGCGGCGGCGAACCGCTCGCGCGCCTCGGCAGGACGCAGGTAGTCGTCGTACTCGGGAACGATCGCCACCAGTGGCTTGCCGGACCTCTCCCAGCCGCGCAGGTGCGCAGGCCTCGAGAAGCGCAGCGGGGGTGACAGCAGGATCGCTCCCACGACCCCGGGATCGTTGGCGTACATCAGCGCCAGGTCGGTGCCGAAGGACCAGCCGACCACCCAGATCTGCGGCAAATCGCTGAACTCGGCGTACTCGATCGCCGCGGCGACGTCGTACCGCTCTCCGCGCGCCCTGTCGAACGATCCCTCGCTAGTGCCCTGGGCGCTGGTCGTGCCACGCGTGTTGAAGCGCAGTACGGCGATCCGCGCCAACGCCGGAAGCCGGTTGGCCGCCTTGCGGAACACCTGGCTGTCCATCATGCCGCCGTGTGTGGGCAGCGGGTGCAGACAGACCATCGTCGCCACCGGCTCCTCCTGCTCCGGCAGGGCCAGCTCCCCGACCAGTTGCAGCCCGTCGGCCGTGGTCAGGGACAGCGCCTCCCGCCGGGCGGGCAGCACCGAGTTGGCCCGGATCCGCTGGGCAGCCATGGCTCAGTTGGTGTAGTCGCGGAAACCCCGGCCGGTCTTGCGACCGAGGTATCCGGCGGTGACGAGGTGCTCCAGCAGCGGGGCGGGGGCGAATCCGGGCTCGCGGAACTCGAGGTAGAGCGTGCGCTGGATGGCCAGCGAGACGTCGTTGCCCACGACGTCGAGCAGCTCGAAGGGCCCCATCGGCAGTGCGCAGCCGAGCTTCATGGCCGCATCGATCTCATCGGCGGTGGCGTAGTGCGCCTCCAGCATCCGGACCGCGTCGTTGAGGTAGGGGAAGAGCAGCGCGTTGACGATGAAACCGGCCCGGTCGGTGCACGACACGGCGTGCTTGTCGACCTGCGCGCACAGCGCCCGGACGGTCTCGGCGACGTCGCGGGCGGTCGCGACTGTCGACACCACCTCGACCAGCGTCATGACCTGGGCGGGGTTGAAGAAGTGCATGCCGATGACGTCGGCCGGTCGACTCGTCGACCGAGGCGAGCTCGATGACCGGCAGCGACGACGTCGTGGTCGCGAGGATCGCGCCGTCCCGGCAGATCTCGTCGAGGTTCTCGAACAACGCCTTCTTGACGGCGATGTCCTCGGCGATCGCCTCGACCACGAGGTCGACCTGGGCGAGGTCGTCGAGCGTCGTCGAGCCCTGCACGTGGGCCACCGCGCTGTCCCGGTCCGCCTCGGCGAGCTTGCCGCGCTGGACCGCCTTCTCCAGGCTCCGCGTCAGCCCTTCGCGGACCAGGTCGACCTTGTCGGCGCTGCGCGTGACGTAAATGACCTCGATGCCGGCCCGAGCGAAAACCTCCACGATCCCCGTCGCCATCGTGCCCGAGCCGACGACACCGACGCGGGACACCGGTCGCCGCAGCTGGGCCGCCTGGTCCGGGCGCGGAGTCGCGGCGTCGTCGACGACGACCGGGCTGTCCGGCGCGTCGTACGTGTAGAAGCCGCGACCGGTCTTGCGGCCGAGCAGGCCGGCCGTGACCATCTGCTTGAGGACCGGAGCCGGTGCGTGCAGCCGATTGCGGCCCTGCCGGTACATCGTGTCGAGGATCTCGTAAGCGGTGTCCAGCCCGATCAGGTCCAGCAGCGCGAGCGGACCCATCGGGTAGCGGCAGCCGAGCCGCATCGCCGCGTCGATGTCCTCGCGGGTCGCGTACCTGCTGTCGTACATGGAGACGGCGTGGTTGAGGTAGCCGAAGAGCAGCGCGTTGGCGATGAAGCCGGCCTTGTCGCCGGCGGCCACGGGGCTCTTGCCCAGCTTGCGCGCGAGCTCGGTGACGTCGGCGACGACGTCGGGCTCGGTCACGACCGTGCGGATGACCTCGACGAAGGCCTGCACGGGCGCCGGGTTGAAGAAGTGCATGCCGACGACACGCCCCGGGTTGGCGGTGGCCGCGGAGATCTCGGTGACGGACAGCGACGAGGTGTTGGTCGCGAGCACGGCATCGGGGCGCACGATGTCGTCGAGCCGGCGAAAGATCTCGCGCTTGAGATCGAGATGCTCGACCACTGCCTCGATCACCAGGTCGCAGTCCTGGAGATCGGTCAGGGCGGTGCTGAGCGAGAGCCGCTCGAACAGCGCCTGCTGCTCGGCCTCGGAGAGCTTGCCGCGCTTGAGCGCCCTGTCGGTGGAGTGCTGGACGTGCGCTAGGCCGCGCTCGACCTGCTCGGCGCTCTGCTCGACGCCGACGACCTGGAAGCCGTTGCGGGCGAACACCTCGGCGATCCCGGCGCCCATCGTGCCGAGGCCGACGACGCCGATCGTGGAGAACTCTCGTGGCATGCCCGTGAGTCTCCCACGCGCGACTTGTCAGAACGCAGTTGCCCTGGGGCGCAACTGGGGTCTGACAACTGGTGGAGTGCCAGCGATGATGGGGAGATGAGCCCTCGCAGCACGACGTTCCGTGGCTTCCCGGCCGAGGCCTTCGAGTTCTACGAGGGACTGGAGGCCGACAACTCCAAGAGCTACTGGCAGACGCACAGGTCCCACTACGAGTCGTCGGTCGCAGAGCCGATGCAGCAGCTGCTCGCGGCGATGCCGGAGGCGTACCAGCCCTTCCACGTCTTCCGCCCCTACCGTGACGTGCGCTTCAGCAAGGACAAGTCGCCGTACAAGACCCAGCACGGCGCGGCGAGCCAGACCGAGGGTGGCGCGGTGCACTACCTGCATGTGTCCGCCGAAGGTGTGCTGGTGGCGGTCGGCATGTACCAGCTCGCCCGCGCCCAGCTCCAGCGCTATCGCGCTGCCGTCGCGGACGAGCTCGCCGGCGCCGAGCTGTCGCGACTGGTCGACGACGTACGCCGCGCCCAGCTGACGGTGGGTCCGGGACACGACCAGCCGCTGCGTACGGTGCCGCGAGGGTACTCGCCCGACCATCCGAACATCGAGCTGTTGCGGTGGAAGGGCTGCATCGCCGCGACCACGATCACCGCGCCCTCGGTGCTCGGCAGCGGCCGACTACGACGCCGGGTGCTCGACATCTGGGAGCGCTCGGCGCCCATGGTGGCGTGGCTGGAGACCCACGTCGGCATCACCGACGAGCCTCCCGAGTCACGCCGCTAGCGGCGGCACCCCATCGCACAGCCCCGCGACGCCACGCGACCGGACCACGCGGGTCGGTACTGTCAGGTCGTGCGCCTCGTCATCGCCCGCTGCCAGGTGGACTACTCCGGCCGGCTGACCGCGCACCTGCCCATGGCGACCCGGCTGCTGATGATCAAGGCCGACGGGTCGGTCCTCGTGCACAGCGACGGCGGTTCCTACAAGCCCCTCAACTGGATGTCGCCCCCGTGCACGCTGACCGAGGGCACCGACGAGGACGGTCGGATCGAGTGGGTCGTCGAGGCGAGGTCGGGTGACACGCTTCGCATCATCGTCGATGAGCTGCTGAGCGAGTCCACCCATACCCTCGGGATCGACCCCGGGCTGCAGAAGGACGGAGTGGAGAAGCACCTGCAGGAGCTGCTCGCCGACCACCCACGCTCGCTGGCCGAAGGGCTGACACTGGTTCGTCGCGAGTTCCCGACTGCGATAGGCCCGGTCGACCTGCTCTGCCGCGACGAGTCCGGCGCGACCGTCGCCATCGAGGTCAAGCGCCGGGGTGAGCTCGAAGGGGTCGAGCAGCTCACCCGCTATCTCGAGCTGCTCAACCGGGATCCGCTGCTCGCACCCGTACGGGGCATGTTCGCCGCCCAGGAGATCAAGCCCCAGGCCCGGACGCTGGCAGCCGACCGCGGCATCACCTGCGTCACGGTCGACTACGATGCCCTACGCGGCATGGACGATCCCACCGCGAGACTGTTCTGACCGGCGGGTCACCAGCCGAGTGTGCCGGCGGCTCCCTTGAACGGTCCGACGACGCGCGAGGTGATCCACCCGCCGTAGAAGCCGCCCGGCTGCGGCTCGACCTGGTCGCCGTCGACCGTGCAACGGTCCATGGCGGCTGGATAGACCGCCACGTGCTCGGCGATCGCCTCGAAGCCGGCCGACGGCTCCGGATAGAACCACGCCCTGCTCGCTGCGACCCTGTCGCCTCCGACGACATCGAGGTACGACGCCCGGCCCTTCCACTCGCAGAAGGACGACCCCGCCGCCGATCGCAACGCCCCCGCCCCGAACGATGTCCGTGGCAGGTAGTAGGTCGGCGGATGGCTGGTCTCGAGCACGCGCAGACTGCTTCGCGACTCCGCGACCACGACGCCTCCCAGCACCACCTCGACGTGCTCAGCGCTCGGCTCGAGCCGCGGCGGTCGCGGGTAGTCCCAGACGGACTCCTGGCCGGGACCAGGCTCTTCCCGGCGCCTGCCCACTAGAAGCCGCCTCCGTCGAAGCCGCCGCCGCCATCGAACCCGCCCCAGCCCCCGCCGTCGAAGCCGCCGCCGTAGTCGCCTCCGCCGTAGTCGCCTCCAGCGTCGCTATAGTCACCGGAGTCCCCTGATCCGCCGCCCTCGCCGCTCTCGGCCTGACCGTCGGCGTACCCCTCGTCGTAACCGCCGTCGGACCCGCCGTCGCCGGCTCCGAAAGACGCGCCGAGCAGCGTGCCCATGAACATCGCGTTCATCAAGCCGAAGCTGCCGAAGTACCCCGCGGCCCACGGCGAGTACATCGACCCAGCCTGCCAGTACGGCATCCGGCGCGAGCCCACCATGACCTGCCGCGAGTGCGGCTCTGCGCCTGCCTCGACCCGTTCCGCGTCGGCCTCACAGGCCGGTACGTCGCGCGGCGTTCCACCGGCCGGCCGCCACTCCACGTCGCGGGTCGACGGACCGTGCTGCGGGTTGAAGAAGCAGGGCGCGCGACGGGCCGGCACCGGGTCGCCGGCCACCCGTGCCAGCACACATGACACGGCGTAGCGGCCGTCCTCGAGCACCTGAGTCACGTTGGTGATCTCCTCCGGCCGCTGTACGGCGGTCAGCGACTCCTTGGCCGCCTCGTAGCTGTCGAGTGCGCGCTGGTAGTCGGCCCGGGTCGACTCGTCGAGCTCACGCCCGGCGAGCTCGCTGTCCAGACGCTGCAGCTCCTCGCCGAAGACGGTCACGTCCTCCTCGGCCGCCTTGGTGACCGCGGCCAGCTGGGCCGACTCGAGCTCACGCCGATGCTCCTGGCTGGCTTGCGCGGCCCGCATCCTTCGCACGACCACGACGACCAGCAGCACGACGAGAGCGATGACGATCCACTTCATGGCGACCCGCTTCCTCCGGTGGCCTCCAGCCTACGTGCCGGGTCCGCGGACTCGAGGTCCGCGACCATCGCGGCCACCTCGTCGGCGCAGCCCCACGACACCGTGACGCCGGCACCACCGTGTCCGTAGCAGTGGATGACCGGGCCGCCTCCCGACAGTCGGCCGACCTCGAGCCTGACCTCGCTGCGGGCGGGCCGGAGCCCTACCCGTGCTGCGATCACGCGCGCGTCGGACAAGGCCGGCACCAGCGCGACCGCCCGCTCGAGGATCGCCTGCGTCGTGGCGGGGTCGGGGTGTCGGTCCCACTCTCCCTCCAGATCCGTCCCACCCACGACGATGTCGCGCGAGCGGGGTACGACGTAGGTGAGCCCCCCACCGTCGAGCAGCCAGCTGTCCAGGCCCACCTGCTCGACCAGCACCACCTGTCCGCGCACCGGGCGCATCTCCGAGTCGCTCGCCAGTCCCACTGCCCCGAGGCCCGAGCAGTTGATGACGAGGCCGGCGTGGGAGGGCAGGGCAGGCAGTGCCAGCCGGGTCAGGGTGCCACCAGCCGCAACGAGCCGCCCGGTCAGCCAGTCGAGATACACCGGCATCTCCACGATCGGTGCGACGAAGCTCCACCCTGCTCGGTACGGCGCCGGCACGTCATCCTCCCGGGACAGACCCGGCACGGCCGACGCCCACCAGGGATCCGCCTCGCGATGGCGCAGCAGCTCGGTCCCGCGGCACATCCGGACACCGGCTTCGGGCTCAGCGGCGGCGAGCGTGGTGAACTCCGTCAGGCCCAGCCTCGCCCAGCTCAGGGCACGCTCGGCCGGCTGGATCCGATAGGGATACCAGAGCGCGGCCGCCACCGCCGAGGTCGTCTCAGCCGGGAGATCCCGGGCCAGCAGGTCGACCTCATGACCTGCTTCGGCCAGGCGTACACCGACCGTGAGGCCTGTGACACCGGCGCCGACGACGACGATCCGCACCCGGCTGCTGGTCTCGGCTCAGCCGCCGGCCACCGGAGGAGCGGACGCGTCACTGTCCCCTTCAGGGTGCTCGCGGGCGACGTACTCCTCGATCCCCTCGATGTCGTCGCCAGCCCGCTGCACGACGGCGAGCAGCGACGACATCGTCGCGACCTCCTCGACCTGCTCCTTGATGAACCACTGCATGAACTGGTCGGCGGCGAAGTCGTTGTCCTGGCGAGCGATCGCGGTTAGGTCGTTGACCTGCCCGGTCACGCGCTTCTCCTGCTCGAGCGCGAGCCCGATCGGCGCGACGACGTCGTCGAAGGTGCTGGTGGGAGCAGGTACGCCGGGGACGGAGACGGTGGAGTCGGTGTCGATGAGATACCTGACCATCATCATGGCGTGGTCGCGCTCCTCGAGCGCCTGCCGGTAGAAGAAGGCCGCCATCTGAGGCATGGTCAGCGCGTCGTAGTGGATGGCGCACGCGACATACTGCTGGTGAGCCGCGAACTCGTTGCCGATCTGCGCGTTGAGCTGTGCAACGAACTTCTCCGATGCCATCGGGATGCCTTCCTCTCGGGGCCCTACTCCATCCTAGAAGGACCCGCTCTGGCGGCGGCCCGGCCGGTCTTTGGTCAGGTTAGGCAAACCTAAGTCAGCGCTGCTAGAGTCGGCGCCCGTGTCGAGCACGAGGCCGAAGAAGCTGCGCCGCAAAGAGCGCCGCAAGGGGTTGCACCCCAAAAAGAAGTGCTGCACCAGCAAGCCCAAGTGCCAGCGCTGTCCGCTCCGGATGCTGGCCGCCGGCACGCTCCCGGATGGTTACACCGTCAAGAAGCGCACGTTGGTCAAGGTTGAGGCCACCGGAAAGAGCAAGAAGAAGGCCGGCAAGCAGAAGGACAAGCGGCGGCGGCTGCCCGAGGCCGCCTGAGCCACGGCACGGACGCCGTCACGGTGATTCGCCGGGCCATGAGACACATCGCCATCCGTCGGCGTCCGCCTCCAGCTCCGCGGTCGCGCCGTACGAGAGCGACCGCTCCGCGGTCCATATGTCGCCCACCGAGGGCACCAGTGCCGAGGCGGTGAGCTGAAGCGATCCGCTGTGGCCTACCACCAGCGCGGCCTCCCCACGGTGTTCGTCAGCGATCGACTCGAGCACGCCGACGACGCGATGTACGACGTCCGCCCCGGTCTCTGCCCCTGGACACCCGACCGTGAGGTCGCCCTGCCGCCAGGCTTTGACGACGGGATCGAAGACCGTCGTCGCGAACGGCTGGCCGGCCAGGTCCCCAACTCCGAACTCTCGCAGGCCCTCCCGAACCCGCACCGGCGCGGCCAGGACAGTCGCCGCGATCTCCGCCGTCTGCACCGCGCGAGACATGCTGCTGGTGTAGATGATGGCGATCCGCCGCGGCAAGAGGGTCTCGCCGAGTTCCAGCGCGTGCCGCCGTCCCTCTCTGGTCAGGCAGCCTCCTGCGTCGGCCACCAGCGTGGACTCGTACTCGGCTTCGCCGTGCCTGGCCAGGATCACGGTGGCCGGGCAGTACAGGTCACTCACCCGGCCGACCCTAGCGAGTCACCCGCTGGCAGCATGTCGGCATGCGCTCGCAGACCCACCAGCTCGACACGGGCACCCAGGAGACCATCCTCGACCTCACCGATCGCTGCAGGTCATTCGTCCGCGGACTCGGGGACGGCCTCCTGCACGTGTTCGTGCCGCACGCCACAGCCGGGATCGCGATCCTGGAGACCGGGGCGGGCAGCGACGACGACCTGCTGGCGGCACTTGCGGAGCTGCTTCCCGCGGACGACAGATGGCGGCACCGTCATGGCAGCCCTGGGCACGGTCGCTCGCATGTCATGCCCGCGCTGATTCCGCCGTACGCGACGGTTCCTGTCGCCGAGGGAGCGCTGGCGCTCGGCACCTGGCAGAGCATCTGCCTGGTCGACCTGAACGAGGACAACCAGATCCGCACGGTCCGGTTGGACTTCCTGCCAGGCTGACCGATTGCGGGCAGCATCGCCGCGCTGACCGATTGCGGACAGCAGCCGGGGTGGCGACGATGGTCCGATGACGAGCAACGAACGCGACTACGACCTGGTCGTCGTCGGCAGCGGGCCCGGTGGGCAACGCTCCGCGGTGGCAGCTGCCAAGCTGGGTCGACGAGTCGCCGTCGTCGACCGGCGCACGATGGTCGGTGGCGTCTGCATCAACACCGGCACGATCCCCAGCAAGACCTTGCGCGAGGCGGTGCTCTACCTGACCGGCATGACCCAGCGGGACATGTACGGGTCGAGCTACCGACTCAAGGCCGACATCACCATTGCGGACCTGACCGCGCGGACCCAGCACGTCATCGGGCGCGAGGTCGAGGTGGTGCGCAACCAGCTCCAGCGCAACGGCATCCACCTCCTCACCGGAACGGCGTCCTTCGTCGATCCACACACCGTGCACATCGACGGACCCGACCCCCTCCAGGTCACCGCGGCGAAGATCGTGCTCGCGCCGGGCACCCGGCCGGCGCGACCCGGCCACGTCGAGTTCGACGACCGGCGGGTGCTCGACTCCGACGGCATCCTCTCGCTCGACCAGATCCCCGCGTCGATGGTGGTCGTGGGCGCCGGCGTGATCGGCATCGAGTACGCGTCGATGTTCGCCGCACTCGGCGTCCGCGTGACCGTGGTCGACCAACGCCCGTCGATGCTGGACTTCTGCGACGAGGAGATCGTCGAGTCGTTGCGCTTCCACCTGCGCGACCTTGCGGTGTCGTTCCGTTTCGGTGAGCAGGTGGAGAAGGTCGAGGTGCACGATCGAGGCGCGATCACGAGCCTGGCGAGCGGCAAGCGCATCCCGGCGGAGGCGGTCATGTACTCCGCGGGCCGGCAGGGCGCGACCGAGGAGCTGCAGCTCGACAAGGCCGGGCTGAGTGCGGACGACCGCGGTCGCATCGTGGTCGACGAGCACTACCGGACCGAGGTGCCGCACATCTACGCGGTCGGTGACGTCATCGGCTTCCCGGCGCTGGCGGCCACCAGCATGGAGCAGGGCAGGTTGGCTGCCATGCACGCCGCCGACGAGCCGGTGCGGGGCATGGCCGCGCTGCAGCCGATCGGCATCTACACGATCCCGGAGATCTCCTACGTCGGTCGCACCGAGGCCCAGCTCACCGACGAAGCGGTGCCGTACGAGGTCGGCCTTTCGCGCTATCGCGAGCTCGCCCGCGGCCAGATCGTCGGCGACTCCTACGGCATGCTCAAGCTGATCGTGCACGCCAAGGACCGAAGCCTGCTCGGGGTGCACGTGTTCGGCACCGGTGCGACCGATCTGGTGCACATCGGCCAAGCCGTGATGGGCTGCGGCGGCACCGTCGACTACCTCGTCGACACGGTCTTCAACTATCCGACCCTGTCCGAGGCCTACAAGGTCGCGGCCCTCGACGCCACCAACAAGCTGCGCGCCCTCGACCGCCTCGCGCAGTGACCTGCGGCCTCAGCCGAGTCCGTTCGCGACTCTGATCTCCGCCACGAGACTGGCCATGATCTCGGTGAGACCGAAGTCCTTGGGAGTAAAGACGGCAGCGACCCCGGCATCCCGCAGTGCCGCTGCATCTCCCGGCGGGATGATGCCACCGACGACGACCGGTACGTCAGTCAACCCCTGCGCCCGCAGCCCGTCGACGATGTCGGGCACCAGCTCCATGTGCGAGCCGGACAGGATCGAGATCCCGACGCAGTGCACGTCTTCTGCGACCGCTGCGGCAATGATCTGCTCCGGCGTGAGCCGGATGCCCTGGTAGACCACCTCGAAGCCGGCGTCCCGAGCCCGCACGGCGACCTGCTCGGCCCCGTTGCTGTGTCCGTCGAGGCCGGGCTTGGCCACCAGCATCCGGAGTCTCGTGCCCAGCTCGGCCCCGGTGCGCCGGACGGCGTCGCGCACCTCCGCGAGCCCGGCATCCGCACTCTGCCCGACATCGCCGGAGACCCCCGTCGGCGCGCGGTACTCGCCGAAGACCCTGCGCAGCTCGGCGGCCCACTCCCCCGTGGTGACGCCGGCCCGGGCGGCGGCCAGGCTCGCCGCCATCAGGTTCTGGCCAGCCTCGGCATCGGCACGCAGTCGGGCGAGGGCTGCGTCCACGCCTGCTGCGTCACGCTCTGTCCGCCACTGGCGCGTCGAGGCGACCGCCGCGCGCTCGGCCTCCGGATCGGCCACCTGCACCGCGGCGTCGAGGTCAGCCGTCAGCGGGGAAGGCTCGGACTCGACGAAGGCGTTGACCCCGACGACGGTGGCCGCACCGGACTCGATCTGGCTGCGGCGGTGCGCATGCGCGGCCACCAGCTCCGTCTTGAGATAGCCGGACTCCACCGCGGCCACGGCGCCGCCCATGCCCTGGATGCGGTCCATCTCGGCGCGAGCACTCTCGACCAGTTCGAGCACCTTGGTCTCGACGACGTGCGAGCCGGTGAAGATGTCGTCGTACTCGAGCAGGTCCGACTCGAAGGCCAGCACCTGCTGGAGCCGGAGCGACCACTGCTGGTCCCAGGGGCGGGGCAGGCCGAGTGCCTCGTTCCAGGCCGGCAGCTGCACCGCCCGGGCCCGGGCGTCCTTCGACAGCGTCACGCCGAGCATCTCGAGCACGATGCGCTGCACGTTGTTCTCCGGCTGCGCCGCCGTCAGGCCGAGCGAGTTGACCTGCACGCCGTAGCGGAAGCGCCGCAGTGCCGGGTCCTCGACGCCGTACCGCTCGGCCGCGAGCTCGTCCCACAGCCGGGTGAACGCGCGCATCTTGCACATCTCCTCGACGAAGCGCACGCCGGCGTTGACGAAGAACGACACGCGGCCGATGACATCGGGGAAGCGCTCGGGTGGCACCTGACCGGAGTCGCGCACCGCATCCAGCACCGCGATCGCCGTGCACAGGGCGAAGGCAAGCTCCTGCGTCGGTGTGGCCCCAGCCTCCTGTAGGTGGTAGCTGCAGATGTTGATCGGGTTCCACCGAGGCATCTCGGCGACCGTGTACGCGATCATGTCCGTGGTCAGCCGCAGTGACTGCTCGGGCGGGAAGACGTAGGTGCCCCGGGACAGATACTCCTTGATGATGTCGTTCTGCGTGGTGCCGGCGAGCTGCCGCGGGTCTGCTCCCTGCTCCTCCGCGACCACCTGGTAGAGGGCGAGCAGCCACATCGCCGTAGCGTTGATGGTCATCGAGGTGTTCATCTCGGCGAGCGGGATGCCGTCGAAGAGTCGGCGCATCTCACCGAGATGGGGCACCGGGACGCCGACCTTGCCGACCTCGCCGCGGGCGAGCGCCGAGTCAGGGTCGTAGCCGGTCTGAGTGGGCAGGTCGAACGCCACCGACAAGCCGGTCTGGCCCTTGGCCAGGTTGCGGCGATACAGCTCGTTGGAGTCCGTCGCGGAGCTGTGTCCGGCATACGTGCGCATCACCCACGGGCGATCTCGCCGTGGCCCGGTGACGTCTGGCATGTTCGGAGGGTACGACCAACCGCGCACGCCGACGCCGGTCTGTTGCCTGTCTCACGCCGTCGAATGGGTCACACCGCGGGCGGTCGGAGCAGGCGTGGTTGGCTTGCTGCATGGCAAGCACCCGCGGGGCCGAGCGGCGGTACGACGTCGTCCTGCTCGGGGCGACGGGGTTCACCGGTGGCCTGACGGCCGAGTACCTCGCGCGGCACGCTCCCACCGGCTGCCGCTGGGCGATCGCCGGTCGGGACCCGGAGCGGCTCGCCGCAGTGCGCGTCCGGCTGGCCGACGCCGACCCCGACCTGGCGGACCTGCCGGTGCTCACGGGCGACGTGACCGACCCAGCGGCGATGCAGGCGTTGGCGGCGCAGACCCGAGTGCTGGCGACCGCCGTCGGGCCGTACGTCGTGCACGGAGCCAGCGTCGTCGCGGCATGTGCCGAGGCGGGCACCGACTACGTCGACCTGACCGGTGAGTCGGAGTTCGTCGACCGCATGTACGTCGACCACCACGACCGAGCCGTCGAGACGGGAGCCCGGCTGGTGCACTGCTGCGGCTTCGACTCCGTCCCCTACGACCTCGGAGTCCAGTACACGATGGCGCAGCTGCCCGCCGACGTACCGGTCAGCATCGACGGCTTCGTGCAGGTGGGGGGAAAGCCCTCGGCGGGCACCTACCACACGGCCGTGACCGTGCTCGCCCGCCGGCGCGAGGCCAGACGAGCTTCGCAGGCGCGTCGCTCGCACGAGCAGCGGCCGCATGGCTCGCGGGCCCGAGCTGTCCCGGGCCGCCTGCACCGCGCAGCAGAGATGGATGCCTGGGCCGTTCCGCTGCCCACCATCGATCCGCAGGTCGTGGCGCGATCGGCCCGCGCACTCGACTACGGGCCGAACTTCGTCTACCGGCACTTTGCCGCGATGCGGCGGCTCCGATCGGTCGCGGGGGCGGTGACGGGCGCCGGCGCCGTCCTGGCGCTCGCCCAGCTGCCGCCGACCCGGACCTGGCTGATGACGCGGATGACCTCGGGCGACGGTCCGAGCCAGCGACGTCGTGAGCAGTCGTGGTTCCGGGTGACGTTCGTGGCCTCCGCCGGTCCCGTCACCGTGACCACGCGGGTGTCCGGTGGCGACCCGGGCTACGACGAGACCGCGAAGATGCTCGCCGAGTCCGCGCTGTGTCTGGCATTCGACGACCTTCCGCCCACCGCCGGGCAGGTCACCACGGCGGTGGCGATGGGTAGCGCGCTTCGCGACCGGCTGGTCGCGGCAGGCGTCAGGTTCGAGGTGTTGGACGCGAAGGTGTGACGGTCAGGCCGTGAGCTCCAGCCCGCGGTCGACGTGCAGCAGCCGATTGAGCCGAGTCACGGCGAGGACCCGCCGCAGCTCCTTCGAGCAGTTGCGCAGGACGACATGGCGGCCCTCCCGCTCGGCCCGCAGATGGGCGGCGGTGAGCATCCCGAGTCCGGCGGCGTCGATGACCTCGAGGTCACCCATGTCGATGGTGACGTCGCCGCTGTCGGAGCTGATCGCCCGGTTGACGGTGGTGCGAACGTGCCCCACATTGCGCACGTCGAGATGAGTTCCGATCTTGACGATGTTCGTACTCGTCGAGCTGACTACCACGACACCTCCCCGCGGGTGTTCGTCCTTCTCCCACCTAGTACGACATCGGAAGTAACCCACAGGTTGCCTGCGCCGCTGCCAAGAGTCCATGAACCCGAGGTGACGGTCAGATAACGATGGGCTGCGCCCGGAGTCGCTTCCGATCGAACAGGTGCCCCACCGTACGTCCGTGATACCTGCGCCCGCGAGCTATTTGTCGGCGTCGGCGTGTCCTGCGCCACACTGCGGGCGGCGGCACCTGCGTCAGCGCGGCGCCATCCGGAGCGACCCGTCCATCCGGATGACCTCACCGTTGAGGTAGTCGTGCTCCACGATCATCAGCGCCAACCGGGCGTACTCGTCCGGGCGACCGAGCCTCTTGGGGAAGGGCACTCCTTCGGCCAGCGTGGCGCGGAACTCGTCGTTGACTCCGGCCAGCATGGGGGTGTCGACGATGCCGGGGGCGATGGTGCACACCCGGATGCCGAAGCTGGCCAGGTCGCGAGCCGCAGACAGCGTCAGGCCCACCACACCGCCCTTCGACGCGGCGTAAGCGATCTGACCGACCTGGCCGTCGAAGGCGGCGATCGATGCCGTGTTGACGATGACGCCACGGTGGCCGGTGTCGTCCGGCTCCGTTGCGGCCATCGCCTGCGCTGCGGTGCGGAGCACGTTGAAGGTGCCCACCAGATTGACCTCGATGACGGAGCGGAAGAGCGCCAGGTCGTGCGGGCCGGTGCGGGACAGGATCCGTCCAGCCGGAGCCACCCCGGCACAGTTCACTGCCACCCTTAGCGGACCGACGGCGGCAGCCTGCTCGACCGCGGCCAGCACCTGCGCCTCGTCGGTGACGTCGGTGGCCACCAGCCTCACCCCGTCCACTGGCGACCCCGCCGAGATGGCCGACTCGAGGTCCAGGCCGACCACCTGGGCACCCGCCGCCACCAGCGCCGCGGACGTCGCCGCCCCGAGTCCCGATGCTGCGCCGGTGACGACAGCGACTCCCTCGGCTGTCTGCATGACGGGCAGACTAACGGCCGTCGCCGTGGCCTTCCGCCCGGGTCAGGCGGACCCGGTCGGGCGCTCACCGCCGGGGGCCCACAACACGTCGCCCCGGGCGCGGTTGGCGTGCCTGGCCAGGATGAACAACAGGTCGCTGAGGCGGTTCAGGTACGTGAGCGTGAGCTGGTTCATCACGTCGCCGTGCTCGGCGTAGGCCGCCCACCCGGCTCGCTCCGCCCGGCGTACGACGGTCCGCGCCACGTGCAGCAGCGCCGCGCCGACCGCGCCACCCGGCAGGATGAACGAGCGAAGCGTCGGCAGCTCCTCGTTGTACTGGTCGCACCACTGCTCCAGCCGATCGACGTACGACTGCTCGATCCGGAGCGGCGCATGACTCGGGTCGGGGACCACCGGCGTGCACAGGTCCGCACCGACGTCGAACAGGTCGTTCTGCACGCGGGTCAGGAGATCGCAGATCTCCGCCTCGAGGTCGCCTTGTGCGATGGCCACACCGAGTTGGGAGTTGGCCTCGTCCACGTCCGCATAGGCCACGAGCCGGAGGTCCGTCTTCGTGGTGCGGCTCATGTCGCCGAGGTGCGTCTCGCCGGCGTCACCCGTGCGGGTGTAGATGCGCGTCAGGTTGACCACGACGTCAGACTAGCGGCGCGACCATCTGCACAGCCGACTGGGCGGACTGCCTATTGACGGGACCACGCGAGCTTGAAGTTGTTCGTCTCCTCGCCGAAGGCGATGGCCGAGGCAGTATCTGCCAGCGGCACGACGTAGATGGTGCTGGTACTGAACGCGAACTCGGTTCCGCCCGGCGACCAAGCGGGGTCGTAGTCGTTCTGGGGTGTGGAGGCTGCTACTCGCCGCGGCTGAGAACCTGCCTCCACGTCCAGCAGGAAGATGTCCAGCCCTGTCGCCTTGACGTATCTCTGGAAGAGCAGCCACCTGCTGTCCGGCGACCACGACGGCTGAGCGTCGATCGTCGGTGACGACGTCAGCTGCCGCGGTGCGCCTCCTTCAGCGGAGACCATGTACAGGTCGCCACCGACCACCGACTCCTCGGCGGGGTCGTTCCCGTTGGAGCGGACGAAGACAATCTCTCCGCTCTCAGACCAGGTGATGGCGCTGTCGTTGACCTGGTCCTGGGGAGCGAGCGTGCGAAGGAGACCGCCGTCGGTGATCGACACGATGAGCAACCCCGGCAGCGGCACCCCATTGGCGTCCTGGCAGGTGAGCGCGAGCTCACCACCATCTGGGCTCCAGGCGATGCCCCCGGGCTTCGAGCACGGCAGGTCGCTGCCGTCCCAGAGCGGACGTGCACCCGAGCCGTCCACCGCTGCCACCCACAGTGACCGCGACCCGTCTCGAGCGTCGGCGACCACGTAGATCACGCTGGCGCGATCGGGCGACAGGGCCGGGTTGATCTCATCGACGGACGGGTTGGCCGCGATCGGCTCGACGGTGTCCTCGACCTTCCCTCGCACGAGATCCCACTTCCCGTTCTGCACCACCGACCAGACCAGCTCGTCGGTTCCCAGCGGCGTGCTCTGCGGCAGCTCCGGTGCGGATCCGCCGGTGTCCTGGTCGGCGGCCGCGTCGTCGCCGGAGTCGTCCCTGAGCGCGTACCACACCGCGGTGGCGCCGACCGCGACGACCAGCAGCACCACGACTGCGGCCACGATGGCTCGCCCCGGCCGTCGCGGTCCGGGGGTCTCCGGCTCGGGTCCGTCGGGCAGCGTCACAGGTGGCGTGGTCACAGGTGTCTGGGTCGCCGCTGGCTGGCTCGGCGAGCTCACCACCCGCGTCGGAACCACGTCGGCAGTAGCCGCGGATGGCCGGGGCGTCTGGTTCTGCTGCTCAGGCTCGGTGGCGGTCGGCGCCACGGGCTGCCCGGTCGAGTCGTAGCCGGCGACGATGTCCGCCGGCAGCCGGTCGACGGCATACCCCACGACCGCCACGCTCCAGCGCGCACTGCCGACGCCGCCGCCACGCTCGCGGGCGAGCACGTCGGCGACCTCGTTGACGGCCGCACGTGGGTCGGCCTGGGCGTCCAGCAGCGACTGCAACCGCGCCGCGACCCCGAAGCGGACGGCCTCCACCACCATGTTGACCTCACCCGGAGTGGCGACGCCGTCGTCCAGATAGTCGTCGAGGACCGCACGGAGACCGTCGGCATCGGCGAGCAGCTGATCGCCGTACTGGAGGTACAGCGCACGCAACTGACCCTGCAGTGTGCTCATCGCAGCCCCCAGCCGCCGACGTGGTGTACTCCCGACGATGGTAGGGGGCATTGCGCCTGCAACAGCGCAGGTCAGCTCGCCGGGTCCGGATCAGCGCATGTACGGCGCCACGCCCGCACCTGCCCGCGCGTTCGAGGTCAGGCGGGGTACGGAAGCAGCGTCGTGTCAGTCGCCTCCCAGGCAGCCTTGAGGTCGGCCAGGAACTCGGGCGCGTTGCGCACCTGATCTGCATATTCGCGAGCATCCGTGCCGAGGTCGAAGATCCGGTCGATCCCGTCGGTCAGCCGGAGGTACTTCCAGTCTCCGCGGCGGAGGGCGCGCTGGCCGCGCATCCGCCAGAACATGTCGCGGTCCGAGCCGTGAAGGGCCGCTCGGCGGCCGTCCAGGCCGAACCGCCGAGCCGGTGCGATCAGCCCAGCAGCTTCTGGTGGCCGGGAGGCGCGGCCTCGAGCCACGCCAGGAAGCCCGTCAAGGCACCCTCGCTCATCGCCATCTCGGCAGTGCGGCCGTCAGCAAGACCGACCGGGACCACGAGATGACCGGAGTACAGCGCGAAGGCCTCCGCACCTGTCGGCACTCGCTGCTGGCCGACGTCCAGCGACCTGCCGAACCGGTATTTCGGCCGGGGCGAGAACGAGAAGATCCGGAACCACTCGAGTACGTCGTCCTCGTAGCGGCCCAGCCCGAGCGTCCAACCCCGGGCGTGACCCGGCTCGGACGGGCGCATCCGCACGCTGCACTCGAACGTGCCGCCGGAGCGGCTGAGCCACCGGCGACGGGAGAAGAGGAACACGAGGCTGAGCCCGGCGAGCAGGGCGAGGATCCCGACCGAGTCGAGAAGTGCCTCCCACCACGACATCCGTACTTGCTCCTTGCCAACGACTGCGCGCGCCGCCGGAAATTCTCCCTCAACCGGCGCACTCGAAGTGAACTCGTGCCCGACTGCTCCGGGTGCCGTTGCTCACTTCGCCATCTCGACCGCGCGGATCTTCGCCTCGGCGACGCGGACCGTCTCCATGGCCTCTTCGTCCTCCTCGCCTGCCGATCGACAGCGTTCGAGGTCGTGCTTGGCGCGCTCGAGGTCGATCTCGTGGGACATCTGCGCATGCTCGGCAAGGATAGAGACCCGGTTGCCGGCCACGGAGAGGAACCCGCCGTCCACAGCCGCCACCCAGTACTCGTCGCCGGTGGTCCGAACCTCGATCGCCCCCGGCACCAGGACAGCGAGCATGGGGGCGTGGTTGGCGAGGATGCCGACGTCACCTTCCGTGGTGCGGGCCACGACGGTGGTCGCGTCACCTGACCACACGACGCGGTCCGCGGCGACGAGCTCGACCTGGAGCGAGGCCATCAGAGATCCTTCTGGATTTCGTCCCACTTGCGCTCGACGTCGTCGAGCCCGCCGCACATGAAGAACGCCTGCTCGGCCACATGGTCGTAGTCGCCGTCGGCGATCTTGGTGAACGCCTCGATGGTGTCCGCGATCGGCACGGTCGAGCCCTCGATCCCGGTGAACTGCTTGGCGACGTAAGTGTTCTGAGACAGGAACCGCTGGATGCGTCGCGCTCGCGACACGATCACCTTGTCCTCTTCGGACAGCTCGTCGACGCCCAGGATCGCGATGATGTCCTGGAGCTCCTTGTTGCGCTGCAGGATCTGCTTGATCCGGACCGCGGTCCGGTAGTGGTCGTCACCGATGTACTGCGCGTCCAGGATCCGCGAGGTCGACGTCAGCGGGTCGACGGCCGGGTAGATTCCCAGCGAGGCGATCTCTCGGCTGAGCTCGGTCGTGGCGTCGAGGTGTGCGAACGTCGTGGCAGGCGCCGGGTCGGTGTAGTCGTCAGCGGGCACGTAGATCGCCTGCATCGACGTGATCGAGTGACCGCGGGTGGACGTGATGCGCTCCTGGAGCGTGCCCATCTCATCGGCCAGGTTGGGCTGGTAGCCGACCGCGGACGGCATCCGGCCGAGCAGCGTCGAGACTTCGGATCCCGCCTGGGTGAAGCGGAAGATGTTGTCGATGAAGAGCAGCACGTCCTGTCCCTGGACGTCGCGGAAGTACTCGGCCATCGTCAGCGCCGACAACGCCACGCGAAGCCGGGTGCCCGGCGGCTCGTCCATCTGGCCGAAGACCAGCGCGGTCTGGCCGATGACACCTGCCTCGGTCATCTCCTCGATCAGGTCGTTGCCCTCGCGAGTACGCTCACCGACTCCGGCGAACACTGACACGCCACCGTGGTCCTTCGCGACCCGGGCGATCATCTCCTGGATCAGCACGGTCTTGCCGACCCCGGCGCCGCCGAACAGGCCGATCTTGCCGCCCTGCACGTACGGCGTCAGCAGGTCGATGACCTTGATGCCGGTCTCGAACATCTGGGTCTTGGACTCCAGCTGGTCGAAGGCAGGCGCCTTGCGATGGATGCCCCAGCGCTCCTCGACCTCGATCTCCTCGCCATCCTCGAGGTTGAGCACCTCGCCCAGGGCGTTGAAGACGTGGCCCTTGGTGACGTCGCCGACCGGCACGCTGATCGACTGGCCGGTGTCGGTCACCGGAGCACCGCGCACCAGGCCGTCGGTGGGCTTCATCGAGATTGCGCGGACCATGCCGTCACCGATGTGCTGGGCGACCTCGAGCGTCACGGTCGTGGTCTCGCCGGCGAGGACGAGGTCGACATGCAGCGCGTTGTACATCTCTGGCATCGAGTCGATGGGGAACTCGACGTCGACGACCGGGCCGATCACACGGGCGATGCGCCCGACGCCGCCGGCCTTCTCGCCGCCCTTGGTCTCGTCAATCGTGGCAGTCATCTCTCTCACTCACTCCCGGCGGTGGCATCGGCCAGCGCGTTGACGCCACCGACGATCTCGCTGATTTCCTGGGTAATACCCGCCTGTCGTGCCTGGTTGGCGATGCGGGTGTACTTCTTGATGAGCTCTTCGGCATTGTCGGTCGCGGACTTCATGGCTCGCTGCCGGGACGCCAGTTCCGACGCCGCGGCCTGCAGCAGCGCGAAGTAGATCCGGCTCTGCACGTACTTGGGCAGCAGGGCGTCGAGCACCTCGGCCGGTGACGGCTCGAACTCGTAGAGCGGAAGCGTCTCGTCGTCCCCCGGCTTGTCCTCACCCTCGACCACCTCGAGCGGCAGCAACCGTACGGCAGTCGGCTCCTGGGTCAACATCGAACGGAAGCGCGTGTACACGACATGCACCTCGTCGACCCCACCCTCGTCGGTGTCCTCGAGGAACGAGTCGATCAGCGCATCTCCGATGGTCCGGGCGTCGTCGTACGTAGGCTGGTCCGAGAAGCCGGTCCAGCTCTCCTCCATCTCGCGACGGCGGAAGTTGTAGTACGCCAGCCCCTTTCGTCCGGTGACGTACAGATCAACCTCCCGGCCCTCGCTGCGCAGCAGCTCACCGAGCCGCTCGGCCTCCTTGATCACGCTGGAGGAGTAGGCGCCGGCCAGACCGCGGTCACTGGTGACCACCAGCACCGCAGCGCGGCGAGGATTCTCCGGCTCGGTCGTCAACGGGTGGTCGACGCTCGAGTAAGTCACCAGCGCCGACACCGCGCGGGTCAGCTCGCGGGCGTACGGCGCCGCCGCCTGCGCGCGCTGCTGCGCCTTGATGATGCGGGAGGCAGCGATGAGCTCCATGGCGCGCGTGATCTTCTTGGTCGACTCGACCGACCGGATCCGTGCCCGGTACTCACGCAGCGATACTGCCATCGTCAGCCCCGCTTCTGCTTCACGATCTGCTCCTGCTCGACATCCTCGTCGTCCAGAGCCTCGTGCTCCTCCTTGCCGGCCTTGATCGACTGGCCGTCGGTGGTCTCGAACTGGTCGAGGAAGGAGTCGTAGGCGTCCTCGAGGGTCGACGCGGTGTCGTCGGAGAAGTCGAGCGACTCCCGGATGGTGTCCAGGACACCGGACTTGTCGCGCCGCAGGTAGTCGAGGAACTCCTGCTCGAATCGCAGCACGTCGTCCGTCGGGACCTTGTCGAGCTTGCCCGACGTACCCGCCCACAGCGACACCGTCATCTCCTCCACCGGGTACGGCGAGTACTGCGGCTGCTTGAGCAGGGCCATCAGCCGAGACCCACGGTCGAGCTGTCGCCGGGAGGCGGCGTCGAGGTCGGAGGCGAACATCGCGAACGCCTCCATGGCACGGAACTGCGCAAGGTCGACCTTGAGCGAGCCGGTCACCTTCTTCATGGCCTTGGTCATCGCCGCCCCCCCGACTCGGGACACGGAGATGCCGACGTCGATGGCGGGACGCTGGTTGGCGTTGAACAGGTCGGACTGGAGGAAGATCTGTCCGTCTGTGATCGAGATGACGTTGGTCGGGATGTACGCCGAGACGTCGTTTGCCTTGGTCTCGATGATGGGCAGACCGGTCATCGACCCTGACCCCATGTCGTCGGAGAGCTTGGCGCAGCGCTCGAGCAGCCGGCTGTGCAGGTAGAACACGTCGCCCGGGTAGGCCTCACGACCCGGCGGGCGGCGCAGCAGCAGGGACACGGCGCGGTAGGCCTCGGCCTGCTTCGTCAGGTCGTCGAAGATGATCAGGACGTGCTTGCCCTGGTACATCCAGTGCTGACCGATCGCCGAGCCGGTGTAGGGCGCGAGGTACTTGTAGCCCGCTGCGTCCGACGCCGGCGCCGCCACGATCGTCGTGTACTCCAGCGCGCCGGCCTCCTCGAGAGCACCCCGCACCGCCGCGATGGTCGAGCCCTTCTGGCCGATGGCGACGTAGATGCAGCGCACCTGCTTCGACTCGTCGCCGGACTCCCAGTACTGCTTCTGGTTGATGATCGTGTCGATGGCGATGGTCGTCTTGCCGGTCTGCCGGTCACCGATGATCAGCTGACGCTGACCTCGTCCGATCGGCGTCAGCGAGTCGATCGCCTTGATGCCGGTGGCGAGGGGTTCGTGCACCGACCTGCGCTGCACCACGCTGGGCGCCTGCAGCTCCAGCGCTCGCCGGTCGTCGGTCTCGATGTCGCCGAGCCCGTCGATCGGGTGGCCGAGCGGGTCGATGACCCGCCCGAGATAGCCCTCGCCCACCGCGACCGACAGCACCTCGCCGGTACGACGGACCGACTGGCCCTCCTCGATCTTGTCGTAGTCGCCCATCACCGCGACACCGATCTCTCGGGTGTCCAGGTTCAGCGCGATGCCCTGGGTGCCGTCTTCGAACTCCAGCAGCTCGCTGGCCATGGCCGAGGGCAGACCCTGAACGCGGGCGATGCCGTCACCGGTCTCTGAGACCGTGCCGACCTCCTCGGTCTTGGCCGCCTCCGGCTGGTAGTCGGAGACGAAACGCTGCAGTGCGTCCCGGATCTCGTCCGGACGGATCGTGAGCTCCGCCATGTGCTTCGTACCTGCTCTCTTTGGCTGTGTCGTCGTCAGAAGCTGTCCCCGGCGGTTCGGGCCGGAGGATGATGCCTAGCCCGTCATCCGGCGACGGGCGTCGTCGAGTCGGCCCGCCACCGTGCCGTCGATGACCTCGTCACCGATGTCGACCCGGATGCCGCCGAGGATCTCGGGATCCACGACGACGTTCACCTGAATATCGCGTCCGTACTGCCGGCTCAAGGCGCCCGCGAGCCGGTGCCGCTCCTCGTCGCTCAGCTCGACCGCCGCGCGGACCAGGGCGACCAACCGGCGCTGCCGGTCGGCGGCGACCTTCTGGAAGTCCGCGAGCGCCGCCTCGAACGAGCGGTGTCCGCTGGAGACCGCGTGAACGGCGAGCCGCACAGCCGGTGCGGTGGCCTTGCCCTCGAGGAGGTCGGCGACGAGTTGCTGCCGACGTGCGGTGGGCACCTGCTTGTTGGTGATGGCGTCCCGCAGCTCGGCGTCGCCCGCGACGATCCGAGCGAAGCGGAACAAGTCGTCCTCGAGCTCGCCGAGCCGGCCGTCCTGCTCCGCCGAAATCGCCAGCGCCAAAGCACCGCACTGCTCCAGCGCCGCGACGAAGTCACCCGCTGAGGACCACCGTGCCCCTGCCGCGGTCGCCACGACGTCGATCGTCGGCTCGGCGACCTTGCCGTCGAAGACGCGCCGCGTCAGCTGTTGCTTCGCCTCGGTCGAGGCCGCGGGGTCGGTGAGGGCCCGCCGCAGCGAGGGCTCTCGCGGCAGCAGCGCAGACACGGACAGCAGCTCGTCGCCGAGCTGCTGTGCCTCGCCGGACTCCGCCCGCGACTCGAGCGTCTCGCGGGTGAGAGCGAAGCCCTCGGCCGACATACCCCGCATCAGGAGCCCCGCCCTGCCGGCTGGTTCTCGATATCGGCCAGGAAACGTTCGACCGTACGGCGCTGGCGCGCCTCGTCCTCGAGCGACTCACCGACGATACGGCCGGCCAGCGAGGTCGCGAGCGACCCCACCTCGGTCCGCAGCTGGGACAGCACCTGCTGCTTCTCGGCCTCGATCTGCGTGTGTGCTGTCGCGGTGATGCGCCCTGCCTCGGCCTGGGCCTGCTCACGCATCTCGGCGACGATCTGCGCCCCCTGCTCACGCGCGTCCTCGCGGATCCGCGCCGCCTCGTGTCGCGCCTCGGCCAGCCGCTCGTTGAGCTCCGCGAGCTGGGCATCCGCCTCGGCCTGCTTGCGCTCGGCTTCGGCCAGCCCACCCTCGATCGCGGCGGTGCGCTCGGCGAAGGTCTTCTCGAAGTTCGGCACGACGAACTTCCAGATCAGGTAGACCAGCAGACCGAACACGACCAGCGCGAGCACCAGCTCCGCGGGCTCGACGGCCAACGGGCTCGGGGTGTGCTCTTCTTCTTCGGCGGCGAAGAACATGAGAGACATGAGCAACTGCTTTCGTCAGGCGTGGGTCAGCTGAGAACGAAGGCGAGCGCGATACCGATGATGGCGAGCGCCTCGGCGAGCGCGAAGCCCAGGATGGCGATGCTCTGCAACGTGCCACGTGCCTCCGGCTGGCGGGCGACGCCGTTGATGTAGGCCGCAAAGATCAGCCCGATACCGACACCCGGACCGATGGCGGCCAGGCCGTAGCCGATCATGTTGAGCGAGCCGTTGATAGTGCCGTCCACGGCAACTTCCTTTCGTCTTGCTTATCTCAGTGCTCCTCGGCGAGGGCGCCTTGGAGATACATCGCGGTGAGCAGGGTGAACACGTACGCCTGAAGAAACTGGACCAGGATCTCCAGGAAACTGATGGCAATCGCGAGCAGCAACGCCAAGACCCCGACGGGCTTGTGCAACAGGACGTCGGAGTGAAGCAGCAGGTACTCACCGCCAAGGGTGAAGAGCACGAGCAGGATGTGGCCGGCGAACATGTTGGCGAAGAGACGAAGCGACAGCGTGAACGGCCGCACCAAGATGTTGGAGGCGAACTCGAGCGGGACGATGAGCAGCAGGATCGGGCCGTTGACGCCGGCCGGGACGGTTTGCAGCTTCAGATAGCTGACCAGCCCGTGCCTTGCGATGCCGACGCCGTTGTAAAGCACCCACACGAGTGCCGCCATCGCGTAGGCGAAGCTCGCTCGGGAGAAAGTCGGGAACTGGATGAAGGGGACGATCCCGAAGAGGTTGTTGACCAAGATGAAGAAGAACATCGCCAGCAGCAGCGGCACGAACTTCATGAAGTCCTTGGACCCCAGAATGTCCCTGGCGATGCCGTTTCGGACGAAGACGTAGGCCTGCTCCCCCATGAACTGCGACTTCGACGGCACCATCGCCATCCGGCGCGAGCTCACGAAGAAGAAGCCGAACACGAGGATCGCAGCGAGCACCAGCAAGAAGGCCGGCTTCGTGAACAGGATGCTGTCGTCGAAGATCGGAGGAAGGTCGAAGATCTCCGGCCCGGGCGGCGTGAAACCTTCGGCCACCGGCACCTGGCTGACGGTGCTCACGCGGTCTCCTCTCGGGTGTGCTGCGACGTCGGCGACGAGGTGGGGATCAGGCGTTCAGGAAGCGCTTGAACACCATGTACAGAGCGAGTCCCATCCCGAGCAGGATTCCCGTCGGAACGAGGAACGACGTACCCAACCAGCGATCCAGCAGATACCCGAGGCCACCGTAGATGGCGACCCCGGACACGAGGTAGCCGAACACTGCCCAGGGATCTCCCGGTGGAGCCGGTGGGGGAGATTCGCTCATGTCGCTCCGGACAATAGCAGCCTCCCACGGGGCTTGGCATATCGCTCATCTCGCCTCCCCTCCGAGGTCGAACAGCGGTATCCGCTGCCGCCGTGACGCCACGACCAGACCCGCCGTCCAGGCGGCTGTGCAGGCGATAATGGTGAGGCCGAGTGACCGCCCGGACACGTCGTCCGACCAGGCCGCGAAGCTGCCGAAGACCACCAGCAGACAGAGCACCTGAAGCGCATACGTCAGCAGAGCGACGACGAGGAACATGACCGGATCCACGTGCCGCATCCGCATCAGCACCACGTGCCCGAGGCCGAAGAATCCCACCGCGAGCGCTGCGCCGAGCGCGGCGCCGAGCACCCCACGCTGGCCGGCGGCCAGCGCTGCCACCGGCAAGGCCGCGGCTGCGACGACAAGGCTCGCACCGAAGGCTCCGCGCACCACGGTGGCAGATCCACGAGGGTGTCGAGCGGTCGTCATCGGCGGCCGTTCCTCTCGTCGGAACCGGTGGTCGAAGCCTCCGGTCGCGGCGTACTCGGTGCTTGTGAAAATTAGCACAAGGGCATTCCTGGTGCGAAACCGGGTCCCCTGCTAGTCGCCGCGGGACCCCTCCCGAGGCGCGGCCGGCTCCGGGTGGATGTCGTCCAGGAGCTCCTCCTCGGCGTTGATGATCCCCCCGTGCCCAGGTACGCCGAACGTGAGCACGAAGGCGATGGCCGCCATCAGCAGCACGCCGACGACCGACCACCAGCCCGAGAACAGGCTGACGATGACCACCCCGAACGCCACCAGGCCTGCCCACAGGTACATGACGAGCACCGCTCGCCGCTGCGAGTGACCGATCTCCAGCAGCCGGTGGTGTAGGTGCTGCTTGTCGGGCGAGAAGGGAGATCGCCCGGCGCGGGTACGCCGGATGACTGCAGACACCAGATCGAAGAACGGCACGATGAGCACCGCCACCGGCAGGATCAGGGGCAGCAGCGCCGGCAGCAGGCTGGCATCAGCGCCGAAGATCCCCTGGTCGATCGCGCTGACCGAGTACTGCCCGGTGAGCGTGATCGCCGAACACGACAGCATGAAGCCGATCAGCAGCGCACCTGAGTCGCCCATGAACATCCGGGCCGGGTAAAAATTGTGCGGCAGGAAGCCGAGGCACGCACCAGCCAGCGCCGCGGTGAGGATCGCCGCCGTCGCGGAACGATCCTGGTGGTTGACCAGCGAGAGTGCCACCGAGAAGCTGAAGAACGCGACGGCGCCGATCCCCACCACCCCCGCGGCAAGTCCGTCGAGCCCGTCGACGAAGTTCACCGCGTTGACGGTCGTCACGATGATGAGCACCGTCAAGAGAGCGGCCTGCGAACCGTCGAGCGAGAACGCTGACAAGGAACGTTCCCCCGGCAGCGGAAGCCAGAGCAGCTGCACCCCTTGGATCACGACGAAGCCCGCCGCGAGCACCTCACCGGCGAGCTTGGTGATCGCATCGAGCTCGAAGATGTCGTCGATCACGCCGACCGCACAAACGATGACCCCACCGATCACGACCACCCAGGCGTCCCGGAAGACCCGGTCCGCGGTGGGCGAGTCGGCCAGGGCGGGCAATCGGGTCGCGACGAGGACGCCAACGACGATGCCCGCCAACATCGCGACGCCACCGAAGTAGGGGATCGGCACCTCGTGCACGTCCCGGTCCCGCACCCGGGCGTAGGCGCCGGACCACATCGCGAGCTCGCGCGCCACCACGGCCAGCAGATAGGTCACCGTGACCGCGGCGAAGAAGACGAGCAGGTACTCGCGCATCAGCCGGAGGCTTCGGTGGTCTCGACCTCGGGTACGACGCCGTGCAGCTGCGCCAGCTCGACCACGCCCAGGCGCACGACGCGAGGCGTCTCTCCAGTGACGTCGACGATCGTCGAGGGGGTCTCGCCGGGGGTGGCACCGGCATCGAGGTAGACGTCGATGGACTCGCCGAGCATGGCCTTGGCCTGCTCGACCGTGGTCGCCGGTGGGCGCTTGGTCGTGTTGGCGCTGCTCACAGCGAGGGGACCGTTGTCGAGCAGCAGGTCGATCGCGTCGGCATGGTCAGGCATCCGCAGCGCCACCGTCGCCCTGCTGTCGCCGAGGTCCCACTGCAGGCTTGGCTGCTGTCGGCAGATGAGTGTGAGCCCGCCGGGCCAGAACGCGTCCGCCAGGTCCCGGGCATGACCGCTGAGCCCGGTGGTCAGCGCAGGCATGGTGTCCCGGGAACCGATCAGCACCGGCGTCGGCATCGAGCGACCACGCTGCTTCGCGCGCAGCAGTCGACGTACGCCGGCCGGGTCGAACGCGTCGGCCGCGATGCCGTAGACAGTGTCGGTGGGCATGACGACCAGCCCGCTCCGCGCGAAGGCCCGCTTGGCCTCGGCGAAACCCGCCTGCCGCTCCGCCGGATCGAGGCAGGAGAAGACGTCGTCGCTCACGGGGACATCGTGCCAGCCCCGGGGGCTCCGCGGGGCACCCGGCGTGCCGTGACATAGCGAGGTCTCCCCGCGAGATCGAGATGATCCCGCACCTCCCGCCACTCCCCCGTGCCGGCGAACACCTCCGGCGCGGCGTCGACCTGGACGTCGGCATGCTCGCAGAGCACCAGGCCGCCGTCGACGAGGAGGTCGGCGGCCACCTCAGCGACCACCCTGATGGCGTCGAGCCCGTCCTCACCCGACCACAGGGCCAGCGCGGGGTCGAAGTCGCGCGCCTCGCGGTTCACCGACTCGTAAGCCGTCATCGGGATGTACGGCGGATTGGCCGCCACCAGGTGTACGGTGCCGGCCAGATCGGTCAGCCCGGTGGCCATGTCTGCGAGGCGCACGTCGATGTCGTGACCGGCACAGTTGCGGACGGCGTAGGCGTGCGCCTTCGGCGACAGCTCGACCGCGGTGACCCTCGCGCCCGGCGCCTCCGTCGCCATGGCGAGGGCGACCGCTCCCGAGCCCGTGCACAGATCCACCGCGCGCGGACGGAGACCGCCGGCCTGGAGACGTTGCAGCTCGAGGATCGCGGTCTCGGTCATCACCTCGGTCTCAGGGCGGGGGACGAAGACTCCCGGACCGACCTCCACCACCAGGTGCCGGAACGCGGCCTGCCCGATCAGGTGCTGCAGCGGCTCGCGACCGGCCCGCCGTCGTACCAGCTCCTCGAAGCGCTCGGCGGCGGCCACGTCGACCGAGGGACCGGCCAGCAGCCCACCACGGGTGGTGCCGAGCACGTGGGCCAGCAGCGCCTCTGCATCGTGCCGCGGCGACTCAACGCCGGCTTCGGCCAGCCGCGCCGCGGCGCGGGTGACGAGCGGCCGCGGAGTGACGGTCACGTCGGCTGCGTCTCCACCGCTGCCAGCCGCTCGACGAGGTCGGCGTCGACAAGCACGTCGACGAGTGGCTGGAGATCTCCGTCGAGCACCTGGTCCAGGTTGTGGGCCTTGTAGCCGACCCGGTGGTCGGTGATGCGGTTTTCGGGGAAGTTGTAGGTACGGACGCGTTCGGACCTGTCGACGGTGCGCACTTGCAGTCGCCGGGCGTCGGCGGCGTCGGAGTCAGCCTGCTCCTGGGCGAGCTGCAGCAGCCGGGACCGCAGCACCCGCATGGCCTGCTCGCGGTTCTGCAGCTGGCTCTTCTCGTTCTGGCAGGACACCACGATCCCCGTGGGCAGGTGGGTGATCCGGACCGCTGAGTCAGTCGTGTTGACACTCTGCCCGCCGGGACCGGACGAGCGGAACACGTCGATGCGCAGGTCGTTGTCGTCGATGGACACGTCCACCGGCTCGGCCTCCGGCATCACGAGGACGCCAGCCGCGGAGGTGTGGATGCGACCCTGGGATTCGGTCACGGGTACCCGTTGCACCCGGTGCACGCCGCCCTCGAACTTCAGCTGGGCGAACGGCGCCTCGCCGGGCTCGGGTGATCCCTTGGCCTTGACGGCGACGGTGGCGCTCTTGACCCCACCGAGGTCGCTGGCTGTCTCGTCGAGCAGCTCGGTGCGCCAGCCGCGCCGTTCTGCGTACCGGCTGTACATGCGGAGCAGGTCGCCCGCGAACAGCGCGGACTCCTCGCCGCCCTCGCCGGCCTTGATCTCGAGGATCGCGTCCTTGCTGTCCGCCTCGGCGCGCGGCACGAGCAGCCGGCGCAACCGCTCCTCGAGCTCGAGGCGGTGCACGACGAGCCGCTCCGCCTCGGCGGCGAGAGCCGCATCCTCCAGGCCGAGCTCACGGGCTGCGGCCTCGTCGTCGACCGTGGTCTGCCACTCGCGATAGCTGCGTACGACGGCGGTCAGCTCGGCGTACCGCTGGTGAAGGGCTCGTGAGCGGGCGACGTCGGAGAACACGGCGGGGTCGGCGAGCTGTCGTTCAATGGCGGCGTGCTCGGCTGCCAGCCCCTCGACTGCCTCGAACATGCTGCCTCCTTCTCTCCCAAACTGGGCCGCACTTCCCCGCGAATTGCGGGGAGATGGCCCGGGTGGCAGCCTCCGTTCGCGACATCTTCCCGCAACTCGCAAGGTACGTCGTACGGGCCGCCTCTCGCCGGAGCGCGCCCCGGGCGATCATGCAACGACGCCGGCCACCCGCGGTGCGGGGGCCGGCGTCGTGGTCACGCTAGCTGGACTTGGACTCCTGCTTGGCGTAGCGCTTCTCGAAGCGCGCCACACGCCCGCCGGTGTCGAGGATCTTCTGCTTGCCGGTGTAGAAGGGGTGGCAGTTGGAGCACACGTCGGCGTGCAGGCTGCCGTTGGCGGCCGTGCTGCGCGTGGTGAACGTGTTGCCACAGGTGCACGTCACCTCGGTGACGACGTACTCCGGGTGGATGTCTTTCTTCATGGGTGTCCTCACTCTCGAGGGTCGCCGGGTCGCCGATGTCGATCAGGGCGTGAACCGGAACCGGGGAACAGTGTGCCAAACGCCTCGACCACCCCACAAATTCCGTGGACCCGTCAGGTTCTCGCTCGTCAGGCGGTCAGTCCTCGTCGGATCCACGCAGCCCGGACGCCGTCGGGGTGGTCTTGTTGACCTGCATGAGGAACTCGATGTTGCTCGTGGTCTTGCTGAGCTTGTCCAGCAGCAGCTCAAGTGACTGCTGGCCGTCCAGCGCAGACAGCACCCGGCGCAGCTTCCACACGATCGCGAGCTCGTCCTTGCTCATCAGCAGCTCTTCGCGGCGCGTGCCGGACTGGATGGCGTCGATGGCCGGGAAGATCCGCTTGTCGGAGTACTCGCGGCGCAGGCGCAGCTCCCAGTTGCCGGTGCCCTTGAACTCCTCGAAGATCACCTCGTCCATCTTGGATCCGGTCTCGATCAACGCGGTGGCCAGGATCGTCAGGGATCCTCCGCCCTCGATGTTGCGGGCAGCGCCGAAGAATCGCTTGGGCGGGTAGAGGGCCGATGGAGTCGACACCGCCGGACAGGATGCGCCCGCTGGCCGGCGCGGCCAGGTTGTAGGCGCGACCTAGGCGGGTGATGCCGTCGAGCAGCACGACCACGTCGTGGCCGAGCTCCACGAGTCGCTTGGCCCGCTCGATCGCGAGCTCGGCGACCGTCGTGTGGTCGCCCGGAGGTCGGTCGAACGTGGATGCGATGACCTCGCCCTTGACCGTGCGCTGGAAGTCGGTGACCTCCTCCGGTCGCTCGTCGACGAGCACGACCATGAGGTGGGTCTCCGGGTTGTTGGTGGTGATCGCGTTGGCGATGGACTGCATGACCATCGTCTTGCCGGCCTTCGGCGGCGACACGATGAGCCCTCGCTGACCCTTGCCGATCGGGGCGACGATGTCGATGACCCGGTTGGTGAGCTTGCTCTGCTCCGTCTCGAGGCGGAGTCGGTCGCTGGGGTAGAGCGGGGTGAGCTTGGGGAAGTCGACCCGGTCGCGCGCCGCCTCGGGGTCGGTGCCGTTGACGGTGTCGATGCGGACGATCGCGTTGAACTTCTCGCGCCGATGCTGTTGCTGCTGTTGTTCACCCTCACGTGGCTGCTTGACCGCGCCGGTGACGGCATCGCCCTTCCGCAGGCCGAACTTGCGCACCATCGACATCGAGACGTAGACGTCGTTGGGTCCGGGCAGGTAGCCACTGGTCCGTACGAACGCGTAGTTGTCCAACAGGTCAAGGATGCCGGCGACGGGGATCAGTACGTCGTCCTCGGCCACCTGAGGCTCTGGCTCGTTGCCGTCTCGGCCCCGGTCACGGCGACGATCACGGCTGCGGCTGCGGCGGCGGCTGCGCCCACTACGGTCGTCACGGTCACGATTGTCGCGGCCGCCCTGCTCCTGGCTCTTGTCCCGGCCGCCCCCGTCGCGGTCGTCCCGGTCCCGGCCCTCGGCGTCACGGCCGTCGCGATCGCGGCTCTCCCGACCGTCCTGCTCACGGCTCTTGTCGCCACCACCCCCGTCGCGGTCACCCCGGTCCCTGCTGTCGCGCGGGGTGCTGTCGTTGCCCCGGTTCGTGCCCGGCTTCGTGCCACGGTCCTCGCGCGGACGTCCGTCGCGCGCATCGGTGCGAGGCTGCGTGGGGGTGTCCGCGGCGTCTGCCTGGACCGCCGGCGCGGTGGCCGACTTCTCTTCGGCTGGGCCGGAGGGCGACGGCGGCTGGCGGGAACTGCCGGCGTCGGCGCGGCTGTCGCCGTTGGCGCTGGCTCCACCGCGTTGTGCGGCGGCGATGGCGTCGATGAGTGCGCTCTTGCGCATCCCGCCGACGCCCTTGATGCCGAGCCCCGAGGCGATCTGCTTGAGCTCCGGGAGCAGCATCGAGTTGAGGCCACCCGACTTCTTGCGCGTCGACTTCTCGTCGGCCGCAGGGGTGGCTTCTGATGTTTCGGTCACGTGAGGTCCTTCCCACGTCCGGTACGCGGCGATTGGTGCGCACCTTGACAGAGATGAGATCCGCGGAATCGTGTGGTCGTTGTCAGCTTCTGCGCGCCACGCATGCACGTGGGGGCTGCTCCGACGAAGGCTGAGTGAACCTGCGATTCGCGAGAGGAGTCGGCTCTCAGCCGAGCCGACGACGTAGACAGTAGCACCTGGCCGGGCCAACTGTCGTCACACCGTCGAAACAGCCAACGTGTCCAGAAGATTCCCTGATCGCAGCGCTCGCCCCGGCCATGGTTGGCGCTGTCTCCTTCGCCGTACTAGGAAGGGGAGGGAGAATCGGACATCATGCGCGACCAAGGTTTCGACGAGTTCGTCCGGCGGCACGCCCCCGGGCTACTCGAGTTGTCGTGCCTCCTCAACGGCAGCGCCGCCGAGGCAGCGGACGAGGTGCACGGGCTGCTGGTGACCCGCGTGCTCCCGGACTGGGATCACCTCCGGAGCATGGACCGTCCAGAGCAGCATGTCCGACGGCTGTTGGTACGCCGTCACGGGCTCCCGCACGACGGCCGACCGATCACGGAATCCGCCGCTCCTGCGGAGCTGCTGCTGATCGACGGTGGTGTCCGCACAGCACCTGTCGATCATCGAGGTCCACCGGCTTCGAGCAGCGCCGCCTTGCAAGCGCTGCCGCCGCTCCAGCGAGCGGTCCTCGTGCTGCGCTGGCACCAGTCGATGACGGACGAGGAGATCGCCGAGGTCCTCGACATCACGCCCGACAGGGTGCGAAGCCTCGCGGCGGGTGCCCTCGCCAGCCTGCGACCGCAGCCGGCTGACCCAGCGCTGCTGCACGATCTGCTGGCCGAGGAGGCGAGGCGTGCCCCGGATGCTCGCGATCTGATCGCTCGCGTTCTCGGTGACACTCGAGGTCGACGTCGTACGGCGTGGATCGTCTCGGTAGGCGTGGCACTCGCGGCCCTCGTCATCGTCACAGCCGCTGACGGCGAACCCTCGGCACCGGAGCCCGACGGGGCGCGCGGGTTCGATGCGCCGGCACAGGTCCAGGACACCAGAGAGATCGCGTGGCGGGACGTTCGCGTCCGGCTGTCGTCCAGTCAGCGTTCCACCGAAGCCTGGGATCAGCAGTGGGTCATCGGCTGCGAGAGCTCCGTCTTGGCGAGCTTCGACCGCGGTCGGCATGCCTGCTCAGGGCCGGCGTCCGCCCCCGAGGTCGAGATCCTCGTTGGCCCAGGACGGCCCACGCTGCGGGGGAGCCCCGGGCAGATGGCATGGCCGACAGCAGAGGAACGTGCCGACGACACCGTCAGTGCGTTCGCTGGATTCTCGTCCGGAGGGACCTTCTACGACGTGGACATCCGGCAGGTATCCGGGGCGGTTCGCTACTGCGAGCCGGAGTGCACCGAGTGGCTGAACAGGGTGTTGCTGGTCGCCTATCTCCCCGCCGAACGAACCCACTTGAGCGTGCTCGCGAGCACCGAGTTCCAGGCACTCGAGGTGCTGGGAGCACTCTCGGTCACCTAGGTCAGGTCCGCGACTCCGCCCGCAGCTCGGCGGAGAAGAACTCCAGGGCCGACTTCGTCTTCGTCTGCTGCTCCGCGCCGACCTCGACGCCCCGGCTCTCGAGGAAGGCCCGCAGCTCCGCGGCGACCTCGATCGCCTCGCCCTGCCTACACTTCGTTGACAGCTCGAGGATGCGCGACCCGTCTGGGTACAGCCACATCTCGACGGCGACCCGGCGAGAGAGCGCAGTCGCGGTGACCTTCAGCTTGAGCACGAGAATCGGGCCGAGCACGTCCAGGTCGTCGATCGCCAGACCAGCGGGCGCGTGCGCGGCGAAGAAACCCCGCTGGTGCTTGGAGAACAGCTTGCGCAGCGGCTTGTCGCCCGAAACAGCCCGGCGGATCTCGGTTGCGGCGAGGGTGCCCTTCATCGAGGCAGAGCAGACGAAACCACCTGGCATGGCGTCGACCTCGACGTTGAAGCTCGGCGAGGTCCGAAGCTCCGCCGGCAGCTCGGCCGGCACGACCGGCCGCAGCTTGACGACCGTGTCGCTCTCGTGCCGCTGGATCCGACGCGCCCTGACGACCACCCCCGCCTCGTTCAGTGCCAGATCCGGCGTGTCGAAGAAGAACACCTGGCGAATCTGCGCATCGAGTGGATCGAGCCCGAGCGCCGCAGCCGTGGAGCGGTAGGCCGGCTCGGGCACGGTGAGCTTGAGCTCGATGCTGTCGGCCTCGCGGACCAGCGCCAACAGCCGCACCAGCTCTTCGCCCAACATTCTCGGGGCAGGGTCTCCAGTCATCCCGCCAGTCAACTCCTCGGTCTGGAGGCCGCACATCCCCCGCACCGGGTGGGTCAGCCCGTTTCGCTGCGGGCCGCCTGCACCGTCGCACCCGTCGGAGCCACCTGCAGCTCGAGGGCCTGCCACCCGGGAGGAGTCCACCGGCGTACTTCGACAGGACGCTCCGACGTACTCATCGCCAGCACCGACGGACCCGCTCCGGACACCACGGCGGCCACCCCGGCGGCACGCAGTGCGTCGACGAGCGAGGCCGACTCCGGCATGGCCGGCCGTCGGTAGCCCTGGTGCAGCCGATCGGACGAGCCCGCGAGCAGCAGGTCCGGCCGTTGCGTGAGCCCGGCGACCAGCAGGCCGGCGCGGCCGGCGTTCGCGGCCGCATCCGGGTGCGGTACCTGAGCCGGCAACAGGCTGCGTGCCTGATCGGTGGACAGCGCCCTCGGCGGCACGAACACCACCGGGGCGACATCGCGATGCACGCTCAACGAAGCCGCACGCGAGTGACCGGACTCGGTCCAGGCCACCGTCAGGCCACCCAGCAGGCAGGCCGCCACGTTGTCGGCGTGACCCTCGAGCTCGGCGGCCAGCTCGAGCGCGGCGGCCGGACCGAGAGATGCGTCCGGCACCAGCGCGTCGGCGAGCAGAACCCCTGAGACGATGGCCGCCGCGGACGAGCCCAGCCCACGGCCGTGCGGCAGCCGGTTGCGACAGTGCAGCGCCAGACCCGGCGGCTGCGTCGACCCCAACCGGTCGAAGGCGGCCCGCATCGACCGCACGACCAGATGGCTCTCGTCGCGAGGTACGCCGCCTTCAGCCTCGCCCTCGACGTCGACCGACAGGCCCGAGCGCTGCACCCGGGCCGTGACCTCGTCGTACCAGCCCAGGCAGAGGCCGAAGGCGTCGAAGCCCGGACCGAGATTGGCCGACGTCGCCGGGGCACGCACCGTCGCCTCGGCCTGGAAACGCTCAGTCATCACGCAGCCCGGCCGCGCGGGCAGCCTCGTCGACGTCGGGGTCGACGACGACGTCCGGCGGCCCCTCGACGTGGTCGAGCGCCGTGTCGACGTCCTTCAGGCCATGACCGGTGACGGTGACCACGACGACCTGCCCGGGGGCTACGTCGCCGGCCTCGAGCTTGGCCACCAGTCCGGCCACGCCTGCAGCCGACGCCGGCTCGACGAACACGCCGTCGCGCGCGGCGAGCCGCTGCTGGGCGCGCAGGATCTGCTCGTCAGAGACCGCCTCGATGACGCCCCCCGAATCGTCCCGGGCGGCCTCGGCCAGCAGCCAGGAGGCGGGGTTACCGATCCGAATCGCCGTCGCCACCGTCTCGGGATGCTCGACCACCCGACCGTGCACCAGCGGTGCCGCACCCTCGGCCTGGAAGCCCCACATCACCGGGCGGTGTGCGGCCCTGCCGTGGTCGGCGTAGTCGCGGTAGCCCTTCCAGTAGGCAGTGATGTTGCCCGCATTCCCGACCGGCAGCACGTGCAGGTGCGGGGCCTCCCCGAGGAAGTCCACGATCTCGAAGGCCGCCGTCTTCTGGCCCTCGATGCGAGCCTGGTTGACGGAGTTGACCAGCGCCACCGGGTAGTCCTTGGCCAACGCCCTGGCCAGCTCCAGGCAGTGGTCGAAGCCACCGCGCACCTGGATGATCCGGGCGCCGTGCATGATCGCCTGCGCCATCTTGCCCCGCGCGATCCGGCCCTGCGGAAGCAGCACGAGCGGTGTCAGGCCAGCCCGCCGGGCGTAGGCGGCCATCGATGCCGACGTGTTGCCGGTCGAGGCGCACACCACCGCGGCAGCGCCCTGCTCGGCGGCAAGGGACACGGCGACCGTCATACCCCTGTCCTTGAAGGAGCCGGTCGGGTTGACCGCCTCGACCTTCAGCCACACCGCGCAGCCGGTCAGCTCCGACAGCCAGCCGGACTCGACCAAGGGGGTGCCGCCCTCGCGCAGCGTGACGACGGGTGTCTCGTCGCTCACCGGCAGCCAGTCGCGGTACTCCTCGATGACGCCTCGCCACTGGTGCGGAGCCGGTGAGCTCACTCGCCGCCGCCTTCGACCCGCATGACCGAGGTGACCTCCCGCACGATCGCCATCGCCCGCAGCGAGTCGACCGTGGCCGAGAGGGCGGAGTCCGGAGCGGAGTGGGTGACGACAACGAGCTGCGCGTCGTCGCCGCGGCCTTCCTGACGCACGGTCTGGATCGACACGTCGTGCCTGGCGAAGAGCTCCGCGACCGAGGCCAGCACGCCCGGCTTGTCGTCGACGTCGATGCCGACGTGGTAGCGCGTCACGGTCTGGCCCATCGGTGCGATCTCGCACTGGGCGTACGTCGACTCACCCGCGCCGGTGACCTGGCTGAGCCGGTTCCGCGCGACGGTCACGAGGTCGCCGAGGATCGCGCTCGCGGTGGGGGAGCCGCCTGCTCCCGGTCCGTAGAACATCAGCTCGCCCGCGGCCTCGGTCTCCACGAACACGGCGTTGTAGGCGCCGTGCACGCTGGCAAGAGGGTGCGACCGCGGGATCATCGCGGGGTGCACCCGCACCGACACCGTGGCGGCGCCGTCCCGCTCGTCCCGGTCACAGATCGCCAGCAGCTTGACGACGGCGTTCATCTGCCGCGCCGACGCCACATCGGAGGCGGACACGTCAAGGATCCCCTCGCGGTGCACGTCGGCGGACGTGACCCGCGTGTGAAAGGCGAGGCTGGCGAGGATCGCGGCCTTGGCGGCTGCGTCGAAGCCCTCGATGTCCGCGGTCGGGTCTGCCTCGGCATAGCCCAGCGACTGAGCCTGGTCGAGCGCGTCGTCGAAGCCGCTGCCGTGCGTGTCCATCTGGTCGAGGATGTAGTTGGTCGTGCCGTTGACGATGCCGAGCACCCGGCTCACCTTGTCGCCGGCCAGCGACTCGCGCAGAGGCCGGATGATCGGGATCGCACCGGCCACGGCGGCTTCGAAGTACACATCGCGGCCGGCATCGGCCGCCGCTTGGAAAAGCGTGGCGCCGTCCTCGGCGAGCAGCGCCTTGTTGGCCGTGACGACCGAGGCCCCGGACCGGAGTGCCGCCAGGATCAAGCTGCGGGCCGGCTCGATGCCGCCGATGACCTCGATGACGACGTCGACGTCCCCGCGGGTGACGAGGGCTTCGGCGTCGGTCGTGAAGAGCTCCCGCGGCACGTCGACCCCTCGGGTGCGCTCGAGCCGTCGTACGGCGATGCCGACCAGGTCGAGCGGGGCGCCCACCCGGGCCACCAGGTCGTCGGCCTGGTCGAGGAGCAGTCGAGCGACCTCGCTTCCGACGACGCCGCAGCCGAGCAGTGCCACGCGCACCCGCTTGGTCATCTGTTCAGCTCCCCTGCCTCGCTCACCCAGGACATCGTGCCCGGCCGCAGGACGAATGCCGCCGCAGCCTCCATCATGCAAGACATCTGCCTCACTCGACCTCGAGGCGGAGCAGATCGTCCTCGGTCTCCCGGCGCACGATCAACCGTGCCGTCCCGTCGCGGACGGCGACGACCGGCGGGCGGGGCACATGGTTGTAGGTGTTGGCCAGCGATCGGCAGTAGGCGCCGGTGGCTGGTACGGCGAGCAGGTCGCCGCGCGTGATGTCCGCCGGCACGAACTCGTCTCGTACGACGATGTCGCCGGACTCGCAGTGCTTGCCCACCACGCGACCCAGCAGCGGCGACGCCGAGGACCGCCGGGACGCGAGCGTGCAGGAGAAGTCGGCACCATAGAGCGCTGAGCGCAGGTTGTCGCTCATGCCGCCGTCGACAGCGACGTACAGTCGGCTGGCCCCAGCGTCGAGCGCCACCCGCTTGACCGTGCCCACCTCGTAGAGCGTTATCGTCGACGGGCCTGCGATCGCGCGACCGGGCTCGACCGCCAGCCGAGGCACCTCGATCCCGAGCGCTCGGCACTCGTGCGCCACGATCTCGCGGATTCCGGCTGCGAGCGTGATCGGGTCGGCCGGATCGTCCTGAGACGTGTAGGCAATACCGAAGCCACCGCCCAGGTTGAGCTCCGTCAGTGCCATGCCCGCGGACAGCCCGCGCGCATGCAGCGCCAGTACGCGCCGGGCCGCCACCTCGAAGGCGGAGGTGTCGAAGATCTGCGAGCCGATGTGCGAGTGCACTCCCACCAGGCGGAGGGGCGCGGCGGCCTCGACCGCGGTCATCGCATCGAACGCATCGCCCTCGGTGATGGAGAAGCCGAACTTCTGATCCTCGTGTGCGGTCGCGATGTACTCGTGGGTGTGCGCCTCGACTCCCGCGGTCACCCGCACCAGGACGTCCTGGGTGCGGCCCTGCATGGCGGCGATGTCGGCAAGCTGGGCGATCTCGGACCTGGAGTCGACGATGATCCGGCCGACTCCGAGCTCCACCGCGCGGCTGAGCTCCCCGTCGCTCTTGTTGTTGCCGTGGAAGCTGATCCTGGCTGGGTCGAAGCCGGCACGAAGTGCGAGTGAGAGCTCGCCCCCTGAGCAGACGTCGAGCCCGAGACCTTCCTCGGCGATCCATCGCACGGTGGCGACCGAGACGAACGCCTTTCCGGCGTAGTAGACGTCGGCTCCGACGAAGGCATCGCGAAACGCCCTCGCCCGGCCGCGGAAGTCCGCCTCGTCGACGACGTATGTCGGCGTGCCGAACTCGCGGGCGATCGTGTCCACGCGCACACCGGCCACGGAGAGTACGCCGTCGGCGTGCTTGGTCGCCGACGACGGCCACAACCGCGCGACCAGCTCGTTAGCGTCCTCCGGCGCGGCCAGCCAAGCCGGCCCGCGCGAACCCATCTCGGCGTGCACTGCGCCGGCTTCGTGTGAGCGCATCACATGCGCTCTGGTGCGGTCACGCCGAGCAGCCCGAGGCCGTTGGCGAAGACGACCCGGGTGGCGTCGACGAGAAGGAGCCGGGCGCGATGCAGATCGGTCACCTCTTCATCGCCCTGCGGGAGGACCCGGCACTCGTCGTAGAACTTGTGGAAGGTCGCAGCCGTCGCCTCGAGATAGCGCGCGAGACGGTGCGGCTCGCGCAGCTCGGCGACGGAGCTGACCACGGCTGGTAGGTCGGCCAGCGCTCGCAGCAGGTCACCCTCGCGCTCGTGCGAGAGCCGGGCCGGGTCGAAGTCGTCTCCCGCCGGGGCGATCCCCAGGTCCGCCGCGTTGCGCAGGATCGACGCCAGCCGCGCGTGTGCGTACTGCACGTAGTAGACGGGGTTGTCGGACGACTGCCGCGTCCAAAGGTCGAGGTCGAGGTCGATCGTCGAGTCGGTGGAGTAGCGCACCAGCGCGTATCGCGCGGCGTCGACCCCGATCGCCTCGATGAGGTCGTCGATGAACACGACCGCACCAGCGCGCTTCGCCATCCGGATCGGCTGACCGTCGCGGACCAGGCTGACCATCTGCCCGATGAGCACGTCGAGGTTGACGTGCGGGGTGTCGCCGAAGGCCCGGCACATCGCCATCAGCCGGCCGACGTACCCGTGATGATCCGCGCCGAGCATGATGACGCACAGGTCGAAGCCCCGCTCGCGCTTGTCGAGGTAGTACGCACAGTCGCCGGCGATGTAGGCAGGAGCGCCGTTGGACCGCACCAGCACCCGGTCCTTCTCGTCGCCGTACTTCTCGGTGGCCAGCCAGAGCGCCCCGTCGGACTCGTAGGTGTTGCCCATCTCGGTGAGCCGGCTGATTGCCCGCTCCACCGCCTGCGTCTCGTACAGGGACTGCTCGTGGAAGTAGACGTCGAAGTCGACGCCGAAGCCGTGCAGCGTCTGCTTGATCTGCGCGAACATCAGCTCGACGCCCTCGCGGCGGAAGACCTCCTGGGCATCCTCGTCCGCAAGGTCGAGCACGTCCGGCTGCGCCGACGTCACCTGGGCGACGATGTCGGCGACGTACTCCCCGACATAGCCGTCCGCCGGCACCTCTCTGCCTCGTGCCACTGCGAGGAGGGAGCGGGCGAAGCGGTCGATCTGCGCGCCGTGGTCGTTGAAGTAGTACTCCTTCGTGACGTCCGCGCCGAGGGCCGAGAAGACGCGGGCCAGGCTGTCGCCGACCGGCGCCCACCGCGCTCCTCCGATGTGCACCGGGCCGGTCGGGTTGGCGGAGACGAACTCCAAGTTGATACGGCTGCCCGCCAAGCGGTCGGATCCGCCGTACGACGCACCCGCTGCCACGACGGCCCGGGCCACTTCACCCTGCGCTGCCGCGGCCACGGTGATGTTGATGAATCCAGGCCCGGCGATGTCGACGCCCGCGATGCTCGGGTGGCCCTTCAGCTCGGTCGCCAGCAGGTCTGCCAGCTCCCGGGGTGCGATGCCGGCGCGCTTGGCCAGCTGGAGCGCGACGTTGGTGGCGTAGTCGCCGTGCTCCTTGCTCTTCGGCCGCTCGATGCGGATCTCGGACGGCAGACCCTCGACGAGCTCCAGCGCACCTCGATCGACGAGTGCGCCGAGGGCATCGCGGACGATCCGGGAGAGCTGCTCGGGGGTCACCGCCGTATCCTACCGAGCGGTCAGCGCCCCTCGTGCCTCCGCATCACGGACCGAACCGTCTCCACCAGAGCGGTCGGATCGAACGGCTTGGTGACATAGGCGTCGACCCCGAGCGCCGCTCCTCGGGCCAGGTCGGAGCCCTGTGCGCGCGCCGTCACGATCACGATCGGGATGTGCGCTGTGGCCGGGTCGGCACGGAGCATCTCCGCCACCTCGAAGCCGTCCCGCCGTGGCATCCGTACGTCGAGCGTGATGACGTCGGGCTGTACGTCGCCCACCAGGTCCAGGCACTGCTGACCGTCGGACGCCTCGCGCACCTCGAAGCCGTCCAGCTCGAGGTTGAGCATGATCAACGAGCGGATCACGTCGGAGTCGTCGACCACCAGAACCGTTGGGATGCCCCCTGCCACCCGGCGAGGCTACCCGCCCGGTTTGGGGGCCGCCGCGATTGGGGCGAAGCGATCCGCCGCTGCTACATTTGGCCACGCCCTGGCCCCCGTAGCTCAGGGGATAGAGCACCGCCCTCCGGAGGCGGGAGCGCAGGTTCGAATCCTGCCGGGGGCGCCGCGTGATCACGAGCACCGCGCTCCACCCAACGGCGCCAGCAGCCCGTGAGTAGCGCCGGGCGCGGCGAGAGGCAGCAACATGCTGTCCGCTCTCGTCAAAAATGACCATCTGCTGCCACTCGTCGAGTTCGATGGACCGAACGCAGCGGCCCTCGCGTCAACAGCCCCGGTCGACCGTGGCGTCGGACCGTACGTCGGCGGCCAGCGCCTGGACCTGGCCGAGATCGGGGAAGACGACACTGGCGCCACCGGCACTCCCGGTACCGCCGGTCAGCACGCAGACCCGCACCTTGCCAGGGTCGACCTCGAGCACCGTCGACGCGAGGCGATACAGCTCGACCGGCCCGAGATCGGTGTCGGTGTTCTGCGCCATCAGGCTGAGCGCTCGCTCGAAGAAGCCGGGCCGGCTCGTCTTCTCGAGCACCGTGGCCAGCCCACCCTTGAGCAGCTGGCCCTGGTCCATCGAGCGGTCGAAGTCTCCGCGCGGGAGGCCGTAGCGGATCCGCGCGAAGGCCAGCGCCTCCACTCCGGTGAGCTCCTGGGTTCCGGGTCGCAGGGTCACTCCCAGGTCGTCCATCGGGTAGGTCACCTTCGCCTTGACCCCGTTGATTCCACCCACCAGCCGGATCAGCCCGCGGAAGCTGGTCACGAAGACGTAGTCCGGGGTGATGCCGGTCAGACCCGCGACCGCCTGAGCCGTGGCCTGCGGCCCGCCGTACACCATGGCCGCGTTGATCTTGTCGCGGCCGTATCCTGGGATGTCGACATAGGAGTCGCGCGGGATGCCGATCGTGACGCCGGCATGGGTGCGGGCATTGATGCCCACGAGTTGGACGGCGTCGGAACGGCTGCGCAGCACCGGCTGCCCCGGTCGGGCATCCGACCCGAGAGCGAGCATCCAGACCACCGGGTCGGAGTTGTCGACACCGTCGGCGCCCTCGACCTTGATCAGCGCGTAATCCGCCTGGGTGCGAGTGTCTTCCGGTACCGACATACCGAGCAGGGCGAGCAGTACGCCGAACGTCGCCCAGCGGCGCGCGCGCCTCAGCCAGCGGTTCGCCTGCGCGGCTCCAGAGCTGGTCATCGCGCCTCCACCATGCGGTCGAGGTCGTAGCCGAAGATCCGCCAACGGTCACCCGCATGCGTCAACCGCACCTGACCCGTGACCGTCAGCACGACCAGATCCCCAGAGCTGCGCTGCCCCGTGAAGCGCAACCTCAACCGCGCGGTAGCCCCACCTAGCACGCCGTCCACGGCGAACACTGACACGGTGGCCCTGCGCTCGTCGGCCACCTGGTCCACCAGCTCCGGGCCGAGCGCGGCATTCGTCGTGACGAAACGATCGGTGCGACCCTGCCGGGCGGCATCGGTAGTCCAGTCCGCGAAGCCGGCCGCGAAGTCCGAGCGTGGGTAGTCGCCACCGAAACCACCGTCGACCCAGCTCGCGAGCGTGTTCTGGATGCCTCGCGAGATGGCCGGGCGGCGTTGCTGGTCGATGCCACCGGTCCACTGCGCGACGGAGATCTGCCAGCCGGCGTCGGGTCTGTCCAGCTCGGTCGCCGCAGCGGTCTGTGGAGGCTGGGTGGTCGTGGTCTCCTCGCCCGACGCGTCATCGTCGTCGTCGCCCGAGCAGCCGGCCGCGCCCAGCAGCAGTGCCGCGACCGCCGTCCCGACCACGACCGCCGTACGGCGGCGGCGGCCTCTCCGCGGGTGCAACTCGTGCCTAGTCATCGTGTCGAGGATGAACGATTTGTCCCCAAGACTCAATTCGGCGCGCACACGGCATCCGGCTGCCCTGCGCGCCTGGCGGATCGGGGGTTAGCCTTGACTGGTCCCACCAGGCCCACGAGCGAAAGAGACGAATCGAGAAGCCGTGTCCAACTCCCCGCACGACAACGCCATGTCGGGATTCGGCCCCAACGAGTGGCTCGTCGACGAGATGCACGAGCGCTACCTCGAGGATCCCTCGTCCGTCGACGAGGCATGGCAGGAGCTCTTCAAGGGGCAGGAGTCCGCCGCCACCGACGGCAACGGAAGACCCGCTGCACCGACGTCGAAGCCGGCTCCCCAGCAGGCGCCCTCACCAGCAGCGAGCGAGGACCCGAACCCGGCGGCAGCCTCGCGACCGGCCCCCGAGCCGGCCGCGGTGTCGTCTCCACAGCCGACCCCCAAGGTCACCGAACCGAAGCCCAACCCGGCAGTTGTCACCGGTTCGCCGGCCACCTCGAGTGCCACCGCCGCGCGCAACACCACCTCGGCGGCGCCTACGTCGACCACGGCCGAGAAGCCCGTGCCCAAGGATCAGCCGCGCGCCGGCGGGGGACCGGACGAAGTCACCGGTCCGGAGCGGGTTCCGCTGCGCGGTGCCGCCGCCCGCACGGCCGCCAACATGGACCTCAGCCTGAGCGTGCCGACGGCGACGAGCGTGCGCTCCGTACCGGTGAAGCTCCTGATCGACAACCGGGTCGTCATCAACAACCACCTGGCCAGGGCCAGGGGCGGCAAGGTCTCCTTCACCCACATCATCGGCTTCGCCCTGGTCAAGGCACTGCGCGAGATGCCGGCGATGAACGTCGGCTTCGAGGTCGTGGACGACAAGCCCACCCTGGTCCGGCAGCCGCACATCAACCTCGGGCTGGCGATCGACGTCGCCAAGTCCGACGGTTCCCGGCAGCTGCTGGTGCCCTCGATCAAGGCCGCGGAGTCGATGGGCTTCGCGGAGTTCTGGTCGGCGTACGAAGACGTCGTACGCCGTACCCGCGACAACAAGCTCGGCATCGAGGACTTCCAGGGCACCACGGTCAGCCTGACCAACCCCGGAACCATCGGGACCGTCCACTCGGTGCCACGGTTGATGTCCGGGCCAGGGCTGCATCATCGGCGTAGGGGCGATGGAGTTCCCGACTGAGTACCAGGGCGCGTCGGAGGAGACGATCACCCGCAACGCGATCAGCAAGGTCATGACCCTCACGTCGACCTATGACCACCGGGTGATCCAGGGCGCCCAGTCCGGTGAGTTCCTCCGCGGCCTGCACCGGCTGCTGCTCGGCGAGGACGGCTTCTACGACGAGATCTTCCGGGCGCTCCGGATCCCCTACGAGCCGATCCGCTGGGCCGCCGACATCTCGGCCAGCCACGAGGACGAGGTCAGCAAGCAGGCCCGCATCCTGGAGATGATCCACGCCTACCGGGTCCGCGGTCACATGATGGCCGACACCGACCCGCTGGAGTACCGCCAGCGTAGCCACCCCGACCTCGAGGTCACGAGCCACGGGCTCACGCTGTGGGACCTGGACCGAGAGTTCGCCACCGGCAACTTCGGCGGTCACCGGTTTATGAAGCTGCGCCACATCCTCGGGATCCTGCGCGACTCCTACTGCCGCACCACGGGCATCGAGTACATGCACATCCAGGACCCGGAGCAGCGACGCTGGATCCAGGAGCGAGTCGAACGCCCGCACAAGAAGCCGCCGCGTGAAGAGCAGCTGCGGATCCTGCACAAGCTGAACCAGGCCGAGGCCTTCGAGACGTTCCTGCAGACGAAGTTCGTCGGGCAGAAGCGCTTCAGTCTCGAGGGTGGCGAGACCACCGTGCCGCTGATCGACGAGATCTGTGAGGCGGCCGCCGACCAGGGCCTCGACGAGGTGTGCATCGGCATGGCGCACCGGGGTCGGCTCAACGTGCTGGCCAACATCGTCGGCAAGAGCTACTCCCAGATCTTCCGCGAGTTCGAGGGCAACATCGACCCGCGCACGGTGCAGGGCTCCGGCGACGTCAAGTACCACCTCGGTGCCGAAGGCGAGTTCACGGCCGAGAACGGGTCCAGCATCAAGGTCTCGGTCGCAGCCAACCCGTCACACCTGGAGGCCGTCGATCCCGTTCTCGAGGGCATCGCCAGGGCCAAGCAGGATCTGCTCAACCTGGGTGCCGCCTTCCCCGTGCTGCCGCTGCTCGTGCACGGGGATGCAGCCTTCGCCGGACAGGGCGTGGTCGCCGAGACGCTGAACCTCTCCCAGCTCCGCGGCTACCGCACCGGTGGCACGATCCACCTGGTCGTCAACAACCAGGTCGGCTTCACCACGTCTCCGTCGGCTTCGCGCTCCTCGCTGTACTGCACCGACGTGGCCCGAATGGTGCAGGCGCCCATCTTCCACGTCAACGGTGACGACCCGGAGGCATGCATCCGGGTGGCACGGCTCGCCTTCGAGTACCGACAGGCGTTCAACCAGGACGTCGTGATCGACCTGGTGTGCTACCGCAGGCGCGGTCACAACGAAGGCGACGACCCGTCGTACACCCAGCCGCTGATGTACGACCTGATCGAGCTGAAGCGCTCCGTGCGCAAGCTCTACACCGAGGCGCTCATCGGCCGTGGCGACATCACGGTCGAGGAAGCGGAGTCGGCGCTCAAGGACTACCAGCAGCAGCTCGAGCGGGTCTTCGCCGAGGTGCGCGAGGCCAGCAAGGAGGATGCCCGAGTCGCCTCCTTCGTCACGGTGCCGGAGTACCCCGCCAAGGAGGGCGCCGGCGAGCACCCCACTGCGATCTCGCGCGAGATGCTGAAGCGGATCTCCGACGCGCACGTCACGGTCCCCGAAGGCTTCACCGTGCACCCGAAGGTGTTGCCACAGCTGCAGCGGCGGGCGGCCGCCATCACCGACGGGCCGATCGACTGGGGCACCGGCGAGATCCTCGCCTTCGGCTCTCTGCTCATGCAGGGACGCCCAGTGCGGTTGGCGGGCCAGGACTCACGGCGCGGCACCTTCGTGCAGCGATTTGCCACCATCATCGACCGTCGTACCGCTGCCGAATGGACTCCGCTGCAGAACCTGAGCGAGGACCAGGCGCAGTTCTACATCTACGACTCACTCCTGAGCGAGTACGCCGCCATGGGCTTCGAGTACGGATACTCGGTGGCTCGGCCCGAGGCGCTGACCCTGTGGGAGGCTCAGTTCGGCGACTTCGTCAACGGCGCCCAGATCATCATCGACGAGTTCATCTCGGCCGGAGAGGCCAAGTGGGGCCAGCAGTCGGGTGTCGTGCTGCTGCTGCCGCACGGCTACGAGGGCCAGGGCCCCGATCACTCATCGGCCCGCATCGAGCGCTTCCTGACGCTTGCCGCGGACGACGCCTTCACCGTGGCGCAGCCCTCGACGCCGGCGAGCTACTTCCACCTGCTGCGGCACCACTCGCTCGACCGCGAGCACCGTCCGCTGATCGTCTTCACCCCGAAGTCGATGCTCAAGCGCAAGGACGCCGCATCGCAGCCGGCCGACTTCACCGACGGGGCCTTCCGCCCCGTCATCGGTGACGACGTGCCCGACGCCGACGCCGTCCGTCATCTCGTGCTCTGCTCGGGCCGGATCACCTGGGACCTCCTCAACGAGCGCAGGCAGCGGGAGGGCGACGAGCCGCGTACGGCGATTGCCAGGCTGGAGCAGCTCTACCCGCGACCGGTCGAGGAAGTCCGAGCCGAAATGGGGAAGTACCCGAACCTCGAGGAGATCCGCTGGGTGCAGGACGAACCGGCCAACATGGGTCCCTGGCCGCACATGAAGCTCAACATGGCTCTCGAGCTCGGCGGCATCCCGTTCAACCGGGTATCCCGGGACGAGTCGGCGGCGCCGTCCGTCGGTCAGGCATCGGTGCACCAGGCCGAGCTCAAAGCGCTGCTCGAGCAGGCCTTCGCCTAGACCCGCGGCACCCGCCCACACCATGTACTTCACCGACCGCGGCATCGAGGAGCTGGCCGCGCGCCGCGGCGAGGAAGACGTCAGCCTCGCCTGGCTGGCGGAGCGGCTGCAAGAGTTCGTCGATCTCCATCCGGAGTTCGAGATCCCCGTCGAGCGACTGGCCACCTGGCTCGCCCGGCTCGAGGACGACGACGACTAACGCGCCGGGCGGCGACGCACAGAGGATGCGGCGTCAGAGGGTGAAGACGACCTTGCCGAACAGGTCGCCGTCCGCCATCGCTGCGAACCCGTCACGTGCCTTGTCCAGGGGCAGGACGCGGTCGATCACCGGTCGCACCCCGGCGACGTCCATGAACTGCACCAGCTTGCGCAGCTCCGCCTGCGTTCCCATGGTCGAGCCCTGCACCCGCAGCTGGAGGAAGAAGATCCGCCTGAGCTCGGCGTTGTCCGGGTCGGGTCCCGACGTCGTACCCGAGACCACCACGGTGCCTCCGGGCCGGAGCGCCTTCATCGAGTGGCTCCAGGTGGCAGCGCCCACGGTCTCCATCACCGCATCCACCCGGTGCGGCAGCCGGGCTCCCGGCTCGAAGGCCTCCGCGGCCCCGAGCTCGAGCGCACGCGCCCGCTTGGCCTCGTCGCGGCTGGTCACGTACACCCGCATCCCGGCGGTGCTGGCGAGCGCGACGAGCGCCGTGGCGACGCCGCCGCCGGCACCCTGCACGAGGACGCTGTCGCCGGGCTGCACGCCCGCCTGGGTGAAGAGCATCCGGTACGCCGTCAGCCACGCCGTGGGGAGGCAGGCCGCCTCCTCGAAGCTCAGGGCGGCCGGCTTCGGCACCACGTTGCGCGCCGGCACGGCAACTCGCTCGGCCATCGTGCCCTGGTAACGCTCGGAGAGCAGGGAGCGCCCGGGGTCGACCGTCTCGTCGCCGGTCCACTGCGGGTCGCTGATGACCGCGTGGACCACGACGTCGTTGCCGTCGGAGTCGATCCCTGCCGCGTCGCAGCCCAGGATCATCGGCAGCCTCTCCGCCGGCAGGCCGACACCGCGAAGCGACCACACGTCGTGGTGGTTCAGCGCCGTCGCCTTGACCGTGACGGTGGTCCACCCGGTCGGCACATCCGGCTCGGGACGGTCCCCGAGCACGAGGCCGTCGAGAGGGGCTGCAGGGTTCAGAGATTCCGCATATGCCGCGAACACGCAGCCACCCTAGTGGTCGCCTCGCCACCCGGCCCCTCGGCCCTGGCCCAACCGCAGCCCACGCCGTACCGGCCACAACCGCAGCACCACCCGCGCGACCACGGCCTCGTCGGGCACGGCCCCCACCAGCCACGAGTCCACGCCCTCGGCCGGGTTGTCCCGCTCGACCCACCACCCTTCCGGCGTACGGCGCGTGACGCGCTTCACTGCCAGCGGCCGTCCGGGCAGCAGGACGACGGCGAGCCTGCCCACCGTGGGGGCAGCGCCGTGCCGCACGAGCAGCCGATCGCCCTCGCGAAGAGTGGGCTCCATCGACCTTCCGCGGACGACCGCCACGCCCCAGGGCAACGGCATGCGTACCTCGCGTCAGGTGTCATCGGCATCAATGGGGGAACTGCTACGGCAGCACTAGTCTGACAACACGTCCCTCGTCCCACCAGAGAAAGGACCAACGATGCTGGCACGACTGCTTGCCCGCACCATCGACGTCTCCGCCCACTGTGACTTGCCCTGCGGTGTCTACGACCCCGCTCAGGCACGCATCGAGGCGGAGTCGGTCAAGGCCATCATCGGCAAGGTCGCCGACAACGACGACCCGGACTTCCGCACTCGCGCCATCCTCATCAAGGAGCAGCGTTCGGAGCTGGTCAAGCACCATCTGTGGGTGCTGTGGACCGACTACTTCAAGCCGCCGCACTTCGAGAAGTACCCGCAGCTGCACACGCTCTTCAACGAGGCCACCAAGCTGGCCGGGGCTGCCGGCACCAAGGACGCCATGGACGCGGGTAAGGCCGACGAGCTGCTCGCCAAGATCGACGAGATCGCCGCGATCTTCGCGGAGACGAAGAAGAGCTGATCACGACCGTTGGTCACTGGCGCTCTCGTCGCCCCGGTCGGACTCTCCGAAGAGGGCCTGGGTCGTGGGCGGCGAGAGCACCAGGGCCAGCACCGCCAGGGCAGGGATGGCGAGGGCCCACGTCACGATCCGGGTGTCCCCGCCGTAGAAGCTCCAGCCGACGGCGAGCTGGATCACCTGAGCCATCACGATCATGCTGCGACTCCACGTCTGCAGCCGCAGCAGTGCTCGCGAGGCGAAGGCGAGCAGCACCGCGTAGAGCATGAAGAAGGCCCCGCTCGTCAGAGCAACGCTCGGCCGGTCGGGATCCAGGCTCACCAGCTCGACGACGGCGAAACCGGCGACCGCCAACGCCTCCACCAGCACGATGACGGCGGCGACGACGACCGTGGTCGGGGAGCGGGTCACCGGGCCAGCGTAGTCAGGTGCCACCAGCTCACCTGGCACCTGTGAGCAACGCGACAGGGTGCCAGGGGTTGTGTGCCGGGCTATCTCTTGCGACGATCGTCTGTGGACGCGCTGTGCCGTGCCCAGTCAACCCAACGCCGTCGCAGCCTCGAGAGGCGTGAGGCTTCGTGAAGCGGTTCACGAAGCACGTCGGCTGGCACGGATGGTGACCACCCGCCACGACCCCAGGACGCGAACAGGAGTCAGACGCCATGGATTGGCGCCACCGCTCTGCATGCCTCGACGAGGACCCGGAGCTGTTCTTCCCGATCGGCAACACCGGTCCGGCCATCCTCCAGATCGAGGAGGCCAAGCAGGTGTGCCGACGTTGTGACGTGCGTGAGCAGTGCCTGGCGTGGGCACTCGAGGCAGGTCAGGACCACGGGGTGTGGGGCGGCATGTCCGAAGACGAGCGCCGTGCCCTCAAGCGTCGCCGCGCCCGCGCACGGGTCAAGGCCTGACGACGCAGAATCAGCCGGGCAGGGGAGCCTGTATGCAGGGCTCAGCTCGTCACCAGGGGCAGATCGAGGTCGACCCGGGTGCCTCCTGTCAGGCTCGGTCCGATCACGATGAGCCCTCCGAGCTCGGACTCGACCAAGGTCCGCACGATCGAGAGTCCCAGGTTGCCTGACGTGATCGGGTCGAAGCCGACCGGCAGCCCCGCCCCGTCGTCCTCGACGCTGACCTCCAACCGACCCGCCAGCCGACGTACTCGCACCAGCAAGTGACCGGGCCGGTCAGCGAAGCCGTGCTCGACGGCGTTCTGCATCACCTCGGTCAGCACCATGGCGAGGCTGGTGGCGACATCGGCGGCCAGCTGACCGAACGAACCGTCGCGTGATGTGCTGACCTCGGCGTCCCCGGACGCGACCTCGCACACCATAGAGGCCAGCCGGTCGGAGATCTCGTCGAAGGCGACGCTCTCCTCGAAGGCTTGGCTCAAGGTGTCGTGCACGATCGCGATCGTGCCCACCCGGCGGACGGCTTCCTCGAGCGAGGAGCGAGCCTCGGGTACGTCGATCCGACGCGCCTGCAGCCGGAGGAGCGCCGCGACGGTCTGCAGGTTGTTCTTCACCCGATGGTGGATCTCGCGGATCGTGGCGTCCTTGGTCAGCAGCTCGCGCTCACGCGTGCGCAGCTCGGTCACGTCGCGCAGCAGCACCAGCGCTCCGGAGGGCTCACCTCCCGGTTGGAGCGGGATCACCCGCGCGAACACGGTGGTCTCGGCTGTCCCGAACTCCACCTCGCGTGGATGCTCCCCCGACAACGTCACCGGCAACGCCTCGTCGACGGCACTTCGGGTCGGCGGCAGCAGCAGTTGGGTGGTGGCCAGGAAGGGTTCGCCGACGAGATCGCCAGCCAGCCCCAGCCGCCGGTACGACGACTGGGCGTTCGGACTCGCGTAGGTGACGACGCCGGCGGCGTTGGTCCGCACGAACCCGTCGCCGACCCTCGGTGACGCGGACAGATCGCGCCGTTGGCCGGCCGGTTGGGGAAACCTGCCCTCGCTGATCATCCGGGTGAGATCGCTCGCGGTCTGGAGATACGAGAGCTCCAGCCGACTGGGCGTGCGGACCCCGAGCAGGTTGGTGCTCCGCGCGATGATTCCGAGGATGGCGTCGGAGCGCCGTACCGGGATCGTCTCCACCCGCACCGGCACGTCGTCGCGCCACTCGGGGTCGCCCTCGCGCACGATCCTCCCCTGCTCGTACGCCGCGTCCAGCAACGGCCGTCGTCCCAACGGCACGAACGCGCCCACCATGTCGTCCAGAAAGGCGGTCGGCCCGGTGGTCGGCCGCATCTGCGCACCGCACCAGAAGCCGTTCGCCTCCCGGCCAGGCAGCCACAGCAGCAGGTCCGCGAACGACAGGTCAGCGATGATCTGCCAGTCGGAGATGAGCAGGTGCAGCCAATCGAGGTCATCCGAACCCAGGTCGGTGTAGCCCCGGACGACGTCGTTGAGGGTGGGCACGACAGCGACTCTAAGGCAACTTTGGGGCGTGTCCTGCGATGTTGTCGTGGCGTCGCCGGCAGCCCGCGGGAGGGCGACGGAGGCCGCCGGCCGTGTGCGAGGATGGGCCGCATGCCCGTGGACTTCTGGCAGCACGTGCTTGCCTCGGATATGGCGGTCCCGGACGAACGACCGCTCAACGAGCTGACCGCAGAGCTGGTCACCATGTTGGGGTCGCTCGACCCCCTCGAGCGGGACGAGATCGCCTATCCGGTGCTCGCGACCTGGATCTCCGAAGGGGTGTACGACGACCTGCTGGTGAGCTTCGGAGACTCGATCGCGGGCGGGCTCAAGGTGGGCCTGGGTGGCAACGGCGATGACACCGTCTTTCGACGCAGCTTCTCTGCTCTGATCCTCGCCGAGTGCATCGACCGTGACAACCGGGCGCAGCTGCTGCCTGTCGACGTCGTGCTGGGATGGGCGGATCGTGCGATCAGCTGGTACACGCGAGAGCGCGACGTGCGCGGCTGGGTGGACACCAAGGGATGGGCGCACACGATCGCCCACGGCGCCGACCTGGTCGGGGTGCTCGGCGCCTCCCGCCACCTGACCGCCCTGCATGTCCAGGTGCTGCTCGACGTCATCGCCGAGCGGCTGCTCACCCATGCGGACAGCGTCTTCGTCGACGGCGAGGACGATCGGCTGGCCGCGGCCACCCTGACCCTCCTGCAGCGCAACCTGCTGCCCGCCGAGCAGCTCGACGTCTGGGTCGAGCAGCTGGCAGTCGGGCTGTCGCCGCGGCGCCGGGTCCGCGCACCGCGCTGGCCGACAGCCGAGGCGCGCAACACGTCCCACTACCTCCGCGCCCTGCACGCTCACCTGGCCATCGGTGTGTCACCCGTCGACTCGACGCTGTCGTTCACCGAGCCCCCGGACTGTCGGGCCGACATGTTGCTGGCTCTGTTGCGTGCAATTCCCCGCTTCACTCCGTGGCTCTACTCACCCGTAGCCTTGGCCCATGACCGAGGGCCAGAGCAGCAACGAGCGTGAGGGACACGGCGGCGACCACGCCGTCTCGGTCGCCCGCCGCCATGGCGTCGAGACCATGTTCACGCTCTCCGGTGCCCATGTCTTCCCGCTCTACGACGGCGCGGTCAAGGCGGACCCACCGATGCGGCTGGTCGACGTACGGCACGAGCCATCAGCAGTCTTCGCCGCGGAGGCGACCGGAAAGCTGACCCGGACTCCCGGCCTGGCGGTGCTGACGGCAGGACCCGGCGTCACCAACGGCGTCAGCCCGATGGCGCAGGCGAGCTTCAGCGGCAGCCCCCTCGTGGTGCTCGGCGGTCGCGCGCCGACGCAGCGCTGGGGTGCGGGCAGCCTCCAGGAGCTGGACCATCCACCCATCGTCGCCAACCTGACCAAGCTCGCCGGCACGGTGTCAGACGTCGCCCACATCGCCGAGCGGATCGACGAGGCCTTCACCGTCGCCGGTCAGCCGCATCGCGGCCCGACCTTTCTCGACGTCCCCATGGACCAGCTCTTCTCCCGTACGACGACCCGGCTGCCGGCGGCACCGGTGCGCGTGCGCCAGGAGCCCGACGGCGACGCGCTCGCCCGGATCGTCACACTCCTCGGCGAGTCTCGGAGACCGGTCCTCGTGCTCGGCGGTGACGTGTGGAGCGACGGCGCGGAGGAGGCCGCACTGCGGCTGGTGGATTCGGCGGGGCTGCCGGTGGTCACCAACGGGATGGGCCGAGGCGTGATCCCGCGCGGACACGCCAGGCTCGCGACCAGGGCGCGGTCGGTCGCCTTCGGTCGCTGTGACCTCGCCGTGGTGGTGGGTACGCCGCTCGATTTCCGGCTTGGCTACGGATCCTTCGGCGGCAAGGAGGGCGCGCCGCCCGCGGCCGTGGTGCATGTCGCCGACTCCAAGGGCCAGTTGTCGCAGCACGCCTCGCTAGCGGCCTCGTCCCACGGAGACCTCACGCTGGTGCTCGACGCACTCCGGGCGGGATTCGAGCAGCAGCCCCGGCGGCCGGACTGGTCGGCCTGGACCGAGCTGCTCCGTAACACTGCGACTGCCACCGCAGAGCGGGATCTGGCCATGTTGGCGGCCGATGTCGATCCCATCCACCCCGCTCGCATCTACGGAGAGCTCACTCCCCGGCTGAGCGACGACGCGGTGGTGATCGGCGACGGCGGCGACTTCGTGTCGTTCGCCGGGAAGTTCATCGAGCCGGCCAGGCCGGGCTGTTGGCTCGACCCCGGTCCCTATGGGTGCCTGGGAGCCGGGCTCGGCGCTGCGATCGGCGCCCGCATCGCCCGGCCCTCGGCTCAGGTCGTGCTGCTGCTCGGTGACGGGGCGGCGGGCATGTCGCTCATGGACGTAGACACCCTGGTGCGACACGACCTGCCCGTCGTGATCGTGGTCGGCAACAACTCCGCGTGGGGGCTCGAGAAGCACCCGATGCGGATGCTGTACGGGTACGACGTGGCCGCCGACCTCGCTCCGGGGACCCGGTACGACGAGGTGGCCCGCGCGCTGGGCGCCGACGGAGAGACCGTCACGTCGCCAGGCGGTATTGGACCGGCACTCGACCGCGCATTCGCCGCCGTTGCGCCGTACGTCGTCAACGTCCTCACCGACCCGGAGATCGCCTATCCACGGACGACGACAGGTGTCTGAGCGGGTGCGCGTCCGACGAGCCGTTGCCGGCGATCTGGCCGCGGTGGGCGAGCTCACTCTGGCGGCGTACGTCGACGGCGGCTTCCTCGAGCCGACCCACGGCTATGCGGCACACCTGCAGGATGCCGCCGGTCGCAGCGACCAGGCCGAGCTCTGGGTGGCGCAGATAGACCACGACGTCGTGGGGTCCGTGACCTTCTGTCCGCCCGGCTCTGCGCTGAGGGAGGTCGCCGCCGACGACGAAGGGGAGTTCCGGATGCTGGCCGTGAGCGTGGCACAGCAGCGTCGTGGCGTCGCGCGTGCCCTCGTCGAGCACTGTTTCGACCGCTGCCGAGCGCTCAATCTGGGCCGGATGGCGATCTGCTCGCTGCCGCAGATGACCGCGGCGCACGGACTGTACCGGGAGTTCGGCTTCGAGCGGGATGAGCGCCTGGACTGGTCACCGGTCGAGGGTGTCGAGCTGTGGGGATTCCGCGCCCCGGTGCCTGGGTGACGGCGTCGGCGTCTGGTGCGTCGTGATGCGCGAGTCCGGCTCACGGTGGAGGTGGGCCGGCCAGCCTCGCCAGGAATCGCTGCCGGTCGACTCTCACCCTAGTTATCTCGCCATGCGCGAGCACGGTGCCGTCGGGTCCGGTCGCCACCACCTCGAAGCGCAGCAGCCGACCGTCGACGTACTGGACCGTCGCCGTCGTCTGGACCGTTGCGCCGACCGGGCTTGCCTTGAGGTGCTCGACGGCGACCCTGGTGCCGACACTCGTCTCGTCACGGCCGAGCGTCGCGCGTACGGCGTCGCACGTGGCGGCCTCGAGCCACGCGATCAGACGTGGGGTGGCGAGCACGTCCAGATCCCCCGATCCCAGGGCGGCGGCCGTATCGGACTCGGTGACCACGTGGATCGAGCCAGCTTGCTGTCCTGCCGTCATCGCTGCTCCGGGGTTGGTGTCTCTGCTCCGCCGCAGCACCTCTGCTCCGGCGGTCGGTGTCGTCTGGCGCGTGCGACGTCTGCGACACTAGGGGCTGCACAGCATCACCACAGGAGGTCACAGATGAGCAAGACCGGACGCAAGCGCCGGGCTCGGCGCAAGAAGCGCGCCAACCACGGCAAGCGCCCCAACGCCTGACCGCCGAGCTGCAGACGTCAAGACCCCGCCTCGTCGAGGCGGGGTCTTCGCGTGTGATGGGTGTGTGGTGCGGATCAGACCGCGTCGGGGGGCGACTGGGTCATCTGGATGTGGACCTGACGGATGGAGAACATCACGCGCTGCCGCAGCTCGACCGGCGCTCGCTCGTGACACGAGCGCGCCACCAGGGCCTTGACCATCCGCTCCAGGTCGACCTCACGCAGACATGGCCCGCACTCGTCGAGATGCTGCTGGATCTGGTGCTGGTCGGCGTCCGCCAGCTCCTTGTCGATGAAGACATAGACCCGCTCGAGGACCTCACTGCAGTCGACGTCGTGCGACTTCCCGCAGCTCATCGGGTGACCTCCTCCTCCAGCGGGCGCGACTGACGACCGAAGCCGCGATCCTCGGCATACCCCGCGAGCAGCTCGCGCAGCTGGCGGCGCCCGCGGTGGAGCCGCGACATGACGGTGCCGACCGGCGTACCCATGATCTCCGCGATCTCCTTGTAGGCGAAGCCCTCGACGTCGGCGAGGTAGACCGCGAGTCGGAAGTCGTCGGGGATCTGCTGCAGTGCCTGCTTGACGTCGCTGTCAGGAAGGTGCTCGAGCGCCTCGGCCTCGGCGGACTTGAGCCCGCCCGAGGTGTGGTTCTCGGCACGGACGAGCTGCCAGTCCTCGATCTCCTCGTGGGAGTCCTGCTGCGGCTGGCGCTGCTTCTTGCGGTAGGTGTTGATGAACGAGTTCGTGAGGATGCGGTACAGCCAGGCCTTGAGGTTGGTGCCCGGCTGGAAGCTCTCGAACGCCGCGAACGCCTTGGCGTAGGTCTCCTGCACCAGGTCCTCGGCGTCCTGCGGATTGCGGGTCATGCGCATGGCAGCGGAGTACAACTGGTCGAGGAAGACGAGGGCGTCCCGCTCGAACCGGGCGGTGCGCTGCTCGACGGTCTCGGCTTCGGGATCTGTCGTCATCGCTGTCAAGGGTAGCGGCCACTCCCGTCGCTCCATGTCGGCGATGATCGCCGACTCGTGGGGGGTCAGCTGCCGCTGCGTTGCGGTCAACGGCATCGAGCGGCCTCCTCCTCCGGTGTACGGCGCCCGGACCGGGCACCGACGTGTCCAACGCGATCGGGCCCTCCGCCATTCCCGCCGGAGGTCCAGGCGCGCCAGGATTCGTCCGACGCCTCCCGCCGGAGCCACTCCGCGCTGCGTCGGACGTATCCCGCTCTCGCCATCGTGGCTTCCCTGCACAGGATTCGTCCGAAGCCTTGTCTCGGTTCCACCCCGCGCGGCTTCGGACGAATCCTGGCTGTGGACAACGCGCGTCAGAGAGGGGCAGCGCCTCCGCCTCGGTCCGCCACCTTCAGATCGAGGCGCTCGGGAGCTCCAGCATCAGCCGGCGACCTTGGCGGGGATGCGCGCCGTCACCCACTCCACCACCGCCTCGACGATCAGGCCCAGCGTCTCCTCCTGGTCCAGCTCCGCGCTGGCCGGCACCTTGAAGCTGTGGTCCGCCTGCGGAATGGCGGTCAGGTCGACGTACTCGGGGAAGGCATCCGGCCCGCCGAAGGAGTCCCGCTCCCCCTGGACGACGAAGGTCGGCAGGCCGACGCCCTCCAGCTCCGACAGCCGGGACCGTTCGGGTCGACCCGGAGGATGCAGGGGAAACGCCAACGCCAGGCACCCGACCGCCCCGAGGCTACGGGCGAGCCGACACGCGACGCGGGCGCCGGCACTGCGGCCGCCGAGGACGATCGGCGTCCGGACCCGGATGGCGTTGACGCACGCGATGGTGGCCGCATCAAGCGCATCCGGACGTGCCGCGACCCGCTTCCCGGCCACCCGCCAGGGCTGCTCGATCCGCACGACGGAGATGCCCTGCCGCGGCAGCGCCTGGGCGAGTGCGACGAGGTCGCGAGCCCCCACACCACCGCCTGCGCCGTGATTGAGCACGAGGGTGGCGGTCGGGCGCCTGGCCCGGTCGGTGTGCAACCGGGCTTCACCCTGACGGGTCGAGACGCTCCTGACCTGCGATGTCACCTCGGCATCATGCCTCAGGCACGTGCTCGGCGGGGAGCGGGTCGAGGAGCTCCCTGCCGTTGTTCCGTACGTTGTTGACGGAGGTCGAGACCGGGTACGCCGCCAGCCTGCCGGGGGCAGCGGGCACCAGAAGCTTGCGCAGCTCGTCGGCCTCGGACACACCAGGGTCAAGCCAGGCCGAGTAGCGGTCCGGCTCGACGATCATCGGCATCCGGTCGTGGATCTTGCCCAGGTCGTCCTCGGCGGTCGTGGTGATGACCGTGGCGCTCCAAAGGAATGCTCCGTCGGCGTCCTCGGCGACCTCCTTGTTGCGCCAGATCTCGTACAGACCGGCCATTGCGAGCACCCCACCGTCGGCAGGTCGAATGAAGAAAGGTTGCTTGAGCGGCTTGCCTGACTTGCCCTTCTGCTGGGTCGGGTACCACTCGTAGTAACCGTCTGCAGGCAACAGGCAGCGCCGCTTGGCGAAGGCACGCTTGAAAGCCGGCTTCTCCGCCAGCGTCTCCATCCGGGCGTTGATCATCCGATTCCCGATCGCGGTCTCCTTGGCCCACGAAGGCACGAGGCCCCAGCGCACGATGGTCAACCGGCGCTCCGGCGGAGTCTGCTCCGGCGAATCCCTCGGGACCCGGTCGAGGACGGCGTACACGTCCTTCGTCGGTGCCACGTTGTAGTCAGCTTCGAGGGTCTTGTCTGTGACCATGTCGACCTCGAACTCCTCGACCAGGTCTTCTGGCTTCCGACTCGAGGCGTAACGACCGCACATGCGCCCAGCCTTGCACACCGGGTGGAGGTTGGCGGGGGCTCGCAACGGTGGCCGCGACGTCACCGGTCGCGCTCGGGTGGGCGGGCTGTCGGGCGGGCAGTCTGACCGTCAGCGGGCGAGCTCGTCGAGCAGCGCGACAGCGGCGTCGAAGGTCGACGGCATGCCCTCGATCCACACCCTGGTCGACGGACCTCCGGCGGCTACCCAGCCGGTCAGGAGCTCACGCAAGCCCCGGACGGTGGTAGCGAGGTTGGCGTCGCGCCGTACGACGGCGACGGCTCGGCTGCTGGAGAGCTGACCGAGGGTCTCGTCACCGCTGTAGACGGTGCGCATGATCTCGGCGATGTGCACCAGCCGCAGCGTGCGGTCCAGCGGGGCAATGCCCAGACCGCGGTCCACCAGGTCGACGACGACCAGCGCCACCTGGGGGTCCGCAGCGTCCCTCTCGGCGGCGCGGAACGTGTCTCCGAGAGTCGTCCGCACGTGATGCAGCGTCGCCAGGCCGGTGAGCGGGTCCTCGCACGACACCGAGTGCAGGTAGCCCATCTGGGCGTCGGACCAGCCGGCTGCCACCGCCTTGACCAGCCAGAACGCGGGTTCGGCGACGTCGACGGTCAGCTCGCACGTGGTGACGAGGTCGTCGAGGGCGGCCTCGAGCGACGTACCGTTGTCCGCGGCGGCGCGCCCAGCGTCGCGCAGCGTCTCCGGCTCGACCCGTCCGTCGAGCAGCATCTCCGCGACGGCCTGGAAACCGCTCGGGATCTTATCGGGACGAATCGTGCTCAAAGGGCGCCCTGCGCGCACGTCGAAGAGCATCATTCATGTTCCGCCTTTCAGCCTTCACCTCAAGGACGCGCATTGCCAGAGTTCATGACGTGGGTCGGTATGACGGTTTACCGTAGGGGGGTCCGTCAAACCTAACAATCCGGGTGGTTCGCCCTTGAGCTCGCAGCTCGCCGTCGATCCGACCGCACCCAGCGATGCCGAGCTCATCGCCAGGGTTCGCGGTGGAGACGGGCATGCCTACGGGCAGCTGTTCGAGCGGCACCGCGACGCGGCGTTGCGGCTGGGCCGGCAGCTGGGCCCGGCGGCCGACGCCGATGACCTGGTTTCCGACGCCTTCATCAAGGTGCTGCGGGTGCTCACCGAGGGTGGCGGGCCTGACGTCTCGTTCCGTCCCTATCTCCTCACCGCCGTACGTCGTCTGCACATCGACCGGCTGCGCTCCAGCTCTCGCGTCAGTCCCAGTGACGAGATGGACAAGTTCGACCCGGGGGTGCCCTTCACCGACCCGGCGGTGAGCGACTTCGAGAACAGCGCCGCCGCCATGGCGTTCGCGTCGCTGCCCGAACGCTGGCAGATGGTCCTGTGGCACCTCGAGGTCGAGGGACAGCGCCCTGCCGACATCGCTCCGCTGCTCGGTATGAGCGCGAACAGCGTCTCGGCTCTGGCCTACCGTGCCCGCGAGGGGCTGCGGCAGGCGTACCTGCAGAATCACCTCGCCGACACCGGTGACGAGACCTGCCGCTGGGTGACCGAGAGGCTCGGTGCGCACGTCCGGGGCGGCCTCGCCAAGCGCGAGGCAGCCAAGGTCGACGAGCATCTCGACGAGTGTCCCCGCTGTGCCGCTGTCTATCTCGAGCTGACCGAGGTCAACTCGAACCTGCGCGCGCTGATCGCACCTCTGCTCCTCGGCGGCGCGGCAGCCGGCTACCTCGCGTCCACGGGCAGCGCTGCCGCCGCCGGCGGTCTCTTCGGACTGTGGTGGCTGCGGCTCAAGGACACGGTGACCGCCAACAGCGGTTTGTCCGCGTCAGTGGCCGCCTCCACGGTAGTCGTGGTCGGGGTCGCCACCGCGATGATCGTCCAAGGCCCCGACAACGGCCGCGAACCGGTCAGCGGGATCGCGCTGTCGAGCCCACCGATAGCGTCCACCGGTCCGTCGGCCAGCACCGATCCCGCCGCGACCGACCCCGGCGGCCCGAGCGCGAGCACGCCTCCGCCCGATCAGCCCCCACCGGGCCAGCCACCCGCGAACTTCCCCTTCGGCCCAGCGGCGCTGCCGATCGACGGCGCCCCGACACCCACTGCGGGCATCGGGCCCACTCTCGTGCCGGCGAGCCTGCTGCCGCCAACGTCGCCGCCAGCCGAGCTCCCGACGACCATTCCAACGACTGAGGTGCCGTCGTTCACCGAACCGACCACGGAGCCGACCGAGCCCACGGAGACGACCCCCTCCGAGACGACCCCCTCCGAGACGACACCGACCGAAACAACTCCCACCGAGACGACACCGACCGAAACAACTCCCACCGAGACCACGCCCACCGAAACCACACCCACCGAGACCACGCCCACCGAAACAACTCCCACCGAGACCACGCCCACCGAGACCACACCCACCGAGACGACTCCCACCGAGACCACACCCACGGAAACGACACCGACCGAGACAACGCCCACCGAGACAACGCCGCCACCACCCCCGCCGGCTGACCTCAGCATGGTGTTGGAGGGCACCCGCGCCGGGCCGATCTTCCAGTACGCCATGGTGGCCACGGTCGGTGGAGTTCCCGACGGTGTCACTCCCACCGTGACGTTCGTCTTCACCCGGACCAGCGGCCCGGAGTTCGAGCCTGGCGGATGGACGTGCGTCCGCACCGACACCGACGGCAACTGGCGCCGCCGCTGGGAGTGCTTCCAGGTCGACCCGGCAGACGACACCATCAGGTTCGAGGTCAACCTCCTCGAGCCGATCTCCAGCATCTCGGCCGAGGTCGATGCCGACGTCGACGACCCGAACCCGGACAACAACGTCGATCGCTTCCCGCGCTGACGAAACCGATCGCACTCTCGAGTCGCGCTGGCTTAGACTCGCTCCTGGCGTCGACGGAACCAAGTAGGCGCGGGTACGTCGCAAGCACAGAGAGCCGCCGGGAGCTGAGAAGGCGGACTTCGACCCCGCCCCGAAGACACTCCTGAGCCGTGTTCAACGAGGTCGGCTTCGTCAGCGACGCCGACGAAGGTGTGGTGGCACCGCGAATTTGCCCGTCGCCCACGCCTCCGGGGCTGCTCGACTCCCCAGGAGGTGTCCCTCATGGTCCACGCACCGACGCTCCCCCGTACCTTGGCCGTCGATCTCGCGACGTACGCCGACCGTCCCGGCACCAGCGTCCGGCTCAGCGGCTGGCTCCACCGCCGGCGCCGGTTGAGCGGGCTGGCCTTCGTGGTGCTCCGCGACCGGTCGGGACTGGCCCAGGTGGTCGTGCGAGGTGAGGCGTCCCTCGCCGTGGTCGATGCGCTCAGTGAGGAGACCGCCGTCGAGGTCGTCGGCACCACCAGCACCAACGGCCAGGCGCCGGGCGGCGTCGAGGTCGTGGACCCTGTGCTCCGAGCGCTCAGCGAGCCGTCGGCGACGCCACCGATCGAGATCTGGCGCCCGACGGTCTCCGCCGGGCTGCCCACCATGCTCGACAACGCCCAGGTCACCACCCGCCATCCGCGTCAGCAGGCGAGCTGGCAGATCGCGGCAGCCTCGATGCGCGGCTTCCGTGACACGCTGGACGCCCAGGGCTTCACCGAGGTGCAGTCGCCCAAGCTGGTCGAGTCCGCCACCGAGTCCGGCGCCAACGTCTTCGCCGTCGACTACTTCGGCCGGCCGGCCTACCTCGCACAGTCACCCCAGTTCTACAAGCAGGTGCTGGTCGGCGTCTTCGAGCGGGTCTACGAGGTGGGGCCGGTCTTTCGCGCCGAACCCCACGACACCGTCCGGCACCTGGCTGAGTATGTCTCCCTCGACGTCGAGCTCGGCTTCATCGAGGACCATCGCGAGGTCGTGTCGGTGCTGCGCGACGTCGTGGCCGGCATGGTCGCAGGCATCCTGGAGCGCGCAGCGGACGCGGTGCAGGCACTGGCCGCCGACGTACCCGAGGTACCCGCCGAGATCCCGGTCATCCACTTCAGCGAAGCCCTGGCGATCGCCAGCGCCCCGGCCGACGAGCCCGACCTGGCACCGGTGCACGAGCGGGCCGTCGGAGACTGGGCAAAGGCGACCCATGGCAGCGACTTCGTCGTGGTCGAGGGCTACCCGACCGCGCACCGCGCGTTTTACAGCCACCCGGAACCGACCGACCCGCAGTGGTCGCGGTCGTTCGACCTGATCTTCCGTGGCGTCGAGCTCGTCAGTGGCGCCCAGCGGCTGCACCGGTACGCCGACTACGTGGACGCGCTCACCCGGCGGGGACAGGACCTGGCGCCGTACGCCGGCTATCTCGAGGCGTTCCGCTACGGGATACCTCCGCACGGCGGCTTCGCGATCGGGCTCGAGCGCTGGGTGAGCAGAGTGGTCGGGGCGGAGAACATCCGCGAGGTCTCGCTCTTCCCCCGCGATCTGCACCGGCTCGCACCGTGAGGTAAGAATGGCGTCATGACGCTGGTCCGACTGATCGCCCGCCCGATGATGGCCGCCACGTTCGTGACCGGCGGCATCAACGCCCTCACGAACGCAGACGCACTGGCCGAGCGCGCCGCACCGGTGACCGACCGGCTCGGACCGACGATCGAGCGTGCCACGGCCTCGCTCCCGATCCAGGTCGACTCCACGCGGCTGGTGCAGGCCAACGCCGTGCTCGACATCGTCGCCGGTTCGATGCTGGCGACCGGCCGGATGCCACGGCTAGCCTCGCTCGCGCTTGCGGCGAGCCTGGTGCCGACGACATGGGGTGGTCACCGCTACTGGGACGAGTCCGATCCACGGCTCAAGGCCAATCAGCGCAGCCACTTCTTCAAGAACGTTTCCATGATGGGCGCGCTGCTCCTCGCGAGCGTCGACACGGAGGGTCGGCCGAGCCTCGCCTGGCGCGCCAAGCGCCAGGCCCGGCACGCGAAGGAGAGCGTCACCAGTCTCACGTCGCACTGACCTGTGCACGGTCACGGGTCGGACGACCTGTCCCTCGGACCGCTCCCGTCCCGGGTACGCACGGCACTGCTCGTCGTCCTCATACCGTTCTTCCTCGTGACGCTGGTGGGCATCGTCCTGCTGTGACCGCCCGACGAGCAGGTCGAGGGCACGGAGCGCTTCACTGCCGAGAAGGTCACCGGTGAGGTGGTGGAGATCCTCGACTGTCCGCGCGGCTTTCCGGCGGACTGCCGCCGTGGCGCCGTCGAGCTGTCCGAGGGCGACGGCGGTGAAACCGTCGAGGCCGGGCTCCCGTACGGCGCCAACGCGCCCGAGGTCGACGTCGGCGACAAGGTGGTGCAGGCCTATGCCGCAGACGCCCCACCTGACCAGCAGTACGTCTGGTACGACTTCGACCGGTCTCTCACGATGGCTGCCCTCGTGGTGGTCTTCGTGCTGGCGGTCGTCTTCCTCTCCCGCTGGCAGGGTGTCGGCTCCCTGATCGGCCTGGCGATCTCGCTGGGCGTCGTCTTCTGGTTCGTCCTCCCGGCGATCGCCCACGGTGAGAACCCGCTCCTGGTGGCGGTCGTGGCCGCGTCGTTCATCATGACCTTGGTGCTCTACGTGTCGCACGGAGTCAACGCCATGACCTCGGTGGCGTTGATCGGCACCCTCGTGTCGCTCGCCATCACCGCGGCGCTGGGCCTGCTCTTCACCGACCTCGCGCGGTTCACCGGACTCAGCGACGACTCGAACCGGGTGCTGCTCCAGGTGGTGCCGGACGTGCAGTTCGAGGGGCTGCTGCTGGCGGGCGTCATCATCGGGGCGCTCGGCGTGCTCGACGACGTGACCGTGACCCAGGCGGCAGCGGTCTGGGAGGTCGCCGGCACCGACCGGAAGGCCGGGCGGGCCGAGGTCTTCGCCAGCGCGATGCGGATCGGGCGAGCCCACGTCTCCGCCACCGTCAACACGCTGATCCTCGCCTATACCGGCGCTGCGCTTCCGCTGCTGCTCACCTACTCCGCCGTCGAGGCCAACCTGATCGAGGTGGGGTTGACCGACGGCGTGGCCATCGAGCTGATGCGCGGCATGGTGGGCAGTCTGGGCATCATCGCCGCCGTACCCATCACCACCCTGGTGGCCGCGAGCGTGGCGACCGCCATCACGGGCCAGGGCAGCCACCGACACCGCCGATAGGCTGGCCCGGTGAGCCCCGCCACGACGACCGGGTGGCCGGCACCCTCGGTGCGCGGCCCGGTCAGGGCACGAGTCCCGCTGCCCGGCTCGAAGTCGATGACCAACCGCGCGCTGCTGCTGGCGGCGCTCAGCGACCGCTCGTCGCGCATCTCCCGTCCGCTGCTGGCCCGCGACACCCAGTTGATGCTCGCGGCACTGCGCCGTCTCGGAGTCTCGATCGAGGTCGACGACGACCTGGTGACCGTGCAGCCGTCGCCGCTGCGGGGACCAGCGGGGGTCGACTGCGGCCTGGCGGGCACCGTGATGAGGTTCGTCCCGCCGGTGGCCGCGCTCGCCTCCGGGGCGGTCGACTTCGACGGCGACCCGCGCGCCCGAGAGCGGCCGATGGGACCGATCCTTCGGGCGCTCCGCGACCTCGGGGTCGACCTCTCGCCGGCAGCCGCCGAAGCCCTGCCCTTCACCGTGCACGGTGAAGGGTCGGTCCGCGGCGGCGTGGTGACGCTGGACGCGTCCGCGTCCAGCCAGTTCGTGTCGGCGCTGCTGCTGGCGGGCTGCCGCTACGACGTTGGCATCGACGTACGCCACGACGGCAAGCCGATGCCGTCCCTGCCGCACGTCGAGATGACCGTGGCGATGCTGCGGGAGCGGTCGGTCGAGGTCGACGACAGCGAGCCCGATCGATGGGTGGTGACGCCGACCGTCCCGGTCGCTCAAGACATCGTCATCGAGCCGGACCTGAGCAACGCCGCACCGTTCCTGGCGGCGGCCGCCGTCACGGCCGGGTCGGTCACCGTGCCGGGCTGGCCCGGCCGCACCACCCAGGCCGGCGACCGACTGCGCGAGATCTTCGACGCGTTCGGCGCCGACGTACTGCTCGACGACGCCGGGCTCACGATCACGGGCCGCCACCTGGACGGTGTGGATCTCGACCTGCACGACGTCGGCGAGCTCGCTCCGGTGGTCGCCGCTGTGGCCGCGTTCGCCGACAGCCCCTCGCGGTTGCGCGGTATCGCGCACCTCCGGGGCCACGAGACCGATCGCCTGGCAGCACTCAGCGCGGAGCTCAACCGGCTCGGTGGCGACGTCCGGCAGACCGACGACGGCCTCGAGGTGCGACCCACGGTGCTCACCGGCGGCCGGGTCGGCACGTATGACGACCACCGGATGGCCCATGCCGCAGCCGTCCTCGGGCTGCGGGTCGAGGGGATCGAGATCGACGACATCGCCACGACCGACAAGACGCATCCCGACTTCGCTGACGCCTGGACGGCGATGCTGGCGTGACGCCGGTCCGCGACGTCAACGACCCGAGCAGCTTCGACCGGCCGCGTCGACGCACCCGGCCGCGCACCAAGGATCGCCCCAGCTATGACGACGCCGTCGACGGCCTGGTCGTACGCGTCGACCGTGGTCGTTACACGGTCCGGGTCGCCGGGACCTCCGAGGCCCACACGACGGTGACCGCGATGAAGTCGAGGCCACTCGGGCGCAAGGGGGTCGTGGTCGGCGACTCGGTCCGGCTGGTCGGAGACGTGTCCGGCTCGGTGGGGAGCCTGGCTCGCATCGTCGAGGTCCGGGAGCGTGAGACGGTCTTGCGCCGGTCGGCCGACGACGACGATCCGGTGGAGCGGATCGTCGTCGCCAACGCGGGCCAGCTGGTCATCGTGACGGCCGTCGCCGATCCGGAGCCGCGTCCGCGCCTGATCGACCGCGCTCTGGTCGCGGCGTACGACGCCGGCATGAGGCCCTTGCTCTGCCTGACCAAGACCGACCTGGCCGACCCGACCGAGCTGCTGTCGACGTATCGCCCGCTGGGCGTCACCTCCGTGGCGGTCGAGCGCGGGAGCGACCTGTCCGGCGTGACAGCCCTGCTGCGCGACCAGGTCAGCGTCTTCGTCGGACACTCCGGGGTCGGGAAGTCCACGCTGGTCAACGCGCTCGTGCCCGGCACCGACCGGGCCATCGGCCACGTCAACGCGGTCACCGGACGTGGGCGCCACACCTCGACGTCGGCGGTCGCGATCGAGCTCCCCTTCGGGGGCTGGGTGATCGACACGCCCGGCATCCGATCGTTCGGGCTCGCGCACGTACAACCGGCTCACCTGATCAAGGCCTTCGACGACCTCGACGAAGCCACCGCCGACTGCCCCCGCGGCTGCACGCACGCGGCGAGCGAGCCGGAGTGCGCACTCGACGACGCAGCCAGGGACGGACGGGTCGACGCGGACCGGGTCCGGTCCTTCCGCCGGCTCCTGGCCAGCCGGGAGCGCAGCCCCGGCGAGTGATGATGGCGGGTCAGTCGGTGCTGCTGAAGTCCGCCGTGTCACTCGGGTTCCAAACTGCTCGCGAGCCGATGTCGCCCACGCGGTACGTCTGGTACGCGACTGCCACCGCGCCCACGATCACCAGCAGCGAGAGCGCCTGCGAGAGCGCCTTGCTCATGCCGCGCGAACGATGCGCCAACACGGCCAGCACCGCGACGACGGCATACGCGATCACCAGGATGAACAACAGGTCGGCACGTTCGGCGTGTTCGTCGACCAGCCGAGCAACGTCGCCGCCCAAGGCCAGCGCCGACTCGAGACTCTGCCCGCTCTCCTTGGCGACGAAGACGATCGGCACCGAGGCCACAGCCGAGACCACGAAGGGAATGCGTGCCCACGCACGTGTCCGCGGTACGACGAACAGCACGCCCATCAGGGCGGCGAGCGGCACCACAACGACCGCCGCATGCACCGCGAGCGGGTGCAGCGGGAGTCCGTTGACCTCGTCGAACATGACCGTCCCTTCCCCGAGACACGCGGTGCACTCGTCGTCTCGTCATCGTGCCATGACGCGCCGACTCCGCTCCACAACCACCCACGCAGCGGCCTGCGGCGGGTGCGAGGGCTCGCAGCCCGCAGGCGCGCGTCAGGCTAGGGGGCAAGGCGGCACCGTCGTACGCTGACGACCATGCCCTCCGACCACACCGACGACCTGCGGCTGGCCCACCTGCTGGCCGACGATGCGGACTCGCTGACCATGCACCGCTTCAAGGCCCAGGATCTGCACGTGGTCACCAAGCCGGATCTCACGCCGGTGAGCGATGCCGACAAGGGCGTGGAGGAGGGCATCAGGCGTACGCTCGGTCGCGCTCGGCCACGTGACGCCGTGCTGGGTGAGGAGGGCGGCGCCTCCGGTTGGGGTCCTCGCCGGTGGGTGGTCGACCCGATCGACGGCACCAAGAACTTCGTCCGCGGCGTGCCGGTGTGGGCCACCCTCATCGGGCTCATGGTCGAGGACGAGGTCGTGGCCGGCGTCGTCTCCGCCCCGGCGCTCGGCCGGCGCTGGTGGGCGTCCCAGGGTGGCGGCGCATGGACCGGCAAGAGCCTGTTCTCCGCCCAACCCTGCCGGGTCTCCGACGTCTCTCTGCTCGAGGACGCCTCGCTCTCCTACTCGTCGTTGACCGGGTGGGATCGGCATGGGCGCCTGGAGGAGTTCGTCACGCTGCTGCGCCGGGTTTGGCGCAGCCGCGCGTACGGCGACTTCTGGTCCTACATGCTCGTCGCCGAGGGCGCGGTCGACGTCGCGCTCGAGCCGGAGCTGCACCTGCACGACATGGCGGCCGTCGCTGCCGTGGTGCAGGAGGCCGGCGGCAGGTTCACGAGCTTGGCAGGCATCGACGGACCGGGGGGCGGCGACGCGCTGGCCACCAACGGCCCGTTACACGAGGAGGTCCTGAGGCTCATGGGCGAGCGCGGCGATGACGGGCAGGCGACCGCCGGCGGCCAGGTGCACGATCTGAGCGCGCGACGGCAGCGGCTCAGCCAGCAGGCTCCACTGCCAGACGACGGCGCGCGCTGACCCGCCACCAGGACCGCACCAGCCATGGCGCCGCCAGCAGCGCGGCGAGGTCGAACCAGCCGTAGCCGCCGGCAGCCCCCGACGGCGGGTTGCCGATCGCGACCAGCCCGGTCGGGTCGTGCGTCTGCCAGGTCCAGGCACCGAGCGCCGTACCGACGACCTCGAGATAGGTCACCACGACGAAGGCGCCGATATACAAGCGGCGGGAGGGGCCCCAGAGCAGGAAGCCGACCAGGCACAGGTACCAGAAGGCGCCCAAGGCATCGGTGCGCTCGGCCACCGTCACGCCGTACGTCGCGTAGACCCCACCGACGACGATGACCGCCGCGGTCAGGAGGTCCTGGCGAGCCCGGACGAAGGCGGTCCGGCCGATCGCCAGCGCTGCCAGGTAGACCAGGCCGTGCCCGGGCGGCACGTACATCGGCACGTTGTCGAAGCGGTAGGTGTAGACCTCGAGCAGCGGCGAGAAGGTGTACTCGACAGCGGTGGCGAAGGCGACCACGACCATCGTCTGTACGCGCACGAGAGCCGACTCACGCGCCAGGATCACGATGAGGACCGACCAGGTCGCCACCCCGCTCCAGCGCTGCGACGCCAGCGAACCGTCGGCGTCGAGCAGCAGGACCAGAGTGATCCAGCCGACGACGACGAACCCGATGGCCGCCGCCGGCCAGGGGCGGCGCCGGGTGAGGTCGGTCGTGCTGTCCAGGAGTGCGGTCACCGCGGCCATTGTGACAGTCCGGCGCGCGATGGTGTCGCGCGAGCCCGCGCGGCGATAGTCTCAGGTGTCACCGGAGAGGGGACGAGTTCGGGAGGCCCGATGCGCATCAAGGACGTGCTCCACACCAAGGGCGACATGGTCGTCACGGTGGATCCGGAGGCCACTGTGCGGGAGCTGCTCGACCTGCTGGCCGATCACAACATCGGGGCAGTCGTCGTCAGCGCCGACGGCACCACGGTGTCCGGCATCGTCTCCGAGCGTGACGTGGTGCGCGCACTTGTGCGCGGGGTGGAGATCCTCGACTCGTCCGTCGGCGAGATCATGACCGAAGACGTCCGCACGGTGGTGCTCGAGGACACCGTCGACGGTCTGATGAGGCTCATGACCGAACATCGCATCCGCCATGTCCCGGTCCTGGTCGACGGCGAGCTGCACGGCATCATCTCGATCGGCGACGTGGTGAAGTCCCGGATCGGGGAGCTCGAGTTCGAGCGCGACCAGCTGACGTCGTACGTCGCCGGCACGCAGTAACCCCCTCGAGACCGGCAACCCAGCCACCGAGCGGGCTGTCGGCGAAGAACCTGACGGGTCAACGGGAAGAACCTGACTGGTCGACTGGACGGGCGCGTCCGGGGTGATGACCCTAGGCTGGCGGGCATGACCGAGAAGCCCGAGATCGAGTTCCCCGAAGCCCCGCCACCCAGCGACCTCGAGGTCACGGATCTCACCGAGGGTGACGGCACGGAGGCCACGTCAGGATCCTCCGTGCTCGCTCATTACGTCGGTGTGGCGCACTCGACCGGCGAGGAGTTCGATGCCTCCTGGAACCGCGGCGAGCCGCTGGCCTTCAAGCTCGGTGTCGGACAGGTGATCCCGGGCTGGGACCAGGGCATCGCGGGCATGAAGGTCGGTGGTCGCCGTCGGCTCGTGATCCCGCCGCACCTGGCGTACGGCGACCGCGGGGCGGGCTCGGTGATCGCCCCCGGCGAGACCCTCATCTTCGTGGTCGACCTGGTCGACGTCAGCTGACCGGGCGACGGTGCGACACCGATGGTGCGCATCTTTGCCGCGCTGCTGCTGCCGGCTGAGGTCGAGGCGCATCTCGACGAGCGCATCGACGGAGTCCGGACCGCGCACCCCGAGCTTCGGTGGGTGCGGCCTTCGGGATGGCACCTGACGCTGGAGTTCATGGGCGAGTGTGGGCCGCACGAGGTGGTGCGCCAGACCGAGCGCTGGGGCAGACGTGCGGCGCGGTCGGCGCCGATGCGGCTCGGTCTTGCCGCTGCCGGCGCCTTCCCTCGCGGCTGGAACGCCCGGGTGCTCTGGACGGGCCTTGCGGGGGAGGTCGAGGCGTGGCGGAGGCTCGCGGCCTACGGTCAGCAGCCCCACCTGACTCTGGCGCGCACCCGCGAGCGCACCGACCTGACCGGCCTGGTCGACGAGCTGGCGTCATACCAGGGACCGACCTGGGAGGCGACCGAGCTGGTTGTCGTCGAGTCGCGACTGCCCGGCAAGGCCAGCAGCGGCCGAGGCCCGCGGTACCTGCCGCTGGAGCGCCTGCCGCTGGGCCGCTGACCACCGCCCCGCCCCGGGGCAGTGCCGGCACTCGAGAGGAGTCAGGCGAAGGCGAAGTACCGCAGCCAGAGATACGGTACGGCGAGCAGTCCAGTGACCGCTGCGACCACCATGCCGTAGCGGGTGAACTCCCAGAAGCTGATCGGGGTGCCGTTGCGCGCGGCCAGGCCCAGGACGACGACGTTGGCGCTCGCACCCACGGCGGTGGAGTTGCCGCCAAGGTCGGCCCCCAGGGCCAGCGCCCACCACAGCACCTCCCCCTCATCACCGGGGTGGCTCTCGACCAGGACCGCAACGACCGGGGCCATGGTCGCGACGTATGGGATGTTGTCGATCAGTCCCGAGAGCACCAGGCTCACGAACAAGATCACCATGGTCGCGACCCAGAGGTCGTCACCCGTCGCGGAGGCGAGCGCGTCGGCGAACTCGGCGATCAGGCCGGTCTCCACCAGCGCCCCCACCATGACGAAGAGACCCATGAAGAAGACGAGGGTCTCCCACTCGATGTCGGCGATCGCGTCCTCGGTCGTCACGCGAGAGACGAACACCAGGAGTCCGGCGCCCAGCAGCGCCACCACAGAAGGCTCGGTGTGCAGGACCGTGTGCAGCACGAAGCCGATGAGCACCAGCGCCAGCACCACCAGACTCTGCACGAGCAGCTTCGTGTTGCGGATCGCCTCCCGCTCCTCCAGCGCCATCACCTCAGCGATCCGCTCCGGATCAGCGACGAAGGCATCCCGGAAGAGCAGCCGGCACGCGAGCACGAACAGCACGAGCAGCACGATCACGAAGGGCGCCAGGTTGACGAGGAAGTCGTTGAACGAGAGCCCGGCCCGGCTGGCGATGATGATGTTGGGCGGGTCTCCGATCAGCGTGGCCGTGCCGCCGATGTTCGAGGCCAACACCTCGGCGATGAGGTACGGCGCCACGGCCAGTCCCAACCGCTCGCAGACCAGGAAGGTCACCGGCGCGATGAGGAGGACCGTGGTGACGTTGTCGAGGAGTGCCGAGGCCACGGCGGTGATGACGACCAGCAGCGCCATCACGGCGTACGGGCGGCCGCGGGCCCGCTTCGCGGCGTAGATGGCGAGATACTCGAACAGGCCGCTGCGCTTGATGACACCGACGATCACCATCATCCCGAGCAGCAGGAAGATGACGTTCCAGTCGATCCCGGCGGCCTCGGAGTAGAAGGCCGCGTCCCCGTCGGTCAGCCCGAGTGCAAGCATCAGGGCGGCGCCGCCGAGCGCCGCAGCAACGCGATGCACGCGCTCGGTCGCGATCAGCGTGTAGGCCCCGATGAAGACGATCAGCGCCAGGGTCTGCTGGGTCGTCACCGAAGCGGCTCCGTGAGCACCTGGAGCAGACGCGAGGCGGTCACGACGCCCAGCACCTCGGTGCGGCGCTGGACGACGAGGAGCGGCGAGTGCAGCCGGGCCATGACAGCCGCGCACTCGATGACCGTCGCATCCGGGTCCACCACGGGAAGCTCTTGTCGGTGGTCGTGCCGGGGCAGCATGTCTCCGACGGAGCGTCCGTCCAGCCGTGAGAGGCAGGCGTCAGCGGCCCTCTCGTCATACACCCGCGACAGGGACGGGTCCTCCTGGATGTAGGCAGGGATCAAGAAGTTGAGCACTTGGGAGCCGGGCAACACCGTGATCGGGGTGCCGTCGTGATCGACCACGACGACGCCGGGCAGCCGGTTGGCACCGATGAGCCGCGCCGCGTCCTCGGCCGCGTCAGTGACCTGCATGGTCGGGTATTCGTCGATGAGGTCTCTGGCCCGCACGCGCCCCACAGTAGGGCCACCGGGGTACGGGGTCGCGCGGTGCCGCTGCGCGGGTGGTGCCCTCCACCGACGCCGTCGTGTCGTCCTGCGGCTCAGCCTGCCGGAGACCAGGCCGCGTCCGCCGTGCGCCGCTGCTCGCGCATGGTCGCAGCATCCGGATTGACCAGCACGACACCGACCAGCGCTTCGCCCCGGTGGTAGTGCACCACGACCCCGTCCGGGAGAGCGCTCGGCTCTGCTGTGCCCGCGACCACGGCCGCGCTGTCGGCGATCGACGGCGAGCCGAAGCTCTGGATCCGGAGGTCGAACTGGTCGCTCCAGAAGCTCGGGAGGGGCGCGAAGGGCGCGCGGTCATCCGGCTCTGACGTCAGCCCCCGGATCAGCGTTCCGGCGGCGTACTTCGCGGTGTCGGTCGGCATCGACCAGTGCTCGACCCGACGGGGTACGTCGTCGTAGCGGGGATTTGGGAAGCGCGCCACGTCCCCGACGGCCACCAGGTCCGGACGACCCTCGACCCGGAGCCGCGCGTCGCAGAGCACGCCGTCGGACAGATCGAGGCCGGTGCCGGCGAGCCACTCGACGTTGGGGTGTGAGCCGATCGACTCGACCACGAGGTCTGCCTCGATCTGAGTGCCGTCGTCGAGCACCACGCCCGTCACGGCGTCGCCGCCAGGCGTCGCCGTCAGCTCGGACACGCCACGGCCGGCACGCACGTCGATGCACCGATCCACCAGATACCCCTGCAGGAGCTGCCCGAGCAGCGGGCCGAGCCCACGAACGAGCAGGCACTCCAGCGGCTCGACGACCGTCACCCGGCAGCCGAGCTGGGTGGCCGTGGCCGCCACCTCGCAACCGACGAAGCCACCTCCGACCACGACCAAGCGAACGCCCGGAAGCAGTCGCGACCGTAGCTCGACCGCGTCGTCGAGGGTGCGTAACGCGAAGCGGCCACCAGCCGGCTGGCTCGGGCTCAGCCGCCGCGACCGCAGCCCCGTCGCCACGGCGAGACCCGACCAGCCCAGAGTGTCGCCGGACTCGAGCGTGATCTCCCGTGTGGCGAGATCCGCCGCCACGACCTGGTGGCCGAGACGCCAGCCGACGTCGGAGATCGATGCACGCTGTCGGAAAGCCAGCCGCGCGTGCCAGGCCAGCTGGTCCTGGCCGTCGATGTCCCGGAGCGCCTCCTTGGACAGTGGTGGCCGGTTGTACGGCGCATGCGTCTCCGCACCGACCACCAGCACTTCCCCGGTCCAGCCCTGGGCACGCAACTGTTCCGCGACGCGCAGGCCCGCCAGACCGGCCCCCACCACGAGGATCGGAGGGGTCACAGCCGACCTGTTCCGCTCGCTCGTGGCGCGGCTGCGCTCGGCGTGGCCTTCATCTTCGGCTCCAGGGACCGGGGTTGGTGACCAGTAGTCCTAGGCCCTCGACGATCCCACGTCAAGAGCGGCGGGTGCGGCCGAAGCTGCGTCGAGGGCGTCAGATCCCCCAGGTGACGGCCTCGACCAGGTGGTCGGCGAAAAGGCTCGTGCCCTGGAGCTCGGCGCGATCCTTCAGCAAGGCGACCAGGGCCGCCGTGTCATCGGCGGGGACTGCGTCATGATGCCCTCCGGCTCCCGATGCTGCTGCCAGTGTCCGCGCCGGAGTCGACGCGGGTGTGACGGGTACGTGAAGCACGGCCGACGACTTCCGTGCCAGTCAGGACCGCCCGACGAGCGCGAGCACAGAGTCGAGGCCATGGCGGTCACCCGGCCAGTGTTCCTCGAGCAGGCTCGCTGGGGCGTGACGCAACACCGATCGGATCGTGATTGCGACGAGAATCGCGTCGTCGGCCCAGCCGATGACGGGGATCACGTCGGGCACCAGATCAAGGGGCAGCGCGAGATAGGCCAGCAGCAGCCACAGCGCCACGACAGCGGCGGCGAGCCCGATCAGCCACTCCGTCACGCCCCGAGTCTGCCCTGCGGCTCGCAGGCACTCCCTGGCAGGAGCACTCAGAAGACCGGCGCGCCGCCCGTGACCCCGAGCACTGCGCCGGACACGTAGGACGCCTCGGCGGGCGCTGCGAGGAACACGAAGGCGGGGGCGACCTCGGCTGGCTGCCCGGCGCGTCCGAGCGGCGTACCGCTCCCGAAGCGCTCGATCTTCTCCGTCCGCTGGGTGGCAGGTTGCAACGGAGTCCAGATCGGACCGGGAGCGACCGCGTTCACCCGGATGCCACGAGGCCCGAGCTCGGCAGCCAGGTTGACGGTGAAGTTGACCATCGCCGCCTTCGTGGCGGCGTAATCGATCAAGGCGACCGAGGGGTCGTACGCCTGAACCGAGGCGCAGTTGATGACGGAGTTGCCGCGGTCCAGATGCGGGAGCACCGCCTGGGTGAGCCAGAACATCGCGAACAGATTGGTCCTGACAACCCGGTCGAGCTGCTCGGGGTCGAGGTCGGTGAGGCCCGCACCGCGGGCATGCTGATACCCGGCGTTGTTGACCAGAACGTCGATCCCGCCGAGCTCGGCGTACGCCTGCGCGGCGACGTCCTGGCACATCGTGCGCTCGGTCAGGTCGCCGGGCAACAGGACACCGTGCCGCCCCGCCTCTTCGACGAGCACCAGCGTGTGCTTGGCGTCGTCGTGCTCGTCGGGCAGATACGAGATCGCCACGTCGGCGCCCTCGCGGGCGTAGGCGAGGGCGACGGCTCGGCCGATGCCGGAGTCGGCACCGGTGATCAGCGCTCGCATCCCGGCCAACCGGTCGAAGCCGCGGTAGGTCTCCTCGCCATGATCCGGCGAGGGCGTCATCTCCGCGGTGGCGCCCGGCGGCGTCTGTGCCTGGGCGGGGAACCCGCCCCGCGACGTCGTCATGGTGCCGGCTCGCTTCGAGACTTCGGACTCGGTCACCGCATCTCCCCTCATATCGGTGCTGCTCGGGTAAGGCACTGCACCTATCGGGCGCTGCCCTGTGGCTCGATACGACGTGTACGTCGCACGTTCGGCCCCTTCTTCCGTACCCGCCGACAGCGCGACCTATCCGTCGGTGCATCCAAGGACCTGTCTCCGCCGGAAGTAGGAACGACCGACTACCCCCAGCAAGAGGAGTGATCTGTATGACCATACGCCGACTCGGCGCCGCGGTACTGAGCGGTGTCCTGGCCGCGACCGTGGTCGCCGCCGCACCCACGTCCGCCGCCGCCCCGTCCGCAGCGGCCAGCCGTGGCGACACCAGCCTCGCCACGGTCCTCGCTGCCGACGGCAATCGCTTCGACCGCAACAGCCGTGACTTCGACGTACTGCACCGCGCTGTTCTCCGCGTGCTGAAGGCCAAGCCCAACAGCACGGTGGGTGTGCTCACGGACGGTGACGTCCGGCTGACGGCGTTCGCCCCGACGGACGGAGCCTTCCGGCGGCTGGTGCGCGACCTGACCGGCACCATGCGGACGTCGGAGAAGGTGGTCTTCAAGGCGCTGGTACGGGTTGCGGGCGTGCGAACGCTCGAGGCGGTGCTGCTGTACCACGTCGTGCCCGGCGCTCCCATCACCGCACGCGAGGCCGCTCGGGCCGACGGAGCGAGGCTGGAGACGGCGCTCGACGGACTGACCGTGCGCGTCAACGTGCGCGAGCACGGAACCATCGCGCTGGTCGACAAGGACCGCAACGACAGGAACGCCACCGTGGCGCCACGGCTGGCGGACATCAACAAGGGCAACAAGCAGATCGCCCACGGCATCACCAGGGTGCTCCGGCCGGTCAACCTCTGATCCATCCGAGTTTGCGGCCGTCTCCCACCTCGGGGTGGGGGACGGCCGCTCCCTTATGCACCTGCACGCGTCCGGGCCTCGGCAGTAACGGCTCCTGGCGTCGACAGGCGGTCCCGCTCAGGGCTTGGACACGTCGCCGACGCTCTCGAGCTTGTCGTCGCTCGCCGTGGCCCTGCGGGTACTCGGATCGGGCGCGACCAGCAATGGCTGCATCCACACCGCACCCGGATCCACGTCGACGAGGAGCGCCTTCGCCATCAGACTGAGCGGTACCGCGAGCAGCGCCCCAAGGGGCCCGAGCACCCAGGCCCAGAACACCAGCGAGACAAAGGTCAGACTGGGCGACAGTCCCACCGCGTCACCCATGACCTTCGGCTGGATGATCGACTGGATCACAAAGTTGATGACGCTGTAGGCGACGATCACGACCAACATCAGCTCAGGCCCGCCCTCCAGCAGCGCCAGCAGCGCGGGAGGAACCAGCCCGATGACGAAGCCGACGTTCGGGATGTAGTTGGTGATGAACGCCAGCAGACCCCACAGCAGCGGCGCCGGGACGCCTAGTGCCCACAACAGCACCGTGTCGATGACAGCCACGATCAGGCCGAAGATGGTCGACACCACCAGGTAGGTCCGGGTGCCCTGCGCGAACGCCGTCAGAGCCTGGCTCACCTGCGGGCGCGTCTCGGCGACCAGCGCGAGCCGTCTGGGGAACCAGGCGGCGTCAAGGGTGAGGAACAGCAACAGCGCCACGATGAAGAACAGGTTCGAGAAGACGCCGAGCAGTCCCGACAGCAGCGAGGTCACGAAGCCCGAGAAGCGTCCCAGATCGAACTTCGACAGCAGCTCCGTCGTCTCACTCTCCTCCACGCCGAGACTCTTCAGGCCCGCCTGCGCGTCATCGACCAGCGCACCGAAGTCCTCCGTGTACTGCGGAAGAAGCTGCGCCAGCCGGGCCCCGGCCACGATGAGAGAGAGCGTGAGCAGGACGATGATCCCGTAGACAAGCAGCAGCGCGACGACGGTGCAGAGCCACTCCGGCCATCGACGCGCCCGCAGCCAGGGCCGGACGGGGTGCACGGCGACGGTGAGGATCAGTGCGAGGAATGCCGGAGCGATGATGCCCGAGATCACGTGCATGCCCCACACCGTGATGCTGGCCGCGGCGAGGCCGAGCAGGATGAGCAGTCCGCGCGGCAACAGCGGTTGCTCGTCCGCGGGCGCTGTCGTCATCCGGTCACCTCCGGCGGCTGCTCGGCGAGGGTGTCGTCCGGGTTGCGCACGTCACCGGACCGGCGGGCCTGTTCCCGGCGAGCCCGGACCTCGCGCGCCAGAGTCGAGCCCAGCGCGGCCACGAAGATGAGGTTGAACACCAGCTGGATGCAGACGATCCCGCGCGCCAGCTGATCGACCGCGTGGATGTCGCCGAACCCCACGGTCGACACGGTCGACAGCGTGAAGTAGAGCGCATCAGTCCGGGTCGACAGGCCCGCGATCTGGTCTGGTGCGGCGCGGTCCAACGTGTAGAACGACAACGCGAACACCACGACGACCAGTTCCAGCAACAGGATGAGGCCCGCGACATCAGCGCCGGAATCGCCGCGGAGGTGCTGATTCACCTGACCGACGATGGCCCAAGCCAGCACGATCACGCCAAGGAGGGTGGCCGGCACGGCGAAAGCCAGGGCGCGGGGGTCGTGCGCCGAGATCGGCAACCCGTAGTAGATGACTAGCAGTCCGACCAGGCCGGCGATCGGATGCTTGGAGCGACGTTGCCACAACTTCATGGGGTCTCCCCTGTCAGCGGCGCCAGGTCCCTGCGGTGTCCCAGCTTCTCCAGCATCGAGACGAGATGACGATGCAGGGAGTCGGCTCCGACGATGTGCGCGTGGTCGGGCATCAGCGCGGTAGGGGCGATCAACGTGCCGTGGTCCTGCCATCCGCCCAGCCCGCCGTGGCACCCGACCAGCCCCTCGAAGGCAGCGACTTCTCCGGTCTGCGGATAGAACGTGCTGTTGACATAGAGCTCCGGCGCCTCGGGCTTGGACACGGGGACGAGCAACAACTCACGTGCCTGCGGACCGAAGGGGGCGAGCGGGTCTGCCCCGGTGACCTCGCCGGTCTCGAGATCGATCCGACCGAGCCGGCCGATCGCGACCGGCCCCGCCGTGGACATGGCCGCCACGAAGCCGATGCCCTCGTGGTCGACCAGCCCGGGAACGAGCGCGGGCCATCGCCGCTCGATCTCCTCGAGGAGAAGCCGCTCCGGCTCCCTGACGTAGACCAGGCCCAGGTTGCCCGAGCCGAGTACGACGAGAGGCGAGTCCGCGGCGGAGTCCGACGCCGCGGTCTTGTTCTGGAGCCGCTTGCCGACCGAGGTAGCGGCCCGGTCTCTCGGACCCTTCCCCGAGGCGAGATCGTCGACGAGGAACTCGACGCGACCCCACGACTCGACGCTCTCCTCGACCGCGGCGACCTCGTGCTCGACCAGGTCGGCGCACAGGTTGCTCAGCTCGACGCCGTACCGGTCGGCAAATGGCTGACCCTGGGACTGCCCGTGGTCGGACAGGATCACGAGGTGGTAGTGACGCGGCGCCGAGGCGGCGACCTTCTCGAGGATGGCCACCACCTCGTCGAGCGCCTCGAGGGCTGCCAACGACTCCAGCCGCACGACGCCGGCATGGTGGGCCACCTCGTCGAAGTCGACGAAGTCGGTGTAGATGCTGCGGGTGCCGCGCATGAGCTCGTCGGCGACCACGGCGATGTTGACGTCCCGCATCAAGCCGTTGGTCACGGCGCGGAGCAACGTGAAGGTCCACGAGCGGTGCACCCGGGGCACGACGTCGCGGCGACGTTGACGTCGGGACTGGTAGCGCTCCCGGACGATCTCGGCAATCGTTCGGGCGAGGCTTCGAGCGAAGCCGTCAGGACGGACGAAGAACCACGAGAACGCCCGTCGTGTCTCGCGCGAGCCCCTGCTCAGCTCCGTGCGGCTCATGGTCATCGACGTACGCGGTGCATCACCGGAGAAGAGATTGCCGATCGACATCCCGTCGTCCGCCAGCAGCCCGCGCCCGTTCGACGCGCGCTCCTCGATGATGCGCGCGTCGCCAGGGCGGTTGGCGACGAGCACGCGCCCGAGCTCTCGGTCGTACCACCGGAAGGCCGGCACCCTGGCGCAGGTCCCGTGCAGGATCCCCTGCTGGCTGGCGGGCGTGGTACACGGGATCTGGACGGTCCACTCCTGCAGCCGGTGAGTACCGGAGTCGAGCCAGCGGCGCAGCGTCGGCAAGGTACCTGCCTGCATCGCCCACTGCATGAGCTCGAAGGGCACGCCGTCCAGCTGGATGAACAGCACACCGTCGACCTCCGGGTCGGCGACACCACTGTGGCGGCGACCCGAGCGGCGCAGTGCGGCGGCGAAGGACTCCGGGGTGGCCGCGCTGATCAGCCACGTGATGACGGTCCCGACGATGGCAGCGATCCAGGCCGCGGCGACCGTCGCCCAGAACGACGAGGTGTTGACACCCGGGACGACGAACAGGGCGATCTGCATGACCACCGCTTGACCGATGATCGCGTTGATCCCGACCACGAGCCAGCCCAGCCGAGCCGACAGCTCGACCAAGATCGGCCGGACGAGGACTCCCACGACGCCGGTGACGGCCGCGACGGCGATGACAGCCCAGAGACTGTCGGCAGACAAGTCAGGGAGGATCTCGATGGTCAGGGCCAGGGCAAGCGTGGACACCGCCCATGCGACCAGCATGCGCGCAACGTCGGCGCCCCGGATCCGGTGCACCTCGTCAGCATGCTACAAACGCCGACACGTCTGGCGCACCCTCGCCGGGTGACCCCGTTCGTGTCGCGGAGCCGCTACATTCGATCCGGCTCACCCGGTCATCACGATCCGGCCCTCGGACGAAGGAGCTCCGATGCAAAGAGACGCGCTCGACCTGCTGTGGAAGCTTCTCGTCATACGCGGCGGGATCGGCATCGCGTTCGGCATCGTTGCGGTTCTCTGGCCGGTGGAGACCCTGAAGGCGCTCGTCATCCTCTGGGGCTTCTGGGCGCTCTTCGACGGCATCGGCTTCCTCGTGCAGGCGTTCCAGCAGGCACCGACCTGGCTGCGGCTCTGGTCCGCGGTCATCGGCGTCCTGACGCTGCTGGTGGCCGCGCTGGCGATCTTCCGGCCTGGCCTCACCGCGACGGGCCTGACCTGGGCGCTGGGGATCTGGCTCATCGTGCGAGGGTGCATCGAGCTCGTCGCGGCCGTCCGTGGCACCCACGACTCCCCCCGCTGGCTGGTGATCCTGGGGGGCCTGCTGTCCCTGTTGCTGGGCGTCCTCTTCGTCACCAACCCGGGCACCAGCGCCGAGGCCCTGGCGCTGTGGCTGGGCATTATCGCGATCATCTGGGGTGCTGTCTTCGTCGTGGCCGGGCTGACGATGCGCCGCGACCTGCGGTACGTCGAGTCCGACGCCGCACCGGCTTGACCGGTCCCTCAGCACGGGTGTGAAGAAGCTCCACGACCTGCGCCACCACCCGTTCGTCGTACGGCTCGAAGGCAGCGTCCTCGGCAGGCTCGCCACGGCGATGCTGGCAGCCAACATGCGCGACCGCGCGCTGTCGATCGCTGGTCAGGCGTTCATCGCCCTGGTGCCGCTCCCGGTCGTCATGGCGACGATCGCCAGTGCGTCCAAAGGGCAGGCGGTGGCGGACTGGCTGATCGGCCGCTTCGAGCTGGAGGCCGTCGGCTGAGGCGGTGACGTTGTTGTTCGACAGCCCTCCGAACGCCAGCGGTGGCCTGAGCATCCTCGGACTCGTCATCCTGCTGGTCTCGGTGGACAGCTTCGCCCGCTCGGTGCAGCTCACGTTCGAGATCGCGTGGGGTATGGAGCCGCGCAGGCCCCGCCGCCTCCTGCTGCGGCTGGTGGGCATGCTGGTGCTGCTCGGCGTGATCGGCGCGGTGCTCGGCGCCCAGCTCGACCCGATCCTCGCGCGCGGCTCGGCCGGTCCTGCGGGACGACCCCAACACGCTTCTCCGACGCCCGAGCCAGCCGACGGATACACCGACGCGCCCTGACCCTCAGCCTTGGCAGTGTCAGGCGGCTTCCGCTTCCACCTGCTCGTGAATCTCGTGTAGACGCATCAGCCGCCACACGAGGTAGGCGACGGCACCGGTGATGATGGGCAGCAGGTAGGTCAGCATCCGGTAGATCAGCACCCCGGCCACGACCGCGTTGTGGGCCGAGTCGCCGAGCACGTAGACGTACACGGCGGTGTAGACGATCTCCACGACTCCGACGCCACCCGGGGTGATCGACACGATCGTGGCGATGCGGCCCACGGAGTAGATCATCAGACCGAGGCTCAGCGGCAGCTGGGAGTCCGACACGCCGCTCGCCCAGATGCACACCACGAGCAGGACTCCGTTGAGGAGGTAGCCGCCACCGATGCACCAGAGCAGTGCGGCACCATGCACCTTGAGCTCGTCGATGCACTGCGCGCGAAGCACCCGGGACTGCTCCGGCCAGGTCGTCACCCTCGACTTCCCGAAGAGTCGCCGCACCGGGTTGACGCACGCCTGCGCGATGCGGCCCACCAGCTCTGCCAGCCGGACACTGCGTGCGATCGCCCCGACGACGACGATCGCCAGCGCGGAGACGGCGATGGCCACGAGTCCGAACAGCCACGGGTCGGCGCCGCCGTACGACGCCGGCATCCCGAGCAGCGCCCACACTGCGAAGAAGATGCCGGGCGCAACGAAGATGAGGACGTTGGTGGTGAGACCGATGACGACCGTGACCCGGGCGAAGCGCTCGGCGCCGACACCCCACGAGTGCAGGATGACGAACTGGGTCGCTGTTCCGGACGGACCCGGGATCACGTTGCTCACCGCGGACGAGGCTTCCCTGGCGATGAGCGACTTGCCGAAGGCCAAGCCCGGCGTCAGTACCGCGTACGCCTCGGCTAACAGCAGCCGGATCGCCACGGCCATGAGGAACATCACGACCACGACCCAGGGCGACAGCGAGGCGATCGACTCCCAGGTCCCGCTGAAGTCCCCGACCGCGGGGATGATCTCGACGAAGAGCAGCACCAGCAGGCCGCCGGACAGCGCGCCACTCAACACCTTGAAAAAGACGGACTTGGTGCCCGGGCGGGCTCCCAACGCCTCCGCAGGCAGGCTGGGGTGGCCGGGAGACGGCGTCTCGTCGCTCACGCGGGCAGTCTAGAGCCGGGGGTGCGTGGCCGTGTCGCGTCGGGTCAGGCCGCGGACCAGCCGTACACCCGGGTGAACGCCAGGGCGACGAGGAGGCGGCGTTCGCTGACCATGGCCGCGCGGAACTCCGCCCAGTCCGGGTGCTCGCCGCCCAGCGCGCGGTAGTGCTCCACGAGGCGGTCGGTCGCCTCGTCGCCCGGCTCCGATGCCACGTCGCCCAGCTCGGCAGTCCCCTCGCCGACCGCGTAGCCGCTCAGGTCGGGTGTCGACACGTACAGACTGGCGCGCGGATCCCGCCGCAGGTTATGCGTCTTGGCCCGATCGTCGGTGGTCGAGATCCACGCGGAGCTGGTCGCGCGATCGAAGAGGTAGCCCACGATCGAGAGCTGGGGCCGCCCGTCCCGCTTCAGCGTCACGAGTGCGCCGCCGCTCCTGCTGCCGATCAACGTCCACAGGGCATCGGCATCCGTCATGCCTCCATTGTCGACGCCACGACCTGTCAGAACCAGGACTTTCTATAGCGCGCTGAGGTTCTGACAACTACACCTCCGGCTTGGTCGTCGCCTTCGCCGTCTTGGCCGTCTTGGCCGTCTTGGCCGTCTTGGTGGTTCCAGCCGCAGTGCTGTCGTCGGCGTCTTCGACGACCAGCTGCACGGTCTGGTCGATGTCCTCCAACAGCTTGCTGACCTCCTGCTTGGTGACACCGTCGGGCAGTCCTTTGACGGCCTTGGTCGCCGCCTGGACACGCTTCGTCAATGCCTTCTGCCGGGCGACGAGCCGCTGGTGGCGCTTGGCCTGCCGCTTGGTGAGCTCGTCGATCGAGCGTTCGGCCTCCAACGCCGCCTTGAGCGCGTCGGCCACCGTCCTGCCCTTGGTACCCGGGATGGTGTCGCTCAGTTGCATGTCTGTCCCTTGCGTGTCGTAGTCGAAGGTCACCACAGGTCGGACCTTGGGACCGATGTCGGTGCCGCCGAGCCCGTCGCCGCCGTTCAGGTACTGCGTCACCTGGCTGGCGGCTGTCGGGTCCAGCTCCGCGTCGCCGATGGCGACCGCGTGGATGTGATCTTCACTGAACGGCGGCGCCGTGCGATGGAAGGCGGCGAAGCCCACCTCGCGCAGCGCGCGGACGGCGCGCGTCGTGCCGATGCTTCCCGGGATGTCCCGAGTCCGGATGTCGAGTACGCCGCCCCCGTTGTGGGTCGCATCGGAGGCCTGGGCGGCTTCCGACGGCAACATGTAGGACCCCTGGATCACGACCAGCTCGAAGCCGATCTGGTTGCGGGCGATCTCGAGCATCGTGTTGGTCCGGCGGTTGATGAAGCGATGGCGGCCCGAGCTGTCCGGGCTGAAGTCCAGCCGGTCGTACGCCTCGCTCGTCGGATCGCGATCCAGCTTGCCCATCGGCGCCCACCTCTCGCCCGGTCAGACCCGGCCGACCGGAGGCTCGTGCGCGTGCCCGGACCCTCGTCCCGGCGTTGCGCTCACTGTTGTTGTACTGCCGTCCTCGGCGTGCGTCCAGGGCAATCCGCCACACACTGCGTGTCGAAGGCTCTCCGCCGCCCGAGCGAACCCCGACCGATGACCAAGCCGAGAAATGCTCAGTCGCCGAACTCGTCGGGACATGCCGTCCCGCGCGGCAGCTTGTAGGGCGCCGCGATCCGATAGATGCCCGCTCCCGGCGCATGCAGCATCGTCCAGGTGTCCTCGGGCTGGTCGGGGGCTGTCGGCTGCTCCCACTCGGTCACGCAGCCGTGGAGGTTGACAGGTGGAAGTCCGGGCGCGCTCGAGCTCGGCCCCTCCAGCGGATCGCCCTTCCGATCCACCAAGCTCAGCCAGGGCGAGTACGGAATGCGGACCAGGAAGGAGCCGGTCGACGGCACGGTCAGCACCACCTCGGTGGCGTCGAAGGAGGTCACCACCGCGGGCTCGTCGGCAACAGGGGTCGGGTCAGTCACCTCATAGAGCCGCCAGTAAGCGTCTGACCACACCAAGCGGAGATAGGGCAGCCCGCCGGACACCAGCTTCGCCTCCTCGACGGCGGCGGCGTCGGGCTGACCGGTCGGCAGCACCACGTGGTGCACCGCCCACCGGTCCAGCCAGTCGCGGTAGGACCCCGGGGTGAGCAGGCCGTCCTCGTAGAAGATCGGGTTGCGCTCGGTGTCGGCCTGACGGTTCCAGCCGCGGGCGAGATTGACGTACGGCGCCAGCGCCGAGGCCTCCCGGTGGCTGCTGGTCGGCACCACCTCGACCCGCCCCAGCTCGGCGTTCCTCGTCTCGAGCTGGTCGACCAGTGGCCCCATCTCGATCGACCACGCCTCGGCTGGCGCCGTGTTGACGGCGTCTTGGGCGGCCTTGCTGACCTGCCAGATCGACATGGTGGCGATCGCCAGCACGAGTACAGTCCAGGTCCGGCCGGCGCCGAGCAGATCCTGCCGTCTCGGTCGGGTCAGCCCCGGCGAGGAGGCCGCGATGGCGACCAGGAGCACTCCCCCGAAGACGAGCGCCAGCCGCGCCATGTTGGTGCCGATCTGCGACGGGATGAGCCACGCCGCGACCATGCCGACGACGTACAGGCCAGATCCGATCCGCACGGTGCGCCACGACGTCGGCGCGAGCAGGCAGCAGCACACGCCACAGATGATCGGGAGGATCGTCGAAATGAAGTCCATCGGCTGCTCACCCGAGAAGGGGAAGAGCCAGGATGACACCACGACGACCAGTACCGGGGGTACGCCCAAGGAGTAGGCCGCCCACCGCCGACCCTGGAGCAACAGCGCGGCTGCGACGATCCCGATGAAAAGGCCTGCCACCGGGCTCGCGGCGGTGGCGAGTGCCGACAGGACGGCGGCGAGACCGGCGCGGGCCAGCCTGGTCAGGAGTTCGTCCGAGCGCCAGCGCTCCGGCCAGGCGAAGAGCACGGCCAGGGCCGCGAGCCCGAGCATCAGCCCGAGCCCGAACGTCACCCGCCCGGACACGGCGTTCGCGGTCAACGCGAACGCGCCGTACAGCGCCGGCCAGATCGGGCGTCTGATCGCATCGCTGCGCACCAGCAGCAGAGCCAGCAAACCGGCCGAGATCGTGCCGGCCAGCATCATCGTCGTGCGGACGCCGAGCGCCGCCATGATGTACGGCGAGATCACGCTGTAGGAGACGGGGTGTACGCCGCCGTACCACGCGAGGTTGTACGCGCTGTCGGGATGCGTTCGAGCGAACTCGGCCCAGGCGTCCTGCGCCGCCAGATCACCGCCCCCGTTGGCGATCAGCCATACCCACAGCAGGTGCAGCACGGCGGCGGTGCCGATGGCCACCGGCACCGGGTGTGCCGCGAAGGCCCGGACAGCCTGGACCCGGGATCGGCTGCCCGCCGGGGCGCCGGGATCCGCCGACGTCGGCGCCGTCGACTGGGCAGCCGGCGACCGCCGACCCGAGGTGGCCGGCTCTGGTCGCTCGTCGGCCCGCTTCAGGCCTACCGTGTCCACCAGGCTCCTTCCACCTCGCCCCTTGCGACTCCGCGCAGGGCGAAGGAGCAGCGCCGTTGCTGCCTGCAGCGATTCTGCCCAGCGAGGGGGCCTGATGCCAAGCCTGACAGGTCCCGGCGGTGCTCGAGGAGCGAGGGTCCGCTGATATCGTCTGCCTGCCGGCGCTCCGGGGTATCGGTCCATGGCGCCGGTGCCTGATGTCGCTCCCGCATGAGCCTGGCGTCCGGTGACCCCCTCGATTGTGAAGTTGGCATGACGTCGTCCTCATCGCTGTCCCAGACACCCCAGTCGTCGGCGGGCCCGCAGCAGCCGGAGACCGCCCGCGATCGTGGCTGGGTGCTCCGTGTCTGGGTGCTCGTCGCGGTGTTCGCCGCGGTCACCGCGTACTGGTCGCACCACGTGGGCGTCCCGCTCCGCGATCCCGGCGGCAAGATGTTCAGCGGTCGGCTGACCAGTGCGCTGGTCCTGCTGGCGATCCTTGCGCTCGTGGAGGTCTGCGTTCGGACGATTCGTTCGAACCGGTCCTGGCGGGGGGCGATTGCGACCTTCAGCGAGCGATGGACGCTGGAGCGGGTCGCGCTGGTGCTCACCGGGCTGCTGGCGTATCACATCGTCTACGTCTGCTACCGCAACCTGAAGAGCTGGGACGCCTTCAACACCGTGCGAGACGATGCTCTCAACGACTTCGAGCGTTGGCTCTTCTTCGGCAACACCCCGGCATCCCTGCTGCACGACGTGTTGGGGCAGGACTCCGCGGCGTACGTGCTGATGGTGGTCTACAAGTCCTTCACGTATCTGGTGCCACTGTCGGTGGTCTCCGCTCTGGTCTTCAACAAGAAGATCCGGGACGGCTACGTCTTCCTGGTAGCCGCGATGTGGGTGTGGATCCTGGGCGTGGGCTCGTACTACCTCATTCCCAGCCTGGGTCCCTTCGCCTCCGCTCCGGCCGACTTCACCGGCCTGCCGAACACCGCGATCACCAGCACGCAGGTCAAGTACCTGTCCGAGCGGGCGCACCTGCTGGAGAACCCGGGGGCGCCGGATGCGTTCGCCAGCATCTCCGCCTTCGCCAGCCTGCACGTCGCCTTCACCTGCCTGATCTTCTTCATGCTGCGCTACTACGGACTGCGTGCGCTGTCGCTGGTCCTCGGGGTCTACCTGGCGGGCACGATGCTCGCGACCGTGTACTTCGGCTGGCACTTCGTCGTGGACATCCCTGCGGGAGTCCTCATCGCCTATCTCGCGGTGCTGTTGGGTCGGATGATGATCTATCCGAGCTGGCCGCCGTCGACCGCGCCACCGCGTCTCGAGTCCCGGCCGGCCCAGGGCACCTGAGCCACGCACAGTCACCACGCGACCGCGGTCCGGCACGCTCTCGGCCACAGATCCCGGACTTTCGTCGCTCTGCGTAGTCGTGCCCCGCGATTTCCCGAACGTCGATCACGCCATGGCCTGGGGCCTCCTAGCCTGGTGGCCGCGCCAGGGCTGGCGCGGAATCGCCCGCTGGATCCCGCCTGCGATCGCCCCCCACCGGAGGTCAAACACTCGTGAGTCTCGTGCCCCGCTCGGCCGTCGTCGTCCTGGCGCTCGCGAGCGGCTTGCTCGTTGCCGTCAGCACACCGCACGCGGCGGCCGACCCGGACTCCCGTCGCGGGATCGTCGCCGAGCGACCTCGCGATGCGGCCATCCACGCAGCCGACGGCGAGATCAAGAGCGTCGCCCAGGTGGGCACTTCGGTCGTCGTCGGCGGAAACTTCACCGAGGTCGGCCCCGTCACCCGTGGTGCCGTCGGCGTCGTCGACATCGGCGCCAAGTCCTTCCAGGCCGGCTTCCCGGACGTGGTCGGGTCGGTGAGCGTCGCCGTTCCTGACGGATCCGGCGGATGGTACGTCGGCGGCAACTTCACCACCGTGGGCGGTGTGTCCCGCAGCAACCTGGCCCAGGTCGACGCCGCCGGTTCTGTCACGGCGTTCGACCCGGCTCCCAACGGCCCAGTGCTGGACATCGCCAGCAGGCCGGGGGGCGGCCTCGCCGTCGGCGGCGGCTTCACCGGCATCGCCGGCCAGACCGCCAACGGCCTGGCCATCTTCGACTCCGGCGGGTCACTCCAGCTGGCTGGAGACGTCACCGGAGGGTCGGTGCGCAGCCTGGCGTTCTCGGGCGACGGAACCGTGATCTATCTCGGTGGCGACTTCGCCCGCGTCGGAGCGGTGCTGACCCGGCGCCTCGCAGCCGTCGACGCCGGCACGGGCGCACTGAGCACCACGTGGCTACCGGGGGTCGCCAACCAGCCGGTCAACGACATCGTCGTCCGCCCCAGCGGCGAGGTGCTTCTCGGCGGAGAGTTCACCGCCATCGGCGGCATCACCCGCATCCGGCTCGCCTCGCTGGACGGCACGAGCGGGGCGCTCGGCGCCCTCAACGTCAGCGTCAACAACACGATCAACGACCTCGAGCTCGACTCCGCCACCGGCACCGTCTACCTGGGCGGCGCCTTCAGCCAGGTCGGCGGCGTTGCACGTGCGCCGCGTGGCCGGAGTCTCCCTGGCGGGCGCCGGAGCCACGACGGCGCTCAACGTCACCAACATCTCCGGTGCAGTCGCTGCGCTCAGCCTCGACGGCAGTGGCGGGCTCGTCCTCGGCGGGTCGTTCCAGATCACTCCCGAGCGCGACAACCCGGCCGTGCTGGCGCGGGTCGCCCTCGGCACCAGCGCAGTGACCTCGGTCGTGCCCTACTACGAAACACCCCGCTCGCTGGCACGCCCGCCGATCAGCGGCACCAGTGGCGCGCTGGAGCTCGTGCACCAGGGTGGCACGCTCCTAGTCGCCGGCGACTTCTCCGACTACGGCGTCACCGTCCGCAACGGCCTGGCGGCATACGACCTCGCGACCGGAGCGCTCCGGCCCGACTTCGACCCCAGCCCGGACGCGCAGGTGCTGACCGTCAAGTCGGCGGCCAACGGCGAGGCCGTCTTCGTCGGTGGCGAGTTCAACGCGATCGCCGGCCAGACCCGCAACCACATTGCGAAGCTCGACATCCAGACCGGCCAGAACGTCGCGGGATTCACCGCCTCGGCCAACTCCTATGTCAAGGACATGGCGGTCCGCACGGACGGCAGCACCGTGTATGTCGGAGGAAACTTCGACGTCTTCAACGGCGTGAACACCAGCCGACTGGTCGCTATCAACGCCCAGAACGGTGCCAGCCAGACCGGCTTCTCGATGCCCCTGACGCAGCCGACCAACGACAACAGCGAGGGCGGGCTCCGCGCGATGGCGCTGTCGGCGGACGAGACCCGCCTGATGGTCATCGGCAACTTCCGCCAGATCGACGGGCTCGACCGTCCGCTGATGGCCCAGATCGACGTCTCGGGCCCCACGGCCACCGTCACCGGTTGGCGCACCGACCTCTACGACCAGCCGTGCGCACGAGCCGGCAAGGTCGGCTGGATGCGCGACATCGACATCTCACCTGACAGCTCCACGGCGTACGTCGTCACGTCGGGTCACTTCTACTACCCCGCCTGCGACACCGTGAACGCGTTCGCGACGACCCCGGCCGGCACGAACCAGCAGCCGATCTGGAGCAAGAAGATCGGCGACACGCTGGAGTCGGTCGCGGCCGACCGCGACACGATCTACATCGGCGGGCACTTCCGCTACCTCGAGACCGAGACGCACACGCAGCCGAGGTTCCAGGTGGCGGCGCTCGACCCGGCGACCGGCGAGGGTCTCAACTGGGTGCCCAACGCGGGTGGGCTGCTCGGGGTGCGGGCGCTCGAGCTCGAGCCGGCCGGGCTCTTCGCCGGCAGCGACGGGGATGCCTTCGACAACGTCAACCACGGCCGCAACGCGTTCTGGCCCAACCCGGCGCCGGGCATCGAGGTGCGCAAGGAGCCCAGCCGACCCTGGGTGCTGGCACCCTCCGGCTCGGTCGACCAACAAGGTCCGGGTGCACAACACCTTCCTCGACCGGTCCGTGACCGTCACCGGGCTGACCGACGAGCGACTCGGCAACCTGAACGGATCGGGCTCCTGCTGCGCTCCCGCAGACGATCGCCCCCGGCGAGCTGTACAACGTGCACGACTGCCGCGGAGACGATCAGCGGCAGCGCTCCCAGCGACGGTGTCCTCGACGGTCACTGCCACGGCGGAGCGGCCGGGACGACGGTCACCGACACCGACCGGTCGACGGTGCAGGTGATCGCCACGGCGCCCGGTCTTCCGCCTGCGCGCCGTCGTGGGGCCGGCCAGGTCGACGTTCCCCGGCGAGACCGTTCGCTTCGGCGTCACCATGATGAACCTCGACATCGAACGGTCGGCAACGGTCACCAACCTGACCAGCCCCACCTTCGGCGACCTGACCAGCCGAGTGCGGCCTGCCGCGCTCCCGTCGGGCCCAACAGCCTCGTCACCTGCCACGTCGACCGGTTCGTGTCGAGGGTCGGTCGGTGCGCGACCGTCGTACTCCTTCACGGCCTCGGCGATCTACAACACCGGCACGCTGACCTCGACGTCGTCGCAGACCGTCACCATCAACCCGCCCGTCGGCGGGACCAAGGTGCTCGCCGTCGTGGCCAACCCGGCGACGCTGTCGGCGTCGGACAAGAAGGTGCACGGACCTCGTCGAGGACAATCTACTCGATCACGTACGCCGACGACGACACGGTGCAGGTCGCCGAGCGTCCTCGACGAACACTCGTTCGTGATCCTGTACCCGAGCGTGGTGGAGGCCAAGCCTCGGCACCCGGCTGCGCGCCCTCGACCGCCCGGTCATGGTGCTCCACAGCCGGATGCTCGACGAGATGGGCATGGCGGCAGCGGGCCGGACTCCAGCGTCGACCGGCACGCAGACCACGATCGTCCGGCCGATGCACCCGCTGTCCACGGCTCTGTCGGGCACGTCGCCCGTGAACTCGGCGGCCGTGCCGATCGGCTACGGCGTACCGACCGGCGCAGCAGAGATCATCAGCCAGATCGGCGCCGGCAAGCCGACCGAGTTCGCGTACGACGAGGGCGACGCGATGGCCACCGGCACGGCGCCGGCGTGCCGGTTGTTCTTCAGCGCGCAACAACACGACGCAAGGCCAACGCGCCCAGCTGGCGGCTGTTCAACCGGGCGGCCGCGTACACCGCTCACGGACTGCGGCAAGAACATGCTGTGGACCGCCGCCGGCAACGGCCAGACCTCCTACGGCGGCGGGGACGGCCGCCAGTCGGTCACGGTGGGACTCAACCAGCCATGGGGGCTGGCCATCGACAGCCAGGACCGGGTGTACGTCGCCGACGCCAGCAACCACGCCGTGCGTCGCATCAACACCGACGGCACGGTCACGACGATCGCCGGCACGGGTTCGGCCGGCTACACCGGCGACGGCGGCGCGGCGACCGCAGCGCGGCTCAGCTCGCCGGTCCGGCTGGCCTTCGACGCCGCAGGCAACCTCTACATCGCAGACTCGGGCAACCACCGGATCCGCAAGGTGACGCCGGCGGGCATCATCTCGACGGTTGCCGGCAACGGGCAGCAGGGGAACCTGGGAGACGGCGGGCTGGCCACGAGTGCGCGACTGCGGACGCCGTACGACGTCGCGTTCGGGCCGGACGGCTCGATGTACATCGCGGACCGCGGGAACCACAAGATCCGCAAGGTGTCCGCCCGCCGGGATCATCACCACCTTCGCCGGCACCGGCACCGCCGGCTACAACGGCGACGACATCCCTGCGACGAGTCGCACGCTTCAACAACCCGTACAGCGTCGACGTCGACAACGACGGCAACGTCTACATCGCCGACTACGACAACGAGCGGGTTCGGATGGTCGACACCAACGGCGACGATCTCGACCTTCGCCGGCACGGGCGTGCCGACGATCGACGGTGACGGCGGTCCGGCCAACGAGGCGCGGGCTGCACAAGCCCCAGTACGTGCAGGTGACGCCGTCCGGCGACGTCTACATCAGCGAGTCCAACAACAACCGGGTCCGCATCGTGCACGACGGCATCATCGACACGCTCGCCGGGAGCGGGCAGTTCGGCTACGTCGGTGACGGCAGCTTCCCGATCTTCTCCACCTGGCAGCGGCCGTCGGCGACCGCGTTCGACTCCGAGGGCAACCTCTGGATCGCCGACCGCAACAACCGCCGGATCCGGGTGATCTCGGCGTCCTAGCTGTCTGGCGCCATCCGCGGCAGGCAGCCGTAATTGTTTGGGGGTACGAGGACATGAGGGAGTTGATGGACGCAGAACCGGCTCGGACAGCCGCCCCCTGCCCCCGACGACGCCGTACCGCACGGCGGCGGCTCGGGTGGCACCTCGGTGGGCTGCTGCTTGCGATGTGTCTGTCCGCGGGCGTGCTGCCGGCCGCTCCGGTGTCGGCCGAGAAGCACCCGACCCATCCCGGCATCGTCTCGGCCGATCCGACTGATCACACCCCGGATGTGCTCGACGGGCACGTCAACGCCTTCGCCCAGATCGGCGGCACGATGGTCGTGGGCGGCGCATTCAGTCAGGTCGCGTTCGACGGGGTGGTCTACCCACGTCGGAACCTCTTCGCTTTCAACATCCGGACCGGCCGGCTCAGCGAGACCTTCCATCCGAACCCGCGTGGCGAGGTGTTCGATCTCGCGGCCGCTCCCCGCGCCGGCGCCGTCTACGCCGTCGGTGACTTCCTGTCCGTGCGCGGAAGACGCGGCACGGAGCGCATCGCAAAGCTGCGCGTCTCGGACGGCTCGGTCGACGGGTCCTTCCGGTCACCGGGTCTCGACGGCGCCGTGCGCGACATCGTCCGAGCCCGTGGCGTCTACTACCTCGCCGGCGCCTTCACGCACGTCGGTGGCAGGCGCCGACAGTTCGTCGTCGCGCTCGACGCCCAGGGACACGACACGCGTCGCGCCATCGTGCGCATCAGCGGCACCCATCACGGCGGCCAGACCCAGGTGCGGTCGATGGACATCTCGCCTGACGGAGGGCTGATGGCGCTGGCGGGAAACTTCACCACCGTCAACGGTGAGCGACGGGCACAGATCGCGCTGCTCCGCATCTCCGATCAGAAGGTGACGCTCAGCCGGTGGGCCACCGACCGCTTCGGCCCTCGGTGCGGACCCAACTTCAGCGCGTACCTCCGCGACGTCGCGTTCTCACCGGCGAGCGACTACTTCGTCGTCGCCACCACGGGCGGGGCGCTCGGCGGTCAGGAAGCCGGCGTGCTGTGTGACACCGTCTCGCGCTGGAACGTCGTCCGCCGAGGAGGTCAACGACCCGCGTGGGTCGACTACACGGGCGGCGACACCTTGACAGCGGTGATCGTCGACCGGCGCGTCGTCTACGTCGGGGGGCACCAGCGCTGGCTCAACAACAGCTTCGGCAGCAACGACGCCGGACCCGGCGCGGTGGAGCGGCAGGGGATCGCTGCCCTCGATCCGGCCAACGGCCTCCCCTTCGCCTGGAATCCGGGTCGTCGCCGTGGGATCGGCGTCTTCGGCTTCGCCTTGACCGAAGCGGGGCTCTGGGTCGGCCACGACACGGCGCGGCTCGGCGGTGAGCCGCGCGAACGCATCGCCTTTCTGCCGGTCGACCCCGCTGCCACCCTGCCGGCGCACGTGACCGCACGACTCCCCGGGCAGCTGACCTTCCTGGGCGAAGGCACTGGCAACGCCGTCACGACGCGATGGTTCTCCGGCGAGCAGAGCGGACCCGCGTCGGGCATCCCGTCGGGAGAGTCCTGGCAGCAGGCTCGGGGGACCTTCGTGGTCGACGGCGTCGTGTACGCCGGCTGGGCCGACGGCAGGCTGACCGCGCGGGACTACGCTGGCGGAGCCTTCGGGCCGGTGACCAACGTGTCTCTGCAAGGCGCCTTCCCAGACCTCGAGCTCGTTCGAGCGATGTTCTACGACCGGGTCACCCACCGCATCTACTACACGGTGGACGATTCTTCCCGCCTCTTCTATCGGTACTTCGAGCCGCAGAGCCAGCTCGTCGGCACATGGCGATATGTGGCGCCCCTGACCACGAACATGAACTGGGAGCGCATCGGCGGCATGTTCGTCGTGGGCGCGCAGCTGTACTTCGTCAACCAGATCACCGGGACTCTCCGCACGATCGGCTGGAGCGCCTCGTCCGCGCGGCCCGTCGGCACCTCGCGAGCCTTGCTGGGGCCGAGCATCGACGGCACCGACTACCGGTCGCGAGGGCTGGTGCTCACGAACACGCCGTAGCGACGTCCGAGTGCCTGCGGTGCCGCCACCGGCATGACAAGGCCCGGCGGGTAGTCCCGCCGGGCCTTGTCGTGTGCGCTTGCTCTGCCGGTCAGCCCTTCGGCGGCCTGCAGGCGTTGCCGACGTACGCCGTCTCGCCGCGGTCGACGATGACCTCGCGAGTCGCGACCACGTCACCGTTTGCCTTGGTGCAACTCAGCATCCAGGCCTCCTTGATGCCGGTGACGATCTCGGGCAGCGGCTGCTCGAAGCGGACCTCGCCAGACCAGTCGGTGGCCGCGGTGCCTCCCGCGTAGTTGTTGACCTCGACCGTGTACTCGCCCGGCACCGGGTCGATCAGCGCGGCCACCTCGGGATTGGCCAGTGAGGCGGCCTGGGCGACCAGGTCGCCGTCGGCGTTGTAGACGTACACGTCCCAGTCGAGTGCGGCGTCACCGGATGCTCCCGGCCAGGAGACGATGACCTCCGCCTTGCCGTTGTCGTACTGCGGCAGCCCGGTGATCTCGAAGGTGGCGTACTCGCTGGCACCCTCGGCGGGAACTCCTGCCGGGTTGACCAGCGGAACCCCAGGCTGGGCCGGGGCAAGGGCGTCCCGCCCGCTGCGACCCGCCACGATCGGCCGGGTCGACGGGTTGACCGCCCAGGAGAAGCGTCCCCCGGTCGTGTCGAGCGACGACGTGAGCACGTCGGTGTACTCGATCGGGTCGGTGGTGACACTCGGGTCGGCGTCGCTCACGATGACCGGCGAGGTCTCCGAGGTGAACTGCTTGTAGACGGTCAGCTCGCGACCAGCCGGCGCCTTGCCAGTGATGGTGGAGTGGTACGCCGCGTCGAGGTTGGCGGTCGCGAAGCGGTAGTACGCCTCCCGGTTGCCTCCTTGTCCGGCACCCGCGGCCGGGTCGAGCCCCAGGTACTCGGCCACCACTGCATTCTCGTAGGTGGGGTGGAAGCCCTCGTCACCGATCTCGAAGGTGAAGCCGTAGCCGCCGGTGTTCCAGTACGACCAGTCCTCGGTCGAGCCCGAGGTGTCGTAGAGCTGGTACGACGCCCAGTTGGCATAGTTGTTGGCGTCGGTCATCATCGCGCCGAGCGCCTTGTACTGTGCCTCGTCCGGCGAGAGTCCGGTGTCGTAGATCGCAGGCGGCCGCAGCACCAGGTTGCTGAACGTGTGGTTGGTGATCAGACCCGTCACCTGGCGCTCGGAGATCAGCGACCTGATGTTGTCCACCTCCGGCTCGCTGCCGGGCCCGTCACCGCGATAGGTGTCGGAGGACCAGCTAGCGCTCGCGCCAGGCCCGCCCCAGAAGCCCGGGTAGTTGCGGTTGGGGTCGGTGCCGCGCAGCCGCCCCGCCGGGTTGTCGGCGCAGGTGCCGGTCGTGTAGATCGCTGGTGTGTTGACGGAGATGTCGCAGTTCTTGCGCTTCATCTCGTAGTCGAAGAGCGAGAAGTCACCGAGCGGCGGCGCCGACCGGGAGATCTCGAAGCCGTCCGGGTTGACGACGGGCACGAAGATGGTGCGGCCCTTGTCGACGATCTTGGTCGCACGCCCGTCGCTGCCGTAGTTGTTCAGCAGGTCGTAGGCGAACTCGATGGTGTGCTCGCTGCTCGGCCACTCGCGCGCGTGGTGGGCGCCCATCATGAGGAAGACCGGCTTGCCGTCGTCGATGTTGGCGACGTTGCGGGTGAGCTCGATGCCATAGACGTCGCGTCCCTCGACCGACGTGTTCTTGAGCGTGATCAGCTTCACCATGCGCGGGTGCGCCGCCGCCAGCGCCTGCATCTCGCTGTTGTAGTCGGCGAGCGTCCGGTAGTGGTCCTGGCCGCTGGGCAGTGGCGATGCCGCCACCTCCGCGGCATATGCGCGGTCCTTGGCGGCGTTGGCACGCCTCAGGGCGACCATGTCGTCGACCTTGACCCGCCAGCTGAAGCCCGCCTGCCGCAGGACCTGGGCGTCCTTCTCGCCGTACAGCACGACGTCGATGCCTCGCGCGTCGGCCGACTCGGTGACGTCGAGGCCGAGCGAGGCCACCTCGCTGCGCTTGGCAGCAGTGGGCGCAAGCACCTTGACGAGCTGGACCTTCCCGTCGCGCTCCGCGCGCTGGATGTTCTCGTCCCGGCTGCCGTCGTTGCCAGCGGAGGCAGCGGACACGCCGAGTGAGGCTGCGCCGACTGCGAACGCTGCCAGCGCGACGACCGCCCGGTTCCTGGTACGCCTGGTGAACTGTGGGTGCACGGGTGTCCCCCGTCCTTTCCGGACCTGCTGGGGTGGTGCAGGTCACAAACCTGTCCCAACCTAGAACAGCCACGGGGCGGCAGCAACCTCAGTCGATCGGATCCGCAACCGCACCCCACCGTGGCGCCTCCGGGCGTCGTGGCCCGCGGCACCCTGCCTGCGCCGGAGCTCGGCACCCGCGGTCAGTCAACAGCCGCGGCGGCTGCGTCGCCAGGGTGCTCGTCGCCCTTGTCCGACCGCGCAAGGTACTGCACGATGTCGGCCAACTGGTATCCCGCGGGCTTACTCGTTGGCAAGAGGTTCGCCGACTATCGGCGCCGCGTCGGCTGGCACTCAGCCCGGTCGCTCGACGTAGGCCTCGGTGGCCATCCAGGCCGTGTAGCGCTCGATGCCCATCAGCTCGATGAGCGGCGCGGTCTGGCTCTCTTGGGTCGCCAGGGCCTGCGCCTTGCGGCTCGCCGTCCGATCATCGAGATGGAGGTTGACGGCCAGCGCCTGGTCGGGGGTTGACACCGGATAGCCCGGCTCGTAGATCCCGAGCTCGGCGTTGAGGCGCCTCCACCGCCGCAGCCACTCCTCACCCACGGTCGCATGAAGAACTCGGGTCCCGGGCGCCACTCTGTCGACCGCAGCCGCTGCCCATGCGCCCACGGCCCGGTGATCGGCGTGGCCAGTGATGCCGTCGGGTCCGAACGTGAGCACGGTGTCCGGCATGACGTCATCGATGACCTCAGCCACTCGGTCGACTGGGCCTCCGTGGTCGAGTGCGGCGCAGCCCCCATCGACGTAGTCGAGCCACAGGTGCTCCTCGACACCGAGAACGTCCAGGCAGGCAGCCATCTCGGCGGTTCGCACCTTCGCCAGGCGATCGGGCGGCCAGGCCACCGGATCCGGCGTACCCCGCTCGCCTCGCGTCGCGGTAACGCAGACCACGCGCTGGCCGGCGTCTCGGGCGATCGCCATCAGCCCCGCCGACAGGTAGGCCTCGTCGTCGGGGTGCGCCCAGATACCGACGATGGTGCCGAGACGGCCAACGTCCGATGCGGAGCGGATCATCGCATCTCCTAGCCGTCCGACGTCAACAATGCTGCGCGGGCCGACTCACCTCGCCGCGCGGGAGCGATCGTCAGGGCGTGCTGGCCCTTTGACTGGACCTCATCGTACGCACGCGCTGCTCGCCAGCCAGGCTTGAAAGCCACCACGGAGGTCGGTGGCGTTATGAAGGCCGAGCCGCTGCAAGGTTGCGGCGGCGAGGCTGGTGCTGTAGCCCTCGTTGCAGACGAGGATGACGCGGGAGTCAGGCCCGGTAACCGATGGGATGTGGAATCGACAGGTCGGGTCGAGCCGCCACTCGAGCACATTCCTGTCGACCACGATCGCGCCGGGCATTTCACCGTCGCGCTGCCTTTGCTCGACCGGTCGAATGTCGACGACGATCGCCCCACCAGCGACCTCGGCAGCGAGATCGTCAGGGTCGACTTGCTCCAGTCCCTGGCGGGACTCCTCCAGCAGTACGTCGATGGCGGCCGGCTCGGTTCTGTGGGGGTCGCTCTGCGGCATCTCTGCACCGTAATCCGCACCCGCCAGGCTTGGTGTACCCGTACGACTTGGTCACGGATCCGTAAGATCTGAGCCATCGTCGGGGCCTTGCGTGCGGCCCTCTGTCCAGCTTGGCGGCACATCCGTTGGCTCACCAGGCGGGAGTGACAACCGCCTTGCGACGGTGAACACTGGCGGAGGCACCACCTTTCTCCCTTCACCTACGCATCCTGAGCCGAGAGGGCATTCCGTGACGACGAAGAGCGACTTCCCTGAAGACCAGTGGACCCGGATAGTGCGAGCGCCGTTCGTCGCCGGTCTCGCGATATCACTGGCCGACCCGGGCGGCCCCATCGAGGCGGCCAAGGAGTCCATGGCGACGATCAAGTCGGCCACTAACCCGCCCAGCCGTGAACAGCTGCTGACCGAGGTGGCGTTGGACATCCAGGCGAAGACCCAGGCAAAGCAGAACCCGCTCAAGGGCTACAAGCCGGACAAGGGCGAGGTGCCGGGCAGGCAGGTGCTCGAGGAGCTGCGCTCCGTGCAGGCGATCGTCGCAGCGCGGGCCACTCCAGAGGAGTCGGCAGCGTTCGGGCGATGGCTGCTCGCTGCGGCGCAGGCCGCCGCTGACGCCGCCAAGGAAGGCGGCTTCGTGGGCTTCGGCGCTCAGCAGGTGAGCGAGGGCGAGCAGGCCATGCTGGACCAGCTGCGCGATGCGGTCACCACCTGAGCTCCCGGTCTGATCTGTCGCGACCGCTGCTCGCGGCCAACGAGCAGTTGCGTTGCAGATCGAGGGTATCTACGGCGGGTCACGCCTCTCCTCCCAGTGCAGGCACTCATACCACCCTGTAACACCCTGGGAGGCATCTCATGAACCTACGACCACTACTCGCAATCGCGATCCTCGGCGCCGCTTCCGCTCTCATGGGAGCGTCGGCAGCCACGGCGGGAGCGTCCGCCAACGAAAGCTCTCCGGACCCGGAACGCATCCTCGACCGCAACGTCTCGGGCGGAGCTGCGGTAAGAGCACTCGGCAACGACCTCGACGACGTGGCCCAGCGGTACGACAAGACTGCCGCCGAGCTGGCGAAGCTACTGCGCACGGACTCCTCGCTGTGGGTCGACCCCACCGGCACGCTGCATGTCAAAGAGCCACTTCCGACGCAGTCCGCTGAAGGTACTCCGACGCCGGAAGCCGGCCCCTTCCCCAACAGCAACACGTTTGCCCTGCACAGTCGACCCGGCGCGGAGCGCACGATCTTCCTCGACTTCGACGGAGGTGCGGTCTCGGGCACGGCATGGAACGACTCGTACACGATTCCGACCAGCTCGCAGCCGGCGTTCGACCTGAACGGCAACCCGGCCACCTGGAGCCAAGTCGAGCACGACACCATCCAGAGCATCTTCCAGCGGGTCGCCGAGGACTTCCGGCCGTTCGAGGTGGACGTGACCACCCAGGACCCCGGCATCTCGGCACTCGACCGGTCAAGTGCAGCCGACACGCAGTTCGGCACGCGCGTCCTCGTCACGCCGAGCACCGATGCCGCGACCCGCATCTGCGGCAACGCCTGTGGCGGAGTGGCCTTCGTGGGCGTCTACAACGCAATAGGGTCGAGCTACTACCACCCCGCTTGGGTGTTCCCGCAACTGCTGTCCAACGTGGACAAGTACATAGCTGAGGCAGCCAGCCACGAGGCCGGCCACAACCTCGGGCTGTTCCACGACGGCACCTCGACCGTGGGCTACTACACCGGACACCACAACTGGGCACCGATCATGGGCGTCGGCTACTACGAGCCTCTCGTCCAGTGGAGCAGCGGTGAGTACGCCGACGCGAACAACACCCAGGACGACTTCGCGGTCATGCAGAGCTTCGGCCTGCCGCTACGTCCGGACGACCACGGGTCCAGCTTCGCGACGGCAACGGCCATGGGCACGGCCCGGACCGGAGCCGGATTCATCGAGCGGCGCACCGACGTCGACGTGTTCTCCTTCCGGCGCAGCTGTGACGGAGCGACGACGATCACCGCCAAGCCGTTCGAGAACAGCCCGAACCTGGACATCCGGCTGCGTCTGCACAACGCCGGCCAGGCGCCTCTGAACTCGAACAACCCGCTGTCCGGTGAGGCGTCGTTCGACCAGGCAACTGGGTTGGACGCAAGAGTCAGCCGCTCGCTCCCCGCCGGGACCTACTACCTGACGGTCGACGGCGTGGGGACGCTCACCCCGGCCACTGGGTACTCCGACTACGGCTCCTTGGGAAAGTTCTCGGTGCGGATCTCGCGCTGCGCATGAGGCAGCCCTGAGCCGTCTCGCTGCTGGACGCCCCGCGCGCTGATCTCGGAATCGGCGCGCGGGGTCAGCGGACTCCTCGACCGGCTCGACGGCATCAGCGTTAGTGACTGCTGCCGACCCGCCGGGGAGCTAGTACTGACGTGGCAACCAGTCCCGACAGCACAGTCACCGAAACGAAGATCGCGCCGAGGTGAGTCCGCAGCGCGCTTCCGTCGTACATCGTGACCCCCACTGCGAGAAGCGCGATCGCGAGGAGTAGCAACCCGGCGGGGTGCTGACGGCGTAGCCCGAGCAACACCAAGCCGGCGGGAATCACATACAGGATCACGCTCGACGTGCCCATCGAGCGAACCCTGGAGATCAGCCCTTCCGAGAGCGGCAGATGGCTGAACAGGTCGGCGTAGAACATTGCACCGCAGTGGAGCACCAAACCCAGCACGCCGATCACGACGATCAGCGCATCGAGGAGCGACAAGCGTCTCGCGACGGAGGCCAGCGGAAGCCGTGGCAGGCTGACACGAAGAACCAGCGCCAGCGCGACGACGCCCACGAGGCTTGCCGCGAAGGTTCCCGACATGGATCCAGGCTAGTTGCTGGCAGGAAACCACCCCTGTCAGCACATCTGGAAGTCATTCAGTTGGTTGATGTCCACGTGTGCAAAGTCCTTGCGTTGGTGTCTTCTTGCGAGTACTCCCATAAGGGGGCTGATCCGGGTTGTCTCATGTGTGGTGGAGGGCGGAGCAATGCGCGCAAGGTGTCATATCGCAATGGCCGCGAGCCTCGTGTTGGTCAGCGCCGTACCACTGGGCGTCGGATGGCCCGCCGTGGCGGCCGAGACGACTGTGCTCGTGAGCGTGGACCCGAACGGCCAGACGGTCGGGGACGCCAGCATCGCTCCGTCGATCAGCGGCGACGGGAGCCGGATCGCCTTTCAGTCGTTCTCTGACGAGATCGTCGACGGGGACGCAAATGGGTCGAGTGACGTCTTCATGCGCATCCTCGATGCAGATGTGACCGAGCGAGTGAGCGTGGACACGGGCGGTGGCGACCCCAATGCAGCGAGTGGAGAACCCGCGGTGAGCGCGAACGGCCGCTATGTCACCTTCACTTCCGACGCGTCTGACCTTGTTGCAAACGACAACAACGGCGTCCCGGACATCTTTCGGTACGACGTCAGGAGGGACCGGACCATCCGCGTCAGCCTGGGCATCCCGTCGGGCGATCCCACCCGGCAGGTGGGCCTGTCGTCGGTGAGCTACGACGGCACGATGGTGGCTTTCCAGGTGTCGGGAGGATCCGCACCCGCGCAGACCGACGTCTACGTACGCGATGTGGTGGCCGAGACGACCGCGAAGGTGAACGTCACGCCGAGCGGCGGCGCCTCCGATGGCAGCAGCTTCGGGCCGACGATCAGCGCGAACGGCGACTACGTCGCGTTCCTGTCCTCTGCGGATGACCTGGTCCCTCGAGATGGCAACGGGTTCACCGACGTGTTCCGCCGTAGCCTCGACCGAGAGCGCACCATCCTTGTGTCCCCGGACCGATTCGGTGGCGCCGCCGATGCCGGCGCCCTGTTCGGCCCGCCGGCGATCAGCGCGCGAGGTCGCTACGTGGTCTTCCACGACGAAGCTGGCGATCTGGTAAGCCGCGACACCAATGGCGAGCCGGATGTCTTCAGGCGAGACGTCGTCGCCGGGAAGACAGTGCGGGTCAGCATCACCTCGGAAGAAGAGGAGGTCTCAGGCTTCGGCGGATTCCACACCGTACGGATGGGTGTGAGCCGGAGGGGCAAGTCCGTGACCTTCAGCTCGGACTTCACCGGGCTGACCTCGGACGACCGGAACGGCCAGCCTGACGTGTTCGTGCGTGATGTTGTCGACGGCACGACGACCCTGGTCAGTGTCTCCGTGCTCGGCACCAGCCCAAACGGCTTCAGTACCCATCCATCGATCAGCGCTGACGGCCGCTATGTCGGGTTCACGTCGTCCGCAGACCAGCTCACGGCAGAAGACGACAACGGATTCGACGACGTCTTCCGCCGTCAGCTGTTCTGAACGCCGTACACCTTCAGCGTAGGACCGGTCCGACGCCTTCCGCTCGGCTCTGTTCAACAATCTGGGGTATCCGCACCGCCAATCACCGCGAGCATCGCAAGATCGTGGTTGCGACACGAAGGCGAGGCCCCACGCCGCGCAAGTCAGATGCCATAGACCGCAACCTCGGTCGCCTTCACGACGAAGCGCACCCGGGCACCAGGCGCCAGGTCCAGCTCTGCGGCGGCGAGCGTCGTGATGTCAGCGCTGAGGACATCGGCGTGGACGCGGACCTGGTCTCCGTGCGGTTCGAGGTGGCTGACAGTGACGGCAAACGAGTTGCGTGGACTGCCGCCCGGCGCCGTGTCGAAGATCGACACCGCGTTCGGGCGGAACACTGCGACGACGGGACTGTGGTCCGCCGGGCGCGGGCCGGCCACCTGGCCTTCGATACGCAGCCCCGAGCGGGTGCGGACCGCGCCTTCCAGCCATGATCCGCGGATCATGTTGAGGCCGGCGATCTGGGCTGCGAATGCACTGCGGGGCTGGGCGAATACGTCGACGCTGGGGCCCGTCTCGACGATGACGCCATCGTCGATGACGATGACCCGATCGGTGAGCAGGAGTGCGTCCAAGGCGCTGTGGGTCACCACGATGGCGGCGCGCCCTGCCAGCACGCGGCGAAGGGTTTGTCGTAGTACCGGAGTCACTGCCACGTCGAGTGCTGCCATGGGCTCGTCGAGCAGGAGTAGGTGTGGCTCGGCTGCGAGGGCGCGGGCAACCGCGATCCGCTGCGCCTGGCCCCCGGAGAGCTGTGAGGGCCGCCGGTCGGCGAACTCCTCAGCGTTGACCTGGTGTAGCCACCGCTGAGCGGCATCCCGTGCTGTCCGGCGGGTTGAGCCGTGACTTCGCGGGCCGAAGGCGACGTTGTCGAGCACCGACAGGTGCGGGAACAGCAACGGATCCTGTGCCAAGAGCGCCACCTTACGCCTGTGCGGCGGCACCCAAGCCTTCATGGAGCCGCCCTCGACCGCGGTGAGCGTCCGGCCGTCGAGGATGACTCGTCCGGAGCGTGGTCGGAGCAGTCCGGCCGTCACATCCAGGATGCTGGACTTGCCGGCTCCGTTGGGGCCCAGGAGTCCAACCACCTCTCCGTCGCCCATTCGGAATGAGACATCGAGCCCCCGCTCGGGTATGAAGGCGCTGAACTCGAGCGTCATACGCTGCCCCGACCTTGCCGCGCGAACCCGATCACCAGCACCGCGACGATGACCAGCAGCAGTGACAGTGCCACCGCGGCGTCCGCATCGGTCTCCCGCTGCAGGTAGATCTCCAGCGGGAGCGTGCGGGTGACTCCCTGCAGGCTGCCGGCGAAAGTGATCGTGGCGCCGAACTCACCCAACGCCCGGGCGAAGGACAGCACCGCCCCAGAGACCAGGCCCGGCAACACCAACGGAATCGTCACCCGGCGAAAAGCGGTCGTCGGGCTGGCGCCGAGCGAGGCCGCGATCACCTCGTACTTCTGCCCGGCGGTGCGCAGCGCGCCCTCCAGGCTGATCACGAGGAAGGGGAGCGCCACAAAGGTCTGCGCGATGACGACTGCGGTCGTCGAGAAGGCCACCTGAATGCCCAGCACCTCGAGGGACTCGCCGAGCAGCCCGCGTCGTCCGAAGGTGTAGAGCAAGGCGATGCCACCGACGACAGGTGGCAGCACCAGCGGCAGCAGCACTAGGGAACGGAGCAGACCTTTGCCGCGGAACTCGGTGCGCGCCAGCACGACAGCCATCGGCACCCCGAGGATCACACAGAGCAGCGTGGCGACACTGGAGGTGCGCAGGCTCAGGAGCAGCGCGTCGACCGACGAGTCGGAGGCGATCAGGCTCGGGAACTCCGACCAGTTGACGCGGCTGACCACGGCGGCCAGCGGCAACAGCACGAAGACGGCTCCAGCCGCAGCAGGGAGGAACAGCCAAGCCGGCACTCCGACGTGTCGGGACGATGCAGATGATGGCACGTCAGGGCCGGCCGAACCCGGCGTCCTCCAGGGCCGCTCGACCGGTATCGCTCAGCACCAGGTCGACGAACTCCTGCGCCAGATCGGCCGCGTCACTGTCGCCGACGGTGGCGATCGGGTAGACGTTCACCACGTCGGCGGACTCGGGGAAGCTGATGCCTTCGACGGAGTCTCCGGCGGCGATGACGTCGGTGACGTAGACGAGGCCGGCGTCCGCCTCACCGGTCGTGACCTTGTTCAGTACGTCGGTCACCGACTGCTCTTCACTCACCGGGTCGAGCTCGACCCCGGCCACGTCAGCGACCCCCTGGGCCGCCGCCCCACACGGGACCTCGGGTGCACAGATCACCAGGTTCAGCCCGGGCTCTGCAAGGTCCTGCAGGCCTTGCACCCCTGCCGGATTGTCGGGCGGCACCGCGATCTCGAGTACGTTGCTCGCGAAGTCGACGGGTTCGGATCCCTCCAGTTCGTCGGCCACCAGCTTGTCCATGTTGGCGGTGTCGGCGGTGGCGATCACGTCCGCCGGTGCACCCTGTTGGATCTGGGCCACCAGATCGGAGGAGCCGGCGAAGTTGAACTCGACAGTGACGCCGTCGTGGTCTGCTTCGAAGTCGGCAGCGAGCTTCTCGAAGGTCGAGGTCAGTGATGAAGCGGCGTACACGGTCAGCGTCGTCGAGCCTCCGGTTCCGTCATCGCCGGAGTCGTCGCCGCCGCACGAAGCCACGCCAGCCACCAGCAGGATCACCGCCGCCGTCGTCAGCCAACGCGTCATGTCTCGCCACCAACCGTTTCGACGATCACCGTCGTGGATTTGATGACCGCCAGGGCCACGGACCCGAGCTCCAGTCCCAGCTCACGGGCCGCCTCACTGCTCATCAGGGACACGACGCGAAACGGGCCACACTGCAGCTCCACCTGGGCCATGACGGCGTCCATCTGGATGTCGGTGACCAGCCCGACGAACCGGTTCCGGGCCGAGCTGGCGATCCCACCGGGCAGCGCCGGGACGGAGGCGTGGTTGCGCGCCACCAGCGCCACCTCGTAGCCGTCGACGACCTTCCGGCGTGACCGGTCGACCGTGGCGGTCAGGATGCCGTTGTCGATCCACCGGCGCACCGTGTCGTCGCTGACGCCGAGGTAGAGCGCTGCCTCACGAATCCTCATCTGCGGCACAATACGCATTGTAATGGGGCGGAAGCGGAAGTCTAGAGGCGGCGTACACCACGGCCTGCGGTTCGGGAGTCGCAGCATCTCGCAGCCGCCGCCCCTGGCTCCTGTGGCTGAACCTTCTCCGCCACGGTGGTGAAGACGTTCAGCCATAACTGAAGTCCGGTGCTGGTTGTCCGGCGTGAGTCGCTCCGACGGGACAAAGACCGCACAAGCTCGGCGCCCGCGACTTGTCAGAGGCCAGTTGCGCTATGACGCCACCAGGTTCTGACAGGTGAACAGGGTTAGCCTTTGAACAGGCGATCGGAGTGCGTGATGACCTCATGGAGCAAGCTCGCCGCGGCCGTAGTCGTTGCCGTCGTTGTACTGGTCGCTGGCTGCACCGGCGACGCATCCGAGCCGTCTGTAGACGACGTGAGCTCGTCGACGGAGCGGACTGCCGCGGATGCGCAACCTGACGACGCGGGCGAGGAGGACGAGGCTGCCGACCGCGGGGGTGAGAACGAGAGCGAGGAAGAATCTGAGCTCACCCAGGAACGCCTGGAGGCGTTCGAGTCGGCAGCCGCCCGCGGCGACATCGGAGCAGGCATCCGAGTCGTCAGCGACCCGGCACCCGGCTGGACCGGTCAGCGCCTGCTCAATCCTGGCACCGACGACTGGGAGCCGGCGATCGCCGCCGACCCGCGCGCGCCGTACGTCTATCTGCTCACGACCCGCTACGGCGAGCCCAAGACGTGTCCCAAGCACTGCCCGACGCCGTACCTCCCACTGACCGTCTCCGCGGACGGCGGAAGGACATGGGATCCCCAACGCCCGTTGTGCGTCTGCCGTGGCGCCGGGGCGCAGTACGACCCGACGATCGAAGTGGTGCCCAACACCGGCGCCGTGTACTCGGTCTTCTTGAACGCCGACCGGCATGGAGCGTTCTCGACCGCCTTCATCAAGTCCGAGAACCACGGCAGGACCTGGACCGACCCGGTCCGCGTGTACGGAAACGTGGCCTGGACCGACAAGCCGGAGATCACCAGCAGCGCCAACGGTCGGCACGTGTATGTTTCGTGGAACGGGCCGCAGGGCGGCGATCTGTACGTCGGAATCTCACATGACTACGGCGAGACCTGGTCACAGCAGAAGCTGTCGGACTCGAAGCGGTACTACTTCGCCTACGACGCCACGAGTCTGTCCGACGGCACGGTGGTGTTCTCCGAGAGCAGTCTCAGCTACTCGGGACCGGGTCAGAGTGTCGAAGGACGCGTCTGGCACCACGCGGTGATCTCACGGGACCAAGGGCGCAGCTGGCGCGACGTGGTCGTGGACAAGGTGGCCCTCGGCGAGCCGTGCGTGGCCGACGGGTGTTCGGACGACTACTACGCCGGCCAGACCAGTGTTGCCAACGACTCAGGACGTCACCTGGTCTTCGCCTACGAGGGTGCGACCTTCGCCGGCGGCCCACAGCGGGTGTACGTGCGCACATCCGACGACGCCGGCCGCACCTGGAGCAACCGGGTGGCCCTGTCCAAGCTGGGTGAGAACGCAACCGGTCCGCGCGTCGACCTCACCAGCGACGGCGAGGCCCGGCTCTGGTTCATGCAGACTTCCGGCGGCGGCAACCCCGACGCGTGGAACGTCAGGTTCCGCAGCTCCGGCGACGGCGGTACGACGTGGGGTCCGGCGGTGAGACTCAGCGACGCATCCTCCGGTCCTGGGTATGTCGGCCGGAACGGGTTCCGGGAGATCTACGGCGACTATGGCGAGATCGCGATCACGAACCGCGACAAGGCCATCGCCGTCTGGGGCGAAGGGTTCAGCTACATCGGCCCCGGAGGGACCTGGTACGCACGAGAGAAGTAGCCCTCCAGTAGTGATCAGCCGCGCCGGCGTCTCGGAGGCGCGCGGCCGGCTCCCGGGTCGGGATGCGGCGGCAGCCCGGCTCGGACACGATGAAGCAACGGGGCCAGGCGTTTGAGGTTGGGAGGAGCCACATGCGGGTCACGGTGATGGGTGCTGGCAACGGTGGGCTGGCGATCGCGTTCGAGTGGGCGCAGCACGGCCACGAGGTCCGACTGCACTCCCACCCGGATTACGCCCGCAGCATCGAGCCGGTCAGGGATCGCGGCGGCATCAACGCTGCGGGAGTCCTCAGCGGTTTCGCTCCCGTCGCGGCTGCTACGACCGACCCCGAGGAGGCTCTCGACCAGGCGGAACTGGTCTTCGTCGTCAGCCCCGCCTACGCCACCGAGTCGCTCGCGTCGCTTGCGCGACCACACCTCCGGGAAGGAATGACGGTTGTCGTGTGCCCCGGCTCTTGCGTCGGCAGCCTTGCCTTCAAGCGTGCCGCCGGGCTCGAGCTGTACGACGAGAGCGTCCTCGTTGGGGAGACCAGCACGCTGCCGTACGCCGTGCGGGCCACCGATGACGGAGGCGTGCATGTCTTCCACCGCTTCGACACGGGGCTGTTCGCGGCCGCTGCGCCGCGCACCGGCACCCCGCGACTCCTGGACACCCTGCGACTGGTGTGGCCGCACACCGAGGAGGCGGCGACCGTCTTCCAGACCACCTTGCAGAACGGCAACCCGGTGATCCATCCGGCGGTGACCCTCCTCAACGCTGCGCTCATCGAGCGCACCGGAGGCGACTTCAAGTTCTACGAGGAGGGGGTCACTGCGGCGTCGGGTCGTCTCATCGAGGCGGTCGACGAGGAGCGTCTCGAGATCGCCTCAACACTCGGCGCATCGATCCTTTCCGAGCCTGAGGCGGGGGTCCGGCAGGGGTACATGACCGAGGCCAACTACACGACCGGCTACTCGAAGGCACCTGGCTTCCTCGGCATCAAAGCCCAGAGCCAACTCGACAACCGTTACCTCACCGAGGACGTCGGCTACTCGATGGTCTTCCTCACCGACTTGGCCCGTGCTCTGCGGGTGCCGACGCCGACGATGGACGCGGTCGTCCGCATCGCCTCGGTCGTTCTGGCCCGGGACTTCGTCGCCGAGGGGGCCCGGACGATGGCGACGATGGGACTGGGCGACCTCACCCGCGAGGAGCTGCTCGCCTACTGAGCGGGGAAGCGGCGCAGACGCGGTCGGACTATCAACCACCTATGTGCAGAGCTTGCGAGAGTGTCTGGCGAGGTCGCGCGCATCCTGCGTGGTCAAGTCATATTGGGGGGTGCGCGTCAGCCCAGTGCGCCCGGGACGACCAGTCCCCAACTCGGACGGGAAGTAGGTGTACGTGCGTATGCTGCCGGACCTGAAACCCGTGACCCGCATGCGGCGATCAGAAAGCTGCATCGTCTGACTCCCGTCCCCAGGGATCACATACGAAATCCTCAGACCCCACCGCACGTAGGAGCTGGTGGTGTACACGGTCAGCTCCACCTCTTCCACCTCGGTGCGGGAGACCTCCAGGTCGACTCGGCTCGTGCGACTCATCAGCTCACCGGTCTGAGGGTCGGGGACAAAGAAGGTGGCTGGACGCTCGGGACAGTCCAGACTCGCTTCCGCATAACGAACGAGGATCCCGGAACCGACCTCGGGAAGGAACATCCAACCCTTGACTGGCCGTTCCCTTTGGAGGACGACTGGTTGAATCCGGGTGACGACAACCGGGCCAGCGCCGCTGCCTGCTAGGACAAGACGTACCGTCTGGTGATCGAGGGGGATACCCCCGTTCCGCTCGTGCCATGCGTTGTACCGGGTGGATCCTGTCGAGGTGATGGCCGGCGAAGCTCGACGGTCGTCAGGCAGGTTGGGAGGCGTCGTCTCGCCGTCCGGCATCATGAAGACCGACGGAGTGAGTGGTTCGAAGTCGGGGACGAAGACCATGGTGGCCTGCAGACCGCTCTGAGCCGCCGTGGCTGTCGGCTGGTCGTCGGGACTGGCGTCAATGGCCTCGCCGCGTTGGCGATCCCCGTAGGAGTCGACCACAAGAATGGTCAGCAGCGTGATAGCAACCATGGCCAAGGCGTAACTCGCGGCACGTCGCGATGATGTGGTCCGACTCCGACGTCCTGGCTCTTGCCCGGATGAGATCTGTTCTTGATCGCTTCCGCTGGTCGCGACGTGGGGCGGGGTGCCGGGATCCTGGCGATCTGAGTCTGGGCTCGTCGGGTCACGGGCCGTCGTGGCTGCGATTCCGCGTTCTACGCCGGTGCTGTGCGCTCTCGGAGTGGTGACGTCGGGGGACGCGCCTTGGCTGGCAGCGTCATCAGGTCTCAGGGCCTGCTGGGTCGCGAGGGTCGCGCGGCGCCGTACCTCTGCCTCTGGTACGACGCCCGCTGCGTAACCCAGGAGGGCACATGCCCACGAGGCCCCATGCAGGTCAGTGCTGCCCCTCACATTCGCCAAGCGCAGCCCCGCTTCGGTGACGGCATCGGCCGGAGCTGCCCCATCGTCCACGAGGCGCATCAGATGCTTGTATGCACCCAGCCGCACTGCGTCCACGACGAGGTTGAGCTCGCCGGGCGAGGCCGCATCATCAGGGAGGTAGTCATCGAGAGCGGCCTCGAAATCGTCGGGTTCACTCAGCACTCCCAGCCCGACCGTCGCGACCAACTGCCGCAGCAGCACGTGAATCTCCATGTCAGCCTCCGTGCGATGTCAAGGCTAGGCCAGGTCCGAGGGCTGCGGTACGCCAATGGCGCACGCGGAGCGCTTGGTGTCTCAGGTTGTCACCAGGCGATGGACGAGCTGGATCGCGATCGAGCCCTCTCCGACCGCTGACGCCACGCGCTTGACGGAGCCGTGTCGCACGTCTCCTGCTGCGAAGACTCCCGGGATGCTGGATTCCAGCGCCATCGGGCGGCGACCCCGTTCCCCGAAGGCATGGCCACTCACGTCCGCACCGGTCATGACGAAGCCAGCGGGATCGCGCTCGACGGTCGGGGGCAGCCAGTCCGTGTGTGGCTTGGCGCCAATCATCAAGAAGAGGGCGTCGGCGTCAACCTTCTCCTCGTGTCGACTTCCCCGATCGCGCAACGTCAGGTGCTCGAGCCAGCCTTCGCCACCGCCGTCGACGACCTCTGTGCCCGTGCGGACAACGATGTTGGGTGTCGCCTCGACCTGGCGGACGAGGTAATGCGACATTCCTGCTTCGAGTCTCGCAGCCCGCACCACGAGCGTGACGCGTCGAGCGTAACGGGCCAGGTGCAAGGCGGCCTGGCCCGCAGAGTTCGCGCCGCCAACGACGTACACCTCGTCGCCAGACACGGTCGGCGCCTCCGACGTCGCGGCGCCGTAGAACACCCCGGCACCACGCAGCGCCTCGAGTGGCTCGACCCCCAGGCGGCGATACCTGGCGCCCATCGCCAAGACGACCGCGCGACCTACCGCGACGCCGCCGCTGCTGAGGGTCAGCACGATGCCGTCGCTCTGCAGGGCCAGATCCGTCACCCGCTGCATCAGTGCGTACTGGGCGCCAAACACCCACGCCTGTTGGTAAGCCTCGCGGGCCAGTTCCCCGCCGCTCACTCCGCGGGGGAAGCCGAGATAGTTGCGGATCGAGGAGCTCGACGTAGCCTGTCCCCCGATGCCGCCCGAGTCGATGACCAGGGTCCGCAACCCTTCCGAGGCGCCGTAGACGCCTGCGGAGAGGCCGGCTGGTCCAGCGCCAACGATCACGAGGTCGTACTGGTCCCCGTCGGGGTCGACCGTGGTCCCCGACGCCATGGCGAGCTCCGCGTCGCTGGGGTCCTCCAGGATGTTCCCGTCGGGCATGACGATGAGCGGGTACCTCCGCGCGTCCGTGCCGACCAGGATGGCGCGCGCTTCGTCGGAGCCGGCCAGGTGGAACCGGTGAGGGATGGCACAACGGCCGAGCACCTCACGCAGCTGGTACGCCCGACCGGACCAGGCTTGTCCGATCACATTGACCGTGTACGGGGCACGCTGACCCGCCTCGGCCCACGCCAGCAGGAAGCTCGAGATCGCCTGGTGGAACTGCTCGTCCGGCGGATGTGAAGGCCGGAGCAGGTAGTGGTCCATCCGCCCATGGGAGATCGCCTCGAAGATCGCCTCACCAGTGTGCGGGTCCGCGAGCCGACCCCACCCGATGAGCAGGACCCGCTGCGCGTGCGGGAAGGAGCGCCGCACCTCCGCCAGCAGCCCCGTGCCGGATGCGTCGGCAAGCGTCTCGCCCGCGAGTACCAGAGCGACCTGCTCTCCCTCGGCGGCGAGCGCCTCCAGCGCGGCGCGACCCTCATCGGCCGAGCCCAGACAGCGGACGCGGTAGTTGGGCACGTACCGGCTCTGCAGCTCCTGCTCGACCTCGCGCAGCAGGTCGGCGTTGTCATCGACGGCGAGCAGCAGCGGAACCTCGGCGGGAGTCGGCTCAGCTGGTCGAGCAGCGTCCACCCACACTCGAGCGATGCTAGGGGAGAAACATCCACGGCACCACAGCCGCCAACCCGGGATACTCCTTCTCCACTCCTATCCGCAGAGCCGGTAGAAGCGGAAGAAGTCGTGGTGGATAGGCAGGATGTCGACGCGAGTGAATCCGGCGTCGGAGGCGTAGCGCCCGAGGGTGTCTGGGCGCATCACGGTGCCGGTCGCAGCGGAGGGCTGGTCTGCCAACCCGGCCGGCAGGCAGTGCAGGACGCTCGCGGCATACATGAAGCGCTCGACCTCGTCGGCGGGCGCACGGAACGTCTCGCCGACGCGCTCGTCCATGATGACGACACTCCCGCCGTCCGCGAGTGCGGCCCGGATCGCGGAGAGGACCTCGACGGGCCGCGCCATGTCGTGCAGGGCCTCGAAGACGAACACCGCGTTGAACTGCCCGACCAGATCGGGAGACGCGGGAGTTGCTCCAGCTCGTCGCCCAGGGGCTGACCAACGCCGAGATCCCAAAGCGGCTGCCCGCGCCCGCTCGGCGCCGGATCGATCTCAGAAGCCCGGCCCCGCCGTAGGCTGCGACCTCGGGAGGTCAACATGGTCTTGCTGGCACCGGCCACGTCCGACAACTGGCGCGATATCGCCCGCGTCCGTGCGGCGGATCACCAGCGGCGGTGGGTTGCCGACGTTACCTACTACCTGTGCCTCTCCGCGTACGACGGCCTGTGGCGCTCCTGTGCGGTGCTCGACGAAGCGGGTACGGCGGTCGGACATGTCATGTGGGCGGTTGATGTGGAGGACGACAGCCACTGGATCGGCGGTCTCGTCATCGACGCCGGCCACCAGGGCAGGGGCCTGGGCAGGGCAACCGTCGAGGGCCTGCTGGCCCTGTGGGAGGACCAGGAGCCTTCGCTGTCGGGTACGCCGTACCACCAGGCGGCGCTGTCTGTAGCCCCCGACAACGAGCCGGCACTGCGGCTGTATCGCTCGCTAGGGTTCGTCGAGACCGGTGAGCTCTCAGACGCCGAGCTCGTGCTCCGGCGTTCGAGGGCGCACGGTCCTTAGCGGGCCACCGAGAAGGTCAGCGCGGCTATGGCAGGTTGCTCAGGATCAGTGCGGCCTCGTCGTTCTCGGGGTCGAGGTCCAGGGCGTGTTGGAGGAGGCTCCTCGCCAGGTCGAGATTCCCGTCGACCTGATGCGCCCAGCCGGTCATTGTCCACGCAGCGGATGAGTCCGGACGCAACGCGGTCCACACACGCAGCAGGGGCCAGACCAGGCTCGTGCGGTGCAGCTCGATCGCTCCCCACACGGCGTCGGTGAACCCGTCGTCGTCGAGGTCGAACTCGGCCGGTTCGGCCGCGGCCAGTCGGTGGAAGACCGCCGCTGCGGCGTCCGGACCTGACGTGGTCAGCGTCTCGGCGACGAGGCCGACGACCGGAGGCAGCAATGCGCGCATCGCCGCCACGCCCTCGCCCAGCCCCTCGGGCGCCATGCCGGAGGTCAGCGAGAGGTCGGGATCGGCCAGGGCGATGTCGAGCGATGCCGCGGCGATGAGCCCGGACGGAATGGTGTTGGAGTTGGCCAGCACGACGACCCCGGTCCGCCGCCCGGGCACCAGCACGAGCTTCGACCCGAAACCGGGGTCAGCACCGCTGTGGCTCAGCGTTCGGAGCCCGCGGTAGCTGCCCACGGCCCAGCCGAGCGCCGCCGCTTCCTCCCATGGGGGGTGGCCCACCGGCATCACTGGCTGCCACATCAGGTCGAGCAGCCGGGGGTCCAGCCGTGCCGACTGCCCGTCCGAGCGCTCAGCGGTTACCTCGGCCGGCTCGAGGTGGGCCTCCATCCACCGACACATCTCGACCAGGTTGGAGTGCAGGGTCGAGCTGGGGGCGTGGCGCCTGGTGTAGGGATAGGCGCCCTCGGGCACCGTGAGCGGCATTCCCACGTGCGGTGAGGCAGCCAGGTGTTCAGGAACCTCGTCGCGCAGGAAGGTGCTGTTCGGCATCCCGAGCGGGGTCAGTACCTGCTGCCGGACGGCGCTCTCGAACGTCGTGTCGGTAACCCTGGACAGCAGCAGCCCGAGAAGCTCGAACCCGGCATTGGAGTAGGAGTACGCCGAGCCGGGCTCCGCTTGCAGCCGCCAGTCCGACAGGCTGCGCGCGAACTCGCTAAGGGCGTCGTCGCCGAGCTGAGGATCATGCCAGCCGTAGTCCGCGACGTCCGGGAGACCGCTCGAGTGGCTCAGCAGACCCCGCGCTGTAACCTCCCCGGCCCGATCATCGGCCAGCCTGAACTCAGGTATCCAGTCGACGATCGGAGCATCCAGATCGAGCACCGGCTCGTGGTCGCCCCGCGCGGTGGCCAGCGATACGATCGCGGTCGCGACGAACGGCTTGGACACCGACGCCAGGTGGAACATCGTCTCGGCTGTGACCGACGCACCGGTGCCGACGTCACGTACGCCGAACCCACGCGCGGCGACCTCTCCCTCGCGAACCACTGCAACGGCCAGACCTGCCGCGTCGTGCGAGCCGAGGAAAGTCTCGACCAGCGGCCAGAGGCACTCCTCAGCGCTCGCCCGAAGGCGCGCCGGACCCGCATCCACGTCCACGTTCCGACCCTACGCCGGCCACGCGTCACTGCCTCGGGGCGCAGGCTTCCCCCTCCTGGCGGGGCCGGCCCGCTGCCGGCGTCGAGGACGTCAGGCGCTGAGGGCCTTGCGCCGAACGGCCGCCACGCTGCGGGCGTCGACACGAGGGCAGGTTTCAGGCGCCGCTGCTCAGCTCATCCCAGTCAAGACAGGACCTCGGACTGCGTGTCAGTCCTCAGACCTACGCGATGTGGGAAGCGGTGCACCTCCTGCGGCCAGCCGACCGCGACCGCGATCCTGCCGGCCCAGTACTGTGCCTGCGCATCGTCGGCCACATCGACGACCGCGAAACCGCCGAGATGCTCCTTGGTCTCGACGTACGGACCGTCCGTGAACACGGGCGAGCCGCTGCTCGGGTCAACGCTGCAGACGACGGTCGATGCGTCCAGACCACCGTCGCCGAAGACGAAGACACCGGCGAGCGTCATCTCGTCGCACACTGCCCTGCCGGCCTTGCCCCTCTCGCGTATCTCCTCCAACGTGAGGTCGGGGACCCACTCGTCGTTGAAGGCGATCAGGTACAGCGCCATCTCGAGCTCCTCTGCTCACCGGCAGCCCGGACGGCTGCCACTCACCCTCTCCACGAACGCATCGGCGTCGATACGACACCCCACCCAAGATTAGTTCCCAGCCTTTCGCATCGAGGTCGGTCACCTCGGGAATGTCTTCCCGCGGCAACGGTCGCCATCGGACCGCTCAGACCAACTCCCCGCGCTTCCTGCTCAGGTACGCGCGCTCGGCCGAGTTCTGAGTGGCGGCGATCGCGGCGACGTATGCCTCCTTCGCCTCGGCGGTCCGGCCAAGCCTGCGGAGCAGGTCGGCGCGGGCGACGTGCCAGGCGTGGTAGCCCGTGAGCGGCAGCCCGTCGACCTGAGCGAGGGCGACCTCCGGGCCGTCCAGCTCCGCGACCGCGACCGCGCGGTTGAGTGCGACGATCGGCGACGGGTCGAGCCGAGTCAGCTGGTCGTACAGTGCGACCACCTGCGACCAATCCGTGTCCGACCCGGTGGGGGCGTCGGTGTGTACTGCGTTGATCGCGGCGAGTATCTGGTAGCGGCCGGGTCTGTTGACCGCGAGGCACTCGCGGACCAGGTCGTGCCCCTCGCCGATCATGCCGCGGTCCCAGCCGGCGCGATCCTGCTCGCCCAGCGGAACTAGCTGCCCATTCCGCACGCGGGCCTCACGCCGGGCCTCGGTGAGCAGCAGCAGAGCGAGCAGGCCGGCCACCTCCGGCTCCTCGGGGAGCAGCTGCCGGAGGACCCGTGTCAGCCGGATGGCCTCGCCCGTAAGCTCGGCGCGCACGGGGTCGCCGTCGCCGGTGGCGAGGTAGCCCTCGTTGAAGACGAGGAACAGCACAGCCAGTACGCCGCCGAGCCGCTCCGGGAGGTCAGCGGCCTCGGGCACCCGGTAGGGCACCTTCGCCGCGGCGATCTTCTTCTTCGCCCGAGTGATCCGCTGCGCCATCGTGGTCTCGGGCACGAGGAACGCCTGCGCGATCTCAGCCATGGTCAGCCCTCCGAGGAGGCGGAGCGTCAGCGCGATCCGTGCCTCCGGTGCTAGCGATGGGTGGCAGCAGGTGAACAGCAGTCGCAGTCGGTCATCCTCGACCGGTCCGGTGTGCTCGTGGGGCGAGTCGTCGTGGTACATGAGGGCCGCCTGGTGCTTCGCGTCGCGCTGCTTCTCACGGCGGATCCGGTCGATCGCGCGGTTGCCCGCGGTGGTGGTGAGCCAGCCGCCGGGATTGGGAGGTACGCCGTACTTCGGCCACTTCTCCACAGCGGCCACGAGCGCCTCGCCCGCCGCCTCCTCGGCGATGTCGATGTCGCCGAATCGGCGGACGAGCGAGGCGATCAGGCGGCCGTACTCCTCGCGGAAGAACCGCTCAACGGCTGCCGTCCCGCCCTGCATCGATCAGTCGTCGATCGGACCGGCTCAGGCGAGGCCGTCGAACGGACGGACCTCGACCTTGCCCCGGCACGCCTTGGACCCTTCGGCCGCGAGCCTGAGCGCCACATCGAGGTCGGGCGCGTCGATGACCCAGAAACCACCGATGACCTCCTTGGTCTCGAGGTAGGGGCCGTCGGTCATCACCGGCGTCTCACCCTGGCCGTCGACGACCGTCGCGGTCGATGCCGACTGAAGCCCACCGGCGAAGACCCAGTAGCCATCGGCGTGAAGCTTGTCATTGAAGGCGCCGGTCGCGGCGAACGCGTCCTCCATCTCCTCCTTGGAGCCGTAGTTGCCGAACTCGTCCATCTCGGCCGGGCCGTGCACGGTCAACAGGTAGTGCGTCATCCCACTTCTCCTCAGTCCCGGCGGTCCCGATGACCGCCTTCCACCCTCACCACGAACGGCATCCCACCGATACGACAACCTGCCACAGAAACCTCGCGATCGGATGGCCGCAGGTCGCGCACATTCGACCGGGCCTCATGCCGGCTCGTTCGACCGCCGCGAAGCGCATCTCGTGGGGTAGGTCGTGCGCCGGAATTCGCGAACGTCCGCCCCACATGGGGGGTAGGTCCACAGTGCTTGCGGCACGGCCTCACGTTACGCCGACCAACTGCACAAGTGACAGGCCCGCCAACGGGGGCCACGATGGACCCGTAGGTCCAACGCTGCAAGAGGAGGTCAAGTGCTCTTCCACATCACGCAGGTGCACAGTCCGGAGCTGTGCCCCAGAGACGAGGGCGGCTCCAACTCGATGTACGACGCGGGCGTCGACGGCGTCACCCTGATCGGGCGCTACGGAGCGAACGCACAGCACACGCTCTTCTACATTGTGGAAGCCGACGACGTGAATGCCGTCCACAGGTTCCTGTGGCCGGGGTTCCAGCGGTGCACGAGCACGATCACCCCGGTGAGCGAGGTCCCGGTCTCGAAGGACTAGGGCCGCGACTCGGGATATTCGGAGGCCCCTCGCGTTCGTCGCCTCGTCGGTGGATACTCCACTGGAGGGGTGAGCAGCTATGGGCAGGGCGACGATTGTGACGGTCGACGACGACCCGTCGGTCTCGGCCGCCATCACGCGCGACCTCCGCCGAAGGTACGGCGACCGCTATCGCATCGTGAAGACGACGAGTGGCGCCGACGCGCTGGAGGTGCTCGCGGAGGTGGCGCTTCGCGACGAGCCTGTGGCCCTCATCGTCGCCGACCAGCGCATGCCACAGATGACAGGCATTCAGCTTCTCGGGGAGGCGCGCACACACGCGCCAGGTGCGAAGCGGGTGCTGCTCACGGCGTACGCCGAGACCGACGTGGCCATCCGGGCGATCAACGACATCGGCCTCGACCACTACCTGCTCAAACCGTGGGACCCACCCGACGAGCGGCTGTACCCCGTGATCGACGACCTGCTCGACGACTGGGTGCACGAGAACCCCGACCACACGTCCGACGCCCGCGTCATCGGGCACCGGTGGTCCGAACGCAGCCACGAGATCAAGACGTTCCTCGCTCTCAACCACGTCCCCTACCGCTGGTACGACGTCGAGGCCGATGCAGAGGCGCGGCGGCTCGTTGACCTGGCACGCGCCGAGGTGGAAGACCTGCCGCTCATCCTCCTGCCGGGCGGCGAGACCCTGCGGGCTCCGTCGACCCTCGAGGTGGCAGAGGCGCTCGGGCTGCGCACGCGGGCAGAGCAGACGCTGTACGACGTCTGCATCGTGGGGGCCGGGCCAGCCGGCCTCGCGGCTGCCGTGTACGCCGCGTCCGAGGGCCTCAGCACGGTGATCGTCGAGCGGGAGGCGCCCGGCGGGCAGGCCGGCCAGAGCGCGGCCATCGAGAACTACCTCGGCTTCCCGAAGGGGCTGAGCGGCTCCGACCTCACCCACCGGGCCAGCACCCAGGCGTCACGGTTCGGCGCCGAGCTCGTCTTGGCGCGCGATGTCGCGTCGTACGAGAGGCGCGGACCGGTGCATGCCGTCCTGTTCGAAGGCAGCGGGGAGATCGAGGCACGCTCGGTGATCGTCGCAACCGGCGTCTCCTACCGGCGGCTCGGGGCCGAGGGCGTCGACGAGCTCACCGGCCGTGGCATCTACTACGGAGCGAACGCCGCTGACGCATCGCAGGTCAGGGGTGACGAGGTGTACGTCGTCGGGGCCGCCAACTCGGCCGGACAGGCTGCGCTCAACCTCTCGAAGTTCGCCAAGCGCGTCGTCCTGGTCGTCCGCGGCCGGTCCCTCACGCGTTCGATGTCGCAGTACCTCGTCTCGCGGATCCTGTCCGAGCCGAGCATCGAGGTCCGGTTCACCACCCAGGTGGTCGCGGCCCGCGGCAACGGGCATCTCGAAGGGCTGGTGCTGTCTGACGAGCCCTCGGGCGTCGTGGAGGAGGTGCCGACCAGCTGGATGTTCGTGTTCATCGGTGCGTCGCCGCGCACCGACTGGCTCGGCGATGAGGTCGTGCGGGACGAGCACGGCTTCGTGGTCACGGGACAGAACCTGCTGCGGGCGGATCGGTCGGCAAAGTGGTCGCTCGCCCGACCGCCGTTCGCCCTCGAGACGAGTGTTCCGGGCATGTTCGCCGCCGGCGATGTCCGGCTCGACTCGATGAAGCGCGTCGCCTCCGCAGTGGGAGAGGGTGCTATGGCGATCTACCATGTGCATCGCTACCTGGCGACCACATGATCGGCGTCGCGGACCTGCGAACCATCGCCCTGTTCGCGGGGATGCCCGACGACCAGCTCGCGGACCTGGCGGCTGCAGGCGAGGAGGTCGCAGTCGTCCCCGGCGTCGTTGTCTTCCGGGCTGGCGAGCACGCGGACTCGTGGTGGGTGCTCGTCGACGGTGCCATCGACCTGATGCGCCACGTGGGTCGCGAAGACGTCGTGGTCGCGACCATGGACGTACCGGGTCGCTGGGCCGGCGGGTTCCGGGCATGGGACGAGCACGGGGTCTATCTCGCGACCGGGGTCGGTGCCGCGGCGGGACGGGTCCTGCGCGTGCCGGCTCCCGTGCTCCGTGAGCTCACGCACGCCTGGTTCCCGCTGGGCACCCACCTGATCGAGGGTGTGTACGGAACTGCCCGCAGCGTCGAGTCCGCAGCGCGCCAACGGGAGTCCCTTGTCGCCCTGGGGACGCTCGCGGCGGGGCTCGCCCACGAGATCAACAACCCGGCGGCCGCGGCCACCCGGGCAGTGGACACCCTGGTGGATGCCTCGAGGTTCCTTCTCGGCTCCCTCGGCCAGCTGGCTCGTGAAGAGATCACCGCCCAGCAGCTCAGCGCTCTCGACTCCTTGCGCCGCGAGCTCGAACCCGGCTCGGTCGCGCCAGAGCCGCTGGCCCTCGCCGACGCTGAGGAGGCCTTGACGGGCTGGCTCGAGCGCCGCGGCGTCGACGATCCCTGGCAGCTCGCTCCCGCGCTGGTCGCCGGCGGAGCCGATCCGGCCTGGTGCGAGCGCATGGCAGTGGCGCTCGGGGCGTCAGCCCTGCACCCCGGCCTCTCCTGGGTGGCGAGCGCGATATCCGTCGAGCTCTTTCTGGCCGAGCTGAAGGAGTCGACCCAGCGCATCTCCAACCTCGTGGCTGCGGTCAAGTCGTACTCCCAGATGGACCGGGCCGAGCGTCAGCAGATCGACATCACCGAGGGGATCGAGAGCAGCCTGGTGATCCTCGGCGCAAAGCTGCGCAACGGCGTCACGGTGGTCCGCGAGTACGACGACGCCGTGCCCCTCGTCGCTGTGTACGCCGGCGAGCTGAACCAGGTGTGGACCAACCTGATCGACAACGCGGTCGATGCCATGGGCGGATCAGGCACGCTGCGGCTGTCGACCCGCGCCGAACCGGACGCGGTCGTCGTCGAGGTAGCAGACACCGGCGGGGGTATGCCGTCGGAGGCGGCCGCGCGCGCGTTCGAGGCCTTCTTCACCACCAAGGACGTCGGCAAGGGCACGGGGCTGGGACTCGACATCGCCCGCCGGATCGTCGAAGACCGACACAGAGGGTCGCTGACTTTCGACACTGGGCCGGAGGGCACGACATTCCGGATCCGGTTGCCGCTCCCGGCCGAGTGAGGCGTGGGCGCCAGGGGAAGGGCCACGCCGCTCGCCGCTGATGGCTGTCGAGGGTACGCAGCGCCATCTGGGAGGGATCGCGCTCCACGCGTTCGTTCGTGTGGGCACGAATGCGGCGCGCGCCCGCATGACGAGCGCGTCTGGGCGGCGACAATCACCCAGCCACGGGGAGGTTTGGGTCAAATCGACAGGCCACCTCGCTCATCCGTCCTGGAGAGACCGACCGTGCCCTTCGAACGCCGACTCGTTTCAGATGAAGAGCAGTTGAGCGCCGGCGGTGATCTCGATGAAGTCCGAGGCGCTGATGATGGCCTCGACCTCGTCGTACAGGTCGTCTTGCTCCAGGTGCTGCATGTCGGCCGACATCCGGCAGGCCCACAGGTGGCCGCCGGAGTCGACGATCTGCTGCAGGAACTCCGGTACTTCAGGGACTCCGATCTCCGCGATTGACTTCTTCATCTGGTGGGTGGCCATGGCGGTCATGCCCGGTAGTCCGCCGAGGCCCTGGGGCATGTGGGTGGCGGTGTTGCCGAGCATCGTGAACTTCAGGTCCCGCATGGTCTTCTTGTTGATCATGTCGAAGCCCCAGAAGGTGAAGAAGAGGTGCGTCTCGATGCCCTCACCGAGGGCTGCGTTGGCCAGTACCAGTCCCGGATAGGCCATATCGAGGTTGCCCTTGGAGCAGATGATCGCCAGCTTGCGGTCGGTGTCCGTCTCGCCGAACGACGGCACGATCGGAGTGGTCTCGGTGGTTGTCATGGTGGTGTCTCCTTTAGACGCAGCCGTGCGGCTTGGGCAGGCCCGCGATGTAGGCGAGCTTCTTGGCCGGCTTCTGTGGGAAGAGCTGGAACAGCGACTTGGTCGGGATGCCGCCGACGACGCCGATCCTGCGCAGCGTCGCGGTCTCGCCCTGTTCGGCGAAGTCGTCTCGCAGGAATCGGATGGCCCTCCAGTGCTCGTCGGTCAGGTCGATACCGATCTGGGCGGCGAGGGACTTCGCCAGCGGTTCGGTCCACTCATTCGGGTCGGTCATGAACCCCTCTTCGTTGACGTGGATCAGATGTCCGTCGATGGTCGTGGTGGGCATGGCGTCAGGCCTCCTTGCTCGGGGTTCGTTTCCCGGCCATGGACATGTGGGCGGGAAGTGGGACGGGTCGGCCGGGGAGCAGCACGTGCCAGTAGATGTGGCGGAAGGCGAGCTTGCCGAGGTGGTTGGTGCGGGTCTCCTTGAGCAGGCTCATCGGGCCGAGGTAGGGCAGTGGGTACTTTCCGGGTAGTGGTTGGGTGTCGTAGTTGAAGTCGATGAGCAAGGCCCGGTCGTCGCCGGACTCGACGAAGCAGTTGGCATGGCCGTCGAAGGACCCGGTCATGGGGCGGCCCTGGATGTGCTCGAGGAAGTTGTCGACGAAGACCTCGACCGCGAAGTGGGCCACGGACCCCGCCTTAGAGGCCGGGATGTCAGAGGCGTCGCCGACCGCGAAGATGTTGTCGTACGCCGTCGACAGCAGGGTCTGCTTGTCGACCGGCACGTAGTTCAGCTCGTCCCCGAGACCCGAGCGGCCGACGAAGTCTGCGCCCATGTTCAGCGGCACCGTCACGAGAAGGTCGAACGGTACTTCTCGCTCGTCGTAGGACACCAGGGCCTTGGGCTCGTGGCCGATCCGCTCGACCATGAAGTCGGCCTCGACGTGGATCTTGCGTTCGTCGAGCATCGCACCCAGGTGGGCAGAGGCGACCGGTTGGGTGAAGGCCCCGTCCAGCGGGGTCACGAAGACGACCTCGACCCGGTCGCGAAGACCCTGCTTGCGCAGCCAGGCCTCGGCCAGGAACGTGAACTCCAGGGGCGCCACCGGGCACTTGATCGGCATCTCAGTGATGTGCACGACCAGCCGGCCGTGGTCGAAGGTCTGCAATGCCTTGGCGAGCGCCTCGGCTCCCTCGAGGGTATAGAAGTCGAAGATGCTCTTACGCCACTCCGGGCCTAGCATCCCCGGTGTCTGGTCGGGCCTCGGTGTCGTGCCCGTCGCGATCACGAGGAAGTCGTAGGCGATCCTGCGGCCGTCTTGGAGAGAGACCTGGTTCTGCGGCGCGTCGACCCGCTCGATCTCGCCGAGCAGCATCTCGATGCCATCGGACAGGAAGTGGTGGCGCGGCCGCACCACGTCATCGCGACGGTAGGTGCCGAACGGAAGGAACAGATAGCCCGGTTGGTAGTGGTGCTCGTCGTCCTGGTCGACGACCGTGATCACCCACTCGTCCTCATCAAGGCGCCGTCGAAGCTTGTTGGCGATCATGGTGCCGGCCGTGCCGCCACCGAGAACGAGAAGTCTTCTCATCATGCCTCCAGTGCTTGCTGTCCTCCTGCCACGGTATGGACGCGGGAGAGCGGCACCCCAGAGGCGAACGTCCCACTCACAAGGGCACTACTGCTGCGGCTCGACAGCGGAGCTGCCCGAGTGCAGCGTCCGGTGGCCAGATGGCTCGCGTGGGCTTGGGGGTGCGCGATCGGTTGAGCACCAGCTTGACGATGGTCAACCGACGGCTTCGCGACCAACCTTCGAGATCACACCTCGCCTGGCCTCGGCCCCTGCCTGGGCGGCAGCTTCTCCAGCATCTCGGCACCGGGGTCACCAGTGAGTCTCAGAGACAAGAGAGCGGCTCGTCTGCAGCCTGGAGATCCAGACCGGGCGAGGATCGATTCCGGCCTACTGCGCGCACCGCACCTGCGACGCTCGCAGATCGGGTCCACCAAGCCTCGCCGGGTCGAATCCCGTCCTAGGGGCTTTCCTTCCGCTTGTGTGCAGGGGTCATCGATGCGCTCCCTCATCGAGTTTGCCGTCCCATACCCGTTCGGGTGAGGCTCGGCGAGCGGCGAGGACCAGTCCGGCGGCCCATCCCGGCGCTCGCCCATGGGCGGGCAGCACGATGGTGCTGGTGTCGTGGCCGCTGGCGGCGAGCAGCCACGAGATCAGCGAGTTGGAGTTCCACATGTCCCCGGTCTCCAACTCGTCGCGACCCCAGGTGGCCGTGGGGAACGACGGTACGAGCTTGAGCAGGCGTGCCGCTCGGACCGGATCGGTGTCCACCGTGAGCGGGGTGTCGACGGCCTCGGAGACGTCCGGAATGGCGCCGTCGCGCCAGCGACGCACCTCATACCGAAACAGCCGCGATCGCCCCAGACCTCGCATCCCAACCGGTCCCACGCAGACCGCGCCATGATCGGGACCGTCCAGGCTCCACACGGGCGCCATCTCGATCACATAGCGGTCAGCGCCCAGCTGGACGGCCAAGGCCGAGTGGTAGAGGTCGTAGCGGTCACGATGCTGGACACGGGCGACGACGGCCTCGAAGATCCGCCCGTTGACACGGACGCAGCGCGTGTTGTCGCCGGCTCCCAGTGGCAGCCAGTAGAGCTCGACGCGGACGGTGGTCCGCGTGGGCTGCGCAGTCTGGTCGTACGGCACAGGTGGTCACCTGTCAGCGCCGCGACTGATTGGCCGCCACGCGGTGCGAAGCGGCGATTTCCGAGGACAGGTGAGTAAGCCGAGTTTCGTGTCGGTGAGCGAGCCAGATCACGGCGACGATGACGGCGAGCACGTCGGCGAAGCCCAGGATCGACGCCCACGGCAGCTCGATGTCCCCTGCTTCGAGCTGGGCGAAGAGGGACCCGAGCGGAGTCAGCAGCGGCCACAGGACCAGCACGCTGCGGGCGAGCGCGAACGCGACGGCGTACACCACGCCGAGGCCGGTGAGGAAGCCCAGTTCCTCGACGCCCATTCCGTAGCCGACGTGGTAGAGCCCATACAGCACCGCCGCGGCACCGATCCCGGCCGCCGTCCCGAACTGCTCCTCGAGGCGGTTCTGGATGAAGCCACGGAAGAAGATCGACTCGAACACGCCGACGACGATGGCCATCACCAGCAGCGGCACCCAGTCGACCGTGGCCGGAAGGTCGTATCCCCACAATGTGAGGGCGAACTGCACCGCAGCGAACAGCAGGGCCAGCGACGCCGTACGCCGCAACTCACCCACCTGGAGCCCGAGGGTCGCGAGCGGGCGACGCCGCACCCACGTGGTGTAGGCAACCGGGCCGGCGGCCCCGAGGACCAGGGCGGTGGCGAAGGACAGGAACAGGCCGAGAGTGTTGTCGGTGGTGAACCCGAGAAATGCGAGCCGCATCAACGCGACCACGGCCAAGTACATGGCGGCGAGGACGAGCAGGTCCTGGTGGTCGCGACCTCGGGCGGTCCGCGGCACCATGCCGGGGATCACGGCGAGGATCAGCGCCGAGACCGCCACAAGGATGCCGTACGCCGGTCCGTCCAGCACCGGCAGCATCAGCAGGGCGAGCACCACCCAGGCGATCCAGCCGACTCCGACGAGTTGGGACTTCGTGTAGCGCGCGAGCATGACGAGCACATCTCCTTGGGTCACATGGACTCACATGGACGGAGTGCGCTTGCGGCGGACAAGCACGGTGAGGGCACCCGCGGTGCCGAGGAGCCACAGCCCGGCGAGGCCGGCGGCCAGGTCACTGTCGCCGTGGTTGGGGTAGGCCGAGGTGACCTTCGGCGGCAGCATCTGCGTGGGGCCACCTTCGTTCTGGTGCACTACGGCAGAGACGTGAGCGGGCACGTGGGTGAGGAAGGCGCCGACCGGGTTCCCGGTGAGCACGGCGGAGGAGTCCGCAATCACGGTGCCGATGAGTGGGGAGCGCAGGTCGGCGTCGCGGTATTCGGGGTAGCCGAGGTGATAGCTGGCCGACACCAGTAGGGATAGGGCCAGTACCAACCCGGCGTAGCTGATCTTGCGCTGCGCACCGGTGCGGTTTCCGTGCATCAGGAGGTAGGCGACCGCGGCGGGGAACACGAACAGGGTCAGGGTGTCGACGCTGCCGTACACGACGCCACGCCATCCGATCTCGAACCACCATCGCCACCCGTCAGGATGATCGGTGCCCGCCTGACTGAAGACCATTGCCACCAGCCCCGCACCGGCGACAGCGCCGACGGCGAGGCTCAGACCAAGGTTGTGCCGCCACAGGTGGTGCAGCTCGGCGGCGTAGGCGCTCACGAAGACGGCGAACCAGGCCACTGCGATGGTGAAGTAGATCAGGTAGTACAGATCGGGCTGAAGCCCGAACATGTCGGTACCGACGAGCGGCACCAGGAGGAACAACACCATGCCGCCGACCAACCAGAGCCAGGGGTTCGCACGAGTGGAGGCGCGCGGTGTCAAGGGATCGGCGTGCTCAGCGTGTCGCAGAGTGTGCATCGGCGGCTCATCTCCCTTTCCTCCCAGCGTCGGGGTGGCGGGGCAGGTCAGGTAGAGGAGTAGGTCCTCACGGACCCGCCGGATGACCCTTCACCGTGTTCGCCCAGCGGGCAACGTCGTCAACCGTTCCCGTGGAGCGCCGTGGCGTGCCTGAGCTGGGACGCAGTTGTGAGGACTTTGGCGCTGAGTCACGGGGACCTTTGGCACTGCTTCGGGACCTCGAGCGCTGCCCAGCTGTGGTCACAGCCGTAGGGGGTTGTCATGCAGGGTTCCTCATCTGGGGAGCCGTGTTGGCCTGTACGCCGAATACGGACTCACGGCAGGCTGACGACATGCGGAAGCTGACCTTTGGCATGAACCTGAGCCTGGACGGCTACATCGCCGCGCCCGGCGACGACCTCGGCTGGGGCGTGCCGAGCGACGAGTTGTTCCAATGGTGGTCCGACCGGGTGGGGGCGACGGGCCTGGCGCTGTACGGGCGCAAACTGTGGGAGACGATGAGCTCCCACTGGCCGACCGCCGACCAGCAGCCTGGCGCCACACCGGCGCAGATCGAGTTCGCCCGCCGCTGGCGGGACATGCCGAAAGTGGTGTTCTCCTCGACGACCAGCGCGGTCGACTGGAACGCCCGCCTGGTCACCGGCGACGCCGTCACCGAGATCACCCGGCTCAAGACTGAGGATGGCGGTCCCATGGACGTCGGCGGCGCCACCCTCGCCGCGGCGGCCATGCGCGCCGGGCTGATCGACGAGTACGCGATCGTCACCCACCCGGTCCTGGTGGGCGGCGGCACGCCGTTCTTCACGGCCCTGGACAACTGGGTGAGCCTGAACCTGGTGGAGACCCGGACGTTTCCCGACGGCGTGCTCCTGACCAGGTACGAGACCAGGCGCTGAATACCCGACCTCGGATCAGCGCGGGCTCGGGCCACCCAAGGATCCCGTGGCCGTTAGGGATCCCCGACCCGCGCAACCTTGGCATCAGACGCCAAGCCTCATCTGATCGAGCGCGTCTTTCCGCAATCGGACGCACTCGCTTCCGCCTCGTTGCGTCGTAATGCTCGGGTGCCTCGTCGCGTCGGCAGCGAGCGTGGCTGAGGCCTGGTAGCAGGTCGTCGCAGGAGGCGACCATGTCCACCACCACAGCAAATGCCACGGTGTTGCTGCCGTTCCAGCCGTCGACGATGACCTGCAGCGTCGGGAAGCATGCGGCCGACGCCCAGCACCTTCCTGACGCTGGATGGCTCGCGCGAAACTCGATGCGTCACGAGCTGTCCGCGTGGACCCGCGTCACACCGCTGCGATCGACCCTGCTGTCGCCATGCCGACCGCGCTTCTCCACGGGTACCAGGTTCGCTGCGACGATCGACCTTCTCCCACCTGGATCGACGTGGCGTCGGAGGTCGCGGTCACTTCGACCGGGTGACCGCGTTCTCGGTGATCCTCGGTTGAGATTTGGCTTCAAGCGGCCCCGGGAATCTCTCGCGGGCAGACCCGCGACGCATTGCTGAAGCTCTCGATGCACGACAACGAGCAGTACTTCTTGGAGTCGCTGCGCGTCGGCTGCGCGCAGCATTGCTGCTGGGATTGACTTGGCGCCTCCTCCGGCACCGGATCTCGAGGTGCCCACTTCCTCAGGATCAAGGGACTCAGACCATCGAACATTGTCCGGCAGCATTGGACAGCCTGATCCTGCGGCTGGAGGTCTATGGCCGCTGGGCTGCGGCGAGGATGGCGGCGACGTTGGCCTCGGAGAAGAAGTCCGCCGGGGACATCGCGCCCGACACGATGCTGACGAAGCCGTCCATCGCTTCCGGGTTGCCGTGCACGGCGCCGAGCAGCTGCTGAAGCTCGGGCGGTGGCGGCTCCAGGGTGGCGAGCTGGGCGGTGAACTCGTAGACGGGCATGGCCTTGGCGTCGCGTTCCTGGTGCCAGGTGCTCATCACGTCCTCGTACGGCTTGCCGTCGCCCAGCCATCGGTCGATCGCGTCGCTGCAGCGCTCGGCGTCGAGGAAGGCGTCGGTGATCCCCTGTGCGGTGATCGGGTCCTTGTTGTAGCCGGCGTCGCCGACCAGGGCCCAGCCGTCGCCGTACGGCTTGCGGAACCAGCCCGGCACCGCCCCGCCGAGGAAGGGCGCCACCTGCTCCGCCCGCGCGACGCGCTCGGCGAAGGCAGGGACCAGCCGGAGGGTCTGGTAGAAGTTGCCCTCGACGTCGGCCTTGAACGACTGGGCCTCGGCGTAGGGCCAGCCGACGACCACCATGGTCTGGCCGTCGTTGGTCGGCGCTACCCCGAAGCCCCGGTCGGGGCGGATATAGGTCTCCATCCGGTCGGTGGGCAGGCCGCTGAAGTAGGTGTAGTAGCCGTACTGCAGCCTCGGCTTGGTCTGGTAGTCCTCCGCCCCGACCGTCTTGGCGACGTGGCTGTTGCGGCCGTCCGCACCGACCACGATCGCGGCGCGGTCCTCACGGCCGCCGCAGCGGATCCCCTTGACGACCCCGTCCTCCACGATGACCTCCTCGACGTTGCGGCCCTCGCGGACCTCCGCGCCGGCTTCCCGCGCAGCGTCGACCAGGATGCTGTCGAGCACGGTCCGCCGCGGCGCGTACGCCGTGGTGACGCCGTCCACCGGCCTGGTCGTCCCGCTGATGGTGAACGGGCCGAAGTCGAGGGCGTACCCGCCGATCGGCGGGCACCCGCTGGCGGCCACCGCGTCGAGCAGGCCCCACCGCTGCAGCGCGGCCACACCCGGGGCGTGGATGATGTGGGTGGACAGCGTGTCGCTGGGGAACCTCGCACGGTCGACGGCGAGCACCCGGTACCCCTTGCGGGCCAGCAGCATGGCGGTCGGCGACCCGGCCACCCGGGCGCCGACGACGATGACGTCGTAGTTCATGGTTCCTCCTCGGGTCCGGCGCCTGTGGTCCGGGCCCTGTGGTCTGTTCGGAGCCTGGCGCGCCGCCGAGGAGGGGGTATCGGGGAGTTCCCCTATTTCGGGGCGGGTTCCTGCCGTACGGCGTACGCCGCGGCCTCGGCGCGGTTGCGGAGCCCGAGCTTGACCAGAATGTTCCCGACGTGGTGCTCGACGGTCTTGCGGCTGATGAACAGCCGCTCGGAGATCTCGGGGTTGGACAAGCCCTCGCCGAGGAGTCGCAGCACGTCTTGCTCCCGGCGGCTCAGCGTCTGCCCGGAGGTGCGCGGCGGCGCCACCTTCTGACCCAGGCCCCGGAGCACGGCCGTAGCCTCGTCGACGTACCTCGGTGCCTCGAGCTGAACGAAGGCCCGAAGTGCTGCCCGCGCTTCGCGGACCGCGAGTTCGGGGTTGGTGTCCCGGCAGCCGCGGGCCAGCTCCAGCCGGCTGAGCCCGGCCTCGAACGGGAGTTGCGCGTGGGTGAACCCGTCCCGCGCCTCACGCAGCCAGGCCTTCGTATCACCGCGGCCCGCCTTCCCGTTGGCCAATGCGACCACCGCGTCGGCGTACGCGGACGGGTGTGTCTCGGCGCAGGAGCTCAGAGCCTGGATCGTCGGGGCAGGGTCCTCCCCGCAGGCGAGCTGGGCATCGACCAGCTGGGCGAGCAGCGGGATGCATGCGCTGTTGCCCGGATCGGCCTTCCGCACCGCGTGCTCGAGCAGGTCCAGAGCGGCCGGCGCCTCGCCGCGGGCCAGGCACAGGGCGGCTCGGGCCCGGAGCGACTCGTCGTCGTCCAGACCGTCGAGGAGGGTTTCCGCCTCGTCGTACCGTCCTTGCCGCACCCGCAGCACGGCCAACCGCACCAGCGCACCGGCCTTGAGCGTGCGCTGCCCCAACGCCCACAGACGTACCGCCTCGGTCAACGCCGCGTCCGCCTCGGGCCAACGCCCGGCGGCGATCAGGATGCCGCCATAGTGGGTCCGGCAGTAGGCGCTCACCGCCGGCAGCCTCCGGCGCTCCGCGACCCGCTCGCCCACCCTGATCCACTGCTCGGCCCGTTCCACGTCCTGGGCGTGCTCGCACGCGGCGAACAGCTGGCAGAAGATCTCCTCGACCACCAGGAAGCTCGCGACCTCACCGCCGGCCACCGCGGCCAGAGCCTCGTCGAGCAGCAGCATGCCCGGGGCAACCCGGTCGTCGTGGACCATGCTCGCCCCGAGGTACGCCGTGGCCGCGAAGACCAGATCCGCATCGCCGGTCTCCCGTCCGAACTGCAGGGCCGCCTCGAAGTGCCGCTCTTTCGCGGCACGGCCGCCTTCGAACATTCCTTGAGCCAGCGCCACCCAGCCCCGCTCACTGCTGCCCGGCAGATCGCTCAGCAGACTCTTCGCCCGGGATATCCAGCCGCTGGCAACCGCCAAGTCGCCGACCGCCGTGCCGTAGACGCCGCCGAGCATCCGGGCCACCCGGACCGCGCCACCGCCGTCACCGGCCGCCCGGTACCCGGCGTACGCCGCCTCAAGCTCCCGCGCCGCACGGGTGTGCTCCAGGAGCACGAACGAAGCGGTAGCCAACCCCTCCATCACCTCCGGCGTCGGCTCCAACTGCTCGAACGCGGCCCGGGCGCCGACCGCGTCCCCTATACGCAACGCAGCCTCCCCCGCCGCGACACGCTCGTCCCACGTCACACCACGATCATCTCAAACCAATCCGTGGTGCTGTCCCGCCGAAGACAAGCCCCGAGCCCGAGTCTCCAGATAGAGGTGCATCGCTGACCTGACCGACGGGGCGGCCGACAAAGGCCGCGGGTCGCCCGCGGCGGTTGGGTTGAGGTCGGCGCGGCCGTGGACGCGCTGGTGATTCCGTCGGAGACTCGACTCATGGCCCAGACGCAAGCGAACGCCGGCGACGGCGTGGCTGCGCTGCTCGCCGCGGCGGGCGAGGCACTGAGCGAAGGTCGCTGGGAGGATGCGCGCCACGGCTTCGAGGCTGCCCTTGCGAGCCAAGAGTCAGGTAAGGCGCTCTTCGGTGTTGGGTTGGCCCAGTGGTGGCTCCGTGACCGGGTCAGCGCGGTCCCACGATGGGAGCGGGCCTTTTGGACTGTTTCGCCGGGGCGAAGACCACGAGAACGCCTTCTTCACCGCGATGTACCTGTGCCTCGGGTACGACATGACCTTCGGCAACTCGAGTGCGTCACGTGGCTGGCTGGCCAAGGCCAGCCGGGTCGTCCATGACAGCGGGTTGGACGTCCTTCAGGGTCGATCGTCCGCACTTGGGCGACCGTACCGAGATCGACCTCTGGGTCGCTGGCCAAGAGGTCAGCAGGTGGACCTTCCGCGAAACTTCGCCAGCCTTCGATGATCTTCGCAGCGGGGACTCATCCGGCCCTGATTGGCGGCAATGTCCGCAGACATCCTGCGGACATCAAGTGCAAGAACCGGCCCGTGCTAACCCACCGAATCCGGTCCTGACCTGAGGTTTCTCTGTGTAGAGGGGGGAGGATTCGAACCTGCGACCTTTGGAGTCGCACAGGGACCGCCCGGTCGGACTCACACTTGGGGGCCGTCTCCCGTTCCAGCCAAGCGCTCGCGACTCAGATACCGAACCGGCTTGCCGAGCGACTCCGCGTAGGCGATCTCCCGTCGGGTTGACTCACCTACGTAGCCGCCCGGATCCACGATGTACACCTCGTCAGCCATGCGAATCTTCTGGAAGTGCACGCCGCCGAGCCGCCCCTTCATGTCCGAGCTGTCGGCTGTCCAGTCGTAGTCCGGCAGATCAGGGAGGCTGAACATTCCGAGACTGATCACGACACAACCTTCCATCGTGAGCCGCTGGTTGACCTCCGCGAACTCAGCCTCAAACTTGGTCGAGCCGCAGAGCGTGATGACCTTCGCCTCGCCCTCGGCCGACGGCGGCGCCTGCTGGTCCTCCATGAGGTTCATGATCGGTGAACGGCAGACCGAGTCCATCGCCGCCCCCTGGACGTCCGCTCTCGCCGCCCCTGGACGTACGCTCATGGCCGCGGACAGGTAAACGAAACGTCCGATGAGCGTGCTGGTCCTGGTGCCGGGACAGTCCTGAGCGTGAAAGCGGAGTTCGACTTTCTGCGCCCAGCGCCTCGCCGCCGTACCGCGCCGACTCCGGACCCAATCGGCTTCAAAGCGTCCTGCTGGCAACTAGGGTCGCCGCATGCCCGAGTTCACCTGGCTCCCTGCCAACCAAGCAGCGACAGAGGACGTCGAGGCGGTCTTCGCCACGGGGGGCGCCCACAAGTGCCGCTGCCAAGCGCTGAAGGTGCCCGGCTGGATCTGGCGCGACACCACCCAGGAGCAAAGGGACGCCGCGCTGCTGGAGCAAACCGCCTGCGGCACCGCCGGACCGACGTCCGGGCTGATCGGGTACGTCGACGGCGAGGCGGCCGGCTGGGTCGCGGTCGAGCCGCGGGACAATTACCCCAGGCTGTGGAGCCGGAAGCAGGCGTGGATGCGGATGGACCCCGAGCTCGAGGGCGTCTGGTCTGTCACATGTTTCGTCGTGCGCAAGGGCCGGCGCCAGTCGGGGCTGACCTACGAGCTCGCCACCGCCACCGTCGAGTACGGCGAGCAAGTCGGCGCCCGCGTCCTGGAGGGCTACCCGATCGAGCCGCCGCCGGGCAAGACCGTGATCTGGGACGAGGCCTCGGTCGGGCTGGTGCAGGTCTTCCTCGAGGCCGGTTACGAGGTAGTGGCCTCACCCACCCTGCGGCGGCGTGTGGTGCGGCGACGACTGGGCAACCACTCATGACCGTCGCCGACCCGGCCCGGCGCTCCGCTGATAGCCGGGCGAGCGTAGCGGTCCTCAGCGCGGCAAATGGAGGATTTCCGGAGGGAGGTTCAAGTCTCAAATGCTTTCTGGCCCGGGATTCGCACTGAAACCCGGGCGAGATTGGTAGCGGGGGCAGGATTTGAACCTGCGACCTCTGGGCGCCATCAGGGCCACCGCAACGACTACGGAATCGGGCCGGAAGCTACCGATTCACTCGGTGTGGTGAGGGATTCGCCCTCTCTTTGAACCGCCCGGAGTGTCCGGAGTCTTTCTGGTTTGCGCCGCGCAACATCAGGTAGTCGGCTGGTTCTGGGCCTCGTCATCAATCCGGTAGCGCTCCCTGGGCTCACGCGTGACAGTGTTCTCCGCTCTGGCGCGGGGTGCCATCAACCGGACATGCTGGGCTCGTGTCCGAGGTAGCAGCCGCGTCGACCGTTCGGGTGGTGAAGCGCAAATGGGACGGAACCGTCGCGACGGTAGACACCGCGCATCCGCTGTCCGTCCCGGGCGACAGTACGGCCTGGATCGTGCCCGCCGGTGCTCGTAGGGAGCGCCCAGGCGGAGGCACGATCGACGTCGTCGGCGTCGAGGAGATCTGGGTAGGGCTTCCCGGCGAGTGGTGGGTTCTCTGCGGCTACATTGACGAAACCCGGTCGCTCGTCGGCTTCAAGGTGCATGCGTCGGCTCCGTTCGTGGCGCCGCGCAGCGACGACGAGATCCTGTGGGTCGACCTCGACCTGGACTTCGAGGTCACCGGCGGCCAGCTCGCGCTCTTGGACGAGGACGAGTTCCACGAGCACGCCCGCACGATGGACTACCCCGATGACGTCGTGAGGGGTGCCTGGTCGGGCATCGCCACGATCGCCGCGCGCTACACCAACGGGGACTGGCCGTTCGACGGATTGATGCAGGAATGGGTCGACGGCGCGTAACCGCAACGACCCGCTTTATGCCGCACTCCGAGATTGCCCCTTGGCCCCTCCCCACCCTGGGTCGGCCGCCAGGTCCCGCAAGCCATGAGCGAGCATCATGACGAGTCGCGGGCAGCCGATGTTGAAAGCGACGACCCAGGCACCTGGACCGAGCCTCGCCAGGGCGCCGGTCAAGAGGCAACAGAACAAGTAGCCGAGGAGCGGGCGGTGGTGTCCGGCCGATAGGGTGTTGCTAGATGGGACCGAGAGTCTCGTCGCGCATCGCGGTGGCGGCATCGTCGGTCGCCTTGGGCCAGGTCCACGCGTAGTAGACGATGCCCACCAAGAGGGCCGCCTCGACGGCACTGCCGAGGATGAAGTAGTTCCACTCACCGACCGCACTTCCCAGGATCGTGGGGATGTAGGCAGCGGCGAGCACGATGTTGGCGAGGCGCGAGACCCGGACTGGCAGCACGAGGCTGAGGAAGAGCATCAGGCTGGGGAGTGCGACGTAGACGGTGACACTCAGCAGGAAGCTTGGCCGATCGAAAAGGTTGCCATCTCGCCGGCCTCGAGGTCGGCTCGGATGTCGGCGCGGTAGAGGCTGAACAGGTCGACGTAGACGAAGACGAAGAGCATCGATGCCCACAGTGCGGCGATCTTGACGCGGGGGTTGATCCAGGAGTCTCGCTAGTTGGTCGCTTTGTTCATCCGGGAGTCCTCCGGATCGGCAGGGTCGGAAGTCGGCGAGCGAGTTCACACCGCGAAGCGCAGCGTAGCGTCTTGCGCATGGCTGACCCGACACCTCCGAAGGTACGACTGCCCCCGCGCTGGTTCATCCGACTGGCCTGGATCACCCATCGCCGCGTGTACCGCTGGACGGGTGGCCGACTGGGTCTGTGGCGACCCAAGCCCGGCCGATGGGGAACCCTGCGCCTCTCGACCATCGGGCGGCGTACAGGCCGCACGCACCCAGTGATCGTCGGCTACTTCGAAGACGGCCCGAACCTCATTACCCTGGCGATGAACGGGTGGGGCGATGCCGAGCCGGCCTGGTGGCTCAACCTCCAAGCCCACCCCGACGTCACGGTCGATCTCGTCGACGGCCCTCGCCCGGTCACGGGACGGGCAGCACGGGGTGAGGAGCGCGAGCGCCTGTGGGCCCAGTGGCGAGAGATCGACAAGAACCTCGACGCCTACGCCGCACGCAGATCCATGGAGACAGCAGTCGTGGTCCTCGAGCAGCGGCCTCACTCATAAGGAGGAGCGCGGCGCGCCACAACGCCGCTGAGACTCAGCTGAGCGAGAACGGAGGGTATTGGTCGGTGACGAGCAGGAATGCGTAGGCATTGACGCGCAGCGCCCAGCGGCCGACACCGACGACGAAGTCGAACATCCCGCGCGGATACTGGCCGGTGAACAGGATCGCGAACCAGGCGATGACGACCACGACGAAGGCGCCGATCGACAAGAAGAACAGCACGATGTAGTGCGGGATCGCGAGGAACCACTTGACCAGTGGCAGCCAGCGGTTCAGGTCCCGCTCGGCGTCGGGGTAGTCGATGTCGAGATGCACCCTCTGCTCCTCGACCGTCGACGGGTACTCGTCGGTGAGCAGCACGACGTAGGCACCGACGCGGGCGCCGAACCGGGTAAGTTCCCGTGCGAAGTCGAACCACCACCGCGGATAGCGCTGCCGGAAGATGATCATCAGCAGCGTAGCCAGGAACAGCCCGGCCACGATGCCACCGCTCGTCGTACGCACCGTCTGGCCGCCTTCGTACTGGACCGTACTGGTTGCGCCCGCGGTGAGAGCGCCGTACACGATAGCGATGGGGATAACCAGCACGATCCGGAACAGCGTCGTCACTCGATGGTGCTCGAGGGTGTAGTCGACCTCGAGACGGGCGGGGTAGGCGGTGGGTGCAGACGGCCTGCTCGGCGCGGACATAACCGATCTCCTGTCGTTCGTTGGCGGTCGTTCGGGTCGGCGGCAGTTAGGTCAGGCTGGCGGCGATGGCCTTCGCCCAGAGCCTCACCGACTCCTCGTCACGCCAGTCGCCGGCCATCTTCTTGGCCATCGCGCTGGCCGGGAAACCCTTGGCGGTCGGCGTCAACCGGCCTCCGAACGTGGTGTGAGCGACCGCCCCGACACGGTCCATCGCACGGCGGACCTGGGGCACCGGCTCCATCTCGCTGGCGGGCGGTGCGTCGTCACCGATCGGGCCGCTACTGAACAGCCACACCTTTGTGGCACGCAGCGCCTTGGCCTCCCGACGCACGAACTGTCTGGCGTCCTTGTGCCAGCGATTGGCGTACAGGGCGCCGCCGATCACGACCACATCGTAGGCGCCCACGTCCGGCGCGCGTCCTGCAGCGGACCGGACCGTGACATCGATCCCCTGATCGGTAAGGGCCTGACCGACCATCTGCGCAAGCCCCTCGGTCCCTCCCCGTTTCGAGCCATAGACCACCAAAGCCTTCATGACACCAGCCTGATCTCGCATGCTGCCGATCGGCAGAGCCCGAAGGCACCTGCCACATGGGACCTTCGCACTTGCCGGTAGGACCTTCGCCGAGGAGTCGGCTCAGGCTTCCCTCGGGTCCGGTTGCGTCGACCGGCGAGCTTGCCCGAGTTCCTGGCGCTGACGGCAGACACCCACGCTCACACCGTGCACAACCACTTCCCATGTCGTGAGGACGCGCCGTCATCGTTGCGCCGCCCCCCTCGGCGCCGCCATGGGCCAGCTTCGCCGGGGTGAGGCGGCTCAACCCCGACGGGTCGCCCCAGGTCATCGCGCCCACGCCCAGCCGGGGCACCTGCGGCTCACTGCGACCGAGCGGCCGGGTGCTGCTCACGCGCTACCTCCTCGTCGGTCGCGGTGCCCCCGGCCGCTGCTGTTGCCGTTCGTCGGGCTCACCGCCCAGGCACGTCGCGCTCAGCGGACGATCTTGATGTTGAACATCGGGGTGCCGAGCGAGCCCATCAGCCTGAGCCAGATCGGCAGCAGCATCTCGGTGCCGCGCGCGGTCGAGAGCTCGCCGAGGTCGATCACGTCGGTGTGGCCGAACTCCTTCAGCAGCGTCGAAACCATGAGCTTGGCCTCGGCGTCGTCACCCGACACGAACACGCTTGAACCCTCGGGAAGCAGGTTGGGGCGGACCATCAGGGCGGCGGTGAGGGTGTTCAAGGTCTTGACAACCCGGGTTTCAGGGAACGCGCGTTGGATCTGCTCCGCCAGAGAGTCGGTGTCCTTCACCAACAGGGTGGGAGGCATGCCCTCAGAGAAGTCGAGCGGGTTGGCGATGTCGATGAGCACCTTGCCACCCAGGTTGCCCGCCCCCGCGAGCGCGAGCACCTCCAGCGAGGTTCCACCGCTGGTGGCGTTGACCACGACCTCCGCCCGACCGGCGGCCCCGGAAAACGAAGCCAGCCGGATGCCGGTGTTCTGCTCGGCCCACTCGGCGTACGGCGGGTTGCCCATGCCGTCCGTCTTGGTGCGCGCCAGGGTCGCCTGGGGGTCGCGGGTGCCGATCGTGACGTCATGGCCGAGCTCATCGAGGCGGCCGGCGATGGCCCGGCCGACCGCGCCGGTGCCGAGGACTGCGAACTTCATGGAAACTCTCCTGAGAAAGTAGACAGATCTGTCTAGGTGCGTGCACGACCTTAACAGACAGATCTGTCTATCCGCAACGTAGGATGACGCCATGACAACCGCGCCTGCCCACCAGGGCACTGTCCGGCCATCCGCCGCCCGGCAGCGGATCCTGGACACGGCCTTCGGGCTGCTCTACGCCCACGGCATCCGCGGCGTCGGGGTGGACCGGATCATCGCCGAGTCCGGCGTGGCCAAGGCGACGTTCTACAAGCACTTCCCGACCAAGGACACCCTGGTGGTCGCGTACCTGGACACCGTCGACGGGATATGGACCCAGCAGCTGCACGACGCGGCCGAGGCGGCCGGACCGGCGCCGGCGGACCAGCTCGTCGGCATGTTCGACGCCCTGAGCAGCGCGTGTCGACGCGAGGGCTACCGCGGCTGCGCGTTCATCAACGCGGCCGCCGAGAACAAGGCGGGCACCCCGATCCACGAGCGAACTCTGACCCACAAGACCTCGGTGAGGGATTGGGTGCGCGGCCTGGCCGCGGACGCCGGTGCCGCAGACCCAGACGTCCTCGCCCGATCCCTCACCCTGCTGCTCGACGGCGGTCTGGCCAGCGGATCCGTGGACGGACTTCCCGACGCTCCCGCGGCCGCCAAGGAGGCGGCACAGATCCTGGTGACGATCGCTGTACGCAGACATTGACTGACAGAAATTGACATCTGTCACTTGTCGGTGGCAGCGTTGTCGACATGACGAACTCACCATCGGCGGCCGTCGGCAGCGCGCGAGGTGCCGAGTGACCCAGCCAGCCACCCAGAGCGGCACCCAGCCGTTCACCCGGGAGTCGATCCTGGATGCTGCCGAGGAGGTGCTGCGCCGCTACGGCCCGGCCAAGGCATCGGTCGTCGACGTCGCCAGGGCACTCAACGTCAGCCACGGCAGCGTGTATCGACACTTCTCCAGCAAGGCCGCGCTGCGCGACGCGGTCACCGAACGCTGGCTGCAGCGGGTCTCGGCGCCGCTGGAGCGGGTGGTCCGCCGACGGGGCAAGGCGTCGCGCCGATTGCACGACTGGCTGGTGCTGCTGGCCACCACCAAGCAGAGCATCGCCACCAACGACCCCGAGCTGTTCTCGACCTTCCACCAGCTCACCCTGGCTTCGCGCGAGGTGGTCGCCGAGCACGTGGACAACCTGGCCGACCAGCTGGCACGGATCGTGGCCGACGGGATGGCCACCGGCGAGTTCACCGGTGCTGCGGACCCGACCGTCGTCGGCCGCGCCGTCCTGCACGCCACCGCGCGCTTCCACCATCCCGCCCTCGCCGGCGAGTGGGGCGATCCGCCCAGGCTCGCGGCCGAGCTCGAGGCCGTCTACTCGCTCCTCCTGCGCGGCCTCCTCGCCGACGACTGACGGCACGCACACCAACACCCGACAACTACGAAGGAACCCCATGGAGATCGCAGATCGCGTCATCATCATCACCGGCGCCAGCTCGGGCATCGGCCGGGAAACCGCCATGCACCTCTCCACGCTGGGTGCCCGGCTCGTCCTGGCCGCTCGGGACAACGAGGCCCTGAGCACCCTGGAGAAAGAGATCCCCCGAGCCGTCGCCGTCCCCACCGACGTCACCAAGCCCGAGGATGCCATCCCCCTTGTCGAGGAGACCCTCGTCCGGTTCGGGCGCATCGACGTGCTGGTCAACAACGCCGGACGGGCCATGGCCAAGCCCGTTGAACACATCGACCTCGACGAGTACCGAGGGCTCTGGGACCTCGACGTGATCGCACCACTCCGGCTGATGCAGCTGGTCATCCCGCGCATGCGCGAACATGGGGGAGGTCAGATCGTCAACATCAGCTCGCAGGCCTCGACCAAGTACATTCCGTTCATCGCCGGATACGCCTCGACCAAGTTCGCCCTCAACAACCTGTCCCTGACAGCCCGCGAGGAGCTCGCCAAGGACGACATCACGGTCAGCATCGTCAAGCCGGGCATCGTCGACACCGACTTCGGCAAGAACACCCCGAGCCCCGAACCCGACGCGCTTCGCCTCGCCGCCGACGGCGCCCTGCTGCCGCACGTCATCGCCCCCTCGGCAGTCGCCGCCGCCGTCGCCGAGGTGATCCGCTCCGGTGACGCCGAGCTCGACCTCGTCGAGGCGTAGGCGTTATCCCGAAGGTCAAGCAACAGGCCCGCAGCCTCACGCCGGTCGAGTACCGGCGCCTGATCGAGGCGATACCCACCCGGCATCGGCTGATGATCCAGGTCGCCATCGAGCCGGGGCTGCGGTGGGTGGGCTGATCACGCTGCGCCCCGACACCTCGACCTCGAGCACGGCCGGCTCACCGTGGAAGAGACGATCGTCGAGGTTCCGCTCCGCGCCGCACGCCCGGGCAGCACATCTACGTCAAGCCCCACCCAAAGGCAACGAACCCGCGCCTTGGGCCTCTCCGCCGAACTCCGCGAACGGCTCTCGTCGCACACCGTGGACGGCGGGGCCACTCGTTGAGGCAGACACGCAGGGGTGCCTGCACTGGCTCCCCGACGCCGACCAGCGCAACCTCGACCCTTTCCGGCGCATCGACGGTTCCCCGGAGTGGCTCTGGCCGTCCCTCGTTATGGCTGAGCGGTCCGACCTCTCGACTCGCCAGCGGTTGCGGACTCTGGGGAGCCGCTCACGCCCATCTGCCCGACGTGGCGGTCAGCCGGGTTGGCCGAGCTGCTCAGGGCCGATGCGGTAGGGCCGCATCATCTCGTTGTCCTCGTGCTCGACGATGTGGCAGTGCCACACGAACTGTCCGGGCGAGTCGAACGTGGCCTTGAGCCTGGTGACCTGGCCGGGGTAGGCGATCACGGTGTCCTTGAAGCCGGACTCCCACGGCTCGGGCTCGGTGACGTTGCCGTCCGGCTCGATCGGCAGGGCCACCTCACCCTCGGCGTCCAGCATGAGGCCTTCGCGATTGACCACCTTGAAGGCGACCTCGTGGATGTGCATGGGATGCGCGTCGGCGGTGGTGTTGAACAGCTCCCACACCTCGGTGCTGCCGAGCGTCGGGTTCTCGCTGACCGGGTCCATCCAGAGCCGCTCGACCAGGAGCCCGTCGACGAGGTTGCCGAGGAGCGCCTCGATCGGTCCCTCGACCTCGACCTCCTCGCCGGGCTCGCCCTCCTCCCCTTCGCCGACGCCGGCCTTCTCGATCAGGGCCAGCGGCCGGGTCACCGTCGCGGGCGGGAGCGGCGCGATGGCCGGCAGGATGAGGTGCTGCGGCGGCGTCGTCGGGTCCGGTGCCACCGACGGGACCACGCGGAACTCCAGTACCTGGCCGGTGGACGCGGGGTCCGAGGGTTCGAAGTCGACGCCGGGGAGGCCGCCGCCGAACGGCTCGTCCGGGCCGAGGTTGCCGAGCACGTAGCTGCCCAGCGGCACGTTGGTGAAGTCGACGATCAGGTCGGCGCGTTCGGCAAGCCCCATCAGCAGGTGGTTGTGGTGGTTCGCCGAGAGGTTGACCGGGGCGGCCAGGAAGCCGCCCTCGTTGCCGATCTGCCAGACCTCGACGCCCGGCAGGTTGCCGAAGTCGAGGATCAGGAACCGTGACTGGCAGCCGTTGAGGAAGCGGAGCCGGTACCGACGCTGCTCGACGACCTGGAAGGGCCACGTGTTCCCGTTGGCGATGATCATGTTGCCGAAGAACTCCGGGTTCCAGATCGGGGAGAACTCGCCCTCGGGGATGTAGGGGCCGGTGAGGCCGTCGAAGAACTCCCGGGTGTCGGGGTAGAACAGGGAACCGTCGGCATTGAACGACCGGTCCTGCACCGCGATCGGGATCTCGTAGTAGGTCTTGTTGGACGGGAACTTGTCCCCTGCCTTGGGTGCGGGTCCGGGGAGCACGGCCGTGGTCTCGGAGCGGCTGTCGAGGACGGCCTTGTCGCCGGCCGGTCCGCCGCGGATCAGGAAGAAGCCCGCGGGCCCGGCGTAGACGTTGAGGCGGGTCATGCCCAGGGTGTGGTCGTGGTACCAGATCGTCGACGCGCGCTGGCTGTTCGGGTACTGGAAGGTTGCGTAGCCCGGCCCCCACGTGGCCCCGTAGGACGTCTCCGCCTTGCCGGCGAAGAAGTCGTACCAGGTCCCCTCGCTCGCGTAGTCCGTCGGGATGTTGCCGGCGGCCGGGAGGTACCAGGCCTCGGCGTACCCGTCGCTCTCGTCACCGACCCCGACCGAACCGTGGACATGGGTCACCATCGGCACCGGGCCGACGTAGCGCCCGGGGGTCTCGGTGAACGTGGGTCGCTCGTCGCGACCGCCCACGCCTCCGGGTGGGTTCGCCCAGTGCAGCGTCGGGTCCACCGGCAGCAGATGCGGCAGGTAGTTCCCCTGCTCGTCCACGAGCTCGTTGATCCACCTGACCCGGACCGGGCGGTTCCATTTCGCCTCGATGGTGAGCGAGGGCGCGTGATGGACCAGCAGGCCGCGTCTGCTCCCGGACGCCACCGCGCCGTACCCCCAGACCGTGGTGGCGGGCAGACCGACAGGCAAGACCTGCTGAACGAACTGCCGCATCGAGATCCCGTAGTAGTCCACCGGCTTGCCGCCCGGGTTGGTGAGGACACCCGCCCGCGGCATCACCGGCGGGATCAGCAGCGGCGTCCGGTACCTCGGCACCGACAGCGGGTCCAAGGTCCCACCCGGGATCTGAGCCAAGGCCCGCAGGGTACCGCCCGGCAGGTAGGCGTACATGACGAAGCCGGCACCCGCCGCGCCCGCCGCCTTGATGAACGTCCGACGCGTCAGCGGCCGACCCATCACACGAGGATCTGACATACCTCCACCCCCTGCGACTGAAGCGGCGACCCCACCGACCAGGCACACCGGGTCCGCCGTAACCAGCGCACCCCGCGGACGTGGCGACCAACAGGGCGTGACAGACACGACTCTAGGACCGCCGCTCGAAGTCGGCAATGCCACCGGAGCAGGCCCTCCGGGTCATGGTCTCAGCCGGCTCCGGTCAGGTGTCGCCGCAAGCCCGGCGGACGAAGGATGTCGACAAGCTCCCCTGATGAGGACCGTCCGCTGCATCCGTGACGCCTAGCTCCCGCGCACCGCCGATGGCGACCGCCCCAGCCTCCGCGCGATCTCGCAGACACGCAGGCCACGCCCGCGCAAAGTGGCGATCCGCTGCCGCTCAGGCAGCGAGGATGAGCTCCTGGGCCAGGGCGCGGTGGACTCCGCTGCTCTCACGTTCGCCTTCCTAGTGACCATTCTGCAGATCATCGCCATCATCGCCGCCGTCATGGGTGTCCAGGTCGCGTTGCGCATCTACGCCGAAGAGATCGAGTACCGAGTCGAACCGCTCCTGGCCGCCTCGCTGCGCCGCTCCACCTACCTAGCCTCGAACGCGGTCGTCGCGCTCCTCGGACCTGCGGTAGCAGTCGTCGTGACCGGCACCGCCCTCGGGCTGGTCGCCCACGCCACGGACGGCAGCGTTGCTTTCGGAGACGTGATCTGGCAGGCCACCGTGACCATCCCTGCGGTGTGGGTGCTGGTTGGCCTCGCGCCCGCCGCGGTGGGCGCCGCGCCCGCCGCCTCCGGCTCATCGCCTGGGGCGGGATCGTGGCGACCTTCGGTCTCACCATCCTCGGTCCGACGTTCAAGCTGCCCGACTGGGTCCTCGGCATCAGCCCACTGCGGCACGTCCCGAACGTCACCGCCGTCTCGCCCGACTGGTCCGGCTTGAGTACGCAGGGCAGCAGTTGGTCGGTATCGATCTGCATCGCCGGCGCAGTGTGATCGTTCGGAGCACCGCTGAGGGCGATGTGTTGGAGGCGGTGCGGATCGTCAACGACGTGGACCGGTTGGAGTCGGTGATCGCTGGCGCGGGTGAGTCGCCGGCCTCCTGCATCGGCGGCGCCGCTCAGCAGGAGCTCTATCTCCGGGCCATCGAGTCCGCTGGCTTTACCATCGTCGCGCATCGCGTCAACCCGTATGAGTTCATCTCCGACCGTGCCCGCGACGCCAGCGCCAAGTACGGTGTCAAGAGCATTTCCGTGCTCGCCACCAAGTCTTCCGTGCTCGCCACCAAGACCGAAACACTGAGTATCACCCAAACAAGGAGAGGGCAGCGCCATGTCAGAGAAGCAGAACATCGAGACCCCGCACGAGCGACGCCCCTTCAAGGCCCACGGCCACATGGACGTGGTCACCCTCGGTGACTTCACCCTCGGCCGCGGCGTGTTCGAGCCCGGCTGGCGCTGGTCCGACGACGTCAAGCCGATCGCCGGCACCGACTCCTGCCAGACCCACCACACCGGGATCTGCACGTCCGGTCAGATGACCATCCGGTTCGGGGACGGCAACGAGATGACCGTCGGTCCCGGCGATGTCGTGAACTTGGACCCGGGTCATGACGCCTGGACGGTCGGCGACGAACCCTGCGTCATCCTCGACACCGGCATCAAGGCGTACGCCAAACCGGCCTGACAACGACCCGGTGCAGCCCGCGTCTGCACCAGTGCCAGGTGTGGCAATAAGCGCGTCTGCGTGCTCGGCGGCAACACAGGTTGACGGAGACACACCCAAAGCTTCTGCGGATCACAGGTCCTCCCACCACAGAGCGGCTCCTCCGAGCCAGCCACGTCCACCGAGCCGAGGGTCAAGCGCCAACGGGATCGCTATCAGTCTCTGGCTCGGGTTCCAGCGGGATGTCGACCTCCCGCGCGACGCGTCGGACAAGTTCCTCCACCGCGTCAACTAGGCTCTCGTCCACCGGATCCTCATCGGGTCCTTCCGGAAAGGTGTCCTCCACTAGCTGATCCGGGTCCGCCCGTCCTGCTACCCACTCCTCGGCGGCAGCCAAGTCCGGAGCCGGGATCGGAGCAACGGAGTCCAGCATGACCGTTGTTAGGTAGTGATTGAACGCAGTGGAGAGCCGGTTGATAGGGCGGCCGGGCATACCGGGAAGCATCCTCAGCGCCGCGAGGGCGGCCGCCTTGTTGTGGAACGCATTGAGGACGAACCATGTGTTGGGAATGTCTTGACGAGCGAAGGCGCCCACGGTCGGACCGTAATCGCCACCGTTGTGAGTCATCTCGGCACCCCACCAGAGACGCGTGCGTGCGCGAGACCGCTTGCGACTGCGGCTTCTTCATTCGCTTCGCCTCGCGGACGGGATTCTTCGGAATCGCCTCGTAGCGCGCCGCCAGCCCTAGCGCGAGGTTCAGCACGGTCTTGGCCTGCTTGGCATAGCTGTAACTCTTGTTCGCAGCCAGCGACTTGAGGAACGGTTCGATCCGGCCGATCGTGACCTCGCGGAGGGTGTAGTGCTCGAACGCCGGCAACACCAGTTGGCGCATGTTGCGCTCGTAAAGAGTCCTGGTGCTCGGCGCCAAGCCGCCTTCGAGGTCGAGGTCGGCGAGCCAGACCTCGACGAGTTCCTTGAACGAGCTGTCGGGGGTCAGCTGGCGGCTGCCGCCCGCAAGCGTTGCCCTCTGGACCAGCTTCTCCTTCAGCCCGTGCTCGGCGAGCTTCTTGCTCGGCGCCGTTGCCTCCACCCGACGAACCCCGCCGTCGAAGTCGCGAATGCGGGTTCGGGCACGCACCCGTTCAGGTCCGAGCGTCGTGAAGTCGATGTCGCCGAAGGTCCCGATCGGTGTGCGCGGCCTAGCCATTGGTCACTCCCCGCTTGCAGCCCGTCCTGGCAGACTCTCGCGCTGGCCTGCCAGCCACTCGCGCACGTCCGAGATCGCGTACTTCAGGTGCCGGCCGACCCGGATCGCGCAGGACCGTGGCCCGTCAGCTGCCAGTCGTAGATCGTCTTGACCGGTACGCCGAGGTACTCGGAGAGCTCGTCGATGCTGATGAGCTGTTCGAGACCTTCGAGGTGATGGGTGCTCATGCACATGAGGTGCGCAGACGACACCGTAGCCATCGGGAACGACCGGCAGCAGTCGGGGCTCGGTCATCCGGACGAGGCGGAGAGTGAGCTCCGCGCGCCCAAAATGGAGGGTTCCTGGAAGGTGGATCAAATCAAAATGCTTTCAGGCGTGGGATCCGACTGGATCCCACGCCTGAACTTTGTAGCGGGGGCAGGATTTGAACCTGCGACCTCTGGGTTATGAGCCCAGCGAGCTACCGAACTGCTCCACCCCGCGGCGGCTGACTATCATCAGCGGTGCCCCACCCTACGGCGCACGCCAGACCGAATCAAATCGGCATGCTCGGCACGGGTTCGCCCCACCTACGCCGACGCGTACGAGTACGCCGTTCGCCCGGCCAGGGGGCCAAGCCCAGCCGACCGAAATCGCGGAGGGACAACCGAAGGAGCCCACCCAGACGATCGCTCAACCGTCGAGCTTTACCTCGCTGACCGAAGGATCGGGTGCTTGAGGTCGAGGAACTCGGGCTCCCCCACGCTGAGAGCGTCCATCTCCTCCATCTGCGCCTTCAGCTCCGGCGGCGGCTCCTTCTTCTCGCCTTCGCGGGCTTCTTCCTCGCTCGTGAAGTACAAGACCACCGTGTACTCGCCGCCCTCGTGCTGGATCGCCAGACTGCCGAGGATGTCCGGGCGATGCTCCGCCCAGGCATCGGAGTCGTCCTGCATGAGCTCCCGGGCTCGATCGGGGTCGGTTCCCCGGCCCTGGATGACCTGCACAAAGCCCGCCTGGTCGGGGTTCCCGACGACATCGACATCGACGACTGTGCTGTCGCGGAACGTGGGCTCACCGCTGAAGACCTTCGAGGTCTCGGCCCACCAAGCGCCCTGCTCTGGGCGCTGACTGTTTTGTCTTGCCGACTCTTCGGAGTCGAAGCGAGCGACCATGATCCCTCGCCCGTCCTCGGTCACCCCGCCGGTACTGCCCAGCCATCCGACAGCGCCTGGCGACAGGTCTCGCATCCATGTGTCCATGGCTGCATCCATCCCGGCTACGTCGTTGATCTGACCTCGGATCACCTGCACGAACATCGCTGCATCTCCCTCACTGGGCCGCCGGAGGCACCGGCTCGAGTTAGCCGCCCTGGACTCTAGTCGCGGCGTAAAGGCCAATCCGGACTGCCGTGTCCGGGAGTCCGATGAGGACTACCCGCCGCCGCTGCCGGCATCGCCGCCATCCGTACCGTCACCGTCCGTGCCACCTTCACCGGTGCCGTCGTCACCAGACCCCGCACCGCCAGAGCTTCCGCCCTCGGACTCCATCTGCTCCCGAAGGTCGACCGCGCGCTCCAGCCAGTCCAGCCCCTCCTGGTTGAGCCGCTGGTAGTCCCCCAGCGCCGGCGGATCCTCGTTCAAGGCCGCCTGGGCCTGCTCGAAGGCGGCAGACGCCCGCTGCAGATAGTCGTCCAGCCGCTCCTCGTCGGTCTGGTTCTGCGGCGGTCCGGAGCCCGGTCCGTCGCCAGGCCCGCCGCCCGGCCCGCCGTCCGGTCCGGCTCCGCTGCCAGGGGGTGGCACGGTCTCCGGATCCTGCCCGCCGGCTTCCTCGTTGGACTCCAGCCCGAGCGCGTCGGCGAAGGACGACTCGAACGACGTACCGATGCCCACCTGGTCGTCGATAGAGGTGAGCACGTACTGCAGGATCGGGAACGACCCGGTGCCGCCGCGCTGGGTGTAGATCGGCTGCACGTAGAACAGCTCTTCACCGATCGGCAGCGTCAGCAGGTTGCCGCTGAGCGCCCGCGACTCGGCCTGCTTGAACTCCAGCAGCGCATTGGCCACCTGCGGGTCGTTCTGCATCGCGTTGGCGACCTGCCCCGGCCCGTCCACGGCGTTGTCGCTCGGCAGCTCGAGCACCGTCATCTGCCCGTAGTTCTCACTCAGCGGGTCGGAGTTGACCGACATGAAGCTGGCCAGGTTCTGCCGGCCCTGCGGCACATAGACAGTGGTCAGCGAGAACTCCGACGGCTGCACCTCGTCACCCTGGTCGGGCAGCTTCACCGTCAGGAAGAACGGCGGCTGCGCCACGTCGCCACCGATCGTCGGGTCCTCGGGCACCAGCCAGTTCTCCGAACCACCGTAGAACTTGTTCGGGTCGATCACGTGGTACGTCGCCAGCAGCTCCCGCTGGACCTTGAACATGTCCTCGGGGTAGCGCAGGTGCTCCAACAACGGCTCGCTGATCTCGGACTTGGGTTGCACCGTGTCCGGGAAGGCGCCCATCCACGCGTCCAGGAGCGGGTCGTCCTCGTCCCACTCGTACAGCGTGACCGTGCCGTCGTACGCGTCGACAGTGGCCTTCACCGAGTTGCGGATGTAGTTGATCTCGTCGGATTGCTGTGCGGCCAGCGAGGTCTCGTCACTGAGCGAGTCGTTGGTCGCGTCGCTGAGATCGACTCGCTGCGACATGGGGTAGTCGTCGGTCGTGGTGTAGCCGTCGATGATCCACAGCAGCCGCCCGTCCACGACCGCCGGGTAGGCGTCGCCGTCGACGGTGAGCCAGGGGGCGACCTTCTCGACCATGTCTCGCGGGTTGCGGTCGTAGAGGATCTTCGACTCGCTGTTGACCCGGCCCGACAGCAGGATCGAGGAGTCCCAAAACTTCGCCGAGTAGAGCAGCTGGTTGAAGGACGAGCCGATGTCGACGCCACCCTCCCCGTCGTACGTCGATGTCTCGTCGCCGCCTCCGCTGGTGCTACTCGTCTCCGGGATGTTGAGCTCGACCGGCGCCTGCCCCTCCGGCGCGCCGACGATCGAGTAGCTAGGCCCGGTCTCGCCGTAATAAACCTCCTGTTGGAACTCGCCGAGCTTCCCGACCGTCGGCAGGTTCTGCGCCGCCCACACCGGGAACCCGGTCGGGCCGCGCACGTCGCCGTAGGCGGCCACGACGCCGTACCCGTGGGTGAAGACGGTGTGGTCGTTGTTCCAGTTCCGCTGGTCGTCGCTCAGCCCGTCCAGGTTGAGCTCGCGTGTCGCGATGACGACGTCCCGCGGCGGCGACCCCTCCTCGAAGGTGTACCGGTCGACGTCGAGGACGTCGGGCATCGAGTAGAAGCCGCGCTGCTGCTGCAGCTGCTCGAAGGCAGGCGCGACCAGCTTGGGGTCGATGAGCCGGACGCCCGGGAGGCTGTCGGACTCCGCCTTCACCTCCACCGCAGAGCGGGTCGAGGTGCCGGCATAGGGCCGTACGTCGACGTCGTCGATGTCATAGGCAAGCCTGGTCGCCTCGATGTTCTTGGCGATGTACGCCGCCTCCTTGTCGGTCTCCGAAGGCTGCACCTGGAAGCGCTGCACGATCGCCGGCCAGATCCCGCCGATGAGGATGGCCGACAGGATGAGCAGCCCGAAGCCGAGCACGGGCAGCAGCCACCCCGGCCTGAAGATGTTGGCGAAGAACAGCACGGCACAGATCAGCGCGATGATCGCCAGGATGTTCTTCGACGGCAGCACGGCATTCGCGTCGGTGTAGGAGACGCCGGTGAAGAAGCCGTCCGAGGTTGCGAGGCCGTAGCGGTCCAGCCAGTACGACACGGCCCGCACCAGCATGAACAGTCCGAGCAGCACCGACAGGTGGATCTGGGCCCCGGAGGAGAACTTGTCGCGGGCCGCCTGCAACCGGATCCCGCCGTAGAGATAGTGCGTGACGATGGCGACGACGAGAGACACCACCAGCACGGTGAAGACGAAGCTCACCAAGAAGCGGAACCATGGGTAGCTGAACACGAAGAAGCCGATGTCCAGGTTGAAGTAGACGTCCTTCTCCCCGAACTCGACCCGGTTCTGCCACAGCAGGTACTTCTGCCACTGCCCGGACGCGCTCGCCCCGCCGAACAGGAAGAGGATCGCGCCGAGCCCGATCAGGACCCACCGCCGTACCGGGTCCAGCATGTCCTGGTAGCGCTCGATCGACGGGTTGCGGTAGCCGTCGGTGAAGAGGATCGGCCGCATCCGGAAGGCGAGGTAGACGTTGCCCACGGCGGTCAGCCCGAGCAGCAGCCCGAAGAAGATGAAGAGCCCGATCCGAGTCCAGAGCACGGTCGTGTAGACCTCGCCGAAGCCGAGCGACTGGAACCACAGCCGGTCGGTCCACACTTCCACGAAGATCGACGCGAGCACCACGAGCACCACGACGACACCAAGAGTCGGCAGCAGCGCTCGCGGCCGGCGCGAACCAGTCCGTTTCGGCGGCTGGGCCGCCGGCTGGCCACCCGCACTGGCGTCGAAGATGCCGCTCACTTGGCTTCCCTCATCCTTCTCATGCTCTCGCCTCGTGGCCCTCAGGCCTCGAGCGTCTCCCGGAGTGCGCTGACCAGACCAGGCACCAGATCCGGGCCGTGCAGCAACGAGTCGTCTTCATCGTGGCTGCGCATCCGCAGCACGCAATGCACTTCCCCGCCTCGCAGCACGCCTGCGGCGATCCGCACGTCCTCCCGCTCCGGATGCGCGGCTGCGAACTCCTCCGCTTCCATCGAATCATCGGGTACGTCAGACTCGGCCCCAGGCGGCAGCACCACCCTCTCCATCACTGCCATCGCCCCGGCCACGGCGTCGGGAAACACGATGCGTCCCAACAGTTCCTCCAACGGCTGGGACAGGTCTTCGAGTTCCTGCTCGACCGGCGTGAAGACCTCGGCGGTCCCGTCGGTGATGCCGAGCTCGGCGGCGAGCTCGGGCTCTGCCGCGCTCAGCTGGTCGGTCCGGACCAACGCGAACAGCCGCGAGGGCTGGTCCCAACCCGCCTCGCCGCAGTGCCGCTCGGTCTCGACCAGAGCGATGCGCAGCGCGAGGGACTGCTCGGACAACTCGTCAGGCCCCGCTCCGTTGGCCATGGGGACTTCGCTCGCCGTCGCCGGATCGGTCATCACGCATCCCTGGCCATCATGGTCAGTCTCCACAACGAGCGATCGCCTCGGTGTCGCCTGACTCGAGCGCCTTGAGGCCATCGATCGCATCCTCGATCGTCTCCACCTTGATCGCCTCGAAGTCGTCGACGTGCGGGGACTGGACGGCGTCGGCGCAGTCCCCCGCCGGGATCAGGAAGACGTCGGCACCCGCATCGCTGGCGGCGGCCAGCTTCTGCTGGATGCCGCCGATCTGGCCGACCGTGCCACCCGCGTCGATCGTCCCCGTGCCGGCGACGAATCGCCCGCCCGTGAGAGACGCAGGGGTGAGCTTGTCGTAGATCGCGAGGGAGAACATCAACCCGGCGCTGGGTCCGCCGATGTCCTGCCCCAGGTCGATGTTGACGTCGAAGGGTGGGTTGTAGTCGTCGCGCAGGGTGACGCCGATGCGCGACGAGGAGTCGCCCGATGCCCCCGCCGTCGTCATGGCGATCTGCTTGGTCTCGCCGTCTCGGTCGACGTCGAGCAGCACCTCGGTGCCCACCGGCAGGGATGTGATCTGGCCGACCACATCGCCGGTGGCCGTCGTGGCCTCGCCGTCGATCGCGACGATGACGTCGCCTGGGCGCAGCTCACCGTCGGCGGGCATACCCTCCTCGACCGAGTCGACGGTCACGTCGATCGCGTCGAAGCCGGCCTGGTTGAGGCCGGCGACGATCGCACTGGACTGCGAGTCCAGCATCTGCTGGGTCTTCTGCTGCTCCAGGTCCTGCGGTGACTCGTCCTCGGGGTAGATCGCCTCGTCGGGCAGCACCGCCTCGTCACCGGACCACCAGGCCGACAGCACCTCGGGGAGCCGGGGCCGGTAGTCGGGCCGGGTCACCGATACGGTCGTCAGGTCGAGGCGACCGGTCGTCGGATAGGTGCGTTGCCCCTCGATCGTGATCACCGGTTCACCGTCGAAGGTGCCCAACGTGTCCTCGGTCAGCCCGGGAGACATCACGACGTACGGCAGCTGTACCGAGAAGGCCACCGTCACCAGCACCACGAGCGTGAGGGCAGCCACCACGAGGGAGGCGGTCCGGCGGGTCATGTGCTCAAGGATGTCACCGGCGAACGCCGGTCACGGTGCCGGGGCGACTCGGCGCTCGGCGCAGGGCGACGCCATGACTCGGTTCGAGCGGCGTCGACGCGACCGGTGTGCCGCTGCGCGGGGTGGGTCGGCTCATGGCACGCTCCATCTTGCGGAGCGCGGCGTCGCGATTGTCGCGTTCAGACGACTCAGCGCGCTCTCGCCCCACCCAGGCAACCCAGCCCATGGCGACAAAGGTGGCGGCCAGTGGCGGCACCAACCACCAGAGCACCTGCATCGATCGCCTCCTCGCCCGGGACGCATCCAGGGTACGTCGTCGGCCCCAGCCGACGGCCGACCTGGCCGCGCGCCGCGCGGTCGACCCCGTCAGGGAGTGCCGACCCACTCGTCGTCACCGTCGGCGAAGACCTGGTGCTTCCAGATCGGCACCCGGGCCTTGAGCTCGTCGATGAGCTGGCGGCAGGCGACGAAGGCATCGCCGCGATGGCCGCACGCCACGGCGACGACGACCGCGATGTCGCCGACCTCGAGCCGTCCCTGCCGGTGCAGGGCGGCCACGGCCTGCACCGGGTGCTGAGCCACCACCTCGTCGACGACCTCGCGAAGCCGCTGCACAGCCGTCGGGTGCGCGGAGTAGTCCAGCATCTCCACCGACCTGCCGTCGTCGTGGTTGCGCACGGTCCCGACGAAGAGCGCGACGCCACCGGACTCGGGGCCGACGACGGCGCCGTACGCCTCACCGACGTCGAGGGGCGAGTCACGGATCTCCAGCAGCCGGATCGGGTCCACGTCGCCGAGCCTAGGCCTACTCGGGCACCAAGTAACGTGGGAGTCATGGCAGAGCTTCCAGGCGGCGGCACCGGCGACGACGACGACCGTACGCCGCAGAACCCTTTCGCCGGTACGCCGTTCGAGCAGGTCTTCGCGGGCCTCGCCGGAGGCGACATGTCCGGGCTCCAACAGATGTTCGGGCAGCTGCAGCGGATGTTCGCGCCACATGACGGCCCGGTCAACTGGGAGCTGGCCCGGGACCTCGCCCGCTCGGTCGTCGCGCAGCAGCCGGACCGCTCCCCCGACTCCGGTGACCTGACCCGGCTGCACGACACCGCCCGACTTGCGCAGCACTGGCTCGACCAGGCGACCGACATTCCCGCGTCGAGCAGCACGGTCGCGGCGTGGAGCCGCGCCGAGTGGGTGGAGAACAGCCTGCCGCTGTGGCGAGAGCTGGTCGAACCCATTGCCGACAGTGTGGTCGGCGCCATCGGCCAGGCCATGCCCAGCGAGGCACAGGCGATGGCGGGCCCCATGCTGGGTGTGTTGACCCAGCTCGGCGGCGCGATGTTCAGCCAGCAGGTCGGCCAGGCCGTCGGCGCCTTGTCCGCCGACGTGGTGTCGGCGACCGACCTGGGGGTGCCTGTCGTGTCGGACGGCATACCCGCCATCGTCGTGAGCAACGCCGCCAGCTTCGCCGAGGGCCTGGGCGTCGACGAGCCCGACGTGCTGCTCTACCTGGTGCTGCGCGAGTGTGCGCACCAGCGTCTCTACGCCCACGCCCCCTGGCTGCGCGAGCACGTCGCGTCGGCCATCCGGGAGTACGGCACGGGCATCACCATCGACGCCTCCGGTATCGAGGAGAAGCTGCGTGGCCTCGATCCCTCCAACCTCGCGGGGATGCAGGAAGCCATGTCCGGCGGGTTGTTCGATCTGGAGCGCACGCCGGCTCAGGAGTCCGCCCTGACCAGGCTGGAGACCGCCTTGGCGCTGATCGAGGGTTGGGTCGACGAGGTGGTGAGCCAGGCGACGGAGAAGGCGATGCCGCAGGCGGCCGCGCTGCGTGAGGCGGTGCGCCGACGGCGCGCCACCGGAGGCCCCGCGGAAGCGACCTTCGCTGCGCTCGTCGGGCTGGAGCTGCGCCCGCGCCGGCTCCGCGACGCCACGGCGCTGTGGGGAGCGCTGCGCTCCGCCGAGGGGTCGGGCGCCCGCGATGCGGTCTGGTCCCATCCTGACCTGTTGCCGGGGGCCGCCGATCTCGACGACCCGCTGGGCTTCACCGAGCGGACCAAGTCAGGACACGTCGACACCGAGTCAGAGGAGTTCGACGCCGCCCTCTCCGCCCTCCTCGACGATGCCGGCCGGGGCGAAGATCGCGAGGACGACAGTGACGACCCCCCGCATCAGCCGGACGAGGGCCGACCCGAGTGAGCGATGCGCTCCTGCGTGACGCCCGCTCCACCCTGACCCGGTTCCGGCCGTACGACGTAGCCCAGCGCGCCCTGCGCACGGCGTACGTCGCGCACCTCGATATGCACCCGGACGGCCTCACCCGGCACTGCCATCCGGACCACATCACGGCCAGCACGCTCGTCGTCAGCGCCAAGCGCGACAAGGTGCTGCTCAACCTGCATCGCAGGTACGGCATCTGGGTGCAGTTCGGCGGGCACTGCGAGGCCGACGACGACTCGCTGGCCGGTGCCGCGCTGCGCGAAGCGGTCGAGGAGTCCGGAATCGAAGGGCTGCGGCTCGTCAGCGCCGTTCCGGTGCAACTGAGCACGCACGAGGTGTGGTGCGGGCCGCTTCGCCCCTCGCACCACCTCGACGTCAGGTTCGTCGCGGTGGCCCCGTTCGGCGCCGAGCCCGAGGCCAGCGCGGAGTCGCTCGAGGTGCGCTGGTTCGACCGTGCCGCGCTGCCGAACGGGGTCGATGCCCCGCTGCGTGAGCTGGTCGCAATGTCCACCCGCGCGTGACGGGCCGGACGTGACAAGACCCCGGGGCGCGAACGACACTCGCCTTCCCCTTGCGAGCGACGCCGTTATCCCGGGGCCTCATCGATGCAGACGACGCTAGGGCCCGCCCGCGTGGCGCGTCAACGATCCGTCGTCCACCCCTGTGGAAAACCCTGTGGAGAAACGTCGCGAGGGTGTGCGCGGCGCTGTGGGCAACCGGTGGACAACGCTGCCAGGCATGTGCACGACCGGTGGCGCCGCGCTTCTCCGACGGCGCTGACCTGCGCCGGGTTTGTCCACCGGCTGTGGACGAATAATTCCTGGGCAGGCCCGAACGGCTGGTCCCACCCGTCCTCCCGTGTCAGCCGATACCGTGTGAGGGTGGACACCAGCCCGGTCGAGCCGTTGGTCGAGGTACGGCGGTCACGCCGCCGCAAGCGCACCGTCTCGGCCTACCGCGACGGTGAGGTCATCGTCGTGATGATCCCGTCGGGCATGAGCCGGGCCGAGGAGCAGCAGTGGGTGGCCGCCATGATCACCCGGGTGCAGCAGGCCGAGCGCCGCCGCCGCCCCGACGATGACGGGCTGCGGCGCCGGGCTCGCCGGCTGTCGGAGCGCTACCTCGACGGGTTGGCTGAGCCGGCCTCGGTGCGCTGGGTCGACAACCAGCGCACCCGGTGGGGCTCGTGCACGCCGGCCGACGGCACGATCCGGCTGTCCCGACGACTGGAGGGCATGCCGACGTACGTCTTGGACTACGTGCTCCTGCACGAGCTCACCCACCTGCTCGTGCCTGGACACGGCGAGCAGTTCTGGTCCTGGGTGGCGCGCTATGAGTTGACCGAGCGGGCCCGGGGGTTCCTCGAGGGTGTCTCCGCCGCGACCCAGCTGGCGGCACCGCCGGGCACGGAGCACGTCGAGCCGCTCTTCGACGACGAGGAGTAGTCGGGCTCGGGCGGGTCAGGACCGCGGGGCGGCGGCCGGCTCAGGGAAGCCAGTCAACCGACCGATTCACCCCGAAAAGTCCGATGGCCTGAGCGTGAAAGGCGATGACTCGGCGGCGTGTCGGCACCGGTGAGTGGGTTCCCCCGCACGGCTGCCGTAATGTGGCGCGAGGTCAGGTCGACGCCTGACCCCGGCGGGCTACACGACCAACCACCCGTCGCGACGACCGGAGCGGGCGGTCTGTGGGCCGGCCGCGCCAACGAAGGACAAGGAGGCCGTCATGGCGGAGACCTGGAGCGGCGAGTTCTACTGCGTGAAGTGCAAGGCGAAGCGCGAGGCCAGCGGCGAGGTTCAGGTCAACGACAAGGGCACCCGGATGGCAAAGGCCAAGTGCCCCGTGTGCGGGACGAACCTCAACCGGATCCTCGGCAAGGCCTGAGCCAGCCGACGACTGATGCGACGGGGCGGAACCACGACGGTCCCGCCCCGTCGCTGCGTCTGTGGACGGAGTCCGCGCGACGCCGAGGCGCTTTGGCAGGCTGTCCCCCGACAGGAGGGCTGCCGTGCGACCGATCATCCGCCCCGGACTTCAGCTGCTGCGGCGTGACGTCCACTCCGTGCAGCTCGGTCGAGCCTGGCCGGGCAGCACCTGCGTGCACGACGGTCCCGTCCTCCGGGCAGTGCTCGATGCTATCGACGGCTTCCGTGACGTCACCGCGGTCGTCCTGACCGCCGCTGCGACCGGCCTGCCGGTCGACTCCTGCTCGGCCACCCTCGATGCGCTCATCGACATCGGAGCCGTGGTCGACCGGTCGGCGACCAGGCGACCCGGCTGTCCCGAGGCGCTCTGGTCGAGTCTCTGGCTGATGGCCGGGCCCGACTCGACGGCCGGCGACCTGCTCGGGCGCCGAGCCGCCAGCCCGGTCTTCATCCACGGCGACGGGCTCGTCGCCGCCGCGATCCGCGACGTGCTCCCACGCGGCCACGTCCCTCTGGCCGAGCGACCGGCGGCTGCGGCGGTAGCGGTCATGGCCTTCGACTGCGAGCCCGACCGCGAGCACAGCGATACCGCGCTGCGTGCCGGCGTCCCGCACGTCTGGGCGTTCCTCCGCGATCTGGTCGGGGTCATCGGTCCCTTCGTCGATCCGGGCGAGTCGGCGTGCCTGCGCTGTGTCGACCTCGCACGCGGCGAGGTGGACCGCGCGTGGCCGACGACGGTCTCCGGCCCTCGGCCGGTCGTCCCTCCCGTCGACCCGCTGCTCGCGGCCTCCGTGGGGGCCATGGTGGCGGCGGAGATCGGCGTCTGGGCAAGTGGCCGGCAGCCCCAGACGGTTGGTGCAGTGATCGAGCTGCCGTACGGCGCGGGGGCGGTCGAGCGCTGTACGCACGCACCACATCCGCACTGTGGCTGTGGATGGGCCGCCGAGCACGTCACACTAGGGGCATGACCGATCTGCCGAAGCGGACCGTCGCGCGGACTGCGCGGCTGGCCAGTCTGCCGCTCGGAGTGGCCGGTCGAGCGACGTGGGGTCTGGGCAAGCGGATCGGTGGAGCCCCTGCCGAGGCGGTCGCCATCGAGATGCAGCAGCGCACCGCCGAGCAGCTGTTCAAGGTCCTGGGTGAGCTCAAGGGCGGTGCGATGAAGTTCGGGCAGGCGCTCTCGATCTTCGAGTCCGCCCTTCCGGAGCAGATGGTGGCGCCGTACCGCGCGACGTTCACCCGGCTGCAGGACGCCGCTCCACCGATGCCGGCCTCGGTGGTCTACGACGTCCTCGCACTGGAGATCGGCGGCGACTGGCGGCGGCAGCTGGTGGAGTTCAGCCCCGAGCCCGCGGCGGCCGCGTCGATCGGCCAGGTGCACCGGGCCGTGTGGCACGACGGCCGCGAGGTCGCGGTCAAGGTGCAATACCCCGGCGCGGGCGAGGCGCTGATGAGCGACCTCCGGCAGATCAGCAGAGCCGCCAAGCTCTTCGCGGGCTGGATCCCGGGGATCGAGATCAAGCCGTTGGTCGAGGAGCTCCAGGCCAGGGTCGCCGAAGAGCTCGACTACGGGCTGGAGGCCGAGGCGCAGACACGCTTCGCCGAGGCGTTCGCGGGAGACGCGATGATCCTCGTGCCCGACGTCGTGATGCACAGCGACACCGTGCTGGTGACCGAGTGGCTGGAGTCGGATCGATCCCTGGCCCGGTTGATCATGGAGGGCAGCCAGCACGACCGCAATCACTACGGCGAGGCCTATGTCCGGTTCCTCTTCTCCGGGCCAGAACGAGTCGGGCTGCTCCATGCGGACCCGCACCCGGGGAACTTCCGGATCCTGGCTGACGGTCGGCTGGGCGTCGTGGACTTCGGTGCGGTGGCCCGGTTGGCCGACGGTCTCCCCGCTCTCATGGGGGAGCTGCTGCGGGAGGCGGTGGCCGGGGACTACGACGCCGTGCTCGCCGGACTGCGTGCACACGGCTTCGTGAAGGCGTCGATCAACCTCGACGTCGACGACCTCCGCACCTACCTTGGGCCCTTCGTCGAGCCGGCCGCGACCGAGCGGTTCCAGTTCTCCCGGGCCTGGATGCGCGACCAGTTCACCCGGATCAGCGACCCGCGCCAGCCGGCGGCCACCACGGCGCTGAAGATCAACCTGCCGCCGGAGTTCCTGCTGATCCACCGGGTCTGGCTGGGCGGGATCGGCGTGCTCTCCCAGCTCGGCGCCGAGGCGCCCTTCGCTCAGATCCTGACCGAGTCGTTGCCCGGCTTCGCCCCCAGCGTCTAGCCGAACCAGCCACCGCGGTGCGAGCGGGCGCTACGACGCCTGGCTGACCAGTCACCGCAAGCGCTAAGGGCCTTTGGCCCACCACTCCGAGTCGAGCTTGGACTCGCCCCACTCCGGTGGATAGCGGTGACTCTCCGTGAACTAGTGCCCTGACCTGCACATATGCCAGCCGTGAGCGTTGGCAAGCAGTGAACAGTTGCGGACAGTCTGCGGACTCCATGCGGACTGACGCGCAACTTGAAGGAGGACTGAGACACATGGCGAAGGACCTACCCCCACGCGAGATCGACTCCACGGTTGCTCGGCTCGAGGAGCTGGCGAACCTCGATGAGGCGGGGCTGGCTCTCGTCGACTACGTGAGATCCCTCCACGGGACGGAGAGATTGGCCGCGGAAGGCATGCTCGCGAAGTGGCGCCGCCGCGAGCGTGACGGGCGGGCGACTTGCGATGACTTTGCCGCCGGCCTGCTCGAGATCCACTGGCGCGTCCAGACACATCGCCCGCGCCGCCCCGCGCCTAGTGCGTATCACGGGAGCAGCGCCCGCGGAGCTCGTGCGAACACTGCCGGCTCGCGCTCGGTGTCACGCGCAGCAGGAACTCTCAGAATGGTCGGGGGTGAGCCGGTCGACGATCAGCGGACTAGAGACCGGGCGACTGGAACCCGGCGTCTTCGGGGCTTCCGGACGCTGCGCCCACGCGATCGGGACCATGGCGGCCCGGAAGCAACGGCATCGGTCCATCGCGTAGACCTAGTGCTGGCCCGATTCTCGGGCGGGTTGCCACCGGGTTCTACCCTGACGGTGACGCGGGCACCCCAGCTGCATCCGGAGACCCGGCGGGGGCCACCGCAACCGCGTCGCTGAGTCGACCGGCGTGACCCGCTGCCACCCCCTCGGATTGCGGTGTCGCGCCGGTCGGCTCTTCGCCTGAGGTTTGGACGGTTCCGAGGGGGGCACGGGTGAGATGCCTGGCCGGTTCATTTGACCCTCGGAGCCGAGCGCTCCTGGACCGGCCAGGCATCTCTTTCCGAACGCGCGGTTTCGTCCTGCCCCCGGTGGGAACTCGTGCATGTGGCCCAGGGTTTCGCCGACCCGGCAGATTGGCGACCTGGGCGGCCCGGCCGGTGCTGCTCAAGAGGGGCGGCGGCACCGGCTTGGTGCCCGCGGAGATATGGCGTCCGGCGCGCATTGTCCGCTCGGGCGACACGCTCCCGGCGAGGCGCTGCGAGGGGTTGCGCTCGGTCCTATCCTGACGAGTGGACGCGGGGCACCCAGCTGCATCCAACCCAGCGGGGGCCAAACCCCTCCCGCGTCGCAGAGCCGACCGGTGCGGCCCGCTACACCCTGATGGCGGCGCGCCGGTTGGCGTACGCCCCGGGTTTGATCGGTGCCTGGCAGGGGCATGGAAGGCGAAGCCGGACCGGTTCACTCCATCACGGGAGCGGTGCACTCCCCGAACCGGCCCGGCCCCCTCGGTCGCCCGTGGATGACACATCGGCTGTGGGTACTGGCCAGCACATGACCGAGACTCCGAACGACGACCCCACACCGCAACCCGACAGCCCAGACGGCGACCAGCCGTCCAGCGGGGCACGGCCGCTGACCGACCCCACCCTGAAGCCCGAGGACTCCTAGGGCCGAATCGGGGTGTGTTTGACCATGGCGCAAAAGGGGCATCGTTCGCCCTAGGCCGCGAGTCGCCGACGTCCCAGCCCGTCGGCGACTCGCTGCCGCCAAGGGGGGACGGGCCCGGCCGGTGCCGCATGGACAGGGGTGGCGGCACCGGCTCGGGTCCCTACGGGGGGCTGGTCGGCGCGGAAGCATCCACTCTCTCCCGAGTCCGCGACCGCACCGGCCAGTTCCAGATCTCCATGACTGTCGCTTATGTTTCGGCCGTGCCGGGTCACCGTCCTTGGGGCGAAGCGACTGCGGCCCGGCACGCTTCTACCCTTGGCCTGATGCGCCTGGTCACCCCGCCGCGGCCCGTCGACGTGCGCCGCGACGAGCACTTGTGGCCTGGCCAGCTCGAGGCGTGGCGTCGTCGCGACGGCCGCTGGGAAGGTTTTGCCCGCTACACCATCGCCGTTGGGGCGCGACATCTCGGATGGGTCGACCATGAGCGGTTGAGGACAGCCGACTGACCCGCGAGTGCAACTCCGGTGCATCATCCGAGACTGCGGGGAGTATGCAAACCGCGTCGCGGAAGTCGGCCGGCGTGAACCCTTGCCCCGGAGACGCGGGAATCGCGCCGGTCCACGCTAGCCTCAGGTTTGGACGGTCCCGGCAGCGGGCAAGGGTGGGATGCCGGGCCGGTTCATTCGACCCTCGGAGCCGAGCGCTTCCTGAAACCGGCCCCGGCGTTCCCTTTGCCGAGGCCGCCGTGATGCGACATCGGCCGTACGTACAGCCAAAAGGGCGAAGGCGCGAGATGTTCTCCCGCCGCGTGCTGCGCTACCGCGACCCCGAAGACCGCCGGCGAGGGCCGGCGCGCCGATCGCGACCGTTTCAGGCCCGCCTGAACGGCTGGGTTCGTCCGCTCATGGCTCCCTTCTGTGTCAACCGGCCTTGCGAAGTGGTGTCTTAGGCTGGTTGGTGGCGGGTCCGGGAAGTGGCTTGTCCGAAGAGCCGGCGTTGGGATGTGAGTCGGTCGCGCTGGAGTCAGAGTCGTTTCCCTGTTGCCCTCCCGGGCCCGTCCTGCGTCGTGTGCAGTGGCGTCGTTGAGCATCTGCTGGTAGACGATGTCGGAGAGTCGTCTCTTGACGCATCGCATGGCTTCCATGGGTGCTTTGCCGTCGGCCTTCTTGCGTTCGTAGTAGTCGCGGCCTTCGCTGGGGTTGCGGATCTGGACGCGGGCCATGATGTGCAGGACTCGGTTGATCTGCCGGTTCCCGCCTGCGGGACAGGCGGTGTCGGACCTGGTCGCCGGAGGAGGCGTCGATGGGTGCGGTGCCGTTCCAGGACGCGAAGTGGGCCTTGTTCGGGAAGCGGGTGATGTCGCCGACCTCGACCAGCAGCCGGGCGGCGCCGGATGGGCCGATGCCGGGCAGGTCCAGCAGCCCGGTGCCGGTCGCGGCGAGGAGTTCGGTGAGTTCCTTGTTGGCGGCCTTCTTCCGGGCGTAGATCCGCTCGAGGTCGCTGATCAGTTCCGCGGCGACGCGGCGGCGGGTCTTGCCGGCGGCGTCGCGGGGTCGGACCTTCGCCAGCAGTGCCTTGGCCTGGCGGGCGGAGAGATCCTTCTTCGCGCCGCCGGGGATCAGCTCCAGCAGCAGCTGGTGCAGCTGGGAGACCATCCGGGTGTGGTCCTCGCCCAGCGACCGTCGCCGGTCGACCAGGATCCGCAGCACCGCGAGCTGCTCGTCGTTGACGACCGGACGCAGACCGGTCATCCGGGTCCCGACCAGCGCGACCGAGTGGGCGTCGGTGGCGTCGGTCTTGCGGCCCTGTCCGGTGGCGAAGACCCGTGCCCGGGCGGACAGCTTGGGTGGCACGTCGACGACCTGTTCGCCGTCGGCCAGCAGCCGGTTGGCGATGTGCTTGCCGATGCCGGCGCAGCCCTCGATCGCCCAGACCCGGTCCGGCCACTGCCTGCCGTAGCGCAGCATCGCGGCGTATCCGTCACGGTCAGTGCCGAACCGGCCGCCGCCCAGGACGGCCTCGTCAGCGGTCCATCACCTCGATCGTTGCTGAGCGCTTGTGCGGGTCCATCCCGATCACGACACGGTCAGTTGGCGTGCTCATGGCATTCCTCCGTTGCTCGATCCACCATTGGTTGTCGAGCCGGAAGGGCAACGCTGCTTCGAGTACGACAAACCCTTCTTGAGCCTCTCCTGGCCCTGGCGACGCCCGGCCCGCGCAGGCCAAATGAGAGCCACACGACCAGCGTGGGCAGCCGAAATGAGAGCGACGAGCCGGGCGCCTGGACCGAGCCTCGCCAGGCGCCGGTCCTAGGTCAATGAAACAAGCAGCCGATGAGCGGTCGCCTGGTCCCGGACGAGCTGCCCCCTGGTCCGCCGCCCAGGGCCAATCCTGCGATGCGGGACGACACGACGTGCGGACTAGCCGGTGGGGTCGGACCCTTGTGAGCTCTCGGAAGAGTGTGGCACGGTGGGCAAAGCGTTGTATCCGGACCCCGTATGACCGGCGCCATGATCTGAGATGTGGCGAGGCGAGTCCAAAGACGGGGGGTCGCCCCCTACCTCGCGCCACAGGTCGAGCGTGGCAGCTCACCCGGCGAACGAAGGAATCTCATGAAGGCTAAGACGCTGACCCGCTATGGAGCGCCGATCGCAATCGTCGCGGGCGTGCTGATGATCATCACCCGACCGGTGATCCTCTTCACGACGCCGGCCGAGATCGGAGATTTCAAGCAGTACGTCCTCAGCACCACCCATGCGGTCAACAGCGTCGTGTCGATCCTGGCGTTCGCGCTCCTCGTGATCGCTCTGGTGGCCTTATATGACAGTGAGGCGCGCACCGCCGGCGCGTTCGGGGCTCTTGCCTTCGGAGCGGCGGTGGTCGGGACGATGTTCATGACCGGGGACTGGTGGTACGAGGCCTTTGCGGTGCCGCGCTTGGCGGAGGTCGAACCCGACGCCATCGAAGACTTCGTTGGGGGCAGGCTGATCATCGGGGGTGTGAGCAGCTTCTTGCTGTTCGGCATCGGTTGGGCCATGTACGGAGTGGCGAGCATTCGGGCTCGTGTCATTCCGCGAAACATCTCGATCACCATCCTCGTGGCCGGCTTCCTGTCCGGCGTGCCGATTGGGTTCGTCTACCTCAGCGGTGGGGTGGTTCTCGGGCTGGCATTCGTCTGGCTCGGCGTGTGGAGTAGCCGAGCAGCAACCCTCGATCGGGCGCCGGAGGCCGCAACGGTGGAATGAGATTTCGGTACCTGTCCCGCACAGTCGCGAGTAGCGGTCGATGAGAAAACGCGCCAGCCAGAACGAGGTGGACGAGCTGCCGACCAGTGGATCCCACGAAGACGGGACAGGTGAAGCCAGGGCGCCAAACCCCGGCCGGCGGCACAAGCGCCTGAACAAGAGTCGCCGGAAGTACGTGGTCGGGATCCTTCTCATCGCAGCGGTTCTCGGTGGTGCGTTTCTGGCGAGCCGTCCCGGAGGTTCCGACGTGACCGCTGCAACAGAAGACGCGACCGAGTTTTCTCAGATAGACCGGTTCGTCGAGGCCGAGATGGACGCCCAGCGTATCCCCGGCCTGGCCCTGGCCGTCGTGCGCGACGATCGAATCGTTCACATGCGCGGCTTCGGAGATGCCGACCAGTCCGGGCGGGGGGTCTCACCACAGACGCCCTTCATCATCGGCTCCGTGTCCAAGTCCGTTACTGCCCTGGCGATCATGCAGATGGTCGAGGCGGGAACGATCGAACTCGACGCGCCGGTTGTGCGATACATCCCCTGGTTCCGGGTGGCCGATGAGGAGGCTTCCGCCGAGATCACCGTCCGCCATCTGCTGAACCACACCAGCGGTCTCTCCACGAAGACGGGAAGGTCGTTCCAGGGGAACGGGGATACGACCGACAGCGCTTTGGAAGAGGCCGTCCGCGAGTTGAGCACCGTCGAGCTGACGGAGGCCGTGGGTGAGGTTCACCAGTACAGCACGATCGGCTACTCGGTGTTGGGGCTCATCGTGCAGACCGTGAGCGGGCAAGCCTACGAGAGTTACGTCCAGGAGCACATTTTCGACCCCTTGAAGATGCGCATGTCCTTCACTTCAAAGGCCGACGCGGCGCCGCACGGCCTGGCCGAGGGCCACCGCTACTGGTTCGGCTGGCCGGCAGCCGCCGACGAGCCGTACAACCGAGGCCTGCTCCCTGCCGGCTTTCTCATCTCGAGCGCCGAAGACATGGCCCACTACGTCACAGCCCAGCTCAACGAGGGCAAGTACGACGGCGTGGCCGTTCTCTCCCCATCGGGGACGGCCGCACTCCACCGCCCCGCTGTCTCGACGGCTGAAGCCGGCACGTCCTACGGCATGGGCTGGTTTGTCGGTGACGTCAACGAGGTCCCGGCGGTCTTTCATCAGGGAGAGACGTTCAACTATCACGCGAATATCGTGCTGATTCCCCGGAGCAATCAGGGCGTGGTGGTGCTGATGAACGCAGAGAACTCCCAAGACCTGTTCTTCCGGGGCCGCATGGGTACCGTCGCCGCGGGTGTCGCCAGCATCTTGGAGGGGCAAGAGCCACCACCTCCTCCGTCGAGCACCGGCCTCTTCCTGGTCTACGCGGCCGTGCTCGGAGCGATCTGTCTCCAGGCCACCGGGATGATCCGGTCTGCCACACGACTGCGACGGAGGCGTGTCCCCACCGGTCGTTTCGGCCCCAGGTTCCGCACGGGCGCAGCGCTCATCTGCAACCTCGCCTGGGCGCTGCTGGTCCTCGTGCTGTTGCCCAGGCAACTGGGGGCGCCGCTGTCGACCCTCGCGCTCGGGCTGCCCGACCTCGCCTATGGGCTGATGGCAAGCGGCGTGGTCGCTCTCGTCTGGAGCGTGGTCAGAACCGTGTGGGCGTACTTCGCGTTCCGCAAGAGCAGGGACGAAGCGCTGCTCGAACCCATCGCCGTCGCGTAGCCCGGATCCACCGATCATCGGCGTTCGCGGGGCTGGGTGAGCGTGCCGTAACGCGAGGGTGCCCTCGTCGGCTGGGAGATGTTGGGACTTGCGACAGATCCAATCGACTCAGCCCGGAAGCGGCCACCCGGATATCGCGGGCGTTCTCCTTCTCTCCGCTTTCTCAAAACCCCCAACCCCGACGAACGTGCAGGCCAGCGGCAGGTTACTGACCCCTGATCGACGGGTGAAGACGGACCCCCTGCTCGACCCTGTGGAGGGTGATGACAGTGGAGGACTTGGCGGAGATCCGTCGGCTGCACACGGCGGAGCGGATGGCGATCAGGGCGATCGTGCGGAAGACGGGGATCTCGCGGAACGCGGTGCGCCGTGCTCTGGCGAGTGACTCGCCGCCGTCGTATTCGCGGCCGGCGAAGGGGTCGGTGGTCGACGCGGTCGAACCGCAGATCCGGGAGCTGTTGCGGGCGACGCCGACGATGCCGGCCACGGTGATCGCGGAAAGGATCGGCTGGGAGCATGGTCTGACGGTGCTCAAGGACCGGGTCCGTGAGCTGCGGCTACTACCTGCCGCCGGACCCGGCGTCGCGGACCGAGTACGACCCGGGGCATCGGGTGCAGTGCGACCTGTGGTTTCCGCCCGCGTCGAACCCGCTTGGTGCGGGCCAGGAGGGATCACCGCCGGTGCTGGTGATGACCTCGGGGTACTCGCGGATGCGGTGGGCGGTGATGATCCCGTCTCGCACCGCGCCGGACCTGATCGCCGGCCACTGGCAGCTGCTGGTCGCGATGGGTGCGGTGCCGCGGCAGCTGGTGTGGGACAACGAGCGCGCGGTCGGTGCCTGGCGACGTGGGAAGCCGACGCTATCGGAGGAGTTCGAGTCCTTCCGTGGCTCCATGGGGATCGGGGTACACCTGTGCCGGCCACGCGATCCGGAAGCCAAGGGTCTGACCGAACGCAACAACGGCTACTTCGAGACCTCCTTCCTGCCCGGCCGGACCTTCACCGGACCGGCGGACTTCAACACCCAGATGGCCGACTTCCTGGCCAGGGCGAACGGACGGCACTCGCGGCGGATCGGCTGCGCCCCGACCGTCCGGTGGCCGGCCGACCGGGACGCGATGCTCACGCTGCCGCCATCCCCGCCCGTGGTGGGCTGGCGGACCCGGGTCCGCCTGCCGCGGGACCACTACGTGCGGTTCGCGCAACGGTGGCTCGATGAACAGACCGCCAAGCTCTCGTCAGCGGCACGCACGTCAGCCCAAAGATGGCCCGCACCACGGTCGAGCAGTGGTGCACAACCTGGCTTGAGGGGTGCCGGACGCGCCGGCCTTCGACCGTTCGGCAAGCAGAGGTGCACCTAGCGCGCATCGTCGAGCACTTCGGCAGGATGCAGCTCTCGGCGGTGCGGCCCTCGCATGTCAAGGCGTGGACTTCCGCGATGGCTGCGGAAGGGTTGGCCCCGAGCTACATCTCCGTCTTCACTCGCGGCTGTCACAAGTGTTCTCAGACGCCGTGCACGACGGCCTGATAGCCCGCTCGCCGTGCTCGCGCCGTACGTCGCCGGGTCAGGGCAAGCAACGCGCCTACGTGGCCTCCACTGCCCAGGTGTGGGCGCTTCACGACGAGATGCCGGCTCACTTGCGGGCCGCGATCCTGCTCGGCGCCTTCGCGGGACTGCGTTCCGCTGAGGTTTGCGGGCTGCGCGTAGCTGACGTCGACTTCATGCGCGGCGTGATCCACCCGGCGGTGCAGTATCCAGCCGAGCCACTCAAGAGCGAGACGTCCCGCACGGCCATTCCCATCCCTGACGAGCTCGCGGCGACGCTGTCGGCGCACGTGGCGGCGTGGCGGGCAGAAACGCTGCTCACCCATGGAGGACGCCAGCTCGCGCCGTGGACGCTCGAGAGCGCCGTTCGCGCGGCCAGGCCCAAGGTCGCCGGTCTGGCCGAGGGATTCAGGTATCACGACCTTCGCCACTACTTCGCCTCGCTGCTGATCGCAAGCGGCCTCGACGTCAAAGTCGTACAGACGCGGCTCCGGCACGCAAGCGCGAAGACGACGCTCGACACGTACGGCCACTTATGGCCGGACTCCGACGACTCGACGAGGGCGGCGGTTGCAACCATTTTCGAGGATCGTGCGGACTCTCTGCGGACTGTAGGGGGTGACGCCTGATGAAACCGCAGGTCAACGGCTTACCGCTTACCACCACTCCGAGTCGAGCTTGGACTCGATGCTGCGCGTGTGCTCGCGAGCACACGCGTCGCAGAAGACCAGGGTCTCGCCGCGCTCCACCGACGTGGCCCAGGTCCAGGGCACCTCGTCGGGGTCACCGTCAGGGACTCGACCGCAGAGGTGACAGCTGACCATGCCGACAAAGGTAGTGCCCGGAACTCCTCGTCGGGAGGAGTTCCGGGCACTACGGGCGTGTGCTCACAGCGCGCGGGCGAGCAGCAGGCGGGCCTGCTGGCTGGCGCGCTCGGCCTTACGGGCGAGCCGCTGTGAACGCTTCAGGTGGTTGGCCTTGCGCCACTCGCGCGCCTCGTGGAGACGCGCGTTCATATGGGCGCGTGCCAGGTCTTCTTGCATGAGATACATCTCCGTGCTCCTTGTTCTGTAGATCTGGGTCATCGATTTCCTTTGTTGCTTGGGCGAGTCCGGACGTCGGTCTCGCTGTCGGTCGAGTGCGGTCAGGCGGCAGCCTCGCACTTGCGTGGTCTACCCCTAGGCCGTTTGCGGGGAACCACTACTCCTGTGATGAGTAGCTCTCCTCCCCACACTCCCCACGGTTCCTTGCGCTCGAGTGCTCCTGCGAGGCACTCGGCTCGGACCGGACAGGGACGGCACAGCGCCTTGGCCATCTCGACGTCGGCGGGAGACTCGGCGAAGAACAGCTCCGAGTCATTCGACCGGCATGGCAGCTCCTGCGCGAGACTCTCTTCACTCGCCATGAGTGCGTCGAGGACGCTGAGTGTCATTGTTGTCACCTCCTTGTGACCTTCGTCGATCGGACGGGGTAAACGAAAAAGCCGCGGATCCCGGTGTGGGAGTCCGCGGCTTGGAGGTGCCGGTCAGGAAAGACACTTCTAGACCGGTGGGCTCCAAGCACGGACGCCCAAGGCGCCCTTCGGGAATGCCGGCACACGAACACCGAGGTTGACGGCGACGCAGCCAGCGGACGAGCGACGACCCGAGACGTACGCGCCGATGCTCGACACCTCGGCGAGGAGGGCAGGCATGACGGCAGGCGTCATCGTGGTCGCGATATCCGTGGTGATCGTGATCATCGTCAGCTCCTCCTTCCTTCGGTGTCGGCCGGGAGATGGTCCCAGCGGAGCTTGGTGTCTCTGGTCCGCGGCAGGGCAATCGGCCCCTTCGCGTGCATGAAGAGTACGCGCCCTCGAATCAGGGGCGCAAACTATTTATCGAGGTTTCTTCGAACTTTCTGAAATCGGCGTCAGGGGACGCCCGTCGCAGGATGGTTTGGGCGGCAAAGCGCGATGATCTCCGCGCCGTACTTGTCGAGCTTGGCACGTCCGATGCCGGGCACCCGTACCAGCTCGGCCACGTCACCGGGCCGCATCTCGGCGAGGGCCGTCAGGGTGGCGTCGGTGAAGACGCAGTACGCCGGCATCTTCTCGGCCGTCGCACGCTCCCGGCGCCAGTCGCGCAACGCCTCGAAGATCTGCTCGTCGTAGCTGCTGGGGCAGTCAGCACAGCGCCCCAGCTTCCGTTCCTGCGCCTCCAGCAACGGTCGGCCGCACACCCGGCAGGACTGCAGCGATCTGGCCCGCCGCGACCGCTGACGGCCGGTGCCGGCCCGAGGCTGAGCACGATCACCAGAGACGAGCGGTGCCAGGAAGCGGCTCGCCCCACGTGCGCCGCGGCCGCCGGGCGAGCGCGCCGCCGACCACGACATCGACAGCTGCTCGCGAGCCCTGGTCATCCCGACATACAGCAGCCGGCACTCCTCCTCGACAGCCGCGGCATCCTCGCGTGCGTAGCTGATCGGCATCGTGCCCTCATGCATGCCGACGAGGAAGACCGCCGCCCACTCCAAGCCCTTGGCGGCATGCAGGGTGGCAAGAGTGACCCCCTCGGCCACCGGAGCATGTTGTGCCTCGGACCGCAGCCGCAGGATCTCGGCCAGACCCGCGAGATCGAGCCCCTGCTGCTGCTCGGCGAGCTCGGTCGTGAGGCTGACCAGCGCCGCGAGCGACTCCCACTGGTCGCGTGCACGCCCGCGCCCGGCCGGTGCGGTCTCGGACCAGCCCATCGAGCTCAGGATGTCGGTGAGCGCATCGACAACACTGCCCCCGGAATGCTCCCCGCCGGCATGCTCGCTGCCCTCGCGCTGGCTGGCGCGCACCGCGCCGCGGACCAGGGCCATCGCCTGCTTGACCTCCGGACGGTCGAAGAACCGGTCGGCGCCCCGGACGACGTACGGGACCGAGGCCTCGGACAGCGCCTCCTCGTAGACCTCGGACTGCGCGTTGATCCGGAACAGTACGGCGATCTCCGACGCCGGCCTGCCAGCGGCGACCAGCGCACGGATAGCGGCCACGACCGCGGTCGCCTCGGCCACCTCGTCAGCATGCCCCAGGCACGAGACCTGAGGGCCTGGCTCGCGGGTGGCGTGCAACGTGACGAAGGCGTCGCCAGGCCGGGCCGCCATGACCGCGTTGGCGGCAGCGACGATCTCCGGGGTCGAGCGGTAGTTGCGGGCGAGCGTCACGGTCGCCGTGCCGGCGTGGCGGCGCGGGAACTCCAGCAGCGGCGTCGCCGAGGCACCAGCAAACGAGTAGATCGTCTGGGCGGGATCCCCGACGACACAGACCTCGCCGCGGCCGCCCAGCCAGAGCTCGAGCAGGGCGTTCTGGATCGGGCTGACGTCTTGGAACTCGTCGACGACGAACCACCTGTACTGGCGGCGCACTGCCGCTGCCACGCGCTCGTCGTCGGTCAGCACCGCCGCCGCGCAGAGCAGCACGTCCTCCATGTCGATGCGACCGCGGCGCTGCTTGACCTCCTCGTAGACGTCGTAGCACTTCGCGACCGAGGCGTGGTCCAGCCCGTCGACGGTGCGATCGGCCGCCGGGGCGAGCCGGACGTAGTCCTCGGGACGGACGTTGGTGACCTTGGCCCACTCGACCTCCGAGGCAAGGTCGCGCAGTACGTCGCTCGAGGTGGGCATCCCCAGACGCGCCGCCGCCTCGCCGATGAGCGGGAGCTTGGACGCGACGAGCTGGGGCAGCTCCGCGCCGTACACCTGGGGCCAGAAATAGCGCGCCTGGCGAAGGGCCGCGGAGTGGAAGGTGCGCGCCTGCACGCCGGGTGCACCCAGGAGCGCGAGCCGGGCACGGAGCTCGCCGGCGGCGCGGGTGGTGAAGGTGACAGCGAGCACCTCGGTCGGTATGTACGCCTGTGTCGCGACGCCGTAGGCGATGCGGTGCGTGATAGCCCGGGTCTTGCCGGTGCCCGCCCCGGCGAGCACCCGGACCGGACCGTCGAGCGTCACTGCCACCTCGCGCTGCTCGGGATCGAGTGCGCCGAGCAGCCGCTCCGCGTCGGACAAGGGAGACACTCCTCACAGTGGAGATGGCGTCACATCGGGGAACTGTTGTCGTCGAACAGACGATCACCCTAACGACCCGGAGGGACACCGCCTCGATGCCAGATCAGTTCACGCTCTACTCGACCCCGTGGTGCGGCTACTGCCACCGCCTCAAGGGCCAGCTCGAGCGCGAGGGCATCGTGTTCTCCGAAGTCGACATCGAGCAACAGCCCGAGGCCGCCACGGTCGTGGAGATCGCCAACAACGGCCACCAGACCGTCCCGACCCTGGTCTTCCCCGACGGCACGGCACTCACCAACCCCAGCGTCGCGCAGGTGAAGGCGAAGCTGAGCTGAGCTGAGCGCCTGACCCGGACCGCTGCGCCGGGCCGAGGCGTCAGGCTTCATTGGCCGGCAGGTCGGCGCCGTACCAGCTGCTGATCAACGCGCCCGCGATCGAGATGCGGGTCGGCAGCACCAGTGCCCCGCTGGTCACCTCACGGCGGACCTGCTCGCGGGTGAACCACCGGGCATCTCCGATCTCGACACCGTCGACCAGCACCTCGGTCGTGGTCGCCCTGGCGAAGTAGCCCAGCATCAGGCTGGAGGGGAACGGCCAGGGTTGACTGCCGGCATACCGGACGTCGGTGACGTCGATGCCTGCCTCCTCGCGCACCTCGCGCACGACCGCCCGCTCCGGGGTCTCACCGGGCTCCACGAAGCCCGCGAGCGTCGAGTACCACGGGGTCTGCCGGGCGACGTTGTGGCCCAGCAGGGCGCGCTGCTCCGAGTCGACGACCAGCATGATCACGGCGGGGTCGCTGCGCGGGAAGTGCAGCGCGCCGCAGGCCGGGCAGCTCCGGCACTCACCCGCGCGAGCAACCACCGTGTCCTGCCCGCACCGCGAACACCGTGGGTGCCCGGCGTGCCAGTTGGCCAGGCCCGCGGCGTGCACCGCGAGGCCCGCTTCGGTCTCGTCCAGCCGCATAGCCAGGTCACGAAGTCCTCGCGTGGTCTCACCGTCCGACGCGACGTGTGTCAGCACGGCGAAGTGCACGACACCGTCGACCGACCCGAGCAGGACACGCTCGCCGGCGGGTGCCGTGTCAGGTGACGTCCAGTCCAGCCGCTGGCCGCCGGGCCGTACGGCGATCCGGGATTCGTGCATCGCCAGCACCCGCGTCGACGGATCGGTCCACGCCTGGTCGACGAACTCCTGGTCGCCGCGCCGTTCCGCGAGCCGGTCGTGCCTCGCGTGCCGAAAGGGGAAGTCCGGGAGCGCGTCGAAGCCCACGCTCGCGAGCCTACTTGGCTGGCCCTGGCAGGATCGGCCGTCATGAGCGTCCACATAGCCGCCGCGCCCGGCCAGGTTGCGCGCCGGGTCCTGCTACCGGGCGACCCGCTGCGCGCGCAGTGGATTGCCGAGTCGTTCCTCGACGACGCGGAGTGCTACTCAAGCGTCCGCAACATGCTGGGCTTCACCGGCACGTTCGAGGGGCAGCCCGTGTCGGTGCAGGGGACCGGCATCGGGCTGCCCTCGCTGTCGATCTACGTCACCGAGCTGATCCGCGACCACGGTGCTGAGCAGCTGGTCCGGGTCGGCTCGTGCGGTGCGGTGGCGGAGGAGCTGCAGCTGCGCGACGTGGTGCTGGCGATGAGCGCCGCAACCGACTCGGCGATGAACCGGATCCGGTTCGAGGGTCTCGACTACGCAGCCACCGCGGACTTCGATCTGCTACGGGCGGCGTACGACGCGGCACAAGAGCTCCCGGTCAGCGTCACCGTGGGTCAGATCTTCTCCGGGGACTCGTTCTACTCCGACCGGCCCGAGCTGCTCATGCGGCTCGCCGAGTACGGAGTGCTCGCCATCGAGATGGAGGCGAACGCCCTCTACACGCTGGCGGCGAAGCACGGGCGGCGGGCGCTGGCCGTGTCTACGGTCTCCGACCACGTGACGCGTGGTGAGTCGACCACCGCGCACGAGCGTGAGCAGACCTTCGGTGACATGGTGACCATCGCCTTGCGCGCGATGCTGGCTACCCCGACCCCGTAACCAAGCTCTCCAGCTCACTGCGATCGGGCAGGTCGTCGTGGAGCACGAGCTCGCCGCTGCGCACGTAGTAGAAGCCGGCCTCGACAGCCGAGGTCGGCACACCCGTCAGCTCCGCCCAGGCCACCCGGTAGATGGCGAGCTGGAGCGGGTCGGCGGACTGCTGCTGGTTGGTCTTCCAGTCGACGACCAGGAACCCGCCGCCCTCGGTGGCATAGACCGCGTCGATGCGGCCCTGCACCACCTGACCCCCCAGCACCAGGGCAAACGGGGCCTCGACCTGGTGGCAGGGGCGCCGGCCGAAAGGCCCGGCACCGAACGCCTCGATCAGCTGGCGCAGCTCCTCGTCGCCGCTGATGTCGAGGTCGGCCCGGCCGGGCAGGTCGTCGGGGTCGAGCAGCTGCTGCTGGCCCACGTGCGCCTCGACCCATGCGTGGAAGCGGGTGCCGAATCGGGCCGCGGGAGACGGCCGTCGCGGCATCGGCCGAGCCAGGTCACGCGCCAGCCCCGCGGGGTCTTCGCGCAGCCGTAGCATCGTTGTGGCCGACATCGTCGACGGCAGCGGTACGACGATCTCGTCGGCGCGGCTGGCCCGCGCCTCCGCCAGCAACCAGTCGATCTCGCGATCCCACTGCTCGGCCTCGGCCTGCTCGTCGAGCATCAGGGCTTCGCCGGTCCGCTCGGCCGCCACCGCCCAGCCTGCGGCCCGCGCCTCGGACACCAGCTCTGCCGCCGCCCGACGTCGGCCAACCTCGTCGGGGGTGGACTCGACTGGCCACGCCTTCCGCTCCAACGCGTGGTTGGCCGGGTTTTCGTGGCCCGGGGCAGGCGCCGTGGCAAGCACCTCGGGGGCGCCGCCCCAGCCTTGCGTCGCCTCGATGATGCTGCACAGGAAGTCCGACGGGCCGCGCGGCTCCTTCTGCTCCGGGCCCCACCAGTGGCAGGTGACCACGAGCTCGCGCCGGGGTCGCGTCACCGCGACGTAGCCGAGCCGCCGCTCCTCGAGCAGCTCGTGGTCGCGCGACTCCTGTTTGAAGCGGGCCAGCCCCTTATTGCTGCGCTCCCCCAGCGCCGGCAGGTCGGCGGCGTCGCCGCGCAGCGGTGTGGGCAGGGCCGGCGGCGACGTTGGCCATCGACTCCGACCCCGCAGGTTGGGGAACGCCTTCTCGCACATGCCCGGGACGAAGACGACGTCCCACTCCAGGCCCTTCGCCCGATGAACGGTCAGCAGCTTGACCGAATCGCCCTCGGTGGGCAGGGCGAGCTCAAGTCCTTGGCCGTACTCGTCTTCGGCCGCCAGGTAGGCCAGCAGGCCAGACAGAGAGGCGTCACCGTCGACACCGGCGAACGACGCCACCGCGTCAAGGAAGGTGGCCAGGTTGTTGCGGCGGCTCGCGCCCGCTGCCGAGACCGACGCGGCCAGCTCGACGTCCAGCCCGGTGACGTCGATGACTCTCCTGACCAGGTCGAGGAGTGGCTCCCCGACGTACCGGCGTAGTGAGCGCAGCTCGCGGGCCAGCTGCCCGAACCGCTCCCGTCCGGCAGGCGAGTACGGCAGGTCGCCCGGGTCCTCCAGGGCCTCGGGCAACGAGACGACGTCGGTCGGGTCGGTGCCGGTGACCGCAAGAGCCAGCGCGGCGCCGATGCCTGTGGACTCGGCTTCGTCGGCTCGCGCCAAGAGCTTGGCCCGACTGCCGAGCAGCGCGAGGTCGCGCGGACCGATCGCCCACCTCGGCCCGGTCAGCAGCGTCAGCAGCGCCGCGTTGGCGGTGACGTCGTGCAGCACCTCAAGCGTGGCCACGACTTCGACGACCTCCGGCAGCCGCAGCAGGCCGCTGAGGCCGACGACCTCCACCGGCACGCCCGCCGCGGTGAGGGCACCGTGGACGTCGGCCGCGGTCTTGTTGTCGCGCACCAGCACGGCGATCTCGCTCCACCGCGGCGTCGGCATCGCCGCGTGCGCCCGGGGCACCTCACGAGCGAGGAAGTCCAGCTCGTCCTGATGGGTTGCGAGCACCGCCGTGCGCACCGCTCCTTGGGATGCGCCGGTGCCCGGCTCCAGCGGTCGACTCCCAGGATGGGCCGCGAACAGGGGTGTGGCGAGCACGTTGGCGGTGGCGAGGATGCGGCTGTCGCTCCGCAGGTTGACGCTGAGCGGAAACCGCCTCGGCGTACCGGCATCGGCGCCGGCGAGCGGGAACTCCTGCGGGAAGTCGTCGATGTTGCTGACCGCGGCACCCCGCCAGCCGTAGATCGCCTGGCACGGGTCACCGACCGCCGTGACCGGATGGCCGCGGCCGTTCTGCGCGTCGGCTCCGGAGAAGAGCGCGGTCAACAGCCTGGCCTGCGCCACCGAGGTGTCCTGGTACTCGTCGAGCAGGACGACGCGGAACCGGTCTCGCTCGAGCGCACCCACACCGGGCCGGGTCATCGCCAACCGCGCGGCCTGCTCCATCTGGTCGGAGAAGTCCATCACCCCGAGCTCGGCCTTGACCCGTCGGTAGGTCTCGACGAAGCTCAGCAGCTCGCGCCTGGCCTCGAACGCCCGTTGGACTTCGCGGATGTCGTTGGTCAACCGCCCACCCTGCCAGCGGGGGGCCTCGTCGGCCTGGAAGTCGCGGAGCATCTGCGGCGAGACGAGATGCTCGCACAGCTGTGCATCGAGCCCGAGCAGCCCGTTGACACTGGTGGCGAGCCAGGTGCTGAGGTGTTCGACCGGGTCGTCGTGGTCGCGCACTGCCCGGGCCGCGAGCTGGAAGCGCGACGCGTCGGCGATCACCCGGGTGTCGGGCTCGTGACCGATGCGGAGTCCGTGCTCGGTGAGCAGCCTGGCGGCGTACGCGTGATACGTGAGCACGGTCGGCTCGGCCTCGTCGTCGTCGCCGTCGGAGGCGGCGGGCTGTCCGGGGGCGCGCATCAGCCCCGCAGTGACGAGGGCGCCGTGCACCCGGTCGAGGAGCTCGCGCGACGCCTTGTTGGTGAAGGTCAGGCCAAGCACCTGGTCAGGCGCGACCTGTCCGGTGCCGACGAGCCAGACGACCCTCGCCGCCATGACGGTGGTCTTGCCCGAGCCCGCGCCGGCGACGATCACGGCCGGCTCGAGCGGCGCGGTGATGGCCTCGATCTGCTGCGGGCTGAACGGGATGCGCATCAGCTCGGCGAGCTGCTCCGGCCCCGTGATCGGAGGCCTCGGCGCGAGCTGCGCGGTCGCGGTCGCGGTCACGAGATCACTGACCCGGACGTCTGCTGAACAGGGCACATGGCGGCGAAGTCGCACAAGTGGCAGTAGTTGTTGGCAGTGGCGTCGAACTCCTCGGAGCGGATCACCCGCGCCGCGTCGACGAGCTGCACCTCGACGCGGGTGCGCCCCGACTCGTCGGGCCGCTGGGGCGGCTGGTGCTGGATCTTGGGCATGCCTGCGACGTCGGCGCGCAGCTGCACCAGCTCGGCACCGCCGGCGCCCGCACCCGGGCCGACCTGATCGGCGAAGGCGTCGTGCTCGGCGGCGAGCTGGTAGAGGCCGAGCTGAGGGTTCTCGGGGATGGACTTGTCGGTCGGCGCGCGCTTGCTGGTCTTGAAGTCGACGATCACCACCCGACCCTCGCGGTCGGTCTCCAGCCGGTCCACGGCACCGCTGAGCTGCACCCGCTCCCCCGCCTCCAGCGGCACCTCCACCGAGAACGTCACCTCCGAGCCCGCGTAAGAGCGGCCACGAGACGCCTCGTGCCAGGTGATGAAGCGACCGATGGCCTCCTCGGCCGCGACCCGCTCCCGTTGGGCGATCCAGGGGCTGTCGAACTGCAGCTGACCCCACACCGAGTCGACGAGCGCGACCAACTCGTCTCGGGTGACCTCCGGATGGGTGGCCAGGTGATCGGTCAGGGCGTGCACGATGCTGCCGAAGCCGAGCGACGTCGTACGTGCGGACTCGCCGGCGGCTGCGCGCGCAAGGAACCAGCGCAGCGGACACTCGAGCAGACTGGTGAGCGCGCTCGCCGACACGCGCAGCGGCTCATCGGAGGGCCGGACGGGGACGTCGTTGTGGGTGCGCTGCCGCAACCCCCACCAGGAGTCCGGATCGGCACCGGGCACCAGCGGCTCGTCAGCCTGACGCTGCTCCGCGAGCCGGGCGAGCCGGGCTGCTGCGGCGCGGCGCAGCGGCTCCCCGACCGCCGGGTCCGCTGCAACGCGTCTCAGGTGGGCCACGAGACCCGGCAGCGACATCGGCCGGCGCGGACGACCCGGCCGCGCCTGCACCGGGAGGTCGAGGACGTCGATCAGGCGCGACGGCTGATCGCCGTCGGCCTCGGGCGAGCGTACGGCGGTGACCACGAGGCGCTCGCGCGCCCGGGTGGTGGCGACGTAGAAGAGTCGCCGCTCCTCGGCCATCATGGCGCTCGTCGGCAGCGCGTCGACGAGTCCGTCGCTGCCGAGTCGGTCGGCCTGCAGCAGCGAGCCACGTCGGCGCAGGTCCGGCCAGGACCCCTCCTGGACACCAGCGACCACCACCAGCCGCCACTCCAGGCCCTTGGACCGGTGCGCCGTCAGCAGCCGGACCGCCTCGCCGTGCACCCCTCGGTCGGCCAGAGTGTCGCCGGGAATCTGCTGGGCCTCGACCTCCTCGAGGAACACCAGGGCGCCAGTGTGGTCCTGCTTCTCCTCGGCCCGCGCCGCCGTCTCGAAGAGCGCGCAAAGGGCGTCGAGGTCTCGGTTGGCCGTACGTGCGGCAGCGCCTCCCCGCTCGACGGCGCCGCGCAGCCGTCGCGGCCACCGGACACCCGACCAGAGGATCCACAGCGCCTCCTCGGCGGAGCCGCCCTCGGCCAGGTGGCGATGGGTCTTGGCGAGCAGCCGCGCGAAGGTGTGCGCGCGCCGCGCGGCGCCGTGCTCGAGATCTGACAGGAAGAGCGGATCGACCACCGCCTGCCGGAGCAGCTCCTCCGAGCGCAGCGGCAACCGGCTGCCGGCGTGCTCGGCTCGGTCGCGGCGTCGCAGCAGCCGACCGAGCACCCTGACCTGCGCGGCGTCGAGGTCGACGAGGGGCGACATCAGCAGCGTCCGGGCGCGCCTCGGCAGTGACGCTGCTGGGGTCGACGGCGGCGCGCAGGGCCACCAGCAGCGGCTGCACCGCCGGCTCGGCGCGCAGCGGGACCTCGTCACCGGCGACCTCGACGGGCACCCCCGTCGAGACCAGAGCCCGCCGCAGCGCCGGGATCGACGTGACGCCGGACCGCACCAGCACCGCCATCTCGGACCAGGGCACGGCATCCTCGAGGTGGGCGCGCCGCAGGATGTCGGCGATGTGGTCGCTCTGCGCGCCGAGCGAGGTGAACTCGAGGAGCTCGACCCGGCCGTCGCCGTACGGCGCCTCGGCAGACTCCGGGTTGCGGAACTGCTTGAGCACGTCGAGGGGGATCGAGCCTTCGAAGCCGATCCCGGCGGCCACCCGTCGAGACGCCGCCAACAGCCTCGGGCCGAAGCGCCGCGTCGTGGTCAGGGCGACGACGTCAGCGGGGCGCCCATCGCTGCGCGGAAACCGGGTCGGGAAGTCCACGATGCCGCGCACGTCGGCACCCCGGAACGCATAGATGCTCTGGTCGGGGTCGCCGACGACGACCAGGTCTCGGCCATCGCCCGCCAGCGCCCGGAGCAGGCGGACCTGGCTCGGGTCGGTGTCCTGGTATTCGTCGACGAACACCGCGGCGTACGACGCCCGCAGCTGGTCACGGACCCCGGGCTGCTCGGCGAGGACGACGGCCTGGTGCACGAGCTCGGAGTAGTCGACCGCGCCCTCGAAGCCGAGCACGTCGAGGTACTGCCGCATGAATGCCCCGGCGGCGGCCCACTCGGGCTTGTCGTGGTGGCGACCGGCCTCGACCAGGTCGTCGGGCTCGATGCCGATCTCCCGAGCCCGCGACAGCACCGCCTTGACCTCGCGCGCGAAGCCCCGCGTGCGCAGCGCCTCGTCGAGCGACCCCGGCCAGCTGACTCGTCCGCCCTCGCGCGAGTGCCTGAGCAGCTCGCGGAGCCGGACGTCTTGCTCCGGCGCGCTGAGGAGGCGAAGGGGTGTGGTGTACAGCTCGGCCGGCTGGAACCGCCGAACCAGCCCGTAGCAGAACGAGTGGAAGGTGGCGCTCGGCAGACCAGCGCTCGTGCGCGCCAACCTTCCGGTGATGCGGGTGCGAAGCTCCTCGGCCGCCTTCCGGCTGAAGGTCAGGACGAGCACCTGGTCGGGCTGCAGGCCCCGCCGCTCGATCCGATCGACGACGGCCTCGACGAGCGTCGTCGTCTTGCCGGTGCCCGGTCCGGCGAGCACGAGCAACGGGCCGCCCTCGTGCTCGACCACCGCTCGCTGCGACTCGTCGAGCTCCGGCGCCGCGGGCCGGGGCCTGGCGGCTCGCTCGAGTCGGTAGGTCACGGGCATGGGGTCATTTCACCATCCCGGACCGACAGGTCCGGCAGCGAACCGGTACCGGCTCGTCGAGGTCACTCCGACCCGTCGCCAGAGGCAGGGAACCAGCCGGCCGTGGCGAGGTCGACGCGCAGGCTGGCGGCGTCGGTGAGGCGTCCACGGAGCGGCGTACCCTCCTCGCGGTAGCGCCCGACCGCCTCACCTTGATGTGACGGCGGCAGGCTCCCGTCGGCCCGGACGACGCGCCACCAGGGCACCCCGCCGCCGTACAGCGACATCACCCGACCGACGCTCCGTGGTCCACGTTGGCCGACGGCGTCCGCGATCGCGCCGTACGTCGTCGCCCGACCCGGGGGTATCCGCTCCACGATCGACAGCACCTGCTCGACGTACGCCTCGCGCTCGTCGGCACCGGGGGTCGGCGACTCGGCGGGCTCCACGCCAGTCATCCTGCCAGCGCCGGTCGCCGGCCGGCCGGACGCGGCACAAACGTGCTCCTCGAGCGCACGGTGCGGTGACGCGGACAGCGACGCGAGGTCCCGTATCGTCGGGGCCGTGGTGAGAAGGCGTCCGCTGGTCGAGGACTCGGGACTGGTGAGGCTCCCCGCGGGCACCCGCTCCCCCCTCAGCGAGCTCAGCCGACGCATGCTGATCGCAGGAGGACTGCTGGCCGTCATGGTGCTGCTCGTCTGGCTCGACGCGGACGGCTATACCGACAACCAGGACGGCGAGGTGTCTCGCACCGACGCCATCTACTACGCCACCGTCACGATGACCACGACGGGCTACGGGGACATCACGCCTGTCACCACCCCGGCCCGGATGATCAACGCCTTCGTGGTCACCCCGCTTCGGCTGGCGTTCCTGATCGTCCTGATCGGTACGACGCTGGAGGTGTTGGCGTCCCAAGGCCGCAACCTGTGGCGCGTCTCTCGTTGGAGGAAGCACATGAACGAGCACGTCGTCGTCGTCGGCTACGGCACCAAGGGACGGAGCGCCGTCGCCACCCTGCTCGAGAACGGGATCCCGCCAGAGTCCATCGTGGTCGTCGACCCCAGCCCCAGCGCCCTCGACGATGCACACACGGACGGGCTTGCCGTGATCGCGGGCGATGGTGCGCGTCGGGAGGTGCTCGGCCGCGCCGAGGTAGGCGCCGCGCGCCAGGTGATCATCACGACCGACCGCGACGACTCCGCCGTTCTGGCCACGCTCACCGTCCGCCAGCTCAACCCGGACGCGTACGTCGTGGCGGCCGTGCGCGAGCAGGTCAACGCACCCTTGGTGCGCCAGAGCGGCGCAGACGCCGTCATCACCTCGTCCGACGCGGTGGGTCGCCTGTTGGGGCTCTCCACCGTGAGCCCGAGCCTGGGCACCGTGCTCGAGGATCTCCTCACCTACGGGCACGGTCTCGAGGTGGCCGAGCGAGACCTGCTGCCGCGCGAGATCGGCAAGGAGCCACAGAAGCTCGGCGACCAGGTCGTTGCCGTGGTCCGCGACGGCCAGGTCTACCGGTACTTCGAGCCGACCGTGACCCAGTTGGCGCGTGGCGACAGGCTGGTAGTGATCCGGCCGTCGGAGGAGCTGCCGTGGGCGCCCCGTCCCGGCGCGACGCCCCGCGACTGACGCCCGAATGACACAGGTCTCACGAGGTCAGGGCGCTGCCGGGCGGCGTACGTCGATGCCGTGGCTTCGGTGGGTTCCCGCGGCTCGCTCGAGTGGCGCGTAGGTGACGGATCCGGCGGCCCGAGACATCTCGAACCCGCCAGTCGGCGCCTGAGGGATGGGCCTCAGAGCACGCCGTGGGTGCTCAGCCAGTCCATCACAAGGCACGTTTGTGCTGTCACGGTCCTTTGCCTTGTGCACATGGCAACCGGCGGCCGGGAGATGGGCGACCTCAGTAGGACGGCTGGGACGGGTCGACCTGGTCGACCCAGGCCGCCACCCCGCCGCCGACGTGCACCGCGTCGGCGAACCCCGCTCCCTTGACCACGGCCAGCGCCTCGGCCGAGCGGACGCCGGTCTTGCAGTGCAGCACGACCGGCTTGTCCTGCGGCAGCTGACCCAGGGCAGACCCGTTCAAAAAGTCGCCCTTGGGGATGAGGACCGCGCCCGGGATCTTGTTGATCTCGACCTCGTTGGGCTCCCGTACGTCGACGAGCACGAAGTCGCGATCGCCCTTGTCCCGCTCGTCAAGCCAGTCCTTGAGGGTGAGCACGCTGATGGTGGAGCCGGCGGCCGCCTCGGCGGCGTCGTCACTGATGGCGCCGCAGAAGGCCTCGTAGTCGACCAGCTCGGTGACGGTCGGGTGGTCGCCGCAGATCGCGCAGTTCGGATCCTTGCGGACGGCCAGCTTCCGGTAGTCCATCTCGAGCGCGTCGTAGATCATCAGCTTGCCGAGCAGCGGCTCGCCGATGCCGGTCACCAGCTTGATCGCCTCGTTGACCTGGATCGAGCCGATGCTCGCGCACAGCACGCCGAGCACGCCTCCCTCGGCGCACGACGGCACCATGCCGGGGGGCGGCGGTTCGGGGTAGAGGCAGCGGTAGCACGGCCCGTGCTTGGCCCAGAAGACCGACGCCTGACCGTCGAACCGGTAGATCGATCCCCACACATAGGGCTTGCCCAGCAGCACGGCCGCGTCGTTGACCAGGTAACGGGTCGCGAAGTTGTCGGTGCCGTCGACGATGAGGTCGTACTGCTCGAAGATACCCAGCACGTTGTCGTTCTCGAGTCGCTCCTCGTGCACCACGACGTTGACGTAGGGGTTGACCTCCGCCACTGACTCACGCGCCGAAACCGCCTTGGACCTGCCCACGTCGCTCTGTCCGTGGATGATCTGGCGCTGCAGGTTGGACTCGTCGACCTCGTCGAACTCGACGATGCCGAGCGTTCCGACGCCGGCGGCCGCGAGGTAGAGGAGGGCGGGGCTGCCCAGCCCGCCGGCCCCGATCACCAGGACCTTGGCGTTCTTGAGGCGCTTCTGACCGTCCATCCCGACATCGGGGATGATCAGGTGGCGGCTGTAGCGGCGTACCTCGTCGATGGTCAACCCAGCTGCGGGCTCGACCAGAGGGGGCAGGGACAAGACGACTCCTCGTCATGTAGGTTCGCGAAGGCTCAGGTCATACAACCCGGCTCGGCGCCTTCATGTTCCCCGCTCAGCGACCGCGGCCCGACGGCGGGTCCGCCATCCGGACCGGCCACTCCCCCGGGATTGCTGGATGAAGTCCCGTTTCTCCCGCTGCAGGAGGTACTTCTCCCCGCAATTCGCGGTGAAGTGAGGGCGGGTACGGCGGTGGCGGGTCACCTAGGCTGACTGGGTGGCGGGTCAGAAGGTGACGGTCGACGTCGGGGGGCGCACGCTGGCGCTGAGCAACCTCGACAAGGTGCTCTACCCCGAGACCGGATTCACCAAGGGCGAGGTTATCGACTACTACCGGCAGATCTCCGAGGTGCTCCTCCCCCACATCAGCAACCGGCTGCTCACCCGCAAGCGCTGGCCCGACGGCACCGCCAAGGACCCCTTCTTCGAGAAGAACACCCCCCGTGGCACTCCTGACTGGGTGCGCACCGTCGAGATGCCCGAGCACGGTGACGAAGGAGTGGAGTACGTCGTCTGCGACGACCTGCCGACCCTCGTCTGGTTGGCCAACCTGGCTGCCCTGGAGCTGCACGTGCCCCAGTGGCAGGTGCCCGAGCGGGCGGCGCCGAAGGCCGACCTGCTCGTGTTCGACCTCGACCCGGGCGCCCCGGCCGACATCATCGACTGTTGCAACGTCGCCCTCGCCGTCCGGCAACTGGTCGACGCCGATGGCCTCACCGCCGTCGCGAAGACGTCGGGCAACAAGGGGGCCCAGCTCTACGTCCCCGTCGAGCCGACGTCGACCGAGGCCACCTCGACGTACGCGCGCACGATCGCGCAGCGGCTCCAAGAGGCACTGCCGGACCTCGTCGTCGCCTCGATGGACAAGAAGGCGCGCGGCGGCAAGGTGTTCATCGACTGGAGCCAGAACAACAGCGCCAAGACCACCATCGCGCCGTACTCGATGCGTGGCCGCGCCGAACCCACCGTGTCCACCCCGATCAGCTGGGACGAGGTGTCCGACGCGACCGAGGCCTCCGAGCTGGTCTTCACCACGACCGACGTGCTCGAGCGCGTCTCGCAGCACGGGGACCTGATGGCCGACCTGGCCAGATCGGCTGCTCCGCTGCCGTAAGGCCGAAACGATGCCGCCGCGATGCTGCCGTGACGATCCCGGGCGGGAAGGCAACTGGCCGGTAGCATGCGGCCATGACCAGCGAGACCGGAGAACGCCAGCGCAGCCGGATGCCGCGTAGCGCGCGGCGCGCCCAGCTGCTCGAGTCGGCCCTCGACGTCTTCGTCGCGCAGGGCTACCACGCGGCGGCGATGGACGACATCGCCGAGCGCGCCGGCGTCTCCAAGCCGGTCCTCTACCAGCACTTCCCCGGCAAGCTCGAGCTGTATCTGGCCCTCCTGGACAACGCCGCCGACCAAGTGATCGACGGCGTGCGCAAGGCCCTTTCCAGCACGGACGACAACAAGGAGCGTGTCGCAGCCACGACCGAGGCGTTCTACGCCTACGTCGACAACGCCGGCGGCGCCTTCCGGCTCGTGTTCGAGTCCGACCTCACCAACGAGCCCGAGGTGCGGGTCCGCGTCGACCGGGTCAACCGCGAGTGCGCCGAGGTGGTGGCCGAGGTGATCGCCGACGACACCGGCTTCCCGCCGGAGTCGTCCTACCTGCTGGCCGTGGCATTGGTGGGCATGAGTCAGGTGTCGGCACGGTTCTGGCTCGACAACGAGTCCACGATCTCACGCAGCCAGGCCACCGACCTGATCTCCAGCCTGGCTTGGCGTGGCATCCGGGGCTTCCCACGCCACGACGAGTCCTGATCCTGCCCCGGTCGGCGAGCGGCGGACTGACCTGACGGGTGCGGGTCGTGGTGTGCCGGGTGACGTAGGCTCGTCGGCGCACGACGTACGGGCACCGTGGCCGACAGCGGCCGGCAGCTGGAAAGGACTCCCGTGGAGGTCAAGATCGGCGTCACCCACGCCAACCGCGAGCTGGTGCTCGACTCGTCCCAGTCGGTCGAGGAGATCCAGAAGACCGTCACCGAAGCCCTGACCGGGGACACCGGGCTGCTCGTGCTGACCGACGAGAAGGGCCGCACCGTCGCCGTGCCCACCGACAAGCTGGCGTACGTCGACATCGCCGGCACCTCGAGCCGTCGGGTCGGCTTCGGCGGCTGACGCTCTGCCCTCGTGGCTGAACTTGTCACCGCCTGTCGGTCAAGAGTTCAGCCACAACGCAAGAGTCAGGGGGGTCAGGCGGACAGGCCGAGCCGCGCCATCCGCTTGGTGTGGGTCTCGCTGAGCCGGGCGAACATCCGCGCCACCGCCGCCAGGTCCATGCCGGGCCGGTCGACTCCACCGACCAGGAGGGCGGTCAGCGCGTCGCGCTCGGCGGCCACCCGCTGCGCCTGGCTGAGTGCCTCGCCCATGAGCCGACGCGCCCACAGCGCCAGCCGGCCGGCGACCTTCGGATCCGCCTCGATGGCTTGCCGGACCCGCTCGACGACGAACTCCGAGTGCCCGGTGTTCTCCAGGGTGGCCACGATCAGATCCCGGGTGTCGACGTCGAGGTACGCCGCGATCTCGCGATAGAAGTCTGCGGCGAGACCGTCTCCGACGTACGCCTTGATCAGGCTCTCCAGCCAGTCCTTCGGAGCAGTGTGCTCATGAAAGGCGTCGACCGGCTCGTGGAAGGGATCCATCGCCGCGAACGGGTCCGCGTCGAGCTCGACTAGCCGGTCCTGCAACCGCCGGAAGTGGCCGAACTCCTCCGCCGCCATCGTGGCCAGCGCGACCTGGTCGGCCAAGGTCGGGGCCTCCTTGGCGTCGTCGGTGAGGCGTTGGAAGGCGCTCAGCTCGGAGTACGCCAGTCCACCCAGCAGGTCGACCACCGCCACGCGGTAGTCGGGGTCGACGAACGGTGACGTGGCCGCACCGGTGGCGGCACCGGGCGGCGCCGAGGCAGCCTCGACGGACGGGTTCTCGGTCATGACCGGCAGCCTAGCGATGAGCCATCAGGCTCCGGGCGGGTCGCACGATACGATGGACGGCACGTCCCGCCTGGCTGCGACCGCAGCTCACGGCGATGAAGACCCTCAGAATCGAGATTCGTCCTGTCTACCTTTGCAGAGCTCGGAGTGCTGCCCGAGATCGTCGATGCGCTCGCCGCAGTCGAGATCACCGAGGCATTCCCCATCCAGGAGATGACGCTGCCGATCGCTCTCCTCGGCACCGACCTGATCGGCCAGGCACGCACCGGCACCGGCAAGACGCTCGCCTTCTCGATTCCGGTACTGCAGCGTGTCGTCGTACCCCACGACCCTGATCACGACGAGCTGGCAGCGCCCGACAAGCCACAGGCCCTCGTCATCACGCCCACCCGTGAGCTCGCACTCCAGGTGGCCGGCGACATCAAGCTGGCCGGGGGCAAGCGTGGCGCCCGGTTCGTCACCGTCTACGGCGGCGTCCCGTACGAGCCGCAGCTCGACGCGTTGAAGTCGGGTGTCGACGTCGTGGTCGGCACACCGGGGCGGCTGCTCGACCTCGCCAACAGGCGGGTGCTCGATCTGTCCCACGTCAAGGTGCTCGTGCTCGACGAGGCCGACGAGATGCTCGACCTCGGCTTCCTGCCCGACGTCGAGCGACTGATCGCCAAGACGCCTGAGCTGCGCCAGACGATGCTGTTCTCGGCCACGATGCGCGGCGAAGTGGTGACGCTCGCTCGCACGCACATGCGGCACCCGGTCAACATCCGCGCCGAGTCCGCCGCCGACACCGAGATGGTGCCGGCGACCGCCCAGTTCGTCTACCAGACCCACGATCTCGACAAGCCCGAGATGCTGGCGCGCCTCATGCAGGCGGAGGGCCGGGGTCTCTCGCTCGTCTTCACCCGGACGAAGCGACAGGCGCAGCGGGTCGCCGAGGACCTGATGGACCGTGGCTTCCCTGCGGCGCCGCTGCACGGCGACATGGCTCAGGTGTCCCGCGAGAAGGCGCTCAAGCGCTTCCGGGAGGGCAAGGTCGAGATCCTCGTCGCGACCGACGTCGCGGCCCGCGGGATCGACGTCGTCGGCATCACACACGTGGTCAACTACAACTGCCCCGAGGACGAGAAGACCTACGTGCACCGGATCGGGCGCACCGGCCGGGCCGGCGCCTCCGGGATCGCGGTGACCTTCGTCGACTGGGCCGACGTCACCCGCTGGAAGGTGATCAACAAGGCGCTGGACCTGCCGTACGACGAACTTGTCGAGACGTACTCGACGAGCAGCGAGTTCGCCCACGACCAGGGCATCCCGTCAGGTGTGACCGGCCGCCTCGTCCCGGAGAAGCCCCGACCGCCACGCGATGACAAGCCGCGCGAACGCAGCGGCGAGTCGCGGTCACGCAGCCGAAACCGCAACCGCACTCGCACGCGCACACGTGGCGGGAATCCGACCAACGCCGACGGGAGCGCAGTCGAGTCGGCGGCGGCCGCGTCGCCAGAGGAGACCGTTCCGTCGGAGGCGCGTCCGCCGCGCCGCCGCAACCGACGGCGCACCCGCTCCGGTCAGTCGGCAGCAGCGTCGGGTACGTCGGAGAGCTGACGGCGCGCCGCCCACCCACGGAAGCAGCCCACGGGCTACGGCCGGTCAGGCGACAACCACTACAGGGGTGCCGACCTCGCTGAAGCGCCACAGAGCGACGGCGTCGGGCCGCCACTGCCGGATGCAACCAGCCGACAACGGCGTGCCGAGCTGCTCGCGGGTCTGCACCGGGTCACCGTCGAGATCGCGCGGTATGTCGTGGAAGCCGATCGCCACGCTGTCACCGTGGGCGAAGCGGACCATGTGCTGCATCGTCTCCTCGTAGTCGAAGGCGACGGCGTTGCGGGACTTGGAGAAGACCTGGTAGCGACCGGGAGCGACCTTGGAAGCATCAAGCGCACCGGAGACGAGGTAGGTCCGGGCGACCGAGTCATCGGCCCGAACGAGCCAGACCCGTTGGCCCGAGATGTCATAGACGATGCGCTGACCGCTGCCGGACCGCTCTGGCAGCGCGCTGCCCGCCGGCTGTGGGGAGTCTGTCGAGTCTGTCGAGTCAGGCGCCGTACCGTTGCCCTCAGAGCGCGGCTGCGCCGGCGCGAAATCCGAGGTGGGCGGGGCCACCGGTGCGGCGTCGTCGACCGTCGATCCACGAGCCCCCTCCGGGTCGACATCACGGTGTGCCGGTGTCTCGCCGAGCGCGACCCCCGGCACCAGGCCGAGAGACCCCGAGACGGCCAGCGTGGTAACCGCCACGGCGCCAGCGACGGCGATCGCGCGGCGCGGCGGCACCGAGGCCCGATGACGCGGTGCTCGGGTGCGGTCCACCCGACAATCCTAGGGGGAAGCGGCCAGATTCTCCGCCAGTTCGCGGTAGGCCAGCGCGCCGCGGTTGGTGCGCGCCGTCTTGAAGATCGACCTGCCGGCGGCCGGGGCCTCGGCGAACCGGATCGACCTTGGAATCGGCGGGCCGAGCACCTCGACGTCGTACGTCGCCGCAATGGTGTCGAGCACGGCCCGGGAGTGCTTGGTTCGCCCGTCGAAGAGGGTGGGCAGCACTCCCAACACCTGTAGGTCCTTATTGGTGTAGCGACGTACGTCGTGCACCGTGTCCAGCAGCTGCCCGACCCCGCGATGGGACAGGGTCTCGCACTGCAGCGGCACGATGACTCCGTCAGCTGCGGAGAGTGCCGCCACCGTGAGGATGCCGAGCGACGGCGGGCAGTCGAGCAGGATCCAGTCGTAGTCGTCGCGGACGTCGTCGAGGGCAGCGCGCAGTGCGTACTCGCGCCCCGGCCTGGTCAGCAGGGCGGTCTCGGCCCCGGCCAGCTCGATCGTGGCCGGCATCAGGTCCGGCCCGTCGTCGGTCGGGAGGATGACGTCGCGGGTCTCGGCCTGGCGCAGCAGCACCTGGTGGATCGACCGGTCCAGATCCTCCGGGTCGATACCGAGTGAGAACGTGAGGCACGACTGGGCGTCGAGGTCGACCATCAGGACGCGACAGCCGAGATCGACGAGTGCGGTGCCGAGCGAGGCGACGGTGGTGGTCTTGGCGACGCCACCCTTTTGGTTGGCGACCGCGATCGTCGTGGTCATCGCGGCACATTGTGCCACCCGGGTCCGAGGAGTAGCTGTCGGCGTCGCCGACCAGGGCTGAGCGCCCGCCCTGGCCGTGGCACTGGCTACGCTGACGCCGTGCCTCGAGCGTTGATCACCGGACCTACCTCTGGCATCGGCCGCGCCTTCGCCGAGGCGCTGGCCTCCGAAGGCTACGACCTGGTGCTCGTGTCGCGGGACGAACAACGGCTGGCAGCAGTCGCCGACGAGGTCATGACGTCGTACGGCGTCAAGGCCACGGTGCTCCGGGCCGACCTCGCCGACCTCGGCGACACCCGCACGGTGGAGGCGCTGCTGACCAGCGAGCCGGTCGACTTCCTGGTCAACAACGCCGGCTTCGCTCTCGGGCAGCCCTTCCACGACAGCGACATCGATACCGAGCAGGCGAGTCTCGACGTGCTCGTCCGCGCCACCATGCGACTCACGCACGCGGCGATCGGGCCGATGCTCGCGGCGGGTGCTGGCGATATCGTCAACGTCTCCAGCGTGGCCGGCTTCCTCCCGCGGGGCACGTACGGCGCCCACAAGGCCTGGGTGACCAGCTTCAGCTCCTGGGCCCAGGTGCGCTATCGCGGTGCCGGGGTGCGCGTCATGGCCCTGTGCCCGGGATTCGTCTGCACCGAGTTCCACCAGCGGATCGGTGCGTCGACCGACGGGATCCCTGACTGGATGTGGCTCGAGTCCGGCGCGGTGGTGCGAGCAGCGCTCTCCGATCTCCGGTCGGGCAAGAGCGTCTCGGTGCCGAGCCTTCGCTACAAGGCGCTGGTAGGGCTGGCCAGAGCAGCGCCACGCCCGCTCGTCGAACGGCTCGCGAGGCGCGGTCGATGAGCACACCCCGACACCTCACCGTGGAACGGTCGGTGGTCCGTGCGGACACCGAGACGGACCGCGGGCGCTTCGCGGTCTGGACCTGTGAGCCGCTCAACCGGCCGCTCCCGCACGGACGAGTCGTGCTGGTGCCGGGCTTCACCGGGTCGAAGGAGGACTTCGGCGCGCTGCTGCCGCTGCTGGCCGAGTCCGGTTGGAGCGCCCTGACCTACGACCAGCGTGGGCAGTACGAGAGCCCAGCGGCAGCCTCCGACGACCTCACCCTCGACGGTTTCGCAGCTGACCTGGTGGCGGTGATCGATGCCGTCTTCGGCGCCGACGAGCGTGTGCATCTGGTCGGCCACTCGTTCGGCGGACTGGTGGCACGGTCCGCGGTACTCGCAGAGCCGAAGCGCTGGGCCAGTCTGACCTTGCTGTGCTCGGGTCCTGGTGCGTTCTCCGGCGCCGAACGTGACCAGCTGCGGCGGGCCGCCGACCTGATCCTGGCCGACGGGCTGGAGGCGGCGTACCACGCCTCCCGACAACGGAACCGCGATCGGGGCCTGCCGGAGCCGCCGCCCGACATCGAGCAGTTCCTGCACGAGCGCTTCGTGACGAACTCGCCGGCCTCGCTCGCGTCCATGGCGCGGCTGATCGCCGAGGCACCCGACGTCACCGCCGAGCTGGCCGCGCTCGACCTGGGCGTCGCAGTGATGCGCGGGGAGCACGACGACGCGTGGCCGCACGACGTGCAGAGCACCATGGCCGAGCAGCTGGGCACAGCGGTGGTGGTCATCGCCGACGCTGCCCACTCACCCGCGGTCGAGCAGCCCGAGGAGACCCGGGACGCGCTGGCGAGGGTGTTCCTGGGCCGCTGACCTGTCGCCGGGCCGCCCGGTCAGGTCTCGTCGATCCCGGCCCAGGGCTCCCGCGGTGTCACCTCCGCCGACCCGGCGGGGCATACGCGGAGGTAGTCGCACCACCCGCAGAGCGGGCCGACCTGAGGGGGGAAGAGCGCGTCGGCGTCGGCTGCCGAGACCCCGGCACGGAAGCGATCCGTCACGGCGCCGATCTCCGCCGCCAGCGAGTCGACGCGTCCGAGGTGTCGCGCCAGGGACTCCGCGGTGTGCTCCCAGCTGTGCACCTGCCCGGTCGGCAGGTGGTGCAGCTCGACCCGGCGGCAGGGTCGGCGCAGCGTGCGCTCGGCGGCGACGGCGTACACCGCCAGCGCCACCGACGTACGCGCGTCATCGACGCTGAGCAGCTGGCGGCCGGCCTTGTAGTCGACCACCACCAGGCCCTGACCGGCGTGGTCATCGATCCGGTCGACCCGCCCGAAGAGGGCTGCGTGCTCGGTCGTGGTGGCCACGGTGCGCTCGATGCCCACCGGCTCCTCGCGCGGGTCGAGGCCCGCGACGTAGCGCCGCAGCCACCCTGCCGCCTTCTCCCGGAGTGCCGCGGCCTGCCGCTCGTCCCGGAAGCCGTCGGTGAGCCAGCACTCGAGCAGCAGCCGCTCGATCGCTTCCGGCGTCCGGGCGGCTGGCTCCAGCTTCCACCACTGCGCCAACGCGGTGTGCACTGCCGAGCCCAGCGAGTTGTGCGCCCACGGTGGGCCTTTGGGTGGCGCGGGCCGGTCGAGATAGGTCATCCGGTAGCGCCGTGGGCAGTCGAGGTACGTCGTGAGCCGGGTCGGCGCCGCCTGGAGCAGGCGACGGGGCATCTCCGGGAGCGTGTCCTGCGGCTCGGGCGGCACCTTCAGCCCTCCTCGTTCGCTCACCGGGCCACGACCGCCGGGGTGGCGCGTCCGGAGCGCTCGGTGTTGGCCGCAGCCGCGACCAGCAGCCGGTCGAGCTGGTCCGGGGCTGTGGTGTTGCAGCCCAGCTCGTGATCGGCCTTGCCTGCGCCGTGGAAGTCACTGGAGCCGGTGACGACCAGGTCCAGCTCGGCAGCCAGCGCCCGCAACGCGTCGCGGTCCTCCGGCGCGTGGTCCTGGTGGTCGACCTCCAACCCGACCAGCCCGACCTCCGCGAGCGCGGTCAGCGCTGCCCGATCCAGCACGCGACTGCTCCCCCGGCCCCAGGGATGAGCGATGACGGGCACTCCGCCGGCGGCGACCACTGTCTCGACCATCAACCGGGTCGGCGGGGCGTACCTCGCCACGTAGCCCGGCCGACCCCAGCCGAGCCAGTCGCGAAACGCCTCGGACCGGTCCGCCACGACGCCCTTCGCCACCAGTGCGTCGGCCACGTGCGGCCGGCCCAACGCCACCGCATCGGCGGCCCGTGTGCCCACGTCGTCGGCAGTGATGTCGATCCCCTGCGCCCTGAGCTGCTCGATCATGACCGGGAGCCGGTCCGACCTGCCGGCCAGGACGCGGTCGAGCTCGGCGGCGAGCCCCGGGTGGTCGGGGTCGGGCAAGTAGGCGAGCAGGTGCACGCCGGCACCGTCGAGCTTGGTCGAGATCTCCATCCCGCGCAGCAGGGTGAGCCCGGTGGCTTGCGCCGCCTCCGCTGCTTCGAGCCAGCCCTCGGCCGAGTCGTGGTCGGTGAGGGCGATGACGTCGAGACCGGCCGAGACCGCAGCGAGTACGACGTCCGAGGGCGCGAGAGTGCCGTCGGACGCGGTGGAGTGGGTATGCAGGTCGATCCGCACCAGCCCAGCCTAGTGACGCCGGGTCGCTCAGCCGGGTCGCCACCCCAGGCTCCTCACTCGTCGCGAGGCCGCCGGCTCGGGCCGCGCCGTCGGGGGTCGGACCAGGCGCGGCGCTACTCCCACCCGAGCCGTGGTGACAGCTCCCCCACCGGCATCACGGTGAGCTCCGCTCCGAGGCTGCGCGCGTCGACCAGTGTCAGCGGCTGTACGACGATGGCGCTGGACTCCGCAGGATGCACCACCACCCAGAGCCATCGCCCGGCCGCTTCACCGACGTACACCGCGCAGTCGCCGGCGGTCTCGACCGACCACAGCGGGACGGCATGCCCTTCGAGCATGAAGCGGGCGTGCGGCGAACCGAGGCCGACGTCCTCGGTCGGATAGTTGGTGTCGAGCCCGGCGAAGTGGCCGCCCACCTCGCCACCGGGCTCCTCAGACACCAACACCATCTCGGTCGGGTCCCCGAACGGGTCCGGGCCGGTCCAGCTCGCCACCGTCGCCCCGGCGCGACCATCACCTGAGTAGGCGAACCCACCGAAGGTCCAGCCGACCGGGATCGGCCACGGCACCCACAACGGCGCGTGCAACTGGTGGATCTCGCCGCCGATCACCGCCGCGAAGGGGTCGACCACCGACAGCCGCAGAGCCATGTGACGAGGGTGCTGGCCATGGTGAGAGAGGTCAACCCCTCCCCAACCCCCGCGAATTGCGGGGAGATGGTCCGCCTGGACGGTCTCAGGCGGGCCTACTTCCCGCAATTCGCGGGGAAGGTGGTCGGTGGATGGATCGGCCCGAGAGGGGAAGGGGGAGTAGATCACTCAGGACGTGCTGTTCCAGCGCTCCAGCGTCGGGGCTCCGCGGTCGCTGCCCAGCACGCTCACCCGCGCAGTCTCGAGGAGCAGGTGCGCACCCACCGTGATGGGCTGCTCGATCCATCGGACCGCGAAGGATCGCAGGAAGTGGCCGTGGGCGACGAGCATCGTGCGCCCTCCGGCACTGCGGCAGCGCTCGACGACGCCGTCGACGCGCTGCGTCATCTGCTCGGGTGACTCCCCGCCTGGCGCGCCATGGGTCCAGATCTGCCAGTCCGGGATGGTCTGCTGGATGTCGTTGCGGGTGCGTCCCTCGTAGTCGCCGTAGTCCCACTCGACCAGGTCGTCGACGATCTCGAAGCGGTCCTCGTGCCGGGTCAGCCCGGCTAGCTCGGCAGTGCGCCTGGCTCGCAGCCGCGGGCTGCACCAGACCCGGTCGAACGTCGTACCCGCGAGCACCGGGCCGAGCTGCAGCGCAGCCTCGACGCCCTCGGGCAGCATGTCGAGGTCGGTCCGGCCGGTGTGGCGGCCGTCTCGACTCCACTCGGTCTGGCCGTGCCGGACCAGCCAGACCTCGGTCTCCGGCTCATCGGTTGGCACAGCATGACTCTAGCCCCGCGCACCGGCCCCGGCTCGCGCCGCGGATCGTGCGGCTGGTCAGTCGGCGCTCGACGTCGGCGCCGGCACCGGGCGCCCCGGTTGCTCGCCACCTCGGGCGGCCAGGTAGTTCTGCTTCGGCACCATGACCTTGCGGCGGAAGATGCACACCAGTGTGCCGTCCTGGTTGTATCCACGCGTCTCGACGTGGACGACGCCCCGGTCGTCCTTGGAGGTGGACTCGCGCTTGTCGAGCACCGTGGTCTCGCCGTAGACGGTGTCCCCGTGGAACGTCGGCGCGACGTGCCGCAGCGACTCCACCTCGAGGTTGGCGATCGCCTTGCCGGAGACGTCGGGCACGCTCATCCCGAGCAGCAGCGAGTAGACGTAGTTGCCGACAACGACGTTTCGTCCGAACTCGGTGGTGTTCTCGGCGTAGTGCGCATCCAAGTGCAACGGGTGATGGTTCATGGTCAGCAGGCAGAAGAGGTGGTCGTCGTACTCGGTCACCGTCTTGCCCGGCCAGTGCCGGTACGTCGTGCCGAGCTCGAACTCCTCGTAACTGCGCCCGAACTGCATGGCTGCTCCTCCTCCGGTACGGCGGGTGGCCGCGTCCTATCGTCGCCGAGCCGGCGCGCGAGGGAAACTGCCCTGGCCAGTGGGGTTCGTCTCACTCCTCGTCGGTCTGGGACTTGCCGCGCAGCCGATGCCAGCCGCTGCGCACGGCGTTCTTGGCTCGGTGGAAGCCCATGCGAAGCGCCATGACCACTCGCCACCGCTCGCTGAGACCGACGAACATGTGGCGCACCGGTCGGTGCTGCATGTCGTGGCGAAGCTGATCCCGCTCCGCCGACGCGTCGTCGAGCTGGCGACGCAGGGCGGCCGTGTCGCGCACGCTGGTGTCCCGGTAGGCGGCGAACCGTGTCTGCAGGCCCCGATGTTGCTGTGTCATGCCGATGAGCGCCTCCATCGTCTCCGCGGCGACGGCCTGCTCGGACGCGGTCCCGGAGGGTTCCCCCGACGCCTCCTCGGCGCGCGGGACGAGATCGTCGAGGTCCCCCACCACGTCGACCTGCATCGTGCGCAGCTGCTCCACCATGGCGGCCGAGCGGCGTACCGCCCACGTCAGATCCGCGCCGCCCAACCGCAGCGGCGTGCCCTGACGGGCGCTCAGCACCCGATGCGCCAGCACTTCCTTGACCGCCGGGGGGTAGCCGCCACCCATCGGCAGCCGATCCCCGAGGGACAGGTTGAACCGCCGCAGCAGCTCGGCCTGCTCCGCCCCTAGCGAGGTGTTGGAGCGCGACTCCTCGAGATCGAACGACTCTGGATCAAGCCCGAGCAGCGTCGCGAAGCGGCCCCACAGGACGGTGGGGTCTGCTCCCGCCGGTGGGATCGTGACCACGTGCACCCGGTCGCGCGGGAGCAGGTGTCCCCAGCGATCCAGCACGTCCGGGACGTCCTGCACCTTCCAGAACCAGGTCTCGTGCGCCGGGTCGTGCTCGATCTCGGCGAGGAAGTCGGCAAAGTCGCGGGTGTAGCGGTGCTTGATGTGCTCCTGCCATTCGGCCGGCAACTGCCGGGACAGATCTCGAGCCGTGACCACCACATGCACCTCGGTGCCGGGCGCAAACGCCCCGACGGCCTTCTCGGCCTGGGCGTAGGTGGCGCCCGCGAACAGCTCGTGCGAGGCGAGCACGGTGCCCTCCCAACCCTCGGCCTGTTCGACCAGCGCGTCCCACTTGCCGGGCTCGATGTCGCGGTAGCGCGGCGTACCGATGAGCTCGCGGACGTCGAGGGTGGCGTGGAAGTGGTCGTGGAAGCCCCGAAGCGGCAAGAGCAGACCCTGCTGCTGCGCCAGCTGACGCTGAGCCCAGAGGACGTTTTGCAGGAAGGTCGTCCCGGTCTTCGGACTCCCGACATGCAGAAAGACCCGTGGCGGCACAGCCGCATCCTAACCGGGTGGGCGACCGGGCCTTTCCTGCAGCAGGTCGATGATCGTGTCCTGGGCGGTCGCCAGCAGCTCGGCGTCGGTCACCGATGACGGAACCCGGCCATCGAGTGGTTTACCCGGGATGAGGTCGTCGATGTCGCCGACGACGGTGACCGGGAGCGCGGCCAGCTCGGTGACGAGCTGGGCGGCGCGAGCGCGCAAGGCCTTGTCCACCTCCGGCGGCACCGAGATCGCGCTGTCGCCGCTCCGGCGATGAGCCAGGACCTGCTTGCCCAGCGTCTGCTTGAAGTGCTTCAGGTACACCGCTTTGGGCAACCCCCGTTGCTGCGCAGCCACGTTGATGCGTTGCATCAGCTCGGCAGCACGAACGCCGAGCGAGGGGTTGTTGCGCTCCAGGCGGGGAAAGGCCGAGGCGTCGAGCCCCAGGACCGAGCAGAAGCGACGCCACAACAGCTCCGGGTCGCCCCCAGCAGGAGGCACCGTCACCACGTGCATCCGGTCCCACGACACCGCCTTGTTCCACCGGGCCAGGATCGTGGGCACGTCGTGCTGTCGCCAGAACTCCGTGCGTGCCGGGTGTCGGTCCTGCTCCCCGAGTACGGCGTCGACGTACTCGTCCCACGACCAGGTGCGGTAGTTCTGCATCGACTCCTGCCAGTGCGCCGGAAAGCTGCGGAGCAGATCACGCGCCGTGCAGATCAGCTCGACCCGGGCCGGTGCCAGCGCCTCGACGCACTCCACCGCCTGAGGAGGTCGCACACCCACCAGCCACTCCATCGATACGACGGCGACCCGGGAGCCCGAGGCCCGCATCTCCGCGCCGAGCTTGCCCCAGGCCCCAGCGGGATCCAGCGGCCCGCGCCGCTGGGAGCGTACGTCGCGCACCGCCTGCACCTGGCGGCCCCAGGGCATCGGCCAGTAGACGCCCTGGTGGGCGGCGACCTCCGCGCCGGCGGACAGCCTGGCCTGGATGTGGCTCGTGCCGGACTTGGGACACCCGATGTGGAGGTAGACGGTGGTGTCGGCGGAGTCGCGCGGGTTGTCGGCAGTCACAGGTCCCGACCTCCCTCCGTGGATCCAGCGCCGAGCCGGGCGTCCCCCTGGTCGGTGCTCACCCGCGCAAGCAGGGCGCTGATGAGCTGCCCGGCGATCTCCAGCAGCTCGCTCTCCGGGACCTCGTCGGGACGGCGGGCCGACGGCGGTATCTCCGCTGCCACGAGCTCGTCGAGATGGCCCGCCACCCGGTAGCCCGCGGCCTCCAGCGTCTTGATCGAGCGGGTGGAACGCTGCCGGATCTCGGCAGCGTCGGTGCCGCTCAAGGCGATCCGACGGCCACCCAGGGGGACCAGCAGCTCGTGCGAGAGATACCGCTGGATCCAGCGGTACGCCTGCTCCCACTGCCCCGGCGAGTCGGCACCGACCGCCTGCCTCAACTGTGGGCCGATCAGCTCCAGCAACCGCGCCGACTCCACGCCGAGTGACTCCCGCGCCCGGTCGAGGTCGGTCTCACAGGACTGCGGGTCGACGCCGAGGATGTCGGCGAACCGAGGCCACAGCGGCGACTTCTCGGCGCCCTTCGGAGGCAGCGTGAGCACGTGCGCGTGCTCGGCGGGCCGCTCGCCCTGCCAGCGCGCCAGCACCTCGGCCGGGTCAAGGACCGTCCACCTCCACCGTCCCGAGTCGGCCTCCAGCCCAGAGATGAAGTCCTCCAGGCTCGAGGACTGGCCGAGCTTCAGCGTCTCCTGCCAGGCCGCCGGCACCTGCTCCAGGAAGTCGCGGGCGGTGAAGACCAGGTCGACAGGTGTGTCGCCGAGCTCGGCGAGTGCGCGCGCCGCCTGTTCGGTGGAGGCCATCGCGAACCACTCGTTGCTGATCACCACCGTGCCCGGCCAGCCGGCTGCCTCCTCGACGAGCCGCAGCCAGACCGGCCAGCGCCTGCCCTCCGTTCCCTGCCGCACCCCGGTGGCAGCCAACCCGTGCTCGTTGCGGTTCTTCCCGGGAACCAACACCCCGGCGGCACGCAGGGTCTCGCGGTTGTGGAAGAGCACCGCCTGCAGGTACGTCGTCCCCGTCTTGGGAGCGCCCAGGTGGACGATCACGCGCTGCGCCATGTCGCTAGTATGACGACCCGACGCGGCCCGACGACCAGCTACCTGCGCGGCTCGAGGACTGGAGAGCAGTGAAGATCTCGTTCCTGATGCACACGGTCTACGGAGCGGGCGGTGGAGTGCTGACGGTGGTCAAGAACCTCGCCCAGGACCTCGCGCAACGGCACGAGGTCGAGATCGTCAGCGTGACGCGTTCCCTCGACGAGGCTGTTCACGCGCTTCCTCCCGACGTCCCGGTCCGAACCCTGGTCGACATGCGCGGAACCGGAGGGATCAAGGGCCGCGAGACCGCAACCGATCCCGATCTGCGTGCGCCGAGCGAGCTGCTCCCCCGCCGAGAGCCGCACTACCGCGCGTACAGCCGGCGCAGCGACAACGCGCTCCGCCAGTACTTCGCCGATCGCACCGACGGCGCGGCGATCGGCATGCAACCCGGTATGGCGCTCGCCGTGGCCCAGCTCGCCGCACCCTCCCTGGTGCGGGTCGGGCAGGACCACCGACCGTTCGAGACCCGTCGGGGTGACCTGCTCGACGCGTACGCGAAGCACCTGCCAGACCTCGACATGTTCCTGACACTGACCGGGCCCGACGCCGACAAGTTCTCGAACCTGCTCGGTGACCGCCCGCCGATCCGGGTCATGCCCAACGCCACACCGGCGTACGACGGTGAGCACTCGACCCTGCTCAACCCGATCGTGACCGCGGCCGGGCACCTCAGCCGTGACAAGGGCTTCGACCGTCTCGTCGAGGCCTGGGCGCAGGTCGCCACGCGGCACCCGGACTGGGTGCTGCGCATCTTCGGTCAGGGTCCCCAGAAGCAGGCGCTGCAGGCGCAGATCGACCAGCTCGGCCTCGCCGGCTCGGTGCGGCTCATGGGGTACTCGACCCGGTTGCGGGAGGAGCTCGCCGAGAGCTCGCTCTTTGTGCTGAGCTCACGGGTCGAGGGATACGGGATGGTGCTCGTCGAGGCCATGTCCTGCGGCGTACCCGTCGTCAGCTTCGATGCGCCCAGCGGACCGGCGTCGATCATCACCGAAGGCCACGACGGCTTCCTCGTGCCCAACGGCGACATCGGCGGGATGGCGAGGCGCATCGGCGAGGTCATCGCGATGGGCACGCCCGGCCGCCGAGCGTTGGCGGTCAACGCCGTCGAAACCGCGCGGAGTCGAACCCAGCCGGCCATCTCGGCGCGCTGGGAAGACTTGTTGGACGAGCTCGACGCCGCCAAGCACGTGCGCCGGTGACGCGGCACATGCCGACGAGGAGGGGTCAGTGACCGGAAGCATGCGGGCGGGGAGGACGAGCATGCTCCTCAACCCCGCCACGGCGCCCGAGGATCAGCGCACCTACGTGATCCTGGGCACGCGACGCGGTGGAACCAGCATGGTTGCCGGCGCCACTCGGGCGCTCGGGCTCGACCTCGGCCGGGTCGGGCAGCGGACCAACAACGAGGACCCCAGGTTCCAGAACCGATCGGTCGACGACATGCGGGCGGCGATCGAGGGTCGAAACGAACACCATCAGGTCTGGGGCTGGAAGTTTCCGACCGCGGTGACGTACTTGCCCGCGGTCTACGGCGTGCTGCGCAACCCGTACTTCGTGGTCGTCTACAGGGACCCGGTCGCTGCCGCACTGAGCCAGGCCACCAAGGACAAACGCCAGCGGCCGGAGCGCATCGCGTTGCACGAGAGCAGCAGCTACATCGCCACCAACACCGGCTTCGTGCTGGCAACGGAACGGCCCTGCCTGCTGGTGAGCAACGAGAAGGCGATCGGAGACCCGGACGCGATGGTCGACGAGCTGGCCGACTTCCTCCAGCTGCCCAAGCCCGACGACGAGCGCCGTGCCCAGATCCGGGCCTACCTCGCTCCGGGACAGTACAAGCCGTTCGACAAGTTCTTCGGGCAGCAGGCGCAGGGCTAGGCTGATCGGCTTTTCGCCGCGGCCTCGAGCTCGCCGATGCGCAGCCCCAGCCCGGCGAGCCCGGTGATCGCGGCATCGAGCAGCTCGGTGTCGCTGACGACTCCAGGATCGAACGGCTCGTCACCGGACCATGCGGCCGGAAGGAGATCGTCGATCGACCCGAGACACCTCGACGGGAAGCTCGCGGAGCTCGTCGACCATGCTGGAAGCCAACTCGCGCACCCGCTCATACTGCTCCTGCGACAGCCGCGGCTTTGGCTCGCGCTCCGCCCGGGCCATGAGGATGCGTTTCGCCAACGCGTGCTTGAATCCGGGTCGGTAGTCGGGAAACTCAACGTCGCCTACATGCACGTTGACTCGTCGCATCAGCTCCGCCGACACCCCTCCCAGCGACGGATTGCTGACCTGCACATCGTCGACTTCGGTCGGTGCTGACGCCAATGCCCGACTGAACCGACGCCACAACTCGAGCGGATCGGATGTGTCGCGCGGCACGGTCACCAGGTGGACTTGACCGGGTGAGGCAACGTGCGACCACCGGGCGATCACCCGCGGCAGGTCGTGTTGACGCCAGAAGCGGACGCCGCCGGAGCGGCTCTCAGGTCCGACGCACACGCTCTCGACGTACTCGCGCCATGACTTCGTGCCCTGGTTCTGGGTTGTCTCCTGCCATTGGGAGGGGAGGACCCGGGTGAGGTCGCGGGCCGTGATGATGACCCGCATCTCCGGCGCCGCTAGGCCCTGGCCTACCTGCTTGATCCGCCCTGTCGAGAACGGCGCCATGAGCTCGGTGGACACCAGCGCGTCGCCGTCGTGATCGCCGACCCGCCGACAGAGCTCGTCCCACGCGCCGGCGGCAGCTTCCCCCGCCCGGCGCGACCTGGCCAGGGCCTGGACCGCCGAGTGGTTGCGCGCGCTATGCAGGCACAGGATGCCGCTGGCGGCGAGCCGCTGCCGGTTGGCGTTGAACAACTGCTGCAGATAGCTCGTGCCGCTCTTCATCGTGCCGATGTGGAGATAGACGCGCCGAGCCATGGGCGCATGCTACCGAGCAGCCGCCAGCTGCCAGGGGGCTCGTGCTGCGGTCGCCCTAGGTGTTGAGCACTACAGGCGGTAGTCCTCGAGCAGCCGGCGGCCGATGATCATGCGCTGGATGTCGGCCGTCCCCTCCCCGATGAGCAGCATCGGCGCCTCCCGGTAGAGCCGCTCGATCTCGTACTCCTTGGAGAATCCGTACCCGCCGTGGATCCGGAAGGAGTCCTCGACGACCTGCGCGCAGTACTCCGATGCGAGGTACTTCGCCATGCCCGCCTCGAGATCGTTGCGCTCACCCGCGTCCTTCATGCGCGCGGATCGCACCATCATCTGGTGTGCCGCTTCGACTTTGGTGCCCATCTCGGCGAGGCGGAAGAGCACAGCCTGGTGCTCGGCGATCTTCTTCCCGAACGTCTCGCGCTGCTGGGCGTACCGAACCCCGAGCTCGAAGGCGCGCCACGCGACTCCGCACCCGCGCGCCGCCACGTTGACCCGGCCCACCTCGACGCCGTCCATCATCTGGTAGAAGCCCTGCCCGGGCTGCCCTCCCAGCAGCTGATCCGCGCCGATCTGGTAGCCCTCGAAGACGAGCTCGGTGGTGTCGACGCCCTTGTAGCCCATCTTCTCGATCTTGCCGGGCACGGTGAGGCCCGGCTGCACCTCGCCGAAGCCGGCTGGCTTGTGCACGAGGAAGGTCGACATGTTCTTGTACGCCGAGTCGGAGCCGGTGTCGGTCTTGACCAGTACGGCGACCAGCGTCGACGAGGCGCCGTTGGTGAGCCACATCTTCTGGCCGTCGATCGTGTACGACGTACCGTCGCCGGATGCCACCGCCTTGGTCTTGATCGCCGCTACGTCGGAACCGCACCCGGGCTCGGACATCGAGAAGGCACCGGTGATCTCGCCCGCTGCCATCTTCGGCAGGTAGTACCGCTTCTGCTCCTCGGTGCCGTGCCTGACGAGCATGTACGCCACGATGAAGTGCGTGTTGACGATGCCGGAGACGCTCATCCAGCCGCGCGCGATCTCCTCCACGATCAGGGCATAGGTCAACAGCGACTCGCCCAGTCCGCCGTACTCCTCCGGGATCGTCAGCCCGAACAGCCCGAGCTGCTTCATGCTCTCGACGATCCGCGTCGGGTACTCGTCGCGGTGCTCGAGCTCGGTCGCGAACGGCAGGATCTCCTTGTCGACGAAGTCGCGGACGGTCTTGAGGATCTCGGTCTGGATATCGGTGAGACCGTCGGTCTGGCAGAGCGCCATCAGTCCTGCTTCCTTAGCGTGTCCGGCTCAGCCGGCCGGGGGCTTCCACACATCGCCGCGCACCAGGCCGGCCGACCGGCCCTTGGCCGCCACGACCAGGGCCATCTTGCGGGAGGCCTCGTCGATCATCTCGTCACCCAGCATGACCGCGCCACGCGCACCCCCGGCCTCGGAGGTGAAGAAGTCGTAGGCGTCGAGGATGTTCTCGGCGTGGTCATAGTCGCTCTGCAGCGGAGAGTAGACCTCGTTGGCGGCGGCGATCTGGTCCGGATGCAGGGCCCACTTGCCGTCGAAGCCGAGCGCGGCGCTCCGACCGGCGACGCGGCGGAAGCCGTCGACGTCCTTGATCTGCAGGTAGGGGCCGTCGATCGCCTGCAGGTCATGTGCTCGCGCCGCCATCAGGATCCGCATCAGGATGTAGTGGTAGGCGTCCCCGACGTCGTACCCGGGCGGCTGCTCACCGACGATCAGCGACTTCATGTTGATCGAGGCCATGAAGTCCGCAGGCCCGAAAATGATCGTCTCCACCCGCGGGCTGGCGGCCGCGATGGCGTCGACGTTGATCAGACCCTGGGCGTTCTCGATCTGTGCCTCGATGCCGAGGCGGCCGACCTCGAGTCCGGTGGCCTTCTCGATCTGGGTGAGCAGTACGTCGAGCGCGACGACCTGGTCGGCGCTCTGCACCTTCGGCAGCATGATGCAGTCGAGCTCGGCGCCGGCACCTTCGACGACCTCGATCACGTCACGGTAGGTCCACTCGGTGGTCCAGTCGTTGACCCGCACGACCCGGGTCCTGGCACCCCAGCCGCCCTCGATGAGCGCCGCCACGATGTTTGCGCGAGCGTCGGCCTTGGCGATCGGTGCGACCGCATCCTCGAGATCGAGGAACACCTGGTCGGCGTCGAGGGTCTTGGCCTTATCGAGGAACCGGGTGCTGGATCCGGGCACGGCCAGACACGACCGTCGCGACCGCAAACCCTCAGACATCCTCGACCTCGGCTCCTTCGAGCAACTCTTCACAGGGGACGGCGGTGAGCCTAGACCCGACGGCGAAGCAGCGGCCACCCGGCGTGATCGATCTCACCGGGCAGCGCTGAACACGACGGCTCAGGACGTGAGAGGGCCGGGCACGCTCGGGTTTGGACAGTTGGTCAGGTGATAGGCGCCTCCTCGGCTCGGTGCCCGACCCGGGGCGAGCTGACCACCACGGCGAGTCCCGCCAGGATGAGGCCAAGTCCCCCGTAGACCGCGACGGGTGGCGCCTGCCCGAGGAAGACCGCTGCGAGCAGGGCTGCGCCGGGCACCTCGAGCAGGACCACCATCGAGACGAGGGTCGGGCTCATCGTGGCGAGCAGGTGGTTGAACACCGAGTGCCCGAGCAGCTGCGAGGCGAGCGTGACGGCCAGGATGACCAACCAGTCCTCGGTCGAGAAGCCGACGAGCTCGACACCGAAGGCCAGCCCCGCCAGCAGCAAGGTCACGCCGCTGGTCAGGTAGCAGACGAAGGTGTACGTCGTCGTCGAGACTTCCTCCCGCACCGTGCCACCCACGACGACGTACGCCGCCGAGAACACCCCGCCGAGAAGGGCGAACACGTCACCCGTGATCGCGTCGGTCGAGACGGTGACGTCGACGCCGGAGACGACCAGGACCCCGGCGAGAGCCACTGCGAGCCCGCCCCAGACGCGTCGCTGGACCGGCTCCCCGAGCAGTCGGGTCATGACGACCACCCACCCGGCTTGCAGACAGACCAGGGCGGTCGCCGATGCCACCGACGTGAGTCCGAGCGAGGCGATCCAGAAGGCGAAGTGCGCGGCCAACATGAGCCCGGCGAAGGCGCTCAGCATCAGCGACCGGCGGGACAGGCCGCGCAGCTCGGGTCTGCGGGTGGTGAGGGCGACGGGCGCCAGCGCGACAGCCGCGAGCGCACTGCGCCACATCGACATCGCCAGGGCCGGCACCGCCGCGGCCGAGGCGATCAACGGTCCGGACATCGAGACGCCGACCACGCCGACGGCCAGCAGCACCAGCTGCCGTCCGGTCGGTGTGGAGCGTCCCGCGCCGTGCATCCGCCCATCCTGTCGGCTGGTGTGGCACGCTCGGACGCGTGGGTCCCGATGCGGCAACGGCGGCGCTCCTCGACGAGGCCATGAAGAAGTCCGGCCTGGTCTGGCTCGGCACTGGCGGGTCGACACAGCCGCGCGCGTTCTGGCATGCCTGGCTCGACGGCAAGGCCTACCTGCTGACCGGGGCCGACGAGCAGCCCGATCCCGACCTCCGAGAGCGCGGCGAGGTGGAGGTGCTGGTGCGCAGCAAGGACACCGCGCACCGGATGCTCGCTGTTCCGCGCCACGGTCACTCTGCTGCTGGCCACGGACGCGACTGGGAGGCAGCCACGGCACAGCTGGCCAAAAGCCGGCTCAACCTGTCCGATGCGGCCGGCGCGCCCACCCGATGGGCCTACGACCGCGGGTACCGGCTCTACCGCTGACACCGACCGGAACGCTTGTCGAGGGACCGGCCGGAGCTGACACGCCGTACCCCGCCCAGAGTCTCCGGGCCCAGCCCGTCCCACGCCGGCGACCACGACCGGCAAGCGGCTCTGGGTGCTGCACCGCCGCGACACGCCGCCGCCGGCCGCTCTCCTAGCCGGCCAGCCGGCCGCGGCTCATAGTCCGGGTACGGCGATCTGGCCCGATGCGACGTGGCGCACCTGGCCAGCGACCCGGCAGCGCACAGCCCGGCCGCCGGCGGCCTCGACTCTCCCGTGCAGCACCGAGGGTCGGCCCATCTCGACGCCCTGGGCGATGCGATACGCCGTGTCGCCTTCGGGGGCTGCGATGCCGGTGGCGACGAGCACGATGCCGAGTCCCGCCGCGGCCGAGCCCGTTGCGGGGTCCTCGGCCACGCCGAGCCCTGGCACGAAGACCCGAGACCTCACCTCGATCCGGTCCTCGGACGCCTCGGCGGCGTACACATCCACCCCGTCGAGTGGTCCTGCAGCGCGCCGAGGTCGAGGCGCGTCTCCGCCACTGCCGTGGACCCCGGGCGGGCTCGCGCCAACGCGTCGGGTCCGACCCGGAGATAGACCCAGCTCAGTCCACAGCCGGCGGTGTGGGCGGGTCCGGCCAGGTCGCCGCGGCCGAGGCCGACCAGGCCGAGGATGTCGTCGAGTCTGCTCCGGCGACAGCTCGCGGGCGGCGTCGCGCGGGGCCGCGGTGAGCTCGAGCAAGTCCGCTGGGTCCTCGGGAATCGCGACGCCGATCATGCCGGCGTGACAGGCCTGCACCCGGTCGCCCGCATCGACCGAGCCGAGAGCGCGCAGCATCCACGCCGTGCCCAGGGTGGGATGCCCGGCGAAGGGGATCTCCCCGCCGGGGGTGAAGATCCGCACCCGATAGTCCGCACCCGCCTCCCGATCGGCATCGGTCATCGGCACCGGGAACGTCGTCTCCGAGAGGTTGAACTCACTCGCAAGCGCTGCGAGCTGGGCATCGTCGAGCCCGTCGGCGCCGTGGACGACCGCAAGCGGGTTGCCCGCGAAGGCGCGGTCGGTGAAGACGTCGACGACGTCGTACGACAAGAAGTTCCCAGCCAAGGTGAGCATCGTCGCAACCTTAGGCCGAGCCCCACCAGGATTCGTCCGAAGCTGCGACGGGAGACGGAGCGGCGAGACTCCGGACGAACCCAAGCGCCTGACCGCCTCCGCGATTCGTCCGAAGTGGCGCCGCCTCGCCGTACCGCGGAACTTCGGACGAATCCTGACGCCCCGACGCGCAACAACGGGAACGACCTGACGGGTCAACGGGAGGGGCACCGGTAGCCTCAGGGGCGTGAGTGTGGCCCCGACCCGAGTCTTCATCGCGCGACTCGCCGGCCTTCTCGTCTTCGACCCCAACGGTGACCAGGTGGGCAAGGTCCGCGACGTCGTCGTGGCGTGCGCGCCGACCGGCGGCCGCCCCGCGTGCTCGGCCTGGTCGTGGAGGTGCTCGGCCGCCGCCGCATCTTCGTCCCGATGACCCGGGTCACCAGTGTCGACTCCGGCCAGGTCATCACCACCGGCCTGGTCAACATGCGCCGCTTCGAGCAGCGCAGCACCGAGACGCTGGTGCTCGGCGAGCTGCTCGACCGCACCGTCACCATCGAGGAGACCGGCAGCGAGGCGACGGTCTTCGACGTCGCGATGGAGCAGTCCCGCACCCGCGACTGGGTCACTCAACAGGGTCGCGGTCCAGTACGGCGCCAAGCGGTTCGGTCGCAAGGGCCAGACCCAGTCCTGGAGTGGTCGCGAGGTCGCGGGTCTCGCTCGAGCCCGAGCTCGGGCAGGGCGCGACCCACCTGCTGGCGGCGCTGGACACGATGCGGCCCGCCGACCTCGCCAACGTCATCCACGACCTGTCTCCCAAGCGACGCGCGGAGATCGCCGGCGCTCTCGACGACGAGCGACTCGCGGATGTCCTCGAGGAGCTCCCCGAGGACGACCAGGTCGAGATCCTGAGCAACGCTCGAGCTCCGAGCGCGCCGCCGACGTGCTCGAGGAGATGTCCCCCGACGACGCCGCCGACCTGATCGCGGAGCTGCCGCCCGACACCGCCGAGCAGTTGCTCGCCGCTGATGGAGCCCGACGAGGCCAAGGACGTGCGCCGGCTGCTCACCTACGAGGAGCGAACCGCCGGCGGGCTGATGACCACCGACCCGGTGATCCTGCCGCCGGACGCGACCGTGGCGGACGCGTTGGCGCGGATCCGGCACTCCGAGCTCGAGCCCGTCGCTCGCGGCGATGGTCTACGTCGTGCCGTCCGCCGCTGGAGACGCCGACCGGACGGTTCCTCGGCGTCGCCCACTTCCAGCGGCTGCTGCGCGAACCTCCCTCGGGGCTCGTCGTCGGGCGTCCTCGACGCGACCTCGAGGCGCTGCGCGCCGACACCCCGCTCGACGAGGTCACCCGGCTGCTCGCCCAGTACAACCTGGTCGCGGCGCCGGTGGTCGACGACAACGGTCACCTCGTCGGCGTGGTGACGGTTGACGACGTCATCGACCACCTGCTGCCCGAGGACTGGCGGGAGCGCGGCCGGAGAGACATCGGTGGCGGCCGGCAATGGCTGACGAGCTCCGCGACGAGGAGCGCTCCGAGCCGAGGCGGCGCGCGGGAGCGCGCCAGCAGCGGCTCGACCTGCCCAAGGAGACGCGCCGGACCCTGGTCAAGCGGCCGGACTACGACCCGGAGCTGTTCGGTCGCTTCGCCGAGCGCTTCGCTCGTTTCATGGGGACGGCCAGGTTCCTCTTCTACATGACCGTCTTCGTGATCATCTGGATCACGATCAACATCGTCGGGTTCTGGGGGCTGGGGTGGGACCCCTACCCGTTCATCCTGCTCAACGTGCTGTTCTCCGCGCAGGCGTCGTACGCCGCGCCGCTGATCCTGCTGGCCCAGAACCGCCAGGAGGCCCGCGACCGCGTCGTCTCCGAGCGGGACCGCGAGGCCAACGTCCGCGCCCACGCCGACATGGAGTACCTGGCCCGCGAGGTCGCCTCGCTCCGGATGGCGGTCGGCGAGCTCGCGACCCGGGACTACCTTCGATCGGAGCTGCGGACGCTGCTCTCCGAGCTGGACGAGCGGGGCCAGCACGAGCCCGACCACGATTCGGGCGATGCCACGGCAGCCCGTAGCCTGGACGCATGACGTCACCCCTGCTTGCCCCGGTCCAGGCTGCGCTTGCGACCGTCAACGATCCCGAGATCCGGCGGCCGATCACCGAGCTGGGCATGGTCCACGACATCTCGATCGACGACAGCGGCAGTGTCCGGGTCACGGTGCTGCTGACCGTCTCCGGATGTCCGATGCGCGACCGGATCATCCGCGACGTCACGGCCGCGGTGACGAAGGTTCCAGGCGTTTCTGCCGTCGACGTCGAACTAGATGTCATGAGCACCGAGCAGCGGCAAGAGCTACAGACCAACCTGCGCGGCGGGCAGCAGGCCAAGGAGGTGCCGTTCGCCAGACCCGACTCGCTGACCCGCGTGCTCGCGGTCGCCTCAGGCAAGGGCGGGGTGGGCAAGAGCTCGGTCACCGTCAACCTGGCCGTGGCCATGGCGGCCGCCGGGCGCAAGGTCGGCGTGATCGACGCCGACATCTACGGACACTCCGTGCCGGCGATGCTCGGCGTCGCCGACGAGCGGCCGACCCAGGTCGAGGACATGATCATGCCGGTGCCTGCGCAGGGGCTCAGCGTGATCAGCATCGGGATGCTGAAGCCACGCCGCGAGCAGGTCGTTGCCTGGCGAGGGCCGATGCTCGACCGGGCCCTGGTCCAGATGCTGACCGATGTCTACTGGGGCGACCTCGACGTACTCCTCCTCGACCTTCCGCCCGGCACGGGCGACATGGCCATCTCCGTCGGGCAGCACCTCCCCAACGCCGAGGTCGTCGTGGTCACGACCCCGCAGGAGGCAGCAGCAGAGGTGGCCGAGCGCGCCGGCACCATGGCGTCGATGATGCACCAGCGCGTCGCGGGAGTCGTCGAGAACATGAGCTACCTGGTGTGTCCCCACTGCGGTCCGGAGCACCGGCTGGAGATCTTCGGCAGTGGAGGTGGCGAGGCCGTCGCGGCAACCCTGTCGTCGCGGTTCGGCTACGACGTCCCGGTGCTGGCGCGGGTGCCGATCGAGCTGGCGCTGCGGGCCGGAGGTGACACCGGTACGCCGATCGTCACCGCCGATCCGGACTCGCCGGCCGCCCAGGAGCTGCTGCGGGTGGCGGACTCGCTGACGGCCAAGGGCCGTGGCCTCGCGGGCCTGCAGCTCGGACTCAGTCCGGCCGGACGCGCACCGGCCGTGTGACGGGGTGACCGCATGTTCGACGTCGGGCTGGCCGAGTTCCTCGTCCTCGCGGTGGTGGCGATCTTCGTCTTCGGACCAGACCGGCTCCCGGAGGTGGCGCGGCAGGCGGGGCGTTTCCTGCGTCAGGTGCGGCAGATGGTCAACTCGGCGCGCAGCCAGATCACCGACGAGCTGGGCCCGGAGTTCGCCGACTACGACCTCAAGGACATGAACCCGCGCACGCTGGTGCGCAAGCACCTCCTCGACGACCTCGACGACGAGGACGAGACCCCGACCCGGCCGGGACACCGGCCGCTGCAGGCCGGCGAGCGAGCGCCCTACGACACCGAGGCGACCTGACACCGGCGGTAGTCCGCAGGCTCAGCCGTCCTCGCGACCCAGCACGATCTCGAGGCTCTGCGTGTCACCGCCGCGTCGCACGGTCAGCGTGACCGAGTCTCCGGGCGCGTAGGAGCGGATCCGCACGATCAGCTCGACGCCGTCGGCCACCTCGACCCCGTCGATCGCGGTGATCACGTCACCGTCGCGTACGCCGGCACGGTCCGCGGGGCTGCCGCTCGACACGCCTTGGACCGTGGCCCCGCCGGTGTTGGGCTCGACGCTGACCTGAGCACCGATCACGGGGTACTCCGCCCGGCCGGTGTCGATCAGCTGCGTGGCGGTCGTGACCACCTGGTCGATGGGGATCGCGAAGCCGACGCCGATGTTCCCGGCCTGCCGGCTGCCGCCGCCGACGGTGGCGATCGCCGAGTTGACGCCGATGACCAGCCCGTCCAGGTCGACCAGCGGCCCTCCCGAGTTGCCGGGGTTGATCGCCGCATCGGTCTGGATCGCGTTGATGTACGACGTCTCGCCGCGACCACCTGCCGTCACGGGCCTCTCCTTCGCGCTGATGATGCCCGCGGTCACGGTCGCGTTGAGGCCCAGCGGCGAGCCGATCGCCACCACGGACTGACCGACGCGGACGCCGGCCGACGTACCCAGGCGCACCGGCTGCAAGCCGTCGGTGTCCTCGACCTCGAGCACGGCGAGGTCATAGGAGGGGCTGCGTCCCAGGATGCTGGCCTCCACGTCGCTGCCGTCCGGTAGCGACACCAGGATGCGCCCGTCGTCCGCGGCGGGCTCGATGACGTGGTTGTTGGTGACGATGCGGCCCTGTCGGTCGTAGACGAAGCCGGATCCCGAGACCGCCTCTCCTGGCCCCCGCACGTCGATCGACACCACGCTCGGCAGCACCTGCCGCGCGACACCGACCACCGGGCTGGCGCCGCGACCACCGGCCGCTTCGCCCCGGGAGGCGATCTGCGGCGGGGCCGCGGTGCTCGCATCGTCGTCGCCGAGATCGACGAGCCAGGCGCCGACGGCACCGCCGATGAGGCCGAGCACGAGCGCCAGCATCAACAGCGGTAGAGACCTCGAGCGATGCACCGGCGGCCGGGAGGGCGACGCTGTCGGGGTGGCCCAGGGAGGTGGCAGTCCGCTCCAAGGTGCCGGGCTCAGCGGTGCGGTGTGAAAGGCCGTCGTCGGCGCGGGCGACGGCGACCGGGACGAACCCTCCGCCGGCTCATTCGGGGCCCGCGGTCCGCCCGCAGCAGGCTGCCCGGCCGGGCCCTGGCCCGGCGTCGGTGGCTGGCCCTGCGGCGGGTAGCGGTCTGACACTCACGTCTCCTCGGTCGACAGCCCAAGCATGCCGTACGGCGGCGCACGTCGAGACGCGAGTCAGCCGGGGGTGACGAACGACGCCATCCGAGCCAACCCCGTCGCCACCCGCTCGGTGGCGCTGGTCGCGTCGGGACCGTCGTGCGGCAGGCTCTCCACGACGTGCGCGGTCATGGCGTCCGGTGCATCGGTCACCACGCTGTAGATGGTGCCGTCGGACTCCCATACCGCGATGGACGGCAGCCCGTCTCGTACGTAGACCGGACTCCCGGTCACCTGCTCGCGAGCGAAGCCGTGCAGCCCCCGTGGGTCGAGTGCGCCCCGCTGCTCGAACACCGACGCCGTCGAGAGTCCGTCCGTGTACGTCGCCTGGACGCCACCCGCCGGGAGGCTGCGCAGGCCGACCAGCCGGTAGCCGTCAGCGAGCTGCTCCGGGCATGCCCAGCCGTCGTCGTTGAGCGAGGGCGCGAACCGCATGGACATCGTCGAAGCCGAGGGGGCACTCAGCTCGGGTGGGAGATGAGGCATGAAGCTCTGCTCTTGGGGTTCCAGCGACGTGAACTGGCTGGTCCGCGCGAGTTGACCCTCGGCGTACAGGTCGCGGCGGATCAGCAGCCCGGTGCGGTCGTCGATCCAGAACCGCGCCACCGGCTCGCCGGCGCGGCTAGCCGTCACGACCGTGGCCGGGCGATGCGCGACCCAGCCGGAGCCCGTCACCGCGAGGTCGAAGGTGTCGACGAGGATGTCCAGCGAGACACCCGGCTCCGCCGACCGGTCAGCGTCCTGCGAGCCGACGAAGGTCGCGGCCTCGTTGCCGAGACCGGAGAGGTCGAAGCTGGTTCCTTGTCCCGGCACATGCGCGACCGCGACCGTGACGATCGATGGTCCGACCCCGTCGAAGACGGCGACCCTGCGCTCGCCCGTGTAGGCGACGCGGCGGGCGGCATCGACAGCGGCTTCGAGCAGCCCGACGGCCCGGGGCTGGTCGCCGCGCTGGCGCACCGAGGTCGTCCCCGCCACCAGCGGCCCGGTCGCCTGCCCGACCGCCAGCACGGTCAGCGCCGAGCCACCGTCGCCCATACTCCCGACCGCGGGGTCGGAGAGCGGCGCGCCGGACGTGGCGTCGGCAAAGTCTGCGGTGAACTGTTCGACCGGCGGCGTCACCCGCGCGGCTGGAGCGTCCTCCGGCGTACCCACTGCGTAGGCGACGCCGATCAGCGCCACGGACATAGTGGCAGCCCCGGCGAGCACCCGCCGGCCCGCCCGACCGGGTTCCGGCGCCGGTGCGGTGACCGTTGTCGGCGGTCGCAAGGACCCGAGTGCGTCGAGCAGGTCGGCCGGCGGCTCGGCGCCGGCCAGCCCGCCCAACCGTCTCTTGACCGCGAGCGTGCCGGTCACCTCGCGCCGGCACGCCGCACAGCGCCGGAGGTGGCTGAGCGCTCGGGCCCGGGCCGGGCCCGCGAGCTCGCCGTCGACGAGACCCGAGACCTTGTCGTGCAGATGGCTCACCGGGCGCCCTCGACCTGTCGCTCGTCGGCGCCGCCGTACCGGGTGCGATCGGGGCTGGGCGCCCGGTGCGTCAAGGCCTTGCGCAGCTGGGACCGGCCGCGGTGGATGCGCGAACGAACGGTGCCGATCTTGACGTCGAGCACGTCGGCGATCTCCTCGTAGCTGAGCCCCTCGATGTCGCACAGCACCACGGCGACCCGGAAGTCAGGCTGCAATTGTGCCAACGCCCCCTCGATGTCCGGGTCGAACCTCTGGTCGTGGTAGCCCGCCTCCGGGGTGGGCACCCGACCGGGCATCCGGTCGCCGAAGTCGTCCGGGAGGGCGTCGAAGCGGATCCGGCGGCGCCGCCGCGCGTGGTCGAGGAACAAGTTGGTCGTGATGCGGTGCAGCCAGCCCTCGAAGGTGCCGGGCTGGTAGGCGTCGAGCGATCGGAAGACCCGCACGAAGACCTCTTGGGTGAGGTCCTCGGCGTCGTGTCGGTTGCCGGTGAGCCGGTACGCGAGCCGATAGACACGGGCGGAGTGCTCGCGCACCACTTCGTCCCAGCTCGGCGCCGTCCAAGCATCGGCAGGCGGGGGTTTCATGCTCTGCCTCCTCGCCTGCTGCCGCCGCCTCGTCCCGGGCTGCGCCTTTGGTCCCTCTAGGGTACGTCGCCGGCTGGCCGTCCGGATGTCTCGGTGGCCGGGGAACACCGAGTAGGCTCAGGCGCAGCCAGGGCAGGGTGACCGTGGTGCCGCGCCGTGGCGCCACATCAAGCACCGAGGAGGACACCATCGCCACCGGGATGAAGCCAGCGTCGTGGACGTATTCCGAGGACTACGTGGCCGAGGACGACGTCCTTCGCGCAGCGCGTGAGCGCGGCAGCGAGATGGATGCACCGCCGATCAGCGGTGGTGCGGGTGCCGCCCTTCAGTTCGTGGCCGCCCTGCTCGACGCCAAGACCGTGGTCGAGGTCGGCACCGGCTGCGGCATCTCCGGGGTCTGGCTGCTGCGCGGCATGCACCCGGACGGAGTCCTCACCAGTGTCGACCTCGAGGCGGAGCACCAGCGACTCGCCAAGCAGGCCTACGCGGAGGCCGGCTTCGCTGCGCAGCGGGCCCGCCTCATCTCGGGTGCTGCGCTGGAGGTGCTGCCGCGGTTGACCGACGAGCACTACGACCTGGTCTTCTGCGACGGCGACAAGCAGGAGTACCCCCAGTACCTCGAGCAGGCGATGCGGCTGCTCCGTCGCGGCGGCGTCGTCGCCTTCGACAACTCGCTGTGGCACGACAAGGTCGCCGACCCGTCGGCGCGCGATGCCGACACGGTCGCGATCCGGGAGATGTTGACCGCTGTGGCCGACGACGAGACCCTCGTGCGGTTGCTGCTGCCCGTGGGCGACGGGCTGCTGCTGGCCCAGAAGCGCTGACCCGTCGCTCGTCGGGGAGGCACGGGCGGCTCGTCGTCAGCGGGTCGGCACCCAGTACCGGAGCTTCTGCTCGCGCTGGTCGTCGAACACCCCACCCGCCGCCTCGATCACCTTGCGCGAGGCGACATTCGTGTCGTCGCACGTGACCAGGACGTTCTCCAGCCCGAGCTCGCGTGCCCACGGCAGCGATGCGCGCAGCATGGCGCTGGCGTGTCCATGGCCGCGCGCCGACGGCCTGACGACGTACCCGATGTGACCACCGAAGTCTCGGAGCCAGCCGGTGAGCGTGTGCCGGATCGACAGCCGGCCCAGGTATGTCGAACCCTCGGTCCACCACAGATGCGTCGCGTGCACAATGCCGTCCGGGACCGGCACGGTGGGGTCGGCCATGGCCAGCAACCTGTCGACGAAGCGCGCGAAGCCGGCCGGGTCGGCGATCTCGGCGCGCGTCACCGTCTCCTCCTCGACCCCTGCGATGCCCGGGATGAGCCACAGCCCGGCCACGCTGTCGGGCTCACCCGCCGCCTGGATCTCGTCGACCGCGGCCACGAACGACTCACGGAATCGCGGATGAGGCGGCACCAGCTCAGGCATGCACCCTCACCCGAGGGAGCTCAGCCAGGTGAGCAGCAACCGAGCCCCGAAGCCGGTGGCCCCCTGGGTGTACTCGAAGGCATCCTTGGCCGAGTCCCCCACGCTCGCGATGTCCAGGTGCGCCCACGGTGCAGGGCCGGCGAAGTGCTGCAGGAACAGCGCCGCAGTGATCGCCCCCGGGCCCCCGGCGGCGTTGGTGGCATCGGCGAACGTGTTGTCGAGCGCCTCCTCGTAGTCCTCCACAAGCGGTAGACGCCAGACCGGTTCCCCGGCAGCTCGGCCCGCGGCAGCGAGCGCGACGGCCAGGTCGTCGTCGTTGGCGAAGAGCGCACCGAGCGACGTACCCAGCGCCACCTTGCCCGCGCCGGTGAGGGTCGCGATGTCGACCATGGTGCTCGGCTCGATCTCGGCGGCGGCATACGCCAGCGCGTCGGCGAGCACCAGGCGCCCCTCGGCGTCGGTGTTGCCGACCTCGCTCGTCCGGCCTCCGTAGTGGGTGATCACATCGCCGGGACGCATGGCCGACGCGCCGACGGCATTCTCGGCGCAGGCGATGAGGCCGGTGACCTTCACCGGAACGGCGAGGGCTTCGAGCGCGCCCATCACGGCGACCACCACGCCGGCGCCGGTCATGTCGCGCTTCATCGACATCATCCGGTCTCGCGGCTTGATCGAGAGTCCGCCGCTGTCGAAGGTGATCCCTTTGCCGACCAATACGACGTGCACCAGCCGGGTCGAGTCCCGGGCGTCCTTCTGGGTACGTCGTCCGGCCTTGCGCGGCGTGTAGTCGAGCCGGACGAGCCGGGATGAGTACGCCGATCCGGCACCCACGGCGAGGATGCCGCCGAAGCCGCCGTCGACGAGTCGAGGCTCGTCCCAGACCTCGACCGCCAACCCCGCGTGCTCGGCCGCCTCCCGTGCCCAGGCCTCGAGCCGCTCCGGGCCTTTCTCGCTCGACGGGGTGAGCGCGAAGGCTCGAGCCCGCCATGACGCCGCCGCGCGCTGCTGAGCCGCCTCGACGATCTCGGTGCGCGGCGCGCCGACGAGGTCGCTGAGCACGATCGTCTCGGCATGTGCCGTGGACGTCTCGGTGCTCCTGCGGTGGAAGCCGAAGCCGCCGAGCACCAGGCCTTCGACCAGGGCACCGAGCTGCTCGTCGTCTGCCAGGGCGGCGATGCTGGTCGCAGCCGGGCCGCGCCCGCGCATCTCGCGGGCCACGGCTGCGCCGGCGCGACGGAAGTCGGTGGTCGTCTCCTCCCCCAGGCCGACCAGCGCGACCCGCTCGACGTGCGGGTGCCCGAAGACCTCGTGACCTATGGTCGCGCCGCCCGAGCCGGCGGCCTGCGCGCGATCCAGCAACGCGAAGACATCGACGCCGAGCGCCTGCAGCGCATCCGCCGCACCGATGCCGACCGTGTAGTTGCCCTCGGTGCCGGTGTACCCGATCGCCAGCAACCGAGCGTCGGTGGACGCCAGGCCCGCAGCGGTCAGCTCGAGGTGAGGTGGAAGCGGCTGCGGCGGGTGCACGGACATCGGGACGACCCTACGACCCGGTCAGCAGCGATGCACCTGGCGGTGTGGACCGTCGCGGACAGACGACGACCCCGGCCGGGGCGAGCGCACCGATCGGGGTCTGAGCGTCGTACGCGTGCGGTCTGGGCCCGCGTGGCCTGACGAACCGCCTCAGCTGGTCACCTGGCTGAGCGCATCCTCCAGAGCCTTCGCCTCCTCGGCGTTGAGCTCCACCACCAGGCGGCCACCGCCCTCGAGCGGGACGCGCATCACCAGACCCCGCCCCTCCTTGGTGACCTCCAGCGGACCGTCGCCCGTCCGCGGCTTCATCGCCGCCATTCGCGCACCTACCCTTCATCTCGCGCGCGCCGAGACCCTGCCTCGTTACAGACATGGACGTGGGTGACGCGTCGGGAACCCTTCGTGCATTATCGCATCCTTTCGTAGGTGTGGTGCACACTGCTTGACTGTGAACGCACGGTCGGCGCTCTTCGACGTCTACGGAGATCACCTCCGCTCACGTGGCGGTCAAGCACCAGTGGCGTCGCTCGTCACGATGCTGAGGTCGCTCGATATCGCGGCACCCGCTGTGCGCACGGCTGTCTCGAGAATGGTTCGTCAGGGCTGGCTCACCTCGACGCGGCTGCCTGCCGGCCCCGGGTACCGCCTGACCTCCCGCGCAGAGGTCCGGCTGACCGAGGCGGCGCATCGGATCTACCGCACCGAGGATCGGGACTGGGACGGCCGCTGGCACGTCCTCGTGATCGACCACATCGCCGATCGGGCCGACCGCGAACGCATTCGCAACGGCCTCGCCTATCTCGGCTACGCGGCGATGCGCGACGGCACCTGGATCAGCCCGCGGGCATCGGACGAGGTCGACGAGGTGCTGCGCGGCGAGGGTGCGCGCGCGCACCGGTTCCGAGCCGAGTACGACGGTGACGCCGCGCTGTTGGCGGCCGAGGCATGGGACCTCCAGGGGCTCGGGCGGTCCTACAGCCGCTGGCTGAGTGACGCACGGCTGCTGGTCGACGAGGGCGACCGTGGCGAGAGCGACGAAGAGGCCTTCGTGACGCGGTCCCGGCTCGTGCACGAGTGGCGCAAGTTCCTGTTCGCCGACCCGGGCCTGCCTCGCGAGCTGTTGCCCGCCAGGTGGCCAGGCGACAGCGCAGCGACGTACTTCGACGCCCAGGCTGCGCGGCTGCTGCCGGCGGCCGGACGCTACGTTGATGCCTGTCTGCAACCGAACGGAGATGCCTAGATGTCGGAGTCCACACCAGTGCTGTACGCCGTCGAAGAAGGCGTCGCCACGATCACGTTCAACCGCCCCGACAGCATGAACAGCCTGGACCTCGCCACGAAGGAGGCGTTGCTGGATGCCATCGGAGCGGCCGGCGCCGACGACGCGGTGCGCTGCGCCGTCATCACCGGCACCGGCCGCGCCTTCTCCGTGGGCCAGGACCTGCGTGAGCACATCACCGACATCACGACGAAGTCGCCGGACGAGGTCTGGGCAACCGTGGATGCCCACTACTCGCCGATCGCCCGAGGGATCGCGGAGATGGACAAGCCCGTCGTCGCGGCGGTCAACGGCGTGGCCGCCGGTGCGGGACTCTCGATCGCGTTGGCGTGTGACCTTCGCATCGCCGCCGACACGGCCGGCTTCAACACCGCCTTCACAGGCGTCGCTCTCTCGTGCGACACCGGATCGTCGTGGACGCTGCCGCGACTGGTGGGCCGCACGACGGCGCTCGACCTGCTCCTGATGCCGCGCACGGTGAGTGCTGCGGAAGCACAGGAGCTCGGCCTGGTGAGCAGGGTCGTGCCGGCGGACGAGCTCATCGATCACGTGGCAGCACTCGCCTCGACCCTGGCGGCGGGACCCACGCTCGCCTATGCGTCGGTCAAGCGCTCGGTGTCCTTCGCGGCCTCGCATAGCCTGGCCGAGTCGTTGTCCTTCGAGAGCGAGATGATGGCCCGCACCGGCGCCTCGGACGATCACCGCACCGCTGTCGAAGCCTTCGTGGGCAAGCAGCAGCCGGTCTACCGGGGCCGCTGACATGCGCCACCCGACCTTTGCCGGCCCGATCGCCTTCGTGGCTTGCCTCGTGGCGATGGCCTCAGTCGCTCCGCCCAGCACAGTCGGAGGGCCGGATGCGCTGCCGTCCTCGGGAGGCGGCGGCAGGAGTCTGGCCGACCGCGTCGACGTACCCCGTGACACCCGGCAGCTAGTCACCGTGACCTCCCGAGGCTGGGGCCAGCAGCGGGCGACACTGCGAGCGTGGCGACGGACCTCCGACGGCTGGTCCGCCGTGGGCGATCCGGCGAGGGTCCGGCTTGGGTACGGCGGCTGGGTGGCGGCCGACAACCGGGTCCAGTCGACGGGCACGACGCCCGCTGGTCGCTTCCCCCTGCCGTCCGCGTTCGGGCGGCTCCGCGACCCCGGAAGCGACCTTCGGTACCGCCGCTTCGACGGCGACGACTGGTGGCCGTACGACCCCAATGACCCGGCGACGTACAACGTCTACCAACGCCATCGGTCGGCGCGCGCCGACTGGCGCCCGGCGCACGCCGAGCGGCTGGCCGACTACGGTCGCCAGTACGCCTACGCGGTGGTGGTCGGCTTCAACCCCGCCCGCGGCGTGCACTACTCGACCCGCCATCGCCAGTGGATCGCGGATCGGCCTGCCGACACCAAGCGCGGCGGAGGCATCTTCGTGCACGTGCACGGTGACGGCGCCACCGCCGGTTGCGTCTCCATGACCCGGGCGAAGATGCGTTGGCTGCTGCGCTGGCTCCGCCCCGGCGCCGAACCGCGCATCGTCATGGGACCGCGGCGCTACGTCACCCGGCTCTGACGAACGCACCGCCCACGGCACGCACCAGGCCGCGCGGTGCCCGCACGTGCAGATAGCGCCAGGTGTGTGCCGATGCCAGCTCGACGGTGACGCACGAGCCGGCGAAGTTGCGGTTGAACCACTGGGTCAGGGTGCCGTGACACTTCCCGTCGCAGTCGAACTCCTTGATCGGCAGGTTGAGCTCGCTCGCGAGCCGCCGCGCGAACGGCCGATCCTTCGCACCCGACGCGTCGATGCCGCGAAGCGGCGAGTGGAAGCTCACGACGTGGTCGGGCTCGACCCGGTCGAGGAACCGTTTGAGAGCCCGGGTCTCGGGCTCGCTGCTGTGCCGAGGTCCGGAGTAGTACCACCCCGTCAGGGGTTTCCAACGGGTCGGGAAGTTGCGGTTGAGGTCGACTCCGCGCGCGTTGTGCCGGCGGTCACGGAGGACGCCGTCCGGGTTGTCGCGCGGCACGATCCACAGATCGACACCCCGGATCGGATCGCCCTGTCGCAGCGCATGGAGGATCGTGATGCCACCCTGCTCGTTGCCGTGCATCGCGGCCACCGCGACGACGGTGGTGTCCGCCCGTGGACTGCCCAGCCGGTAGGCGCGGATGGGCCGGTCGTTGACCGAGTAGCCGATGATCCGCCGCGACACCATGGCTCGGTCGCCCGCGCTCTCCGTCGACGTCGTCGTGACTGCGGTCGTGGAGCGCCCGCCGGTGGCGGGCTGCGCGGCCACGCCGAGACCGGCAGCGGTCACGGCCACGATGACGAGGCCAATCCCGGGTGCGACGGGTCGGTGCATCGTCAGTTCCTGTCCCGCACCCAGCAGTCCGCCAGGTGGTCGTTGACCATCCCCACGGCCTGCATGAGTGCGTAGGCGGTGGTGGGTCCGATGAAGACGAAGCCGCGCCGCTTCAGCTCCTTGGCCAGTGCCGTGGACTCCGGGGTGAGGGCGGGTACGTCGACCAGCCGGCGAGGTGCGGCCCGCTCCTCAGGAGCGAACCGCCACATCACCTCGGTGAGCGGCTCGTCGAGCATGAGCGCCGCCTTCGCGTTCGCCAGCGTGGCGTCGATCTTCGCCCTGTTCCTGACGATGCCGGCGTCGGCGAGCAGGCGCTCCCGATCGGTGTCGGTGAACGCGGCCACCGCTGCGACGTCGAAGCCGGCGAAGGCGGCCCGGAAGTTCTCCCTCTTGCGGAGGATGGTCAGCCACGACAGGCCGGACTGGAAGGCCTCCAGCGTCAGCCGCTCGAAGAGCGCGCTGTCCCCACGCAGCGGCCGCCCCCACTCCTCGTCGTGGTAGGCGACGTACTCAGGCGCCGACATGCCCCAGGGGCAACGCAGCTGCCCACCGGGTCCCGGGACGGCGTCGCTGCCGCTCATGCGCCCGAGCGATGCTGCGGCTCATGGTCAGGCTCGACCCGTTCGGCCTGCCCGTCCGGCTCGGCCTGCTCCTCCGGCGGGTCCGCGGCATCGCCGTACCTGTCGTCGTCGTCGTGCTGGCGCTCCTCCAGCGGATGCGTCAGGAGCTCGGCCCTGACCCGGGCGACGAACGCGTCGACCTCGTCCATCCGGTATCCCCGCAGGCCGGTCGAGAAGCGCAGCTCGTCCAGATCCGTCGCGGTCAACGCCCTGCCCGTCGGGATCGGCACGTCCGGGCGATCGTCGTACACCTCGGCCATCTCGTGGTCGCGGCCGGCCACGACGACCGCCGCCGCCCCGACGACGAGGACACAGACGACGACCCAGACCCAGATCACAACGCCGATCGTGCCACGCTTGCGCGAGGAAAGTGGTGATCGGGTGAGGAGCCGACGTGTCGCTGAGGCTGGGCCGCCGGACGTTCGGTTCGGAGTACGTCGTGATGGCCATCGTCAACCGCACGCCCGACTCCTTCTACGATCGCGGAACCACGTACGACGACGCCGCGGCACTCGACCGGGTCGCCCAGGTCGTCGACGCAGGGGCGGACATCGTCGACATCGGTGGGGTCAAGGCGGGGTACGGCGCCGACGTCGACGCGACCGAGGAGCTGCGTCGGACGGCGGGGTTCGTGTCACGGGTCCGCGAGCTGCACCCCGAGCTGGTCATCAGCGTGGACACCTGGCGGGCTCCAGTCGCCCGGGAGCTGTGCAGCCGTGGTGCCGACCTGCTCAACGACACCTGGTCCGGCGCCGACCCGGAGATGGCCCAGGTGGCGGCGGAGTTCGGGGCCGGGCTGGTCTGCAGCCATGCGGGCGGTCTGGGGCCGCGCACCGACCCACACCGCCCGGCGTACCGCGATGTCATGGCCGACGTCGTGGCGACCGTGGGCCGACTGGCCGATCGCGCCGTCTCGCTCGGCGTACGACGCGACGGCATTCTGGTCGATCCGACCCATGACTTCGGGAAGAACACCTATCACTCCTTGGAGCTCACCCGCCGACTCGACGAGCTGGTCGCGCTCGGCTGGCCGGTGCTCGTGGCCCTGTCCAACAAGGACTTCGTCGGCGAGACACTCGGGCTGCCGACCGAGGAGCGGCTCAGCGGCACCCTGGCCGCGACCGCCGTCTCGGCGTGGCACGGAGCGCAGGTGTTCCGTGCCCATGAGGTGCGGGAGACCCGGCAGGTGCTGGACATGGTCGCCTCCATCAAGGGCGACCGCCCCCCGAGCCGAGCCACCCGCGGTCTGGCCTGACAGCTCTCTGCCTCCGGCCTGTCAGAACCTCAACTGGCCAGGACGAGTTGTGGTTTAGACAAGTCGGGTGGTTACTCGGCGCGATGCGGTGTGCCGTGCGGACGGCCGCCGGGACCGTAGGTGCCCTCGCGCTCCTTGCGTGCCTGCACCATGATCGCGACGGCTTCGTCGATGTCGTCCGTGACATGCATGAGAGCGAGGTCCGCCTCGTTGATCTTGCCGCCGTCGAGCACCACCTCGCGCAGCCAGCGCACCAGGCCGCTCCAGTAGCTCGTGCCGATAAGCACGATGGGGAACGACGTCACCTTCTGCGTCTGCACCAGGGTGATCGCCTCGAAGATCTCGTCGAACGTCCCGAAACCGCCGGGCAGCCCGATGAACCCCTGGGCGTACTTGACGAACATCGTCTTGCGGGCGAAGAAGTAGCGGAAGTTGATCCCGATGTCGACGTACTCGTTGAGGCCGGACTCGAACGGCAGCTCGATCCCCAGACCGACGGACACGCCATCGGCCTCCCAGGCGCCCCGGTTGGCCGCCTCCATCGCACCGGGCCCGCCGCCGGTGATGACGGCGAACCCGGCCCCGACCAGGGCCCGACCGATCGACATCGCATGGTCGTAGTCCAGGTCACCCGGCCGGGAGCGCGCGGAGCCGAACACCGAGATGGCCGGCCCGAGCTCAGCCAGCGCGCCGAACCCCTCGACGAACTCGGCCTGGATGCGGAGCACCCGCCAGGGGTCGGTGTGCACCCAGTCGGAGGGACCGCGAGAGTCGAGCAGTCGCTGGTCGGTCGTGGACGGCTGGAGTTGGTCGCGGCGCATCAGCACCGGACCCTTGCGGCGCTCGACCTTGCGTCGTTCGGCTCCGGTCCGCTTGCGGTCGGTCATGACCTCCAACCTAACTGGGCCGAGTGCTCAGCCGAGCCAGGCGCTCATCTGCGCAAGACAGCTGCGAAGGTGTGCCACGGGCACGTGCTCTCCCTGGGTGTGCGCGAGCTCGGGGTCGCCCGGTCCGAAGTTGACGGCCGGGATGCCCAGCGCGCTGAAGCGGGAGACGTCGGTCCAGCCGAACTTGGGGCGTGGCTCACCACCGACGACCTCCACGAAGGCCGCTGCTGCAGGACGGGTCAGGCCCGGCAGCGCCCCGGGCGCGAAGTCGCTGATGTGTACGTCGTACCCGTCGAAGACCTCGCGCAGATGTTGCGCGGCCTCCTCGACGCTGCGGTCCGGCGCGAAGCGGTAGTTGATCGAGACCGTGCAGGCGTCGGGGATGACGTTGCCCGCGACCCCGCCGTGGACTCCGACCGCGTTGAGTCCTTCGCGGTAGCGCAGTCCGTCGACCAGCGGCTGCCGGGGCTCGTACGCCGCCAGCCGGTCCAGGATGTCAGCAGCCGCGTGGATGGCGTTGACACCGTTCCACGAGCGGGCGCTGTGGGCGCGGACTCCGACTGTCGAGACGTCGACGCGCATCGTGCCCTGGCAGCCGGCCTCGATCGCGGCGTTCGACGGCTCCATCACCACGGCGAAGTCGCCCTCGAGCACCTCCGGACGGATGGCAGAGATGAGGGTCAGCCCGTTGCGCTCGGCCTCGACCTCCTCGCACTCGTAGAAGACATAGGTCACGTCGCGGTTGGGGGTCGCCAGGGTGGCGGCCAATTGCAGGGCAATGGCGAGGCCGCCCTTCATGTCGCAGGATCCGAGGCCGTGCAAGGTGCCGTCCGCCAGGCGCGCCGGCAGGTTGTGGTTGACCGGCACGGTGTCGAGATGACCGGCGATCACGACCCGCTCGGGGCGACCGAGCGACGTACGGGCGACGAAGGAGTTCTGGTGCCGCCAGAGCTCGAGCCACGGCTTGCCGGCGAGCGCGCGCTCGATCGCGTCGGTGATCGCGCGCTCGTTGCCGCTGACCGACTCGATGTCCACCAGGGATGCGGTGAGATCGACGATGTCCGCCGTCGGGTCGAGCTGGGTGGGGGCGTGGTCGGCGGTGAGCTCGGAAGAGGTCATGCGCGCCATTGTGCCGTCCTCGGTTGTCGGCGCCACGGCGCGCTATCGTCCGCCGGCGCTGCTCTGGAGCTGCGGCCGGACGTCCGGTGATCGCGTCGTACACGATTTCAGTCGCCGGTCATCGAGCCTGCGTACGGCGCAAGGTCGCACCCGGCCAGGCGAACCCGCGCGGCTCAGGGGGCAAACACGCAGAACTCGTTGCCCTCAGGATCCGCCATCACGGTCCAGCCGGAGTCAGGCGTCGGCTCGGCCAGCACGGCGGCTCCCGCCGCAACCAGGTCGTCGACCTTGCCGACCACGTCCCAGTGGATCCGGTTCTTGACCGTCTTGGGCTCCGGCACCTGCGCGAAGCTCCAAGCCTCGAACGGCGCTCCCGGCACCTCCTCGATCCACCACCAGCCCTTCTCCTCGCTCCCGCCGAGCTGGGCACCGAACACCTCGGCCCACCACTGCGCCACGCGCTGCGGATCGGCGCAGTCGACGCCCAGCTCGTAGAGCCGGTAGGCGGGCAGCTTGTCCGGTTCGCGGACGAAGGCGCAGAACTCCCCGCCCTCGGGGTCGAGCATCACCGTCCACGGCCAGCCCTGCGGCTCGCCCGGGATCTCCACCCGGGCGCCGAGGTGCTCCAGCTCGACCAGCGATCCGGCGTGTACGTCGATGTGCACCCGGTGCTTGGCGGTCTTGGCCTCGGGCACGACGTTCATCCAGATCCGCTTCTCCGGCACATCGCCGACAAGTACTCCCGCGGCGTCGTCGGGCTCGAACCTCAGCCCGAGGGCGGCAGCCCAGAAGCGACCGAGCTCGTCACTGTCACTGGAGTCGATGCACAGGTCCTTGTAGCGAGCCACGGCCATGCCGGTCACCTTAGCCAGCAGCTTCGGAAGGATCCCACTGCCACCGGTCATGACCCGCTGGGGTGTCTCGGCAGATCGGTAACAGGTTGCTGTCTCGGGACATCGGTGACACCTGAGCCGGTCATGACCCGTTGGGGTCGGATTCTTCGGAGGCTGCCGGAGTCGGGTCCTTTCATCGAACCTTCAGGCTGACTCCGTATCGTGGTGGCCGTGACGACACCCCCTGCCGCCTGGGGCTTTGCCCTGGCCACCTTCGACGCCACTGACACGGTGCTCGACGCGTGGTTCCCGGAGCCGGCGCTCGGTGTCCCGCCAAGCGCCGACGAGGACGCGCCGGCCGAGCTGTCCGCCTCAGCCGGCGTCGACGAGGTGCGCGGCGTACGTCGAGTCGTCGTCCGCGTGGTCATCGACGACCTCGACAAGCCGCCGGCAGACACCCTCGACGTGTGGTTGCGGCTGCACCTGCTCAGCCATCGGCTGGTGCACCCGCACGCGATCAATCTCGACGGCGTCTTCGGCCTGCTCGCCAACGTCGTCTGGACCTCGCTGGGGCCGTGCGCCGTCGCAGGCTTCGAGAGCACCCGGCTTCGCGCGACAGCAGCAGGTCGAGCCCTCCAGGTGCACGGCGTCGACAAGTTCCCCCGGATGACCGACTACGTCGTACCGGCAGGCGTCCGGATCGCCGACGCCGACCGGGTTCGGCTCGGCGCTCACCTGGCGGCCGGCACGACGGTGATGCACGAGGGGTTCGTCAACTACAACGCCGGGACGCTGGGCGCCTCGATGGTCGAAGGCCGCATCTCGGCGGGCGTGGTCGTCGGCGACGGGTCGGACATCGGTGGCGGCGCGTCGATCATGGGCACCCTCTCCGGCGGCGGCAAGGAGGTCGTCTCCATCGGCGAGCGCTGCCTGCTCGGTGCCAACGCCGGCCTCGGCATCTCTCTCGGCGACGACTGTGTCGTGGCGGCCGGCTGCTACGTGACGGCCGGGACCAAGGTGACGCTCCCCGACGGCGCCGTGGTCAAGGCACGCGAGCTCTCCGGCCAGTCCGACTGGCAGTTCTGGCAGAACAGCGTCACCGGCGCGATCGAGGCGCGGCGCCGCGTCGGCGGCGGCATCGCGCTCAACGAGGCGCTGCACAGCAATGAGTAAGGTCGGTCGGCTTGTCGTCGGCACGGCCGCCCTGGCCCTGGTGGCAGGCAGTGTCTGGTACGCCGTCCGAACGGGCGTCGGGCCGCTTCCTGATCCGGAGCGGTGCATCGCCTCGGTCGAGGGTCACTCGGTGGCGCTGTCAACCCAGCAGGCAGAGAACGCCGCCATCATCGCCGGCGTCGCCCAACGTCGTGGGCTGCCCGCGCGTGCGGTCTCGATCGCGATGGCGACCGCCTACCAGGAGTCCAAGCTCGAGAACATCGACCACGGCGATCGCGACTCGGTCGGCCTGTTCCAGCAGCGTCCCAGCCAGGGATGGGGCAAGCCCGAACAGATCATGGATCCCCACTACGCCGCGAACGCCTTCTACGACGAGCTCCTCAACGTCGACGGCTACGAGTCCATGGAGATCACCGACGCCGCGCAAGCCGTGCAACGCTCGGCCTACCCGGACGCGTACGCCGACCACGAGGCCGACGGCCGCGCCATCGCCAGCGCCCTCACCGGCTACAGCCCCGAGGGCTTCTCGTGCAGCGTTGACGCCCACGACGAGGACCTCGAGGACATGGGTCGCAACGGCCTCACCCCGCGGGCCGACGCCGTACTCGACAACGTCACGCGCACGCTCGGCAGCCTGCCGACGGGCGGGTACGCACCGGGAGGCATCTCGTCCGGCCACATGGAGGGCTCGGCGCACTACGACGGGCGCGCGATCGACTTCTTCTTCCGCCCGGTCAGCGAGTCGACCAACCGTCAGGGCTGGGCATTGGCGCACTACCTGGTGGCCAACGCCGAGGCGCTCTCGATCAACACCGTGATCTACGACGACCGGATCTGGACGGCCGGCTCCCGTTCGTCGGACGGGTGGCGGGACTACACCACGCCGCAGCAGGACGGCAGCACCGATGCGGTGGCCATGGCCGTCCTGGAGCACCGCGACCACGTGCACGTCGACGTCGACTGACGCCGCCCGCGCGATCAACGGATCGCGATCCGCGTCGCCGCAGACCACTGAGTCTCTGTGCGCCGGCGCACAGAGGCTCAGGCGACGAAACCGTCTCGCTCTGTGGCGGCCATGCATCCGATCACGTCCTTCGTTCGGAAGTACCGGTGAGAGCGCTCATCGACCAAGCAGCAAGACGACAGAGAGGAAATGACCATGCGACGCATAGCAGCGGTCGCGGGGGCAGTCTGTGTCCTGGCCGCGATGGGCAGCGCACCCGCGTCAGCACAGGACGAGGCCACGGTGTCGGTGCTCCACGCCGTACCCGGGCTCACCGTCGACGTGTACGCCAACGGCGACGAACTCATCCCCGACTTCGAGCCAGGCACCCTGACCGATCCATTGTCGCTGCCGGCCGGTAGCTACGACATCGCGGTGTACGCCGCCGGAGACGACCCCGACACGACTGACCCGGCCATCGAGGCCAACGGCGTCGAGGTACCGGCCGGCGCCAACGCGACGATCGTGGCGCACCTCGATGCCGACGGTAACCCCGTGCTGACGCCCTTCGTCAACGATGTCTCCCAGGTCGCGCCCGGTGAGGCACGACTGACGGTCCGGCACACCGCCGCCGCACCGGCGGTCGACGTACGAGCCGACGGCAGTGCCCTGGCGTCCGACCTGACCAACCCGAACGAGGCAGTGGCCGAGGTCCCGGCCGGCACCTACTCGGCCGACGTGGTGCTCGCCGGCACCGAAGACGTCGTCATCGGTCCTGCCGACCTCGACCTCGGTGAAGGCACCAACACCATCGTCTACGCCTGGGGCAGCGCCGAGGACGACAACCTCGACCTGGCTGTCCAGACGATCGACGGGCTGCACTCCGCACCGAGTGGCGTACCCGGTGGCGAGGCAGGCCTCGCGCCCGAGTCCGGGTCACCGTCGGCGCCTGCCTGGGCTCTGGGACTCGCCGCCGCCTCGTTGCTGACCCTGGTGGCAGCGGGCGGTCGGCTGGCCCTGGCCCGTCGACAGCGCTGACTGCGCTCATCGACGCAGCCGATGCAGTCGAGCCGGCCCTACCTCGCCGCCCTCGTGGTGGCGGTGGTGGGGCTGGCCGTCGCCGCCGCTGCGGCCTTGCCCTGGCAGCCCACCGACACCCCTCCTCGGGCGCTGCCAGGGCCCAAGGTCGCGACGGCATCCCACCGGACAGCCCCCTCGGACGGGGTCGCTCGCAGCCAAGGCACCGGTCGTCATCGCGAGCAGGGCGGGCCGGCCCAGGTCGGGCCCCACGATGCCGACGCCACCCGCCCGGTGCGCGTCTCCATCGAGTCCATCGGCTTCACTGCAGTCGTGCGACCCGTCGGGGTCGAGGAGGCCGGGCAGATGGAGCTGCCCGCCAACCCCGCTCGGCTCGGGTGGTACCAGTACGGCCCGGCACCGGCCGAGCCGGGCTCGACCGTCGTCGCCGGACATCTGGACTCGGTGGCGTACGGCGTCGGTCCGCTGGTACGGCTGCGCGAGGTCAGCACCGGGGATCCGGTCACCGTGACCACAGCTGACGGCGGCACGGCGACGTACGTGGTCGCCTCCGTCGATCGCTACCAGCGCACCGCGCTGCCGCCGGAGATCTTCGCTCGGGAAGGCTCTCGACGACTGCGCCTCATCACATGTGGAGGCGAGTACGATGCCGACGCAGGCGGTTACCAGAGCAATCTGGTGGTCACCGCCGAGCCTGTATAAAGGCATGAGTGTGCGAGACGTCGACACCAGGAGGGTGGCCGTGACCGACTTCGTCGCGCGCACCCGGGACGACGAGGACGTCGCGAAAGCCTTCGTCGAGGGCTCGGACTGGGCGCTCGCCGAGGCCTACCGAAGGTGGGCGCCGCTGGTGCACACCCTGGCGATCCGCAAGCTCGGTGACCACTCCGATGCCGAGGATGTGACCCAAGCGGTCTTCGTCAAGGCCTGGCAGGGGCGGGAGCGGTTCGATCCGACTCGCGGCAACCTGGCCGCCTGGTTGGTGGGCATCACCAGGCACACCGCGTTGGACGCGATCGATGCGCGGATGCGAGACGCTCGGCTGCGGGAGCGGGCGGCAATCCTGGCCACTCCCCGTGACGAATCACCCACGGAGGCCGACGCCGTCGCGGACGCAGTCGTCATCACGGCCGGGCTGTCCGAGCTCAGCCACCCGCAGCGGCACGTGGTGGAGCTGGCCTTCTACGAGGGCCTGACCCACCACCAGATCTCCGAGCGGCTCGACGTACCGCTAGGGACCGTGAAGAGCCATCTACGTCGAGGACTTCGCAAGCTACGAGACAACCTGGAGGTGAGCGATGCAGCATGTTGACGACGAACTGCTGACCCTGCTCGCTCTCCAGTTCGAAGAGCCGGAAGACGTCACCGCTCGACACCTGGCGTCGTGCGCACGATGCCAGGCCGAGCTCGACGCGTTGCGTCGGGTCGTCGCGAGCGGCCGTGCCGCTCCGACCCAGTCCGAGCTGCTCGACCCGCCGGCGCGCGTCTGGGACAACATCAGCGCCGCGCTGGGAGTCCAGTCCGGCTCGGAGGACACCGGTCCCGAGGCGTACGGCGCCGACGAGTCCAGCAGCAGGCCGGTCCCGCCGGTGGGTGCCCCGTCGACCAGCCGACAGTCGCGGCAGGCGTTCCCGACTGACACGTCCAAGGCCCAGACGCCCCCAGCAGCCGGGTCCACGGCTGCCGAGGAGGTGCGACCGGCTCGCCGGTCCAGGCGGGTCCCGACCTGGTTGGCCGTCGCGGCCGCGTTCGTCGTCGGAGCCCTCGGGGCAGGCGCCGTCGTGTCCGTCGTCGGCGACGACGACGAGCCGCCTACGCCGACGACGTCTCAGCTCGCGGACGCCGAGCTGGAGCCGCTCGGCGGGGCGGGCACGGCAGGCTCCGCGGCCGTGCTGGCCGACGACGGGCATCGACTGCTCGAGGTGCAGATCGACGATCGCACGCCCGGCGAAGGCTATCGGGAGGTGTGGCTGCTCGATGCCGACGCCACTCGGCTGGTATCGCTCGGCGTCCTGACCGGCACCGAGGGCCGGCTCGACATCCCCGACGACCTGGATCTCGCCGACTACCCGGTCGTCGACGTGTCCAGGGAGCCGCTGGACGGCGATCCGACGCACTCAGGCGACAGCATCGCCCGGGGCACGCTCGGGCTGTGACCCCGCGGGGTACGGCGCCGTACCCCGGTCAGTCGGACGGGTCGGCACGGGTGAAGTCCTGGATGCAGGCCGTGGCATCGTGCAAGAAGCGCCGCACGACCTCCGCCTCGTCGGCGTCCAGAGCCGACGTGATCTCCGCCAACCGCGCCAGCAACGGCATCATCGCCGCACGCACCTCGTGCTGGGCGGACTCGGTCACCTCGAGCGTGACTCTGCGACGGTCGACGCTCGACCGGGCGCGCCGCAGGTGCCCTGCGGACTCCAGCCGATCCACCAGCACCGTCGCCGAGGCGGAGCGGATGCCGAGCACGTGCGCGAGCTGCGCGGGGCCGGGCGTCCCCTCGGCACTGACCAGGTGGTCCATGGCCTGGACGTCGGTGACGCCGAGGTCGAGACGGCGCGCCAACGTGGCGGTCAGCTCTCGCCCGGCCCGCAGCAGGGTGCGCAGTGCGAGGCCGACCTCTCGGTCCAGCTCGACCCTCGCGTCGTCGTTCACCAGGCATCCACCGCGCCAATCCTAAGCCGTGAGTCATCCGGTTTGTCTAGCAATCAAGTTATCTAGCAATATAGAGCCATGTCCGCTACCCACTCGTCCTCGACCCCCACGCGGTCTCGACTGCGCTGGTTGTTGCCCGCGCTCGCCGTGCTGGCCTGGCTGGTGATCGGCGCAGTCGCCGGCCCTTACTCCGGGAAGCTCTCGGAGGTCGCGGAGAACGACAGCGCCGCGTTCCTTCCCGCCGACGCCGAGTCGACCGAGGTCAGCGAGATCGAGCGGACGTTCCAACCCCCCACCACTCCGCTGATCGTGGTCTGGGAGAGCGACGAGCCCCTCACCGACCAGGACAGCGCCGAGGCGGCCCGACAGATCGAGCAGATCCGCCAGATCGACGGCATCGTCGGACCGACCAGTCCGCCGCTTCCCTCCGACGACCGTCAAGCGCTGACGGCAGTGCTGCAGGTCGGGGACGCGTACGCCGAGAACCTGTCGGACATCGTCGACGAGGCGCGCGGATCGGTCGACGGCGCGGGCGGCGGACAGGTCTACGTCACTGGACCGGCCGGATTCGCCGCCGACCTGGAGAACGCCTTCGGTGGCATCGACGGGATCCTGCTCGTGGTGACCCTGGGCGTGGTGCTGGTCATCCTCCTGGTCGTCTACCGAAGCCCCATCCTGCCTATCGTGGTGCTGCTGTCGTCGGTCTTCGCGCTCGGCGCCGCGTCGTACGTCGTCTATCAGCTCGCCGACGCCGGCACCCTCGACCTCAACGGGCAGAGCCAGGGGATCATGTCGATCCTCGTGGTGGGTGCCGCCACCGACTACGCGTTGCTGCTGGTCGCCCGGTTCCGGGAGGAGCTGCGCGAGGAGGAGTGCCGCTTCACCGCCATGCGGGTGGCGCTGCGCCAGGTGCTCGGCCCGGTGGTCGCCTCGGGTGGCACCGTCATCCTCGGCGTGCTCTGCCTGCTCTTCTCTGATCTGACGTCGAACCGCAGCCTCGGCCCGGTCGCGGCGCTCGGAATTGCCGGCGCCATGCTGGCGGCGCTGACGTTCCTGCCCGCCGTGCTGGTGCTGCTCGGCCGCACGGCGTACTGGCCGGTGGGCCCGGCCTTCGGGTCGGCGCACCCCGAGCAGAGTGGCGTCTGGGCCAGGGTGGCCGACAGCGTGTCGCGTCGGCCGCGCGCCTGGTGGGTGGGCGTGACGCTGGTGCTCGCGGCGTGTGCCGCGATGCTGCCGCTCTTCAGGGCCGACGGGGTTGCGGAGTCCGACCTGTTCCTGCAGGCGGAGGAGTCGGTGACGGGTCAGGAGGCGCTGGTCCGGCACTTCCCGGGCGGAGCGGGTACGCCGGCGGTCATCGTCGCACCCGAGGGCGACTGGAGGGCAGCCGCGCAGGTCGCCGAGCAGACCACGGGGGTGCAGAGCGTGGCACCTGTCACCGACTCGTCGACCCGGCCCGGCTCCGGCGCGGGCCAGCCCACCGTGGTTGACGGCGAGGTGCTGCTCGAGGCGACCCTCGTCGACGCAGCCGACAGCGCGCCGGCCCAGCAGACGGTCGAGGATCTGCGGGCGGGCCTCGACGACGTCGGGGAGGACGTGCTGGTCGGAGGGCAGACCGCTCAACAACTGGACAGCAACGACATCTCGGCCCGCGACCGTGCAGTCATCATCCCGATCGTCCTGGTCGTGATCCTGGTCGTCCTCATGCTGCTGCTGCGCTCGATCCTCGCGCCGGTGCTGCTGATGCTGACGGTGGTGCTCAGCTTCGCCGCCACCCTTGGTGTCGCCGGGCTGGTCTTCGACACGGTCTTCGGCTGGCCGGGGGCAGACCCGGGCGTGCCACTCTTCGCCTTCGTCTTCCTGGTCGCTCTCGGGATTGACTACAACATCTTCTTGATGACCCGCGTCCGCGAGGAGAGCGCGCGGCTCGGCACTCGGCCAGGTGTGCTCAAGGGGCTCGTCGTCACCGGTGGCGTCATCACCTCGGCCGGCGTGGTGCTCGCCGCGACGTTCTCGGCGCTGGGAGTGATCCCCGTGTTGTTCCTGGCCCAGATCGCCTTCCTGGTGGCCTTCGGAGTGCTGCTCGACACGCTCGTCGTGCGGTCGCTGCTGGTGCCGGCGCTTGCGTACGACGCCGGCCCCCGGATCTGGTGGCCCAGCGCCCTGCAGCACGCCGCGCCCGCCGAGGGTGCAGCTACCCGTGCAGACCCGGACCCCGAGGTGGCCCGGCCCTCTCGGTGACGCCCGGCCCTCGGTGACGCGAGGTCCTCACCAGGCAAGCTGACTGTTCGCACAGCGCGTCTGCCTGGCGAACACGCCGGTTGCCGTGTGGACATGGCAACCGGCGGGGGTCAGAGGCGGGCGGCCGCTGCGGTGACGCGCTCGTCGGTGGCGGTGAGGGCCACCCGGACGTGCCTGGCCCCGGCTGGACCGTAGAAGTCACCGGGGGCGACCAGGATGCCGCGGTCGGCCAACCGAGCGACGGTCTCCATGCACGGCTCGTCGCTGGTCGCCCACAGGTAGAGAGACGCCTCGGAGTGCTCGACCCGCAGCCCGGCTCGCTCGAGTGCCGCGCGCAGCACGACTCGACGGGACCGGTACCGCGCACGCTGCTCCTCGATGTGCCCGTCGTCGCCCAGCGCCGCGACCATCGCCGCCTGCACGGGTGCAGGCACCATCAGGCCCGCGTGCCTGCGGACCTCCCGCACGATGGTCACAAGTTCCGGGTCACCGGCGACGAACCCGGCCCGGTAGCCCGCCAGGTTCGAGCGCTTGGACAGCGAGTGCACGGCGAGCAAGCCGTCGACTGAGCCGCCGTTGACGACAGGGTCGAGCACCGACACCGGTCGCGCGCCCTCCCACCCGCACTCGAGGTAGCACTCGTCGGCCGCGACGACGGCGCCGCGTTCGCGGGCCCACTCCACCACCTTGCGCAGGTGGTCGGACGAAAGCACCCGCCCGGTCGGGTTGCTGGGCGAGTTGAGCCAGATCAGCGCCGGGCGCGTCGGGCCCAGTGCCACGGTCGAGTCGGTCGTCACCGGCTCGGCGCCGGCCAGGATCGCGCCGACGGCGTACGTCGGATAGGCGATCTCCGGGATGACGACCACGTCACCGGGACCGAGGCCCAGCTGTGCTGGCAGCGAGGCGACCACCTCCTTCGAGCCGATGGTCGGCAGCACCTCCGCTTCGGCGTCCAAAGGCGGGGCGCCACAGCGACGCTCGAGGTAGGCCGCGATCGCCAACCGCAGGGCAGGTGTCCCGGCCACGGTCGGGTAGCCGGGCGCGTCCGCCGCCGCGCGCAGCGCCTCCTGCACCAAGTGCGGGGTCGGGTCGACCGGCGTCCCGACTGACAGGTCGACAAGTCCGCCGGTGTGGGTGGCCGCGCGCTCCTTGAGTGACAACAGCCGATCCCACGGGAAGCGAGGGAGCCGGCCAGAGACAGACCGCACCGCCGGCCCTCGAGGGGCGGGCGGCGCGGCAGGGGTGGAGCCGGGCTCCACGGTCAGTCTTGGCTCTGGGGTGGCAGCGCGGCGATCAACGGGTGGTCCTTGTCGATCACGCCGAGCTTCGCCGCACCTCCGGGGGACCCCAGGTCGTCGAAGAACTCGACGTTGGCGGCGTAGTAGTCCTTCCACTGCTCCGGAGTGTCGTCCTCGTAGAAGATTGCCTCGACGGGGCAGACCGGTTCGCAGGCGCCGCAGTCGACGCACTCATCGGGGTGGATGTAGAGCATCCGCTCGCCCTCGTAGATGCAGTCGACCGGGCACTCGTCGACGCACCCGCGGTCCTTCAGGTCCACGCACGGCTGGGCGATGACGTAGGTCACCTGGATCCTCCTCGCTCACGGTCGCCGCCTCGTCGACGTGGCGGCGCTACGACACAAACTAGTATCTACGTACCTCGACTCAAAGCCGTACCCGGTCTCACTCCGGAGGATCGCCATGACGATCGATCACAGCGACGTCGGCCATCGCGTGATCGTGCGGCGGCTGATCCCCGGCGAGACCGGACCCAGCGGAGGCCCTGCCCTGACCGACGTGATCGGCGTGCTCGAGTCATGGGAGGACCTGCAGCTCACCGTGCGTCGGGAGGACGACGAGGTCGTGACCATCGCCACCTCGCTCGTGGTAGCCGCCAAGCGGGTGCCTGACCGCCCGCGCCGCCCGAGCCGTCGGCGCTGATGCGGGCCGCGTTCGGTCTAGGGACCTGGCCGACCACCACCAGGCGCGCACATCACACCTCGAAGCGCGGCGTAGCGGCTGGTGAAGACGTCCCGCCGGAACTGGTCGCCGCGCTCCCTGATCCTGACCAGCTCGATCACGTACCCCGCCGTACCAGGCGTGCGCTCACAACGCGGGCCGGAGCGTCGGATCGGCGCGGGGCGGAACACCTCACGCCGGTTGGAGGTGCGCAGCTCGACCTGCCAGAACCGGGTGCTCCACGCCTCGACCCGGACCACGCCTCCGGACCGCCCGGTCTCCAGTCGGAGGTCGAGCAGCACGCCGTACGGGAGCTGGTTGTGCAGCACCAGGTCCGACCGCGGTCGCGCCACCCGCGCCTCGCGGCCAGCCGCGACGTAGACCGGCGGGGTGCGGTCCGACGCACGGGCCACGACCTCCAGGCCGCTCAGCAGCGCGGCGTTGTACGTCGCCGTTGCCACGATCCGCGCCGAGCGTGGCGAGCCTGACGGGGCCCGGCGAAGGTAGGAGAACCCGCCGCCGGGGCGCAGCACCACGCCGTCAACGGCGCGGACCGCCTGCCGCACCTCGGCACGATCGACATCGGCGGGCACACGCACCGAGTAGCGAGCCACCCGGGTCCGGACCCGCATCGCGGCGGCCTCCTCCGTGCTGAAGGCTGGCGGCTGCGAGACGAGAGCGAGCTGGGCCGAGCGGTGTCCCGGCGAGCGGGATGCGGCCGCCAGGACGCCCGCTGCCCACGCCTGTGGGGTCACGCGCAGCCCTGGGCGGCCCGGGAGCACCACCGGTCGACCTTCCCGCAGGACCACGCGCGCGTCGACCGGTTGCCCGGGCAGCTCCGCCCGGCTGCGCGCGGCCAGTCGGTACGCCGCCGCACCGTCCACGTCGAGTCGGAGCCGGTCGCCTTCGGAGCTGGCGCGCAGCGCGGCTGCGAACTGCACCGGTGGCACCGTGACCTGGGTGTTCCTCGTGCGCAGCCGGATCGGCGCGCTCACCGCGGGGCGGGCCACGGTCTGGAGGAAGCGCTCCGCGTCGCGGGCTGTGAGCGCCGGCTCGACCGCAGTCATCGGCACCCGCACAGCCCGCGCGTCGTCACGTACCGCCTCGGACAGCAGCACCTGGAGGCGGGCCACGTCGACCGTCTCTCCGACCCGCCCCGGCACGACCCTCGGCGCGCCACTGCCGAATCCGACCGTCGAGTCGATGGGGGCAACGCGCACCGCGGCGACGACCGGCTCGATGGCCCGCTCCAGCTCGTCCGCGTCGATGTCGACGACGGGGTCGACCTCGTCCCCGCCCACCAGCACCGCGAACATGTGCCGCAGATCCCAGTCACTGCCTGACATCGCCTCGGCGACGGTCGACTCGATGTCCAGGGTCACCCCGGCCTCCTGGAGGTCCAGCTGCAGGCTGCCGGCGTTGTGGTCGAGCCTGATGGGGCGTTGCAGTCGCGGCACGAGTGCGGCCCGCAGCTCCGTCTCCGCCTCCCCGCGCGTGAGGCTGCCGATGTCGATGCCGGCCACGGTGCTGCCGCGCGGCACTCGGTCGCCCGCGACGACGTACCCCACGCCGTACAGCGCTCCGAGGATGAGCCCGATGACCAGGATGAAGACGACCCCGAAGCGAAGATCGTGGGTCGGCGGCAGGTCGTCGACGTAGACCTTCTTGGGCGGCCACAGCCTCACGACGCGCTCCCCCAGGCGGCGGCGATCATGACGGCCAGCACCGAGAGCAGCAGGAATCCGTAGCCGAGTGCGTCACCGGCGATGACGTAGTCGCCCTCGGCGCGCGGACTGAAGACGTAGAACAGGCCGACCAACCAGCCGCCGGCGGCCGCGAATCCGGGCATCCGGCCGATGGTCCGGGCCAGCACCACGAGAGACACCGACGCCGCGACACTGAGCACCAGCCCCCAGGGGACCGCGATCGGACCGACGTCCCAGACGATACGGGACACGAGGCTGGCCAGGCACGCGACGACGAATCCTGCGCCCAGGGCGAGCAGGGCGACCAGCCACGTGGCGCCGCGCGAGCCGGGTCGATTCGGGGTCGTCCGAGCGCCTCGCCCGGTGGGTGCCGACACGCGCTCAGGCCACCCCGGAGATCCCGGCGAACAGGTCGGTCTCGCGGCCATCGCCCTCGGACGGCGCCGGCCGGCCCTTGGCGATGCGGTAGGACTCGGTCGACCAGATCTCGTTGCCAATGTGGTTGGACAACGCGAAGAACGGGCCGTCGACCTCGATCTGCGTAGCGTGTGCCTTCATCGCCGCGACCTTCTGCTCGACGTACGCGCTCCCGTCGACCTCGGCGTCGATGAGCTCGTCGGGTACGACGAAGCCCGGCAGCTCGCCGTCGGGCTCCCAGCCTTCGAAGGCCAACGTGTCGCCGCTGTCGCGCAGCCGACGCAGCCCCTCGCGCATCCGTCCTTCGCTCGTGGCGTTCCAGTAGATCTTGTCGATCTCCCAGCCGGGTCCGAGGTCGGTGCGGTACGACGGCACCGCGGCCATGGCTGAGGCGTACATCGCCACTCGGTGCGCCTGCACGTGGTCGGGGTGCCCGTAGCCGCCCGTCTCGTCGTAGGTGACCAACACCTGCGGTCGCACCTCGCGGATCACCGTCACCAGGTCGTTGCTCGCCGCGACGAGGTCGGCCGCCCAGAAGCTGTCCTCGCGGACGGTCGGCGGCAGTATCGCGATCGCGTTGTCGTCCCACCCCATGCCGGTATCGCGGTATCGACCCGGGCCACCGAGGAACCGGTGGTCCTCGACACCGAGGATGCGCATCGCGTCGGCCAGCTCACCGATGCGATGCTTGCCGAGGTTGTCGTCGTGCTGCGATGCCAGGTGAGCCAGCTCAGGCACGAGCACCTCGCCCTCCTCGCCCAACGTGCAGGTGACCACCGTGACGTGCGCGCCCTCGGCGGCGTACTTGGCCATCGTGGCGCCGTTCTGGATGCTCTCGTCATCGGGGTGGGCGTGCACCAGCAGGAGGCGGCGGATCGCTGAGGGAGCCGTCATGCGAGTCACCTTAGCCACCCGCCTGCCCGGCTCCGGTCAGCGAGCCAGCTCCGCTGCGATGGCGGGGATCCGGCCGGCGAGGTCCGCGAGCGCCCGTGCAGTTCGGGCGGGTTCGCCCACGCCGCCGAGGTTGAGCATGCCCTGGTCGCCTGCCGCCTGACCGGCTCGGATCACCTGGATCGAGCGCTCGACCCTGGGGACGACGGCTCTCAGGATCAGCTCCGCCCAGCCGGGCTCACCGTAGGCGGCGGCCATCAGCCGCAATCGGCGAGCCGCCGCTACGGCAGGGACCGGCCGGAGCAGCGGCACCCAGCTCACTGCGGCGAAGGCCAGGTCCTCCACCGGCGTGCCCGGCCCCGCCATGTCCCAGTCGAACACCCCGACGACCTGCTCGCCGCTGGCAGAGCTGCCCAGTGCGACGTTGTACGGCGCGAAGTCGTGGTGGCACACGATCTGGTCGGCTGCCGCCGGCCCAGGCTCGTTTCGCCACGGCCCGGGGTGGGTGAAGGTCGCGACAGCGTCGTGATAGCTCCGCAACCAGCTCATCGCGCGCCCAAGAGTCGCATCGGTCGAGGTCTCATGGTCGATGTCCGGCACTCGTCCCGGCAGGAAGGTCAGCACCTCACGACGCTGGGCGTCGACCCCCAGCACCTGCGGGACGGCCGCCAGCCGCGCCGCCGCGAGGTGTCGCAGCAACGCGTGCACGGCTGGGGTCCACGGACCGGTCGGGCGTCGTACGGTGGCACCGATCCGGACCGCGCCGCCCACATTGCCGCCTGGCAGCGGCTCACCCGCCACCAGCAGCGCGGCGAGCTCGGGCAGGAACGGCCGGTCCGACTCCAGCCAGTCCACGTCGCCCAAATCCTCCGGTGCCAGCCAACGCAGGACGTCATGCTCGACGGGCGCGGGCTCTCCCTCGACCAGGCTGGCGAGGTGTACGACGAGGTCGTGCCGGTCATCGATCCGGCTGGTCCCCTGCAACGCCCCCGTCACCGCGATGCGGCAGCCCAGCTCCTCCCGGATCTCCCTGACCACAGCGTCGCCCGGCGACTCACCGTCGCTCGCCTTGCCACCCGGCAGCTCCCAGCGCCCAGCCACAGCACGTGGATGCGCTCGACGCGCCGCCAGCACCCGGCCGCCTGCGATGATCGCCGCACCTACCACCACTGTCGTCACGCCCGAAGCCTGACACGAGCCCGGGTCAGCACAGCACCTGTCGGTGACCACTCACGCCGACACGCACGGGCTTCATCACTTCCGCCCGCGCCGATTTCGCGTAAGACTGCGCCCTACCGGATTTCACCCACGGAGGGGTCACTGATGACAGCACCGGATGCGGTGGCAGCGACACGCGAGGCGGTGGCCGACCTAGAGTCGGCGGTCGACCGGCTGCGTCGCCAGTACGGCGACACGCTCGGCATCCGGAGGTTGGCCTCCGACGTCGGTCGGCTGCTCGCCGATCTCGACGAGCTCGGAGACCCCGAGCCCGGCTACCACCCGCAACCGAGTCCCGACGAGCTCGAGGTCATCCCCGACGTCCCCTACGACGAGTCGATGTGGGCCGACGCGGAGACCGAGGGTCACGTGCCCCGAGACCACGGCGTTCGGTAGGCGAGGCGATGTCGACCGGAGTTCTCGGACCTGGGCGGGCCCGGGTCGCCACCAAGACGCTGCGTGGCGACCGGTGGTGGCTCGCTCCCTTGACGACCTTCATCGTCTTCACCGCCTTCGTGGTGTACGCGACGTGGCGCGCCTTCATGGGCTCGGACTACTACGCCTCGCCGTACCTCTCGCCGTTCTACTCACCGTGCCTCACGACATCGTGCGTCGAAGGGTCGTCGGACTTCGGGCAGCCGTTCTCGTTGTGGGACCTCTCGCCGGCGCTCGTCATCCTGATCTTCCCGCTCGGCTTCCGGATGAGCTGCTACTACTACCGCAAGGCCTACTACCGGGCGTTCTGGTTGTCTCCTCCCGCCTGCGCGGTGGCCGAGCCGCACCGGAAGTACACCGGCGAGACACGGCTGCCGCTGATCCTGCAGAACCTCCACCGGTACTTCTTCTACGCTGCCGTCCTGGTCGCCCTGGTGCTCAGCTACGACGTGCTGCTGGCCTTCCGGAACGAAGAGCACGAGTGGGGCCACATGGGGCTGGGCACCCTCATCCTGCTGGTCAACGTCATCCTCATCTGGATGTACACGCTCGGCTGCCACTCATGCCGGCACGCAGTCGGCGGTCGGCTACGGCACTTCTCCCGGCACCCGATCCGCTACCGGCTGTGGACGCTTGTCTCCGCACTCAACGCCAAGCATGCGCGCTACGCCTGGCTGTCCTTGTTCTCGGTCGCCTTCGCGGACTTCTACGTCTACCTGCTGGCGACCGGCGCCTTCGACGACCCGAGGTTCTTCTGACGTGAGCAGCAACTCAAGTGCAGCCGACGAGAGTCGGCATCCGATGACCGGGAATCTGATGACGGGCGAGAGCCACCCCAGCCACGGATTCGAAGAACACGAGTACGACGTCATCGTGGTGGGGGCGGGTGGCGCCGGCCTTCGCGCCGCGATCGCCGCCCATGACGCCGGGGCACGGACCGCCATCGTGTGCAAGTCCCTGCTGGGCAAGGCCCACACCGTCATGGCCGAGGGCGGGATCGCCGCGGCCATGGCCAACCTGTACGCCGAGGACAGCTGGCGGGTCCACTTCCGCGACACGATGCGCGGCGGCAAGATGCTCAACAACTGGCGGATGGCCCAGCTACACGCACAGGAGGCGCCCGAGCGGGTCATCGAGCTCGAGGAGTGGGGGGCGCTCTTCGACCGCACCGCGGACGGACTGATCTCCCAGCGAGACTTCGGTGGGCATCGGTACGCGCGGCTCGCCCACGTGGGCGACCGCACCGGCCTGGAGATGATCCGCACCCTGCAGCAGCGCGCCGTCGCGCTGGGCATCGACGTCTTCATGGAGTGCACGATCACCGAGATCTTCAAGGACCCCTCACGCGGCGACCGAGTCGCGGGCGCGTTCGCCTACTGGCGTGAGACCGGCCGCTTCATCGTGTTCCGAGCGCCTACCGTCGTACTCGCCACCGGCGGCATCGGCAAGTCCTACCAAGTGACCAGCAACTCCTGGGAGTACACCGGAGACGGCCATGCCCTCGCGCTGCGGGCAGGCGCGTCGCTGATCAACATGGAGTTCGTGCAGTTCCACCCGACGGGGATGGTCTGGCCGCCGTCGGTGCGCGGCATCCTCGTCACCGAGTCGGTGCGAGGTGACGGCGGCATCCTGCGCAACTCCGAGGGCAAGCGCTTCATGTTCGACTACATCCCGGAGTTCTTCAAGGCCGAGACCGCCGACACCGAGGAGGAGGCGGATCGCTGGTACGACGACAAGACCAGCAACCGCCGGCCGCCCGAGCTGCTCCCCCGCGACGAGGTAGCCCGGGCGATCAACTCCGAGATCAAGGCGGGACGCGGATCACCGCACGGCGGCGTCTTCCTCGACATCGCGTCCCGGCGCTCCGAGGAGTTCATCAAGCGTCGACTCCCGTCGATGTACCACCAGTTCAAGGAGCTGGCCGACGTCGACATCACGGCCGAGCCGATGGAGGTCGGTCCGACCTGCCACTACGTGATGGGCGGCGTGGAGGTCGACGCCGACACCGGTGCCAGCCTGGTCGACGGCCTGTACGCCGCCGGCGAGGTGGCCGGCGGAATGCACGGCTCCAACCGACTGGGCGGAAACTCCCTGTCCGACCTGCTGGTCTTCGGCCGGCGGGCCGGGTTGAACGCCGCCTACTACGCCCGGCGCCACGCCGACTTGCCGCAGCCGGAGGTGACTGACGACCAGGTCAAGGCGGCCGCCGCCGCGGCCGTGGCCCCGTTCTCCGACGAGGGGGGCGAGAACCCCTATACCATCCAGCACGACCTGCAGGACGTGATGCAGCGGCTGGTGGGGATCATTCGTACCGCCGACGAGCTCAGTGACTCCCTCGGTGAGATCGAGAAGCTCAAGGAGCGCGCCGAGCACCTGACCGTCGAGGGGCACCGTCAGTACAACCCCGGATGGCACCTGGCCATCGACCTGACCAACATGCTGCTGGTCTCGGAGTGCATCGCGAAGGCCGCGCTCGAGCGGCAGGAGTCCCGCGGCGGTCACACCCGCGACGACTACCCGGGCGCGGACCCGCACTGGGGTGCGCTCAACCTGGTGCTCACGCTCGGCGACGAGGGGTCGGTCGACCTCGCCCAACAGCCGCTGCCCGTCATGCCGGGCGAGCTCGCGACCATGTTCGAGGAGAAGTAGGGATGGGCTACGACCTGACGATGCGGGTATGGCGCGGGGACAAGTCCGGTGGACAACTGGGCGACTTCGTCGTACCGGTCGAGGAGGGCGAGGTCGTGCTCGACGCGATCCACCGGATCCAGGCCACCCAGGCCGGGGACCTGGCCGTGCGCTGGAACTGCAAGGCCGGCAAGTGCGGCTCCTGCAGCGCCGAGGTCAACGGCCGGCCACGGCTCATGTGCATGACCCGGCTGGCCGACTTCGACCCGGCGGAGACCATCACCATCACGCCGATGCGGGCATTTCCGGTGATCCGCGACCTGGTCACCGACGTCTCCTACAACTACGAGAAGGCCAAGCAGGTGCCGGCCTTCGCGCCGACTCCCCGGGACGCTGACGGCAAGCGCCGGATGGCGCAGGCGGACGTGGAGCGCGGCCAGGAGTTCCGCAAGTGCATCGAGTGCTTCCTCTGCCAGGACACCTGCCACGTGGTCCGGGACCATGAGGGCAACAAGGAGGCGTTCGCCGGGCCGCGCTTCTTCCTCCGGTACGCCGAGCTCGACATGCATCCGCTCGACACCAACGACCGCCGCAAGCTGGCGCAGGATGCTGCCGGGATCGGCATGTGCAACATCACGAAGTGCTGCTCCGAGGTGTGCCCGGAGAACATCAAGATCACCGACAACGCGATCATCCCGATGAAGGAGCGGGTAGTGGACCGCAAGTACGACCCGGTCGTGTGGCTCGGCGAGAAGATCTTCCGCCGCGGCGATCGAGCGGGCCGCGACGAGATCTGACGACAGACGACGTGGCTGGGGACGCCGTATGTGGTTGACACCCACCGCGGACGGCCGGGCCGACGTCGATGCGCTGGCCCGCTCGCTCGGGGGAGCCGTCGGGCTGGGCGGTGTCCTGAGCGATCTCAATCGCCGCGGTACGACAGCCCGCGTGCCGGCTGCCGCCGCCGACTACGGATTCCGCTGGAACCTCTGCGACCAGCTGACCCGGAGGTGGTGGCCGCAAGGCATCACCACCTCCGCTGACGCCAGCGACACCGGTCTGGTCGATGGTCGGCGGGTCGTCGTCGTGGCCTGGTACGCCAAGAAGCGGGACGGTGTCTCGAAGGGTGTCCGCCTCAGCGTCGTTGACGTGACCGACCCCGCCCGGCCGACGTACCGGCACGTGCTCCTCGTGCAGCCGGGGACAGCCGAGCCCGGCGAACTCGGCGCGCTCGGCGCCCCCCGCGGGCGATCCGTCCCTGTTGCGATGCGCCCGGTGGTGGTGCACGCGGGCGGGATCGTCTGGTACGGACCCTCCCTGCTCGTGGCCGATACCCATGGCGGCATCCGAGTGTTCGACGTCGCTGACATCTGTCGGGTCGGCGCCGTCCAGGCCCCATCCGCCGTGGCGCCCGAGCGCCCCGGACCCGACGAGGCGCCCTACGGGTACTGCTACGTGCTCCCCCAACGCACGATGTGGCGGGTCGAGCACGATCCGGGGGCGACTCCGTTCCGCTTCTCGTTCATCTCCCTCGACCGCGGATCCGGCCATCTCGTCGCCGGCGAGTACGGCCGTGACGCGCAGACGAGTCGTCTGGTGCGGTTCGCGCTCGACCGTGATGTCGCGGCGCCTGCCTTCGCGGACGATGGCAGGGCGACTCCGGTGCAGACCATCACCGACGGCCTAGACGGCATGCAAGGTGCCACGACGGTGGGCGGCACGTGGTACGTCACCACGAGTCGGGGACGCTGGCGACGCGGGTCGCTGTGGACACGGCAGGGAGACGAATCGCTCGTCGAGCATCCAGCAGCGTTGTCCGTGGGTCCGGAGGACTTGACGTACTGGCCGTCGCACGACCTGCTATGGACCTGCTCGGAGTGGCCCGGCAGACGCTACGTCTACGCGCTGCGGCGCAGCCGGTTCGCCGCGTCGGCGAGCCGCTAGGTTGGACGACATGGCTGAACTGCTCACGGACGACCAGATCCAGTCCGCGCTGACCGGCGACCTGCGCGGCTGGCACCAGGAGGGCGCCTCGCTCGTCCGATCGGTGCAGGCGGAGAGCTTCGCCGACGGGATTCGCCTGGTCGCCGTCGTCGGTGCGGTCGCCGACGAGGTCAACCACCATCCCGACATCGACATCCGGTGGACCGAGATCACGTTCCGGCTCTCCACCCATTCCGAAGGCGGCATCACCCAGGGGGACCTGGAGCTCGCGGCTGCCATCGACAGCGCGGCGCAAACCATCGGCCGCTGACACCACAACGGGCGAGGCGGTTGGTTTCCTCGCCCGTCGCGGTGGGGGTCGCCCGGTCGAACTCAGCTTCGGGGTGACCTCCGGCGGACCTCGCACGGCGGCTCCCCCCGCGAGATCGTCCAAGGTTTGCCTAAGTCTCATCGCGAACGTACGCCGTTCCAGGCGCATGTCAAGTCCAGTGAGCCACCTCTGAGAACCCGCACCGCCGTGCAACTGCCTGATATCTTAGACAAACCATGTACACGATTCGGCAAGCCGCCGAGCTCACTGGCGTTCCCGCGACCTCGTTACGAGCCTGGGAGCGCCGGTACGGCGTCGCCGCACCGCTGCGCACCGACGCCGGCTACCGGCTGTACGACGACCGCGCCCTGCGGATCATCACCGCAATCCGGCGACTGATCGACCAGGGTTGGTCGGCGGGGCAGGCAGCCCACGTCGTCCTGGCGAAGACCGAGGCAGCGGGAGCCGACCTCGTCCTCACCCACGACGGCGGCTTCGGTCCCGCCGGCCGCCGCGATGACCTGCCCGACGACGACGCTGGACTCACGGCTGCCTTCGTGGGCGCGGCAGGTGCGATGGACGACGTCCACATCGGTCGGGTACTCGATGCGGCGTTCAGCCGCGGCTCCTTCGAGTCGGTCGTTGACGAGTGGCTGATGCCGACTCTGCGTGAGCTGGGCGACGCCTGGGTGCGCGGCGACATCGACATCTCCGCCGAGCACTTCGCCAGCCATGCTGTGCTGCGTCGACTGGCTGCTTGCTTCGAGGCAGCGGGGGACCCACGCTCGGGGCCGCTCGTGGTGGTCGGCCTCCCGGCAGGCTGCCGGCACGAGCTCGCGGCGTTGGCCTTCGCGACCGCGCTGCGCCGCGCAGGCGTGCGGGTCCGCTACATCGGCGCCGACGTACCAGCGGTGAGCTGGGTGCACGCCGTCACCGTCAACAAGGCGTCGTCAGCGGTCGTGGGCATTCCGACCGCAGGGGACGTGAGCGCGGGACGGCGCACGGTCTATGCGCTCAAGGCAGCCGGCGCGGACCTGCTGGTGGCCGCCGGGGGTGCGGCCGTCGACGCGGAGTCCGCCGGGGACGCCCTGCCGTTGCCGCGCCGCATCACCGACGCCGTTCGACTGCTCGATCGCCGGCTGGCGCTGCGTTGACCCGTCAAGTTCTTCCCGTTGACTGGTCAGGCTGTTCGCCTTCCTGACGCGGTCGCCGGCCCCATCGACCCGGCGTAGGCTCAGGCAGGCGCTGCGGCCGATGCCTCCGGCTCTCGCACTTCCCTCGCCGACGGGCCCGATCGCGACACGACGCTGGGGTCGTCGTCGGGTCCGATGCTCGCCGACCCGATGGACGTCATGACGGACAGCACGAAGGCCAGAGCGGCCGTCGAGACCGCGGTGTACCACGGCGCGCTCTCGATCAGCGTGCTCTGCACGCCGAGGATCGCCACGAACGTCTGCGCGAACGACTTGATCGCCCGCTCCAGCGTCAACTTCCAGAAACTGTGTGTGAACATGGGCTGCTCTCCCTTCGGTCACCGTGCAACCGCTGACCCAAGGAGGGTCGAGGCGTCGCCCGTGATACCCGGGTCAACTTCCCGGCAGCGGGCAGGTGGCCCGCCACACGCCCCGTTGGCGGGGCGTCTCCCCGCAATTGGCGGGGCACGAGGTCGTCGTGTAGCCAGCCAGAGGTCAGGTTCGGCTGGTGGTTGAGCCGAGGTAGCGACGCGCCATCTGCGCCACGAACTGGTAGACGGCGTCCTCCACGTTCGCCAGCGGCCCGGGCCGGAAGCGCGGCGACTTCATGCCACGCTGCACAGACTCGCAGGCCGCCCAGTCCTGGCGGTTGGTGAGATCCCAGAAGTCCACGGCGTATGACGGGTCGAAGGCCTCGCGCGCCACCACGTCATCTGGAAAGGCCCACGAGCACTGGATCCTGGTCGTGTCTGCGTCCACGGGCATGAGCAGATGAGTCATGACGTAGTCGGGATGCAAGCTGATCAAGGCGTTCGGCAGCACGGCGACGTACATGACCGTGCGCTGCTCGTGCTCGTCGAGGTGCGCCATGACCGCGCCGTCGCTGTGCCCGTCGAGGGACATGGTCGCGGCTTCGTCCCGGAGGTCCATCCAGCCACCGACCCAGCTGCCGTCACCCTCGAGGTTCTCCCCGCTGTGCGGCGGGCTGACCCGGCAGAGCTCCGGGTGGATCATCGGGCAGTGGTAGCACTCGTTGTAGTTCTCGACGACGACCTTCCAGTTGGCCTTGACGTCGTACTCGTGGCTGACGACCGTCCGCAGGGTCGTCGCGTCGTACGCCGCGATGACCTGATCGAGCGCGCCGACGTGCTCGTCGAAGTCGCCACCCTGGCCGGACGGGTCGATCCACAGCCAGCCGTGCCAGTCCCGCAACGACACCTCGAAGAGGCGGTGCTCGGCCGGGCTGAAGTCCTCGGACTCATCGAACCGCGGAGCGGCGAGCAGCGAGCCGTCGTGCCGGTAGGCCCACGCGTGATACGGACAGACGAGCGCCTTGCCCGCGTCGGCGGCCGCTCCGCATGGCAACAGTTCGTGCCCCCGATGACGGCAGGCGTTCTCGAAGGCGCGGAGCTCCCCGGCCTTGTCCCGGACGACCAGCACGCTGGACCCACCGGCATCGAAGGCACGCATCCGTCCGGCGGCCAGCACGTCATCGGTCCGGCCCAGGCACAACCACCGGGTGAACAGGTGTTCCCGCTCCCATGCCAGGACCGCCTCGTCGAGGTACGCCGCCTTCGGCAGCATCCGACTCTGGCCGAAGGGCAGCATGGCTCGGTCGAGTCCCTCCCGGTCGAGCGGCGCCGGCGGCACGGTGACAGGGGGAGACGCTTCGCGGATCGTCATGAGGACAAGCCTATTGGGCGCGTGCCCAATAGGGAACCCGCCATCGAGGCTGAGAGACCGGTCCGGGGATCACGTGACGAGGTGGGCCCACGGGTCGGGGCGCTCCGCCGCGCTGCGCAGCACGCAGAACTCGTTGCCCTCAGGATCGGCCAACGTCACCCAGCCGCCGCCCTCCGGCGTTCGGCGGTCGGCGACCTCCTCCGCGCCGACCGCACGGAGGCGCTCGACCTCCTCGTCGCGGGTGCCGTCGACGGGTGAGAGGTCGAAGTGCAGGCGGTTCTTGACCACCTTGTCGTCTGGCACCTCGATGAACAGCACCCGGGTGCGACCGTCGGAGGAGAAGATCATGCACTCCTCGTGACCCGGCAGGTTGGGGTCCTGCGGATCCTCGGCGAAGCCGAGCACCTGCGCCCACCACACCGACTGTGCATAGGCATCGTGTGAGTCGACGGTCGTATGCGAGATCTGTGAAGTCATCGCGCCAGCCTCGTGCAGCCGTGCTGCAGACGGCCAGCGATTTAGGCACGCCGCGTCTGACCACGTGCCTTGGCAACCGCCTCCGATCCTGCGATGGTCGGCCCCATGCCTGCTGACCGTAGAGCCGATCAGCAACTGCCGGACCCGGCTCTCGTCGTACTCGTCGGCGCCTCCGGAGCGGGCAAGTCGACGTGGGCGCGGGCGAACTACCGGCGCCAGGAGATCGTCTCTTCTGACGACCTTCGCGGCATCGTCGGGAGCGGTCCGCACGACCTGGACGCATCGACGGACGCCTTCACGCTGCTCGACCTCATCGTCGCGGCACGGCTGCGTCGCGGCATGACCACGGTCGTCGACACCCTCGGCCTGGACCCGGAGGCGCGACGCGGGTACGTCGATCTGGCGCGGCGCGCCGGCGTACCGGCAGTCGCCGTGGTCTTCGACACCGCGCCGGCGTTGTGCCGCCAGCGCAACCGCAGCAGAGAGCAACCGGTGCCGTCGTCCGTGCTGACCGCTCAGCTGCGCCGGGTCCGTGAGGCGGGAGCCGCAATCGCCGCGGAGCGCTGGCACCGGATGGTCATCGTGGCGGCCGGGAGCAGCACCACGGTCGAGCCCGCGACCACCAGGCCGGTCGAGCCGGCTTCGACCAGCCACATCGGCCAGCGGGACAGGCGGCTTGCACTCCGCCTGCAGGTCTCGCGCTTTCCCTGGGGCGAAAACCCCGTCGGTTGGCTCGGTGACATCGCCTCCGCCGCCGAGGCGGCCGGCTTTGAGGGCCTGGCACTGATGGATCACCTGATCCAGATCCCTCAGGTGGGCCGCGCGTGGGATCCGATCCCGGAGCCGTGGGTGACGCTCGGGATGCTGGCCGGCCTCGACACCCGGCTCAGCCTGGGCACGCTCGTCACGCCCACGAGCATGCGGCCGGCCGGCATCCTCGCGAAGGCCGTGGCGACGCTCGACGTGCTCAGCGGTGGACGCGCGTACTGCGGCATCGGCGCGGGCTGGTGGGAGCGCGAGCATGCCGGCTACGGGCTGCGGTTTCCCGCCGCCGCCGAGAGGCTCGACCTGTTGGAGGCCGCCATCGAGACGATGCGGGCACTGTGGGCCCCCGGCACCAAGGCGTACGCCGGTGACCGAGTCGCGCTGCCGGAGACCACCTGCTACCCGCGACCGGTGTCCGACGTACCGATCATCGTCGGCGGCAGTGGCGAGCGGCGAACATTACGGATCGCCGCGCGACTCGGCGACGGGTGCAACCTGCCCAGCGACCTGCCGACGCTCGACCACAAGCTTGCGGTCCTCCGGGATCACTGCTCCGAGGTGGGCAGAGACGTCGACGAGGTCATGGTTACGGTGCTCGACCTGCCTGTCATCGGCCGCGACCGTGACGACGTGTGGGCGCGAGTCGAACGTCTGCGTGGCCGCACGGCTGCCTCGACGTACGCCGCCCGGCACCACGCCGGGACCAGCATCGACCACGTCCAGCGCTATGAGGAGCTGGCCGCCAGAGGGGTGCGGACGGTCTTCGTGTCGCCGCCGGATCTCGCCACGCCCGACGACGTGCTGGCCCTCGCTCCGGTGGCCTCCGCACTGGCATGACGACCCGGCCCGGATCGGCGAGCGACCTTCAGCGGTCGCCCGGCGCTCGGCGGTGTCACCGAGTGGCGACACCGCCGGGCGCTCCCCGGCAACCGTGCTCAGCTCAGGTCGAGCCGCTGACCGAAGATGTCTTGGTCCAGGCCGCCTCCGTTGCCGCAGTTGTCGCCGGAGTACGGCGCATCGGCGCGGGCGAGGGGGACGTCCCGGTTGACGTCACCTTCGGAGCGGCCCAGGTCGATCCGGCACTGCTGCACGTCGAACCCGTCGACGAAGCCGTTCTCCGCCTCCGTCTCCCGCGGGTCCTCGCCGGGCACGACCTGCCGGTTGTCCGTCCAGGTCATGTACGCGAACAGGCCGCCCGCCGCTGCGCCGTTGTCGTCGGCGATCGCTACCCAGTTGTAGTCGCCCTGGAACGGGATGTCGCGGCTGCCGAACATCTCGTACGACGGCTGGTGTGTCGTCGCCGAGACCTGGCCGACGGGCGTCCAGGAGACGCCATCGGTGGACGTGGCGGCGTACGTCGCCACGACATCCGTGCCGGACGACACGGCTCGACCCATGGCGTCGAGGCGGTTGCCGAGCGGCCGCTGCACCGAGTAGTCGTCGTCGGTGCGGTTGTCCTGCCAGACCGCCACCAGCATTCCGCCGTACGCGTCCACGTCGGAGAAGAACTGATGCCCAGGATCCCCGGCGGACGGGTCCACCGGCACGCCCGCCGACCACGTCGAGCCGTCGTCGGTGGACTTGGCGACGTACACGAGCGAACGTCCGACCGTGCCGGGCGTTGCAGACGAGTACGCCGAGACACTCGGGACCACCGATGCGGGGTCGACGGCGTTCCAGGTCGCGAAGACGCCGTCAACTGTTCCCGTCTGGTCTGCGGTCAGGCGCGGCTCGAGCGGGATCCGGGGGAACACGAACGACGGTGAGGCGCAGAGGAACGGGCCGTCTCCGCAGTCGCGCGAGCCACCGATGTTCGGGAAGTACGGCGTGAACGAAGCGATCCTCGTCGGCTTGCTGAAGCTGCGCCCGCCGTCGGTCGACCTGCGTGACGGTCATGCCGGCTGGTCGCCCGGAGCTCGTCGCGGCGGTGCGCCATGAGACGTACACATCGCCGTCGTGCTCTACCGCGATGTCGCAGCCCTGCACGTTGCCGTCGGAGACGATCTCACCTCGGGTGAAGGACCGGCCGTGGTCGGTGGATCGGGCGACGTAGATCTTGCTGCGTCCGAAGCCCTGGAACTTGGTCCAGCAGAAGTAGACGTTGTCCTCGTACGGGCTGGCGGTGCTGCGGTCAACCTCCATCAGCGGCTTGTCCTGGAAGATCCCAGACAGGCTGGGCGTGCCGGCCTTGCCGATGATGAGCGTGCGCAGGTAGTCCTTGGGCAGCTGTCCGCTCACGCCGGCCGGACCCGGCCGCGCACCATATGTCGACACGAAGACAGACCCCAGTTGCGGCTTTGTCCGGTTGAACGAGATGCCACCGACGAACAGCCGGCCATCGTTGTCGAAGGCGACAAGGGGGTCTCCGGAGTCGGTGCGACCCTTCAACGGGGACGCCGCACCTTCGGCCGAGTCGTCGAGCGGGTAGCCGGGCAGCGTGGAGTCCATCCAGGTCTGTCCACCGTCGGTGGAGAACCCGAGACCCATCCAGCCCGCGGCGAGGTCGGTCATGCAGTAGTCGTTCCAACCTGCGACAACGACGTTGGGGTTGGTGGGGTCGATGGCGACCGTGGGCTCGTTGCCCTGCCGCCGGTTGCCGCCGTCGTTGGAGTCGACGTCACCGTCGTCGGGTACGTCGTCGGGGGCCGGATTGCTGGCACTGTTGCCGCAATGCTCGATGGCTTGGTCGGTGCCACCGTCGTGTCGGGTGTACGGGCCGTCGTCGGAGACGGCGAAGTCAGTTGCCGGTGGCGGTGCGCTGGTGGCCGTCACCATGTGGAGCGGCGTCACCACCAACGTGACGCCCGCAGCCATAGCCAGGACTGATCGAAGCCGCATTGCGGTATCCCTTCAAGGCAAATCCCCCGAGTTGCACTTGTCGCTCATCTTGCGCCGCCAACTGATCGTTGTCGAGGGTCGATTCGTGGCGATCGGTCATGGCGGTGGCGGCGGGGCCGGCTCGGGCCTACATTGCAGTCACCGAGACGACTGTGCGCGGGAGGGCAGCATGAGTGTCGACAAACTGATTCCCGTCCTGGAGACGGTGGACCTCTTCAAGGGCCTGAACCGCAAGACGGTGGCGCGTATCGCCGAGTCCGGCCGCCAGGAGGAGTTCAAGCCCGACGAGACCGTACTCGCGCAAGGCGAGGAGGTCGGGGGCTGGCACCGCTTTGCACAGAAGGGCGTGGAGATGCACGTCATCCTCACTGGCAGCGCCATACCGAGCGTCGACGGTCAGGTGCATGGCAGCCTCGGTCCGGGCGACTACTTCGGCGAGCTGTCGCTGATCGACGGCGAGCCACGCTCGGCGGACGTCGTCGCGGGTCCTGACGGCCTGACCACCTTCGCCATCACGAAGTGGCAGTTCGAGGGGTTGCTCGAGACTCATCCAGCCGTCGCCGTCCCGATGCTGCACGTGCTGGCTGCGCGCCTCCGGGCAGCCGAGCACGGCGCGAACTGAGCGCACGACAGTCGCACCCCGGATGCAGGACGTCGGCACCGAGTCCTACGGTGTCGCCATGGCAGACAGTAACTACCCCCCGTGGGAGCCTCCCCTTGCCGGCCCCGAGGCGGCCCAGCTCGTCGGTGCCCTCGACCGGTTGCGGACGACCTTCCGCTGGAAGGCCGACGACCTTGACTCGGCCGGTCTTCGATCCCGCATCGGTGCGTCGGCGTTGACGCTGGGCGGCCTGCTCAAACATCTAGCCCTCGCCGAGGAGACGCACTCCCGCACCAAGCTGAGTGGAGAGCCGCCAGGTGCGCCTTGGGACGGTGTGGACTGGGATGCCCACCCCGACTGGGACTTCGCCTCCGCCGCTGACAACAGCCCGGACGAGCTCTACGCGCTCTGGGACACCGCCGTCGAGCGGTCTCGTGCGAGGTTCGACGCAGCCATCGCCGATGGCGGCCTCGACCGGCTCGTCCACGCCTCGGGGCCAGACGGTCAGCATGCGAGCCTGCGCCGACTGCTGTGTGACCTGATCGAGGAGTACGGCCGGCACACCGGGCATGCCGACATGCTCCGCGAGGCCGTCGATGGCCTTGTCGGGGAGGACCCCCCGGCCGGATGGCGTGTCTCCGCCGGTCGGTCGCTCTGGAGCAGCTGAGCGCCCTACGGGAGAGGCGGCCGCGCGACTGCACCCACGCAGCGTCCAGTCAGTCGGTGTACCGGCAGAAAGGGTGACCGGCCGGGTCGAGCATGACGCGGACGTTGTCCTGCGGCTGATGCGACGGCAGTTGTGCGCCCAAGGCAAATGGCTGGCTGAAGCTTCTCACCAACGGGGGGTCAAGAATTTCAGCCACAGGGACGTGGGCGGAGCGCTACTGCTTGGTCACCGACGCCTGTTGGAAGCGGAACTCCACGACGTCACCGTCGGCCATCACGTAGTCCTTGCCCTCGATCCGGACCTTGCCGGCCGACTTCGCGGCCGCCATCGACCCGGCCGTCACCAGGTCGTCGTACGACACGATCTCGGCCTTGATGAAGCCTCGCTGGAAGTCGGTGTGGATCACGCCTGCGGCCTGCGGTGCCGTCGCGCCCTGCCGGATCGTCCACGCGCGCGACTCCTTGGGGCCGGCGGTGAGATACGTCTGCAGCCCAAGCGTGTCGAACCCCACTCGGGCCAGCACATCGAGGCCGGGCTCGGAGACTCCCATCTCGGTCAGCATCTCGCGCGCCTCGTCGTCATCGTCGAGCTCGACCAGCTCGGCCTCGAACTTGGCATCGAGGAAGATCGCCTCCGATGGTGCGACGAGATCACGCATCTGCTGCTTGAGCTGATCGTCGGCAAGCTCGTCGTGGTCGCAGTTGAAGACGTAGATGTACGGCTTGGCCGTGAGCAGCATCAGCTCCCGGATCAGCGCCCGATCGAGCGACGCGGCGATGATCGGCGTACCCCCCTCGAGCGCAGACTGCGCCTCGCGGGCCGCCTCGAGCAATGGAACTGCCTCCTTGCGACCGCGCGCCTCCTTCTCCAGCCGGGGAATTGCCTTCTCCACCGTCTGCAGGTCGGCGAGGATCATCTCGGTCTGGATCGTGGAGATGTCGCTGGCCGGATTTACCTCGCCGTCGACGTGGGTCACGTCGTCGTCGCGAAACACCCGCGTCACCTGGCAGATGGCAGCCGACTCGCGGATGTGCGACAAGAACTTGTTGCCCAACCCCTCGCCCTCCGACGCGCCGCGCACGATGCCGGCGATGTCGACGAACTCGACCGTCGCCGGCACTACGCGTGCCGATCCGAAGATCTCCGCCAGTCTCGGCAGCCGCCCGTCCGGTACGCCGACCACGCCGACATTGGGCTCGATCGTCGCGAAGGGATAGTTGGCGGCCAGGACGTCGTTCTTGGTCAGCGCGTTGAAGAGCGTCGACTTGCCCGCGTTGGGCAGGCCGACGATTCCGATGGTGAGGGCCACGGGCGACAAGGGTACGGCGTACCGCGGCGCACGCGAAAAGCTCCCGAGCAGCCGAAGGATCCCGACGCCGTCGTAGCCCTGGCCCAAGCCTGGTCGGATCCTTGTCCCGCGCAGTCCCCGGGTCAGGAGCGGGCCGGTACAGCCAGCCGGAACAGGTGCATCCGCTGCCCGTAGTACCGATCCGTGATGCCCTCCGCCGACATCCCGAGCCGTCGGCAGACGGCGAGCGACGGGTCGTTGCCGGGCAGGACGACGGCCAGCACCTCCGTCAGACCACCCGCCCACGCCAGCTCCAGAGCCCCCCTGGCGGACTCGGTCGCCAGGCCCCTACCCCACGAGTCCGGGTGGAAGTGCCAGCCGACCTCGAACTCCCCGTCGGCATCGGGGATCTCCACCAGCAGCACCGTGCCGGCGACCACGCCGTCGCCCTTGCGCTGCACCGCCCAGACGCCGCCCAGCTCACGTTCGGCGTTGCGCTCGGCCCATCGGGTGATGCCGCGCTCGGCCTCCTCCCGCGCCCGCATCGGCGTCGGCTCGGATCCCAGCCACCGTGCCACCTCCATCCGGCGATAGAGATCGAACATCCGATCCTCCTCGCCGGACTGCCAATCCCTGACGACGCAGCGCGCCGTCTCGTAGACCACCTCAGTCATCCGCTCGCCCCTCTCTCACCGTCCGGATCATGTCGGCACCGCCGCGAAGGCGCGCACCGGAAACGTGCCGAAGCCCTCGACCCGGGGCGGCACCGCCGTGAAGCACGCTCCCGCCGGTGGCAACTGCTCAAGACCGGTCAGGTGCTCCACGATGGGCAGCCCTGCCGCCAGCAGCACCGTGTGGGCCGGTCGCGACGGGTCATCCATGTCGTCGATGTTGGCGGCATCGATGCCGACGAGGGCGACGCCGCGCTCGACCAGCCACTCGGCGCCGGCACGCGTCAGGAACGACGCGTCGTCGACGTATTCCGGGGTGCCGAACCGGGCCGAGTCTCCGGTGTGCAGCAGCACCGCTGCCGACGACACTTCGACATCGGCCAGGTGGGGTACGTCGATGGCGCCTCGCGCCGAGATCACCACTGCCGGCAGGTCGACGAGCCGCTCGAGCGCGAGTCCGGCCAGGTCCGTGCCCTCGGCGAATCGGTGGTGCGGCGAGTCGAGATAGGTGCCGGTGTTGGCGACCATCGAGATGCGGCCGATCTCGAACGACGTGCCCGGGGCGTAGACCGCAGTCGACGCCTCCCGCGTCAGGTGCACGGTCAGCTCTGGACCGGGGAGGCCGGGCAGTGTCACCATGCCGTCGCGGATCGGGTGGCTCAGGTCGACCAGACGAGGCGTCGTCATACCGCCATGCTCCCAGGGACCGTCGTCGCGCCACAGCCTGACTCAGTTCCTGCTGCGCGTGGCGCATCGAGGTTGTCGGTGCCGCCTGTCATGGTGCTGCCATGGGTACGACGATGACGCTTCTGCTGCTTGGCCTGGTCACAGCGCTCGCGCTGACCGCCGGCCACGCGGTCGGCTTCGTGCGCGGGGCGCAGAGCGCTCGGCGTGAGCACGGCGCACTGCGCGAGGAGCTTCGCGCCCTCTCGGCCCAGGCCGTCAACGACTCCAGTCGGCACGTGCTGGCCATGACCGAGAGCAGCCGACAGGCCACGCATGACGTGGTGCTGCCCGTCCACGAGAGCTTGGAGCGGCTCAACCGCCGGATCGGTGAGCTCGAGACCCAGAGCGTCGCCTGGCAGTCGCAGTTGCGGCAGCAGGTCGAGTCCGTCCAGCTCAGCGGTGCCGAGCTGCGCCGCGAGACCGCCTCTCTGGCCGAGGCACTCCGCCGGCCGCAGGTGCGCGGCAACTGGGGCGAGATGCAGCTGCGGCGGAGTCTGGAGCTGGCCGGCATCACCGAGCGCTGTGTCTTCGACGAGCAGGTCTCACTGCGCACCGACGACGGTGTGCTCCGCCCCGATGTGATCGTGCAGCTGGCCGGCGGCAAGCAGGTGGTCGTCGACGCCAAGGTGTCGCTCGACGCATTCCTCACCGCCAGTCACACCGACGACCTTGCCGCCCGCGAAGCGGCGCTCGCCCGCCACGCCAGGCAGGTGCGCCAGCACGTCGACCAGCTGGCGGCCAAGGGCTACTGGCAGCAGTTCAGTCCCGCCCCGGAGTTCGTGGTGATGTTCATCCCGGGCGAGGCCATCTTCGCCCAGGCGCTGGACACCGACCCGACGCTGATCGACCACGCCGCAGGCAAACGGGTCATGCTGGCCACCCCCACGACCCTGATCTCGATGCTCCGCACGATCGCTTATGCCTGGTCGCAGGAGGCGGTCGCCGACAACGCCCGGGAGATTCATGCGCTCGGGCGGGAGCTCCATGACCGTTTGAGCACCCTCGGCGGCACGCTCGACCGGCTCGGCAGGTCGCTGTCAGGGGCCGTCGGCCACTACAACAAGGCGGTCGGCACGCTCGAGTCCCGGGTGCTGGTCAGCGCGCGCCGGTTGCGTGACCTCGACGTGGTCGACGTTGAGCTGGAGAGTCCTGGCCCGGTCAGCGACGCGCTGCGCCCGCTGGTCGCGCCGGAGCTGGTGCACGATGGCGCCGAGCGACCTGTGGTCGACGGCCTTCCTGGCCACGAGCAGTGGACCCGACGTGCCGCAGGAGAGTAGCCCCGCGAGGTAGCCAGCCCAGCCGTGCTCAACCCTGCCGTGCTCAACCCGCGCGGGTGCCCAGTCCCGCGGTGCTCAGCCCGCGGTGCCAGGCGGCGGCGTGGCGTCGTCGTCGTGCCCGGCGGCGCCACTAGCGTGAGCCCAGACCGGCACCGCGGAGGCCACGATGACCACCTCGCCGCACCATTCCCCCAAGCTCGGGCAGGACCTGCCCGGGCTCTCGGCACCGCCCCCGGACTCAGCCAACCCTCGCGCTGCAGGGTCTCCTGACGTCATCGTCGGCTTCGACCTCGACCTTGACCCTGACACCGACGAGTCGACCGAGTGGGGGCACGCGAAGACGACCGAGTATGCGCCGGGTGCGGGGCTTCCCGCCCGGGGACTGATCGTCGCCACCGGCATCACCACCGCCGCGTGCGCGATGCTCGACCTCGCCCTGACCGGGCGGATCAGCTTCTTCTTCGACCTCTGCTTCGTCGTGATCTGCCTGGTGGCCGCGATGTCGGCGTCGCCACGGGCGCTGTTCACCGTGGCGGTGCTGCCGCCGCTCGTCTTCGCGACCCTCGTCGGGGTCGTGGCCGTCGTCGCACCGACGACCATCACGTCCGGATCGTTCAGCCGCGTGTTCCTGACCGGGCTGGCCGCTCACGCCGTACCGCTCTGCGCGGCGTACGCCACAGCGCTGGCCGTTGCCTGCGCACGTGGCCTCGCCCGCCGTTCCGTGCCCGCGTGAACGAGACGGCGGCGAGGAGTCAGCTCTGCCCCGCGGCCTTCATGTCGCGACGCAGCTCCGGGGGTAGCGCGAAGATCAGTGACTCCTCGGCCGTGTGCACGGCAGTAGCGGCCGGATAGCCGCGCTCGGCGAGGAAGGCCAGGACGCCCTCCACGAGATCGTCCGGGACCGACGCCCCAGAGGTGACACCGACGGAGTCGACGCCGTCGAGCCAGCTCCCGTCGATCTCGGACGCGTCATCGATCCGGTACGCGGCCTTGGCCCCGGACTCCAGCGCAACCTCAACCAGTCGCACCGAGTTGCTGGAGTTGGCCGACCCGACCACCAGCACCAGGTCATTGCCGGCCGCGATCTCCTTGACCGCTTGCTGGCGGTTCTGAGTGGCGTAGCAGATGTCGTCCGACGGCGGGTCGAGCAGGTTCGGGAACCGCTCCCGCAGCCGGGCCACCGTCTCCAACGTCTCGTCTACCGACAGCGTGGTCTGGGACAGCCAGGCCACCTTGTCCGGGTCCCGCACCGTGACGGAGTCCACGTCGTCGGGACTCTGCACCAGGGTGACGTGGGCGGGCGCCTCTCCCGCCGTACCCTCGACCTCTTCGTGACCCTCGTGCCCGATGAGCAGGATGTCGTAGTCGTCGCCGGCGAAGCGACGTGCCTCGTGGTGCACCTTGGTCACCAGTGGACACGTCGCGTCGATCGTCCGTAGACCCCGCTCGGCAGCCTGCTGGTGCACCGCGGGCGAGACGCCGTGCGCCGAGAACACCACGGTGGCGCCCTCGGGCACCTCGTCGAGCTCCTCGACGAAGATCGCGCCGCGCCCCTCGAGGTCGTGTACGACATGCTTGTTGTGCACGATCTGCTTGCGCACGTAGACAGGCGGCTCGTAAAGGTCGAGTGCCTTTTCCACCGTGATGACCGCCCGGTCGACACCGGCGCAGTAGCCGCGCGGGGCCGCGAGCAGCACGGTGCGATCCCCCGGCTCCGGAGCGATGCTCTCCGGCGCCAGCGCGCGGTGGCGGTCTGTTGCGGCGGCGGGCGGCGCCACCGGACGACCGGTTTCGGGGGCAGACATGTCCTCCATCGTAGGTGTCGCGGCCAACCACTAGCGTGGTGGTCGTGGCCCTGGAGACGAGCGCCGACAAGCCGGCACCCGTGCGCGTGATCGCGAACGCCGTCTCCGGCTACGTCGAGCGACTCGGGCCGATCTGGGTCGAGGGCCAGATCGCCCAGCTCACCCGGCGACCCAACGCCGTCTGGCTCACGCTGCGCGATCCGCTGGCGGAGGTGTCCGTCCAGGTGATGTGTCGCCGGGAGGTGTTCGACTCCGCGACGGCGCCACCGACCGAGGGCGCGCGCGTCGTGGTCTTCGCGAAGTTCCAGTACTACGTGCAACGCGGGTCGCTGAGCATGCAGGCTCGAGAGATCAGACCTGTCGGGATGGGCGAACTGCTGGCCCGGATCGAGCAGCGTCGTCAGCTGCTGGCGGCCGAGGGGTTGTTCGATCCTGCGCGCAAGCGTCGACCACCGTTCCTGCCTCGCGGCATCGGCCTCGTCACGGGCAAGGCCTCAGCGGCCGAGCGCGACGTACTCGACAACGCCAGGCGGCGCTGGCCGGGCGTCGAGTTCCGCGTCGAGCCCGCGGCTGTGCAGGGCCACGATGCCGCCCGGCAGGTGATGGAGGCGATCGCACAGCTGGACCAGGATCCCGGCGTCGACGTCATCGTCGTGGCGCGTGGTGGTGGGGCGTTGGAGGATCTGCTGCCCTTCTCCGACGAAGGACTCGTGCGTGCGGTCGCGGCATGCCGCACTCCGGTGGTGAGCGCGATCGGCCACGAGGAGGACCGGCCGCTGCTCGACCTGGTGGCCGACCTGCGCGCCTCCACGCCGACTGACGCAGCCAAGCTGGTGGTGCCCGACGTCCGTGAGGAGCTGCAGCGGGTGCACACGGCTCGGGACCGCGCCCGCTTCGTCCTCGACGCCGTGCTGCGACGCGAGCACCACCAGCTGGCCCAGGTCCGCAACCGCCCGGTGCTGGCCCACCCCGGGCAGCTGCTCGATCAGGCGGGGACGGCGGTCGAACAGCTGCTGCACCGCAGCCGCCGCAGTCTGGACCATCGACTGGGGCGAGCGACTGACGATCTCGATCACCGGCTGGCCCGGGTGCGCGCGCTGTCGCCGCTCGCGACGCTCGAGCGGGGTTATGCCGTGCTGCAGTCCGACGCGGGCGACGTACTGACCTCGACCGAACAGGTGGTCGCCGGCAGTTCAGTTCACGCCCGCCTCGCCCGCGGAAGGCTCAACCTGACGGTCGAATCCGTCGACGACGACCACGTGAGGACTCCCGATGACTGACCTGCCCGATCCGCCTAACTACGAGGCCGCTCGCGACGAGTTGGTCGAGGTCGTGCAGAAGCTCGAGGCGGGCGGGGTCACCCTCGAGGAGTCCTTGGCCCTGTGGGAGCGCGGCGAGCAGCTCGCCGAGGTCTGCCAGCGCTGGCTCGATGGCGCGCGCGCTCGTCTCGACGAGGTCATCACGGCGCGCGACGGCGAGACGCCTGAATCTCGCCATCGCGGTTGAGCACACGAGCCGAGGCGGCCACGACCACGGGGTCTCCCCGCGCCGTCACCATCACGTTCGCCGCCGCCGGTTTCCTCGCCGCCGCGGCCTTCGCCCGGGTCCCGTCGCTGCGCGACCAGGTCGACGCCAACTTCGCGCAGTTCAGCGGTGCGTTGCTCTGCCTCGGACTCGGGTCGGTGCTGGCTATGCCGTGGTCTGGCCGCATCACCGACCGCTGGTCCTCCGCCTGGGCGGTACGAGTTGCCGGGGCGTTGGCGGCCGCAGCCTTGGCCGTCGCCGGATTCGCCGACACCCTCGTGCTGCTGGGTGGCTGCCTCTTCGTCGCAGGCATCGGAATCGGTGTCTGGGACGTGAGCATGAATGTCCAGGGGCATGCCGTCGAGACGCGGCGGCGACGCGTCCTGATGCCGGGCTGGCACGCTGCCTACTCGTTCGGCTCTGTCGCCGGGGCGCTGACGGGTGCGGGATGCGCTGCGCTGGGCGTGCCCGTCAGCGTGCAGTTCGCGACCACGAGTGTGGCGGCGATGGGGGTGCTTGCCTTCACGACCGGCTCCTTCGTCGACGACAGCGTGCGCGGGCTCGCCGTACCCGCCGCCACTGGGGTATCCACTGCCACAGCGCCCGGCTCCGCATCGCCCCCGTCGGGGCATGCGGCGAGATCCCACGATGGTCGTCGTCGCGGAGTGTCCGGCACCGAGGTGGTCCTGGGGCTGATCGTGCTCGCCACCGCGGTCGGCGAAGGCGCTGCCAACGACTGGCTCGGCCTGCTGCTCGTCGACGAACGCGAGCTGCCCGAGGCCTTCGGCGGGGTAGCGCTGGCTGGATTCAACCTCACCATGGGCTGCGGACGGCTGGCCGGCGGGCCACTCATCACGCGTTTCGGGCGGGTTCCCGTGCTGAGGGTGAGTGGCCTATTGGCCGCGACCGGGGTGCTGGTGCTCTGCCTGGTCGACCACCCAGCGGCCGCGCTGCTCGGGGCGGCGGCCTGGGGTCTCGGCTTGGCCGCCGTCTTCCCGGCAGGGATGTCCGCCGCCGGAGAGATCGAGGGCCGCGGTCCACGCGCGATCGCCGTGGTGTCGACGATCGGGTACGCCGGCTTCCTGCTCGGCGCGCCGCTGATCGGTCAGCTGACTCGCGTGGTCCCGCTGGACCGGGCGCTTCTCGTCGTGGCCCTGGCCGGCGTGCTGGTCACCGCGTTGGCGTTCGTCGCCCGTGAGCGGGCGGCACCCGATCGGGACCCGTCAGCACCTGATCGACCGCCGGGTTGACGTCGTTCAGGCATGTTGCCGTCGGTCAGTCAGCGCTCAGCGAAGCCGCGAAGGCGGTCAGGTCCGCCTCGGGAGCCGTCCCGGTCACCACGACGGTGATGTCGCCGTCAACAAGCACCAGGGCGGTCTCGCCTTCGCCTGACGACAGGGTCTGCCACGAGTCGCCCTCGATCGTGACCGGGGATCCCGGACGATCCGCCGGCGTGGCCCCCTCGACCACGTCACTGGCCTGCGCGTTGCCCTGTTCGAGGCCGACGAACTCGTCGTCGTCGGTGAGGAAGCCGAGCTGCCAGGTCTCCACCGGGCCGGCGACGTCCCAGTCGACACTGGTCGCCCGCCAGTCCTCGGGCACCGTCGCAGGTGTCAGGACATCGAACGAGGCCTCGGCGCGGGCTGTCTCCAGCTGCGCGCTGTAGTTCACGGTCGGCGCTGCCTCGACGTCGTCGCCGCCTTGCAGCCGGGACAGCAGCCAGATCACCAGGATCAGGCCCAGGCACGCTGCTACCGCCCCGACGAGACCGCTGACGCTCTGCCGATAGCCGCTGCGGGTCTCACTCACGCATCCCATTGTGACGCGTCGACACTAACGCGGGGCTCCCGACCACCCGACGTCTTCCTCGCTTCTCGGACAACCCGGCCAGCTGCCGCTCCAGCCCCTCGTCGGCCGACCTTCGTTACGATCGGGCTCGACCCCCGTGGGTTCGCCCGCTGAGCCGACGTCCACCGATCAAGGAGCCGACTCGTGTGCCCTGACCAGCTCGACACGCCCGAGTTCCGCACCCCGACACACGCCCCCGACCGGAACCTCGCGATGGAGCTGGTGCGGGTCACGGAGGCGGCCGCCATGGCTGCGGGCCGCTGGGTCGGCCGCGGCGACAAGGAAGGCGCCGACGGGGTTGCCGTCAACGCCATGCGGGCGCTGATCGGGACCGTCGGCATGGACGGCGTCGTTGTCATCGGAGAGGGCGAGAAGGACAACGCCCCGATGCTCTACAACGGTGAGACGGTGGGCGACGGCACGGGTCCCAAGGTCGACGTGGCCGTCGATCCGATCGACGGCACGACGCTGACGGCCAAGGGCATGAACAACGCCGTCGCGGTCATGGCGGTCGCCCCACGCGGGTCCATGTACGACCCGTCGGCCGTCTTCTACATGGAGAAGCTGGCGACCGGTCCGGAAGCGGCTGACGTGGTGGACATCAGGTTGCCCGTGGCGGAGAACATCCGGCGGCTGGCCAAGGCCAAGGGGTCCGCCGCCGAGGACATCACGGTAGTCGTGCTCGACCGTCCCCGGCATGCTCAGCTCGTTGCCGACGTACGGGCGACCGGCGCCCGGATCAAGTTCATCACCGACGGCGACGTGGCCGGCGCCATCATGGCCGCTCGGCCCGACACCGGTATCGACCTGTTGCTGGGTGTCGGCGGTACCCCCGAAGGCATCATCGCCGCCTGCGCCATGAAGTCGTTGGGTGGAGTGATCCAAGGCCGGCTGTGGCCGACCGACGACGCCGAGCGTCGCCAGGCTCTCGACGCCGGCCACGATCTGGATCGAGTGCTCTCCACCGATGACCTGGTCGACGCCGACGACTGCTTCTTCGTGGCCACCGGCATCACCGACGGCGAGCTGCTCCGCGGCGTTCGCTACGCGCATGCCGGCGCCACCACCCACTCACTGGTGATGAGGTCGCGCAGCGGGACGATCCGGTCCATCTCGAGCGAGCACAGCTTCGCCAAGCTGCGCAAATACTCGATGATCGACTTCGAGCACTGATCCCCCTGCGGCCTTGTCCCGATCGCGCTGAGGCCGCGACCCGGAGCGCCTCAGCCCACACAGGAAACCGGACCGGTGGCGGCGCTCGCGTTCGCCGCCGCCCCACGAGGGGTAGTTTCCGGGCATGAGTAACCAGCCTGCGGATCCCTCGAAGACCCCCGACCCGGACGACGAGACAGAGGAGCAGCGGCTGACCAGGAACTTCAACGAACTGCTCCAGGAGCTGCGCGTCACGCAGACGGGCACCCAGATCCTGACCGGCTTCTTGCTGACGCTGCCCTTCGCGTCCCGTTTCGCGGAGCTGACGAGCACCCAGGAGAAGGCGTATCTGGCCATCTTCGCCGGTTCGGTCCTCTCGACCGGGCTGATCGTGGCGCCGGTGGCCCTGCACCGGATGCTGTTCCGTCAGGGCGAGCGGCGCTTCATCGTGGCGGCAGCGCATCAGCTGGCCAGGGCCGGACTGGTCCTTCTTGCGCTGACGACCACCGGCGTGGTCTGGCTGATCTTCGACTTCGTCGCGAGCTCGGTGCCGGCGTACCTCGCGATGGGCGCATCGCTGCTCTTCTTCGTCACGCTCTGGGGCGCACTCCCGCTCCTCGTCCGCGCCGAGGAATGACCTCGCGCCATCGATGTCCCGGGTATACTCACCGGTAACAACGCGGACGTCGAGGGAGGTCGCGTGACCGAGCAAGCGGAGGCCATCGCCACCCTTCCGAGCGGGATCGAGCTCTGCTACGACTCGTTCGGCGAGCGCTCATACCCTACGGTGCTCCTCATCATGGGGCTCGGTGGGCCCTTGACGTGGTGGCATCCGGAGCTGTGCCAGCAGATCGCCGACCGCGGCTTCCATGTCGTGCGCTACGACAACCGCGACGTCGGACGCTCGAGTCGGTTGAGCAGCACGGGAGGTGGTCGCGCGAGCGTTCTCCGCACCTTCGTACGTCGCGGGGCATCGGTGCCCTACACGATCTCCGACATGGCCGACGACGCCCTCTGTCTGCTCGATCACCTCGGTGTCGAGCAGGCGCATGTCGTCGGTGTTTCGATGGGCGGCTTCATCGCCCAGACGCTGGTCATCGGGCACCCGGACCGGGTGGCATCGCTGACATCGATCATGTCCTCGACTGGCGCCCGTTCGGTCGGCTGGCAGCACCCACGCCTCTTCCCCATGCTGCTGCGTCGCGAGGCATCAGATCGTGAGGGCTACGTGCGCTCGGCAGCTCGGATCTGGGCCCTCATCGGCTCGCCCGACTACCCCACGCCGCCGGACGAGACCCGCGAGCGCGCCGGTGAGACGTTCGACCGCGGAGTCAGCGTCCGTGGGGTGATCAGACAGACCCAGGCCGTGCTCGCGCAGCCCGACCGCACCGCGGCGTTGCGCCACCTCGATCTCCCGGCCCTGGTGATCCATGGGCTCAACGACCCGATGGTTCACGTCTCGGGTGGCCGGGCCACGGCGCAGGCGATCCGCGGAGCCGAGCTGGTCCTGGTCCCGGGCATGGGTCACGACCTGCCCCGGCCGCTGTGGCCGGTCTTCGTCGACGGCATCGAGCGGACGATACGTCGCGCCGACGCCGTCTCCCGGTCCACCTGAGCGCGGGCAGGGCACGGCGCTCTCGGTTGACCTGGACGTGCCGCGCCTCGACGTCGAGTCTGAGATGCCGGATAAGCACGCTATTGTCGCGCGAGGGGTTGTCATCCGCCGCGTGTTGTGGTGTGCTGATGCACGGTTCAGACAGCAGCCAGCCAGCACTTCATCCGAATGTGGTGACTTGCCGTGACGGCGCTGTCCCAAGCACACCCCTGTCCCCCTGTCGAGTACGACGATGACGAACGCGCGGCACGCACGCGCGTGCTCTTCGCTGAGCTCCATCGAGCTGACGGCGATCAACGGCAGCCGCTTCTCGAAGAGATTGCCTGCCTCCATCTGGACCTGACCTACCGGTTGGCAACCCGCTACCGCCGCCGTGGCGTCTGCGAGGAAGAGCTGCGTCAGGTCGCCAGCGTGGGGCTGATGAAAGCAATCCACGGCTTCCGCCCCGAGCTCGAGCGAGACTTCACCAGCTACGCGATCCCCACGATCATGGGCGAGATCAAGCGCTTCTTCCGAGACAAGTGCTGGACCGTCAAGCCGACGCGACGAATCCAGGAGCTGCAGGCGAATGTCATCAGCCGGGTGCACGAGCTCGAGCAACAGCTGGGCCGAGCGCCATACATCGGAGAGCTCGCCGACGAGCTCGATGAGACCCCGAGCCTCATCGGTGAGGCGATGGCGGCCGGCAGCTGCTACACCCCGAGGTCTCTGGATGCCCGGCTCGACGCGGACACCGAGTCGTCCTTCCTGTCCGTCATCGGGCAGGACGATCCAGAGTTCGACCGGGCAGAGCTGCATCACATGCTGGCTACGGCGATGGCACGACTGCCCGAACGCGACCGTCAGATCATCGGCATGCGATTCTTCGACGAGTGCACCCAGCGGCAGATCGCCGAGCGCATCGGGGTGACCCAGATGCAGGTGTCCCGGCTGCTGGGCCGCATCATGGCGTCGTTGCGCGCCGAGCTCACGGCGAGGCCGCAACAACGCAGGACCGCCCACCGTCCTGTCCAGGCCCCGGCACTGCGCGAGCTGGTCGCCTCCTGAACACCGCGTGCTTCTCGGCCCCAGTGAGCAGTGACCGGCGCGCCTCGTGTCGTCCCGAGCTGGTCGGGTACGGGGGCCGTATGGTCCGACCTGCCCTGGCCCAGCCATGACCTCCCCGGTCGATCGCGGCGATGCCCGGCCGTGGCCACTCGGCGTTGCCCTGGCGGTGGCCCTCCCGGGCAGCTACCTGGGCTTGGCGGCGTACGTCGGGATGCCCGCACCGCACCTGACCCCGGCGCTGGACGCGCTGGTCTTCGGACTGGCGATCATCGGAGCAGCCTTCCTGCTGTCCTGGGGCGCGGAGGCTGTCCAGGTCGACATCAGCGCCGGGCTCGCCTTGGCGCTGCTGGCGCTGCTGGCCGTGCTGCCCGAGTACGCCGTCGACTTCGTCTTCACCGTCCAGTGCGGGGATGCCTACGCGCAGGACCCTGACCAGGCCGGGGAGGCTTGCTCGCTGGCCCTTGCCAACATGACCGGCGCCAACCGGGTCCTGGTCGGCGTGGGTTGGCCCCTCGTCGTGCTCGTGGCGACGGTGGCTGTCTGGCATGCGCGGCGCTCGGGGCGCGGGTCCGGAGGCACGGCCAGCACCCAGGTCGGTGAGGTGCGGCTCGCGCCCGCGCTCTCGGTCGACGTGGTGTTCCTGGGCATTGCCACTCTGTACTCCCTCACCCTGCCGTTGAGATCGACGCTCACGCTGGTCGACGCGGTTGTCTTCATCGGCATCTTCGCCGCCTACGCCTGGCGGCTGGCGAAGCTGCCCAAGTCCGAGCCGCACCTCATGGGGGCCTCCGCATGGCTGGGGTCGTTGCCCACCAGACGCCGCCGGGGCAGCGTCGCGGTCATCTTCGTCGCTGCGGCGCTGGTGATCTTGTTGGCAGCCGAGCACTTCGCCGAGAGCCTGGTGAGCACCGGTGAGCAGCTCGGGGTCTCGCAGTTCCTGCTCGTGCAATGGGTCGCCCCGCTGGCGAGCGAATCGCCCGAGCTCATCGTCGCGTGCCTGTACGCCTGGCGGCTGAAGGCCACCGACTCCCTGGGCACCCTGTTGTCGAGCAAGGTCAACCAGTGGACGCTGCTCGTGGGCGGTCTTCCCGTCGTCTTCGCGCTCTCGGCACTGACGACCGATGGCCTGCCGCTGGACACCCACCAGCGTTACGAGCTGCTCATCACCGCGGCGCAGTCGTTGTTCGCCGTGGCCATCCTGCTGGACCGGAGCCTGACGTTCCGCGGTGCGCTCATGCTGCTCGGCCTGTTCAGCGTCCAGTTCCTGGTGAGTGTCATGGCGAGCGAACGCACCAACCAGATCACGATCGTGGTGTTGTCGATCGTGTACGCCGTGCTGGCCGCCATCGAGCTGGTGCGGCGGCGACACCGGGTGCTCGACGTGGTCAAGGACGGCCTCACCCGGCCACCCGCCACCCTTGCCGAGGAGCCGGACAAGGATCCGGTCTGATCACGACCAGCCGGGAGCCGGAGCAGCGCTGGCCGCTCAGTGCCCGTCAGTCGACGAGCTCGACCAGCTCCGCCAGGGCGTCCTCGAGATAGCCGATGAGGTTCCACACGTCCGGCACGAGCTCGCGACACGCGATCAGGCCGAAGTCGAGGTTGCCGTCATAGGAGAACAGGGTGATGTTCAGCGCGCCGGTCAGGTCGGACACGGCCGAGGCCGGATAGATGCCCAGCACCCTGGCGCCGGCGACGTACAACGGCAGCTGCGGCCCGGGCACGTTGGACACGAACAGGTTGAACGGCAGCGCCCCGACGGTGACCATCCGAAACGCGGCCCGCGCTGCCAGGCCCGACAGCGCCGTCGGGATGATCGCGGCGAGATCCTGCAGGATGGTCGCGGGCACGGCGTCGAACTGCTGCTTCGCCTCCGCGGCGGCGACCTGGGTCGCCTCGATGCGGTCGCGCGGATCAGCGAGGTGCGTCGGCAGCTCGGCCACCATCACCGACACCTGGTTGCCGTCGTCGCCTCGCTGGTCCTCGGTGCGCACCGACACGGGCACGGCGGCGACGATCGGTCCCTCCGGCAGCCCGTCGTGATCGAGCAACCACTGACGCAGTGCGCCGGCACACAGCGTCAGGACCACATCGTTGACCGTGATCCCGAAGGAGTTCTTGACCAGCTTGACCTCGTCGAGCGGCAGGGAACCGTAGGCGAATCGCCGGTGCGCCGTGATCGGACCGTTCAGCGGCGTCGGAGGTGGTGTGAGCGTACGTCGGGCCGCGCCTCTCTCCCGCGCCCCACGCGAGGTCACCCACAACAGCGACTCCGCAAGGTCGCTGACCAGCTGGGTCCCTGGAACATGTCGGGCCCCGGGGATGTCGGCGAGGTGCGGGAGGGAGCGCGGCAGCGTGCGCGCGAGCTGAAGCGGGTGCGTCGCCATCCCGGCCAGACCACGGCCGAGGAGCACCGCGGGGGCGGGCAGCGGCGCAGGGTTCCAGACCTCGTCCGGTGCCGGCTCGATCCGCGGCTCGATCGTGACGTCCAGCACCGTGGCGAGGATCTCGGCGCCCGACACGCCGTCGATGGCCGCATGGTGGATCTTGCTGTAGAGCGCCTGGTGGCCATCCGAGACGTTGTGGATCAGATACATCTCCCACAGCGGCCGGCTCTGGTCCAGCGGGCGAGCGTGGATCCGGGCGACCTGTTCGCCGAGCTGCCGCTCTGAGCCCGGGCGCGGCAGGCCGACCTCTCGCAGGTGGAACTCGATGTCGAAGTCCGGGTCGTCGACCCAGTACGGCAATCCGAGCGCCAGTGGCACCCGGACCAGCCGCTGCCGGAGCGGTGCTGCGAGGTGCAACCGGGGCTCCAGTACTGCGCGCACCTGCTCGAGACTGAGCTCAGCCTCGGGCGCTGTCGAGGGGTCGAGGACGATCAGGCTGCCGACATGGCCCACCGTCGTACTCGTCTCGACGCTCAGGAAAGTGGCGTCCAGCGACGACAGTTGCTTCATCTCGGCCTCCCCATCGGCTCCAGTCTCGCCTGAATCGACCGGTCATGCCGCGGCAGTGCCCGGATCGGCGCACGAGTCCGCCGCAGTACGCTGCCGCACATGCCAGAGCTCGGAGTCGGCACGGCCGCCCTGGGAAGGCCCGGCTACATCAACCTCGGGCACGATGCGGACTACGGCTCGGGCCGCGGTGTCGCCGACCTGCGCGCTCGGACGCACGAGGTGCTGGACGCCGCCTGGTTGGCGGGTATCCGTCATGTCGACGCCGCGCGGTCCTACGGGCGGGCCGAGGAGTTCGTCGGGTCGTGGTTGCGATCACATCCTGGTCGCCGCGAGACGCTGACGCTCGGCTCGAAGTGGGGTTACACGTACGTCGCCGACTGGCAGGTCGACGTGGCAACCCACGAGGTCAAGGATCACTCTCCCGCGACGCTCGAGCGACAGTGGCCCGAGACGTTGGCAACGCTTCGTACTCGACCGGACCTCTACCTCGTGCACAGCGTCACGCCGGACAGCCCGGCGCTCACGGACAGACACCTTTACTCCCAGTTGCGACAGATCGCCGCAGCCGGCACCAGGGTCGGCATCTCGACGAGCGGACCCGGTCAACGCGAGGTCATCGAGACCGCGCTCGGCCAGGGAGAGGCAACGCCGTGGTCCGCCGTGCAGGTCACCTGGAACGTCCTGGAGACCTCCAGCGCGCCGGCGCTCCGAGCGGCGTACGACGCCGGCTGGCATGTCGCGGTCAAGGAGACGGTGGCGAACGGTCGGCTCACGGCGCGCGGTGACCCGCCGAGGGAGCTGGCCGAGATCGCGACGCATCACGGCGTTTGCCCGGATGCGATCGCGGTCGCGGCCGCGCTGCAGCTGCCCGCCGACGTCGTGCTGCTCGGCGTGACCACGGTGGCTCAGCTCGACAGCAACCTCCAGGCGCGCAGCATCGAGCTGTCCTCTGCCGAGCTGGCGGCCTTGCAGAGCCTGGCGGAGCCGGCCGAACGCTATTGGTCGACGCGCAGTGCGCTGCCCTGGATCTGAGCCAGGCATGACCACCGTACGCCGGGCCAGCTCCGACCGCGGTGAGGTGCTGCTGCGCCGCAGGCCCGAGGACAGGGTGCTGGAGCTCCGGGTCAACGGGATCTTCGTCATGGACACCCTGGAGACCGCCGCCGAGCAGGCCCTCGCTCGGACAGCGCTCGCCGAGATCGATGCCGCGCGTCGGGGCCTCACCGTCCTCGTCGGCGGGCTCGGGCTGGGGTTCACCATGGCCGAAGTCCTCGGCGACAGGCGGGTCGAGCGCGTGGTCGTCGTCGAGATCGAGCCAGACCTGGTGGCGTGGCACGCCGAGGGACTGATCGAGCCGACGAGGGACGCCTTCGCTGACCCGCGGACGCAGGTGCTCGTCGACGATGTCCGCCACGCGATCTCCGAACCGAAGGCGGCGGGTCTCGACCTGATCCTCCTCGACGTCGACAACGGACCCGGCTATCTGGTGTACGACGCCAACGCCGCCGTCTACGAGCACCCGTTCCTCGCGTCCTGCCAGGCTGCGCTGACCGCCGGAGGAGTGCTCGCGATCTGGGTGGCATCACCCGCCCCCGAGCTGTCGGCCAGGCTCACCGATGTCTTCGGATGCTGCGACGAGCTGGTCGTGCCGGTGACGCTCGGCAGTCGCGACACCAGCTACCACGTGCTCGTGGCTCGACGCTGATCCGGCGCACTACTCTCAGGTGGTGCCCGGACCACTGGTGATCCGCGCCGGCGTGGTCGTGCCGGAGCACGAGCTGTCCTGGCGCTTCTCCCGGTCGAGTGGACCTGGTGGCCAGTCGGTCAACACCACCGACAGTCGCGTCGAGCTCTCGTTCGACATCGGTGCCACCGTCAGCCTGACCGAGGCTCAACGTCACCGCGCCCTCGCACGGCTCGCGGCGCGCCTCGTCGACGGGACCATCACCGTGGCAGCCTCGGAGCATCGCTCCCAGCTGCGCAACCGGGTCGCTGCCGAGGAGCGGCTCAGTGAGATCCTGCGCGAGGCGATCGCCCCGCCCGCCAAGCCGAGACGGCCCACTAAGCCGACCCGTGCTTCGCAGCGGCGTCGGCTGGAGGCAAAACGCCGCCGAGGCGAGACCAAGCGACTTCGGCGCGGTGACGACACCGACTGAGGGGTCGGCTGCTCAGCGCGGCGCCTCGTCGTACCGTGGACGCTATGAGCGACCAGAAGGACGGCGACGAGTTCCGGATCGAGCGCGACACGATGGGTCACGTGCGGGTGCCGGCGACGGCGCTGTGGCGGGCACAGACACAGCGAGCCGTCGAGAACTTCCCCATCAGCGGCAGCCGGCTGGAGCCGGCACATATCCGGGCCCTGGCCCTCGTCAAGGCGGCGGCGGCGCAGGTCAATGCCGAGCTCGGGGTGCTCGACGACGACATGGCGAAGGCGATCAGCACAGCCGCCCGCGAGGTCGCCGACGGTCGGCACGACGACCACTTCCCCATCGACGTGTTCCAGACCGGGTCCGGGACGTCGAGCAACATGAACACCAACGAGGTCATCGCCACCCTGGCGACCGAGGCGCTCGGTCGCGACGTGCACCCCAACGACCACGTCAACGCCAGCCAGTCGAGCAACGACACCTTCCCCACCTCGATCCACATCGCGGCCACCGCCGGCGTGTCCGCGGACCTGGTCCCCGCCCTGGACCACCTGGCGAGCGCCTTTGAGGACAAGGCCGCCGAGTTCGCCGATGTGGTCAAGGCCGGCCGTACGCATCTGATGGACGCCACCCCGGTCACGCTCGGCCAGGAGCTCGGCGGCTACGCAGCCCAGCTGCGGTTGGGGATCGAGCGGCTCGAGGGCACCCTGCCACGGGTCGCCGAGCTGGCGTTGGGCGGCACCGCTGTCGGCACCGGTATCAACACGCCACCGGGTTTCGCCAGCCGGGTTATCGCCGTCCTGGTCGACCTCACCGGCCTCCCGCTGACCGAGGCGCGCAACCACTTCGAGGCCCAGGGCAGCAGGGACGCGCTCGTCGAGGTCAGTGGACAGCTGCGCACCATCGCGGTGGGGCTGCACAAGATCTGCACCGACTTGCGGTGGATGGGATCGGGGCCTCGCGCCGGGCTCGGCGAGCTCAGGTTGCCCGATCTGCAGCCGGGGTCCAGCATCATGCCGGGCAAGGTCAACCCGGTCGTGCCCGAGGCGGTGTCGATGGTGTGCGCCCAGGTGATCGGCAACGACGCCGCCATCGCCTTCGCGGGCGCGTCCGGCAACTTCGAGCTCAACGTGATGATGCCGGTGATGGCGACCAACCTGCTCGGCTCGGTCCGGTTGCTCGCCAACGCGAGCCGGGTGCTGGCCGACCGATGTGTCGCTGGGTTGGAGGCGGACGAGGAGCACTGCCGGATGCTGGCGGAGTCGTCCCCCTCGGTCGTGACGCCGCTCAATCGGCACCTCGGCTACGAGGCCGCCGCCGCGGTCGCCAAGCGAGCCGTCGCGGAGCGCCGTACGATCCGCGAGGTCGTCATCGAGGAGGGGTACGTCGACCGCGGAGTCCTCACCGAGGAGCAGTTGGACCAGGCGCTCGACCTCTTGTCGATGACCCGTCCGCCCCGCTGAAGGCCTGCTCGGTGGGTGTGGCTGACATGTCGACCCCACAGTCTCGTCAGACCGGATCTGGTCAGTGGCCCAGGCCGACGGCGTACAGCGCGATGCCGGCGAGTGCACAGGCGCCCAGGATGCGCGGCACACTCCAGCCACGCACGAAGGTCAGCACCAGAGCCAGGACGGTCACGATCAGCGGCGCCACCTGCAGCGAGCCAGGCACGGGAAGCAACATCGAGACCGGTCCGGCATCGACCCGATCGGTCTCCGAGAACAACGTCTGCACCGTGAAATAGAACGCCAGGTTGGCGATGATGCCGACCACTGCTGCCGTGATCCCGGCCAGGGCAGAGGCGAGGGCCTGGTTGTTGCGCAGCCGCTCGACGTACGGCGCACCCAGCAGCACGAACAGGATGCTGGGCACGAAGGTCACCCAGGTCGTCAGCGCCGACGCCAGCACGGCAGCCACCCACGGGTCGAGCGAACCCGGATCGCGGTAGGCGCCGACGAAGGCCACGAACTGCACGACCATGATCAACGGGCCTGGGGTGGTCTCGGCGAGCGCGAGCCCGCGCACCATCTCACCTGGCGCCAGCCAGCCGTACACCTCCACGGCTTGGTAGGCGACGTAGGAGAGGACGGCGTACGCGCCGCCGAACGTGACGACGGCGGCGCCGGAGAAGAACACAGCCTGTTCGACGAGCACACTCGACCTGCCCAGAAACGCTGCGGCAAGGACAATCGGCGCCACCCACACGAGGAGACCGCCGACCAGGATCACAGCGGTGCGCACCGGGCCGCGATGCGCGGTATGCAGAGCGTCGTCGCTCACCACGGGGGTCGGGGCGGAGGGCTCGGTAACAGGTGGAGGTGGGGCGACGGAGGTGTGTCGGCGGCCGAGCAGCAGACCGAGCCCGGCGGCCACAGCGAGGACCGCCGGGAAGGGCGTCTGGAAGACCGTCAACGCTAGGAACGAACCTCCGGCAATGGCCACCAGTCCGCCAGAGTGGAGTCCCCGCCTACCGACCCGGACCACGGCCTGCAACACGATCGCGATGACGGCCGGCGCCAGACCCAGGAACACGGCGTCGAGCCAGCCCGAGTCGCCGAAACCGACATAGATCGCCGAGAGTGCGAGCATCACGAGGGCCCCCGGCAGCACGAAGAGGATCCCGGCGATCAGCGCTCCCCTCGAACCGTTCAACAGCCAGCCGACGTATGTCGCCAGCTGCTGGGCCTCCGGGCCCGGGAGAAGAGTGCAGTAGCCGAGCGCGAACAGGAAGCGCTGCTCGCCGATCCAGCGCCTCTCGTCGACCAGCATGCGATGCATGACAGCGATCTGACCCGCCGGACCGCCGAAGGTCTGTAGCGAGATCAGGAACCAGGCCCGTGTCGCGTCGGCCAGCGACACCACGGTCGTTTTCCCGGGCTGAGCCGCGCCGCCGTCGGCCCTCTCTGGTCTCATCGCGGGCTCCGGCATCTGGCCATCGTGGCAGTCCGTCTGCGGTGTCCCACGATCACCCGCGGGAGGTGCTTAGTACCAGTTGTTGGCTGACTTGAACGCCCAGGCGGAGCAGGGCGTCCCGTAGGACTGGGCGATGTACTCCAGACCCCAGGCGATCTGGGTCTCCGGGTTGCTCCGCCAGTCCGCACCCGCCGTCGCCATCTTCTCCGCCGGCAGCGACTGCGGGATGCCGTAGGCGCCGGAGGTGGGATTGGTCGCGGTGTGGTCCCAGTCGCTCTCGCTGATGTAGAGACTGTCCAGGCAGGAATACTGGTCAGACCCCCAGCCGTAGTCCTCGGCCATCATCAACGCAGCGATGTCCCGGGGATCGCTGGGCTCGACCGTCCTGGTGACCTGCCCGCCCATGTCCTGGCCGGTGACCGCGAGATGCCGCGTCTTCGTCTCCCGCTGCACGGCGCGTGTCACCGGTCGCTCGCCGGACCTGCTCACGTCAGCGTCTTCTGCCTTGGACCGTGCCGCGAGCCAGGACTTCACCTCGTCGCTGACCGGAGCGGCGTCGTTGGTCGACGACGTGGCGGCGGTCTCCTCGTCGGTGCTGAGCACGCCGATGCCCAGCGCCATACCGGTCGCGCCGACGACGGCGACGGCGCTGGTCACACCAGGCTTCGGGACGGCGCTGACCGCATCGGTGGCCAGTCGACCCAAGGATCGGGAGACGGACCGCGAGGACTTGTGTCTGGGCGCGGAGTGGCGTCCGGGCAAAACGAGAACACTCCTCGTGGGTGCAGGGGATGACCGGAACACTCTGGCGGAACCGGCCAGCGTTTTCAACTCAGCCGGTCCGAGTTGTGCGGTTTGCTCGGGTGAGGTTCGTCGCAGTACACCGCCGCCGCTCAAGATCTCGCGTCGTGCGAAGGGTTCGCGCGGCGCAGAGCCTGCGCACCGCGCGAGATCAGGCCCGCGCGTCCGCCGTCATGTGAGCGCGCAGACGAACGGCCGGCCCAGGCGCCGCAGCAGGCGCCCGGGCCGGCCGATCGACGATGCCGGTGGGCTCAGAGCCCCTCGGTGAGGTTGTCGCCGGACTGAGGATCGAAGAGGTGCACCTTGCTGGCGTCGACGAAGAACTCGGCCTCTTCACCCTCGGCGACGTTGCTGGCGGAGTCGATCGAGATAACCAGCTGCGTGCGCAGCGACTCACCGTCGAGGTCGCGCTCGAGCTGGGCGAGCTGCTCCTGCATCTCCTGCGGCGCGTCGAACGGGATGTAGGCGAACTGCTCGCTGCCGAGCCACTCAGTCACGTCGACGGTCGCCCGGAAGGTCGACCCTTCGCGCAGCCGGGCGTCGTCGAGCACGGCGGCGTCTTCGAAGTACTCGGGCCTGATGCCGGCGATGAGCAGACCGTCCTTGCCCTCGGCCTTCGCGGCCTTGTCCTCCGGGATCTTGACGTCTCCGAAGGGCAGCTTCATCGTCGTACCCTCGATCGTGGCCGGCAGGAAGTTCATCGGAGGCGATCCGATGAAGCCCGCGACGAAGAGGTTGACGGGGTGGTCGTAGAGCTCGCGGGGGGTTGCCAGCTGTTGCAGGATGCCGCGCTTGAGGACGGCGACGCGGTCGCCGAGCGTCATCGCCTCCGTCTGGTCGTGGGTGACGTAGACGGTGGTGATGCCCAGCTTCTTCTGCAGGCGGGCGATCTCCGTACGCATCTGACCACGCAGCTTGGCGTCGAGGTTGGACAGCGGCTCGTCGAAGAGGAACGCCTGGGCGTCCCTCACGATGGCCCGGCCCATGGCCACGCGCTGCCGCTGGCCTCCGGACAGGTTGGCGGGCTTGCGCTCGAGGTGCTCGTCGAGCTCGAGGGTGCTCGACGCCTCCCGGACCTTGCGGTCGATCTCCTCCGAGCTGTGGCTCTTGGCCAGGCGCAGTGGGAAGGCGATGTTCTCGTAGACCGAGAGGTGCGGGTAGAGCGCATAGTTCTGGAAGACCATCGAGAGGTTGCGGTCGCGTGGCGCCTTGTCGTTGACGCGCTCCCCCGCGATGATCATGTCGCCTGACGTGATGTCCTCCAGACCGACCACCATGCGCAGCAGGGTGGACTTCCCGCAGCCCGACGGCCCGACCAGGATGATGAACTCCCCGTCGGCGACGTCGATGCTCACGTCGTTGACGGCCGGGAATCCGTCCCCGTACTTCTTGACGATGTTCTTCATTTCAATGGCAGCCATGTGAACTCCTAGTTCCGATCAGCCCTTGACGGCACCGTTGGTGAGACCGGCAACGATCTGCCGCTGGAAGAGCAGCACCAAGATCACGACCGGGATGGTCACGATCACGGCGGCTGCGGCAATCGATCCCGTGGGCTCCTCGAACTGCGAGGCGCCGGTGAAGAACCCCAAGGCGGCGGGTACCGGTCGTGCCGCCTCGGTCGACGTCAACGAGATGCCGTAGATGAAGTCGTTCCACGCGATGAAGAACGCGATGATCGCGGTGGTGAAGACGCCGGGGGCGGCCAACGGCACGATTACCTTGCGGAACGCCTGCCACGAGGTGGCTCCGTCGACCTGCGCCGCCTGCTCCATCTCCCACGGGATCTCCCGGAAGAACGCCGACAGGGTCCAGATGCACAGCGGCAGCGTCAGCGACAGGTACGGGATGATCAGGCCAGCCCAGGTGTCGTAGAGGCCGATCTGACGCCACAGGTTGAACAGCGCCGGGACGATCGAGATCACCGGGAAGATGGCCACCGCGAGCGCAGTAGTCAGGATCAGGCGCTTGCCCGGGAAGTCGAGCCTCGCGATCGCGTACGCCGCGAACGTCGACAACACCACGGCGATGAAGGTCGCGATCAGCGTGATGCCGAAGGAGTTGCGCAACGACGGCAGGAACAGCTCGGATGCATCGCCGTTGATGATGAAGTCGTAGTTGACCCAGTCAAAGCTCTCGGGGAAGAACTTCTTGTCGGCGATCGTGGCTTGATCCTTGAAGGACAAGGAGATGATCCACACCACCGGCACCAGGCAGTAGACCATGATGAGTACGCCGACGACCCACCAGACGACCTTGGACCGTGTCGAGTCGCCCATCACCGATCACCCCTTGCCTGACTCAGGTCGACTCTGAAGATCTTGATGAACCCGACGGCGATCAGCACCACGCACAAGAAGAGCAGCACTGACACCGCCGAACCGAGGCCGATCTCGACTCTCGTGATCGTCTGCCGATACGCGAGGAAGGAAACACTCTCGGTGTCGTTGGCTCCCGCCGTCATGATGTAGATGTTGTCGAAGATGCGGAAGGCGTCGAGCGTGCGGAAGAGCACGGCGACCATGATGGCGGCCTTCATGTTCGGAATGGTGACCTTGAAGAGCCGCTGCCAGAACGTCGCTCCGTCGACTCTCGCGGCCTCCTGAAGCACCTCCGGCACCTGCGCCAGCCCGGCCAGCAAGAGCAGCGAGATGAACGGCGTCGTCTTCCAGATCTCCGAGGCGCAGATCACCGCGATCGACGGCCAGAAACTGCCGAACCAGTCGGTGTCGCTGGAGATGCCAGGCAGCCAGGCGAACGACTTGTTGACGAAGCCGGTGTCGATCGCGAAGGCGAACTGCCAGGCGAAGGCCGAGACCACCGTGATGATCGCGTAAGGGATCAAAATGGCGGTGCGGAGCACCGGCCGGAGTGACCTGATCGCCTTGTTCATCACCATGGCGAGGGCGAAGCCCAAGACCAGCTCCACCGCCACGGTGATGACCGTGATGATGATCGTGGTCCAGATCGCCTGCCACCACAGCGGGTCGGTGAGGATCACCGTGTAGTTCTTCAGTCCGATGAACTGCCTGTTGTCCGGGTCTGTCAGCCGATAGCTGAAGAGGGACAGGTAGACCGCGTTGAGGATCGGATAGGCGGTGACCAGCAGCATGATGATGAAGGCTGGCCCCGCCAGCCGCCAGGCGAGGTTGCGTTCCCCGCGTGACCGGTCGGTGATCCCGGTCTTCTGCTGATCGCGGTCGACGTCCTTGTTCGGGTCGGTGGTCGTTGTTGTCGTCATAGCAAGGCATCCCCGTTGATGACGTCGGTGATCACTTGGGCCGCGTCGGCAGGAGTGTCCGTCGAGACCGACTGCGGTGGGTGGAACTCGCGCTGCAGTGACGCGGAGACTTCGCCGTAGTACGGCGTCAATGGACGCGGCTTTGCGAGGTTGAGGCTCTCCCTGATCTCGGCAGCCATGGGGTAGGCCTTCTTGATCTTAGGATCGTCGTAGACCGACTCCAGTGCGGCGGGGTTGCCGTTGGTGAGCATGTAGTACGTCTGGTTCTCCTCAGACGTGATGCATTTCGCCGCCTCGAGCGCGAAGTCCGGGTCGGACGTGTAGGCCCCGATGGCCAGGTGGATGCCACCGAAGGGTGGAGCCGCCTCGTTCTGGTCGTCTGCCTTGGGGTAGATCGCCCAGCCGATGTCGTCCACGACCGACTGGTCGAGCGTGCCGGCCTCGACCTCGCCGGCCCACGCTGCCCACACATAGGGCCAGTTCACCAGGAAGCCGCCGGCGTCACTCTGGAAGAGCCGTCGCGAGGCCTCTTCGTCGGAGGTCGACACGGCAGGACCGGCCACTGCTGACACGTCGTTGATGATGGTGGCGGCTTGCTCGCCTGCCGCGCTATCGAGTCCGAGCTCGAGGTCCTCCGGGGCCGCCTCGGGATTCTCGATGACACTGCCGCCGGAGCTCTCGACCAGAGCGTTGATCCACACGGTGTAGCCCTCGTAGCGAAGGGCCTGGACGGCGATCGTCTTGTTCTCTTCATTGGCGACCTGGACCATCTGCTCCCAGGTGATGTTGTTGGGGTCTACCCCGGCGGCATCGACGACTGACTTCCGGTACCACAGCAGCTGGGTGTTGGCCCAGAACGGAGCGACGACGACCTCGTCCTCCCAGGTGGCGCTCACCACGGCGCTCTCCACGACCCCGTCGGTGAACGCTTGTTCGTCCTCATCAGGAATGTCGTAGAGGAAGCCAGCCGCGGCGAACTCGGGGACGAACGGCGGGTCGAGACTCATGAGGGTGACCGACGAGTCCTTGCCGGCCAACCGGCGCACCAGCTGTTCGCGCTGCTGGGTGGCATCAGTGGGCAGCCCGGCCGTCTCGATCGTGTACTTGCCGTCGGAAGCCTCGGTGCACCGCGCTGCGATCTCTTCCTGGCCGCCGCTGTCCGGGTTGACGTACCAGGTCAACGTGGGAGGTCCAGAGTCACCGCCGCATGCAGCCAGCAGTGACGCCGCGACGCCACCCGCGGCAATCGCCGCGAGGGCCCGACGCCGAGGACGTCTCCCAGATCTCGGGTGTTGTGCAGGTCGATGCATGCTGCGCCTCCCCAAGGGTGTGTGCTGCCAATCACATCCTGCCCCTGTCTGCAGAATCCGCAACTGCGGCGACAAGCTGTCTGCGGAAGTGGGCCGGATCGTTACAGCGAAATGTCCTCGAGCATCTCCGTGACCAGCGCAGCGATCGGGGACCGCTCCGACCGGGTCAGGGTGACATGGGCGAAGAGCGGGTGCCCCTTGAGCTTCTCCACCACCGCGACGACGCCGTCGTACCGTCCGACACGCAGGTTGTCCCGCTGTGCGACATCGTGGGTCAGCACCACCTTGGAGTTCGCGCCGATCCGCGACAGCACGGTCAGCAGCACGTTTCGCTCGAGCGACTGCGCCTCGTCGACGACGACGAACGCATCATGCAGCGAGCGCCCCCGGATGTGCGTGAGCGGCAGCACCTCGAGCATGCCGCGGGCGAGAACCTCTTCGATCACGTCGGCGCTCGTGAGCGCGCCCAATGTGTCGAATACAGCCTGGGCCCAGGGCTGCATCTTCTCCAACTCGTTGCCGGGTAGGTATCCCAGCTCCTGGCCGCCCACCGCGAAGAGCGGCCGGAAGACCACCACCTTCTTGTGCTGGCGGCGCTCCATCACCGCCTCCAAGCCGGCGCAGAGCGCAAGCGCCGACTTCCCGGTGCCTGCCCTGCCGCCGAGCGACACGATCCCCACGTCGGGGTCGAGCAGCAGGTCCAGCGCGACCCGCTGTTCGGCGGAGCGACCGCGGACCCCGAACGCCTCGCGGTCTCCGCGCACCAGCCGGACCTGCTTGTCGGGGGTGACCCGGCCCAACGCGCTGCCGCGCTCGGAGAGCAGCACCAGCCCGGCGTGGCAGGGCAGGTCGGCAGCCTGCGCCAGGTCGATCGTGCCGTCGTCGTACAGCTGGTCGAGGTCGGCTCCGAGGACGTCGATCTCGGCCATCCCGGTGTAGCCGGTCTCGATCGCGAGCTCGGCGCGGTACTCCTCGGCCGCGAGCCCGACCGACGAGGCCTTGACCCGCATCGGCAGGTCCTTCGAGACCAGCGTGACGTCGCGACCCTCCGCCTGCAGGTTGAGTGCGACCGCGAGGATGCGGGTGTCGTTGTCGCCGAGGCGAAAGCCCGAGGGCAGCAGCTCAGGGTCGGTGTGGTTGAGCTCCACCCGCAGGGTGCCGCCGTCGTCGCCGATCTCCACCGGGGCGTCGAGCCTGCCGCTCCTCACTCGCAGCTCGTCGAGCAGCCGCAGCGCCGATCGCGCGAAGTACCCGAGCTCCGGATGCGCCCGCTTGCCCTCGAGCTCGGTGATCACGACGACCGGGAGCACCACCTCGTGCTCCGCGAACCGCTTGATGGCCCCGGGGTCGGCCAGCAGCACGCTGGTGTCGAGCACATAGGTACGAACACCGACATCGTCGGCAGGCCGGATCGACTCCGTGGTCGATGCTTCCGTGAGGGCCTTCGCCGTGCTGCGAACGGTGACGGACTGGCCTCCGGTGGTGCCCTGCTTGGCAACAGCCACGATCTGTCTCCTCGCGGACCGTGACGGGGCCAGCCCACCCGGTCCTCGGTGTCTAGTCGGACCGGGACGACCCCGTGCGAGGGCGTGACGCCTGCCCTCTGGTGTGGTGCACGCTGTGCCTCCCGAGGCGCCCGGCTTCACCACCGAGCACCGCTTCCGACGGTACGGCGTCGCAGTTGGACAACTCGTGACGACACGCCAGCCGTCGGGTGAAGTCGACCCTGTCGGTCAGGAGCCGAAGCGGCGCTCCCGGGCGGCGTAGTCGCGGATGGCCCGGAGGAAGTCGGTACGCCGGAAGTCCGGCCACATTGCCTCGCAGAAGTAGAACTCACTGTGCACGCTCTGCCACAGCAAGAAGCCCGACATCCGCTGCTCTCCCGAGGTCCGGATCACCAGGTCAGGATCCGGCTGCCCCTTGGTGTACAGGTGCTCGGCGATGTGCTCGACGTCGATGAGCTCGGCGAGCTCTTCGATCGTCGTACCCTGCGCTGCATGCTCGTGGAGCAGGGAGCGTACGGCGTCGGCGAGCTCCCGCCTTCCCCCATAGGCAACGGCGACGTTGACGGTCATTGCGTCCACGCCGGCCGTCGCGTCGGCGGCGTCCTTCAACACCTCGGCAGTGGCGCTCGGCAGCATGTCGAGGGCACCCACCGGGAGGAGCCGCCAGCGCCGCGTCTCGGCCAGTGCCTCCACGAGTTCCTCGATCACCTCGAGCAGCGGCGCCACCTCGTCGGGCGGACGAGCGAGGTTGTCCGTCGACAGCAGCCAGAGAGTGACCAGATCCACGCCGAGCCCGTCGCACCAGCCCAGGAACTCCTTGACCTTGTCGGCTCCGGCGACGTACCCGCCTTGCACGTCCTCGCCGAACATCCGCGCCCAGCGTCGGTTGCCGTCGGCCATGACCCCGACGTGCTTCGGGATCTTGTCGGCGGGGATCTGGCGGAGCAGGCGGCGCTCGTACAGGTCGTAGGCAACGTGACGGACCGCCACCATCGGATCCTTCCGTCGACTCCACACCGACGTACGCCGCCGGCGAGATCACACCTCGCAACGGAAGGTTACCCTGCGCCGGTGTTCGGTCGCCCTCTACCGTTGAGTGCGTGATCGCCAATACCCGCGAGGCGCTGCGTGACGCAGCCCGAGAGATCAAGCCGCACTTGCGCGGCTGGCTGCACCTCGGCGCCTTCCCGCTGAGCCTAGCCGCCGGCATCGTGTTGGTGTGCCTGGCTCCGGACCCGAAGACCAGGGTCGCCGCCGCCGTGTTCGGGGTCACGTCGTCGATGCTCTTCGGGGTGTCCGCGCTGTATCACCGCGGCCACTGGTCGCCGACCTGGGATGCGCGACTCCGGCGGCTCGATCACTCGACGATCTTCCTGCTCATCGCCGGCACGTACACGCCGTTCGCGATCACGCTGCTCGACAGCACCAGCGCCAAGATCCTGCTCGGCGTGGTCTGGGGCGGCGCACTGATCGGCATCGCGTTCCGGGTGCTCTGGATCGGTGCCCCGCGCTGGCTCTACCTGCCGGTCTACATCGCCTTGGGCTGGGCTGCGGTGTTCTGGCTCGGCGACTTCGCGGCGAGCGCGAGTCCGGCGGTGCTGACGCTGATCATCGTGGGCGGCGGGCTGTACTCACTCGGCGGCCTCGTCTACGGGCTCCAGCGCCCCGACCCGTCCCCACGCTGGTTCGGCTTCCACGAGGTGTTTCACAGCTTCACGATCGCCGCCTTCACCGTGCACTACGTCGGTGCCTCGATCGCGATCTACACGCACGCCTGACTCGGCCGGTCGGGAGTCCTACGAGCCGCAGTTGTTGAAGGATCCGACTCTGAGCCGGCCATGACCGGTCCAGCGTCGGATCTTCGCCGGGAGGGTGCAAGAGTGAGGCGGTGACCTCGATGTTGCCCGACGAGGGCGAGCACCTCACGACCGGCTGGGAGCCCGACCTGGCGGCGGAGGACTCCGTCATCCGCCAGGCGGTGCTCGCTCACGTGTCCTGGGCTCGCGTGATCGCCGAGTCCGCCGCCGGCACGTTCACCGACCGGCCAGGGTGGGCGGCCGGCGTCGCGGGCGGCACGTCGCCGATGCTCAACTGGGTGCTGGTCAAGCAGCCCACCGAGGACTGGGCGGGTCTGGTCGCGGAGATCACCGAGTTCCTGCCCGGCAGCGCCGCAGCGTTGATCGTCAGTGTCTTCCCCAGCCCGGACCTGCGCGGGCTCGGCCTCGGCCTGCTCGGACATCCGCCGCTCATGTTGCGACCGACGTCGACCCGGACGGCAAGGCCGGAGACCGATCTCGACGTACGACGAGCAACCACGGCGGCCGAGCTTGCCGACGCCGAGCGGGTCCTGGTCGAGGGCTTCCCGCTGCCGGAGCTCGCTGACCTGGCGCCGGGAGGCTTCTACGGAGAGCGGTACGCCGAGGGGGAGACCACGGTCCTGGTGGCGTACGACGGAGACCGGCCGGTGGCGACAGCGGCCGCACATCCAGCGGCCGGCGTCACCGTGGTCGAGAATGTCGCCGTGCTGGCCTCCGCGCGTGGCCGAGGCGCTGGTGCCGCCATCACCTGGGCGGCGACCACGGCGTGGCCCGACCAGCCGGCGATGCTGATCGCGAGCGACGCCGGGCAGCCGGTCTACGAGCGGCTGGGTTATCTTCGGCTGCTCCGCCTGACGTGTTGGCTGCGTCCCTCACCCCTCGACGCCTGACGCCTCGCTCCTGACGCCTCCGCCGCTGACGCCTCTGCCGCTGACGCCTCCGCAGGCCCAGGGATCCGACGGTGGTGTGGCCATGGCGCCGGTTGCGTATTTGACGGCCGGTCGGATCGTGGCGGCAGGTCGAGGCCGGCAGCCGTCACGCGAGAAGGGCCGGGTCGGTCACGGGGAGGTCGCATACGAAGTGACGGCAGGCGTAGGCGGTCGGCCTGCCGTCGATCAGCGGCCGGTCGCGCAGCAGCGCCACGGGTGCCGACTCGCCGTCGCCCTGGGCGATCACCAGTCCGGCTGCCGGGATCCGGAACGCCGCGCCCACCATCGCCGCCAGCCCGTCCTCGCTCTCACCGACCGCGTCGGGCCGTCCCACCACCGCGACCTGGCGTGGCCCCTCCTGCAGCGCCTCCCCGGCCGCCAGCAGCTGCCCGGCGAAGCGCGGTGCCTGCTCGGCCAGTCCAGCCAAGCGCTGCAGCAGCTTCTCGGCCCGGTCGCGAGGGGAGTCCTCACCAGTGAGCCCTGCCATCATGACCAGCACGGTGGCGATCAGGGACTGCCCGGACGGCGTGGCGTTGTCGGCAGGATCCTGGGGTCGCTTGAAGAGCGACTCCTCGTCGGCGGCGGTGTCGAAGAAGCCGCCGGCGCCGTCGTCGAAGCGGTGCAACACCTGCTCCACCAGGGCGCTGGCTCGTCGCCACCAGCGGGCATCCCCGGTGGCCGCGAAGAGCACGAGGAAGGCCTCCGCCACCGCGCCGTAGTCGTCGAGCACACCCGCGGGCGACCCCACCATTCCGTCCCGTGACACCCGGCGGAGTCGTCCGTCGTCAGCGAGGTGTACGTCGACCAGCAGCTGCCCTGCCGTGACAGCCGCCTCGACCCAGCGAGGCTCGGCAAGCGCCATCCCCGCCTCGGCGAGGGCGCTGATCATCAAGCCGTTCCAGGCGGCCACCACCTTGTCGTCGCGCGCCGGGCGGGTTCGCTGCCCGCGGGCCGCGAGCAACTGCCGCACCACTCGCTCGTGCCGCTCCGGGTCGGCAGGGTCATGGTCGAGACGCAGCGTCGACGTACCCCGCTCGAAGTTTCCGGACGGGGTGAGCCCGAAGAGCTGCACGGCGTACCGCCCGTCCTCGGCACCGAGCACCTCGAGCAGCTGAGCCGGGGTCCACACGTAGAAGACGCCCTCTTCGCCGTCGGAGTCGGCGTCCAGCGCGGAGGCGAAGCCCCCTCCGGTGGTGCGGAGTTCGCGCAAGGCGAACTCGGCGGTATCCCGAGTCACGCGAAGGGCCAGGTCCGAGCCGGTCTGCCGCCACCAGTGCAAGTAGACCCTGAGCAGCAGGGCGTTGTCGTAGAGCATCTTCTCGAAGTGCGGTACGTCCCAGCGGGCGTCGACGCTGTAGCGGGCGAAGCCTCCGCCGAGCTGGTCGTAGAGCCCGCCGCGGGCCATCGCCTCCAGGGTCCGCTCAGCCATGGCGAGCGGTTGGCGGTCGCCGGTCCTGGCCGCCCGGCGCAGCAAGAACTCGCACACCATCGAGGGCGGGAACTTCGGCGCGCCGCCGAATCCGCCGAGCCGGTCGTCGTACGACGCGGCCAGCCCGGCCACCGCCACCGCACCGAGGTCGGCGGCCGTGGAGCCGCGCACGTCGCCACCCCGCCTGAGGTGCTCGGTGACGTCGGACCCGATCCGGGTCAGCTCGTCGCGTCGTTCGCCCCAGGCGCTCGCGACGGCCGCCAACACCTGTCGGAACGACGGCATGCCGTGCCGCGGCTCGGACGGGAAGTAGGTACCGGTGAAGAACGGTTCCCCCTGCGGCGTGAGCACGCACGTCATCGGCCACCCACCCTGGCCCGTCATCGCCTGGGTGGCCTCCATGTACACGGCGTCGATGTCCGGTCTCTCCTCCCGGTCAACTTTCACCGACACGAAGTGGGCGTTGAGGTAGTCGGCGGTCGCCTGGTCCTCGAAGGACTCGTGCGCCATCACATGGCACCAGTGGCAGGCGGCGTACCCCACGGAGAGCAGGACGGGTACGTCGCGCGATCGGGCTTCGGCGAACGCGTCCTCCCCCCACTCGAACCAGTGCACCGGGTTGTCGGCATGCTGGCGGAGGTACGGACTGGTCGCCGCTGCCAATCGGTTAGTCATCGCTGTCCACGGTAGGTCGCCTCGATCTCCACGGCTTGAGTGGCTGGGCAAACCGAGCACTCCGGACGCGTGGCGGGCAGTCGGACCGTGAAGACCCGCTCAGGCCGTGGAGCTGCCCTCGTCACGCCGGTCGGGCCCGTCGCCGCCCCGCAAGGAGCCCACGCTGCTCGCGCAGGGCAAGCCACGAACGCTGGGCGGGAGTACGCGCCCCTGGCGCGTGCGGCTCTATGCCCGGAGGCCGGCGGCACGAAGTATCAGGTGATGTTTCGCGCGCCGGCCGGCGAGGGCGAGCCGTGGAAGCGGGTACTGCGGCGCCGCTTCGGACGCACCAGTCCTACGACGACCACGATTCCCGCACCGCTGGCACGCCCCTTCAAGCGCCGACGCGGATAGGCGCCGACGGCATGCAAATACGCCTACCTGCGGGCGCGGGTGCTGCAATTGCGCTCGTCCCACACCGCCAACTGCACCTACACACCGTGCTCGATGCTTGGGCTGCGACGTACAAGGGACTCGAGCATGGCTGACCATCGGCGGTCCGCGCGGTTCTCGTGGAACCTCGTCGATGAGACCTTGATCCGGAAGCTCCTCAGGACCGCCTACACGAAGTTCGGCCCGCCGGAACAAGCACAGAGCGTCTCGTCACTAACGCCCGAGCAGCTCCGGCGAAACGCGGAGCGCGTTCTCGGCCGACCACCCAGGACCGCACTGCGATTCGAGCTAACCGACACACTCCGCCTTGGCTGGCTCCCTATGGCAAGCGCCGAGGACCTGGCGAACCTCACCGGCATGGTCAACCGCTACAACTCTCTGACCACCCGGAAGGAGAGGCTCGACTTTCTGCTGACGCGGAATCGCACGGACGGCTTCATCGCAAATCTGTGGTCAGCCCCGCCCTCCACTGAGATCCCGTCCACAAGCTTGCGTTGCGGGCCCACCTTCAGCCGTCAGCAGGGGGTCAGCCTTCACACCGCGGGGAGATGAGTCCCCTCCCGGCGGGACCTTCGCCCCTGTTGGGATGTCGCTGTACTTCCTAGCGTGAAGCGAAGTTCGAGTCGAGGGTCTTCACACAAGCCAGGAAGGAGTTCGATGGCTCTCTCGGACGCCTTGCAGGCCATGTCTGCCCGGCCAAGGAAGCGGAGAACGAGTTCCGCAGCGCAGAACGTCCAGCGCGTCAAGCTGGCAGTAATAACTGCATCGTCAGTACTGCAGGACCCACCTACAAGTGGCCTTCATCGGGCCTGGAAACTTCAGGAGTGGTAACTCATGACACAGCACACGGACTTCTACACGCGGCTGGACGATCTGCAGCAGCGGGTGGCAACCGCCAGGTCAGCGGTGCAGGCTGCCGCGGCCGAGTCAGATGCACAGCTCAAGCAGCGGATCGATCGGGCCCAGGCCGACCTGGACCAGTCCGCCGAGAACGCACGGCAGCAGGTCTCCCAGGCCGCCGACAGCGCTCGGGCGAAGTGGGCGCAGGTGAAGGCCGACGCCTCAGCCAAGATGAGCGACGTCAAGGCGAACGTCGAGAAGCGGACCCGCCAGGTGGACGCCAAGGTCGCCACCAACGACGCGGACTGGGCAGAAGCCGACGCGGCCGAAGCCCTCGACTTCGCCGACTGGGCGGTCGAGAACGCGCAGCTGGCGATGCTCGACGCCATCGACGCCCGCGCCCACGCCGACAAGCTCGTCAAGGCCGCAGCCAACTCATAGTCCCCCATCGGACTGGTGGCATGAATCCCCAGTTCGACTGACAACACACGCGCCGCGGCGGGCGAGCACGGTTGACGCCTTGCCCGCGCGGTATCACCCAAGAACGTTGCATGACTAGTGATGTGAAAGGCCCCCGACCTGCCGCGCGACACCATCCGGGAAGGCGCCCGGGACGCGTCGGCGGGCTGGGATGGCTTGGTCACGGTGACGCGGCCCCGGGCGGCCAGTACTACCAGCGCTCTCCGCGACGCCACGGTCTTCAACCGATCAGCGCCGGCACGCGATGGGCGCCGAGCCATGGGGCCCCCGAGGTGGCACCCTCCCCACCGGCACCGGACAACCCGGCGCTGCTGCGACATCTCCAAGAACGCAAGCAAGCGCCGGGAGAACCGGGGGTTGCCGACCAGATCACGCGGTTCGCCGGCTCGATGAGGTTCGTCTACATCCACTGCATCTGGTTCGGCCTGTGGATCGTCCCCGGAGTCGAGGACTATCCCTTCGGCCTGCTGACGATGATCGTTTCGCTCGAAGCCATCTTCCTGTCGACATTCGTGATGATCAGCCAGCACCGTGCCGACGAGAAACGTCAAGTGATCGCAAACCAGCAGTGGCAGACGGTCCAGGACGAGGAGCAACAGAACGAACGGCTGCTCCGGCTGTCCAACGAGATCCTCGATCTCACCAGGGAGATCCACGCTGCCGCGACGGACCAGAAGTAGCGTGACCAGGTGAGAGGGGCCTTCACATGTCAGCTCCCGGGATGAGGCGTCCGTCCAAGCGAACGTTGATCCGATATGGCTGGAGCCCTGTCGACCCCCCTCGACAGCCGGTGTTGTTCGTCAATCAACGGTCGGGTGGGGGCGCGGCAAGGCGCGCGGGGGTCGTGGAGAGGGCACGCGATCGCGGGATCGAGGTGGTCGTCCTCGACCCGGGCCAAAGCCTGGCGACACTCGTCGACCAGGCAGTCGCACGTGGTGCGGATGCGCTAGGGATGGCCGGCGGCGACGGGTCGCTTGCGGTCGTCGCGGCAGCCGCCGCCGCGCACGGGCTCCCGTTCATCTGCGTCCCGGCCGGGACACGCAACCACTTCGCGCTCGACCTCGGGGTGGACCGGCACGACGTGGCGGGCGCGCTCGACGCGTTCAGCGACGGGTTCGAGCGCCGGATCGACCTGGCCGAAGTCAACGGCCGGGCCTTTCTGAACAACGTCTCACTCGGGATCTACGGCGAGGCGGTCAGACACTCGGCCTATCGCGACGCCAAGGTCCGCACCCTTGTGGAGACGGCGGAAAGGGTGCTTGGCCCCAGTGGAGAGAAGCCAGCGCTGCGCCTCGTCGACGATGCAGGGCGTGAACACGGTCACCTCGCTGTCGTGCTGGTCTCGAACAACCCCTATGCGCTGGACAGTCCAGTCCCCGGCACCCGACCTTCGCTCGACAGCGGCAACCTGGGCATCCTCGTTCTCGACACACCCGGCGACGGGCACCCACCCGGACGCGCCTGGAGCGCACCAGTCTTCGAGGTTTCATCCCCCTCGCCAGTGCACGCAGGCATCGATGGTGAGGCGGTCGTGCTGAGTGCGCCGTCACTGCGGTTCACCATCCGGCCAGGGATTCTTCGAGCGCGGATCTCGTCCCGACATCCTGGCGCCTCACCGTCAGCCCGCCAGTCCCCGGCGAGCCACTGAGGAGCCGCTTCCGGCCGATCGACGGCAGACTCAGAGCAGTCGGCTGGGCACGCCGCGTCCAGACCGTGGCGAGCGATATGCGCGGTCGCAGACGCCCGCCACCATAGCCGCCGTTCCTGCTCCGATGACCGAGCCGAGCACCACATCCCCCGGGTAGTGCACGCCGGTGTGGACTCTTGAATATGCCACCCCGCTGGCAAGCAGTCGGATCGGCACGGCAACCCCCGGGTAGTGGCGCCCCACCGCGTAGGCGAAGGCAAATGCCGACGCGGCGTGGCCGGACGGGAAGGACGTGGACTCCGGCATCGGGACCACACGGGCCTCGAACTGGGCAGCCTCAGGCCGATCCGGACGCCGACGACGCGCCAAGGGCTTGATGCCCAAATTGACGGCGGCGGACGTGGCTCCGATCGCCAGGACCCCCTCGAGCGCCACCAGCCGCCCACGTCTCCCCCCGACAGTAGCGATCGCTGCAGCCATGACAAGCCACAGACGCGAGTAGTTCGCGGCCTTCGAAAGCTGGCGAAAAGCATCGTCCAGGTGCGGCGTGGGGGTCACGGCAACGGCGTCGTACATCGCCCGGTCTACCGCCCCAAGCTCGCGCAACGCCTCCGCCCACGGCGACCCCGAACCCCGTCGGTCCTCCACCCTCGTTGCGAGGGCGTCCTCGACCGTCTGCGGCTTGTCGATCAGCTCCGACACAGTCAGATCCTAGTTGCCCGCAGCAGACCTGAAGCCGTTGCATCGGAGTGCCATCCTCCCAGTGGGGGGTCGACTCGACTTGCTCATGAGGGCGGGCCAGCCGGAAGTCCCGCTCAGGCCGTGGAGCTGCCCTCGTCAGGCCGGTCGGGCCCGTCGCCGCCTCGCGACGTCCTGCCTTCGCCGACGCCGTCCCCCGGACCGGCACTCATCCCGTCTCGTCCGCCCGGTGCGTCCCGTCCGTCGCGCCCGTCTCGCTCGGCCAACTCGGCCTCTGGTGGGTACGTCGATCCGGCGCAGCTGGGTGTTCATGTTGCGCCACAACAGATAGGTGGCGACGGCCAGGGCGACCACGATGCCCAGCGCGATCCAGCCCGGCTTGATGTCGTCGGGGTCGTAGGCCGCGGCCAGAGACAGCGTGGCGATCATGCCGATATCGTCTCGCGCCGGCCGTCGTACGCCGCAGCCAGGGCACGCACACCGGCAAAGAGGTCGTCCTCAGGCAGCTCGCGCGGCACCAGGGACCTCACCAGCTCGAAGTCCTCGGTCGGCCACGTCTGTTGATGCACGGCGAGCGGAACCGCGAACCACGGTCCCTCGGGGTCGATCTGGGTCGCATGCGCCAGCAGCGCTCTGTCGCGGACCGGGAAGTACTCCGCGCACGGCACCCGGGTCGTGATCCGGGCTGCGTGCTCGGGATCGGGCTTCCAGTCCTTGAGCCACTCCTCGTACGGAGACTCCATCCCGCGGGCGATCATGGCATCGTGCAGCGCTTTGGTGCGCTCTCGGTGGAAGCTGTGGTGGTAGTAGAGCTTGAGCGGCTGCCAGGGCGGTCCGGAGTCGGGGTACCGCCGGGGGTCACCGGCGGCGTCGAAGGCAGCCACGCTGACCTCGTGGCAGCGGACGTGGTCCGGGTGCGGGTAGCCGCCGTTCTCGTCGTACGTCGTCATGACGTGCGGCCGAAACGACCGGATGAGCCGCACCAACGGCTCTGCCGCCTCCTCGACTGGCACCCGGGCGAAGCAGCCGTCGGGCAGCGGCGGCGGCGGGTCCCCCTCGGGGAAGCCCGAGTCGACGAATCCCAGCCAGTCCTGCTTGATGCCCAGGATCTCGCGGGCTCGATCCATCTCCTGCCGGCGGATCTCACCGATGTTGGCCAGCACGTCCGGGCGGTCCATGTTCGGGTTGAGGATCGAGCCACGCTCCCCGCCGGTGCAGGTGACGACGTGCACGTCGACGCCTTCGGTCACGTACTTCGCCGTCGACGCCGCTCCCTTGCTGGACTCGTCGTCAGGATGAGCATGGACGTGCATGAGGCGCAGGCCCTCGGTCACGGATGTCACCTCACTGGTGTGTCGGTCGATCTCGGCACAGGGGACAATGATCGCAGCAGGCCGGACCCGAAGCGTCCGGCACCTCACCCAGCACAACACTGCCGAGCCGGGAGCATTCCGACGTGACCAGTCCCAGCCCGTCCGCCGACTCCGAGCGGCTGCTGGCCGAGCGGTACGGCGTCCGCCCGCCCGGGCATCGCAGCCGCCTCAGGGCTGTCCTGGCCGTCCTGGTGGTCGCGGCGCTGGTCTGGCTGGTCTGGGCCGCCTGGGCGTCCGATCCCGACGTGGAGGCCGAGCTGCTCGGCTGGGAGGTCGTCTCCGGCAGCGAGGTAGAGGTCGAGCTGCTGGTGCACCGCGACACGGAGGACACGGTCACCTGCACCCTGGTCGCGCAAGCCGACGACTCCGGCGTCGTGGGCGAGACGGCGGTACGGATCCCCGCCGGCGAGACCGGTGAGCAGCGCGTCACGGCCACGGTCCGGACGGAGCGCGAAGCCCTGTCGGTCAAGCTGACCGGCTGCGACTGACCCACTCCAGGGCGAGCCGGGATCGCGCAACTGATTCGGGTCCCTTCGCGAACCTTGCTAACCTCGTTCTTTCCCGATTGGACATGCCGAAGTCGAGCATGCCCGCACGCTAGGAGCACCACCAGTGACGACACAGCAGCCCGCTGAGACCGCCATCTGGCTCACCCAGGAGGCGTACGACCGGCTCGTCGACGAGCTCGAGAACCTCAAGGGCCCGAACCGAGCCGAGATCTCGCAGCGCATTGCCGAGGCTCGCGAGGAAGGTGACCTCCGGGAGAACGGCGGCTACCACGCCGCCCGCGAGGAGCAGAGCAAGGCCGAGGCGCGCATCCTGCAGCTGGAGACCATGCTGAGTCGTGCGCAGGTGGGCGAGACGCCGGCCAACAGCGGCGTCGTCGAAGCCGGCATGCAGGTCACGGTGAAGTTCGCTGGAGACAGCGCCACGCAGACGTTCCTGCTCGGTGCTCGCGAGGTGCTGTCGTTGGACGACAGCGTCGAGATGGATGTCTACTCGCCGCAGTCGCCGATGGGTTCGGCGATCCTGGGCAAGCAGCCGGGGCAGACGGCGTCGTTCGAGGCGCCCAACGGCAAGGAGATCCTCGTCGAGGTCGTCGACGCGCAACCCTTCACCGGCTGACGCGGCGGGCTCAGCCCGGCCCGCTGAGCCCGCCGAGACCTGTCACGTAATAGCCGGCGGTGCGCAGCGCCGCCAGCACCTTCTGCGCATGGGCGGGTCCGCGGGTCTCGAGTTGCAGCGCGACCTCGACCTCGTCCAGGTGCAGGCGGGCGGAGGTGCGCTCGTGCACGACGTCGAGCACGTTGGCGTCGGCCTCGCCCAGCAGACCGAGTAGGCGGGCGAGTGCGCCGGGCGCGTCCGGGATTCGCACCTTGAAGACGAGGTAACGGCCGGCTGCCGCCATGCCGTGCCGGATCACGCGCATCAGCAGCAACGGGTCGATGTTGCCGCCGGAGAGCACGGCGACCGTCGTACCCGTGAAGTCGTCGGGCCTGTCCATGATGGCCGCGACAGCAGCCGCACCGGCAGGCTCGACCACGACCTTGGCCCGCTCGAGCAGCGCCAGCAGCGCCGTCGACAGTGACTCCTCGCTGACCGTGCGCACCTCGTCGACGTACTTCTGGACGGCCGCGAAGGGTACGTCGCCGGGGCACCCGACTGCGATGCCGTCGGCCATCGTTGCCATCCGCCCCAGCGGCACCGGGTGTCCCGCCGTCAGCGAGTCAGGGAAGGCGGCGGCATCCTCGGCCTGCACCCCGATCACCCGGATGTCGGGGCGCTTCAGCTTCAGCGCCGTCGCCACACCGGCCAGGAATCCGCCGCCTCCGGTCGGCACCACGACGGTCTCCACGCCAGGGCACTGGTCGAGGATCTCCAGGCCACACGTGCCTTGCCCTGTCACGATGTCGAGGTGGTCGAAGGGGTGGATGAGCACGGCACCGGTCTCCGCGCTGAACGCTCGGGCTGACACCAGCGCCTCGTCGATGGTCGTACCGGAGAACTCGACGTGGGCGCCGTAGCCCCGGGTGGCCTTCTCCTTGGGAATGGGTGCCCCGGCCGGCATGAACACCGTCGCCTTGGTGCCGAGCAGCCTGGCCGCGAGGGCCACTCCCTGGGCGTGGTTGCCGGCGCTGGCGGCGACCACTCCGCGGGCTCGTTCCTCCTCGCTGAGGCGGGAGATGCGCAGGTAGGCACCGCGGATCTTGAACGAGCCGGTCCGCTGCAGGTTCTCGCACTTGAGCGCGACAGGTCCGCCCGTCAGTGTGCTCAGCCAGCGCGACTCCTCCATCGGGGTGACCACGGCGGTGCCGCGAAGCACGTCGACCGCCGCCTCGATGTCGGCGAGGGTCACCAGGGGCACGACATCGGAACTCGTCATGCGCCTGAGGATAGGCGGCAGCCTTCGGCACCTGCCCCGGGGCCGTCGCCGTGGTGGTCAGCTGCCCAGACGCCGCAGCAGGCGGTACGCCGCCACGGGGTGCTCAGGGGCGAGGAGTCCGGCGGCAGCGAGCACGTAGTCGTGGTCGATGACGACTCGTGGGTCTCGCGGCACCAGCCAGCCGCCGGCGACGTGGTCGCCGGTCCCGGCCGCGAGCACGCTGGCGGCGGCCGCCGAGTCGGCATGCCTCAGCACACCGCCCGAGCCGACCAGCAGGTGCACCTCGCGCAGATCCTTGCCGCTGCGCTCGACCAGCTTGCCGTCGGGGCTGAAGACCACCCGCTGACGACCGGCATGCCGGCGCAGCGCGAGCGCCACCGCTGCCGAGGCGATGCTCAGGTCGTCCCGCTGGTCCGCCGCCGACCTCGGCACCCAGCCCGGCTCTGACCGCCGTCGCTCGGCCGCGTCGGCCAAGCCCGCCCGGACCTCGATCCCGGCGTCGCTCGCCGCCTCGACCGTGGGTACGGCGCTCCACCGCATGCCCAGGTCGCCCTCGACCGTCCGGCTCACCGGCACCGTGGCCACGACCTCTCGCGCCAGGCCTGCGTCCTCCGGATCCAGCTCGACGACCGAGTGCACGTCGGTCGTAGCACCGCCGACGTCGACGACCACCACGTCGCCGGCACCAGGGCGGTCCGGACCGAGGCCGAAGGCCAACAGCTCCACCGCCGTGAGCACCACGTCCGGGGTGGCGCCCTGCACCATCGCCTGGAAGTCGGTTCGCTTCGAGAGGTGCTTGCCACCGATCACATGCCGGAGAAACACCGCCCTGATCGCGAGCCGCGCCCCGTGCGGACGCAGCACGCCGATCTGTGGCACCACGTTGTCGGTCACCTCGACCGGCGTACCCGCCTGCACGAGCAGCTCTGCCACCTCGGCACTCGCCTCGGTGTTGCCGGCCAGCACCACCGGCGTGGACCAGCGGTCATCAGCCAGCGCTCGGGCGTTGCGCAGCAGCACTTCCGCGTTGCCGCCGTCCGTGCCGCCGACGAGCAGTACGACGTCCGGGGCCGCCGCCTGCAGCTCCTCGACGTCGAGCGCACCCGACGACACGGCGACGACCCTGCCGCCGCTCGACAGCGCCACCCGGCGACCGGCCTCGGCGGTCACCAGCTCCTCGTTGCCGACCACCCCGATCCGCAGCCCGCCGCCGGCCGATGAGCACGCCAGCACCTGTCGCTCGACAGCGCCGTGATCCGCCTCCAGAGCGCGCCGCACGGCATCCCAGCCGTCGAGCACGTCGGTGTCGATCGTCGTCGGATGAGAGGCGGTGCCCATCAGCTCCCCGGAGGTGACGTCGACCAGCGCAGCCTTGGTGAACGTCGATCCGAAGTCGACGCAGTAGGCGAGGTCCATGGCGGATGGCCGGTCAGTCGGCGAGAGCCTGCTGCAGATCGCCCACCAGATCGTCGGCTGTCTCGATGCCGACCGAGAGCCGCACCAGGTCGGCAGGCACCTCGAGCGGCGAGCCGGCCACCGAGGCATGCGTCATGGTCGCCGGCAGCTCGATGAGCGACTCGACCCCACCGAGCGACTCGGCGAGCGTGAACACCTGGGCGCGGTTGCACACGTCGAGCGCTGCGGCCCTCCCGGCTGCCAACCGGAAGGAGACCATGCCGCCGAAGGCCTTCATCTGCTTGGCAGCCAGGTCATGTCCTGGGTGGGCGGGCAGCCCGGGATAGAAGACCTCACTGACGGCGTCGTGTCCGGCCAAGAAGTCGGCGACCCGCTCCGCGTTGCTACAGTGCCGATCCATCCGCACCGCCAGGGTCTTGAGACCCCGCAGCGTGAGGAAGGCGTCGAAGGGTCCCGGCACCGCGCCGGTCGAGTTCTGGAACGTGGCGAGGCGCGCTCCCAGGTCGGCGTCCGCCGTCACGATCGCACCGCCGATCACGTCGCTGTGCCCGCCGGCGTACTTGGTCGTCGAGTGCACCACCACGTCCGCACCGAGCGCGAGGGGCTGTTGCAGATACGGCGTCGCGAACGTGTTGTCCACGACGAGGATCGCCCCCGCCTCGTGCGTCAACTCTGCCAGCGCAGTGAGGTCGGAGATGCCCAGGAACGGGTTGCTCGGCGTCTCGATCCACACGACCCGGGTGCGCCCGGGCACGATCGCGGCCTCGACCGCCTCCGTCTCGTGGCCGGTGGCGGGGCTGTGCTCCAGCCCCCACGGCTCGAAAACCTGCTTGAAGAGGCGGTAGGTGCCGCCGTACGCGTCGCCAGGGATGACCACGTGATCGCCCGGGCTGCACACGACCCGCAGCAGCGCGTCCTCGGCGGCCATGCCGGAGGCGAAGGACACTCCCCGTGCCCCCTGCTCGAGCGCTGCGAGGCAGTCCTCGAGGGCTCGCCGCGTCGGGTTGGCGGTGCGCGAGTACTCGTAGCCCTCCCGCAGCCCGCCGACGCCGTCCTGGAGGTAGGTGCTGGTGGCGTAGATGGGTGTCATCACGGCGCCGGTGCGCGGGTCGGCCGGCTGGCCGGCGTGGATCGCGAGGGTCTCGAAACCGAGATCGTCGTGGGGATTCATGCCGGCAAGCCTAGGGGCGCGGGAAGAACGTGACCGGGCCGACCACGCTCGACGTGCACTTCCTCGCCGACGCCCGGTAGGAAGCCCTGGGTCCGGGCACGAAGCCGGCGACCACCGAGGTCGACCTGTACGACGGCGTCGTGACCGTAGAACTCCGTATCGGTCACCTTCGCGGGCACGCCCTTCGCCCCCAGCCGCAGCTGCTCCGGGCGCACGAGCGTGTCGCCGATCGTGCCGGCCACGAGCGGCCGGGCCGAGCGCACCAGTCCCAGGTCTCCGAGCTCCGTGCGCAAGGTGCCGTCGACGACCGAGCCGGTGAGCATGTTGGCCTCCCCCACGAAGGCCGCGACGTCGGCGTCGACAGGGTGCCAGTAGAGCTCGCGCGGGCTGGCCGCCTGCACCACGTGCCCACCCGTCAGCACGGCCACCTGGTCGGCAGTGCTGAGCGCCTCCTCCTGGTCGTGCGTGACGAGGATGGCGGTGGCGTCGGTCGCCCGAAGCGCCGCGACCACGTCGGCCCGGACGCTGGCCCGGAGGCCCGCATCGAGGGCGGAGAAAGGCTCGTCCAGCAGCACGATCGCCGGGTTCGGTGCGAGGGCTCGCGCCAGGGCGACCCGCTGTTGCTGCCCGCCGGAGAGCTCGGCGGGCATCCGGCGCTCGTAGTGGCTGAGACCGACGATCTCGAGCAGCTCCGTGATCCGTTCCCGCCTTCGAGCGTCGCCGCGCCGCAGCCCGAACCCCACGTTGCCCGCCACGTCCAGATGGCCGAACAGGGCGCCCTCCTGCGGCACCATGCCGACCCGACGCTTCTCCGGTGCCACGAAGGTGCGCGGGCCCGTCACCGCCCGGCCGCCCAGCGCGATCTCGCCGGCGTCGGGCCGGTCGAAGCCGGCCAGCAGCCGCAGCAACGTCGTCTTGCCGCACCCGGAGGGCCCCAGCACGGCGGTGATGGATCCGGCCGGCACCTGGAGATCGACGCCACGCAGCACTGCGGTGGCGCCGAAGGACTTCTGCAGCCCTCGCACGACCAGGTCACTCATGTGGCATCTCCTCGCGCCCGGCGCGTCCGCCGTACACACCCAACCACCAAGCCGGGATCATCGCGATCACCACGAGCATGATCGCGTACGGCGCCGCGGCGCCGAAGGAGCGCACCCCGGTCTCGCTCCACAATCGGGTGGCGAGCGTGTCCATGCCGGTCGGATGCAGCAGCAGGGTGGCCGGCAGCTCCTTCATGCAGGTGAGCCACACCATCGCTGCGCCGGCGGCGACCCCTGGGCCGCTCAGCGGCAGGGTGACCTTGCGCATCACCTGGAGCGGTCCGTAACCGAGCGAGCGGGCGACGTCCTCGCCCTTCCGCGACGACTGCGCGACCGCGCTGCGTACGGCGCCGACCGCGAGCGGGAGGAACAGCACGACATACGCCGCCACCAGCAGCGGCAGCTCCTGGTAGAACGGCTCGGCGAAGCGGATGCCGAAGAACACCAGCGCCAGCGCGACCACGATGCCCGGCAAGGCGTGCGCCGCGTACGCCGAGTTCTCCAGCCCCCGCACCGACGGGCTCCGGTACCTGGCGGCCAGGACGCCAAGGGGAAGGGCGCACAAGGTCGTCACCACCGCGGCCGCCGCCGCGACCCCGATCGTCGCCAGCGTCGCGGAGAGCAACCGGTCCACGTCGACCCCGGTCGTCTGGCCACGCCACATCCAGTAGCCGAGGCTCACCGCGGGCACGCCCAGCGCCACGAGAGCGACCGACGCCGGAGCGAGCGGCGCGACCCACCGCCACCGTCCGAGTGAGTAGACCATCGGCTTGCGCGAAACTCCGGCGCCGAGCCGCGCATGCTCGGCCCGGCCCCGGCTGCGCTGCTCCCCGATGGTGATCACCAAGGTGATGGCGATCAGCACCATGGACAGCACGGCGGCCGGCGTCCGGTCGAACGACGCGCGGTAGGACTGGTAGATGACCCGGGTGAAGACGTCGTACCGCAGGATCGAGGGAGCGCCGAAGTCGCTCAGCACATACAGGGCGACGAGCAACGCTCCGGACGCGATGGCCGGCCGGACCTGGCGCAACGTCACCGAGACGAGGGTGCGCAGTCGACCGCGACCGAGCGAGCGAGCGACGTCCTCCAGGGCCGGATCGGTCCGGGCCAGCGCCGCTGCGACGGGGAGGTAGACATACGGATAGGTGCAGGCGGTCAGCACGATGACCAGCCCCACGACGCTCGCCGCCTCCCGGGTCAACGCGAGCCAGGCGAAGGCGGCGACGTAGCTCGGCATCGCCAGCGGGAGCGCCGCGACCACCGCCCAGAAGCGACGGCCCGGCAGATCCGTGCGGGTGACGAGCACCGCGAGCCCGACGCCGACGACGACGCACAGCGCCGTCACCGTGCCGGCCAGCACCAGGCTCCGCACGACGAGCCAGAAGGTGCGAGCCCGGAAGAGGATGTCGGCGACCTCTCCGGCACCGTTCTCGAAGCCGCGGATCACCAGGTAGATCAGCGGGACGAGCGCTGCCGCCGCCACCACGACCGCGGGCACGAGCAGCGAGGTCGGCGGCCGCGGGCCGCGATAGTGCGGGCCGCTGGGCGGGGCGGCATCGCCGGGCGCTCGGCCGTTGAGCCCCGGTTCGGTCCGCGCTGCTGTGGTGGTGCTCAGGTGAGGCCCACCTCTTCGAGCAGGGCCAGCGTCTCCTCGAGGCTGGCGAGTGAGTTGAGGTCGATCTGGTCCCCTTGCAGCTCGTCGAGTGGCACGATGTCGTGCTCGGTGCTGGTGATGCCGTCGACGACCGGGTACTCGGCGGTGCTGTCGGCGAAGTACTGCTGGGCCTCGTCGGAGAGCAGGAAGGCCACCGTCTGCTCGGCGGCTTCCTGCTGGTTGGTGCCGTTGATGACGCCGACGCCGGCCACGTTGATCAGGGCGCCCGGGTCGTCACTGCCCAGGTAGTGGATCTGGGCGGTGACGCCGTCCTCGCCCTCCTCGGCGACCTTCTCGAACCAGTAGTAGTGGTTGATCAGCCCGAGCGAGATCTCGCCGGCATCCACGGCGTCGAGGATGTCGATGTTGTTCTCGTAGATCTGCACGTCCAGCGCCTGCAGGTCTTCCAGCCACTGGCGGGCCGCCGCCTCGCCGCGCTCCACGCGGAGCGCGGTGACGAAGGCCTGGAAGCTCGCGTTGGTCGGCGCGACGCCGATCTCGCCGGCGTACTTCTCGTCGAGCACGTCGTCGACCTCGTCGAACGACGTGACCTCCGGCGCCAGGTCAGGGTTGTAGACGACCACGCGGGCGCGTGCCGAGGTCGCAACCCACTGGCCGCGATCGTCCTGGTACTTGTCGTCGACCCGGGACAACACCGACTGGTCGAGCTCGGCCAGCCGACCCTCCGCTGCCAGCGCGCCGAGCGCTCCGGCGTCCTGGCTGAAGAAGAGATCCGCTTCCGTGGCGTCTCCTTCTTCGAGTAGCTGCGCCGCCAGCTCGGCCGACTCGGCGTACCGCACCTCGACGTCGACGTCGACCTCGTCGTCGAGCTGGTCGAGCAGCGGCCCCACCAGCTCCTCACTCCGCCCGGAGTAGATGATCAGCTTGTCCGCGTCGTCGTCGCCACACGCGGCCAGCCCCGCCATGAGCAGGGGCAGCGCCGCCAGCGCAGTCAGGCGCAGTCGCATCGGGTCTCCTCAACCTGGGGAAGCTCAGCATCCGCATGCTACTTAGGTAAGGCTTACCGAACCAACTCGGGTGGTCCGACTTGCCCGCGCTGTCAGACTGGACACATGATCTTCGGCCGCAGCAAGACCCAGCTCCCCGACGCCGACCACGCGCTCCGCGGACGCGAGACACGGCCGTTCGCCGTACCCGCCGAGCACGAGGTCCTGCACACGCCGCTCGAAGGTGAGGTGCCCGCCGGCCACGAAGTGGCGATCTTCGGACTCGGCTGCTTCTGGGGTGCCGAGGAGATCTTCTGGCGGCTGCCCGGAGTCTGGTCGACATCGGTGGGGTACGCCGGCGGCGCCACCCCCCACCCCACCTACGAGGAAGTCTGCAGCGGCCGCACGGGGCACACCGAGGCGGTGCGCGTGGTCTACGACCCGGCCAAGGTCGAGTACGCCGAGCTGGTGCGAGCGTTCTACGGCTACCACGACCCGACCCAGGGGATGCGGCAGGGCAATGACATCGGCACGCAGTACCGGTCGGCCATCTACGTCACGACCGACGAGCAGGAGAAGGTGGCGCGTGAGCTCACGGAGGCGTACGCGCCCGTGCTCGCCGCGGCCGGCTACGGCCCGATCACGACCGAGATCGCCCCGGCGCCGACGTACTACTACGCCGAGGACTACCACCAGCAGTACCTTTACAAGAACCCGATGGGCTACCGCTGCCACAGCGCGACCGGGATCCCGGTCCCGGCCTGATGCTGCTGCCCGGAACTCGGATAACCGGGCACCGGTTGCCGTATCGAGGTCTCGCCGGGCCGCCGGCGTGCCCACGAGGGAGAACCGCGAAGCAAGCCTCCACCATTTCGTCGGGTCGCCCCGAGACGCCGTGATAGGCGGAATCGGTTCGCGGTTCCTCCAGGGTGGGTCCCCAGTGGGTCCCGGAATCCGCTGTCGGTGGGCTGGGCTAGCGTGCCGACATGGCTATCGCACGATTCCCGGGGCTGGTGATCGACTGCCCGGACGCCGGTGCGTCCGCGACGTTCTACGGCGCCCTGCTCGACTGGAAGGTCAGCATCGACGACGGCTGGGCGGAGATCCGGCCTGCCGACCGAAGTGACTGCATCTCCTTCCAGCAGGTGGAGGGCTATCAACCGCCCGCATGGCCGGGCCAACGGGCTCCGCAGCAGATGCACCTCGACCTGATGGTCGAGGATCTCGACCAGGGGGAGGCGGTGGTGGCCGAGCTCGGTGGCACCAAGGCGGAGATCCAACCGGGTAAGACCTTCCGGGTCTTCCTCGACCCGGCCGGCCATCCGTTCTGCCTTTGTGTCGACTGACCGTTCGACCGCCTGATCGGCATGGGTGCGCGGCACTGGGTCGTCAGCCTCGAGCGCAGGTGGGACGCGGCGCGGCTACGCCGGGCAGGCACCAGTCCGCCTGCCGACTTCCGCATCGAGCCCTACCTCGGGCACGGAGGCGCCACGGGGGTCGTGGTACGTGGGCGGGTCCTCGACAACCCGCCGCCCTCGGACGCGGTCGAGGGCGAGGGGGTCGTCGCCGCCGTACGCCGTACGCTGCGGCACTTCGTGACCGACGAGCTGCCGGGGGTCCCGCTGCGGATCACGGTGGCCGGCGAGGCGGTCGAGGCCACCACCGACGCCGAAGGCTACTTCCGCACCTGGCTCCATCCACAGCCCGACGCGCTCGAGAGCCCATGGACCAGCGGGACCGTGGAGCTCGGCGACCGCTATCGCGGGCTCACCGACTCGCAGACCACCCGGCTCGAGGTGCGCGTTCCTGGCCCCGGCGCCAGGTTCGGGATCGTCTCCGACATCGACGACACGATCCTCGAGACCGGCGTCCAGCGGATCAGCAGGATGGTCCGGCAGACGCTCACCGGGTCAGCCTTGACGCGGACCGCCTTCCCTGGAGCGCCTGAGCTCTACCGCGACCTCGCCGCCGGGGACAACCCGGTCTTCTACGTCTCGTCGAGTCCGTGGAACCTGCACGGCTTCCTGACGGCGTTTTTGCGGCATCGGCAGTTCCCGATGGGCCCGATCCTGTTGCGCGACCTGCTCGGGACCCGCGCCGGGCGTGAGCAGAAGACCGGCCGCATCCGGGAGATCCTCGACCTGCACCCGAAGCTCCCGTTTGTCCTGATCGGCGACTCCGGCGAGACGGATCCCGCGATCTATGCCAACATCGTCCGGGCCTATCCCGACCGGATCCTCGCCGTGTACATCCGTGAGGTTCGGCTCAACCCGGGCGACGGTCGCGTCGAGCAGGTGTCGGGAGCGTGGTCTCACGACGTACCCTTCGTGCTCGCCGCCGACAGCGACGCCGTACGCCGGCACGCCTCCGAGACCGGCCTGCTCTGACCAACTCTGTCCCTATGGCTGAAGGTCTTCTCGCAGGGGTAGTGAAACCTTCAGCCACAGACGACATCGCTGGGAACGGGCTTGGTGATATCATCAGATATCGGAGGTGAAACCATGACCGATGTGCTCATCCGGAACGTTCCCGAGGGGGACCTAGCCCGCATCGACCAACATGCTGCGCGAGTTGGGTTGTCCCGCGGTGAGTACCTTCGCCGACAGATCATCCAGGCGGCCGCGATGGACATGGGAGAGGTCACCGTGACGGATCTGCAGCGAGCTGCGCAGTTGTCACGGGATCTTCTCGACGACGACGTCATGCGCGACGCGTGGTCCTGAGCGCCACGGCCGGATGGCTGATCGACAAGTCCGCCTACGCAAGACTTGGACAGTCCCCTGACCGCGAGGAGTGGGCACAGCGCATCACGCGCGGGTTGGTCCGCATCACCACGCCCACCATGCTCGAGATCGGATACTCGGCGCGGTCGGGAGCCGACTGGGTGACGAGCATCGAACAGCCTCCGGTGTCGCACATGCCGATCGTCCACTTCACTCCCACCGTCGAACAGCGGGCGATCCAGGTGCAAGGCATCCTGGCGCGGCTGGGACAGCACCGCGCACCATCGGTACCAGACCTCCTCATTGCGGCGACAGCCGAACTGTCAGGGCTCGCTGTACTTCATGTCGACAAGGACTTCGAGGTTATCGCCGAGGTCTCAGGCCAACAGGTGGAGCGATTGAGCGGCTAGCCCGCCCTGGGAGTTGACCGAGCGCGCACGGCTCATCCGGGCGAAGGCTTCCGAGCTGGTCGACGCAGGGGCGACTGTCGTCCGCGAGGAGTCCTACGGTTCGCAGTCGGCTGGCGACCCTGCATGGTCAGCGGCATCGTGGGTACTGACATGATGATCGTCCCAACCCAGAGGAGTGGTATCCCGTGCGGACCAAGCTTGTCTTCCTAACCGGCGTAGGCGTCGGTTACGTCCTCGGCTCGCGCGCAGGGCGAACCCGATACGAGCAGATCAAGACCAAGAGCCAGGAGCTGTGGCAGTCCGAGCCCGTCCAGACGAAAGTGTCCGACGCCGGTGATGCGATCAAGGCGGCCGCACCTGTCGTCACCGAGAAGGTCAGCGACGCCGCGAAGCAGGCCACCGAGGCAGCCAAGACCAAGCTGAGCTCCGACGATGCGCCCGCCGAAACCAACTCCCGCGGTCCGGCAGATACGACGCCAAGAGCGACCAGCACCAGCTGACCGGACTTCGCACCATGACCGACACCACGGTTGATCGAGCGCACCAGCAGCCCGCACTGAAGCGGGTGATGGGCTCGAGGCTGCTGTTGCTCTTCATCATCGGCGACATCCTCGGCACCGGTGTCTATGCACTGACCGGCTCGGTTGCCGCCGAGGTCGGTGGCGCCGCATGGGTGCCGTTTCTCGTCGCCTTCGTCGTCGCGACCATCACGGCGTTCTCGTATCTCGAGCTGGTGACGAAGTATCCCCAGGCGGCCGGCGCGGCCCTTTACACCCACCGAGCCTTCGGGATCCACTTCCTGACCTTCATGGTGTGCTTCACCGTGATGTGCTCCGGCATCACCTCTGCATCGACCGCGGCGAACGCCTTCGCCAGCTTCCTGGGCGAGGGCCTCAACCAGGAGTGGGGCTCGGGCACGTTGACGATCGCGGCGCTCGCCTTCATGGCGCTGGTCGCCGCCGTGAACCTGCGTGGCGTGGGCGAGAGCGTCAAAGCCAACGTGGTGCTGACGTTGGTCGAGCTGTCTGGTCTGTTGATCGTCATCCTGGTCGGCCTGTGGGCTATGACCCAGGGAGAGGCCGACTTCGGACGCGTCACGATGTTCGAGACCGCGGAGGACAAGGGCGTCTTCCTCGCCGTGACCACCGCGACCACCCTGGCCTTCTTCGCCATGGTGGGCTTCGAGGACTCCGTCAACATGGCCGAGGAGACCGAGGAGCCGTCCACAACCTTCCCCAAGGTCATGTTCACCGGCCTCGGCATCACCGGTGCGATCTACGTGTTGGTCGCGATCTCGGCGGTGGCCGTCGTACCGGTCGGCCAACTCGAAGCGGCCGGGGACACAGCACTGCTGCGCGTCGTCGAAGTCGGAGCACCCGATCTGCCGGCTGACGACATCTTCCCGTTCATCGCCATGTTCGCGGTGGCGAACTCCGCGCTGATCAACATGCTGATGGCCAGCCGACTGTTGTACGGCATGGGCAAGGAGGATGTGCTTCCGCGCTCACTGTCGCGCGTCCACCCGGTCCGGCGTACGCCGTACGTCAGCATCATCTTCACGACACTGATCGCCTTCGGGCTCATCATCGCCGTCACCACCATCATCAGCGAGGATGGGGTCGTCACCCTGGGTGGCACGACGGCACTCTTGCTGCTCGGCGTCTTCACGATCGTCAACGTGGTCGTCCTGGTGCTGCGCCGCGACGACGTCGGCCACCAGCACTTCCGGGCACCTACGCTGATCCCGGTGCTGGGTGCTCTGAGCTGTGCATTCCTCGTGGGGCCATGGACCGACCGTGACTCAGCGCAGTACCAGGTGGCCGGATGGCTACTGGCGCTCGGCGTCGTGCTGTGGGTCTTGACCTGGCTGTGGAACCGCGGCGTTCGCGCCAAGCCGACGGGCTTCAGGCACCCCGAGGAGATCCGCGACTGACCTGTGTCGGGCTGATGACGGCCTCGCTAGAGTCCGGTTCATGACCGACTTCGCGCCCACCTCCCAGCGAGAGCTCCGCCGCATCCTTCTCGACCGCCAGCGCACGGGCAGGGTTCCCGGACTCGTCGGCGGCGTCATCCGCGACGGCGCCCTGGCGTGGGACAGTGCCGTCGGCGTCGCCGACCTCGACCATCCCGACCGCCAGCTCAACAGTGACACCCAGTTCCTCATCGCATCGATTACCAAGACCTTCACCGCCGTGCTGATCATGGCATTGCGCGACGAGGGCAAGCTGTCTCTCGACGACGCCGTGGAGGCGTTGATCCCCGAGAGCACCCATCACGGCATCACGGTGCGGCAGATGCTCAGTCACGTGACCGGCATGCAGCGTGAGCCTGTCGGCGACATCTGGGACACACTGCGCTACCCCGACCGCGTCGAGCTCGTCGAGGGCTGGAACGAGGCGGAGCGGGTTCATCGCCCACACCATCGGCACCACTACTCGAACCTGTGCTACTCGATGCTCGGCGAGATCGTCGCCCGGGTGGACGGTCGCTCGTGGCAGCAGAGCCTGCAGGCGCGCATCCTCGATCCGCTGGAGATGCGACGTACGACGGTTGCCCTGCAGGCACCACACGCCACGGGCTACTACCTGCCGCCCTACACCGATGTCCCGGTGCTCGAGCCGGTGCTCGACATCAAAGCGCTGGCGTCGGCTGGGGCGTTGGCGAGTACGGCGCGCGACCTCGCAACGTGGGCGGGCTTCCTCGCCGAGCCCGCGGAGGAGGTGTTGGCGGCCGACACGGTGGAGGAGATGTGCCAGCCGCAGATCGTGGCAGATCTCGAGGGCTGGCAGCTCGCGTGGGGCCTGGGTCTGATGCTCGGCAGGTCGGCCAACCGGACCTTTGTCGGCCACACCGGTGGGATGCCAGGGCACATCTCGGGCCTGTTCGTGCATCGCGAGTCAGGGACTGGAGGGGTGGTGCTCATGAACGCCACCTCGTCGCCGCCGCCCGCGACCTTTGCGATCGAGCTGGCGACGTACGCGATCGAGCACGAGCCGGTCGAGCCCGAACCGTGGACCCCTGGGCGAGAGGTGCCCGAGCAGCTGCGCGGCGTGCTCGGGCGCTGGTTCTCCGAGGGCCAGCCCTTCACGTTCAGCGTCGTCGAGGGCGGTCTGCAGGCACGCGGTGAGGCGATGCCGGAGTCCACACCGCCGTCGATCTTCGTCAAAGTGGACGACGACGTGTACCGCACCGAGTCCGGCCGCGAAGCCGGCGAGCTGCTGCGCATCACTCGCGCCGACGGCGGCGTGGTGACGAGACTGAACTGGGCCACCTACCTCTTCACGCGGGAGCCATTGGCCTTCGGCGAGTGGCTGTGACGACCCGGCCGGCGGTCGGAACAACATGACCACTCGACGGGAACACGGTGGCGTCTCGGCCGGAGGTCAGGCTGTCGGCGGGCCGGCCTCGATCCGACGACGCAGCTCGGCATGACCGGCCGCACCCGCCTCGAGGCTCCACCAGCTCTCGACCCACCAGGTCGCACCGGCCTGCTCCCACGGGCCGGGCTGGTTGGGCTCGAGCGTGACGAACTCGCCGCTGCTGTCGGCCTCGATGACCACGTCGTAGCCGTCCCAGGCCAAGCCCGCATCCTCGCGCAGCGCCCGCACGAGAGCCACCGTAGCGGCGAAGTCGGCGATGTCGACCGAGTCGGAGCGCTGCTCGTCGTGCACGATCTGCGGCAGTAGGCCGTCCCATCGGGCGGCCCGGGCGAGCGACGGCTGCCGCTCCCGCCCCACCATGTGAGCTCCCACCAGCCAGACCGGCGGCCGAGGTCGCTGCACGGGCGGCGGCGGCAGCATGAAGTCGGTCGGCTGAGCCGAGTAGTGCTTGCCTTCGTAGCCGAACGGCTGCCCCTCCATCAGGCCCGCGTAGATCGCGAGGCCGTCCTCGAGCTTCTCCACCCGAGTACGCCGCCCCTCGTCGGCCTCGAAGGCCGTCCAACCGCCGTGCAGCGCTCCCAGCCCGGCGCCCATGATCACCCGGCCGCCGCTGAGCGTGTCGACCGTGCGCACCTTCGTCGCGAGGTCCCATGGCTTGTGCCGTGGCACCGGCGTCAGCAGGGTGCCGAGCCGGATCCGTTGGGTCTGCGTGGCTGCGGCCGCCAACGAGACCCAGGCGTCAACTCCCCACAGCGACTCCCAGGTGAACACCGCGTCCCACCCGTGCTGCTCCCCCAGCGCCGCCAGGTCGGCGAACTCGCGCGCGTCGGCGTACGGGATCACGAAACCGAATCTCATGGTCCAAACCCTAGGTGCCCACTCCGACAACTACTTGATCTATGTTGCCCTCCGGCTCGGTATGGCAGCATCGGTCCGCATGGCGGCCGATGACCTCGGGCAACTCATTCGGCGCTACTTGCAGCGCGTCGTCAACGACAAGGACCTGAGCGCAGTCGACGACATGGTCGCGCCGGACTATCGAGCCAGCGGACCCGGGTGGCCCAGCGACATCGACAAGCTCCGTGACTTCTATCGCTGGGAGGTGCGCGATCGGCCCGACTGGCACGTCGACGTCCAGGAGACCGTCGAGGTCGGCGACTGGGTGGCCGTGCGTGCCCACGCCGGCGGGCACATCTCCCATGACGACGACGGGCGGTTGCTGGACGCGCCGTACCGACGCAACGTCGAGTGGCTCACCGCCTACCGGGTCCGTGACGGACGGATCGTGGAGATGCACCTCCTGTCGGCAATCGTGAAGTCCGAGGCCGCCCGGGCTTGAGCGCGGAGCCGTCGTCCCGGCTCCACCAGCGGTGTTACGTTCGGCGAGTGATCGAGCACCGGCAAGTCGTCGTCGTCGGCAGCGGCTTCGCAGGCATCTGCATGGGCATCAAGCTGAAGCAGTCCGGTCGCGACGACTTCGTGATCCTTGAGCAGGCTGACGACCTCGGGGGCACCTGGCGGGACAACACCTACCCCGGCGCTGCCTGCGACGTACAGTCCCATCTCTACTCGTACTCCTTCGCTCCCAACCCCCGTTGGTCACGGAGGTTCTCACCACAGCAGGAGATCTGGGACTACCTGCGCGCATGCGCCGACCGGTACGGCGTCACGCCCCACGTCCGCTACCGGCACCGGGTGACGGCGGCTCGTTACGACGAGGTGGCCGGCGTCTGGCGGATCGAGGTCGACGGTGTGGAGCGTTGGGTCGCAGCTGCCCTCGTGATGGGGGTGGGCGCCCTGCACCAGCCGAGCATGCCTCGCGTGCCCGGCACCGAGAGTTACGCCGGCGTCGCCTTCCACTCGGCACGATGGCGAGACGACGTCGACCTCACCGGGAAGCGCGTCGCCGTGGTCGGCACCGGTGCCAGCGCCATCCAGCTCGTGCCCGAGATCGCGGGCCGGGCCGCCCAGGTGGACGTGTACCAACGCACCGCGCCGTGGGTCATCCCACGCGGCGACCGCCCCCTGACCGAGCGGGAGCGGCGGGTGTTCGCCCACGTACCGATGGCGCAGCGCGCCTCCCGCTGGTTGATCTACTGGATGCGGGAAGCGGCGGTCCTCGGCTTCACCGTCAGCCCGCGGATCATGAGGGGCGCCGAGTGGATGGCTCGGCGTCACATCGCCCACCAGGTACACGACCCGGTGCTTGCCGCGCGAGTGACGCCCGACTATCAGATCGGGTGCAAGCGCATCCTCATCTCCAGCGACTGGTACCCGACCTTGCAGCGCGATGACGTCGAGCTCGTGACGGCGGCCGTCACGGGGCTGACGGCGTCCGGCGTGATCGCGGCCGACGGCGTGGAGCGACCAGCCGACGTGATCGTCTACGCCACCGGCTTCGTCGTGAGCGGAAACCTCACCCGGCTCCCCGTGACGGGGCGAGACGGGCGAAGCCTTCCTGCTGAATGGCGTCGCGACGGCGAGAACGCCTACCTCGGGGTTTCCGTGCACGGATTCCCCAACCTGTTCATGCTGGTCGGACCCAACACCGGACTCGGTCACAGCTCGATGATCTTCATGATCGAGACTCAGGTGGCTCACGTGATGGGTGCGCTCGGGTTGCTCGAGCAGACTGGGTACGTCGAGGTGCGCGACGACGTACAACGCGACTTCGTCACCAGGGTGCGCGGCGCCCTCGACCACACGGTGTGGAACTCTGGCTGCGCCAGTTGGTACCTCGACGAGCACGGTCGCAACGTCGCCATCTGGCCCGGCTTCACCTGGCGCTACTGGTGGAAGACCCGACGACTGCACCGCCGCGACTACCGGACGGTGCCAATGCCGGCGTCGGTAGCGGACGTATCAGACCAGCATCAGCGCCGTGCTGACGACGTAGAAGCCGTGCAGGCCCGCGATCGGCCCGATCGGCAGGCTCACCGCGTAGGCGGAGTAGACCACGTGGCCGACGTTGGCCATCACCAGCTGACCAACGCTGTAGGGCCGCAGGTCCTTGGTCCGGAACGCCTTGAGCAGCATCGGCAGATAGCTACGACGAAGATTCCGGCTGAGACCGTGCCCGCGAGCACGGCGAGACTGTGCAGCGACACGATCAATCCCCCTTCGTCGAGCCCAAGCTGGGACCGGCCACCGCCTCAGGTGTCACGGGCTCAGGTGTCACAGGACGGACACGATCAGCACGCTGGGTCGTGATCGCGCGACTCGCCGTGTGCACGGGTATGGCGCCCGCCGCCGCGGGTCGCTAGGTTGCAGGTCATGGCCGCACCAGCCGAAGGCTCCGCCGACCCCGTCTCACCGGGGGAACCGCTGGTCGTCCTCGACCACGTCGACAAGTGGTTTGGGGAGCTGCACGTCCTGCAAGACATCAACCTGACGATCGAACGCGGCGAGGTCGTGGTGGTGATCGGGCCGTCCGGCTCGGGGAAGTCGACGCTGTGCCGGGCGATCAACCGCCTCGAACCCATCGACAAGGGGACGATCACGCTCGATGGTGAGCCGCTGCCGGCCGAGGGCAAGGCGCTCGCCCAGCTGCGGGCCGAGGTCGGCATGGTCTTCCAGTCCTTCAACCTGTTTGCGCACAAGACCGTGGTCGACAACGTGATGCTCGGCCCGGTCAAGGTGCGCAAGGAGAAGTCCGCGGCCGCCAAGGAGCGTGCGCAGAAGCTGCTCGACCGGGTGGGAGTGTCCGACCAGGCGAACAAGTTCCCGGCACAGCTGTCGGGTGGGCAGCAGCAGCGGGTCGCCATCGCGCGAGCATTGGCCATGCAGCCGAAGGTGATGCTCTTCGACGAGCCTACCTCCGCCCTTGATCCCGAGATGATCAAGGAGGTGCTCGACGTGATGGTCGAGCTCGCGCGGGACGGCATGACCATGGTGGTGGTCACGCATGAGATGGGGTTCGCCCGCACGGCGGCCAACCGGGTCGTGTTCATGTCCGACGGCCGGATCGTGGAGGAGGCGACCCCCGAGGAGTTCTTCACCAACCCGAAGTCCGATCGAGCCAAGGACTTCCTCGGCAAGATCCTGAAGCACTGAGGCAACAGCACCTGTGCCGGTGAGAGCCGGCAGTCACAACGAAGGGGAGTCCGAATGAGATCACGAAAATTCACGGCGTTCGCGGCGTGCGCCGTACTGGCGCTCGTCGTGGCCGGCTGCGGAGACGACGACGACGGCGGCGGCACCGATGTCGCGGTGGAGGAGAACCCGGAGTTCGAGTCCGGGACGACGATGGCCGAGCTGGCCGATGCCGGCGAGATCACCATTGGAGTGAAGTTCGACCAGCCCAATCTGGGCTTCCTGCCGCCCGGCGAAGAGACCCCCGAGGGCTTCGATGTCGAGATGGGCAAGATCGTCGCCGCCAACCTGGGCATCGCCGAGGAGGACATCACCTGGGAGCAGACGATCTCCGACAACCGCGAGCCCTTCCTCGAGAACGGCACGGTCGACATCGTGATCGCGTCGTACTCGATCACCCCCGAACGCCGGGCGATCGTCGGCCAGGCGGGACCGTACTACGTGACCGGCCAGCAGCTGCTCGTCGCCGCCGACGACGACAGCATCGCCGGCCCTGAAGACCTCGATGGCAAGCGGGTCTGCTCCGTCACCGGCTCGACATCGATCATCACAGTCGAGGAGGAGTACGGCGCCAACCCGGCCGGCTTCGACACCTACTCCGAGTGCGTGACCCAGCTGCAGAACGGCAACGTCGACGCCGTGACGACCGACGGCGCGATCCTGCTCGGCTACGCAGCTCAGGACCCGGACAACCTCGAGGTCGTCGGGGAACCGTTCAGCGAGGAGCGGTACGGCATCGGCTACTTCCCACCCGATGACACCGCCATGTGCGAGTTCCTCAACGAGACCATCCAGGAGTCGTACGACGACGGCACCTGGCAGGAGGCGTTCGACTCGACCCTCGGTGAGTCCGGGGTCGAGGCGCCGGAGCCGCCGGAGCTGGACGCCTGCCAGTGACATCGGAGGTGATGGGCCCGGGGCATGACCCGGGCCCACCGCCTGTTCCCCTCCCCGGGAAGGCACCATGATCGATTTCGGCGCGCTGCAGGAGATGATGCCGCGCATCGTTGACGGCTTCTGGGTCACGGTGAAGCTCTTCCTGTGGTCGGCCGCGATTGCGACGGTGTGGGGAACCATCCTCGGGTCGATGCGGGTGTCACCCGTCATCGTCCACCGGGCGTTCGGCACGTCGTACGTCAACATCTTCCGGAACACACCGCTCGTCGTGCTCTTCATCATCATCGTCACCGGGGGTCCACAGGTCGCCGGGCGGACCGCGTTCGAGACCCTCGCGATCGTCGCGTTGTCGCTCTACACCTCCGCCTTCATCTGTGAGGCGGTGCGGTCCGGGGTCAACACCGTGCCGACCGGACAGGCCGAGGCGGCCCGATCCATCGGGATGGGCTTCAACCAGACACTCGGCATCGTGGTGTTGCCGCAAGCCTTCCGCGCGGTGATCCCGCCGATGGCCAACATCTACATCGCGCTGGCCAAGAACACCTCGGTCGCGGCGGCATTCGGAGTGCCTGAGCTGACGGCCCAGATGCGCAACCTCAACGAGCAGTTCCCCGACGAGGTCGCGACCCGCTTCTTCGGCATCGTGCTCTTCTACATCCTGCTCGTCGCAGCCATCTCCGTCGTGGCGAACGTGCTGGAGCGGCGCCTGGCGGTGAAGCGATGAGCAGCGTCCTGTTCGACGTACCAGGCCCGAAGGCACGTCGCCGCAACACCATCATCGGCATCGTCTCGACCGGGCTGCTGCTGCTCGTGCTCGGCTGGATCTTCAAGGTGCTCTGGGACAACGACCAGTTCATCGAGCGCAAGCTCGAGTTCCTCTGGGATCCGGACATCCTCGAGACCCTGGCCGAAGGTCTGCTGGTGAATCTCCGGGCGGCAGGGACGGCGATCCTGTTCGCATTGATCTTCGGTGCCGTCTTCGCCACCGGCCGGCTTTCCGATCATCGATGGCTCCGGTGGCCGTGCTGGGCGGTCGTCGAGTTCTTCCGCGCCGTCCCCGTCCTGCTGCTGATCCTCACCACGTTCTACGTCGTGGGCGACTCGATCAGCAGGTACTGGTGTGTCGTGTTCGCCCTGACGCTGTACAACGGAGCCGTCCTCGCCGAGATCTTCCGAGCAGGTGTCCTGGCGGTGCCGCGTGGGCAGTCCGAGGCGGCGTACGGCATCGGGCTGCGCAAGAACCAGGTCATGCGGCTCGTGCTGATCCCGCAGTCCGTCACGGCGATGTTGCCGGCCATCATCAGCCAGTGCGTGGTGGCCTTGAAGGACACCACCCTCGGCCTCATCCTCGGGCTGGACGACGTCATCGGGGTCGCGCGGCGCATCTACGCCAGCGTCTACTTCAACAACGCGATCGTGGTCGGGCTGTCCCTCGCCGTGGTGTTCATCATCATCAACTACTCACTCTCCAAGCTGGCCGAGTTCATCGAGCGCCGACTCAGCAAGCGCGGCAAGCAGGTGGTCCATCTGGACGAGATCGAGGCGCCCCTCGGAGGCGGCCCCATCTGACGCCCCGAGTTGTCAGAACCTCGTTGCCCTATGGAGCAACCAGGTTCTGACAACTCGGCTAGGCGGAGGCGATGAAGCCGAGCAAGTCCTGCCGGGTCACGACTCCGACCGGCTTGCCGTCCTCCTGCACGAGCAACGCGTCGGCGCCGTGCAGCTTCTCGACCGCAGCACCGGCGGACTCGCCTGCTCCGATCGAGGGCAGCGGCAGCGCCATGTGGTCCTCGACCCGGTCGGCCAGGTGCGCGGTGCCGGCGTACAGCGCCTCCAACAGTGCCCGCTCGCTCACCGAGCCCGCCACCTCGGCGGCCATGATCGGCGGCTCGGCGCGTACGACGGGCATCTGGGACACGCCGTACTCCCGGAGGATCGCGACCGCCTCCGCGATCGTCTCGTTGGGGTGGGTGTGCACGAGGTCGGGGATGGTGCCGCCCTTGCCGCGCAGCACGTCACCGACGGTCTGCTCGGCCGGACCGCCGAGGAAGCCGTACTGCGCCAGCCACTCGTCGTTGAAGACCTTGGTCAGGTAGCCCCGGCCGCCGTCCGGGAGCAGCACCACGATGAGCGCGTCAGGGTCGTCGAGCTCGTGCGCCAGCCTGACCGCCGCCGCTGCCGCCATCCCTCCCGAGCCGCCGACCAGCATGGCCTCCTCACGCGCCAGCCGACGGGTCATCGCGAAGGAGTCGCGGTCGGAAACGGCGATGATACGGTCGGCGATGTCCCGGTCGTACGCCGACGGCCAGAAGTCCTCGCCGACCCCTTCGACGAGGTACGGGCGGCCGGATCCGCCCGAGTAGACCGAGCCTTCGGGGTCGGCGCCGATGATCTGGACGCGACCGTCGGAGACCTCCTTGAGATACCGACCGGTGCCGCTGATGGTGCCGCCCGTGCCCACGCCGGCCACGAAGTGCGTGATGCGACCCTCCGTCTGCCGCCACAGCTCCGGACCGGTCTGCTCGTAGTGGCTGAGCGGGTTGTTTTGGTTGGAGTACTGGTCCGGCTTCCAGGCGCCCTCGATCTCGCGGACCAGCTGGTCGGAGACGTTGTAGTAGCTGTCCGGGTGCTCCGGCGCCACCGCGGTCGGGCAGACGACGACCTCGGCGCCGTACGCCGTCAGGACGTTGCGCTTGTCCTCGCTGACCTTGTCGGGGCACACGAAGACGCAGCGGTAGCCCTTGGCCTGCGCGACCATGGCGAGCCCCACTCCGGTGTTGCCCGACGTGGGCTCGACGATCGTGCCGCCCGGCTTGAGCTCCCCGCTCTCCTCACCCGCCTCGATCATCCGTACGGCGATCCGGTCCTTGACCGAGCCCCCGGGGTTGAAGTACTCCACCTTCGCCAGCACCGTGGGCCGAGCCCCGTCGGTAGTGGGTCCGAGCCTGACCAGAGGGGTGTTGCCGATCAGATCGAGCAACGAGTCAACGTAGTCCACGGCGCCAGCCTAGGGTGCCGACGCCCCACGCTCGTCAGCCGCCCTGCCGAGTCGGTCCGACCACGCCGGGTTGAGAATTCGGTGTCCGCGCCCTGCGCCGCCGACCTACCATGGAGATGCGCGTTCATCACGGAGGGCAGTGCATGAGCAGAGCTGACGCCGCACGCAAGCTGGCCGCCGCCGCCGTCTTCGGTGGAGGCGGCCTCGGCGTCGTGGGAGGCTCGCTGTACGGCGTGCTGCTCGCCGAGGCGCTCCTCGCGCGGCGCAGGATCGGACCGGCTCGATCCGACGTACCCGACCCCAGCGGCATCTACGGTGCCTGGCGACGCGGGCGTCCCATCCGGCTGGCCGTGCTCGGCGACTCCGGTGCCGCCGGGTACGGCGCCGACGGCCCCAAGGAGACGTTCGGAGCGTTCCTCGCTACGGGGCTCGCCGAGCTGGCCAACCGTCCCGTCTACCTCCACTGTGTCGCGGTGGTGGGAGCGCAGACGATCGACCTGGAGGACCAGGTTCCGCACGCCCTCGCCTCGCTGCCCGACGTGTGCGCGATGATCATCGGCACCAACGACGTGACGCATCAGGTGCGTCCCTCACACTCGGTGCGCTGGCTGCAGGAGGCCGTCGAGCGGATGCGTCGGACCGGCAGCGAAGTCGTCGTCGGCACCTGCCCGGATCTTGGCACGCTTCGCCCGGTGGCGCCGCCGCTGCGGCAGGTGGCACGGCTGTGGAGCAGGCGACTGGCGGCGGCGCAGACGATCGCGACGGTCGAGGCCGGCGGGCGCAGTGTCTCGCTGGGCACGATCCTCGGACCTGAGTTCCTCGCATCGCCGAGCGACCTCTTCGGGCCCGACCAGTTCCACCCGTCGCCGGCCGGATACCGCAGCTGTGCCGCCGCCATGCTGCCCACGGTGGCGGCTGCGGTCGGCGTCGCGACCGGTGAGTCGGTAGAGCCCGAGGAGTCCCGTGGGGAGGGTGTCTACAACTTGGCCGCAGCAGCGGTGGCCGCCGCCGAGAGCACCGGCACCGAGGTGTCCCGGGCCGAGGACGCGGGCGGCGAGCGCGGGCCGCGAGGGCGCTGGGTGCTGCTCCGGCACCGGCGGCGGCACGCCATCCCCGACGTGGGCGAGATCGAGCCCGAGCCGCAGGCAGTGCCGGTTGAGCCGTCAGGTTCTTCCCGTTGACCCGTCAGGTTCTTCCCGCAGCGGCGCCGTCCTCGAGCGCCGACCCGCGCCGATAGCCCCTCTGGGTCTTGTTTGGATCTCGGAGTTGGGGCAGTCTCGACGTACGGACTCACCGGACTCGACGGCTCGGAGGTAGCCATGGCACTTCACCACTCCGAAGAAACCCACCGCATGTTGGTCGCGCGGATACCCGACGCGACCGGGCGACCTCTTCACGAGTGGTTCGGCCATATCGACGAAGGACCCGGCATGGTCCGGTTCGAGGACCGCGTGCGATGGCTGCGCGACGAGTACGGCTTGGCGCACGGTCATGCCACGGCCATCGTGCACGAGCACGACCTTCGCCGGGCGCACCGTTCCTTCGAGTGACACCTGCCGGGCGAGCAGCACCCCGGCCAGCACCGACTCGCCACGACAGTTTCACCTGACCTGGACATAGCAATGGCCCCGGAGACGGGGCCATTGCTCGTGTCTGGGCGATCCTCGATCAGCCGTCGCTCTGCAGGATCGCGAAGATCCGCAGCAGGTTGATGTAGATCCAGATCAGGGTGACGGCGAGGCCGAAGGCCGCGCGCCACGACTCGTTCTCGGGCAGCCCAGCAGCCACCCCCCGCTCCACCATGTCGAAGTCGAGCAGCAACATGAAGATGCCGATCCCAAGACCCACGAAGCTCATCACGAGCCCGAGCGGGCCGAAGCCGGCAAACCCGATCGGGTCACCGAACAGGCTCAGGATCAGGTCGAGCATCAGCAGTGCGAAGAAGCCGAGCATCGCGATCGTCACGTACTTGCGCATCCGGGCGGTGACCTGGATGTTGAAGAACTTGTACGCCGCCAGGGTGGCTGCGAAGGCAGCGATCGTGCCGAGCACCGCGCCGGCCACAGCCCCTTCGGCGACGTCGTTGTAGAACTCGCTGACGGCGCCGAGGAAGACACCTTCGAAAGCGGCGTACGCGATCACCAGCGCGGGGCTGACGGTACGCATGAACGCCACGGCGAACGACAGACCGAGTCCGCCGAACGCGCCGACCAGCCAGGCCAGCCCGATGTACTCCTCTGGGATCGCGACCCAGGCGAAGGCCGCGGCCGCGACGATGACGAACAGGGTGATGGCGGTGCGGCTGACGACCGAGTCGATCGTCATACGCTCCTGGAGCGCCGGCTCGGTTGCAGTGGGGTACTGCCACGACGACGGGTCGACCGGCGGCGGTGGGGCCTGGCCGTAGCCCTGGTGGCCCTGGCCGCCCGCGGGGTAACTCTGGTGGCCGTACGTGCCGGCCGCCTGACCGTTGAAACCCTCAGCCCGGTTGAAGATGGGGTTACTACTCTGCATGGGGGTCACATCCTCCTAGGCACGGCGGTCGCCGAGCCAGTTCCAGCATACGGCGTGATGAGAGCGACCAAACCCACCCATCATGCGATCTGCATAACGAGTTCATGAGAAACCGCAGCGCTGCCGCGGCTGGTGCCCCCGGTGGGACTCGAACCCACACTGAGCGCCTTTTAAGGGTGCGGCCTCTGCCAATTGGGCTACGGGGGCGTGCGTCGCCCATGCTAGGCGCCACGGCCCCCGAAGGGACCCGACGCCCGCGGCGTCATGACCCCGAGATCGTCGGATCCGTTGGGCCGCCGAGCAGTGCGGGTCAGCTGTTGGCGCGGTCGAAGTCGTCTCGAGGGTGCTGCAGGCTGCCGAGTGAGACGACGTCGCGCCGGAAGCAGAGCGCCAGCGTCCAGTCGAGCACCACCCGCACCTTCTTGTTGAACGTCGGCATTCTGCTCATGTGGTAGGTCCGGTGCATGAACCAGGCTGGGAAGCCTCGCACCTTGACGCCGTACACCTGGGCGACGCCCTTGTAGAGGCCGAGGCTGGCGACGGAGCCGACGTACCTGTGCCGGTACTCCTCGAGGGGCTCGCCCCGCAGCGAGCGCACCAGGTTGTTGGCCAGCAGCTTGGCCTGGCGTACGGCGTGCTGGGCGCTCGGCGAGGTGAACTGACCCGGCTTCGTGAGATCCGGCACCGCCGCGTTGTCTCCGGCGGCCCATGCGTGCTCCACCCCCGCGACCCTCAGATCGGGAAGCGCTGCGACTCTGCCCTTGTCGTCGATCGGCAGGTCGCTGTCGGAGACGGCTGGGCTGGCCTTGACACCTGCGGTCCACACCAGCGTGTCCGCGTCAAACTCTGCGCCGTCGGAGAGCACGATGTGGCGGTCCTCCGCTGACTGCAGCATGGTGTTGAGGCGCACCTCGATGCCGCGCTTGCGCAGCGTGTCGACCGTGTAACGGCCCATGTCGGCACCGACCTCGGGCAGGATCCGGTCGGCCGCTTCGACGAGCACGAAGCGCAGGTCGGACTCGCTGATCGTGTCGTAGTAGCGGGTCGCGAAGCGGGTCATGTCCTCCGTCTCGGCCAGAGCCTCGACTCCGGCGTACCCGCCGCCCACGAAGACGAAGGTCAGCGCAGCCGTGCGCACCGCGGGGTCGAGCGTCGAGACGGCGAGGTCCAGCCGATCGATGACGTGGTTGCGCAACGAGATGGCCTCCTCGATCTGCTTGAAACCCATCCCGTGCTCGCGCAGACCAGGGATCGGCAGCGTCCGCGAGACCGACCCCAGCGCCACCACCAGCTCGTCGTACGCGAGGTCGTAGTTGTCGCCCTCGGGCGGAGCGACGGTCAGCTGCCGGTGCTGATGATCGATGCGTACGACGCGCGCGGTGAGGATGTCGGTGTGGCGCAGCGTACGGCGCAGGGGCACCACGACGTGTCGAGGCTCGAGGTTGCCCGCCGCCGCCTCGGGCAGGAAGGGCTGGTAGGTCATCGACGCGCGCGGGTCGATCAGCGTCACCCGCGCCTCGCCCTTGCGCAGTCGTCGTTGCAGTCCGAGAGCCGTGTACAAGCCGACGTAGCCGCCGCCGGCGATCACGATGTGCGGAGCAGTCATCTTGTCCCCTTCCGTGGGCGTCACCAACGTACAACGCTTGTGAATGGATTCACATTCCCGATGGTGCTCCCGAGATGGCCCGAATCACACAACGTGTTGACGGGTCAACGTGGACTTGTTGACGCGGCAACGCGGGGCACGGCGTCAGGGCACCGACGGAAGGGGTTCGACCTCCTCGTCACCCGCATCGGCACGGTAGTCGTCGGGCGACGTCTCGTCGCGGCCGTCGGCAACGTTGGCGGCTCGCAACGCAAGGGTCAGCCCGATCGCGACGACCAGGTTGACCACCAGCGCGGTCAGTCCGATGTATCCCTTCGTGTCGGTGAGGGGAATCGTCGCCAGCGGGCTGCCGAAGTGCGAGTCCGGATCGGTTGCCGTCGGTTGCAGGTAGGCAACCCAGGTGCCGTAGACCATCGATACTGCCCACCCGACGAGCAGCGCCGTGCGGTGGAACCAACGCGTGTAGAGCCCCACGACGATCGCCGGCATGGTCTGCAGGATCCAGACACCGCCCAGCAGCTGCAGGTTGATGGCGAAGTCCGTGGGCAGCCCCAGCACGAAGACCAAGGCTCCGAACTTCACGACCAGAGACATCAGCTTGCTCTGCCGAGCCTCCTCCGCCGGTGTGGCTTCGGGCTTGATGAAGGCCTTGTAGACGTTGCGCGTCCACAGATTTGCAGCCGCGATCGACATGATGGCCGCCGGTACCAGTGCTCCGATCGCGATCGCCGAGAAGGCGATGCCTGCGAACCAGCTCGGGAACTCCTGGTCGAACAGCGCCGGGATCGCCAGCTGGGCGTTCTCGACCTCGATCCCGGCCGCGATGGCCACGAATCCCAGCAGCGCGAGCAGTCCGAGCAGGAAGGAGTACGCCGGCAGCAGGGCAGCGTTGCGGCGTATCACGTTGCGGGTGCGCGTGGACAACACCGCAGTGATCGAGTGCGGATACATGAACAGGGCCAGAGCGGATCCGAGCGCAAGCGAAGCGTAGGCCCAGTGCAGCGCCTCGGGCGGGAACAGTCCTGCGGTGGGTTGGCCACCGGCTTCAACGGCCGCTTCATTTGCGGCGTCGAACTTGTCCTGGGCGGCGGAGAAGATGCTCTCCCAGCCACCCAGCTCGGCAGGCAGATAGATCACGGCGACGAGGATCACGAGGTAGATCAGCGTGTCCTTCACGAACGCGATCAGAGCCGGGGCACGCAAGCCCGACGCATAGGTGTAGGCCGCCAGCACCGCGAAGGCGATGAGCAGCGGCAGATCCTTCTCCAGCAGCGAGGCGTCCTCGCCTCCACCGATTCCCATGATCTCGAGCACGACTTGGATGCCGACCAGCTGCAAGGCGATGTAGGGCATCGTCGCCAGGATGCCCGTGCAAGCGACGGCGAGCGACAGTCCGCGCGAGCCATATCGGCCCTGGACGAAGTCGGCGGGCGTCACGTACCGATGCCGGTGCGACACCGACCACAGCCTCGGCAGAAAGATGAAGATGATCGGGTAGACGATGATCGTGTAGGGCACGGCGAAGAAGCCGACCACGCTCCCGGCGTACAGCAAGGCAGGTACGGCGATGAACGTGTACGCCGTGTAGAGGTCGCCACCGATCAGGAACCAGGCGACGAACGTGCCGAAGCCGCGTCCGCCCAGACCCCACTCGTCGAGGTTGTCCAACTCGCCGACCCGTCGCCACCGTGCGGCCATGAAGCCCAGCACGGTCACCAGCAGGAAGAAGAACGTGAAGATGCTGAGCGCGACCCAGTTGATGTCGGCGTTCATGACCGGTCACCCCGCTCGTCTTGGTCTCGCTGTTCCTTGCGAGTGACGAGCTGGAAGCAGACGAACACCAGGGCAGAGGCAATGGCGATCCAGAGGAACTGATACCAGAAGAAGAACGGGAACCCGGCCAGGGTGGGCTCCGCCTTGGCATACGTGCCGACGAGAAGCGGGAAGATGATGGGGATGGCGAGCAGAACACCAACCACCCACCACAGGCCATCTCTCGAACCAGGGCGCGACGAATCGGACATGGCGAGCCTCCAGACCTCGGGGTGCGTGCGGTCCCGCTGCCCTGAGGGACGCCCACCCAAGGGCCTCTTCTAACGCCTGAGCTCGAGTTCGGCCGGCGCCCGGCGCGCCAAGGCGAAGAAGGTGCCGGGTCAACGCGAAGGAGGAGGGATGCCGGCCACGCGGGCGGCAGTGCCGAGCACGGCGTCGAGCATCGGCTCGGTGAGCTTGCCCGTGAAGGTGTTCTGCTGGCTGGGGTGGAAGCAGCCGAGCACCGTCAGCCCGTCGATCTCGACGCGGGCTCCGTGCCCGAACCGTGGGCGCGGCCGTGGGGTGGCGTAGCCCTGCCGTGCCAGCCCCCGGAGGGCCGCTTCCCAACCGTAGGACCCCAAGCAGACCACCACCCGCACGCTGCTCAGCACCCAGCGCAGCTCCGCATCAAGCCAGGCTGCGCAGGTGTCGCGCTCGAGCGGCGTCGGCTTGTTGGCCGGTGGCGCGCAGCGGACAGCCGCCAGGATCCTGGTGTGGGCCAGCCGCTGTCCGTCGCCCGCGTGCTCGCTCGTGGCGACGCGGGCGAGGCCGGCCCGGTGCAACGCGGCGTACAACCAGTCGCCTGACCGGTCGCCGGTGAACATCCGCCCGGTCCGGTTGGCGCCGTGCGCCGCGGGCGCCAGCCCGATGACCAGCACGCGCGGGGTGTCGCTGCCGAAGCCGGGTGCGGGCCGCCCCCAGTACGGCTGGTCGGCAAACGAGCGGCGCTTCCCCACTGCCACCTGCTCGCGCCAACCGACCAGCCGGCTGCAGGCCCGGCAGACCGAGACGCAGGCGTCCAGCTCGGCGAGGTCATCGCAGCGACGGGACAGCTCGACCACCTCGGCCGGTGTCCGTGCGACGGGTGTATGTCGGTCCGCGACATCCTCGGGCCAATCGCTGCCGGGGGTCACCGGGCTGGTGAACAGCTGCCCTGTCAACGGATGCGCCAGCTCCGTCATACGAGCGACCAGGCGATGCCGTCGAGGATGTCGTGCCGAGAGACGAGCACCTCGTCGACCTGGAGCCGATCGACAACGGCGGCGAGCACGATGGCCCCGCCACCGATGACGTCGGCCCGACCGGGAGCCATCACCGGCATGGCGGTGCGCTTCGCGACCGTCATGGCGAGCAGCCGATCCCTGGTCGCGCGAATGTCCCCCGCAGCGATCCGAACCAGGTGCAGGCGGACGCGGTCGTATGTCTGCAGCCCGAGCGAGACCGCCGCCACGGTGCGCGTCGTACCAGCCACACCCACCAGAGTGCCCGCACGCGTCAACGCCTGATCGAGGGTCGCCACAGCCCGGGTGACGTATGCCGTCGCCGCCTCGATCTCACTGGCGGTGGCCGGGTCGCTCGGGAGGCATCGCTCGGTGACGCGGACCGAGCCGACGTCCAGGGACTGGCTGATGACATCGCCCGAGCCGGCGCCGCGAGTGACCAGCTCCGTCGAGCCGCCTCCGACGTCGAGCACCACCACTGGGTCGGCGATCCCCTCGACCCCGGCCAGACCGCGCATCGTGCCCTCGTAGGAGAGCCCTGCCTCCTCGGCACCGGTGATGACCTCGGGTTCGACTCCTACCCGGCTCACCACGCCGGCGATGAAGTCTTCGCGGTTGTCGACGTCGCGGGCCGCCGAGGTGGCCACCATCCGCACCCGGTCGACACCGAGCTCGCTTATCATCGCGGCATAGTCGTCGAGGGCGGCGAAGGTCCGTCTCAAGGCGGCGTCGGCGAAGCGCCCGGTCCGGTCCACGTCCTCGCCCAGCCGCACGATCGTCGTACGTCGAGCGAGCTCGTCGGCGCGCTGCGCCACCGGATCGAGGTCGGTGACGAGCAGCCGCAGCGAGTTCGTGCCGCAGTCGATGGCAGCCACGCGCGTCACACGCAGGGACCCTGTCGCGACCATTCGGGCAGCGCAGCGAGCGCCTCGTCGCCCAGCGGGTTGACCCCAGGGCCGGCGGCCAGCGCGTGCGCGAGCAGCACATGCAGGCACTTGACCCGGTCGGGCATGCCGCCGGCGGAGACACCCGCGATCTCGGCAACCGCGCCGTGCGACTCCCTGGCGGCCAGGTAGCTCTCGTGCGCGGCCCGGTAGGCCGCGGCCAGCTCCGGATCGGCCGTCAGGCGGTCGGTCATCTGCTGCATCAGCCCGCTCGCCTCCAGCGTGCCGACGGCGGAGGCGGCCCGCGGACACGTGAGGTAGTAGAAGGTCGGGAACGGCGTGCCGTCACCGAGCCGCGGAGCCGTCGACACGACGTCCGGATGGCCGCACGGGCAGCGGTGCGCGACCGCGACGATGTCGCGCGGCGCCCGGCCGAGCTGTGCCTCGACAGCGCGCAGGTCGGCGTCGTCCAGTGGCGCGTGGCTCATCGATCTCCCGCGTCGCCTGCCTCCGGCACGATCCGCTCCGCCGGTTCGCGATCAGGCTGCCGGGCGGCGATCTCTGCGGCGATCTGCTCCGGGGTCTCGGCTGCCTCCTCGACACTCCCCCAGGCGTTCTCCCACCACTCCGCTCCGTCCGCACGGTCGTCGGTGGGCTCGGTGAGCTGCGCAGGACCGGCCGACAGCACCTCGCCGTCCTCGTCGATGACCCGGTAGCCGGTCTCGCCAGGCATCAGCCAGCCGAAGCGGAGCTTGGCCTGGATCTCGATGAAGGCCGGGTCCTTCCAGCGCCGCCGCTCCGACGAGAGCGCTGCGATCGTGTCCTGCTGCTCGGCGATCTGTGCGTCGAGCGCGTTGATCTCACCCTGCTGGTGGATCCACGCGCGCAGGCTGGACGCGTAGGACACCGACAGCACGGCGACCACGAGCAGCAGGATGGCCGCGCGCCCGGTGAGCCGGGCCCGCGACGAGGTCGTGGGCGTTGCCTCGGTGGGGGTCGGCGCGACCCGTGTCGTACGGCGGGTGCGGTCGCGCCCGGTGGTCGGCCGCGCGCCGGCACCCCGACGGCTCGCGCCGGGTGTCGAGGACGGACGACGGGCCGGCACCCGCTCAGCCGGCCTGGTGGTAGCGCGGGAAGGCGCCGCGTCCGGCGTACCGGGCGGCGTCGTCGAGCTCCTCCTCGATGCGCAGCAGCTGGTTGTACTTGGCGACTCGCTCGCTCCGCGCCGGTGCACCGGTCTTGATCTGACCGCAGTTGGTGGCGACGGCGAGGTCGGCGATCGTCGTGTCCTCGGTCTCGCCCGACCGGTGGCTCATCATGCAGCGGAAGCCGTTCCGATGCGCCAGGTCGACCGAGTCGAGCGTCTCGGTCAGGGTGCCGATCTGGTTGACCTTGACCAGCAGCGCGTTGGCGGCCCGCTCGTCGATGCCACGCTGCAGTCGGTCGACGTTGGTCACGAAGAGGTCGTCGCCGACGATCTGGACCTTGGACCCGAGCAGCGCGGTCATCTCGGCCCAGCCGCTCCAGTCCTCCTCGCTCATCGGATCCTCGATCGAGACGATCGGGTAGGCGTCGACCAGCTCGGCGTAGTAGGCGGCCATGGCGCTGCCGGGCTTCGCCGAGCCCTCGAAGGAGTAGCGCCCGGCCTCGGGATCGAAGAACTCGGTCGCGGCGACGTCGAGCGCCAAGACGATGTCGTCGCCGAGCTGCAGCCCTGCCTCGTCGACGGCACGAGCGATCAGGTCCAGGGCCGCCCGGTTGGAGGAGAGGTCGGGAGCGAACCCGCCCTCGTCACCCAGGCCCGTGGCCAGACCCTCCGACTTCAGCACGGACTTGAGCGCGTGGTAGACGGCGGCACCCTGCTGCAGCGCCTCGGCGAAGGTGGGCGCGCCCACCGGGGCGATCATGAACTCCTGTACGTCGACGTTGCTGTCCGCGTGCGCGCCGCCGTTGAGGATGTTCATCATCGGCACCGGCAGCAGGTGCGCATTGGCACCGCCGACGTAGCGGAACAGCGGCAGCTCGGCGCTGTCCGCGGCGGCCCTCGCGACGGCGAGCGACACGCCCAGGATGGCGTTGGCGCCCAGCTTGGCCTTGTTCGGGGTGCCGTCGAGGTCGGCGAGCAGCTGGTCGATGACACGTTGCTCGTCGGCGAGCTGACCGACGAGAGCCTCGTGGATCACCGTGTTGACCGCCTCGACGGCCTTGCCGACGCCCTTGCCGCCGTACCAGTCGCCGCCGTCGCGCAGCTCCACCGCCTCGAACTGTCCGGTGGATGCTCCCGAGGGCACGGCTGCGCGCGAGACGACGCCGTCGTCCAACGCCACCTCGACCTCGACCGTGGGGTTGCCACGGGAGTCGAGGATCTCGCGCGCCCCCAGTGCTCGGATCTCGGCCACAGCAGTGTGCTCCCTCGGACTCGTGGATGATGCGTGGCCAGCCTAACGCCGGCCGCGGCCCTGGTCGGTCAGGGCACGCTGTTCCTCGGAGCGCACCTCGGCCATCTGCTCGCGCACCCGGCGACGCAGCAACTGTTCGGGATCCAGTCCCAGCTCATGGGCAGCGACGACCAGTGTGAGGAGGGCCTCGGCGATCTGCTCGGCGCCGAGCGACGTCGACGCCGGCGACGGGCCCGTCGCGCCGGACACTGTCCCGCGCAGCGGCACGCCCGACCCGTATCCCCGGGACACGACCTTGTGCGCGAGGCTGAGCGCCGGGAGCCCGAGCGGTATGCCGTCCATGGCCGAGCCGCGCGCCTTCTCGGCGGCCTTGATCGTCTCCCAGTTGGCCTCGACATCGTCGACCCCAGCGACCTCCTGATCGGCGAACACATGCGGATGCCGGCGGATCAGCTTGTCGACGATGCCTGCCGCCACGTCGTCGATCGTGAAGGGCGCGTCGGGATGCTCGGCAGCGATCCGAGCGTGGAAGAGCACCTGCAGCAACAGGTCGCCCAGCTCCTCACCCAGATGCTGCCGGTCTCCTGTCTCGATCGCCTCGACCGTCTCGTAGGTCTCCTCGAGCAGATAGCGCACGAGCGACTCGTGCGTCTGCCGTTGGTCCCACGGACACTCACGACGCAGCCGGTCCATCACCTCGACGAGGTCGAGAAGCCGGGCGCCGACAGGGTCGAACGACCCGACCAGCACCTCGATCTGGGGATCGGCGGCGACGCCTCCGGCCTCCTCCGTTGCGCCGTCTGCCCGGCGTACAGCCTCCGCAGCGAGGTCGTCGAGCAGCCCGCGCTCGGTGGCACCGTCCCACAGCCAGACCACGTCTTCGCCGGCTGCGCGCTGCAGGAGTCCGCCGGCCGAGACGGCGACCTCTGGTACGACCTCGATGTCCTGCGCCGTCAGCGCCTTCACCAGCGGCGAGTGCGGATCTGCTGCCGCGACCCGGTCCGCCGCGTCCAGCGCCTGCCAGGCAGACCGGCTGAGCAGCCCGGCCGGGAGTCGCGGCGACGTCTGCAGGACGACGAGCCGCCCCATCGGTCAGCCGCAGACCTGGGAAGCGGGCAGGTCGGCAAGCGCGGCGGCATCGCCCGACAAGCCCTCGAACGCCGCCCGCGCGGTCTCCGAGACCGGATCGGAGAGCGAGCCCGACGACGGGACCACCGCGCTGCCGTCCCAGCTGCCATAGGCAGGGTTCACCTCGACACCTTCGTCAGCGGCCGCCTCCGCCAACACCTCCTGTGCGGCATCGACGTCCTGCTGGGTCAGGCTCTCGTCGGCCACGGTCACGGACTCATCCCGCTCATTGGCCCCGATGACCGCCTGCTGCAGCAGGGATCGCGCCCTGTCCTCGAAGAAGTCACCGATCAGCTCGGCATCGTCGTCGTCCATGCCCGCGGGCAGCTCACTCCCTGCCGCGAGTGCCGTGACCGTCGAGTCGTTGACGGTCAGCCCGCGCTCCGCGGCCACCATCTCCGACAGCTCCGTCTGGATGAGCTGTTGCGTGATCGTGGTGCGCAAGAAGGCGATCGACGCCGTCGGTCCTTCGCCCGACCCCTGCGCCTCTCGGTCGGCCGCACTGAAGGCACAGGCGGCGACGACGAGATCGTCGACATCTGCCTGGGCGATCCTGGTGTCGCCGATGCTGGCGGCCGTACCGGGTTGCAGCTCGGCGCCACAGGACGTCAGCGCCATCGCAGCGACGGCTGCGAGACCGACGAGCCCGGCCAGTCGGTTCGGGCGGCAGGTGGCGATCACGTCGAGACACTCCTTGCCTGGCTGGGGATGACGACATCGTCTATGACGCCGCCGGCCCAATGTAGTACGGCCACGTCCCGCAGCGGCGCCGCACCGATGCCGTCGGCCCGTGGCCGGGGCACCAGGATGCTACGCATGGTGTGCTTCACGACGGACCTGGGGTAGAGCCGGTCGAGCCGGACTCGCGTCGAGTCGGCGAGCTCGACCGGGGCGAACCGCAGGTAGTTGCCTTGCAGGGTGACGTCAGTGAGACCCGCATCGCGTGCCCTGACCCGCAGCGCCGCGACGGCGAGCAGGTTCTCGACCGAGTCCGGCGGCGCGCCGTACCGGTCGACCATCTCGGCTCGGACCTCGTCGATCTGCTGCTGGCTGCGAACCTCGGCGAGGCGCTTGTACATCTCCAGCCGGAGTCGCTCGCTCGGGACATAGTCGTGCGGCAGATGGGCATCGACGGGCAGCTCGATCCGCACCTCGGCCTCCTCGACGGTGCCCTCGCCGCGGTACTCCGCGACCGCCTCGCCGACCAGGCGCACGTAGAGGTCGAAACCCACGTCTGCGACGTGACCCGACTGCTCACCGCCGAGCAGGTTGCCGGCGCCGCGGATCTCGAGGTCCTTCATCGCGACCGCCATGCCTGCCCCCAGGTCGGTGTGCTGGGCGATGGTCGCGAGCCGGTCGTGCGCGGTCTCAGTCAGCGGCTTGTCCGGCGGATAGAGGAAGTAGGCGTAGGCGCGCTCGGCCCCACGGCCCACCCGACCGCGCAGCTGGTGCAGCTGCGAAAGGCCCAGCAGGTCGGCTCGCTCGATGATCATGGTGTTGGCGTTGGAGACGTCGAGGCCGGACTCAACGATGGTCGTGCAGACGAGGACGTCGAACTTCCGCTCCCAGAAGTCCACCATGACCTGTTCGAGCCGATGCTCGCCCATCTGGCCGTGCGCGGCGGTGACCCTGGCCTCGGGCACCAGGCGGCGAAGCCGCTCTGCTGCCTTCTCGATCGAGTTGACCCGGTTGTGGATGTAGAAGACCTGGCCCTCGCGCAGCAGCTCACGCCGGACGGCGGCGACCACTTGGGCGTCGTCGTAGGAACCGACGAAGGTGAGGACCGGGTGGCGCTCCTCCGGCGGGGTGGTGATCGTCGACATCTCCCTGATGCCGGTGATCGCCATCTCGAGGGTTCGCGGGATCGGCGTCGCCGACATCGCGAGTACGTCGACCGAGGTGCGAAGGCGCTTCATCGCCTCCTTGTGCTCGACGCCGAAGCGCTGCTCCTCGTCGACGACGATCAGCCCGAGGTCCTTCACCTTCACCTCGGCGTTGAACAGCCGGTGCGTCCCGATGACGACGTCTACGGTGCCGTCGCCCAGACCTTGGATCACCTGGGTCGCCTCGTGGTCGGTCTGGAAGCGGCTCAGCGGCCGCACGACGACGGGGAAGCTGGCGAAGCGCTCGGCGAACGTCTGGTAGTGCTGCTGCACCAGGAGGGTCGTGGGCACCAGGACCGCCACCTGCTTGCCGTCCTGGACCGCCTTGAAGGCCGCCCGTACGGCGATCTCGGTCTTGCCGTACCCCACGTCACCACAGATCAGCCGGTCCATCGGGATCGGCTGCTCCATGTCCTGCTTGACCTCGTCCACGCTGGCGAGCTGGTCGGGCGTCTCGACGTAGGGGAAGGCGTCCTCGAGCTCACGCTGCCAGGGCGTGTCCGCCCCGAACGTGTGTCCCTTCGTCGCCTGCCTGGCGGCGTACAGCTTGATGAGCTCCGCCGCGATCTGCCGGACCGCCTTGCGGGCCCGACCCTTGCGCTTGTTCCAGTCCGAGCCGCCGAGCCGGTCCAGGCTGGGATGCTCGCCGCCGACGTACCGCGTCACCTGGTCGAGCTGGTCGGTCGGCACGTAGAGCTTGTCGGCGGGTTGGCCACGCTTGGATGCGGCGTACTCGATGACCAGGTACTCGCGCCTGGCGCCCGCCACCGTGCGTTGCAGCATCTCGACGTAGCGGCCGACTCCATGCTGCTCGTGCACGACGAAGTCGCCGGTGCGTAGCTCCAACGGGTCGATCTGCTTGCGTCGTCGCGACGGCATCCGAGACTGGTCGCGGTTGCCCAGACCCTGGCCGGTGAGGTCGTCGCCGGTGAGCACGACCAGGCTGATCGCGTCGGCGACGAAGCCGTGGGCCAGGCTGCCCTGGACGACCTCGACCACCCCGTCCGGCCCCGTCGTGCTCACGTCGTCGACGAAGCGACCCGGCAGGTCGTGCTCCTTCAGCACCTCGATCAGGCGCTCCCCGGGTCCGTGGCCCTCGGTGACCAGGACGACGCGGCGCCCCGAGCGCAGATGCGCCGCGATGTCGCTCACCGCAGCAGCAGCGTCACCGCGATACTCCTCGACGGGCTGGAAGCCCAGGCTGACCGTCTCGACACCCGTCGTGTCGACGTCGACGGCGACCAGCTCGCCACCCTCGGTGCGCACCGGGACCTGATCGGCGAGGAGACCGGACTCCGGATCCAGGCCGAACGGCGACACCGTCCACCATGACGTCCCGCCGGCGATCGCCCCGGATCGGACCTCGCCCAGACTCCGGTAGGCAGCGGCCCCGAGATCGATCGGCGCCTGGCCGCCACCTGCGGCCACGGCCCACGAGGCCTGCAGGAACTCCTGGCTGGTGGCGACCAGGTCGTGTGCGCGGGCCCGCACCCGCTCAGGGTCGCAGACCAGCACGGTCGAATGGTCAGGCAGCAGGTCGACGAGCATCTCCATCTCGTCGACGAGTGCCGGCGCCAAGGACTCCATGCCCTCCACGGCGTGGCCCTCGGCGAGCTTGTCGAGCATCTCGCGCAGCTCCGGGTGCCGGTCGGCGAGCTGTCTGGCCCGCTCGCGGACCTCGGGTGTCAACAGCAGCTCACGGCACGGCGGCGCCCAGAGCCCGTGCGGCGCCTTGTCGAGGGACCGCTGGTCGGCCACCGCGAAGGCGCGGATCTCCTCGACGGTGTCGCCCCAGAACTCCACCCGCAGTGGGTGCTCCTCCGTCGGGGGGAACACGTCGACGATGCCGCCGCGGACGGCGAACTCACCGCGCCGCTCCACCAGGTCAACGCGGTGGTAGGCCGCCGCGGACAGCCGACGTACGACGTCCTCGAGCTGGACCTCGTCACCCTCGCGGAGGCTGACCGGCTCCAGGTCGGCCAGACCCTTGACCTGCGGCTGCAACACCGAACGGATCGGTGCGACAACCACCTGCAGACGCGCCTGCTCGAGGCTGAGCTCGGGATGCACCAACCGCCGCAGCACGGCGAGTCGGCGGCCCACCGTGTCCGACCGCGGCGACAGTCGTTCGTGCGGGAGCGTCTCCCAGGCCGGAAAGGCCACGACGGTTTCCTCGTCGAGCAGGCAGCGCAGGGCGGCGGTCAGCTCGTCCGCCTCCCGAGCGGTCGCGGTCACCACGACGACGGTCCTACCGGGGCCGTCCGAAACCTCATCGGCGGCGAGCGCGGCGGCCAGCAAAGGCCGCACGGCGGGCGGCGCCGTCACGTCGATGCTGCTGGCCATGCCGCCGCGCGCTCGGTAGAGCACAGCGGCAACCGACGGCTCGGCTGCGACGGCCGCAGTCAGTGCCTGGAGCGACACGGCTCTCCTCGGTTCGTCGGCCGGCGGGATCGGGTGCGCACGCGGACGACCCCACTCTCGACAAGGAGCGGGGGTGGTGGCGCGCGCCCCTAGCCTACGCGACGGAGGCAATCAGCCGATCTTGAGGAAGGCGTTGTCGACGACGCCGTTGAACTGGTCGATGTCGCCCACCAACCTGTTCTTTGATCGCAGCTTGCCGCCGATGGAGAGCGGCGTGGCACGCGGGAAGTCGAGGTCGCCGCTGCGGGCCCGGACCGAGGTCACTCGCGGCCGGCCCCAGTCGCCGTGCCCGAGATGGCGCCGGACGCTCAGTGAAGCAGTCGACCCTCTCTCGAGCAGGCGACGCGGTGCCACTGCTCGCGCTGGATCTGTCGGCCTGCGGAGACGACGACGCGGCGCTCGCGGCTGCCCACCTTCCCGGTGACGACGCACGTCGGGAGGCGCTTGTCGACCTGGAGCTTGTACTGCGCCCGACTCTCCCACAGGCCACGCTGGATGACGTTGTCACCCGTGTCCGACGGCGAGGACGACACCGCGTTGAGCCGCACGTCCGCGCCGAATCGGAACCGCGACGTCCGTGGTTCCAGGTGATCCCGCTTCCCTGCGTTCTCGACTTGGATCAACGCGCGCGGTGACGGCCGCGCCGTCGAGACTCCGGGAAACCGAGCCCCCGGCGACCCGACGGCTCGGGCGCGCACGATCCGACCGCCGTCGGCTCTGACTGTCGTGGCCCGGAGCGAAGCCGCGCCCTCATTGCGAAAGCGCCACATCGGGTCGCCCAGCGCCTGTTGGCCGCCGTTGAACCTGAGCCGGAGCTCGTCACCCTTGACCGCGGCCTCGACCGGCCCCACGGTCGCGGGCAGCAGCAGCACACCGACAAGGGCGGCGATGGTTCGGGCGCATGATGGACCTCAGCTGCACTCGCGTGGTGGATGAATCGCCCAAGGTATCCGAAAACGCAGCAGTCCCGGACACTGGACCCCGCCGGCCAGAACCCCTGGTCGAGCGACCGATCAGCGCCCGTGCTCGGCCCAGTAGCTGCGGACGAACTCCGCGACGGTCTCGGCCAGCTCGGGTCGGCAGACGAGCAGGTCGGGCAGCCAGACGTCCTCCTGGTTGTAGGCGAGCGGGGCGCCGTCAGCTCGACTGGTGTGCAGGCCGGCCGCTCGGGCGACGGCAACAGGAGCAGCCGAGTCCCACTCGTACTGCCCGCCGGCGTGCACGTAGATGTCGGTCACGTCCCGGGCCACCGAGATGACCTTGGCGCCGGCCGATCCCATCGGCACGAGCTCGGCGTCGATGCTGGCCGCCAAGGCCTCGACGAAGGCCGGCGGACGAGTCCGGCTCACCGCGATGCGTGGTCGGTCGCTCGTCCGCTGCGGCACCTCCGGTGGGTTGCCGGTGCCGAACGTGGTGGCCATCCCGGGCTGTGCGACGGCGCCCGCCACCAGGTCGCCCTCCTGCCAGAGCGCGACGTGCACAGCCCAGTCGTCGCGCGGCGGCTCGGAGTACTCGCGGGTGCCGTCGAGCGGGTCCACGATCCAGACCCGGTCGCTGCCGAGCCGGATCTTGTCGTCCTTGCCCTCCTCGCTCAGCACCGCGTCGCCGGGACGGTGGTCCGCGAGCAGCTGCATCAGGATCCGGTGCCCGAGGGCGTCGCCGGCGTCCTTGAGCTCCTTGCCCTCGAGGCCCTGGCCACGAAGTCGTTCCAGCCGCTCCCCCGCGACCGTGGCGGCCCACGCGGCGAAGGCGTGGTCGTCAGCGCGTACGTCGTCGGGGCAGTCGGGCAGCTCGAACGATGCGCCTGCGGGCTCAGTCACAGGGGGACCCTAACTGTTGTAGCGGTTCTGGGTGCGCTCGAGGCCCTCGGTCAACAACGACTCGACGGCGTCTGCGGCGCGCTGCACGTGCAGGTCGAGCTCACGTCGCTCGGTCGGCGAGAAGGACTTCAGCACGAAGTCGGCCGCGTCGGTGCTGCCCCGCGGCCTGCCGATCCCGACCCGGACCCGGTAGTAGTCCCCGCTGTCCAGCGACCTGCGCAGTGACTTCAACCCGTTGTGGCCGTTGTCGCCGCCACCGAACTTGACCCGCAGGTCGCCGTACGGGAGATCGAGCTCGTCGTGCACCACCACGAGGCGGTCGGGGGCGGCCTTGTAGAAGGCGAGCAGCGCCGAGACCGGTCCGCCCGACTCGTTCATGTAGCACCGGCCCCGACCCAGCACCGTCCGCACACCGGGGACCCCGGCCAGCCGCCCCTCGATGGCCATGGCCCGTCCCGACTTGTGCGCCTTCCACGACCCGGCCATCCGGTCGGCCAGCTCGTCGGCCACCAGGTAACCCACGTTGTGGCGGGTGTCGGCGTACGTCGGACCGGGGTTTCCCAGTCCGACGACGACCCAACCGTCGTACGGCATCGTGGCAGGCTGCCTGCGGGGGCGTGTCCAGATCAATCGGCCGACGTCACTCGGTCGGCTGATCCTCGGCGGCCTCGGCTCCCTCGGGCGCCTCGGCGCTCTCGCCCTCCTCGGCGCCGGCCTCGGCAGCCACGGCCTCGGGCTCCTCGTGCTCGATGCCCAGCTCGGCCTCGGCCTCGGCCAGGTCGGCCTCGAGCTCCTCGGCCGTGGTGGCGGCGGTGACATTGACGACGAGGATCTCGTCGTCGACTGCCAACGTCGTACCCTCCGGGAGCATCAGGTCCTTGGCGTGGATCTGGGTTCCGACGTCCATGCCGTCGACGTTGACCTCGATCGACTGCGGGATGCGGGTCGCCTCGGCCTCGACCGCAACAGTGGCGTTCTCGGTCGTGACGAACGTCTCCGGAGCCGCCTCACCCGTGAGCACGATCGCCACGTCGATGGTGACCTTCTCGCCGCGCCGGACCAGCAGCAGGTCGGCGTGCTCGATGAACCCCTTGATGGGGTCGCGCTGCACCTGCTTGGGGAGCGCCAATCGGCTGTCGCCGTCGATCTCGATCGACAGCAGCGCGTTGGCGGTCTTCAGTGCCAACATCAGGTCGTGCCCCGGCAGCGTGATGTGCACCGGGTCGGTGCCGTGGCCGTAGAGCACGGCGGGCACCTTGTCGTCACGGCGGATGCGGCGCGCGGCGCCCTTGCCGAACTCGGTGCGAGTCTCGGCCTGGATCTTGACCTCAGAGGACACGGGGAACCACTCTCTCCAGCTTCTTCGTACGACGTCTGCGGTGCCTGGGCGGCGGAGTACGGCTCACGCTGCCGGACACCGCGTCGATCACGGAGTCCGGAGAACTTCGCCGGTCGGCAGCCACCATGCGGTCGTGGCTGCAGCTCCCTCGCCGAGGCAACCGGGCGAGTTTAGCCGCCGCGCACACATCGACGCGAATCGGCCGGGGCGCAACCAGGAAAGCGACGTCAGGCGCGGCCGTCGAAGAGGCTGGTGACCGAGCCGTCCTCGAAGACTTCGCGGATCGCCCGGCTGATCAGCGGGGCGATCGACAGCTCGGTCAGCTTGTCGAAGCGGCATTCCTCCGGGATCGGCAGCGTATTGGTCACGATCACCTCGCGGGCAACGCTGTTCTTCAGCCGATCGATCGCGGGCCCGGAGAAGATCGGGTGGGTCGCCGCGATCACGACGCCGGCCGCGCCGTCCTTCATGAGCGCCTCGGCGGCCCGGCAGATGGTGCCACCGCTGTCGATCATGTCGTCGACGAGCACGCACACCCGGCCGCGCACCTGGCCGACGACTCGGTTGGCGACCGACTCGTTGGGCAGGTTGATGTCGCGGGTCTTGTGGATGAACGCCAGCGGCGCGTCGTCGAGCCGCTTGGACCACTGCTCAGCCACCTTGATCCGGCCGGCGTCCGGTGAGACGACGGCGAGACGCTCTTCGCCGTACTTGGCACCGACGTAGTCCGACAGCACCGGGAGCGCGGCGAGGTGGTCGACCGGGCCGTCGAAGAATCCCTGGATCTGCGCGGTGTGCAGGTCGACGGTGATGAGGCGGTCGGCACCCGCCGTCTTGAAGAGGTCGGCCATGAGCCGCGCGCTGATGGGCTCGCGCCCCAGGTGCTTCTTGTCCTGGCGGGCATACCCGTAGAACGGGAGCACGACCGTGATCCGCTTGGCCGAGGCACGCTTCAGCGCGTCGACCATGATGAGGTGCTCCATGATCCACTCGTTGACCGGCGCCGTGTGACTCTGCAGCACGAAGGCGTCGCAGCCGCGCACGGACTCCTGGTAGCGCACGTAGACCTCGCTGTTGGCGAAGACCCGGTGCGTGGTCGGCACCAGCGTGGTCCCGAGCAGCTCGGCGACCTCCTCGGCCAGCTCGGGATGCGCCCGGCCGGAGAAGAGCATCAGGTTCTTCTCGGTGGTCCGCTTGAGTCCGGTCATGGGCGCGTCTCCTCGTCGAGTGCCCGGGCTGCCGCCTCGGCGGCGGGCGTCCCGGGTCGCTTGCGCACTACCCATTGTTCAACATGGCGCTGAGGCCCGGTGCTCACGGCCAGCGATCCCGGGGGCACGTCGCGGCGTACGACGGTGCCTGCTCCGGTGCTGGCCCCGTCGGCGATCTCGACCGGCGCCACGAACGTGTTGTTGGCCCCGGTCCGGCAGTGCTCCCCGACCACGGTCTCGTGCTTGGCGACTCCGTCGTAGTTGGCAAAGATCGTGCCTGCCCCGATGTTGCTGCCGGCACCCACCTGCGCGTCGCCGACATAGGTCAGATGCGGCACCTTCGCGCCGTCGCCGATCGTGGCCTGTTTAGTCTCCACGAACGTCCCGATCTTGCCCCCGTCTCCGAGCACGGTGCCGGGTCGCAGATAGGCGAACGGGCCGACCTGCGCCTGCGGGCCGATCACGGCGCCGGAACCGTGTGTGCGCACGACGGCGGCGCCCGCTCCGATCTCGACATCGGTCAGCGTGGTGTCCGGTCCGATGTGGGCGCCGCTCGCCACGACGGTCTCGCCGTGCAGCTGCACACCGGGCAGGAGCGAGACGTCGGCCGCCAGCTCGACCGTCACGTCGATCCAGGTCGTGGCCGGGTCGACGATCTCGACCCCCGCCAGCATCCAGCGCTCCAGCGTGCGCCGGTTGAGCTCGAGGCCCAGCCGGGCCAGCTGCACGCGGGTGTTGACCCCTTCGGTCTGCCAGACGTCCGACGTGGCCACCGCGCCGACGCGATGCCCGTCGGACCGCGCGATCGCGACCACGTCGGTGAGATAGACCTCTCCTTGCGCGTTGTCCCGACCTACCCGACCGAGCGCTGCGGCGAGCACCTCGGCGTCGAACGCGAAGATGCCGGAGTTGATCTCCCGACCCTCCCGCTGCTCGTCGGTGGCGTCCTTCTCCTCGACGATCGCCGAGACGGCGCCGGACTGGTCCCGCAGGATCCGGCCGTACCCGTAGGCGTCCTCGACCTCGGCGGTGAGCACCGTCACCGCGTTGCCCTCTGCCGCGTGAGTCTCCACCAGGTCGGCAAGGGTGGCGGTCGACAGCAGCGGTACGTCGCCGTAGGTCACCAGCACTGTGCCCGAGACGTGAGGCAGCGACGCCAGCGCCACCTGCACAGCATGGCCGGTGCCGAGCTGGGACTCCTGCACGACCGCCCGGGCGGTGTGGTCGAGCGCAGCCAGGTGGGGTGTGACCTCATCTCGGCCGTGGCCGACCACGACGACCAGATTTTCCGGTTGGAGTCCTGCCGCCGCCGTCACGGCGTGCCCGAGAAGGCTGCGACCGCCGAGGGTGTGCAACACCTTCGGACTCGACGACTTCATCCTGGTGCCACCTCCGGCCGCCAGAACGATCACTGCCGCCGGAGGCGATGTCATCGGATGCAAGGCCGTCACCTGCGCTCCCCAACCGTCGTACCCACGTCAGCGGGCGCTGCCGTCGTCGCTCCCCCGCCTGGCTTCGATCCAGGACCTCGAGCTTCAAAGGCTCGCGGGCTGCCCATTACCCCACAGGGGACTGTAGGCGTGCTGGGCCGGAGGCACGCCGACGACAGTGTGCCACAGCGAATTTCGGGTACACCCCCTGTCATCGGCGGTAACCAGACTTTGAAAGTTACGGCTCCGTAGGTTACGGTACCGTAAGGAACCGCACATCTTCTTTTCTTCTGCGAGGTCCACTACATGTCCGACACCCTCTCGCGCACGCCTCTGACCGAGCATCAGCTCGATGAAACCGCCGCCACGCTGGGGTCTGACCAACAGAGTCTCACCGAACGCATCATCCTCGGCATCTTCATCGCCGTACCGTTCCTCGCCGTCGTCGCCGCCGTGCCGCTCGCCTGGGGTGGCTGGCTCGGGTGGCGCGACGTGATCCTCGCCGTGACGATGTACGCCGTCACCGGCCACGGCATCACGGTGGGCTTCCACCGGCTCTTCACCCACAAGTCGTTCAAGCCCAACCGGGGCACCAAGATCGCGCTGGCCGTCGCGGGCTCCATGGCCATCCAGGGTCCGGTCGTCCGCTGGGTCTCCGACCACCGCAAGCACCACAAGTTCTCCGACCGCGACGGCGACCCGCACTCGCCGTGGCGGTACGGCGAGTCCATCCCGGCACTGACCAAGGGCCTCTTCTACGCACACATGGGCTGGCTCTTCGACGAGGAGCAGACCAACCAGCGGCAGTACGCGCCCGACCTGATGAAGGACCCGGACATCGTGAAGGTGTCGCGGCAGTTCCCCCTCTGGGTTGCGGTGTCACTGCTGCTGCCCGCGCTCGTCGGCGGCCTGTGGTCGATGTCCTGGATGGGCGCCGCGACTGCGTTCTTCTGGGCCTCGCTGGTCCGGGTCAGCCTGCTGCACCACGTGACCTGGTCGATCAACTCCATCTGCCACACCGTGGGCGAGCGCCCGTTCAAGTCCCGAGACCACTCCGGCAACGTGTGGTGGCTCGCCATCCCCTCGATGGGTGAGTCGTGGCACAACCTGCACCATGCCGACCCGACCTGCGCGCGACACGGCGTACTCCGTGGCCAGCTCGACACCTCGGCCCGCATCATCTGGGCGCTGCAGAAGCTCGGCTGGGTCTCCGACGTACGCTGGCCGGTCCAGGAGCGCCTCGACAAGCGGCGCGTCGACACCGCGGCTCCCTGAGCGACCTCCACTGACATGATCGCCCCGTGACGGAGGCCAAGCCGAAGCGCAACCCGCGCGCCCGCATGACGAGCGCAGAGCGGCGCGATCAGCTCATCGACATCTCGCGGGTGCTCTTCGCCGAGCGCGGCTTCGAAGGAGCGTCGATCGAGGAGATCGCCTCCCGGGCCGGCGTCTCGAAGCCGATCGTCTACGAGCACTTCGGCGGCAAGGAGGGTCTGTATGCCGTCGTGGTGGACCGTGAGGTGCGCCAGCTGCTCGACATGATGCGCACGTCGTTGACGGCCGGAGATCCACGCGAGCTGCTGGAGCAGGCGGCCATCGCGCTGCTGGACTACGTCGAGCAGGCGCCTGACGGCTTCCGCATCCTGGTCCGGGACTCGCCGATCGGCTCGGAGTCAGGCTCGTTCGTGTCGATCATCGGCGACACCGCCTCCCGGGTGGAGTACATCCTCGAGCGCGAGTTCAAGAATCGTGGCTTCGACGCCAAGAACGCACCCATGTACGCGCAGATGCTGGTCGGCATGGTCGGCACCACCGGTCAGTGGTGGCTCGACGCGCGCAAGCCCGGGAAGGACGTCGTCGCCGCGCATCTGGTCAACCTCGCCTGGCACGGTCTGTCGGGCCTGGAGAAGGACCCAGAGCTCCTGACCCGCCCCGACTCCTGACCCAGCCGCTTCTCACTTCCCCCGGAATTGCGGGAAGCTGGCACGCGCGAGGAGTTGGAAGCGGGACATCATCCCGCAACTCGCGGCGAAGTTGGCCAGGTCAGGGGAGGGAGGCGCGGGCGTAGGCGTCCAGGTCGGCCAGCACCGAGCGCTTCACCACCTCGTCGGCGAAGGACACCTGTACGCCGTCCCGGACCAGGTCCACCAGACCAGGCTCGTCGAGCCCGAGCAGTCGCGCCGCCACGGCGTACTCGCTGCAGAGGTCGGTTCCGAACATCGGCGGATCATCAGAACCGACGGTGACCACCACCCCGGCCTCCCGGAACCTGCGGATCGGGTGGGCCTCCAGGCTTCGCACCGCCCCAGTGGCGACGTTTGAGGTCGGACAGACCTCGAGCGCGATCCGGCGCTCGGCCAGCTGAGTCAGCAGGCCGGGGTCCTGAGCGGAGGAGGTGCCGTGCCCGATCCGCTCGGCCCCCAGGTGCTCCAACGCCGCCCACACGGTCTCCGGCCCGGTCGTCTCGCCGGCATGCGGGACAGAGTGCAGTCCTGCCGCTGCGGCGCGGTCGAAGTACGGCGCGAACTGCTGGCGGTCGACGCCGATCTCCGGACCACCCAGACCGAAGGAGACCAGCCCGTCGCACGGGATCTCGGTCGCGACCCGCGCTGTCTCCTCAGCCGCCGGGAGACCGTCCTCACCGGGGATGTCGAAACACCACCTCAGCACCACGCCGAGGTCACGCTCGGCCGCCACTCGCGCATCCTCGATCGCCTCCACGAAGGCCTCGGCCGGGATGCCACGCACGATCGACGTGTACGGCGTGCAGGTGAGCTCGGCGTACCTGATCTGCTGACGCGCCATGTCGTGGGCGACCTCATAGGTCAGCAGTCGTACGTCGTCGGCGGTCTGCACCAGATCGACGACAGAGAGGTAGACCTCGACGAAGTGCGCGAAGTCCCGAAACCGGAAGTAGTCGGCCAACGCGTCAGAGTCAGTGGGCACCCTCGTGTCCGTGTGCCGGGACGCGAGCTCGGCCACGATGCGGGGTGAGGCGGATCCGACCTGATGGACGTGCAGGTCCACCTTCGGCAGCCCGGCGATGAAGGGTGCGAGGTCGTCAGCGGCGCTCATCCCCTCGACTCTAGTCGGCGGAGGCAGCCAGGATCTCGACCCGGTTGCCGTGCGGGTCGCAGGTGTGGAATCGCCGATAGCCGGGGAAGTTCGCGTCCCACGTCACGCCCACTCCGGCGTCGTCGAGCCGCCGGGCGAGACCATCGAGGTCCTCTACGAGGAACGCGGGATGAGCCTTGCGCGCGGGCTGGAATCCCTCCTCCACGCCGACGTGCAGCTCGTAGCCCTCGCCCCGGAACCAGACACCACCGCGGCCGGCCAGCACCGGTGGCTTGGCGACCTCGACGAGTGCGAGCAGGCCGCCGTAGAAGTCACGAGTGGCGGCCTCCGAGCCGGCCGGGCACGTCACCTGCACGTGATGGAGCTATGTCATGTGTCTCCTCCGAGATAGAGCTTCATTCCGATGTGACTGGCCCGGAAGCCGAGCCGCTCGTAGAACCGCCGGGCGTCGTGCCGCTCGGCGTTGCTCGTCAGCTCGACCCGGGCGCATCCTCGTCGCCGAGCGTCGTCGACGATCCACGTGATCAGCTCGCGTCCGAGGCCCTGTCCTCGCGCGGAGCGGGCGACCCGGACAGACTCGATCTGGCAGACCAGCCCAGCGCCGTACATCATCCGGCGCTGCCAGGTGACCTGGGCGGTGGCCACCGGTTGTCCGTCGACCTCGCCCACCAGGACCGTGGAGTGTTCTGCGCCGACGATCTCCGCGAGCGCCTCGGCGTACGGCGCCAGGTCGCCCAGGTCCTCGGGCACCTCGCGGATGGCGTCCTCGTCGAGCATGCGGAGCACCGGCTCCAGGTCGTCGGGACGCGCGTCCCGGATGTGCATGTCACCCGCCCTTCCGCGCGACGACGAAGACCCGCCGGAACGGCAGCACCGTCCCGTGCGGTTGTGCCGGGTAGGCGAGTCGGAGCGCCCCGCTTGTACTCGGTCTCGAACTCCTCCCGCTGCTCACCCGACAGCGCCTGCAGCACCGGCCGCGCGCCGGTGCCCGAGATCCAGCGGAACACCGGGTCCGGGCCACGGAGCACGTGCAGGTACGTCGTCTCCCAGGCGTCGACGTCACAGCCGAGGGCACTCAGGTCCGCGAGGTAGGTCGCGGCGTCGTGCGCTGCCGGCTGCTCGACTCCGGCGGTGGCGGGAGCGAACCGCTCGTCTGCCGCCAGCTCGTGCAGCAGCCGATGACTGGGCTCGTCGAGGTTGCAGGGCACCTGGAGGGCCAGCCACCCGGTCGGGCTGAGGGCGGCCACCAAGGACGGCAGCAGCGCCTGGTGCCCGGGCACCCATTGCAGCGAGGCATTGGCCACCAGGACGTCGACCGGCGCCTCTGGCGACCAGGTCTCGATGTCCTGCCGCACGAATCGCAACCGCTGCGAGCTCATCTCGGCCGCTGCCGAGATCATCTCCGGTGACGAGTCGACGCCTACGACGGTCGCGTCCGGCCACCTCTCGGCCAGGGTGGCGGTGAGCTGCCCCGGACCACACCCGATATCCACGACCGACTGCGGCTGTTCGGCCCCGACCCGCCCGATGAGATCGTGGAACGGCCGGGACCGCTCGTCGGCGTACTCCAGGTAGCGACTCGGATCCCACCGTGGCATACCCGCACTCGCTCCTCTCGGCCGTGATCCGAATGTATCTTGACGTCAAGATACATCATCGAGTCGGGATATCTCTATGTCAAGACTCTTGACGCACTAAGCTCCGCTGCATGCCCCAGCAGGACGAAGTCGACCGGCTGGTCGCCGCTTGGCAACGCGAGCGGCCCGACCTCGACGTCGCGCCGATGCAGGTGCTCAGCCGGGTGACCCGGCTGGCCCGGCATCTCGACCTGGCTCGCCGCCGGGCCTTTGCTGCCCACGGGCTCGAGCCGTGGGAGTTCGACGTGCTGTCGGCGCTGCGGCGCGCGGGTGCGCCGTACTCGTTGTCACCGGGGCGGCTGCTGCGGGAGACCCTGGTCACCTCTGGCACGATGACCAACCGGGTGGACCGGCTCACGGCGAAGGGGCTCGTCGAGCGGCTGCCCGACCCGGCGGACCGGCGCGGTGTCCAGGTGCAGCTGACGGGCGTAGGACGAGCCAAGGTCGACGCGGCGCTGGCGGGGCTGCTGGAGCAGGAGAGGCTTCTGCTGTCTGCGCTGCCCGCCGACGACCAACGTCAGCTGGGTGCCTTGCTGCGCTCGGTCGTAGCACCCTTCGACGAGGTCTGAGCTTACTCAGCCGAGCGCCAACGCGCGGCTCGGGCGCTCACTCGAGCTGACCCGCGACGTCGAGCCACTGCCGCTCGAGCTCGTCCCGCTCCTCGGTCAGGACGTGCAGGTCTGCCTGCAGCTCGGCCAGCCGGTCGGCGTCGGGACGCCGAGGCTCCCCTCGGTGAGGATCGGGCGGACCCCGTACGCCACCGACACTGATTCGGCGCTGATCAGGTTGACCGGCTGCGTCATCACCCGGTCACCCGGTGACCAGGCGAGCGCCTGACACCGGGCCGGAGGCGCGCTGGACCGTGCGAGTGAGTCCGGAGCTGGACAGCCCGACAGCCAGATCCACCGCATGATCGTCATCCGCAGCCAGGAAAAGGCAGGTGGGACCGGACCCGGACAGCAGCGAACCGAGCGCGCCGAGCTCGTCGCCCATCTCCAAGGTGCGCGCAAGCCCTGGACGGAGTCGGACGGCAGCAGCCCGCAGGTCGTTGTAGAGCTCGCGGCCCACGTCGTAGGGGTCACCTGAACGCAACGCCGACATCAGGCTGTCACGCACCTGCGGCGCCTCCGGCGGCCGCCCCAGGTCGACCCGATCGAACTCGGCGTACACCTCGGGCGTCGACAGCCCACCGTCGGCGTAGGCAAGCACCCACTCATAGCTGCCTCGACCCAGCACGGGCGACAACGTCTCGCCGCGGCCGGTCCCGATCGCGTTGCCGCCGGCGAGGCAGAAGGGCACGTCGCTCCCGAGTTGTGCGGCCAGCTCGGCCAGCTCGTCCTTCGCCGCCCCTGTGTGCCACAGCTCGTCGCACGCCACCAGGGCCCCGGCGGCATCGGTGCTACCACCGGCGAGACCCCCCGCCACCGGGATCGACTTGTGCAGACTGAGTGCCGCCCCGTCGCGCACCGAGAACGTGTCGGCCAGCAGCCGGGCCGCCCTGACGGCGAGGTTGTCGTCACCGAGCGGTACGACGTCGGCGCCCTCGCCCGTGGCGGTCAGCGTGAACGTGCCCTCCGGCGCCTCCCGGGCCCGCACCTCGTCGTACAGCGAGATCGCCTGGTAGACGGTCGCCACCGGGTGGTAGCCGTCGGCGGTCGGGGCGCCGACGGACAGGCCGAGGTTGATCTTGGCCGGACTCCGCACGGTCACCACGCTCACGAGTCACAGGCTACGGTCCGGCATACGTCGGCTGCCGATGAACGCTGCCTGCTGACGTTCCGGTCGAGAGGTCAAGAAGTTCCGGTCGAGAGGTCAAGAAACTCCGATCAAGGGAAACTACCTGGCCTCTCGGCGGGAACAGGTTGGCCTCTCGGGGGGAACAACCTGGCCGCGCGGCGGGTCAGCGCGGAAGCGCGTCCGCCACTCGGGCGAAGTCCGCGATGGTGAGCCGCTCCCCGCGCTCGCTGGGGTCGACGCCGGCGGACTCGAGGGCGGCTGCCGCGGCCGTGCCGCCACCGGCCATCCCCGCGAGCGCCGACCTCAGCATCTTGCGTCGTTGAGCGAAGGCGGCGTCGACGACAGCGAACACCCGGTCCCGGCCGACCTCTGTCGGAGGCGGGTCGTGGCGGGTCAGTGCCACGAGACCCGAGTCCACGTTGGGCACCGGCCAGAAGACGCTGCGGCTGATGACACCCGCGCGGCGTACGTCGCCGTACCACGCGGCTTTGGCGCTCGGTACGCCGTACACCTTCGAGCCCGGCTTTGCCGCCAGCCGGTGCGCCACCTCGAGCTGCACCATCACCAGCACCCGGTGGATCGAGGGCATCGTGGCAAGCAGCTGCAACAGCACGGGGACTGCCACGTTGTAGGGCAGGTTGGCCACCACCGCCGTGGGCGCGAGCTGGGAGTCGGTGTCCAACCGCAAGGCGTCGGCCTCGACGACCATGAGCCGGTTGACGAAGTCAGGAGCACGCTCCGCCACCGTGGTGGGCAGCGCTCCGGCCAGCACCGGGTCGATCTCTACTGCCGTGACAGCGTCGACCTGGTCCAGCAAGGCCAGCGTCAGCGAGCCAAGTCCAGGCCCCACCTCCAGCACGTGGTCGGCGGGTGTCAGCTCGGCGGCCCGCACGATCCGCCGGACGGTGTTGGCGTCGATGACGAAGTTCTGGCCGCGCTGCTTGGTCGGCCGGACGCCGTACCGCTCCGCCAGCAGACGCACGTCCGCCGGCCCGAGAAGCCTCGGACCGGCGGACGACGTCGAACTCTCGCTCATGCGAGCCATTGTCGCGACTTGTCAGAACCTCGTTGCCCTATGGCGCGCTCACGTTCTGACAAGTGCAGCGGCGGTCAGTACAGACCGAGCTCTGCCGAGCAGGAGGGCCAGGCGCCCCAGCCTTGCGCCGCCTGCACCTTCTCGGCGATCGCGATCTGCTGCTCGCGGGTGGCCAGGTTGGCGGTCGAGGCGTAGGCGCCACCGCCGTAGGCCGACCACGTGCTGGCGCTGAACTGAAGGCCGCCGTAGTACCCGTTACCGGTGTTGATGGCCCAGTTGCCGCCGGACTCGCACTGGGCGAGCTGGTCCCACACGGTGCTGCCCGACGCGTAGTTGCTGGTCGGCGCCGGCTCGGGCTCGGGCTCGGGCTCTGGGCGCTCCTTGGTGCCGTAGTACTCGATCTGCGCGACCGGAGCACTCAGCAGGGTGCGGTCGATGACCTTGCGGGAGACGACTTCACCGTTGGTGCGCACGACACGGTAGGTGACCCGCTCGCGTCCGTTCTGGCCTTCGCGGCCGACGCGGGACTGGTCCTCGTACAGGTCGTCGTCGCTGCGCTCGATGGTCTCGTAGCCCACCAGCTGACGGTCGCCGATCTTGGCGACCGAGACCCGCGTGACGACGATGCGCGAGCCGTCCTCGATCGTCGCGTTGGCGCCGGGCTTGATCCGGTCGTGCTTGTCGGCCTCGACGTCGAGGTCAACGAGCGCCTCTTCGACGGTCAGGCCGGTGGTGACGACCTTCTTGGCGTCGCGCTGCCCGACCTTAAGGGTGACGGACTTCGGCGTGGCGATCTCCACCTCGAGCCCACCACGGCCGATGAAGGCGGACCGGCTGGTCGAGAAGTCGGCGGCAGCGACGAAGCGCTGGCCGAGGTCGTCCAGAGCGTCCTCGACGGTGGTCGAGGTGGTCCAGTAGGTGCGCTCCTGGCCGTCGACGGTCAGGGTCAGCTCACGCGCGAACGCCACCGCGATGGCGGTGCCGTCGCTGATCTCGGTGTCCTCCGACGGCGTCACGGTGTCGCGCTCTCCGAGCTCGATTCCCTCGGAGTCAAGAACATCCTCGACGGTGTCAGCACTCGTGTCGACGGACTGTTCCTTGCCGTCGATCGAGAGGGTCACGGACTTCTTCTGAGCGCTGCTCCAGGTGGTGATGCCGACGACGAGCCCCAGGGTGACGAGGAGGGACAAGGCGGCTATGGCGAACTTCTTCGGCACGAATGCTCCGAACGTAGGTCTTTCCGGGCTGCGGGCGTGTCGTCGACCCACATGGGTCACGGCCGGGGATCGCCTGCTTTCCGGCTTGCACAAGTGGGAGACCATGCCAAACCTGATCGCCCGAATCAAAGTGGCTCGGGCGTCTCTCGCCTACGCCGTGATGAGGATCACGGGAGATCACGATGTGGTAACGACAGGGCCGCGACACTCAAGACGACGGGGTGCCCCAGGTGCCACCGAATGAAACGTCGGAGTTGGCGTCGATCGCCCGACACAGAGTTTCGACATCATCTCCTCGCACCTGCGCCATCGCTCGTACCGTGTGTGGCACCAGGTACGACGCGTTCGGCTGCCCGCGATGCGGCATCGGGGTGAGGTACGGCGCATCGGTCTCGACCAGGGTCCGGTCCCGCGGCGTGATCAGCAGCGCCTCCCGCAGCGGCGCCGCGCTCTTGAAGGTCACCGTGCCCGCGAACGACAGGTACGCGCCACGGTCGAGGCAGGCGCGGGCGAACTCCGGATCGCCGGAAAAGCAGTGCATGACGGTGCGCTCGGGAACACCGACGTCGTCGAGCACGGCAAGGACGTCATCGTGGGCATCGCGGTCATGGATCACCAGCGTCTTGTCCAGTCGGGTGGCCAGCTCGATGTGTGCAGCGAACGAGCGGTGCTGCGCCGCCCTGCCCTCGGGACCGGTGCGGAAGTAGTCGAGTCCGGTCTCGCCGATGGCCCGCACTCGGTCGCTCGAGGTGGCCAGCCGCTCGATCTCGGCGAGAGCCTCGTCGAGCCGGACCGCCGCCTCCAGCCGTGGCGCCTCGTTGGGATGCAGGGCGACGCCAGCCACGATCCCGTCGTACCTCTCGGCCGCCTCGACGGCCCAGGCCGCGCCGGGCAGGTCGCAGCCGATCTGCACGATGCGGGGTACGCCGACCGACGCCGCCCTCGCCAAGGCGTCGCCCGGTTCCAGCCAGTCGTCGCCGTCCTCGATGTCGAGGTGGCAGTGGTTGTCGACGACCGGGGCCGGCAGCGGCTCCGGCAGCGGCGGGCGGGTCAGATCGCGCGAGTGCCCCTGATCGCTGCGCCGGGCCCGCGTCGGCCGGGTCACGACGCGACGTCGTCGGCCAGCCGCGGGAAGAGCGCCGGACCTTTGGTGAGGTTGACGCCCGCGGGCAGCTGGCCCCAGCGGCCGGCGTCCTGCACCGGCTGCAGCGCGAGCGCCCCCAGGGCGTCGGCACCAAGCGCCTGCCACAGCGCCACCGCGGTCCGCGGCATGACGGCGTGGTGCAGCACCGCCACAGCGCGCAGGGACTCCGCGGCCGAGTAGAGGATGGTGGCCAGCCGCGCACGAGCGGCGTCGGAGTCGTCCTTCGCCACCTTCCACGGCTCCTGTTCGGTCACGTAACCGTTGACCAGCCCGACGAAGTCGGCGGTGGCGGCCACCGCCTCGTGCACGGCCGTCCGGTCGATCGCCGCCTCGGCCACCGCCACGGTCTCGGCCAGCCGGTCCGCGAGCGCCTGCTCGGCCGGGCCGTGGTCGCGGGGCTCAGGCAGCACGCCGTCGAAGTAGCGGCGGACCATCGCCGTGACGCGGGAGGCAAGGTTGCCCAGACCGTTGGCGAGCTCGCTGGTGTAGACCGCGCTCATGTGCTCCCAGGAGAAGCTGCCATCGGCGCCGAACGCGATCGCCTTGAGGAAGTAGTAGCGATACGCGTCGGAGCCGAAGGTGTCGACGATCTCGCTGGGGTGGATGGCGGTAGCCTTCGACTTGCTCATCTTCTGGCCGCCGACCTGCAGCCAGCCGTGCGCGAAGACCTGCCGCGGCACGTCCAGGCCCGCCGCCATCAGCATGGCGGGCCAGATCACCGCATGGAAGCGGAGGATGTCCTTGCCGACCAGGTGAACCGCCGGCCACCACGTGTCGAAGACGGCGTCGTCCTCGCCGTACCCGATCGCCGTGATGTAGTTGAGCAGCGCGTCGATCCAGACGTAGAGCACCTGCTGCTCGTCCCAGGGCACCGGCACGCCCCAGTCGAAGGTCGACCGGGTCACCGACAAGTCAGATAGCCCCTGCCGCACGAAGGCCACGATCTCGTTGCGTGCGCTGTCGGGCTGCACGAAGGTCGGCTCGGCGTCGTACAGCGCGAGGAGCTTGTCGGCGAAGTCCGACAGGCGGAAGAAGTAGTTGAGCTCCGAGAGCTGCTCGACCGGCCGCTCGTGGATCGGGCAGAGGCTCTCCCCTCCTGGACCCTCGATCAGCTCACCGGGCTGCTTGAACTCCTCGCAGGCGATGCAGTACGGGCCTTCGTACTTGCCCTCGTAGACATGCCCGTTGTCGTACAGGGTCTGCCAGAACTCCCGCACCCGGACCGTATGGCGCTCCTCGGTCGTGCGGATGAAGTCGTCGTTGCTCACGTCGACGACATCGAGCATCGGCTTCCACTCCGCCGCGACGATCTCGTCGGTGAACTGTTGAGGTGACATGGACGCCTTGTCGGCCGCCTCGAGGACCTTCTGGCCATGCTCGTCGGTGCCGGTCAGGAACCAGGTCGGCTGCTGCCGCTGCCGATGCCAGCGCGCGAGCATGTCCGCCGCCACCGTCGTGTAGGCGTTCCCGATCGAGGGAGCGGCCGTCACGTAGTAGATCGGTGTGGTGACGTAGTAGGCGTTGACGTCGGACATGGGGCCAATCCTAGAGAGACGGTCGAGCCGTCCTTCATGGTCGGTCCGCTCGGTGGGCGGCGTCGTACACCTCCCGCCGGGGCAGACCGGTCTGGCGTACGACGCTCCCGACCGCGTCTTTGCGGGACAACCCCGCCGCCACGGCGTCGTCGACCAGCCTGCGCACCTCGCCTTCGTCGAGCTCGGTCGCGGGTTGCGCCGTTGCCCCCGCCACCACGATGGTGACCTCGCCACGAACGCCGTGCCCGGCCCACGAGGCGAGCTCGTGCAGCGTGCCCCGCCGTACCTCCTCGTGAGTCTTGGTGAGCTCGCGACAGACCGCGGCGGTGCGATCGTGACCGAGCACCTCTGCCATGGCCTCCAGCGTCGTCGCCGTGCGGTGCGGAGCCTCGAAGAACACCAGTGTCCGCGGATCGCCCTCCACCTCCGACAGCCGCCGCCGACGCTCGCCGGCCTTGCGAGGCAGGAAGCCCTCGAAGCAGAAGCGGTCGACCGGCAGCCCCGACACCGCCAGCGCTGCCAGCACGGCGGACGGTCCCGGGACGGAGGTCACGTCGAAACCCTTCGCGACGGCGGCGGCGACCAGCCGGTAGCCGGGGTCGGAGACGCTCGGCATGCCCGCGTCGGTGACGAGCACGACGCGGCTGCCCGCCGCGAGCGCCTCGAGCAGTCCCGCACTGCGCCGCTGCTCGTTGCCCTCGAAGTACGACACGACGGTCCCTCGCACCTCGACGCCGAGATCCGCAGCCAGTCGTCTGAGCCGCCGGGTGTCCTCGGCCGCCACGATGTCGGCTTCGGCGAGCTCTCGGGCCAGCCGCGGCGATGCGTCCTCGACCCGGCCGATCGGTGTGGCCGCCAGGACGAGCGTCATGCCATCATCTTGTCAAGGACGCCCGGGGGCCGCCGCGCCACCTACGATGGCTCGCGTGACCACGACCGCGGACGCGCCGGCCGAGGGCCGGGCGGGCTCCCCCGAGGTCGGCTCGGAGTCCCAGCGACCGCACGGTGCCGTCGCGTTGCTCGGCACCACGGTCGAAGGCGACCCGCTGCCGCGGATGCGGCGGCGCCTCACGCCGCTGCACTACCGCAGTGACACGCTCTGGGGCTGGCTGGCGCCCCTGATCGTCACCGTGCTCGCCGGCATCCTCCAGTTCTGGAACATCTCGACACCGCACGACCTGACCTTCGACGAGACCTACTACGCGAAGGACGCGTACTCGCTTCTCACCGAGGGCTATGCCCGCTCGTTCGTCAACGACCCGGACACCGAGGACAGCGAAGCCGACGCAATCATCAACGGCGGCTCGACCGAGGGCATCTTCGCCGACGACCCGAGCCTCGTCGTACACCCCGAGGTCGGCAAGTGGATGATCGCGGTCGGCGAGTGGATCTTCGGGCTGACGCCGTTGGGTTGGCGATTCTCTGCCGCGCTCACCGGCACGCTCATGGTCCTGGTGATGTGCAGGCTGGTGCGTCGCCTCACCGGGTCGACCTTGTTGGCCTGCGTCGGCGGGCTGCTCCTCGCACTCGACGGGCTGCACTTCGTCATGTCCCGCTTCGCGCTGCTCGACATCTTCATGGCGTTCTGGCTGCTGTGCGCCACCCACTGCCTAGTCGCCGACCGAGACTGGGCCCGCGCCAGGCTGGCCAGGATGTCCGAGGTCTCGCCACGCCTGGGCCGAGGTGACTTCGGACCGGTGCGCGGCCTCCTCGTCCGGCCGTGGCGGATCGCGGCCGGGGTGTGCCTCGGCCTCGCCTGCGGCTCGAAGTGGAGCGCGGTGCTCGTGGTGGCCGGGCTGGGTCTGCTGTCGTGGCTCTGGGACGTGGGCATGCGGCGGGCGGCGGGGGTGCACCGGCCGACGCTGAAGTCGCTGGCCGTGGACGCCGGCCCGGCCTTCCTCTCGGTGGTCGGTGTCGGCTTCGCGGTGTACGTCGTCTCGTGGGTGGGCTTCCTGACGCACGCCCAGACGTTCGAGGACGCCTTCGGCACGGCGGTCGACGACAGCGACTGGTCCTGGAGCTCGGTCGACGACAACCGGGACGGCGCGATCCTGGGGCTCGACACTCCCCTCAACGACGAGGTGTACGGCGCCCGCCATCAGCTCAACATGCTGTGGAACTACCACGTCGAGCTGTGGAAGTTCCACACCGGCGACTACATCAAGGACGCCACTCATCCTTTCCAGTCCCACCCCGGCGGCTGGCTGGTGCTCAACCGGCCACTCGGGATCGCCGCGACCAGTGGCGACAGCGGCGTCATCCCGGAGTGTCCGCCTGGCGAGGACTGCGTCAAGCAGGTGCTGGCGATCGGGACTCCGGTGCTGTGGTGGGCCGGCGTGCCCGCCCTGGTGGTGAGCGTCGGGTATTGGGTGTTCCGACGAGACTGGCGATTCGGCGTGCCGGTGGTGGGGGTGCTGTCCACCTGGCTGCCGTGGTTCTGGAACAACGACCGGCCGATCTTCTTCTTCTACGCGGTCGCGATCGTGCCCTTCACCGTGCTGGCCGTGACTCTGGTGCTGGGCAAGATCATCGGGACCTCGCGAGCGACGTACGGGCGCCGGGTGGCCGGGGTGACGGCCGCCGCAGTGTTCGTTGCTGCCGTGGCGGCGAACTTCGTCTTCTTCTACCCGATCTGGACCAACGCACTGCTCTCCAACGAGGACTGGAACGACCGGATGTGGATCGACAGCTGGATCTGACCCGCTGCCTTCGTGCCCGAAACCCGACCCGTCGCTCGCGCTTTCGACCTATCGTGAGGGCCTGACGCCTGAGCAAGGAGCGCTGTGGAACTTCACGACCGTCTCCGAGCCTTGTCCTCCCAGCTCGGTACTCAGGTGTTCAGCGACGCCGACGGGTTCCGAGCCGCGCTGGATGACTACCTTGACGAAGGCAGCGCAACGGTAGGAGACATCAACCTGCTGGTCGATGCGGTGCGGCTGGACGCCTTCCGCCGGATGATCGCGATGATGGACCACGGCGCCGAGCCGGGCGCTGCGGTTGCCATGGCCGGCGACCAGCTAGCCCTCGACCGCGGCTCGGAGGACTCACGCCGGTCCCGCTGGGCGTGCGCTGCTTTGGGGTACGCCGTCGGCCGGGTCGACCAGGGCACCGTGGCGGGGCAGCTCGGCGGCCCGCCCGCACCGCTCGCCACCTCACCATCACACACCTCGGTCCTCCCCACCAGGCCGACACCGCCTCCCGTCGTCTCCCCGCCGGTGGGAGGCAACGACCAGCCGGGAAGACCCAGCGGTCCGCCTCGGCCGGCTCCACCCTTCGGTCGGCCGCCTGTCCCAAGCTCGCCGCGACCGGCGCCACGTCGACCTGGGCTCGTCGTGGTAGCGGTGGTCGTGGCGCTGCTCCTGGTCGGAGGCGCCGGGGCGTTCGCCTGGGACACGTTTCGAGACGACGCGAGCGACTCCGTCGCCGATGCAGGGCCCACGGACGAGGCTCCGAGCCCTGCGGACGACGGCGGGAGCGGCGGCCCGACCACCGACGACAATCCCGACAACGGGAATGGCAACGGTGGCGGTGTCGAGGACGCTGGACTCTCCGACGGCACGATCGTGGTGGGGGTGAAGGACACAGATAACGAGGGGAACGAGACCAGCCGACTCGCGACGGTCGACACCTCCACCGGCAACGAGTTCTCCTACCTGATGCAGGGGTCGCGGGACTATCTGCCCACCATCTCCCCGGATCGCCGCAGCATCGCGTACTTGGAGCGCGACGCCGACAACGACCAGACACCGATGCTGCTGGACGTGGAATCCGGCGAGACGCGCGACCTCTTCGGCGCAGCTAATCCGTGCGAGTCCACCGCCCGCGCTGCGTGGAGTCCCACGGGCAACCAACTGTCCGTCGTCTGCAAGCTCTCCGACGACGAACGCGCTCTCGTCGTGGTGAATGCAGACGGGAGCAAGGTCAGGGAGATCGACTCGCCGGTTGCGCCGTACAGCGATCCCACCTGGATCTCCGACGACATGGTGGTCTACATGGAGCGCGCCGACTCCGGTGCCACCTCGCTGTGGTCGGTCGGCCTCGACGGCAACCGCCGGCGCCAGCTGACCAGTGGCAGCTCTTACGACTCACAACCTGACTGGAACCAGGACAGGGGTCTGCTGCTCTTCAGCCGGCACGACACGGACAAGCCTTTCGGAGACATCTGCACGATGACTCCGGAGCCAGGCGCCAGGACCAAGTGCACGAAGGGCGAGCTGGTGGGTCATCCGTCGTGGTCACCGGACGGCGACTCGATCATCTACACGACGGTGGTCGACGAGGAGGAGGGCATCGAGCAGCTGTGGCGCGTTCCTGCCGCTGACCTCCCGGACCTGTCGGGCGCGCAGAAGGTGCCGGCGCCCGGCAATCCCGGCCCGCCGGCGTGGGGCAGCCGTTAGGTCGTGCTCCGGCTGGCCTTCTTGGCCGCCGCCTCCTCGCGTTGCGCGACGAACCGCGATGCCTGGGCGTCGAGGTCGTCGAGCGCGGCCGCCAGCTCCTCCCGCGCCTTCTCCCCGTCGGCGTCCAGACCCTCGAGCTCGAACACCCCCCACTGACGCAGCAGCGGACTGACGATGTCGTCGTGGTGGATCCGGAGGTCGTAGATCCCGGCCTTCGCCATCTGCACCGCCTTGCGGGTGAAGCCCGGGATGATGCTGCCGGGCATCTGGAAGTCGATGACCTCCTCGGTGATCGCACGCATGGTCTGACCAGGCGCGATCTCCAGCGCCGCGGCGACGATGTTGCGGTAGAAGATCATGTGCAGGTTCTCGTCCATCGCGACGCGCGTGAGCAGCTTCTCGGCCACCGGCTCCTGGGTGTACCGGCCGGTGTTGCGATGTGACACCCGAGTGGCGAGCTCCTGGAACGAGACGTAGGCGCAGACGTTGAGCAGCGGCTTGTCGCCGGAGTCGTAGCCGGACTCCATGGTGTCCATGCGGGCCCGCTCCAGCTCGTCGGGATTGACCCCACGCGTCACCAGCAGATAGTCGCGGATGCAGAAGGCGTGTCTGCCCTCCTCGGCGGTCCAGCGATTGACCCAGGTGCCCCATGCGCTGTCCCGGCCGAAGGCGCGCTCCACCTCACGGTGGTAGCTCGGCAGGTTGTCCTCGGTGAGCAGGTTGACCTCGAGCGCCGTACGCGCGATCGGAGACAACGCGGACTGGTCGACCGACCAGGCCTCCCCACCCAGGTCGGCGAAGTCCCGGCCAAGCGACCAGGGAACGTACTCGTGCGGCATCCACTCCTTCGCGGCTGCCAGGTGCCGGTTGAGGTTCTCCTCGACCGTCGGCTCGAGTGCTGCAAGCAACTGCGCACTGTCGAGTTCCGCCATGGGGGCTTCCTCCCGTTGGGGACGCTACGACGACCCTAGCGGCGTCGCGCCGGACACGCGTCGGCTGACGCGCGCGTACGGGTGCAGGGCGGGCCTCTCGCTGTTAGCGTGTCCTCGTTCTCAGGCATCAACCCTTGGTCGTGGTCCACTCCGCTCGGTCGACCGACAGGAAGGGTTCGGGGGGTCCATGCACCGATCCGGCTGGGGCTCCGCGCCGCGTCTTGGCCAACATGGTCTGTCTGACGCTCGTGGTCTCGGCGGCTCTCGTCCTGACGGCGCAGGACTCTCGGGCGGCGCTGCCGGTCCAGGTCAGCTTCACATTGGAGGGCTGCGATCGGCCGAATGGGCTCGTCCTGCCGCGCCCGGACGGTGAGTTCATCTGTCCCGACGCCAACTACAGCACCAGCAACCAGGGCAAGAACTGGGCGGAGCTCGACCTCGTCCCGATGCGACTGACGGCGCGGATCAACCCCGCGCAGACCTTCACGATCGTGATCGCCGCCGAAGGCCGCGATCGCGGTGTCCCTGGCTTCGATGTGGTCTCGGTCCCGAAGCTGAACCGCGGCCTCGGCCTCGGGAGTGGCCTCGTCCTCGCGAGTCGACGAGTACGGCGCCACACCTAGCCGCTTGCGAGTCGACGAGTACGGCGCCAAACCCAGCCGCATGCTCCAACAGGGCCGCTGACGCAGGTCTCCGCGACGGCGGCCACCCGGCTAGCTCCCGCGGAGCCGACCCATCATGATCGCGTCCATCCACGCTCCGTTCCCGTAGCCGAAGCGGGGCATCGTGCCCTCGACCTGGAAGCCGAGACTCTCGTAAAGGTGGATCGCTTGCTTGTTGTCGGAGAACACGACGAGCGACAGGCGTTTCAGGTTCAGCCAGTTCTCGGCCAGGTCGATCAACGCCTCCGTCAGCGCCCGGCCCACTCCCTGCCCGAGCGACTCGACTCGCGTCGCGACCATGTTGAGATCACCGATGTGGCTGTGCCTGGGATGCTCGGGCTCGGTGATGAGCTCGCCGAACCCGACGACACCCTGGTCCGCCTGGGCCACGATCTGATAGGTACCTACTCGAGGGCTGAGGCGTTCCTTCGTCTGATGCAGGCCCGCGAACGGCACACGCATCGTCCCTGCAAGCACGTGGGGGCTGGTGAGAATCTCATGGATGGCTTCGTGGTCACTCTCTGCCACGGCCCTGATGACGAGGTCCACGATCTTCTCCTCTCGATCGCCCAGAGTCTAGACATAGAGGAGGTGTTCGAGACGTTCGCAGGTCGCGTCCTGCCCTTCGACGCTGCCGCTGCCGCTGCATACGCGACGTGGTTGCCGACCGTGAGCAAGCGAGCTCGCCGATAGCCGGCTTCGACGCCCAGATCGCTGCCATCTGCAGACTGCACAGTGCCGCCCTCGCCACCCGCAACACCGACGACTTCGACCGGCTGGGTTTGGATCTCATCGATCCGTGGGCTACTGGTGCCTGATCGTGGTCCCATGTAAACCAGGGATGGTCTCCTAGGACCTTTGATCGCAGACGTTCCTACTGACCGACGAGGCGCTGCCGCTCAGGACGATGAGGCGTTTTGTCAACCAAACGTGAGGTTCATGCGAGAGAGAGGGCATGGAGAGCGAATCGGTCGACTCCCTGGTCCTCGGGCCGGCAACAGCGGCGCGAGCCGCAAGTTTCGACGACTTCTACCGGGCCACCTTCCCGCGTCTGGTGCCACTCGCCCGTGCACTGTGCGGCCCGGCCATCGCCGATGACATCGCCCAGGAAGCGATGTTGGCGGCGTACCGGAACTGGCGCAGGGTCAGCGAGCTCGCCGCCCCCGAGGCCTGGGTGCGCCGGACCTGCGCGAACCTGGCGGTCTCGGCCTTCCGACGGCGCGTCAGCGAGGTCAAGGCACTGGTTCGGCTCGGCCGCGAGGTCGACCATCCGGCCCTGAGCCCGGACGACGAGGCCTTCTGGGCGGCAGTGCGTGCACTGCCCAAGCGGCAGGCCCAGACGGCCGCGCTCCGCTATCTCTACGAACTGTCGGTGGCGGAGATCGCGGAGACCCTGGACATCTCCCAGGGGTCGGTCAAGCAGCATCTCAGTCGGGCTCGCACAGTCCTCGTCAGGCAGCTCCGCCTGGACTCGGAACGAGCGTTGGGCCAGGACACGGAGGAGGAGCGATGAACCTGGAGACGCGCGCACGCAACGCCGCCACGAGCCTGCGCACCGCCCCGCGGCTGGACGCCGAGGACGGGCTGCGGAGGTTGCACCGCGCCCACCGGCGGCGTACCACGGGCAAGGTGATCGCCGCCGCCGCGGCCGTCGCCGTCGCCGTCGGCGTGGTCCAGACCCAGTTCGGTCAGGACCGCGAGGTGCCGCCGGTCTCGCCGACGGGCATGTGGGTGCTCGTGACGGGGAGCGGCGTCGGCGGGGCTGACAACCCTGTTCAACCCGTCGGGGGCGAGTGGGCGGAGCCGCTGGCCGAGCAGGGCGTCCAGAACTATCCGAACTTCCTTTCCGCCGACCCTGCCACGCAGCGCTTCCTCGTCATCAACCAGGATGCCACCGCGTACCAGGTCATGACGCCGGGTCGAGCAGAGCCGCTCACCACCATCGAGTGTGACTCGGGTGGCGTGGGTTGCTTCGGCATGGCACTCGGACCGGGGCCTGACGAACTCACGGCGCTCAGCGAGAGCCTCGAAACCTTGGTGGTGCTGGGATACGACGGGAAGATCATCCGCCCCGTGGGGCCGGGACCGGCGGGCGGCGAGCTGCTGAAGCTTGCGGGCTGGGCCCCCGACGGCGAGACCTGGGCAGAGATCCGGACCGACAACGGCCGCGACGAGGGGTCGCTCACCGTTGTGCTCCGCCGCCCGGACTCAGCGGAGGAGACCACGCTCTACGAGTACTCCGAAGCGGCCCCGCCGTGGTACGACGCCGACGAGCATCGGTTCGGTGATGGGCCCGGCGCGTTCAACGACTGGTGGGCGCCTCGGGTAATCGACCTGGAATGGGCGCCGGACTCCACCCGGCTGGCCTTCGTCACTATCACCACTCCGCCCGATGGCGAAGACGGAGACCGGCACGTCCAGTGGCAGCTGTTCGTTGCTGACACCGCCACCGGCGAGGTCGACCAGATCGCGGACTTGGGGCGTTGTGCCGAGCCTGTCCACGAGGACGGCCAACACTTCCGCATCTGTGACGAAAACCCCCCGTCCCTGGCTTGGACACCCGACGGAGAGAGCCTGACCGTGCTGTCGGACTCAACGCTGACTCGATACGACCCGACCGGGAAGGTGCTGGACTCCGAACCCACGACGATCGAAGGGCCGCTCGTGTGGCTCCAATCCAAGTGAGCACTCAGCGCCGCGCGTCGCGGCGCTTGACTCATCCTGTCGAGCGGGACGCGGTGCGGACCTATCTGGAGCGGACGCAACGTCCCCAGGGCATCGCGGCGTTGCGCCAGAAGTGGCGCGGGGAACCGCCGCCTTCTCACCGCCGCACCTACATCCTGACGACCGCCGATACGTTGGTGCCGCCGGAGGCTCAACGGGTGATGGCAGCGTCGGTCGGCGCCGATATCGTCGAGATCGCTGCGGACCACGGGATCTTCCGCGAGCAGCCCGCGCGTCTCGCCGAGCTGTTGGTCGCCGCCTCCCACTGACCTTCTACCTCGTCAGCACCTGGAGGACGACGGGGTCGGCACAACGACTCGGCCGAAGCCCAAGTCCCAAGCGGCTGCCGAGGTAGTACGTGGGCGAAGCACGCGGCGTGTGTGCTGCACTTCCAACCGGCAACGATGTCGACCGCCCAGCTGGCGGCGCTGTCCTACCTTGCCCGCTACTCAGGGCACACCCACGCCTTGCCTGCCTACCAGCTTCGGCGCTGGTCGTCGGGCGCCAGTCCGACACCACTCCCGATTGCCCGCACCGTTGGGCAGAGCCGGGCGCGTCCGGAGAATTGAGTGAGCGAGCCCCTTGACGTTGAGCCGGCAGGCGGTCGGTGTCTGCCCCCCTTGCGAAAACCCGCGCTGGCCCGCGCACACTCTGGCCTGCGTCCTTGCTGGGCGTTGCGGGCATCAGCGCCGTTTGGCCGGTTTCTGAAGGGGTTCTGGGCTATTAAGGGACCAGTGTCTTGAGCTGGGTTGCGGACGATCAGCCGCCTCCATTATCGCGATCCTGAACGGTCGGACGAGGCCGTCAGGAGGGGCCGCCGCCTCTTGCGGGCTGTCGCCTGCGTTCGCAATCGCGGGCGGTAGACCGGCGCGGATCCCGGCCCATGCGCGAACCCTTTCCGCAAGCCGATCCGCATCCGAGACGGCCTGATCATTGGCAGAGACGCTCGCGTGCGCCATTCCTGACCGCCTCGCAGAGTTCGTGAACGTTGGTCAGCCGATGTGCTCCATCGCCACCCGCCACACACCGTCGGTCTCCCTGCGCCACAGGATCATGCCGCGCACCTCGACGTTGGTCGGGTCGCTCTCCGCCGACCCGCTGACCCAGGATCCTTCGAACCAGACAGTCGCGAGGCCATCGCACCCCTCGGTACGAAGCGGCTGGATGGACACCTGCCTCAACGGACGCATCGACGCCGCCATAGCGAGCAGCGAGTCGCGCCCCACGACCGCGTGCTCCCCACCGCCGTCGAAGACCGCGTCGGCGGTGTACTCGAAGACCCATGCGGTCGGGTCGGCCGCCTCGAGAGCAGTCTCAAGACGATGCTCGGCAGCTCGGATCTCGGCCTCGTCGAACCTCTCTTGCGGATGCATGGCCCACCTCTCATTGCCCGGGCTTGCCCTCGTGTACGGCCCGGTGGCCGCCAGAGCATTGTGTCTGAAACGGGCCATGCAGCCGGCCTTCTCCTCTCTGCCGCGATCTGCTCGGTCGTGCCGAGAGACACCGCAGAGCTAGCCAGCCGTCGACTGCTGGTCCGTGGGGGAAATCGGTCTGCCCAACTGCCACACCGAGCCGCAGCGCGTGCACTCGTGATACGGCCAACCGTCCTCGGTCAGCCGCCAGACCCATCTGTGCCCAATCACGCGGCAAAGTCCGCGCATGAACCGCATGCGCTGCCTGTCCATGAGCGCCCTCCCTCACGGCGAACCCGAATCGAGGCTAATGCGTGATCCAACGGGTGCCCACCGCTCGATGAACGCCGCCCCATCCGCACATGCCGCGATCCGCGCGCCGGCTGACCGCAAGCCGATCCCTCTGCCGGCCGCCGGTTCGGTGGTCGTCAGGCAGCGGGTCATGCGAACAGACCGCTCACGAAGTCGTCGCCGGAGCTGCGAGGCCACGATGGGCGACGACGTCGAGGAGTCGTTCGACGAGACGCGCGGCCTCCACCTCGGCCATCGGCTCCGTGAACAGGGCGTAGAAGTACAGGGGCGCCACGACCAGTTCGAGGAGCTCTGCCAGCGTTGGCACGGGTTCACCACGTGTCTCAGCCTGGTCGAGCATCGTCTGCAACTGACGCTCCCGTTCGGCGAATGCAGGTGAAGCCTGACGCCGTTCGCCCGGATGGATTTCCATGACGACGGCCCGAAGGATCAGCGGGACGTTTCCTTGCTTCAACGACGTCGCGACCGCCGCGGCGTAGATGTGGAGGTCATCGCGCAGGGAACCTGTGTCGGGAAGCGCCGCGGTGGTGGCCGACCACTCGTTGACCACGTCATTCAGCAGGGCCGACATCGTCCCCCAGCGGCGGTAGATCGTGGCTTGGTGCACTCCTGACGCCTCGGCCACCAGCGGGACGCTCAACTCCTCCCACGAGTGCGTCTCGATCAGCTCGAGCGCTGCCGCGTGGACCGCGGAGCGTACCCGGGCAGACCGTCCTCCGGGTCGTTGCATCGTTCGGCCGTGGTCCATGTCCGACATCATAACGCGAAGTTGCTTGCATTAGCATCCAACCTTGCGTAGCATCACTGATGCGAGAATCATCGCATTACGAGATGGAGGCATCATGAAGCGACCGGTCCTCAGGTTCGTCGGCCACTACGTCGAGATGGTGGTCGCGATGTTCGTCGGCATGGGGCTTCTCGCCCTGCCGTGGATGCTGGTGTGGCCCGGCCTGAGCGACCACCCGGTGCCGGACACGCTGGTGATGGCCGCCAACATGGCGATCGGCATGGCAGCGTGGATGGCGATACGCGGGCACGACCGACGGTTGATCGTCGAGATGTCCGTGGCGATGGTCGCACCGTTCGTCGTGCTGCTCGCGCCGCTCGCGACCGGCGCCATCACGGCCGACACCTTGAGGATGACCGGGCACATGCTGATGTTCCTCACGATGCTCGCCGCCATGCTCCTGCGCCGCCAAGACTACTCGCACCTCCACGGAACCGCGCCGCTGCGCATCCGCCGGACGGATCGGCTCGAGAAAGTCGCGGCGCCATGACGGTGGCCGCTGACGTCGCCCGAGTCCGCCGCACGTTCCTTGAGCATTGGCCGGCCGCATCGGGATTGGCCGCCGCGACGGTCCAGATCGTAACCGCGGTCTCTGGCCGAGTTCTGTTTCCTGCTCGAGATCCCGTTCGGCGTCGCAGCCATCGTGCTCGCGATCACCGGATAACCATCACACCACGAGAAAGGAACACCATGACCGCCACCTACACCTTCGACGTCTTCTCCAGTCTCGACGGCTACGGCGCCAACACCGGCGACTGGGGCGGTTATTGGGGCAGGCAGGGCCCCGAGCTTCTCGACCACCGCCTCGCGGTGTACAACCAGGACCTACGAATGATCTTTGGGGCGACCACCTACCGGGCGCACGCCCAGATGCTCGCCGCCGGAGAACACATCGAGGCACTCGATCCGTGGGTCACCCGCATGCGTGACCTTCCCGCCATCGTGGTGTCGAACAAGTTGCAGGAGCCGCTTGACTGGCCGGACGCGACCGTCAGGGGCGGCGACCCGGCCGACATCGTCACCGGGCTCAAGAAAGAATCCGACGTGCCGCTGCGCTCGCACGGCAGCCTGTCGCTGAACCGGGCGCTGATGGCCGCCGGCCTGGTCGACCGTGTCCAGGTGACGCTCTTCCCGGCCATCACCGGCAAGTCGGGAGTCGACCCCATCTTCGCGGGCGGAGAGGACTTCGACCTCGAGCTGCTCGAGTGCCGGACTCTCGACGGCCACACCCAGGAACTCACCTACCGCCCCATCCTCCATCGATCATGATTGCTCCGACGAGGATGAACCGTTCCGAGTCGTACGGGAGGCTACCAACCAGGCACGAGGCACTGATGAGAAGGGGACTCCACCATGACGGACCATCCCACTGACCCCCGCGACGCGGCCCGGCCCCCGGTCGTCGACCGGGCTACATTTCAGACCGAGTTGGACCGGCTTCGCGTCCGAGAGAAGGCACATACCCACGAAGGTGACGCGATCGCCGCAGCACGGCGCCTCCTGCCGATGGTCGAGGTCGACCCGCAGACACCGCTGATCGGGCCCGACGGGCAGGTGCCCCTGATCCACGTCTTCGACGGTCGGACCCAGCTGATCGCCTACCACCACATGTGGCACCCCGGCAGGCCCGCCGCCGAACAGTGCGAGGGCTGCACCTTCAACACCTCCCACGTCACCGAGCTGGGCTACCTGCACTCACGCGACGTGAGCTACGCGGTCTTCTGCGAGGGACCGTTCGAGGAGGCCTCGCGGTATCGCGACTTCATGGGCTATCCCGTCCCCTGGTTCTCAGTGCCGGCGGGCTCCGTCGCCCGGCTGGTGGCAGATCGGTACTTCGGCATCTTGGTCTGCTACCTCCGAGACGGTGACCGGGTCTACGAGACCTACTGGACCAGCGGCCGGGGCGACGAGGTGATGGCGCCGTCATACGGACTGCTGGATCGTACCGCCTACGGACGACAAGAGCTCTGGGAGGACTCGCCCGAGGGTTGGCCGCAGCGCTGGGGCACGCGAGGTGGCCAGTTCCAACTCGACGGCCGCCCCGGCGCCCAATGGTCACGGATTCGGGCCGGCCGCGACGACGACCTCGGGCCCTTACCGGACGGATGGACCGCGTGCAACTGTTCCCTCCACCCCTGACCACCGGCACACGGTCCCGTGAGCCGAACCGGTTCCGGGGCACGGTCTTCTCGAGCTCGCAGCTCCACGCGGCGGAGCTTGCCCGAGATGGTCTTGGGCAACTCGAGGAACTCGAGGCGCCGCACTCGTTGATAGGGCGCAAGGTGTTCACGGGCGTATTGGAGGATCGAGAACGCGGTCTGCTCGGTGGGCTCGTGCCCGGGGGCGAGGGCGATGTAGGCCTTGGGACCGCGAGCCTGACTGGATCTGGGGCGGGCACGACGGCCGCTTCCGCCACCGCCGGGTGCTCGATGAGTACTGACTCAAGCTCGAAGGGACTGATCTTGTAGTCGGAGGCCTTGAGGACGTCGTCGGTGCGCCCGATATAGGTGATGTATCAATGTCGTCGCGCGATGCGACGTCGCCGGTGCGGTAGAAGCCACCGGCCATGGCTTCGGCATTGCGGGCCTCGTCGCCTTGGTAGCCAGTCATGAGCGGGAGCGGAGGTTGCCCGTTGTCACCCATGGCGAGGTCGAGGCAGATCTCACGTTCTCCTGACCCTTCGACGACCTGGTTCGTCAGTGGGTCGACCAGGACTACGGGCACGCCGGGTAGCGGCCGACCCATCGAGCCCGGCTGCACCGTCGAGCCCGTGGTGTTTCCGATCTGGGCGGTGGTCGCGGTCTGGCCATATCCGTCGCGGATGGTGAGTCCCCAGGCTCTTGACCTGCTCGATCACCTCCGGGTTGAGCGGTTCGCCCGCGCCGACCAGTTCGCGAAGGCTTCCGGGTCCGCCGGAGAGGTCGGCGTTGATGAGCATCCGCCACACCGTTGGCGGGGCGCAGAAGGAGGTGACGTTCCCCGAACGCAGTTGCTCCAGCAACTCTGCGGCGTCGAAACCCTTGTAGTTGTAGACGAAGACCGTTGCCTCGGCGATCGAGGGAGCGAAGAAGCAGGACCAGGCGTGCTTGGCCCATCCGGGTGAGGAGATGTTGAGGTGCACGTCCCCGGGTTGCAGGCCTAGCCAGTACATCGTCGAGAGGTGCCCGACCGGGTAGGAGACCTGGGTGTGCTCGACGAGCTTGGGCCTGCTGGTTGTACCTGAGCTGAAGTAGAGCAACAGGCGGTCTGTGGGCGCCGTACCCGGATGTTCGGTCGGGCCGACGTCCAGGCCGTAGGCGGCACCGAGGTGATCGGTCGTGAGCACCACGTAGTCGCCTGGGACCTCGACGAACTTGTCGACGTCACCGGGGTTGCAGACGACGAATCTGGCGTCGCTGCGTTCGATGCGATCGTTTAGGTCCGCGGGTCCCACGGCCGTCGTCGTGGGCATGATGACTGCGCCCAACTTCATGACGGCCAACATCGTCCCTCGGTCAGCTTGCGCAGATCCAGGTCAGCCAGCCACTCGTTCGCGAGGTCGCCGAAGGAACTGGAGGCGCGGAGCTCACCGCCTCCGCGACCGTCGCCGGCTCGAGCCAGGAGCTTCTCTTGGAGCCGACGGCGCGCAGCGGCAGCCGACACAGCCGACGCTGTCACCCGGCGCAGCCGCCCATCCGCGTCGCGGAACCGGGTCTCAGCGGTAACCCGGCTACCTCGGCGCCGCGTTTTGACCGCGCCGAAAGTGCCGATCGGGGTCCGAGGCCGGCCCGCCATCACAGCCTCCCCGGGTCGTGCCTGCGGTCGTCATCCCGCTCCATCCGCTCCAGCCAGGCCTCCACCTCACTGATCCGGAACCGGAGTTCACGCCACGCGGAACCCTCGAGGACCGCGCCCTCCTGCGCAGGTCGTAGATCGTCTGGGCGGGGACCTGGAGGTGGGCGCACAGCTCGGACAGGGACAGGACCTGCTCGATCAGGGTGAGCTGCGGCCGATCCGTGACGTCATCCGTGCGGAACTTCGTGTCCATGTCTGGCAGGTGCGCCGGCCCCGCCCGCGCCAGGCCGAGACCCCACGAGACATCTTGATCGGCCGCGCGAGCAAACCGCATTTGTGGCGAATAAGTGGAGAGTTGCCACTCCGTCCTCCTGTGTAAGGACGGCGGGCACGGCCCTGACCAGCGGGTTTGGTGGAGCTGAGGGGATTCGAACCCCTGACCTTCTCATTGCGAACGAGACGCGCTACCAACTGCGCCACAGCCCCGGGTCAGAACGAGCAGCACTGTAGCAGCCGATCTCCGCCCGTCCAGAATCGACGAAAGCGCCGTCGCTGCGCCCTCAGCCGTTGACGACCTTGGGGGTCTCGACCGGCTCAGCCGCCGGCTCGGACTCCTCCGCACCCGCCCCTTCGGGGGTCCCGTCTGCGGCCGTCTCGTCCGCCAGGTCGTGCCCGGCGGAGAACACGTCATCGGCCGATAGGTCGATCGTGCGCACCGTGCGTGGGGCCACCGGCTTGTCGACGTACGTCGGCAGCGTGACGGGCAGCGGGTCCCACAACGAGCCGCCGTCGGCAGTCCGGACCGTCACGGCGACGACACGCTCCTCCCGGAGTCCGGCTGCCACCGAGGCCAGCTCTTCCGCGGTCAGCGTCACCGTCGGCTCGTCGTCGCCGCCGACCGCGGCCCCAGGCGCCGGCCTCGCTGCGCCGTGGCTGGCTTCGACGCGCACTGCCTGACGGCGTACGACGTCGGACGACTCCGCATCAGCAGCATGGTCGGCCGCTCCGGCCTCCTCCCAGTAGTCCTCGCTGGCCCGGCGAACCTGCCGCCGAGCGACGACCAGGAAGAGCACGATGAGTGCCGCCGGGACCAACCCGGACCACCAGGGCAGCGCTCCGAAGCCGGAGGCGCCCACCGTCACCATCGTGCCGGCCAGCAGCAGGACGAGCACGCGGCGGCGGCGTGCCGCGGCGGCGCGCATCGCGGCGCGATTGGGTCGCGGCATCGGTGCTGGAACCACCGCGGTCTGGCGGCGCGAGGAGAGACGCACGGCTGGGTACGACGAGCCGCTCGGAGTCCCGCGGCGGCGTGACGACGCTCCGACCGGTGAGGCCCGAGCCCGAGCCGGCAGACGCGGGGCCACGCAGCGTCGAGCCGCGACGCGCCAGCACCCGCATGGCCGAGGAGAAGCGCTCGATCGATCTCGACCGGGCCGCCTCGTCGTGCCGGCGCAGCGCCAGTGGTACGAGATAGGCCGCCCAGCAGGCGACGATGGCTGCGTAGATCACTCCGGTCAAACCCACGAGTACGACCGTAGAGCGGGTGCGCGACCGCCCCGCGGAGCGTGATCGGTGTGTCGGGTGAGAAATCTGTGACTGGAGTGATCTGTCAGAGCCGGGCGAGTACGCCTCCGGGCACCTCCTCGGCCGTCAGCGCGAAGATCCGGTGGTCGCGCCACGCCCCGTCGATGTGCAGGTAGCGCGGCGCCAGCCCGATCTCGGCGAAGCCGAGCTTGTCGACGATCCGAAGGCTCGCGACATTCTCCGGGCGGATCGCGATCTCGATCCGGTGCAGCCCCATCGTGCCGAAGCAGTGGTCACAAGCGAGTGCCACTGCGGTGGGCGTGATGCCGCGCCCGGCATGCTCACGGTCGATCCAGTAGCCCAGGTTGCACCAGCGCGCGGATCCCCAGGTGATGCCCGCGACCGTCAGCTGGCCGATCATCACGCCGTCCCACGTGACGACGAACGGCAACGACGTACCCCGGCCGGCTTGGCGTCGCAGATCCTTGACCAGCGCTCGGTAGCCCGCCGGGCGCGCGGTCGCGCCCGGTGGCCGGGTCGCCTCCCACGGCCCGAGCCAGCCGGCGTTGTCGCGTCGCAGCTGCTGCCAACGGCCGGCATCGCGCATCCGGATCGGCCGCAGTCCTACTCGGCCGTGTGTGAGCCGCACCGGCCAACCGGTGCTCAGGACCCGGCTCCGCCGTCGGCGCGCGGGTGGTCGCCCCCGTGCATCTGGTCGACCGCATGGGCTAGCAACGGCGCGAGCACGTCGAGGCCGTCCTTGACGCCACCGGTCGACCCCGGCAGGTTGACGATCAGCGTTCGGCCGGACTGTCCGGCGACGCCGCGCGACAACGCAGCCGTGGCGACACCCTTGCCGACGCCGTGCTGCCGGATCGCCTCGGCGATACCGGGCACATCCCGGTCGAGCACGGCCTTCGTCATCTCCGGCGTGCGATCGGTCGGAGTGAGCCCGGTGCCGCCGGTCGTGACGATCACGTCGCGCCGCTCATCGACGCCCTGGCGCAAGGCCTCCAGCACCGGCTCGCCGTCGGGTACGACGACGGCACCCACGTCGCCACAGCCCCACTCCCGCAAGGCGGCCACGATCCGCGGGCCGGTCGTGTCCTCGTAGACACCGGCCGCGGCCCGATTCGACACCGAGACGACCAAGGCGGACCGCCCGGCCAGGCCGCTCACTGAGGCTCTCGCTGCCACGTGCCGCTTCGCCCGCCGCGCTTGCTGACCACCCGGACGTCGTCGATCACCGCGCCCTTGTCGACCGCCTTGACCATGTCGACGATCGTGAGTGCTGCGACCGAGACCGCGGTCAGCGCCTCCATCTCCACGCCGGTCCGATCTGCGGTGCGCACGCTGGCAGTGATCTCGACGGCATCATTGGTGACGGCCAGATCCACCACCACGCCGCTCAGTGCGATGGGGTGGCACAGCGGCACCAGGTCGGGCGTCTGCTTGGCGGCCATGATGCCGGCCACCCGCGCTACCGCGAGCGCGTCACCTTTGGGCACGCCTTCGCCGCGCAACAGCCGCACGACCTCCGCCGACACCCGCACGCGTCCCGCTGCTACGGCCTCGCGCGCCGTCACCTCCTTGCCGGAGACGTCGACCATCCGCGCCGCACCGGACTCGTCGACATGCGAGAGGCGGTCCATCAGAAGTTCCGATCCAGCACCAGCACGTCGACGACCTCCCCCGCCTCGACGGTCGTGGTGTTCTCGGGCACCACGATCAGGCAGTTGGCGTGCGCGAGGCTGTTGATCAGGTGCGAACCGTGCCCGCCCACGGGCGTCGTCTGCGCGCCCCGCGCAGACACCTCGAAGTGACCCCGCACGAACTGCTTGCGCTCCCGCGGAGAGGAGAAGCCCGCCGTACACGTGGCCTGCACGAGCGGCCTCCGATACGGCAACTTGCCCATCATCCGGCGCACAGCGGGCAGCACGAACACCTCGAACGAGATGTACGACGAGACCGGATTACCGGGCAGTGTGAAGATCGGGGTCGCGTCCTCGCCGATCGTCCCGAACCCCTGCGGCTTGCCGGGCTGCATCGCCACTTCGGTGAACTCGACCGTCCCGAGCCGGCCGAGCACTTCTTTGACCACGTCGTAGTCGCCCTTGCTCACACCGCCGCTGGTCACGACCAGGTCCGCGCGCACCAGTTGGTCTGACAGCGTGTCGGTCAGCTCCTGCGGGTCGTCGGAGACGATCCCCACCCGGTACGCGATCGCGTCCGCCTGCCGCGCCGCAGCCGCCAGCGCGAAGGAGTTGGCGTCGTAGATCGAGTCGAAGCCCAGCTCGGTCCCCGGCTCTCGGAGCTCGCTCCCGGTGGAGATGACGACCACCCTGGGCCGCGGCCGCGCCTTCACCCGCGAACGGCCCACTGCCGCCATGACCGCCGCCTGCCGCGGACCGAGCACGGTGCCCTCGTCGAGCAGCTGGTCGCCCGCCTGGACGTCCTCCGCACGCCCGCGGACGTGCTGGCCCGGGTCGGGCGCTTGCACGATCTCGACGCTGGCCCGGCCTCCGTCGGTCCACTCGATGGGTACGACGACGTCAGCTCCGGCAGGCAGCGGCGCCCCGGTCATGATCTTGACCGACGTACCGGGCGACAGCGCGTAGGCCTTGGTTTGCCCGGCTGCCGACTCGCCGACGACCGGCAGTCGCACCGGGGTATCCCGGGAGGCGTCGCGCACGTCGGCCAGGCGGCACGCGTAGCCGTCCATCGCCGAGTTGTCGAACCCGGGAAGGTCGACGGGCGAGACCACGTCTTCGCACAGCGGTAGCCCTAAGGCCTCGAGCAGCGGCTGCTCATAGGGCGGCAGTGGACGAACCAGCTCCAGGATCGCGGCCAGGTGCTCCTCCACGCGTCGCATCGCGCCAACCCTAGGGCATCCCTAGCGGCCGATGGTGGTGCCGGCGGCGATGCGTCCGGGTGAGCCCTCAGCGGTGATGCGGGCGTCGCCACGGGCGACCACATCGCCCTCGAACGTCCAGTCACCCTCGACGACGAACGAGCTCGCGCCTACCAACGACGGCGGACCTTCCGGGAAGCGTCGGTCGAAGTCGGCCATCAGCTTGTAGTGGGCGGAGTCGAGGTCGACGTACGGCGCCTCGTCGCGGCCGTCGCCGAGGCGAACGGTGTAGTCGTCCCCCAGCGAGTACGCGTCCGAGCGCAGCGTCAGCAGGTCGTTGGTGGACTTCACCGGCAGGAAGCGCGACCGGTCGACCTCGATCGCCCGGGCACCGCCGAAGACCTCGCACGCGGCTCCCATCGCCGTCTCGATCTGCAGCACCGTCGGCGTCGAGGGGTCTGCCGGATCGACCGTCTTGGTGTTCTTGATCAGGGGCAGGCCAAGGACGCCGTGGCTCGCCGCCAGCGTGTCCGCGAGGGCTTCGAGATCCAGCCACAGGTTGTTGGTGTTGAAGAAGCGGTGCCGGCTGATGTCGGCGAAGGCATGAGCATCCTCGTCCGCCGTCTGCGCGGACTCGCGCAGCACCAGCTGCCCGTCGCGTCGCCGGATCGCCAGGTGCCCGCCTTTGCGGTCCGCCGACGTACGTCGACAGACCTCACTGGCGAAGGGGGCGCCCGTCTCGGCGAACCAGCCCGCCAGCCGGGGATCGACCCGCGCCTGCAGGTTGTCGGAGTTGGACACGAAGGCCTGCCGGAAGCCGGCGGCGATCAGCTGGTCGAGCACCCCGGAGGCCATCATCGCGGTGTAGAGGTCGCCGTGACCAGGTGGGCACCACTCCAGATCGGGATCGGCCGCCCACTCGACCGGCGTCAGATCGTCGGCCAGCAGCTTGGGCTCCCGGTTCTGCAGGAAGTCCAGCGGCAGCTCGCCGACGGGTAGGTCCGGGTACGCCGCCAACGCCTTCACGGTGTCGTCGCGTGTCCGGAAGGAGTTCATGAACACCACCGGCAGCCGGGCATCATAGCGTGCCCGGGCGTGCAACAGCTGCCGCGCGATGACGTCGAGAAACGTCAGCTCCTCCCGCACCGGCAGCAGCGACTTCGCGCGGTCCATTCCCATCGAAGTGCCGAGCCCGCCGTTGAGCTTGATGACCACCGTCTGCCGGAGTGCGGCCCTCATGGTCACGTCGTCGAGCTCGAGGTCGTCCAGCCGGGTCGGATCCTCCAGCGGCTCGATGTCGCCCTCGTGGACCAACCCGGTGGCGCCACTCTCGAGCTGCCCGTAGTAGTGCCGGAAGACCTCGATCGCCTCGGGTGCGACGTCGGCCGCCTGCATCTTCGAAACGGCTGCTTCCAGTCCGGCGGCGCTCATGGCCCAAACCCTAGGCGACCCGCCAGCAGCCGCCTACAGTCGTCCCGTGCCCGGAGCCGGATCAGCGACGAAGGCGGCGCTGCGCGCAGAGGTGCTCGCGCGCCGAGCGGCACGACCGGAGGCGACCCGCCAGGCCGACGCCCGAGGACTGACGCGGCAGGTCCTGGCGCTGCCTCAGGTCGCCGCTGCCGCGAGCGTCGCGGCGTACGTCGCCGGGCCGGGAGAGCCGGAGACCCGCGACCTGCTGGACTCCCTCCTCCGCCGTGGCACCACGGTCTTGCTGCCGGTGCTGTGCGATGACTTCGATCTCGACTGGGCGCCGTTCGGGGGCTTCGACGACCTGCAGGCCGGGCGGTTCGGCATCTGGGAGCCGGGCGCTGCCCGACTCGGCCGGCAGGCGATCGGCAACGCAGAGGTGGTGCTGTGTCCGGGAGTAGCAGGAGACCTGGCTGGCCGGCGACTCGGCCGGGGTGGCGGCTCCTACGATCGGGTGCTCGCGCGCGTCTTGCCCGGTGTGCTGCGCTGCCTGCTGCTGCACGACGACGAGCTGGTGAACGTCGTACCCGTGGACGCCCACGACGAGCCGGTCGGCGTGATCATCACCCCGACGCGGGTGCTCACCACATCAGCCGGCGGGGGCTAGCGTCAGCTCGTGCTCCGCGGCGCCGTCGATGGTGTCACGGCTGAAGACCCACGGCAGCGTCTCCCCCTCGACCCAGAGCTCGGTCTGGTCGGTGTAGTTGCCGTGGTAGGCGTGTCCCGACGCACCGGTCAAGTTGATCCAGCGGGAGTCGTCGAGGTCGTCCAGCGAGACGACCATCCGCATCGACGGGACGGCGGTGACCTCGTAGCCCTCGCGCGCGTCCCAGCTGATCGCGTTGGGGATGGACGGCCCGCCACCGAGCTCGTAGTCACCACGGTTGAAGAGGAACCCGACCGGGGACCCTTCGGCGCCGAGAGTCTCGTTGCGCAAGGTGAGCCGGTGCAGGTGTCCCCACCGCCAGTCTCCAGGTTTGCGCGAGTGCAGCCTGGTCAGCTCGTCTCGCGCCCCGATCATCGCCTGCAGCAGGATCACGTCCCGGGTCTCCACCATGGAGGTCTCGACGTCGTCCCAAAACGGGCCCACCGGGTCGTCCAGCTGCTGCATCATCACCGCCCACCAGCGCGAGCTGCCATCGGGCCAGGCGTCCTCCGGCAGCTGGTCCTCGAAGGTGAGCTCGAGGATGTTGCGCCACACCACGTTGAAGTAGGCGGCCGCCGCGGAGTCGGCGTCCATCGAGTAGTCCCAGCCCCGGAGCAGCCGCTGACCGCTGCGCGTGTACTCCGTCAACAACGGGACCGACAGCAGCATCGGCGACAGCCGTTCGGCGAGCCGGCTGTGGTTGTCGAGCTGGATCTCGAGCATGTCGTCAGTCGTCACCGTGTCCAGCGCCGCCAGCCGAGTACGGATCCGCTGCGCCCGGTAGCCGTAGTCGTAGGCATCGCCGATGAAGTACGGATATTCGGGTCCGGCGATGGCCTGGTTGGCGGTCACGATCACCCCGGACTCCGGGTCGATGACGTTAGGCAGGGCGTCGTACGGCACGTAGTCCCCGGTCCAGTCGAAGGCCGGGTCCCAGCCGGGCGCAGGCCAGTTGCCGTGTCCGGATCGCCGGATGGGGATCCGGCCCGGCGCCTGATAGCCGATGTGGCCCTGCACGTCGGCGTAGACGATGTTTTGGCTCGGTACGTCGAAGCGAGCTGCCGCAGCTCGGAACTCGTCCCAGTCGCCGGCCCGGTTCATCGCGAAGAGCGCCTCGGCGGCGCGACCGGGGTCGAGCGCGGTCCAGCGCAGTGCCACCTCGTAGCCCTCGCTAGGTACAGGAGCGTCCGCCGGCGCCGGCGCGTCGGCCGCTACGTCGGTGAGCTCGTCGGTCAGATCCGAGATCAGTGGTCCGTGCCCACTCGTGCGCACGGTGAGCGTCTCGACGTCGTCCTCACCGGCGATGATGAACGTCTCCTCGCGAGTCTCCAACGGGATCCGGCGGCCGTCGTACAGGTAGCGGCCCTGGCCGTCGACCGCCTCCAGGAAGAGGTCCTGCGTGTCCGGATAAAGGTTGGTGAATCCCCACGCGATGTCGGCGTTGTGGCCGATCACCACTCCCGGCAGGCCGGCGAACGTGAAGCCGCTGACGTCGAACGGGCACGTCCTGCTCACCGTCGTGCAGTGCAGACCCATCTGGTACCAGACACTGGGCATGCTCGCGCCCAGGTGCGGGTCGTTGGCCAGCAGGGGTGCACCGGTGGACGTGTGCGCACCGGACACGACCCACGAGTTGGAGCCGACGCCGCGGGTGACGCCGAGCAGGTGTGCCAACGGTGCGCCTGCTGAGCGCGCGGCCTGCAGCGCGTCGAGCGCGCGGACGTCGTACCGCGGCACCGGCCGGCGCGGCTCGCGGGTGCTGTTTCCGCTGGCGTTCTGCTCGAAGACGCCGTCCACGATGCCGCCCTGGTCGACGATCGGGGCGTTCTGGTCGTAGGGGTACTCCGGGTAGAGCAGCTCCACCTCCTCACGCGAGAGCGTCGACACGGCCAGCGCGCGGTCGACCTCGTCCTCCATGTTGGCGCCGAGGTTCCACGCCATCGCCTTGAGCCAGGCCAGCGAGTCGACCGGCGTCCACTCCTCCGGCGAGTAATCCAGGCCACCGAGACCCAGGGCGGCGTACTCCAGCGAGATCTCGCCGCCGTCGTGGTCGTCCAGGTAGGCGTTGACGCCCGCCGCAAAGGCGTCCAGGTATCCGCGAGTGTCGGGTGAGAGCAGCCCGAGCTCCTGCTCGGCCACCCGGCGCCAGCCGAGCGTGCGGACGAACTCGTCGGTCTCCAGCGCGTCCCTGCCGAACATCTCCGACAGCCGGCCGGCCGTGAGATGGCGGCGGAAGTCCATCTCGAAGAAGCGGTCCTGGGCCTGGACGTACCCCTGGGCGAAGAAGAGATCCGCGGAGGTGTCGGCGTAGATGTTGGGGATGCCGTGGTCGTCGCGGATCACCGTCACCGGTGCCTCGAGCCCCTCGAGCTCGATCGTCCCCTCCGTCTTCGGGAAGGACCGGCGTACGGTCCAGACCGCGGCTGCGGCGCCGGCCACGAGAGCCAGTACGACGATGACGCCGACCCAGCGGAGGACGCGCATCCATCGGGGCATCACGACATTGTGCCCACCGCTCGCTTTGATTCCTCGAGGGGCCTGCCTCACAATGAACACCTGGCAGTCGCAGTGCGCGAGTGCTAAGCCGGAGTGACGCAAGGAGGCCGCGTGCCCGTCTACCAGTACGCCTGCACCGAGTGCAGCGACCAGCTCGAGGTGCGGCAGAGCTTCACCGATGACCCGTTGACGCAGTGCCCCACCTGCTCGGGGCGGCTGCGCAAGGTGCTGAGTGCGGTCGGTGTGGTGTTCAAGGGCTCGGGCTTCTACCGCACCGACAGCCGGGCCGAGAGCCGCACCGATGCCTCCTCCGGCGCGGACAAGCCCGGTGTCGACAAGGGTGCGGCCGCGGCGAAGGAGAGCGGCGCGCAGAAGGACGGTGGCGCGGCGAGCTCAGCCGCGTCGTCCGGTGCCACGTCGTCCGGCACCCCCTCGTCGGCTGCCAAGCCGGCGACGCCCGCCGCTGCCACCGGCTGAGCCCAGCACCTAACCGCCGCTGTGGACAACGTCCGCGCGGCCGCAGCCGCCCGCCTAGTCTTTGGCGATGCCCGACCCACGGACGCTGCTGCGGCGCGGCCGGCGTGCCCTGCTGCGGCGCCGCCGCCTGCTGGTAGCCGCGCTGGTAGCGGTGGCGGCCATGGCCTTCGCGCGGCAGGTCTCCCCTGCTCCGCCGCCGCACACGTCCGTCGTCGTCGCGGCCCACGACCTCGACGCGGGGGTCACGCTCAGCCCGGACGACGTACGCATGGTCGACCTGCCCGCCGGCCTCGTGCCCGCAGCGGCCACGTCGGACCTCGCGGCCGTGATCGGCGAGACCGTGGCGGGCCCGATGCGGGAGGGCGAGGTGATGACCGACCGTCGGGTCGTTGCGCCTTCGCTGGTGGCGGGCTACCCAGCCGGGTCGTTGGCCACCCCGCTGCGGGTGCGGGACGCCTCGGTGGTGTCTCTGCTCGAGGTGGGGGACCAGATCGACGTGTACGCCGCCGTGCCGGACGACTCCGACAGCGCGCGGCTGCTGGTCACCGACGCGCCGGTGCTCGCGCTGCCGGCACCGGAGGACCGCTCGCTGCGGGCCGACGGCGGGCTCGTCGTGCTCGCGGTCGATGCCGCCGCCGCGGCGAGACTCGCCCAGGCCGCGGAGACGGCGCCGCTGTCCGTCGCACTGCGTGACTGATCGCCGAACGCGGCCGACGACCTTGGTAGGGTCCCGGCTGATCAGCCACCACGTGCGCCTGGGCGCACCTGACGCCTGGGAGGGCTCCGCCATGAAGGGCTTCAAGGACTTCGTGCTGCGCGGCAATCTGGTGGAGCTCGCCGTTGCCTTCATCATGGCCACGGCGTTCGCCTCCGTGATCACGGCCATGGTCGCCCTGATCATGGACGTCATCGGCAAGGTCGGCGGCACCCCGGACTTCTCCGACTACTCGCCCGGCGGCGTCTCGGTCGGTGCCTTCCTGACCGCGCTGATCTCGTTCCTGGTGCTGGCCGCGGTGGTGTACTTCGGCATCGTGCTCCCGTATACGAAGGCGAAGCAGCACCTCGACCGGGGCGCGGAGGACGTGGCCGACACGGCTCCAGAGGACATCTTGTTGCTGACCGAGATCCGCGACCTGCTCGCCGCCCCGCGCTCGGGCGCCGAGGGGCCGCGCAACCGCTGATCGTGCCTCAGCCGTGATGCGGGGGCACCTCACGGTGGATTCGCTCGTCGTCGCCGATCTCGGCGGCCGGCTGCTCCCGCTCGTCCGCGGTGATGTCGGGGAGCACGTCGCCGAACACCTCCGCGACCCGTCGTCGCTTGGCCGCCGCGTTGCGCGCGGCCTCCTCCACCGGATCGGGGCTGCTCACGCGCTCAGTAGCTCTGTCAGCCAGGCCTGGTCGAACGTGTGGTGGACCGGCTTCCAGCCGGTCGTCTCGTGCAGCTTGGCGGAGCTGACCCGGTGCGAGCGGGTCAGCGGCTCAAGTCGCTCCCCCGCGACCTTGACCATGAGCCGCGGCAGGAACCGCAAGCCCGGGCGCCCCACCGCACGCGCGTACACACCGGTCATGTCCCCGCGCACCACCGGGTCGGCGCCGACGTTGTACACACCCCCCGGCGCCGTGACTGCCGCGGCCACGGCGGCTCCGGCGTCGTCGGGGTGTACGACGTGCGCCCATCCCGAGGGCTCGCCGACACCGACCGGGCGTCCGGCCCGGGCCTGGGCGAGCCGCCATCGGGTCATGGGGTCGTCACCCACTAGGTTTCCAAACCTGAGGATCACCGGGCGCCGCTGGTCGCGAGCGAACTCGGCTGCATTGGTCTCGGCGATGGCCGCAGGCTCAACGGCACGCGTCACCGAGAGCGGGCTCTCCTCGGTGATCCAGCCGTCCCCGCCGTCGGCATACAGCGACGACACGCTCTCCTGCACGAAGTGACCCACCCCGGCCTCACGGGCGGCCCGTGCCACGTGCCGGGAGCCGTCGGCCCGGACTCGGTCGTTGGCTCGCCAGGCGCCGGGAAGCATCGCCACCACGCCGGTGGGCACATGGGTGGCCAGGTTGCAGACGACGTCGAACCCGGCGAGTGCTCGCGCCAGTGCCTGCTCGTCGAAGAGGTCGACCCGGACGGCGGCGGCGCCGAGCTCGGTCAGGATGCCGGCCTTGTCGTCGCACCGTGCCACCCCGGTGACGTCGTGGCCACCGCGCACCAGCGCGGACACCGCCGAGCGTCCGAGCACACCGGTGGCGCCCGTCACGAAGACCTTCATCAAACCCCTCCGAGTCGATAACGAGAAGATAACAGAGAATGTCCATTGGGTGAGACGAAGCGCGTGAGCCCGTCGGTCGACAGCGCCTGACGGGTCGAGCATGATCGAGCCATGAGCCACGAGCGCGCCGGCCAGCCGGCGGAGGTGCAGGATCTCATCGACCCCGACGCCGTGATCTCGGCCTACTACGACCGGGTGCCTGATCCGTCCGATCCTGATCAGCGGGTCGCGTTCGGCACCTCCGGTCACCGCGGCGCAAGTCTCGACCGTGCCTTCAACGAGCGGCACATCTGGGCGACCACGCATGCGATCGTGGAGTACCGGGCGGCGCAGGGGATCTCCGGTCCGCTGGTCATCGGGCGCGACCCGCACGCGCTGTCCCTGCCGGCGTGGCGCAGTGCCCTGCAGGTTCTCGTCGCGGCCGGGGTGACGGTTCTCATCGACGCGAGGGACGGCTTCACTCCCACGCCCGCCATCTCGCACGCGATCCTGCTGCTCAACCGCGAGGGCAGCCACGGTCAGGTCGATGGCATCGTCGTCACCCCGTCGCACAACCCGCCTCGCGACGGCGGGTTCAAGTACAACCCGCCGCACGGTGGCCCGGCCGACTCAGAGGCCACGTCGTGGATCGAAGGACGCGCCAACGAGCTGCTCGCCTCGGGCCTGGACCGCATCCGCCGGGTGAGCGACCAGGAGGCGCGAGCGGGCGTCGGCAGCTACGACTTCCTGGCGGGGTACGTCGACGACCTCACCGCCGTACTGGACCTCGACGCGATCAGGTCGGCGGGCGTCCGGATCGGCGCCGACCCGCTGGGTGGTGCGAGCGTCGCCTACTGGGGCGAGATCGCGACCCGACACAAGCTCGACCTCACGGTGGTCAACCCGGAGGTCGACCCGACCTGGCGCTTCATGACGCTCGACACGGACGGCAAGATCCGGATGGACTGCTCGTCACCCAATGCGATGGCCTCGCTCATCGCGGCACGAGACCGCTTCGACATCTCGACCGGCAACGATGCCGACGCCGACCGCCACGGCATCGTCACCCCCGACGCCGGACTCATGAACCCCAACCACTACTTGGCCGTCGCCATCGGCTACCTCGTCGAGCACCGGCCGGGGTGGCCGGACGGGACCGCCGTCGGCAAGACGCTGGTGAGCTCGTCGATGATCGACAGGGTGGTCGCCGACCTCGGCCGCACGCTGCTGGAGGTGCCGGTCGGCTTCAAGTGGTTCGTGCCCGGGCTGCTCGACGGGAGCGTCGGGTTCGGCGGCGAGGAGTCGGCCGGAGCGTCGTACCTGCGCAACGACGGCTCGGTGTGGACGACCGACAAGGACGGCATCATCCTTGCGCTGCTCGCGAGTGAGATGCTGGCTGTCACCGGCAGGACGCCCTCCCAGCTGTACGCCGAGCTGGTCGCACGGCACGGTGACCCCGCCTACGCCAGGATCGACGCGCCGGCCGATCGAGAGCAGAAGGCCAAGCTCGCCCGACTGTCCCCCGACGACGTCTCCGCGACCGAGGTCGCCGGCGAGCCGATCACGTCCACGCTCACCAAGGCGCCGGGCAACGGCGCCCCGCTCGGTGGGCTGAAGGTGACCACGGCTTCTGCCTGGTTTGCCGCGCGGCCCTCCGGCACCGAAGACGTCTACAAGATCTACGCGGAGTCCTTCCGCGGCCGAGAGCATCTCGCCCAGGTGCAGGACGAGGCCAGGGCGGTGGTCAGCGCCGCGTTGGGCTGATCTCGGCCACCGGCGCGTAGTCGAGCCGGGCCAGCGGCTCGCGCAGCGCCGCCGCATCCCCGACCACGACCACGGTCATCGCCTCCGGCTGAAGCACCTCGGCGTACGCCGCATTGACCTCGTCCGTCGTCAGGCTGCGGATCCGCTCCAGGTTGCGGTCGACGTGACCGAGCGACAGGCGATGCGTCAGCAGCATCTCGACGCGCCCGACCACGGCTTCGGCCCGCTCGAAGCCGAGCGCCGCCGACTCGGTGGCGGCGCGGACGCCGGTGCCCACCTCGTCGTCGGTGATGGCGCCGGCAGCGTCGCGCAGGATGCCGACGATCTCGTCCACCGCCTCGGCTCCGGCGTCGCCTCGCACCGCGGAGCCGACCGTGAAGACGCCGGTGAGCCGCGACGCGTCCAGCCCGGAGCTGACGCCGTACGTCAGACCCTTCTCCTCCCGCAGCACCCGGTTGAGCCGTGAGGAGAAGCTGCCACCGACGGCATGGTTGGCGACGAACATGGCTGGCCAGCGGTCGTCACCGCGGGTCACCCCTGGAGCGGCCATCCGAATCGTCGTCTGGGCGGCTTCGGGCCAGTCGACGAGGATGAGATTCGGGCCGGGAAGGGGGGTCGGCGCCACCCGGGCAAGCTCGGCGCCCGGCTCGGCGGCCCAGCCGCCCAGCGCCGCCGCCACGAGGGCGACCGGCTCGAGGTCGTGGAAGTCGCCGGCGATCACGCAGGTGGCGCGGTCCGGCCGCAGCTGTGCCGCGGCATACGCCGTGATGTCGCCCCTGGTGAGCCCGGCGACGGTGTCCGCGTCACCGCCGGTCAGCCGACCGGCGCGAGCAGCACCGAAGTACGCCGCGTTGAGGCGCTCGACGGCCACCTGCTGGGGGTAGGCGCGGACCTGCTCGATCTCTTCCAGCCGCAGGCTGCGCTCGTGGTCGACCTCGTCGGCCGGGAAGTCTGGCCGCGTGACAGCGTCGGCCAGCAGCGCCAGCCCGGCGTCGAGTCGGGTGGCGGGCACGGCCAGCCGGACCGCGAAGCCGTCACCGAATGCCGAGCCCTCCATGTCAGCACCGCTCAGGGCCAACGCGTCGGCGAACTCCTCGGCACTGCGGCCGGCCGCGCCGTGCGTGATGGACCGCCCCAGTAAACCGGCGACCCCCTCCTTGTCGCGCGGCTCGGCGTCGAGGGGCGAGTTGAAGAGCAGCGAGGCGGCGATCACGTACTGGCCCGGGCAGTCGTAGGCCAGCACCCGGATGCCGTTGTCGAGCCAGGCCTCCCGCGGGAGGGGGAAGCTCCAGTCGTCGGACGGTTCGACCGGGGGCGGCGTCGTCAGGATGCTCATGGGGCGGCTCCGGGATCGATCGGCTGCACCCGGACCTGGGCACAGAAGGCAGCCAGCAGCCAGGTCTGCGCCGCCGCCCGGACCTCTTCGGCCGTCAGCGAGCGCAGCAGGGGCAGACGTTCGTTGAGCAGATCGGGATCGTCGAAGAGCAGCGCCTCCCCGGAGAGTGCGTCGGCGCGTCCGGCGGCGGTGGCCATCTCGTCGAGCCAGTCCCGCTCTGCCTGGGCTCGCGCCATGGCCAGCTCGTGCTCGGTCGGCCCGCTCATCGCAAAGCGGCGTACGACATCCTCGGCGACTGCCGTGATCTCGTCGAGGTCCCGACCCGGCAGGGCTCGCACCGAGCCGAGCACCAGGGAGTTGCCGGCCACCAAGGCGTTGATCCCGATCCCGGCGGCCAGCGCGGACCTGTCCTGTCGCACCAGACGCCGATGCAGCCTGCTGGTCTCCCCCTCACCCAGGATGCTGGCAGCGAGGGCGGCAGCAGCGAGCTCACGCGCGTCGGGCCGGTCGGCGGGCAGCCGACCGGCGAACCAGACACCGGGGGACGGTACCTCCTCGGCGACGTCCAGGCGGCGGGGCTCGGCGAGCGGCGGCAGCGCCGGTGGGAGCTCTCGTTTCGGAGCATCGCCGGGAGCGGTGTGCCCGAACCAGCGATCGGCCCGGGCGAAGGCGTGGTCGGCGGTGACGTCGCCGACGATCGACAGTACGGCGTTGTTGGGCATGTAGAAGCGGGTGTGGAAGTCGCTGACGTCGGCCAGCGTGGCAGCCCCCAGGTGCTCCATGGTGCCGATCGGCAGGTGGCCGTAGGGGTGGTCGGGATCGAAGATGAGCGGCAGCGCCCTCTCGAAGACGGTGCCGTACGGGACGTTGTCCATCCGCTGGCTGCGCTCCTGCGCGACGACATCGACCTGGTTGGCGAGGTTCTCCTGGGTGAGGACGTCGTCGAGGAAGGCCATCCGGTCCGCCTCGAGCCACAGCGCCAGGTCCAGCGCCGTCCGCGGGACGGACTCGTAGTAGTTGGTCCGGTCGAACGACGTCGTCGCGTTGAGCGTGCCACCGTGTCCCTGCACCAGGCTGAAGTGCTCACCCGCAGCCACGTGCCTGGAGCCCTGGAACATCAGGTGCTCGAAGAGGTGCGCGAAGCCGTGCCGGTGCGGGTCTTCGTGCCGCGACCCGACGTCGTACCAGAGGTTGACGGCGACGACACCGAGCCCCGGCGTCGGGCTCGCCACCACACGCAAGCCGTTGTCCAGGGTCCGGCTGACGATCGGATAGCTGACGTCGGGCACGATCCCGAATGTACCTGCGCGTTGGGTGACGTCTCCGTTACGCCTGGCTAACCGAGTGCTTGCAGAGCATGAGACAAAGTGACGAAAGAGTTTCCCGCCCTCCGGGTCCGGGCTACGGTGGCAGGAATGAAGCATCTGGGGGACTTCAAGGGACACCGACGCGGCACCGTGCTGGGCGCGGCGCTGGTACTCCCGCTGCCCTTCTTCCTCGCCTCGTCGAATGCCCCGCTCACTCCGGTGGCGAGCAGCACCAGCTCGATGTCCGTGGCTGCCGCGGCTGCCGACCCGGACTCGGCGGACGGACCTGCAGAGGGTCCCCTGCTCGGGGACCTGGGCGGGCCGGGCCCGGAGTCGACGGAGGACGGTCAGCTGGCGGATCCTTCCAAGACGGTGATTACGTCGACGCTGAAAGAACGCGTGCTCGACGTGAGCGCCAACACCTCGTACGACGTGCCGCTGGCGGCCTTGCAGGCCTACAAGAACGCGGCCCGCCAGATGACGCTGACCGATCCCGGGTGCAAGCTGAGCTGGGGAGTCCTGGCCGCGATCGGGCAGGTGGAGTCGGGTCACGGACGCTACGGCGGCGCCGCGGTGCTCGCCAACGGCAAGACCGCGCCGGCCATCGTCGGTCTGCCACTCGACGGAGCCGGGCCGGTTGCCGAGATCGCCGACACCGACGACGGCCGCTACGACGGCGACAAGATTTGGGATCGAGCCGTCGGGCCGATGCAGTTCATCCCGACGACCTGGGCATCGTCCGGCGCCGATGGCGATGCGGACGGGCTCGAGGACCCCAACGACTTCGACGACGCAACCTTGGCCGCGGCCCAGTACCTCTGCAGTGGCGCGGTCGACATGACCGTGCCGAGTCAGGCACGCTCGGCGCTGCTGCGCTACAACAACTCCCAGAGCTATGTCGACCTGGTGCTCAGGATCGCCAACGTGTTCGACAGCGGCATCGTCGATGTCGTACCCAATGACCCGAGCCCGACGTACGGCGGCGCCACCCCTCTCGGCCTCAACCTCGCCGGTGCGGCCGGGCCCGGCACCGGGCCAACGCCAGCCGTCGGCACCACCGGCGGGCGTGGAGACAGCCGCCCGGACGGACAATCGGGCCTCGGCGACGGCAGTGGACGGGAGCCGTCCGACGGCAGTGGAGATGGTGGCGCCGGCGACGGGCGGCCGGGTGACGGCGGCCGCCCGACCGGCGGCGGTGGCGGTGGCGGTGACCCTCAGGACCTGCCGGACCCCGGTGACCCGAAGCCACCTCCACCTGACCGACCGCCGCCCCCCGACACGGATCACCCGCCGGAGCCCGAGCCTGAGCCGGACCCAGAACCTGACCCCGAGCCGGTCGTCCTCGTGGGCACCCTCACGACGACTGAGGACGGCGAGTGGCTGCTCGACGGCGAGCCGCTCCAGTTCGGCGCGGATCCGGAGGTGGCGTTCGACTTCGCGCTCTTCTACGGCGACTTCGACGCCGATGGTGTCTCGGAGAGCATGACCGACGAGCTGACCCAGCTGCTCGGAACCCCCGAGACCGGCGCGCCCGAGATCAGCGTGACGCTGAGTCCCGACGGCATCGTCACGCATGTCCAGGACGTCGAGCTGCTCGCGGTCGGAGAAGCGCCCGATCCCTCTCAGCCGCCGGCTTCCGAGACACCCGCGGATCCCTGACCCCGGAGCCCAGCCGCACAGGGTCGGCTTCACCGAGCGGCTCCCGCCTTGACTCCCCCGGAGAAGCCGCCGACCCCGTCGAGATTGCTCTCACTCGGGTCGTCGTGGTCGGAGTGTGAAGCGGGTATGGCGTGTGGTGCTTGTGCGGGGTCGATGCGTGTGGTTGGGATGATCTCGACCACACCGTCGGCGGCGAGCCGGGCTGTCCATTCGCCGCCGTGCAGGAGGCGGTGGTGGAAGCCGCAGACCAGGGCTCCGTTCCCTTTCCCTTGCTAGAAGTCTCTCGGCTACCTATGCCCCAGAGACGCCTGCCCCGTACCCGAGGATGCTCAGGCACGCGCCGACCAGCGTGATGAGCAAGCCCCGGACCTCCCACCGCATCGCTGTCGCAGCTGCCCGACGGCTTCCTCGTGACGCGTAGCCACCACTTGGTCCAACGTGTTCAGCCGGTCCGTCAGCCGCTGCTCAAGCTCCCGGACGTGGCAGTCATCGGCAGCCATCCGCTAAGCGTAAGGGGATCGCCCCTCGCGGCTCCCGCGTGTGATAGGGCTGGGTCGCAGGACGGGAGGAGGGATGGCTTACGGGGGAGTCAGGGGCATCGCTCGCTCTGCGGCGACAACGGCCCTTCCCCACGGGTGACCGACCAGCGGCATGTCCGGGCACCAGAGGGAGCGGTCGAGAAACCCCACTGCTTTGCCAGCGCACGTGCAATAGTTCAGCGTTGGTCACGTCCGTGACGGGGTCAGGGGTTTGTCATGAGCGATCTGGGCACCGTCGACCGCGACGGCTTCAAGCTGGAGTGGATGCGAGAGGGCACTGGGATTCCAATCCTGGTGTTGGGAGCGTCACGCTTCTACCCACGATATTTCCCGCAGTCCCTCCGTGAGCACTTCGAGATGGTGTTCTGCGACCTGCGGCAGTGGGTACCGACTCCGGACGGCTTCGACATCAGCACGATCACCCGCGACACCTTCTGCGAGGACGTCGCGGCGATATGCCAGGCAGCCGGGTTGGATCGGCCGATCGTCGCGGGCCAGTCGCATCACGGCCTGATCGCACTGGAGTACGCCGAGCACTCCCCCCGGAGCGTGCGGGGCGTGGCCGCCATCGCCGCGGTTGCACCCGAGAGCAGCAGCGACGGCCTGGAGCCGCCGGAGGACTTCTTCCAGCGGGACGCGGACGCGGACCGTCTGGCCGCTCACGAGCGATACCAGGCTCACCGTCCTGCGTCAGTCCAGACCTCGCAGGACTTCATCGACAACTACCTCGCCCTCAGCGCAAAGTTCTGGTACGACTACACCGCCGACACATCGTTCCTGTGGGAAGGCACCGTCGCGAACCTCGAGGTGATGGAGCAGGTGTACGAACCTCAGGCATTCGGTGGGTACCACCTCGAAACCAACGACGTTCCGGTATTCCTCGCCCTCGGTCGCTACGACTACGCAATCCCGTTCTACCTGTGGGACGAACCGAAGACGAGGATCTCGAACCTTCGCTACAAGCTGTACGACAAGAGCGCCCACCAGCCGCCGTACGAGCAGCCGGACGAGTTCGCAGCAGACCTCCTGGACTGGGCGAACGGCCTCTGACACGAACCGAAGGGTGCCAGTTCGCCACTCGCCGACCATCCGCTCGTCGGCTGCTTGTTTCATTGCGGCCAGGGTCGATCCTGGCAAGGCTCGGTCCAGGCGCCCGGCTCGTCGCTCTCATTTCGGCTGCCCACGCTGGTCGTGTGGCTCTCATTTGGCCTGCGCGAGTCAGGCGTCGCCAGGGCCAGGAGAGGCTCAAGAGGGGCTCGCCCAGCTCTAAGCAGCGTTGCCCTCCGGGCTCGACAACCCAACATCGGTTCGAGCAACGGAGGAAAGCGATGAGCACGCCAACTGACCGTGTCGTGATCGGCATGGACCCGCACAAGGGGTCGGTCACGATCGAGGTGATGGGCGCCGACGAGACCATCCTCGGCGGAGGTCACGTTGACACCGATGCTGCGGGCGTTCGATCCATGCTCCGCTACGCCAAGCAGTGGCCCGAAAGGACCTGGGCGATCGAGGGATGCCAGGGCGTCGGCAAGCACGTGGCGATGCGACTGCTCGCCGACGAGGAGGCTGTCGTCGACGTCCCGCCGAAGATGTCCGCCCGGGTTCGGGTGTTCGCCACCGGTCAGGGCCGCAAGACCGACGCCACCGATGCCCACTCCGTGGCCCTGGTCGGCGCCCGCACGTCGGAGCCGCGACCGGTCATCAACGACGAGCAGATCGCGGTCCTACGGATCCTGGTCGACCCGCGACGCGCACTCGGCGAGGACCACCGGCACATGGTCGACGACGCCGCCAAGCATTCGGCGACGGGCCCAGGAGGGCAAACGGGACACGACTCTGACTCCAGCGCGACCGGCTCACATCCCAACGCCGACCCTTCGGAAAAGCCACTTCCCGGACCCGCCACCAGACAGCCTAAGCCCGCGCTCCCAGCTGGCGGACCGTCGTGACTAGCGCTGTGACTCCACGAGGCTCCCACTGGCTACCGGTAACCTGACCGTCGCGCGCCCCAGTAGCTCAGTCGGATAGAGCGACCGCCTCCTAAGCGGTAGGCCACAGGTTCGATTCCTGTCTGGGGCACCAATCCCGAACCCACGGCCGAGGTCCAGTGCGAACCTCGTGAACGCGGTGCACCATGAACGGGATGCCGTAGGTGCCGGCGGTGAGGAGACCGAACATGTCCGAAGAACGAATGGTGGAGGCGGTCCAGGGCGCGCTGGAGAAGCTCAGCATCGACGAGCGCGTGGTGGCTGCGGGCCAGTTCATGCCGCGCGGCCACACCGGCAGCTTGTTCGCGGGAGGGCTGGTCGCTGACTCGGCAGCCAGCGGCTTCGGCGGGCTGGCCGACAGCATCGCCACGGTCGGCGGATCGATCGGCGCCTACAAGATGCACGACGCCGCGTCCGGATTGCCCTCGATGATGCTCGTGGGCGTGACACCGTCATACGTGTTCGGATTCGCGGGAGTCAGTCGGCGCAAGGTGCCGGAGGCGTTGGTGTTCGCCGTACGCCGCACCGACCTCGAGGTCAAGGTGCACGCCCGCGTCAACGTCCGCGTCCTGGAGCTGATCGATTCGGCATCCGGCCACCAAATCGAGCTCGAGGGCAGCCGGGTACCGGTGACCCACGCGAAGGACGTGATCAACGAGCTCACCAGCCACGAGGTCCGGGCGCCCGACAGCGAGCCCCGCTGAGGCGCCGGAAAGGATCTGGCCGCGGGTGCATCCATGGCAGCGCTCTCCCGGGAAGCCGAGCCGAGGGGTCTACCCCGCACGGCCCCGGGAGAGGAGCAGTCATGCAACGAAGCTTGGCCCGGATCTTCGCCGCCGGTGTGTCGGCGCTGGCACTCGTCGGGGGCCTCGCGCTCACAGCCCCTGCGTCGGCCAGCCACAGCGATCGCCGCGGACTCGGCTTCACCCAGGTGGTCGTGGCACCGGAGGTCTACGAGCTCATCGCCGGCGCCGGTATCACTCCGGAACCCATCGCACCAGGCATCGCATTTCCCTACCTCGACACCCTCGCGACTCGGTATCCCATCACGGGCTACTCGATCGCCAACCTGCGCATCAAGCACGCGGGCGGCGTCAACCTCTCCGCGGATGGCAGCGACATCTCGCTGGAAAACTTCTGGATCGATCTCGGCCGGTTGCGCGTCAGCGGTGAGGTCTCCGGATCCGTCGTCGGCGACGTCGGACGGGTCGACCTGTTCAAGATGCGGCTGACCGACAGGGTGCGCTACGGCCTGGTGAAGCTCAAGCTCACCGGCACGGCTGCCGGAGCGCTCAACGCGACGTTCGGGGTCGACGCCTTTGCTCGCGGTGACACGTTCGGCTACGCCACTCCGCGGCCGTTCGCGTCGATCGACCGGGCAACGTCCGCCTTGCGCAGCGCGCTGCGCTGATCCCCAGACCGGCGCGCCGGTCGGTCCGAGCCCGGCCGGCGCGCAGCCCCACCCCCGTTAGGCCATAACGGCGACGGGCTCGGGGAGGAAGCCGGGGAAGACGGCGGACACATCCACCTCGGGGAACCGCGACCGCAGGACGGCGCTCAGCACGCTGCGGTAGTCCAACGTCACCTGGAGATCGCCCTGGATCAGGCTGCCATCGCCCAGGCCCGGCCAAGTCGCGTGCACTGTGCCACCTTGCACTCCGCCGCCGAGCAGCAGCATGCAGTTTCCGAAGCCGTGGTCGAGCCCGCCACTGCCGTTCTCGGCCACCCGGCGGCCGAACTCGCTGATCGTGATCACGGTGACTTGGGACATCAGCGTGCCCAGATCGGTGAAGAAGGCCGCCACCGAAGCCGCCAGCTGGCCGAGCACCGACTGCATGTCTCCCCAACCCAGGGTCCCGACGCCGGTGTGCATGTCCCAGCCGCCGAAGTCGACGGTGACCACCCGCGTGCCGACGTCGGCTCGGATCAGGGTGGCGGTCTGCTCCAGCGCCCGACCCAGATCAATGTTCGGATAGACCGCGCCGTTCTGGGGTGCGCTCTCCACCGTCCCCAGCACGGCGAGGTCCTCGGTCGTCGTGAGGGCCGATCTCACCGCACGGCCGAGTACGCCGCTCGCGCCGTCCCAGACCCGGTGCTGCGAACGCCGCACCCGCCCGGCCCAGACGTCGTCCCACGACCCGGGCAGACGTACGTCGGAGAGCTGGTCCAGTCCGAGCACGGGCGCGACGCCGTACAGCGCCGTCGGCAACATCGCGCCGCCGAGCTGCACCGCCTGCGCAGGAGACGAGCTCGGCATCACGCCTGCCAGCCGGTTGATCCAGCCGCGTCGTTCGGCCGAGCCAGGGTCGGCGTCCTCGATCGCCTCCATGGCTTGGAAGTGGCTGCGGTTGGGTTGCGGCAGCCCGACCGCGTGCACCGCGCCGAATGCTCCCGACTGCCACATCGGCAGCAACGGCGACAGCTTGGGGTGCAGGCCGAACATCCCGTCGCCCGCCAGCAGTGCGTCGCGGGGTACGGCGATCGACGGCCGCGCGGCGGCGTAGGCGGGATCGCCGTGCGGCACCACCATCGAGAGTCCGTCGCACCCACCGCGCAGACTGAGCACCACCAGCACGTTCGGGTTCGCCGGCGTCGCGCCGAAGGCGACCTGGGTGAAGACGTCACCCACCATGCTCGAGACGAGGCCCACTCCGGCGGCCGCGCCGACCCCCGCGAGGAACCGCCGGCGGGAGAGCGCGAGGTCCGCGCATCCGCAGCCAGGCACGTCGCTGGCGGAGTCGGTGGGCGTCGGGTCGGGTTCGCTCATGGCTTCCTCGTCAGCGGCTCATGTGGGCTGGGGTGTCGAGCACGGTGGCGAGGAGCGGCACCATCCGCCAGCCGCCGAACTCGTCGGGCGAGCGCAGCTCGTGGTCGAGCCGGAGGTCCAGCTTCGCGCTGACCGCGGCTCGGAGCTCGCGCGTCGCCGGTCGAGAGAGCAGCTCTTTGCTCACATGCTCGACCACTTGGCCGAGGGTTGCGGGCAGCCGCGGCAGGAAGGACAACGGCTCGCGGTAGCGGACCTGCCCGGTCGGCCACCAGCCGCCGGCCGCGCTGAGGTGTGCCTCAAAGGAGTTCAGCACCCGGCTGACTCCCGTCCACGCGGCAGCGACGTCGGGGAAGCCGTCCGGCCGCGGCCAGTCGAACGGCGCCTGACCGACCGAGTTGGCCTGCCACAGCAACGCCTTGGCGTAGCTGTTGTCGGAGGTCGGCCGGCCGGGCTTGACGCCGAGCACCCGGTGCGTGGCGATCACGTCCTCGACCGGCGTCCGCACCTTCGCGCCGCGCGACCTGGCGAAGTCCGGGTGGTCGACGAGCGCTCGCAGCGTCTGCTTGATGTCGGTGCCGGACGAGCGGAAGACCCTCGCCACCTCCTGCACCAGCTCTGCCGAGGGGTCGTCCCTGACGAAGCGAACCGCCAGCCGACGCGCGATCCGACGCGCGGTCGCCGGGTGATGCGCCAGGTACCGGAGGTACCGCGCCACCAGCCGCCGACCGTCCGGGTCGCGGTTGCGATCGGAGAAGCCCAGTACCTTGACCGTGCCGACGTGATGGATCTCGGGCCGGTAGAAGGCACGCCAGCTGTCCCACATGTCCACGTAGTAGCCGGTGAGGATGAGGGCGGAGTTGCGCACGTCCGCCTCGGTGTACCCGCCACCGCTCCCGACGGTGTGCAGCTCGAGCAGCTCGCGGCCGAGGTTCTCGTTCGGGTTGCGCGCGGTCGAGACGGCGTTGTCGAGGTAGACGCTCATCGCGGGGTGGGTGATGGTCGCGACCAGCATGCTGTCGAAGCGCCCCAGGGCGTGCCGGCGGATGACGGCGTCGTAGCGGGTCCGATAGAGCCAGGAGGCGTCGCTGGGCGACGAGACGTGCAGCAGGTTCGACCAGAAGTCGACCATGCTCTCGTGCACCTGACGGTGGCTGAGCATCCGCCGCAGCATCGTCCATCTGGCCAGGTCGGCCGAGACCTGCCAGCCGGCGTACACCCGGTCGACGTTGCGTTGCCACAGCACCGGCGCGGCGTCCCAGATCATCGGGAACCAGTCGCGCAGCCGATCCGCGGTGGCATCGCCGATCTGGCGATGGTCCAACTGCCGTCGGAACCACCGCTGCGCTCCGCCGGCGCGCTCGGCATCCGCCACCAGGCGAGGGGTGACGCCATAGCTGAACCGGCTCAGCAGATGCCGCTGTGACGGCGACGGGACAGGCATGGCAGGCCTTCTGCGAGGGGGGCAGGTCGGCCAAGTCTGTCCTCACTCTGAGCAGTGGCGCGCTGACATTCCGTGAAGATCATCCGTCCGGAGGATGCCCGCCGGCCCCGGCGAGCCGTCGCTCGGCTCAGTAGGTTGACCCCATGACCGACCACGACGTGATCGTCATCGGCGCGGGGCTGGCCGGCCTCACGGCCGCGGTCACGCTGCAGCGCCGCGGTGTCGACGTCGTGGTCCTCGAACGAGCCGAACGTGTCGGCGGGCGGGTGCGCACCGACGTCGTGGATGGCTTCCTGCTCGACCGCGGGTTCCAGCTGCTCAACCCGGCCTATCCAGCCCTGGCCGGGCTGGTCGACCTGGTGGGGCTGGACCTATACCCGGTCGGTGCCGGCGTCATCGTCGCGCATGGTCGCGGCCGGTCCGTGCTCGCGGACCCTCGGCGAGCGCCTCGTCGGGCGGCCGATGCCTGGTCGGCCAGCACCGGCTCGCTGCGCGAGAAGGCCCGCTTCGGAGCGTACGTCGCCAGCACGTCCCTGACGTCAGCCGCGAAGGTCCAGCTGCGTCCTGACACCACCTACGGCGAGGCGCTCGCCCAGGCCGGCGTCGACGGGGCGCTGCGCACCAGGGTGCTGGAGCCCTTCCTCGCCGGCGTGCTCGCCGAGGATGAGCAGCAGAGCTCGCGACGCTTCGTCGACATGCTGCTGCGCTCGTTTGCCCGCGGTACGCCCGCTCTGCCCGCGGGCGGGATGCGGGCGCTGCCAGAGCAGCTGGCTGACCGCCTCGCGTCCGGCGTGGTGCGGCTGTCGTCCCCGGTCGGGTCGATCGGACCGGGTCGGGTGGACACGGCCGGCGGCACGCTGCGGGCCAGAGCGGTCGTCGTCGCCAGCGACCCGACGACGGCGGCCCGGCTTACCGGGACGGAGCCGCCGCTCATGCGCGGCCTGACGACGCTCTACCATCGCGCCGACACGTCGCCGAGCACGCTGGCGATGCTGCACCTCGACGGTGACCGACGAGGCCCGATCGTCAACACCGCGGTCGTCTCCGACGTGGCGCCGACGTACGCCGCCTCCGGCGCGCTCATCGCCAGCACCGTGCTGGGAGCCCGTGACGACCGGGAGACCAGAAAGATCGTCGAGCATCAGCTCACCCAGATCTACGGCGTCGACGCGAGCACGTGGGAGCTGGTCTCGACGGCGGTGATTCCCGAAGCCCTGCCCGCCATGCTGCCGCCCCTGTCGTTGCGACGCCCGGTCGATCTCGGCGACGGCGTCTTCGTCTGTGGCGACCATCGCGACACCGCATCGATCCAGGGAGCGCTGGTGTCCGGTCGCCGGGCCGCCAAGGCCGTGCTGACCCATGTCGGCGGCACCGACCCGGCTTAGGATCGCGACGTGGACGGGAGGCGGGGACTGCTGGTCATGGTGGCCCTCACGCTGCTGCTCGCCCTGGGCGTCACGGCCGGTGCGAGTCCGGTGCAGCTTCTCCAGCTCGGCGATTCGGGGTCCAGCGCGAGCGACCAGTTCGACCGTCGGACAGCAGGGCGGCCCCGACACCGATGGGGACTCCCGAGCCGAGCAGCCCGAGGCCTCGCGCTTCCCCGGCTGGGTCGAGGTCTTCTCGACGGTCGTGGCCACGCTGTTCCTCGCGGCCGTGCTCGCGTGGTTCGGCTGGGTCGCGCTGGGCGGCTGGCGGCGACGGCGCCGGAGCAGACGCCGGCCGCCGCCGGCGACCCAACCGGAGCACGTCGTACACGCCGCCTTCCTCGACGAGGCGCAGCGGGAGCTCTCCCTGGCGGCTGACCGACAGATCGAGGCGCTGCGGTCCGGAGAGCCACGCAACGCGATCGTGGCCTGCTGGGTCGCGCTCGAGGACGCCGTCGCGAGGGTCGGACTTCCGCGCGACCCCGCCGAGACGTCCACGGAGTTCACCCGGCGGATCGTGCAGGCAGTCACGGTCGACAGCCGAGCCGCGACCGACCTGGCGGCGCTCTACCGCGAAGCAAGGTTCTCGGCACATCCACTCCTGGAGGCACATCGGGACACTGCGATCGCGCTGCTGACCGCGCTCTCGGAGGAGCTCCGACGGGCTCGCCCGATGTCCGCGGCGGCCACCACCCTGGCCGCCACCCGAGCAGCGCCGGAGGACACGTGACCGGCTCTGCGCCGGAGCTAGACGACCGTCCCGGCGCTGCCCACCGGTGGACCGTGCGGGCCATCGGCGCCCTCCTCGTCTGGCTGGGTCTCTGGGGACTCGCGGTCCTGGGCGACGGCGACGTACGACCGGTGCTCCTCGGTGCTGCCGTGCTGGCCGGTACGGCGATCCTGGCGGCGGCCAGCGAGCTGACCGGCGCAACCGAGCCAGCTGACTGGTCGCCCGTCCACGTTCCCGCCGCTGCTCTCGCGGGCAACGACCCCCGCTTCTCCCGGCTCTCACGACTCCTCAGCGAGGCCAGCGACCGAGCACTCGTGGGAGACGAGCTGCACCGCACCCTGCGACGGCTGACCGACGACCGACTGGCGCCCCGGGGAGTCGACCGGCGATCGCAGCCGGAGCAGGCCCGGGTGCTGCTCGGCGACGACCTGTTCGACTACCTGGCCGCCCCCCCGCGCGGGCGGCGGGCCAACGAGACCAGCCACCTGACCGGACTGATCACCAGAATCGAGGAGCTATGACGTCGCCCCCGACGATCGACACGGTGAGCAGCCACGCGGCAGCGATCCTGGACGAGGTCGAGACCGCGGTCGTCGGCAAGCGTCCGGCCCTGGCCCTGGTGCTCAGTAGCATCCTCGCCGGCGGCCACGTGCTGCTCGAGGACTTCCCCGGGCTGGGCAAGACGCTGGCGGCCCGGAGCTTCGCCCAGACGCTGGGGCTGGACTTCACCCGAGCGCAGTTCACCCCTGACCTGCTGCCCGCCGACCTCACCGGCTTCTTCGTATACGACCAGCGCGCCGGCGAGTTCACCTTCCGGCCCGGCCCGCTGTTCACCGGACTGCTGCTCGCAGACGAGATCAACCGGACACCGCCGAAGACGCAGTCAGCCCTGCTGGAGGCAATGCAGGAGCGCCAGATCACGGTCGAGGGCAAGACCTTCCCGTTGCAGGCCCCGTTCCACGTGCTGGCCACGGCCAACCCGGTGGAGTACGAGGGCACCTACCCGCTGCCCGAGGCGCAGCTGGACCGGTTCCTGATGCGGGTGAGCTTCGGCTACCCCACCGCTGACGAGGAGTACGACGTCCTCCGTCGCCGGCTCGACCGCCGGGAGGAAGCAGTCCAGCTGCGCCAGGTGGTGGACGCCGAGACCGTCGTGGCAATGCAGCGCGCAGTCGAGACCGTCGAGGTCGACGAGAGCATCAGCCGCTACTGCGTCGACGTTGCCTCGGCGACGCGTGGACACCCCCAGGTGCTGGTGGGGGCGTCTCCCCGCGGCGCTCTCGCGCTCATGCTGACCGCTCGGTCGGCTGCGGTCATCGACGGCCGTGACTACGTGACCCCAGAAGACGTCAAGCACGTCGCCGAGGCCGCCCTGGCGCACCGGATCACGGTGCGTCCGGAGCTGTGGATGAGTGACGTGTCAGGGGTCGGGATCGTCCGCGCGGTGCTCGGCTCGGTCCCGACACCGTCGGCGCACGAGCCCCGTGCCGGTGGCTCGCCATGACGACACTCGCCGCCAGCTGGAGTGTCACTCCGGCGCACCTCCGGGCGGTCGTGCTCGGCATGGCCGCGCTGTTCGTGTCAGTGGTGGCGCACCGTCCGGATCTGGTGGTCCTGGGCACCCCGCTGGTGGTGGTTGCGGCCTGGGGAGCATCCGGACGGGTCCGTGCCTCCCCCGAGCCGGCCGTGCGGTTGTCGACCGAGCTGCTGCACGAGGGCGAGGGCGCGGTGGTCCGGATCGTCCTGCGACCCGCGACCGGCGTACGCCATGTCTGCGCCGTGCTCGCGCCGTCGGCGTACACCGCGCCGATGCCCCCGAGCGGCGTGACCTCGCGGGAGTGCTCCGGCCATGAGGACGAGGTGTACGTCGACGCCAGGTTCCGCAGCACCAGGTGGGGGAGGCGACCGGTCGGTGCCATCGTCGTCGTCGGCAACACCGGTTGGAACGCCTATCGGTGGGGGCCGGCAAGCCAGCGGCTCCCGGATCTCACCAGCCTCCCCCTTCCGGCCGCCTTCGATGCCAGGGCACAACCACCCCACCCGACCGGACTGGTCGGGCTGCATCGCTCGGCACGCGCCGGCGACGGCAGCGAGTTCGCAGGCATCCGGCCCTTCCAGCCCGGTGACCGGATGCGACGCGTGCACTGGCCGGTCTCGTTGCGCTCCGAGCAGCTGCACGTCACGTCGACGTACGCCGACCACGACAGCCACGTACTGCTCATCGTCGACGCCACGGCCGACCTCGGCTCGAGCGGCGGTATCGATGGCGCCGCCAGCAGCCTCGACCTGACCGTCAGGGCGGCGGCCGCCATCGCCGAGCACCATCTGCGCATCGGCGATCGGGTCGGGCTCCGGCTGCTCGGCGGCCGAGGTGTCTCGCGCATCCCCACCGCTACGGGGCGGACGCACCTGCGGCGCGTGCTCGTCGACCTGGCCACGATGCAGCGCGGCTGGCCCGATCGCGACTTGGGTCTGCGACGTCTCGGTGTCCCGGCAGGGGCGCTCGTGGTGGTGCTGTCTCCGTTGGCCTCCGGGACGGCACTCGTGCCGGCCGTCACCCTCACCCGCCGCGGCCTCGCGGTGGTCGTGGTCGACACGCTGCCCGTCGACCACGAAGGCCTCTTCACCGATCCGGCCATCGAGCTGGCGTGGCGGATCCGCGTGCTGGAGCGAGAGGTCGAGCTGCAGCGCGTCACCGAAGCCGGCGTCCCGGTGGTGCGATGGCGTGGGCCCGGCAGCCTCGACCAGGTGCTGCGTGACATGGGGCGGCAGGCCGCGGCCCCGAGGCTGGCGCACCGATGAGGATCCCCTACGCCGTCCTCGACGCCGTCGACGCCGCCCGCGCCCTCGGTGCGCATCAGTGGACGCTGAGAATGGCTTCGGTCGCCGGCACCTGCGTCGTGCTCGTCAGCGCGGCTGGCGCGGGAGGGGATCTGGGTCTGGCGACCGTCCTCGCAGTGCTGGTGCTGGCCGTGTGGGCCGCGTTGCGCCCGGACTCGATCCGGCCGATCGTGGTGCTCGCCGTGCTGCTGCTGCTCTGGTGGAGCCGAGTCGACAGCACCGTCTCGGTCTGGAGCCTGGGCGCCGCACTGGGCGTCTTGCTCGTGCACGGCTCGGCGGCGTACGCCGCGGAGACAGCTCCCGGTGCACGTCCGGCCATGGCGACCCACCGGCGCTGGGCGAGTCAGGCAATGGTGGTCGCTGCCGTGACGACGAGCGCCTGGGGCGTCGCGCGGGCGCTGTCGGAGCTCGACCGCAGCGGCGACGGGCTGGTGATCGCGGCTGCCCTGGGGGCGATTCTCGTGACGACGACCCTGCTCGCCACGCCCAGCCGCCCGGAGCAATCGCAGCGCTGATGCTCAGGACAACCCGAGCACGCTGAGCACACCGATGGCGACGCCGACCATCACGATCACGCCGAGCAGCCAGACGACCAGCTCGTCCGGGTTGGGCGCCGATGGCCCGCGAGGCGGATGCAGCCGCTCCCGTAGCTGTGGTGAGCTCATGCCGACGAGGAGGAGGCGGCGTGCTCCCTTGATACGTCCCTCACCCGACAAAATGCGCATATCACCCAGCGTGCTTCGTCCTGGCGGTGCGGTCCATCGGCTGTTCGGTCTTTCCTGGACGCCGTCCGGTCGAGGGAGTCACCCGTCCACCAGGGCGGGGACTCCCTCCCGGATCGGCTCCAGGTGTTTCAGTTCAGCGGGCAGGTACCGCCGTTGTTGTCGTTGTCCAGCCAGGTCGCCAGGTCCAGCATGGTCTGCCGATCTCCCGAAGCGATCGCAGCGTCAACCGTGGGCACCAGCGGCGGCCTGCCATCCAGGCCTTCCGACGTACGACGCCACGGGTAGCCAAGGCCCTCGTGCGCAGCGTTGAGGTACGCCGCCATGGCGGCACGGATCAAGATCCGCTCCGCGCCGGCAACGCCCGGTCCGCCGGGCAGGCTGAGCGCCTCGAGCTGGGTGACGCCGTCAAGCTGTGACGTCACGGCGAACTTGTTGCTGACCGGCTTGGCCGGATCTGCCTCCTGCCAGTTGTCGGTGTGGTTCTTCCAGTAGCCGGGCGTGCATCCGTCCCGACCGATCTCGACGGCTGGGGCCGGCGCCGCCGCAACACTGAGCAAGAGCCCAAGCGCCGCAAGCGATGCCACCATCAATTTGCGCATGACCCGATTCCTTCCCCTGTAGATTCATGTGCATTGCACCAGTCAGGTTAGGAATGCCGGGACGAGGGCGAAACGGCCCAGATGGGTGGTTGACGCTTTGCGATGGCGCGGTGACTCCCCGCAGCCGTTGTGTGGGCTGCGGCGGCCGGCCGGCTCAGGCCGTGCGGCCGTAGCGCTGGGCGGCCCGCTCGCGCGCCTTGGCCGCCTCGATGTCGCGGTCGCGCTTGGGAGCGGCGGTCACCAGGCCGTCGAGCAGGTCCTCGGTCGCGGCCGCAATCGCCGCGACGGCACGCTCGAAGACCTCGCGGTTGGCCTGCGAGGGCCGCGTGGTGCCGGCGATCTTGCGCACGTACTGGGTGGCGGCTGCCTGGATCTCGTCGCCGGTCGCCGGCGGCTCGAAGTTGTGCAGGGTCCGGATGTTGCGGCACATGCCGTCCACAATAGCCAGCGGGCACGGCTCGAACCGCCCATGGCGGAGCTCGCGGACGCCCGCAGGAACCGAATCGACGACCGCGGCGTCATACCGGCATGACGACTTCGCTTCGGACGGTCATGGCGGCGCCACTTGCCCTGACCCTGCTCGCGGTGCTCGTCGCATGCGGCTCGGCCGACAGCTCCGGAGACTCTGCGCCGGCTGGCGAGGCGCCAGACGGAGTCACCAGTCGGGACTGGGTCTCCACCCTGGTGACGGTCGACGGCCAGGAGCGGCCGCTCGTCGACGGGACCCAGATCGCCCTGTCGTTCGGCGCGACGGGTGACCTGGCTGCCGACGCCGGGTGCAACCAGCTCAGCGGGTCGACCTCCTGGGACAGCGACAGCCTCACCGTTGCCGGACTCGGTGGCACCGAGATGGGGTGCGACCCGAAGCGGATGGACCAGGACGCGTGGCTCAGCGACCTGCTCCTGGCCACACCGACCGTGCAGGTCGACGGAGACACGATGACGCTGACCGCCGGGCCCACGGTCATCGCGTTCGTCGATCGCGAGGCCGCCATGCCGGATCGCGCCCTCGCGGGCACCCTGTGGGTGCTCGACGGCCTCGGCTCCGGGACTGCTGACGACGCCGCCCTGGGCAGCGTGCCCGCCGGCGTGCGCTCGACGCTGTCCATCAACGGCAACGAGCTGAGTCTCAAGCCCGGCTGCAACAGTGCCGGCGGCGCGGTCGAGGTCACGGCCGACACGCTCTCGTTCGGGCCGATCGCCGCCACTCTGATGGACTGCCCCGGCGCCAGGTCCGACGTCGAGCAGGTGGTTCTCGGCGTCCTCACGGGCGAGGTGGCGTACTCGATCGACGAGGACACGCTCACGCTCACCCGGGGGGATAGCGTCCTCGTCTACCGCGCCGACGCGGGTCTGGACGGCTAGAGCGCCGACACCGCGTCGAAGGCGCCGCCCCGGAAGCCCTCGACGAAGAGCGCATGGTCCTTGCGGACCCGTGCCGCGTAGGTGTCGCCGAAGTCCACCAGCTCCGCGACGAACCCGTCCGCGTCGCCGCCGATCACCTCGGCGATCGCCTCCTCGGTCTGGAACTCCACCAGGTCCTGCTCGCTGTCGGTGTCTGAGACGCAGTGGATCTTCGCGGTCGCCCGGCCCAGGTTGACCAGCACCGGCTCGATCTCGTCCGGTTCGGTGATGTCGCTCCAGTCCAGGTCCGCCTCGTACGGAGACTTCTCCGCGACCACGAATCCGGTGCCGTCGATCGTGGTGTAGCCGAGGAACGGATCGGTGTGGGCCTGCAGGGCACGTTGGCTGATGACCGTGCGCTGTCCCTCGTGGTCGAAGTAGTCATCGGCGGCGGACTCGTCAACGTACCGGCTGACGGCCGGGATGTTGCCCTGCTTGAGGGTCAGGATGACGTCGTTCTCCAACGCCTGGTTGAACCCCTCGATCAGCACGTTGTACGCCGGCAGCCCGGCGCTCCCGATGCCGAACCCGGCCCTGCCGACCACGTCTTTGACGTCGTAGAACACCTCACGGTGCTCGCGCTTGCGTTGCGGGATCGTGTCCAGATACCGCGCGAAGGCCTTCTCGACCTTCCGCCGCTCGGTCTTGCTCAGCTCACGGCTCGACGAGTTGCGCACGAAGCGGCGCTCGTGGTCGTCGACCTCGGTCATCGACGCCAGCAGCGACACCCGGGTCGACATGCGAGCGCTGCGCAGGACCTCGTGGATGACCCCGTCGGTGGTGTCGAGCCGCAGCGCGAAGTCGTAGTCGTCGGGCGGCGTCGACGTAGTGCTGCACCTGGTCGACGTACGCTCGCAGGTAGACCTCGTTGAGCCGACGGATGTCATCCTCCGGCAGCGCCTTCTGCCAACCCATCAGGGCGAGGCTGGCGACGAAGCGGCGCAGGTCCCACGTGAAGTGTCCGAGGTAGGCCTCGTCGAAGTCGTTGACGTCGAAGACGAGCATCCCTTCGGAGTTCATGTAGGTGCCGAAGTTCTCGGCGTGCAGGTCGCCGTGGATCCAGACCCGGCTGGTGCGCTCGTCGGAGAAGTGCTCCCGGCGACCGGTCAGGTCGGCGTAGAACACACACGCACTGCCCCGGTAGAAGGCGAACGGGTCCGCGGCCATCTTGCGGAACTTGGTGCGGAAGCCGTCCGGGTCGGCCTTCATCAAGGGCTCGAACTGGTCGGTGAGCGAGTCGACGATCAGCTGGGTCCGCTTCGTCATTTTCGCTGGTGCCACCTGGGACTCCTGGTCGTCTCGTCGGGTGCTGTCCAGGTTTGAACCTATCCCTGGCGGGGAACATCCTCGCCTCGAAGGAGGGAGAACATGGAGTTCATCCTGTGGATCATCGCGGTCGTGCTCGTCATCGCCGGCATCGTCTCGCTCGTACGTGGAGAGGTGCTGTGGGGCGTCGTACTGATCGTGGTTGGCCTGTTGGTCGGCCCTGGTGGTGTCAGCGTCTTCAGCTGACCGGCGTCGGGGTGGCTCAGCCGAGCCACCCCGACCACACGTCCTCATGCGTGTTGATCCACGACGTGACGTCGGTCGGGCCTACGTCGTAGCCGCTGAGTTGCACGATCTCCATCACGTTCTCGATCTCGGCACGCGACAGCACATAGGCGAAGACCAGCGAGTACGCCGGGCTTCTGGACGTCGCGAAGTCGGAGTTCACGATCTTGAGGTATCGGAAGTCCCTCAGCGAGCACAGCGTTGTCGTGGGGTCGGGCTCACAGCCGTCAACTGCTGACTCGGGCAGCTCCACCGACACCCGCGTCGGCCCGTCACCCAGCAGCGGCCGTGGCGCGGCGGTCAGGTACAGCCCCGGTTGCTGCAGCTCATCGTCCACGTCGGCCTGTTGGATCAGGTCACCGATGCCGTCTCCAGCACCGACGGCGACGTAGTCCCGGACCACGTAGTCGAGGCCGACGTTGTCGACGAACTGCACCGCCAACCGACTCAGGGGGGGCACCGTGGTGATGGCCGGCGTCACCCGGCCCCAGCCGATGTCGTCGTCCTCGAGGTCGCGGAAGCTGCTCAGTCCGCTCTCGCCCATGAAGTACGGCGCCAGCAGGTCGACGCCACCGACGATGCCCGACGGCCCCACCACCGTGACCGGCCCTCCCCGGCGCGCCAGCCGCCCTCGCAGGTCCTCGTTGCCGTAGGCGTCCAGGTAGACATCGGCCTCCCCACCGGCGACCACGCCCCAGGCTCGCCGCGAGGACGTCTTGACGTACTCGACGTCACAGCCCAGCTGCCTCTCGGCCAGGTCCCCCACGATGAAGGCGCTCGCCTCGTAGCCGTTGGTCGGGTCGTAGGCGATGCGGAAGTCGCCGCAGTCGGCCGAAGCGGGCGAGGGCTGAGGCGGGCGCGGCTTCGGCTCGGCCTCCGGCTCGTTGCCGGAGCACCCCGCGAGTGCCAGGGCGAGGACGGCCACCAGGGCGCTCATCCTCTCGGGAGTCCGCACCTCACACCCCGCCCTCACATCACACTCCACGTCGTCAATCCGGACCCCAACCATACGGGGCATCACGTCCGCTTCAGCGTCTCCGGCATTCGGAGACTCATCACGGTGGCCAGCAGCAGCACGACCGAGGTGGCCAGCAGGGCGGCCCCGAAGGACACCCGGTCGGCCAGCAGCCCCGCGGCAAGCGGCCCGAGGATCGCACCGAGGTCTGAGGCCATCTGGAAGACCGCCACGACCCGGCCGCCGCGGCCTTCCATGACGTCGCCCACCACCGCACCGGGCGCCGTCCCGACGAAGGCGCCGCCCAGGCCGGACGCCGTCATGGCGGCGAGGAACACCCAGAGGGACGTGGACACCGCCATGGCACCCAGCGCAACGGCCGCGACCACGGTCCCGATGACCATCGCGGGCCGCCGGCCGACGCGGTCGACGTACCGGCCGGCACCGATGAGGAAGACCACCTGGGCGATCGAGGTGCACAGGAACCCGACACCGGTCCAGATCGGGCGCTGCTGCAGACCCTCGGTGACGAACAGCGGGATCAGGCTCATCCGCACACCGAAGAACGCCCAGCCGACGGCGAAGTTGGTGGCCACCGCAGCGCGGTACGCCGGATGCGCCCACGCCTGCCGCATCGAGGTCGACACCACAGGTGCCGCCGGGTCGGCGCCCGCGTCGGGAGTCGACTCCCTCGTCCTGGTCTCGGTGCCGGCCAGGAACACCGCACCGATACCGCCGGCGACCAGGAGCGAGACGGCGTAGACGTAGAAGGGCAGCCGCAAGGAGTAGTCGGTGAGGAAACCGCCCACGAGCGGTCCGAGCAGGCCACCGATCAGGAAGCCGGACTGGAACAGACCCGTCGCGCGGCCACGACTGGTCGAGCCCACAACGCGGAACAGCAGCGCCATGGCCGCGATGGTGAACATGGCAGAGCCGATCCCGCCCACACCACGCAGCACGAGGAGCTGGGTGTAGCTCTGGGACAGCCCCGCCAGTCCGGTCGACACGGCAACAATGAAGATGCCGATCGCCAAGATGATGCGTTCGCCGAAGGCATCGACCAACCGCCCACCGGCGAGGGCGAACACGAAGCGCATCAGGGCGAACGCCGAGATGACCGCTCCCGCCGCCGTCTTGCCGACCCCGAACGACCGCGCGAACTCCGGGATGGCGGGCGCGACAACCCCGAACCCCACCGCCACCGCGAGCGCGACCGCAGCCAGCACGGCGACCTCGCGGGGCAGGTCGCGGAACGGGCTCCTCACGCCTGGCTCACGGCCACCGCCCGTCAGAGGCGGCGAACGAACAGGTGCGACGCCGCCTCGACGTCGATCTCGGCCGACTCGCCACCGCTCGCGATCAGGACCCCTTCGGCGCCACGTGCTGCCGTGACGACCTTGCCGGGCAGGGCACCGACCCGGCGCAACACCGCCATCAGCTCCGGGGCGGTCTGGATCGGCTCGGCGATCCGGCCCACGACGACCCGCTGCTCGGCGTCTGCCACGACCCCGTCGAGGGCCTCGACCCCGTCGAGGAAGTCCTCCACCGCGCCGTCGTCGCCGAGCTCGTCGAGACCCGGGATCGGGTTGCCGTACGGGGACACGGTGGGGTGGTCCAGGATCTCCAGCAGTCGCCGCTCGACGGTCTCGGACATGACGTGCTCCCACCGGCAGGCCTCGGCGTGCACGTCCTTCCAGTCCAGCCCGATGATGTCGATGAGAAGCCGCTCGGCGAGCCGGTGCTTGCGCATGACGCGGGTGGCCAGCCGTTGCCCGAGCTCGGTCAGCTCCAGGTGCCGATCGCCCTCGACCGTGAGCAGCCCGTCCCGCTCCATCCGGGCGACGGTCTGGCTGACGGTGGGGCCGGACTGGTGCAGCCGCTCCGCGATGCGTGCTCGCAGCGGGACGATGCCTTCTTCCTCGAGCTCGTAGATCGTCTTGAGGTACATCTCCGTGGTGTCGATCAGATCGGTCACGCCGTGTTGCCCACCTGTTCGGTTCGCTCGCCGGACTGCCTGCTCCGCTGCCGGGCCATTCTGCCACCCCGGGCCACCCGCTTCGGCCGACAGGGAGGATGGAGACATGAGCGGATCTGAGCGCACCCGAGCCGTGATGTGGTTTCGCCGCGACCTGCGACTGGCCGACAACCCGGCCCTGCTCGAGGCGGTGGCAGCCGCCGACGAGGTGGTGCCGCTGTTCGTCCTCGACCCGAAGCTGTGGCGGCCGGCGGGACGCCCCCGGCAGGTGTACCTCAACGCCAGCCTGTCCGCACTGCGTGACCGGATCGGTGGTCTGGTCGTGCGCCGAGGCGACCCGGTCGAAGAGGTGGCGGCTGTCGCCCGGGCCGCGGGTGCGGACACCGTGCACGTCACTGCCGACTTCGGACCCTACGGCCGCGTTCGCGACGATGCCGTCGACGCGGCGCTGCAGGAGTTTGACGTCGCCCTCGTCCGCACCGGCTCGCCGTACGCCGTGGCGCCGGGACGCGTCACCAACCAGTCCGGCGACGGCTATCTGGTCTACACGCCGTTCTCGAGAGCCTGGCGCGAACACGGTTGGCGGCAGCCGCCGGCCGCACCGCGCAGCGTCAGCTGGCACACCACGGTGGGCTCGGACGACCTCTACCAGGTGTCGCTGCCGGACGACCTCCGGCTCCCCGCTGCGGGCGAGGAGGCGGCTCGCCGGCACTGGCGGGCCTTCCTGAGCGACCGGTTGGCGTCGTACGGCGACCATCGCGACCGGCCGGATCTCGACCTCACCTCGCACATGTCCGTGCACCTGAAGTGGGGCGAGATCCACCCCCGCACCATGCTGGCCGACCTGGACCGGGCCGATGCGCCGCGCAAGGCGGTCGACACCTACCGCAACGAGCTGGCGTGGCGCGAGTTCTACGCCGACGTGCTCGCCCGGCGACCCGAGACGGCGCGGGACTACTACCGACCCGAGTTCGCCCGGATGCCGTACGCGGAGCCGGACGCGCTGTTCGACGCCTGGCGCGAGGGGCGCACCGGTTACCCGATCGTCGACGCCGGCATGCGGCAGCTGCGGGCAGAGGGCTGGATGCACAACAGGGTACGGATGATCGTGGCCAGCTTCCTGGTCAAGGATTTGCACATCGAGTGGCAGCACGGCGCGCGCCACTTCATGCGCTGGCTCGTGGACGGCGACCTGGCCTCCAATCAGCACGGCTGGCAGTGGACTGCGGGCTGCGGCACCGACGCGGCACCGTACTTCCGGATCTTCAACCCGATCACGCAGGGCAAGAAGTTCGATCCCGACGGCGACTACATCCGCCGCTATGTGCCGGAGCTGCGCGACGTGCCCGCCGACCAGATCCATCAGCCCCGCGACCCGATCGTCGACCATGCCGAGGAGCGCAAGGTCGCGCTGGACCGGTACGACGCGATCCGGTCACGCTGACGCTGCCGGCTTCGTCGCACCCGATAGCCTCGTCCGGTCATGTCTCGCACGATCACCGTCAGCAGCCGCTTCGCCGGGCCGCCGCGCTCGGCCAACGGCGGCTACCTGGCCGGAAGGTTGGCGGCGTACGTCGACGGCACCACCCCAGTGACGGTCACGTTACGCACGCCACCGCCACTGGAGACTGACCTGACGGTCGAGCAGACCGCCCACGGCACCCGACTCGTCCACGGCTCGACCCTGATAGCCGAGGCGCAGCCCGGAGAGCTCACCGACGCCGCAGTCTCGTCGACCGGGTCGGTCGACCTGCCGACCGCGCGGGCCGCCGAGGCGTCGTACGCCGGGCTCCGACGGCACCCGTTCCCTGGCTGCTTCGTGTGCGGCCCCGGCCGAGAGACGGGTGACGGCCTGCGGTTGGCGCCCGGCCCGGTGTCTTCCGAGCGCACGGCCTGCGTCTGGGTGCCCGACGAGACCCTGGCCGACCCCGACCGTCCTGGGGTGACGAGCCTGGAGTTCGCATGGGCCGCGTTGGACTGTCCGGGGGCTTGGACCTCAGACTTGGAGCGGCGGCCGCTCGTGCTGGGTCGCATGACCGCACTGTCCGAGCAGCCTCCCCGGGTCGGTCGACCGCACGTGGTCGTCGGCCGGCTCATCGACGAAGCCGGGCGCAAGACCCACACCGGTACGACCCTCTACGACGAGGAGGGGCACGTGCTCGCCCGCGCCGAGCACACCTGGATCGCGATCGACCCGGCCGACTTCGGCGCCTGACCCAGCGCCTGACCTGCAAGCGACATACCCCTGAAAGGCACCGCGTGAACAACGCTCCCTGGTGGCGCGACGCCGTCTGTTACCAGATCTACGTCCGCAGCTTCGCCGACGCCAACGGCGACGGCCTGGGTGACATCCCGGGCATCCGTCAGCACCTTCCTTACCTCAAGGAGCTCGGCGTCGACGCGATCTGGTTGACACCGTTCTACACCTCGCCGCAGCACGATCACGGGTACGACGTCGCGGACCATCGCGACGTCGACCCACGCTTCGGGAGCCTGGCGGACTTCGACGCCATGCTGGCCACGGCACACGACCTGGGGCTGAAGGTCATCGTCGACATCGTGCCCAACCACACCTCGTGGGACCACGCCTGGTTCCAGCAGGCACTGGCGAGCGCTGCCGGCAGCCCCGCCCGCGAACGCTTCCTGTTCCGCGACGGCCGCGGCCGTGGTGGGGCCAAGCCTCCGAACAACTGGCCGTCGGTGTTCGGTGGGCCGGCGTGGACGCGGACAGAGGACGGTCAGTGGTACCTGCACCTGTTCGACCGCTCCCAGCCCGATCTCAACTGGCGCAACCCCGAGGTCGTCGACGAGTTCAAGTCGATCCTGCGCTTCTGGCTCGATCGCGGCGTCGACGGCTTCCGGATCGACGTTGCCCACGGGCTCTTCAAGGCCGAGGGTCTGCCCGAGCGCACCGGCCGGCGACAGCTGGTGCAGCCGTACTGGGACCAGCCCGAGGTGCACGAGGTCTACCGCGGCTGGCGCACCGTGCTGGACGAGTACGACGGCGACCGGATGGCGATCGCCGAGGCGTGGACGCACGATGAGCTGGCGATGGCGCGCTACCTCCGCAAGGACGAGCTCCAGCAGGCGTTCAACTTCCACTGGCTCGAGGCGCCGTGGTCGGCTGCGGCCTTCCGCTCGGTGATCAAGGCGACGTACGCCGCCATCGACCCGGTGCAGGCATCGCCCACCTGGGTGCTGTCCAACCACGACGTGGTGCGCGAGGTGACCCGCTATGGCGACGGGCCGCAGGGACTGGCGCGGTCGAAGGCGGCCACGCTGGCCATGCTCGGCCTCCCCGGGTCTGCGTACATCTATCAGGGTCAGGAGCTCGGGCTGCCCCAGGTCGACGTACCGGAGAAGGACCGTCAGGACCCGACCTGGCTTCGTGGCGGCGGGGTCGGCCGGGACGGCTGCCGGGTGCCGATGCCGTGGTCCGGCAGCAAACGCCCGTACGGATTCAGTCCGGACGGCGCCACGAAGAGCTGGCTGCCGCAGCCCTCGCTGTGGCGGCGACTCAGCGTCGAGGCGCAGGAGAGCGACGATGCCTCGACCCTGCACTTCTTCCGGCGGGCGCTGGACACGCGACGGAAGGTCGTCGGGGATCTCGCGGATCGGCTGCGCTTCGGCGTGGCGCGGCCCGGGATCCTGGTGTACCACCGCGACCCGGGCTTCACCTGCGTGGTCAACTGCAGTAGCCGCCCGTACGACGTGAGCGGTCACGGCGAGCTGGTGATCACCTCGGCGGACGAGACGACCGTGGCCGAGGGCGTGCTGCCACCCGACACAGCCGCCTGGTTCCGCCACTGAGGCCGAGCGGCAGGTAAACGCTGATCCGGGGCGCGCCCAACAGCACTGACCTGCCACTCGAGGGCCACGCACGCCTCGCTGACATCGCGCGATCCCGACAGCGAAATGGCCTTGTCCCGGTCAGGTGGTCGACGTACGGTGATGGCACACAAGAAGGGAGGTGGTCCGACAGATGTATAGCGATAGGACTTGTGAGGTGGCTAGCCGCTAGGCAGTCCCCAGAAGCATTGGACGGCGTAGCAATACCACCTAGCTACCCGGACCCGTGGGTGCTGGACCAGTCCATCCGGCCGTGGCAACGCCACGCCAGCCCACGGGTCCCGTCCTGTCCGGAGCCGGCTCGGCTGGATAGATTCCAGGCATGAGCGACACGCGCGACCTCGCCGCACTTCGCCGCGAGTACGCCGACCGGGGTCTGGACCGGCAGGATCTCGGTGACGACCCGATCGCCGCCTTCCTCGATTGGTACGACGAGGCCGAGCGCTCCGGCCTGTACGAGCCCAACGCGATGGTGCTGACGAGTGTCGGCGACGAGGGCCCGTCGAGCCGGATGCTGCTGCTCAAGCACGTCGACCGGCGCGGCTTCGTCTTCTACACCAACTACGACTCCCGCAAGGCTGCGCAACTCGACAGCCAACCCGCGTGCGCGCTGCTGTTCCCGTGGCATCCGCTCCAGCGGCAGGTCCGGGTCGAGGGGACGGCAGCACGCCTCCCCGACCAGGAGTCCGACGCCTACTTCGCCAGCCGGCCGCGAGGCTCGCAGCTCGGCGCGTGGGCGTCGCCGCAGTCGCAGGTCGTGCCTGACAGGGAGTTCCTCGACCTGCTCTACTCGCGGATGGCAGACCGGTTCGCAGCCGTCGACGTCGTACCTCGCCCTGAGCACTGGGGAGGGTACGTCGTCCGGCCGCGAGTGATCGAGTTCTGGCAAGGGCGCCCGGGGCGGATGCACGACCGCCTGCGCTACACGCGGGCTGACGACGACAGCTGGACGACAGATAGGTTGGCGCCTTGAGCCCACGGGAGCCAGCCAGCGCCGGGCATCGAAGCCGGCGACGCGACAGGGAGTCAGCCATGGTCGAGGTACACCACGGGCTCGAGGGAGTGATCGCCTTCGAGACCCACCTCGCCGAGCCCGACAAGGCGGGCTCGGCACTGCGGTACCGCGGCGTCGACATCGAGGACCTGGTCGGCCGGGTCCCGTTCGGCAACGTCTGGGGTCTCCTCGTCGACGGCGCGTACGAGCCGGGGCTGCCGCCGGCAGAGCCGTTCCCGATCCCGGTCCATTCCGGCGACATCCGCGTCGACGTGCAGAGCGCCATCGCAATGCTCGCGCCGGCCTGGGGCATGCGGCCGCTCTACGACATCACCGAGGCGCAGGCGCGCGACGACCTCTCTCGCGGCGCCGTCATGGTGCTGTCGTACGTCGCCCAGGCCGCGCGTGGAGTCGGGCAGCCCATGGTCCCGCAGCGCGAGATCGACCAGGCCAGCACGATCACCGAGCGCTTCATGCGCCGCTGGCGTGGCGAGCCCGACCCCAAGCACGTCAGGGCGGTCGACGCCTACTGGACGTCGGCCGCAGAACACGGCATGAACGCCTCCACCTTCACCGCCCGAGTCGTGGCCTCGACCGGCGCGGACGCGGCCGCCTCGTTGTCCGCCGCGGTCGGCGCGATGTCGGGGCCGCTGCACGGTGGTGCTCCCTCGCGCGTGCTCGGCATGATCGAGGATGTCGAGCGGCGGGGCGACGCGTCGTCGTACGTCAAGGAGCTGCTGGACCAGGGCGAGCGGCTGATGGGCTTCGGGCACCGGGTCTACCGTGCCGAGGATCCGCGCGCCCGGGTGCTGCGACGCACGGCCGAGGAGCTCGGTGCGCCCCGGTACGAGGTCGCGGTGGCACTCGAGAAGGCCGCCCTGGAGGAGTTGCGCGCGCGTCGGCCGGACCGGGTGCTGGAGACCAACGTGGAGTTCTGGGCGGCGATCGTGCTGGACTTCGCCGAGGTGCCGGCCCACATGTTCACGTCGATGTTCACCTGCGCCCGCACTGCCGGGTGGAGCGCACACATCCTGGAGCAGAAGCAGACCGGGCGGCTGATCCGGCCCTCGGCTCAGTACGCCGGCCCGGCGGCTCGGGACGCGCACCAGGTCGCCGGCTGGGATGCGTCATGGGCGGAGTGACGGCCCTGGCACCATGGGCGCCGGACGACCCAGCAGGCGCCACCGCCGCCGCGACGAAAGGCCTGCCATGCCTGACCTGACCATTCCCGCCGACCTGCTCCCTGCCGATGGACGCTTCGGATCGGGTCCCAGCAAGGTGCGGGTCGAGGCGGTCAGCGCGTTGGCCGCCACCGGGTCGTCGTACCTCGGCACCTCGCACCGCCAGGACGGCGTCCGGAGCGTCGTGGGTCGAGTACGTGACGGCCTGGCGTCGCTCTTCTCGCTGCCCGACGGCTACCAGGTCGTGCTCGGCAACGGTGGCGCCACGGCGTTCTGGGACATCGCGACCTGCTGCTTGATCCGCCACCAGAGCCAGCATCTCTCCTTCGGCGAGTTCTCGGCCAAGTTCGCGAAGGCGGCCGCCGCGGCACCCTTCCTAGGCCAGCCGAGCGTCGTCTCGTCCGAACCGGGCAGCCGACCGACTCCGGTCGCGGAGGCGGGCGTTGACGTCTACGCGTGGCCGCACAACGAGACGTCGACCGGGGTCATGGTGCCGGTACGTCGGGTCGACGGCGCCGGCGACGACGCATTGGTGCTCATCGACGCCACCTCGGGCGCGGGCGGGCTGCCGGTCGACGTGACTGCGAGCGACGTGTACTACTTCGCGCCGCAGAAGGCGTTCTCCGCCGACGGCGGGCTGTTCCTCGCACTCATGTCGCCTGCTGCGATTGACCGGGTCGCGGAGATCAAGGCGAGCGGCCGCTGGATCCCTGCCTTCCTGGACCTGCAGACGGCGATCGACAACTCCGCACTCAACCAGACCTACAACACCCCGTCGCTCGCGACGCTGTTCCTGCTGGCCGAGCAGATCGACTGGCTCCTCGGCCTCGGCGGACTCGACGCCGCCGTGGCGCGTACCACCGACTCCTCGAGCCGGCTCTACACCTGGGCGGAGAAGTCGCAGTTCGCGACGCCGTACGTCGTCGACCCGGACAGCAGGTCCCTCGTCGTCGGCACGATCGACTTCGACGAGGCGGTGGACGCGGCGGCGGTGGCGGCGACCCTGCGCAGCAATGGGGTCGTGGACGTCGAGCCCTACCGCAAGCTCGGTCGCAACCAGCTCCGGGTGGCGATGTTCCCCGCCGTCGACCCCGACGACGTCGAAGCGCTGACCGGCTGCATCGACTGGGTGGTCGACCGGCTCTGAGCCCGATGAGCGCCAACGGTCAGCAGCGCGCGAGTCAGCTTCCACCCGACTGCGGGGTCGCCGGTCAGCAGCAGCGCGAGCCCGAACAGCCGGGTTCGTCTGAGTGCGGACGAAGGCATCGAACGACGCCTCAAGACCGTTGTCCACGAGACTCCTCCCCTCCCTTGTACACCCAGGGAGGGAGGGTCACTCGGGCCGGGAGCGGAAGCTCCGGACGCCCAGCAGTGCCAAGACGACCAGCAGCACGACCAGCGCCACCGCTCCCACGCCGATCGCCACCTGTCGAGCGTCGTCGAACGCCGCGGCGGCGTCCTCGTCCGCAGACCCCGGCGCAGCCGGTGACGACCCGTCGGGAGACGGCTCGGACGACCCCGCCAGCGCGGGCAGCGACACCTCGACCACCGGCGACCGGCTGCCCTCCGTGCCCACCCACACGACGTCTCCCGACGCGGGAGCCGCGATCGACTCACCCTGCTGCTGCGGCGGCAGGTCGAAGCGGGTCAGCCGCGTCCAGCCAGCCGTCTGGAACGCCGTCGCGTCGAAGTAGCCCCGCACGATCACCCGATCGCCGCCAGGCAGGTACGTCGCATCGGTTGCCAGGGGCGGCGCCACCGCCACCGGACGCAGCACGGTGTTCCCATGGTCGAAGGCATCCGGCCCGGTGCGATACACGTGCGCGCCGAACTCCTTGCTCACCACGAAGACCCGTCCGGACTCGCTGTCGTAGAGCACCGCCTCCGCGTCACGGGGTCCGTCGGCATACCGAAGCGTGAGCGCATCCGGCGTCACGGCACGGTCGTCGCGGCCCGGCTGGTCGATCCGGTAGACGGTGACGCTGTCCCGGTCGCCGGCGTTGTCGCCGACGTCGGCCACGACGAGGGAACCATCGGCACCGGCTCCGAGCGCCTCGATGTCGTAGGCGTCGACTCCCGCGAGACTGGTGCGGCCGACCACCCTGCCGGTCGTGGTGTCCACCGCGTAGACGACCGCGTCGTCTCCGGAGTCGTTGGTCGTGTAGGCGAGCCAGTCGTACGTCGTACTCACCACGAGCGAGCTCGACTCGGTCACGGCGGACGACCGGATCCGGAAGACCACCCGGCCGTCGTCGGCGGCGTACGCCGGCTGGGTCGCGTTCGCCGGTGCGGCACCGACCATCACCAGTGCGGGCGCGGCGAGGAGCAGCGCGCACACCCCCGACATGCGACGCGAACGACGCTCAGTCACTCGTACCCTCGATCGCTGCGAGCGCCGGATGCTGGTCTGCGAGCAGCGCGGCCAAGGCAGGACGCAGCTGCCACCCGGAGACCAGGTCGCGATAGGACGCTTCGGTCTCGGCGGACGGCGGAGCGCCCGTGCGCACCGCTCGGATGAGCGCGTTGCGCGGGGTGTGCCGCGAGTCGACGAACTCGATCACCTCGACGCGGTGGCCGAGCATCCGCAGGATCGCCGCCCGCAGGCTGTCCGTCAGCACGTCGGCGAACCGCTCCTTGAGGATGCCGTGTCGGGTCAGCAGCCCGTACGGCGCCGGCGCCCGTGCAGTGTCGAGCTGGTGCTGGATGTCGTGGTGACAGCATGGTGCCGCCATGATGACCGGGGCCTGCCAGCGCACCGATCTCGCGATCGCCTCGTCGGTGGCGGTGTCGCACGCGTGCAGCGCCAGCACCAGGTCGGGCGCGTGCGGCAGGTCGGCGGCGCCGATAGAGCCTTCGACGAAGGAGACGTCGTCACTGATGCCGAGCTCCGCCGCCACGGCAGCGTTGTGCTCGCGTGACTGCGCCTTCACGTCGATCCCGACGGCGGACACCGGGACGCCACGGACCGCGGACAGGTATCGATAGGCGGCGAAGGTCAGGTAGGCGTTGCCGCAGCCGAGATCGACCACGCGCAGCGGGCGCTCGGATGAGAGACCGGCGCCCGGGCCCAGCGCCAGGGCGTCGTCGACGAGCGGGTCGAGCGCGGCGAGCAGATCCTGCACCTGACGGAACTTGGCCATGCGCGACGGCTTGACCGTGCCGTCGGGAGTCGTCACCCCGACTGCGGCGAAGAGCGGATCCGTCGCGTCCAGGCGACGTGGCTTCTCGCGGTCATGTCGCCTGTCGGGCGCGGTTTCGTCGGCACCGCGAGGAGCCCGGTGCGCCAGCAGCCTGCCCTTCTTGCTCACCCGCACCTGGACGGACTCCGCCACGGTGTCCACGTGCCAGTTGGCGTACGGCGTCGCCAGCAGCTCCTCGACCGCACGCTGCGCCTCGGCGCCGAGCGCGACGTTCGTCGTGTGGCTCTGGGTCTGGTCGTAGCTCACCACCTGCAGGTGGCGTCCGCTCCGCAGGTCGACGTAACGCATCTCCACCCGGCGGAAGGGCACGGCCATGTTGCGCTGGCGCCCGGACGCCACCGCCCGCACGAGCGAGTCGGCGTCGGTCAACAACGGGGCCAGCTCCGCCAGATCACGCATCGTCATCGCCTCAGAGCACCGTGGCGATGACGACGATCGCCACCAGCAGCAGGAGGGCGCCGGGGATGATCATACGCCGGTAGCGGGGATGCATGAGGCGAGGCTATCCCGGACCAACTCTCGCCCGACGACCCCGGCCTGGGGACGGCGGCGTCGTGATCGCGGCGTCAGGTCTCGCGCCGCGACTCGGTGTCGCGCACGCTCGCCGACGCTCCGCGGCGCGGGTGGTCCTCGCTCACCCGGCGAGCACCGACGACCCGGACGGCGAGGTAGGCACCGCCCGCCACCAGGACCAGGACAACGGCCAGGGTCATCAGAACAAGGGGCACGGCTGCGGCACCGGCGGGTGCTCGTCAGTGGCCTACTGGGCGGCCTCGACCAGCCTTGCCTTGACCTCGCGCACGACCTCGGGGTCACCCTCGATCTGTACGCGGTCGTCGTCGGACCGACCCCAGAGCCACCGGAACAGCACCTCCGCGGCGCCGGAGACGGTGACCTCGGCGGGATCAGCTGACGCCGGGGTCATGGTCACCGTGGTGCCGGACACTGCGCCCTGCCACCGCAACCCGGCTGACTCGACTGCGACGGTCGCATCCACCGGGTGCTCCGTCTCGCCCTGCCAGTCGCCGGCCAGCATGACGCGGAGGAACTCGTCGATCCCGTCGAGGGCCAGCTCTGAGTCGATCGGGGTGGGGTCGCCGTGCGCAAGCTCGCCGTCGAGCCGGTGAATGGCGACCTCGAGCGCCATCCGCCGCATCCAGAACGTGATGGTGTCGTCGTCGCCGAACGTCGCGGTCAGCTCGCTCGGCTCGTGCCGCGCGAACTCGGTGAAGAGATGGTCGGACGCCTCGCTCAAGAAGCCGATCGGCTCGCGCCCGGCATACTCCGCCGGCGGCCAGTCGTCGGGCCAGGCGGCTGCCGACATGACCCGCACCTTGTGCTCGTAGACGTGGGCCACGTGGTCGAGCAGGTCGCCCACTGTCCACCCGGGACAGGTCGGCACGGCGGCATCGACGCCTCGCTCGGCCACCTCGATCAGGCGCTGCGTGTCGGTGTCCACCAGGGCGAGGTACCGCTCCGGTGCGAGAGAAGTCGTCATACCCGGCATCGTGGCACAACCGGGCGACAGTCAGACGGTGACCTTCGCGGTCCGCATGTGCACGTCGCGTACGTCGATGTGCTGCTTGCGCAGCAGCCACCAGGTGGCGAGCAGCACGCTCAGACCAGTGGCGAGCCCGCCACCGATGAGGGTCCATCGAGCTCCGAAGGTCTCGCCCACCCAGCCGATGATGGGCGCTCCGATCGGCGTACCGCCCATGAAGATCATCATGTAGAGGGCCACCACCCGGCCCCGGACCGCGGTGTCCACGGTCAGCTGTACCACGGTCTGCAGCGAAGTGAGCAACGTCAGAGCCGACAACCCCACCACCGGCAGCCAGAAGGCGAAGAGCCAGTACGTCGGCATCAGGCCAGCCACGATCTCCGCCACGGCGAAGCTGAGCGCAGCCAGCACCAGCACGGCGCGCCGCGGATGACCCCGCCGGGCGGCGAGCAGGGCGCCCGCCAACGAGCCGACTGCCATCATCGAGCCAAGCAGCCCGAACTCTGCCGCCCCCTTGTGGAACTCCGCTGTCGCCATCAGCGCGGTGGTCATCTGGAAGTTGAGCCCGAAGGTGCCGGTGGCGAAGGCAACGACGAAGATGAAGACCAGGTCCGGCCGGTCCTTGACGTACCGGACGCCTTCGCGCAATGCCCCCTTCGCGCGGGCCACCGGAGTGGGGGTGTCGAGCTCGGAAGCTCGCATGATCGTGAGCGAGTAGATGACCGCGAGATAGCTGGCCGCGTTGATCAGGATCACCCACCCGGTCGCCTCGACCCCAGAGCCCAGCGCGCCGATCATCAGCCCGGCCAGGCCCGGACCGATGATCCGGCCGACGTTGAAGGACGCGGAGTTGAGCCCGACCGCGTTCGGCAGGTGGTCGCGGCCGACCATTTCCACCACGAAGGCCTGCCGGGCCGGGGCGTCCATCGACGTACCGACACCGAACAGGAAGGCCAGCACGTAGACGTGCCAGACCTCTACCAGCCCTGTGACGGCGAGCAGGCCGAGCAGCCCGGCCGTCGCCGCCATGATGCTCTGGGTGATGGCCAGCAGGCGACGCTTCGACATCCGGTCGGCGATCAGACCGGCTACCGGTGTCACCAGCAGGAACGGCAGGAACTGGAGTCCGGTCGTGATGCCGAGCGCGCTGCCGGAGCCGGTGAGCGCGAGCACCAACCAGTCCTGGGCGACGCGTTGCATCCAGGTGCCGGTGTTGCTGATGACCCCGCCGGCGGCGTAGAGCCGGTAGTTGCGGACGGAGAGCGCCTTGAAGGTAGGGCTCATGCGTGCGACAGGCGTTCGAGGATCGGTGCCGCCTCGCGCAGGATCTGCCGCTCCGCCGCGGTGAGCTCGCGGAGGCGATGGTGGAGCCAGGCCTCCTTGCGTCGCCGCGACTCGGCGATCACGTCGGCGGCCTTGGGCGTCAGCGACACGAGCACTTGGCGCCGGTCGGTCGGGTGCTGGCCGCGGCTGACGAGCTCCTTGTCGACAAGACAGGTGACGGTGCGGGTCATCGACGGGGGCTGCACCTTCTCGGCGGCAGCCAGCTCGCCGACGGTCATCGCTCCGTGCCGGGACAACATGCCGAGCACACCGAGCTGGTTGGCGGTCAGCTCCTCCCGCTCGTCACGTTCGTGCCGCAGCCGACGGGACAACCGCATGACCGAGAGGCGAAGGGCGCTCGCAAGCCCGGCATCCGACCGGGCGAGCTTGGCGACTTCTGCGGACATATCGTTAGCATAACTCATTAGCATTGCTAATGAAATCCTCACGCACCTCCACCGCTGTCGTCGGGACCCGGAGCACGGCATAGTCTGGTGACGTGACACGTAGCAGGAAGGCGCGCGTCGACAAGATCCGTGACCCGGATCCGTTCGGCGGCCGGCCGCCGGTGGATCAGATCGAGATCCGCGACAAGACCTACGTCGTCGCGAAGGTCGAACCGCTCGACGTCACCGGCGTTCGCACCGTCACAGTCGGTACGGTCATCTGGCTGGTGGCCTTCGTGGCGCTGCTGCCGTTCTATTCGACCCTGCAGGACCACGGTCGTGACTGGTGGCTGTGGACCTGCCTCGCCGGCTTCGGCCTGGGACTGCTCGGGCTGGAGTACTGCCGCCGGCGTCGCCGGCACCTCGCTACCCAGCCGGAGCGTGCGGTTGAGTCCAGCCCGCTCGGCGCGGCGGGACTCTGAGGCAGCTCAGCGCCGCGCGGTCTCCAGCTCGACGTCGTCGAACACGTCCCAGCTCAACGTGTCGAAGACCGGTGTCTGCGTCGCTGGTTGGTGGGCCGAGGTCTCCACTCGTACGTCGGAGTGCGCCCCGCAGCCATGGTCGAGCGACACCGCTCGACTGTCGCTGGGCGAGGCCGCATTGGCACAGACGCCGAACATCGTCGCCAGCGGCCCGGACAGCCGGACCAGGAAGCCACACGAACCGCAGCGACCCGGCGCCGACTTCGCGATCGGGCTCTCCGGACCGCTATCGCCCCCGAGCCACCGTTCGGCGGCCTCGTCTCGACCCTCGGTCGAGAGCACCCGCTCGCGCCCCAGCCCGACGTCACTGATCAGCTCACGGTGCTCCCGCGCCGTGACGCCGTCCAAGGCCTCGTCACCGACGAGATAGCCGGGCACGAGGCGCGGGTCGTCGTCGGTCGTGGGCACCAGGTCCCCCGGCCCTAGATCGTCCTTGCCGACGCGGTCCTTCCACGGCACCCAGGGCGGCGCCACCAGCGCCTCGGCGCCCGGCACCAACACGATCTCGTTGACCGTCACCGCCTTCTGCCGGGGAGCCCGGGCGATGGTGACCGTCCAGCGCCAACCGACGTACCCGGCATGCGTGGTCGCGAAGATGTGCGTGACGACGCGGTCGTCGTCGGCGACTCTGCCGAGGTGCGCGCCGACCTCGGTCTCGCCCACAGCCTCGACGAGCACGTCACGCGCTGCGTCGACTGCGGCGACGAGGGCCGCATCGGCCTTGGGCTTCCTGGGTGCCTTGATCGAGGGAGTCACCGCGCCATTCTCGCCCATGCGAACCCGGATGGACGAATCACCCCGAGGCACCCCCTGGACTGACCGGATGGCTTGGCAGGATAGGGACGTGCCTTCCGACGACGCCGGTCACCAGCCGCCCCCGCGGCCGACGGGTGAGCCGGCTGACGATCAGCCCGGTGGTTCGGGCGCCAAGCGCGCCGCGGACACCGGCCGCCGGGTGGCCAACGCCTCGGGCAGGGCCGCCTCGGCTGCGGTCCGGGTCGCGAGGAAGGCATCGCACTCCAGCGGCGCCGGGGAGTCCGGCCTGGGCCGGCTCATCGAGATGCACGCCTTCAACACGGCGGGCGATGCGGCCCTCGCGGTGTCGCTCGCGGGCACCCTCTTCTTCCAAGTGCCGACAGGCGAGGCTCGCGGTCAGATCGCGCTCTTCCTCGGCATCACGATGCTGCCGTTCGCGATCATGGCTCCGCTGATCGGACCCTTCCTCGACCGCTTCCGCCGCGGTCGGAGGTGGGCGATCGGAGCCACCATGGCGGTCCGCGCCTTCGGCTGCTGGGCGCTGGCCAGCGCTGTCGTCACGGAGTCGGTGTGGCTCTTCCCGCTGGCCTTCGTGTGCCTGGTCGCGTCGAAGGCGTATGGCGTCACCCGCGCGGCAGCCATTCCGCGGCTCCTCCCCACCGGCTTCACCTTGGTCAAGGCCAACTCGCGCATCTCGCTGGCGGGCATCGCCGGCGTCTCGATCTCGGGGCCGATCGCTGCGCTCGCGTCGCTGGTCGGGCCGGAGTGGTCCTTGCGCTACGCCACCCTGCTCTTCGTCGTCGCGACGGTGCTGGCCATCAAGCTGCCCGCCCGCGTCGACTCGTCCGAGGGCGAGGAGCAGGTGGGCATCCGCGATGTCGCGGAGACCGGCGGCAGCCGCCGACTCGGCATCACCGCTGTCGTGGTGATGGCGCTGCGGTGCAACGCCGGCCTCCGCATGCTGTCGGGCTTCCTGACGATCTACATGGCCTTCCTGCTGCGCCAGGAGCCGATCTCAGGATGGGAGGACCGCCGTGCCCTGTTGCTCGGGCTGGTCATCGGCAGCGTCGGTGTGGGCAGCACTCTGGGCACGGTCACGGGCAACCTGCTGCGGGAGCGCAAGCCGGAGGCGATCGTCCTCGTCGTACTCATCGCCGACTCCATCGCGGTCATCTACGCCGGGTTGTTCTTCGCCCTCATTCCGGCCATGGTGCTGGGCCTCACCGCAGGCTTCAGCCAGCAGCTCGGCAAGTTGTCACTCGATGCGTTGATCCAGCGTGAGGTGCCCGAGGTCGTCCGGACGAGCGTGTTCGCACGGTCGGAGACGCTGCTGCAGCTGTCCTGGGTCATCGGTGGCCTCATGGGTGTCGTCATGCCGCTCGTGCCCAAGCTGGGGCTGCTCGTCGTGGCCGGCCTGCTGGTGGTGTGGCTGCTGGTCATCCTGCGCGGCCGGGTGGCCTCACGACGAGCCGCCGCACGGCCCGATCCGCTGGGGTGAACCCGGGGTCCGCCCGCTGTGCGAACCGGGTCTCAGGTCACCACCTGGGCCAGGTACAAGGCGGCGAGCGCCAGGGCCAGCACGCCCAGCATCGTCCGCAACGCCTGCTCCGGGATGCGCGGCTGGAGCGACGCCCCCAGCCAGCCACCGACCAGCCCACCGACCCCCATCGCGACCCCCAGTGACCAGTCCGGCGAGACCGGACCGGCGGCGTCCAACGAGATGACGGCGTACGCCGCGACCCCGACCAGAGACGTCACCCAGGTCGAGGCGAGCGCCGCTGGTGCCACCGTCGCCACCGTCATGCCGGTCCCGACGAGGACGGGGCCCACCAGCGATCCGCCGCCGACCCCGTAGATGCCGCCCGCCACGCCGGCGACGAACGCCAGTGCCCACACCGTCCGGGGTCGCAGCCGCCGACCCGGCGCACCTGGCGCCGGCGCCCACAGGAGGAACAGCCCGACCGGGGCCAGGACCGCGGCCGCACACAGCCGGAACACGTCCGGGTCAGCAGCGACGTACACGCGGATGAGCGCACCGATCACGACGCCGGGCACCGACCCGGCCACCAGGTGCAGCGTGAGAGGCCGGTCGAACTGGCTACGGCGCCGGAAGCGGGCCAGCCCGCCAGGACCGGAGATCACGTTGAACAGCAGGTTCGTCGGTGTGACGCGCGGGCTCGGTACGTGAAGCACCGAGAGCTGCACGGGCAGCAAGAACACCGCGCCGGACACTCCGACCGGGGTGGTCACGGTCGCCAGGACGAAGCCGGCCACGAGTCCCACCAGGTCCCGTTGCCAGTCCACGCCGCCTCCCGTCGCCGGTGTGCCTGCGACCTGTCACCGACCGGCCGAGCTCAACCCAGGTCGAGCTCACCGGCAAGGGCGCGGAGCAGCGCCGCCGTCTGTCGAGCCGCGCGCGGCTCCGGGTGGCGCCCACGACGGTAGGTCTGCTCGAGGTCCTCGATCACCCGCATCAGGTCTTCGACGATGTTGACCATGTCCTCGGGCTTCTTGCGTAGCGCCTTGGCCACCGAGGGCGTCGGGTCGAGCACCGTGACCTGGATGGCCTGGTCACCCTTGCGGCCTTGGACCAGGCCGAACTCGACCCGGGTGCCGGACTTGAGGGTCGTCACGCTCGACGGCAGGGAGTCGGAACGCAGGAAGACGTCGCTGCCGTCGTCTGTGGTGACGAAGCCGAATCCCTTGGCGGCGTCGTACCACTTGACCTTGCCGGTTGGCACCGTGAAACCTCTTCGAGAACGGGCGGATCGGGAGTACCCCGACGTCGGGGCTGGACCAGGGTACCGCCTCAGCGAAAGCGCTCGGGCACGGCCAGCAACGCATTCATCGAACCGGAGCGGAAGCCTCGCGGATCCAGCTCGACGTGGCTGAAGCCGGCCGCGCGTACGTCGTCGAGCACCGCCTCCCTGACCACGCCGTCGGCATCGAGGGCCGCGACCAGATGCGGGTCGATCTCGATGCGGGCATGGTCGTCGAGGTCCCGCACACGCAGATCGGTGACGCCCAGTCCTGCGGCTGCAAGCCTGCTTCGCACCGCCACCTCGGCCCGCTCCACCCGCGCCAGTCGGCCCGGGGTCACCTCCACGCCGTACGCGATCCGTGAGGAGAGGCAAGCGGCGGCCGGCTTGTCCCAGGTGGGCAGCCCCCAACGCTGCGACAGCGCCCGCACCTCGGGCTTGGTGAAGCCGGCGTCGAGCAGCGGTGTGACGGCGCCGCGTTCGTCGGCAGCCCGGATGCCGGGCCGGAAGCCCGCGACGGCGTCGTCGGCGTTGGTGCCCGTGGCCACGGCCGCGAAGCCGAGGCCGGCACGCAGCCCGTCGAGCACGTCGAGCAGCTCCGCCTTGCAGAAGTAGCATCGGTCACCCGCGTTGGCGCGGTAGCCCGCGCGTTGCATCTCGTGCGTCGTCGGGGTGAGATGCCGGACGCCGAGCTGGGCGCAGAAGTCGCGTGCCGCCGCCAGCTCGGCCACCGGGAGCGAGGCGGAGAGGGCTGTCGCCGCGACGACATGGTCCGGCCCGAGCACCCGCGCGGCGGCCGCCAGCACCAGCGCCGAGTCCGCTCCGCCGCTGAAGGCGACGACGACGCTCCCCAGCGAGGTCAGCCGCGCGGTGAGCCGCTCGAGCCGGTGGTCGAGCACGTGTGTCGCCCACCAATCCGGGAAATGGGTGAGGTCCGCCAGCACCACGTCGGCACCGGCCGTCGCCAGATCTGAGGCGGAGCAGGGCCCGGTGGCAACGGCGACCGAGACGGCGCCGGCTGCCCGCGCACCGGCCACGTCGTGGACGTGGTCGCCGACGTACACCGAGACATCGTGCCGGCTCAGTGCCGCACCTTTGGCGGCCCCGAACAGGTCGCCGACCACGACGTCGACCGGCAGCTCCAGATGGTCCACGTGCAGCTGTGCATGCGGGCCGTTCTTGGCCGTGACGACGACCGTACGGCCACCCGACGAGCCGACCGCGCGCACCGCGTCCGCCGCACCAGGCATCAGCAGCGTGCGGGTGATCGCGTAGTCGGGGTAGAGGTTCCGATACGTGGCGACGATCTCGTCGACCTGTCCCGGCCCGACCCAGTGGGCTGCTTCATGAGCGAGCGGAGGGCCGAGTCGGGTCACCACCAGGTCGGCGTCAACGTGGACGCCGGTGGTGGCAGAGAGTTCCTGCCAAACCCGCTTTATCCCGGGCCTACTGTCGATAAGCGTCATATCTAGGTCAAAGCCGACGACGAGGGGTGCGGGCACGACCTAGACTCTACCCACGCTCGGACACCTGAAAGGCATGCCGGTGAGACGCTGGATGGCGATCACTGTGGTGGCGTGTGGCCTCGTCGCGCCAGCGCAGTTGATGCTGCCTGCCACCGCGCGCCCGACCCCCGCCGACCAGCACTCCGACGCCGCCACCCTGGCCACCCGCGGCTCCGATGCCAGGCCGGGTGTCTACGTGGTCACCCTGACCGACCCTCCCGCCGCCGCCTACCGGGGCGATCGGCCGGGTCTGCCGGCCACGGTCGCGGTCGCGGACCGCCGCTTCGACGCCGGGCGTCCGGCCGTCCGGGCCTACCGCGAGTACCTGCTCACGCAACAGGACCAGGTGCTCGACACACTGGACGACCCGGCGACCCTGTACCACTACACGGTCGCGCTCAACGGCTTCGCCGCGGACCTGTCCAGCGACCAGCTGAAGACCCTGCGAACGATGCCGGAGGTCAGTGCGGTGCAGCGCAGTACGACGCTGGAACTCACGACGACTCCCCGCACAGGGCCCGGGACCCATGACTCCTCGCGCGTGTGGTCCGCCGCTGCCCGAGCGCCAGACGATGCCGGCGATGGGGTCGTGATCGGCGTCGTCGACTCGGGGATCTGGCCGGAGAACCCGTCCTTCGACGGAGTGCCGATCGACGCCAGGACCCGAGCCCGCGACTATCCGGGCTTCACCGGTCGCTGCAGCCAAGGACCAGGCTGGAGCCGCGACATCTGCGATGCCAAGCTGCTTGCGGCGCGCTCGTTCGTCGCGGGGTTCGGCCCTGACAACCTCGCCGCCGGCGAGCGCATGTCGCCTCGAGACGTCACCGGCCACGGCTCCCATGTCGCCGCAGTCGCCGCCGGCAACGCCGGGGTCGCGGTGACGATCGGCGGCCAGTCCTTCGGTCGCATCAGCGGGGTCGCCCCCGGTGCCGGGCTAGCGGTCTACAAGGCCTGCTGGACCGCGCCGGATCCGACGGACGACGGCTGCACGGTGGCGGACTCGGTCGCGGCCGTCGATCAGGCGGTGCAGGACGGCGTCGACGTACTCAACTACTCCATCGAGGCGGCGAGCCTGAGCGAGACCGATGTCGTCGCGCGGGCCTTCCTGAGTGCGGCCGCGAGCGGGGTGTCCGTCGTGACGGGGGCAGGCAATCGCGGCCCCGAGCCCGGCACCGTGGTCACCGCCGCTCCCTGGGTCACCACGGTCGCGGCCAGCAGCCACGACGTCTACCAGGGCGGTCTCGTGCTGGGCTCCGACGTGGTGATCGACGGTGCGATGGTCTCCGCCGACGGTGTGTCGCGGACGGCGTTGGTGTATGCCGGCGATGTGCGCGCGCCCGGTTCGACCCGCGCCGATGCAGCACGCTGCCTGCCCGACGCCCTCGACGCCGCGCGGGTCGACGGTGCCGTGGTGGTCTGCGACCGAGGCGTGTCGTCGCGCGTCGACAAGGGCCGGGTCACCGCCCGGGCCGGCGCTGCGGCGATGGTGCTGGCCAACACCCGTCCTGGTGCGGTGCCCGCCGACATCCACACGCTCCCGACGATCCACGTGGCCAGCAGCGACCGGCCCCGCCTCCTGGGCTACCTCGACCGAGCCGCGCGACCCGTCGCGTCCCTGCGGGCTGGCGGTGCTTCGCACGCGCCGCTGGAGGTGGCCCCCTCCTCCTCGCGTGGGCCGATGGCGGCGGGCGGGGGCGACCTGCTGAAGCCGGATCTCACCGCCCCCGGTGTCAACGTGCTCTCCGCCGTGTCGCCGGCCGCCAGTCTGCAACGCCGCTGGGACCTCATGTCCGGCACGTCGGTCTCGGCACCGCACGTCGCCGGGCTGGCCGCACTCGTGCTCGATCGCCACCCCGGCTGGTCCCCGGCCGCTGTGGCGTCCGCGCTGATGACGACAGCACGACCGCTCGGGGCCGCCGGTCCCTTCGCCGCTGGGGCGGGGGCCGTCGTCGCGGCTCGAGCGCTCGACCCGGGGCTGGCCTACCTCACCAGCGCCGCGGAGTGGCGTTCCTTCGCCGATGGCAGGCTTCCGCCCCGGCAGCTCAACGCGCCGTCCGTCGCGGTGGGCCAGCTCATCGGCACCGAGCGGGTACGTCGCACGATCACCAACGTCAGCGTGGCCGCGGAGACCTACACCGCCCGGCTCACCGGTCTTCCCGGCATCTCCGCCACGGTCGAGCCGGGCAGCGTGACCCTTGCCCCGGGTGAGTCCGCCGCCGTGGAGATCGTGATGAGCGCCGGCAGACGGGCGCGCTACGGCGACTTCGCCGTCGGTGAGCTGACCTGGTCGGGATCGCGTGGCCACGTGGCCACGAGCCCGGTCGTGGTCCGCCCCGAGCTGGTGACGGCGCCGCGAGACGTCGCCGCTCCGACCGAGGGCGGCAGCACGTCGGTCGTCGCGCGTGCCGGGGTGACCGGGACCCTCCGCATCTCAGTCGTCGGGCCGGTTGCCGCCGATCCAGAGCGCTTCATCCTCGAGCCTGGCACCTTCGACCCGCTCGATCCTGGGCTCGATGCCAGCTCCGAACGGTACTTCTTCTACGTCCCTGGGGCCGCTCGGGTGGCGCGATTCGACGTAGCCGCCGATCGCGCCCGCGGCCGATCTGGATCTCTACGTCTACCGGGACGGGCGGCTGGTCACCAGCGCCGTCAGCGGTGCTGCAGAGGAGCAGATCACGCTCGAGCGACCACCGAGCGGGGTCTACACCGTCTATCTCGCCGCGGCGGCCTCGTCCGGTGACGATGACTCCACCACGTCTGGCACCTTCACCGGCTGGGTGCTCGGTGCCGAGGCGCCCACCCGGTTCCGGGTGGCTCCGGACCCGGTCACCGTCACCGGGGGCCGACGGTTCGAGCTCCGAGTCGGCTGGCGCGGGATCGACGACGACCGCGCCTGGCTCGGCTACGTGGCGTACGACGACTCCGCGCTGCGCACCTACCTGACGCTCGACTGATTTTCCCTGACCTGCACCCCGCTGCCTTGTGGCTGAAGGTTTGTGCCACCCGTGCGTCACAAGGTTCAGCCGCAAGGTCAGGGGGCCGCGCCTTCGTGGGCCGTCAGGCGTCGCGCCTGAAGAACAGGGTGGAGCCGACCGCGACCACAGCCGCCACGCCGAGGAGATAGGTGATGGCGCTGACGGAGACTCCCCAGGTGTCCACCTGGCCGAAGAACCCGGCGAACGTCTCATAGGGGCTGAACATCATGCGACGTCCTGCCGAGGCCGGCAGCACGTTGCTCAGCCCCTCAAAGCCGTCGTTGAAGTTGCCGAGCACCACCAGGATGCCGCTGAGGACCGGCTCGATCACCAACGGCCACACCAGCACCGCGACCATCGCTCCGGTCTGGTTGCGGAACGCGGCTGCCATGCCGAAGCCGGCCATCGCGAAGCCCAGGCAGTAGACGACGTACAGCAGCATCGGCCGCACGGTCGCCCCCGACACCTCGAAGTACTCGAAGAAGAGAGCCGCCATGGCGAAGTTGAGCAGCAGGGAGACCACGGTGGTCACCAGCACCCACCCGGTCAGCACGACCAGCTTCGCGGCCAGCACCGCGGACCGGTTCGGGATCGCGGTCAGCGTCGCCTTGTTGGTGCCGTAGCGGTACTCGTGGCCGATCGAGAGCACCCCGATCGCGGCGCAGAACGGCGCGACGAGCACCGGGATCGTCGAGACCGAGGCGCCGCCGGTGATCACGAAGGTGGTGGCCTCCACCCAGGTGAAGTCGTCGTCCGGCCCACCCGAGTTGGTGCCCCAGATGACCAGCAGAGTGAGCAGGAACGTCAGCCCGACCGCAAGGCCGAGGAACCAGTACGTCGAGGCGATCGTCCGGATCCGCAGCCACTCATACCTCAGCGCGCCGGTCATCGCGGCTCTCCGTCCTGCACCGGCGGACCGTCCGGCTGCTGCGGCTGCTGCCGATGCGGAGGCGGAGCGCCGTACGGCGGCGGACCGCCACCGTACCCGTACCCGGCCGGGGGCGGTGCGCCGTACGACCCGGGCGGGCCGTACCCAGGCGGACCGTAGCCGGGCGGCGGACCGCCGTAGCCGGCCGCGGATCCGTGGTCTCCGAGGCCGTAGCCCGCACCGGCGAAGCCCATTGAGGCACGGAACTCCTCCGAGGCGCCGGTCGCCTCGAGGAACGCCTCCTCCAGCGTCGCCTGCCGGTTGCTGAGCTCGAACACGCGGACGCGGAGCTCGTGTGCCAGGTCACCGACGGACTCCGCGCTCAGTCCCGTCACCACGAGCCTCCCGTCGGGCTCGGTCACGACGGTGCCGTGCCGCGCCCGCAGCTCGCGGACCAGCTGCGCGGCTTCGTCGACTCGGATCACCACGGCGTTGCGGTTGCTCGTCAAGATGAAGTCGGCCATCCGACCCGACGCGATGAGCCTGCCCCTGCCGATGACCACCAGTGCGTCGGCCATGAGCGCCATCTCGGCCAGCAGGTGACTGGAGACGAAGACGGACCGTCCTTGTGCCGCCGAGTGCCTTGAGCATGTTTCGCAGCCAGTGCACGCCCTGCGGATCCAGCCCATTGGCCGGCTCGTCGAGAATCAACGTCCCCGGATCGCCAAGGAGCGCGCAGGCCAGACCCAGACGTTGACCCATGCCGAGGGAGAACGTCTTCGGTTTGGCGCCCGCGACGTCCCCGAGTCCGACGATGTTGATCACCTCGTCGACCCGGGAGCGCGGGATGTCGTTGGACACGGCGAGCATCCGCAGGTGGTTGACCGCCGATCGGGTCGGGTGGAACGGCTTGGCGTCGAGCACGGTGCCCACCTGCCGAAGGGGGTGGCTCAGGTCGCGGTAGCGATGGCCGTCGAAGGTCGTGATCCCCTCGCCGTTGTCGAGCCCCAGCATCAGCCGCATCGTCGTCGACTTGCCGGCACCGTTGGGGCCGAGAAAACCGGTGACGGTGCCGGGGACCACGTCGAAGTCCAGGCCGCGCACGGCCGCCTTGCTACCGAAGCTCTTGCTCAGGCTGCGCGCCTGGACCAGCGCCATCGAGCCTCCCTTTCGCGGATGTTCCGGGCAATCCTGCCATGCCCGCAGCGTGCGCCCGACCAGGACAGGACTACCGTGGGGAGATGCGTACGTCGTCCGGTCCTCGGTCGCTGACGCAGATGTTGCGCGACGCCGACGACACGGCGCTGACCTCGCTCCTGCTCGACCGCCCGGACCTCGCCTTCCCCGAGCTGGTCGACTTCAGCCAGATCGCCTCGCGGGCCACGACCCGACAGTCGGTGGCGGCGGCCCTCGACCTCCTCGATGCGTTCGACCTCTGGGTGGCCCACCGGCTCGCCGTTCTCCCCGTCCCCGTGTCGGCAGCAGCCGTGGCCGAGGCGGGGGCGGACCTGGCTGCGGTCGGCCAGGCCATGGACCGGCTCCGCAGCCTCGCCCTGGCCTGGGGGGACACCGACACGCTGCGCCCGGTCCGGGTGCTGGGCGGCGTACTCGGCGAGTCCGCTCCCGGACCACCGCCCGATCCGGTGCCGCCACGCATCGCCGTCGCGGAGCAGCTGAAGCCGGGGCTCGTCGACAAGGTGGCCGCGGGCTCCGCGTTCGAGTTCGTCCGGCGCATGGACGTCCTCGTCGAGCACTGCGACCACCAGCCGCTGCGCCGTCGCCGAGATGGGGCACTCACGTCCCGGCAGGTCCGCGGCATGGCCGAGCTTCTCGACGTCCCGACCGCAGTCGCGACGACGTACGTCACTCTCGCGGAGGCGGCTGGGCTGCTCGGCCTGACGGCACACCGGGCAGACGAGGTCATGATCCCGACCCGCGAGTACGACGTCTGGCAGGCGGCACCGCTGCGCGACCAGTGGGCGATGCTGGTCTCGACCTGGATCGGCGACGCACGTGTCGGCGCACCGGGATGGCTCATCAAGCTCTGCCTCGACGGCCTGGGGACGCCCGGTGCCGGCGAGGTGGTCGACGAAGGCGACCTGCGGGCGTGGATCGAGTGGCACCGCCCCCGCCGGCCAGCGAACACCGACCGGCTGGTGGGCATGGTGCTGGAGCAGGCGACGATGCTCGGTGTCACCGGGTTGGGGGCGCCGGCCAGCTTCGGCCCGAGCGCGGACGCCGCAGGCATCGACGCCTTGCTCCCGGAGCGGGTCGACCATGTGCTGATCCAGGCCGACCTGACCGCGGTGGCCCCTGGTCCGCTCACGGTCGACGCCGGGCGGGACCTGGCCGCGCTGGCGGACGTCGAGTCCCGCGGTGGCGCGACCGTCTACCGCTTCTCGGCCGAGTCGTTGCGTCGAGCAGGCGATCTCGGCTGGGGCGCGGAGGAGATTCTCCAGACGCTCACGGCCCGCTCTCGCACCCCGATCCCGCAACCGTTGGCCTACCTGGTGCGCGATGTCGACCGGCCACCTGCAGATTCCGAGCCCTCGCCGCGCCGGGTGGCGCATCTGCCACCGGTCCGGGCGCTCCCGCGCCTGACCGCCGACGATCTGACCGCCTGGGACCGGCTGGACTCCGACGCAGCCGCAGGAGCGGTGGCCACGCTCCGACGCACCGATGCTGCTGACGACGCCGTCGAGCCGCCGGATCGCAGGGTCACCAACACCGGGCCGTACATCGGACCCTTGGCGGTGCTCCGCGAGGCGGTCGAGACAGGTGAGCCCGTCTGGTTCGGGTACGTCGACCGCACGGGCGAGCGGGCCGAGCGACTCGTCACCGCGCAGGCGGTGGACGACGGCGTCCTGCTCGCCGAGGACGTCAAGAGCCAGGACAGTGTCCGGCTGCCGGTGCACCGGATCACGGCAGCGCACATCATCCGGACAGCCTCGTAAGGCTCTTCGTTGGCGGTTAGCCCTTACCGCAGATGCCGTCCGGCTACCGTCGAACGCCTAGCATGGCTGCGTGGACTTCGTCCGGTACGCCGACCTCGCGGCCGGGCTGGTGAACGCCGACGTCGACACCCTCGCCGGGCTCGACGAGTGGCTGACCAGCCGGGCGTGGCTGCGGCGACGACTGGAGGAGCGCGACCTGGCGCCGCTGCGACGGCTCCGGCGTGAGCTGCGGCCGATCTTCGAGGCGTCCGACGAGGGCGCCGCCGAAGCAGTGGTGGAGCAGGTCAATGTGCTGCTGATGAAGTATCCGGTCCGGCCGCACATCGCTGGCAGCGACGCGCAGACCTGGCACCTGCACGTGGCCGAGCGCGGCTCGTCCGTGAGCGCACTGGTCACGGCGGAGTGCTTGATGGGACTTGCCACCCTGGTCGTCGACCACGGCGCCACCCGGCTGGGGGTATGCGGCGACGACAAGTGTGACCGCGTCTTCGTCGACACCTCTCCCAACAGATCGCGGCGCTACTGTTCGGACCGGTGCTCGTCCCGCGCCAACGTGGCGGCCTACCGGGCCCGCCGACGCGCCACGCTGTAGACATTCGCGCCCGATCCGGGCGGACACCGACGACCAACGCTTGGGGAGAAGGACACGCATGACGGAAGGCCCGCTCATCGTCCAGTCGGACAAGACGCTGCTGCTGGAGGTGGACCATCCGCAGGCTCGCGACTGCCGACGTGCGATCGCCGCGTTTGCCGAGCTCGAGCGCTCGCCCGAGCACGTGCACACCTACCGGTTGACGCCGCTGGGCCTCTGGAACGCGCGCGCGGCCGGCCACGACGCAGAGCAGGTGGTCGACGCGTTGCTGACCTACTCCCGCTACCCGGTGCCCCACTCCCTGCTCGTCGACTTGGCCGAGACCATGGGCCGCTACGGACGGCTGCGGCTCGACAAGCACCCGACGCAGGGCCTGGTCCTGGCGAGCACCGACCGCGCGGTCTTCGAGGAGATCATGAAAGCCAGGCGGATCGCGCCCATGCTCGGCGCCCGTCTCGACGATCTCAGCGTGGTGGTCCATCCGTCCGAGCGCGGCAACCTCAAGCAGGCACTGCTCAAGCTGGGCTGGCCCGCCGAGGACTACGCCGGGTACGTCGACGGTGAGGCGCATGCGATCGCGCTGGTCACCGACAGCTGGTCGCTGCGGCCCTACCAGGTCGAGGCGGTCGAGTCGGTGTGGGCCGGTGGCTCCGGGGTGGTCGTGCTGCCCTGCGGCGCCGGCAAGACCTTGGTCGGTGCCGCCACGATGGCGCAGGCCCAGACCACCACGCTGATCCTGGTCACCAACACCGTCGCGGCCCGGCAGTGGCGCGACGAGCTGCTGCGCCGTACGACGCTCACGGCTGAGGAGATCGGGGAGTACTCCGGCGCCACCAAGGAGATCCGCCCGGTCACGATCGCGACCTACCAGGTGATGACCACGCGCCGCAAGGGTGCGTATGCACATCTGGAGCTGTTCGACGCGCGGGACTGGGGGCTGGTGATCTACGACGAGGTGCACCTGCTGCCGGCGCCGATCTTCCGGATGACCGCCGACCTGCAGGCCCGCCGGCGTGTCGGCCTGACCGCGACGTTGATCCGCGAGGACGGTCGAGAGGGCGACGTGTTCTCGCTCATCGGGCCCAAGCGCTACGACGCGCCATGGAAGGACATCGAGGCACAGGGCTACATCGCGCCGGCTGAGTGCATCGAGGTGCGGGTGAGCCTCACCGACGCCGAACGCTTCGCCTACGGCACCGCCGAGCCCGAAGACCGGTACCGACTGGCCGCCGGCTGTGAGAGCAAGGCCCAGGTCGCGCAGCGGCTGGTCGCTCATCACGCCGGTGACCCCACCTTGGTGATCGGCCAGTACATCGACGAGCTCGACGAGCTCGCGGAGCGGCTCGACGCGCCCATGGTCAAGGGGGACACCCCGGTCCGGGAGCGCGAGCGGCTGTTCGCGGCCTTCCGGGCCGGCGACCTGTCGCTGCTGGTGGTCAGCAAGGTGGCGAACTTCTCGGTCGACCTGCCTGAGGCGACCGTCGCCATCCAGGTCTCCGGCACGTTCGGGTCCCGGCAGGAGGAGGCGCAGCGGCTCGGCCGGCTGCTGCGGCCGAAGGGCGACGGCCGCTCGGCCCGCTTCTACAGCATCGTCGCCCGCGACACCGTCGACGCCGACTTCGCCCAGCACCGCCAGCGGTTCCTCGCCGAGCAGGGCTACGCCTACACCATCGTGGACTCCGACAGCCTGCCCGCCTGACGGTCACGATTCGTCCGAACCAGCGCGGTGTCACGCAGCCAGCGATCCCCGGACGAATCCCGTCGAGCGGGAGCCGCAGCCGTCAGTCGACGTACACGCGCTCGTCGATGAGCTGCTCACTGACGAGGGCGCCGCTGGTCTCGAAGCGGCCTTGCTCGAACCGCTTGCGGAACTCCATGTCGACCTTGTCCAGGCCGCTCCGGTTCTTCTCGATCGTGAGGACCGCGAAGTCGCGGAACCGGTCTGCGTTGCTGGTGTTGTAGACGAGGTGGTGGCGCGCGACCACGTCGTACTTGTCGTTCATGATGAACACCACGTCGGCCTCGTAGGCCAGCGAGCTTGACCCGCGCATGTTGTGCACGCGCATCCGCTTGCCCATCTCGATGCCGGTCTTGTCGGCGGCGACCACGGCGAGCACCGGCACACCGAGCTCCAGCGCGAGGTCCTTGAGCCCCTCGACGACCGCGGTGATGCGGTCCTCCTCGGGCATCGACTGGTCCGGCATCCGCACCTTCTGCAGGTAGTCGATGACGACCAGAGGGAGCTGTCCGGTGAAGCTGCGGGTCTCGTCGACGACCTCCTGGATCGTCTCCAGCGTCGTGTGGTTGCCACTGGAGCGATGCACCATGAGCAGCTCGGCGTACTTGGCGACGTTGTCGACCGCCTGTGCACCACCTGGAAAGCTGCGCAACCGCTCGGCCAGGTCCCGGCCGCCGCCGTCCAGGGCCTCCATCGCCTCGCGCACCTTGTTGAGGGGTACGCCGTTGACCCCGGCGATGTCGCCACCCTCGATCGCGATGAGCCGCTGCAGCACCGACTGCGGGTCGTGCTCGAACGAGAAGTAGACCCCCGATCGCCCGGCCTGGGCCACGTTGCGCAACAGCTGCAGCGCGAAGGTGGTCTTCCCCAGCCCCTGCGGGCCGCTCAGCAGGATGAGCTCGCTCGAGCGCAGCCCCCCGGACATGTAGGTGTCGAGCACGTCGAAGCCGGTCGGCCAGACCCGGCCGGCCACGTGCGACCCGGCACCGAGCCGGTGTTCGGTCTCTTCGAGGACCACGGCGAGGGACTGCAGGGTGTCGTTCACAGTGGTCATTTGACCAGAACTGTCCGATGTCGGCAGCCGGAATGCCCGAAAATCAGTCGCTCGGATGACCCCGGACTGCTAGCGTCTTCGCCCCCATGGACGCAGAGATCTCGCGTGAACAGGCCCATCTCCACACCTCACGCATTGCGCTCCGGCGGATGCGCGACAAGACCGCGTCGATGGCCGCGCTCGCCGGTGACCGGGTCAGCGGCGAGTACCTCAAGTTCACCCTCTGGAAGCGCATGCAGGCGCTCGAGGACGATCCCGAGGTGCCGTTGTTCTTCGGCCGGCTCGACTACGGAGACGCCGCCGTCCCAGGCGCGGGTCTGCCCGGCGAGCGCTTCTACGTGGGGCGACGCCACATCACCGACGATGGCGGCAATCCGATGGTCGTCGACTGGCGGGCGCCCATCTCGCGACCGTTCTACCGGGCCAGCCGCGTCGACGCCATGGGGCTGCGGCTGCGGCGCCGGTTCGGCTTCCAGCACGGGCGGTTGACGGCGTACGAGGACGAACCGCTCGGCACCGCCGCCGGACCGCCGACTCCCGACGAGAGCGACCAGGCCGACCACGCCGGCCGGGCCGACCACAGCGCTATCCTCGAGGCCGAGATCGAGCGGCCGCGGATGGGGCCGATGCGTGACATCGTCGCGACCATCCAGCCCGAGCAGGACGACATCGTGCGGTCGGACCTGAGCCGGACGGTATGCGTGCAGGGTGCGCCCGGCACCGGCAAGACGGCGGTCGGGTTGCACCGGGCGGCGTACCTGCTCTACACGCACCGCGACCAGCTCACCCGGCAAGGCGTGCTGGTCGTCGGGCCGAACTCCTCGTTCCTCCGCTACATCGCCGACGTGCTGCCGGCGCTCGGCGAGATCGACGCGAAGCAGACCACGGTCGAGGAGCTGGTCGCACGGGTGCCCGTGAAGGCGCAGGACTCCGTCGCCGTAGCCCGGATCAAGGGAGACGCCCGGATGGCAAAGGTCGTCGAGCGGGCGGCCTGGTCGATGCTCACCCCAGCGACAGAGGCGCTGGTCGTCCCTCGGGGCAGTCGGCGGTGGCGTGTCCCGGCGTACGAGGCCGACGAGATCGTGGCCGAGTTGCGGTCGCGCAAGGTGCGGTACGCCGCCGGGCGGGGGATGCTTCCACAGCGCCTCGCCCATGCGGTGCTGGTCAAGATGGAGCTCGACGGCGACGCGCCCGACGACCGGGTGCAGAGCGCGGTGGCGAGATCGCGTCCGGTCAAGGCGTACGTCGACCGGCTCTGGCCCGCCGTAGACCCGCGGCGGCTGGTGATGCGGCTGCTCGGCGAGCCCGACTTCCTGGCCCGGGCGGCCGAGGGTCTGTTGGCGCCGGAGGAGCAGCAGCAGCTGGCGTGGCCGCGGCCGGCGAAGGGCCCCGGCAGCGCCCGCTGGACCGTGCACGACGCGGTGCTGGTCGACGAGGCAGCCGACCTGCTCGAGCGCACCCCGAGTCTGGGTCACGTGGTGCTCGACGAGGCGCAGGACCTCTCCCCCATGATGCTGCGCGCCGTGGGCCGCCAGTGCTCGACCGGCTCCGCCACGGTGCTCGGCGACCTGGCCCAGGCCACCACGCCGTGGGGAGTCGGCGACTGGGACGCAGCGCTCGGCCACCTGGGGAAGCCCACCGCCCATCTCGAGGAGCTCACGCTCGGCTTCCGGGTGCCGGCGGAGGTGATCGACCTCGCCGCCACGCTGCTGCCCCGGATCGCGCCGACACTACGCCGGCCGACCTCGGTGCGACGAGCACGAGGAGACCTGCGCGTGACGGAGACGCGCGAGCCACTGCAGACCGCGGTCGACGCCGTACGCCGGCGGCTCGACGACGCCGGATCCATTGGGCTCATCGTGCCGGACTCGATGGCAACGGCGGCCGACACCGCACTCGCCGACTCCGGGGTGGCGCACAGTCGGCTCGGGGCCGACGACGACATCGAGGCACGGGTCGACGTCGTCCCGGCCACGCTGGCCAAGGGCCTGGAGTTCGACCATGTCGTGCTGGTCGAGCCGGCCGACATCGCCGCGAGTGAGGCGGACGCGCTGACCGGGCTGCGGCGGCTCTACGTGTGCCTGACCCGGGCCGTGACGTCGCTGGTGATCACACACGCGAAGCCGCTGCCGCTCTGAGTCGTGTCCGCCGGGCGGGCTCGACGAGGGTCGAATGCTGTGGACACCGCCGACCGCCTCGTCGAGCGCTGGGACGCCGCCTTTCCCGGCCGGCTTGCCCTCGGTCGCGAGCTGGTGCGCCGGTACGGGCACATCACCCGGGTCTACCACGACCTGCGCCACCTCGACGCCGTGCTTGCCGCGGTCGACGCTCTCGCAGTGGAGGCGGACGACGCCCGCCTCGTGCAGCTCGCCGGCTGGTACCACGACGCAGTGTACGACGTACGCCGCGACGACAACGAGGCCGCGTCGGCGGAGCTCGCCCGCACCACGCTGCCGGCGTACGACTTCGACGACGCGGAGATCGCCGAGGTCGAGCGGATGGTGCTGCTGACGGCTACGCACGCGCCGGCGGCCGGGGACCGCAACGGCGCCGTGCTGTGCGACGCCGACCTCGCCGTGCTGGCCGGCTCCGCGGAGGAGTACTCGGGGTACCGCGATGCGGTCCGGGTGGAGTTCCGGCATGTGCCCGATCAGGCCTTCGTGTCTGCGAGGGCGGAGCTGCTGCGCGGGCTCTTGGGCAAGGAACGGCTCTTCGCCACCGACCGCGGCCGCCGCGCCTGGGAGGCGGCGGCGCGGGCCAACGTTGAGGGTGAGCTCGCAGAGCTCGAGGCCCGCACCCGGTGACGCGGTCGCTTCCGCCCCTGGGTTCAGGATTCGTCCGGAGATCATCGGCTGGAGCGCCCGGCGCTGGTTCGGACGAATCCTGGCCGAGACAGCTCGATCGGATTCGTCCGGGGATGCCCGGCTGGGGCGCTCAGCGCTAGCTCGGACGAATCCTGACGGCTGGGGTGACGGCGGGCGGCGGATCAGGCCAGGGCCGGGCGCGCCAGCGTGAGGCGGCCGTGGTCGGCGTCCAGGGTGGCCTGCACCCCCAGCGGGACCGGCAGCGTCGTCATCGTGTGGCCGACGTCCACCGCCGACACCATCGGCACCCCAAGCGGCACCAGCCGGTCCTCGATGACCCCCTCCACCTGCCCAGGGTCGCCACAGTCGGTGAAGGCGCCGACGACCAGGCCGGCGATCCCGGTCAGCCACCCGGAGCGCAGCAGCTGCGTGAGCAGCCGGTCGATGCGGTACGGCTCCTCGCCGATCTCCTCGAGCAGCACGATCGAACCCAGCGCCGACCGGCTGGTCGGGGTACCGACCTCGGCGGCAAGCATGGCCAGGTTGCCGCCGAGCAGCACGCCCTTCGCCGTACCACCGACCACGGTGGCGACGTCCTGGCCGTCGAGGAGGTCGGTCACGGTCGCGGGCTCCATCAGCAGCGCCCGCAGCTGCTCGACGCTGTCCCGCTCCGCGTCGCTCAACGAGGTCGCCACATGGCCGTGCACGCTCACCAGCCCGAGCCGGGCTGCCAGCGCTTGGTGGAGGGCCGTGACGTCGGAGAAGCCGACGACGACCTTCGGATCCGCCTCCGCCATCCTCCGCCAGTCCAGCAGGTCGAGGATGCGCTGAGTGCCGTAGCCGCCTCGGGCGGCGACGATGCCCGCGACCGCTGGGTCCATCCAGGCCGCAGTGAAGTCTTCGGCGCGCGCGGAGTCCTCGGCCGCCAGGTGACCGAGGCGTGGCAGCGGTCCGAGGACGTGGTCGGCCACCTCCACCCGAAGTCCCCAGCTCTCGAGCCGGCCGACGCCGCGCCGGAGCCGCTCCTCCGGCACGACCCCGGCCGTCGCGCACACCACGACCAGGTCACCCGCTTGAAGATGCGGCGGGCGCAGGAGCTCGTTGCCCGGGGCGCGTCGAGCCATCGTGCCGCTCTTGCGCCGGCGCAGCCCGGCGACATGGAGGCGCCGGACCAGCTCGCGAGACGAGACGGGCACGGCCCCAGCGGTGACGAGGCCGTCGTACATCTGACCGGGTACGTCGTAGTGATCTCGCTCGAAGCCCCGGCGCGGCACCCCGTGGGCGGCGGCGAAGGAGTGCAGCTCAGTCAGCGAAGCATCGCTCACCAGATGCGACCAGAGCCGCCCGTGCGCCGGCCAGGCCGGTGGGTCGATGAGGACGGCCACCGACTACCCGGCGTCCCCGGCCGCGGCGACGCCGGTTCGTCGTACCGCGTCGTCGAGCAGGGTGCGCCACGAGCGCACGAATCCAGCGTCCACGTGTGCGCGCTGCCACGACCCGCCCGGGCGCACCTCCTGGCCCAGGTGTACGGCGGTCACGCCGGCTCCGACCAGCCACGGCACGTCCTCTGCTCGCACACCTCCGGAGGCCGTCGCCACTGCGGCGAAGTCGGGCGACTCCTCGGCCAGCGCGATCAGGTCGTCGGCGCCGGTCGCCATCCCGCGCGCGGCGCCTGCCGTGTGCACGCGATCCAGGCCCGGGATCAGCTTGACCTGACGCCAGGCACGACGAGCCTCCAGCGCCTGGTCGAACGAGCGGTCGAAGGTCCACGGCGCTCCCGCGAAGGACTCGAGCAGAGCTGCGCAGACGTCCAGGTCGATCTCGAGCTCGGGGGTGAGAAACCCCAGCACGAATCCCTCGGCGCCGCAGGCGAGGTACTCCCCGGCCAGACCTCGAAGTCGGGTCAGCTCGCCGCCCTGCGTGGAGCGTCCATCGGACAGCCGCAGGGTGACCCGCACCGGGAGGGCGGTGGCGCGCACGATGGCACTCAGATCGGCCGGGGCTGGCGATCGGGCCTCGTCGCCGGAGAGCGTGCAGCCGTGCACCCGGTCCGCGCCACCGGCCTCGGCGCCCTCGGCGTCGGCGGGGTGGAGTGCCACCACCTCGACCGTGGCAGCAGTCATAGAGCACCTCCGGTCAGCGGCGCGCTAAAACGCCTTCTGCTCGGGGCTCGCCGGATCGCTCTCCTCACTTGACCAGACTGCCAGGATGGAACCCATGACGCCGGGAGACCCGCTGCTGAAGGCACGCGCTCTCGTACTGCAGGATCTCGCGGCGCAACGGCTCCAGGACCCACGCACGGTCTCGCTGGTCGACGAGTGCGTCTCGCAACGCCGGTGGTGGCTGGAGCAGTGGCCCGACGGCGCAGGGTACGTCGAGGGGCTGGTCGCCCAGGACGTCCAAGACACCCTCTTCGACTCCGCGCGGCGCTGGCCGGTCTGCCATGACTGTCCTGACCCTGTGGAGCACAGCCTGGCCATCGAGCCGGAGCTCGGCCCCGACCCGCACTGGGTCTGCTCGGAGTCCGGGCACGTCATCGCACCCCTTGGCGCGCTGCGGGTCGACCCGGGTGCGTCGCAGCAGGGCGCGAGCCCCGACTGGTCCTGACCGCCCGGCTCCGGCTCCCAAGGATCCGACGCTGGCGGGTCATGGCTGCGCCGGCGTCGGATCCTCCGGGGTCAGTCGCCGCGGCGTGACCACAGTTTGCGGAGTACGACGACGACGACCACCAGCCCGACCACATGCCATGCGTATCGCTTGAGCAGCACCGGCAGCACGGTGGCGCCCAGGTCGAGAGCGGCGGCGGATGTGGACTCTGGGCCGGCAGCAGCGGCGCGCGACGGCGACGCAGCTCGCGCTCCAGTGGGAGGGGCGGCAGCGGCGGGGGCTGCATCGTCAGCGGCAGCGGCGGGGGCTGCATCGTCAGCGGCAGCGGCGGGGGCTGCATCGTCAGCGGCAGCGGCGGGGGCTGCATCGTCCGCGGCACCGGCGTCAGCAGCGGGCGTGGAGTCAGCAGCCGCCGGGTCGGCATCGGGCCCGGACAGCTTCGTCTCCAGGCAGCCTGCGAACTGCGCCAGCAGCTTGTCGCTCACGTCCTGCATGACACCGCGCCCGAACTGGGCCGGCTTGCCGGTGACGTTGAGGTCGGTCACGACGGTGACCTCGGTCGCTTCCACACCCGCCGCCGACAGCTCGGTCGTGACATGGGCGGCCGCCGTGCCGTTGCCCCGCTTGTCGCGTCCCTTCGCCTCGATGACCGCCCGGTGGGTCGCCTCGTCGCGCTCGACGAAGCGACCGGTGCCGGTGTACTGCAGCGAGATCGGGCCGAGCTTCACCTTGACCAGTCCCTGGAACTCCTCCCCGTCGTACGACGTCAGGGCAGCCCCCGGAAAGCACGGCGCGATGCGCTCGAGGTCGTTGAAGGCCGCCCAGGCGTCGTCGATCGACGTGGGCACCGTGAATCGATGCGTCAGGTCCATTGCCGAAGACTCCTTCCCGACGACTTGTCCGAACGTGAACGGGCTATAGCAAGGTGAGGTTCTGACACGTCAGCGCGCATCGGCGGCCGCAGCCAGCACCGCTCGCCGCGTGAGCACCGAGGCGAGGTGCCGCCGGTAGTCGGCGTCGCCGTTGGTGTCGGTCGGCGGGCTGGTGCCGTCGGCAGCGGATGCGGCGGCCGCGCGCACCACCTCGTCAGTGGCCGGCTGGCCCACCAGCGCCTGCTCCACCGCCCTGGCGCGCAGCGCGGTCGCCCCCATGTTGGTCAGCCCGATCCGTGCCTCGGAGATCGCGCCGCCGTCGACCTTGACGGTGGCGGCGACACCGACGATGGACCACTGCTGCGCGACCCGGGTGAACTTCTCATAGTGCGCGCCCCAGCCGGTGTGCTTGGGGATCCGGACGTGCGTGAGGATCTCGTCCTCGCCCACCGCTGTCGTGAACAGGTCCTCGAAGAAGTCGGCGGCGGCGACCCGACGCTCTCCGCCCGACCCCGCGATGACCAGTTCCGCGTCGAGCGCCAGGATCGGAGCCGGCATGTCACCAGCCGGATCAGCGTGGACGAGTGCCCCACCGAGTGTCCCCCGATGGCGGACCTGCGGGTCGGCCACGGTGCGCACGGCCTTGGCGAGGACGCCGGCGTGCTCGACCACCAGCGGATCCGCGGCAACCTCGGCATGGGTCGTCATCGCGCCGATCGTGATGGCGTCGCCGTCGTCGCGTACGCCGGAGAGCTCACTGATGTGGCCGAGGTCGACGATCAGTGTCGGCGCTGCCAGCCTGAGCTTGAGCACGGGGATGAGGCTCTGCCCGCCGGCCAGGACCTTGATCTCCTCCGCATCGGAGCCCAACGCCGTCAGCGCGTCACCGACCGACTCGGGTGCCGTGTAGTCGAACGTTGCGGGGATCATGCGACACCTCCGGAGGTCGCGTCGTGAATGGCGGACCAGACGCGCTGCGGGGTGCACGGCATCTCGACGTCGTCGACGCCGAGGTGGCGCACCGCGTCGATGATGGCGTTGACCACCGCGGGTGTCGACGCGATCGTGCCTGCCTCCCCCACGCCCTTGACACCGAGCTCGTTGGTGGTCGACGGCGTCTCGGTGCGCTCGACCGTCAAAGCCGGCAGGTCGGCCGCGCTCGGGACCAGGTAGTCGACGAAGGAGCCCGTCACCAGGGTGCCCGCGTCGTCGTACACCCCCTCCTCGAAGAGCGCCTGGGCTATGCCCTGGATGATGCCGCCGTGCAGCTGACCCTCGACGATCAACGGGTTGACGACCACACCGACGTCGTCGACGCAGACGTACTTCCGGATCGTGACCATGCCGGTCTCGGTGTCCACCTCGGTCGCACACAGGTGCGTGCCGTGCGGGAACGAGAACGTGTCGGGGTCGAAGGTCGCGTCGGCGTCCAGCGACCGCTCGAAGCCGTCCGGCAGATTGTGGGCCTGGAGGACGGCGAAGGCGACGTCGCCGATGCCCGTCGACGTGTCGGTGCCCTTGACCACGAAGCTCCCGTTGCTGAACTCGAGGTCGTCGGCACTGGCCTCCAGCAGGTGCGCGGCAATGGGGCGAGCCTTCTCGATCACCTTGTCCGCGGCAGCCAGCACCGCCATGGCGCCGACAGCGATTGAGCGGGAGCCGTAGGTGTCCAGGCCGCGGGCCGCGATCTGGGTATCACCGTGCAGCACCTCCACGTCCTCGAAGGCGACCCCCAGCTTGTCGGCGACCATCTGCGACCAGGCTGTGTCGTGCCCTTGCCCGTGCGGGCTGGTGCCGGCGACGACTTCGACCTTGCCGGTCGGCAACATCCTGATCGAGGCGTGCTCCCAGCCGCCGGCGACGTACCCGTTGGAGCCAAGCCAGCGGGAGGGCGCCAGGCCGCACATCTCGGTGTAGGTCGAGATGCCGATCCCGAGCTGGACCGGGTCTCCGCTGTCGCGGCGGCGCCGCTGTTCGACCCGCAGCTCGTCGTACCCGAAGAGCTCCTTCGCCTTCGCGGTGGCCGCCTCGTAGTTGCCGGTGTCGTAATGCAGACCCGCGACCGTGGTGAAGGGGAACTCCTCGTGCTTGATCCAGTTCTTCTCCCGGATCTCCAGCGGATCCATGTCCAGCTCGACCGCGAGCTCGTCCATCAGCCGCTCGATCGCGAAGGTCGCCTCCGGGCGGCCGGCGCCGCGATAGGCATCGGTACGTACCTTGTTGGTGAAGACGTTGGTGCCGGTCCACCGGTAGGACGGGAACTTGTAGATGCCGTTGAACATCAGCGCCCCGAGGAAGGGTACGGCGGAACCCACGAGCCCGAGATAGGCGCCCATGTCGGCCAGCAGGTCGACCTTGAGGCCGGTGACGTTGCCCTCGCGGTCCGCGGCCAGCGTGAGCCTTTGCCACTGGTCCCGACCGTGGTGGGCGGCCATGAGCGACTCGCTACGGGTCTCGGTGTACTTGCAGGGCTTGCCCGTACGCCGAGCAGCGATGACCGTCAGCATCTCTTCGGCAGTGATCTGCAGCTTGCCACCGAAGCCGCCGCCCACGTCGGGTGCGATCACGCGCAGCTTGCTCTCCGGGATCCCCAGCACGAGGCTGGTGAAGATCCGGAGGAAGTGCGGCACCTGCGTGGACGACCAGATGGTGATCTGCTCACCCGTCGGGTCGACGGCGATGGAGCGAGGCTCCATGAAGGCGGGGATCAGCCGCTGCTGCCGGTACTGGCGCTCGATCACGATGCCGCTCTCGCGAGCCTTGGCGATCGCCTCGTCGACGTCACCGCCGGTGCCCTCTGTGGCCGAGTCGAAGGTCCGGACGGCCGAGATGTTGGTGCCCAGGACGGGTTGGGCCAGCACTTCGTCCGCAGCGGCGGCCCTGAGGTCGAGAGCGACGGGCAGCTCGTCGTACTCGACCTCGACGAGCTCGGTCGCGTCGCGCGCCTCGGCCGGCGTCCGGGCGATCACGATCGCAACGATCTCGCCGGCAAAGGCAACCCGGTCGACCGCGACTGATGGGTGGCTAGGGGCCTTCTGCTCAGGAGTGAGCGTCCAGGCACAGGGCAGCGCGCCCTGCTCCTCGGCGAGGTCGGCGCCGGTGAGCACGGAGACGACCCCAGGTGACGCCTTGGCCGCTTTGACATCGACCGAGGTGATGGTGGCGTGGGCGATCGGGCTGCGCACCATCGCCATGTGCAGCATCCCGGGCAGGGTGATGTTGTCGGTCCAGCGGGTGCGTCCGGTGATCAGCCGCCGGTCCTCCTTGCGCAGGCGAGGCGTGCCGACCTCGGTGCTGGGACGGTCTTCGGTGACGGTCACTTGGCGCCTCCCTCGGCAGCAGCCAGCACGGCCTTGACGATGTTCTGGTAGCCCGTGCAGCGACACAGATTCCCCTCGAGCCCGTCACGTACCTCGTGCTCGGTGGGCGAAGGGTTGTCGTTGAGCAGGTCGATACTCTGCATGATCATCCCCGGCGTGCAGTATCCGCACTGCAACGCGTGGCACTCGTGGAAGGCCTGCTGCATCGGGTGCAGCTGACCGTTGGTCGCCAGGCCCTCGATCGTGGTGACCGCGTGGCCGTCTGCCTGCACCGCGAACATCGAGCAGGACTTCACGCTCCTGCCGTCGAGGTGCACCGTGCACGAGCCGCAGTTGGTGGTGTCACAGCCGACCACGGTCCCGATCTTGCCGAGCCGCTCACGCAGGTACTGCACCAGCAGCATGCGCGGCTCGACGTCGTCGGCATAGCTGACTCCGTCCACTTCGATGGTGACTCGCGCCATGACACACCCTCTCGCCGGACAACAAGGCCGACCGCTCCCCGCGCACAGTCGCACAACCCACACAACCCTGCTGTGACCTGGAGCACAAGTGCTGGTGAGCAGAAGGGTCACCATCAGGCCAGCGGGTCGTCGCCCCGATGCAATCGGTGACCTCGCGACCACGTTGGGTCAATGCTGTCGGTCAGTGTTCGTGGTGAATCGGGCCCTCTCGCGCCATCAGCCGATCGCCGCGGCCGCCCCACTGCAAGGCGATGATCTCCGCCGCGACACTCACCGCGGTCTCTTCGGGGGTCCGTGCCCCCAGGTCGAGTCCGATCGGGCTGGACAGCCGGGAGAGCTCCTCGGCCGTCAGTCCGGCTTCCCGGAGCCGCTTCACGCGGTCGTCGTGGGTACGTCGCGAACCCATCGCGCCGACGTACGCCACCTCGGGCAGCCGCAGCGCGATCTCCAGCACGGGTACGTCGAACTTGGGGTCATGGGTCAGGACGCAGAGCACCGTGCGCCCGTCCACCCTCCCGGCGTCGACCTCCTCAGCCAGGTACTTGTGCGGCCACTTGACCACGACGTCGTCCGCCTCCGGGAAGCGGGTCGCCGTGGCGAAGACGGGGCGAGCATCGCACACGGTCACGTGGTAGCCCAGGAAGGCGCCGATCTTCGCCACCGCAGCAGCGAAGTCGATCGCACCGAAGACGAGCAGCCGTGGCTTCGGGGCGTAGGAGCTGACGAAGACGGCCATCCCCTCGCCGCGGCGCTGCCCGTCGGGCCCGTAGTGCAGCGTCTCGTTGCGACCCACGGCGAGCAGGCCACGCGCGTCGGCGGTCACGGCGTCGTTGGCGCGGTCCGATCCGAGCGACCCGAGCGCCGGAACTCCGCTGCCCTCCGGCCGGATGACCAGTCGCCGCCCGATCCAGGCCGGGTCGTCGTGCGAGACCACCGTCGCGACCGCGACCGGCCGGGCTGCCTCGATGTCGGCAGCCACCTCGCCGAGATCCGGGAAGGTCTCCTGGTCGACGACCTCGACGAAGACGTCGAGGATGCCGCCGCAGGTGAGCCCGACGGCGAAGGCGTCGTCGTCGCTCACGCCGTACCGCTGCAGCACTGGCGTGCGGTCCGCGATCACTTGCTCGGCGAGCTCGTAGACCGCACCTTCCACGCAGCCGCCGGAGACCGAGCCGACCGCTTCGCCTTCCGGCCCCACCAGCATGGAGGCACCGGCCTGGCGGGGAGCGGAGCTCCAGGTCGCCACCACGGTCCCGACTCCGACGCTCCGACCGGAGCGCCACCACGGCAGCAGCTGAGCGAGCACGTCACGCACGTGCGATCACCTCCAGGGCTTGCTCGAACGTCGCCAAGCTGTGGCCAGCAACGAAGTCGTCGACGAAGGGAAGGCAAGCAACGATCCCACTCTGCACCGGGGTGTAGCCGGTCTTGCCGCGGTGCGGGTTGACCCAGACGACCCGATGCGCGAGCCGGTGCAACCGCTGCATCTGGTCACCGAGCAGGACACAGTCGCCCCGCTCCCAGCCGTCGCTCATCACGACGACGACTGCGCCGCGAGCCAGACCTCGCTGACCCCACCGGTCCAGGAAGACCCGGAGAGCCTCACCGAGTCGGGTGCCACCCGACCAGTCGGGGACGACCTCGCCCGCGGCCTCCAGCGCGGCCTCGGTCTCGCGGGTGCGCATCGCCCGCGTGATCCGGGTCAGCCGGGTGCCGATCGTGAACACCTCGGTGCGGCCCTGGTTGGCGCGGCTGAGGCGGTGCGCGAACCTCAGCAGACTGTCGGCGTACGGCCCCATCGAACCGGACACGTCGATGAGCAGCACAACGCGTCGGCTCCGGGTGGACCGTCGTCGGTGTCGCAGCCGGGCCGGCTCGCCACCGCGCCGCAGCTCGTCCCGCAACGTGCGGCGGGCATCGATCTCGCCCCGGCGGGCGCGCCCCCTCCGTGCCGACGTCCGCTGCGGTGGCACCGGGCGCAGGCTGCCGAACAAGGCCGCCAGTCGCGCCTTGTCCGCGCCGGTGAGCGTGGCGATGTCTCGATGGCGGAGCACCTCCGCGGTGCTGGCCGAGGCCCGGACGACGAGGTCGTCGCCGTCGCTCCTCGCGCCGCCGTCATCGTCGTCCCCGAGGTCGGCCTGCGTCCCTCGGAGCAGCGCCTCGCGAGGACGTACCGGCTGCAAGCCCTCGGCGCCGAACCACGCGGTGAACACCTTGTCGTAGCGCTCCAGGTCGTCGTGGTCGCCGCACAGTGTCGCCCGCCCGGCCCAATAGACCGCACCCTGGTCACTCACGTCGACGGCCGCGCAGGCGCGCAGATACGACTGGGTGCGGTCCATCGTGACCGGTACGCCGGCGACCCTGAGTGCGACGCCGAAGGCACCGAGCACCTCGTCGACGTCGTGCCCGGGCGGTGCGATGGTCATGACGCCAGCAGCACGTCGAGTGCGTGGCGGACGCGCTCGGCGTCCTCGCGGTACTTGAGCACCGCTCCGAGGGTGCGTGCGGCGGTGTCGAGATCGAGCTCGGTCGCGCCGAGCGTCTGCAGCGCGCGAGCCCAGTCCAGCGACTCCGCCACCCCGGGCGGCTTGATCAGGTCGCTCCGAGCTCGCAGCCGCGACGTTGCGGTGGCGACCTGCTCGGCCAATCGCAGCGGTACGTCGGGCAGCCGGGTCCGCACGATCTCGATCTCCCGGGCGAGTCCGGGGTGGTCGACCCAGTGGTAGAGGCAGCGGCGCTTCAGCGCATCGTGCACCTCACGGGTGCGGTTGGACGTGAGGACGACGACCGGTGGGGTCGTCGCGGTCACCGTGCCGTACTCGGGGATCGTGACCTGGTTGGTCGACAGCACCTCGAGGAGGAACGCCTCGAACTCGTCGTCAGCGCGGTCGATCTCGTCGATCAGCAGCACCACCGGGCTGTCGCGCAACGCCTGCAGGATCGGCCGAGCGAGCAGGAACCGCTCGTCGAACAGCGACTTCTCCACCTCGGTCTGGTCGATCGCGTCGCCGCCCTTGGTCGCCTCCACCGTCCTGAGGTGCAGGATCTGCCGGGCGAAGTCCCAGTCGTACAGGGCCTGGCTGGCATCGATGCCCTCGTGGCACTGCAGCCGGATCAGGTCGAGCCCAAGTCCCTCGGCGAGCGCCTCCGCGAGCGCCGTCTTGCCGGTGCCAGCCTCTCCCTCCAGCAGCAACGGGCGTTGCATGGCCAAGGCCAGATAGCCGATCGTCGCCAGCCCGTCGTCAGTCAGGTAGCCGGTGGTGGAGAGCCGCTCGGCCAGGTCCGCCGCGGAATCGACTTCGTGCACTCAGCCAGGATGTCGCATGCCGACCCGTTCCCCAACCACTGGCGCCCTGGGCCGAACCCATGGTCGGCCCACCATGCCCCTCCGATCACGACCCTGCGTGCCTGGGCAGCTGGGCGGCCAGACCGCACGGACCGGCGGCGACTCACGTCGGCTTGCCCAGCGTTCTCACGGCTCCAGGAGTTCTCCACGGTGCCAGAAACTGTCCACGGTGCCAGGAGTTGTTCACGGTGTGATAAGCAGCCGAGTGCCCGAGATGCGGGGTTTGCGGCGCCACTCAGGCCGTGAAGAGCCAGCCCGGACGTGGAGGTTCCGAGACGGTCACGTGTCCCTCCCGGTGCCACGAGCCACGCCGACTCAAGGCGGGGAGCTTCCGTCTGTGCGCCCGCGCTCTGCCGCGAGCCACCTCCGCAGTCCGTCGGCGGTGTCGACGTCGGCACCCGACCCCACGTCGCTGCATTCGACCAGCACGACGTCGTGGTCACGCAGATAGTCCCGAGCGCCCCGATCGCCTCGTGCTGACTCGGCGACACCGGCCCAGTGGTCGCGCCCCAGCAGCACCGGATGACCGGGTCGTCCGGCGTACGCCGCTCGGACCAAGGCGTCGGGGTGCGCGTGCGACACGAGCCTTCGTACGACGTCCGAACCGACGCCGGGGGTGTCGACCAACATGACGACGACGCCCACCACCTCGCTCCGCCCCGCACGCACTGCGTCGAGCCCTGCCCGCAGCGAGGCGCCCATCCCCTCCGACCAGTTCTCGGCGACGACGACGCGCGCACCGGTCGGGACCTCCCGAGCGACGGCGTCCGCTGAGGCGCCCACGACGACGTACACGCGCGTCACGCCTGCGCTGACCAGCACCTCGACAGCGCGCCGGACCCACGCGATGTCACCGGCTCCGCGCACCAATGCCTTGGGCCTGCCGAACCTGGCGCCGGCACCTGCGGCGAGCACCAGGCCGGCCACCGGAGGCAGCAGGGAGTCGGTCACGGTCGAGCGACCGACTCCATGTCGGCCATGGCGCGCAGCGCGTTTCCGTGCGCGAGCCGCGCGAGGTCGTCGGTCGACCAGAGTCGTGCCCGCAGCTCCTCGAACAGGAGCGGATAGCCGGACACGTCGCCCAGCCCGGTCGGGAAGAACGCCGCGCCGTCATAGTCCCCCCCGACGCCTACATGGTCGATGCCGGCCGTCTCCCTGACGTGCTGCACGTGGTCGGCGACGTCGGCCACGGTGGGGCGTGGTGGTGGCTGCCGGGCGAGCCGCTGCTCCAGTACCGGATCCACGTCGGCGAAGTCCCGTGGGTCGCCACCGCGCGCCTCGACGAGCTCAAGCGTCTCTGCGTACCAGTCCGCAACGGCCTGGGACACGAACATGGGCACGAAAGCCACCATGCAGACGCCGCCGTTGCCGGCCAGCGCTGCCAAGACGTCGTCGGGCACGTTGCGGCTGATGTCGGTGACCTCGCGAGCCGAGCTGTGGCTGAAGATGACCGGGGCTGTGGTGGTGTCCAGAGCCTGGCGCATGACGTCGTCGGAGACGTGGCTGAGATCGACGAACATGCCGAGCGAGTTCATCTCGCGTACGACGTCGCGGCCGAGGTCGGTCAGACCGCCGTGCGCCGGCTCGTCGGTGGCAGCGTCGGCCCAGGGCGTGTTCTGGTTGTGGGTCAGCGTCAGGTAGCGCACCCCGAGCGCATGCATCATCCGCAGGGTGCCGAGCGAACAGTCGATCGAGTGGCCGCCCTCCATTCCCAGCAGCGATGCGATGCGACCCTGCCCGACCGCGGTCTCGACGTCGGCCGCTGTCGTCGCGAGGGCGAAGTCGTCAGTGTGCGCGGCGATCATGCGGTGGACGAAGTCGATCTGCTCCAGTGTCGCCGTCACCGCCGCGCCTCCCTGCAGCCGGCCAGGCACGTAGACGGACCAGAACTGTGCGCCCACACCGCCGCGGCGCAGTCTCGGAATGTCGGTCTGCAGCGCGGGTGCGCCGTGCGCGAGGTCGAGCCGGTCGAGGTCGTAGTCGCACAGCTCTCGGGCCGCCCAGGCGAGGTCGTTGTGCCCGTCGAAGACGTAGGGCGGCTCGGTCACTCCCCCATCTCACACCATGTCGCTCACACCAGCCGGCCAGCCACCCCCCTCTCCCAGATCGAGTTGGATCCGACTCTGAGCGGGCCATGACCGGCTCGGAGTCGGATCTTTCGGGGAGGGAGCCGGACATAACGAAGCCCCGGGCGTGATGCCCGGGGCTTCGTCCATCTTACGTCGCGTGGAATCTCTCTGAGCTGAGCTCGTCAGATCAGCCACACGCTCGCTTCTGCAGTCAGGTTCGACTCAGAAGTCCATGCCACCCATGTCGGGCGCGCCACCACCGGCAGGGGCGGCGGCCTTCTCGGGCTTGTCGGCCACGACGGCCTCCGTGGTGAGGAACAGCGCGGCGATGGAGGCGGCGTTCTGCAGCGCAGAGCGGGTCACCTTCGCCGGGTCGATGATGCCGACGGCGATCATGTCGACGTAGTCGCCGGTCGCGGCATCGAGGCCATGACCCGCCTTGAGGTTGCGCACCTTCTCGGCCACGACTCCACCCTCGAGACCGGCGTTGACCGCGATCTGCTTGAGCGGGGCCTCGACCGCCGACTTCACGATGGCGGCGCCAGTGGCCTCGTCACCGTCGAGGTCGAGCTTCTCGAACGCGGCGGCCGCAGCCTGCACGAGAGCGACCCCACCACCGGCGACGATGCCCTCCTCGACGGCAGCCTTCGCGTTGCGAACGGCGTCCTCGATCCGGTGCTTGCGCTCCTTGAGCTCCACCTCGGTGGCGGCACCGACCTTGATCACTGCCACCCCGCCGGCCAGCTTGGCCAGTCGCTCCTGCAGCTTCTCGCGGTCGTAGTCGGAGTCGCTGTTGTCGATCTCCGCCTTGATCTGGTTGACCCGACCCTGGATCTGGTCGGAGTCGCCCGAGCCCTCGACGATGGTCGTCTCGTCCTTGGTCGTGACGATCTTGCGAGCCTGGCCGAGCAGGTCGAGCGAGGCATTCTCCAGCTTGAGCCCGACCGTGTCGCTGATGACCTGGCCGCCGGTGAGGATCGCGATGTCCTGCAGCATGGCCTTGCGTCGGTCGCCGAAGCCCGGAGCCTTGATGGCAACGGACTTGAACGTGCCGCGGATCTTGTTGACGACCAGCGTCGCTAGGGCCTCGCCCTCCACGTCCTCGGCGATGATCGCCAGCGGCTTGCCGGTCTGCATGACCTTCTCCAGCAGCGGGAGGAGGTCCTTGACGTTGGAGATCTTGCCCTCGTGGATGAGCAGGTAGGCGTCCTCGAGGGAGGTCTCCATCCGCTCGGCGTCGGTCACGAAGTAACCGGACAGGTGACCCTTGTCGAAGCGCATACCCTCGGTGAGCTCGAGCTCGAGACCGAAGGTGTTGCTCTCCTCGACAGTGATCACGCCCTCCTTGCCGACCTTGTCCATGGCCTCGGCGATGATCTCGCCGACCTGGGGGTCAGCCGCGGAGATCGAGGCGGTCGAAGCAATCTGCTCCTTGGTCTCGACGTCCTTGGCGATGGAGAGCAGCTGGTTGCTCACGGCCTCGACGGCCGTCTCGATGCCGCGCTTGAGACCCATCGGGTTGGCGCCGGCCGCGACGTTGCGCAGACCTTCGCGCACCATGGCCTGAGCCAGCACGGTGGCCGTCGTCGTGCCGTCACCGGCGACGTCGTCGGTCTTCTTGGCAACTTCCTTGACGAGCTCGGCGCCGATCTTCTCGAACGAGTCCTCGAGCTCGATCTCCTTGGCGATGGACACACCGTCGTTGGTGATCGTCGGTGCACCCCACTTCTTCTCGAGGACGACGTTGCGCCCCTTGGGGCCGAGCGTCACCTTGACGGCGTCGGCGAGGGTGTTCATCCCTCGCTCGAGAGCCCGTCGGGCTTCCTCGTTGAACGCAATGATCTTGGGCATGTACGCGAGTCCTCCCGCGCTTGATTGTGGACGATCGGTACGACGCCCGCGACGGACGGACCGGATCTGTCACGGACCCTTCCCGTGCCAGTCTCGACCCTCGTCGAACCAATCTGTGATTGTCACTCTCCTGACGAGAGTGCTAAGCCCAATTCTTAGCACTCGACCCCGCCGAGTGCAAGCGGGTGCCCGGCGCGGACCGCCGGTCGGCGGCACGGAGTGGCACCGCGATCTCCACCAGGCCGTCGACCCGGCTGACATGAGCGCGCAGCCCAGCGGCATGCACCGTCGGCAGCACCGCCCGGTTGGCCGGGTGTGCGGTCAGGAGCAGGTCGGTGAAACCCTCGGCCTCGGCCACGGCCGCGCACAGCAGGCTGGTGCCGATCCCCTGCCGCTGCCAGGCGTCGGCCACCAGCACGCCGACGTCTCCGACCCCATCGGCGTCGGGCGCGACCGTGACGATGCCCGCGAGCTCCGAGCCGCGCTCCGCCACCAACGAGAAGCCGCCGGTCGGACTGAGCAGCCGCGCGGCCAACCGGGGTGACAAGTCAGGCATCGGCGCGAAGTAGCGGCGCAGTACGGTCTCGGGCGAGCACGCAGCGTGCATCCGGACGAGTCCTCGGACGTCAGCAGCCGTCCCGCGGCGAGTGTGCCGAACCATCCCGCGATGGTGCCCCGACCAGGTTTCCCGGCGGGGTCGAGCGCGTTTCGGCGGGGCAAACTCCGCAGCGAGATCGCACGACCACAAGACGCGAAACGGCCCGACCCCCACAGGGGACCGGGCCGTCTTCGACGCTTGGCTCAACTCAGAGCGGCGTGACCTCGTGTGCCTCGCGACCCTTGGGGCCGTCGACGACCTCGAACGACACGTTCTGGCCGTCCTCGAGAGTCTTGTAGCCGTCGGACGTGATCTTGGACCAGTGGACGAAGACGTCGTCCTGGCCCTCAACGGCGATGAAGCCATAGCCCTTGTCGGCGTTGAACCACTTCACGGTGCCCTGCACCATCGTTGCTCCCTGTGTTGCTCGGGGTGGAAGGCCCTCGGAACGGACCCTCGCGGTGTTGCCTGTCGCCATCACCTCGAACCCGGCTGGAACAGGTGTCGCGATCGTGCGGGCACGAGCCTATCCCAGGCCGGGGTCACCGGCCTGCCCCGCCCGTCCGTTGAACCCGGGCAGCGAGCGCTCGGTTGGGGCATGTTCGTGCCATCCGACGTAGTCCGAACGGGTGGTTTGGAGGTCACCGACTTGAGTGAGATGGGCTGGCGGGGTTACCGTGGTAGTCACCTCGTGGGTGCGACGAGGTTCAGGCTGGGACGCGGTATCCGCGTCCCAGCCTTCTTTTGCTTCCTGGCACCGGCCGCCAGCGGATGTCGGGCGCACTCAGCCGCCGGCCACGGCCGGGATGACCGAGACCTGGGCGTTGTCCGCGACCTCGGTGTCGAGCCCGTCGAGGAAACGTACGTCGTCGTTGCCGACGTACACGTTGACGAAGCGCCGCAGCGACCCTTGCTCGTCGACGATGCGGCCCTTGATGCCGGGGTACCGGCCGTCCAGCGAGTCCAGCACCTCACCGAGGGTGCCCCCCTCGGCCGGCACCTCGGACTCGCCGGCGGTGTAGGTGCGCAGGATCGTCGGCACCCGAACGTTGACGCTCATCGAGTACTCCCTCGTCTCCGGAAGGGTCGGGCTCACAGGCCGGTGGCGGTGAAGGCAGCGTACGTCGGCTCGATGGTGGCCGCCGGGCCTACCCGGTCGGCCACGGCATCCAGCGTCTTGAGACCGTCTCCGGTGTTGAGCAGAACCGTCTCGACGGCGGGGTCGAGCTGGCCCGTCTCCACCAGCTTTCTCAGTGTCGCCACGGTGACTCCGCCCGCTGTCTCGGCGAAGATGCCCTCGGTGCGCGCGAGCAGCTGGATCCCGTCCCGCACCTCCTCGTCGGTCACCGACTCGACCGCACCACCGGTACGTCGGCAGACGTCGAGGGCGTACGGTCCGTCCGCAGGGTTGCCGATGGCAAGCGACTTGGCGATCGTGTTCGGCTTCACCGGGCGCACGACGTCGTGCCCCTCCCGGAAGGCGGTCGCCACCGGTGCGCAGCCGGCCGCCTGCGCGCCGAAGACCCGGTACGGCGCCGGCTCGACCAGACCGAGAGCGCCCAGCTCCCGGAACCCCTTGTCCACCTTGGTCAGCTGCGAGCCTGACGCGACGGGGACCACGACCTGGCCGGGCAGGCGCCAGCCGAGCTGCTCGGCCACTTCGTAGCCGAGCGTCTTCGACCCCTCGGCGTAGTAGGGCCGCACGTTGACGTTGACGAAGGCCCAGCCGGCCTGCTCGCCGGCGATCTCCGAGGCGAGCTTGTTGACGTCGTCGTAGCTGCCGCGGACGGCGACCAGCGTGCCGCCGTACACCGCGGTCGTGAGCACTTTGGCGCGCTCGAGATCCTCGGGGATGAAGACGACGCTCCTGATGCCGGCGCGGGCCGCCGCCGCGGCGACGGCGTTGGCGAGGTTGCCGGTCGAGGGGCAGGCGAGCACATCGAGGCCGAGCTCGCGCGCGGCGGCCAGGGCAACGGCGACGACACGGTCCTTGAAGGAGTGTGTGGGGTTGCCTGAGTCGTCCTTGACCCACAGGGTCTCGATCCCGAGCTCCCGGGCAAGGTTGTCGGCCTTGACCAGCCGAGTGAAGCCCGGCTCGGTGTTGGGAATGCGGGCGATGTCGGGCCGGACCGGCAGCAGGTCGGCATAGCGCCACAGGTTCGGCGGACCGGCTTCGATGGACTGCCGGGTCACGGTCGGGAAGTCGTAGCCCACCTCCAGCGGCCCGAAGCACTCCGGGCAGGCGTAGAACGGGCCGAGCGGCTGCTCGGCACCACACTCACGGCAGACCAGACATCGGGCGTTACCGAAGGAGTTCGTGACAGCGGGATGGTCGACGACGGCGATGCTCATGCGGCCTCCTTCTCATCTCTCTGCTGGCGGCTCTCGCCAGCAGACGGACTTGGCACCATGCCGGGGGGCCGCGTCGGATCGCGACTCTCGACCGGTTGCCGGGGCTTCGCAGGGCCGTTTCCCTCCGCCCCTCTCGATGAGTTGCTGCCAGCCTAGGGACGGCCGTCCGCCGAGCTCGGAGTCGGCTCGATCCGTGAGACGGCCGTCCACCGCGGGTGCATGATGGGGTGATGAGCGGTTGGCAGGTACGGCGGGTGGCCAACTGGGTCAACCTGACGACGCCGCTGGGGCTGCTGATCGCGGGGATCGGTGGGGCAGACGTCGGCAGAGCGGATCGGGGGATGCTGCTGGCTACCGGCTACGGCCTGGACTTCCCGCGCTCGCGCGCGTTCACGGTCGGCTCGGTGATCGTGACCAAGCACGAGCCGGCCTGGTTCGCCGACCAACCGAGGCTGTTCCTGCACGAGGAGCGGCACGCCACCCAGTGGGCCTGGTGCCTGGGGCTGCCCTTCCTGCCGCTGTACACGCTGGCCATGCTGTGGTCGCAGATCAAGGTCGCCGACCGGGCGGCGAGCAACGTCTTCGAGCAGCTGGCCGGCCTCGAGGACGGCGGCTACGTGGTGCCGACGAAGGCGGAGATCGCCGAGCGCAAGCGCAGCACCACCCTGGTGAAGCGCTTCCTCCGCGGTTGACCGGCCACGTTGTTCCCGTTGACCCGTCAGGTTGTTCCCGTTGACCCGTCAGGTTGTTCCCGTTGACCCGTTAGGTTCTTCCCGCTGACCCGTCACGTTGGTGCCGCGGAACCGGACGCGAGGTCCGCCACCAACGCCGCCACGAACGCCGCCACCCCGGCCGGACCCTGGACCACGACGTCGGCACGCTCGGCCACGGCGGTCACCTCGGCTGATCCGGAGCACACCAAGAGCCCCGGCACCCCACTATCGCGCCCCCGGTCGACCTCGTCGAAGGCGGCCAGGTCGCCGAGATCGTCTCCGGCGAAGAGCACCGCCTCGGCCGACGACTCCTCCAGCAGGACTCGCAGCGCCTGCCCCTTGTCCATGCCGGGCGGCCGCAGCTCGATCACCATCCGGCCCGGCTCGGCCGCGAGGCCCAGCCGCTCGGCTATCTCGCCCAGAGCTGGTGTCAGCGAGGCGAGGGCAGCCTCCGGCTCCGGCAGTCGACGTACGTGCACCGCCAACGACAGGCCCTTGTCCTCGATCTCGGCATCGTCCAGACCCAGCGCATCCAACAGCCCGGGCAGCTCCTCGCGTAGCTGTGCCACCTCGGGAGGCGGATCAGGTCGGGTGATGCGGTCGGTGCCTGCGTCCCACCGCTCGAGTCCATAGTGGCCCACCACCACCAGTCCCTCGAGCCCGGGTACGTCGCGCAGACCGCCCAGCGCTACCGCCACCTCGACCGGCCGCCCGGTCACGATGGCAACCAGGGCGACCTTCTCAGAGAGCTCGGCGAGAGCCGCCACGGCGCCCGCGTGCGCCACCGCATCAGCGGGGTCGTCGACGATCGGCGCGAGCGTGCCGTCGTAGTCGAAGGCGGCCAGCGTCTGGCCGGGGGCGGCGAGGATCCGGGCGAGTCCGGCTCGCCCCTGGGCGGTGGTGGGCTGCTGCAGCACCGATCCAGTCAAGCAGGCATTCAGTGTCGAGCCACCCGATAGTGCTCGGCGAGTACGTCATGACCCCAGTCGTGCCGCAGGTCGCGCCACACGCTGTGCGCGTGATTGGCCCCGTCTTGCACGTTGTCGTACTCGATCAGCAACGTCGGCGACCTCAGCGCGTAGTAGTGGCCCGCCTCGCTCCCGTCGCCACCCGCCCACGCAAACGACAGCTCGTCCAGCCCAGCCTCGACCACCTCGGCCCAGCCGGCATCAGCGACGCCCGGCGTCAGGCGATCGAGGTAGACCCGCACCAGCCGCTCGACGTGTCCGCGTTGCTCGGCGCGCATCTCGCCGTACGCCAGCCCCCGAGGCACCCGATCCGGGTCGGCGACCGGGTCCCGCCTGGTCAGGATGTCCTGCGGTGCGCGCGCCGAGACCACCGCCACGGCCCGCTGCGCTCCGTCGAGAGAGCCCAACAGCTCGCGCGCCCGGACCTCCTCGGGTTGCAGCACCTGCCAGCCCGCGCGTGCACCGGTGGCCACCACGGCAGGGTTGGCGCCGAAGAACTGCGGTGCCCCCGCCACCGCGTCGCCGACCACCGTCAGGTGTACGGCGAGGTGGTGGCCGTTGAGTCGCCAGGCCCAGGGGTGGCGATCGCCGGGCCGGCCAAGGATGCGGATCCAGTACTGATCCGAGCCCCGACGCCGCCATCCGGACCGCCCGTCCTCGCGCTCCAGATCGCGAAGTACGTCGTCGAGCGCCATCACGTCGCGTGCGGTTGCGGCGCCCCGGACGCTCAGCCCGGTGTCCAGGAGGTCGAAGGCCAGCTCGCACTGCGGGGCGGTCATCTCGGCGTAGGCAAGGCCCGGCCGTGGACCAGGCAGGTAGGTCCACTCGGTGAAGTCCGACGAGTCGAACGGAGCCGTCGCCCGGCCCCGCTGGTTCGGGTCGAGTACGTCGATGAACGCCTCTGCCGCGACCCGCATCTCGCGGGCGAGCCCTGCTGACCGGCAAACCATGCTTCGACCCTGCCACATTGGCGCGACGCAGCCCCCGCCAACTTCCCCGCGTGTGGGTGTGCGTGGTTGGCGGTCAGCCCGCCCGGAGCGTCAGGCGGAGGTGATGATGACGGTCAGCCGATCGAACTGCATCGGCGAGACGGCGGGACGCAGCCGCGGGTAGTCCAGCCGCTTCGCCAGCCGTTCGGCCGCAGCACGCATCCCCTCGGGGTAGTACACCGTGTTGGCCGGAATGGCGCCGTACCAGTTGTCGGTGGCGACGACACTCCATCCGGCCGATTCGAGCCGCGCCGATGTCGCGGCGGCCAGCCCGCTGATGCCGGAGTTGTTGTACACCTCGACGAAGACCCGCGGCACCGCCAGCCGCTGCCGTTGCCGCTCTCGCTGGCGCTCCCGCTTCCGCTCGCGGGCCTTCTCCGCCTTGGTCGGCTTGTCCGGCTGCGGGTCGGGGCTGGTCGTGGCAGGGGGCCCGGTGCGCGTGGAGGGCGCGGTGGCGCTCGGCGACGTCCCACCCGCCCGGTCGGCGTCCTGCTCGTCGGCGAACGAGGTGACCGCCACGAGACCGACCCCCGCCGCGACGATCATCGCGACGCTGCCGAGAGTGACGGCCGATGGCAGGGCCATCGCTACAGCTCGATCCCGAGACGGCGCGCCGAGCGTTGCCGCTGGCGAGCCGCGCGCAGCCGCCGCAGCCGCTTGACCAGCAACGGGTCGAAGGCGAGCGCCTCATGACGGTCGATCAGCACGTTGAGCACCTGGTAGTAGCGGGTGGCCGACATCCCGAACTCGTCCCGGATGGCCTGCTCCTTGGCGCCGGCGTACTTCCACCAGAGCCGCTCGAAGCCGAGGATCTGCTGGTCGCGCTCGGACAGCTCTCCGGCGGCGCGGGCGGAGTCACCCGGCCTGGCGACGTTAGCGGCGTCCATCTCTCGACTCCCCAATGGCAATGCGCCTCATGGCCATCTGCCTCGCGGCAAGGTGCCTTGTGGCAGTGTGCCCAGCGATAGTGCGGCAGGGTCATGCTGCACCCAGCTGACGCCCGTCATGGTAGGCGACGAATCACACGCTTGTCATTCACATCCGCCCGTACGTCGCAAACCCGCATCGGCGGCTGGAAGACTACCCACTGATCGGGAACCGTACGGAGCGAGGAGTCGGCATGGGCGCCATCCGCTGGGGAGTGCTCGCCACGGGGCGGATAGCGCACAACTTCGTCGCCGACCTGGCGCTCGTGCCGGATGCGGAGGTCGTCGCGGTGGGCTCGCGCCGGCCCGACACCGCCCAGGACTTCGCGACCCAGCACGTCATCCCGCACGCACACTCGAGCTACGCGGAGCTGGCGGCCGACCCCGATGTCGACGTGGTGTACGTCGCCAGCCCGCACGCGCACCACCACCACGACGTGCTCCTGTGTCTCGAGCAGGGCAAGCACGTGCTCTGCGAGAAGGCGCTGACGCTCAATGCCCGGGACGCCGCCGACCTGGTCAGCGAGGCGCGGCGGCGCGACGTGTTCTTCATGGAGGCCATGTGGATGCGCTGCAACCCCAACATCCGGCGGCTGCAGGAGGTCGTCGGCGCAGGGCGGATCGGGAGGGTGGGCTGGGTCAGCGCCAGCGTCGGCTTTCGCGCGGACCCGCCTCCGACCCACCGGCTTCTGGACCCTGCGCTAGGTGCCAGCTCGCTGCTCGACTGCGGCATCTACCCCCTGACGCTGGCGTGGCTACTGCTCGGGCGCCCGGACGCCGTACAGGCCAACGGTCGACTGTCCGAGCGTGGCATCGACCTGGACTGCACAGCCCTTCTCGAGTACGCCGAGGCGACCGCCACCGTGACGAGCTCGATGACCACGGCACTCCCCGGCACCGCCCTGGTTGCAGGCTCGCACGGCTGGATCGAGTTGCCCTCACCGTTTACCCGTGCCACCGGATTCGTCGTCCACGAGCCCGCAGCGCAGCCGGAGCAGGTCGCGCTTCCCCTGCGTGGGCGGGGCTACGTGCACGAGATCGAGGAGGTGCACGCCTGCCTCACCGCAGGCCGGACCGAGTCGCGCTTGGTGCCGCTCGACGAGACGGTGGCGATCCTCGAGGTCGCAGACGAGATCCGCCGCCAGATCGGGTGCCGGCTGCCCGGCGACTGACGGCGCTGCGTTGGCGACCCGACTAAGGTGGCGTCGTGCCAGCACCCCACAAGAGCTCCTTCGTCGTCGTCGCCAACAGGTTGCCGGTCGACCGGGTCTCCGGCCCGGGCGGTGAGTCCGAGTGGTCGACAGCCCCGGGCGGCCTGGTCACGGCCCTCGATCCCGTGCTCCGCAAGCAGGACGGCGTCTGGGTCGGCTGGCCGGGTGACAGCCTCGACAACTACGACGGGTTCGAGGTCGAGGGCCTCCAGGTGCAGCCGGTGGAGCTGTCGCCGGATGACATCGAGAACTACTACGAGGGCATGTCCAATGGCACCCTCTGGCCGCTGTACCACGACCTCGTTGCCAAGCCGTCCTTCCACCGGCACTGGTGGGAGGCGTACGTCGCCGTCAACCGGCGTTTCGCCGAAGCGGCCGCCGAACGCGCCGAACAGGGTGCCACCGTCTGGGTGCAGGACTACCAGCTGCAGCTCGTGCCGGGCATGCTGCGCGAGATGCGGCCGGACACCTGCATCGGCTTCTTCCTCCATATCCCGTTCCCCCCGTCAGAGCTGTTCCGGCAGCTGCCCTGGCGCGACCAGATCCTGCGGGGGCTGCTCGGCGCCGACCTGGTCGGCTTCCAACGCCCAGGTGGGGCGGCGAACTTCGCACGGCTGGTCCGCAGCCGGCTCGGCTACAAGACCCATCGCGAGCGGATCCAGGTCGACGGGCGGCGGGAGGTCACCGCCAGGGCCTACCCGATCTCGATCGACTTCGAGCAGATGGAGTCCCTGGCCCGCTCCCCCGGGGTCGAGCGCCGCTGCGCGGAGATTCGCGAGGAGCTGGGCAACCCGAAGACGGTGCTGTTGGGGGTCGACCGGCTCGACTACACCAAGGGCATCCGGCAGCGGCTGCGTGCCTTCGGCGAGCTCATCGTCGACGGGGACACCAGCGTCGAGGACTCGACCTTCGTGCAGGTGGCATCGCCCAGCCGCGAGCGCGTCGAGCAGTACCGGCAGGTCCGCCACGACATCGAGCACTGGGTGGGCCGCATCAACGGCGACCTCGGCCGGATCGGGCGGCCGGCGATCCACTACATGCACTCGTCGTATCCCCGCGAAGAGATGGCCGCCCTCTTCCGCGCCGCCGACATCATGGTGGTCACGCCGTTCGCCGACGGGATGAACCTGGTGAGCAAGGAGTACGTCGCCTGCCGTTTCGAGAACACCGGCGCCCTGGTGCTGTCCGAGTTCGCGGGCGCCTCCGACGAGCTGCGCCGGGCCTTTCTCGTGAACCCACACGACATCAACGGCCTCAAGGGCTCCATGCGGGCCGCGATGTCGGCAGAGCCCCAAGACCTGGCGCGGAGGATGCGCTCCATGCGCAAGCAGGTCAGGGAGCACGACATCGACTACTGGGCGGACTCCTTCCTGAGCGACTTGCATCCCACGTCGGGCTGATCGTCGGTTGGACCGCCTTCTGGACCCGTCGGGTGCCAGCGCGCGACTGCCTCGTTTCACCAGATCGTCGGCGGGGTAAGCACGAGCGCCAGCATGGTGCTGTTTTCGGCCGCGCGGAAGGTCACTTTGCTGCCGCTCGACGTACGTCGACACCCGGCGACGCGGCCACCACGCTCGCCGGAGGCGGCGGGGTGGGTCGTGGCACGCGCACGGCGCGCCTCGGTCGCACGGTGCGACGGCGGAGGTAGCGTGCGGAGCGTTCGCGGCGGTCGACCTCGCGGACACCCAAGCCCCACGGGCTGAAGGCTCCGCAGAGTATGAGTCTGCGGAGCCTTCGACATCCGCCACGGCTACCGGGGGCTCGCGGAGGCGACGGGCATGCGGCAGAGTGACCGGTCATGTCGCGTGCGCCGCTGCCGGAGCTGATCGCTGCGGACTGGGCAGAGCTGCTCGCTCCTGCTCAGCCCACCGTGACGGCGCTGGGCGACTTCCTCCGGGGGGAGGTGGCCGCCGGCCGACCGTTCCTGCCGCGCGGCGACCGGGTGTTGCGCGCCCTGACGCAGCCGCTTGCTGACGTACGTGTGCTGATCGTGGGACAAGACCCCTACCCCACCCCCGGACATGCGGTCGGGTTGTCGTTCTCGGTGGAGCCCGACGTGTGGCCGCTACCGCGCAGCCTGGTGAACATCTACACCGAGCTGCGCGCCGATCTGGGGGAGATCCCGCCGCGACACGGGGACTTGTCCGCGTGGTCGACGCGGGGCGTCCTGTTGCTGAACAGGGTGCTCACGGTGCAGTCCGGCGTACCGGGGTCGCACCGCAACCGGGGCTGGGAAGAGGTGACCGAGCTGGCGATCCGCGGGCTGGTCACGCGCGGCGGACCGCTGGTCGCGATCTTGTGGGGACGCGACGCGCAAACGCTACGGCCGATGCTCAGCGACGTGCCGGTCATCGCCAGCGCTCACCCGTCGCCGCTCTCTGCCTCGCGGGGGTTCTTCGGCTCCCGGCCCTTCAGCAGAGCGAACGAGCTGCTGGTCGAGCAGGGCGGCGACCCGGTGGACTGGACGCTGCCGGCACCCGGCGGCCCACCGCCTCAGCCGAACGTCTGACTCAGCGACCGTTTCGCCTGAAATGTTAGGCTTTAGCACCGATCCTTGAGGTCGATCGGTGTCGCGCGCGGCACCGTGGAGGGGGCCTCGTCGCCCGCCCTGGTCAAGGCGCAAGCGACGCGGCTGGTTGCACAGGCCGCCCCGTCCGGCAGTTCCCCGGGCGGGGCGGTTCCCAGCGCTCGGCAGCAGCGGCGGCGGCAGCTTAGTCGTCGAGCGCCGCTCGGGCGCTGCGCAGGTCGTCGGTGCCGAAGACCATCCGCACCCCACCGAAGGTCGTGTACGCGAGGTCGATGTTGACACTGCTGTCGGCGAGCCGGCGGGCGATCTCACCGAGCGCGCCAGGCTCGTCGGCGACGTTGACCACAAGGACCTCACGCTCGTCGGCGACCGCCATCCCCGCCTCGGCGAGCGCATCGCCCAGTGCCTCCAGCCGATCATCCGCCACCAGCACGTGGATGACGCCCTTGCCCTCACCGGTGAAGGCAGCGAACCCGTCCAGGTTGACTCCCGCCGCACCCGCCACCTCGCCGAGCCGCGCCAGTGCACCGGGGCGGTCGTCGAGGATCACCATCACGTCGTAGGCCATCACGTCGATGGTGCACCAGCGGATGGTGCGGCGTCGAGGATCGCCAGCGCTGACCGGCCCTTCCCGGCCCGCGCCCAAGGAAACCCGATGGCGCGATCTCCCTCGCCGATGGAAGGGTGGGTACGTGCCCGAGGTGTACTTCAACGAGCGTATCGCCGCCGGTTACGACGAGAACTCGGCCGAGATGTACGACGCCGCCGTGCTCGACCCCACGGTCGACTTCCTTGCCGACCTGGCCGGCGACGGTCCCGCGCTCGAGCTCGGCATCGGCACCGGGCGAGTGGCGCTCCCGCTGGCGCAGCGAGGCGTTCCGGTGCGCGGCATCGACGAGTCGGCGGCCATGGTGGAGCGGCTCCGCGCCAAGCCGGGCGGTGCGGAGATCGCAGTCACGATCGGCGACTTCGCCACGGCCAAGGCGGGTGACGGGTTCACCCTTGCCTATCTCGTCTACAACACCATCACGAACCTCACCAGCCAAGACGAGCAGGTGGCGTGCTTCCGCAACGTGGCGGAGCAGCTGGCGCCCGGCGGCCACTTCGTCATCGAGGTGTTCGTGCCGATCCTGCAGCTGCTGCCGCCCGGTGAGGTCTACCGGACGTTTCACCACAGCCCACGCCGGCTCAGCTTCGACGAGTACGACGTCGCCACCCAGGTGCTGTACTCCCACCACTACCGGTTCGAGGGTGACCGGTTCGAGCTCTTCTCCGCGCCGTATCGCTATGTCTGGCCGTCCGAGCTTGACCTGATGGCACAGCTCGCGGGGATGCGGTTGCGCGAGCGCTGGGCCGACTGGAGGCGCCGCCCCTTCACGAGCGAGAGCAGCTCGCACGTGTCGGTCTGGCAGAAGCCCGCCTGACGTGTCTCGGCCGGCTCGGCACGGCCGAGGACCGAATGCGACGACAACGGACCGAGCCCCGACGGCGCTGTCGTCCCGACCGACCCGAGGCAGGTGACCATCCGCTCTTTCGACGGGTACGCAACCGCTGAGGTCGTGGGCGTGCGGTTCGACCAGGACACGCTCGCGGTGTACCTCGCCGAGTCGATCTCGTCATCGGGTCGACCGCATCGTCAGGGAGCTCGGCGAGAACAACTGACCTGACCTCGGCCGCTCCCCCGCTCCAGCCGCGCGGCCGACCTACTGATGGCCAGGCAGAGCCCATCGCTCAGGAGAAGGTCTCCCGGAAGCGCTCCAGCGCGGTCCTGCTGTCATTCGAAGCCCAGGCCTCGAGGCCCACCACCCCCGTGTACCCAGCCGCCCGCAGAGCTGCAGCAACCGCGGGGTAGTTGATCTCTCCGGTCCCCGGCTCGCACCGCCCCGGTACGTCGGCCACCTGCACCTCGCCGAGCCAGCCGACGCTGTCGCGGATCAGCTGGATCAGATTCCCTTCGCCGATCTGGGCGTGGTAGAGGTCGAGGTTCATCCGCAGGTGTGGACTGTCGATCGCCGAGACCAGGGCGCGAGTGTCCGCTGCTGCGCCGAACGGTGTCCCGGGGTGGTCTAGCTCGGTGTTGAGGTTCTCCAGGCAGAAGACGACTCCCTCGCGCTCCCCCAAGGCCGCGATGCGGGCGAGCGTCCGCTCCGCCGCCAACCACATGGCGCCTGTCACCGCATGCACGGGCCGGACCGGCAGCCCTCGGTCGTCCAGCCCCGTACCGTGCAGGTTCAGGTTCGGCGTCCCGAGCTTCGTCGCCGCCGCGATCGACGCCTCCGCCGTACGCAGCAGGTCGTCCGCACCCGCTGTCTCGATGAGGCTGCCCTCGACGTATCCGGTCATCGACGTGAAGTGTGCACCGGTGCCGGCCAGCACGGCGAGATCCTTCGTGGCCCAACTCCAGATCTCCACCGCGAAGCCGAGCTCATGGATCAGCCGAACCCGCTCCTCGATGGGCTGGTCGCGAAACACCATCTCCGCACAGACCGCGAGAGTGAACGGCGACTCTGCGGCGCCGATGCTGGTCATCATGAACTCCTCACGCGTTCTGCAGCCATCCCGGCAGCGCGCCAGGGTCGGAGCCGGCGAGGGGACTCGAACCCCTAACCCCTTCATTACAAGTGAAGTGCGCTGCCAGTTGCGCCACGCCGGCGAGGCGTGAGCAATCGTAGTGGTGCTGAACCCCCGACTCTGACGCCGCCACCTCGTGACAGCGACGCCGCCGACGACTAGAAGAACGATCGAGGGATCGACGAAGGAGGAGACATGACACATCACGAACATCCCAACGTGCAACTGGTGCGCGACGGCCTGGAGGCCTGGGCACGCGGTGACGGCAGCTGGATGGATGAGCACCTCGCCGACGACATCGCCTGGCACGTCGGCGGCAACAGCAAGTGGGCCGGCGTCTACCGTGGCAAGGCCGACGTCCTCGCCATGCAGGCACGGCAAGCGCAAGCGATGAAGGCGCCGCCGGACGTCGACGTCCACGACCTGCTCGGCAACGACGACCATGTGGTCGTCCTCGGAACCGCCAGGGCGACCGCCGATGACGGCACCAGCGTCGAGTGGCGCTACGTCAACGTCTTCCACGTCCGCGACGGCAAGGCGACCGAGGTCTGGGGAATGGCCGAGAACGACGCCGCCGTGGATCCGTACCTGGACACGCTGCCCGACTAGTCGCGCGACGGCCACTCCCCACGAGCCATCGTTGATGCCGCTGTCATCCTGGGCAGATGGATGGCAAGCCGCTGTGTCTCGTCACCGGAGCGACCGGCTACGTCGGTGGCCGCCTCGTGCCCGAGCTGCTCAAGGCCGGCTACCGGGTGCGGGTGATCGTGCGCACGCCGAGCAAGCTTCTCGGCCGCCCGTGGCACGGCGACGTCGAGATTGCCGAGGCCGACGCCACCGATCCCGATGCCGTACGCCGAGCGATCGACGGGGTCGACGTCGCCTACTACCTGCTGCACTCGATCGGCACCGGCAAGGACTTCGCCGCCAGTGAGCGCCGTACGGCGGAGACCTTCGCGCAGGCAGCAGCCGACGCGAAGGTTGGTCGCATCGTCTACCTCGGCGGACTCGACCCGACCGACGAGGAGCTCTCCGAGCACCTGGCGTCACGTGCGGAGGTAGGCAGGGTCCTGCTCGACAGCGGCGTGCCGGCGGTCGTGCTTCGTGCCGGGGTGATCATCGGTTCCGGCTCGGCGTCGTTCGAGATGCTTCGCTACCTCACCGAGCGGCTCCCGGTCATGGTCACGCCGCGCTGGGTCAACTCGAAGGTCCAGCCCATCGCGATCCGTGACGTGCTGCGCTACCTGGTCGGCTGCGCGGACCTGCCGCCGCATCTCAACCGGGGCTTCGACATCGGCGGGCCCGACGTGCTCACCTATCGGGAGATGATGCAGCGCTTCGCGTCCGTGGCCGGGTTGAGCCGACGCCACATCGTGCCGGTCCCTGTCCTTTCGCCGAGCCTCTCCAGCCACTGGGTCAACTTCGTCACCCCGGTGCCACGTGCGCTCGCCAGGCCGCTGCTCCAGTCCCTACGCAACAACGCGGTGACGGCCGAGCACGACATCGCCGAGCACATCCCCGATCCACCCGAAGGCCTGATCGGCTACGACCGCGCGGCCGAGCTGGCCCTCACGAAGATCCAGAACCTCGACGTGCCCACCAGCTGGTCCTCGGCCAGCTACCGAGGCGCCCCGAGCGAGCCGCTCCCCTCCGACCCCTCCTGGGCCGGTGGATCCCTGTACGTCGACGAACGCCAACGCGAAGTGAAGGCGACGCCGGAGGCGTTGTGGCGCATCATCACCGGGATCGGCGGCGCCCGCGGCTGGTACTCCTTCTCGCTCGGTTGGCACGTCCGCGGCATCATCGACCGGGTCTTCGGCGGCCCGGGACTTCGTCGCGGCCGACGTAACCCTGACGACGTGCTGCCCGGAGACTCGCTGGACTTCTGGCGGGTCGAGGAGGTCGAGGACGGTCAGCTGCTACGACTGCGGGCGGAGATGAAGGTGCCCGGGCTGGCGTGGCTGGAGCTCAGCATCGGTTCGGCTGACATCGACGGTGACGGCGTCGTCAACACGACGTTCCAGCAGCGCGCCCTCTTCCACCCACACGGCATCCTCGGACACGCCTACTGGTGGGCGGTCTTCCCGTTCCACGGCCTGGTGTTCGGAAGCATGCAGCGCAACATCGCCAAGGCGGCTGAGGACCTCGGCTGACCGGCTAGTCGGCCCTTGAGCGGCCGTGTAAGGCTGGACCACATGAGTGAGACGCCCGACGAGACCACCGATCGCGCCTCCGAACAGCTGGACCAGCTGCAGGAGGAGGACACGTTGCTCGACCGCGGTGTCGACGACGTGCTCGACGAGGGCTACTCGCCACCAGAGAAGTGGTCCGCTGCCGAGCGATTTGGCAACACCGCCGAGGAGCAGGCCGCCGGCGAGACGCTCGAGCAGCGGCTTGAGCAGGAGGAGCCTGACGTCGATCAGCAGGCGTATGACGACGACTTCCTCGACGACGGCGAGGTCGGGGACGTGCGGGCAGGTCGCCTCGTCGACCCCAACGCCGGCATCGGCGAGGACATCGACTCCGAGATGATCGGCGACGACGTCGGCATCGACGGAGCCGGAGCCAGCGCGGAGGAGGCGGCCGTCCACGTGGTCGACGAGCCGGCCGACGGCGACTACCGCTGACCTCGACGACCCAGCTGCCGCCCGACAAACCGTGGACCGGATCCCGCCGATGCTCGCCACCGCCGGGCGGCTCCCCAGCGGACCCGGTTGGGCGTTCGAGTTCAAGTGGGACGGTGTCCGGACGGTCTCCTACGTCGACGGCGGCCGCGTCACGGTGCTGAGCAGGACCGGTCGTGACGTCACCACCGGTTACCCCGAGCTCGGCGTCCTCGCCGAGGCGCTCGCGGTGGAGGAGGCAGTGCTCGACGGTGAGGTCGTGGCCTTCGAAGACTCCGGCCGCCCCGACTTCGGTCACCTCCAGGCCCGGATGCACGTGCAACACCCGCGCGCAGACCTGCTGCGCGCCGTACCGGTGACCTATCTCGTCTTCGACCTGCTCCGCTGGGACAACCACTCGTTGCTGCCGCTGCCCTATCGCGAGCGGCGCAGCCTGCTGGAGTCACTCGAGCTCGACACGCTTCCGCATGTCGACCTGCCTCCGTCGTACGCCGACGTGGCAGGTGATGTCGTGCTCGCGGCCGCCCGCGAGGCGGGGCTCGAAGGCGTCGTGGCCAAGCGGCTGGAGGCGCCGTACGACCCGGGACGCCGCTCGACCGACTGGATCAAGGTCCCGCTGCTCTCGACCCAGGAGGTCGTCGTCGGCGGCTGGCAACCCGGTGAGGGTCGCCGGTCCGGCGGCATCGGCTCGCTGCTGCTTGGCGTCACCGCGGATGCCGGTCTGGAGTTCGCCGGCCACGTCGGCACCGGGTTCAGCCAGCAGGCGCTGAAGGACATCGCCGCGCGCCTCGCGCCGCTGGAGCGGCCGACCAGCCCCTTCATCGCGGTGCCACGGGAGCATGCCCGGCTCGCACACTGGGTCGAGCCGACGCTCGTGGCCGAGGTGGAGTTTCGCAATTGGACGCGCGACGGCCGGCTGCGGGCGGCATCGTGGCGCGGCTTCCGGACCGACAAGGTGCCCGCCGACGTGAGGGCTCCTGATCGCTGATCTGAGGTGGTACGACGTTCGCCGTCATCCGAGGCAGTCGACGATGCTTCGCCGTGGTCCCAGAATGCATGGCCGCATCGTTTCAGGGGTACGGACTGGTCGAGTCGACACCGGATCGGGGGTCGCGACGGGAGGAGCGAACGATGAGTATGTCGGACAAGATCAGGAACAAGCTCGAAGAGGTCAAGGGCAAGGGCAAGGAGAAGCGCGGCCAGGCGTCGGGCGATCGTTCTATGGAGGCCGAGGGCCAGACAGACCAGAGCAAGGCCAACCTCAAGCAGGCGGGCGAAGAGGTGAAGGACGCCTTCAAGAAGCCCTGACCATCATCGGGACCGGCGCGTGCCACTCAGACGGGTGACACGATGGATGCATGAGCCGGATGCCCGAACAGCTGACCATCGGAGAGCTATCTCACCGATCCGGCGTGGCGGCCTCCGCACTGCGGTACTACGAGGACCTCGGCCTGATATCCGCGCGCCGTACGACGGGTAACCAGCGGCGCTATCCCCGGCACATGCTGCGCCGGATCGCCTTCATCCGCGCGGCGCAGCGTGTCGGCCTGACCCTCGACGAGATCAGCGCCGCGCTCGCTTCGCTGCCCGACCGACGCACGCCCACCAAGGCCGACTGGACTCGGGTCTCGCGGGCCTGGACCGAGCGCATCGACCGGCAGATCGCCGATCTCCAACGGCTCAAGGTGCGACTGACCGGATGCGTCGGCTGCGGCTGCCTCAGTCTGCGCACCTGCACGTTGAGCAACCCCGACGACGTCCAGGGGGAGCTGGGCCCGGGTCCGGCTTGGCTCGCCACCGACGAGAACGCCGGCCGCACCCGCTGACCGGCGTAGAGATCCGCCACAGCAGGGAGCTCCTCCGTCGGCTCAGCCCGCTGGCTGTCAATTAGAAGTAGTCGAGCAGGTAGGCCGACGGAATGCCGAAGGCGAGATTGGCCGACCGCTCGGCCGCCGGGGTGCCGCCGCTGAGAAGTCCGCCCACCCGCAGAGCCGAAGTCGGACAGCCGGCATACAAGGCGGCCAGCCCCCGGGCGCCGATGCGCAAACCCGGCTTCCCACCCGGAGTCAGCGTTCCCCTACCGTGGCGGATCCGCAGCAGCCAGTTGCCGCTGTTCGCCGGAAGGTCGGGGTCATCCACCGTCAGGGCGACGTCCATGTCGACGCGGTTCGGCCACCCCCTGGCGGCCATCGCCTTGGGGACATCAAGCACCCGGAGCATGCAGCGCTCCACCTGGTTGTCGTGGACGGCCTCCTGGGGAGCGAGGAGGTGGATGGGATCCTCCGGTCCGACGTACGCGTGCACGTTCTTGGCGATTGACGCGCCTGACCCCACGGTTGCCCACAACGCCCGCGCGGTCGCCTCCGAACCGGACACCAACTCTTCGACCTGCAGGTCGTCGTTGTGCCAGCGGTACACGACGAAGCCGTCGTCAGTCATGTAGCAGAACGTGTCGGCCTCGGCGAGCCTCTCACGCACTGAAGACTCTTCGGCGGCGAGCATGCCGCTGGCGCACTCCGCGGTGCGGCACCTCTGCATGACGTCCAGCAGCCGGGCGGCGTCATCAGGTCCGCCCCGTCGAACGTCTGCGGATCGCCCGCCTAGCCCCCTCAGCGCTTCAGCCTCGAAGGTGAAGCGGTGTCGCGCTCCGGCGAACTCGTAACCCAATCGGCGGTACGGGGGAAGAGTGGCCGGATACAAGGCCGAGATCGGGAATCCCAACTCGGCCGACCGGTCGTGGACTGCCCGCATCAGCAGGGTGGCGGCTCCCTGCCCCCGGTGCTCCGGGGCGACGACAACACCGGCCACGCCGGCCATTCGCACAGTTCGACCACCCCACCACTGGGCGAAGTCCCAGATCCGCGCGGCGGCCACGACGGTGGTGTCGTCGTGTACGGCGAGGAATCGCCGGGCTGCGATGAATTCCTCGCTGCCGCGCTTCCACGCCTCGACGTCGCTGGTCATTCCAAAGGACCGATTTCGGACATCGATGATCGCGTCCAAGTCCGCGTCTGAGACATCTCGCACGGTGTAGCTCACCTCGAGCACCCTAGGCGAGAGACCTCAAGGAGCTGGCGGCCAGTCCGTAGCTCGTCCGGGACTCGCGAGGATCCGACTCTCAGCCAGCCATAGCCGGCTGAGAGTCGGATCCTTTCCGCCCGATGGGTCAGGTCAGTAACTCACTGCACCGGCGCGGCCGACGACGTGGTGCCGCCGGAGTCGGCGTCGTAGGCCATCAGCACCCGGCTGCCGGCTGGGACGGGCGCACTGACCGGTACGTCGACCACCGCCGACGGGTCAGCCGTCAACGCCTCGACCCTCGAGCCGAGCACGTCACCGTCCGCCCCGACCACGAAGACGTGCGCTTCACCGGGCCCGCGTGCCTCGATCGTCACCGACACGGCTGACGCGCCTGCCACCGCGCTCACGACGGTCGCACTGCTGGCCGGATCGGCCGCCGGGCCACCCGCGAGCGGCACACCGTTGCGCACCGCCTGTGCGATGCTCTGCGGTGAGTCCACGCTCAGCAGCGCCTCTGACGGGATCACCGGCTCCTGCGTCGGCACCGTCGGAGGTGTCCAGCCAGGTACCGTCGCGATGCCCCACCGGTACGGGTCACCCTGGACTCCACCCCAGGTGGACCAGCCGAGACGTGTCTGGCCGGTCTTGTCCTGGGTGTCGGAGTCGTAGACGAAGGCGTTGAACCCCATGTGGTCGGGGTCCACGGTCGACGGGAGCTCGGTCGCCGGGATCTTCGCCTCCACGATGTAGCCGGTGTACGGCGACGAGACCGCTGTCGCCACCTCCATGCCCGGGGCAGTCTGCGCACCCGGTCCTTGCCGGTTGTCGGCGTCGCGGCCGTAGCACGGCCCGCCTTCGGTGGTGGTTGGCAGCACGAAGGCCTTGAACGTCGTCGAGGTGTTCTCCGACGTACCGTCCGGGTCGATCGCCAGCTCGACGGAGTCCACCCGCCAGTGCCGCTTGCAGTCGCTCTGGTCGAGCACCGTCCCGAGCACGTCGTCCGTCACCTCGACGGCGATGTAGAGGTCGTCGCCGGATCGGGTGACATGCCCGGTGGCGGAGCAGTCGGCCGCGCTCGTGCACGGTGACCCCTCCCAGAGCCGGCTCAGGTCGAGGGGCGCGCCGGCATATTCACCGGCCCCGACGGCTCCGTCGACCACCGGTGCGCTCGCGGCTTCCTCGATCGACGTGGTCGGCACCAGCTCGAGCGCCGGCCTGGTGGTGCTGCTGGCACCGTCGCTCGTGGTGGTCTCGATCGTGTAGTCGTAGTCGCCGGCGACGCCGCCCTGGTTGGACGTCGGCAGGCTCGCGTCCGTGTTGGTCACGGTGAAGGTGACCGTCGTGTTCGCCCCCGGTGCGAGGCCGTCGTACGACGCGCTGGCCGGCTCCGCGGAGAAGCCCGCAGGCAGGTTCGGCGTGACCTCACCGGACTGCACCTGGTCGGAGAAGTTCGTGAGCGTCACGTCCACCTCCCGGCTGCCTCCGGACGCAAGCGTCAGCACCGGCTTGACGAATCCCTCCATCTCGGGGAAGCCCTCGGCCGTCGCCCACTGCTGGAAGTCCGCCACCTGCGGCAGCAGCTCCTGGTCGCCGCGCACAGCAGGCACGACCTCGAGCTCGGTGTCGCCGTACGCCGTGCGACCACGCCGGTTGGTGAGCTCCACAGAAGCGAGCACCCGCTGGTTCGTCGTCGCGTCGTCAGGGGCGGTGACCTCGAAGGACCTCGTGACGCTCTGCCCCCGCCGCAACTTCGGCACGACGGCGTCGGCCGGGTCGACCCAGCCGTCCGGCAGCACGGTGTCGAAGCGCACCCGCTTGAGCGAGGTATACCGCGGCGCGGTCAAGGTCACCGTCATCGTGGTCGACGCACCCGGGGTCACCGTGAACGACTCGGACTCCACCTCGAGCCCGGTCCCGAGCCCGAAGCCGCCGGGCGTCGGCAGCACGGCGCCTCGCAGCACCGTCGTCGGATCGGCAGCGGCGGCGGTCAGGTCACCGCGAGTGAAGGGCACCCGCGCCTCCACCTGGGTGAAGTAGTCACAACCCAGCTGGTTGGGGTCGGTGGACACGTCCGGGAAGACTGCCCAGCCCTGTGAGGCGTACTCGCGTTGTGCCTCGCGCTCGACCTGCGCCCAGCTGGTGCCGAACTCGCTGGACTGGACTCCGCTCCACACGCCGTAGACGTTCTGCGTCGGCCGCAGCGGCACGAAGGTGGTGGGGCAGCTCGGCCCCGGTGTCGACGTACCCCGCGACGTCTGCAGCAGCAGCTTGTCCGGCGCCCACGGGCGCAGCCCCTCGTCGGTGATCTGGCCGGGGAAGGCCGACCCGTCACCGGCGAGGTTGTAGCCCTCGAAGGCCATCCGGCCGGCGTACTGGTGGTTGCCGTGGTTGCCTGGCGATGGCGCCGGGTCCATGGTCACGATGACCTCGGGCGTCGTCTCGCGGATGACCCGGACGACCCGTTCGAGGGTGTCGTCGTGACCCCAGACTTCCTCGGTCAGGGGGGCACTGACGGTGTAGTAGAAGTCGACCTGGTCGAGGTTGTAGACATCAGTGATCCCCGCCCGGCTGACGGCACGCCGCTCCTCGGCCTCGCGAATCAAGCCCAGCGGCGGACCCTCCTCGGGGCCGACGGCATTGCCGCCGCCCTCTCCCCGGGTGATCGTGATGACGCCGGTGGAGATGTCGTTGTTCTCGTGCCACTGCCCGTACGTCGAGAGCCGACCCGCCTCGTCGTCGGGGTGCGCCCCGATGAAGAGCACGTCCAAGTCGGGTGAGGTAAGGCCTGCCTCGGCTCCTCCTTCGGACTGCGGAGGTGCGGCTGTTGCGTTGGATGCGACCAGGAGACTGGTCGTCACGGCGGCCGCGGCGGCTACGACGGTGAGCGCGCGGGCCGGGTGCGAGGATCGGCGAGGTGCTCGCCGATCCGTTCTGATCCTCATGACGGGTCCTCCTCAGGACTGAGTGGTGCGTACGCGGACCTGGTCTGTTTTCGTTACCCCTTCACCGAGCCTTCGACCATGCCGCGGATGAAGTGACGTTGCGTGAAGAGGAAGACGAGGAGCACCGGCAGCGCGACCAGCACGGCGGCGGCGGCCAGCAGTGCGGTGCCGGAGGTGTACTGGCCCTGGAAGTTCGAGAGCCCGAGCGGCGCGGTGCGCAGCGACTCGTCGGTGATCATCACCAGCGGCAGCAGGAACTCGTTCCAGGTCCACATGAAGACGAGCAGCACCATGGTCAGCACGGCCGGCCGGCCCATCGGCAGCAGGATCTGCCAGAGGATCTGCCGGTTGCCGGCGCCGTCGAGCCGGGCGGCCTCCACGATCTCGGTGGAGGTGCTGCGGAAGTAGGCGCGCATCCAGAAGGTCCCGAACGCCAGGGACTGCGCCACCTGAGGGAAGATCAGCGACCAGTAGGTGTCGGTGAGGCCGATTGACCGGAGGTCGTAGTAGAGCGGTACGACGACGGCCTCGCTCGGCACCATCAGCCCGAGCAGCAGCAGATAGAACAGCACCGTCGAGCCACGGAAGCGCATCGTGCCGAAGGCGTAGCCCGCCAGGCTGGACAGCACGGTGCTCAGCACGACCACGCTGACCGAGACGATCAGGCTGTTGGTGATGTAGGTGGAGAAGTTGCCCTGCCGCCACGCCTCGCCGAAGTTCTCGAAGTGCAATCCGCCGGAGCTGCCGACCTGATCTGGGCTGAGGGCGGTGCTCAGCACGATGACGAGCGGCGAGAGGGCAAGCACGGCCGCCACGGCTAGCACGGCGTAGGTGCCGACCTTCTCCACCGTCGACGTCATACCGCATCCCGATCCTCGGCGAGGCGGTTCACGCCGATCGTGAGCACCAGGATGATCGCCGTGAGCACCAGCGCGATGGTCACGCCGTACCCGACTCGGCCCTCGTCCAGAGCCCAGCGCCAGACCTCGTACGACGGCACCCGGGTCGAGGTGCCTGGACCGCCGTTGGTCATCACGTAGACCAGGTCGAAGGTCCTCAGGGCCGCCACGACGGTGAGCGTGACCGCGACCGCCAGCTCACCGCGCAGCGCGGGCAGCCCGACCGCGAAGAACTGGCGTACCGGTCCCGCTCCGTCGAGGGTGGCCGCCTCGAAGAGCTCCCGCGGCACCTTGGACAGCCCGGCGAGGAAGAGCACCATGCAGAGCCCGGTGCCGACCCAGGTGCCGACCAGTCCGACAGCCGGCAGCGCCCATGACGGCTCCCCCAGCCAGGCTCGGGTGAGTCCGTCCAGGCCGACCGCTGCGAGTACGTCGTTGAGCTGGCCGTCGGGGGCGTAGATCTCGCGCCAGGCGATGGCCACGACCACCATCGCGATGACCTGCGGCACGAAGATGACGGTGCGGAAGACCCCGCCACCGCGTACCTGCGCGCGCGACATCAGACCGGCCAGCACGAGTCCCAGCACGATCGGAAGGGCGGAGAAGAAGACGATCAGGATCAACGAGTGCAGGAAGGGCTCACGCAGGGCGGGCTCCGTGAAGACGGCCACATAGTTGTCGAGGCCGACGAAGGTCCCGACGGACAGCCCGTTCCACTCGTAGAACGACAGCCATACGGCTCGGAGAAGCGGCCACGCCATGAACGCGGCGAAGACGAGCAGGGCCGGCGCCAGGTAGAGGTAGGCGACGGCGCCCGGCTCTCCCGGCGCCCGCCCCACCCCGGGGCTCAGCGCCCGGCCGGTTGCTTGCGCCACCGCGTCATCCGACGAAGGAGGTGTAATCGTCCTCGAGCGTGCTCAGGAAGTCGTCGGGCGACGTGTCGCCGCCCATCAGCTCCTGCACCTGGGTCTGCACGACCTCCGCCGCGTCGGGAGTCGCCCAGTCGAGGTACGGCGTCAGCGCGTCCTCCTCGATCGCGGTGTTCCAGGCATCGAACACGTCGGCCAGCGCGCCTTCGGGCGACTGGGCCGCGATGTCGTGCGCCGGCAGGCTGCCCGCCGCGCTGATCTTCGCCATCGCGTCCGGTGAGGTGATGAAGTCGAGGTAGGCGGCGGCGACGTCCGGCTCCTCCGACGCCTCCGTGATGGCGAACGGCAGACCAGTCGATCCGGTGACCGCCAGCTCACCGGTCGCTCCGACCGGCGGGAGCATGAAGCCGAGGTCGTCGCCGAGTCCGGCCTCCAGGTCGGTCTGCAGCCAGGTGCCCGAGACGAGGAACACGCCGTCGCCCTTGACGTAGTCCTGCCACGCGGCGTCGTAGCCGTAGCCGTTGAAACCGTCGGTGAAGTAGCCCGCGTCGACCCAGCTGGTCAGCTCGTCGGCGGCCGCCTGGTTCTCCTCGCTCTCCCACGACGCACCCGGCTGCCCGAAGCCCAGCTTGACGATGTCCGCGCGCGGCACGTTGAGGTTCTGGACGAAGCCGAAGGTGTGGATACCCGGCCACTGGTCGAGGTTGCCGAACTGGATCGGGATCTCGCCGGCGTCCTTCGCCGTCTGCAGCGCGGCCTCGAAGTCCTCGGCCGTGCGAGGCGGCTCGATGTCGAGCTCCTCGAGCTTGGCCTTGTTGTACCAGACGCCGACCAGCTCACCGGTGAGCGGAACGCCGTACAGGTTGCCCTCGCCGAAGGTCGCGCCGTCCTCGGAGTAGGACGCCACGGAGCGAACCGACTCGGGGAAGCGCTCCTCCCACCCGTACACCTCGCTGTAGCCGTCGAGCGGGCGGAGCAGCCCGGCCTCGACGAACTGACCCATGTCGGCGCGCGCGTTGTTGGCTTGCACGACGTCCGGGGCGTCGTCGCTGGTGATCGCCAGCCGGACCTGCTTCTGCAGGTCCTCGAACGAGCGCGAGACGCGCTCGATCGTCACGTTGGGATACTTCTCCATGAACTCGGCGTTGAGCTCCTTGATCGGCTTGTCCTGACCGCCCCGGACCTCCTGGTCCCAGACCGTCAGGGTGACGTCGCCGACGCTGCCGATGTCGGTCTCGACGGCGGAGGGATCGACCTGCTCGGCGCCTCCGTCGGAGTCCTCACCGGGTGCGCAGGCCACCAGCGGCAGCGCCGCACAGGCGACTGCGGCGACCAGGGTGCGAGTGCGGGATCTCGTCGTCATGTTTGCTCCCTCGTGGAAGGTTGAGGCGGTAGCTCGGGTAGGTGGCGCAGGCCGATCGTCGCTTCGGCACGCGAGACTTCGCGCGGGGTGCCGGCAGGGATCGCGTCGTCCAGGAAGGCGAAGTCGCGTCCGAACCGGATGTGGGTGCGGTGCTCTGCCCACCATGCTGCCACCGCCCCCCAGCCAGGCGCTGCCAGCGCCCCGCCGAAGTCCCGGACGGACAGCCCTGCGCACAGGTTGGCGAAGCGAAGGCGCTGCTGCAGCGGCCAGCCCTGCTGGGTCGCCACCATCAGCCCGGCCAGGAACACATCGCCTGCTCCGGTGGGGTCGAGGACGTCGACCTGCACGGCAGGCACCCAGGCCGTCTCACCGGTGATGCCGTCGGCTGCGAAGGCGCCCCCGGGCCCGGTGGTGACGACGGCCAGCGGCACGTAGTCGCGCAGCACCTCCAGAGCGGCGCCGGCGGAATCGGTGCGCGTGTACGCCATCGCCTCGGCGGCGTTCGGCACGAAGGCGAACACCCCGGCGAGCTGCTGGCGCATCCGGTCGATGTCCCACGAGCCGGTGGAGTCCCAGCCGGCATCGGCGAAGATCTGACTGCCGCCCGCCACCGCGCCGTCCAGCCAGGCGGGGCGCGGCGACCCGGCGTCGAAGAAGCACATCCGCGACGGCGGCACCTCGGCGAGCAGGTCGTTGAGCTCCGCCGGCGCGGGATGTCCGTGCGTCACCATGGCTCGGTCCTCGTCGAAGGCCAGCGACACCGTCACCGGGGTGTGCCAGCCCTCGAAGCGCTGTGAGTGCGACAGGTCGATGCCTTCGGTGTCCTCCAGCATCGACCAGCAGTAGTCGCCGTACACGTCGCCACCGAACGCAGCGGCCAGCGACGTGCGCAGCCCGAGCCTCGCGCAGGCCACCGCGAGGTTGGCGACGCCTCCAGGGCTCGATCCCATCCCGTCGGTCCACACCTCGTGGCCACCGCTGGGAGGGCTCAGCATCCCCGTGAAGACGATGTCGAGGAACACCGTGCCGCCGAGGAAGACGTCGAAGTCCGCCACGCCCGAGCCGGACGGGTGCTCGTCCTGGGTCATGCCACCTCCTGGATGCAGTCTGTTCCATCCTGCTCACGATTGGCAAGAGTTGATCGAAGTTGACTGATACTGTGTGGTCGTGCTGGCCGAGCGGCGCTATGACCGGATCCTCGAGGTGCTCCGCACCGAGCGTGTCGCCGAGGTCCGCCAGCTCGCGCGCGAGCTCGGCGTCAGCGAAGCCACCGTCCGCCGGGACCTGACCTGGCTGGCCCAGCAGGGGGCGGTCAACCGGGTGCGTGGTGGGGTGCGCGGCCGCACCAGCCCGGAGCCGCCGTATGCCCAGGTCGCCGCCCGGCCCCACACCGACAAGGACGCGATCGCGGACGACGCGGCATCCCTGGTCAGCGACGGTGACGTGTTGTTGCTCGACATCGGCACCACGGTGCACGGAGTCGCGTCTCGGCTCCGTGGACGTGAGGTCACCGTCGTGACCTCCAGCCTGGCCGTGCTCGAGGCGCTCGTCGACGACACCGGGATCGAGCTGGTGCTGCTGGGCGGCTCGGTACGCCGCAACTACCGCTCGACTGTCGGCTTCCTCACCGAGCTCGCGCTGACCCGGCTGCACACCCAACGTCTCTTCCTCGGCACGTCCGGAGTGCAGCGCGACGGGTCGTCCTGGGACACCAGCGACGTCGAGGTGCCGATCAAGCAGGCGATGATCCAGGCCGCCGAGCAGGTCGTGCTGCTGGCCGGCGCGGACAAGTTCCCGGGCAGCGGCATCGCCAAGGTGTGCGGTCCGGAGGCGGTCGACGTACTCATCTGCCCCGAGGGGGCCGACCCGGCAACGTTGGAGCGGTTCGCCGACAACGGCACCGCGGTCCGCACGGTCACCCCCGACCCCGAGTCGTCGGAGCGTGAGCCCGCCACGGCGCGCTCAGAGTCGGACAAGTGAAGGAGACGGCGTGCGACTGACGATCCTCGGCGGCGGCGGCTTCCGCGTCCCTTTGATCTTCCGGGCGTTGCGCGAGGATCCTGACCTCGGCGTCGACGAGCTGGTGCTGTACGACGTCGACCCGTCCAGGCTGGCCGTGGTCTCGGATGTGCTGGCGCACCTCGCCGCCGGCCCGGCGTCGCCAGCCGTGCGTACGACGACCGACCTCGCGGACTCGCTGCGTGGCGCCGACTTCGTCTTCAGCGCCATCCGGGTCGCCGGTCTCGCCGGCCGCATCTGCGACGAGCGGGCGGCGCTGGCCGAGGGCGTCATCGGTCAGGAGACGACGGGCGCCGGCGGAGTCTGCTATGGATTGCGCACGGTGCCTGAGGCGCTGCGTCTCGCCGACGTGATCGCCGCCCAGGCGCCCGAGGCCTGGGTCATCAACTTCACCAACCCGGCCGGCATGGTCACCGAGGCGATGCGGGGGCGGCTGGGCGACCGGGTGATCGGCATCTGCGACTCCCCCGTCGGGCTCTTCCGCAGAGTGGCCCGCGCCCTCGAGATCGAGTGGGCCTCCGCAGAATTCGACTACGCCGGCCTCAACCACCTCGGCTGGCTGCGCTCGGTGCGCGTCGACGGGATCGACCGGTTGCCCGACCTGCTGGCCGACCCCGGGCTGCTGGGCAAGATCGAGGAGGGTCGGCTCTTCGGGGCGGAGTGGCTCCAGACGCTGGGCGCGATCCCCAACGAGTACCTCTGGTACTGGTACTACCGCAGCGACGCCCTTGCCGCGGAGCGCGCCGCCGACGAGACGCGGGGCGAGCAGCTGTTGCGCCAGCAGCGGGAGCTGTACGACGCCGCCGTCTCCGCGGGCGACGGATCCCGAGTGCCGGCCGGCTCCTCGTACGCCGTCTGGGAGCGAACCCGCCAGGCCCGCGAGTCGTCGTACATGGCGGACAGCCGCGATGTCACCAACTCCGGGGAGCGGGACCCCTACGACCTCGACGGCGGTGGCTACGACCGCATCGCACTCGCCGTGATGCGCGCTGTCAGTCGGGACGACGCGACGACGCTGGTGCTGAACGTCGCCAACCGAGGGACCCTGGACTTCCTGGACGACGACGCCGTGGTCGAGGTCCCGTGCCATCTGGATGCCGACGGGCCGCGGCCGCTCCCCGTCGGCCCGCTGGACCTGGCTGCGGCCGGGCTGGTCACCTGCCAGAAGGCGACCGAGCGCGCCACCATCGCGGCCGCGGCCTCCGGTTCCCAGGCGCTGGCGGTCAAGGCGCTTACGCTGCATCCGCTTGTCGGGTCGGTGTCGGTGGCGCGCCGCATCCTGGACCGGCAGCTCGCCGCCCTCCCCGAGCTGGCCCGCGCCCTCCCCTCCCGTTGACCGGTCAGGTTGTTCCCGTTGACCCGTCAGGTTGTTCCCGTTGACCGGTCAGGTTGTTCCCGTTGACCGGTCAGGTTGTTCCCGTTGACCGGTCAGGATGTTCGAGTTTTCGGGGCTAGGTGCAAGGATCGGAGGATGGCGCTGCAGATCCTCGCCAACTCACCGCACCGCGATCTGCTGACGCTGCCCTGGCACCTGCCGCTCGAGGAGTGGGAGGGGACGTTCATGGTGGGTCTGCCGCGGGGCCTGTCGCGCCACATCGTTCGCTTCGTCCGGGTCGACAGGGACATCTTCGCGCTCAAGGAGACCCGCGAGACGATGGCCCGGCGCGAGTACCGCATGCTGCGCGATCTGCACCGCATCAACATTCCCGCCGTCCACCCTGTCGGTGTCGTGCTGGGCCGGGAGACGCCCGACGGCGACGAGATCGAGCCGATCCTGGTGACCCGGCACCTCTCGCACTCGATGCCGTACCGAGAGATCTTCTCCCGCGGGGTGCGAGCCGACACCCTGCCGCGGCTGGTCGACGCGCTGGTCGTGCTGCTGACCCGACTTCATCTGGGCGGGTTCTACTGGGGCGACTGCTCGCTGTCTAACACTCTCTTCCGCCGTTCGGCCGGTGAGTTCGCGGCGTACCTCGTCGATGCCGAGACCGGCGAGCTGCACGAGCAGCTCAGCAACGGACAGCGCGCGCATGACCTCGACACCGCGACGGGCAACCTCTTCGCCGAGACCATGGACCTGCAAGCCGGTGGCTTCATGGGCGACGAGATCGACCCGTTCGAGCTTGTCGAGGGGCTGCAGGAGCGGTACGACGCGCTGTGGTCGGAGCTCACCGGCGTCGAGGACTTCACGACAGAGGAGATGTGGCGGATCGAGCAGCGGATTGCCCGCCTCAACGAGCTCGGCTTCGACGTCGACGAGCTCGACATCGTGACCGACTGGGATGGCGCGACGATCCGGATCCAGCCCAAGGTGGTCGACGCAGGACACCATCAGCGCCGACTCCAGAGCCTCACCGGGCTGGATGTGGAGGAGAATCAGGCCCGCCGCCTGCTCAACGACCTCGACGCGTTCTCCGCGCACTTCGACCTGCAGGGCGAGGACCCGGCCATGGTCGCCCATCTTTGGCTGACCCGGATCTTCGAACCCATCATGCGGATGGTGCCCCCCGACGTGCGGGCCACGGTCGAGCCCGCCGAGATGTTCCACGAGATCCTTGAGCACAGGTGGTACCTGTCGGAGCTGGAGGGACAGGAGGTCGACATCTTCGAGACGGCGCGCGACTACATCCGCACGGTGTTGAAGGTGGAGCCGATCGAAGACCTCGGCGACGAGCTGGTACCCGTCACCATCCCGGCACGTGGTCGCCGGTGAGGAAGAACCAGTGCCGGTTGATGCACTGGATCTTGAGGTGCTCGACGCACCCGTCGGTCGACTGCAGCGTGGTCGTCCACTCGACCTCGGCCGGGGCGGCGCACTCCGGACATCCGAGGATGGCCCCTGTGACTCGATGAGTCGGTCGGCGGGCCGTCTCGTGGATCTGCTGTGTCATGGTCGTCCTCCCCCCGGATCGATCCCGTCGTGCTGTCGGCTGCTTGATGGAGGGAGGAGCGCCCTGGCTCACCCGTGATACCTGGCCTGGACTCGGCTGGGCGTCTGTCTCGAGCGGGGAGGTGTGTCGATTTCGCGTCGTACGCAGAGCCTCCGGCAGCCGGATCCTGCGGACGACGCGAGATCGCGCGCTAGCCTCAGCCGCGCAGCAGGCTGCGGGCGATGACAATGCGCTGGATCTGGTTGGTGCCCTCGAAGATCTGGGTCACCTTCGCCTCCCGCATGTACCGCTCGGCCGGGAAGTCCCGTGTGTACCCGTAGCCGCCGAGCACCTGCACCGCGTCGGTGGTCACCTTCATGGCCGCATCCGTCGCCACCAGCTTGGCCACCGATGCCGGTCGGCTGAAGGCTCGGCCGGCATCGCGCAGCCGAGCGGCGTGCAGGTACGTCGCCCGGGCCGACTCGACTGCCGCCCCCATGTCGGCCAGCAGGAACTGCAGTCCCTGGAACTCCCCGATCGCCCGCCCGAACTGCTGCCGCTCGTTGGCATAGCCGACCGCGAGATCCAATGCGGCCTGGGCGAGACCCGTCGCACATGCGGCGATACCGAGCCGGCCGGAGTCCAACGCGGACAGGGCGATCGCCATCCCCTGCCCCTCCTCGCCGATGCGCAGTGCAGCGGGTAGCCGAGCACCTTCGAAGATCACTTGAGTGGTCGTCGAAGCGGTCATCCCCATCTTCTTTTCGGGGGCACCGAAGTCGACACCCTCGGTCCCGGCGGGCACGTGGAAGGCGGACAGCCCACGTCGCGGCTCAGCCGACGTGCGGGCGAAGAGAAGCCAGAAGTCGGCGTGCGGACCGTGACTGATCCACGCCTTGGTGCCGGTCACGACGTAGTCGTCGCCGTCGCGAACCGCCTTCGTCGTGATCGCGGAGACGTCGGACCCGGCCTGCGGCTCGGACAGTGCGTACGCACCGAGCTGGGCCCCACCGAGCATCCCGGGCAGCAGCTGCGCTCGCTGGTCGGCCGTCCCGAAGTTGGCCAGCGCCGACGACGACAACGTGTGCACGGAGACGTCGACGGCGACGCTCATCCACGCGGTCGCGATCTCCTCGAGCACCTGAAGATAGACCTCGTAGGGTTGGCCACCGCCCCCGTCCGCCTCGCCGAACGGCAACGACAGCAGGCCTGTCTGGCCGAGCAGGTGGAACACGTCGCGCGGAAACTCCCCCGCCGCCTCTGCCTGGTCGACGCGAGGCGCCAGCTGCTCGGCCGCGATCTCGCGGACCAGATCGAGGAGGTCGTACGCCTCGTCTGTCGGGAGCAGTCGTTCAACAGGCATGAGGCTCCTCGTTCTCGCACATCTCGTTGTCGGTTCGGGCTGGCGGGCGGGCGTCGGGTCAGGCCATCACGAGTGCCGGCGACGATCGATCTCGTACAGCGCGATGCCTGCTGCCACACCGGCGTTGAGCGACTCGGTCGTGGCCGCCACCGGGATCCGCACCAGCAGGTCGCAGGCCTCCTTCACCAGCCGAGACAGCCCCTTGTCCTCACTGCCGATCACCAGCACGAGCGGCTCGGTCGCCAGGTCGAGGTCGGCGATCCCGATCTCCCCGTGCGCGTCAAGCCCAGCGACCATGAGGCCGTCTTGCTTGTAGGCGTTGATGGTGCGGGTGAGGTTGGTGGCCCTCGCGACGGGCAGCCTGGCTGCCGCCCCCGCCGAGGTCTTCCAGGCGCTGGCCGTCATCCCCGCGGCACGGCGCTCGGGCACGACCACCCCATGCGCGCCGAAGGCAGCCGCAGATCGCACCACGGCGCCGAGGTTGCGTGGATCGGTCACCGCGTCGAGCGCCACGATCAGTGGCGCCGCCGCAGCGTCCCGAGCCAGGTCGACGAGGTCGGCGGGGTCGGCGTACTCGTAAGCGGGCACCTTCAGCGCCAATCCCTGGTGTACGGCGCGATCAGTCATCCGATCGAGCTCGCCCTTGGTGACTTCGAGGGTGGCGATGCCTCGGTCAGCGGCCATGCGGAACGCGTCCCGGAGGCGGGTGTCGCGCTCGGTGTGCTCGGCGACGTACATGGTCGTGACCGGGATGCGCGCCTCCAGCGCCTCGACAACCGAGTTGCGACCGGCGACCCACTCGGCGGTCGCCGGGCCGCGGCGGCCACTGCGGGAGGAGCCTTGCTGGCGTTGCTGCGGGGACCGCGATCCCGACTTCTGGGGAGATCGGGCCGCACGGTGCGCCTTGTGCCCCTCGCGCTCGGCTGCCTTCGGAGTCGGACCTTTGCCCTCGAGAGCCTTGCGCCGCTGGCCACCGGAGCCGACCGTCGACTTGCCCCGGCTCTTCTTGCGCACGGCGCCCTGACGCTTGCTGTTGCCTGCCATGTCGGTCAGTCCTCGATCGTCCAGCGGGGGCCCTGGGGCGTGTCCTCGACCTCGATGCCTGCCGCCTTGAGCTGGTCGCGTACGGCGTCGGCCGCAGCGTAGTCCCGAGCCGCCCTGGCCTGCTGGCGCTGTTCGAGGAGGCCGTGCACGAGCACGTCGACCGCGCCCACAAGCCGGGCATCGCCGCGGGGCCGTCCCCAGATCTCGTCAAGCGGGTCCAGGCCGAGCAGCCCGAGCATCGCGCGGACCGAGGCGAGATTGGCGCGCAGCGCCTCGGAGTCGCCACCCGTCAGCAGCTTGTTCCCCTCGCGCACCAGGTCGTGCACCACCGCGAGAGCGGCCGGTGTACCGAGATCGTCGTCCATCGCCGCCACGAAGTCCGTCGCGATCTCACCGCCGGAAAGGTCGACAACGCCGACCAGCTCGGTTGCTCGAAGGACGAAGTTCTCGATCCTGGCGAAGGCAGCAGCCGCCTCCTGCAGCGACTCCTCGCTGAACTCGATGATCGACCGGTAGTGCGGCGCGGCCAGGTAGTAACGCAGCACGATCGGCCGCACCCGCTTGACCACCTCGCTCACGAGCATGAAGTTCCCGACGGACTTCGCCATCTTCTCCCCGGCCAGGTTGACCATGGCGTTGTGCATCCAGTACCGCGCGAACGGCCTCCCGGCCGCCTGCGACTGCGCGATCTCGTTCTCGTGGTGCGGGAAGCGTAGGTCGAGTCCGCCACCGTGGATGTCGAACTCGTCGCCGAGGTACTTGCCCGCCATCGCCGAGCACTCCAGGTGCCAGCCCGGACGGCCCGGCCCCCAGGGCGACGGCCACGCCGCCGTCTCGGGCTCGGTCTCCTTCTTGAAGCCCTTCCACAGGGCGAAGTCGCGTGGGTCCCGCTTGCCGCGCGGGTCGGCATCCGCCGCGGGCTCCATGTCGTCCACCCGCTGGTTGCTCAGCTCGCCGTACGCCGGCCAGGATCGTACGTCGAAGTACACGTCCCCGGAGCCGTCCGCCGCTGCGTACGCGTGGCCCCGCTCGATCAGCGCGGCGATCATCTCCACCATCTCGGGGATGTGGCCGGTGGCGCGCGGCTCGTACGTCGGCGGCAGGCAGCCGAGCACCTCGTAGGCCGCGTGCAGCGCGCGCTCGTTGGCGTAGGCGATGCTCCACCACGGTCGGCCCTGCTCCGCTTCCTTGGCGAGCACCTTGTCGTCGATGTCGGTGAGGTTGGCGACGAGCGTGACGTCGTACCCGCTGTGCTCGAGCCACCGGCGCAGGATGTCGAAGACCACCTCCTTGCGGATGTGGCCGATGTGCGGAGGGCCCTGCACGGTCAGCCCGCAGTGGTAGATCCCGACGCGGCCCGGCTCGACGGGCACGAAGGCGCGTGTCTCGCGGGTGGCGGTGTCGTGGAGGTGCAGGGTCACCCGGACAGGGTATCGACCGGGCGTGGATCCGGTGAAAACGACAAATCGCTCCGTAGAGTAAGGCGTCATGCACCTTCCGAAGCGCCGTGGACCTGCCCACCACCCTCGACGGACCGCTCGCGCACGTCGCTGTGCCACGGCGGTCATCTCGGGCGTGCTCGCGGTGGGTACGACGGTGGGGCCGACCACGGGGCCGGCGGGATCTGCTGCCCTGGCGACCACGGCTGCCCAGCCGCGCGCTGCGAACACAACCCCGGCCGCCAAGGCACGCAAGCAGATCGCCGTAAAGCGTTGGTGGGCGCCGGGCATGCGCGATGGCAGGTTCGAGCACGCGCGACTCGACGGCGGACTCGTCATCGGCCGCAATCCGAGCCGGACGACGTACCGCGATCCCTACGGAAGCACCGGGCGACTGCGCTACGACCGCGCCCGCTGGTACTCGCCGTGGGTGCGGCCGGGCTTCGGACTGACCGAGCTGATCGCCTCGTGGCAGGCGTCGACACCCAAGAAGACGTTCATCGAGGTCTCCGCTCGAGGCCGCACCCCGCGAGGCACCCTGTCGTCATGGGACAGCCTCGGTCGGTGGGCATCGCACCGGACGGCCTTCCACCGGATGTCGCTCGGCGCGCAACACGATGACGTGACACGCGTCGCCGTCGACACGCTCGTGACCGAGCGCCGCGCCACGCTCTCGTCGTGGCAGCTGCGGGTGACCCTGATGCGACGGTCCGGCACCGCCAGGACCCCCACGCTGCGCATGATCGGAGCCATGGCCTCGCGCATCCCCAACCGAGACTGGGCGACCAGCAAGCCCGGCGGGTCGGACGGGCGCTCCTTGCGGGTGCCGCGCTACTCCCAGATGATCCACCGCGGCGAGTACCCGCAGTACGACGGCGGCGGACGAGCCTGGTGCAGCCCCACGTCGACCTCGATGGTGCTCGCCTTCTACGGCCGCGGCCCCACCCCGCGCCAGTACGCCTGGGTGGACGACGACTATGCCGACCCCTGGGTCGACCACGCCGCTCGGGAGACGTTCGCCTGGGGTTACGACGGCGCCGGCAACTGGCCGTTCAACACGGCTTACGCGAGTAGGTTCCGTCTCGACGCCTTCGTCACCCGGTTGCGCTCACTTCGCGAGGCGGAGCTCTTCATCCGAGCCGGGATCCCCCTCGTCGCCTCCATCGCCTTCGGCCGCGGCGAGCTCGACGGAGCCCCCATCTCGTCGACCGACGGCCACGTCGTCGTGATCCGCGGCTTCACCGACCGTGGCCGCGTCGTCGTCAACGATCCCGCCGGCGCCACCAACGACAGGGTGCGGCGGGTCTATCGTCGCGGCCAGTTCGAGAACGCGTGGATCGACCGGACAGGTGGCGTCGTCTACGTCATCCACCCGGCCAACCGGCGGCTGCCGGCGGCTGCCCGCCACACGAATTGGTGAAGGGAGGCTGGCCGCCGCTGGCCCTCACCAGTTGGGCTCGGGAGGAGGAGGCGGCAGCGGTACGTCGTCCGGGCGGATCACGTACACGAGGCCCCCTGAGCGCGGCACCCAGACGTTCTCGAACTGCAGCCGGTCGAAGACGCGCCGCACCCCCTCGTTGCTGGCCACGAGCCGGGACGCGGGGTCGTTGACCACCACGTCGCCGACGGAGGTCAAGCCCACCAGCACCATCAGGTGACCGTCGCTGTCGTACTCGATGTCGTCGAGCTCGTCCCGGCCGAAGGAGACCGACACCACCAGCGGGATCCCAGCGGCGATGAAGCGCTCCGCCTCGGTCAGCGAGCGCAGCCTCGTCACGAACGCCTCCAACCCGTACCGGGCAGCGAAGGCCGTGTTGAACGCCCAGTTGCCCGCGCCCTGATAGCTCCAGTCGTACGTCGCGGCCACGGCGAAGTCGACCCACGGATCTGCGTACGACGGCTCGACCCACGCATAGTCCGCGGGCGGCGGCAGCCGACCCCACGACGACATGACCATGCACGTGGAGGTCGGGCTGCACCATGCCGCCCCGCCCCCGGAGTACTCCGGGTACTCGCCCCGGTGCAGCTCCTGCGAGTAGGCCGGCACATCGAGCACCATCCCCCACGCACCGCCGCACGGACTCGGCTCGGCTCGCGTCGGCCGCGCCGCCGGACGTGTGGCGATCACGCCGAGCAGGCGCACGCTCGGGGTCCCGACGCTGCCGCGCCGGCGGTAGAGCCGGGCGATCAGCCGGTACGTCGTCAGCGAGCGGCCAGGTCGCGCGATCAGCTCGTCGGCGTCGATGCTCGCCAGCTCGTCGCCCTGCGCGCCGACCGTGGTCCGGTGGATGGTCGAGGTGTCCTCGGACCACCGGCCGAGCACATACTCCTTGGCGTCCTGTCCGTCGTCGGCGACGCCGGAGGTGCTGACCTCGATCCACGAGCCGTCCGGCGTACGGGCGTTCCACGACGCCACCAGTCCGGTCACCTCGAAGCCGGGCTCGATCTCGGGCGATGTCCAGGTCGCGACGTCGTACGTCGTCGTCGTGCCATCGCCAAACGGGTCGAGATAGTCGGCGGTGGTCGACCCGATACCCATGACGAGTCCGTCGTCCGAGATCGCCGTACCGTCGAAGACCCCGGCTGAGAAGTCCGCGGCACTGGCCCACCGGACGAACGCGGCATTGCCCACCTGGTCGGTGGCGTCGCCCAGCTCCGTGGTCGCTGTCGTCGTCACCCGCTGGCCGGGCCTCACGCCTCGGTGTCCGGGCGCGACCACTCAGTCCGCGGCCGGGAAGCCAGCACCCCATCGATGGTCAGATCTGTCAGCTCGTTGTAGAAGCAGACCATCCCGCCGATCGGGGCGGCGTCGTGCAACGGGTCCTCGTAGGACCAGGCCACGTCACGACCCGCACTGCCGCGGTCGACCACGGAGAAATGCACGGTGTGGCCCTTGTACGCGCAGGTCGTCACGGTCTCGCTGGCTTCCAACAGGTCCATCCGCACGTCGTCACGCGGCAGGTACCACCGGGGCGGCAGGTTGGTCTCGTAGAGCACGGACGGACGACGGCTCTCGGCCACGACCTGTCCGGCCACCGACACCACCACGTGCCGATCCGAGCGCAGCACGTCGATCCGGCTGTAGGGGTCGTGCGGGTGGCCGATAACGGGCTGGTCCTCCTCGACCCAGTCGAACCGTCCCCAGTCCAGGACGACCCGGCCGTTCAGGGCTGGCTCGTCCGGTCGGAAACCGGCCCGCTCGAGCACGACGTCGCCGCGGCGCAGGGTCACCGCACTGCCCGGCGTGGTGTGCCCAGGCAAGGTGGGCGACAGCACCGGCGCCTGCGAGTCGGGCGCGGAGTCCGCGGACCCCTCGTCCACCAGCTCGGCATCGATGTCCGCGGCGGGCACGGCGTACCAGGGGACGACCCGCTTCGGCTCCCACACCAGCATGGCGGCAGTGCTGTCGACGATGGTGGCTCCATCGACGAGGCAACGGATCCGGCGATGAACGGGCTCGAACCGGAGCTCCTGCAGGACCGACTTCCAGTGGTGCGACATGCGGGTGGCCATGCCTCGATGATTGCCGATGAGTCAAGACCACGTCGGCGCAGCGCGGTACGACGATTCAGCGGCCCTGATTCTTGACCGCCTCGATGGCGGCGGCGGCAGCGTCGGGGTCGAGGTACTCACCGCCGCGAGTCACCGGTCGCATGTCCGCGTCGAGGTCGTAGAGCAGGGGGATCCCGGTGGGGATGTTCAGGCCGACCACGGCGTCCTCCGTCATCGTGTCCAGGTGCTTGACCAGTGCGCGCAGGGAGTTGCCGTGCGCCGCCACCAGGACGGTCTGGCCGCCGCGTAGGTCGGGGACGATGGCGTCATACCAGTAGGGCAGCATCCGGTGCACGACGTCGGCCAGGCACTCGGTGCGCGGCATCAGCTCATCGGGTAGCGCTGCGTACCGAGCGTCGCCGACCTGGCTGTACTCGTCGTCGTCATCGAGAGGGGGCGGGGGTACGTCGTAGGATCGGCGCCAGAGCATGAACTGCTCCTCGCCGAACTCCTCCATCGTTGCCTTCTTGTCCTTGCCCTGGAGGGCGCCGTAGTGCCGCTCGTTGAGCCGCCACGAACGCCGCACCGGGAGCCAGTGCCGGTCGCACTGGTCCAGGCACAACTGCGCGGTCTGGATGGCCCGCCGCAGCACCGACGTGTGCAGGACGTCGGGGAGCACGTTGCGATCGGCGAGGAGCCCGGCACCGCGGACCGCCTCGGCCCGGCCCTTCTCCGACAGACCGACGTCGACCCAGCCGGTGAACAGGTTCTTGGCGTTCCAGTCGCTCTCGCCGTGCCGAAGCAGCACGAGCCGGTAGCGCGCTTGCGTCATACCGGCAGCGTAGCGTCGTGCCGAGCGATCCGATCCGGGCGATCGTGAGCCGACGTGTCAGACCGAGACGGGGTGCTCGCCCGTGACGAGGAAGACGACGCGCCGGCCCAGGGACACCGCGTGGTCACCGATGCGCTCGTAGTAGCGCCCGAGCAGCGCCATGTCCACGGCGGGCTCGACACCTTCGTCCCAGGCGTCACTCAGCAGGATCCGGAACATGGACCTTCGCAGCTGGTCCATGGTGTCGTCGGACTCCTCCAGCTCGGTCACCGCGTCGACGTCGCGGGTCGCGACGATCGTGGCAGCGTTGGCGATCATGCTGTCGGCGGTCCGGGCCATCTCGGCGATGGTCGGCACCAGCACCTCCGGCACCGCCTTGGTCGGGTAGCGCAGCCTGGCGACCTTGGCCACGTGGACCGCGAGGTCACCCATCCGCTCGAGGTCGGACACCATGCGCAGCGAGGCGACCATGAGCCGCAGATCACCGGCGACCGGTTGCTGACGGGCCAGGATCTCAAACGACTCCTCCTCGATCTGCTCCCGCAGGGTGTCGATCGCGGCGTCGCCGCTGATGACGCTCTCGGCCGCGGACGCGTCGGGCTGGAGGAGCGCCGTGGTCGCGGTGCTGAGTGCGGCGCGGACCACACCTGTCATCTCGACAAGCTCGTGGAGGACGTGGTCAAGCTGCTGCTGGTATTGCTCTCGCATGCTGCCCACCGTAACCATCCCGCGGTGAAGGGCAGGCAAAGCCCGGTGAACGCAGCGTGAACAGTCCCCGAAACAAGCCCTCTACCTGGGACTTCGATTCGTTCACCTCAGGACCTCGCTGCGTACCATCGGTGGCATGGAGCCTTCGATAGCTGCGCTGGTCGGCGGCGCCGTGGGCCTGCTGATCGGGGCGGTGGTGGTGCTCGCCTTCCGGATCAGCGAGCGGGACCAGGGCCGGATGCCGCCAACGGCTCCCGAGCCCCTGGTGCCTCCCGGCGTCGCCATCGTGCTCTCGGTGCTGCGCTCCTCCGCCCTCGTGGTCGGACCGGACGACGAGGTGCTCAAGGCGAGCGCGCCCGCCCACGCGCTCGGCCTGGTGCGCGCCTCGCGGGTCGAGGTCGAGGAGCTGCTCGGCCTCGTGCGCCAGGTACGTCGTGACGGCCAGATCCGCGAGCAGGAGCTGGTCCTGCCGCAGGCTCGCGGCCGGGCTCTGCACGTCGCCGCCCGGGTGGCGCCGCTGGGCAGCCGGCTGATCCTGGTGCTGGTCGAGGACCGCACCAGGGAGCGCCGCGTCGACGCCATCCGCCGCGACTTCGTCGCCAACGTGAGCCATGAGCTGAAGACGCCCGTCGGTGCCCTGACGCTGCTCGCCGAAGCGGTCGGCCAGGCAGCCGAGGACCCCGAGGCCGTGCAGCGCTTCGCCACCCGGATGCGCACCGAGAGCGAGCGACTCAACCGGTTGGTGAAACAGATCATCGAGCTGTCTCGGCTGCAGGGCGACGACCCGCTCGACGAGAGCGACCCGATCTCGGTCGACGCCGTCGTGGAGCGCGCCCTGGACCGGATCCGGGTCGACGCGGCGAACAAGGGAGTGGAGCTCGCCTTCACCGGCCAGCACGGGCTGCAGGTGGTCGGTGACGCCGAGCAGCTGGTCGTGGCGCTCGGCAACCTGGTTGAGAACGCCGTGGTGTACAGCCCCGAGGGCACTCACGTCGCCGTCGCGACCGTCGAGCACGACGACACTGTCGACATCGCGGTGACCGACCACGGGGTGGGCATTCCCCCCGAGGAGATCGAGCGGATCTTCGAGCGCTTCTACCGGGTCGACCCGGCCCGGGCGCGCGCCACCGGAGGCACCGGCCTCGGACTCTCCATCGTCAAGCATGTCGTCGCCACGCACGGCGGCGAGGTGCGGGTCTGGAGCGTCCAGGGACAAGGCTCCACCTTCACCATGTCCTTGCCCGCCTACCACCGCGAGACCACCGAGGCGGAGCCCCCGGCAGCTGCTGCGGCAGCGCCCCTCGACAACCCGCCCCGGTCAGCGGCTCCCGCCGCGCCCCAGCATCAGGAGGTCTCGTGACCCGCGTTCTCGTTGTTGAGGACGAAGAGAGCTATAGCGACGCTCTTTCGTACATGTTGCGTAAGGAGGGCTTCGACGTGGCGCTCGCCGGCACCGGACCCGAGGCCCTGGCGGAGTTCGAACGGCACGGTGCCGACATCGTGCTGCTCGACCTGATGCTCCCCGGCATACCGGGAACCGAGGTGTGCCGCCGACTACGCCAGGTCTCGTCGGTGCCGGTCATCATGGTCAGCGCCAAGGATGCCGAGGTCGACAGGGTGGTCGGTCTGGAGCTGGGCGCCGACGACTACGTCATCAAGCCCTACAGCCCCCGCGAGCTGGTGGCCCGCATCCGAGCCGTGCTGCGCCGCGGCATCGAGCCGGACGCGGCATCGACGACCCTCGAGGCCGGTGAGGTGCGCATGGACGTCGAGCGACACGTCGTCACGGTGGCGGGCGCGGAGGTCAAGCTGCCGCTCAAGGAGTTCGAGCTGCTCGAGATGTTCCTGCGCAACACCGGCCGGGTCCTCACCCGAGGCCAGCTGATCGACCGGGTCTGGGGCGCCGACTACGTCGGTGACACGAAGACGCTCGACGTGCACGTCAAGCGGCTGCGGGCGAAGGTCGAGCCGGATCCCGCTCATCCCCGCCACCTGGTGACGGTGCGCGGTCTGGGCTACAAGTACGAGGCACCGCTCAGGGTCTGAGGCGCAGCCACCGCGTGCCTAGCCGGCCGCCTGCTCCTCCGCTGGTGGGCCGATCGGGATGTCGTCGTAGTACTCGTTGCCCTCGAGCGTGCTGTTGACGACCGGCAGGTTGAGCTCGACGGTGTCGCCCCGCTCGAAGAGGAAGACGATGCTGACGAAGGACCCGGGCGTGATGCCGCCGGCCTCCTCCTGGGTGTCGGGCTCGAGCGCCGTCTCCGAGCTGCTGATCCGCACCGCGCCCTCGTCGGCGAGCCGCACCAGCTCCTGGGGGAAGAGCTCGATCCCGGCACCGAGATCGTTGGTCTCCAGCTCCGTACCGTCGGTCAGGCTTGCCTGCACCTCGACCAGCGCGTCGTCCTCGGCGGCCTTGTTGACCAGCGACGCCGACACCGTGCCGTAGCCGGACCCGTCCGTCACCACCAATGCGTTGAGCACGTAGACGTCGCCGGAGCGGTCGTTGATGCCCGCCGCCGGTTGGTACACCTGGTTGGTCTGGGCGTCGAAGCCGGCGCCGCAGCCGACAAGCGCGGGCGCGCCGATCACGATCAGGGCCGCGGCGGTGGCGCGGCGCGACCGGGACGAGGTGGTGCCGACGGCCGAACTGCGGGCTCGCACGATGACGCGTCCTCCTCGATGCTCACGACCGCGCGCACGGTCGGCACGAACAGCCTAGCGAGGCATCGCGCGGACCGGGTAGCAGCCGCCGGCAGGCACGAGAACGACCATTTGTCAAGACCTGAATCTGCCCCCTGACCTGGGCAAACGCGGTCCCGGCAGGGCCTCCGCCGTGCTATCATGGACTTCTGGAAAGGGGTAGCTGACACATGACTTTTACGGTCGGCGAAACGGTGGTATACCCGAATCACGGGGCCGCCGTCATCGAAAATATTGAGACCCGCACCATCAAAGGAGAGGACAAGCTCTACCTCGTCCTCCGCATCGTGGCTCAGAGCGACCTCGTCGTCCGGGTCCCTGCCTGCAACCTCGACCTCGTCGGTGTTCGTGACGTCGTCGACCAGGCCGGACTGGAGCGGGTCTTCGACGTGCTTCGTGCCGAGCACACCGAGGAGCCGACCAACTGGTCGCGTCGGTACAAGGCCAACCTGGAGAAACTGCACTCCGGCGACGTAATGAAGGTCGCCGAAGTGGTGCGCGACCTGTGGCGTCGCGAGCGTGAGCGTGGCCTGTCCGCCGGTGAGAAGCGGATGCTGGCCAAGGCCCGGCAGATCCTCGTGTCCGAGCTTGCCCTGGCAGAGCACACCAACGAGGACAAGGCAGAGACCATCCTCGATGAGGTGCTCGCCTCCTGACACCGTGAAGGCCCCGCTCCGGCGGGGTCTTCACTTTTCTCTGCTGCGCTGTTCTTTGTCAGGCACTGCCGTGTCAGGCACTGCCATGACGGCCTCGGCCGTGCTGAGTGGTCCGACCGGTGACAGGGTGTCCGGGTGACTGCTGCGCGCGCTGCGATCATCCCTGCCGCCGGACTGGGGACCCGACTGGCCGGCACCGGGTCGACGCCGACCTACCCCAAGGCGGTCCGGCTGCTGGCCGGACGAAGTCTGCTGCGGCGCTCGGCTGAGGTGCTGGCGCCCTCGGTCGACCTCCTCGTGGTGGCCACCCCGACGGGTCGGTCAGACGACGTACGGCGCGAGCTGTCGGACCTGCCGTGCCGGGTCGAGACGGTGCACGGCGGGAGCACGCGTCAGCAGTCGGTGCACCGCGCCCTGCGCCTCGTCACCTCTGACATAGACCACGTCCTGGTGCATGACGCCGCCCGCCCTTTGGTGCCTGCTGCGGTGGTCGACCGGGTGCTCGAAGCACTGACCGGCGGGGCGGTGGCCGTCGTACCGGTCCTGCCCGTGGCTGACACCCTCCGGATCGTGCACGACACCGGCAGCGGGCCGCTGGACCGAGCGACCGTGCGCGCCGTCCAGACGCCCCAGGGGTTCGTGCGGCAAGCGCTGGTCGACGCCCACGCCCGGGCGCAGGCGGGAGATGCCACCGACGACGCGACCCTCGTCGAGCGGCTCGGGCACCGGGTGGTCTTGGTCGACGGCGATCCGCTGGGCTTCAAGATCACCACTGCGGTCGACCTGCAGTTGGCCGAGGCGCTGGCGCGCTGAGCTCGAGTCAGACCCAGACCAGTGCCGTCGCGAGGGCCGCCAAGCCCTCGCCGCGACCGGTGAGCCCGAGCCCGTCGGTGGTCGTCGCCGAGACGGTCACGCTCGCCCCCGCTGCGGCGGTGAGCACCTGCTCGGCCTCCGCGCGACGGGGAGCCAGCCGCGGCAGCTCGCCGACCAGCTGCACGGCGACGTTGCCGATCTGCACGCCCGCAGCTGCCAGCCGCGCAGCCGTCTCGCCGAGCAGCGAGACACCACTGGCGTCCGCCCACTCCGGAGCCGACGTACCGAACTGGCTGCCGAGGTCACCGAGCCCGGCCGCGGAGAGCAACGCGTCGCAGGCCGCGTGGGCCACCACATCACCGTCGGAGTGCCCGGCCAGACCGAACGGCGACTCGGGCCAGGACAGACCGGCCACCCACAGCGGTCGTCCGGGCACGAGGGGGTGCACGTCGACGGCGATCCCGACTCGCGCGTTCGGTGAGCTGATGGGCGCCATACCCCGATGATTCCAGGCGCGGCTTCCTTCGCGCGGTGATCTCGCGTGCCACGCAGGTTCTGCCGGTCCCGGGAGCGGCGCACCACGCGAGATCGCGAAGACGCCTCGACATTTCACCGGTTGCGGCACCATCGAGACATGCACACCAAGCGCCGTTGGGGCGCGCTGCTCGGCGTCGTCGCAGTCGCGGCCGGGCTTGCGGTGTCCGAGCTGGTCAGCGGACTGCTGCACCAGCGCGTCTCGCCCCTGGTGGCGGTGGCCGAGGTGATCATCGACCTGACCCCGGGTCCGGTGGTCGAGCGGGCGATCGCCACCTTCGGCACCGCTGACAAGCCGCTGCTCGTGGCCGGAACCCTGATCGGTCTGCTGCTGTGCGCCATGGGCATCGGCGTCCTCGCCACTCGGTCGGTGCTGGCGGCGCATGCGGCAGTGGTCGCGCTCGGCGTCGTCGCGGGGATGGCGGTCAACGATCGGCTGATCACGACGCCCTACGACTACCTCCCGGTGCTGGTGTCGGCTGGCGTGACGATGGTGCTGCTCGCCGTCCTGGTGGCTCGGGCCCCCCGGGAGGGGCCTGCGACTGCGACAGCGACCGCGACGACGGCGGCCAGCAGCCGACGCGAGTTCCTCACCCTGGCCGGCGGGGTGACCGTGGTGGCGCTGGCCGTCGGCGTGTGGGGGCGTGCGCTGCACCAGGGCCGGGCGGCGCTGGAGGCGGCTCGTCGCAACCTCCGGCTGATGCTGCCGTCGCCGCGCACGCCCGAGGGCGCGGAGCTCGGGGTCAGTGGGATAGCCCCGTGGATCACCGACCAGGACGACTTCTATCTCATCCATACGGCCATCTCGTTGCCGCAGATCCTGCCGAAGGACTGGAGCCTGCGGATCCATGGGATGGTCGACCGCGAGCTGACGCTGACCTACCAGGATCTCCTCGACCGGGGACTCGTGCAGGCGTGGGTCACCCTGTGCTGCGTCTCGAACGAGGTCGGTGGCGACCTCATCGGCAATGCCCGCTGGGCCGGCGTACGGGTGGCCGACGTCCTGGCCGAGGCAGGTGTCCAGGAGGGCGCCGATGCGGTGAAGACCACGTCCGAGGACGGATGGACATGTGGTACGCCGCTCGCCACCCTGACCGACGACCGCAACGCGCTCTTCGCCGTGGCCATGAACGGCGAACCGCTGAGCATCGAGCACGGCTTCCCGGTGCGGATGATCGTGCCCGGCCTCTACGGCTTCGTGTCGGCCACCAAGTGGCTGGTGGACCTCGAGGTGACTCGGTTCGACGACTTCGAGGCGTTCTGGACCCAGAACGGCTGGGCCGAGCAGGCCGAGATCAAGACGCAGTCGCGGATCGACGTACCGAGCAACGGCAGCACGCTGGACCCGGGCGAGGTGGCCGTGGGGGGAGTGGCCTGGGCCCAGCACCGAGGCGTCACTGCCGTCGAGGTGAGCGTGGATGGCGGGTCGTGGGAGTCGGCCGAGCTGGGCAGCGACCCGACCATTGACAGCTGGCGCCAGTGGCTCTTCCGATGGGACGCGGAGCCGGGAGAGCACGAGCTGCAGGTGCGGGCGACCGACCGGACGGGCGAGCCGCAGACCGGCGACGAGGCCGACCCGGTGCCCGACGGCGCCTCCGGGTGGCACACGATCTCGGTCACCGTCTCCTGACCACGACTTGTCAGAACCTCAACACGCCATAGCCCGCTGAGGTTCTGACAAGTCTCAGGACTCGAGCCAGCCGCGGAATGCCTCGAGGTTTCGGGTCGACTCGCCCCGGCTGATCCGCCACTCCCACTCCTTGCGGATCGACGACGCGAAGCCGAGCTCGAGGATGGTGTTGAAGGACTCGTCGGCGTAGGCCAGCACCGCACCCAGCATGCGGTCGAGCTCCGGTCCGGTCACCGCCTCCAGTGACAGCCGCCCGTCGAGATAGATGTCACCGTTGTGGTCGATGCCGAAGGCGACGGCGTAGAGCCTCATGTTGCGATTCAGCAACCACCGGTACACGGCCTCGTGGTTCTCGTCCGGGTCACGGCACACGAAGGCATGGATCGACAGGGCATGCTCGCCCACGACCAGCCGGCAGGGTGTGGAGAGCTTGCGCTCGCCGGGGAGGTCGAACAAGAACTCGCCCGGACGCGGCTCCGTGGCCTGCACGGCCGCGGCGTCGAGCGCCTCCCGGACGACCGCGGCGACGTCCTCTCGCGTCCCCTCCCTGGTCACGACGGCACCGCCGCCAGCGACTCGTCGTGGCGGAGTCGCGCGGCGCGCTCGTAGGCGGCGCGGGTCAGCGCGGTCGTCTTGTCCCACCCGAACTCTTGCGCATGCGCGGCGCCTGAAGTGCCCAGGCGGGCCAGCTCGCCGGGGGCGGTCAACAGCCGCTCGAAGACCCGGGCGTAGTCCTCCGGCTGGTGCCCGTCGACCAGCACGCCGGTCTCGCCGTCGCGCACCGCGGTGGTGAGCCCACCCACGGAAGCGGCGACCACCGGGGTGCCGCACGCCTGCGCCTCGAGGGCCACCAGTCCGAAGGACTCGTTGTACGACGGCACGCATACCACCGAGGCGGCGCGATAGTGATCGGCCAGCACCTGCTGGTCCACCGGGTCGACGAACCGTACGACGTCGTCGAGACCGAGCCGGGTCACCAGGTCGGCCAGCGCGTACGACGCACCAGGGCCGGAGCCGGAGGGGCCGCCGACGATCGGCGCGACGAGCCGACCGCGCAGGTCCGGCCGCCGGGTGAGCAGCTCCGCGACGGCGCGCACGACGACATCCGGCGCCTTGAGAGGCTGGATCCGACCGATGTACGACACCACGAGCGCGTCCGCCGGCAACCCGATCCGCTCGCGGGCGATGGCGGTGTCACCAGGTCGGAACATGGCGAGGTCGACACCGGGGTGCACCACCTCGACACGCTCTGGGTCGGCGCCGTACAGCGCGGTCAGCTGAGCGGCCTCGTCGGCTGTGTTGGCGATGAGCAGGTCGGCGGCCTCCACGACCTGCTGCTCGCCGATGAGGCGAGCCGCAGGCTCAGCGGCGTCGCCCTCGGCGAGCCGCCGGTTCTTGACCCGCGCCATCGTGTGCATCGAGTGCACGAGCGGCACCGCCCAGCGGTCCCGGGCCAGGGCGCCCACCTGGCCCGACAGCCAGTAGTGGGAGTGCACCACGTCGTAGTGGCCGGGCCTGTGGGCCGCCCCAGTGCGCAGCACGTCGCGGGCGAAGGTGCACAACTGGGCGGGCAGCTCCTCCTTGTCCAGACCTTCGAACGGGCCGGCGACCACGTGTCGCACGAGCACGCCCGGCTCGAGCTCCACCACGGGAGGCAGCCGCCCGGACGTGGCGCGAGTGAAGATGTCGACCTCCACCCCGGCGGCTGCGAGCCGTCGGGACAGCTCGACGACGTAGACGTTCATGCCACCCGCGTCTCCGGTGCCCGGCTGGTCGAGGGGCGACGTGTGGACGCTGAGCATGGCGACCCTGGTGACCCGCGGGGCGGCAGGCGGCGTACCCACGTCTGCGGGCGACTCCGCCAGGATGGGTCTGATCACGCCTCCACCTCTCGAAGCGGTCGCCGTCACCCGATGGCAACGACCTCAGAGTCTCCCGCATTCCGCCACCCGCGGGCGAGTTGCTGCCCGGATGAAAGGATGACGGTCGTGACGAATGAACGGGTGGCGGTCGTGACAGGAGCCAGCAGCGGCATCGGAGCGGCGACCGCCCGGGCTCTGGCGGGGTCAGGCCTCCGGGTCTGGTGTGCAGCGCGCCGCGTCGACCGAGTCGAGGCGCTTGCTGCCGAGATCGGCGGCAACGCGGTGGGCTGCGACGTGACGAGCCCAGACGATATACGCCGGCTGGCCAAGAGCGTCGGCGACAGCTGCCACGTCCTGGTCAACAATGCCGGCGGAGCGTTCGGGGCCGCGGAGGTGGCCGACGCCGACCCGGACGACTGGCGGGCGATGTACGAGGTCAACGTGCTCGGCACGCTGCGGGTGACCCAGGCGCTGCTGCCGGCCCTGATCGCCGGCGGCGACGGTGTGGTGATCAACATGGGCTCGACGGCGGGGCACGTCGCCTACGAAGGCGGCGGCGGGTACACCGCGGCCAAGCATGGCGTGGCGGTGATGACCGAGACCCTCCGGCTCGAGCTCCTCGGCCAGCCGATCCGCGTCACGGAGATCGCGCCCGGGATGGTGCAGACCGAGGAGTTCGGGCTGGTGCGCTTCGGCGGCGACCAGGCCAAGCGGGACGCGGTGTACGCCGGAGTGCCCGACCCGCTCACCGCCGAAGACATCGCCGACGCGGTGGCGTGGGTGGCGACCCGCCCCTCGCACGTCAACGTCGACCAGCTCGTGATCCGGCCGCGTGCCCAGGCGGCCCAGCACAAGGTGCACCGCGTCACCTGACTCCTTGCCAGGATCCGACTCCTAGCCGGCCCGGGCTGGCTGAGAGCCGGATCCTTCCGCGTGCACGGGCTTGGTCAGCCGTCCCGGCGGCCGATGAGGAAGCGCCGTTCGGTCTCGTTGGCGCTGAGGGTGATCGCCTCGTCGTACGCCGATCGGGCCTCCCTGGAGCGGCCCAGCCGCGCGAGCACGTCGGCACTGGTGGCGGCCAGGTAGGGGTAGCGCGCCAGCGCCGGCTCGTCGGCCAGCCTGTCGAGATCGGCGAGCGCCTGGATCAGATCGGCATCCGGGACGAGGCTGGCCGCTGCCACCCGATTGAGCTCCACGACGGGGCTCGGCCAGCGGGTGAGCAGGGCGTCGTACATGTGCACGACCTGGAGCCAGTCGGTGGTGTCCCAGGACGGGGCGCTCATGTGCAGACCCGCGATGGCGGCTTGGAGTGCGAAGCGACCGTGCCCCCCACGCAGCGCCTGCGTGGCGAGGGCAAGGCCCTCATGCACGAGGGCGCGGTCCCAGCGGCTCCGATCCTGGTCGGCGAGCAGCACGAGGTCACCCGCCGGTCCGAGTCTTGTCTCGCCTCGCGCCTCCGCGAACAGCAGCAGCGCCAGCAGGCCGCGTGGCTCGGGCGCTTCGGGCAGCAGCCTGACGAGCATCCGCGCCAGGCCGACCGACCGCTGCGTCAGGTCCGGCCGGATCAGGTCGTACCCCACCGCCGTGTGGCCCGCGGTGTAGGCCAGGTGTACGACGGTCAGCACCGTGTCGAGGCGAGCCGGCAGCTCGTCGTCGCGCGGCAGCCGGAAGGGCACGCCGGCCCGTGCGATCTTGTGCTTCGCCCGGGTGATGCGGGCTGCGATGGCGCTCTCCTTGGTGAGCAGCACGTGACCGATCTCGGCCGTGGTGAGGCCGCACATCAGTCGCAGCGTCAGCGCCAGCTGGGCATCCCGACTCAACGCCGGGTGGCAACAGGTGAAGGTCAGCCGCAGCGGGTCGGCTGGCGCCTCGTCGCTCGCGCCCTGCCCGTCCTCGACGATCAGCAGTGGCAGTTTGCGCAGCAGTGTTTGGTCGCGCCGCATCCGATCTAGCGCCTTCCGTCGGGCGACGGTCGTGAGCCAGCCGGGTGGGTTGTCCGGGACGTTGTCGGGCCACGTGCGCAGCGCCTGCACGTAGGCGTCCTGGGTGCAGTCCTCGGCGAGGTCGATGTCCCGCGTGAGGCGCACCGTCGCAGCCAGGACCGTGGCCCAGTGGCGACGATGCGCCTCCTCGACAAGGCGCGCGGTTTCGCGCGCGTCCGGCACGGATCAGCCGGCGCTGCCGCTGGTGTCCATGACCGGGCGCACCTCGGTGACGGCGGAGGGGCAGATCTTCGCCAGTTCGAGGGCTTGGTCGAGATCCCTGGCCTCGACGACGTAGTAACCGCCGAGCGCCTCCTTCGTCTCGATGAACGGACCGTCGCTGACGACCGCCTCGGCGGCCAGGTTCTCCCAGTCACGCCGGACAGTCGTGGCGGTGGTGGACCGCTCGAGTGCTTCGCCACCCAGGATGCGCGCGCCGGCAGCCTCCACCGCCTCGGCGAACTCCCCGTGCAGCTTCATCGCCTCGTTCCACTTGTCCGGCGACATGTCGTCGTACCAGGACTCGTTGTCGTAGAGCAGGAACATGTACTGAGCCATCTTGGGCCCCCTTCGTTGTGTTCGGTTGCCTTGCTGACGAATGGCCCGCACCGGATTCGACACCCACGTGCCGGCGAGCTTCGGCGCCGAGCACATCATGCGCCACCCGCCGCGCCGGCGGAACCTTCTGGGTCGCGGACTGAACGAATCGGCTGACTGGCGGCGTTCATCCTGCATAACGTCGGTCAGAGGCCCTCAGGGGGTGCCGGGTGAAGCAGCAGGACGAAGCGGAGTTCAGCTCCTTCGCCGCTGCCCAGTGGCCTCGGCTGTATCGCACGGCTTTCCTGCTCACCGGCGACCACCAGCTTGCCGAGGACCTCGCCCAGGCCACGCTGACCAAGGTGTACCTGTCGTGGCCGCGCATCATGCGCATGGACCACCCGGCGGCCTACGCCAGGACGATCATGACCAACCAGGCGACCTCGTGGTGGCGGCGTCGCTCGACGTCGGAGCTGCCAACCGAGTTCTACCGGGATCAGCTGGCGCCCGGGTTCGATGACTCCGTGGCCGAGTCCGCATCGGTGTGGGACGCGGTGTTGGCGCTTCCCGCGCGCCAGCGTGCCGTCGTCGTGCTCCGCTACTACGAGGACCTGACCCAGGCGGAGATCGCCGACGTACTCGGCGTCGCCGAAGGCACCGTGAAGAGCCACTTGAACAGCGCCCGGCGAGCGCTTGAGACACGTCTCGGCATCGAGCACTCCTTCGCAGCAGGAGGCGAGCACACATGAACCTCGACGAGCTTCTCCGCACCGCCGCCCACGACGTTGCCTCGCACGCCATGCCCGACCCGCCGGATCTCGACGCCATCCGCCACCGGGCGCGGCGGACGAGGACTATCAGGGTCGCGAGCGTCGCCGCCAGCGCCGCAGCAGTGGTGGCTGTCGCCGGGCTCGCCCTGCAGGACAACGATCAGAGCGCCTCCGATCCGGTCACCAACACCCCGACGTCGCCCGCCGAAACCGGAGGCCGACCACCGACGGTGCTTCGGTACGCACCGGAGTCCCCCTCGGTGCTCACCTGCTGCACACCAGCAGAGCAGCCACTCCGCCCCGGTGGCGACTACCTCACGCAGCTGACGATCCCGGGGTCGATCACCGCCGTGGGCTTCGTGGCGCCAGGCAAGGACTGGATCCACTTCGGGTCCTGGACCAACAAGGGCTCAGATCTCCGGTCGACGGCCGAGGTGCTGATCACAGACCTCGAGTCGCTGCCGCGTGACGCCTGCGACACAACACAGGGATGGCGTGAAGTCAGCAACCCGATGGCAATCGCCACCGCCCTAGCCGACTTGGAGCAGATGATCGTCCTCCAGGCGCCGTCCCAGGGAGAGATGCTCGGCTACCCAGCCGTGCACCTGCGACTACAAGGACCCCAGCGCTCCGAGATCAGCTCCTGCAACGATGGCGGGCTGAGACTCTGGCGTGCCTTCGATGAGGTCATCGGCAGCGGGCATGCGCACAGCGGACAGCTTCACGACCTGTGGCTGGTCGAGCTCGACAGCGCCGTCGTCGCCATCGAGCAGACCTGGTTCCCGGAGACGCCTAGGGCAACCGTGCAGGAGCTCCGGGAGCTGGTGGATTCGCTCTACCTCGAGCAGGAGTAGCTCTCCGCGACGGGATTCGCTCGGGCCTCTGTGGCCTCGGTAGGATCGGCGCGTCGGCGCTCGACCGACGTACCCACGCTCGACAGGACTCTCGCTCGCCCATGTCTGCCCACGCCCAGCCAATGGCCGTCCGCGGCGACCTGCGCAACATCGCCATCGTCGCCCACGTCGACCACGGCAAGACCACCCTCGTCGACGCCATGCTGTGGCAGAGCGGTGCGTTCGGCGAGCACCAGCACGTCGACGAGCGGGCGATGGACTCCGGCGACCTCGAGCGTGAGAAGGGCATCACGATCCTGGCCAAGAACACCGCGGTTCGGTATGTCGGACCGGCAGCCACCGACGGACCTCTGACCATAAACATCATTGACACGCCCGGACACGCCGACTTCGGTGGCGAGGTCGAGCGTGGACTGTCGATGGTCGACGGGATCGTGCTGCTGGTCGACGCCTCCGAGGGTCCGCTGCCGCAGACCCGGTTCGTGCTGCGCAAGGCGCTCGCCGCGAAGCTTCCGGTCGTACTCGTCGTCAACAAGGTGGACCGGCCCGACGCCCGGATCAGCGAGGTCGTCGACGAGACCTACGAGCTGTTCCTCGACCTGCTCGATGACACGCACGACCAGGACGCGCTGGACTTCCCGGTCGTCTTCGCCTCGGCCAGGGCCGGTCGTGCCTCTGTCCAGCAGCCAGCCGACGGCACGATGCCCGACAGCCCCGACCTCGAACCGCTGTTCCGCACGATCATCGACGCCATCCCCGCACCGACGTACGTCGACGGCGCACCACTGCAGGCCCATGTCACCAACCTCGACGCCTCTCCCTTCCTGGGGCGGCTGGCGCTGTGTCGGGTCTACCAAGGCGAGCTCACGAAGGGCCAGCAGGTGGCCTGGATGCGGCGCGACGGAACCACCCAACGGGTCAAGATCACCGAGCTCCTCGTCACCGACGCGCTGGAGCGAGTGTCCGGGCAGTCCGCCGGGCCGGGCGACATCGTGGCCGTCGCCGGCATCCCGGAGATCATGATCGGGGAGACACTCGCCGACCCGGACGAACCCGCCGCGCTGCCGCTGATCACGGTCGACGAGCCGGCCATCTCGATGACGATCGGCACCAACACCTCGCCGCTCGCCGGGCGGGTCAAGGGTGCGAAGGTCACCGCCCGGCTGGTCAAGGAGCGGCTCGACAAGGAGCTGGTCGGCAACGTGTCGATCAACGTGCTGCCGACCGACCGCCCCGACTCGTGGGAGGTGCAGGGCCGCGGCGAGCTGGCGCTCGCGATCCTGGTCGAGACGATGCGACGCGAGGGCTACGAGCTCACGGTGGGCAAGCCGCAGGTGGTGACCCGCGAGGTCGACGGGAAGCTGCACGAACCCGTCGAACGCCTCACGATCGACTGCCCTGAGGAGTACCTCGGCACGATCACCCAGCTGCTCGCGGTGCGCCGGGGCCGGATGGAGCAAATGACCAACCACGGCACCGGCTGGGTCAGGATGGAGTTCCTGGTGCCGGCCCGTGGGCTCATCGGCTTCCGCACCGAGTTCCTGACCGACACGCGCGGCACCGGCATCACCCATCACGTCTTCGAGGGCTACGAGCCGTGGTTCGGTGAGATCTCGACCAGGCCGACCGGGTCGCTTGTCGCTGATCGCTCGGGCGCCGCGACGACGTACGCGATGTTCAACCTGCAGGAGCGCGGCGCGCTCTTCGTGGAGCCGACGACCGAGGTCTACGAGGGCATGATCGTCGGTGAGAACAGCCGCTCAGACGACATGGACGTCAACATCACGAAAGAGAAGAAGCTCACCAACGTGCGCTCCTCGACCGCGGAGGAGCTCGAGCGCCTGATCCCGCCCCGGCGCCTGTCTCTGGAGCAGTCGCTCGAGTTCTGTCGCGAGGACGAGTGCGTCGAGGTGACCCCGGAGGCGGTGCGGATCCGCAAGCTGGTGCTGGATCAGAACGACCGGGCCAAGACCGCCGCCCGCGCCCGCCGCTCCTGATCCCTTCGCCTTCCTCGCGCCGAGGTCAGACTTGCCGCCAGAGTCAAGAAGTTGCCGCCGAGCCGGCACGCGGGAACAACCTGGCCACTCGACGGGAACAACCTGGCCACTCGATGGATAGGGACAGCGTCAACCGGGCCGGGCCAGCGCGCTGGTGAGCGCGTCGAGGGCCGCCGGGCCGAACGCCACCAGCCTCGCCTCCGCCACCGCCGACGACGTACGACGCAGCGTCTCCACGGCTACGTCGGCCGCATCCTGCATCGGCCAGCCGTAGATGCCAGCCGAGACGAGGGGAAACGCGAGGGATCGCGCCCCTAGCTCGTCGGCTACGGCGAGAGCGTTGGAGTAACAGGACTCGAGCAGCAGGCGGTCGGTCTGACCTGCCGCGAAGTTCGGCCCCACGACGTGGATCACCCAACGGGCTTGCAGATCGCCGGCAGTGGTCGAACCGGCTTGACCCGTGGCCAACCCGTTGGGGAATCGGCGAATGCAGTCTTCGAGGATGGCAGGTCCGCCTGCTCGATGGATGGCGCCGTCGACACCGCCGCCGCCGCGCATCCCGGAGTTGGCCGCATTGACGACGGCGTCGACGCTCTGGCTGGTGATGTCGCCCTCGACGACGGTGATCTTCATCTGGCCGGCCCTTCGCCTGATCTGCAGCCCGTCACCTCACCAGGCAGATTGTCAGCGTTGTTGCATCGACTTCAGGGCTGGACGTACGTCGGCCAGGTAGACGAAGGCGGCGACCGTGCCGACAAGGTTCAGGACATGCAGCGGCGACGGGATCACGATGTGCAGCGCCAGGAAGACGCCGAGCAGCACCAGCCAGAAGGCCTTGTTCTGCTTGTCGGCCGCGACATAGAACGCGTCCTTGCGGATTGCCGCGTCGACCAGGGCGAAGATCTTGACCCCGAGCAGCACGATCCACAGCACCAGCTTGATCTGTGCCTCGATCTGGAAAGGCAGTGTCGGGTCGATTTCCACGGAGTCAGGATAGCCAGCCGCCGGAGCCGACCGACATCACGGCGACGGCGCAGCCCGTGACCAGCGGCCGGGATCACCCCGCTTCGTCCTCGCTCACACCGCGGCGCCAGTAGCCGACGAAGGCGATGTCTGACTTCGGCACAGCACGCTCCCTGACCAGTTGCCGACGCAGCGACGTCACGGTGGACGCCTTGGTCGTCATGGCCGAGGGCCGGATCGCCGCAAGGGGGGGCCTTCGGAGGTGCTCACGCCGGCACTGCTCACCGACGTCTTCGGCTTGTCGGCTCAGGTGATCCCGGACCCCCAGAGCGGCTGCCCGATCGTCATCCCCGTCCGCCCCCACCACGACGAGAGATCCGACGCTCAGCCGATCATGACTGGCTGAGAGTCGGATCCTTGAGGTGGTGAGGTGGTGAGGTGGTGAGGTGGTGAGGTGGTGAGGTAAGGGTCAGTCGCCGACCTTCGCAGCCGCATCGCCCGCGGCCTTGGTGGCCGCAGAGGCGGTCTTGGTCGCCGACGTAGTCGTGCCCTTGGCCGAGGTCTTGGTCGCCTTGGCCTGCTTCTTGGCCGTGGTGGTGGCGGCCTTGGTCGCCGACTTGGTGCGGCTCGCGGACTTCTTGGCCGTCGTCGCCGTCGCCTTGGCCTTGCTGGCGGTCGACTTGGCCTGGTCCTGCAGGTCCTTCGTCGCCTGCTGGCCGGAGATGCGGTTCACGAGGATCTTGCCACGCTCCGCGAGGTCGCCGTACGCCGACAGCGCGCCGGCCGATACGTCCTCGAGGGCGGACTGCGCCTTGGCGGGCAGCGTCTTGACGCGATCCGGCGTGGCGAGCACCTCGGCCTGGACGGCGCCGACGGTGGCCTCGGTCTGCGAACGCACCGTGGCGGGGTCGAGCTGCGATGCCCGGGCGTTGAGCTCGGCGCCGGCGGCCCGGAGCTTGTGGACGGCGAGGTCGCCGGCTCCGACGACCGCGAGCAGCGGGGTGCTGTTGCTCAAGGTCTTCTCGAGGTCCTTGCGGGTCTTGTCGATCGAGGCGGTGAAAGCCATGGTCGTGTCCTTTCGGGGGTTGAGCTGGTTCAGGGGATTGTGGGCTGATCGGGATCGTTCTCGCGTCGGAACGACTGGTAGACATCGAGCAGGATCTGGCGCTGCCGTGCGGTGAGATGTGCGTCCTCCAGCACTGCGACCGTGACGTCGCGGGCACCTGAGTCGTCTGCTTCGAGGATCCCGGCGCGCACGTAGAGCGTCTCAGCGGAGATTCGCAGCGCCTTGGCCAGGTGCTGCAGTACGTCGGCCGACGGCCGGCGCAGGCCACGCTCGATCTGGCTCAGGTAGGGGTTGGACACACCTGCCTGCTCAGCGAGCTGACGCAGCGACAGCTGCGCCGCGCGGCGCTGCTCCCGCAGGTAGTCGCCGAGGTTCTCCACCCCGGTGCCCATCTTCGCCGTGCTGGCCCGGGCCTTGGCCGCCACCGAGGCAGCAGCCTTCGGCGCCCCCTCGGTGAGGGGTTTACCGGGCTTCAGCGTGGCCATGCCTCCACCTTGCTAACAAGAGTTAGCAAATGCAAGCCCGCTGCTCGTGAGCCGTGTCACTCGCACGAGGGCCTCCGTGGCCCACGGGAAGATCGCGCCGGGTGCGTCACCGAACCACGCCGTGGTGGCGACCGGCGCGATCCCGAGGGCCAGCAACGCGTCCTGCTCGACCAGGCCCATGCAGACCACCCTGGCCGGAGCGCCCAAACCTCCGTGCTCCCGTACCTCTGCTCGATCCGGGCCGGGAAGGCGTCTTCCTCAATTCGCACCGGTGCGGCGGAGTCGGTGCTCCCCGCGTCGCCACCGGACGTGCCGCTGCCACAGCCAACCAGCGGCATGACCGCCAGCGCGGACAGTCCGACCAGAAATCGTCGGCGAGACAGGTCCATGTGGATCCTCGGCTCAAGTTAGGTAAGACTTACCTTACTCAGGCAGAGGCGCTGGCTAGCGGGTCTCCTCCGTAGGGCGCAGCTCCCCCACCGGGCGGCCGCCACCCAGGACCGGCGCCACCCCGGTGGCCAGCACGGCCGGGTCGTCCACCCCGAGCCGGCCCAGCACCGCGGCCATCACCGGCGGGCGCGCACGCTGGTGGCCGTCGTCGATTTTCAGCGCGACAGCGCGACCGTCGGGCAACGCCAGGGCATAGCAGGCTTCCGCGCCGGCCTTGGCGATCGCGCCGGGCACCGCGCGCAGCAACGTCGCTTCGTCACGTCTGCTGCCGGAGGCGAACTCCGGGTATGCGCTGAAGGCGTCGACAACAGCGCGTTCGGCCGATCCAGCCGCGGCGAGCTGGAGCGTCCGGAAGGCCCTGGCCAATCCGGTCAGTGAGGTGGCGAGCAACGGGGCGCCACAGCCGTCGACCCCTGTCGCCGCGACGTCCTCGCCGGTCAGCTCCGCGAAGACCGCGGCGATGCGCTGCTGCAACGGATGCTCGGGCTCGCGGTACGTGTCGAGCGGCCAGCCGTTCACCACGCAGGTGGCCAGCATGGCGGCATGCTTACCCGAGCAGTTCATGGCTACCGGGGAGGGGCTGTGCCCGGCGCGGACGTAATCCCGCATGGCGACGTCGTCGAGCGGGTAGTCCGGCGGCGTCTGCAGCGCCGACTCGTCCAGCCCGGCGTCCGTGAGGATCCGGCGTACGCCGTCGATGTGGAAGGGCTCACCGGAGTGGCTCGCCCCGGCCAGGGCCAGCAGCTCGCCGGAAAGGCGCAGCCCGGACCGCAGCATCGCGACCGCCTGCAGCGGCTTGTTGCAGGACCGCGGGAAGATCGGGCCGGCCACGTCGCCGAGAGACAGCACCGGTTCGCCGTCGGCGCCCAGGGCCAGCACAGATCCGCGGTGATGCCCCTCCACGAAACCGGAGCGGACGATCTCGAGCAGCACGACTGGTCCGGTCACGGGTCGAGACCCTACTCGTGCCCGCCGCCCCGGCCCGCAGGGCGCCGCGGAGCGGTGGTGGCACAATCGCACGGTGCCCGAGAGCCTGACGCCACCGGAGTGGACCCCGAGCCAGCGAGAGCTCGACGACCTCGACCTGCTCGTCAACGACTGCTTCGACCCGCCCCTGGACGGGTTCGTCGATCCACGTACGGCGGGCGACGCCGCGGCGATCACCCTCCTGGTCGACCGGCAGGCGGCTGAGCTCGCCACGGCAGCAGGCTGCATCGACTTGATGGACCCCGAGGGAGTCCCACTGGCGCAGCTCACCGTCGAGGCGAGCTACGCGGACGCGGAGGGTCGGATCGGCCTGGTCGGACCGGTGTCGCGCACCGCGCACAACGAGTTCGGTGCCTTCCGGAGCCTGCACCGCTCCCCGGCCGCCCTACACGACCACCGGGCCTCCAGCGAGCTGCTCGCCATCCCGGTGCGCCGACCGATCACGGACGACGACGTCGCGACGATCCGCCAGGCGGCCGACGACGAGGGACTGACGCCGCTGCTGCTTGCGTGCGTCGGGCACGACATGCCTCGGGAGGTCGGCGGACCTGCACTGGTGCGGGTGTGTCTGGCGGCGGCGGAGCAGATCGGCCGGGACGCGATGGTGGTCGCCGTCTCCACGGCAGACCACGGTGATCACGGGCCGTACGGCGAGGGGTCCGGATGGCCCTCCGCCAACGCCTGGCTGCTGGCATCGGTCTCCTCGGCGTACGCCGACAGCACCCTGCTGCTCCCGGCGGTCGCCACCGGCCGGATGCCGGCGCCGATCGAGGCCATCGTCGAACGGGCGAAGCCGCCTCGCGATCGCCAGGGTGCGGTGATCTTCTTCACCGGTCTCTCCGGCTCCGGCAAGTCGACCCTCGCCCGAGCCCTCGTCGACCACATCCTCGAGCAGGGAGAGCGCACCATCTCCTCGTTGGACGGCGACGTCGTGCGACACCACCTCTCCAGGGGCCTGGGTTTCAGCCGTGAGGACCGGGAGACCAACATCCGCCGGATCGGCTTCGTGGCCGCGGAGATCGCCAGGCACGGCGGCATGGCGATCTGCTCACCCATCGCACCCTTCGAATCCACCCGTCAGGCGGTGCGGCAGATGGTCGAGCGGGCAGGGGGCGGCTTCGTGCTGGTCCATGTCGCCACCCCGCTGGAGGAGTGTGAGCGGCGCGATCGCAAAGGGCTCTACGCAAAAGCCAGAAGCGGCGAGATTGCGGACTTCACCGGGATATCCTCGCCGTACGAGGAGCCGGTGGGGGCCTTCAAACTCGACACGACCGATCGAGATATTGCAGAATGTCTCGACGAACTGCTGGCCCACCTGGTCGCCGAAGGCTGGCTCCACCACTAGACGACCGGAGGTCGCATGCTCGAGGCCGCCTCGCTCGCGCTGTCCGACACCGCCCAGCTCGCTGCATCCGACGGGATCTTCGCCGACCCGGCCGAGTTCGCCAAGATCGCCATCGCCGGCTTCGTCGTCGGCGTCGTCGTGGGCATCACCGGCATGGGTGGTGGAGCGCTCATGACTCCCGCCCTGATCTTCCTGGGCGTGGGTGACGCCGCCACGGTCGTGACGGCCGACCTGACGGCTGCCGCCGTCTACAAGTCCGGCGGCGCGGTCGTGCACTGGCGTGAGGGCTCGCCCAACCTGCAACTGGCGGCCTGGCTGATCGTAGGGTCGGTGCCGATGGCCTTCCTCGGTCCGTTGGTCCTCAAACAGGTCGCGCCCGAGGCCGACCTCGACAACTACCTCAAGATGGCGATCGGCTTCGCCTTGCTGTTCGCGGCGACGACGTACGCCCTGCGGTTGTACGTCGAGCTGCGGCGACGTACCCGCGGCACCGCCCGCGAGACGACGGGCTCCCCCACCGTACGGCCGATCCCGACCATGCTCGTCGGAGCGCTGGGCGGGCTACTGGTCGGCATTACGTCGGTGGGGAGCGGCTCGGTCATCATGATCGCCCTGCTGATGCTCTACCCGACGCTCTCGGCGGTGAAGCTGGTCGGCACAGATCTGGTACAGGCCGTGCCGCTGGTGCTGTCGGCGGCGGTGGCCAACATCATCGCCCACGGTCTGGACTGGGGGCTGACGATCCCGTTGATCGTGGGATCGCTGCCCGGCACGATCATCGGCGCGAAGATCGCACCTCGGGTGCCGTCGTCGTACATCCGGAGAGGGATCGTCGTGGTGCTGACCATGTCCGGCGTCGCGCTCCTCGACAAGGCCGGGTGGGGGCCGCTCGGCGCTGGCGAAGACGAGACCTACCCGCTGCTCATCGCGGGTATCGGAGTGGTGCTGCTCGTCTGCATGCCGTTCGTCTGGGGGCTGCTCCGCCGGCACGAGGGGTTGCCCATGTTCGGCACCCCGACCGTCGCGGAGATCGAGCGTCAGCCGGTCGACGGCGAGACCACCGCCGACGCGGACCCCTCACCCGACCGGGCTCCGACCACGTGATGACAGTGGTCTCGGCGCCGGTTCGCGGGTGACGTGTGCCACGCCGGCAGCGCTGCGTCCCGCCTCCGGCGGCGTCACGGCTGTCCGGAGTGCCCGTGCATCATGGTTAGGATGAGCGGCGAATTACGTCCTGAGGAGCTTGGAAGTTGATGACCGTCCACGCTGACTACCGCATGAGCCAGCTCGATGAGCTGGAGGCGGAGTCGATCCACATCTTCCGCGAGGTCGCGGCAGAGTTCGAGAAGCCGGTGCTGATGTTCTCCGGCGGCAAGGACTCCATCGTGATGCTCCGGCTGGCGGAGAAGGCCTTCTACCCGGCCAAGATCCCCTTCCCTGTGCTGCAGGTCGACACCGGATTCGACTTCCCCGAGGTGCTGGCCACCCGGGACGCGTGGGTGGACCGATTGGGGCTGCGGCTCGTCATCGCATCGGTCGAGGAGGCCATCGCCAACGGCGTCGTGGTCGACGACGGCAAGACCAGCCGCAATCGGCTCCAGATCGGCACGCTGCTCCACACCATCGAGGAGGAGGGCTTCACCGCCGCCTTCGGTGGTGGCCGGCGCGACGAGGAGAAGGCCCGCGCCAAGGAGCGTGTCTACTCCCACCGTGACGAGTTCGGGCAGTGGGACCCGAAGAACCAGCGGCCCGAGCTCTGGTCCCTGTACAACGGCCGCCTGCACGCCGGCGAGCACATGCGGATCTTCCCGCTGTCCAACTGGACCGAGCTCGACATCTGGCACTACATCGGCCAGGAGGGCATTGCGATCCCCTCGATCTACTACTCGCACCAGCGCCGGGTCTTCGGGCGCGACGGCATGCTGCTCAGCGAGAGCGATCACAACCCGCTGCGCTCCGGCGAGACAGTCGAGGAGCGCACGGTGCGCTTCCGGACTGTCGGCGACCTCACGCTGACCGGATGCGTCGAGTCACCGGCGTCCACCATCGAGGAGATCATCGAGGAGATCTCCGTCGCGCGCGTCACCGAGCGTGGTGCGACCCGTGGCGACGACCGCTTCAGTGAGGCCGCCATGGAGGACCGCAAGCGGGAGGGTTACTTCTGATGACCGCACCTTCGATGAGCGCCACCGCTGCGGAACTACCGTCGATGGACCTGCTCCGGTTCGCCACGGCCGGCTCGGTCGACGACGGCAAGTCCACCCTGATCGGGCGGCTGCTGCTCGACTCCAAAGCCATCTTCGAGGATCAGCTCGAGGCGGTGGAGCGTACGTCGCAGTCGCGCGGCTACGACTACACCGACCTGGCGCTGCTCACCGACGGACTCCGCTCCGAGCGTGAGCAGGGGATCACGATCGACGTGGCTTACCGCTACTTCGCCACCCCGCGGCGCAAGTTCATCATCGCCGACACGCCTGGTCACGTGCAGTACACCCGCAACATGGTCACCGGAGCCTCGACCGCAGACCTGGGGTTGGTGCTCGTCGATGCCCGACAGGGCCTGACCGAGCAGTCCCGGCGGCACGCCGTGATCCTGTCGCTGCTTCGCGTCCCGCACCTGGTGCTGGCCGTCAACAAGATGGACCTGGTCGACTACTCCGAAGAGGTCTTCGAGAAGATCCAGGCCGAGTTCCAGTCCTTCGCGACCAAGCTCACGGTGCCCGACCTGACCATCATCCCCATCTCCGCGCTCAAGGGCGACAACGTCGTGGAGCGGTCCACGCCGATGAGCTGGTACGACGGACCCTCGCTGCTGCATCACCTCGAGCACGTGCACGTGGCCTCCGACCGCGACCTGGTCGACACCCGGATGCCTGTGCAGTACGTCGTACGGCCGAAATCCGACGACTATCACGACTACCGGGGATACGCAGGCCGGGTGGCCGGCGGCGTGCTCAAGCCGGGCGACGAGGTGCTGGTGCTGCCTTCGGGCCTCACCTCGAAGATCCAGGGCATCGACATGTTCGACCAGGAGATCGCCGAGGCGTTCCCGCCGATGTCGGTCACGGTCCGCCTCGAGGACGATCTCGACGTGTCACGGGGCGACATGATCTGCCGACCGCAGAACGCGCCACAGCCGAGCCAGGACATCGACGCCATGATCTGCTGGATGTCGCCGACGCCGATGCAGCCTCGCCAGAAGCTGGCGATCAAGCACACCACGCGGGCGGCTCGCGCGATGGTCAAGGACATCCAATACCGGCTCGACGTCAACTCGCTGCACCGCGACCAGGAGACCAAGCAGCTCGGCCTCAACGAGATCGGCCGCGTGCAGCTGCGCACCACCGTGCCACTGCTGGCCGACCCCTACTCCCAGAACCGGTCCACGGGGTCGTTCATCCTCATCGACGAGGCCACCGGCGTCACCGTCGGTGCCGGGATGATCAACACCGCCAGCTGACGACTGACAGGTGACCGAGGTCGCCCGTCGCCGTACCGGCGCGGCCCCTTCGCCCGGAATTGCGGGAAGCTGGCACGCTCCAGGACCGGGAGCCGGCACAACTTCCCGCAATTCGCGGTGCACGTGGAGGGCGGGGAGGGAGAGAAGCCCTCCACGTTGGTGACACCCGCTTCCCCCCGCTCGATGCGAGCGGGTGTCACGCCTTGACCGACGCCACCAGCTCCGCCCACACGATCACGTTGTCGGTGTAGCGGTTGGCGTCGTCGTCGTACTCTCCGCCGCAGGTGATCAGCCGCAGCGCAGCCCGGTCGGTCTGTCCGTAGACGGCCTGGGTGGGGAATTTGTCCTTGGCGAACTGGCCGACCCGGGTGACCTCGAAGATGGCGGTGACGCCGTCCTTGCGCTCGACCCGGATGCGGTCGCCGGCCGCCATCCTTCCCACGTCGAAGAAGACGGCGGGCTTCTTGTCCCACGTCACGTGTCCAGCGATCACCGCCGCACCGATGACTCCCGGCGCCGGGCCGGGGGTGAACCACCCTGCGCGGTCCGGATCTGCCGGAGTCGTCATCGCGCCGGTCGGATCGAGCCCCAGCTCCTCCAGTGACGACGAGACTTCCAGGGACGGGATCGCCACCGAGACCGGAGCGGACCAGTCGAGCTCCCGAAGCTGTGCTGGCTCCGTGCCGCCCGCGCCATCCGCGCGGCCCGACCCGCCATCGCCCGGGTCCGGCCGCGAAGGCTCGGCATCACCAGGGTCACGCTCGGACGAGGCTGAGTTCTTCTCGGGCGCCGGCGGGGTGGGGGGTGAGACCTCGCCGGTATCGGCCGCGAGGCCCCATGCCACCACTCCAGCGATGCCCAGGACGACCGCGGTCGCCGTGATCGCCCCATGCAGGCGCTGCCGCCTGACATGGCGGGGTTGGTGTCCTGACATCACCGGTCAGGACCTCCCGGTGGCGAGACGCCGACGCAGCACCAGGCTGCCGGCCGCACCGATGAACGCCAGCCCACCGAGGGCGACGAACGAAGCAGTGTCCGAGCCGTCGGACGTCGGGCCGGAGCCCGTCTCGACGCCGCCGGTCGGGGTCACCTCACCGCAGGTGGCCGGGTTGGTGGCCTCCTCCGGGATGCCCTCGACTCCCAGCGACTTCGCGAAGACCGACATACCGAGTGCCTTGAGGTCGTACTTGCCGTTGCCGTTGGCGTCCAGGCCGTGCTGCACGACGTGCAGGTGCTCGAGGTTCTCGATGGTTCCCGCGAGTACGTCCTCTGCCGGGATGACCCGGTCGTAGCTCAGGTCGCCGTCGCCGTTGGCGATCGGCATCCGCTCCACGGCGAGGCCGCTGTCCTTGGAAGTGTCGCCCTTCGTGGTCAGCGAGATGAAGACATCGCCGTACTGCGGCAGGCCCTCCTCGGTGGACACCTGGCCATCACCGTTGGCATCCGCCGAAGCCGGTGGGCAGAAGAACTCGTGACCGTCCGGGACGCCGTGGATGTGCTGCGCGTGCGGAGCGTTGGCGGTGAAGCCGCTTCCCTCGATCTGGACGTGCAGACTCCCGTTATCGAGTGCGGTCAGCGTCGCCTCGGCGGTCGATCCGCTGTCGTTCATCTCGTTGAGGGTGAAGTTGACCGTCTTCTCAGTCGACTGGTGCCCGTCGTGGGCGAGGGCCGGAGCCGCGAATGCCATCGGAACGAGCGCGATAGCAGCGACCCCGACGGTGCGGGGGGATCTCATGGGTGCTCCTCTCGAATCTTCTGTCACGAGAGGTTCGACGCGACCACAGGGGCGGATTGCTCCGCATTTTCGCCCCGCGCCGCCCGCGCAAGGACTCGACCGGGCTGAGGCCATGACCCCCGAGTACGTCGGTCCTTCCGCGGCTCAGAGGCGGGGGCGGACGTGCAGGCCGATCTCGGGATCGACCAGGACCTCCTGCGCCGCTGCCACCCCGCCGGCGAGGAGCGACGCCTCGGTCGGCACGTTGCGCTTGACCAGCCCGAGGCCGATCGGTCCGAGCTCGTAGTGTCGCGCCGACGAGCCGATGAAGCCCACCGGTCGACCCTCGAGCATCAGCGGGTCGCCTGGCGTCGGCAGCGTGTCGACCGAGCCGTCGAGATGCAGCAAGGTGAGTCGGCGCGGCGGGCGGCCGAGGGTGTGCACGCGCGCCACGGTCTCTTGACCGCGATAACACCCCTTGTCGAGGTGGACTGCGGGCCCGATCCAGCCGACCTCGTTGGGGATGGTGCGCTGGTCGGTGTCGATTGCCATCCGCGCCTCGCCCCGCGCGATGCGGAGCGCCTCGAATGCCCACACTCCGCAGGGCTGCCCACCGGCCGCCTCGCGGGACAAGTCGGTACGTCGTACCAGCGCCACCTCGGTGGCCGACCTGGCGAGAGCGGCCCAGTCAGCAGTGACGTCCTCGACCTCGACCCGCATCATGAAGCGCATCGAGTCCAACCACGCCACCAGGCTCGGAGCCGCGCCGGGCTCGACGTGGGCCAGGAACGCCTCCCCGTCGTCGGAACCCGTCATCGCGTGCTCGACGTGCCCACGGGGCGACAGCACCAGCGTGGTCACCTGCTGACGTGGCGGCAGGTCGAGAAGATGTTGGCTCGTGAGTGAGTGCAGCCACGGCAGTCGGTCCGGTCCGGAGACGCGGATGGCGCCTCGGTGGGACAGGTCGACGTAGCCGTCGCCGGCAAGCAAGCCCTTCTGCTCGCGGTAGGGGTCGCCGTAGTGGGCGGCCACACCGGCATCGGCGCCTTCGCCCTGGACGGCTCCAGGCGTCTGGAGCAGCGGACTGGCCCAGGTCATCATCGGGCACACTCCCGGCACACGCCGAACACGGTCAGATGACCGACGTCGGCGTGGAAGCCGTGCTCCTGCTCGAGCGAGGCCACCATGGGCGCCACCGCCGTCGGATCCAGCTCCAGCACCGCCTCGCAGCCGCGGCAGACCAGGTGCACGTGCTCGGCCTCGGTCGCAGCATGGTACGTCGGAGCACCGTGGCTGAGGTGCGCGTGCCGCACCAGCCCGAGCTCCTCGAGCAGCTCCAGGGTCCGGTACACGGTCGAGATGTTCACGCTGGAGGACCTGCCGTGGATCCAGGTCAGCGCCTCTTCCGGCGTCGCGTGCCCGAGCTCGGTCACCGCCTCGAGCACCAGCTCGCGCTGCGGGGTGAGCCGGTAGCCACGCGAGCGCAGCTGCTCCTGGAGATCCACACCTGCCAGTCTACGGTGGCGCCTGGCCCCGACCGCTGGTCAGGAGGCGCGCTGCAGGCGAGCCCAGATGTGCGGCTGGAGCGGCTGCTCGACGGCTGCCATGTCGAAAGTCCAGAGCAGATCTCCCTCGACGAGTCCGTAGAGGCGGTGTCCGCCGGTGTACTCCTTGGCGGAGGCTGTCCGTGCGATGGCATCAGCGGTGAGCTCGAGCTTGGCCCCGTCGACGGAGCCGTAGTAGATCTCAACGAAACCGGTCGGGTGCGTCAACAGCCATTCGACCTCGCCGTCCGGGCGGGGACGGACGAAGCCCGTCTCCAGGGCGAGCGGCCGACCGGGCTGCCCCTCGGAGTCGACCAGCCAGGTGCGGCTCAGATAGTGCAGGAACGGTCGACCGTCATGGGTGAAGGCGATCTCCTGGCCGAACTCGAAGGCGTCGATGGTGGGGTAGTCGCCGTGTCCGTTGCCCTGCCAGTGGCCGAGCAGGAACGCCAGCGGCATCAGCTCCGGGTGCAGGTCGTCGGGGATCTGGAAAGGCATCGGTCGTGACCTCAGCGCCTCAACGCTGACCCTGGAAGAGCTTGTAGACGACGTACCCGGCGAACCACGTGACCACCAGCCCGATCACGACCAGCAGACTGATGTAGAAGGCTTCCACGACGCGGAGTCTAGCGAGCCTTGGTCTGCAGCAGGTCGCGCGCGTCGGCGGTGCTCATCGGGGGGCGCTGGGCGAGCTCAGCCAGCTGCGCCGCGCGCTGCACCAGCTCGACGTTGTGCGTGACCTTGACGCCACGGGCCAGGGTCAGGGTGTCCTCCATCCCGACCCGGAGATGTCCCCCCTTGGACAGCGCGGCGAAGGCGACGGCGAGCGACGTACGCCCGATCCCTGTCGCCGACCACGAGGTCACCTGATCAGGCATGGTGGCCACCGACGCAACCAGGGCATCAGCGGTGCCCGGCATCCCCCCAGGCACCCCCATCACGAGATCACAGTGCACCCGGCCACCGAACGGCGGTCCGTAAGCGTCCAGCAACCGGGCGAGCGCGGCGACCTGGCCGAGATCGAAGAGCTCGAACTCCGGCACCACTTCACGCTCCTGGGTGAGCTGGTAGAGCTCGCACACGAACGGCCACGGGTTGGAGAAGACGTCGTCACCGAAGTTCGTCGTACCCATGGTGAGCGAGCAGGAGTCCGGCTCCGCATCGAGGACCTTCAGCCGGTCGGCCAGGGGGTCGTGGACCGAGCCCCCGGTCGAGAGCTGCACGACGAGCGACGTACGCTCCCGGACGGCCGACACCGCCTCGCTCAGCAGCCCGATGTCGAGGGTGGGCCGATGCTCTCGGTCGCGGATGTGGAGGTGGATCATGCCGGCGCCGGCAGCCTCGCAGCGCTCCGCAGTCTCGACCAACTCCTCGACCGTCGTGGGCAACGCCGGAAAGTCCGCCTTGGCCGTCTCCGCCCCGGTCGGGGCGACCGTGATCAGCGTCGTGGGGTGCTGGGCAGCCGTCATGGCGTCATCGTGCCAGACTCGCCGCTGCCGCTGCACTCCAGCCGAACAGGAGATCTTGCGCTATGCGCGCCGTCGTCCAGAGGGTTTCTCAAGCGTACGTCGCTGTGGACGGGACGATCGTCGGCGCTCTCGCGCAGCCCGGGCTGCTGGTGCTGCTTGGAGTCACGCACGGCGACACCGTCGAGCGGGCCACCGCGCTCGCCGCCAAGATCTGGCACCTGCGCATCCTCCGCGACGAGAGATCTGCCGCCGACGTGCGGGCTCCGCTGCTCGTGGTGAGCCAGTTCACCCTGTACGCCGACACCGGCAAGGGCCGTCGCCCGAGCTGGGCCGCGGCAGCGCCCGCGCGGTTGTCGGAACCCTTGTACGACCACTTCTGCGCCGCACTACGCAGCCTCGGGGCCGAGGTGGCAACCGGGGCTTTCGGCGCCCAGATGGAGGTCTCCGCCACCAACGATGGCCCCATGACCGTCCTCATCGACGGCTGACCAGCGAGATGTGTGACACCGCCCAAGGCTGAGGAATTCCTGAACCTTCTTACCGTTTGTTGCGGATATTTCCCAGGCATAGCGCATTGTTGGCACACTGGAAGCGGCTCGAGCCGAGCCGACCGCGACCCCGACGCCGACTGGATGCCGCATGACTGACAGCACGACGTCTGCCGACGACCGCCCCGAGGAGGCGTCTACGGCCGCGACGACATCGGACGTCACAGATGCGGCGACAGGACGGCACAAGCGTCGGATCAGCGTCTTCGTCCAGCACAAGGTCTTGACCGCGATCGCCGCGGTCATGTTGGTAATCGTCGGGTCCGCCGGCGGCTACGCGTACTGGCTCAACAGCCAGCTCGGCAACATCGACCGGGTCGAGATGGGGATCCAGCAGCCGCCCGAGGGCACCCCGCCGGAGAACGAGCGTGCGCTCAACATCCTGCTGCTCGGAGCAGACAACGGCGACACCCAGACGCCGACGGTGGCCGAGGACCTCGAGGACGGTGAGTGGACCCCCTTCCTGCACCGCAGCGACACGGTCATGCTCGTGCACATCCCGGCCGATCGCGACGGCGTGCAGCTGATCTCCATCCCCCGGGACACCTGGGTGAAGATCGAGGGCTACCCGTACGACAACGGACGGGGCAAGCTCAACGCCGCGTTCGGGTACGGCGGTCCCTCGCTCGCGCGCCAGACGGTCGAGGACCTGACCGGCATCCGGGTCGACCACATGGCGGTCATCGACTGGAAGGGCTTCAAGGATCTGACAACGGCGCTCGGCGGTGTCCGCGTGTACATCCCGGAGACCTTCTACGACTCCAGCCAGCGGATCACCTGGGAGCAGGGATGGCAGGAGCTCGAAGGCCAGCCCGCGCTGCAGTACGTCCGCACCCGCTACGACATCCCCGGTCAGAAGCAGGGCGACTACGGGCGCATCGCCCGTCAGCAGAACTTCCTCCGCGCGACCATGGGTGAGCTGCTCGCCAGCGCCAGCGGGGGCAACGTGATCAAGATCGGCAACATCGTCAAGGTGATCACCAGCTACCTCACCGTCGACAGCACCTGGGACAACGGTGAGATCCGCGATCTCGCCCTCTCCATGCGCAATCTGCGCTCTGAGGATGTCGAGTTCCTGACCATCCCGAACTCCTGCTGCTCCACCAGCGCCGACGGTCAGAGCATCATCGAGTTGAAGAAGAAGCAGTCGAAGGAGCTCTTCGACGCGATCAAGGCCGACGACATCGCGTCCTACCTCGAGGCGCATCCGCAGGAGACGCTCGAGGGCGAGAAGGAGATCAACTGATCTCGGCGCTCGCGCCGCGGCCGTAATCGTCGTCGAGTCGCTCGATGTCGTCCTCGCCGAGGTACGAGCCGGTCTGCACCTCGATCACCACCAGGTCGTCGTCGCCCACGCACTCCGCCCGATGGGCCATGCCGACAGGTACGTCGACCGCCGTACCGGGCGTGACGTCGACAGCGGCCCCGTCGAGCGTGACCACCCCGTGCCCGCTGACGACGTACCAGTGCTCTGAACGCGAGGAGTGCCGCTGGTAGCTCAGCCGCTGGCCGGGTCGGACGGAGAGCCGCTTGACCTGGAACCCCGGGCCTTCGTCGACCACCTCGTAAGAGCCCCACGGCCGCTCGCCCCGCTGGATCGCCACCAGGCAAGTCTAAGGGCCGTCGAGCCGCACGCATCGCCTGCCACTAGGCGTCAGACCGCGATGCGTACGTCGGCCACGTGCCCGAGCGCAGCCGTCACCGACTCATCGACCGGCTCGGTGCGCGGCGCCAGGGTGCGCAGCGTCCAGGTCCCCGGCGCGGCGAAGAACCGGAAGTGGCCGGCTGCGCTGGTGGGCACCTCGGCCGTGAACTCGCCGGTGCGGTCGAGCAGGCGGACGTAAGCGTTGCCCACCGGCTCGTCATTGCGGACGACGACGCCCTGGATGATGGACTGGGTGGTCAGGTCCACGCCCTCGAGGCTGGGGCCTCCGGGCTGGGCTCCGCACACGTCAGGCCTCCCCGGGTTCGTCACCGAGCGCCACGGGTACGCCGACGAGCGAGCCGTACTCGGTCCACGAGCCGTCGTAGTTCTTCACCTGCTGCTCGTCGAGGATCTCGTGCAGCACGAACCAGGTGTGCGCCGAGCGCTCGCCGATCCGGCAGTAGGCAATCGTGTCCTTGCTGCCGAAGGCCACGCCGGCATCGGAGTAGAGCTGCTTCAGCTCGTCATCGGACCGGAAGGTGCCGTCGTCGTTGGCAGCCTTGCTCCAGGGCACGTTGAGCGCCGTCGGCACGTGGCCACCACGCTGGGCCGACTCCTGCGGCAGGTGGGCGGGCGCCAGCAGTCGGCCGGCGTACTCGTCGGGAGAGCGGACGTCGACGAGGTTCTTGCCACCGATCGCGGCGACGACCTCGTCACGAAACGCGCGGATCGTGAGGTCCGGCTCCTGGGCCGTGTACGTCGTCGGCGTCGGCGTCGGGACCTCGTCGGTGAGCTCGCGCGAGTCCAGCTCCCACTTCTTGCGGCCGCCGTCAAGCAGCAGCAGCTTGTCGTGCCCGTAGAGCTTGAAGTACCAGTAGGCGTAGGCGGCGAACCAGTTGTTGTTGCCGCCGTACAGCACGACGGTGTCGTCGTTGCCGATGCCGAGGCGGGAGGCCAGCGCCTCGAACTGCTCACGGTTGACGAAGTCCCGGCGCACGGGGTCTTGCAGGTCGTCCTTCCAGTGCACCTTGACAGCGGTGCGGATGTGGCCCTTGTCGTAGGCGCTGGTGTCTTCGTCGACCTCGAGAAGCACGAAGCTCCCGTCACCGAGATGGCTCTCGACCCAGTCGGCGTCGACGAGTACGGCGTCGCGGCTCATGCGCGTCCTCCAGAAAGTTGGTGCGTCTCTCGACGCGGGATTGATGGGGAGCGATCCACAGCGGAATCGTGGAGCAACGCGCCCTTGCGGGACTGAGACGTCCGAGGCCTGTTCTCGACAGGTGGAGCCCGGGGGGCTCCGGGCAAGAGTGCTCGCGGCGCTGCCCTAGCGGGGCATTCGACACAGCGCTGCCGCGGTGTGGCAGTGATCCACCGCTCGCCGTCGGGTGAGGTACGTCGACTTCACGCCCCCAACAGTACGCGCGACCCTCCACCGCTCGGACCGGCTTTCCGCAGAATGAGATCGAGTCTCACTACGAGTTGATCGAGCGCGTGGGCGATACTGCCGACGTGTCGGACTTCCATCTGGTCGCCTTCGTGATCCTCCGGGGCGCGCAAGGTCGAGTGCTTCTCGCCCGACGGGCGGGAGTCTCGTACGCGAACGGCGAGTGGGGGCTACCAGGCGGGCACGTCGAGCCCGACGAGAGCCTTGCGGCCGCTGCCGCCCGCGAGACCTGGGAGGAGATAGGTGTCGAGATCGCTACGACGGACCTGGCCCCCATCGGGATGATCCGGTACGCCGAACCGAACTACGTCGGCTTGGATGTCTACTTCGCTGCCGGGCGCTGGCGCGGCGAGCCGCGGCCGGTGAGCGAGTGCGACGCCGTCGAGTGGTACGACGTCGAGGCGCTCCCCGACGACGTCGTACCGTGGCTGCCGGCTGCGTTCCAGCGGTTACTCGTCGATGCCGCCTGGTACACCGACCTGGTCACCGCGGGTCTGCCCGAGTAGGGCGACAGCGGGTTACTCCTCGGGTGGTGTGACCAACAACGTGTCGTCGTCGACCCACTCGGCCGAGTCCCCGACGACGACGCTCGATGCCTCACCAGTCGACACGTCGACGATGGTGATGAAGTTGGTGGTGTCGTCAACACCGTCGGCGGCGGCCTCGAATGCGATCCGGGTGCCGTCCGGGGAGGAACGGAACTCCGAATTGATCAGGTCCGCCTCGGCCAGGGTACGGCGTGCACCATCCCGCTCCAGGACCACGATGCGTGTGCTCTGCGCCCCCTCAGGGACGAACGCAATCCGGCCGTCGAGCAGGTATTGGGCGTAGTCTGCTTGCCGGACCTCGAGGGTCGGCTCACCACCGGTCACCGGCACCGACCAGACGTCCCGGGTCACCCCCGGCTCATCTGGATCTCTCGGCAAAGAGAAAAGGATCCGTCGCCCGTCAGGGCTGAAGCTCGGCGTCACCCACCAGGAATCCCCGGTCACCGTGGGCTCGAATCCGAAGTCGATGACCCGGGTGTCCTCACCTGTTGCGATGTCGCGCACGTAGAGGCCGCCGAAGTCCCATGCTTTGGCGTCCCTGCCCCGGCCGACGTCCCTCAGCTGGTAGACGATCTTCGTCCCGTCGGCCGACCAGCTCGGGTTGTACCCGTTTAGGCCGCCGGGAAGGCGCCAGGCGCTGATGTCGGATCCGTCGAGGTTGGCCAAGCCCATCCTGTCCGTCGGCGAACACCCGTTGTCATTGCTCCTGTCGCAGGTCGACCAGGCGAGTTGCTCGCCAATCGGCGACAGCCTGTAGTACGTGGTGAAGGACGTGGATGGGTCGTTTTCCAGGAGGTCGCCGAGTGGACCAGCCCCGAGCTCTGTGATCTCACCCGTGGTCAGGTCGAAGTAGAACGGCTGGGCGACCTCGGTGGCTGGCGGCGGCGGTGCGGTGTTGTCCGCCGGCGGTGCAGGTGCGGAATCGTCCTCGGTGGGGTTCGCCACCACGATCACGGCCGCAAGGGCAGCAACAGTCGCCACCCCGCCTACGACGGTGGCGAGGCGCCGCCGCCGATGACGTACCGCAGGAGCGAGTTCGCGCTGCAGCCGGTCGGCCGCGGCCAAGGTGTCGATCTGCATGTGCTCCGCCTCGTCCAGCAACGCTGCTCGCAGAGCGCGTCCCAGCCGGTCTTCACGGATGGTCATCGCGGCGCCTCCAACGTCAATGCCGGTCCGGCGATGCCGCGTGACGCGTGGGTCTTGACCGCGCCGGCACTGATCTTGAGCTCGGCAGCGATCTCCGCCTCGGACAGGTCGAGGTAGTAGCGCAGCACCAGGACCTGGCGCTGACGAGGAGAGGCGGCGCAGCGCCTCGACCACGGCCGCCCGGTCGGCGAAGCGGACGACGAGATCTCCGTGCAACGCTTGCGTCTCCAGATCCGGCGGTAGTTCGGTCTCGTGCTCCCGGTGCCGCCGGCGCCGCCGCAACCTGCTCCGTGCCCCGTTGAGGACGCAGGATCTCAGGTAGCCGTAGGCCGGGTCGCGGTCACGAATCGCGCCCCACCGGCCGTACAGGGAGGTGAAGGCCTCCATGACGACGTCCTCCGCGGACTGTGTGTCGTCCACGACGAAGCGCGCCATCCGGACCAGCGTCGTGTACTTCGTGTCGAACAGCTCCGTCACCGCTGCCCTGCGATCCGCGGGGAGCTTCTCCTCCCGAGCGGCGCCGATCGACAGCGCCTCGGAGGGGAGGCGATCCGGCGATGGCATGAATCCGTCTCCCGTCGAGTCCACGGCTGCACGGTCAGGCGTGGTCGGGTGGATAGGCACAATGATAGGGACGCTGCGGACCATACGGCGGTTGACAGCAGCCGCCGAGATCTGACGGTCCAAGCCGACGCCTAGAGTGACCGCGTGCGCCTCGCGACCTGGAACGTCAACTCCATCCGCAGTCGGATCGACCGGGTCGAGGCGTGGCTGCAACGCAGTGACGTCGACGTCCTCGCCCTGCAGGAGACGAAGGCGCATGACGACCAGTTCCCGACGCTCGGCTTCGAGGCGCTCGGCTACCAGGTGGCGCACCACGGACTGAACCAGTGGAACGGCGTGGCGATCGTGTCGCGGCTGGGCATCGAGGACGTGGAGGTCGGCTTCGCCGGGATGCCGGACTGGGGCGATCCCCCTCGAGCCGAGGCGCGTGCCCTCGGCGCCATCTGCGGTGGAGTGCGGATCTGGTCGCTCTACGTCCCCAACGGACGCACCCTCAACGACCCGCACCTGGTCTACAAGCTCGACTGGCTGGAGCAGTTGCGAAGCACCGCCGCAGGTTGGCTGGCCGACGACCCCGGCGCCCAGATCGCGCTTATGGGTGACTGGAACATCGCACCCGAGGACGACGACGTGTGGGACATGGGCGTCTTCGCGACGAGCACGCACGTTTCGCCGCCGGAGCGGGCCGCCTTCCGTGGCGTCGTCGACGCCGGGTACGCCGACGTCGTACGGCCGCACCACCCCGGACCTGGCGTCTACACCTACTGGGACTACACCCAGCTCCGTTTCGCTCGCCGCCAAGGGATGCGGATCGACTTCGTGTTGGTCTCCACCTCACTTGCTGACAAGGTCACCGGAGCCGAGATCGACCGCGAGGAACGCAAGGGCAAGGGTGCCAGCGATCACGCGCCCGTGATCGTCGACCTCGCCTGACTTGTCAGAACCTCAGCTGGCTATAGCCCGCGGAGGTTCTGACAACTGAGGTGTTAGCCGCCGGCGAAGGGGGGCAGCACCTCGATCACGTCGCCGGAGGCGACCGCTACGGAGGCGGGGTCGCGTCTCCCCAGCGGCTGGTCGCCGACGAGGAGAGAGCAGACAGAGACCACTGTCGCGAAACGCGGAGTGTCGGAGTGCGCCGCCCGGGCAGCGTCGAGCACGGCCGCAACCGTCCGGCCTGCGTGCTTCTCCTCTGCGACGCCAGCCACCTGCCGAGCAGCAGCCCAGTACCTCACCGTGACGAGGGGCGGCTCGACGGGCTCGGGCGTCTCGCTCTGTGGCGGCGTCGACCGGGCGTCCGTCATGCGGCTATCCTGTCACGCGTGCAATGAGGCCCCGGCGACCGCCGTGGGCCTCGTCTGCTTCCGGAGCCGGTGTCCGTAGCACTACGAGAGGAACCGCGGCTGATGGCCAACCTGCTGCTCCTCACCAACGCCCTGCAGCCCTCGGCCGACGTGCTCCCGGCGCTGGGGCTGTTGCCGCACCACGTGCGGATCCTGCCCGCCGAGCCGTCAGCGCTGCTGGAGCGGCCCGACTCCGACGCGGTGCTCGTCGACGGCCGCCAGGACCTCGCCGGGGTCCGCAGCCTCTGTCGGCTCATCCGCACGACCGGGGCGACCGTGCCCGTGATCCTCATCGTGACCGAAGGCGGGTTGACCGTCGTGGCCGCGGACTGGGGCATCGACGACGTACTCCTCAGCACGGCCGGGCCGGCCGAGGTCGAGGCGCGGATCCGGTTGTCGGCCGGACGGCTCACCGCAGCCTCGGAGCCGCCCGAAGACCTGGTCATCCGGCGCGGAGCGATCGAGATCGACGAGGCGTCGTACGTCGTCCAGCTCGACGGGCGCGGCCTGGACCTCACCTTCAAGGAGTTCGAGCTGCTGAAGTTCCTGGCGCAGCACCCCGGACGCGTCTTCACCAGGCAGCAGCTCCTGCAGGAGGTCTGGGGCTACGACTACTTCGGCGGCACCCGGACGGTCGACGTTCATGTGCGGCGGCTGCGCGCCAAGCTCGGCCCCGACTACGAGGCATCGATAGGCACGGTGCGCAACGTCGGATACCGCTTCGTGCTGCACGCCGGCGTGGTCGCCGACGACGCACCCGATCGGCGCGACCGAGGGGCAGCCGCAGCGCACGACCTGCACGGTTCGCACTAGCCTGGCGCGGTGTCCCACCCGACCTCCGACGTCCCGAACTCCGATGTCGCTGTGGAGACTTCCGTCGACGCGCAGACTCGAACCGAGATCCTGGTGCTGGATCAAGCCGCTGCCGACCATGACGGGGTGGCCCCACTCGACGACCAGGTGCGGCTCGATCTCGCCCACGCCAGTGCGACGGCCCGGCACCTGGTCCTGCGGTCGGCCGGCGACCTGGTGGCCTACGCCCATCTCGACCAGGCCGACGCTCTGGTCGGCACCGGGCATCTGGTGGTGCGGCCGACCTGGCGAAGGCGTGGGCTCGGCTCACGCCTCCTGGGTGTGATCACCGCCGAGCACCACGGCCCGCTGCGCTTGTGGGCGCACGGCGACCTCGTGGAGGCGCGCGGGTTCGCTTCAGCGCACGGGCTGTCACGGGTGCGCGAGCTGTGGCAGATGTCCGGCCCGCTGTCCGCTCAGATCCCGTCGCCGACGTACGCCGAGGGGGTGGCCTTGCGCACCTTCGAGCCAGGCCGGGACGAAGACGCCTGGGTGGCGGTCAACTCCGCCGCCTTCCGCCACCACCCCGAGCAGGGATCGCTGACGCGCGCTGATCTCGAGCAGCGCATGGCCGAGCCGTGGTTCGACCCCGCCGGCTTCTTCCTCGCCGAGCGCGACGGCGAGCTGCTGGGCTACCACTGGACCAAGGTGCATCCTTCGATGCCCGGCCGGGCCGGGCCGGTCGGGGAGGTCTACGTCCTCGGCGTGGCGCCCGCGGCGCAGGGGCTTGGTCTGGGCACCTCGCTCACCGCCACCGGGCTGCGTCACCTCCACAGTCAGGGGCTCGACACCGTCCTGCTGTACGTCGAAGGCGACAACGAGGCGGCGATCGCCGTCTACGCGAAGCTCGGACTCCGCCAGGTCGCGCTCGACGTCATGTACGAAGTCGCCTCCTGACGCCGGTCCACCGCAAGCGATCCGCTCGCTCACGACCCGACCAGGCCAGGGTCATCACCCCACTGCGGTCGGATCCTTCGGTCGCTCGGTTTACGCGGAGTTCACGTGGTGATGCGACCATGGGGAGATGGCGTCCGAGACAGTCGAGACCACCGCCGAACCCAAGCTGCTTGCCAGTGACTCGTTCGACGTCGAACCTCCCTACGAGCCGGAGGTCGACGACCTCCCCGACGACCGTTTCCTCGATCGCGAGCTGTCCTGGCTGCGGTTCAACAGCCGGGTGCTGGAGCTAGCCGAGGACACGGCGCTTCCGCTGCTGGAGCGAGTCCGCTTCCTGGCCATCTTCGCCAGCAATCTCGACGAGTTCTTCATGGTCCGGGTCGCCGGTCTCAAGCGCCGGTTGGCGGCCGGGGTCGCCGTACCGTCGGCCAGCGGCTTGATGCCGCGAGACGTGCTGGAGGTCATCTGGCAGGAGTCGCGGGAGCTGATGGAGCGGCACGCGTCGGTGCTGCACGACGACGTACTCTCCGCCCTCGTCGACGAAGGCATCGAGCTGCTCCGTTGGGACGCCTTGGAGCCGGACGAGGAGAAGGCCATGGCCGAGCTCTTCACCGAGCGGATCTTCCCCGTGCTGACGCCGCTGGCTGTCGACCCGGCACACCCCTTCCCTTACATCTCCGGGCTCTCGCTCAACCTGGCCGTGACGATCCGCAACCCCGACACCGGCAAGGAGCACTTCGCCCGGGTCAAGGTGCCGCCGATCTTTCCCCGGCTGGCGCGCGTCGGGAAGCAGCGCTTCGTGCCGATGGAGGACGTCATCGCCGCCCATCTGGACCAGCTGTTCCCCGGCATGGAGGTGCTGCAGAACCACTCCTTCCGGGTCACTCGCAACGAGGACCTCGAGGTCGAGGAGGACGACGCTGAGAACCTGCTCAAGGCACTCGAGCGGGAGCTGCAGCGGCGCCGGTTCGGTCCACCTGTCCGGCTCGAGGTGGAGCAGTCGATCGACCCACACGTGCTCGAGCTGCTGGTCTCCGAGCTCGACGTCACGACCGACGAGGTCTTCCACCTCCGCGGGCCGCTCGACCTGACCGGACTGCATGTCATCGCCGATCTCGACCGCGCCGAGCTGAAGTTCCCGGCGTTCGTGCCGGCGACCCACTCGCACCTGGCGGAGGTGGAGTCGGCCAGCCCGGCGGACATGTTCGCGGCGATCTCGCGGCGCGACGTGCTGCTGCACCATCCCTACGACTCCTTCGCCACGAGTGTGCAGCGGTTCATCGAGCAGGCGGCCGCAGATCCGCACGTGCTCGCGATCAAGCAGACCCTGTACCGGACCTCCGGTGACTCGCCGATCATCGACGCGCTTGTCGATGCCGCCGAGTCCGGCAAGCAGGTGCTCGTGCTGGTCGAGATCAAGGCCCGCTTCGACGAGCAGGCCAACATCGCCTGGGCTCGCAAGCTGGAGCATGCCGGCTGCCACGTCGTCTACGGGTTGATGGGTCTGAAGACCCACTGCAAGCTCGCGCTGGTCGTGCGCGACGAGGTCAGCGGCATCCGGCGCTACGCCCACATCGGCACCGGCAACTACAACCCCAAGACGGCCCGGCTCTACGAGGACATCGGACTGCTCACCGCCAACCCGACACTGACCGATGACATCAGCAACCTCTTCAACAGCTTGTCCGGCTTCGCGCACCAGCGGGAGTACGAACACCTGCTTGTGGCGCCCGACTCGGTACGCTCCGGACTGCTCGACCGGGTGCAGCGCGAGGTGGACCACCACCGCGCCGGGCAGCCGGCCCGGATCCGGATGAAGGCAAACTCGCTGGTCGACGAAGCGGTCACCGACGCGCTCTACCACGCATCCCAGGCGGGAGTGCCGGTCGATCTCTGGATCCGGGGAATCTGCACGCTGCGGCCCGGCGTGCCCGGCCTGTCCGACAACATCAGGGTGCGGAGCGTCCTTGGCCGGTTCCTCGAGCACAGCCGGATCTACATGTTCGAGAACGCCGGCGAGCCGGAGGCCTGGATCGGGTCCTCCGACCTGATGCACCGTAACCTCGACCGGCGGGTCGAGGTGCTGGTCGACGTGCCCAGGCGCGATCACGTGCAGCAGCTCGGCGAGCTCCTCGATCTGGGAATGGACGACGAGACAGCGTCCTGGTGGCTCGATGCCGACGGCACCTGGCAGCGGCATCACCTCTCGGCCGAAGGTGAGCCGCTCCGTGACCTCCAGCCGTCGCTCGTGTCGATGCATCGGCGTCGTCGAGAGGGTCGCGCCGTACGACGTTGACGTGCACGTGAACACCTCGCGGGCCGTAGCAGCGGGAAGCCATGGCGCGTGTGAGACTGCGATCGTGACGAGCCCTTCCGTCGTACATGCCGCCGGCTGCGTGGTCTGGAGATACGGCAGCCGCGAGGCCGAGGTGCTGCTCGTGCACCGGCCGCGGTACGACGACTGGTCTTTCGCGAAGGGCAAGCTCGACCGAGGCGAGTCCCACGCCGCGGCGGCCGTGCGCGAGGTCGAGGAGGAGACCGGCCTCCGAGTCCGGCTCGGGCCACGCCTGCCGGACCAGGAGTACCCCATCAGTGGCCGCAAACTGAAGCGGGTCAGCTACTGGGCCGCCCCCGCTCCGCCTCGGGCGAACGTCACGGCGTACGGGGCGAATCACGAGATCGACGACGTGCGCTGGTTCGAGCTCAGCGCAGCGCGCAAGGCGATGACCTACGACCGCGACCTGGCCCAGCTCGACACCTTCACCAGCGCACCCTTCGACAGCACCCCGCTGCTGATCATCCGCCACACCCCGGCAAGACGGCGCAAGACCTGGAAGGGCGACGACAGCGAGCGTCCGCTGCTCGCCGAAGGGCACGCCGATGCGAAGCGACTCGTCCCGGTGCTCGACGCGTACGGCGTGACCCGAGTCGTGACGAGCGACGCGGCCCGCTGCGTCGACACGGTGCTGCCCTACGTCAACGCCAGCACCTCGCGGTTGACGGTCACCGGCGCGCTCTCCGAGCTCAGCGCGACCGACAAGAAGGTGCGCAAGGTGGTCCGCGACGTGTTGGCCGGTGACAAGCGGGTCGCACTGTGCTCGCACCGGCCGGTGTTGCCGATGATCTTCGCGGCGCTGGGGGTGGAGACCAGAGCGATGCCACCCGGCGGTGTGGTCGCGGTGCATCGCCGCGGCTCCGACGTGCTCGTGACCGACGTGGTGGCCTGACCGGACCGGCAGTCTCCGTGCGGACGCAGGTCGCTACGGCAGGAAAAGCTGAAGAACACCGTACATGCCGGCGGCGGCCAAGCCGGACATCGGGAACGTGAGGATCCAGGCAACGACGATCGACTCGGCTACGCCCCAACGGACGGCGGAGAAGCGCTTGGTCGCGCCAACACCCACGACTGACGACGTGATGGTCTGGGTGGTCGAGATGGGTGCCTGGAAGGCGTAGGCCGTGACATAGAGGATCGAGGCCGCGGTGGTCTCCGCTGCAAAGCCGCGTGGCGGGTCGAGATGGATGATGCGCCGGCCGAGGGTACGCATGATCCGCCAGCCACCGGAGTAGGTACCCAGCGAGATGGCGGCGGCGGCAGACACGATCACCCAGACGGGCAGGTCGTCTCCGGCGCTGACGTAGCCGGCGGTGAGCAGGGCCAGGAAGATGACACCCATCGTCTTCTGCGCGTCCTGCAGCCCGTGCCCCAGCGCCATCGCTGCGGCGGAGATGGTCTGGGCGAAGCGGAAACCCCGGTTGACCCGGCCGGGATGCCGTCGGCGGAAGATCCACATGATCGCCAGCATGAACAGGAAGGCGATGGCGAAGCCCACCAACGGCGAGGCGATCATCGGGATGACCACCTTGCTCTGGATCGCGCCCCAGTCGACCACGCTCCCGGATGCGATGGCGGCGCCGACCAGCCCACCGATGAGGGCGTGCGTCGACGAGGAGGGCAGCCCGAAGTACCACGTGGTGATGTTCCACGCGATGGCTCCGAGTAGTCCCGCGGCCACAACGACCAGCCCTTGGTCGCCGCTCGGTGGCGTGATCACATCGCTCACCGTGGAGGCCACCTCCTGCCCCAGGAACGCGCCGACGAAGTTCATGATGGCCGCCATGACGAGTGCCATGCGCGGGGTGAGCGCGCGGGTGGAGACCGATGTGGCGATCGCGTTGGCCGCGTCGTGGAAGCCGTTGGTGTAGTCGAAGATCAACGCGATCACGACGACCGCGATGACGAGGGCGAGCTCCACCCTCAGGACTCCTTGACAGAGATCTGCTCGACCGTGTTCGCCACCTTCTCGAAGGCGTCGACAGCGGCCTCGAAGGCGTCGACGACGTCCTTCAGCTTGAGCACCGTGAGTGCGTCGTACTGACCGCTGAAGAGCTCGGCGAGGATACGGCGGTAGGCCTTGTCGCCCTCGTTCTCGAGGCGGTTGATCTCGATCCAGTAGTCCTCGAGGTCATGCATCGTGCGCAGCCGCGGCATCGCGTCGGCGGTGAGATCAGCGCACCGCTGGATGACCTCGACCTGAAGCGCCACACCCTTGGGCAGCCCGGATACCTCGTAGAGGTTGACCAGGTCGACGGCCTCCTCCATGTAGTCCATGACATCGTCGAGCCCGGCCGAGAGCGCGTAGATGTCCTCTCGGTCGAAGGGTGTGACGAAGGTGCTGTTGACCCGGCGGATGATCTTGTGGGTGATCTCGTCGCCCTCATGCTCGGCGTCTCGCATCCGACTGGCGATCTCGGACCGATCGGAGCCGGTCGGCAGGATCTCTGTCAGCAGCTTGGCCCCGGAGACGAGGTTGGTGGCCGCTTCGGACAGCAGCTCGTAGAACATGCTGTCGGTGGGGCGGAAGCGCAGGCGCACGGCTAACTCCAGACGAACGAGGAGAGATCACGGCAATGCTAGGGGGTGACGCGCGGAATATCGCAAGTCGCGAGCTAGCGCACGGCGCGCTCCAGCGACATGCTGATACCCCCGCCGGGGTCGTGATGCCGACGAGGTCGAGACAGATCCCTGTGGGCGCCGGCAGTAGCCGGCCGGCCCTGTGGGTGCTCGGGGCTTGGGGACGTGCGGGTCCTTGGTGCGCGGGACCGTGGGGCTGCTACTCGTCGACGCCGAGGATCTCGTCGATGCGCTGCTGGGGCAGCGGCCCCTCGGACTCCGAAGTCGCAATGATGAGGTTGGTCATGAGCTCGATCTCCGCGAGCACCTCTGAATCTTGGACTTCGACATCCAAACTGTCGTTCACCTCTGTCCTCCCCGACGGCGCGTAGTTGCTCGTCTGCCATCTGGCCACCGAGCTGGAAGACGGACGATGACGCAAGAGTAATCAGGAGCGGCTGCAGTGCGGCGGTGATTTGTCGCGAAACTTCTGATCCGGCGTCGGGCTCGTCCGAAAATGACCCGACGGCGGGTTGAGGGGTAGTCACTCCGGGCCATCACCGGGGCAGACGGTAGCACCGGCATGACCCACTCCGGGCGGCGATGCGTGTTTACGGCGAGCGCCACAAGCTCACCGGGATTGCCCGCCGCCGGTGGCGTCCGGCCGATTCGGGAAACATCGCCCGTGCCAGGACAGGGACCCGAAGAAGTCGTCCGCCAGCTCCGGTCACCGGCGTCGGCTCATCGCGTGGCGCGGCGTTGCGGCATACTTGCGCGGGGTCAGCACGACGCGGTCGGGTCGCAGCCCCCGTACACACCCGACTCACAGAGCCCAGCCGGGGCCTCTAGCTCAATTGGCAGAGCAGCGGACTTTTAATCCGCGGGTTGTGGGTTCGAGTCCCACGGGGCCCACAGCGCTGACCTGCGCTTTTACCGAAGTGCAGATCAGCGCAGCACGCTGGCGGTTGCAATTGCGGTTGCAACTGCGTGGTGGGCGACGAGCGAAGGGAATGAGCGAACGACAACCATTGACACGGCTGACTGGCCGCAGCCGGCCTGTCAACGCTAGTGCGCCGCCCGGCACGACTGGTCGCTCGACCCCTCCTGCACCAGCGCATGGGCGATGACGACGAGGGGATCTGGGTCAGCTTCACACAGGCCGAGAGCGGTGTCCCGCATGGAGACCGCTACGAGCTCATCATCGAGAACCGCGCATAGCGTCGTACGGGAAGTTCGGGACCGGACCAGTGAGCATGTGCCGGTGACGGCGTGGCAGGCGTCGCGGCTTGCTGCCTTGTTCGAGGCGGCCGGTACGGCCGGTTGAGATAGGCGACGATCTCCCACTCCGGGACGCGCCGGAGTGGAGGGCCACCGGTTGTCCATCCACACCCCCCTGATCTCTCTCACCAAAGCCGAGACAGTCGAGTCGGGCACCGCGGCAGGTGCCGATCCAGACGACACCGAGCTCGCCATCACGCACCAGCCGTTTGATCGTCAACCTCGAGAAATGCAGCCGCTCGGCTGCCTCGTCATAGGTCAGGAGACGGTCACCTGGCTGGACGAGGAGGGGATGCTTGACTCATGAGCGTGGCTGTGGATATGACCGCAGAGAGAGTTCCCGATACGTCTGGCAAGACCTTGGCCAACTGGCGGAAGGCCCGGTGCCTGGAACTGGCGCTGGCGGGTCACTCCTACGATGAGATCGCGGATGCGGTCGGCTACCAGAGCCGCGGGACAGCGTGGCGAATCGTACAGGACTCGCTGAGATCCAGGATCGCGGAGGTCGCCACGGAGTACCGCGAGCTCGAACTGGCGCGTCTGGATGCCCTCCAGGCTGCTCATTGGCCGCAGGCGGTCGCTGGGTCGGTTAGGTCTGCGATCTGGTGCTCCGGGTGATCGACCGCCGGGTGAAGTTGCTTGGGCTCGATCAGATCCGTAGGGAGAACGACCGGCCACAGATGCTCGTCGTCAGTGCCCCTGATGACGATGAGGCCGGCTACATCCGACAGCTCCAGGCCATCACGGCCGAGTCCGACCAGCCGAACTAGGCAACCAGGGGAAACAACCGAGCCCGATCTGGACGGGGAGGCGGGTGATGTCCACACCCGATCTGCGCACACGGGGTCCTCTGGTGATTTCCGACCTAGACCTAGGCCGGGGTTTGGAATCTGCAGCCGCAGTCCGGTGACGAGGATCCCCTGACGATCGTGGCCGACAAGTTCACTGCCCAGTACGACGTCACATGCCCTCTAGGCCCCGACATCCCGCTGCCCGGCGGCGCCATCCACAGCGGCAGACAGAACCTCCGAGCACATAGGTTCTGGGTCCTCCTCGACCAACTCCTCACCCACCCCCACCCCCACCGTCATCGAAGCCCGAGAAGTCACCCGCACCCTCGGCGGCACCTAGGTTTCGCATCGGCAGCGACGGCACGCGGCGCCGGAACGAGGAGGTTCGACAGTGCTACGACGGCGGCTGCGCGACCATCGATGTCGTCACGCCGATCTGCCTGATCGGATAACGAATCCGATCGTTGACCGGCGCCGGTGGGGGGCGCACGCCGACCCGCCGGAGCAGGAAGGACCCGGGTTCGATTCCCCGCCGCCCAATGTCGATGTCTTCGCAGAATGAAGCGCGGTTCTTTGCAGATCAAGCCAGGCCGGTGCGGACACCGGCTCCAGCCCTCTTGAGCGTCCGCGGCAGGTTCGGGGGCTCGTACGCGCGGTTGCGCTGTTCGTCCTCTATCCAGAGGTGGTCTCCGACGGACGCCAGCTTCTCTCGCATCCGAAACCGCCGCACGTCTCCGTCGTTCCGTCGTCCTCGCAAGATCCCCATCGTCGGCTCCGCCTCCTCGCAGTGACCTGCTCCCAGACTAGGCTCGCCCGACCGCGGTAGTGAACGATGCGGTGCAGAGCGCCAGTGCGGCCGGCTACGACCTGACTGCCGATCGGGCCGGCGCGAGCTCGTCCGAGCTCATTTCTCTCATCGGCGTCGTCTTCGGCATGACAGGATTGGTGCGCTCGCGCGGTCGGAACGACACGTAGTGGTCCCCTTCCAGGATGATGAGCTCGGCCGACTCCTCAAGCCGCCTGAGGCGCGCACCCGTCGACGCCCCCGCGGCGACACCTCCGACGATCACGGTCTTCATCCAGATCCCTCCATCAGGTCGAGGCCGCTCGCGGCAGAGCGAGCCGTGATAACCCATGCTTCGTGGGTCCGGATGAACTCAAATCACTCGACGGGTATGAGTCGCACCTGTGCTCCCTCAGGCCTTGTCCGTTGCAATCGCGTATATCGCGACGCTTGCCTTGTCAGAACGACGACCGGGCAACGTCCCGGCCAGTCAAGCGGCTGCGTGAACCGTGGCTACGTGACCGGCGTCGGCATCCCGCTTCGTGCAGACTGGCCCCGCCCTGGACGATCCCGAGTGTCTGATGTCAGCCGACAGGATCGTCCCACGACTCCCCCGCGGGCAGGAGCGCATCCGCCTCGCTCGGCCCCCACGTGCCACGACCGTAGGGGACGACCGTTCCGGTGTCGTCTAGGGCCGGGTCGACGATCCGCCATGCCGCCTCGACCGCGTCCTGCCTGGCAAACGGCAGAGCGTTTCCTTCGATAGCGGCGCCGATCAGCCGATCGTACGGTCGCTGGTCCAGGGTCGGCTGGCGCGAGAACGCCAGCTCCTGCAGCTGCGGCCGCGGAGCGGCCCCGGGGGCCTTGCCGGCCAACAGAAGCCCGGTCTCGGCGTGCGGCCAGACCCGGAACCGGAGTGCGTTGGCCACCCTACGGTCTCCTTGGCCGAACACGTCGTAGGGCGCGGCGCGGAAGTGGACGGTCACCTCGGTCGCGGTGACCGGCATCGCCTTACCGGCCCGAATGGTGATGGGAACGCCGGCCCACCGCCACGAATCCACCGCCGTCCGTGCTGCGACGTAGGTCTCAGTCGTCGATTCGGAGGCCACTCCGTCCGCTTGGTGGTAGCCCTCGTATTGGCCCTTGATCACGTCCTCGGATTGGAGCGGTCGCAGCGCGGCGATGAGGCGAGCCTTGTTGTCCAGCCAGGACTCCGGGCCGGAACCGTCTGGCGGATCGGCCATGAGACTGGCGACAACCTGCAGGAGGTGGTTCTGCAACACATCACGTATCGCGCCGGTTCGGTCGTAAAATCGTCCGCGGTCGGCGACGTCGAACGCCTCTGCCATCGTGATCTGGATGCTTCGCACGTACTGGCTGTTCAGCAGCGGTTCGATGACCGCATTGGCAAAGCGAGTGACCAACATGTTGTTGAGCGGCTCGAGGGCAAGCCAGTGGTCCACTCGATGAATGGCGGCTTCGGGGAACACTTGATGCAGGGTTCTATTCAGGGTTCGCGCGCTCGCGAGGTCGGTTCCGAATGGCTTCTCAACCATGACCCGGGCGTTGACGGCCCGGCCCACGCCGGCGATTCCTTCGGCGATGCGTCCGAACAGGGGTGGCGGCACTTCGAGGTAGAATAGTGGTCGCTTCCCATCGCCCATCGCTTGGGACATTGCTTCGTAGGCGGCTTTGTCGCCGAGATCTCCGTCGACATACCTGAGCAACTGCAACATCTTGAACGCGCCCTCACCTGTTGGATCGATTCCGTTCAGCTGCAGCGAATGCGCGGCGTACTCACGGAACTCATCCAGGCCCCAACCACTGTGCGCAACCCCCACCACGGGAAAGTCGAGAACGGAGCGTTCCACCAACCCCACCAGGGCGGGAAAGGTCTCGAGCAGGGCGAGGTTCCCCGTCGCGCCGAAGATCACCAAAGAGTCCATTCGGTCGGTCACTCCGCTGCTTCACCTCCCTGGACGACTTACCCAGGACGATGCGCCCCTTCGGCACCGTGCGCCTCACCCCCGCTGGGTGAATGTGGAGGTTCGGCCGTGGCGGGAGCCCGGTCGTCGACATCCCGCGCGCAGCCGAGTGTGCTCCGATGGCGATCCGAAAGTGGGTGCGCGCGGGAACCGGGTTCGGGTGTGGCGAACGGGAGCGCCAGAGATGGACTGCCGAAGGCTCCGAAATTGGGGAACAATGGCATCCACACTGGTGCCAGTGCGACCGGCTCCACAGCGCCCGCGAGCAGCATGCGGGGCGCAGCAGACAGCGCCGCGAGATCGACCGGCTATTCGATCCGGGAGGTTGACATGGTCGGACCGGCTTCACGAACCGAGCGCTCGGGTTGGACCGCCCGTGTGCAGTCGCACTTGCGGTCGGGCCAGGTGTCGCGGGTGGTCTACGGCTCGATCATTGGGCTGGCGCTCGTGCTGACGCTGGAGGCGAAGCCCTCGAGCCCGGGGATAGTGGCCGGCACCCTGGTCGCCACGGCCGTCGCAGTGGGCCTCGCGGAGATGTACAGCGAGTTGCTCGGCCGTCGCGCGAACGTGGGCATGGGTGGTGAAGCGGAGCCGTTGCGAGGAGTTGTCGAGGACACCGTCGCGGTCATCTTCGGAGTTTCATTCCCGGCGGTGTTCTTCCTCGTCGCCGTTGCCGGGCCGATCCAGTCGGAGACGGCCTATGCGCTGGCCAAGTGGTCCGGGTTTGGACTCGTCGCCGCATACGGGTACTTGGCCGCTCGACTGGCGGGATCAAGCCATCCGCAGGCCGCGCTCCGCGCCGTTGGAGTTGCCCTGATCGCCGCGCTTCTGATCCTCTTCAAAGCTCTGGTCCACTAATGGCACCCTGATACCAAGCTCGCTGAGCGACCGCTCAGGCCGGTCGGATATCGCGGCCCGAAGCAGGGCCAGGTTCATCTGCTCGAGCCGGCCGCCAGCAAGCCAGGGCCGCCTGCGCCGCCACGCTCCTGCGGTGGCTGCACGTGGTCGTCACCCACCGAGTCGCCTGGGACGCCGGCATCGCAGCCGGCAGCAGGAACACCCACATGGCCGCCTGACAGCCGACCGCGGCGACCATCAAGAACCCGGCCGGGGCAAGCCCGAACGCACCTCGAGGAACCTAACCTCGCGCATGAGCATGAGCAGCCCCGCCGGCCTCCTCCACGAACTCGATTCACGCTTCGGGACGAACCCGGTTGTAGGCTAGGCAGAGCACGAGGAGACCGACGGAGCACCCCGACCCCTTGATTACGCCGCGTTACGTTGCTCATGCCGAGATGAGCGCGTCGCCCTCCGTCTCAAGCAGGCACCTCGGGATGTTCGAGCCGGCGAAGCTGCAGATGAACTGCGCCAAGGCGAGCGCCACGAGCACCCTTCGCAGGGCACTCGACGATCCTTGCGTTGTACCTGGCGTAGCCACGCTGCTTCCCTCTCCTCCGAGTCGACATCGCTGTTCGGCCGCCCCCGTCACCGAGGAGCGGCGCCGGTCGCGTCGCGACGACCGCGCTCAGCCCGGCGCGGGCTTGCGGTCGTCCAGGAGGGCGGCGATGCCGTCGCCGGACACGTGACCCGGTCGGCCGGCGAGGTTGAGCTGGGCGTCCAGCGTGAGCGCAGCGTTGATGAACGACAGGTGGGTGAAGGCCTGCGGGAAGTTCCCGATCTGCTCTCCGTTGACGGCGATCTCCTCGGAGTAGAGGCCGACGGGGTTGGCGTAGGTGAGCATCTTCTCGAACGCCATCCTTGCCTTCTCGACCCGTCCGGCGCGGGCCATGGCGTCGACGTACCACATGGTGCAGATGGAGAAGGTCCCCTCCGACCCCTGCAGCCCGTCGGGTGAGGCGGCCGGGTCGTAGCGGTAGACCAGGCTGTCGGTCTCCAGCTCCTCTTCGATGGCGTCGAGGGTCGACAGCCACCGCGGGTCCTGCGAGGAGATGAATCCGACGACCGGCGCCAGGAGCACGGAGGCGTCGAGCACGTCGGTCTCGTAGTGCTGGACGAAGGCCTGGCGCTTCTCGTGCCAGCCGGCGGTCATGATCTGCTCGTAGATGGCCTCGCGCGCCGCCGTCCACCGCGCGATGTCGGCTGCTCGCCCTCGCCCGTACTTGGTGGCTAGCCGGATCCCGCGGTCGAAGGCGACCCAGCACATCACCCGCCCATAGGTGAACGCCTGGTCACCGCCGCGCGTCTCCCAGATGCCCGCGTCGGGCTGGTCCCAGTTCTCGGACAGCCAGTTGAAGACCCGGGCGAACGTCTGGACGCCCTCGTAGCTGGCGGGCAGCGCACCCAGCCGGTCGGCCTCGTAGGCGCAGTCGGCGAACTCGCCGTAGATGTCCTGCTGTATCTGGTCGGCAGCCCCGTTGCCGATCCGGACCGGGCGCGATTCCTTGTAGCCGCTGAAGTGATCGAGGGTCTCCTCGACGAGGTCGGGGGAGCCGTCGACCCGGTACATGATCTTCAGCGGAACGGCTCCGTTGGCGGCTGCGGATTCGCGCGCCCGGTCCCCGACCCAGCGGACGAGCTGCGCGGCCTCCTCGGTGAAGCCGAGACCGAGCAGGGCCCGTACCGAGAACGACGAGTCGCGGATCCAGGTGAAGCGGTAGTCCCAGTTGCGCTCTCCCCCAACTGCTCGGGGAGGCCGGCGGTGGCCGCCGCGATCAGTGCGCCTGTCGGGGCGTAGGTCAGCAGCTTGAGGGTGATGGCGGACCGGTTGACCATCTCGCGCCACCGCCCCCGGTAGGTCGAGCCCGCCAACCACGAGCGCCAGAAGCCGACCGTGCCCTCGAGCGCCGCGAGCACCTCTCCCTCCTCGACGCGGCGGGGCCCGTCCCCGGCCGTCTCCAGGACGAAACCGACGTCCTGGCCCTCCTCGACCTCGAACGACGCCACCACGTCGTCGCCGACCTGTTCGAGGGGTACCCCGGCGTGGAGGACGAGGCGGGTGCCACCCGACTCGAACACCGCCCCCGAAGGGGTCACCTCCACCGTATGGGAGGCACGGCCGTAGTCGAAGCGGGGCGCGCACGACATCCGGAACCGCGTCCGCCCGCGCACGCCCCGCACGACGCGGACGATCGTGTGCTGATCCCGGGCCATCTCGGGATCCGAGATCGGCATGAAATCGATCACCGAGCTCGTGCTCGCCTCGACCATGAACCGGGTGGCGAGAACCGCCGAGTCGCCCAGGTAGCCCTGCTTGGTCAGGTAGCCGTCTCCCTCCGGAGCGATCCGGAAGCGGCCGCCGCGGTCAGCGTCGAGCAGGGACGCGAACACGCTCGGTGAGTCGAAGCGCGGGGTGCAGAACCAATCGACGTCGCCGTTGCTCGCCACCAGCGCCGCGGTCTGCAGGTCGCCGATGATCGCATGGTCGGCGATTGAGGGCTGCTCGGCCATGGGCCTCTCCTTATCCTCGTAGGACGGGTGTCGCCGGCGGGCAGACGCCCGCCGGGTGCGGCACCGTTCCCCGTCGGCATCGCGTGGTTCGACTCTCGCGCCCCGGCGCCCCACCGACATCACCCACAAGGGGTGAAACAGCTGTCGGCGCCCTGACCTCCCCGTTCACGGGTGGCTGGCAGGCAGGGGCTCACCGTTCATCTCCAGGGCGAAGATGCTCCGCTCCAGGACGTCAGTGAGTGGGTCGCTGCTCCGGCACATCGCCCTGGTTGGCGTGGACGACGTTCGCATGGAACGCGGTCGAGGATTCGGCCGCGGATTCGGCGGCGCGGGCGCAGCCCACTCGGACCAAGGTCGGGCGGCGCCATGGCAGCGGCGTCGCCGATTCGAAAGGGGACCGGGCCGGTGAGCGACCGGTCCGGCTGGTAGAGCTGCGGAGGAACGGCACGATCACTGATGCCGAGTTTGGGACGATGAAGGCGGGGACACGGGCGGAAACGGCGACAACGTCGTAGTAACGGGACACTGTGCGTCGGCCACCGGGGCCGGCCAGTCGGCAGGCGGGACAGCCAGCCCGTGGTCCACCCGCGCGTCGAGGAGGTGACGTCGGCGTCGCGGTCAGGGTCCAGCTCGTGTCGGTGAGGCGCCGACATCTCTCGCAACGGGGGTGCTTGGGAGCAGCAGCGTCGCTACCAGGCCGATGATCCCCGTGACGGCCAGCGCAACCATCGCGAGGCCGTAGGACCAGTCGACGAGCTCGGCGACGAGGATCGTGCCGGCAATCGCCGTGCCGAGCGAGGAGCCCAGGTTGGACACGCTGCGCGACAGGCCGGAGATCTCGCCCTGCCGCTCGTCGGGGAAGCTCGACTGAACCAGGTTGACCGAGGGGGTCAGCATCACCCCGACGCCCAAGCCGATCAGCAGCAGCCCCGGGGCAAAGCGCCACGGGGTCGGCGACCCGTAGACCATGGCGAGCAGGAGGGCGATCCCACACAACGTGGTGAGGAAGCCAGCCAGGATCAGGCTCCGTTGCGTGCGTCTCTTGGCGAGTCGCTCCGCGGCGAGCGACGAGACCAGGATGCCGACCGTGGCCGCGGTGAAGATCACGCCCGTCTCGATCGCGTTGTAGCCACGGACGACCTGGAGGTAGGCCGAGACCACGAACGAGGTTCCGATCAGGATCAGCCACTGGACGTTCTGCGTGATCAGGCCGAGGTTCGACACCCGGTTGCTGAAGAGGCTCGTAGACAGCAGCGGCTCCTCCCCCCGGCGTTCCTTGGCGCGGACGTGGCGGAAGAACCAGAGCAACAAGAGGGCGCCGGCAGCCATGAGGATCGCCATCAACCACAGGTTGTTGTCCGCCTGAAGGATCCCCATGACCAGGCAGACGAGGCCGGCAGCTGAGAGGACCGCCCCCACCGTGTCGAAGGGCCTGGTGGGGTCCGGCGGGACGGGATCCTCGATCCGGCGGCCGAGGACGACGATGATCGCGACGACCAGGGCCTGGAAGACGAAGGCCGCCCGCCAGCTGATCGCCGTGGCGATGAGACCACCGAGAAGCGGACCGGCGGCAGCACCGACCCCGCCCATCCCGCTGATCACCCCGAACGCCTTCGCCCGCGACGTGACGTCGGCGAAGAGCATCGTCGCCAGGATGTAGACCGGCGGGATCAACAGGGCCGTGCCGACCCCCTCGAGGATCGAGTTGCCGAGGATCAGAACCCCGAGACCGGGCGAGAGCGCACTCAACAGCGCGCCGATCCCGTACAGAGTGAGCCCGATCGTGAAGCACCTCTTGCGACCCCACTTGTCGGTCAGCTTGCCGCCCGGGATCATCAGGGCCGCCATCACCAGCAAGAACAGCGTGATCGCCGTCTGGACACCCTGAACAGTCGTGTCCAGATCCTCGCTGATGTCGTTGATCATCACGTTCATGTTCGAACCCGCAAAACTGCAGATGAACTGCGCCAGGGCAAGAGGCACCAACACCCTGCGCAACGACCCTGCGGATCGACCTTCAACGACACCTTCAGCCATGTCGCCCTGCCCCCTCTGAGGGGATCGCGATGTCCCTCGGATGGTCGAACTGCTGGTCGACAGGGGCTAACACATCGGCGAGTCGGACGACGGCCCGCACAGCCAGTCGCCCCGGCGCCATCTGGCGCGACCAGCAGCTTCACCTGGCTTTCAGCACTCTATCCGTGATCGAGAACGGGCGGGTAGGTTCAAACCCGACCCCCTCACGATTTTCGCCGGCCCGTGGAGGAAGGTCGTCGGACGCCAGCGCGCCGGCAGGGGCATGGTCGGCAGCGGTCGACAGGCCGACGCCCTCGCTGTCTACACCCGGACCCGGGACGTACTCGACGCGGCGCTAGGACTTACCCAGGCCTTCTTTGGTCCCTCGCGATCACGGACCCAGCTGAACGGTGCCGCTGACGGTCCGCAGGGAACCCGCACGCGTTCGCAGCGCGTCCTCTTCCATGCGCTCCGCGACCGCGTCGAGGCCCTCGTCGAAGAGCCCGGAGTAGATGTCGAGCGTCATCGCGCGCTGGCGTGACCGGCCCTCCTCTGCGCGCCTTGGCATTGGCTCCCGCACGCGCAGGGCATGTGGGGTAATGCCGTCAAGTCCGACCGCCACTACCCGCGCGTTCCTTGGCAGGCACCTCAGGAGTGATCCGTAGCACGCCCAACCGCGACTCGTCCCCAACTCGTCAGGCGTTGTCACCCGGCGGATTTTCGGACGAGTCGCGATTCGCATGTCTACTGCACGGCCGTCAGGATTCGTCCGAGGCGGGCCACCGGGTCAACACCGCGCTTCTTCGGACGAATCCTGCTCGTCGCCGCGCTGCGGGAGGTGATCTGGACCGCTCCTCGCTGAAGCGGTCTCGGCATCTATTCGGGTGGCGGCGATCCCGGGAAGCAGGCCGCCGCCGCGGGGTCGACCGGGCGGTCGTCCGCTGGGCTGACAGCGGCCGGTGGGTCGATGCCGGTGGCGTGGATGAGTTGACCCCGTGTCTAACGCCGCGACGTCGTTGCCGTGCCGGGCGACCCCGCAGCCGCCGCTGCACCATCACCTTCACGTGCCTGCGGGGACCGTTCAACGCCAACGGGTTGTCACAGGGCAGCATCGCCGGCGGGCCACACTCGGCCACCGGCGCTGAGCAGACCGAGGCCCCCTCTGTGTGAACAGAGGGGGCCTTAGTGTTCTGTCCGAACCGGGCTATCGGGGGAGGACAGTCGCGTGGTGGAGAGCGGAAGTCTGGACTACTCTTCGCCGCCACCCGCCAGGAAGCCGGTGTGACCGTTGCAGGAGTCGCCGGGCTGGAAGCCCGACGCCTTGAGGTCGGCCGGAGAGGCGCCAGCATCCCGCTCCGCCTGCTGGACGTGCCCCCAGTTCTGGGGCGCCGCGCCAGGACCGGTCGGTGAGCCGGGAGGAAGGTCTTCGCCGTCCTCCAGGCCGGAGAACACACAGATCGAGTTGGCGTGGGCCGGACCCTGGGTGTCGCCACCGGTGCCGGTGACCTCCCCAGCGCTGGCTGCGCCAGCACCAAACATCAGCAGGGCCGCGCTGGCGGGAACCGCAAGCAGGTATCGAACATTCACATGGACTCCTCTGTGGTTGGACGCCCGTCTTGGGGCTTCTTGGCCTCACCGTTCCACAGGCTATTGAGCCCTACACCCTTTTCGTTGAACTTTCACTTTCCGTCACCGTGGACGCACAGACCGCGGCCGCGGCTGCTGCTCGGCCGGGCCCCACCCACAGCGTCGCCAAACGTCGCGAGCGTTTCCCGGACGACTACGACTTGCTGCAGAAGCTCGGGCTACAGCGACGCCAAGTCGGCAATCGTCGCTGAGATCATGCAGAGAGCCATCCGCGAGTGAACCGTTGGCCAGCGCAGCCCAGGGCGCCACCTCCGCCGAGCGGCAGGAGAGTGACCCCTAGCCGTCGGCAGCACAGCACTTACCCGCCACTCGCCGACCGTTCAGGCGGGTGTCGGCGTACGGGCTCCCACGGGTTCGGTCGGGATCAGCCGGGTGAAGTAGAGCGCGAGCAGGGACACCAGGGCGAGGGCAGCAAGACTGACCCGCAGCCCCTGGATCCGCGCCGACTCGTTCTCGTTGACGATCTCGTCGACCGGGGCTTCGGGGAGGCCCGCCTCCTGGAGCGCCGACTCGATCTGATCGTCGGAGACGAAAGGTACGCCGCCGACCAGCTCCACTTGAGCAGAGCTGGTGACGTCGTCGGGCACGTCCGGGTTGTCCTCGATGCCTTGCAGGAACGCCGTGGTCAGGCCCGCGATCAGGATCGACCCAGCCAGCGCCGTACCAAGGGACGCGCCGAGGTTGGTCATGGTGTTCTGTAGGCCGCCGACCTCGCCACTGAGCTCGTCCGGCACCGCCGACACGGTCACCGCGCCCAACTGCGAGGCGAGAGCGCCGACACCCAGCCCGGCGAGCAGCAACGGCACCGTGACGATCTCCGGCCCCGCGCCGATCTCGAGACCGCCGATCAGTGACACGATGCCGGCGAACAGGGCGACCAAGCCCCACCGAACCACCCTGCGTGGCGAGGCGCGAGGGACGAACTTGGGGATCCCCACGGCGGCGACCAGCAGCGTCACTGACAGCGGGAGCAGCTGGGCTCCGGTCTCCAGGGCACTCAGGCCGAGCGCGACCGAGAGGAACAGCGGCACGGTGAAGAAAAGGCCGGCCTGGATCATGAACTGGAAGAAGAACATCGTCAGGCCGCCGATGAGGCGTTCGTTGCGAAGCATCGAGGTGCGGACCAGGGGCTCCCGACCGGTCGCGACCATGTGCTCCTCCCACGCGAAGAACATGCGCAGGACGAACAGCCCGCCGAGGATCAACCACACGGTCGGAGAGAGGCCGAGCCACTCCGGGCCTCCGGGCTTGGGCTGCACCCAGCCCCACTCCCCGGAACGAAGTACGCCGTAGACCGCGAGTCCGAGCCCGGCTGCCGAGAGGCCAGCGCCCACGAGGTCGATGCGGAAGCGAGCCTCGGGAGGTGCGTCGTTCATGCGCCTGGTCATCAGCAGGATGCCCAGCACGATGACGACCTCACCTGCGAAGACCAGGCGCCAGGTCCAGTACGTCGTCACGAACCCGCCCACGAGCGGGCCGACGGCGACGGCAATCGCGCCGGCCGAGGCCACCAGGCCGTAGGCCCTCGGCCGCTCCTCGGGCGGGAAGTTGGAGGCCACCAAGGCGACGATGGCGGGCATGATCAGGGCCGCACCCACACCTTCGAGCACAGACCAGCCGAAGATCAGTACGCCGAGATTCGGGGCAAGCGCAGTCGTGAAGGAGCCGGCTCCGTAGATCACACAGCCGATGGCGAAGGCCCGCCGCCGCCCGATCAGGCTGCCCACCTTGCCGCCGGTGATCATCAGGGTGGCCATCACGAGGGTGTACAAGGTGATCGCGGTCTGGATCCCGGTCACCGTCGTGTCGAGGTCCTCGGCGACCTGGGCGATCGAGACGTTCATCACCGAGCTGTCCAAGGTCATCAGGAACTGGCCCGATGCCAGGGTCAGCAACACCAGCCCGGATGACCGCTTGGTCTCTGTCGCCATGCCCGAAGCGTGAAATGCCTTGCGGTCCGGCTTCGCAATTTTGAATCGTCCGGGTGGCGTGGCGTCGCTGAAGAAACGTGCGCGGTGGCCGGACATGCTCGACGAGCCGCGATCCTTGACACCCCCGCTCGCCGCGTCGACCATCAGCGAAGGCGGTGAGGCGTGGTGTCGATGCACGACTTCGGGTTCGACGACGGCAATGACGAGGTCCCCGGTGACCTGACTGGGCCGGTAGACCGGGTCGTGGTGATCGGCGGAGGCATCGCTGGTCTCACCGTCGCGTCGGCACTTGGACGGGCTGGAGTCGGGTGCGTGGTGCTGGAAGCTCGCGGGCGACTCGGTGGGCGTCTGCACACCATCGACCTGGACGGCCTGCCGGTGGACCTGGGTGGGTCTTGGATCCACCACCCGGTGGGCAACCCGATGCGACGGTTCGCCGCGCAGATGGGCATCACGTGTGTACCCGGCGATCCTTTGCCCACCCTCGCCGCGTACGACGGCGCCGACGGCCGCCGACTCACCCGCCCTGAACTCGAGGCGAGCCTGCGAATGCAGTTCGACGAGTTCCCGGAGTCGCTTCCTGACCTTCGCCGGCAGCTACCCGCCTACGCCACATCGGCGGACGCGATCGCGGCGTACGTCGCGGGAGCGGGCTTGGATCCTGCAACGGCCCGGCGGGCTCGGCAGGCTCTGCACGCTGTCGTGGAGGCCGACGCCGCCGGCGCAGCGGAGAATCAGTCGCTCGCCTGGATCTGGAACGGGCTGGAGTACGACGGTGACCTGTTCGGCGACCTACCCGTCGACGGCTACCGCACGGTCGTCGACGCGATGGCCACCGGAGTCGACATCCGGCTTGAGACGCGCGTGGAGGCGGTCGAGCTTCAGCCAGAAGGGGTGGTGGTGCACGCCGCGGACGGCATGGTCGAACGAGGTTCCCATGTTGTCGTCGCGGTGCCCCTCGGTGTTCTCAAGGGCGGCGCCATCGGCTTCGACCCGCCCTTACCTCCCGAGCGCACCGACGCGATCGAGCGGCTCGGCTTCGGGCGCTACGAGAAGGTCGCGCTGCGATTCGAGCACGCGTTCTGGCGGGACGTCGATCTGTCACATCTGATGGTGTTCCCGAAGGACCCGCATCAGCCCACGGTCTGGGTTTTCGACCTGGACGCGTTCGGTGCCGGACCATGCCTCGTCGCGCACGTCTTCCACAGCGCGACCGGCCACGTACTCGGCGCATCGACTGATGAAGCAGTCGCATGGCTCCTCGGCACTCTCTCCGGCGTCTACCCCATGCGGTGTCCGGAGCCGATCGCGGCCACGGCCACCTCCTGGTCCACGGACCACTACACCCGGGGTGCTTACACACACGTGCCGGCTGGGGCCAGTCCCGCACTGGTCGACCTCCTCGGAGTACCGATCGAGGGCCGCATCCTGTTCGCCGGCGAGCACACCCAGAGCGCCAGGCTCGGGTACGCCGACGGAGCGCTCTCCAGCGGGATCCGTGAGGCGAAGCGTCTGCTGGGACGTGCCACCGTACGCCTCGGGCCAGCCGGATGACCGTAGCTTCCCGCCGCTGACGTGACACCTATCCGTGCGCGCGCCGGTGGCGGTGCAGCCGCGGATGGGACGAGGTTCCTCGCCCATGGATCAGGGCGACCGCAACGACTGTCCCGATCAAGCCGAGGGCGGCGTCGAAGGCGAAGGCGCGTTGGATGCCGTCGGTGAAGGAGTCGGCCGAGAGCACGATGGCAGTGTTCAACCCGAGCCCAAGTGACCCGCCAGCGATGTTGCCCATGTAGACGATGCCGCCGGCAAGGCTGTTGTCGCTGGAGTCAACTGAGGTCACCGCGGCCGTGGTGATCGCCGAGTAGTAGAGCCCCACACCGACACCCGTCACGACAAGTCCCGGGACTAGTTCGGCGTACCCGTCATCAAGCACGACCGCCAGCCAGGCCACTCCTACTGTCAGGCAGACGGATCCTGCTCCGATGACGGCACGTGCGCCGACGCGGTTGTATGCCGGTCCGGCGGCAAACGAGGTCACCGCAAAGACGACCATCAGCGGCAGCAGACCGACCCCGGCCTCGAGGGCGGACCAGCCCAGCACCTTCTGGGTGAACTGCGGGACGTACAGGAGCACCCCGAAGAAGATGGACGACATCAGCACGATCGATCCGACCGCGGCGCTGAACTGCCGCTGAGCCATGATTCGTCGCGGCACCAGCGCCCTGTCGCCCTGCCGGAGCTCCACGACCACGAAGAAGGCAAGTGTCGCGAGACCCAGACCGATCATCGCGATGACAGCGACGTCGGAGAAGCCCACGTCAGTTCCGACATCGAGGCCGACGAGGATCAGGATCACGCCGGCCGAGAGCGTCGCGATGCCGAGATAGTCCAGCCGGGTCCGGTCTCCCATCGCGCTCTCGGTGATGTTCCGCCGTGCGACGACGATGGCTGTCAATGCAGCCGGCACGTTGACGAAGAAGACCCATCGCCAGCCCACCGTGTCGGTCAGTACGCCCGCCACCAGAGGGCCGATCGCGTTGCCCAGGCCCGCGACGCCGATGACCAGGCCACCCGCAAGTGCCGCCTTCGCGTCGGGCAGGATCGCGTACACGAGGCCGATCACCGCTGGCCACATCAGGGCGCCACCGACTCCCATGAGGGCCCGGCAGGCGATGAGCAACTCGATGTTGGGTGACAACCCACCGAGCAGAGAGAACGCGCCGAAGATCGCGCACCCCAACATGAATATCTTGCGACGCCCGTACAGGTCGGCCACCCGACCGCCGGTCACGATCAAGACGCCGAACACCACTGTGTAGCCGTTGACCACCCACTGCACACGATTGAGCGTCGTGTCGAGATCCGACTCGATCTCGACCACCGCGACACTCAGGGCCGTGAAGTCGTTGGCGATGACGAGGATCCCCAGGGCCAGCACGGCAAGAGAGCTCACGGTTGCGGCGGACAGCCGCATCGTCTCCTGTTCCTGCTGCGACACGGCTCCTCCCACGCCAGGTACGACAGCAACGTACCGCCCAGATCAGCCACCGTTGCCGGTCTCAGCAGAACTGGCCGCAGCCGCCATGCCACGACGATCTGATGCGGCTGGCCGGGCAGACGAGGACACTGAACCCTGAAGGGGGTCCTCACGATGGCCGTGTTGCTCGAAGTACCGCTCGGTGAAGATCAAGGGGCTGGTGTGCTGCTCGTCGAGGCCGACCGGGCCGACATCCCGGGCGAGCTGGTGCTCGCCTCGCCAAAGCCAGGCGGAGCCGCAGCCAAGGCCAGCCGGACGCTGGCCGAGTCTCTGGACCAGCTCGAGCCACTGCTGACCCTGGTCAAGGACAAGCTCGCCGCCGCAGCCCCCGACAGCTTCCAGGTGCAGTTCGGCGTCAAGCTCGGCGGGGAGACCGGCATCATCGTCGCCAAGGGAACGGCCGAGGTGAACATGACGATCACGATGAGCTGGGACCGCAACTCCGGAGGTTCCTGACAGCCGTGCCCGGATACGAGACAGCGATCGTCAGACTGACCACGCCCGCGGGTGTCACTGCCGGTCTCGGCGTACTCGTGGGACCGGACAAGGTCATGACCTGCGCGCACGTGGTCAACGCGGCCCTGTCGCGACCGGAGCGGGAGCAAGCCCAACCGGACCCGGCCGCGGAAGTGTCCGTCCGGTTCCCCCTGATCGACGGCAGCGCGGTGCGTACGGCGACCATCGCGGCCTGGGTGGCGCCGGCAGCGCAGGGAGCAGGCGGCGACGTGGCCGGCCTCGTGCTCGGCGAGCCCGCCCCCGCCGCTGCGACCGCCGCCCGATTCTCGACCGCACCAGCGACACCGGGCGAGCGGTTACGGGTCTTCGGATTCCCCGGTACGCCGCCGCGCGCCAACGGCGCATGGGTCGACCTCGATCTCAAGGGCGAGGTGGGCAACAACCTGATCCAGGTGGAGAGCCGCGAGGATCAGAGCATCAAGGCGCAGCCGGGCTACAGCGGGTCCGCAGTCTGGTCGGACGAGGCGGGGCAGATCGTCGGCCTGCTGCACGCGACGGCCTTCGCCGACGAGCCCGAGCGTGACGCCTACCTCATCCCTCCCCTCACGATTGCGGCCGCGTGGGAGGAGGAGCTCGATTACCTGGCCGTGCCGCCCAACCCCTATCGGGGGCTCGAGCCCTTCACCCGCGACCACGCGCACGTGTTCTTCGGCCGGGACGACGACATCGCAGGACTGGTCGAGATGGTGCGCACCCATGGCGTCACCACCCTGATCGGGCCCTCCGGGGTCGGCAAGTCGTCGCTGGCGCAGGCAGGCGTCGTGCCGGCCCTGCTCGACGAGCAGCCCTGGACGGTGGCGGTGTTCCGGCCTGGTCCGGATCCCTGGGAGCGCTTGGCTGCGGCGCTCTATCGCGCCCAGCATCCCGACGAAGCGACCATCACGTACGAGGCGTCACGACAGGAGGTTCGCCGGTTGCGGCGGGAGGGCATCGCACCCGTCGCACAGTTCCTGCGCAGTGACGGCCGGCCGCTGCTCGTGGTCGTCGACCAGTTCGAGGAGCTGCTGGACCGAGAGCGTCATGGTGACCGCGGACTGATCGATCTGCTGATCCCTGAACCGGCCACCGGTGCTGACGCCGACGACATCCTGTACCGAACCCTGCTGACGCTGCGCACGGACTTCTTCGACAGCCTGCTGCTCATCCCCGGCATGAGTGCACGGCTCTCGCGAGACTTCTACACCCTCTGGCCGCTGACCAACGAGCAGATGCACGACGCCATGGTGCGCCCGGCCGCCATGCACGGCGTCACCTTCGAGGACGGGCTGCTGGACGTGCTCACCGGGGAGAGCAACGAAGGGCGGATGCTGCCCCTGGTCGAGTTCACCCTCACTCAGATGTGGCCGCGGATGCGGCGCAAGACCTTGACGCACGCCGAGTACCACGCGCTCGGTGGCGTCACCGGTGCCTTGGACCGGTTCGCCGATCAGCAGATCGCGGCGCTCTCCAGTCAGCCGACGGAGCTGCTCGACCGAGTGCTGCTGCGCCTCGTGCGCGCCGTACCCGATGCCGATCGTGACGAGCCCCTGATCATGCGTCGCAGGGCGCGCAAGAGCGACGTACCCCCAGAGGAGTGGGAGGTGCTGCAGCACCTCGCCAACGCGCGGCTCGTCACCACTGACAGAGACGCCGCCGACGCGCCGTACGCCGAGCTGGCCCACGAGTCTCTGATCACCGCATGGCAGCGTCTCGACCAACTCGTGGCCGACAACGTGCGACTGCTCAACTGGCTGACCGACGTGGAGCGCCGGGTATCCCAAGGTGACCCGCTGCCGGAGTCCCGCCTGCCCGAGGCGCTCACCTGGTTGGCCGAGCGTCCGGAGGACATTCCGGAGACGGTGCACACGTTCGTCGCCGAGAGTGCCGCAGCCGCGGAAGAGGTCACCCGCAAGGTCCGCCAGCTGGAAGCGCTGACGGAGGTGGGCGAGGCCGTCGGCTCCAGCCTAGACCTGGACCAGGTGCTCTCGACCATCGTGATGAGCGCCGTACGGACCTCGCGTGCCGACGGAGGGTCGATGATGCAGTACGACACTGAGGGGCGCTGCTTCTCGGTGCGCACGGAGTTCGGCACGGCACCCGACCTGTTCGCGAAGCTACTCGACCTGCACGTCGGGCTGGACACCACGCTGGTCGGCCGAGCCGCGCGCGAGGGCCGAGCACTCCAGGTCTCCGATCTGGCGGAGGTGGAGAGGGACGAGCACCTGCAGCTGCTGTTCGACGCCGGTTGGCAGTCGATCATGGTCGCTCCCATGCTCCGCCAGGACCGGCTGATCGGCGCGCTCGTCATCCGCCGCAAGTCAGCGGGGACCTTCTCGGACGAGAACGTGAGTCTCCTGGAGACCTTCGCCAGCCAGTCGGCCCTCGTCATCTACAACGCCGACCTCTTCCAACAGCTCGAGGTCACCTCACAGCAGCTGAAGATGGTCAGCCAATACAGATCGGCGTTCCTGGCGAGCATGTCGCACGAGCTGCGGACGCCTCTCAACGCGATCATCGGATTCTCCGAGGTGCTGCTCGAACGCCTCTTCGGCGACATCAACCAACGGCAGGAGGAGTACCTGCGCGACATCTGGAGCTCGGGCACGCACCTGCTGGAGATCATCAATGACGCGATCGACCTGTCCCGGCTGGAGGCGGGCCGGATGGAGCTGGACGCCGCCACCTTCGCCGTGCGCACCTCCCTCGACAGCGCTCTGGCGGAGGTAAGGGACAAGGCCGCAGCTCAGGGTCTCGAGCTGACTCTCACGGTGACGGATGAGGTCGGGGAGATCTACGCCGACGAGATGCGGTTCAGACAGGTGCTGCTGAATCTCCTCACCAATGCGGTGAAGTTCACGCCGAGCGGTGGCCACGTGGCCGTCGACGCACACGTGGACGGTGCAGAGCTGGTCGTCACGGTCTCGGACGACGGCCCGGGAATCCCGGAGGAGGACCAGCAGTACCTGCTGGCGTCGTTCCAGCAGAGCGGACGCGGTGGGGAGGAACGGCAGGGGACGGGCCTCGGCCTGGCCGTGTCTCGGCGCATCATCGAGCTCTTCGGCGGCCGGATGTGGCTCGAGAGCGTCGAGGGTGAAGGCAGCACCTTCGGCTTCTCGGTTCCGCTCGAGTCGACGACCGGTGAGGACGGCTAGCGTGGATCTGCTCGACTTCCCCGACGCCGCTGGCTGGGAGTCCTGGCTGGAGGCGAACCACCAGGAGCGGGCCGAGGCCTGGCTACGCATCGCGAAGCGCCACTCGGGGATCGCCACCATCACGATCGCGGAGGCGCTCGACGTGGCGCTGTGCTACGGCTGGATCGACGGGCAGCGCAAGTCGTACGACGACGCCTCCTTTCTTCAGCGATACTCGCGTCGTCGACCGAAGAGCTCGTGGTCGCAGATCAATGTGGCGAAGGTGACGGCCCTGACCGCAAACGGCCGGATGCGACCGGCGGGCTTGGCGGAGGTGGCGGCAGCCCAGGCGGACGGACGATGGGACGCGGCCTACGAGCCACAGCGCACCGCTCAGGTGCCGCCCGACGTCGTTGCTGCGCTGGCAGCAAACCCCGCAGCCCGGGACGCCTTCGAGCGACTCGGTCGATCCGAGCGGTACGCCGTGATCCTGCCGATGCTCAAGGCCCGCACCCCCGAGGCGCGAGCCAAAGTTCTCACCCGGCAGGTCGCGCGACTGGCTGATCAGGCTTAGGTCGCGTGCCCGAGCGGCCGCAAGTCCATGCCCCGGCGATGCCTACGGCGCCGGCGGATCGGGATCCAGACGGACCCGCCTGCTCACCACCTCGGCCGCGAGCTGGTCGATGCCGAGCCCCGCGACGAAGGCGTGCGCACGAAGTCGGGCGAAAGCCACCTCGGGGGTCGCCCGCAGCTGCGCCATGAGCATGCCAGTCGCCTGATGCACCTTGCGGCGGCCAGGACCATCCGCGGTCGACCAGCCATCGAGCATGCTCACTGTGAGCGCGCCGTCTCGCAGCTCGAGCAGGGCGAGCGTGGCCAGGTCCAGCAGCGACAGCACGAGTGCCAGCTCCTCGGAGTCAAGGCCACCCTCCACCGACTGGTAGAAGCCGCACACGCCGATGCTGCTCACCCCGAAGCGCAACGGAAAGGTGAAGAGACCCGCCACCCCGAGCCGCTGCAGCTCGCCGATCAGCACCGGCCAGCGCCGGAATCCCACCCGGTCGGCGACAGAAGGGATGAGCACGGGTCGGCCCGTCGTGAAGGCAGCCAGACTCGGGCCCTCACCAAGCGTGTACTGGAGCTGCTCCACCTGGGCGATGACCTCGTCGCTGGCATGGAGCGTCTCCCGCACCGCGTCAGAGGCCATGGCGGTGATGGCGACTCCGACACCGGGCAGCCACAGACTGCACACCTCGCACACCCGGACGGCTGCCGCTGCCGCGCTGGGAGCGTCAGTGACATCCGCCATGGCCATCCGGAGTGCGGCGCGGTAGTCACCGAGCTCAGCCACGCCGACCGCCCCGTGACGATCCGTTCCCCATGCGCACCTCCACGCCCGACTCCCTTGAGGCGCGGAACAGGGTCCGGGTTGGGCGCCCGTGGCAGGTCTCCTCAGCCTACGGAGTAGTTCCTCTCCCGGCATCCGTCGCCCGGCATCCGGCCGACGGTGCGGCGCTCGCCAGCAGGGAGCAGGCCCTCCTTGCGGGCCACGACGACGGCGGCACACACTGTCACGCCCACTGCCGTCGCATTGACGCTCACCATCGTGATGCTCTTGGCCAGCACGAAGGTCTCGAGCGACTGCGACTGCAGCAACCACAAGGTCACAGACGCCTTGGCCAGGCACAGCAGGCCCCACATCAGCGTCAGATTCCAGAACAGCCGCCGGATACGCGGTCGTGACGCAAGCTCGGTGTCCATCGGGTAGAAGTCACCGGCCAGGCGTGAAACCACGGGTCGCCGGGTGGCCAGCGACAGGAGGAACGCGGTGGCGACGAGCCCGTCGCTGATGATCGGCTGCAGGAAGTAGACGAGGGTGCTGTCCGTGGCCAGCGCGAGCGCCGTACGCGCGGTCATGACGGAAACCGTGAGGATCAGCAAGCCAGACGTCCGACGCCCTGTCACCGAGCGACAGACGATGGCTCCGTAGGACCAGCCCAGGGCCGCGAGGATGGCCGCCCATACATCGAAGGTGACGAGGCAGGCGTAGAAGAGCGCGGCCGGTACGGCGCAGGCGACCAGCAGGTTGGTGCCCAGCCGGGCCAGCACGTCCTTGAGCACGGGCCGGTCGATGTCAGCGGCGACGCCGCCCGTCGGCCGGAACGGCGGGGCCGCGGCGATCTGCGGGCGCGCTACGGAAGCAGTGTGGGCTGAAGTCATGGAGGCCTGTCCCCGGCACCGTGATGCCGGTCGTGGTGGCGGCTTCGTGAACGTCCGAACTCACACCTCGGCCGACCGCCGATTCCTCAACTTACCCCGGATCCGGGTCGGCAAACCGCGCTCCGGAGATCCTGGGACAATTCGAGCGTGATTTCCCCCGGCACCGGCGCTCGCCTCGTGCGACCGACGCTGCGAGACGCTGCCTTCGTCGCGGGCTGGTCGACCTCCGTAGACGAGGCGCGCCGCTGGTGCTCTCGAGAGGAGCATCCCTTCCCTGTTGGGGTGGTCGTCAGCTGGTGGCAGGCAGACGACGTGCAGCCGTGGCTGCTGGTCGACGCCGACCGGACCGTCGCGTACGGCGAGCTGTGGCTCGACGACGAGGAGGACGAGGTCGAGCTGGCGCGGATCATCGTCGACCCCGATCGTCGAGGATCAGGGGTAGGACGGCGGATGGTGTCCCAGCTCGTGACCACGGCGCGAGCCACCGGGAAGGCAGCTTGCTTCCTCCGGGTCGTCCCGGACAACGAGGCAGCCCTCCGTCTGTACCGCTCGGCGGGATTCGTCGACGTGGACCAGACACGCACCGATGCCTGGAACCAGGGGCAACCCACGCCGTACACCTGGCTGGAGCTGCCGGACTTCTGAGCGGCTCTTTCCTCCGATCGTCCGATAAGGGCGCTCCGGCTGACCGGACAACTTCGCTCCGCAATCGGGTGATGACACACCGTAACGGGACCAAACGGACGACATTCCTGGTTAGCGTCCTCGATCTCGGGGAACCGCAATCCGACCTCACTCGAATCGACCGAAGGTCCACGTCATGCATATTCCACGTCACCGCGGCTTCCGAACGTCGCGCCTGGTCCCCGTCTCGCTGCTCGCCTCGGCGCTCGTCGCCGTACTCGTCAACGCCTCCGGCCCGGCCAGCCTCGCACCTGCGGCCGAGTCAGGGCCGACCACAACGGCGGTCGGCTCGACGGTCTACAAGGACAAGTACGAGTCGGCGTACGACGCCTATCGCCGCGTGAGCGACAGCTTCGGGGGTCGTCTCGGTGCCGCGCGCGTCTTCTTCCCCGGCCTGCCCGCCGCTTGGAGCAAGATCAACGCCAACTACGGGGAGACACCGCTGATCGTCTCGTTCAAGGCCAACCCCTCGGCGGTCCTCGCCGGACAGTACGACGCACAGCTGCGCACGTGGTTTGCCACCGCACCCACCGACCGAGTGACGCGGTGGACCTACTGGCACGAGCCGGAGGACGACTGGGCCGGCGGCAGCTCCGGTGCCGCGGACTACCGGCTGGCCTGGCAGCGCATCGCTTCGATCGCGGACAGCGTCGGCAACGGGCAGCTGCAGGCGACCCTGATCCTGATGTGCTGGACGCTCGAGCCGAACTCGAACCGAGACTGGCGCGACTACTACGCCGGGCCCCAGGCGATCGACATGCTCGCCTTCGACTGCTACAACGCGGGCTGGCGTAACGCCACCTACCGCTCGCCCGAGGGACTGCTCGAGCACGCCGCGGCGCTGTCGGCCTCGACCGGGATCCCGTGGGGCATCGCCGAGCTGGGCAGCATCGTGGTCTCCGGAGACGACGGCACCGGACGGGCTCGTTGGTTGCAGGAGATCATCGAGTACGCCAGCTCACACGACGCGCAGTTCGTCACATACTTCAACAGCAAGGTCAACGTCGACTACCGGCTGCACGACGCGGCGTCGGCCAGTGCCTGGCGGTCGCTCACGACCGAGCAGTTCGGCTGACCGTACGGCGTGCGCTCCCCTGGGCTGATTCCTTGGTCAGCCCGGGGAGCGAAGTTCGGCTTCGGTCGGCTTATCGGTCACCAGGTGGTCGCCTCGGGTGGCGCTGGCGTTGGCTCAGGTGCCCCGGCCGCGAGGTCGTGCTCCCACTCGCTGGTCACCCCATCCGGCCCCCGCATCTGCAGACACCGGCGTACGTCGCCACCAGGAGTCGTCCGTCGGAGGACCAGTCGGCCCACTGCGCGTCCGGTAGCACCACACGCTGACCCCGGACGGTCAGCCAGTACGCCGACGGTCCGAAGCGCTCGGGTTCGAAGGAATGAAAGGCGGCGTGCCAGCCGCTGACCCGGAGCATCCGGTCCGGGTCGGTGGGAGACGCCTTCTCCACAGTGACCTGGCGACGTCGGTCCCAAGCGTCATTGCGCTCGCGCGCTGGCGTGTCCCTCGTCTCACTCCACCCTCGGCGGCGCTCGACGGCAAATGTCGCTGCAGGGTCCAGGCCAGACCGAAGCGCTGCTGCACCGGATCGGCGTCTCCGACATCTGGCTGGTCGAGCTGCCAGGTCGCTGCGTCGTCGAGGAAGTGCACGCCACGGCTGGCGGGGATGCCAAAGACCCGTGGGCCGAGGGTCATGCCGAGGTGCCATGCTCGCGATGCCGGATGGCCTCACGTGCCTCGTGGTAGCGCACCACCTCATATCCGACCAGTCCGCCGAGGAGCACTGCCAGCAGCGCCAGCGACATCAGCGCGGGGACGGGCTGCACCAGTGGCACCAGCGCCAGGAGCACCAGCGCAACCACGAGTCTCGGCACGTTGATGGAGCCGAGGTTGCGAAGGCGGAATGCGATGTGGGCCAGCAGGTAGAGCGCCGGGCCGCCGAACAGCGCCAAGGCGGCTAGCCCCGTGAGCGGGTCAGCGAGCTCGTGCGCGTCGGTGTCGGCGACGTACTCGAGCACCTTCTTGAGGCCGAGGGCCAAGAACACGATGCCGGTGATCATCGGGAAGTGCAGGTACGTGAACGAGTCCCGTGCGAGCCGAGACCGCTCGACGCCTTGCCTCTCTGCCAGGACCTCCTCGGCGACGAGTGCGACCACGTCGAAGTACATCCACCACAGTGCCGTCGCGACCGCCAGCCCCAGCACGGCGGCGAGGAGGACGGCAGTCGAGAGGGGAAGCTCGCCCGCGCCGACACCGATGGCCACGATCGACTCGCCCAGCGCGATGATCACGATCAACCCGTGCCGCTCGGCGAAGTGCCGAGGCGACGGCAGCCGCCAGCCGTTGGTCCGCGACGTCACGAAGACTCCGACATAGTCGATGACGAGCGCCGCTGCCCACAGCAGGGTCTGCCACGGTGGCCCGATCAACGCACCGGCGAGCAGCACCAGGCAGGCGATGGTCGTGGTGGCGTAGGTGAGCAGCACCGTACGTCGCAGCTCGGTGTCGCTGCCCGCGGCCACCACGTAGACGAGGGCATGCAGCGTGCGCAGGAAGGCGTATGCGACCACGAAGACGACCGCCGCAGGAAGTCCGCCTGACCTGTCTGAGTAGACCTCGGGGATCGCCAGCGCGAGCACGAAGACTCCGCCCATCGCAACGATCACCGCCAGCCGGATCAGCCCCTCGTCCGCTCGCGCCTGGTTACCGAGCCAGGCGTAGCTGCACCACGCCCACCAGAGCAGCGCAAGGACGACGACGGAGCGCAACGCCCCCAGGGCCGTGGTGTTGTCAGCCAGGTACGCCGTGACCTGAGTGAGCGCGAAGACGAAGACGACGTCGAAGAAGAGCTCGAGGGTGGTCACTCGGTGCGTCGAGTCCGTCGGGCGGATCGGCAGCCGGGCTGTGAGCGCCATACCGCCCATTCTGCCCCGGTCAGGAAAAGACGAGGAGTTGCCTCGGCCCTGTGAAGGCAGCGCCTCCGTCGTCACCATTGGTCACGACGAGGGCGGGCCGCCCCTGGTAGTTGGGGATGACGGACACGTTGGATCCGCCACCCGTGCCCGCCTGGGGAAGCCCGGTGTGGTCGGTGAAGCGGCGCCCGGTGCCGTCATTCAGCATCAGCAGGTCGGGACGATTGCCGCTTCCGTCGGCGGTGCGACCATTCACGACGTAGACGTCAAGGTCGCCATCTTGGTCGACGTCGCACACGGCCGCGTTTCTGCCCTTCTGCAGCGTTCTGGTGTAATTGAGGTTGAAGGCCCCCGCACCAGTTGAGTAGAAGATCCGAAGGGCAGTAGGTGCGACCTGGACCAGATCGAGATCGCCATCCCTGTCCAGATCTGCCCAGTCGCCGTCCCTTCCTTGTTCGTTCTCCACCGGCGCGAGGCCGAGTGCCGTGCCGACATCGGAGTAGGTGCCGTTCGGTTGGCGCTGCAGCAGTCGGTTCGGCGTTCCGCACGCGTAGATGTCGATGTCCCCGTCGCGGTCGTAGTCGGCGGGGGCAACACAGACGCCGCCAGGGTTGTTGATCGCCGCCCCGGCCTGCTCGACGAATCGCCCGCCTGCATTGATGAAAAGCCTGTTGACGCTCGGGTACAGGTTGGCGTATCCGTTGCCCACGAAGAGGTCGACGCGACCGTCACGATTGGCGTCGAACGCCGCCACATCCCGTCCCCTGCCACTGGGGTCGTCGGCCCCCCAGGCACCCGGCACCAGACTGAACGCGTGGGTGTTCTTGTTCTGCAGCCACAGCTCGTTGCTCTTGTTGTTCGACGTACCCCCTTCGGCTCCAACCGCGCAGTAGAAGTCCGGCCAACTGTCCCCGTTGAAGTCTCCTGCATCGCAGCCGTGACGATCCGCCAGCGGCAAGGTCTTGACCAAAGTGAACGTGCCGTTGGAATTGCCTCGGAACAGTTCGGTGCCGTAGAGCTGATGCCGGCTGAGCAGCAGGTCTTTGACACCATCCTTGTTGTAGTCGAAGACGACGGAGTTCGAGTCCTGGTCATTGGTCAAGCGGTAGATACCCGACGCGCTTGCTCGATCAGTCACCGTCAATGCCGGCCCGACGGTGACTTGGGCAGTACCGCCGCTCGTACTGCCCTGGGCTCCGAGTACGGCGAGGAGCGTGCAGCCCAGGCCGCCCGCCATCCGCATCCAACGTCTCCCAGATCTGGTGGCCATGAGCTCCTCCTGCGGCCCGGTCGAGCATGTCGGGCGAGAAGTCAGCCGGTGCGCAGCTCGACGCGCTGGATCGGACCGTTGACCTCGACGCCGTTGAGCACCAGGAACTCCACGCGGCCGTTGCCGTCGCCGTCGAGCGCGACGACGGCGTCCCCGATACCGCCTGCTGCGGGTGCGGTGACAGGGCTGAAGGAGAGTCCGTTGTTGAGCATGATGCGGTCCGCCGGATTGGTGCCGGCGGTGATGTTCGAGACCAGGACATGGATGTCGAGATCGCCGTCGCCATCGGCATCTCCCGTGGCGATCGAGCGAACGGATCCGCCGGTGGGCACCGTCGTCACTCTGACGGCTGCGGCGAAGCGGCCCCCGGCGTTCAGGTGGTAGGAGACATTGCGCCCGGCCGCTGACACAAGGTCGAGGTCGGAGTCTCCGTCGATGTCGGCGAACTCCATGTCGCTGTAACTGCCGGTGAGGTTGTTCCCGGACGCCACGTTGATGAATCCGGATCCCGCATTGTTGCGATAGAGCCGGGCGGTGGGCTGGCCGCACACGAGCAGGTCATCTCGTCCGTCGCCGGAGAAGTCACCCGTCTCGACGCAGCGGACCCCACCGTTGCCAGAGATGCCCCACCCGGTCGCCTGGCGGAAGCCCCGTCCCGAGTCGTTGAGATACAGCTTGCTGCCCTCGTCGGGTAGCCCGCTGTCCGGCTCGTCACAGGGGTCGTCCGGGTCGGACCGCGGTGGCGCGTTGCCGACGTAGATGTCGGGGTAGGCGTCGCCGTTGGCACGCAGGAAGGTCACATAGTGGCTGCGTCCGCACGGATCGCCGACGCCGCGTGCCGTCCCGACTTCGGTGAAGCTGCCGACAGCGGTCTGCATCCACAGCTCGTTGTCCCGCCCCTGCTTGACCCCGTTCGCGCCGCCCCGTCCGGCGCCGCAGTAGGCGTCCGGCAGACCGTTGCGGTCCACGTCCGCCCAGTCGCAGAAGTGGCGATCGACGACCTTGTCCTCCGCGCTGACACGCGGCCAGGCCGCGGCCGCCACCCTGGTGTATCGGCCCTGCCCGTCGTTCCGCCACAGCTTCGCGCCTTGGTCGTGGTATCCGATCCACACGTCCTCGTCGCCGTCGTCGTCGTAGTCGACCGGGTTGGCCTCCCACGTCTCGACCGTCGCGCCCAGTCCGGAGACGCCGACGGTGTCGGTCGCGGTCCAGTCTGCGGCGCGCGACGGTGCGACGAGTACGGCGAAGAGTGCCGCAGACACGAAGGCGTAGAACGCCAGCAGCCGCAGGCACTCGTGGCGTGTCCGTCGCCTCCGCGGCGCTGGACTCGTCTCGTGGGTCACTCCCCGTCTCCCTCGTCGTACGACCCGGATGTCTCCGGATGCTCAACCCGGAAGTTAGGCCAAGCACGCGAGCCGATCTATACGCACTTCTGCGTACAACGCCCGGTGGCTCGAGATGCGGGAAAGCTATCCCTTCTCGATCCGGATCCAGTCGATGTCACCGTTGAGGTAGTCGCAGGTGACGTCCTGCCCGTTGCACGCCGACTTGCCGCCGATCGAGAGCGGGAAGCGGTTGTCGATGTTGCCGATCGAGCCCTTGATGAAGCGCTTCATCTCGTCCTGCGTTCCCTCATCCATCGTCACGCGCACGCCGTTGGAGAGGCGTTCGCACTGCAGGATGTGCCACTGCCCGTCATCTGCCCTGGCTTGCGGCAGCGGCGAGTTCACGAATCCGATCGCCTTGGTGTTGTGGTTGCCGTCCCGGAAGTGGCAGCGCGGCCAGTGCGTCTTGAGCACCAGCTTCCACATGCCGCCGCTGGTCTCCGACTGGCCCTTCTGGATAATGTTCGGTCCGCCCGCGCTGGTCCGGAAGCGGATGGTGATCGAGTACTCGCTGGTGCCCGGGTCGAGACGCGGGTTGTCCGGTACCAGCACGAGCCGCTCGTCATTGACGACCCGTGACGGCCCCTCGAAGTGATAGAAGCGGGAGCCGCTACTGCTCACCCGCCCGGTGATCACGTCTGATCCGATGTTGCCGTCGAGGTTGTTGGGCGACGCGTCGGTCATTACTGACGCGTTCGAGCCCTCCTCCATCCGCCAGTTGCCGCTGATCTCCATTGCTGCTGCGGGCGTCGCCACCAACACGCCGACTGCGGCGATCGCCGAAACGACCGGCCCCCGTATACCTCGCATAGCCACCCCTCCGAAAAATTCGTTCGCCATGCAGGCGCCGACCCGCATCGGTCGCACGCTATTTCGGACACCATAACGACGAGCGCAAGCCCACCAAGGGTCGGTCCGAGCGCTGCGAGGGAGATCAGCTTGTCAGTCGCTGCTCGAGCAGCCACACCACCGGCCAGGCGCCCTCTGGGGTGTTGGAGATGACCGTGTACGTCGTCGTGGTCGACGGGTCGTGCGCGCTGCGGAACGAGACGCCGGCGTCGTACCCCTCTACCATCACGACGTCGCTCGTCGCGTGCAGCCAGAAGCCCAGGCCGTAGCGTCGGGACTCCTCCGGTACGTCGCTGCGCGGCCGCACCATCTCGGCCACCCACTCTCGCGACACGATCCTGCCCGCGAAGAGAGCAGTCCAGAATCTGCTCCAGTCTGCCGCCGTCGAGTAGATCCCGCCGTCCCCGCTGCCGCGGACCGGGAGGTGGAACACATTGGTCCGCAGGCCGTCATGCTCGAGGTAGCCGACCGCCGCGCGCCCCGGCAGCTCGTCCGAGCGCAAGAACTCGGTGTCCACCATCCCGGCCGGCTCGCACACTCGCGCCCGGACGAGGTCGGGGAAGGGTACGCCGCTGGCCCGCTCCGCGATCAGCGCCAGGACCACGAAGCCGCCATTGCAGTAGGCAAACCGCTCATCCGGCGCGAACGCGGGCTCGAAGCCGTCCAGGACGGCGAGGTACTGCTCGGTCGTGGCGAGCTCGTGAACCGACACAGGCAATACGTAGTCGGTGATCTCGTGCCCTGCGGACTCGTCGAAGTAGTCGCCGATCCCCGACCGGTGCGCGAGGAGATGTTCGAGCGTGACGTCGTCGCGGATCAGCGGGAGGTCGGCTCCGAGCAGCGACCGAGCGGTCGTCGAGAGCTGTAGAGCCCCCTCCTCGATCAGGCTGACCACCACGAGCGCGGTCATCGCCTTGTTTCCGCTGGCGATCGCGAACCGCGTGTCGACAGCATTGGCGATGCCGTGCCGCCGATCCGCCAGGCCGTAGGCCCTCGCGATCTCGACGCTGCCTGCCCTCTCGACGTACACGACGCCGGAGAACCGGTGCTCGGCGGCAGCGGTGTCCAGCGCCTCGGCCAGTGGCTGCATCGCTCTAGGCCCACTCTCGAGGCTGTGGGGACAGCAGGGCATCGACGCCGGAGAACTCCGCGACCAGCAGGGCCACGTCATCGGGACGGTCCTCGGTGTTGATCTGATCCAGCAGGGCGGTCACGAACGACTCCACATCGGGGCGGAGTTGAGCGCCGATGCGCTCGGCCGTCGTCACGAGGTCGGCGAGCCGATCGAGCCCATGCTGACGATCCTCGACTGCCCCATCGGTGTAGAGAACGAGCATGCTCCCGGGCGGGAACGGGACAGTGACCGCCGGGCGTGCGCCGATCGAGACGCCCAGCGGCGGTGACCCACCCTCATAGACGAACGTCCCGACGCCATCCGTCGACACCAACAAGGGCGGCAGGTGGCCGGCGCGAGCGACCTGCGCCGTGCCGGCTGCGATGTCGAGCAGCACATAGACAAGCGTGGCGATCCGGCCGTCTTCGAGACCGATCGACTGCCCGTCCAAGGCGTTGAGCACCGCCTCTGGTGAGGGGTCGACGGTGGCCAGGGCCCGCACCGTGGTGCGGATCTGTCCCATCTGCGTCGCCGCACGGAGACCCTTCCCCATGACGTCGCCCACGATCAGTGCCACTCGATGCTCGTCGATCTCGACGCAGTCGTACCAGTCCCCTCCCACGACCAGGCCCCGCTCGCCGGGCACGTAGCGGGCCGCCAGGCGGAGGCCTCGGGGGCGAGGTAGCCGCGCTGGCAGGAGAGACTCCTGCAGTGTCAGAGCGGCGTCACGCTCGGCCGCGTACGCACGAGCTCGCGCGATCGCCTGCCCGCCTTGGGTGACGAGGCCGTTGAGCAGGTCCTGTTGCAGCGGGATCCACCACTTGGGTTCGGGACCCCAGACGAGCAGGACGCCGGTGGTCGTGTCACCGACCCGGATCGGCAGCACGGCCATGGCCACCGCCGGACGACTCCGCCACTCGGCGATGGTCGGGAACCGCGCGCGGATCTCCTCCCGGCTGGTGAGGAACACCGGACCCGAGGCGAGCAGCTCCTCCGGCTCGGGAAGCCGCTCGCCGCCGTCGATGTGCTGGATCTGCGGACGTGCCATCTCGTCGTACTGGGCCGAGGCCAACAGCTCCAGGCGGCGGCCGCCATCGGTGACGAGGGCGATCGCTGCGTGTGCCATCCCCGTATGCCGCAGGGCGTCCGAGCAGAGCACCTTACCCACCTCGGCAGGTGTCACGGCCTCGGCCAGGTCCTCGGCGTAGGCCAGCAGCTGGCTGGTGATCCGGTTGGAGCGTCGAAGCTGTCCCTCCCGCCGTTCCAGCTCCTCGTGCGTGTAGGACTCCTGATCCCGGAGCGCCCACAAGACGGCGATGATGGAACCGGCCGCCAGCACGAGGAAGGTGGCCACACGAAGCGAGAGACTCGCCCACCACACCGACCCGAAGCGCTCACCAGCCAGGGCGTTGATCAGCAGCTCGTACACGGCGAGCAGCAGGGCGACTCCCACCCACCCGCGCAGCGCCGACGCCGAACGTCCGGAACGGTAGACCCACAGCGCCATCGCCACGGCGACCAGACCTGCCAGCAGGAACTCGACAACGATGAGCAGCGGGGTGAAGGTGCCGTCGGAGCGCAGCAGGTCGGGCAACGGCACGGCATCGATCGCGACCAGGAACGCGAGCGAGACACCTACGATGACCGCCGGCAGCTGCCAACGTGCTCGAGCATCGAGCGCCCCGGCCAGCGCTCCGCCGAACAGCGCCAGGTGGAAGAGCAGATACAGGCCTGCGCTGCCGTCGTCGCTGGTCCGGAGGAACCCGCCCGCCCGAGTCACGAGCGGGTACGAGATCAGCTGCAGCAGCATCGCGACGAAGGTGACCGCCAGACCGCTCGCAAACCACCCCAGCATCGCGTCCGACTCCGCCCGTGCCCGCACCGCCAGCACCAGCAGGGCGAACACCGCGCAGATCGGCGCAGCAGCAAAGAAGGCGACCGCCAGCCCCCGCGACGGCAGCACGTCGATGGACAGCGCGACCACGTAGACCACGCATGTCAGCGTGGTCACCGCAAGCGCCAGGTAGACGTCCACCCTGCGCATGGGAGTAGCCGCGCGGGGGTCGATCTCGACCGAGTCCCACTGCGTCACCGCGGTGTCCACCCTGCGATGGTGTCACCTCACCGATGGTTGCACTATGAAGACGCACAGTTCGGTCGAACTACCCACACCTCGCGCGCCGATGCCCAGCTTCGAGTGGCTCAGCGCGGCGGCGCGGTCCAGGGCTCGCCAGGTCGCACCGAGATGAGCCGACACCGCGGCGCCACCCGGGCAAGCGCGTCGGCGAACTGCGCGCGGGGCCGAGTCATCCAGCCCGGCGGGACCTGTCTGCCACCCGGCGCGTGCAGCGTCCCCCAGTGCACCGGCAGCACGTACGCCGGGTCGGCCAGCGCGCATGCTGCGGCTGCTTCCTCGGGGTCCAGGTGTCCCGGTGAGAGTCGCGGCCCCCACCCGCCGATCGGGATGAGCGCCACGGTGACGCGGCCGCCCGCCCAGGGTCCGAGCTCGCCCATGGCGGCGTACAGCTCGGTGTCGCCGGCAGCCCACACCACCACGTTGTCGCGGGTTCGGATGAGGTGCCCATTGGCGGCGTTCGGCCGGTGCGGCATCGGCCGGGACCGATGTACGGCGGGCACCAGGCGCACCTGGACACCGTCGAGGTCATCGCGTGGCCGGGCTCCGTCGGCGGGTACGCCGTACCACTCGTCGTCGAGGGCTACCGGGGTCTCGATGCCCTTGCGCCGCAGCCACGCGGCGTTCGGCGCTGCAGTGAGCACTGGGGCGGGGGCGAGCTTGCGCAGCGACCGCAGCTCCGCATGGTCAAGGTGCAGGTGTGACAGGAGTACGGCGTCCGCACCGCGCCACGACTCGACGTCGGGGCGTGCACCCCACCGTCGCAGTGGCGGCGCATGTCGGAAGAGAAGGGGATCGGTGACCAGCCGGACACCACCGACGTCGATGACGACTGTCGAGTGACCCAGCCAGGTCAGGCTCAGCACTCGGTCACGGTATCGGCTCAGTCCGAAAGCTGCGCCTCGATGCGCGCCACCTTGGCGGTCAGCTGATCGGTGTAGCCGGGCCGGATGTCTGCCTTGAGCACCAGCCCGACCCGGGGTGACGAGGCGGCCACGACATCCACGGCTCGCTTGACGACCGCCATCACCTCGTCCCACTCTCCCTCGATGTTGGTGAACATCGCGTTGGTCTCACAAGGCAGGCCCGAGTCGCGGACGACCTTGATCGCCTCGGCGACGGCGGCGCCGACACCTCCGTGGTCGTCGCCGGTCGCTGGACTGATGCTGAACGCCACAAGCATCCGGCCAACCTATCGATGCCCAGGGACACCGAGCCGAGCGGGCAACGACACCGCCGGGCCGAGGCAACGGCACCGGGCCGACCGAGCAACGGCACCGCCGAGCCGATCGGCAAGGACACCGGGCCTGCGGCCAGCCCGCCGAGAAAGCTCGTGAACACGCGTCAGTGCGCGAGACCGTCGATGCCCATGCGCGGTGCTCGCTCGAGTCAGCCGTTACCCTCGCGCACATGGCCAACCAGGATCGCCCGGCGCCGTCACACCGCCGACCGAAGGGACTCGAGGACGCCACCGTCGAGGCCGTCGGCCGCCTCACCGAGGCGCTCGAGACGGTCGAGCGGGCGCGTGGGCACCTGTACTCCTTTCACCAGCTCACCGGCGAGGCGGACTTCAAGCTCGGGGACGCGGTCGACCAGCTCCGCGCGGCCGGTCACCCGGCGCTGGCCGATCGGCTCGCGCGCGACCTCGTCGGACGCAACGTGCTGCCAGGTCGCTGGACCTTCCAGATCATGGAGGAGTACGACGACACCTACTGGCGGCCCTTCCGCGACTTCGAGGAGGAGGCTCGTGACTCGCTGACCGCGGGTCGGCGGCATCTCGCCGAAGCCGAGCTCAAGGAGCAGCGTCGTACCCACGGTCAGCCCGGTCACGAGGCGACGCCGAACGACTGATGCGGCGGTTGGCCCGAACGGCTCGACCTTGCCGGCTCCGCCGACGTACTGCGTGGCGAACCTTGACACTGAGTGAGTCCGAGTCCACAGCGCGTCACCGACCCGAGGGTTGCCGATGCAGCACGTCACACCAGGACGAGGCGGCGTCGCGCTGGCGATGCTCGCCCTGGCCGCAGGCCTGAGCGCTCCCGCCGCCGGCAGCTCCGCCTCCACCACCGCCGCGACGCCGGCCGGCGCGACCGCCACGGCGGAGCTGGCGCTACGCGGCGCAGCTCCGCCGGTCCACCTGCCCGACCATCCGCAGGGGCTGACCCCGCCGGGAGGCATCGGTCGGCAGATCGACCCGCCGGCGTCGTACCAGGGTCAGATCGCCTGCCGCACGACGGCGATGCGCGGAGTGGTCAGGCTGCGACGGCTCGTGCTGGACACCTACGGCCGCGGCGGCACCAGCTCGGCGGCTCCGCGCCCGTGTGCCGTCGGTGGCCAGTCCGAGCACAAGGAGGGTCGGGCCTGGGACTGGATGGTCGACGTCGGAGACAAGGCGGACCGGCGTGCAGCGGCGAACTTCCTCGGGTGGCTCACCGGACCGGGACCGTCGGGCACCCGCGCAGAGATGGCCTCGCGCCTCGGCGTCATGTACGTGATCTACAACCGCAAGTCGTGGTCGTCCTACACCGGCACCTGGCGCGACTACACCGGCTACGACCCGCACACGAGTCACGTGCACATCTCGCTGAGCTGGAACGGCGCCCGGGCGCACACGTCCTTCTGGACCGGCCGGGTGTGGCCGACCGACGTCGGCAGCTGCCAGTTCCTCCGCTCGCAGCCCGGCGCTGTCCCACCACGCAGGCCGCGCACCCGAGCCTGCCCCGCCGCTGCGGCGGCCCCGCGCTCGTCGTCCCGGCCGTTCGCGTGGCTGGGCAGCAGCGGCGCCGCCGTCGCACGGGCGCAGCGACGCCTCGGAGTCGCCAGCAACGGACGGTTCGGCACCGCCACCCGCCGCGCCGTGCTCGACTACCAGCGCGGCCACGACCTGCCACCCACCGGCGCTCTCGACGACCCCACCTGGGCGAGCCTGCTGCCGGGCAGCGCAGACCTCGACGCCCCCGACTGGACAGCTCGGAGCGCCGCGGCCTGGGCGCGCGGCACGGCCGGGTCACCTACCCTGCGCCGCCAGGACGCCGGGCTGGCCGTCTTCTCGCTCCAGGTTGCGCTGCGGCTCCCCCGCGATCGGCAGAACGGGTGGTTCGGGCCTGCCACGGTCGCTGCCGTCACGGCCTTCAAGCGATCGGTCGGCCTGACCGCTGACGCCAGGGTCGGCGGCCCTGAGGTCTGGGCTGCACTTCCCGCCGACATCGACTCCTGAGCGCCGCCTCGTCCGGTCTAGGGTGCACGGGTGACCATCACCCACGACCACGACCCACTCGAGATGCCGACTGGCGCGGACGGCTGGGAGGGGTGGATGAGCGCGCGAGTCGAGGCCAACCTGGCGGAGGCGAGACGCCTCACCGACGTACTCAAGCAGTCCGGCCCGGCCAGGCCGCAGGAGCGGCTCCGCACCTGGAACGACCTCAACATCGCGCTCGGCAACGCCTTCGGCACTGTCGGACTGCTGGCGCAGGTGCACCCGGTCGACGCGGTGCGCACCCAGGCGGACTCCGCCGAGCAGGATCTGCACCGGTTCCGGACCGACCTGAGCATGGACCGTGAGGGGTACGACGTCCTCGCCGGCATCGACTCGACTGCGCTGTACGACGACGCCACCCGGGTGCTGGCCCTCACCCTGCGGGACTTCCGCCGCGCCGGTGTCGACCGCGATGACGCCACCCGCGACCGCCTCAAGCAGCTCAACGAGCAGGAGACCCTGCTGGGCCAGGAGTTCTCCAAGAACATCCGCGACGACGTCCGCACGGTGCGCCTGCGTGCCGAGCAGCTTGCCGGCCTCCCGACGGACTACGTCGAAGGCCATCCAGCCGATGCCGACGGACTGGTCGGCATCAGCACCGACTACCCCGACACGATCCCGTTCATGACGTTCGCCCACGACGCGGAGGCGCGCCACGAGGTCATGCTGGCCTTCCTCAACAGGGGTTGGCCGGCCAACGACGCGGTGCTCCAGGAGCTGCTCGCGCTGCGGGACGAGCATGCCCGACTGCTCGGGTACGACGGCTGGCCGGACTTCGACGCCGAGGTCAAGATGATCCGTGACGGCGCGGCCATCGGCACGTTCATCGACGAGATCGCCGACGCCGCCGAAGCGTCCGGGCGACGCGACATCGGCGTACTCCTCGAACGGCTCGGCAAGGACCGTCCCGGTGCAGACTCCGTGTCCCGAGCCGACATCACGTACTACTCCGAGCTGATCAGCAAGGAGCGGTACGACGTGGACGCCCAAGTGGTGCGCACCTACTTCGACTTCGCCAAGGTGCGCCGTGGTCTGCTCGACGTCACCGGTCGGCTCTTCGGCCTCGAGTACGAGCCGGTGCAGGCGCCGGTCTGGCACGACGACGTGGCGACGTACGACGTGCTTGCCGACAGGCGGCGGATCGGGCGCATCCACCTGGACCTGCACCCGCGGGCAGGCAAGTACAAGCATGCGGCACAGTTCGACCTGGTGACCGGTGTGCGCGGGCGCCAGCTGCCCGAGGGTGTGCTGGTGTGCAACTTTCCGAGGGGCCTGATGGAGCACTCCGACGTGGTCACGCTCTTCCACGAGTTCGGCCACCTCGTCCATCACGTGCTCGGTGGCGACCAGGCGTGGGCGCGGTTCTCCGGCGTCGCCACCGAGTGGGACTTCGTGGAAGCGCCGTCGCAGATGCTGGAGGAGTGGGCGTGGGACGCCGACGTGCTGCGCTCGTTCGCGACCAATGCGGCCGAGGAGCCGATCCCGACCGAGCTGGTGGCCAAGATGCGCGCGGCCGACGACTTCGGCAAGGGCTTGCAGGCTCGCACCCAGATGGCGTACGCCGCGATCTCCTACCAGTTGCACCGCCGGAGCACAGACGACCTCACGGGTCTGGTCCGGCAGCTGCAGGAGCGATACGACCTGGTCCGGCCACTCGGCGGCAGCCACTTCCACGCCGCCTTCGGGCACCTCCAGGGCTACACCTCCGGCTACTACACCTACATGTGGAGCCTGGTCATCGCCAAGGACCTCTTCTCGGCGTTCGACAGCGACGACCTGTTCGACCCGGATGTGGCTCGGCGCTACCGCGACCGTGTGCTGGCGCCCGGCGGCCGCAAGGATGCAGCCGACCTGGTAGCGGACTTTCTTGGCCGTCCGTACAGCTCGGAGGCCTTCCGCCGCTGGCTGGATCGCTGACTCGTCGCGCCGCGCACCTGCCGCCGACCACTTGTCAGAACGAGGGCGGGCCATAGCCAGCTGAGGTTCTGACAACTCGAGGCGGGGGAGCGTATCAGTGCGCGACCCCGCGACTCCTGAAGGCACCGCCTGTCTCAGGAGCCGCCCATGTCCCTGTCCAGCCCCCACGTCCGCATCGTCCCGACTGCGCGCCCCGCCGTCATCGCCGCGGAGCTGCGCCAACCGGCGCGACCAGTCCCGGAGACGCCCTACCTCGCGCTGGCACCGAAGGTCGCCGGGGAGTGCTATCGAGAGCTCACTGCGGCGCTGCCCGACACCGCCATCCACTACGCCGTCAAGGCCAACCCGGATCCCGTCATCCTCCGCACGCTGGCGGGACAGGGCGCGCGCTTCGATGTCGCCAGCCCGGCGGAGGTCACCGCCGCCATCGAGGCGGGTGCCGAACCGGCAACGCTGCTCTACTCCAACCCGATAAAGCGCCGCGCCGACATCGCGGCCGCGTACGCCGCCGGGGTGCGCCTGTACGTCGTCGACTGCCTCAGCGAGACGATGAAGGTGGCCGACGAGGCGCCCGGCTCCGCCGTGCTGTGTCGGCTGCTCACCAACGGCGCCGGCTCCGACTGGCCGCTCTCGCGCAAGTACGGCGCCACCGTCGAGTCCAGTGTCGAGATCCTCGACGCCGCCGGGCAGGTCGGCCTGGGCGTCGCGGGCGTGGCGTTCCACGTGGGCTCGCAACAGCGTGACCCGGAGGCGTGGGCGGCCCCGATCGAGGCGGCAGCCCGCGTGTTCTGGCGGCTCCGGCGCCGTGGGCACCGCCCGTGGCTGCTCGACCTGGGCGGCGGCTTCCCGGCCGATCTGGAGGGAACGCGCCCAGCCCTCGCGACGTACGGCGACACCATCCGCCGGCACCTGGTCGCGAGCTTCGGCGACGACGTCCCCATGACGCTGGCCGAGCCGGGCCGGGCGCTGGTCGCGGACGCAGGAACCCTCGTCACCACAGTGGTCGCCGTCTGCTGGCGCGGTGGACGCCGCTGGGTCTATCTCGACGCCGGTGTCTTCACCGGCTTGGTGGAGACGCTCGACGAAGCGATCCGCTACCGCATCACGACCACAGCGGACGGCGGGCCGACCGGACCAGTCGTGCTCGCCGGCCCCACCTGTGACAGCGCCGACGTGCTCTACGAGCACCAGCCGGTCGTGATGCCGTTGAACCTGCGCGAGGGCGACACCGTGTGGCTCCACTCCGCCGGCGCCTACACCACGTGCTACTCGACCGTCGGCTTCAACGGCTTCGCTCCGCTGCCGACCCATCTCGTCGAGAGCTGACATGTCCGGCCGCGCGGACCGATTGGTCGTCTCACACGGCCTGTCCGCGATCGCTATGGCGATGCCCTGGCCTGCCCTGCTCGCCCTCGTGTGGTCCGAGACCTCCAGTGAGCTGTGGCTGGCCGTGACCGGCGCCGCCCGGATGGCGCCGTACGTGCTGCTCTCCTGGGCGGCGGGAGCCCTGGGCGACCGTTATCCCCGGGTTGCAGTCGTCAAGGTCAGTACGGCGCTCCGGCTCGGATTGCTGGTCGCCACGGCGGTGCTCCTGAGCGCCGACCAGATCTCGGCGGCGGTGGTGGCCGCGACCCTGACCGTCGCCGTCGGGACGCCGGCGTACCCCGCGTTGGCGGCAGCCATGCCTGCGCTGGCCGGCACCCGATCCGACGTGACCACCCGCTGGCTGGTGACCCTTGAGGTCAGCGCCTTCGTGGTCGGACCCGCGGTGGGCGGGCTCCTCCTCGGTATCGCTGACCCGGCAACGTCGGTGTGGGCTGCCGTCGCAATCGCCGCGGTCGGCCTCGCGCTGTTGCCCGTCGACGTGGTCGCCGCCGTCGAGCCAGTCGGGCAGGTCAAGGCGGCCGAGTCCTCGCGCTCCGGCGCCATCCGCACGCTGGTGGCCGCTCCGACTGCCGTAGGCGCGATCGTTGCCGTCGCCGTGGTCAACGGTGTGATCGGCGCCCTGGGTGTCGGCCTGCTCAGCCTCGCGACGGACTCGTGGTCTGCTGGGCCGCGGGAGTTCGGTCTGGCCACTGCGGCGCTTGGCTTCGGCGCGTTGGCGACGCCGGCCGTGTGCCGCGTGGTTCGACTGCCGACCACGGCGATCGGCGGATCCTTGCTGCTCACCGCGCTTCCGCTGGCAGCCGCCGCCGTGGTGCCGACGTGGCTATGGGCGTTGCCGGCACTGGCGCTGGTCGGCGCGGGAGCGACCCAGGTCGAGTGCGCTGTCACTGCGGTGGTGCAGCAGTCTGTCCCCGACCATGCCCGGGCCTTCGCGCTGGGACTGACCGACACGGCCATGGTCAGCGTGGCCCTGCTCGGAGCAGCGACCGCGCCCTCCCTGGCATCCGCCCTCGGGCCGCGCGGCATGGTGCTCGCGCTCGTCACCGTCACAGGGGCTGCCGCCGCACTGCTGGCTCGGCCGAGCCGCGCGCCGTCTCGCCCACCTGTCAGAACGCCGGCGCCCTATAGCCCGCTGAAGCTCTGACAAGTCGCCGCCAGGACCGAGTCGGTCAGCCGAAGCGCCCGGAGATGTAGGCCTCCGTGCGCTCGTCCGCCGGGTTGGAGAAGATCGTGCGCGTCACGTCGTACTCCACCAGCAAGCCGGTGCGGTTGCCGGTCGTCTCGTCCGGCTTCGCCGTGAAGAACGCCGTCCGGTCCGAGACCCGCGCTGCCTGTTGCATGTTGTGGGTCACGATGATGATCGTGTACTTCTCGCGCATCTCGGTCATGAGGTCCTCGATGCGAGACGTGGCGATCGGGTCGAGCGCCGAGCAGGGCTCGTCCATCAAGATCACGTCGGGCTCCGTCGCGATGGTGCGCGCGATGCACAGCCGCTGCTGCTGTCCTCCGGAGAGGCCGAAGGCGCTCTGTTTGAGCTTGTCCTTGACCTCATCCCACAGCGCAGCTCCTTGCAGTGCCTCTTCGACCAGGTCGTCCATGTTGTCGACCTTCATGTTGGTGACCCGGGGTCCGTAGGCGATGTTGTCGTAGATCGACTTGGGGAACGGGTTGGGCTTCTGGAAGACCATGCCGATGCGGCGTCGTACCTCGATGGGGTCGACCTTCTGGCCATAGATGTCGACACCGTGATAGTGCACCTCACCCTCGACCCGCGCCTCCGGGATCAGGTCGTTCATCCGGTTCAGGCAGCGCAACACGGTGCTCTTGCCGCAGCCGGACGGCCCGATGAGTGCGGTGATCTCACCCTTGCCGAAGAGCAGGTTGACATCGTGCACGGCGTGGAAGTCGCCGTAGAACACGTTCAGATCCCGGCACTTCATCACGATCTCAGGGTCCTGGGGAAGCTCGCGAGCGTCTGATGCGTGCGCTTCGACCAGGGACGACAGCTCGTGATCGGGCCGATCTGTCGGCCCGGTGGTGGTGGTCGCTGGAGATACGTTCATGGTCGGTTCCTCACCAAGTCCGTTGGAAGCGGTTGCGGATGTAGATGGCCAGCCCGTTGAGCAGCAGCACCATCGCCAACAACACGATGATGGCAGCAGCGGCAGCGGTGTTGTACTCCTCCTGTGAAGCGGCCGTCCACTGGAAGATCAACAACGGCAGAGCAGTGAAGGTTTCGAAGAGTCCCTGCGGGTCGGTGTAGATCCCCAGCGGCACCCCCAGCATCAGCAATGGTGCGGCCTCACCGATCGCCCGCGAGAGCGAGATGATCGTGCCGGTCGCGATGCCGGGAATCGCCGACGGCAAGGTGTTGCGCCACGTTGTCTGCCACACCGTGGCGCCCAGCGCGAGCGAGCCGTCGCGGATGTCGCGAGGCACTGCCCGAAGGGCTTCCCGCGTGGTGATGATGATGACGGGGAGGATCAACAGGGCGAGCGCAAGTCCGCCGGCGAACAGAATGTCGTCTCGGGAAAAGCCCCACACAGACATGGCCGCCACGGCGAGTAGACCATAAATCACCGAAGGCACGGCTGCCAGGTTCTGGATGTTGACCTCAAGCAGCCGGTTGAACCAGAGGGTCTTGTCGGCGAACTCCTCGAAGTATATGGCTGCGCCGATGCCCACAGGGATGGCCATGACCGCGGTCACGACCATCAACAGGGCACTGCCGAGGATGGCGGCACGAGCACCGACGGTGTCCTCGTTGATGGTGGAGTTGTAGTTCAGAAACAGATCAGCGTCGAGCCGTGCCCCACCAGTGATGAACGTGTCGATCAGCAGCGCGACCAGCACCAAGATGCCAAAGGCCAGGGAGCACCACAGCAACACCACGAAGACGAGGGACGCAGTGTTGCGTTCATGACTGCGATTACCGCCAACCGTGACTGGCGGCGGCGCCTGCGGTGGGGCGGTGTCGACGGCCATCAGTACTCCTGTCGCAGTCGTCGCACCATACGGATGCTGACGAGGTTGATCGTGAAGGTGATGACGAAGAGCAGCAGCCCGACGGCGAAGAGAGTGTTGTACGGCGTCGACCCCACCGGGTTCTCACCCTGAGCGGTCGCCGCCATGAACCCGGTCATCGTCTGCATGCCCTCACGCGGGTCCCACGTCAGGTTCGGCCGGCCCCCCGAGGCGAGCGCCACGATCATCGTCTCTCCGATCGCGCGCGACAGGCCGAGAACGACCGACGCGGCGATGCCGGAGATGGCAGCCGGAAAGACCACCCTGAGTGTGGTCTGCATGCGGTTGGCCCCCATGGCGAAGGAGCCCTGGCGCAGCGACTGCGGCACGGCCGACATCGCGTCCTCGGACAAGGAGGCGATCGTGGGAATGATCATGACCCCGAGGACAAGCCCCGCGGCCAGCGCGTTGGTGAACCCGACATTCATGCCAAGGAAGCCTTGCAACAGCTCTGGTGTGACAAAGGAGAGCGCAAAGAACCCGTAGACGACCGAGGGGACACCGGCGAGCAGCTCGAGGGTCGGCTTGAGGCGTCGGCGGGTGCGCGGGCTGGCGTACTCGGACAGGTACATCGCGGCACCAAGACCGATCGGGACGGCGAGGAGGAGGGCGATGAACGTGGTCATGAGGGTCCCGGCCAGAAGCGGCAAGACGCCATACTCCTGCGGCGCGAAGTTGGGCCGCCAGACCGTCCCGAACAGGAATTCCTGCATGGGTACGTCGGCGAAAAACTCGACCGCCGGACGTAGCAGCGACAAGATGATGCCGACCGTGGTGAGGATCGAGATCGCCGCCGCCAGGATCAGGAATCCCCTGATGACCGTCTCACCGAGGCGAAACTCCGGGCTTAGGTCGAGCGGTTCACGGTCGGGGGGACCCGCCTGGTCTGGCGGGTCCCCACGGCCGATGACGGACGTCATACGGTTCCTCCGGTTGACGTGCTGTCGCGCGTCAGCTGGACAGGGAGTCCAGCTGACTCTGCGTCTCGCCGGCCTGGTCCTCGTTCAGCGGGATGAACTGGGCCTCGGTGGCGATGGTCTCGAGGTTGTCCACGTAGTAGTCGACAAACGCGGCAACCTGCGGCTTGTCGGCGTAGGAAGCGTTGCTCACGTAGATGAACAGCGGCCGCGCGAGCGGTGTGTAGGTGCCATCCTGTGCGGTCTCCGCGGATGGTGGGACGCAGCCCTCGCCCGAGTCGATTTCCAGCGCTTTGAGCGAGTCGGCGTTCTCCTCGTAGTAGGTGAAGCCGAAGTAGCCCATAGCACCTTCGGTGTTCGCCACACCCTCGACGATGACATTGTCGTCCTCGGACGCTTCGTAGTCTGCGCGCGAAACGCCTTCCTCACCGTTGATCTCGTCAGTGAAGTAGTCAAACGTGCCTGAGTCGGTGCCGGGTCCGAAGAGCTTGAGGTCCAGGTCAGGGAACGAGGGGTCGACCTGGCTCCAGTTGGTGATCTTGTTTTCGGCCTCCGGGGACCAGATTGTTGCCAGCTGCTCGGTGGTGATGCAGTCGATGGGGACGTCGGGGTTGACGACCACGGTCAGAGCGTCGGTAGCAACCTGCATCTCGGTGAAGTCGACGCTGTTCTCCTCACAGACCGGCACCTCTTCCTCTGCATCGATCGGACGAGATGCGTCGGAGATGTCGGTCTCGCCGGCGCAGAACACCTCGAAACCACCGCTGGTGCCTGACTCGCCGACCGTGACGCTGACGTCGGGGGCTTCCTCGGCGAAGAACTCGGCAGCAGCGTTGCTCAGGGGGAAGACCGTCGACGAGCCGTCGATCCGGACTTCGCCGCTCACGTCGCCGCTATCACTTCCGCCCTCGTCGTCGCCGCCACAGGCGGCCAGGGCGAGGACAAGCGCAACGGCAGCGGGGGCGGCGCCGAGCTTGCGCAGAGACTTCGTGTTCACGTGCAGATCCCTCTCCATGGGGCAGCGATCTCGCTGGTGTCTGACTGATGTCGAGGCCGACGCTAGGGAGGCCAGTTGAATCGTTGTTCCGAGCGAGGTGAACGCGGGGTGAACTGTTCCCACCCGAGCTTTGCCTGCTCAGCGTGGGGAGACGAACGGCGTGTGAACGAGCTCACACCCTCTAGCCGCGCCGGTGGCCCGAGCGAGGTCGCGACCAGTGTCCGGTCACGGAGCCGTCACGCACACGGACGTCGGCCACCTGCTCGACGAACGGCTCGTGCGGGCGTCCCGCTGGCGCCGTACCCGTCAGCCATCGCAGGTCCAGGTCGCGGCCCTCCACGCGCATCAGCGCGATGTTGTTGTCGAACCACGGACCGGCGACCGTCTTCCACGAGAACGGCGCTTGCGGCACCTTCGCCGACCGGGCGGCAAGCTTGCCCAACGGTGCCGCGAGTCCGTACGCCGACACCGCCGTCAGGAGCCGCACGGCGCGAGGCAGCGGGTTGCGAATGGGCGAGCAGACCGCCTGCAGGATCCTGCAGGCACCCAGGCGCTCGACCTCGGAGACGTAGGAGTGGTGCACGTCACCGGACAGGAACGTGACCGTCGCCGGCGCATCACCACGTCGTCCGGAGGCGACCTCCTCCACGATCCTCGCGACGTTGAGGAAGCCTTCCTGGAAGGCCGCCCAGTGCTCCAGGTCGACGCCCTGGCGGACCTTCTCGCCCCACTTCGAACCGCGCGGTCCCCAGGCGCCGGAGGCAACCGCCTCGTTCCACGCTTCCAGGTAGTGCAGCCCCGGAGTCAGCAGGAACGGCAGCGACGTCCCAACCAGCAGGTGGTCGAAGCCACCCTGCATCTGCTCGTCGAGCCACGCCATCTCGGCAGGGTCGAGGATCGAGCGCTCGTCCGGGGTCAGCACCCGAGCTGCGCGGCTGTCGACCATCAGCACCCGGATCCGCCCGATGTCGCGGCCGTAGCTCCACCGGAAGCTGTCCGGATGGGCGTCGGCCCTGGCTGCGACCGCGTCGAAGTCGGCGCCGAGGTCCCGCGTGTGATCCTCGTGCCGAGCCTTGAGGACCAGCTGCCACAACTCGTCCTCGGCCCGATCGTGAGGCGAGAGGTTCCCGAGGTGCTGATAGATCCAGTACGACGCCAGACCGCCCACGATCCGCTCGTGCCACCACGTCGTGGCCGCCATCTCCGCCCGCCAGGACGCCGAGGTGTTCCAGTCGTCGCGAATGTCGTGATCGTCGAAGATCATGGCCGACGGCAGCGTGGAGAGAAGCCAGCGGTTGGCCTCGTCGGTCCACGCCAACGTGTAGAGGTGGCAGTACTCCTCGAAGTCCTTCAGCTCCTCGCCTGGGGGCTCGTCGAGCGATCGCCGCGCCTCGATGAACTTCTGCATCTGGTCCGACGTCTCGTCGGCGTACACCTGATCACCCAGGAAGAGCACGAGGTCCGGGCGAGCCTTCTCCGGCTCGGCGGCCAGGTCGAGCGCCACGGCGCGCAGCGCGTCGACTCCATGCGTGCGGTTGCCCGCGGCATCGTGCGGCACGCTGGTGCGACAGGAGCCGAACATGATGAGCGGATCTCGCTGCGGGTCGAGCGTCCTGATCCGGCTGGCCGGAAAGCCCCAACCCGGCGGCGGCCACACCACTGCCCCGTCGACACCGACCGTGTACTCGGCGTCCGAGCCGGGGTTCAGACCGTCGACCTCGACGAGCGCGAAGTGGTGGCCATGGACGGTGAAGGTGGGGCAGGTCCAGGTCTCGCCGCGGGTGTGCACACTCACCTGGGCAGGGCGGCTGGTCTCGACCCAGACGGCGGCCGACGTCTCGTCGACGTGACGCAGCAGCGGACCGAGAACGAGAAGGTTCGGTGTCATTCCCCCTCTGTACCCGGTTCCGGACGAAGCCGCCATCAGTCAGCTGTATCCGAGCGCATGCAGAGCGTCGTCGTCGATACCGAAGTGGTGTGCGATCTCGTGCACCACTGTGATCTGGACCTGCTTGCGGACCTCGTCCCTGTCCTCGCAGATCCGCAGCGTCGGGAGCCGGTAGATCGTGATGCGATCGGGCGAGGTCATCACGTAGTCGCCGAAGCGCTCGGTCAGCGGGATTCCCTCGTAGAGTCCCAACAGCTCGGGCTCCTCGACCGACTGTTCCTCGACGAAGATGGCCACGTTGTCCATCAGCACCGCCAGCTCGGGCGGCAAGTCATCAAGGGCATCGGAGACGAGCTCCTCGAACTCGTCGCGATCCACGGCCACCATGGAGGCCAGCCTAGGCGGTGGCGGGCGGCGCCCCGCCGAGGCGCTGTGCTCCACGCGATCGGCGGGCACGAGGAGTACCGTCAGGTGCTGCGGGGGCTACGACCGCCGCAGCAACGGCACAGAAGGGGAGCATGTGCCGAACCAGTTGACGCTCGCACCCGACGCCGACGCGCCCGCTCATGCCCGGCGCTGGGTCAGCGGGCAGCTGCACGAGATCGGCCGGCCGGAGCTCGTCGAGGCGGCTTCGCTGGGTGTGTCCGAGCTGGTCACGAACGCCGTGCTGCACGCGGGTGGCGGCATCGCCGTACGCCTCTCCGACACCCAGGAGCGACTGCGCGTCGAGGTGTACGACGACTCGCCCGCCATCCCCGGGCGACCCGCCAACGTCGGAGTCGGCCAGGACTCGAACCCCTCTACCGTGGGACGCGGGCTGCAGATCCTCGACGCCATCTCGTTGGCCTGGGGGGTCAACGACGAGCAGGGCGGCAAGTGCGTGTGGTTCCAGCCGAGTGCCGTCGGGCTGCCGATGCGTGCCGGCGGCGGCGGGCCGCTCATGAGCGCTGTCCCGCACCCGTCCGCCTCGACTCAGGAAGACGATCAGTTCGAGGTCGTGCTGCTGGGCCTGCCGGTCATGCTGTTCGCGCATTACCGCACGCGACTGCACGACCTGCGGCGCGAGCTCACCCTGATGTCCTTGGACGACGGTCCTCGACATGGCCCGTCGACGAGCGTCCTCGCCAGGACCACGCGACAGCACGAGCAGCACGGACACCAGGTCGAGACCTTGATGCAGATCGACGATGCGATCGCCGCCGGGTTCGACCGGGTGGACGTGCGGCTGGAGCTGAACAGGGCTGCACTGCCCGAGATCGTCCTGTTGCGCGATGTGCTGCGCGAGCTCAGCGGGCTCTCCGGCGAGAGCCGGCTGCTCACGCTGGCCCCTGGCCCGCAGGAACGCGCCATCTGGGAGTGGTATTTCAACGAGATCCTCGGCCAGGCCGCGGCCGCGGAACCCCAGCCGTGGCGTGGTGCTTATCACGTGACCGACCCCGACCCACTCGCCGACTGACCGGGTCGCTGTCGGGTGACGCGCCTGACCGGAGCGTGCCTGGCCGCCCACGCCTACGCGTGAAACGGTGGTGGCCGCTGGCGTCGCACGCGGGCGCATGTGGATGCGTCAACGAACCGGTTTGGAGCCGAGTACGGCGTGCCCCTATAGTTGTCCGGTCCCCGACGGTATTGCTTTCGATACCCAGGGCTTTGGCCCCCATCGTCTAGCGGCCTAGGACGTCGCCCTTTCACGGCGGTAGCACGGGTTCGAATCCCGTTGGGGGTGCGTCGTGCGCTAGAGTTGGCGCGCGAACCGCACCGCACATTTGTGTGACAAACCTGGCCCCGTAGCGCAGTTGGTTAGCGCGCCGCCCTGTCACGGCGGAGGCCGCGGGTTCGAGTCCCGTCGGGGTCGCCGATCGCCTCGCCTGAGAGATCAGGCGAGGCGTCGTCGCGTCATACGGCGATCTCCGACTTGCGCGGACGGCCCCGGCCGCGCTTGCGGGCGACGATCTCTCCGTTGACCAGCAGCTCTCCGCCCCAGACACCCCACGGCTCTCGGCGGTCCACGGCGCCGGCGAGGCACTCGGCCAGCACCGGGCACTCTCGGCACAGCTCCTTCGCCTGCTCCACGAAGCGCGGCTGCTCGGCAAACCACAGCTCCGGATCGTTGACACGACACGGCAGCGCGCTCGCGCTTCGCTGCGCGATGTCTTCCGTGCGGCCGATCCCCACGCTCGGCGACGCCATCAGGACTCCTTCGGCTCGATCATCGTCTCGACGTATCGATCCTGGGATCTAAGGCAGCGTCCGGACATGAGGAAAGATCCCTAGATTGCCGAGTCTTGCCGCCTTGCGTGCCGGGTCTGCCCACGCCGGCCGCTCGACCGACGGATGTCAGCCAGGGGTACGCCGCACGACCCCGACCGAGTCGACCACCACGAGCCGGTCCCGCGTCACCACCCGCACGGAGACGGCGCCGGCGAGCCCGGCCGGCACCCGGAGGTCGAATGTCGCGCCGGCTCTGCGGTGCCCGCAAGTCGATCCTCCTGATGAGTACGTCGCCGACCCGTACGGCCAACCCACCGGCGCCCGGGCTCACCTGAGCCACGACCGACACCAATGCCGTCGGTCCGCCGACGCCGACGCGTAAGACAGCGCCTCGCTCTCGGGTGGCCGTGGCGATGCCGCCCACCCACCCGGGCCGTGGCCGGCTCACCCACGATGCGCCGGCCATCGGAGCAGTGTCGAGGCGGCGGGCGCGGCATACCGAGCCGCCCCAGTCAGACCGCCAGCCCGCCATGTCGGTTGCCCGCGCCTGCACGCAGACGGTTCCGCCCCTGGCGGCACGACCGTCCGGACCTTGGAGCCGCGCCGCTCATGCCACGCCGGAGGCGAGGACCAGGCTGTGAAGTTGCCGTCCAAGGCCGCCGTCCGCCGGCGGACATCCATCGACGCCACTCCGGAGTCCGCGTCGGAAAGCCTCCACGAGATCCGCGCACGGCGATGCGCCACGCCGTACTGCTCCACGGCTCGGCGCACCGAGGGCCGGTCCGTATCGACCTGCTAGTTCGACATCGCGTTCGTGAAGGAGACTCCCCGGCTTGCTATCAGCTTGCGCGTGTGGGGCATGAACCGCAGGTCATCGGTCCGCATGTCGTCAGCGCTGATCAGCACGATGTTCGGCCGGTCAGCGGTGCCCCGTTGAGCGCCGGGCCCGATCGCGGCCGCAGCACTGGCCGCCGACTCGGCTGTCGACTGAGGCAACACACCCGCCATCAGCGAGGCGACGAGGCAGGCCGCAAAGCCGACCCCGGGTCGAGACACTCGCACGATGCCCCCTTGCGCTCTCTGTGCGACAGCACGCGCCGCCCTCAGTCGATGAGCGCTCGGTGCTCGTTGCCTTCGTGCGCCGCCACAGTAACCGCCCAGACGAAGCCTTTTGGCCCTTTCGCATCTCTGGAGGGTTGCGCCCTCCACGGATCCGACCGTCAGCCGGCTATGGCCGGTCCAGCGTCGGATCGATCCGTGGGTGGTGGCGGTGTCGGTCCCGGCCGAGTCCCGGATAGCACGGTAGCGTCAATGGCAATCCGACTGCGGGAGGATGCCGTGGCCACGCTGCTGCTTGTCCTCGGGGGATGGTTCGTGATCAGCATCTTGCTCACGATGGGGTGGGCGTTGATCTGGCGACCTCACCGCCGCGCGCAGGATGCGACATTCTCCCGGCCTGCGCCGCCGAAGCCGCCACGTCGTCAGGTCGTCACGTGAGCTCGGCCAGTACGTCGGAGACGCCTGACAGGTATCGGTCGACATCTTCGGTCGTCGCGGCGACCGAGCAGGTGGGTCCGGCGCCGACAATCGCGTCCCAGACACCACGGTTGGCCAAGTAGATCCGCATCAGCCGACGAAGCGGTACGTCGAAGGACGCGGTCGCCTCGACGGCTTCCCGCGGCGGGGTCGGGGCGAAGGCCAGTCCGCTCCGTGGCCAGAAGCGGTGCACGCTCCACGGCAGGCCCTTCGCCTCGACGATCGCCTCGAGCCCGTCGGCCAGTCTCGCCCCCAGCACCTGGGTACGCGCGTAGGCGTCGTCGTCCAGCACCGCGCTCATGGTCGCGCGGGCCGCCGCCATCGACAGGGCATTGCCGAACAGCGTCCCGCCCACGGCAACCTGGGGCTTGGCGTCGTCGCGTCCCGACGGTCGCTGCAACACCGTGGCGACCGCCTCGGTCATCCCGTAGGCGCCGAGGGGGACACCGGAGGCGATGGACTTGCCGATCGTGACGAAGTCGGGTGCGAGCGACCAGCGCGCCGTCAGACCCCCGCGGCCGACAACCTGGGTGTGCGTCTCGTCGTACGCCAGCAGCGTCCCGGTCGCACCGGTCAGCTCGCGCAGGCCGGCATGGAAGTCCGCCTCCGGCATGAGCAATCCGACGTTGTTGGTCAGGGCGGGTTCGGTGATGACCACCGCGACTCGTCGCGACGACAGCAACCGCTCCAGCTGCTCGAGATCGTTGAACGGCGCGATCACGGTCCGATCGGTGACGCCCGACGGCAGGCCGGCCTCCTCCGGCACCAGGCGCCCGTCGACCGACTCCACGAGGGCCTCGTCGAAGTGGCCGTGGTACTTGCCGTCGAAGAGCAGCACCGTGTCACGGCCGGTCACCGTCCTGGCGACGCGGATGACCTCGGTGTTGGCGCTCGTCGCCGCAAGCGTGAACTGCCACAGCGGCAGGCCGTAGCGGCGACCCAGCTCACCGGCGACCCAGATCGAGTCCTCCGTCGGCAACAGGAACTGTGCCCCGGCGGAGATGCGCCTGCTCACCGCATCCACGACCGGCGCGGCCCCGTAGCCGGCGAACATCGACATGTCGGCGATGTTGAAATCCGAGTACTCATGGCCGTCGACATCCCGGAATCGCGCGCCGTCAGCCTCGGCGACGAAGAGCGGTGGATGGTCGTACGACGTCCGCAACCAACTCATGGGTACGCCGTTGGGCATCACGGCACCGGCCTGACGCCACAGCTCGGCGCTGCGCGGTCGGGCCGCCACGAACGCCTCGTCCTCACGCGCCTTGAGCGCGCGCACCTTGTCGCGATCGACTCCGACAGCGGTCATCCGGTCATCGTGCCACGCCTGCTCCAACGCGCTCCCCGTCGACGGCGAGCGGCTTGAAGCCGCGAAGCCGCAGGCTGTTGGAGACGACGAACACCGACGAGAGGGCCATGGCGGCACCGGCAAGCATCGGGTTCAGCAAGCCGGCTGCGGCGAGAGGCAGCGCCGCGACGTTGTAGGCGAACGCCCAGAAGAGGTTGCCCTTGATCGTGCCGAGGGTGCGCCGTGACAGCCTGATCGCGTCGGCCGCGACGCGTAGGTCGCCACGGACGAGTGTCAGGTCGCTCGCCTCGATCGCGACGTCCGTGCCGGTGCCCATCGCCAGACCCAGGTCGGCCTGCGCGAGCGCGGCCGCATCGTTGACGCCGTCGCCCACCATGGCCACGACCTTGCCCTCAGCCTGCAACCGCTTGACCACGTCGACCTTGTCGGCGGGCAGCACGTCGGCGATGACGGTGTCCGGCCCGGCGTCGATGCCGACCTCGGCCGCCACCGCCCGCGCCGCCCGTGCGTTGTCGCCGGTGAGCAGCACCGGCGTGAGTCCGAGGTCACGCAGCTGCCGGACCGCTGCGGCCGAGGTGGGCTTGACCGTGTCGGCGACGACCAGGATCCCTCGAGCCTTGCCGTCCCAGCCGACGGCGACCGCCGTACCCCCTCGTGCCTCAGCATCTGCCACCGCTTGCTCGAGCTCGTCAGGCAGCTGCTGTGACCAGTCCGCGAGCAGACGTGGCCGGCCCACCAGGACCGCATGGCTGTCAGGCCCATCCGCGGCGATGCCCTGGACACCCAGTCCCTCCTGGTTCGCGAAGTCCTCGACCGACGGCGGCCGGTCCAGCTCCGCGGTGGCGGCGCGAGCGATGGCACGGCCGATCGGGTGTTCCGACAGGATCTCCAGGGCGCCGGCCAGACGCAGGACCTTGTCCCGATCCTCGCCCTCTGCAGGGATCACGTGGGCGAGCGTCATCTCTCCGGTCGTCACGGTACCGGTCTTGTCCAGGACGACGGTGTCGACCGCTCGGGTGGACTCCAGGACCTCCGGTCCCTTGATGAGGATGCCGAGCTGTGCGCCGCGGCCGGTGCCCACCATCAGTGCGGTGGGTGTGGCCAGTCCGAGGGCGCAGGGGCAGGCGATGATGAGCACCGCTACCGCGGCCGTGAACGCCGGAGCGAGCCCTTCCCCGGTGCCGATCCAGAAGCCGAGCGTGGCGACGGCGAGTGCGATCACGATCGGCACGAAGATGCCGGAGACACGATCGGCCAGCCGCTGGACCTCGGCTTTGCCGTTCTGCGCCGCTTCCACGAGCCTGGCCATCTGGGCGAGCTGGGTGTCAGCGCCGATGCGGGTGGCGCGTATGACGAGCCGGCCGCCCGCGTTGACGGTGGCACCGACCACCGTGTCGCCGATCCCGACCTCGACAGGGACGGACTCTCCGGTGAGCATCGATGCGTCGACCGCTGACGTACCTTCCTCGACGATCCCGTCGGTGGCGAACTTCTCGCCGGGACGGACCAGGAAACGGTCACCGACCTGCAGGCGATCGATGGCGATGCGCTCCTCGACTGGGCCGTCCTCGCCGTCCCGGAGCACCGAAACGTCCTTGACACCGAGCTCGAGCAGCGCGCGGAGTGCCGCACCGGCTCGCCGCTTCGATCGCGCCTCGAAGTACCGCCCCGCCAGGATGAACGTCGTCACGCCCGCTGCGGCCTCGAGGTAGATGTTGCCCGCGCCGTCGGTCCGAGCAACCGTGAGCTCGAACGGGTGGGTCATCCCAGGCTCGCCGGCGGTGCCGAAGAACAGTGCGTAGACCGACCACCCCAGCGCTGCCAGGGTCCCCAACGAGATGAGCGTGTCCATGGTCGACGTACCGTGCCGCAGATTGGTCCAGGCGGCTCGGTGGAACGGCCACGCACCCCACACCACGACCGGAGCGGCCAGGGTGAGAGACAGCCATTGCCAGTTGGTGAACTGCAGCGCTGGGATCATCGCCATCGCCACCACAGGCACGGTGAGCACGGCCGAGACCAGCAGCCGCTGGAGCAGCGAGCGACTGGGATCGCCGAGGTCGGCGCCCCTCTCGTCAGCTTGGCCCGGGTCCGCCGGTGCGGGCAGCCTGGCCTGGTAGCCCGCCTGCTCGACGGTGCCCACCAGGTCCTCGGGCTGCACCGCGGCTGGGAAGGTGACGTGTGCCTTCTCGGTCGCGTAGTTGACGGTCGCCGTGACGCCATCGAGCTTGTTGAGCTTGCGTTCGATCCGGTTCGCACACGAGGCACAGGTCATGCCGTCGATCGACAGCTCGATCTGGCCGTTGGGTGCAGAGCCGTGCTGCTCCGTGACCGGACTCATCGGGCGTCCCCTCCTGGGGTCGTGAGTGTGCGTGGGCTGGCGCGTCAGCGGTCTGAGTGGCCGGCGCCGTCGTCGTGGTCGGACTCTGGCGGTGCTGCGGGCTGCCACGTGGTCGAGGCCATGAACTCGGCGGTGCGCACGATGCCCCGGTGCCGGAAGTCGAAGAACAACCCGTAGCCGCCCTCGCTCGGCACCGCTGCGTAGAACACCACCTCGGGGCCGGGCTCCGTCACACCGTCGTCCGGGCTGCCGTCGGGATGCACGTGCAGGTAGGCGAGATCGCCGTCGCGCAGCGCGACGAGGTGGCCGAAGGAACCCAGGTAGGGCTGCAGATCGTCCAGCGGCTGCCCGTTGCGCGTGACCGAGACGGTAAGCCTCGCGTCACTGCCGGGGATCAGGTCGCCCGCGAGGGTCACGGTGTAGTCGCCCACCTTGGCGACCCGGGTCGGCGCGGCTGGCTCGCTCGGCTGGTACTCACCGGGGACCGAGAGGTCCGCGCCGAGGGTCAGCGCCTCCTCGTCGGCCGGCTTGAAGTCGCCGTAGAGCCTCCACTCACCAGGCGTGAGGTCGAGTGAGGCCGACCAGCTGCCGTCGGCGGCCAGCCGCGGGTGGACGTGCTGGAAGCCGGAGAGGTCTCGGCGTACGGCGATGAGGTGCAGGTCTTTCTCGTGGCTGGTGTCGTACGTCGTGAGCACCGTACCCTGCGGATCTCGGATGACGAACGAGACGGGTACGTCGTCGCCCGCCTCGGCGACGGGGTCGGCTAGTGCCAGTCCGTAGCCGCTCTGGTTGATCATGAGCCCTCCCGGGATCTCGGTCTGGTCAGGAGACGACACTCCCGTCGACGACTCGTCGTGCGCCCCCTCGGTGTGCGTGTCCGCATCGTGTGGAGCGGCGGTCTCACTGACCGGCCCTACGGAGGCGCCGGCGGCGACGGCGACGCCGAAGACAACAGCGAGACCGCCGACGAAGCCTGCGATCCGGACCGGGGTGTTCATGTCGAGCCCGTACCCGGCGTCCTCGACCGCTGCGCGGACGGCTGCCTCGTCGAGCGGGCGCTCGCTCGTCACTCGCAGCGCTCCCGTAGCCAAGTCGGCCTCGACCCGCTCGACCTGCGGGATCTCTTGGACCTCCTCGGTGACGGAGACCACGCAGTGCGTGCAGGTCATGCCGGTGACGGTGTAGGTGGTGACATTGCTCATGGTTGCTGTCCCCTCGCGATCAGTTCAGGATGCGATGCGGCTCAGGACCTGACCAGACGAGCGATCGCATCCGAGGCTTCCTTGACCTTCAGCTCCGCGTCAGGGCCGCCGGTAGCGGCTGCGTCGACGACGCAGTGGCTCAGGTGCTCCTCGAGCAAGCCGAGTGCGACCGATTGGAGCGCCTTCGTCATCGCCGAGACCTGGGTGAGGATGTCGATGCAGTACTTCTCCTCCTCCACCATCCGTTGCAGACCTCGGGCCTGCCCCTCGATGCGGCGCAGCCGACGTAGGTAGTCGTCCTTGCGCCCGATGTAGCCGTACTGCGCTTCCTCGACCATGCTTGCTCTCCGTTTCCAACGGTTTGATCGTCTGGACCAGTGAACCCGTCAAGGTTCTAGGTGCTCCTGCAACCATACCCCCCTATGGTATTTCGTCAACCCTTGCGTTGCCCACAGTCTCTGTATACGGTGGGGGGGTATACGGAAGGAGTACGATGAACCCCGCGACCGTGAATCTGAACTCGATGGCGGCCAGCGCGACGCTTCACTGTCTCACCGGCTGTGCCATCGGAGAGATCGTCGGACTGATGATCGGCACGGCGGCCGGGCTCAGCACCGGTGTCACCATCGCCCTGGCCGTCGGACTCGCGTTCCTGTTCGGCTATGCGCTCTCCACCCTGCCGCTGCTGCAGGCGGGGCTCGGCTTCTTCGCAGCGTTCAGCCTGGTCTTCGCCGCGGACACACTGTCGATCGCGACGATGGAGGTCGTCGACAACATAGTGATGGCCGTCATCCCAGGAGCGATGGATGCGGGGCTGGTCAACCCGATCTTCTGGTTGGGCATGATGATCGCTCTGACAGCCGCCTACATTGCGGCCTTCCCGGTGAACCGGTACATGCTCGCCCGGGGCAAGGGTCACGCGCTGACCCACGAGTACTACCACGATCACGGCGAGCACTCCGGCGGCGACAGCCGGCCGGCCGAGCAGCCTCACAGCCACGGCTGATCGACCGACCACCCTCCACTTGATGTGAACTTCAGGAGATTTGCCATGGACACCAAGACTCTTGCCGCCGGCGTGATCGGCTTCTTGCTGGGAGGACTCGTCGTCTCCATCGCGGCCCAGCTCGACGACGGAGACGACGACCCGTCGCACGGCATCGCCCCGATCTACCAGGTGCACCAGCGTTGACGGGCCTCAACCGGTGACGCGGTAACGACCGCTGTCCTCTGTCAGCACGACGCGGTCGCCCTTCCCCATCGGAGCGACCACGCGGCCGGTGAGCCCGAGCAAGGCTGCCTCATTGGTCGGGCTGTGGCCGACCACCAAGCCGCGGCCGCCGTCCGGCAGCCCGTCCATCACAACCTGAAGAGCGAGGCCGAGCAGCTGTGACTCCTTCTCGACCAGCACGGGGTCGACTTTTCGCATCGCCTCGACATCCGCGCCCTTCCCGGCTGCCTGGCTGGCTGCATACCAACGCTCCTCGACCACCGAGCGCAGTCCTGTCGCGACGGTCAAAGGTACGTCGTCCTGCCCGGCGGCGGCGCGTAGGAGCTCAGCCATCTGCGTGGCACGGCCTGCACCGGTCGACACGAAGACGTCATACGGCGGCGACAGTGCAGTACGGCCCAGTTCCTCGGCGGCGCGAACGCCTGAGGCGGAGAGCGCGTCTCCGTCGTTGTCTGTATGTCGATAGAGCTCGAGATAGCGCATGTCGCCGCCTCTCCCCGGCTACGTCGCCGTCTGTCGGATGGTGACGTCCGCTTCCGCTAGCAGCTCCCGGGCATGGCTGAGCTCGACGACTCGAGGCCGCGCAGCGACCGCAGCGGTCGAACGCGGCCTCGACGTGAGGGCCGCCGCATGCGCCAGCCGATGCGCCTGAGCGGGCATGAGCATGATGTCGGCGTCGAGCTTGAGGATCTTGGCGCCTAGCAGCCTCCCCTCGACGTGTGCCTCGACCAGGACGCCCTGGGAGAGGTGGCCCTCGCCGTCCGGCACGGCCCACAGATCACGTGGAGCGAGTTGCCCCTCGAGACGCTTCGCGCTGGCGCTGCTCGAGTTGCGTTGCCAGCTTCTGCGCCAACGTCCTGATCTCCGCATAGCGTTCACGCCCTGCCTTGCTGCCGAGGACATAGCCGACACCGAAGGCGGCGACCGCCTTGAGCATCAGGCAGTGTCCTTCCTGCGGATGGACGAGATCACGGCGCTCGCCGCAGTGACGCCGATCGCTCCCGCCACCGCAACCAGTCCCGACTTCGAGGCCGACTTGACGTCGACCTGCGACGTGACCGGCTTCGCGGCGCGCTGCCAGATGCTTTGCTTTCGAAACAGACTCATGTGAGCTCCTCGTGTCGACCGCCTCAAGCGGCTGCTTTGGCCGCCTTCTTGATGGCCCTGATCAACTCGTCCTTGCGCATCGCGGATCGCTTCTCCACACCTAGTGAGGTGGCGATGTCGAGCAACTCCGCCTTGGTGCGTTCGTTGAGGTCATCGACCGGCGTGGCGGACTGCACCTGGCTGACGTGCTCAGAGGCCGTTGACGCGACCTCGCTCTGCAGTTGCTCGGCGGCAGCCACGTGGGCTTCACTGCCGTTGGCTCGTCGATCCGCACTCGCAGCCAGTGCTTGGGCCTCTCGACGTGCTGAATCTGCGGCCTCTTGCGCAACTGCGACCGCCTCGTCTGCACGGCGGCGGGCTTCGAGCATCTCCTGCTCGGCAGCTTCGATCCGACGCTCGGCGTCGTCGCGCGCGCGCTCCGCCCGTGACCGCGCTGCAGCCACCTCCGACTCGAGCTCGGCCTCGATCTGCTCCAGCCGTCGATCGGCTTCGGCCTGCGCCTCCGCCCGCTCCTGGGTCACCCGCTCGTCGGCCCGGCGGCGAGCCTCCGCGACGCGTGCCTTCACCTCGGCGTCGAGTTCTTGCTTGGCCTGAGTCCGACGCTTCCGGGCGGACTCGGCAGCAGCCTTCGCCTCGTCTGCGATCGCCTTGGCCTTCTGTGCCTCGCCAACCGCCGCGGACTCAGCCTCGCGGGCTCGTTCGACGGCGTCACCGGCCGCTCGGATACGGGCTTCAAGGCCATCAGGACCGAATGGCATCGAGGCCACCACGGCGTCCTTGGCTCGACGGGACCCGTGCTTGACGGACTGACTCGCTCCATTGGCAGGATCGCCGAACGCCTTCGACAACAGCCATCCGGTGTTGGAGGGCAGGTCCAGCAGACCCGTCTTCGCCTTGCTGGCCAACCAGTGCGTTGGGCTTGCATTACTCATCATGGTGCTCCCCGGCTCTTGTTTCGCGTGACTTCGCCATACCCGCTCCACCCGCCTCACAAACGGTGTGGTAGAGGTCCGGGCCACCTCTCGCGAGCGCGAATCGTCACGAAGTGGGGCAGCTCAACAATGCAGGCGCGTAGGTTCGACGCCATGGATCTGTTCCCGGACGAGAGGTCGGAGTTCGGCCAGCGGGTACGACGCAGGCTGCGCGAGGAACACGTCGGCTGGCTGACCACCGTAGGTGGCGACGGCACGCCTCAGCCCAACCCGGTGTGGTTCTGGTGGGACGAGGCAAGAAGCCTTTTGATCTACAACCGCGCAGACGCCCAGCGGCTGCCGCACATCGCGGTCCGGCCGCGCGTCTCGCTGCACCTGAACTCGAACACGCAGGGAGACGACATCGTCGTACTCGTCGGCGCAGCCGAGCGGCGAGCGGACACACAGCCGCCACACGAGCACGGGGGTTACCGGGCGAAGTACGAGTCGGGCATGGTGCGCGTGAGCGGGAGCGCTGCGGCGTTCGGCACGGCGTACCCGGTGCCGATCGCGGTGCAGATCGAGCGAGTGCGCGGCTTCTGACCTACTCCGCCGTCTGTGCGTTCGCCGTACGTCGATCCAGGGTGGTCACGGTCAGCCAGGCTGCGGCGCCGGCGAACACCGCTGCCGGGACAGCGTCCAGGCCACCGAGCCCGACGAGGAGAGTGGCCAGCAGGACCGAGGAGAAGAGCAGCCGGGTGGCCGCCGCCATCCCCGCCGCGGTACCGACGGCCACGGCTAGGGTCGGGGAAACGTCCCACATAACCACGGTCAAGGTGGCCAACCCGACCCCCAGGAAGATGGCGGGGAACACAGGCCCACCGCGGAAGCCGCAGCCGAGGCAGATCGCGTACCCGATCGCCTTGGCAGCGATGAGGACCAGCACCGTGGCAGCAGATCCTTCGGCCAACAGCTCGGGCAGCGCCGACTGCCCGGAGAAGAGCACCTCCTGCGATTCGGCGCCAAGTGCGTCCGCCAACAGTGCGACGGCTCCGACCGCCAGTCCGCCTCCGAGCAGCAGCACCGGCATCGTGCTCCACGAACCGCGTGGCGCGGCCACCCCTGTGGCGAGTCGGTGAACAGCGGCGATCAGCAGCGCCGTCGCTATTCCGACGCCGACGCCGATCAGCAGGTCCCGAAGGCTCGTTCCGTCGTACGCCGGCAGGCCCGGAACCGCCAGCGGAGTCGTGTCGAGACCGCCCCAGCTGCCGAGTCCGACGAAGATCAGATACCCAGTGGCGGCAGCCACGAGACCTGGCAGCAGCGCCGCCGTGAGCGCCGTGCCGAGCCCGACGCCTGCCTCCACCATGAGCATGGAGGCGACGAGCGGTCCACCGAACAGCGCCGAGATGGCGGAGAACGACCCGGCTGCACCCACGACCGCGGTCTCCTGCTGATTGAGGGGCAGCCTGCGGGTGAGCTCGAGTCCAAGTGCCGCGCCGAGCGCGATGAGTGGCGCTTCGGGGCCAAGGACCGCACCGAAGGCCAGGGTAGCCATCCCTGCCAGCGCAACGCCGGGCAAGGACGAGGCCGGCGTCGGCGCGACGCTGAGTCCAGCGAGCGGATCGTGCCCGCCATCGCCTGGCAGATAGGTGCGGGCGAGCAGGACGAGGAAGGCCCCTACCACCGGCAGTCCGAGCACGAGATACCACGGCGGTGTCGACGCGCCCAGCGCGTCGGGGAGATCGTCCCACAGCAATTGCTGGAGCTCGTTGACGGCGGCCAGGAAGAGCGCTGCAGCAAGAGCAGTCGGGATGCCGATCGCGATGCCGAGCACGACCAGGCGTAGATAGGCCTTGCCGGACAGCTGGTCACTGCTCGCTGGGGCCGCCACGAAGGGACTGTACCGAGAGCGCCGCATGTCTGTGGCAGCTTCCGGTCCCAGGCCTGGCGGCCTGGGTCGCGAACAGCTCGGCCACCTCGAGGCTGCCGTTGAACGCCTGGCGGCCTCGCGAGTACAGGTTGAGCGCTGCCCTCTGTCGCGCCTCAGCCACGAGCACCAGCGCCAGCTGCGACCGACTCCCATTGCGGCTGCTCGGGGACCGAACTCGGGCCAGCGCTGTTCCTGGGGCAGGTCGTTGGACAACGCCACGCGCTCGCCAGCTACGACCGCATAGCAAGGTCCTTCGGACAGGTCGAACTGCAGCTCGTCGATGGCGACCGCCAGCGGGTGCGTCGGTGCAAGCGTCTCGATGGCCTACATCGCTGCGAGCCGAACGCCCCAATCTCGGTGCGGGCGTTTTCGCGCGGTTCGGTGTGGGCTCTCAGCGACCCCTGGCGACAAGGCCTGTTTGCACGACGGCTTGTTGGATGGTGACGGGGTCCACCTCCAGCTGCCGACTGCGACGGGTGATCTCGTGTTGGCAGTCATCGGGGTGAAGAGTGGCTACTGCTCGGGCGGCCTCCTTGATGGCGCGGATGAAGGCGGAGCCGGCGTGTGTCGGAAAACGCGGGTCGCAGTAGGTGGTATGCGTTTGCCGACGCTCGCACGCCTGCGTCATCAGCGCCATAGGCGACGAGAATCGTCTCGCTAGTGCTGCGTTGTCGGATGAGTTTTACGTGCTGCGCGGTAAGGGCTTTGCCCGCAGGTGGCGATCGGGACTAGATCGCACCGGGTGTTCGCGATGGCGAGGGCATCGGTGGGGCCTTCGACGAGGATGGGGGTCGCACCGCTGTTCTCGATCACCCGGTCAGGTGCCAAGTCCGCACCACCAAGCCAGCCCGGGGCATCGCGAAACGAAGTCCCCAAGGCATCGGTCCGCACAGCCAGCCATCCCGCGAAATCTCCGTCGGAAGGACAGATCCGCCAGTGAGCTCGATGTGCCGTCACCGTCAGGTCGCGTACGGATGCCTGGCGAAGCACGCCCCGGTCGGCTGCCGCCTCAGCCAGCTCCGCCACACCACGGTCAACCCGTGGCCAGTCATCGCGACGCCTTGAGCGACGATTCAACGCTGCTCTCAGCCATGCGAAAAGGCGTGATCGAAATGTCGATCTCGTGCGACCCGCGTGCGACAACGATCGGCAAATCCGGGACTTGCGCGGCGCATTCGGACACCACCGGTCAACGCGGAGAGGACGCGAGAGTTCGTGAAATCCGCAGGTGAGACCGGCAGAAGGGCTGCTGAGGAGAGGTGGCCAGGGCCGGGGTCGAACCGGCGACCTTCCGCTTTTCAGGCGGACGCTCGTACCAACTGAGCTACCTGGCCATGACGGCGAGCAAGGCTCGGCGCGCGAGAAACCATACCCCAGGGGAGGCTCACGGCCAGCATCGCCTAGCCCCTGCCGTGACCCATCCGCGGCGCACGGCGACCGGCCCCCGGCACTGCTCTCGAGCTGCTCGCCGCAGGCTTGGCCAGGCTCGCGAGCGAGACCCCGGAGATGCCTGAGCTGTAGCCGCCGGAGCGCGGGGACGACACCCGGCTGATGCTGCCGGCCTCGACCTCGATCCAGATCGTCGCGCTCATGGTCGCCGCTCCTTCCGTTCACTCCGTCGGCGCCGGTGATCCGATGCCTCACCAAGTGAGACCAGGCTCGGCGCGGGGACTCATCGCCGTCGACGTACTGATTGCACCATCGACCACCGACAGTTCGCGAAGTCGCCCCGAGCCACCGCTGCAACACGACGAAGACGGAGCCCCCGTCGAACCACTCGGGTTCGACGGGGGCTCCGGTGTCGATCTACCAGGCGTTCCGTATCAACGAGACACCTGCACCATCGCCGGTCAGGACTCGCGAGTCCCCTTGGCCGGCTGGGCGGCGGCGGGGCACACGTCGACGGTGATGTCGTCGACGTACCAGCCGTCGATTCCGCTGCAGCCATCCAGGCCCATGTCGAGCTGGAGCGCGATGGAGTCGCCAGGCGCGACCTGGATCATGCTCAGGTCGACCGCGGACGTGCCCCAGCTGCCGCCGACCTCGCCACCATCGGTGCCGGTGAAGCCAGGCTCACCGGCCAGCGGGTTGGTGTTGCCCGCCTCGGCGGTGTTGATCGTGCCCGGGGCGTTGAAGGTGTACGCATCGGCCGGGATGGCCTCGAACGCACCGCCGTTGACGCTGACCTTCACGTTGCCGCCGTCCCAACCGAGCTCGGTCGCGACGTAGTGGTCGAACGTGAGGAACGCCGTGTCACTGGCGTCACCCTCGACGCTGATGGCCCCGCTCGTCATGTGCATGACACCGGAGATGTCGCCGGCGCCCGACGAGCAGTTCCCCGCGTCCGGGTCGGGACCGAAGGCGGCCGAGCCGGTGCGGTCACCGGGCAGCGTGGAGTCGACGGACCAGTTGTAGTCCTGGTCGTCGAACACCCACTCCGAGGAGGTGGTCCAACCGTCGGACCCGGACTCGAAGTCCTCCGACCACACCGGCTCCGAGGTACCCGGCTCGCACGTCGTCGGCTCGCCAGGCTGGAGCAGCGGCCGGAAGTTGCACTGCGTCGGGTCCTGCCGCAGTTCGACCGCCGCGATCACGGCACCGATCTGGGCGCAGTCCTCCGCCTGGATCGTCTCGTCCGGCAGCTCGGTGGGCGGGTCGGTGTTCTCCGGCGCGCCGGCGGTGCTCAGCCCGTTGACCCCACGACCGATCAGGTCCGTGCACGACGCCTCGAGGGCGTCGGCGTGGTCCGCGAAGTCGGTCGTCGGCGTCTGGTACTCCGTCATGGCACGGAAGTAGACGTGCGCTGCCTTGGTGAGCCCGATGCCGTCGATCGTGTAGCCGTTGTAGCTGCCCCCGTCGACAAGCAGGGCATAGCCGTGGTTCGGCACACCAGAGTTGCTGTGCACTCCGCCACCGTCGTCGGCCGCGCAGTAGTACTCCGCGTCGCTGACCTTGCCCGGGTCACCGTGGCAGGTGGGCGTCCACATGTCGCGGATTGCGCCGCCGAAAGCGTGGCTCTTCTCCCCGATGAGCCAACGCTCAGAAGCCGACTTCGTCGTACCGGTCACGTCCTTGATGGTGACGTTGACGGTCTCACCCGCGGTCAGCTTGTTCACGATCAGGTTGCGGTCCGACAGCTTGATCATGACCGACGGGATCGTGATCGTCGGGTCCACTCCGGACATGCCGTTGACAGCCTCGACGTTATTGCCGATCACTGCTGCGATCGCACCGGCGTCCTGAGCGTTCTTGACCTTGATCGTGAAGGCGCAGCTGCCCCGGTCAATCAGCGCCACCTTGCCGGCCACCTCTGCCGCATTCGTCAGGGGCGTACAGCCGTCGGTCGTCAGCGGGCCGGTGGCGTCAGCGGCGTCAATGCCCTGGACCACGTCACCCGTGACACCGGTCGCGGTCGGCGCTGGGCCGAAGGAGGCAGTGCCGGTCTGACAGATCTTGGCGATGTCGGCCGGGGAGTTGATGATCAGCCGGGCAAGCGCCGGGCTGGACTCCGAGCAGAGCCCGTCCTCACGCTCGGACAGATCCTCGCCCTCGTCCTGACGACCGTTGATCAGGTCGACAGTCTCACCCCAGATGTCGGAGTAGGACTCGTTGAGGGCACCAGGCTGCCACTGGTAGATCAGGCCGTGGGTGTACTCGGTGTAGGCGTGGCCCCACTCGTGCGCGACGACGTCGTCAGAGGTGACGCCGTTGCAGTAGTTGGTGGTGAGGCCGTTCCAGTTGGCGTTGGGGCAGTTGATCCGCGGGTCGTTGTTGACCGACTCCATGACGTGTCCGGCGTTGTCGTAGCTGTCCCAGTTGAACGCGTTCTTGAAGAACCAGTACGACTCTCCCGTGGCGCGGACGATGTTCTGCTGGTCCTCGTTGAGGTTGCGCGGGAACCTCTTGCCCTCGCGCCAGACGACCTTGCCGTAGCGCTCCTCGTGCAGCACCCGGTTGAGCGCGTCGTGCACGAGCGAGTAGCGGTTGACGACCTTGCCCGACTGAGCCGTCATGATGACGATCTCGCGGATGTTGGCGCGGTTGGTCACCTCGACGACGTAGGCGAGTGACGCGTCGCCCGTCTCGCCGCGGACCAAGCCCTCGCGGTAGACCACCAGCTCGGTGCTCGCCGCCCTGACGCCCGTCGTGTCGGTCTTCTCGCCGTCATGACCCGGTGGCTCTGCCTTGACGTAGGCAACAGCCCGCTGGCCGATCTCCGCGGCACTCAGGCCCGGCTCGACCGAGAGGTCCAGGTCGGGTACGGCCGTGCCGTTGACCGAGGTGAGGTCGCCCTGCTTGTCCAGGTGTGCCCGCAGCATCGCGCCGAAGACGGACACGCCCTTGTACTCCTGGACGTAGGTGACGGTGGAGCCGCCAAGACCGTCGGCGGCCACCGAGTCCCGGACGAGGGTGCCCGGCGTGGCGCCGAACATGGCGCCGTACTCGTCCAGGAACGCATCGGCCTTCGAGCCTGCGACTCTGGCGTCGTTGCCAGGCATCAGGTCGCCGTTGCGGCCTGCCGTGACGAAGCCGACGGACTTCGTCGCCGGCTCGCGGGAGACACTGACCGAGCCTCGCGCGTCGTCACGGAGCTGCTGGACGAGCGAGCGATCCGATGCTGCGGACACTGGCGGCGCCTGGGCGGCGCTGGTCGTGCTGAGGACGCCGGGTACGACGATGGACGTCGCCCCGACCAGCACGAGGCAGGTTGCTTGCCTGATGGATCTCACTGCTATTGGCCCCCTTGCCAATCTGGGTCACGGAGAGCGTTGCTGAGTTGACGGTGCTGCGAGCGGAACGGTGCGTGCAGATTTCAGCGCGGCGTCAATCGGCGCGGTGAAAGGGTGCGTGCGGTGCTTCCGGTGCGAACGGGTGCGAACGGGTGCGCGCAGGCTGCTCGACGCGCACCTCGCGGAGAGTAGCCCAGAGATCGTTCTACGTCTAGATGTCGAGTTGACTCATCGACGATGCCCGCGTGGGGTGATCATCGGGATGGAGCTCACTCTGGCGCGTCCAGGGTAGGCGTACGTCGTGGTGGCTTACTGATGCGCGCATCGGTCGATTCCGCTGTCCCGGTTCGAACGATCGGCGCAACACGGCGGGCGCATGCTCGATCGGTGGGTTCAGGTTCAGCGGAGTGCTTGGGCGAGCCCGACGAGAATGCCTTCAGGCCCGCGGACATAGCAGAGCCGGTACACGTCCTCGTACTGGACAACCTCACTGCTGACGAGCTGCGCACCGCGCTTGCGGAGGCGAACGAGCGTCTCGTCGATGTCGTCCACCGCGAACATGACGCGAAGGTAGCCCAGAGCGTTCACCGGGGCGTTCCGGTGATCGGCAACCACCTGCGGCGCAAGAAAGCGCGAGAGCTCGAGCCGACCGTGGCCGTCCGGCGTGCGCATCATGGCGGTCTCGACGCGTTGGTCGGCAAGGCCTGTGACGCGTCCTGCCCACTCCCCTTCCACCATGGCTTGCCCTTCGAGCTCGAGGCCGAGTTCGCGGAAGAACTCGATCACCACGGCCAGGTCCTCGACGACGATGCCGACGTTGTCCATCCTGAGAGCCATCCGGCCAGCCTAGAGAAACCAGCATCTGAACGCCCGACCTTTGCCGGTCGCGGCGATGCCACCGGCTAGGTGCCGTAGACCGTGACGTGCACGTGGTCGTAGTGGTTGGCCGTGGCCGACCCGCGGTCCTCGAGAGGACGCCACCCCTCGCTGCTGCGCTGAACCGTCCAGATCTGCTGGTACCAGAGGATCTCGCTCACGCCGAGAGCGGCGTGGTTGGCCTGCACCCAGGCCGCGATGGAGTCGCCCAGGGCGCTGTCGGTCACCATGATGTCCAGGGCCAGGCCCTGGGCGTGCTCCCCGTCGGATCGCAGTCCGCCGTACGCCGCCACGTCCGGGAAGCGCGCACAGACAGCCCTGTGGACACTGATCGCGTTCGGGGTCAGGCCGGCCTCGACCGAAGAACCGGTGGCGCAGGGAGCCTTGGAGATGCCGCCAGCGGCGGTCGACGGCTGAGGACTCGAACTCCCCGTGCCGTCCGGGCTCGCGTCGGCCTTCTCGGGTCCGGCACCGGACGTCGGCGCTGGCTCGGTCGGCGGCTCGGAGACCAGGTACGACGCGTTGACCCACCCCGGCTCACCGCGAATGAGCACCTGCGCCCAACCGCGTTGCGACTCACCCGTGATCGACACCTTGCGGTCGGCGGGCAGTACGTCGATCAGCTCGAAGTCCTCACCGGGACCGCTCCAGAGATTCAGGTCGGCAGTGAGGTACCGACGTCCGACCGCCGTCAGTTCGATCGCCGCCCCTTCTCCCTCGACGTCGTCGCTGGGAAGGGTGCGCGTCAGGGCCGGCCGCGGTCGCTCGTCGACCAGGCCGCGACTCACCTGGTCCAACGACTCGTCGGCTCGGATCGCCAGGTCGAACGACTGCCCGGTGTCGGGGTTCGTCACCCCCGGGGCGTCCTCGGACTCCGGTGACGCCACCGATACCGCCCCGACGACCAGGGCAACGGCAGCAGCGGCGCCGAGCGGGGCAAGCCGCTGCAGGAGCGGCGCACGCTTGGCGTGACGCGGACGTGTGCGTGGCACAGGTGGCAACAACCCATCTGGCGTCGACGTCAGGGCAAGGAGCCCCAGTCAAACACAGCGCAGGCGAGCATGGCGAACCGAGCATTTACCCATAAGTCGGGCTATTCATGACGCTCTGTTACGCCGTCGTCACGCTCCTCGTGCGTTTGGCTGCGCCCTCAGCGCAGCCGGTGCTTCACTGAAAGTCACGAGGGCTCCACGGAGGAGGCGCCCATGGGCCCGGAACCGAACACACTGCCCGGCGACAAGGCCGAGCGCACTAGCGATGCGTCGACCATGGCGCCTCCGCCGCGCCGGCCGCGCCGGCCAGGCAGGCACCGCCCGCTCCGCGCGGAGCCCGTCGGCCCATCGAGTACGGCGTCGAGCCGCCCCTGACCGCTCCGCCACCCGACGACTCCGCCTCGCCGGGTGACACCGGCGAGGACGCAGCGCCAGGTGCCCGGCTCAGCGCCTGGGATCTCGCCCTGGTCATCGCGTTCTGGGCGGGACTTGCCCTGATCTTCATGCTGGTGAGCCCCACGCGGCGAGAATGGCTGGCCGACAACTGGGTGCCGATGACGATCGGCCTGGCCGTGGTCGTCGCGGTCATGGCGGCGCTCCTCACCAAGGGTTGGGCGAAGGCCCGTGGCGCCTCGACGCGAGCTGCGGTGCTGCTGCTGTTCGGCTACCCGGTGCTCCTGCTGATGCTGGCCAGCGTGTTCTTCGTGCTTCCCGCCGAACAGCAGTTGGTCGCCATGCGCGGCGTGGTGCTGATCGCGCTCAGCATCACCCCGGCACTGCTGTGGTGGCTCTTCCTGGCCGCCCAGCGAGCTAGCCTGCTCAACGAGTTCGTGGCCAGCCTCCAGCGACTCGGTCTGCTCGACGCCTGGTGCGTCGGTGGCCGAGTCGAGACGGATCGGTCCCGCTCGATCAGGATCAGCGGCTACCTGCAGCGCTTCGAGGCGACGTACGGACGGATGCCGGAGGCGATCCACGACAACATCATCGCCAACTCCGCCGAGCCCTACTCCGAGGAGGACGCGCGCGAGAGTCTCCCGCTCGCGACGGCCGCGGTACCGGTCTTCCTGAGCATCGTGGTGTTCTCGATCGGATGGCTGTTGACGCTGCCTCCGATCGAGACCTTCCCCGACGACTCCGAGGTGAGCCCCCGGTGGCTGCTGGCGCTGACGCCGAATGCGACGCCGGTCACGATGACCTTCCTCGGCGCGTACTTCTTCTCGTTGCAGCTGCTGTTCCGGCGGTACGTCCGTGGCGACCTTCGCGGCAGCGCGTACGTCGCCGTTGTCCTGCGGGTGGTGCTGGCAACGATCGGGATCTGGGTCATCGAGGCCACGGGCAACATGTCAGCCTGGCAGACCCGGCCGGAGCTGCTGCTGTTGGCCTTCATCGTCGGCGTTTTCCCGGTCGTGGTGTGGCAGGTGATCCGGAACCTCGGGCAATCGCTGTTCCAGATCGTGCTGCCGACCCTGAAGTCCAGCCTGCCCTTGGCCGAGCTCGACGGACTCACGGTGTGGCACGAGTCGCGGCTGGAGGAGGAGGACATCGAGAATGTCCCCAACATGGCCAATGCCGACATCGTCGACCTGGTGGTCAACACCCGCTTCCCCGCCAACCGGGTCATCGACTGGGTCGACCAGGCCATCCTGCTCACCCAGCTCGGGCCGGACGACGCGACCCGACGGGATCCGGGCAGCACTCGCAAGCTGCTGGCACGCCACGGCATTCGTACGGCGAGCGCACTGCTGAAGGCGACCCACGAGGCTAAGGCCGACGGCCGGTTCGAGCAGTTCGCCGCCGTCCTCGTCGACGAGCGCGGTGTCTCGACCATGCCTGCACTGCTGGCCGCACTGCGCACCAACAGCAACGTCGCGCTGGTGCTGCGTTGGCGCGGCCTCGAGTCGATCTGACCCCGACCCGCCCCCACCCGCACCCCACGCACAAGGATCCGACCAGGCTGGGGTCACAGGCCCGTCCTGGTCGGATCTTTGCGCAGATCTACTGCTGCGCAGTGTGGTGAGACGAGCGCCTCAGTGAACGCGCACCGTGAAGCGGGCGACCTCGTTCTTCTCGTTCTGCTCGCCGATGCCCTTGACGCGCATGAGTCGCTCACCCTTGGCGAACAGGATCAGCCGGACCCGATACCTGCCCTCGTCGTTGGTGGTGACGCGGGCACCGGTGATGTTGACCCAGTCGCCGCCGCGATAGGTCTGGACCTTCACCACGTGGCCAGGGGCAGGCAGCCCGCCCAGGATGAACAGCCCGCGCGCGACGAACTGCTGACCGCTGGCCGGCGTACGGTCCGACACCCGCACCGAGATGTCGGAGTCGTCGCAACCGCCGCAGGCCTGCGCGGGCGCGGCGGCCAACGCGAACGGCAAGGCAGCGGCGAAGGCAGCCGCGCCGAGCTTGGTGCGCCTCGCCGCACTAATGGGAGTGTGCACGATGATCCCCCCTCGGGACTGAGGACGCCGGACCCCCCAGCGCTCCTATCAACCCAGACGCTAGTCGCGCCCGCAAGGTTGCTCGGGCCGAGGAATCAGCCGGCCTGGTCGACATAGGCAACGACGCGGTTGAGCAGTGAGGTCGCCCTGACGAGCTCGGCCGGCGCCGGCGGCAGGTCGGCGGCGAGCTGGTGGAGCAGCGGTCCCGCTTCGGCATGTCCGAGCAGGTGTGCGACCTGGGCGCAGGCCCTAGCGGCGTCGCGCACGGCAGCCGGCTCAACGGTCCACACTGACTCGAACTGCCGCTGCTTGTCTGGCACCGACGACTGGCCCGGGATCTCCCAGGCGGTGAGCGCGGCCGGCTGGTCCGGCGCGTCGCACACCACTGCCCATTCGCGCCGCATCGGCGCGTCCTCGGGCAGGCTCACCAGCACCGAGTTGCTCCGTGACGACGGGTTCGGGCCGAAGGTGGCGAACACCACGCTGGACCTCGCCACCCGGGCAAGCTCGGTCCAACGGTCCTCGGCGGCGCGGAAGTAGCGCTCCTGCTGAAACGCTCCGAAGATCAGGGGTTGGTCTGCGCGGGCGCAGCACTCGTCCTCGATCGCCCACGACACGGCTTTGAGGGTCGACTTCTGCAACCGCTGCGGCTGCAGAGCAGGATGCAGTCGACGCAAGGCCGCGTAGACCGAGGGAGCACCCGGCGGCGTGAGCATCGCGGCTTCGGCACGCGCCACCCCTGCGATGGCCACCTCGAGCCGGACACCCGCGTCGCGACGCCGCAGCACCTGATTGATGAGCTCCACCTGGCGCTCGTCGTACCTGCGGTGCCCGCCTTTCTGCCGGGTCGGGCGGGGGAAGCCGTGCCGGGCCTCCCACATGCGCACCGTCGCGGGGGCAAGCCCGGTACGTCGTGCCAACTCTCCGATGGTCAGGTCTGCGGCGGAAGGGGAGCGGCCTGGTCCGGGGGGTTGCGCGGGAGTGGGGTCTGGGGTCACTATGGCAGAGTAAACCTAAACAGACTGTTTAATTAACTGTTTAGATATCCCGCTGATTCACCCGCGAGAGAGGTTTCCCTCATGACAAGCGACATCAGCACCGACAAGGTCGTCGACTGGACAGATCTGGGCCGCGAGATGTGGTTGTTCCTCACTGGCCGCGAGGCCGCGATCAACTACCGCTTCATCGACATGGCTGTCGAGATCCCCCGCGACACCGGAGCCGACGCACCCAGGGCGACCTGGAAGCTCAACGGCACCCTGCAAGTCACCACCAAGGACAACGCCGACAGCGGTAGGTAAGCCATGACCATGGCGCTCAGTGTCGACGCCGACCTCGACTTCTCGATCGACATCCCAGGGTCAGGCAAGGTCACCGGCTCGTTGACCGGGTCCGGTACTCGCTTGCAACTGCAAGTGAGCGACCCGTTCCTGTTCGCCGGGCGCAGAGACGCCGGAGCGATCCGTGCCTTGGCCGACGGGCTCGCCGCTCGGAATCTGTCGCTGACCGTCGTGACGCCCGCGGGACCCCTGGTGACACTGGGCGGCACGCGGACCCGCTGGGTCCAACATCGTCTCACCGGCTCCCGGCACATCCGGATCGAGCGTGCGGCGGGCCTCTGGCAACTGCTGCGCGGCCGGACCCAAGCTCCGGCGGCCGGCGCTCTGCCTACCACCGAGCTACTGCCGCCGAGGACGTTGTTCCCGCTGGTGCCGACGCTGCGCCGGCAGCGGCGGCGGCCGGTGACCACCACGCATGATCCTGGTCGCGGCGGGAATCCTTGCCTGATCATGGCGCCGCCACCGGCCCCAAGGGTTGGTGAGCGCCGCCAGGTGTTCCCCCTGCGCGACGACGTCACCACGATCGGCAGTGACGAGTCGTGTGACATCCGGCTCGTCGGCCTAGCGCCAGTTCACGCAGAGATCCGGCATGACGACGAGGACGAGTTCGTCCTGTTCAGGTTGGCAGCGTCTCGTTCGGCGCTCGTCAACGGCGTACCGATCGACTCCGCTCTGCTGCGCACCGCCAGCCGCGTCCAGCTGGGCGACTGGACGATGTCGTTCTATCGGGAGGAGTATGCCGACCACGGTCGCCCCCATGGCGGCCGGATCGGCGGAGAGCTCGGGCACCAGCGACCACAAGCGCCACGGCAAGCAGGACACGAACGCAAAGGAGACGATCGGTGACGTCAGCCGGACCCGTGCTGGTGGCAGGCGCCTCCGGCTTCGTCGGCCGACGGCTGTGCCCGTCGCTTGCCGCCGCCGGGCACGACGTACGGGCGATGACCCGCCACCCGGACAGCTATGACGGAGCCGGGAAACCGGTCTACGGCGACGTCAGCGACGAGGGCGGGCTTGCTCGCGCGCTCGAGGGCTGCCGGGCCGCCTACTACCTCGTGCATTCACTGGACTCCAAGGACTTCGAGCAGCTCGACGCCGCTGGAGCGGTTGCCTTCGGGCAGGCAGCGGCCGACGCCGGGCTCCAGCAGATCGTCTACCTCGGTGGGCTGGGCAGCGAGTCCGACGAGCTCTCGGCCCACCTGCGCAGCCGCCGTGAGGTCGAAGCGCTGCTCGGAGCCGCAGGCGTGCCGGTCACCGTCCTGCGCGCAGGCATCATCGTTGGTGACGGCGGGATCTCGTGGGAGATGACGCGTCAGCTCGTCGAACACCTGCCCGCGATGATCACTCCGCAATGGGTGCGGACCAAGACCCAACCGATTGCGGTCGCCGATGTCGTGCGCTACCTCCTAGGCGTACTGGACGAGCCGAGGGCCATCGGCCGTGTCTTCGAGATCGGCGGACCCGAGGTGCTGCAGTACGTGACCATGCTGCGCCGGGTGGCCAAGCTCAAGCGACGTCCGTTGCTCATCGTGCCGGTCCCGGTGCTGACCCCGGGACTGTCCTCGCGCTGGCTCTCCCTGGTCACCGACGTGGACACCCAGACCGGCAGGTCACTGGTCGACTCGATGGCCAACGAGGTCACCGTGCGCGATGACAGCATCACCGCCATCGTCGAGTTCCAACCGATGGGGTACGACGACGCGGTACGGGCCGCCCTGGCTGAGCGCGATCAGCGAAAAGCAGCTCGGTGAGGGCGCCACACACCCGGGCGTGGTGGCGGTCGGTGCGATCCGGCGTCGGAGCACGGCTGCCGATGCGCATCACGCACGTCGTCCCCGTCGAGCACCTGGAGAGCCCGGCGGTCGTCGCCCGGCGCCGACGGGTGGTGGCCGGGGTTTCGTTCGTCGGCACAGGGCTGCTGGGACTCTCGCTGTCGACCAGGCCAAACTCCAAGGAGTTCTACGGCCTCACGGCTGCCGTGGCGACCACGTGGATCGCCGGAGGTCTGCTCTCGGGGCCACTGCACCTGGGCTACATCCAAAGTCGCGACCAGGACATCCACCGCCCGGTCATCACGCCGGTGGCAACCGGGGTTGCGGCGTTCGGGTTCTTCTACGGATGCGCTCTCGTGGCTCGCCGGATTCCCGTGCTCGACCGCGCGATCGAGGGAGTCTTGGTCTTCGCGGAGGAAGGAAGCAAGCCCCTCGTGGTGGCGACCACGTTGGCGAACGGCCTGGGGGAGGAAGTCTTCTTCCGGGGTGCGCTCTACGCCGCGCTGGAGGCGGAGCGGGCCGTCGTCATGTCGACGGCGGTCTACACGCTGGCCACCGTTTCCACCCGCAACCCAGCGTTGATGCTCGCCGCCGGGGTGATGGGCACGTTGTTCGGCATGCAGCGGCGAGCGTCAGGTGGGCTCCAAGCGCCAGTGTTGACGCATCTGACGTGGAGCGCTCTGATGGTGCGATACCTGCCCCCGCTGTTCCGGCGGGCCCATCGACAACAGGTGTGAGTGGACGCTACTCGGCTTGACGTTGGGTGGGTACGCCGGCGAGCAGCTCCCTGACTTCGGACTCGCGGTACCGGCGGTGTCCGCCAAGCGTGCGAATCGAACTGAGCTTGCCAGCCTTAGCCCACCGGGTGACCGTCTTGGGGTCGACGCGGAACATCGCCGCCACTTCGGCCGGGGTGAGCAAAGGCTCGGACTCAGGCGGTCGTGCGTTCACGAGGCCTCCTCCGTGCTCCTCATGGCCCTCCGAGCTGGTGGACCCGCAGTGGATAGTCCCGCTCGTCCGTCTTGAGCGGAGTCTTACCGTTTTGTCATGACCCGCTGCGACGGGAATGAATCGGTAATCCTGACCAAAGGGTATCTGAAAGGTCAAGACGCCGTTCGGTAAACCACAGATCCATCCGCCGCAGGCGTCAGTTGGCCCGTTCGTAGGCATTGACGAGCCGCCACCTGCGCTCGAAGCGGCGATAGGCCTCGCCCGCAGCCGCGAGGTCACCCCGCTTCAGCGCGCCGATCGCGGTGTGTACGTCGAGCGCGGACCGATCCGAGTCGAGCGTCGTCCCGAGCAGGCGGGCTACGCCGGCGTAATCGAGCTCCACCCAGCCGTCGTCATCGAACGCAGCCAGCCAGCCACCGAGATCGACCAACTCCTCGTGGATGTCGATGTCATCGATCACCGAGCTCAGGACTGCGTGCGCCCGTGTCAACCGGCGACGAGCGTCACCGATGCGAGCGCGATAACGCACCCCGGCGTGCCCGTTGGCGTCGTAGCTCTCCCGCTCCTCCTCGACCACCAGGAGAAACCATGAGCGCGGCACACCCCAGGTCGCCTGCCGGATGTGGGGGACGGCCGCTGGGTGATCGCGGCGCCAGCGGGCGAACGCCTCGTCCGAGCGGGCGCGATCTGCGGCCGACGGCATGAGCGCGGTGGCCGCGTCGCCCAGGGCGGCGGCCGATGTGTTCAGCGACAGCCAGGAGCGCAACGTCATGTCGACGGGGCAGACGAACGTCCGCCCGCCCCGGCGGAACGAGTAGGGCCTGGGCAGTGCACCGTCGTCGACGGTCGGCAGCAGACCACGGACGGCCCCGGCCAGTGCCAGCTCCTGCTCCGACGCCACCCGCATCGCGAACCGGTGGGCCGACGATGGGCCCCGTGACGACTGCCCCCGCGACGTCCCCGCCTGCGACGTACCCTCCTGCGCCGGCTCGGGCGCACCGGCCCGGGCAGGCTCGTAGGCCCGCAGATAGCAGGGGTATGGCAGCACGCAACCAACCTAGACCCGGGCGAGGGGCTTCGAGGGCTGCCGCCGTCGAGCGTGTCCGAGACGCCTATGGTGGACGTCACACGCCCGCACCACCCCCGCGGGCCACCTGGAAGGACACGTCACCACCGTGGCAGCCACCTCAGGTTTCTCGATCTTCGGTGCAGGCAGTGAGCACGAGCAGGTGGTCTTCTGCTCCGATGAAGCGAGCGGCCTCACCGCGATCATCGCGCTGTACTCGACCGCTCTGGGACCCGGTCTCGGCGGGACCCGGTTCTACCCCTACGTGAGCGAGGCCGAAGCGGTCCACGACGTCCTGAACCTGTCGAAGAGCATGGCGTACAAGGCCGCGCTGGCGGGTCTGGATCTCGGGGGTGGCAAGGCCGTGATCATCGGCGACCCCCACACCGACAAGACCGAGGCGCTGCTGCGTGCCTACGGACGCTTCGTCCAGTCACTGGGGGGCCGCTACCTCACCGCCTGCGACGTCGGCACCTACAGCGAGGACATGGACACCGTGGCCCGTGAGTGTGACTTCGTCACCGGCCGGACGGTGGAGCACGGCGGTGCGGGCGACTCGAGCGTCCTGACGGCGTACGGCGTCTTCCAGGGCATGCGGGCGGCGGCGGAGGTCACCTGGGGCTCTCCCACCCTGCGCGGACGCAGAGTGGGCATCTCCGGCGTCGGCAAGGTCGGGAAGCACTTGCTCGAGCATCTGCTGGACGACGGGGCCGAGGTCGTCGTGACCGATGTCTACGAGCCGGCAGTCGTGGCCGCGAAGACGGCTCATCCCGAGGTCGAGACCGTCGCTGACAACGAGACCTTGGTCGCCGCCGACATCGACGTCTACGCGCCGTGCGCGCTCGGCGGCGCCCTCAACGACGCCAGCGTGCATCAACTCAAGGCCGTCATCGTGTGCGGTGCCGCCAACAACCAGCTCGCGCACCCAGGGATCGAGAAGGATCTCGACGCGCGGGGCATCCGCTACGCCCCGGACTACTGCGTCAACTCGGGCGGTCTGATCCAGGTCGCCGACGAGCTCGACGGCTTCTCGTTCGCGCGTGCCAAGGCCAGGTCAGCGCAGATCTACGACACGACCAAGCGCGTCTTCGAGCTAGCGGAGCGCGAAGGTGTCGCCACGGCGGTGGCCGCAGACCGGATCGCCGAGCGAAGGATGGCCGAGATCGGCCGACTGCGTGGGATCTGGCTGGGTGGGTCAGCGTCGGTTCGCTGACTCCGCGTCCTCGTCAGACCGATCGGCGTACGGGTCGTCGTCGTCAGCGGCGTCGGGCTCCGACGCGCCTCCGTGACCATCCTCGGTGTCGCCGTGCAGCTCCCGCTGCAATTCGCTGAAGTCCGTCTCGTAACTGCGGTACTTCAACTCGCGAGCAACCTTGGTCTGCTTGGCTTTCGCTCGGCCGCGCCCCATAGGGTCGACCCCCTCGCACGTCGTGGCCGGGTCACGAGAGAGGTGCCCGGGCTGTCTTCAGTCCTATCGTGGCGACAACGATACCTGCCGACTGCGGCTGGGACACACCCGGAGGCCTGCGATTCGCTCACGGCGTACGACGGCGCATAACGGTCATCGCACTGGGCCGGTCAGGGGTAGCTGCCGACCAGTCGCGCCTGGCCGCCCGGCGTGTCGCTGACCTCGCCGCACACCCAGGCCCGCTCGCCGGCCTCGGCCAGCAGTGCGAGGGCCGTGTCCACGGAGTCGGCAGCGACGAGGGCAACCATGCCGACCCCCATGTTGAGCGTCTGCTCGAGGTCCCGCAGCGGCAGCGCTCCCACCTCGCCGACGAGATGGAAGACCGGCTGGGGACTCCAGGTCGACCGGTCGACGAGAGCGCAGACGTCGTCCGGCAGCACCCTGGCGAGGTTGGCGGCGAGTCCCCCTCCGGTGACGTGGGCCAGGGCATGGGTCGCGGCACGGCGCGCGAGGGCCAGGCAGGGCTGGGCATAGATCCGGGTGGGCTCGAGCAGCTCCTCGCCGAGCGTTCGACCCAGCACGTCGACGTGTCGCTCGAGCGACCACCCCGCGTCGCTCAGCAGCACCTGGCGGACCAGCGAAAATCCGTTGGAGTGCAGCCCCGAGGACGCGATGGCGACCACGACGTCTCCTGCTGTCACCCGGTGCGGTCCCAGGATCTGATCGGCCTCGACCACGCCCGTCGTCGATCCGGCGACGTCGTACTCGTCAGGCTCGAGCAGGCCGGGGTGTTCGGCGGTCTCCCCCCCGAGCAGTGCGCAACCGGCGACGACGCAGGCCTCGGCGATGCCCTTGACGATCGCGGCGACGCGCTCCGGTACGACCCGGCCGCAGGCGATGTAGTCGGTGAGGAACAGGGGCTCGGCGCCGCAGACCACCAGGTCGTCGACGAGCATGCCGACGAGGTCGAAGCCGATCGTGTCGTGCACGCCCATGGCCTGGGCGATCGCGACCTTGGTGCCCACTCCGTCGGCGCTGGTGGCCAGCACCGGGCGCTCGAAGGAGCGCAGCGCGGTGGCGTCGAAGAGGCCGGCGAAGCCGCCGATGCCACCCATCACCTCGGGTCGTCGAGTCTTGCCGACCCACTCCTTCATCAGCTCGACCGCGCGGTCGCCCGCATCGATGGACACGCCGGCGCGGCTGTAGGCCGAGTCGGTGAGGCGTGGGTCGGGTGGCGTCGGGTCGCTCACGCAGCCGGCCTTTCGTCGTACGTCGTCACGGACGGGTCAGCGCGTCGGCCGCGCCGCCTCCGGCGAGAGAGACGGCGAGTCCGTCGACGTCGATCCTGGCATCGGCAGCAGGCTCCAGCAGATGTTTGCCGAGCATCGTCGGCTCGGGCAGCTCGACTGGATAGACGCCGTCGAAGCAGGCGCGGCACAAGTCGTCCTTGGCCACGTTGGTGGCGGAGATCAGCTCATCGAGCGAGATGTAGCCCAGCGAGTCGGCGCCGATCGAGCGGCAGATCTCGTCGGAGCTGAGTCCGTTGCCGATCAGCTCGGCGTGGGTGGGGAAGTCGATCCCGTAGAAGCACGGCCACTTGACCGGCGGGCTCGCGATCCGTACGTGCACCTCGGCGGCACCCGCCTCCCGCAGCATGCGCACCAGTGCGCGCTGGGTGTTGCCACGCACGATGGAGTCATCGACGACGACCAACCGCTTGCCGTCGATCACGTCGCGAAGCGGGTTGAGCTTGAGCCGGATGCCGAGCTGGCGGATGGTGTTGCTGGGCTGGATGAAGGTGCGGCCGACGTAGGAGTTCTTGACCAGCCCCTGGCCGTACGGGATGTGGCTCTCCTCGGCGTAGCCGATCGCGGCCGGCGTGCCGGACTCCGGCACGGGTATGACGAGGTCGGCATCGACGGCGTGCTCCCGCGCCAGCCGCCGGCCGATCTCGGCCCGCACGGTCTGCACCCGCTGTGCGGAGATCACGGTGTCCGGCCGGGCGAGGTAGACGAACTCGAACAGACAGCCCTTGGGCGCAGGATCGGCGAAGTGCATGCTGCGCATACCGTCCTCATCGATGGCCACCAGCTCCCCGGGCTCGATCTCGCGGATGAAGGAGGCGCCCACGATGTCGAGTGCTGCCGTCTCCGAGGCGACCACCCAGCCACGCTCGAGGCGTCCGAGCACGAGGGGCCTGATGCCCTGGGGGTCCCGCGCGGCGTACAGCGTGCCCTGGTCCATGAAGGTCAACGAGAAGGCGCCGCGCAGCAGCGGCAGCACCTCGAGTGCCGCCTTCTCCATGGCGAGGCCCGGGTATGACGCCAGCAGCGCCGTGATGAGGTCGGTGTCGGTGGAGGCGGAGGACGTGGTGTGGATCGGGATGTCCAGAGCGCCATCGGTGTGTGCCCGCTCCTCGACCTGGTCGGACAGCTGACCGGTGTTGATCAGGTTGCCGTTGTGGGCCAGGGCCACGGAGCCGTTGGGGGTCGGGCGGAAGGTCGGTTGGGCGTTGTGCCACACACTCGACCCGGTGGTCGAGTAGCGCGTGTGGCCGACCGCGAGGTGGCCGCGCAGCGACTCCAGCGTGGGCTCGTCGAAGACCTGGGAGACCAGGCCCATGTCCTTGTAGACGAGGATCTGCTGGCCGTTGCCGACCGCGATGCCGGCTGACTCCTGGCCGCGGTGCTGGAGTGCGTAGAGCCCGAAGTAGGCCAGCTTGGCGACGTCTTCGCCGGGAGCCCAGACGCCGAACACGCCACAGGCGTCTTGCGGACCGAGATCTTGCGGGTCGAGATCGTGGGTCAGCCGCCCATCTCCGCGAGGCACGACCCGAGTCTAAGTTGCGCGTGCTCCGATCTCCGAATCCGGCACCCGGTCAGAGCGTGGCGAGCCGCTGCAGCAGCAGCGCCTCCGCCAGGCAGACCTTGGCGAACTCGTCGAGGTGCAGGCTCTCGTTCGGGCCGTGAGCGGCGGTCAGCGGGTCCTCCACGCCGGTGACGAGGACGGCGGCCGCCGGGAAGCGCTCGGCCAGCTTCGCGATGAACGGGATCGACCCGCCGACCCCCACGTCGACCGGCTCGGTGCCGTCCCAGGCATCGCGGAACGCCGAGCGGGCGGCGTCGTACGCCGGTCCGGTGGCATCGATCACGAAGGGCTGACCTGCTCCGTGCAGGTTGACCTCGACCTCCATGCCCCAAGGTGCGTGCCCGGTCAGGTGCTCGGTGAGAAGGGTCGCTGCGCGGTCGGCGTCGTCGCCGGGCGCCACGCGCATGCTCATCACCGCCCGAGCGGCGGGGATGAGGGTGTTGCTCGACGCCTCGACCGTCGTGGTGTCGAGGCCGATCACCGACAGCGACGGCCGCGCCCACATCCGCTCGACGATGCTGCCCTGTCCGATGAGCTGGACGCCGTCGAGCATCCCCGCCTCGGCCCGCAGCCGCTTCTCGTCGAACTCGAGGTCTGCAGCGTCACCCGTGCCCAGCCCGGCGACGGCGACGTTGCCCCGCTCGTCGTGCAGCGTGGCGAGCAACCGGCAGAGACCGGTCAGCGCATCGGGCACCGGGCCGCCCCACATACCCGAGTGCACGCCCTGCTTCAGCGCCCGCACCTCGACGTCCAGCACGACGTTGCCGCGCAGCGACGTGGTCAGGGCGGGTGCGCCGATGTCCCAGTTGGCCGAGTCGGCGATGACGATGACATCGCTGGCGAGCTCGTCGTGGTAGCGCTCGAGCAAAGCTGGGAGAGACGTCGAGCCGTTCTCCTCCTCGCCTTCGAGGAACACGGTGACCCCCACCGGGAGGTCGTCGCCGAGAGCCCGGATCGCCGCCAGGTGCGCCATGATCCCGGCCTTGTCGTCGGCAGCGCCTCGCCCGTAGAGCCGCCCGTTCCGCTCCACCGGCTCGAACGGGTCGTCCTGCTCCCAGGCCGCGTGATCACCCTCGGGCTGGACGTCGTGGTGCGCGTACAGCAGCACGGTCGGCCGCCCCTCCGGCGCCTGTCGTCGCGCGATGACGGCCGGCAGCCCACCCTCGACCTCGACCAGCCGGGTCTCCAGGCCCTCCGCCTCGAACAGCGCAGCGCTCGCTGCGGCGGAACGCCGTACGTCGTCCTGCCGCGCCGGGTCGGCACCGACCGACGGGATGCGGACCAGCTGCTCGAGATCCCGCCGGATCCCGGGCAGCACGTCGGCCATGCGGGCACGAAGGTCTGTCGAAGCGACTGGAGTCATGCTCGCGATGCTAGCCGCGGTGCGCGGTGGGCTCGGGCGGCGGTCGGTCGAGCGGAAGATAGCCAGTCAGATCCGACCGCTCTCCGGATGCGCGCACTCGACCCGCGTCGAGCACCTCACCGAAACGCAGCCTGCCCCGGGCCAGGGCCAACCAGGTCGGAGCGTCCATCTCGACCACGGCCGGCGGCGTGCCGCGGGTGTGCCGCACCCCCTCGATGCACTGCACAGCGGCGTACGGCGGCACCCGCACCTCGACGCTGCGGCCCGGCGATCGGTGCGCCAGCTCGGCCAGGAAGTGCTTCACCGCAGCACGTACGTCGTCAGGGCTGGCTGCGTCGCCGGCCGCCTCCGCCGCATCGAGCCGAGCCAGCAGATCCTGGACCTCGGGCTTGGGCAGGCGTCGTAGTCGCGCAGGCACTGGCGGGTCAGTCCGAGAAGGCTGCCGGCAGGGTGGCGCTCCACGCGGTCCGCAGCTCGTCGAGACGGATCGCGAACTGACCCTGCACCTCGAGCGCGGCCTCCGGCCCGACCCCGTCGGTGACACCGATCCGCGAGTGCGGGAAGCGTCGCGCTGTGCACATGTCGGTGAAGCGCACCTCCTCGCTGCGCGGCACCGCCACGATCGCCCGACCCGCCGACTCGCTGAACAGCGCCACGAAGGGGTCGAGGTCGTAGGGCATCCAGACCCGAGCGCCAACTCCACCCCGCAGGCAGGACTCCACCAGCGTCTGGGCGAGCCCCCCCTCGGACAGGTCGTGGGCACTGTCGATCAGCCCGTCACGGGAGGCGTTGACCAGGATGTCGGCGAGCTCACGCTCGGCGTCGAGGTCGACGACGGGTGGCCGACCACCGAGGTGCCCGTGGACGACGTGCGCCCACTCCGAGCCGCCGAGCTCCTCCCGAGTGGTGCCCAGCAGGTAGATCTGTTTCCCCTCGGAGCCGAAGCCGATCGGCGTACGCCGGGTGACATCGTCGATGACACCGAGCACCCCGACGACCGGCGTCGGGAGGATCGCGGTTGCGCCGGTCTGGTTGTAGAGGCTGACGTTGCCGCCCGTCACCGGTACGCCGAGCGCTTGACAGCCGTCGGCCAGGCCCCGGGTCGCCTCCGCGAACTGCCACATGACCGCGGAGTCCTCGGGCGACCCGAAGTTGAGACAGTCGGTCACTGCCAACGGTCGGGCGCCACTCGCAGCCACGTTGCGGTATGCCTCGGCCAGCGCGACCTGTGCGCCGACGTAGGGGTCGAGCTTGACGAAGCGCCCGTTGCCATCGGTCGCCACCGCCACCCCGAGATCGGTGTCCGCGTCGACGCGGAGCAGGCCGGAGTCCTCCGGCTGGGCGAGCACAGTGTTGCCCCGCACGTACCGGTCGTATTGGTCGGTGATCCACGACTTGTCGCACAGGTTCGGCGAGGCCACCAGGGTCAGCAGCGTCGAGCGAAGCTCGGGGCCGGTCTCGGGTCGAGGCAGCCCCTCGGCGGCGTCGGCCTGAAGTGCGTCCTGCCAGTCGGGGCGGGCGAAGGGGCGCCGGTAGACCGGCCCCTCGTGCGCGACCGTGCGAGGGGGCACGTCCACGATCGTCTCGCCGTGCCACTCCACCACCAGCCGACCACCGCGCGCCCGCTCGTCGTCGGAGACGGCGGTCACCTCGCCGATCACGGTCGCGTCGACGTCCCACTTCTCGCAGATCTTCAGGAACCGATCGACATCGCCGGGAGCGACGATCGCCATCATCCGCTCCTGCGACTCGCTCATCAGGATCTCCTCGGGTGCCAGCGAGCTGTCCCGCAGCGGCACCCGGTCCAGCCACACGTGCATCCCACCGTCGCCGGCGGACGCGAGCTCGGAGGTCGCACACGACAGCCCGGCGCCACCCAGGTCCTGGATGCCGACCACCAGCTGTTCGGCGAAGAGCTCGAGGGTGCACTCGATCAGCAGCTTCTCCATGAAGGGGTCACCGACCTGCACGCTGGGCCGCTTGGTGGGACCACCTTCGTCGAACGTCTCCGATGCCAGCACCGAGACGCCGCCAATCCCGTCACCGCCGGTCTTGGCGCCGTACAGGATCACCTGGTTGCCGATGCCGGACGCCTTGGCCAGGTGGAGGTCCTCGTGCCGCATCACACCGACGCAGAGCGCGTTGACGAGCGGGTTGCCGACGTACGTCGGGTCGAACACCGCCTCCCCGCCGATGTTGGGCAGCCCGAGGCAGTTGCCGTAGCCGCCGATGCCGGCCACGATCCCGGGCAGCACGCGTCGAGTGTCGGGGGCGTCGAGGGGTCCGAAGCGGAGTGGGTCCATCACGGCGACCGGGCGGGCGCCCATGGCGAGGATGTCGCGCACGATGCCGCCGACGCCGGTGGCGGCGCCCTGATAGGGCTCGACGTACGACGGGTGGTTGTGCGACTCGATCTTGAACGTCACGGCGTAGCCCTGGCCGATGTCCACGACGCCGGCGTTCTCACCGATGCCAACCATGAGGTGGGCGCGCATCTGGTCGGTCACCTGCTCGCCGAACTGGCGCAGGTGCACCTTGCTGGACTTGTACGAGCAGTGCTCGCTCCACATCACCGAGTACATCGCGAGCTCGCTGCTGGTCGGCCGGCGGCCCAGGATCTCTTGCAGCTGCCCGTACTCGTCCGGCTTGAGGCCGAGCTCTGGCCAGGGCTGCTGGACGTCGGGTGTGGTCTGGGCGCGCGCGACGGTGTCGAGCGGTTGCGCTGCGGTCACCTCAGTCAGGCTCCTGTACGACGCCGGCGGGTCGCGCAGCAGCCTACCTCGCGGCTGCCGCCCCCAGGATTCGTCCGAGATCGGCGCGCTGCCTGCATCAGCGCTGCTTCGGACGAATCAGTCCAGGTTGTCGTTGGCCGCGTATCGACCGCGGGGGCGACCAGCTCGCCCAGCCAGGCCTGGCGGCGTCCGCCGAGCTCGCGGTCGAGCACCGCCTCGGCGTCGGGCAGGTGCTCGGGCCGGAGTTCGGCGATTCTGGGGGTCGGCACGTCGACCATCGACGCCAGATCGCACGTCGTCCGCACAGGCCCGTCATGCGTCAACTTTGTGCCAGCGGGGGTGGTCTTTCGTTGACTCGGACCCCAGGTCAGCGCCGGCGCTGCTCGTGGAGCCAGTCGCGGGCGACGTACTTCGGCACGACCATGGTCCACGCGTCGGTGACCAGCTCCACCATCTCGCTCGGGTCGAGGGCGGCGAGCCTGGCCACCACCCAGTGGTAGCGCAGGTCCGAGGCGGCGGGCATCTCAAACGTGTCCGGCCGGCTCTCGACCAGGGCGGAGCGCTCGTCCTTGGGGTAGGCGAATCCCATCAGCGTCTCGTCCCGCGAGAACGCGACGTACACCAGCTGCTTGACCCGGAACTTCACCCGGTCGTGGATCAGGTGCTCGGTGGTGGCCGGCAAACCCAGCGCGAGCCGCCGTACGTCGTCCACCTCCACTGGCACGGGCACGTCACCGGGCTCACGTGTTGGCCAGCGCCTTGAGCACCGAGGTGAAGAACGGCAGCCCGTCCGTGCCCGGTCCGGTCAGGGTCTCGACCGCATGCTCGGGGTGCGGCATCAAGCCGACGACGTTGCCGCGTTCGTTGGTGATGCCGGCGATATCTCGCAGCGAGCCGTTGGGATTGCCGTCCAGATAGCGGGCGACGACGCGGCCTTCGCCCTCGAGACGGTCGAGCGTGTCCCCGTCAGCGACGTACCCTCCCTCGCCGTTCTTGAGCACGATCGTCACCTCGGCGCCTGGCTCGTAGTCCGACGTCCAGCTGGTGGCGGCGTTGTCGATGCGAAGCCGCTGGTCGCGGCAGACGAACTTCCGGTGGTCGTTGCGGATCAGGGCCCCGGGCAGCAGGTGGGACTCGCACAGGATCTGGAAGCCGTTGCAGATGCCCAGCACCGGCATGCCCTGCTGGGCCGCCTCGACGATCTCGGTCATCACTGGAGCGAAGCGGGCGATGGCGCCACACCGCAGGTAGTCCCCGTAGGAGAAGCCGCCCGGCAGCACGACCGCGTCGACTCGGCCGAGGTCCCGGTCACCGTGCCACAGCACGACCGGCTCGCCACCTGCGATCGAGACCGCTCGGCGCGCGTCATCGTCGTCGAGCGACCCGGGAAACGTGACGACGCCGATCCTCACTGCTCCTCCACCCGGACGGTGTAGTCCTCGATGACCGGGTTGCTCAGCAGGGTCTCTGCGGCTCGGCGTACCTCGGCGAGCCGTTCTTCGGTGACGTCACCGTCGAGTTCGAGCTCGAAGCGCTTGCCCTGGCGTACGTCGACGACGCCGGAGAACCCGAGCCTGGGCAGCGCGCCGTGCACCGCCTTGCCCTGCGGATCGAGGATCTCCGGCTTGAGCATCACGTCGACGACGACACGGGCCACGGACAGCTCCTGGGATCAAGCGGCGCAGATTGCGTTCGCAGTCTAGGGGAGCCCGCGGCGCTGCCCGCTGAGGGCGGGCCCAAGGCCGGGTCGCGCCGTACGACGTGCTCCGCGTCGGCCGCCCGCGCATGTCACAAGCCGATAACCATCCATCGCGCACGCAACCAAACCGCGCCGGGCCGCGTCTGTCTACCTGAGGACGGGTCGCTGTCGCGGGGTGGGGGCGCGCGGCGGCGCCGGCCTCGCCACGAAGGGCGAGGGGCCTTCGGGCGGGGGGCACGCGGCCGGACTGTGCGGGGGAAGTCCCGGTCGTCGTGCCCCCTCTCTCGCTGCACTTGTCAGATCGTGGTTGCCCTCCAGGGCAACTGGGTTCTGACAAGTCGAGACAAGGGTCAGGTGAGCTCGCGCTTGAGGATCTTGCCGGTCGCTGTCATGGGCAGCGAGTCCCGGAACTCGACCGCACGCGGGTACTTGTAGGCCGCCATCTGGTCCTTGCACCAGGACACCAGCTCGTCCTCGCTCACCTCGGTATCGGGCTGGCGGATGACGAAGGCCTTGATCTCCTCACCGAGCTCCTCGTCGGGCTGACCGACGACGGCCGCGAGGGACACCGCGTCGTGGGTCATCAGCACCTCCTCGACCTCCCGCGGGTAGACGTTGAAGCCGCCGCGGATGATCATGTCCTTGGCCCGGTCGACGATGTAGTAGAAGCCGTCGTCGTCACGGCGGGCGAGGTCACCAGTCCGGAGCCAGCCGTCTCGCATCACGCTGGCCGTCTCCTCGGGCCGGTTGTAGTAGCCCTTCATCACGGCATGCCCACGGACGGCGATCTCGCCGATCTCGTCTGCTCCGGTGATCGTCTTCCAGTCGGCGTCGATGAGCCGCACGTCGAGGCCCCAGAGCGCCACGCCGATCGATCCGGGCCGCGGGGGTCGGTCGGCCGGGCCGAACGTGGCGACCGGCGACGTCTCCGACAGGCCGTAGCCCTCGAGGATCTGCACGTGGAAGCGGTCCTTGACCCCCTTGATGATCTCGACCGGCAACGACGAGCCGCCGGCGATCGCCGCCCTCAGGTTGGCCGCGATGCGATCGACGTCGACAGAGTCGTCGAGCGCCCCGAGCAGACCCCAGTACATCGTGGGCACGCCGGCGAAGATCGTGACCTCCTCGCGCTCCATCAGGGCGAGCGCCTGCTGTGCGTCGAAGCGCGGCAACAGCACGAGCGTCGCCTGCGCCGCGAAGCCGGCGTTCATCTGGACCGTCTGGCCGAAGGAGTGGAAGAGGGGGAGCGCCACCAGGTGCGTGTCCGGCCGGGTCGGGTTGCAGTCGAAGATCCGGTGACACGCCAGTACGTTGAAGGCGATGTTGGCGTGCGAGAGCTGCGCGCCCTTGGGCTGCCCTGTGGTGCCGCTCGTGTAGAGGATCACGGCCGTGTCGTCGTTGCCCGTCGGCCGGGTCTCGAAGGTGCTGGACCGGTCGGCCAGTGCGGCGCCGTACGTCTCGGCTCCCTCGATGGGCGATGCCGCTACTGCCGGGTCGGCGGTGATGAGGAAGAAGTGCTCGCAGCCGTCGACCTGGGAGAAGCCGGCCCAGCCCTCCTGCGCCATCGGCAGCTCAGCAGTGCCCTCGAAGCAGAAGTACGCCTTCGAGTCGGAGTCGGTGAGGTGGTAGGCGACCTCGCGGCCCTTGAAGAGCACGTTGAGCGGTACGACGACCGCGCCGACCTTGAGGATGCCGTAGTAGACGACGGGGAAGTACGGCAGGTTCGGGCAGGAGACGGCCACCTTGTCGCCCGGCTCGATCCCCCGCGACACGAGCAGGTTCGCGACCTGGTTGGCCATCGCGTCGACCTGGCCATAGCTGAGGCGCAGGTCCCCCAGCACGACGGCAGTGCGATCAGGGACGTTGCGAGCGCTGTCCTCGAGCATGATGGCCAGGTTGAACACGGTCGCCTCCTCGGGGTGGGCGCCTCGGTGGTGACCTCACCCTAGGCCGACAACGGCACCCGGGCCACGCGTCGCTGTCAGGATTCGTCCGAGGCGCCGCGGTGCGCTCGTGCTTGGCGCAGTCGGACGAATACTGGCGCGCAGACTGGCCTCAGAAGCGCTCGCCGGTGAGACGCTCGTACGCCTCGACGTACCTTGCCCGGGTCTGCTCGACGACGGCGTCCGGCAACGGCGGTGGCGGTTCGCCGGACGCGCGATCCCACCCGGACGCCTCGGACGTGAGCCAGTCCCGGACGAACTGCTTGTCGTACGACGGTTGGGCGCGACCCGGCTCCCACTGGTCGGCCGGCCAGAAGCGGGACGAGTCCGGCGTGAGGACTTCGTCAGCGAGCACGATCGTGCCATCGGCCCGGCGACCGAACTCGAACTTCGTGTCGGCCAGCACGATGCCGCGCTCACGGGCGATCTCGTGCGCCCGGCCGTAGATGGCGAGGGTGAGCATCCTCAGCTCCGCGGCCGCGTCGTCGCCGACCGTCTCGACGACCGCCTCATAGGAGACGTTCTCGTCGTGCTCGCCGACGGCAGCCTTGGCGGCGGGCGTGAAGACCGGCTCCGGCAGCCGGGACCCGTCCGTGAGCCCCGGCGGCAGCTCGACGCCGCAGACCGCGCCTGTCGCCTGGTAGTCGAGCAGCCCGGAGCCGGCGAGATAGCCGCGCGCGACGCACTCGACCGGGTACATGTCCAGCCGCTCGCAGATCACCGCACGCCCGGCCACCTCGTCCGGTACGTCGCGGGACAGCACGTGGTTGGGCACCAGCTCGGCCAGCTGGTCGAACCACCACAGCGACATCTGCGTCAGCACCGCACCCTTGTCGGGAATCCTCGTGGTGAGCACGAAGTCGTACGCCGAGATGCGATCCGAGGCCACCATGAGCAGCCGACCGTCCGACAGCTCGTAGAGGTCCCGCACCTTGCCCGACTGCACGCGCCGAGCGCCTTCGAGGTGAGGCGCGGTGTCTCCGCTCCGATGGAGGTCAGCCACGCTTTGCCCTCTCCTTCTCTTCTTCGCCTGCACAAGGATCCGACGCTCGAGCAGCTACAGCCCGCTGACGGTCGGATCCTTCTGGCTGGTCTGGTGCGATCAGATCACAGGATCCTGCCTGGCCGGTACGCCGCCGCGTCAGGGCTGGCCGTCGCGAGGCGCTCGATGCGACGTACGACGTCATCGACCTGCGCGACGGCCGCCCCGGTGAAAGACAGCGGCTCGGCGACCAAGGCCGACAGATCCTCCGCCGACAACGCCAGCCGCTCGTCACCGGCCAACCGGTCGAGGAGGTCGTTGCGGTCAGCACCCTTCTCCCGCATCTCGAGCGCCACCGCCACTGCGTGCTCCTTGATCACCTCGTGCGCCGTCTCGCGCCCGACACCCCGTCGTACAGCAGCCATCAGCACCTTCGTGGTCGTGAGGAACGGGAGGTAGCGGTCGAGCTCCCGTGACACGACCGCCGGGAAGACGCCGAACTCGTCGAGCACGGTGAGGAACGTCTCGAAGAGACCGTCCGCGGCGAAGAAGGCGTCCGGCAGCGCGATCCGGCGGACGACGCTGCACGACACGTCACCCTCGTTCCACTGGTCCCCTGCCAGCTCACCCACCATCGACAGGTAGCCGCGCAGCACGACCGCGAGACCGTTGACCCGCTCGCACGAGCGCGTGTTCATCTTGTGCGGCATCGCGCTCGAGCCGACCTGCCCCGGCTGAAAGCCCTCGGTGACGAGCTCGGCTCCGGCCATCAGCCGGATCGTCGTGGCCAGGTTGCTCGGGCCCGCCACCGCCTGCACGAGCGCCGACACGACGTCGAAGTCGAGCGACCGCGGATAGACCTGGCCCACCGAGGTCAGCACCCGCTCGAAGCCGAGATGTTCCGCCACCCGCGTGTCGAGCTCGGCCAGTCGAGCCGGGTCGCCGTCGAGCAGGTCCAGCTGGTCCTGCGACGTACCCACCGGACCCTTGATCCCCCGCAACGGGTAGCGGGTGATCAGGTCGTCGAGTCGGTCCAGCGCGACCAGCATCTCCTCGGCGATGCTCGCGAAGCGCTTCCCCAGCGTGATGGCCTGCGCAGCGACGTTGTGCGAGCGACCCGTCATCACCATCGCCCGGTGCTGCGCGGCCAGCTCACCGAGTCGCGCGAGCGAGGCGATCATCCGGCTGCGCACGATGACGAGCGACTCCCGGATCTGGAGCTGCTCGACGTTCTCCGTCAGGTCGCGGCTGGTCATGCCCTTGTGCACGTGCTCGTGCCCGGCGAGCGCCGAGAACTCCTCCACGCGTGCCTTGACGTCGTGCCGGGTACGCCGCTCACGGCCGGCGATCGAGGCGAGGTCGACGTCGTCGACCACCCGCTCGTAGGCCTCGACGACTCCGTCGGGTACGTCGACGCCCAGGTCGCGCTGTGCGCGGAGCACCGCCAGCCACAGCCGGCGCTCTGCCACCACCTTCGCCTCGGGCGCCCACACCGCACGCATCTCGGCAGAGGCGTAGCGGGCTGCCAGCACGTTCGGGATCGCGGTCACGACCGCCATTCTCCCCCAGCCGCACGACTTGTCAGACTCTGGACTGGCCAGAGCCAGCTGAGGTTCTGACAAGTCGGCCGGTCAGGTGCGCGCGGCGGCGCGCTCGGCGACGTCGCTGCGGTACTGAGCTCCGTCGAAGTCGATCTGGGCCACCCCGTCATAGGCGCGCGCCCGGGCCGAGGAGAGGTCGTCGTCGACCCCGACCACGGCCAGCACCCGGCCTCCGGAGGTGACCAGGCCCCGGCCCGCCGACGCGATACCGGCCTGCAGCACCTCGACGCCGTTTAACGCCTCAGCCGCGGCGACGCCGGTGACGGTGTCCCCACTCCGAGGCGACTCCGGATAACCGGCCGCGGCCATGACGACGCCGACCGCCGCGCCGCGATGCCAGCGCAGTGGGTGCACCTGGTCGAGCTGCCCGATGGCCGCGGCGTGCAGCAGCCCTCCAAGTGGCGTCTCCAGCAGCTCCAACAGCACCTGTGTCTCCGGGTCACCGAACCGCGCGTTGAACTCGACGACACGCACTCCGCGATCCGTCAGCGCGAGGCCGGCATAGAGCAGCCCGACGAAGGGGACGGCCCGCTTCGCCAGCTCGTCCACGGCCGGCTGCAGGACCCGCGAGCGCACCTCGTCGACGAGGTCCTCCGGAGCCCAGGAAAGCGGCGAGTAGGCACCCATGCCTCCGGTGTTGGGTCCGGCATCGTGGTCGAGGAGGCGCTTGAAGTCCTGAGCCGGCTGCAGCGGGCGGACGGTCTGGCCGTCGCAGATCGCGAACAGCGAGACCTCTGGACCGTCGAGATACTCCTCGATCACCACCCGCTCGCACGAGGCGGCGTGCGCGAGCGCCGCGTCGCGATCGTCGGTGACCACGACCCCCTTGCCGGCAGCCAGGCCGTCGTCCTTCACGACGTACGGCGGCCCGAACGCGTCGAGCGCGGCAGCGGCCTCCTCCGGCGTCGTGCACACGTGAGCGAGGGCGGTGGGGATGTCGGCAGCCGCCATGACCTCCTTGGCGAACGCCTTCGACCCCTCGATCCGGGCTGCGTGCGCGCCCGGCCCGAAGCAGGCGAATCCTCGGTCGCGTACGGCGTCGGCCACCCCGGCCACCAGCGGCGCCTCCGGACCGATCACCACCAGGTCGACCCCGAGGCGGCCGGCGAGCGCGGCCACCGCGAGCCCGTCGAGCGGGTCGACCTCATGAACGGTCGCGATCGCCGCCATCCCGGGGTTGCCGGGGGCGGCATGCACCTCGGTCACCTCGGGATCGCGCGCGAGTGCCTTGGCGAGGGCGTGCTCGCGCCCTCCGCTGCCGATGACGAGCGTCTTCACGCTGCGAGACCCTACCGGCCTGCTACGGCGACACCTCAGAGCAGCGAGCGCCGGACGATGCTCGCCTCGCGGCCAGGTCCGACTCCGATGACAGAGATCGGGGCACTCGACATGCGCTCGAGCGCCTCGACATACGCCTGCGCCGCCTTCGGGAGATCGCCCATACTGCGCGCCCCCGAGATGTCGTCGGTCCAGCCGTCGAAGAACTCATACACGGGCTGCGCATGATGGAAGTCGGTCTGCGTCATCGGCATCTCCTCGACCCGCTCGCCCTCGACCTCGTAGGCGACGCACACCGGGATCCGCTCCCAGCCGGTGAGAGTGTCGAGCTTGGTGAGCACGAAGTCGGTGACACCGTTGACGCGGGCGGCGTACCGGGCAATGACCGCGTCGTACCACCCGCACCGCCTGGGCCGTCCCGTTGTCGTGCCGAACTCTGCGCCGACCTCACGCAGCCGGTCGCCATCGGCATCGAGCAGCTCGGTCGGGAACGGCCCCTCGCCCACCCTGGTCGTGTACGCCTTGACCACTGCAACGATCCGGTCCAGCCGATTGGGTGGCACGCCGCTGCCGGTGCACGCCCCGGCCGCGGTGGCACTGGACGAGGTCACGAACGGGTAGGTGCCGTGGTCGAGATCGAGCATCGTGGCCTGTCCCGCCTCGAACAGCACCGTCTCTCCACGGTCGAGTGCCTGTCCCAGAAGGAGTCCGGTGTCCCGGATCGTCGGCGCAAGGCGATCCCGGTAGCCGAGCAACTCCTCGACGATCTCGTCGACCCTGATCATGCGCCGGTTGTAGACCTTCGCCAGCAGGTGGTTCTTCTGCTCGAGGGCACCCTCGACCTTCTGCGCCAGGATCTTCTCGTCCAGTAGGTCCTGGATCCGGACACCGACACGGTTGACCTTGTCGGCGTACGTCGGCCCGATGCCGCGGCCGGTGGTGCCGATCCGGCGGCTGCCGAGGAAGCGCTCGGTCACCTTGTCGACCGTGCGGTGGTACGGCGCGATGACGTGCGCATTGGCCGAGACGAGCAACCGCGAGCAGTCCACTCCCCTGGCGGTGAGGTCGTCGATCTCCTCGAAAAGCACGGACAGGTCGACGACGACGCCGTTGCCGATGACCGGCACGCAGTCAGCGGTCAGGATCCCCGAGGGGAGCAGGTGCAGCGCATACTTCTCCTCGCCGATGACGACCGTGTGACCCGCGTTGTTGCCGCCGTTGAACTTCACGACGTAGTCGACGGACTCGCCCAGCTGGTCGGTGGCCTTGCCCTTGCCCTCGTCACCCCACTGGGCACCGACGATCACGATGGCAGGCATGCCGGCTGCCTTCCCGTCTCGCTGTCTCGGACTCCCGCCATGGCAGCGGGTTCAGCGGCGCCATGCTAGCGAACGGTGAGCGTGTCGCCGCTGCGGCTACTGTTCGGGCGTGACCCGCTTCCTGGTGCTGACCAATGCCGACGCAGGCTCTCATGACGAGAGCGCCGTCGCGTCTGCTCTGGCGGTGCTGCGGCGCGCGGCCGACGTCGAAGTCAGCAAGACCGCGACAGTCGACGAGCTCGACGCGGTGCTGGCGGAGGTCGACGGACGGACGCTTGTGGTCGCCGGAGGAGACGGCACGATCCACCTGGTGGTCAACCGCCTGCACGCGCGCGAGGAGCTAGGCAAGGTGCCGATCGGCATCATCCCCCTCGGCACCGGCAACGACCTCGCCGGTGGTGTCGGCCTTCCCCGCGAGCCCGACGAGGCGGCTGCAGTGATCGTCGGCGGCCATGAGCAGCCGATGGATGTGCTGGCCGTGCGCCGGGGGACGGTGGTGGTCAACGCCGTACACGTCGGAATCGGCAGCGACGCCGCCCAGGCAGCGCAGCCGTGGAAGGAGCGGTTCGGCCGCGTCGGCCTCGGGAAGGTCGGCTATCTCGTCGGTGCGCTCATCGCCGGCTTCACCAGCGAGGGGCTGCATCTTCGGGTCGAGGTCGACGAGGCGGTGGTCGCCGACGGCCGGCGACGGGTGCTGCAGCTCGGCATCAGCAACGGAGCGCTGATCGGTGGCGGTACGGCGCTGGCACCCTCGGCGGACCCCGGTGACGGTCGCGCCGACGTGACGGTCTCCTTCGCCGTCGGGCGCTGGGATCGGTTCCAGTACGGTGTCCGACTCCGACGTGGCACCCACGAGGAGCGGCACGACGTGCGCAGCCTGCGCGCCACGAAGGTCCGGGTGTCGGGCGAGGAGTTCTGGTGCAACAGCGACGGGGAGCTGACGGGCCCGATGCGCGAGTGCAGCTGGCACGTCGAGCCGGGCGCGTTCCGCCTGCTGACACCACCAGTCAAGGCGATGCCCGATGGACTGCCCGACGCGTCGGCGTCGAGCGACTGAGCGCCGACCGCGGCCCGCCCGGCGGGCCACGCCGTACCGTCACAGCCAACCGCGCCGGACGGCCTCCATGCCCGCCTGGAATCGCGAATCGACGCCCAGCTCGGCCAGCAGGTCGGCGATCCGGCGACGCACAGTGCGCAACGAGATCCCCATCGACCGCGCGATCTGCTCATCCTTGGCGCCTCGCGCGAGCAGCTCGAGGAGTTGTCGCCGCGAGTGGGCGGCGATCCGCGGCTCCCCCAACACCGGCACGGTGACGGCGTGCCGCCACATCTCGTCGAACAGCATCCGGCAGGCCCTGACGATCCCCGGCTGCCGGATCACCAGGCGGCCGGCGGACTCGCCGTCCCACTCCTCCGGCAGGATCGCGGCCTCACTGCCGAACACCGCCATCCGGTTCGCCAGCGTCGCCACGACGCGCACCTGCTCTCCTGCCGCGGCCCTGGCCAGCACCGACTCGGGCCGCTCGTCCACCACCCGGGCGGGGTAGATGCAGCGCGAGCTGCCGCCCGCCTTCAGCGCGGCGATCACAGCCGCGTCGGCAGCGGCGCCGGTGGGCAGAATCCACTGATCCGGGCGGAGAAACAGCATCTCCCCGGTGAGGTTGGCGATGAGTGCGGTGATCACGGTGCCGAGCTCGCCCGCGGGGATCCGGTCGAGCGGCACCGGCTCAGTGCTGGCGCGCTGACCGAGGACATGGTCGGAGACATAGGTGCCGACGTCGCTCTGAGCCACCGCCAGCCGCTCTTCGGCGCGGGCCAGGCGTCGCATCTCGCCACTCATCAGCCGTCCGAGCGCGATGTCCGGCGGCTCGGGTGTCACGGTCTCTTCCGCGACTCGGATCAGCCGCCGCGCCAGCAGCGGCGACAGCCGCGCCAGCAGGTCCGGCCGGGACATTCCGACGCCGTCGCAGATCGACAGGTACGTCGAGCCAGGGTTGCGAAGCACGAATCGATAGACCCGCTCACTCTGGCCGTCAACGCCGAGCACGCTGAGGGACCCGCCGTAACCCTCCGTCACATCTGGCAGGTTACGGCCAGTGGCCGTTTCGGGCCACATGTTCTGCGCGAAATCGGGCAGAATAGGGGCGACAAGAACGCACCTCGAAATCGACGCAGGGGACGATTTCGCTGATGCGTTCTTGTTTGTGTGGGGGGCTGTCGGTCCTCCCCGGCACGACTACTGCCGGGGACGCCACATCGTCGTACCGGCACTCTCCTGGCCCGCAGCCGCGCCGGGCATGATGGGGACCATGAGCTTCGACAACCTTCTCGGCGGACCCCCTCCGACCCTGCTGCCTCCCGACCCCGCTGCCGAGCGGCTCGCCGCGGGCGTACCCGCCGCCGAGGTGGCTCGAGACAACCCGTCGTCGTCACTGGCCTGGGCGACCCTCGCGGAGGCGGCGCTGGGCGGCGATGACGACATCCCCGGGTACGCCTACGCGCGGGTCGGCTATCACCGCGGCCTGGACTCGCTCCGTCGCCACGGGTGGAAGGGTCACGGCCCGATCCCCTGGCAGCACGAGGCCAACCGAGGGTTCCTGCGCTGCCTGGCGGCCCTCGCCGAGGCGGCCGACCGGATCGGCGAGACGGACGAGGCGCAGCGGTGCCGACAGTTCCTGACCGACTCCGACCCGACGGCGCCCGGCGCTCGGCGCTGACCGCTCCCCGCCAAACCTCCAGTTGCCTCGTCACCACCTTGCCTGCCCCTCGCGAAGGATCCGACGCTGAGCGGGCTATCGCTGGCTGAGGGTCGGACCTTGCCGCTGCAGCCGGGGGTCAGTCGGCGCCGGAGGCCTCGTCGCGCAGCACCCGAGCGCGCTCGGCGTCCTCGTCGTAACGCGGGTCGCGCCTGGTCGACCGGGCACGCATCGCCTCGATCCCGATCGGGATCACCGACAGCAGCACCAGGACAATGAGGATCAGGTCGATGCGCTCGCGGACGAAGTCGACCTGGCCGAGCCAGTAGCCGAGCAGGGTGATGCCGGTGGCCCAGGCCACTCCACCGATGGCGGAGTAGGTCACGAAGCGCCGCATCGGCATACCGCCGACACCAGCAGCCAAGGTGATGAACGTGCGCACGATCGGCACGAACCTCGCCAGCACGATCGCGCGGGCGCCGTACCGGTCGAAGAACGCGAAGGTCTTGTCGATGTACTCCTGCTTGAAGAAGCGCGAGTCCGGGCGCTTGAAGATGGCGGGACCCACCTTGGCGCCGACCAGGTAGCCGACGACGTTGCTCGCCACCGCAGCCACCGTCAGCACCAGGCAGGCGAACCAGATCGGGTAGCCGACGTCGTCGGACTGTTGGGAGATGAGCAGGCCTACCGTGAAGAGCAGCGAGTCACCCGGCAGGATCGGGAAGAGCCAGCACTCGATGAAGATGATCAGCGCCGCACCCCACAGCGCGAAGCTGCCGAACCGGTCGATCAGGCTCTGCGGGTCCAACAGGTCGCCGAGCAGCAGCACGGTCTGGAGGTCGTTCATCACCCGACAGCGTAGTTGCCGCGCTTAGGGTGTGGCTGTGCCGCATCCCGACGAATCCGCCCGGGCCACCGCGGACCGTACCGACCCGGCGGACCCGGACGCCGTCGGGGTGGGGCCGTGGCAGGGACCCTGGCCCGACGATGACCGGTACGACGCCGACCTGTTGCGCGACGGCGACCGACGCAACGTGGTCGACCGCTACCGGTATTGGCGCCACGACGCGATCGTGGCCGACCTGGACACCCGCCGACACGACTTCCACGTGGTCATCGAGAACTGGCAGCACGACTTCAACATCGGGTCGGTCGTGCGCACGGCCAACGCGTTCCTGGCCGCCGAGGTCCACGTGGTCGGACGGCGACGCTGGAACCGGCGCGGTGCCATGGTGACCGACCGCTACCAGCACGTGCGGCAGCATCCGTCGGTAGCCGACTTCGCGGCGTGGGCAGCCGCGGCCGATCTGCCGCTCATCGGCGTCGACAACCTGCCCGGGTCCATGCCGATCGAGACTGCCGAGCTGCCGCGTCGCTGCGCCCTTGTCTTCGGCCAGGAGGGCCCCGGGCTGACCGAGGCGATCCGCGCCGTCTGCCCTGTGACGCTGTCCATCGCCCAGTACGGCTCCACCCGTTCCATCAACGCCGGCGCAGCCGCGGCGATCGCCATGCATTCCTGGGTCCGGCAGCATGCAGCGAGGCCGGACGACGGACGCCGAGCATGAGGAGCCCCGGGGCGACGTGGTGGCGGCAACACCGGTGTGGCAGCGTCCCGAGCGGCGGGGAATACTGAAGCCGACCGACCCGACGAGTGGGCGAGCCCTGGGACCGGCTCAGCAGTCACGCGTCGAGCACACCACGACCTGACGGAGCCAGAGATGCCGATCGCAACACCCGAGGTCTACGCCGCCATGCTCGATAAGGCGAAGTCGGAGCGTTTCGCCTATCCGGCCATCAACGTGACGTCGTCACAGACGTTGCACGCGGCGCTGCGCGGCTTCTCCGAGGCGGGCAGCGACGGCATCGTGCAGGTCTCGACCGGTGGCGCGGAGTTCCTGTCCGGTACGACGATCAAGGACATGGTGGCCGGGTCGCTGGCGTTCGCGGCCTTCGCGCAGGAGGCGGCGAAGAAGTACCCGGTCAACGTCGCGCTGCACACCGACCACTGCCCGGAGGACAAGCTCGACGGTTTCGTCCGGCCGCTGCTGGCGGCCTCGAAGGAGCGGGTCGACGCCGGCGGGCTGCCCGTGTTCCAGTCGCACATGTGGGACGGCTCCGCCGTACCGCTCGAGGAGAACCTGTCGATCGCACGGGAGCTGCTCGAGCAGGCCGCGGCGGCGAACATCGTGCTCGAGATCGAGGTTGGCGTCGTCGGCGGCGAGGAGGACGGTGTGGTCGGGGCGATCGATGACAAGCTCTACACCACGCCCGACGACGCGCTCCGCACGGTCGAGGCGCTCGGTCTGGGCGAGAAGGGGCGCTACCTCACCGCCCTCACCTTCGGCAACGTGCACGGCGTCTACAAGCCCGGCAACGTCAAGCTGCGACCGGAGATCCTCAAGGCCGCACAGGAGGCGGTCGCCGAGAAGCACGGGCTGGGCGACGACGCCAAGCCGTTCGACCTGGTCTTCCATGGTGGTTCCGGGTCGCTGTTGGAGGAGATCCGCGCCGCGCTCGACTACGGCGTGGTCAAGATGAACGTGGACACCGACACCCAGTACGCCTTCACCCGGCCGATCGTCGACCACATGCTCGTCAACTACAGCGGCGTGCTCAAGGTGGACGGCGAGGTCGGCAGCAAGAAGGTCTACGACCCGCGTTCCTACGGCAAGTCGGCCGAGGCCGGGATGGCGACCCGGGTCGCGGAGGCCTGCGAGAGCCTGCGCTCTGCCGGCACGTCCCTGTCCCGCTGACGTCGCTATCAGCTGCTCCGAAGGTCAGTCGTCGAGACCGATCAGACGACGTACGCCGGTGACGCCCTCGACCTCGACAGCGGCACCGGGACGGACCAGTGCCTTAGGAGTGAGCAGCAGCCGGCGGTGGCGGGCCATCTCGGTTCGACGCTTCAGCCGGTCCTCGCCGTTGGGCACGTAGCCCACCTTGCGACTCACGGCGAGAGACGCCGGGTTGTCGTGGAAGGCGCCGGATGTGATCTCGGCGAAGTCGAGGTGGTCGAAGCACAGCGTGCAGATCACCTGGCGCATCAGCGTCCCGACACCCTGGCCCTGGTGCGCCATCCCGAGCCAGGAGCCGGTCTCCCCGGTGCGGGTGACCAGGAAGTCCTCGGTGCTGACTCCCTGGGTGCCGATCAGCCTGCCCTGCCAGCGGACACCGAGCTCGAGCGCCCACCTCTCGGGCTTGAAGTCGGCGCGTTTTCCCCAGTGGTACTGCACGACGTTGAGCGCCAGCTGGTCGGCGGGCACGTCTGTCCACGGGTGGAGGAACGGCATCCGCTGCGGCTCGTGGATCCCGGCCTGCGCCACCGCGACGAGCTCGACCAGATCGTCATCCGTCAGGGGACGCATCTCCAGCGCCCCGCAGCGAACTCGCAGCCCGAACAGCGGCCAGATCTCCCTCATGCCGTCCATCCGGCCAGTCTCCCGACCCTCGACGGGCCGGATCAACGCCTTTGTTGCGGCGCCCACCGGCGCTGCCGTATGGGTCAGCTGCGCAGGCGGGCCGTGGCTCCCGCCAGACCGCTCTCGACGTACGCCGGGATCTCTTGCTGCAGCCCGAAGCGCACCTCGTACCACGGTCCGAGCAGATGCCAGTCGCGGGCGCGGGCGGCGAGCTGATCAGACATCGGGTACGTCGCACGCACTCCGGCCGCGAACTCGCTCGACGTACCGTGCAACGCCCAGGCAAGGTCGAGGGCCGGGTCTGACAGGCAGGCGTCGGTCCAGTCGATCACGCCGGCCACGTCACCTGCCGCGACTCGGACGTGGTCACGGCCGATGTCGCCGTGCACCAAGGCGACTGCGTAGTCGGCCTGGGTCAGCCGGACGAGCAACCGCAGCGCCGCAGCGCGCAGGTCGACAGGCAACCGCGGGACCACCATCCCGGCAAAGTCGCTGCGATCCTGCTGACGCGCCTTCGCCGTCTCGTCGGCCGGCGGGACCCCGTGCTCGAGCGCAGGGCGGACGGGGACCGCGTGCAGCGCTGCCAGCAACGAGCCGAGCTGCTCACCTTGCCGCCCGGACCGGCCCGGACATGGATCACCGGTGATCAGCCGGTGCCGCACGCGTAGCGGGTCGTCGCTGACCACCTGCGGCTGCGGCACCGGGAGCGGCAGCTGCGGAGCGAGCCACGTCATCACGTCGACCTCGCGCCGAAGCCGCGCGGCGACCTCTCTACGGCGAGGGGTGCGCTCGACCCAGTCCCCGTCGACCAGCCGCACGCGGACGTCCCAACCGTTGTCGTCCAGCGCGTGGGGTGTCGTCACGCGAGGCCGAGATCGTGCATCTCGTAGGCCGCCACGTAGCGAACCCCCGTGGCCTCGACGGCCTCGCGCGCTCCGCGGTCGACGATGACGGCAGCCGCGACGACGTGGGCGCCCGCTGCCTCGGCAGCTTCGATCGCCGTCAGCACTGACGAGCCCGTCGTCGAGGTGTCGTCGACGACCAGCACCCGCCGCCCGGCCACGTCAGGTCCCTCGATGCGACGTTGCAGCCCGTGTGCCTTGCCGGCCTTGCGTACGACGAACGCGTCCAGCGGCTGGCCTTCGGTGGCAGCGGCGTGCAGCATCGCAGCCGCGACCGGGTCGGCGCCAAGGGTGAGACCACCCACCGCGTCATACGCGTCCGGGCCCAGCTCATCGTGCAGCGCCGCCCGCATCACCCGGCCGACCAGGGGGGCGGCCGCTCCGTCGAGTGAGATGCGGCGCAGGTCGACGTACCAATCCGCCTCCTGACCGCTGGACAGCGTGACCCGTCCTCGGACCACCGCCTTCGTGGTGATGTGCTTGAGCAGCTCCTCGCGGTCAGTCATGGCAGCCAGGGTAACGACGTACTCGGGACATCCTCGCCAGGGCAGTGCCCCGTGGTCACGAGCTGCGCGACGTCGAGACGAGGTGGCCGAAGACGATCATCCGGTCATCGGTGTGGAAGAGCTCCGAGCACGTCGTCAGGGTGATGATCGCCTCCGTGGCGGTCGGCGTCGTGAGTTCGGGCATACCCGGGGGTGCCTGTCCCTCCGGTGCTATCGGTACGTCGTCGAGCACCCAGGTCTCCGTGAATGGAATGACCAGGTCGTTCGGGTCCGTGTCGAGCTCGTACACGAAGATGGCATCGGCCGTCTCGACGATCACCTCGTCGCCGGGCCGGAGGTCGGGCAGATCGCGGAACGGCTCCCCATGCGTGACTCGGTGACCCGCCAACGCGAAGTTGCCGATCTGGCCCGGTCCGGTGCCCGGGAAGTGCCCGATGCCCCGGGCGAGGTCCTCGTCCCTGACACCTTCGATCATCGGCACCTCGTAGTCGTCGCCGAAGGCCGGGATGCGGATCAACGCATCGGCGCTCCCCAACGCTCCTGCCGCAGCGTCCGGACCGAGCACTTCCTCGGCTGACGGGTTGCTCCACCGTTCGCGAATGTCGTCGCGAATCGCTGCATGCTCCCGCTTGGCGATGATGTTGGTTCCCCAGTACTGCCAGGCGACGTACCCGAGCAGGCTCAGTCCGGCCAGCATCAAGGCGATGCCGGCCAGCAGGCCGACCCGCCGCACCCGCGAACGGCGTGGTCGCTCGTGCAGACCCGTGGCGACGGGAGCCGAGACGCCGTCGTCGCCGACGGTCGTAGGGTTCATGGTGTCTGCCACTGTAGATGTCGAACGTCGGAGGTTTCATGGAGTCACCCCGGATGTCGACCCGGCTGCGCGGGCTCGGCACCACGGTCTTCGCAGAGATGTCCGCCGTCGCGGTGCGCACCGGATCGATCAACCTGGGGCAGGGCTTCCCGGACTCCGACGGTCCCGACGAGGTCATCGAGGCAGCGGTCGAGGCCCTGCGCACCGGGCACAACCAGTACTCCCCCGGCATCGGGATTCCGGCGCTGCGGAGCGCGATCGCCAGCCATCAACGGCACTTCTACGGGATCGAGCTCGACCCCGACACGGAGGTGGTCGTGACCACCGGCGCGACCGAGGGCGTGGCCGCTGCGTTGCTCGCCCTGGTCGAGCCCGGTGACGAGGTGATCGCGCTCGAGCCCTACTACGACTCCTACGTCGCCTGCATCGCGATGGCCGGCGGCGTCCGCGTCCCGCTGACCCTCCGGGCGCCGGACTTCCGGCTCGACCTCGAGGAGTTGCGGCGGGCGGTGACACCACGGACGAAGCTGCTGCTCGTCAACACGCCGCACAATCCGACCGGGACCGTGCTGTCCGACGACGAGCTGGCACCGCTGGCCGAGGTCGCGTGCGAGCACGACCTTCTCGTCGTCACCGACGAGGTCTACGAACACCTGCTCTTCGACGGGCGCCGGCATCGACCGCTGGCGACGTACGACGGCATGGCCGAGCGGACGGTCACGATCTCCAGTGCCGGGAAGACGTTCTCCTTCACCGGTTGGAAGGTCGGGTGGGCCACCGGCCCGGCTGACCTGGTACGCGCAGTCATGACGGCGAAACAGTTCCTCACCTACACCTCGGGTGCGCCGCTGCAGCCCGCCATCGCGCAAGCCCTCGGCCTGGACGAGTCCTACTTCGCCGCGCTTGCCTTCTCGCTGCAAGGCAAGCGTGACCGACTGTGCGCTGGGCTTGCCGCGGCCGGGTTCGACGTCTTCGTGCCGGAGGGCACGTACTTCGTGACTACCGACATCCGTCCGCTCGGGTACGACGACGGCGTGGCCTTCTGCCGGGACCTTCCGCACCGCTGCGGCGTGGTCGCGATCCCGCACGAGGTGTTCTACGACGACAAGGCCGCGGGCCGTCCGCTGGTGCGGTGGGCGTTCTGCAAGCAGGATGCCGTGCTCGACGAGGCGATCAGCCGGCTCGCCGCCTTGGGCTGACAGCATGTGCCGCTTGTCCCCGCGGCAAGCTTCAGCCGCCGGACGTGCACCTTGCGAGACGGCAAGAAGAGTCCACGTAGCGGCACGTTGTTGACGTCTCAGACGGGACGGCCGTCCTGGCTGACAGCGTCAGCGGGTCGCGGCCCTGCGATCTGCCACAGCGGCATACCACTGCTTGGCCGGGCGGTTGAGGTAGATCAAGGTGGCGGAGGCGGCGGCCCACAGCAGGCCGAGCACCCCTTGGCCAGAGCCTGACACGACGCCGATCAGGCCGAAAGCCGCCATCACGCCGGCCATGACGACCAGTGTGATGGCCGCCCACTTGGCGCCGCGGAAGGCAAGCACCGCCAGCACGAAGACGACCAGGCACCAGGCGAGGAGCACGCCGCCGGTGATCCGGAGCGCATCGACCAGGTCGGCCCGGTTCATGTCCCCGTCGAGGTCGTCGAACACCGAAGAGTTCTCGCTCAGGCTGAGGAACAGCACGCCGAGCAGCAGCCCGAAGACCGACCCGACCCACGCCAGGATGCACCCGGCCAGCACTGTGCCGGGTCGCTTCACCTCGGTCGGCGGTACGCCGCTCGCGCCCGGGCCGGCTCCGAACGCCGGATATCCCTGCTGCGGCTGCCCCGCTTCGTACGGCGCCGATCCGGGCGGGGACGATCCCGGGTAGGGCTGATACCCAGGCGCATCGGAGGATCCGCCCTGCCCCGAAGCGGGCGGGAAGGCGCCGCCCGAGCGGCGTGGCTGCTGCGGGTCGGGTGGCGGAGGTGGATGCGACATGTGGTCCTCCCAGGAGCGACGGTCGCGGGTCAGCCTACTGGGGTATCGCCCAGCGGTGGCGCCTTGTCGCCAGGCCGGGCGTCACGCTCTGGGCGCTCCCCCCGAAGGAGGCTGCCCCGGCGGCGGCTGAGGCGGCGGAGGGGGCGGAGGGGGCGGCGGCCCGGATCCCCACGGGCCCGGCGCCGGTGGCGCAGGCTCGGTGCCGTCGGAGAACCAGCCGCGCGCTGCCTTGGACCAGAGCAGGGCGACGGAGATGCCGACGTACGCCGCAACCGCCCAGCCAACCGGGCCTCCCGCCAGGCAGAGCAGGGCAACGCTGCCGCCAATGATCGTGAGCGCGATCCGCGACGACCGATGGCGCCGCAACACGTAGACACCGAGCACGAGCGAGGCGACACTCACGACCGCGAGCACCATGATCGAGTAGCGCAGCATCGTGCGGGCAGACTCCAAGGAGAGGTCGAGCGCCCGAGCCTCGTCCGAGGCCACGATCTCAGCCAGCGCCTCGTTGACCTCGCTCGAGTTGAGCTGCTGCATCCCGTTGACCAGCACGATCAGCGCCACGACGCTGCCCACCACGGCCTGCGAGCCGGCCAGCGTCACCTCGCGCGGTCGAGGGCGGTTCGGTGCGGCAGTGTTCACGCGCGAGCCACGATCAGCGTGTCTCCGGTCGGGTCGAGATCCACCTTGACCGTGTCGCCGTCGTGAACGTCGCCGGCCAAGAGTGCGCGGGCGAGCTGGTCGCCGATGGAGCTCTGCACCAGCCGGCGCAGCGGCCGAGCCCCGAAGGCGGGGTCGTAGCCGGTCATGGCCAGCCAGTCGCGCGCCGGCTCCGACACCTCGAGCGAGATCCGGCGGCCGGCCAGCCGCCGGCTCATCGCCGCCACCTGCAGGTCGACGATATGGCTCAGGTCAGCGGTGCTGAGCGGGTCGAAGATGACCACCTCGTCGAGGCGGTTGATGAACTCCGGCTTGAAGGCCCCCCGCACTGCGGCCATGACGGCGTCGTGCTTCTGCTCCTGCGACAACGCCGGATCGACCAAGAACTGCGAGCCCAGGTTGCTGGTAAGGATGACGATCGTGTTGCGGAAGTCGACGGTGCGCCCCTGGCCATCGGTCAGTCGTCCGTCGTCGAGCACCTGGAGCAGGATGTCGAAGACCTCCGGATGCGCCTTCTCGACCTCGTCGAGCAGCACGACGCTGTACGGTCGCCGCCGGACCGCCTCGGTGAGCTGGCCGCCCTCCTCGTAGCCGACGTAGCCGGGTGGAGCGCCGACCAGCCGGGCCACGGCGTGCTTCTCGGCGTACTCGCTCATGTCGATGCGCACGATCGCGCGCTCGTCGTCGAAGAGGAAGTCGGCCAGGGACTTGGCCAGCTCGGTCTTGCCGACGCCGGTCGGGCCTAGGAACAGGAAGGAGCCGGTCGGGCGGTCGGGGTCGGAGATGCCGGCCCGGGCGCGACGTACGGCGTCGGACACTGCCGTCACGGCAGCCTTCTGGCCGATCAGCCTGCGGCCGAGCTCCTCCTCCATCCGGAGCAGCTTGCCCGTCTCGCCTTCGAGCAGCCTGCCGGTCGGGATGCCCGTCCACGCCGCGACGACCTCGGCGACCTCGTCGGCGTCGACCTCCTCGCGCACCATGGGCTCGACAGCGCCCTCGGCCTCCTGCGCGTCGACGAGCTCCTGGTCGAGATCACGCAGCTGCTCGTACTCGATCTGCGCGGCGCGACGGAAGTTGTCCTCGCCGCCCTCCCGCTTGAGCCGCTCGGCCTCCGTGCGCAGCCCGTCGATGCGCTGCTTGATTTCCCCCACCCGGTTGAGGCCACCCTTCTCCCGCTCCCACCTGGCCTCGAGAGCCCGCAGCTCCTCGGACCGGTCGGCGAGTTCCTGGCGGAGCACCGTCAGCCGTTCGCGGCTGGCGGCGTCGTCCTCGGACTCGAGGTGGAACTCCTCCATCTTGAGTCGGTCGACTGCACGTCGGAGCTCGTCGACCTCGACCGGGCTGGAGTCGATCTCCATGCGCAGCCGTGAGGACGCCTCGTCGATCAGGTCGATCGCCTTGTCCGGCAGCTGGCGGCCGGTGATGTACCGATGGGACAAGGTCGCCGCCGCGACCAGGGCCGAGTCGGCGATGGACACCTTGTGGTGCGCCTCGTAGCGCTCCTTGAGGCCACGCAGGATCGCGATCGTGTCCTCGACGGTGGGTTCGCCGACCAGCACCTGCTGGAAGCGACGCTCCAGCGCCGGGTCCTTCTCGATGTGCTCCCGGTACTCGTCGAGCGTCGTGGCTCCGATCATGCGGAGCTCTCCACGTGCGAGCATCGGCTTGAGCATGTTGCCGGCGTCCATCGCCGAGTCCCCGCTCGCACCGGCTCCGACGACGGTGTGCAGCTCGTCGATGAACGTGATGATCTGGCCGCCGGAGGACTTGATCTCCTCGAGCACGGCCTTGAGCCGCTCCTCGAACTCGCCACGGAACTTTGCCCCTGCCACCATGGCCGCCAGGTCGAGCGAGAGCAGCCGCCGACCGCGCAGCGACTCCGGGACGTCACCGGCCACGATTCGCTGTGCCAGTCCCTCGACCACGGCCGTCTTGCCGACGCCCGGCTCGCCGATGAGGACCGGATTGTTCTTGGTACGTCGTGAGAGCACCTGCACGACCCGGCGGATCTCGCTGTCGCGGCCGATGACCGGGTCGAGCTTGCCCTCGCGGGCATTGGCCGTGATGTCGACGGCGTACTTGTCCAGCGCCTGGTAGGTGGCCTCCGGATCCGGAGTGGTGACCCGAGCCGAGCCGCGAACGGTCTCGAAGGCGCCCTGCAGCGCTTCGGCGGATGCACCGGCGGCCGTCAGCACCTCCTTGACCGGAGTGTCGACCGACGCCAGCGCGACCATGAGGTGCTCGGTCGAGATGTACTCGTCACCCAGGGACTCGGCCAGCTGCTGGGCGGCCTGCAGCACCTGGATCGTGCCGCGTGCATACGACGGTGAGGAGACCGTCGATCCTGCTGCTGCCGGGAGGCGCCGAACCAGGTCGGAGATCCGAGCCGTCACGTCGTCGGAGGCGACGCCCGTAGCGCGCAGGAGCGCGGTGGCGATCCCGTCGGTCTGCTCGAGTAGTGCTGCCGCGATGTGAGCGGGCTCGACGGCAGGATTGCCCGCTGCCGTCGCCGCCTGGATCCCAGCGCCGATGGCCTCTTGGCTCCGGCGGGTGAACTTGCTCTCTTCCATCTCTTACCGCCCGAGTGGGTCGTCGGTGCCGTGCTGATAGTTGACCATGACTCCGGTGGGCCGGACCGCGGGCAGTCGCGACACCGCGGCCACCAGTGCGGCGTCTCGCTCGACCTGCAGCTCCAGGACCCGGGTGCGCAGTCGCGCGACCTCGTGCTCGAGCTCCAGGATCCGGCGCACGCCTTCGACCCCGATGCCGCTCGCTGTCAGCCGGGCCACCTCACGCAGTGTCTCGATGTCGCGGAGCGAGTAGCGACGGCCTCCCCGCCGGTGCGCCCCGGGGTGACCAGACCCAGTCGGTCGTAGCCGCGAAGAGTCTGGGGGTGCATGCCGCTGAGCTCGGCGGCCACGCTGATCACGAAGACCGACGCGTTCGGATCGGTCACGTCGATGTTGGCGCGAGCCCTGACCATGTCAGCGCCCTCCCGACAGCAGACGTGCACGAGGATCGTGCCCGTCCAGCGCGTCGCGCAGCGCCTCGACCGCCGTACGAGCGGCATCGTCGAGCTCGGACGGAGTCTCAACCTCGACGGTGACCAGCAGATCTCCCTTGGTGCCGTCACGACGCGGTGCGCCCTTGCCGCGGACGCGGAACGTGCGACCGTTGGGGGTGCCGGCTGGAATCTTGAGGCGCACCGGCGTCGCGCCGAGGGTCGGTACGGCGATCTCGGCCCCCAGCGCCGCCTCGTCGAAGCGCACCGGGACCGAGAGCGTGAGGTTGTCGGCCGAGCGACCGAAGACCTGGTGCGGCGTGACGTGCACCGTGACGTAGAGGTCACCGGCCGGTCCGCCGCTCTCCCCCGGTGCGCCCTTGCCGCGAAGCCGGATCCGCTGACCGTCGCGGACCCCGGCCGGGATCCGCGCGGTGATGGTGCGCGTCGACGTGCCCCGCCCGGAGCCATGGCAGACCGGGCACGGGTCGTCGACGACCATGCCGCGGCCGAGGCAGTCCCGGCACGGCTCGGTCATCGCGAAGACCCCACCCTGCATGGAGGTCTGCATGCCCGATCCCTGGCATGTCGGACACAGCCGCGGGGTGGTGCCCGCCTTCGCGCCGGTGCCCGAGCAGGCCGGACAGGCAGCCTCACTGCTCAGTCGCATCGTGACACTGGTGCCGTCGAACGCCTGCTGGAAGCCCAAGCTGGTCTCGGTCTCGATGTCGGCGCCGCGGCGGGCGTGCGTGGTGCGCGGCCGGCCGCCGAACATGCCGCCGAAGAGGTCGCCGAGGCCCCCTGCGCCGCCGCCGGCGGTACCTCCGAAGAGATCGGAGACGTCGAAGCCGGGCTGGCCGGGCCGCTGGGCGGCCCGGAAACCACCCGCGCCGAAGAGCGCCCGCTCCTCGTCGTACTCCTTGCGCTTCGCCGGATCGGAGAGCACGGCGTAGGCCTCGGAAATCTCCTTGAACTTCGCCTCGGCCTTGGTGTCACCGCCGTTGGAGTCGGGGTGGTGGGTGCGCGCGAGCTTGCGGTAGGACTTCTTGATGTCGTCGGCGCTCGCGTCCTTGGACAGCCCCAGTACCTGGTAGAAGTCCTTGGTGGCCCAGTCTGCCGGGCTCATCGCGCACCTCCTCCCTTACGTAGTGCTGTCGTCGTTGCCCTCGTCGTGCGATGCCTCCGCCGCCAGCTGGGTCGGGTCGAGCGGTACGTCGGTCGAGCCGGTCGGTTCGACCACCGCCACCCGGGCCGGCCGAAGCACCCGCTCGCCGAGTCGGTAGCCCACCTGCAGCACGGCCTTGGCGACGGGCCGGTCGACCTCGTCGTCGTAGCTGTGCATGAGCGCCTCGTGCACCCGCGGGTCGAAGTCGTCGCCCTCGGACCCGAAGGCCTCCAGCCCGAGACCGGCCACCACGCGTTCGAACGAGTCCGCCACCGCCTTGAAGCCGCCGACCAGCTCACCGTGGTCGCGGGCCCGGCCGATGTCGTCCAGCACCGGCAGCAGCGAGGTCAGCACGGATGCGGTCGTCGTCTCTCGGACCACCTCGCGGTCCCGGTCGACGCGGCGCTTGTAGTTGACGTACTCCGCCTGTAACCGCTGCAGGTCGGCCGTGCGTTCGGTGAGGGCTTGCTGCAGCTCCACCGCGGGACTGTCCTCGCTGGGCCTCTCGCTGGGCGCCGGATCGGATGCGGCCAGACCGGAGGCGGGAGCCGCGGCGGACCGCGGCTCCCTCAGCTCACCGGTCTCCGGGTCGATGCGCCGCTTGTCGCGGATCACCGGGCCCTCGGTCTCACGGGGTTCGCCGCCGCCGCGCGGTTCGGTCACTTGCTCTCGCTCTCGTCGCTCTCGTCGACGATCTCGGCGTCGACGATGTCGTCGTCCTGGGCGGGGTCACCGCTCGTCGCGTCACCGGCGGCACCAGCATCGGCACCCGCGGTGTCGGCTCCGTCAGCGCCGCTCGCGGCCTGGCTCTCGTAGAGCGCGGCGCCCATTTTCTGCGACGACTGGGCGAGCTTGGCGGCTGCGGCAGCCACCGCGTCGTTGTCGTCGCCCTCGAGCGCCTTCTTGACCTCGGCGAGGTCCGACTCGACCTCGGACTTGACCTCGTCGGGGATCTTGTCGGCATTCTCCGACAGGAACTTCTCCGTCGAGTAGACCGTGGTGTCGGCCTGGTTGCGCAGCTCGATGGCCTCGCGACGCTGGGCGTCCTCCTCGGCGTACTGCTCCGCCTCCCGCACCATGCGGTCGATGTCATCCTTGGACAACGCGGAGCCGCCGGTGATCGTCATCGACTGCTCGCGACCGGTGCCGTGGTCCTTGGCCGACACGTGCACGATGCCGTTGGCGTCGATGTCGAAGGTCACTTCGATCTTCGGCATACCGCGTGGCGCCGGGGGCAGGCCGGTCAGCTCGAAGTTGCCGAGCGGCTGGTTCTGTCCCCACATCTCGCGTTCGCCCTGGGCGACCTTGATCTCCACCGAGGGCTGGTTGTCGGCCGCCGTGGTGAAGACCTCCGACCGCTTGGTGGGGATCGTGGTGTTGCGCTCGATGAGCTTGGTCATCACGCCGCCCTTGGTCTCGATGCCGAGGCTGAGCGGGGTGACGTCGAGCAGCAGCACGTCCTTGACCTCGCCCTTGAGCACGCCCGCCTGCAAGGCGGCGCCCACCGCGACGACCTCGTCGGGGTTGACGCCCTTGTTGGGCTCCTTGCCACCGAGCAGCTCCTTGACCAGGTCGGTGACCGCCGGCATCCGGGTCGAACCGCCGACGAGGATCACGTGGTCGATCTGGTCGACATTGATGCCGCCGTCCTTGATGACCGACTTGAAGGGCTCCTTGGTGCGGTCGAGCAGGTCGGAGGTGAGCTTCTGGAACTCGCTGCGGGTGAGCTTCTCCTCGAAGTGCAGCGGCCCGGTCTGGCTCAGCGTGATGTAGGGCAGGTGGATGGTGGTCTCGGATGACGAGGACAACTCGATCTTGGCCTTCTCGGCAGCCTCCTGCAGGCGCTGGCGAGCGATCTTGTCGGCGCCCAGGTCGGTGCCGTGCGCGTTCTTGAACTTCTCCACCATCCAGTCGACGATGCGGCCGTCCCAGTCGTCACCACCGAGGTGGTTGTCACCGCTGGTGGCCTTGACCTCGACGACGCCTTCACCGATCTCGAGCAGCGACACATCGAAGGTGCCACCTCCGAGGTCGAAGACGAGGATGGTCTGGTCGCTCTCCTTGTCCAAGCCGTAGGCCAGCGCCGCGGCGGTCGGCTCGTTGACGATGCGCGAGACGGTCAGCCCAGCGATCTCACCGGCCTCCTTGGTTGCCTGTCGCTGCGCATCGCTGAAGTACGCCGGCACGGTGATCACTGCGTCGGTCACCGGCTCGCCCAGGTAGGACTCGGCATCGCGCTTCAGCTTCTGCAGCACGAAGGCCGAGATCTGCTGGGCGGTGAAGTCCTTGCCGTCGATGGTGGCCTTCCAGTCCGTGCCCATCTCACGCTTGACCGAGCGGATGGTGCGCTCGACGTTGGTGACGGCCTGACGCTTGGCCACCTCGCCGACGAGGACTTCGCCGTTCTTGGCGAAAGCCACCACCGAAGGGGTGGTCCGAGCACCTTCGGCGTTGGCGATGACGGTGGCTTCACCGCCTTCTAGGACGGCGACGACGGAGTTCGTCGTCCCCAGGTCGATACCGACCGCACGAGCCATGGTTCGTTCACCTTTCACGAAAGTTGAGTTGATCCCGCTCATGTTTACACGACTCCAGCGGGACGTTCAAATCTTGAGTCGGATCGACTCAAGTCCTGGTCGTTGTAACGCCCTGCTCGGGCCGACATTCCCCCTCGGAGCGTCAGTTTCACAGGAGTGCCACCGGGTGGTCGCGAGCCCGAGCCGCCTGCCGACCCAGCTGATGCGCACCAACCCAGGTGATCTCGCGCCGTACACAGGTCAACCCGGCCTGCAGCCCTGCGCACCGCGCGAGATCGGCCAGGCAGGCTGCCCGCCGTACCCCAGGATTCGTCCGACGATGCGCGGGTCGGCGCCGGCGGCCCGGACCGGACGAACGACAGGTCAGGCGATGAGCTTCAGGAGCAGTCCGCGCATCTCGGACTCGGCCTGCGATCCCAGCAGCCGAGTCACGTCGGCCTGGATCAGGGCGGCGGCGTGGCGGGCCGAGCGCAGGCACTCGACTCCCTTTTCGGTGAGCTCCAGGTCGTGGACGCGCCGGTCACCCGCCTTGGTGGCCCACCGGACGAGACCTCGCTGCACCAAGGCGTCGATCGCGCCCTGGACCGCCGGCGGCGTCACCCCTATCCGCGTGGCCACCTGCACCCGCGAGCACGGCTGCTCTGCTTCCAGCACCGCCAGGATCCCGAAGTCCCGAGGCTCGATACCGAGGGACTCGAAACCCTCCACTGCCCGCTCGCGGAGGGTGCGGTGCGCGTGCGCCAGCAAGAAGGCGGTGGCGTGGCCGACGACCTCGACCTCGGTCACCGGGACATCGCCGAGCAGCGTGCGCAGATGCCCGGTCAGCGCTCGTCTCTCGGCCTCGTCGAGTCCCGCGGTCAGGTTGTTGTCCAGTCGCCGGAGGTCGGCACGGGCGTCCTCGAGGGCGCTCAACCCGGGATCGGTCAGGCGGAGGGCGTAGGAGCGGCGATCGTCGGTGTTGCGGTCGCGCGCCACGAAGCCACGGCCTTCGAGCGTGTCCACGACCTTGACCATGACGCTCCGATTGACATGCAGGCGCTCACCGAGGTCTCGTTGTGAGGTAGGACCACGCTGATGCAGCGTCGCCATGACGGCCATCTCACGTAGACCCACCTCATGAGGCATCCACTCCCGCTCGCAGTCGATCGAGCGGGCATACGCCCGCCGCAGGAGATAGCCGGTGTACTGCGCCAACGACATTCGTTCTGAGCCGAAGGGTGGCGTGGACGGATCCGGATCGGTCATCGTCATCACGCACCTCCGCTCAGTTTTCAGGTTGCGCGCGGTCTCATCTGCGACAGTCAGGGTTTTCCCTGATCCTCACCATGAATTTACCCACCTGATCGTTAATGATGTTGACGATTCGAGACGTCGTTCCTAGCCTCACCGAGGAAGGGACACAGGGGAAGGGATCGAGATGCACATCGAGCACACCGGCACGCCGACCGACATCCACCCAGCAGGAGGGTCGATCTCATGACGGGACAGTTGGCGCGGGCCGTCAGCGGCCGCCGGATCAAGTGGGCAATCCTCGCGTTCTGGATCGCCGTGACCGTCGTGCTCGGCAGCTTCGGTGCGAACTTGGCCGACGTCGAGGACAACGAGACCGTCAACTGGCTGCCGGAGAGCGCCGAGTCGACGCAGGCACTGGAGAAGACCGCCGCGTTCAGGTCTGACACCACGCTGGATGCGGTGATCGTCTACGAGCGTGACGGTGGGATCACACCGGAGGACGTCGCGGCTGCCGAGGCTGACATCGCCGAGTTCGAAGCGATGGACGGCCGCACGGTCGGTGACGTGGTCGGCGACGACGGCGTTGCCGAGGCCGACACCGAGATCGCGATCGACGGCCGGGTCGAGTTCATTCCGCCGGAGGCATCCACGGACGGTGAGGCGATGCAGGTCGTCGTGCCGATCGACGCCGGCAAGGACGGCTGGCTGATCATGCCGGACCTGGCCGACTACATGCGTGACATCGCCGAGACCGATGCCAATGGGATGACCACCCATCTTGCCGGATATGCGGGTCTCGCCGCCGACCAGGCCGAGGCCTTCGAGAGCATCGACGGCGCTCTGCTGCTCGCCGCGCTCGGCGTGGTGATCATCATCTTGCTGATCACCTACCGCAGCCCGATCCTGTGGCTGTTCCCGGTGATCTGTGTCGTCTTCGCGCTGGTCAGCGCACAGGGCGTGATCTACCTGCTGGCGAAGTACGCCGACCTCACGGTCAACGCCCAGACCCGCAGCATCCTCAGTGTGCTGGTGCTCGGCGCCGGCACCGACTACGCCCTGTTGCTGGTCGCCCGCTACAGGGAAGAGCTGCGTCGCCACCACGACAGGCACGACGCGATGGCGGAGGCGCTGCACCGCGCCGGCCCGGCGATCATCGCGAGCAGCTCCACCGTCATCGTCGGCATGCTCTGCCTGCTGGTGGCGGACATGAACTCCACCCAGAGCATGGGCCCCGTGCTCGCCATCGGCGTTGGCGTCGTCCTGCTGGCGATGATCACGCTGCTGCCGGCGCTCCTGGTCATCATGGGCCGCTGGATCTTCTGGCCGGTGAAGCCGACCGAGGGGAGCCACGAGCCGACCTCGACGGGCTTCTGGGCCAAGACCGGTTGGTCGATCAGCCACCGGCCACGAGCGGTTTGGATCGGCACGACCATTGCCCTCGCTGCCATGGCTCTCGGCACGGTGACGCTCGACGCCAAGGGACTCGACAACGACGAGCAGTTCGTCGGCACGCCCGACTCGGTGGAGGGCGAGCGGGTCATCGAGGCCCACTTTGCCTCTGCTGGTGACAACAACCTCCAGATCGTCGCCAACGCCGACGCCGCCGAACAGGTGGCCGAGACGGTCAGTGATGTGGAGGGCGTCAACTCCGACGCGGTGGCTGTCGTGGCTGAGCAGGACGGCACTGCCCTCATCCTGGCCGGCATCAACGACTCGGCGTTCAGCGAGCAGGCCTTCGCGACGGTGGAGCGGGTCCGCGACGCTGCTCACGGAGTCCCCGAAGCGGACGCCCTGGTTGGTGGCAACGCGGCGGTCAACTGGGATGTCCAAGAGGCATCCCGGCACGACAACAACATCGTGATCCCGCTCGTGCTGGTGATGGTGTTCCTCATCTTGCTCGTTCTGTTGCGGGCGATTGTGGCTCCACTGGTGCTGATCGCAACCGTGGTGCTCTCGTTCGCCGCGGCGCTCGGCTTCAGCGCTCTGGTGTTCCAGTACGCCTTCGACATCAACGGCGCCGACAGCTCGCTTCCGCTGTTCGCGTTCGTGTTCCTCGTGGCGCTCGGCATCGACTACAACATCTTCTTGATGACGCGCGTTCGCGAAGAGGCACAACGCCAGGGCAGCCGCCGCGGCGCCCTGATCGGACTGGCGGCGACAGGGGGTGTGATCACCTCCGCGGGGCTCGTGCTCGCCGGCACCTTCGGCACTCTGGCCACGCTGCCGTTGACGTTCACGCTGCAGATCGGATTCGTGGTCGCGTTCGGTGTGCTGCTCGACACGATCATCGTCCGCTCGATCCTGGTCACCGGACTCAACCTGGATCTCGGTCGGCACATGTGGTGGCCGGCCAGCATCAGCCGCCGTGAGCACGAGGACCAGTTCACCGAGCCCGACGAGGCCAAGGAGCTCGAAACCGTCCACGCCGACTAGGTCCGTCGGCGCCACCCGAAGATCCGACTCTCAGCGGGCCATCGCCCGCTGGGAGTCGGATCCTTCGGTCAGGTGAGCGGGCGGCCGGCCCGGTACGTCGCACCCACCAGCGGAACGCCGGGCCGGTAGGCCAGGTGAAGGTACGACGGCGCGTCGAGCACCACGAAGTCTGCACTCGCCCCCACCGCGAGACTGCCCACGTCCCGCCGCCGCAGTGCGGCCGCGCCGCCAGCCGTCGCCGCCCACAGCGCCTCAGCTGGTGACATGTGCATCTCCCGCACGGCCAGCGCGACGCACAGCGGCATCGACGACGTGTAGCACGAGCCCGGGTTGCAGTCGGTCGCCAGCGCCACGGTGACCCCGCCGTCCAGCAGAGCGCGGGCATCCGGGTAGGGCGACCGGGTCGAGAACTCGACACCGGGCAGCAGGGTGGCCACCACCCCCGCATCACGGAGGTCGGCAACGTCGTCCCCGCTGAGATGCGTGCAGTGGTCAGCAGAGGCGGCGCCGATCTCGCAGGCGAGTCGAACGCCTGGCCCGGGACCGAGCTGGTTGGCGTGCACCCGCGGGACCAGCCCGACCGACATGCCCGCCCTGAGCACCGTCCGGGCCTGGTCGGCGTCGAAGGCGCCGCGCTCGCAGAAGACGTCGATCCAGCGGGCGTACGGCGCACACGCGTCCAGCATCGGCCCGGTCACCAGGTCGACGTAGCCATCGGGATCCTCGGCGTACTCCGGCGCCACGACGTGTGCCCCGAGGTACGTCGTCTCGGCCGTGAAGCGCTGCGCCACAGCCAGGCTGCGGGCTTCGTCCGCGACGGTGAGGCCATACCCACTCTTGATCTCCACCGTGGTCGAGCCGGCCCGCGCCATCTCGGCGACAAGGCGGGCAACGTTGGCCGCCAGCACGTCGTCCGGGGCGGCTCGTGTGGCAGCGACCGTGGTCATGATCCCGCCCGCGGAGTAGGGCCGTCCCTCCATCCGTGCGGCGAACTCGGCAGCTCGGTCACCGGTGAAGACGAGGTGTGCGTGGCTGTCGACGAAGCCAGGCACGACCGCGGCACCGCCGGCGTCGAGCCTGGTGTCGGCCGCCGGCGCGCCGCGACGCGGCCCCACCCAGGCCACCCTGCCGTTGGTGGTGACGACGGCAGCGTCGGTGAGAATCCCGAGCCTGGAGAGGTCACCCACGGCTCGGTCGTTGGTGACGAGCTCACCGATGTTGTCGATCAGCAGCGCGCTCATCCGGCGCCCCTTGCCTTGTCGATCGCCGTCGCCAGCAACCGTCCGACCGTCTCGGGCGAGGTCGCGACCGGCCGACCGCTGGCCACCACGTGACTGACGTCTGAGGCGGAGGCGGCGAACACGGCGGCTTCGACAGCGGCGCCCGCGCCGGCTGTCCGAACCGACCCCGTGTCCACGGTGACGAGGTCCGCCCACTGGCCGGGCGCGATCCGGCCCGCGTCGACGAAGCCCAGCGAACGATGGCCGTCGAGGGTGGCAGCACCGAGCAGCTCCTCGGCCTGCCAGTGGCCGCGCTGCTGCGTGGCCAGCCGCGCGTTCAGCTCGACCGCACGCGCCTCCTCGAACATGTCGATCACCGCGTGGCTGTCCGAGCCGAGGGTCAGTGGCGCCCCTGCCTCATGCAGTCGGCGCGCCTCTCCGATCCCGTCGGCGAGGTCCCGCTCGGTCGTCGGGCAGAAGCACGCGTTGACGGCGGCCGAGCCGAGCAACGCGATGTCCTCCTCGGTGAGATGGGTGGCGTGCACCGCGCTGACGCGTTCGCTCAGCACTCCCTCATCGGCAAGCAGCTGGGTCGGGGTGCGACCGTACGTCGCCAGACAGGCGTCGTTCTCGGCCACCTGCTCCGAGAGGTGCACGTGCAGCGGAGCCTCAGGGAGGGCCGCTGCGACCACGGCGAGCTGGTCGCGAGGGACGGCACGCACCGAGTGGATCGCCGCTCCCACCACGACTCCGGGCGCACCGGCCGAGGTGAGGGCGTCCACCCGCTCCGCCCACCCCTCGGCGCTGCCGTCGCTGAACCTCTCCTGCACGCCCGCCGCCGGCTCGCCGAAGCCGGCGGAGAGATAGCAGGTGTCGAGCAGTGCGATCCGCAACCCGGCGTCCTGGGCAGCGGCGATAAGGGCGCCACCCATGGCATTGGGGTCGGCATAGGCGCGACCGCGGCGGTCGTGGTGCAGGTAGTGGAACTCGCCGACCGCGGTGATCCCGGCCAGTGCCATCTCCATGTACGTCGCATGCGCCAGCGCGTAGTAGCCGTCCGGGTCCAGGCGGGCGGCGACGTCGTACATCTGATCGCGCCAGGTCCAGAACGTGCCCCGCTCCCGCTGGGTGTGTCCCCGCAGCGCGCGGTGGAACGCATGACTGTGGCAGTTGGCGAAGCCGGGCATGGTGAGGCCGCGCAGTGGGACCGAGCCCGGTGGTGGTGCGTCAGCGGCAGACACGTCGACGATGTGCGTCCCCGCCACCTCGACCACCGCGCCGGGGACCAGCGCACCAGGCCCGAGCCAAGCATGTTCGCACCAGTACGTCTCGGTCATGAGGCGAGCAGTTGCAGTGTGGCGGTGAGCGCCGCGACGCCCGCCAGGCAGTCGACCATCTCGGCGAACTCCTCGGGTGAGTGCGAGACGCCGGTGGGGTTGCGTACGAAGAGCATCGCCGTCGGTATTCCGGCAGCAGCCAGGACGCCCGCATCGTGCCCCGCCATGGTCGGGATGACCGGCCAGGGTTCGGCGCCGCCCAGCGCCGCGATGCGGCGCGCCAGCCCAGCGTCGAAGTCGACCGCTGACGAGACGGACTCGGCGGTCACCTCGACGGCGGTGCCGTCCCGGCTGGCTCGGTCGCGCGCCAGCCGCTCCACCTCGGCCAGCATCGCCTCCAGATCGCTGTCGGTCGCCGCCCGGCCATCCAGCCACGCCGTCACCCGCGACGGCACGGCGTTGGTGCCGTTGGGATGTACGGCGACCCGGCCGAAGGTGGCACGTGCCGACCACAGCCGGGCCTGCTTGTTCGCGGCGAGCGCTGTCATCGCATAGGTGAGCATCGGGTCGCGCCGGTCCTCCATCCGGGTCGTGCCCGCATGGTTGGCCTCGCCGACGAAGTCGAAGCGATAGCGACCATGCGGCCAGATCGCGCTGGCCACCCCGACGGCGGCCTCGCGGTCGACGAGGTCACGACCCTGCTCGACGTGCAGCTCGACGAAGCACTCGATCTGGTCGGGCAAGGAGGTTGGCTGGGGCTGGTCCCAGCGGTCGGCGTCCAACCCTGCGGCGTCGATGGCATCGAGCAGCGCAACCCCGTCGGGGTCCCGGAGCTGCTCCGCCTCCGCCCGGGTCGTCGCTCCGGTGATCAGCCGGGAGCCCAGACATGCCAGGCCGAAGCGCGACCCCTCCTCCTCCATGAACACGCCGACCCCGATAGGCCGGGCGGGGGTGAAGCCGCGGTCCCGCAGTACGTCGACGGCGGCCAGCGCGGAGGCGACGCCAAGTGGCCCGTCGAAGGCGCCTCCGTCGAGCACCGAGTCGAGATGCGACCCGGTCAGGACACCGCGCTCGCCGGGCTGCGGCGGGCGCGGCCACCACGCGATGCAGTTGCCGAAGGGATCGGCGAGCAGCTGCATCGCCCGGGCGTCGCTCTGCTCGGCGAACCAGTGCCGGAGCTCGGTCTCCGGTGTGGTGAACGGCTGCCGGAAGTAGCCGCCGCTGGCGGAGCTCCGGCCGATGGGCAGCAGGGTGCGCCACATCGCCTCGAAGTCGTCCACGAGTCGCACTATGGCACGCGGGCAGCCGCAGCGTCTTGGGTCGGTCACGTCGATCGACCGGGACGGCGGGCCAGTCGACGGCTTGGGGGGTGGCGCCGTACCCACACCTCCCACCAGACTGAACCCCACGCCGCATGAAAGGAGCAGTCGATGCGGGACTCTCTGGCCCGATGGGTGATCGGTGCGCTCGTCTGCGTCGCCGTCGTCTCCGGATGTGGCGGTGACGGTGATGGTGACGAGGAGTCCGAGCAGACTGCGCAAGAGGCCGTCTGCGAGCGGCGGAGCGACCTGGCCGACGCCTTCGAGTCCGTGCAAGGCGATCTGGCCGACGGCAACCTCGGGCTGGCACAGGACGGCCTCGGCGACATCCAGACGGCGGCACAGGACCTGCGGCTGGCGGTGGACGACCTGAGCAGCGAGCAGCGTGAGGCCCTCCAACCGGACGTCGAGGCGCTCTCCGAAGGCATCTCGGCGCTCCAGGAGGCGCGCAGCCTCGGTGAGGTCGAGGCTGCGGTCCAAGTGATCAACGAGCAGGCCGATGCGATCGTCTCAGGGGTGGGAGACTCCGTCAGCTGCGACTAGGTCGCCGTTCATGCCGCGGGGTGATGTCGCTCCGGTCAGGTCGTCAGGGTCACCTTGGACAGCCCCCCAGGACGGTCGACGTCGACGCCTCGGCGCTCGGCGACGGCCCGCGCCAGCAGCTGGCCCGGCACCACAGCGGCCAAGGGAGTGAGCCAGTCGGCGACGGCAGCCGCGACCGGCATCTGCACGCCGATCGTCCTCGACGCACCTGCCGCGAGGGCGGCGGTCACGGCCTCCTCCGGACCCACCACCAGCACGGTTGCCCCTCTCCGGTCCAGCTCGGGCACCACCTCGAGGACACTGGCGCTCGCTGGCTCCGACGGGGCGACGAGTACGGCGGGCACGGCCGCCTCGACCGCACCGACGGGGCCGTGCAGCAGGTCAGCGGGCGAGTAGGGCGCCACCAGTGTGCCGGTCAGCTCGGTGAGCTTGAGCGCGGTCTCGAAGGCGGTGCTCATGTTGAGGCCGCGCCCGACTGCGACACCACGCCAGGCGCTGGCCAGCGCGTCGGTCGCCGGATCGAGGGTGGCCGGTGCGAGGCCCGCGACAGCGGCGAGTGCGTCCGGTACGGCGGCCAGCGCAGCCTCGTCGGATCGGCGGGTCGCCTCCCCTGACAGGGCAGCGCCGATGAGCGCGACGGCGAGCAACGACGAGGTGTAGGTCTTGGTCGCTGCCACCGAGAGCTCCGCGCCCGCCTCCAGGTCCATCACCTCGGTGGCGCTCTCCGCCAGCGGGGAACCAGGATCATTGGTGATCGCCACCGCCGGCGCGCCCTGTGCGCGGGCGCTGCGCAGCACCGCGACCACGTCCGGCGACGTACCGGACTGAGAGATGGCGACAACCGCCTTGTGCCGCAGGTCGAGGTCGACGCCGTAGACGGTGTGCAGGCTCGGCGTCGCCAACGACACCGGCATCCCCGTCCGGATCGACCACAGGTATTGCGCGTAGCGGGCGGCATTGTCCGAGCTGCCGCGAGCGACGAGCACGATGCCGTCGACATCCCCGGGCCGCATGGCCGCACGCAACGCAGGCAGCCGAGCCAGGTGGCGGTCCAGGAGGCGGGTGGCGACCGCGGGCTGCTCGGCGATCTCTCGGGACAGGTGGCTCTCGCTCATGCGTCCATCCCATCGCACCGCCGCCCGGCAAGGAAACACCGCCCGCCCCGATCCGGTGCGCAGCCCACGAAACGATCCGACCCTGAGCGGGCAATGGCCGGCTCAGAGTCGGATCGTTCGGGTCGTCGCTCTGCTCACACCTTGCGTGCGGTCAGCAGCAGGTACTCCCACTCCAGCACGGTCGAGCCGTCGCCCTGGTCGAAGCGGCGGCCGAGCTCGGCGAGCGCGTTGTCAAGCTCGAGCACCCGCGCCTCGTCGTCGGCGATGGCGCGGTACACCGCGATCGTCGGGCCGTAGTTGGTCTTGAAGTAGTCCCGGAAGTCCTCCGGCTTCTCGAACTCCTCGACCCGCACGGTACGGCGCTCGGCCACCACATCGGTCACTCGGTCGCCCAGCAGGGAGCGGACGTGGTCTTCACTCCCCCACAGCGGTGGGGGCTGCGCACCCGGCGGAGGCGGCGGCGCATAGGGCTTCATGGTCGCGAACATCTGGCCGATGAAGCCCTCGGGGGTCCAGTTCACGAGCCCGATGGTGCCGCCCGGGCGGCATACCCGCACCAGCTCGTCGGCACTGGCCTGGTGGTGCGGCGCGAACATGACACCGACGCACGACAGGACGGCGTCGAAGTCGCCGTCAGCGAAGGGCAGCGTCTCCGCGTCGGCCACCCGCCACTCCATGTCCAGGCCAAGCTCCGCGGCAGACCGTCGGCCGGACTCGAGCAGCTCCGGGGTCAGGTCACTGGCCACGACGCGAGCACCGGCCCGAGCCGCGGGGATGGCGGCGTTGCCCGATCCGGCGGCTACGTCGAGCACCCGGACGCCGGGCTCGAGCTGGCAGCTCTTAACCAGCACCTCTCCCAGCTCGGGGATGATCTCGGTGGCCACGGCGGTGTAGTCGCCGAGCGCCCACATCGCCCTGTGCTTGTCCTTGAGAGCACGATCGGCTGACTTCTCGTCGATCACGTCTGACATGTCTTGCACTCCTTCGTGTCGTTGACACCATCCAGGTTGCTCTCGCGCGATGGCCGCCACCAGTCCCAGATCTGTACCGCTGGCGGTTCTGGATCTGTACTAGTCGGCGCCGTCGTGGTGGTATGACTCGGGAGTCGAGGAGGGACCAGATGTCGTCATACGGACAGTTCTGCCCGGTCGCCAAGGCCATGGAAGTGCTCGACGAGCGCTGGACGCTGCTCGTCGTGCGGGAGCTGCTGGAGGGCAGCAGCCAGTTCAACGAGATCAGGCGCGGCGTCCCGAGGATGTCTCCGGCGCTGCTGTCGAAGCGGCTCCGCACCCTGGTCCGCGCCGGCATCCTCACGCGCAGCGCGGACGGAGGACGGGTGACCTACACCCTGACGGACTGCGGCCGAGAGTTGTACGGCGTCGTCAACGCCCTCGGGGAGTGGGGCGTCCGATGGATCGGCGAGCTCGGCCAGGAGGATCTGGATCCACACCTGCTGATGTGGGACATGCGGCGCAAGGTGCCCATCGATGCCTGGCCGCGGGCTCGAACTGTCGTCGCCATCAGGTTCGACGACGTCGCGCCGACGGCGTCCGCGTGGTGGATCGTCGTTGCGGACGGTCGAGCCGACCTCTGCGACTACGATCCCGGCTTCGACGTGGCGGCAACCGTCGAGACGAGCCTGCGGACGCTCACCGCTGTCTGGCGCGGGGACCTCTCGTGGCCACAGGCGCTCAAGGCGAAGCACGTCGAGGTGCGTGGCCCTGAGATGGCCCGACGCGCGGTGCCGAGATGGCTCGGCCAGTCGCCGCTGGCCGCAGTGGCCCGACCGGCCTGACTACCGCCTCCCGCGGGTGGGAGGGGCGCGTCGGTACTGTCCGGCCATGGACTTCCAGCAGGTGGTCGACCGGCGCCGGATGGTTCGCAACTACACCGATGACCCGGTCGACCAAGTCGTCGTCGACCGCATCGTGTCCAACGCCCTGCATGCTCCGAGCGCAGGATTCAGCCAGGGCTGGGGCTTCCTCGTGCTCGACACGCCGGACGACGTACGGCGCTTCTGGGCCAGCGCGACGCCCGAGGGCCTCGGTGAGGACGACTGGTCGCGTGGGATGCGGCGGGCCCCGGTCGTGATCGTGGCGCTGTCCTGCAAGCGCGTCTACCTCGACCGGTACGCCGAGCGGGACAAGGGCTGGACCGACCGCGACGAGTCCCGCTGGCCGGTCCCCTACTGGCACATCGACACCGGGATGGCGGCCCTCCTCATGCTCCAGACGGTGACGGACGAGGGCCTGGGCGCGTGCTTCTTCGGTGTGTCCCCGGAGCGGATCGCTGACTTCCGTACGGCGTTCGACGTACCGGACGACTACATGCCGATCGGCGCCGTCACCGTCGGCCACCGGGCAGCGGAGATCACGGCAGGATCGGCCACGCGTGGGCGCAAGCCCGTCACCGAGGTGGTGCACCACTCCCGGTGGTGACGGGGGCTGCGCCGCGCATCGGGATGGGGACATCGCGCTCGTCGGCGACCTGCTCCGCCAGCTCGTAGCCGGCGTCGACGTGCCTGATGACGCCCATCCCAGGGTCGTTGGTGAGCACCCGCTCGAGCTTCTGCCGGGCCAGGTCAGTGCCGTCGGCAACCGACACCTGTCCGGCGTGGATCGACCGGCCGATCCCGACTCCGCCACCGTGGTGGATCGACACCCAGGTCGCCCCACTGGCGGTGTTGACCAGCGCATTGAGCAGCGGCCAGTCCGCGATCGCGTCCGAGCCGTCCGCCATCGACTCCGTCTCCCGGTACGGCGACGCGACCGAGCCGCAGTCCAGGTGATCCCGCCCGATCACGATCGGCGCCTCCACCTCACCTGAGGCGACCAGCTCGTTGAAGCGCACCCCCGCCTTGTCGCGCTCGCCGTACCCCAGCCAGCAGATCCGTGCCGGCAGGCCCTGGAAGGCGACGTTCTCACCGGCCGCGCGGATCCACCGGTGCAGGTGGTCGTCGTCGGGGAAGAGCTCGAGCACGGCCCGGTCCGTTGCCTCGATGTCGCGGGGGTTGCCTGAGAGCGCCGCCCAACGGAACGGCCCCTTGCCCTCGCAGAAGAGCGGCCGGATGTACGCCGGGACGAACCCCGGGAAGGCGAAGGCCCGGGCGAATCCGCCCTTCCGGGCCTCGTCGCGGATCGAGTTGCCGTAGTCGAACACCTCAGCGCCGGCGTCCAGGAAGCCCACCATCGCCTCGACATGAGTGGCCATCGACAGCTGGGCTCGTTCGGTGAACTCGTCGGGCTTCTTGGCCGCGTAGTCGTGCCAGTCGTCGGGCTCGATGCCTTCGGGAAGGTAGGACAGGGGGTCGTGGGCGCTGGTCTGGTCGGTGACGATGTCGACCTCCACGCCGCGGCGCAACAGCTCGGGAAAGACGGTGGCGGCGTTGCCGACGATGCCGATCGACCGCGCCACCCGTTCGGCCTTGCAGCGCAGCGCGGTCTCGACGGCCGTGTCGAGCGAGTCGGCCGCCTCGTCGAGATAGCGATGCTCGACCCGCCGCCGCAGCCGGCTCTCGTCCACGTCGACGACGAGACAGACGCCGCCGTTGAGCGTCACGGCCAGCGGCTGCGCGCCGCCCATGCCACCGCAACCACCGGTGAGGGTGAGGGTGCCTGCGAGCGTGCCGCCGAAGCGCTTCTCCGCGACGGCTGCGAACGTCTCGTAGGTGCCCTGCAGGATCCCCTGCGTGCCGATGTAGATCCATGAGCCCGCGGTCATCTGGCCGTACATCGTCAGGCCGAGCTGCTCGAGCCGCCGGAACTCCGGCCAGGTGGCCCAGTCACCTACCAGGTTGGAGTTGGCGAGCAGCACCCGCGGCGCCCACTCATGGGTGCGCATGACGCCGACCGGCCGACCGCTCTGCACGAGCAGCGTCTCGTCCTCGCGCAGGTCGGTGAGCGACCGGATGATGGCGTCGTACGACGGCCAGTCCCGGGCGGCCTTGCCCGTCCCGCCGTACACCACGAGATCGTCCGGACGCTCGGCCACCTCGGGGTCGAGATTGTTCATCAGCATGCGCAGTGGCGCCTCGGTCTGCCAGGACCGAGCCGTCAGGGTGGTCCCGCGCGGGGCGCGAAGGACGCGTGCGGTGTTCATCAGATCTCCTCGTCTTGAGCGGTCAGGAGAGCGGGCTGGGCAGCGCGCTGTTGGCCGCCGCCACCACGGCGCCAGAACGCACCAGGTCGACAGCGGCCTCGATCTCCGGGGCGAGATGTCGGTCCGGGCCGGGACCGGCCACGCGCTGCCGCAGCAACGCGACGACGGCCCCGGTCGCAGGTGCCGGTAGCAGCGGTTGGCGCAGGTCGAGTCCCCGGGCGGCGGTGAGGATCTCGATCGCCAGCACCCTGGTCAGCCCGTCGATCGAACGACGCAGCTTGCGGGCTGCCGACCAGCCCATCGACACGTGGTCCTCCTGCATGGCACTCGAGGGAATCGAGTCGACGCTGGCCGGGTTTGCCCACCGCTTGAGCTCGGAGACGATCGCCGCCTGGGTGTACTGGGCGATCATGTGTCCGCTGTCCACGCCGGGGTCGTCGGCCAGGAAGGGCGGCAGCTCGTTGCTTCGCGCTCTGTCGAGAAGGCGGTCGGTACGGCGCTCGGCCATGCTCGCGACGTCGGCGACCGGGATGGCCAGGAAGTCCAGCACGTAGGCCAGCGGCGCACCATGGAAGTTGCCGTTGGACTCGACCCGGCCGTCCGGCAGCACGACCGGGTTGTCGACCGCCGCCGCCAGCTCACGCTCGGCGACCGCAGCGGCATGGTCGAGCGTGTCGCGGGCCGCTCCCAGCACCTGGGGCGCGCAGCGCAGCGAGTAGGCGTCCTGCACCCGGCTGCACTCCGGTCCGCGGTGGCTGGCGACCACGCCGGAGCCGGCCAGCAGAGCGCGCAGGTTGGCAGCGGATGCGGCCTGGCCCGGGTGTGGGCGCAGCTCCTGCAGGTCGGCAGCGAAGACCCGGTCCGTGCCCAGCAGCGCTTCGACCGACATGGCAGCCCCGACGTCGGCCACCGCGAGGAGCATGCGCAGGTCGTGGGTCGCCAGCAGCAGCATGCCGAGCATCCCGTCGGTGCCATTGATCAGCGCCAGCCCCTCCTTCGCGGCCAGCTCGACCGGAACGATGCCGTTGTCGGCGAGTACGTCGGCGGCCGGACGACGTACCCCGGCGGCGTCGCGCACCTCACCCTCACCCATGAGCGCGAGCGCGCAGTGCGACAGCGGCGCCAGGTCACCGGAGCAACCGAGGCTTCCGTACTCGTGCACGATCGGAGTGATGCCGTGCGACAGCAGCGCCGCCAGCGTCTCCGCCGTCTGCACCCGGACGCCGGTGCGCCCGGTCCCGAGCGTGGAGAGCCGCAGCAGCATCAGCGCCCTGACCACCTCGCGCTCGACCTCTGGACCCGACCCCGCGGCGTGAGATCGCACGAGGGACCGTTGGAGCTGCGCGCGCATCTCCTCGTGGATGTGGCGCGTCGCGAGCGCACCGAAGCCGGTCGAGATGCCATAGGCGGGGCTGGGATCTGCAGCGAGCTTGTCGACGGCGGCGCGTGCCTGACCGATGGCGTGCAACGCCTCGTCACTCAGTCGGACCGGTGCACCGTCCCTGACGACGGCGATGACCTCGTCGAGCGACAGCGGTCCGATGCCGACGGTCACGGTGGCGGCGGTGGCGGCGGTGTCGACGGCGCTCGCAGGCGGCGACGAAGCGGAGTTGCTCATCTGTCCATTGGACGGCCGGACAGCAGCCGAGGGAAGTCCCGGGGTGGCTCCGCCGTCTCGCATCCGAGACACGCTCGCTCTAGGCTGCGGCTGTGCCCAGCCGACCTGTTCCCGCCGCCAGCCGCGCGCTCCGGGTGCTGACCTTCCTCGCCAGCCAGCCCGACCCGGTCGCGCTCGACCGCATCATGCGCGCCGTCGACATGCCCCGGTCGTCGGCGTACCACCTGGTCAGCGCCATGATCGCCGAGGGCTTCGTCACCCATGTCGAGGACATGCACCGGTACTCCCTGGGCGTTGCAGCCTTCGAGGTGGGCAGTGGGTACTCACGCCAGGCGCCGCTGCAACGGATCGCCCGCCGGCCGATCGCGGAGCTGGTTGATGCCGTCGGGGAGTCGGGGCACTTCAGCGTGCTGCACGGCCGAGACGTCTACTACGTGATCGAGGAGCGGGCTGCCCGGCGACCGCACCTGGTGACCGAGGTCGGAGTCCGGCTGCCGGCTCAGCTCACCGCGACGGGACGGGCCATCCTCGCGGCGCTGCCGGCGGCACAGGTGCGGGCGATCTTTCCCGACCGAGCCGCCTTCGTCACCCGCCACGGCGCCGGGCCGACCAGCCTGAGCGCTCTCAGCTCGCTGCTCGCGGCGACCCGGCAGCGCGGGCACTCCACCGAGGACGGCGACGTGACCCGCGGGCTGTCGTCGGTCGGGGTCGCCGTCGTCGACCACACCGGTCACCCGGTGGGCGCAGTCGGTATCACCTACGAGACCCGTCGCGACGTCGACGTACCCGCCATCGTCACCAGCGTGACCGCGACGGCGGCTGGGCTCACCCGCCGCCTCGGCGGTCGCGCAGGCTGAAGGATCCGACGCTGAGCCAGCCATGGCCAGCTGAGGTCGGATCCTAACGTGAGGGAGGACCATGACGCGAAGGAGTCCCCGACCGTGGGGGCTGACGCGGGCGTGGCCGAGGCGGTTGACTGGCGTCATGGAATCGCGAGAGCTCGAGACCGCCGTCCGGGAGCGTTGGGACTTCACCGACCCCGCCGCGACCATGGAGGTCATGGCCGAGGCCAGCCGCGCGGAGGACGTGAGTGTGGCTGCGGGCCTGGTGTGGCTGACGCAGGCGACCCGGGCGGCCGGGATGCAGGGCGACATCGATGCCGGGCTGGAGACCTTGGCGATCCTGGATCGGGCCGTCGAGCACGTGCCGGAGGGGTCCGAACGCCATCACGTGCTGGCGAGGATCGCGATCGAGCGGGGCCGGCTCTACAGCTCCAGCGACCGCCCGGCCGACGCGCTCCCGCACTTCATCACGGCGTACGACGAGGCGGTGGCGGCGGAGCTCGAAGGGCTGGCGATCGACGCGCTGCACATGACGGCGATCGTGAAGGGGCAGCTCAACGGGCCAGCTGAGTCCCGGGCATGGAACGAGCGGGCGCTGACGATGGCGGAGACCTCCGAGGACCCCGAAGCGCTGCGGTGGCGAGCCTCGCTGCTCAACAACCTGGCCTGGGACCACCACGACGCCGGCGACCTCGAGCAGGCGCTGGCTCTTTTCGAGCGCGCCGTCGACATACGCCGAGCCGAGAACGACGCGGTGGCGCTCCAGGTCGCCGAGTGGTCGGTGGCGCGGGCACTGCGGTCACTCGGCCGCTACGACGAGGCGCTGTCGATCCAGCAACGGCTCGCGGCCACGCCGCCCGGCGCCGACGACGGCTACGTGCACGAGGAGCTCGGCGAGAATCTCCTCGCCCTCGGCCGCGGAGCCGAGGCCAGACCCGCCCTTGCCCGGGCCTATCAGATGTTGAGCCGGGACCCATGGCTGGTCGAGCACGAGGCCGCACGTCTCGGCCGCCTCGAGGCGCTGGCTGCCGAGGGCTGACCACCCCCGGTAGCCGACACGCCGCCGCGACGACCGACGGCCGGTACGGCGTCAGCCGAACGCCGGATCGTGGGACCGCGTCGCGTCGACGTCGTGCCACACGCGATCCAGATCGCGATCGGGGGCGTCGCTGCCGAAGGGAGAGCGCGGCAGGTCGGAGGTCTTGCGGCCGACGTAGGTGAACAGCGCCACCAACGCGGCGAAGACGATGACGGTGAAGGCAGCAGTAATCATGTCTGTAATCATGCGCGCACATAAATCGAGACACGAGTGGCAGGACTGTCGCGGTTCGCAAATTATCTGCCATACTGTTCGCCATGGCCCTTCACCGCATTGCCTCGATGGTCACCGACCCGATGGCCATGTTCGAGTTCGCTGTCGCCGCGGAGGTCTTCGGCATCGACCGGACCGACGACGGCGTACCAGCCTTCGAGTTCTTCGGCTGCGGCGAGCGCTCCGGCGTACCCGTCCCGACCACCAGTGGCGGCGCGTTCACGCCGACGCACGAGTGGCGCGACGCCGTCGACGCCGACCTTGTCGTGCTGCCTGCCGGCGCCATCCGCGACCGCTACCCGGACGAGCTGCTCGACGTCGTGCGCGCCGCGCACGCGCGCGGCGCGACGCTGATGTCGATCTGCACCGGCGCATTCGTGCTGGCCGAGGCCGGTCTGCTCGACGGCAGGTCGGCGGCCACGCACTGGCGTTATGCCGAGGCGTTCGCCGCGCGCTTCCCCCAGGTCTCGGTGTCGATGGACGTGCTCTACGTCGACGAGGGCTCGATCATCACCGGAGCCGGCACCAGTGCAGGCATCGACGCAGCTCTGCATCTGGTGCGTCGCGAGCTCGGCGCCGCCGTCGCCAACCGGATCGCCCGCCGCATGGTGGTGCCACCGCAGCGGGACGGTGGACAGCGGCAGTACGTCGAATCACCGGTGCGTCAGTGCACGGCCGAGAGCCTGCAGCCGATCCTGGAGCACGTCACCGCCAACCTGGCCGACGACCACTCGATCCCCGAGCTCGCCAGCCGCGCCGCGATGTCGGAGCGCACCTTCGCGCGCAGGTTCGCCGCGGAGACCGGGACGACCCCGCATCGATGGCTTGTCCAGCAGCGGGTGCTCAGGGCTCGCGAGCTGCTCGAGCACACCCAGCTGCCCGTCGAGAGCGTGGCGGCGCGGGTGGGGTTCGGCTCGGCAACCCTGCTGCGCACGCACTTCCGCGCCATCCTCGGCACGTCGCCCCAGTCTTACCGGCGCTCCTTCGCCTGCTGAGCCGTCTCGGCGAGCCGCACGAGGACATCGCTCCAACCCTGGCGCTGGTCAGCACCGTCACCGGCGATCTCGGCCAGCTCGTGGGTCACCCGCACCAGCGTGCCGAGGTCAACGCCGATGAAGTGCACCCACACCATCTCGTCCACGGCGCTCACGCCGTCATTCATCCAGTGCCAGGTCATGCCGATCTCATGCGGCTCGTCGAGTCGGACGAACTCGCCGCGTACGCCGATGCCGGCCGCCTGGGACCGGATGTCGTAGCTGCCGCCGACCCGGGCGTCGACGACATACGTCGTGTCCGGTATCTGCGGCCACCACCAGGCGGCAAGGCCCGCGGCCGAGGTCCAGGCGGCGTACACGCGAGCGGGGTCGGCAGCCACGTGCTGCTCGACGACGAGTGATCGCTTCATGACTGCTCCTCGACATGGCTGGCGAGACGGGCGAGGTGGTCTGTCCAGAAGACCCGGTGGCGGTGCAGCCAGACCTCGGCGGACTCCAGCCGCGGACGCTGCAGCGAGATCGTGACGGTGCGACCGGCCTTGGTCCGGCTCACCAGACCCGCTCGCTCCAGTACGCCGAGGTGCTTCATCGCGCCCGGCAGGCTGATCGGGAACTGCCCGGCGAGCTCGGAGACGGTGTGGTCGCGCTGCGCCAGGAGCGTCACCATCTGGGTGCGGGTTCGGTCGCCGAGCGCCGCAAACAGTGGGGCCATCTCGGCGTGCCTCGGTCCCCTTCGTTGAAACTCAACCACCCGGTTAAGTATCCTCGCCAGCCCGCCCCTGTCAAGTTCCCCGCGAATTGCGGGAAGAAGGTCCAGCTCATGGGCCGTAGACGGGCCTCCTCCCCGCACTTCGCGGGGAAGTGGGGTGGACGTGAGCAGATGTGAGAGGTTATTTTCGAGATATGTCTCTCACAAACCCCATGGGTGACTTCGAGATCACCGACCCGAAGGCCATGCGGGCGCTGGCGCATCCGGTCCGGCTGGCGATCCTGATTCAGCTGCAGCGACACGGGCCCGCCACCGCCACTCAGCTCTCACCCGAGGTCGGCGCTTCACCATCGGTCGCCAGCTGGCACCTGCGCCACCTCGAGTCGTTCGGTCTGGTCGCAGACTGGGACGGCGGGAGCGACAAGCGGCAACGCTGGTGGCAGGCGACTGCTCATGGCTTCCGTTACGGGCCGCCGGACGACGACGAGAGCCAGGCGGCGTACCGGCTGCTCTCAGCCGAGCTGCGGCGGAGAGCCGAGCACGAGATGCAGCGGTGGTTCGCCGACGTCGAACCTCGGCTGGACAACCACTGGCGCGCGCTCTCGGGCGGCGCCAACACGTCCGTGCCCCTGACGCACGACGAGCTCGCGGAGATCGAGCGCACCATCGACGAGCTCCTGGGTCGTTATGTACGTCGTCGGGACGCCGGCGAGGTGCCGCCCGAGGCCAGGTCGGTGCGCTTCCTTCGCTACACGATGCCGGCCACCGCCGACGATGACTGAGGCGCCGACGCCCTCATCGGGCGCGACAGCGGGGGTGCAGGTGGACTCGACAACCCCGGCGGATGGCCGCGGCGGTGGATCGCTGTGGCGCAACCGCCGCTTCCGGTCCTACTGGGCAGCCCAGGCGGTGTCACAGTTCGGCGACCGGATCACCGAGCTGGCGCTGCCGATCATCGCGGTGGTCACCCTGGACGTGAGCCCGCAGCAAGTGGGGGTCCTCACCGCCGCAGTATGGGCGCCGTACCTGCTGTCCCTCTTCGTCGGTAGCTGGGTCGACCATCGCCAGCACAAACGCCGGCTGCTCGTGATCGCCGACCTGCTCCGGGCCGCAGTGCTGCTCAGCATTCCAGCGGCTGCGCTGCTCGACTCGATCTCCTACACCCATCTGCTTGTGGTGGCCGCGCTCAACGGCGCCGGGGAGGTGCTGTTCAACACCAGCAGCCAACCCATCTTCGTCAACCTGGTGCAGCGCGCGCAGTACATCGAGGCGAACAGCAAGCTCAGCAGCACCCGCTCGGTATCCTACATCGCCGGTCCCGCGGTCGGAGGTGGACTCATCCACGTGCTGACAGCACCCTTTGCACTGTTGCTCGACGCTGTCACCTTCGTCGTCTCAGCGGCCTTCCTGAGCCGGATCCGGATCGACGAGAAGTTGCCCGAGGTCGACCACACCCTCTCGCTGGGGCGCCGCGCGGTCGAGGGTCTGCGGTTCGTGGCTCGGCACCGGTATCTCCGGGCGGGCCTGGCCACCGCCACCACGGTCAACTTCTTCTCGTTCGTGGGGGCAACCCTGCTGGTGCTGTACGCGAGCCGGGAGCTGCACCTGTCCGCCGGGATGATCGGCCTCGCCTTCGGCATCGGCGCCACCGGCGCGCTGCTCGGGGCGCTGCTCGCACCGAGGCTGTCGCAAGCGATCGGCGCCGGACACGTCACGGTCGTCGGCGCCGTCGTCTTCCCGCTGGCACTGGCTGTGCCGGCGCTCGCCGACGGCCCGACCTGGCTCAACTTTGGCGTGTTGGCGGCCGCCGAGTTCGTGTCGGGGATCGGCGTGATGCTCTTCGACGTACCGCTCAACTCGATCCAGACCAGCGTCACCCCGGATTCGATGCGGAGCCGGGTCTCGGGCGCCTTCAGCACGATCAACTACGGCGTCCGACCGGTCGGCGCGCTGGTCGGCGGGGTGCTCGGAGCGAGCCTCGGCATCCGGCCGACGCTGGTCATCTCGGCCGTGGGCGGCGCGCTGTGCTGCCTGTGGCTGTTGGCCTCCCCGATCGCGCGGGTCAAGGATTTCTCCGAGCTCGACCATGTCGATCCGAGCACCGGCCTGCCGAGCACGGCCGTAGTTACCGCTCAGTAAGATTCTTGTCACACCCCGAGGCGCTGCGCGAGCGAGGAGGCGCCGACTAGGGTCGCGATCAGTCTCGAGAGCAGGGAGACCCGCCCATGCAGCCGGTTGCCATCGCGGTGTCGCTGGTCATCACGGTCGTCGCCGTCGCTCTCTTCGGCAAGGCCGCCGCGCGCATGGTCGCCGTGATACGCACCGGGCAGCCAGCCGTCGGCCGTAGCGACCGCAAGGCCGCCCGCTGGCTGACGATGGCGACGGAGACCCTGGCGCACACCCGGATGCTGCAGTGGACGGCGGTGGGCGTCGGCCACTGGTTCGTGTTCATCGGGTTCGGGCTGCTCTTCTTCACGCTGGTCAATGCCTACGGGCAGTTGTTCGACGCGCAGTTCCTCCTCCCCGTGGTCGGCGACCTCTTCCCCTTCGAGTGGCTCACCGAAGGCTTCGCCTGGGCGATGCTCGTGGCGATCGTGTCGTTCATCGGCTACCGCGCGAGCCGTCCCTCAGATCGCGTGCGCGGCAACAGGGGACGCTTCTTCGGGTCGACGATGTGGCAGGGCTACTTCGTCGAGGCGGTGATCCTCGGCGTGGCGCTGTGCATCCTTGCGCTGCGCGGGCTCGAGTACGCGATGGCTCAGTACGGCGACCACCCGGAGCACGCCGAGCGGCTCCACTTCCCGCTGACCAGTTGGCTGGGCGAGCTGCTGCAGGGGCAGTCGGAGTCGACCCTGGCAACGCTGATCTGGCTGGTGGCGATGGTCAAGATCGTCATCTCGATGGCGTGGCTGATCGTGCTGTCGCAGAACGTCACGATGGGGGTCGCATGGCACCGGTTCACATCGTGGTTCAACATCTGGTTCAAGCGCGAAAGCGACGGCCGGCCAGCGCTGGGAGGCATGCAGCCGATGATGGCCGGCGGCGTACCGATCGACTTCGAGAGGATCGAGGATCTCGACGAGGACACCGCCTTCGGGGTCGGCAAGGTCGAGGACTTCACCTGGAAGGGGATGCTCGACTTCACGTCGTGCACGGAGTGCGGCCGCTGCCAGTCGCAGTGCCCGGCCTGGAACACCGAGAAGCCACTGTCGCCCAAGCTGTTGGTGATGGGGCTGCGTGATCACGCCTACGCCAAGGCCACCCACACGCTGACCGACGAGAGCGCGCGCGACGGCCTCCCCGACAGCGTCATGGCCGAGGTCGATCGCGAGCTCGTCGGCGCCACCGAGGGCGATGCGTGGTGGCCCTCCGGCGGCGCGGTCATCGACCCCGATGTGTTGTGGTCGTGTACGTCGTGCGGCGCCTGCGTGCAGCAGTGCCCCGTCGACATCGAGCACGTCGACCACATCATGGACATGCGCCGCTACCAGGTGTTGGTCGAGTCGAACTTCCCTGCCGAGCTCAACCAGCTCTTCAAGGGCATGGAGAACAAGGGCAACCCGTGGAACATGGCGCCGACGGCCAGGATGGACTGGGCCCACGACCTGCCCTTCGATGTCAAGCAGGTAGGCGCCGACGTGGAAACCCTCGGTGAGGTCGAGTGGCTGTTCTGGGTTGGGTGCGCCGGCGCCTACGAGGACCGGGCCAAGAAGACGACCCGGGCTGTCGCCGAGTTGCTGCACACCGCCGGCGTCGACTTCGCCGTACTCGGCGACGGGGAGACCTGCACCGGCGACCCGGCCCGACGGTCAGGCAACGAGTTCGTGTTCCAGCAGCTGGCGATGCAGAACGCCGAGGTGCTGAAGGAGGCGGGGGCGACCAAGGTCGTGGCGACCTGCGCGCACTGCTTCAACACGCTGAAGAACGAGTACCAGCAGTTCGGCCTCGAGCTCGAGGTCGTGCACCACACGCAACTGCTCAACCGGCTGGTCCGGGCGGGCCGACTGACGCCTGTCGCCGACCCGGGCACGTCGGTCAACGGCACCACCATCACGTACCACGATCCGTGCTACCTCGGGCGGCACAACCAGGTCTACGAGCCGCCGCGCGAGCTCTTGTCGATCATCCCCGGCGCCACCTTCAAGGAGATGCCACGCAACAACGCGCGCTCCTTCTGCTGTGGAGCCGGTGGCGCACGGATGTGGATGGAGGAGAAGGTCGGGGAGCGGATCAACATCAATCGCACCACCGAGGCGGTGGCCACCGGCGCCTCGCAGATCGCGGTGGGCTGCCCCTTCTGCCGAGTGATGATGTCGGACGGGCTGACATCGCTGCAGTCCACGGGCGCGGCCGAGGAGTCGGTGGAGATCCTGGACGTCGCCCAGATGCTGCTCAGCGCCGTGAGACGCGGGCCGCTCGCCTGACCGCAGCGCCAGGTGCGGAACGACGTCACAGCGGTGTCTTCCCGGGGAAGTGCGGCACCTGGGGCTGGGCCTGTCTTCGAGACACGGCACATCCCACGTCTCTTCACCCCAGTCTCACAGTTCTGACCTGGCGTTTCACAGATCCTGTCACTACGGTGTTGACATGACACCACAATGGTGTCACTGTGGTGGACATGGACATCAGCCCCTTCGTCGAGGCGCTCCGCCGGGACCTAGCGCACGCGGCCGAGGCAGCCGGCGAGGAGACCCGCCAGGCCGCCGAGCGGCTCGCCATGGCCATGGACCCGTCGGTGCGGCTCATGCTCATGGACGCCCTCTCCGAGGCGACCTCGGAGATCACCAACGAGCTGGACGGCGTCTCGGTCGAGCTCCGGCTCCGCGGCCGCGAGCCGGTCTTCGCCGTGACGGGCGCAGTCGCTCCCGAGGCTCCGGCGGCGCCGGAGCAGCCGGCACCCTCTGCTGAGGAGCTCGAGGACGAAGGGGTCGCCCGCATCACGCTGCGACTGCCGGAGTCGCTCAAGGCGCGGGCAGAGGAGCTTGCCGCTCAGCGCGGTCAGTCACTGAACACCTGGCTCGTCAACGCCGCCCGCGCGGCGACGGCCGAGATCAACATCAATGTCAACACGGGGTTCGGATTCGGGCCAGGAGCGCCCGGCCGCAACCGCGCATCCAACAAGCGCATCCAGGGGTGGGTGCGATGAGCGAGGAGACACGCATGCACACGTTCGCGACCCCACGGCCGGTCCACCTCAGGATCGAGCTGTACGTCGGCCGGATCGACATCGTGGCGACGGATACCGGAGAGGCGACCGTCGAGCTCGAGCCGCACGACAGCCATGCCGAGGAGCTGGTGAGTCGAGCCCGGGTGGAGCAGGACGGCGACGACATCCGCGTCCTGATCCCGCGGAGTCGTGGCGGCGGGCTCTTCGGCCGCAAGGGCGAGATCAGCGCGCGGATCCAGCTGCCACCCACCAGCAGTATCAGTGTGGAGACGGCCTCGGCCGACGTGGAGACCCGCGGTCCCCTCGGCGACTCGGACGTCTCGACGAGCTCTGGCGACGTCAGGCTCGAGGAGTCCGAGGACACCAGGGTGCGCAGCGGCTCCGGCGACATGGTGCTCGACCACGTGCACGGCTCGCTGGAGGTCAAGGGCGGTTCGTCGGACCTGACCGTCGGCGACGTCGACAAGGACGCCGTCATCTCGACCGGGTCGGGCGACGTACGGGTGAGCAACAGTCACGGGCACCTGCGAGTCAAGACCGGCTCCGGCGACGTCATTGTCGAGGAGGTCGGGCGCGGCATCGATGCTCTCGCCGGCTCAGGAGACCTGGTGATGAAACGGGTCGAGCAGGGACAGGTCAAGGCCAAGACCGGCTCCGGCGACGTACTGCTGGGCATTGCCGACGGCACTGCCGCCTACCTCGACGTCATGGCAGCCACTGGCGACGTGCACTCCAAGCTGAATGCATCGGATGCACCTCCGGACGGCGAACAGACCGTGGACGTCTCGATCATGACGGGGAGTGGAGATGTGGTCCTTCAACGCGCCTGAGCGCCCACCTACCTCGCCGGCCACGCCGGCCACGCCGCCCAACGACGGCAACGAGCGCGTGAGGCGACGCCGCAAGACCGATCAAGCACCAAGCCGAAGCCACCAACGACACTCGAAGCAGTGCACAACGCAGCGACAAGGAGACCAGCGATGAACCTCAACGACGACCTGGCCCGCGAGATCATCCGCGAGCGCACCCAGCGCAAGCACCCCACCATGCGACCCAGCCACCCTCGTACCGCGCGCATGTTGCGGCGGCTGGCGGAGCGGCTCGACGGCTGACTCCCCAGACCCACCCGCAGAGGGACCGGAGGCGAGCTGCCTTCGGTCCCTTTGTCGTCGGCAGGCCCGACCGGAGGGGTCAGATGCGGGTGCGGTGGAAGTTCTGGAACGACCGGGACGGGGTCGGTCCGCGCTGGTCTTGATAGCGCGAGCCGTACTTCGCGCTGCCGTAGGGGTTGGCGGTGGGCGAGGAGAGCCTGAAGAAGCACAGCTGACCGATCTTCATGCCCGGCCACAGCTTGATCGGCAGCGTGGCCACGTTGGACAGCTCCAGCGTCACGTGCCCGCTGAAGCCGGGGTCGATGAAGCCGGCGGTCGAGTGGGTGAGCAGCCCGAGCCGGCCGAGCGACGACTTGCCCTCAAGCCTGGCGGCGACGTCGTCGGGCAGCGTGACCACCTCGTACGTCGAGCCGAGCACGAACTCGCCGGGGTGCAGGATGAACGGCTCGTCGCCTTCCGGCTCGACCGCTCGGGTGAGGTCCGGTTGGTCGGCGGCGGGGTCGATGTGCGGGTATCGGTGATTCTCGAAGACCCGGAAGAAGCGGTCGAGGCGTACGTCGATGCTCGATGGCTGGATCATGTCGGCGTCGAAGGGATGCAGCTGCACCCGCTTCGCCTCGACCTCGGCCACGATGTCACGGTCACTCAACAGCACCCGGTGAGACTACCGAAGCGCCCTGGCAGCGGGCCGCCAGGATTCGTCCGAACCTCCGCGGGTCGGCACCGCCCGTCCTTCTCGGACGAAGGCTGACGCAGTGTCAACCGTGGTCAGGGGGTCGAGCGCGGCCGGTCAGGCGGCCACCAGGCCAACGCCGACAAGAGCGACCGACACCCCCACCAGCTGGACCCGTCGCAGCCGCTCGTGCAAGAACACCCGCGCGAGCACCACGGTCACGACCGGGTAAAGAGATCCCAACACGCTGACGACGGAGACGAATCCTTCTGTCGTGGCAAACGCGAACGTCAGGTTGGCGCCGACATCGAGGACCCCGATCGCGGTCAGCGGAACGGCGTCTCGTGTCGTGAGGCCGCCGACACTCCGTAGCGCCAACGCGATCACCACGAAGCCGAGCACGCTCGTCATCCGCATGCCCACCATGGTCATCTCGGGAGACGACTCAGCGCCGTTGTCGATCGCCACGAACACCAGGCCAAAGCTGATCCCTGCGAACGCCGCCAGCAGCACCGGACGTACGCCGCCCTCGCCCGACAGCTCCGGGCCGGACGCCGCCACCGCTCCGCCCAGCGCCAGCACCAGACCGGTGAGGGTGAGCGGTCCCGGCGTCTCGCCCTGGGCCAGCCCCACCACGACAGGGACGATGGCGCCGAGTCCCGCGATGGGTGAGACCACCCCCATGGTGCCGGCGGCCAGCGCCGTGTAGAACGCGAGCAGCCCCGTGGCGCCGACCGCTCCTGCGGCGATGGACCACGGGATCCACCCGGTGGGGTCTCGGTAGGCGCCCACGGCCAGGGAGTACAGACCCACGACGACCAGCCCGGCGAACTGCGACCCGCCAACGACGGCGATCGCCATCCGGCGCCGCGACGTCAGGCCACCGAGGAAGTCCCCCGTGCCCCAGAACACACTGGAGAGAAGTGCGAGGACGATGGCCACCGAGGGAGCCTACCCACGCGCACATGACCGTCCGGTACGCCGGCGACGCCATCCCGGAGAGCGGGCGCCTCGGGGTAGTATCGTCGCGCTCGTCGCGGTGCCAGCCGCGGCGACGCGCGGGTGTAGTTCAATGGCAGAACATCAGCTTCCCAAGCTGACAGTGGGGGTTCGATTCCCCTCACCCGCTCCGAACCCAAAGCCTGATCTTGAGGTCCTCCGAGCTCAACCGCTGTGTCTCTCGGCAGTTGGGCGGTGGGGCCGGACCGCAACTGTCACCCCTCTTCAGACTGTTGTGCTCCGACCCCACCTGTCCGTGGCCCGGCTGATCGGCTGCGGAATCGACTGGACCTGCCGGTTCGGGTCCCACGGGTGTCCGTGCAGACGTGTTGGCCGAAGGCCCCGCCGAAGGAGGGGATTGGTACGTCGTCGGCGGGGTCTCGGCCAACAGGACTCCGCACGAACGTTGATGCCAGACCAACCATCCTCGCGGCGTCGCTCTGGTGACATTACGCCCTCGGAGCCTTCACGTCGATGGTCCCTGCAAGGTGAACATCCACAGCGCGAGGTGGCTACTGAGCGCGCAATGCCTCGGCGGTCAGCTCCCGGGTGATGACGTCGTTCGAGACCTTCTTCAGGGGTTGGTTGGTCCGCCTGCTGTAGGCACGGATGAGCTGGAAGGCCTGGTCGACGTCGATACCCGCGCTCGCCAGCAGGACCCCTTTGGCCTGCTCGATCAGGATGCGGCTGTTGAGCGCCGTCTGCAGCTGTTCCGCGATCAGCCCCGACTGGTGGACGGCACGTTCCTGGAGCAGACCGATGGTGGCGATGTCCGCCAGTGCTTGCCCGAGAGCGACCTCACTCTCATCGAGACGGGTGCTCTCGAGGCAGAAGAGGTTCATCGCGCCGATGACGGTGTTGCGGAGCCGTAGCGGTATCGCGTGGGCCGACTGATAACCAACAGTCGTCGCAGCAGAGTGGAACTGCGGCCAGCGAGTCGCGGCTTCCTCCGGGCCGGTGTTGACGACGGCTCGGCCGCTGTTGAAGCAGTCCAGGCAGGGTCCCTCGTCGTTCTGAAGCTCGAAAAGCTCCAGAACCTTGGCGGTGTCGCTGGTCGAGGCGACCACGTGCAGGCCGCCGCTGAAGTCGTTCAGGATCACCCCCGCGGCGTCGGCCGGGAGCAGCTCGACACAGCGCTCGGAGAGCGTCGACAAGAAGTCCAACGCATCGAACTCGTCGACGAGGGTGTCGGCGAGCTCCACGAAGACCCGGGTCAACCGAAGTTCGGTGCTCATCCTGCTCGACCTCTGATCGATCGGAAGAATGTCGGAGACACGTACCTCATTCATTCTCTCCCATCTAGCCGGTGAATGCGAAGCCGGCCAGCGACAACTTCGCGAGCGACACCCAGCAGTGGACGACCGGTCGTGAATGCGTGCGCACGGAGGAGCAGCACTGCTTCAATGAGTCCTACTTGTGCATGGACCGAAACCATCCCGGTGGCTTGGTGCACCTCGGCGCGGCGGTCGAGCGGATCACCCAGGTTTGGGTGCAGTTGCTCCATCGGGTGCATCTGGGCCTGGAGATGGAGAAGCACCACGATCGCGGCGTTGGCATACGCAAAGCTGGTGGTCATTTGCGTCCGGCCCAGCTCGCGTGCCTCGCGCCCGTAGAGCCCGAGGCTGCCGAGCCGGACCGCGCCAACCTGAAGCGGAATCGCGAAGATTGCCCGCACGCCGGCCTCCAGAGCAGCAGGACCAAAGACTGTCCAACGGCTGCCAGCGTCCGCGGCAAGGTCGGAGTGCAGGGCGGGCCTGTTCTCTCGCGACGCGTCCAGACACGGTCCTTCGCCGAGCTCGAACTGCAGGTTTTCCATCCGCGCCGCGAGCGGGTTCGACGACGCGATGACGGCCTGTTGACCGTCGTCGTTCATGAGCGTCAGCGCGGCCCCGTCGAGGTCAAGGGCCCGGGAGCAATCCAGGCACAACTGCTCGCCCAGCGGGCGGCCGTCAGCGTTGATCGAAGCCAGGATCTGCTGCGTTGTCTTGATGCGTCGACCCCCTCGGCGGCGGGTGTTGCCTGGAAGCCATTCCGGGGTGCCGACCTCGAGGTTTTGCTCCAGCCTAGCCCCTACGCCAGTCGCGGGTGTGGGACCGTCAGCCGGGGGCTCGCTCCAACCGCCTTCGCAGCTCCGCACTCCTGTGCAGTTCGGCTCATCGCCGGATCGCGCTCAGGCAAGTCGAGCGTCCGCGCTGGGTTTCGGTTCTGGGAGGGTCGTAGTAGCGTGCCAACCGAGTGTCTCTTACAGCCCAGACCCCGCCGGGGCGGCCTCGCCAAATTTCTCTGACGGGTGTGGGCAGGTGGGACAGGTTTCCAGTTGGTCCGACCAGACCGTCCTTGCCCACGACGCTCTCAGCGCGTCCAAGGCCCGGGACTTCATCTGCCGCCACCTTGCCGACCACGCATTGTTCTATCTCGTGGACGACGTGAGGCTCGTTGTCAGTGAGTTGGTCACGAACGCGATCACGTACGGGAGCACACCGTTGGTCGTGCGCATCGAGCAGAGATCTCATGTCGTGCGGCTGACGGTGCAGGACGGTTCATTGGACCTGCCACGCGAGCGGCGGCAGACAGTGTGGAACTCAGGCGGGCGCGGGCTCTTGATCGTCGATCTCTTGAGCAGAGACTGGGGCGTCACCGTGGGGCCTGGTCGGGCGAAGTCGGTATGGGCGACCTTCACGGCTCTTTCCTAGGCAGAGCAGAGCTCTCGTCCGACTGAGGATCGCCCTTCCTCCATGAGCGGACTCCGGACCCGGCGATGACAGCGCAGATCACGGCTGGAATCCAGAGCGAGCCGCCGCCCCGGCGCGACTCCATGACGGTGTCACCCAAGAGACAGCACTCCCGGCGCTTCTTCTCCGTTGCCTCAAACTGCGTGTGACCGTGGAAGACGGGTCTGCGGCCCTGCGGAACACGTTCACACACTCCCTGGGTGGGACCATGGCCGGGGGCGACATTCGAGTACGTCAGCGCAATGACGGCACCGTTCGCCTCCCGGGCTACACCGGCGCGGGGACCTACCTTGCGGGCCGCAACACCCTGGTCAACACCCCCAGCCGCGACAGCCACCGCCGACAGCACGGACTTCGCCGGCGGCGTGGGCTGCCTCCAGCCGACCCTCACGCAGTGACCGCCCCAGCGAGACGGCGTGATCAGCTCACTCGGGTCCGGCTGCGCAGGACGTCGCTGAGGCCGTCGAAGGTCGATTCGACCACGCGGTAGTACGCCCACCGACCGCGCTGCTCGCGCGTCACCAGGCCGGCATCGACGAGCACCTTCATGTGATGCGACACCGTCGGCTGGGTCAGCCCGACCGGCTCGGTCAGGTCACAGATGCAGCCCTCGCCGTCTGATGCCGCGGCGATCATCGACAGCAGCCGGACGCGGGTCGGGTCGGCCAGCGCCTTGAACATCCGGGCCAGCCGCTCGGCGGACTCTACGTCGATCGGGCCGCTCGACACCGGCACGCAGCAGGCCGCGATGTCGTCGGGCGTGAGTGGCAGCGTGGTCGTCATCTCCCCAGTGTGGCACAAGCATTGACATCAATCGATGCATCGAGCATCATCGATTCGTCAGGTCGCGCATACCGAGCACTGGAGGGTCTCATGACCGCCGATCAAGAACTCGTCGAGCAGGTGCGGCTGCGCTACGCCGCCGCCGCGCAGCAGGTCCGCGTGGGAGCGCACAACGCCGCCGTGCTCGAGACGACCGAGTCCTGCTGCGGGTCCGAAGCCTTCTGCGGCTCCGGCGCGGCCGACGTCGATTCCCGCTTCGGTGCCGGGCTGTACGACGCCGACCAGCAAGCTGCCATCCCCGCCGAGGCGCTCACAGCGAGTCTCGGCTGCGGCAATCCGACCGCGGTCGCTGCCCTGCAGGCCGGTGAGCGCGTCCTCGACCTCGGCTCCGGCGGCGGCATCGACGTACTGCTCTCGGCACGACGGGTCGGCCCCGGCGGATTCGTGTACGGCGTCGACATGACCGACGAGATGCTCGAGCTGGCCCGGGCCAATGCAGCGAGAGCCGCGGCTACCAACGTGGAGTTCTTGCGCGGCACGATCGAGGCCGTGCCGCTGCCGGACGAGGCCGTCGACGTCGTCATCTCCAACTGCGTGATCAACCTGTCCGTCGACAAGCCGGCCGTGCTCGCCGAGATGTTCCGCGTGCTGGCACCGGGTGGTCGGATCGGCATCTCCGACGTGGTGGCCGACGACGGCCTGAGCCCCGTTGAGCGTGCCGAGCTGGGCTCGTACACGGGCTGCATCGCGGGCGCGCTGTCGAGGTCGGAGTACCTCCGGGGGCTCGAGACCGCCGGCTTCGCCGATGCCGAGGTCGAGTTCACCCACGAAGCCGTTCCGGGCATGCACGGGGCCATCATCCGCGCCCGCAAACCCTGACCGAAGGAGCCTCGTCTGGCGGGACGGTCAGCCAAGCAGCGGCATCCGGTCCGCCTGATCTCCGAGGGTCCCCCGGTCCTCGGTGGTCAGCGGCGCTCTCCCAGTTCCCTTGAGGATGTACTCGACCGGGTCCCACGACGGGCGCGGCGCACCAAGCAGACCGTCGAGCGTTGCCAGCGTGAGGTCGACGGCTGCCTCGGGCGGGGGAGGTGCGTCCGCGACCTCGAGAGTGAGATCGAGGTAGTGCACGGTGGCCTCGAGGACGAGTGTCGCGACGAAGTCGGCGCGCGTGAGGGCGTGGCCCTGGGTGGCTACGACCGGATGGGCACACCCGGCTGCTGCTCGCACGGCTGCCGACGACGTCTCCAGCCAGAGCTCCCGCACCCATTGCGGCTGCGAGTAGGCCGACGACATCGTGCGGATGAAGTCGGCGTGGGCGGCGTTCTCTTCACCCGAGGCAGGGTTGTAGTCGAGCCAGTACGTCGTCGCATCGACGTCGGGCGCCGCCGTGGTCGGGGTCGCGAACGTGACCAGCGCGCGTCTGGCATCGGCGAGCATATGCACGAGCAGATCCTGCACGGTCCAGGCACTGGCACGCGTGGGCCGCGCGTAGTCGGCGTCGGACAGGCCGCGCACGACCGAGGAGACGAGCCCGTAGATCTGCCCGAGCACCGTCACGTGGCCGTCGGCACCCGGTCCGATGACCGCTAGGATCCGCGCCACCACCCGCTCGATGTCCACCTCGGCTGACGTGTCCACCTCGACCAGCGGGCCGACCCCGAGAGGCTGCACCGCAGCGCCCCACACGTCCGCTCGATCGCGCTCGACAGCGAAGTCCCGAGGATCGTGCGCGCGATCGGCGAACCGCCGCTCGGCCACCTCCGGCGGCACAACGCAGCGCACCTCGACCTTCGGACCTGGCAACCGGTCGACCCAGGGCTGGGCGTAGGGATACCAGGTGCTGTCGACGACGGCGCCTGCCCGGCAGCCGGCGGCTGCGGCAAGCAGCGCCACCACGGCCGCCTCGCCGAAGCGCCGGGACTCGGCCAGATCGGTCGCGTCTCCCAGATGATCCTGCAAGGCTGCCTTGACCTCGTCCTTGACCAGCAGGGGAAGGTCAAGGGCGGCTGCCACTGCGCGGGCCAGGGTGGTCTTGCCGGAGCCGGGCTGTCCGCCAACGAGCACGAACACCGCCGGTCGGTGGAGTTCGCTCACAGCAGCGCCGCCGTCAGGTCCACCTCGACGAGCTGGCCGGGATACCCGAGCTGGGTCACCCCCAGCAGGGTGCTTGCAGTGCTGAAGGCTGGCCCGAGCGCCGAGACGTGGAGGCGTTGCCAGGTCTGCGAGAGGTCGTCCCTGTGCACGCTCGCGACGTAGATGACGGACCGTACGACGTCTGCGGGCTCGGCACCGGCGCTGGTCAGCGCCACCAGCGAGTTCGCCACCACCTGGTCGATCTGCGCAGCCAGGTCGCCCTCGCCGACCAGGTCGCCTGCAGCGTCGAGCGGGCACTGCCCGGCGAGGTGCGCGGTGCGCCCGGTGTCGACGATGGTCACGTCGTGATAGCCAGGTGTCGGGTGCAGAGCTGGCGGGTTGATCCGGGTGAGGCGGTCCGGCGACGTACCCACGACTCACTCCTCACCCGGACCGGCGATGGCTTCGTGGTGTCGCAGCACCTCGGCGACCACGAACCCGAGGAACTTCTCGGCGAACTCGGGGTCGAGCTTCGCGTCGGCGGCCAGCCGGCGCAGCCGACCGATCTGGCGGGCCTCGCGGTCCGGGTCGGCCGGCGGCATTCCGTTCGCCGCCTTCAGCACGCCCACCTGCTGGGTGCACTTGAAGCGCTCCGCCAGCAGATGGACCAAGGCGGCATCGAGGTTGTCGATGCTGGCTCGGAGCCGGGCAAGCTCGGTCGCTACGCCCGGGTCCGGCGGCCGCCCCGCTAGGTCACCCATGCGCCCGAAACTACTGCACCTGTCGAGCTCAGTGCGGCCGCCAGGCGTCGTCGTCCTTGGTCAGCTTGGCGACGCCGTCGGGCAACTTTCCTGCCGCCAGCATCTCGACGGTCACCTGTTCGAACACCTCGCGCAGGTTGGCGCGCGCGGCGATCCACACCAGCTGGAGCACGTCAGCGGAGGTGTTGTACGACACCGCCTCCGGGCGCAGGCCGTAGACGCTGACCAGCGGGCCGTCGACGGCCCGGATGATGTCCGCCACGGTCACCTCGGACGTGCTCATGGCCATCTTCCAGCCACCGCTCTGGCCGCGGACGCTGCGCACGATGCCGGCCCTGCGAAGGTCGGCGAGGATGGCCTGCAAAAAGTTGTGCGGGACGTCCTGGAGCCGTCCGATCTCCTCCGCGGACACCGGTCCGGCGTCACCGCGGGTGGCGATCTCGATGAGGGCCCGCAGCGCGTAGTCGGACTTGGCGGACACTCGCATGCGCCAAGTTTGTCAGAACTGCTCGTGGACCCGCGGGCACAGGCGGCGCGGCACCCACCCAGAGATCCGACCGCAGTGGGGTACCTAAGCCCGGCGTGGTCGGATCCTTTCGCGGGTTGGACGACGGACGGGCCTGCTGCGGACTGGAGGGCTGAGCGGCCCTGAGGTGGCGCACGTCACGTGTGGTGGCGAACCGCTTGTGTTTGCTACTTGCGAGTACGATACTGAAGTTACTGACGAGTAGACGACGTACTCACAGCGGCCCGCGAGCGATGGAGACACCGACGATGAGCCACTACAAGAGCAACCTGCGCGACATCGAGTTCAACCTGTTCGAGGTGTTCGGGCGCTCCGAGGTGCTCGGCAGTGGCGCGTTCGCCGAGATCGACTCCGACACCGCTCGAGAGATCCTGTACGAGGTCGAGAGGTTGTGCCGAGAGGAGCTGGCGGCGTCATTCGAGGACGGCGACCGCAACCCGCCGGTGTTCGACGCCGAGGGGCAGTCGGTGACCATGCCGGAGAGCTTCGCGCGGAGCTTCCACGCCTACATGGACGCCGAGTGGTACCGGCTGCAGTTGCCGACCGAGCTCGGTGGGACCCCGGCCCCTGCATCGATCATCTGGTCGGCCGCCGAGATGGTGCTGGGCGCCAACCCCTCCGTGTGGATGTACTCGACCGGACCCAACTTCGCCTACATCGTGCACCGCAACGGCACCGAGCGGGACCGGCAGATCGCCCGCCACATGATCGAGCGCCGGTGGGGCTCGACGATGGTGCTCACCGAGCCGGATGCGGGGTCAGACGTGGGCGCGGGCCGCACCAAGGCGGTGCCGCAGGACGACGGCAGCTGGCACCTCCAGGGCGTCAAGAGGTTCATCACGTCCGGTGAGCACGACATGACCGAGAACATCGTCCACCTGGTGCTCGCGCGTCCGGTCGGTGTCGAGGGCGCTGGCGGGCCGGGCACCAAGGGCTTGTCGCTCTTCGTCGTGCCCAAGAACCACTTCGATCTCGAGACTGGGGAACTGACCGGTGAGCGCAACGGTGTCTACGCGACCAACGTCGAGAAGAAGATGGGGCTGAAGGTCTCCACGACCTGCGAGCTCACCTTCGGGGAGAACGAGCCTGCCCAGGGCTGGCTGCTCGGCGACGTCCACGACGGCATCGCGCAGATGTTCCAGATCATCGAGGGCGCCCGCATGCTCGTCGGAACGAAGGCGATGTCGACCCTGTCCACGGGTTACCTGAACGCGCTCGACTACGCCAAGAGTCGGGTCCAGGGTGCCGACCTCACCCGGTCGGCTGACAAGTCCGCCCCACGGGTGCCCATCACCCACCACCCCGATGTACGGCGTTCGCTGCTCACGCAGAAGTCGTTCAGCGAGGCGCTGCGCGCGCTCGTCCTCTACACCGCGACGTTCCAGGACACCGTCCTCCAGGCGACGGCGCGCGGCGAGAGGGACGAGGCAGCCGAGGCGGTCAACGACCTGCTGCTGCCGATCGTCAAGGGCTACTGCTCCGAGCGTGCCTGGGTGTTGCTCGGTACCGAGTCGCTGCAGACCATCGGTGGCTCCGGCTTCTTGCAGGATTATCCCCTCGAGCAGTATGTGCGCGACTCCAAGATCGACACGCTCTACGAGGGCACCACCGCGATCCAGGGCATGGACCTCTTCTTCCGCAAGATCGTCAGGAACCAGGGCCAGGCGCTCGGCCTGCTCGCGACGGAGATCGGTGATTTCCTCGGCCGCGAGTCAGGGAACGGTCGACTCAAGGTCGAGCGCGCGCTGCTGACCACGGCGCTCGAGGACGCCCAGGGGATCGTCGGCACGATGATCGGGCACCTGATGGCGAGCAACCCGCAGGCCGAGGGTGGCGACCTGAACAACCTGTACAAGGCCGGCCTCAACACGACGCGGCTGCTGATGGTGCTCGGTGACGTGGTCTGCTCCTACCTGCTGTTGCGGCAGGCCGAGGTCGCGCTCAGCGCCCTTGGCGGAGACGTGTCGGAAAGAGATCAGGCGTTCTACGAGGGCAAGGTGGCCGCCGCGCAGTTCTTCGCGCGCACCGTGCTGCCGAAGGTGACCGCCGAGCGAGCGATCGCGGAGGCTACCGACCTGCTGCCGATGGAGCTCGACGAGGCCGGCTTCTGATCGCAGGCTGTCGCACTCGGCTCGCCGCCGTGCCGCCGCGCGACGGGCCTTGGTTGATTTCGCGCGGTACGCAGGTCCTGGTGCCTCTGCCCGTCGTACGACGGGCAGAGGCGCGCGTCGTACCCGCAGGCGAGGACCTTGAGGTCAGGCGTCGTACCGCCGCTCCTCGACGTGGGTCGTGCGTTGACGCCCGCGCTGCGCGTTGACGACCAGCGACAGGATCACCGTGAGGATGCCGGCGACGATGAGGATCCAACCGAGCGTGCTGTCCTCGACCCAGGACAGATCGAGGTTGAGCGCCCACAAGATGATGGCGCCCACCACGATGAGCACAACTCCGAGACCGATAGCCATGTCCGGCTCCCTTCGGGTGAGATGCGACCTTTGCGAGGACTGTACCCAGGCCCGATCTCCGTGACACCCGGGTACGCCGGACAGCCACGCGGCGCGGCTCACACCACTGCGGCGGTCGACTCGCAGCGCGCTGCCGCGCTCATTCGGTGCCGGCCGGGCATCGCGGTGGCCTCAGCGGCCGCCCTTGGGGGTGCGGGCACGGGACCGGCCCCGATCGGCGTACCGGTCACGTGACCCGGCACGACCGCGACCGCGCGCGGAACCGGACGATCCGGGGCGGGCGTCGTGCCGACGACCGCGGCGCGCGCCGGCGCCTCCGGTGCTCCGGCGGCCCGCGTCAGCAGGAACCTTGACGGACTCGGCAGGCCTGCCGCTGGCGGCCAGCGCCGCTGCGGTCATCGGCTGCGGTGCCGTCTGGATGTCGTGGTGCAGTGCCGACACGCCCGCCGTCCGCTGGAGTCGCATGACGGAGCGGACCTCCTGAGGCGTCGTCATCGTGACCACGGAGCCGGAGCTACCGGCGCGTGCGGTGCGGCCGCTGCGATGCAGGTAGGCCTTGTGCTCCGACGGCGCGTCGTAGTGGACGACGAGGGTGACGCCGTCGACGTGGATGCCGCGCGCGGCCACGTCGGTAGCGACGACGACCTCGGCATCCCCCTTCTGGAACTTGCGAAGGTTGCGCTCCCGGGCGCGCTGGCTGAGGCTGCCGTGCAGATCGACGCTCGACACGCCATGCGCCGCGAGCTTGGTCGCCAGATTGCTGGCGCCCCGCCGGGTGCGGGTGAAGACGATCGAGCGCGGATTGGCCTCCAGCAGCGACACGATCGACGACATCTTGTCGGGGCCGGCGGTGACGAGCACGTGATGGGTGAGATCTGGCTGGCCCTGGTCAGGGTCGCAGTCGTGGGTCACCGGATCGACCAGATGCGTGCGGACCAACCGATCGACGTCACCGTCGAGCGTGGCCGACAGCAGCATCCGCTGCCCGCCCGCGGGCGTCTTGGCGACCAGAGCGCTTACGGTCGGGAAGAAGCCGAGGTCACACAGGTGATCGGCCTCGTCGAGCACGGTCACCTCGACCCGGTCGAGCCGGCAGGTGCCGCGCTTGATGAGGTCGTCGAGGCGGCCCGGCGTGGCCACGACCACGTCGACCCCTGACCGGAGGCGTTTGATCTGACGGTCGTACGGCGTGCCGCCGTACACCGCCATGACCTTGACACCGAGGGAGTGCGCCAACGGCTCTAGGGACGTGCGCACCTGGTTGGCGAGCTCGCGCGTCGGAACGATGATGAGCGCGCGCGGCGACTTCGGCTGGCTCCGGCCGCCGGAGAGCTTCGCCAGGATGGGGAGACCGAAGGCAAGCGTCTTGCCGGATCCGGTGGCGGCGCGGCCGAGCACGTCGGCGTCGCCCATCGCGTCGGGGATGACGGCAGCCTGGACCGCCGTCGGCGTGGTGATGCCGGCGCGCGCCAGAGCCTTGCCCAGCGGACGTGGGACGCCGAGGTCGGCGAACGTGCGCGTGGTGTGGGCTGCGGCTGGTGCGGGCGTTGTGGAGATGGGTGTTGCGGGCATGGTGGAGTCGACGGACACGTCGAGCTGCTCTCTGTCGATCGGGTCGTCCGCAACCGGGGCCGCGACAGGGCGCGATCGGCGAGCCGAGGGGACGAGCGGTACCCGAGAACAGAGGGCGAGGCCGAGACGACCACGCAAACGACGACGGGCACAAAGAAGGCGGCGCATCTTCCTCATGACGAGGTGACACGTCGCCTTGGCTATTGCCCATCCTAGCAGTGACACGGGCACGGTCTGACCGCCTCGGGCGTGTGCTTGGCCACCCTGTGACCCGGTTGGGCATGATCCCACCTGTCAGATCTCAGTTGCCCCCGGAGGCAACTGGGCTCTGACAAGTCGAGGGTCTGTTTCCACAGGTTGCCGGTCAACCACCTGCCGCCGCCTTGGGACGACGAGCATGAGGCGCATGTTCGTCAGCCAAGGCCGACTCCCGGGGCTTGCCGACCTCGCTTCGCGACAGTGCGGCGTGGTCACTCGGGTGCAACTGTGCGGGCTCGGCGCGACGCACAAGCTGATCACCGCACAAGTCAACGCCGGTCGGTGGTCCGCTGTCACGTCATCGGTTGTCCTGCTGCACAACCACGAGCCGAACCGTGACCAGTGGATGTGGATAGCCGTCCTGGACGCTCAGCCAGTGTCTGCGTTGGCGTGTCATTCTGCCCTCGAGAGCGCGGGTTTCCACGGCTTCGCTCGGGAGGCCAAGCCGGTCCACATCGTGGTGCCGCGTGGCGCGAAGACGACGCCCTTGCCCAAGATCGTGGTGCATGAGTCCCGACGGTTCGACCTCGATGACGTCCGAGAGTACCGCGGCATCCCTTGCACCGAGGTCCATCGGTCAGCCGTGGATGCCGGCGCATGGCAGCCCTGGCCGCGCTTCGCCGTCAGCATGATGGCATCGGTCGTACAACAGCGGGTCTGCCAGGTCTCGCGGCTTCACGCGGCACTTGACGAGGCCGGCCACGTGCGTCATCGCAAGGCCATGCGCCTGGCCCTGTTCGACATCGAAGGGGGTGCACAAGCCATGAGCGAGATCGACGCCGCCAGAATGTGTCGCCGCTTCGGACTCGCGCCGCCACACCGACAACGAAGGCGGCGGGATCGGTCCGGGAGAGTTCGCTACCTGGACTGCGAGTGGGATCTGGGTGACGGGACCGTCGTCGTACTCGAGATCGATGGATCACACCACAGGGAAGCCGTCCATTGGGACGCCGACATCAAGCGTCAGCGAAAGATCGTCACTCGAAGTCGACACGTGCTGCGGGCAACCGCGACAGAGGCGCGCTACGAGCAGGAGGACATTGCCGTCGATCTCATCGCCCTGGGCGTCCCAATCCTCGCCACCCACCGTGTCAGAACCCAGTTGCCCCCTAGGGCAACTGGGTTCTGACAACTCATCAGATGTGGCGGCGGGACTGCACGAAGCGGAACCGGCTGGCGACGTACGCTCCGTCGGTGTACGTCGCGTTGGCCGCCGGGTTGGCACCTGTGCCGTGGAAGTCGCTGAACGCCGCCGACTGGTTGACGAACACCTGGCCGGTCAGGTTCTCGCTCAGTGCCACGCCGGCGTCGAGCGCCGCCTCGCGGGCCGCCCGCACGACGTCGTCGCTGGTGGTGTAGACCGCAGCCGTCATCGCGCCGTGCTCACTGACTGTGCGACGGAGCGTCTCGATCGACTCCTCCGTCGACGCCGTCGTGATCAGGTAGGCGACTGGGCCGAAGCACTCCTGCTCGTACGTCGCCGACGCGTCCGACCCGAGCACCACGACGGTGGGCGTACGCACGACGGCGTCGGGGTAGGACGGATGCTGCACCTCGCGCGAGGCGATCGCCACACGTCCTCCGGAGCCGGCCACACCGGACAGCCGCTGCAGGACGTCACCGTTGACCACGCCGCCCAAGAGCTCGACAGCGCGGGCGTCGTCGCCGACCAGCTTGCCCAGCGAGGCTTCGAGTCCGGCGATGAGATCGTCGACGGTCTTGTGGCCCTCGTCGGTGTCGATCCCGCTCGACGGCACGAAGAGATTCTGCGGGGCGGTGCACATCTGGCCGGTGTAGAGGGCCAGCGAGAAGGCGAGGTTGAAGCACATCCCCTTGAAGGAGTCGGTCGAGTCGAGGATCACCGCGTTGACGCCGGCCTTCTCGGCGAACACGATCGCCTGCCGGGCATTGGCCTCGAGCCAGTCGCCGAAGGCGTTGCCGCCGGTGAAGTCGATCAGCTTGACCTCGGGGCGCACGGCGAGCACGGCCGCCAGCCCGTCCGCGGGGTCCTCGGCGGCCAGCGTCACCAGGTTGGGATCGAAGCCGGCGTCGGCAAGCACCTCCTGCGCCGCCTGCACCGTGATGGCCAGCGGCAGTACCGCGCCAGGATGCGGCTTGACCACGACGGCGTTGCCGGTAACGAGGGAGGCGAACAGGCCGGGCCAGGAGTTCCACGTCGGGAAGGTGTTGCAGCCGACGACCAGGGCAACCCCGCGAGGCACGACGGTGAAGGTCTTCTCCATCCGGATCGGTGCGTCCCGTCCGGGCTTCTCCCAGATGGCGGTGGCCGGGACCCGGGTCATCTCGACGTACGCGTAAGCGATCGACTCCAGCGCGCGGTCGAGTGCGTGCGCGCCGCCGGCCTGGAAGGCCATGACGAACGCCTGCCCAGACGTATGCTGCACCGCATTGGCGAGCTCGAACACGCGGGCGTGCAGGCGGGCGAGGATCTCCAGGCCCACCCCGACACGAGCGTCGATGCCTGCGTCGCGCCACGCGCGCATTCCCTCCGAGGCGGCGTGGAGGAGCGTGGGTACGCCGTCCGGCGTCACCCGCGGGTAGGCCACCTCGAGCGGCTTGCCGAACGGTGACTTCTCGGTCGCCACCGTTCCTTCGGCGCCGGGCGTCTCCAGCGGGAAGCCCTGGCCCAGTAGCGCTTCGAAGGCCTTGGCACCGTCCGCAGCCGCCGACTCCCCGTACACGCGCGGACTCGGCGACTCGGGGTAGGCACTGAAGTACTCCCGCGTGCTGATGGCGCCGACCGCCCGGTCGAGGGTGTCGCGGTGGCGGTCGAACAGGGTGCGATCAGCGTGGCTCATGGCTGGCTCACCTCGTTGTGATGTGACAGACGACGTACGTCGGGGAGCCTACTCGTCACAACCTGGGGGTTGATCAGCGTGTACCCACCAGGCTGGGATTTCGGGGGTGGGCATGGCATGGTCCAGAGGTGCAGATCCGTCCGCTCACCGATGCCGACGTCGATGCCGCCCTGCGGCTGAACGCCGAGTCGGTCCGGATGTTGGCGCCGCTCGACGCGGCACGACTCGACCTGCTGCGCGCGATGACCCGCCATGCGCTGGTGTGTGATCTTGCCGGGAGGGTGGCGGGCTTTGCTCTCGCCTTCGCGCCCGGTACGTCGTACGACTCGGTCAACTACGCATGGCACTCGGCGCGCTTCGACGACTTCCTCTACCTCGACCGCATCGCCGTCGATCGCGACCATCGCCGCCGCGGCATCGCGGGGCTGTTGTACGACGAGATGGAGTCCCGTGCGGGGCGCCACGGTCGAATGGTGTGCGAGGTCAACTCCGACCCGCCCAACGAGCCTTCGCTCGCCTTCCACCGTGCCCGTGGCTACCGCGAGCTGGGGCATCTCGTCCAGGTCGACGGTCACGAGACCGTGATGCTGGAGAAGCCGCTGTGACACCCGACGAGCTGGCGCGTCGCTGTGCGGAGGCGATGTGGATCGACGATGCAGCGTCGGCGGGTCTGGGGATGACGCTCGACCACGTCGCCGCCGGCGCAGCACGCCTCAGCATGGTCGTGCGGCCAGACATGACCAACGGCCACGCCCTCTGCCACGGGGGCATCATCTTCACCCTGGCCGACTCGGCGTTTGCCTTCGCCTGCAACTCCTACAACGAGCGCACCGTTGCGCAGGCATGCGACATCGTCTTCGTGGCGCCGGCGTACGAAGGCGACCTCTTGGCAGCTGTCGCGGAGGAACGGTTCCGATCCGGTCGGCACGGCATCTACGACGTCCGGATCAGCTGCGGCGATCGGGTGGTCGCGGAGTTCCGGGGTCGGAGCCGGACGATCGGCGGGGCGCTGCTGGATCCCACGCAACAACGTGACAGGTCGGCGGGAAGAACCTGACGGGTCGACGGGAAGGGGAGAGGGGGCGGCGGAGGCGGGCCGTAGAGTCGGGCGGGTGACGACACTGCTCAGCGACATCGTCGTGGTCGACCTCACCCGGGCGCTGGCCGGGCCGCATGCGGCCATGATGCTGGGCGATCTCGGCGCTCGGGTCATCAAGGTCGAATCGCCGGGGGGCGGGGACGACAGCCGCGGCTGGGGGCCGCCCTTCGTGGGCCAGGGCAGCGACCGCGAGTCGACGTACTTCATGAGCTGCAACCGCAACAAGGAGTCGGTGACCGCCGACCTCAAGTCCGAGGAAGGGAAGGACCTCCTGCGTCGCCTGGTGGCCCAGGCCGACGTGCTAATGGAGAACTTCCGGCCCGGCGTCCTGGACCGGCTCGGCTTCTCGGTCACCGAGCTGCATGCCATCAATCCGAGGCTCGTCATCATGTCGATCACCGGCTTCGGTCATGACGGCCCGGAGGGAGGACGGTCGGGCTACGACCAGATCGCGCAGGGCGAGGCCGGTCTGATGAGCCTCACCGGTCCCGGTCCGCACGAGCCCACCAAGGTCGGCGTCCCGATCGGGGACCTGCTCGCCGGGATGTACGGCGCATACGGCGTCCTCGCCGCCCTGCACGAGCGCGCCGCCACCGGGCGAGGCCGGGTCGTGCGCACCAGCCTGCTGGCGGCCATCGTCGGCGTGCACGCTTACCACGGCACGATGTGGACGGTGGCGGGGGAGGTGCCGCGGGCGATCGGCAACCACCACCCCTCCATCTCGCCGTACGGGCTCTTCCACACCGCTGATGCGCCCATCCAGGTCGCCTGCGGCAGCGAGGGGTTGTGGCGGGCCTTCGCCCCACTCGTCGCGCTAGACCCCGACGACGAACGATTCCGCACCAACGAGCGGCGGGTCCGTCGACGCGACGAGCTCGTTACCCTCATCGAACAGCAACTGGTCGGCAAGGCCTCCGGCCACTGGCTGCCGCTGCTGGCCGAAGCAGGTGTGCCCGCTGGCAAGGTCCGCACTCTCGACGACGTCTACGGCTGGGACCAGACGCGGGCGCAGGGACTGCTCATCGAGGTCGACCAGGGTGCGTCCGGGCCGGTGCAGCTACCCGGGCCTCCGCTCCGGTTCGACGAGCTACCCTTCGCCGGAGGCCGCGCGTCGCACCTTCCGCCACCGCGGCTCGGCGAGCACAACGAGTCCGTCCGGGCCTGGCTGGACGCACAGGAGTCGCTGCCGCGGCCCCGCGGCTAGCGGGCCCGCCCGAGGCCCGCTGCGGTGTGACTAGAGTGCGAAATGAAGGGTATAGAACAGCAAGAGACACCGATCAGGCATAGCGGCTATGTCGTCCTGACCCGGACGAAGATCTGACCGGGTAATGTCCATTTTACGACGACATTTCCTGGATCAGCGTTCACGCTGCGTGTTTCATTGCGTCTGATCGCGTGATCTCGCTGATTGTTACTGCGCAGCGCCCCTATCGTTATGGCTTCCGCAGGAATTTCGCAGATGCTCGGCCGCTGTTCCAGTGGCCGACCGAGATCTCGGGGGAGAGATCGAAATGGTTGGTTCGCTGGATTACCCCGAAGCACGCGGCGCGGACTCCGCGCTGGGTTCCCCGGGCCTGCGCTCTGCGATCCGTCCCATGAAGCTGCCCGCGCCGCGACCGACCCCCCTGGAACACCCGTTCGAGGGAGGGGTGCCGGTCCGGCTGCAGCTCCGCCGGCGACGCGCCGAGCAGCACGCCCGCGCGACCCGGCAGGAGCAGCACCGTGAGTTCCAGTTGGTCCGGTCCTGCGCACTGCTGATCGACGCCTTCACGGCGGTAGTGCTGAGCGCGGTGGCGCTCGTCTCGGGCGTGCTTGTCATCGGCCTGGTCGCCGTCTGCTGGCTGGTTGCCAGCAGCCTGATGGCCGAACGCGCCGGTCGGGTGGCCGACCTCGTCGACCAGCGGCCCTACCTCCGCTTCGGGGCGAACCTCTTGCTGCTGGTGACGGTGGCGGCGACGGTTGCCGGTCAGGTCGGGCACGTGCGGCTTGCGATGGTCGCGGCCGCCGTACCGGTCGGCGTGACCGTCATCACGCGAAGCATGCTCTCCCGGCCCCGTGTGCGGGCGGTGCTGGGATCCCAGGCCGGTGAGGCCGTGATCGTCGTGGGCCGGACCGAGAGCGCCGCGCGCACCATCAGGGAGTGGGCCGATCTCCCCCTCATCAACGTCGTTGGGGTGTGCCTCTCGAGCCAGGACGCGGATCGAGACCAGGTCGAGGGCGTGCCTGTCCTCGGGGGCATCAGCGACGTACCCGAGCTCGCGAAGCGGATGCCGATCGACATTGTGGCCGTGCACGACGTCGACCAGCTCGGCGGTCAACAGCTGGCGAAGTTCAAGTGGGGCCTCGAGGACACCGGCACCCAGATCTCGATCATCACGCCACTCACAAACACCGCGCTCGAGCGCCTTCGCGTACGCAAGCTCGGCCGGCGGCTCATCGTCGACGTCTCGTACAACCGGCCGACCGGCATGATCGCGCAGCTCAAGTGCGGTGTCGAGCGGGTGGTGGCGTTCGTTGCCCTGGTGCTCCTGTCACCCATGCTGCTCGCCGCCTGGCTGGCGGTCCGTAGCTCGTCGCGCGGTCCCGCCATCTTCCGCCAGACCCGGGTTCGTGAGTACGGCGCCACCTTCACCATGTACAAGCTGCGCACGATGCACCAGGACGCCGAGGAGCGGCTGGCTGAACTGATGGCGCACAACGAGGTCGGTGGCGGCCTCTTCAAGATGAAGTCCGACCCTCGCGTCACGCGAGTGGGCAGGTGGCTGCGCAAGCTGTCGATCGACGAGCTGCCGCAGCTGTGGAACGTCGTCAAGGGCGACATGTCGTTGATCGGTCCTCGTCCGGCCCTGCCGAGTGAGGTCGCGACGTACGACGAGGCTGCCCGACGACGTCTCACCGTCAAGCCGGGCCTCACCGGCCTGTGGCAGGTGAGCGGGCGCTCGAACCTCACCTGGGAGGAGTCGGTGCGGATCGACACCGACTACGTCGACAACTGGCGCGCCTCCCGCGACGTCTCGATCGCGCTGCGCACCGTCAAGGCCGTCATGACGCGGGACGGCGCCCACTAGCCTGGACCCTTGGATCGCCGAAGGATCCGACGCTGAGCGGGTCCTGGCCGGTTCAGCGTCGATCTTGCCGCGGCAAAGGGCGGCCCGCGGCAAGAGGCGGCTGGCGGCAAGAGGCGGGGTGGCGCGAGCAGCGGCCGTCAACCGACCGGGGAGGTGGCCATCTCCTCAGCCCACACCTGGGCGGAGGCTGGGTCGGACAACCGGTAGTCGCCGCCCACCGTGGCCTCGAAGTAGGTCACGAAGTCGGCCTCGTGTCGGCGGGCATAGTCGGCCGCTTCGGCGAGCCAGGCTGCGCGGTCCGACCCGTCATCCGTCGGCACCAGCAGACTGCCGAACTCGGCCACGCCCCAGCCCGCGCCGAGCTCGGCCGAGGACTTGCGGGCTGCCTCGAGCAGGTCGGCAGGCGGTAGGTAGTCCCCCTGGCGGGCGCCGTAGTTGTAGCAGTCCCACGCCAGCACCTCGATGCCGAGGTCGCGGGTGGCGTAGTCGCCAAGCGACCGTCCCGAGCCGGGGTTCACCGTCCAGCACATCAGCACCATGGTCGCGCGCAACAGGTCGTTGTCCGCCGTCTCTGCCAGTACGGCGATGTGGCGCCAGGCGGCGCGGAACTCCGCCGCGGTGAACACGCCCGCCTCGACCTCGTTCTCCGGCTCGTGGAAGTACGCCCACCAGGTCTCCCGGTCGGTCGGAGCGGCGGCGAACCAGGCGCGCAGGTAGTCGTCGTGCTCGCCGGCCACCACCGCGGCGGGATCGGCCTTGAACGAGATCACCAGCGGGATGGCACCGTACTGGGCCTCCAGGGTCGACCAGGCCGGGGGCAGTGAGTCGCTGAAGGCTCGGATGACGCGAGGCTCGCCGATGGTCTCGACGACCCCGTCAAGGGCCGCCGAGGTGCGCGCTGTCGGGTCCAACCTCACGGACACGCCGAAGAGGGTGTCGGACGGCTCATCATCGTCGTCGGCAGCCAGCCGTGGTACGACGACCGCCGTCGCCCCGAGCACGACGGCCACGATGCTCAGCCACCACGTCTTGGTCATAGGCGCCCCCTCGCCTCGAGCCTACGTGCGCGTCACGGCCGTAGCCGTGCCGCGACGAGGTGCTCAAGGAGCGAGCAGGAAAGTGGAGCGTGCCCGCCAGTCCTGCCCGTCCTGCCCTGCGCCGGGGCCGCCGGGGCCGCTGATTTGGGTGGCCGACCCGGTGACTCCCGTGCCGTTCCACGAGACCATCCGCAGCGTCCCGTCCAGGCGGTCGGCGACGTAGAGCTGACCTCCGGCGAGGAACATCCCGCCCGCGCGGCTCCAGTTGATGGGTCCGCCCGGCCCGGCTGCCTCGAACCGCACCGCACCCACGATCTCGCTCTCCGGCAGGAAGTACCGGTAGTAAAGACGGTCGGACGTGGACGTGGTGTAGTACAGCCGGCCGTGTACGCGGTCGTAGAACATGCCGGTGGTGTTAACGAGGTCGCTCGCGAACGCGGTCAGACCATGTAGGTCCACCATCTCGGCCGGGCCGAAGTTCGTGCCGTCGAACTCGCGGACCGTGAGCGTGCCGTTGCTCCAGCCGTTGTAGAGGTCACCGTCGATCATGAACGCGCCGCGCGAGCTGCTCCAATCCTGGCCGCCGTTGCCGATCTCGGTCGCCGACGTGACCGCCGTGCTCGACATGGTGCGGTCGATCACCTCGTCACCTCCGGTGGTCGTCCGACCCAGGCTGAAGACGTGGCCCGGCAGCCCTCCAGTGTTCTCGGCAGGCAGCGTGGTGCCGCCGGCCAGCGGCATGAAGGCCACCCTCCGGCGGTCTTCATGGCCGAGCCGGTTGGAGTCATGCGCGATCCAGAGCCCGTTGGTGACTGCCGTGAACTCTTTGACCGCCACCTTGCGGGCCCGGGTCGGGTCCCACGAGAGCGGCAGACCGTTGCGCTGGTCGAGGACAGACAGGCCCAGTCTGTCGACGGCACCGGCACCGGCGCCGTCGCCGCGGAACGGGTTGTTCATCCAGCGCTGGTGTCCGCCGACGTACACGAACTTCGACGTGGCAAGCGCGGCGGTCAAGGTGTCGCCGCCGCTGTAGTCGACCCACGTCGGGTTGATGCCTGAGATCTCGGGCGACAGCTCCCACCGCGAGGCGGCATCGCACATGGTCCCGATGCCGCCGGCACCAGTGACACCGCCGGCGTAGGCACCGGTGGTGACGACAGCGAACCAGCTCCCGTCGGGGGCGATGCTGACGTCGCGCATGTAGGTGTCGAACGACGAGGAGCACGCGCTGGAGAAGCGAGTGGTCGCCCACTGGCTGACGACCGCAGGGGACACGGCGGTGTTGAAGACCACGATCTGCACCCGGCTCTGGCCGTCGACGGTGCGGAAGTTGCCGATCGCCACCAGCCTGGAGCCGTCCGGCGAGACGTCGATGGCCTTGACCGTCACGCTGCCGCCGTTGAACGTGGAGGAGAAGCTCGAGACGAACTGGCCGGTGTCCTTGCCCGTGGTGGCGTTGAGTGCCGCGACCCCACTCTTGAAGACTGGGCCGACCTTCGTGAAGGCACCGGAGATGTAGAGCGTGCCGCCGCGCAGCACCATGTCGGTGACCTTGCCGTTGATCGGGTTAGGGACGAAGCCAGGATCCAGCGCACCCGTCTCGACGTTGATGAGAGCCACCTTCGAGCGCTTCACGGGCGATTCGCCCGGTTCGGTGATGTTGTTGAACTCGCCAGCGATGTAGGCCCACGGACCGGTGCCTGGGGCGTCGAGCACCCGGTTGACGACCCCGTCCAGGCCCGGCACGAAGCTGTCGCTGATCGCCCCGCTCGACGAGTCGAAGGCGAAGATGTTGGTCCGGTTGATGATGGCCGAGTCGTCCGACGGGCTCACCGTCGTGAACTTCCCTCCGACCAGCGTGATCTGGCCGACCTGGGCGATCGAGTTGGCCGCGCCCTGCAGCACCTTCGGCGTGAAGTTGACCGGGTTGTCCGAGACCACTTGGTCGTCGATGCTGCCCTGCACCGGCGCCGCCAATGTTCCGCCGACAGCGGTCACGACCACCGCCGTGACAAGAGACAACCGTGTGCTGAGCTTCATGTGTGCCACCCCTGAGCCGAGACTGGTGCCGACCTCCGGCCACCGAGCGGAGAGAGACCCCGCCGCGCACCATCATGGGGCTACCCGAAGACAGTGCGGGCGGGAACTCCGAGATTCGCAGTCAACTACTTCGCAGCGTGATCATGCCCGTACGGAGTGCAGGGAAAAACCACGCATAGCGGTCAGACGACCGGGACATTGCTCAGCGGAACTGAGACCTGACCACGTCGCGCCAGGCACCCTTCGACGGTCTGTCGTGCAGTCGGTAGTCGACTCCCACGTCACTGTCGAAGTAGGTGACGAAGCGGGCGCCATGGTTGCGCGCATAACCGACCGCGTCGCGTAGCCACGCCGCTCGGCGACGACCGTCGTCGCCGCGCACGACCACGCTGCCGAGCTCGGCGATGGCCCAGCCCTTGCCGGTGCGACGAGACAACCGAACGGCGTCCTCGAGCAGACCACGCGGTGACCGGTAGGTGCCATTGCGGTGGCCGGCGTTATAGCAGTCGAAGGCGAACAGGTTGACGGACCGAGGACCGGCGTACCAGTCCCGCCAGTCCCTGCCGGAGCTGTCAGCCAGGGTCCAGCACATGAGAATCAGGGCGGATCTGAGCTTGGGATTGTTGGCCCGCTCGGCCAGCGCGTCCAGGTGCCGCCACGCCTGCCGGTATTTCGCAGCCGACAGGCCGGCGTCGTCCTCGGGCTCGTGCCAGAAGCTCCACCGGGTGACTCGGCCGGTCGGTGCGTGGGCGAACCAGGAGCGGAATCGCCTGTCCAGGCGACCGGCGATGATGTCGGCCGGACTGGCCTTGAACGAGATCACCAGCGGGGTGCGGCCGTAGTTGTGCCTGATCTTGGACCAGTCGGCCGGCAGTCCGGGGAAGAAGACTCGGATGGCCCCGAGCTTCCCGCCGTACGTCCTACGGACCCGCTCGAACGCTGCCCGGGTGGACTCACCGCGGCGCTCGAAGACGGTGCCGCCGATGTCAGCGCGGCGGCCCCTTGCTGCCAGCGTGGTGGTGCTGGTGGCGGTCGTGCTGGTCGTCGTGGTCGCGCTGTCCGCAGCCTGCTGCCCCTGAGTGGGAGCGGCTAGCAGACCCAAGGTGAGTCCTGCTGCGGTGAGTGCGACGGGGACGACGCGGCGAGGAACAGTGGTGCGGAGGCCAGGTGATGGCATCGGTGCAGCTCTCTTCGGTCGGTTGCAATAACCCCCGGAAGGCGGGGACGCTAGCACACACCCTGCGCGAAGGTACAAACACAAAGAGTGAGACGCAGATCACATCAGGGTAGAATGTCGCGGTCTGCCGGGAAAGCGGTTTGCCGTGATTTCTGGGCAGAAGCAGCCGTTTGGGCCTCAGCCGTCCAGCCGGTCCATCAACGCCGCCGAGGCCACCGGGTCGACCTTTCGCGCGAAGTAGTCGCCGGACCCGCGCACGGCGTCGAGATCGGCCTCGGTGAGCACATCCGGATGCGGCTCGCCCTCGCGCCAGCGGATGAAGCGGCGCCGCTCGGACACGATCCGCAGCTGGTCCGCATCGTTGATCAGCAGGGTCGGCAACAGCGCCTCGTCGGGCACGGAGCACCAGCGGAGATACCGCCGCAGGCGGGACTGGCGCGCGTACTGGTCGAGCACGTGATCCACCGCCGGCCGCGCGAGGTTGGCCCACATGTCACCGATGTACAACCGGGTGCCGTCGTGGAACGGGTGCCGACGGGGGAAGGGCACCGAGCGACGGTTGCCCGGAATGCGCAGCCGATGCAGGTACCGCGCCCGGCACCTGGCCTGCCAGGGCACCACATCGGCCGACGGGTCACCCGGCACCTCGAAGAACCTCAGCAGGGCGTCGGCCTGGACCGTCGCCAGGTGCGCCTCGGTCTCCCGCAGCGGTTGCGCCGGATAGTCCTGGCCGGACACCAGCAGGAACCAGCTCAGGTCCGGGACCTGGCGGCGTGCCTCGTCCGCGCAGCGGAACATCGCCTCGGCGAGGTTCATCCGGCCCCAGTCGCACGGTTGCGGGTTCGGGACCAGCCGCACCCGGTCGGAGGGCTCGAGCCCGACCGGCTCTCCTCGGGGATCGTGGTGCACCAGCGCCACGGTGTGGTCTCCCTCGAGGATGCGTGCCACCAGGCGCTGCACCAGCGGGGGGTCCTTGTGTGAGAGCACGGCGACGACGATGCTGCCCCGGCTCATGGCGTGTCATCCTATGCTCCTGCCATGGGCGGACACGGGGAGTACGGCGACGACCCGGTGCGGGTGGCGTTCCTGGCCGCCACCGGGCGTAGTGGCAGCACCCTGGTCGCCCGGGTGCTCGGCAGCCTCCCCGACACGGTCTCGGTCGGAGAGCTGTGCTGGATCTGGACCTACGGCGTCAAGCTCAACCGGCCGTGCGGATGCGGCGCAGCCTTCGACGAGTGCCCGTTCTGGACCGCCGTGGGCAGCCGCGCGTACGGCGGCTGGGACACCATCGACGCCGAGGACGCGATCGGGCTGCGCCGGTTCCTCACCAGCAACGCCCGGGTCCCGGAGCTCTTCACCCGGCCCACCGGGCGCACGCAGCGGGCGATCGACAGGTACACCGCCCTGATGACCCCGCTTTATGCAGCCATCCGCGACGAGAGCGGTGCCCGGGTCGTCATCGACAACTCCAAACAGGCCGGAGTCGCCCTGCTCGCACGTCGCACCCCAGGCGTCGCGCTGTCCCTGGTGCATCTGGTGCGGCGGAGCCACGGCGTCGCGCACTCGTGGAGCAAGCACGTCGCCCGGTCGGACAATCCCGGTAAGGAGATGCGCCGCCGCGGCCCGGGGCGGACAGCGGTGCGCTGGACCACGGACAACGCGCTGTTCGAGCTGTTGGGCCGCACCGGGACGCCGCGGGCCACGGTGCGCTACGAGGACTTCGTCGCGGCACCGGAGGAGCGCACCCGCGAGCTCGCCGACTTCCTCGGGCTCGACCCGGACTCGGTCGGCGGGATCTTCCCGGCTCCGAGCACGGTCGACCTGGCCCCCGACCACAGTGTGTGGGGCAACCCGATGCGGCTGCGGTCGGGACCGGAGACGCTGCGTGCCGACGAGGGGTGGCGGGCGAGCATGCAGCCGGGTAGCCGCCGTACGGTCACGGCACTGAGCTGGCCTGCGTTGGCACGCTACGGCTACCTGCGCGAGCGCTGAGGGTCAGCGCCTCGGCCCTCGCCTGGCCGTCGACAGGAGCGTCTCCAGCTCCAGCGGGCCGCGCCACCGCCACAGCCCGGCGCAGAACAGCACCCCGCCGGCGGCCACGCCGAGGAGCAGGGTGCCGACCTCGTCTCCACCGAGCACCCTGGCGCCGATCAGCACGACACCGGTCGCCAGGGTCAACCCCACTGCATGGATGGTGGACGGACCCACCGGGTGCATGCGGAGGTGTCGTTGCACCTGCCACAGCGTCATGAGGTTCTTGACCAGGATGCCCGCCGCCCAGCCCACGGCAGCGCCTGTGATGCCGTACGCCGGGATCAGCAGCAGGTCGAGCCCGATCGTGACGACGAGAGCGAGGCCGGTGTTCAGCAGACTGAGCCCGCTCCGCCCACCCATCAACAGCACGGTGTCGACCGGACCACACGCGGTGGCGACCAGCATGACCAGACACAGGATCACCACCGCCGCCGCGGCGTCGTCGTAGCCACTGCCGAAGATGTCGAGCAGCAGCGGCGCAAACGCCACCGACGTCAGGTAGATCGGCCACGACACGAGGATCAGCCACGCCGTCGTCGTCCGGTACATCGTCGTCGCGCGATCGATCGAGCCCAGGGTGAGGAACTCGCTGATCCGGGGCGCCATGACCTGCTGGATCGCCTGCACGAACATCAGGCCAAGGATCGGGAAGCGGGTCGCGGCGGCGTACAGGGCAGCGTCGGCCGGCCCACGTAAGGCACCGACCAACACGATGTCCAGCCGCTGCAGCGCCACCGTGAACGCCCGGGAAAGCGCTCGCGGGGCGGCGAATCGCCAGAAGTCCGCGGTCAGGCGACCGCTCCTGTGCTCCGGTGGCCCCTGCCGCGCGACCTCCGCCATCACGCGACGCGTACGTCCGACGGTCCAGATCGCGAGCACGACGAGGGCGGCGACGTACGGCGCGGCCCAGGCCACCGTGAGCAGCAGCACCGACGTGGACATCAGCAGGGTGACGGCGCAGGCCATCGTCTGGACTGCCGTGCGACCGACCTTCTCGATCAGCACGAGCGGCATGATCGCGCCGAGGCCTCGGCTGGCGGCCAGCCCGAGCAGGTAGACGACGGCCACTGGGAGCACCAGGCTGAGCACCACGGTCACGTCGGCGAAGGTGTCGGCGAGCCCGCCGTCCTCACCCGTGGCCACCGATCCGATCGGGGTGGCGAAGACCGCCATCAGTACGGCGAGCAGCGTGCTCAGCAGCAGCGGCGGACCCACCGAGATCGACAGCGTGCTGCGGACGTCGCCCGGGCGGCGCTGCACGATCGCACGCGGCAGGTAGCGCACCAGGCCGGTGTCGGCACCGAAGGTCCCGACGGTGAGCGCGATGGTGAAGAGCGCTGTCGCCTGAAAGAAGACTCCCGCCTCGCCCTGGTCGAGGTTGCGCGTGATCAGCACCGGGAGGACGAGATTGAGCAGCGCCGCCATCATGCTGCCGGCGAGGTTCAGGCCACTGTGCCGGGCCAGCTCCCGGATGTCCTCGTCGCGAGCGGAGGCGGCGGCGTCGCGAAGGTCGCCGCCAGAGGTCATGTCCGACGCCACGATGGCGTCCGGCCCCACCACCGGGTCAGCTCGTCGTCGTACGGCGCGAAGTGCTCGTCGAGCCGGGTGCGCATCTCGTCGGAGAGCGGGGAGCGGCGACGGGCGTTGTGCTGCTCGAAGCTGATCCCGTCATACGGCGCGAGCCCGAGGAAGCTCGACACCTCCGCAAAGACGGGTGCCGGGTCGTCGAAGAAGTCCTGGCTGTCGACGACGCAGAGGCGATCCCGGCCGACCAGCGTCTCGAGCCTGCGGAGCTGCTCGATGTACTGGCCGCGGGTCAGGTACGCATGATGCTGCAGCGCCTGGCTGTCGTAGCCGGGCTCGGACAGCATGCGCTCCCGCTCGCCGGTGAGGCGGCCAGGCTCGGCCTCGACCGCCGCCTCGAAGTCGAGCGTCTCGAAGCCGCGGCCCCGCTCGTGACTGTGCGCCGAGTAGGCCCGGACTGCCGGGTCGCGCAGCAGCACGATCAGCCTGACCCCTGGGAGGTCGCGCACGATCCGCAGACCGGCCAGCGGATGGAACATGTAGTACGGGCTGGACTCGAGGGTGTGCGCCTGCCGCCCCCCGCGCCGTGCCCGGCTTGTCAGCGTCAGCGGGAAGTGGCCGCGGTACCACGCCGGCCCGCGGTCGTAGTGCTTGTCGAAGTAGTGCACCCCCTTGCGCAGAAAGGGGCGTGCCACGTCGGGGTGCTGCACCAGTGCCTTGAACATCGACGTCGTGCCGCATCGCTGCGCACCCACGATGAGGATGTCGGGCAGCATCCGAGCCGGCGCCGTGAGCTCGACCGTGGCGTCGGACAGACCCCGGACCTTGCGGCGCACCCGGCGTACCGACGGGTTGGTCGTCGAGAGGTCCATCAGCCCTTCACCCCTCCCCCTGCCCGCTTGACGACGGGGAGCACCCAGTCCTCGACGTGGCCCAGATCGGCTCCGGCGCCGCTCTGGTCGTCGGCAGCATAGCGAGCAGCCAGCGTCAGCAAGTACGCCTTGGCCACCATGACCGCCGACTCCGGCTCGAGCCCCACAGCGGCGAGCGTGACGGGTGCCTCGTCGATCAACGCCGCCGCCGCTCCGCGGGGCCCCGCCCCACGCACCGTGATCGCCCGATGCAGATCGTGGTGCAGGAGGTCGAAGCCGAGAGGGACGCCGGCCTCGAACCGCTCCCAGTCCCAGACCACCGTGCGGTCCGGCCCGATCGCGACGTTGCCGGAGTTGAGATCACCGTGCCAGCAACCCGTGGGCAGCGCGAGGTCCCCGGGCAGCTCCTCCACCATGGCGCGCAGCTCCGCCGCGAGGGAGCCACAGCTCGCGGCCCGATCGAGCAGCCGGTCACGATGCGGGTGATCACGCCAGGGGACGACATCGGTCGAGGCGATGCCGGCGATCTGGACGACCAGGTCGACGAGCCGATTCGTCTCCTCTTCTCCGGTCAGCCGTTCTGCAGGGATGGCCAAGGGTTCGAGCACCGCCGCGGCGCCCCCCAGCCACTCGAAGCCCGCCAGGACGGCCGGCGCCCGGAAGTCCGGCCGAGCCGCGGCGACCGCCCTGAGCGCCTCGGTCTCGTGTGCGACCAGCGCGGTCGTGAGCGGATCGTGGCCGACCTTGCAGTAGGCGAGGACGTTGCCCTCGCGATCGGTGACCTGCACCACCGGCTTGCGGTTGGCGCGCGCCGGACCGATCGGCATGCTCAGGCACACCCCGTCCACCCCGAGCACGTCAGCGAGACGAGCGGCGAGGCTGGGCGCCTCGACGGGCCCTGCGACACCGATGCTGAGCTGGTCCAGCCGGTGCAGCACACCGGTCCGCGCCACCAGCGCCAGACCATTTCTGGCGGCCCGCGTCCGCGGCCGCCGGCCGGACAGCTGACGGCGGATGACTGCAGCAGCAGCCGCCGGCTCGGTGACACCTACCAGCAGCCGGGGGATTGGCGACACTCGGCAGCGCGACCCAGCTGGCTCGGAGGTCCGGCGTCTTGCCCGGTTGCTCGACCAGGCGCAGCGGCGGCGGATACAGGGTCGCGAGCTGGCGCCGGGCCGCCGTACGTCGATCTCCGGGCCCGGCCGCACGCCGGCTCATCGGCCACCTGCCGCGTCGCGCCGGATCTGGTCATTGCGCCACAGCAGGCCGATCGCGCAGAACACGATCGCCAACGGCATGACGAGCGCCGAGTAGAACATGCCGTAGAAGAGCTCCATCGCGATCACGAGAGTTCCTGCGATCCCCAGCGGGGAGTGGTCGGAGCGGAAGGCGAAGAGGGTGCGCAGCAGGTAGCCGATGTACAGCGCGAGCCCAACGAAGCCTTGGGCGATGAGCAGCAGGGTGAACTGGCCCGTCGACCCGATCGCGCGAGATCCGCAGCGGGGACAGTCGTCCGTCGGGCCGATGGCGATGGACGCGTCGCTGCCCTGGGTGTCCCGCGTGGAACCGAATCCGAGGACTGGGGACTGCTCGGCCGTCTGGATCGACGTCTCGAGCAGGGATCCACGTACGTCGTTGCTGTGGCCGGCCTCGAGTCGCTGGTCGACCAGCGTCTTCAGCGGGGAGAGGACGAACACGACACTGGCCAGGATCACCACCGCCACGCTGGCGGTGAGCATCAGGGTGCGTCCCCGCACCGCCAACCGGATCGCGGCGACGAGCAGTGCCAGCAGCAGCCCGATCCACATGCCCCGGTTCAGCGAGTAGATGATCGGCAGCGCTGCGAGCAGCATCAGGAACGCCAGCGCGATCCGGCGGCGACGGGAGCCGAGGACCCCCCACGCCACCAGCACCCAGATGAGCAGCAGGGAGGTGTTGTTGCCCCACGCATTCGTGAACGCGAAGGGGGCCGCCGGTCGCGGGGTCGGATCGCCGAGGACGGGCTGCACCTGCGCCAGCCGGTTGACCCGCCCGTCGGACAAGAACTCCGGCAAAACGGCGGCCATCGGGCTCTGCCACTCGAGGTTCGGCAGCGCGATCGAGAGCAGCCCGAGCCCGATGGCGGCGACACCGAGCGAGCCGAGCCACCGCACGACCCGGGCGCGCGGGAGCAGCCGCTCGGACGTGTTCCCGATGTAGAGCATGATCACCGTGAGCGCCAGGTAGTTGGCGAAGCGCAGGCCGAAGGCGAAGTACCGTCCCGGGCCGCTCGACGACAGTGTGCCGAGCGCCTCCTCGTTGAGGGCGAAGCCGCTGAGGAGCACCAGCACGAGGAAGAGCACCCAGATGCCGAAGCCGGGTGGGTACCGGATACCGCCGCGCTTCTTCAGCGCCCAGGCGAGTGGGATCGCGGCGACGATGAAGACCATCTGAGAGAGGCCCAGGGCCCACCACACCGGCCAGCCAACGATGGCCAACGCGAGCGGCAGCCATTCGGGCGGGGTGCCTCGGCGCTTGACCGTCACCTCCGGGCGGTCCGGCGCCCACCAATCGGTCCCAGGCTGGGCGGGTGCCGGGCTGCTGAGATCGACGGGTACGACGAGCCGTCCGTCGACGTCGGTGGCGAGCACGTCGCGAGGAGGCCCTTCGTCGGCGCGCTCGCCGAACTTGCCCAGCTCAGTGATAGCCATAGCGCCTCATCAGCGGCCGGCACAACCAGGAGGTCAGTCGCTGCTTGGAGGACGGCAGCTCGCGTCGCCAGGCCTCGTCCAGCCGCAACGCCATCGGCCCGGACCGGAAGCGCACCCGGCCCCCGGTCGGGGCATGGCTCACACCGGTGCGCACGCCGTCGGGACCGATGAAAGAGAGGTCGTCCGGACCGGGGATGCGCCCCGACAGGTCGAGTACCGACGTCATCGCCGCCCGCGGGTCGGTGACCAGGTCCTCGTACCGCAGCACCAGCAGCGGAACGCCCCGATTCGCCAGCCGCCCGATCATCGCGTTGACCGTCACCCAGCGGCGGACGATCTGACGCATCGGCCGCTTCTTGAGGTGGTCGCGCGGACCGGCATTCTCTGGCAGCGGCACCTCGCGGCTCCACGAGTTGAGCACCCCGCGTGGGTCCCGCACCATCTGCACCACCCGCAGCCCGATCCGGGGATCCGCTGCCAGGAGGTACGCCGTCGAGGGTCGCTTGGTCGAGTCGACCACGATGCGGGCGCCAGAGACCTCCGACACTGCTCGGTAGACGCGACGGGTCAGCTCCAGATAGCGCTCCGTCCGGGCCCGGTGACCGGGCAGGAATCGACGCATCGCGTGCAGCGGCAGCCGGGAGGTGGCATCGACGCTGCGCTGCAGCCGCAGCACCTCGGAGACGTCGATCCTGTCCCAGCCCCCGAACGCCTGCTGGCCCACCGCGGTCCAGAACGGGCAGGCCGAGAAGGGCTCACCGCAGGCGCAGCGCTGGTCACGCAGCGCGCCGCCCTGCCACATGTAGAACAGCTCGCCCACGTCGCAGTGGTCGGGCAGCTGGCCGACAAGGAGATCCAGCAGGGTGGACCCGCTGCGGGGCATCCCGCCGACGAACAACACCTCGACCGGCGGCTCGCCGCTGTCGGAGTCGCCTGGTTGGGTGACCACCTCGGGCGCGGTCATGGGTACCCGTACCTGCGGCGCAGCGGCGCCGTCACCACGTCGACGAGCCGGCGCGAGCGCGGGCTCAGCTCCCGCTGCCAGGCATCGTCGAGTCGAAGCGGCACCGTGCCGTGGTGCATCCTGATCCGGCCGGCGGCGATCAGGTGCGACTTCGGCACCGTGACACCCTGCGCGGAGACGAAATCGAGCGCGCCGGGCCGCACCGACACAGCGCTGAGCTCGAGGACGCGCTCGAGCTCTCGGCCAGGCGCGGCGACCACGTCTTCGTAGCGAAGCCGCGTCACGGGGACGCCGAGTCGCGCCAGGCCGCCGATGAGCAGGTTGACCGTCACCCAGCGGCGGGCCACCTTGCGGGTGGCGCTGCGTGGCATCTCGTCCCGGAGTGCGACGCCGTCGGCCAGCGGCACGTGCTTGGCGAAGGAATAGGCCACCCCGCGAGGGTCTCGCACCACATGCACGACCCTGAGGTCCACGTCGGACATGCTGCGCAGCACGTAGGCGAGCGACGGCCGCTTGGACGAGTCGACTACGACCGAGCAGCCGGAGACCGCGCTGACGGCCAGGTAGAGACGCCGGAGAAGGTCGGCGTAGTCGTCCAGGGCGAGTTGGAAGGACCGGGGCCGACGTCGGGCCAGCAGCAGCGGGATCCGTGCGGTGGTGTCGACCGCGGCCTGCAGCTTCTGGGCCCGGGCGGCCACCGCACCGGACCAGCCGCCGAAGGCGCGGTCGCCGACCTCGGTCCAGAACGGGCAGTCGGCGAAGTGGGCGCCGCAGGCGCACAGGCCGTCGTGCTCGACGCCGTTGCGCCACAGGTAGAACAGCTCGCCGACCCCGACGTGGTCGGGCAGCTGATGGAGCATCAGATCGGTGAGGGTCGAGCCGCTGCGAGGCAAGCCGCCGACGTACAGCACCCGGATCGCGGCCTCAGCCATCGGTCACCTCCGGACGCACCGCCCACGGCGTGTCCACGACCGCTGTCAGGTCGTCGACGTCGTAGCCGAAGCCCGCGAGCGCGGCGGCGTACCTCTCCTCGAGCTCGCGAACCGTCCGTCGGTGCCAGGGCAGCCGTGACGCACGCAGCTCTCCCCAACGGCGTATGTAGGACTCGTTGCGGCGCGCGTCGACCTGGTCCGCCGGGATGGGCGTGCCGAGCCCCAGGTAGCCCGCGAGCCCGTCCAGCGTCGCCTCCGGGTCGGCCACCAGGTGCTCGTACCGCACGACATGCACCGAGTCGAGGTGCCGGGCGTCGTCCCGGAAGGTGGAGTACGCCGCCAGCCAGTGCTCCACGAGCGCGCCAAGCCTGGTCAACGGTCCTGCCCACTTCGCCGTCGACAACGCGACGACGATCGGGTGCCGGACGCAGATCACCATCCGGGAGCCGGGGAACAACGCTGCGAGGAAGCGGGTCATCACGAGGTTCGGTGGCGACTTCTCGACCAGCGTCGACCGGTCGAGGTCCCAGTGGCTGCTCCAGTCGGCCAGCAGCCGCGCCGCATTGTCTGCGGTGCAGAGCGGTGACTCCTCGGTGAGGTGAGAGCGGGGATCGAACGCGAAGCGGCCGGCGCCGCCGTACGCCCGGGCGGCGGGATAGACCGACTGGAGGTGCTGTCCCTCGTCCTCCTTGACGCCGGTGTGGCGGAAGATGGATGCCTTTGGATGGGCTCCGAGGATGCGGGTCAGCGGTGTCGTGCCACTGCGGTGCAGCCCACCCACGAAGACCAGGCGGCTCGGTTCGATCCCAGGCTGCTCTGTCGTCATCGGGATCGTGCCGGCGAGTTCCCGGCAGGTGATCCCTTGCCCGAGGGCCGCTGGCCGGACGGGTCATTGCCGGAGGGGTTCGTGGCAGTCGGCGCGGGTCGCTTCTGCTGGCCGGGGGCCGAGCCGCCCTTGCTGTCCCCACCGGTGCTGGCGGCAGCGGGCTTGGCGTCCTCGGCGCCCACCGGCTCGTCCATGATCGAGGCGTGCCGGATACCGCGGCCCCGGCGGCGCATGTCGACCGAGACGATGAAGACGGTGCGCGCACCCGATGTCTTGAGGCTCCGGAGCGTCTCGCCCACCGAGGTGCGGGTGGCCTGGCCGAGGTGCACCAGCACGAGGATCACGTCAGCGTGCCGGCAGAGCATCGGCAGGTCGACCGTCGGGTCGTTGCTCGGCAGGCCGAGCACGACGAAGTCGTTGTCCGCCCGGAGACCGCGGATCTGGGTCTGCAGCCGCTCGGCGTTGATCTCGCCGTCGTTGACGAGGTTGACGTCGTCGTAGTGCAGCGTGCGGAGCACCCCGCCGGACGGCTGCTGCCGCACGGCCGCGCCGTCGATGTCGGTCTCGCCGGCCAGGTATGTCGTCGTGGCGCCACTGCGCGCCGCCGACACCCCGAGTGCGCGAGACACTCCGCTGGCGACCCTCACCGAGTCGGGCGCCACCACCAGCACCACCTCGGCCGTGTCGGGGCCGTTGGCCCGGACCGAGTGGTAGAGCGCCTTGACGTTGTAGTGCAGGCCCCGCTGGCCCGTGCCCGCGCCGACCGTGACCCTCAGGTCCGCCAGCGGCGTCAGCCCGAACACGCGGTCGATGTCGGCCACGGAGTGGATCCGCTGGTCCCGACGCTCGCGCCACAGCGCGAGCACGAGCCCGATCAGGAGACCGAGGAACACCGCGCTCGGCAGCACCAGCATCGGGTTCGGATCGCGCGGCTTGTTCGGCGCCTGTGCCTCGTTGATGACCAGGCCCGGCTGGATCACCGCGCCACGCATCGTCGAGAGTTCGGAGTTCAGGGCGGTGAGGCGGGTGTTCAGCGCCTCCCGGCGGGCCCGCAGGGAGGCTCGGATCTGTTCGGACGACGCGACCTCGATCGCCGCGTTGACGTCGCGCAGCTCATCGCTCGTGGCGTCGATCTCGTCTTCGAGGCTCGCCACCTGCTCCTGAACGGTCTCCTCGGCAGCCTCTTCCCGGTACTGGAGGTAGGCGTCGGCGAACGCCTGCGCCCCTTCCTGGGCGAGCTCGGGAGTGCGGGCGGTGTAGGAGATCTCGAGCACGGTGGTGTTGGCCGGCACCAGCACGGTGACGCGCCGGGCCAGCTGCACGGGAGTCAGCGAGGTGTTGAGGTCCTGCTCGGCCAACTCGGCCACGGGTACCGACTTGACCAGCTGCGCCTCGGTGTCGAGGTTGACCGAGTCGGTGGTGCGGCTGTCCTCGGCGACGGGGTCCGCCGACGTACGCTGCACCAGCACCTTGGCCGAGGACACGTAGGTCTTCGGCGCGACCTGCAGGTAGGCATAGCCCGCCCCGACCGCGATGCAGACCGAGAGGAACACCACCAGCCAGCGTCGGCGCAGCACGGCAACGTAGTCCTCGAGCATGCGCCCGTGGACTGCCTTCAGCGCCATCGCCATACCCCCTACTGTGTCGGCACCAACCATCGACCGGACCTGCCTCTCGGCGGGCAGATCTCGGCGTGGCCTGGGAACGAGGTTACCGCCCGGAACCAGGTCACCGGAGGGGGTCTCGACAATTCGTGCAGACCGGGACCGGTACGGCCGACGTCCGCCCGACAGGGGATCCTGACCTGGACGCGGGGGCGACGGTGACGCTCAGAAGAGCAGCGCGGTGCCCGGGTCCTCGACGATGGAAGCGACGTCGGCGAGGAACTGTGACCCCTGCGCACCGTCGACGATCCGGTGGTCGAACGACAGGGCCAGCGTCGTCACCCAGCGCGGCTTGATCGTGCGGCCGACCACCCAGGGCTGCTTGCGGATCGCGCCCATCGCCAGGATCGCGGACTCGCCCGGGTTGATGATCGGCGTGCCGGCGTCGACGCCGAAGACACCCACGTTGGTAATCGTGAAGGTGCCCCCGCTCATCTCGGCCGGCTGGGTGCGCCCCTCGCGAGCCGTGCTGGTCAGCGCGCCGAGGGCCTCGGCCAGCTCGGCCGCTGACAGCGAGTCGGCGTCCTTGATGTTGGGCACGACCAGGCCACGTGGGGTCGCAGCCGCGATGCCCAGGTTGACGTAGTGCTTGAGCACGATCTCCTGCGCCGCGTCGTCCCAGCTGGCGTTGACCTCGGGGGTACGACGCGCGGCCACACAGACTGCCCGGGCGACGACGAGCAGCGGGGACACCTTCACGTCTCGGAAGTCCCGGTGGCTGCGCAGCCGCTGGACCATCTTCATCGTCCGGCTGGCGTCGATCGTGATCCACTCGGTGACGTGCGGTGCCGTGAACGCCGACGCGACCATGGCCTGTGCAGTCATCTTGCGGACACCCTTGACGGAAATCCGGGTCTCCCGCTCGCCGGCGGCGGCACCTGGTCGCTGCTGAGGAACCTGGGCAGCTGCGGTCGTGCCGGTCGAGAAGTCCTCGACATCACTTCGGCTGATGGTCCCGCCCGGGCCGGTCGGGGTGACGAGCGCGAGGTCGATGCCGAGGTCCTTGGCCAGCTTGCGCACCGGCGGCTTGGCGAGCACGGTGACCTCGGCACTGCCGCTGGACCCTGCGAGCCCCCCGACCGGCTCGGAGCCGGCGGGTAGCACCGGGCTCGCGGGCACGTCGGAGACCGCCGGGAGCGGCTGGGGCTCGGACATCGGGGCGGCGAAGGCCGCCTGCACGCTGCCGTGCTCCGCCGTCGCGGGGGCGGTCGTAGGGGCGTCCCGACGTACGCGCGGTCGTCGCTTGGCGGCGGAGTCGCGGGGACCGTAGCCCACCAGGGTCGCGTTTCCCTCCGGCGGGATGTTGGTGTCGATCACCTCGCGCGGCGCGACGCCATCGGCCTTCGGCGCCGGACTGCCGACCATGCCCGGCTCGTGCGCGGCCGGTCCCCCGGGGGAGGCGACCGGCGACGCGGTCGGAGTGGCCTGGTCGACGGAGCCGACGGCGATGATCGGCGTCCCGACGGGCACCGTCTCGCCCTCGGGCACCATCAGCTCCATCACCGTGCCGGCGTACGGCGAAGGCAGCTCGACCAGCGACTTGGCCGTCTCGATCTCCACGACGACGTCGTTGACCTTGATGACGTCGCCGACCTTGACCTTCCAGGTGACGATCTCGGCCTCGGTGAGCCCCTCGCCGACGTCGGGCAGCTTGAACTGGTTCATGGTCATGTCGTCGGGCTCCCGGTCAGTACGCGAGGGTGCGGTCGACGGCGTCGAGCACCCGGTCGAGGTCGGGGAGGTACTCGTCCTCGACGCGGCTCGGCGGATAGGGCGTGTCGAAGCCGCCCACGCGCAGCACCGGAGCCTCCAAGCTGTAGAAGCACTCCTCGGCGATGCGTGCGGCGACCTCGGCCCCGACGCCGAGGTTGACGTGTGCCTCGTGGACGACGACCGCGCGCCCGGTCTTGCGCACCGAGTCGAACACCGGCGCCATGTCGAGCGGAGACAGTGTGCGCAGGTCGATGACCTCGACGCTCTTGCCTTCGGCCGCCGCGGCTTCGGCGCTCTGCATGCACACCCGGACCATCGGGCCGTAGGCCAGCAGGGTGACCGCGGTGCCCGCCTGCTTGACCTGCGAGGTGAAGAGCGGGGCCGGCGTCGCGGTCTCGTCGAGCTCGGCCTTCTCGCCGTGATACTGCCGCTTGGGCTCGAAGAACACCACGGGATCGTTGCTGGAGATGGCTTGCTGGATCATCCAGTAGCCGTCGACCGGGTTCGAGCAGGCGACCACCTTGAGGCCGGGGGTGTGTGCGAACTGGGCCTCCGGGCTCTCGCTGTGATGCTCGACGGCGCCGATGCCGCCGCCGAACGGGATGCGGATGACGATCGGGATGGGGATCTTGCCCTGGCTGCGGAAGTGGATCTTGGCGACCTGGCTGACGATCTGGTCGTAGGCCGGGTAGACGAACCCGTCGAACTGGATCTCGCAGACCGGCCGGTATCCGCGCATCGCCAGCCCCACGGCGGTCCCGAGGATGCCCGACTCAGCGAGCGGTGTGTCGATGACGCGGTCCTCGCCGAAGTCCTTCTGCAGCCCGTCGGTGATGCGGAAGACGCCGCCCAGCTTGCCGACGTCCTCACCCATGATGAGCACCTTCGGGTCGCGCTCCATGGCCACCCGCAGGCCGGCGTTGAGGCCCTTGGCCAGCGTGATGGTCGTCATTTCGGGGTCCCCTCGGAATCGTGGAGCGCCAGCGGAGCGATTGCGTTCGGTGAAGTCATGCGTGCGCTCCTTCGAAGGTCGCGAGGTACGCCGCGTAGCCGTCCTTCTGTACGTCGAGCTCCGGCGAGCCCTCGGCGTACACATGGTCGAAGATCGACAACACGTCCGGGTCCGGGAGCGCTCGGCAGCCCTCGCGCAGATGCTCGCCGAGCTGCTCCGCCTCGGCGTCGACGTCGTCGAGGAACGCGTCGTCTGCCGCGCCGGTGCGGGTGAGATAGGCCTTGACCCGCTCGATCGGGTCCTTGAGCTTCCAGTTCTCAAGGTCCTCGGAGAGGCGGTAGCGCGTGGGGTCGTCGGTCGTGGTGTGCGCGCCCATCCGATAGGTGTAGGCCTCGACGAAGGTGGGTCCGCTGCCGTCCCGGGCCCGCTGCAGGGCCGCCTGCGTGACGGCATACACCGCGAGGACGTCGTTGCCGTCGACGCGGATGCCCGGGAAGCCGAACCCGAGAGCACGTTGGTAGAGCGGGATCTTCGTCTGCCGCTCGATCGGCTCCGAGATCGCCCACTGGTTGTTCTGGCAGAAGAAGACGACCGGTGCGTTGAAGACCGCGGAGAAGATGAAGGACTCGTTGACGTCGCCCTGGCTGCTGGCGCCGTCGCCGAAGTAGGCCACCACGGCTGCGTCGCGGTCGGCGTCTCCGGTGCCGACGACACCGTCGCGCTGCATGCCCATGGCGTAGCCCGTGGCGTGCAGCGTCTGGGCGCCGATCACGATGGTGTAGAGCCCGAAGTTGTTGTCAGCCGGATCCCAGCTGCCCTGGTCGACACCGCGGAACAGGCCGAGCAGATTGAGCGGGTCCAGGCCGCGGCAGTAGGCGACACCGTGCTCGCGGTAGGTGGGGAACACGAAGTCCTGGGGGCGGAGGGCACGCCCGGAGCCGATCTGCGCCGCCTCCTGACCGAGCAGCTGTGCCCAGATCCCCAGCTCGCCATGGCGCTGCAGCGCCGTTGCCTCGGTGTCGATCCGCCGGGTCAAGACCATGTCGCGGTAGAAGCCCTTGATCGCCTCGTCGTCGAGGTCGAAGGCGAAGTCGGGGTGCTCGACCCGCTCGCCCTCGGGCGTCAGCAGCTGGACGAGTTCTGGACCCTCACCCTCATGGGATGGCCCGAAGACCTCCCCGAGGTCCGGTCCGAAGCCGGGGTTGCTCAACCTGTGCTCCCTCATCGTCTCGTGCACGGGATCGCCGGCACGGTGGTCGGGGTCATTGTGACGCACGCAGACCCAACCTGGCTTGTGGCCTCGAGCCCGTCGTACGCGTCGGCATGGGGCTGTGACAGCCACCACAACGTCGTCAGACACGGTACCGACCTCGGTCCGGCGACGCGAAATCCGACCAGGCTTGCAACACCGGCGGCCTGGTTTGTCCGGATGGTCAGGCCGTCCATTTCGGGGTCGGCAGGAAACCGCAGCAGCCTGTCCGAAACTCGCGCGACACCGCTCCACATCAGCGGCTACCGTGGTGCGGTGCGACAGGATCAAATTGAGATGACGCCCCTTACAGACGGTACGGCGACCGCCGACTCACGGGCCGCGACCTCGGTGCCGCCGGCCGCGCTGCTGGTCGCGATCGCGCTCGGCATCGTGTACGTCGTCTGGGGCTCCACGTATCTCGCGATCCGCGTCGTCGTCGAGGACCTGCCCGCGCTGTCGTCCGCAGGCTGGCGCTTCGGCCTTGCCGGCCTGCTGATGACCGGGATCCTGGCCGCTCGCAGCGGCTGGCGGCGACTGCGCGTGAGTCGGGCCGAGCTTGCCGGGTGCGCCCTGCTGGGCCTGCTGCTTCCGGCCCTCGGGAACGGGCTGGTGAGTGTCGGTGAGGAGCGTGGCGCCCCGTCCGGCATGGCGGCGCTCATCGTGGCCGCGGTCCCGCTGTGGATCATCGTGTTCCGTCGGGCTACCGGGGACCGGCCAGGGCGCAGTACGACGCTGGGCGTCCTGCTCGGCTTCGCCGGACTCACCGGGTTGGTCACCGCGAGCGGGCTGGGCGGCGACGTCGCCGTCGGTCCGGCGCTGATCATCGTCGTGGCGACGATCTGCTGGGCCTTCGGCAGCTGGTCGACGTCGCGGCTGAGGCTGCCCCGCGATGCCTTCGTGATGACGGCGTACGAGATGCTCTTCGGCGGCCTGTTCCTCGTTGTCGGCGGCCTGCTGACGGGGGAGAACGTGCTTCCGCGGTCGGCGCCACTCGACGCCTGGCTCGGCTGGGCCTATCTCGTGGTGTTCGGCTCGTTGGTCGCGTTCACGGCGTACGTGTGGCTGCTCAGCGTCGCTCCGATATCGCTCGTCGCGACCTATGCCTACGTGAATCCGCTGGTTGCCGTCTTCTTGGGTTGGCTGATCCTGTCCGAAGCCGTGACAGCCGCCATCGTGCTCGGCGGCGCCGTCGTCGTCGCAGCGGTGGCTGTCGTGGTGTCGGCCGAGCGACGCCCGAAGTCCGCAGACCACTGACCTGGTGCGTGCGCCGGGGCAGGGTCGATCAATCGCTCCTCGAGCCGCGCCTCACGTAGGCGGCCGCAGCCCGACCGAGCAGCCGGTTCCGGTCTGCCAGGGCCAAGGCCCGGACCCGGGCTCGGTAACCCCACGAGCGCACCGAGCTCGAAAACCGGGTCGAGGCAGTCACCTCGTTCTCCGGCTGCCGACGACGGACCCGCCACCACAGCGTGGCGAGATCCTCCACGGCCGCTGCCAAGGCGGTGACGGTGGCCTCCTCGAGGGCAGCACTGGCGCCGCACTCCTGGTCGGCGTTCTCGGTGGCGCTGCTCGCCGGCGCGCGCGTTGTCAGCTCCTCGACGTCGCCCACCACGTGGAAGGGCTTGCTGTGCAGGTAGTCCACCCAGGGGGCGGAGACCTCCGCGGCCCAGTCCGCCACCTCGTCCGTCAGCTGGATGCGCGGGGTCGAGGTCCGACCTGCGAGGGCCGGAAGCACGGCCCCCCTGACCGCTCGGACGTACTGCCGTTCGTTGAGGCGGCCGGCGAGGGCGACGTTGAGTCGCCGCAGTGCCTCCGCCTCGACGGCTCCCAGTGAGATGTTGACCTCCCGATCCGGGGGCTTCAAGGGGCCGGGGTCAAGGTCGGTCGCCACGCAGAACCGCTCGAGCAGGACGCCCTGGCCGGCGCCGGCAGGCGGGACGATCACGACATGGATCCGCTCCGGAGGCAGCAGCGCCTCCCAGGTCTCGAGCACGCGGCGTACGTCGTATCGCATCCAGAAGCCCACCCCCACTCTCACGCCACCCTGGTCGGGAGCCTGAATGGCGCGCACGAAGTCCGGCCACGTCGACGTGTGCCCCTTGGTGAGCTCGTGCTGCCAGGCGGAGCCGAGCACCCGACCTAGGTCGCGCACCGTGATCACGATGTTCAGCTCAGCCGGTCGGAAGGCACGTTCGATCGCTCGGGCCTGTCGGGGCCGCACGTAGACGAGGAACTCCTCCGAGACGACGGTGGACGGGGCCGCAGCCTCCGTCACCTGGTCGACCAGCTGCTGCCAGCTGCCGACGAGCTTCTCCTCGCCGGCCTCTCGGGCGCGTCGGCCCAGCAGGTCGCGGGCCGCGCGCTGGTGAAACACCGGGGAGTCGCCCGGCACGAACACGCCCTGGTCCGCGAGCCGCTCGCGGTTGAGCCACAGCGCGCGCTGGAGGTACGTCGTGCCGGTCTTGGGCAGTCCGACGTGGAGGAAGACGCGGCGGGAGCTCACCGGCGACTCCGACGAGTCAGGGTCGCGGCGTCGGCTCGGAGTCATGGGGCACCTCGCCTGGTTGTGGCTGTGGTTGTCAAGGAGCATAGGCATCGCCGGCACCGACCTGCTGGGCACGGCGAGGCGGGCCTGGCCACGCGAGATTAGCTCGGCGCACCGGATCACTCCCCCACGCCGACCCTCGCGACCGGGAGATAGTCCGGAACACCGAACCATCCCTTGACCCGGACTGTCTGGCCAGCCCGAGTGTCCCGGCCCGGCGATAGTCGGGAACACCGAAGCAATCTCCACAAGCAGCGTCAGGCCAGCGAGGCGAGCCAGGCTTCGTGCAGCTCGGAGAACTGGCCAGACCCGGCGGCGATCAGGTCTGCCGGCGAACCGTCCTCGACGATCCGGCCCTGCTCGAGAACGAGGACCCGATCGGCGATCTCCACCGTCGACAGCCGGTGCGCAATGATGATCGCCGTCCGGTGCCGCAGGATCGTGCGCAGCGCGCGCTGCACCAGCCGCTCCGACGGCACGTCCAGGCTCGACGTCGCCTCGTCGAGGATGAGCACTGCAGGGTCGGCCAGGAAGGCGCGGGCGAATGCGACCAGCTGTCGCTGTCCAGCCGACAGCCGGGCACCGCGGTTGGCGACGTCGGTGTCATATCCCTCGGGCAGCCGCACGATGAAATCGTGGGCGCCGATCGCCTTCGCGGCTGCGGCGATCTCGGTCATGGTGGCATCCGGCTTCCCGAACCGGATGTTGTCGGCGACCGACCCGTTGAAGAGGAAGTTCTCCTGGGTGACCATGACGACAGCCCGGCGCAGGTCCGTCTCCGATAGGTCGCAGAGGTCGATCCCATCCAGCGTGATCCGGCCCTCGCTCGGGTCGTAGAAGCGCGCAACGAGCTTGGCGATCGTCGTCTTGCCTGCCCCCGTGGTGCCCACCAGCGCTACCGTCTGCCCGGCGGGAATCGCGAGCTCGAGGCCGGGGATCACGGCGCGGCCCTCGACATACGAGAAGCCCACGCCCTCCAGTGCGACCGCGCCCTCGGCGCGTGGCAGCGCCACCGGGTGTCGAGGCTCGGCGACCGACGGTTCCTCCTCCAGCACGCCCGACAGCTTCTCGAGGGCTGCGCTGGCGGACTGGAACGTGTTGTAGAACTGGCTGATCTCCTGCATGGGCTCGAAGAACTGCCGAAGGTAGAGCAGGAAGGCGGCGAGCACCCCCACCGAGATCTGTCCTTCGATGGCCAGGTGCGCGCCGTACACCAGCACCACGGCGATGGTGACGTTGCCGATCAGCTTGATGCCCGGCATGAACATCCCGACCAGCCGGAACGCGCGCTCGTTGGCGAGCCGGTAGTCGTCGTTGACCGCCCCGAAGATCTCCTGGTTGCGGCCCTCACGGCGGAACGCCTGGACGGCGCGCATGCCGTTGATCGTCTCGACGAAGTGGACGATGACGACCGCGACCGTCTCCCGGGTACGTCGATACGCCTTGGCCGACTCACGGCGGAACCAGCGGGTGATCACCCACAGGAAGGGGGAGCACAGGAGCGCCACGAGCCCGAGCTGCACGTCGAGGACCAGCAACAGGATCGCCGTGCCGAACAGCGTGAGGAGGGCCGAGATCAACCCGTCGAAGCCGGTCTCAAGCAGCTCGTAGATCGCGTCAACGTCCGAGGTCTGACGAGAGATGACCCGTCCGGAGGTGTACTCGTCGTGGAAGGCCGGCGACAGCACGTGGAAGTGCGCGAACACCCGGCGTCGCAGAGTCAGCAGGACCTCCTGCCCGATCCGGCCCGACAGCATCAGGAAGTACTGGCGGCTGACGGCCTGCACAAGGGCGGCGATCAGGAGCACGCCCACGATGGTCAGCAGGGTCTGGCTGCCCTCGCCGGCCAGGATGGGCGGGATTCCGCGATCGATGCCCGCGGCGACCAGCCAGGGCGTGGAGAGCCGAGCGGCGTTCTCGATCAGCACCGCGATCATCAGGTAGACCAGCAGTCGCCGGTGCGGCCGAAGCAGCTGCCCGAGCAGGCGACGGGACCGCTGGGCGAGCACCAACGAGACCTTCTCGGGGATCTCGTCGCGGTCCTCCGAGGCGACTCCGCGCCAGTCCTGGGTCGAGGTCGTCATGAGCGCACGACCTGTCCACTGAGCTCGGCCCACACTTCTTCCTCGTCGGCATCCGCTGCCAGCAGCGAGCGGTACGCCGGCACCGTCTCGAGCAGCTCGTGATGCACACCGACGTGCGTGATGCGCCCGTCCTGCAGCAGCGCAACCCGGTCCGCGAGCAGCACCGTGGACGCGCGGTGCGCCACCACGATGCCGGTGGCGTCAGCCAGCACCCGCCGCAGCGCCTTCTCCACCAGGGCTTCGGTGTGCACGTCGAGGGCGGACAGCGTGTCGTCGAGCACCAGAATCCTGGGCCTGGAGAGAACCGCCCGCGCCAGGGCGAGTCGCTGCCGCTGGCCGCCGGACAGTGACATGCCCTGCTCGCCGATGCGGGTGTCCAGGCCCCAGGGCAGGTCATAGACGAACCCGGCCTGGGCGGTGTCGATGGCATCGCGGACGTCGTCGTCGGGGGCGTCGGGGCGCCCGAGCGTGATGTTCTCCCGGGCGCTCATCGAGAAGAGAGTGGGCTCTTCGAAGGCAGTGGCCACCACACTCCGCAGATTGGGCAGGGTCAGGTCACGCACGTCGACGCCGTCGATCGTCACCCGACCGCCCGTGACGTCGTACAACCTCGGGACGAGTGCCGTGAGCGCGGTCTTGCCCGAACCGGTGGCACCGACGACCGCCACCGTCTCCCCCGGCCGCACCTCGAGGTCGATGCCGTCGAGCACCTCGTCGTCCGAGTCGGGGTAGTGGAAGCTGACCCGCTCGAACCGCAGGTGGCCGCGCGGGTCGACCAGCTCCTCACTTCCGCCGACGATGCTGGGTGGGGTGTCGAAGATCTCCAGGACTCGATCGGACGCCGTCATGGCCTCCTGGGCCATCGCCAAGATGACGCCGAGCGCCGCGATCGGCCAGACCAGCTGCAGCATCAGCAAGATGAACGCCACCAGCGTGCCGGCCGTGAGGCCACCCTGCCCAACGGCGACGGCTCCCAGCAGCAGCACGATGACGAGGCTGATGTTGGGGATGACCTCGAGGAAGGTCCAGAACCGTGCCGACAGTCGCACCTTCTCCAGCGAGGTGTCGAACAGCACGCCGGTGCGGTCGGCGAACTTCGACTCCACATAGGCGCTGCGCCCGAAGGACCGCGTGACCCGGTAGCCGATGGCGGCTTCCTCGACGGCGTTGGCGACGTCGCCCTGCTCGTCCTGCACGCGACGCGAGACGACGACGTACTGCTCCTCGAACCTCTTGCTGAGCCAGATGATGGGTACGGCGGAAGCCGCCACGACGAGGCCGAGCGGCCAGTACAAGTTGAGCAGCGTGATCGTGACGACGACGAGCTGCAGGATGTTGATGCCCAGAAACAGCATGCCGAAGCCCATGAATCGCCGGATCGCGCTCAGGTCGACGGTCACCCGGGACAGCAGCTGGCCGGTCTGCCACCTGCCGTGGAACTCCATCGGCAGACCCTGCATGTGGCGGTAGAGGTCGTCCCGGACCGCCGTCTCGAACCCGAGCACCGCCCGGGCCTGCACCCAGCGCCGGATCAGGATCAGCGCCGCTTCGGTGATGCCGAGCGCGAGTGCCAGCAGCCCGAGCGGCAGGATCGCGCCGGAGTCACCGTCGGCGATGGGGCCGTCGATGACGGCGCCCGTGACAAGCGGGATGGCGAGGCTGACGAAGACGCCCACGATCGCGGTGCTGCCCATGACCACCAGCGCTCCCACGTAGGGCCGCATGTAGGCGCGGAGCCGCCAGAGTGAGCGCACGCCCCCGCTGCGCTCGGGGCGAATGCGGGTCACGGGCGTGGCGGCGGTGGTCATCAGTGGTGGGTGCCCCCTCAGAGATCGGTCCGCGCTCACAGACGCCACGGCGGGCTGGCGCCATGGCGTCGACGAAGCAAGCGGAGTAAGTACCAGAATAGTTGATGCCTCTGACACCACGCCAACGCGTTACTCCTCCGAGGCAAGCCTCACCATGGCTGGCTCCCGGCCGTACCGTCGAGCAGCGAGCGGGCCGACGCGGCTGCCCGCTCGCCGTACGATCCGCCGAACAGCACGGCATGGACCAGCAACGGGTGCAACTGGTGCAGCGGCACCCGCTGCTGCCAGCCGTCGGCCAAGGGCGAGACCTCGTCGTACGCCGCGATGATGCGAGCGAGCTGCGGTGCCCCGAACAAGCCGAGCATCGCCAAGTCCGTCTCACGGTGTCCGCCGTGAGCTGCCGGATCGACCACGAAGGCGGTGCCGTCAGATCCCCAGACGACGTTGCCCGACCAGAGGTCCCCATGGATCCGACAGGGCGGCTCGGCGGGTCCGCCGAGCTCGGGCAGCCTCCGCACCACCTCCTCGATGGCACGCGCCCCCTCGTCGCTGAGGCTGCCGCGGTCGCGAGCCGCGCGAAGGTAGGGCACGACGCGACGGGTCGTCCAGAACTCCGCCCAGTTGTCGGCTGGTCCGTTGGGGAGAGGGAGTACGGCGATGAAACCGTCGCGTTCGGCGCCGAAGCCAGCGGCGCCCGCCGCATGCATGGCCGCCAGCGCCCGGCCGAGTCCGTCAGCGGCTTCGGCGCTGACCCGGCCAGGCTCGATCCAGGACAGGATCAGGCAGTCGTCGGACACCGCGAGCACCTCGGGCGTCGGCGCACCGGCCGCGCCGAGCCAGCGCAGCCCGGCGGCCTCGACGTCGAAGAAGCCGGCCGGCGGTCGCGGCCTGGCCTTGACGAACGCGCTGCGACCGTCGCCGAGCCGCAGCCGGGTCGCCGAGCAGACGTCCCCACCAGCCACCGGACTGGTGGCGACGACGGATGTGCCGAGCAGCGCCTCGGCCCTGGCAGCGATCGTGCTCATCCGCGCCATGTCTCGACCGTACGCGGCGTAGCGCTATCACCGTGTCCCAAGGTGGTCCGACAACCGATCGACCAGCTCCACCGCGGTACGGTCCGCGATCGCCAGCACCAGATCGAAGGCGTCCGGGCCGCCGAACCAGGGGTCGGGGACGTCGCGCTGGTCGCCGGCCAGCGGGTCGTCCGCGATCGGGTCGAAGGCCCGGAACATCAGCACCCGGGACTCGGCCTCCTCGTCCTGGGCCAGCGCCAGGACGTCGCGCAGGTTCGTCTCGTCCATCGCGAGCACCAAATCGACGTCCTCGAGCATGGCGGCCTCGAACTGTCGGGCTCGATGCCTGCTCGCGTCCAGGCCTCTGCTGACCAACGTCGCGGCTGCGCGGCGATCCATCCGCTCCCCCAGGTGCCACGTGCCGGTGCCGGCGCTCACCACGCGGACCCGGTCGCCCAGGCCCGCCTCGTCAAGTCGATGCTCCAGCAGGACGGCGGCGACGGGAGACCGGCAGATGTTGCCCAGGCAGACGGTCGCGATCGCATAGGGCGCCGCACCGGAACGTGGCGGTGGCAACCTCGGCGGCCGGCTCGCCGGAGTCATCGGTTCGCGGGTTCCGGCTCGGGCAGCACCGCAGTGACACTCCAGGTGACCAGCGCGACCACGACGCCCCCGGCGACGGCCGTCCAGAATCCGTCGACGTGGAACCCGATGTCGAACTGATCGGCGATCCACGACGTCAGCATCAGCATCAGCGCGTTGACCACGAAGTACATCAGCCCGATCGTCAGCACGTACAGCGGCAACGAGAGCAGCGCCACGATCGGCCGCACGAATGAGTTCACCACCCCGAAGATCGCGGCCACCACGAGCAGCGTGACGAGCCGGTCCTCGTCGGTGTCCCCGCGGATCGAGATGTCAGGCAGCAGCCAGGCGGCCACCGCGAGGCCGATCGCGTTGGCGACGAACCGGATCACCCAGATCATGACGGCAGACTGCCATGGCCGGTGGCCTCCAAGAGCGACGCCTCCGCCGAGGCGAGGTGCGCATCGAGATCGGCGAGTGCCGCCGTGATCTCACCGGCCTCCAGCAGTTCGACCAGGTGCGCGTGGCTGGCCACCTGCTCTCGAGTGTTGCTCCGGGTCCGCTCCAGGTGGGCCAGTCCGAGCCGGATCTCGCCACTGATGGCGTCCGCTGCGGCGAGCAGCCGCTGGCTGCCGGTGAGACCGACCAGCGCACGGTGCACCTGGAGGTGCGCCTCCGTCAGCACCGCCGGGTCGTAAGTCCGCGCTGCCGCGTCACCGTAGTGGTCGAGGGCGTCGTGCACGGCCCGGCGGGCGGACTCCTCCGCCTCGGGCCAGTGCCGAACGCCTGCGGCCTCGAGGGCTCCGCGGGCTCGGGCGACGTCGCGTACATCGCCGGCGGTCAGCTCCTTCACAGCGACGCCCTTGTTGGGCACCCGTACCGCGACTCCCTCAGCGACCAACACCCCCAGCGCCTCGCGGATGGTGCTGCGTCCGACCCCCATGGCCTCCGACAGCGCCACCTCCCGGAGCGGCGTCCCCGGCGGGATCTCGCCGGCGAAGAGCGCCCGGCGGACCTCGTCGACGACCCGGTCGACGGTGGAGGAGATCTCCAGCTGAAGGCCTTCGTACATCGGGCCCGAGCCTATCGATCCGGTTGAGATTGACGTGCGGCGCCGGTTCCGCGCATACTCTGAGTGTCAGATTGTCTGACAGTTATGCAGAGAGCGCCCTGGGGAGGGGACACATGTCGGGAACGACGCTGGCCTGGGGGCGTCACTACGCGATGGTGAGACCGGATCACTTCCGGGTCGACTACCAGATCAACCCGTACATGGACCTCGCCGTCCAGCCCGACCCTGCGCTGGCCCGGTGTCAGTCGGAGCGGCTCGCCGACACGCTCGCGGCACTCGGCGCCCGGGTGGACGTCATCGGTCAGCGACCGGACTCCCCCGACATGGTCTATGCCATGAATCTCGGACTGGCTCTCACCGACAGCACCGGACCACGCGCGGTGCTGTCGCACATGCGCCATCCCGAGCGTTGGATGGAGACCGAGTCCGCCGGCCGATGGTTCGAGGCGGCCGGCTTCGCGACGTCGTACGTCGGGAACACCGGCGTCGGCGCGTACCTCGAGGCGGGTGACGCCTTCCCGTACGGCGGCCGGCTGATCGTCGGATACGGTCCTCGCACCGAGGAGCTCGCGCTCAAGCACCTCGCCCATGACTTCGGCATCCGGGTGCAGGGCCTGCGCATCACTCACCCCGGCATGTACCACCTCGATCTTGCCTTCTGTCCCCTGGACGAGCGCACGGCACTGGTCTGCCCGGCCGCGTTCGACGACGCGGGTGCCGACGCGTTGCTGGCCCTGGTGCCCGAACCGATCGTGCTGACCGAGCACGAGGCGCTGACCACGTTCAGCGCCAACTCGGTCGTGGTCGGTCGCACCGTCGTGATGCCGGCCGTGCCGGCTCGCGTCCGTGCGTCGATCGAGGCGGCCGGGTTCGAGGTCGTGCTCGTTGACGTGTCGGAGTTCCACAAGGGTGGTGGCTCGGTGCGCTGCATGACCAACCCGCTCGACATCACCATCGGGCGTGACGTGGAGCCTGTTCCCGGTGGTGAGGTCGTCACTCCCCGACAGCGGCCGCGCTCAGTCGGAGGGGTGGCGCCGCACGATGACGATGAGCGTCGCCCCGCTCAGCAACGACAGGATCCCGACGAGGAGCAACACCTGCGCCTCTGCGGAGTCGGCGCCCGGCACGGACGACCCGCGAGCACCCGGCTGATCGTCGGGCAGCGGCTCCGCGGCTGAGGCTGGGCTATTGGTCCAGGCGACGCCGGGCGCGAGCAGGAACTGCTCGCTCTCGCCGCCGCGCAACGCGTGAGCACTCCACGCAGGTAGCGGTGCCGCGAGCACGGCCACCGTGGCCGCCCCGAGCATGGCGGCGGCGGCCCGACGAACCAGGAGATGCCGAAGAGCTGACACTGTGCGCCTTTCGTGGGCTTGCGTGTTCTTGGCAGTAATCATCCGGGGCGAGACGCCGGCAGCGACATGAGCCGAATGGCCAGTTCGCCATAGGTGATCGTCCGCTGACGGCGGGTGATCGGCTCGGCCTCCCGCGACTCGTAGCGCGTCGCGGCGGCAGCATAGGGTGCCTGGTATGACGTCACCGCAGTTCCGGAGGGCACTCGACCACATCCCGGCGTACAAGGCTGGGAAGCCGCCGAAGACCGGGGCCGGACCGTCGTACAAGCTGTCGAGCAACGAGAACCCCTACCCGCCGCTGCCCAGCGTGCTCGCCCGTCTCGGCGCCGCTGCAGAGACCGTCAACCGCTATCCAGACATGGGCGTCGCTGCGCTCCATGCAGCCCTCGCCGAGCGCCACGGTGTCGACATCGACCAGATCGCGTCAGGGACGGGGTCGGTCGCTGTCCTTTACCACCTGCTCCAGGCAAGCTGCGCTGAGGGTGACGAGGTGGTCTACGCCTGGCGGTCCTTCGAGGCGTATCCGATCGCGGTCGGGTTGACGGGGGCCCGCGACGTCCAGGTGCCGCTGGATGCGGAGAGGCGACACGACCTGCCGGCGATGCTGGCGGCGATCACGCCGGCCACCAGAGTCGTGCTCGTCTGCACCCCCAACAACCCCACCGGCCCTTCGGTGCACCGGGACGAGCTGCTGGAGTTCCTCGACGCCGTGCCGGCAGACGTCCTGGTGGTGATCGACGAGGCCTACACCGAGTTCGTCACGGATCCCGAGACGACGAACGGACTCGAGCTGGCTGCCGGGCGGGGCAATGTGGTCGTGCTGCGCACCTTCTCCAAGGCGTACGGGCTCGCAGGCCTACGCGTGGGGTACGCCGTCGGGCCGACGCCGGTGATCGAGGCGATCCGCAAGTGCTCGCTTCCCTTCGGGGTGTCGCACCTTGCCCAGATCGCGGCGATGGCCTCCCTCGAGGCCGAAGAGGAGCTCCTGGTACGCGTCGCGGAGTTGGTCGAGGAGCGGGCCCGGGTGCGGGATGGCCTCGTCGCGCAGGGGTGGTCGATCCCCGACGCGCAGGGCAACTTCGTCTGGTTGCCGCTCGGCGAAGACACGCTCGCCTTCGCGCAAGCCTGTGAGGAGCTGGGCGTCAGTGTCCGGCCGTTCGCAGGGGACGGCGTACGGGCCTCGATCGGTGAGCACGACGCCAACGAGCTGCTGCTCAAGGTCGCCCAGGAGTGGGCTCCGCGCTGAACCTTGGCTGGCCGCCGACCTCTTAGGTGCGTCTCAGTCCTGCGTGGCACCCTAGCCTCATGCGCATCATGGTCGTGGACGACGACCGGTCCGTCCGAGACTCGCTGCGGCGATCGCTCGAGTTCAACGGGTACGAGGTCGCGCTCGCCAACGACGGCGTCGAGGCGCTGGCGCGCATCAACCAGATCAGCCCGGACGCGATGATCGTCGACGTGATGATGCCGCGGCTGGACGGGATCGAGACCACGCGTGCCCTGCGCGCGGCCGGCAACGACGTACCGATCCTCGTCCTGACCGCGCGGGACGCCGTGGGTGACCGAGTCGACGGCCTCGACGCCGGCGCCGACGACTACCTGGCCAAGCCGTTCGCGCTCGAGGAGCTGCTCGCGCGGGTCCGGGCGATGCTCCGGCGCCGCACCGTCGGCACCGAGGACGGCGGCGGGGACGGCCCGCTCGTGTTCTCCGACCTGACCATGGATCCGGTGACGCGCGATGTCCAGCGCGGTGCGCGATCGATCACCCTGACCCGGACCGAGTGGAGCCTGCTCGAGTTGTTCATGCGCCGACCGAAGCGGGTGCTCGACCGCTCCTTCATCCTGGAGGAGGTCTGGGGCTACGACTTCCCGACCACGGCGAACTCCCTCGAGGTGTACGTCGGCTACGTGCGGCGCAAGACCGAGGCAGAGGGGGAGCCGCGGCTGCTGCACACCGTCCGCGGAGTCGGCTACGTGCTGCGCGAGACGCCGCCGTGACACGCATGTCGCTGGCGACCCGCATCTCGCTGCTGGCCGCCTGCGCCGTCGGACTTGCCGTCGCGATAGCCAGCCTGGCCGCCTACGTCTCGATCCGGGACCAGCTGCACGCCCAGCTCGACAACTCGCTGCTCCGCCGGGCCAACGAGGCGGCAGAGACCAAGCTGACAGAGATCGCCGTCCTCACCGACACCCGCTACGAGGCTTGGGCCGCGGCCGACCTACGCGTGTTCCTGGTCTACGAGGACGGCAGCGTGCTGCCCCGTCGTTCGGCGTCGTGGGTGGCGCCGATCTCGTCCGAGGAGCAGGCCGTCGCCAGCGGGGCGCAGCTCTTCAGCCTGCGCACGATCGAGCGGGACGGCGAGGAGGTCCGGGCCGCCACCGTGCCCGCCAGTCCTGGCACCGCGCTGATGTTCGTGCAGTCCGCCGAGCCGATCGAGCGCACCCTGGATCGGCTGGGCCTGGTGCTGCTGCTCGTGGGGGGCGGGGGCATCGTCGCGGCCGCGATCATCGGTCTGGCCGTGGCGAGGTCCGCACTGATGCCGGTACGTCGTCTCAGCGCTGCCGCCGACACGATCGCGCGCACCGAGGAGATCAAGCCCATCGCCGTCACCGGTGACGACGAGCTCGCCAGCCTGGCATCGTCGTTCAACAAGATGCTGGCGTCGTTGGCCGCCTCTCGCGAGCGGGAGCGCCGGCTCGTCGCCGACGCCGGCCACGAGCTGCGCACCCCGCTGACCAGCCTCCGGACCAACCTCGAGCTGTTGGCGCAGGCGGATCGGCGCGGCGGCCTGTCGCGCGAGCAGCGCGACGAGATCCTGGCCGACGCCACCGCCCAGGTCGAGGAGCTGTCCACGCTCGTCGGCGACCTGGTCGAGCTGGCCCGTGACGAGCCGGTGCAGCGGGCTCCCGAGCCGGTCGACCTGGCCGTCCTCGTCGACCGCGCCGTCGAGAGAGTCCGGCGACGTACGCAGGCGACGTTCGACGTCCACGCCGAGCCCTGGTGGGTCGTCGGGGAGCCGGCGATCCTCGAGCGCGCCGTCACCAACCTGCTCGACAACGCTGCGAAGTGGAGCCCGCCCGACGGCGTCGTGACCGTCCGGTTGAGCGAGGGCACGCTGACGGTGCGCGACACCGGGCCGGGCATCAACGATGCAGACCTGCCGATGGTCTTCGAGCGGTTCTACCGCGCCGACGACGCGCGCACGATGCCGGGATCGGGACTCGGTCTCGCGATCGTCCGGCAGGCAGCCGAGCGGCACGGCGGACACGTCACGGCCGCGAACGGAGCCGGTCGCGGCGCAGAGCTGACCCTGCAGCTGCCCGGCACCCCCGATGCCCAGGCGGTCCCCGTGGCACCTCACAGCAACATCTGAGCCGGATCTCAGAGTCCTTTCAGCGGAGCACCGCAGAGTTGAGTCATGTCCGGCCACGCGTACCCCCCGCTGCCTCCTGCCCCGAATCCCCCGCACCAGGACCCCCCTGTCGGTGCATCCCGGAGTCATGGGGGGCGCGTGGTCGGCGCAGCTGTGCTTGTCGCCGCCCTGACCGGCACGGCCGCCGGCTTCGGCGCCGCGACGCTCGCCGACGACGAGACGTCGAGCCAAGCCAGCACGACTGGCGATGACGGCCAGCAGATGCTCGACCTGAGCCCTGGCCAGGACTCGCGGGCCGAGCCGGGGTCGACCGAGGCGGCCGCAGCCGAGGCGCTGCCATCGGTGGTCAAGATCTACGCCAGCTCCAGCACCCAGAGCGGCACCGGTTCGGGGATCGTGCTCACCGATGACGGCGAGATCCTCACCAACAACCACGTGGTCGAGTTCGTCGTCGACGGTGGCGACCTCGCCGTCAGCTTCGACGACGGCAGCACCGCTGCCGCGACGGTGGTGGGCACCGACCCCGCTACGGACCTGGCCGTGATCAAGGCTGAGGGCGTCAGTGGTCTCTCCCCCGCCACGCTCGGAGACTCCGACCAGCTCGACGTGGGTGAGGAAGTCGTCGCGCTCGGCGCGCCCTTCGGCCTCGAGAGCACCGTGACCACAGGCATCGTTAGCTCTCTCAACAGACCCGTGTCGACGCAGAGCGGGTCAGGCAGCGCCGAGCCCACCGTCTTTCCGGCGATCCAGACCGACGCCGCCATCAACCCCGGCAACTCCGGAGGCCCGCTCATCAACCTCAGCGGTGAGGTGGTCGGGATCGACAGCGCGATCCGCACCGACTCCAGCAGTGTCAACAGCCAGGGTGGCTCGATCGGCCTGGGCTTCGCGATCCCCATCAACGACGCGATCCCGATCGTGGAGCAGCTGCGCGACGGCAAGCCGGCCACGCACGCTCGGATCGGCGTCAGCGTCGGCGACGCGGCCGACGACCTCGGGTTGCCGGGCGGTGCCTCCGTGGAGGCCGTCAGCCCCGGCACGCCGGCCGCCAGCACCGACCTGGCGAGCGGTGAGGTGATCACCGCCGTCGACAGCTACGAGATCACCGACTCCGAGACCCTCATCGCCATCGTCCGCACCTACCGGCCCGGCGACACCGTGACGTTGTCGGTCACCCGCGGCGACAGTGGTGGCGACGCACGCGAGGTCAAGGTCACCCTGGGCTCGGACGCCGACTGAGCAGATCAACACGACCGGGCGCTGGACTTATGCCGCCGACCATGGTCACTGGACAGGGGAGATCCCCAGCGCGGCGAGCATCCGGGTGACCTTCCACGAGGCCTCAGCCATCTCCTCCTCGACGACGGAGCTGACCGTGATGCCACCTCCGGTGCCCACCGTGTAATGGTGTCCGCGGTGCACCAGGCTGCGGATCACGATCCCGAGGTCCGCGCTCCCGTCGTCGAGCAGCCACCCGACGGCGCCCGCGTACGGCCCACGTGGGGTGTCCTCGACATCAGCGATGATCTGCATCGTGCGCAGCTTCGGCGCTCCCGTCATCGAACCGCCCGGGAACAGCGCACGTAGCGCGTCGATGGTGGTCACGTCTGACCGGAGCCGTCCCTCGATCGTGGTGACCAGCTGGTGCACCGTCGGATAGGACTCCACGTGCATCAGATCGCTCACATGGACCGAGCCGAGCTCGCACACCCGTGCCATGTCGTTGCGCAGCAGGTCGACGATCATGAGGTTCTCGCCCCGGAACTTAGGCTCCTGGGTCAACCTTCGGGCAGCCCGGGCATCGAGGGCAGGGTCGGTGTGCCGGGCAGTGGTGCCCTTGATCGGCCGGGTCTCGATCACACCCTCGGCGGTGATGGTGGCGAAGCGCTCGGGCGAACTGCTGAGCAGGCTGGTGCCCCGGTGGGCGATGAAGGCCGCGTACGGCGCCGGACTGAGTCGGCGCAGCAGACGGTAGACATCGAGCGGGTCGGCGTTCGATTGCATCGTCGTGCGAAACGTCAGGTTGGTCTCGTAGGAGTTGCCCAACCTGAGCTGCCGTTGCACCTCGTCGAAGGCGGGTCGGTAGCGATCGGCGGACCAGGTCGTCTCGAGGTTCACGGGCGGGGACGGCTCCGGAGGAGAGGCCCGCGGAGTTCGCTTCAGTCGGTGCAACACCTCGGTCCGCCAGGACTCGAGCCGTTCGGGTGTCGCGACGACCCGAACTCTCCGGTGAGCGTGGTCGAAGACGACGAATCGCTCGACCCGCATCCAGCACGAGTCGACGACCTCCGGATCGTCGTCGGTCAGTGCCGGGAGATCCGGGCGGGCGGCGTATCCGAAGAAGCCAACCCAGCGACGCGGACTCGGCGACGGCGTCTGTGGGCCACTGTGCTCGGCCAGGGCCGCGAACAGGTCCGACCCGACCCGGACGGAGGAGCCCGCGCGATGCGCTACGACCTGCTGGGGTCCGGCGTGCTGGGTGAGGCTCAGGTCCGCCGGTTCGAGCCAGCCGACGACCGACAGGCGACCCGACCAGCTGCGCGCCCCGGACCCGTCCAGCCAGTACGCCCGCTCGCGTCCCGCCGCATGCGCCGCGAAGAAGTCCTCCGGCTCGACCCACGGCAGGTCGGCTGAGGCATCGGCGGTCACGACTCCTCCAGCCCGATGAAGTTGGTCATCAGCTCGACGCCGTACTCGCTCAGGATCGACTCCGGGTGGAATTGCACGCCATGCAACGGGCGCTCGCGGTGCGCGACTCCCATGACGACCCTGCCTCCGTCGTCGTCGCACCACGCGGTGACCTCGAGGTCAGGGGGTACGTCCACAGCCGCCAGGGAGTGGTAGCGCACGACCGAGAACCCTTGCCCCAGACCGGCGAACAGGCCCGTACCCACGTGCGAGATCCGGTCGAGCTCACCGTGCGCGGGGCGCACCGTCGCCACCGTGCCACCCAGCACGCTGACCATGCCCTGCATGCCGAGGCAGACACCGAAGACGGGGACCTCCGCCTCGGCCACGATCTCGCGACCGACCGCGAAGTCGCCCACTTCGGTCACCGTGCCCGGACCGGGCGACAGCACGAGGTGGCTGTAGTCGGCACGCCATCGCCGCGCCGCGTCGGCGTCGTCGTGCTGGATCACGTCCGGGAGCTCACCGGTGACCGCCCCGACGAGGTGGACGAGGTTGAAGGTGTAGGAGTCGTGATGGTCGACGACGAGGACGCGCGGCATGGGCAGTCAGTCGTGCAGCAGCTCGAGCAGCAGCCCTCGGATGATGGCGAAGCCGTGCTCGGTCAGGATCGACTCCGCGTGGAACTGCACTCCGCGGTAGTGCGGTCCCTCGATCGCATGGACGTCGCCACTGACCGGGTCGCTCTCGATGCGGACTTGACCGGGCAGGGCTGCCGTGCCTGCCGCGGGGTCGAGGCGAGCGACGAACGTGTTGTAGAAGCCGACACTCTCCGGTCGATCGCGCAACGTCACCAGGGTCTGGGTGCCCTGGAACACGATGTCCTTGTAGGTCAGCGGTATCCCGAGCGTGCCCGCCAGCACCTGATGTCCGAGACAGACGGCCAGGAACGGCTGTCGGCTCGACAGCAGGTCGTCGACGGCTCCGCGGACCGCCTTGATCTTCGGGTCGTCGAGATTGCGTGGGTCTCCGGGCCCGGGCCCGACGATCACCAGGTCCGCCTCGTCGAAGTCTCCGGTGGCGTAGTCGTGATGGCGGATCGTGTCGCTGGTCATGCCGAGGACGCGGAGCATGTGGCGCAGCATGAGGACGAAGTCGTCCTCGCCGTCCAGCACGACCACGTGCTTGCCGGCGAGCCCCGGGTGCGGATCGGCGTCACCCTGATCCTGGAACCAGAATCGCGAGAGGCGCTTGTTGCGGCTGCCGAGAGCGGCGAGCACGTCCTCGTCCCGGGCCAGCCCGGCGATCTCCGCAGGTGGCGCGACGGGAGTGGGGACCAGCCCGAAGGCAGTCAGGATGCCGGCGGCCTTGGCATGGGTCTCGGCCACTTCGTCGTACGGGTCGGAGTCACGTACCAGCGTGGCGCCGGCCTGCACCCGGATCCGCCCGTCGAGGTCGATGTCCGCTGTACGCAGGAGGATCGGTGCGTCGGCTGTCGGCCTGCCCGCGTCATCGCGGCCTAGCAGCGCGAGCATCGATGCGTAGTAGCCGCGTCCTCCGGCCTCGTACTCGGTGATGAGGCGGCAGGCGTTCTCGACCGGGCTCCCGGTGACGGTGGCGGCGAACATCGAGTCGCGCAGCACCTCCCGCACGTCGCGCGTCGTGCGCCCGGCCAGGACGTACTCGGTGTGGATGAGGTGGGTCATCGGCTTGAGGAAAGGCCCCAGGATCTGGCCCCCCTCGCTGCAGATGTCGCACATCATCTTCAGCTCCTCGTCGACCACCATGAAGAGCTCGTAGATCTCCTTCTCGGCCGCGAGGAAGTCAAGCAGCTGCTCCTTGCGCTCGGCACCGCCCTCCGCACGGCCGACGCGGAACGTGCCGCTGATCGGGTTCATCCTGACCTCACCCCCGTGCACGCTGACGTGCCGCTCGGGGCTGGCGCCGATCAGGTAGCGGTCGCCGGTGAAGACGAGGAAGGTCCAGTAGGCGCCGCGCTCGCGCTCGAGGAGGTGCCTGAACACGGTCAGTGCCCTGGCGAGGTTCCAGTCCTTGATGGTCGCGTGGTAGCTGCGGGCGATGACGAGGTTGGCGCCCTCCCCGTTGCCGATCTCGTCACGGATGACGCGAGCGACCAGGTCGGCGTACGCCTCGTCGCCGATGTCGAAGCCGGACGTGCCGACCGCCTCCAACGGGTGTTCGGGCGTGAGGGCAAGCAGCGCATCGATCGTGACCTCCGACTCGTGCTCGACCACGATGCTGCTCAGCGGGGTGCCGTCCTGATGCGCGGTGAATCCTCGCTCGCGGATCTGCGCGTACGGGATGCACAGCATCCGGTCGAAGCGCCGACCCGGAGCGGGCGCCGCCGTCTCCAGGGGTACGTCGGCGATCAGGTCGTGGTCGACGCGTCGACCGCCGAGGAGGGTGACCGTGTCCGAATCCTGGAGCCGCACCAGCGCGAACGCCGGATCCGCGCAGACCTTCTCGAGTGGGTTCATGGCCGCCAGTGGTGGCTGCCGCCGATGATGACGAGCTGCTGCGTGGCGCGGGTCAGCACGACGTACAGGGTGCGGATGCCGGCCGAGGACTCGGCGACGACGGCGTCAGGCTCGACCACGACGATGCCGTCGAACTCCAGTCCCTTGGTGTCGAGTGGTTCGAGCACGGGGAGTCGTTGCCGGTCCCGCTCACCGAGCCAGTGGTCGACCTCAGCGCGGCGGCCGACCGGCGCCACGACGCCGACTGTTCCGTCGAGCTCCTCGGCGAGGCGTGCCACCGCATCGCGTACGGCGGACGCGACGTATGGCGGCTCGACCTCGTGGACCCGCGGCTCGACGCCCGTGCCACGCACCGCGACGGGAAGATCAGCATCCGGGATCCAGGCGCGGGCGACGTCGGCGGCGAGGTCGAAGATCTCCTGCGAGTTCCGATAGTTCGTCGAGAGCCGGAAGGTGCGCTCGTCGCGACCGGTCAGCGCCTCGGCCCGAGCCGACGCCGCCTCGGCGGGGAGTGGCCATGAGCTCTGGGCGGCGTCGCCGACGATCGTCCAGCTCGCGTGCCGACCTCGACGGCCGACCATGCGCCACTGCATCGGGCTGAGGTCCTGCGCCTCGTCGACGAGCACGTGTGCGTACCGGTCGTCCTCGATGGAGGAGGTCGGTCGCTGGCCGGCCACCGTGGTGCCGCCGGCGTGGACGCGCCGCTGGTCCATGGTGGCCAGCTCGGGCACCGTTTCGTCATACAGGTCTGCGAGCGGGTCGATCTCGTCACTCTCCGGCTCCGCCGGCTCGCCGACCAGGTAGCGCAGCTCGTCGATCAGCGGCACGTCCTCGACCGTGAGGTCATCAGCGCCCCATGACTCCACCAGGTCATCGATCTCGCCCGGGTCGAGGACACCGGCTGCGTCGCGCGCGAGCCGGTCGCGGTCGGACAACCAGCCGAGCACGCCGACCGCATCCACGGCGGGCCACCAGCTCCGCACGAAGTCGGTGAAGTCGCGGCTGCCGAACATCGTGTGTGCGAACTCGTCCTTGCCGGCCGACAGTCCGCGCTCCCCCGACACCTGCCGCCACAGCACGTCGACCACCTCGTTGCCCACGCGCGGCAGGGCCCGGTTGCGTCGATGGCCGCCGGCCAGCAGGTGCCTGCGCAGGGCGGAAAGCTCGCGCGCCCCCAGAGTCAGCACGTCGTCGCGGTAGAAGATCCGCAACGAGGTCGGCGCCCTTGGTACAGCCCCCTTGGCCGCTCGCTCGAGCACCCGGCGCATCCGCGCCGAGCCCTTGATCGCGGCAACGCGCGGGAGGTCGTGACGGTTGGCATGGATCCCGTCGACGACCTCGCCGAGCGCGCGCAACGTCACGCTCGTCTCGCCGAGCGACGGCAGCACCCGCTCGATGTAGGTCATGAACACCGGGTTCGGCCCGACCACAAGGACGCCGCCGCCCTCGTAGCGGCGGCGATCGGTGTAGAGCAAGTAGGCGGCCCGATGCAGGGCGACGACCGTCTTCCCGGTTCCGGGTCCCCCGCTGATGGAGGTCACGCCGCGGTGCGGTGACCTGATCGCGTCGTCCTGTTCCTTCTGAATGGTGGCCACCACGGAGTGCATCGACCGGTCGCGGGAGCGGCTCAGCTCTGCCAGCAGAGCACCCTCACCGACGACCACCATGTCGTCGGGTGCGCTGCCGGCGTCGAGGAGGTCGTCTTGAACTCCGACGACGGTGTCGCCTGAGGTCTGGACCACTCGGCGACGTACGACGCCGACCGGATGCTCGGCAGTCGCCTGGTAGAACACCGACGCGGCCGGGGCGCGCCAGTCGACCAGCAACACCTCGTGATCCTCGTCGCGCAGCCCGAGCCGACCGATGTAGCGGGCGTCGCGGTCGCGCATGTCGAGGCGCCCGAACACTAGTCCCTCGTGTGCCGCATCGAGGTCGGCCAACCGTCTCGATGCCTGGAAGACGATCGCATCCCGCTCGACCAGACCACCCTCGTTGCCCAGTCGAGCCCGGGCGTGACCCTCGGCAGCGAGCGACCGGGCGGCGTCGACCGCAGCCTCGAGACGGGTGTAGATGCGATCGACGACAGACTGTTCGTGCTTGATCTCCTGCTCGACGACGTGGTCAGCGGCATGAGTGTCGTGTGCCAAAGCTCCCCGCCTCTCCCCCTGGAACTGGTGAACAAGCAAGTCTGACACATCCATCCCGCGCCCAGAGGCCAAGTCCTTCCCCGCGAAAGGTCAAGTCCTTCCCGGCGAGAGGACCCGTCAGCGCTGCTTCGCCGGAACTTCCTGACCACTCGGCCGGAACTTCCTGACCACTCGGCCGGAGCTTCCTGACCGCTCGGCGGGAGGGGTCATGGGGCGGCGTAGAGGAAGGTGGCCCGTGCGGTCCAGTTGACGCGGTCGACTGCGGGTCCGCTCAGCGGCCCTGACAACGCCCCGACCGGCGCCGTGCCGTTCCACCCGACCGCCCTGAGGTTGCCGTCGCCGCGGTCGCCGAGGAACAGCGTGCCGTCGACCAGGAACATGCCCGACACGTTGCGCCAGTCGATCCCGGCGCCGTTGCCGGGTCCGTCGAAGCGCACTGCACCCACGACACGGCTCTCCGGTGTGAAGTACCGGTAGAAGAGGCGGGGCTGACCCGCGAGCGTGTAGTACAGCCGTCCGCTGCTGCGGTCGTAGAACATCCCGGTGACGTTGGCCAGGTCGTTGGCGAAGGCGGCCAGGCCGTACAGGTTGACCGTGCTGGCCGGACCGAAGGTGCTGCCGTTGTAGGTACGCGCCTGCAGCGTGCCGCTCGAGGTGCCGTTGTACAGCACGCCATCGATCATGAACGCGCCTCGAGCGCTGCTCCAGTCCTGACCGCCGTCGCCGTCGCCTACGACCGTCGAAAAGGTGACAGCCCCAGACGCGTCAAGGTCGTTTCGGGTCACGTCGTCGGGACCGTTGCCGCCGCCCGGGGGTACGTCGGTTCGCACGATCTCGATAGCCGAGACGAGCGGGTTCTCCACCACATGGGCGAAGTCGATGTCGACCCCGTCTCCGTCGGCGGTGACGTCGAAGTCCTTCATCGTGCCGACGTGGTCGCCTACGTCAGCGGCGATGTCGTAGTCGTCCAGCACCAGGCTGCCGTCGATGCTGACGTCGAAGACCCGCTGCCCTGGCTGCGCCGTACCGGAGTAGCCGTTTGCGAAGTACAGCCGGACCTCGAGCGGGGTCCCGGCGAGTGCCGGGAAGTTCCACTCCATGGCAGGGTCGTCGCTCGGTGACCAGCGCTCTGTCGAGAAGACAGCCTGCGGCGTACTTGCCGGCACGGATGGCGCACGACCGAACGGCTCCCCCCAGGCGGCCTCGTTGCTCCCGGCGTTGCGGTACGGCGACGGCTCGCCCCCGCTGTCCGGCATCCAGTCAGGTCCGCCGTCGTTTGCCAGCTGCAGCGTGCCGCCGGCGTCGACGCGGTAGAGCACGTTGCTCGTCGCGCTCCCGAACGGCCCCATCGTGAAGGCGGAGCCCGGCAGCGAGCCGGTGTTCTCCGGCGGAAGGGCGGTGCCACCGGCCAGAGGCAGGAAGGCGATCCGCTTGCGCTGCTCCCCTCCGAGCCGGTTCGAGTCGTGTCCGACCCAGAGACCGGCATCGGTGGTGGCCGTCTCATCGATGGCGACGAAGGTCTGGACACCGACGTTGCGGGCCCGGCCCGGGTTCCACGACAGCGGAAGCCCGTTACGCGGATCCAAGGCAGCGATCCCTTCGCGCGGGACTGCCCCCGGCCCCGCCGAGTCGAAGCCGTTGGGGTTGTTCATCCAGCGCTGGTGGCCGCCGACGTACACGGCTGCGGTGGTGCTGAGGACAGCGGTCTGGGTGTCACCGCCGGTGTGGTTGATCCAGCTGGGCTGCTGGTTGGGTTGATCGGTCATCTCCCAGCGGGTCGCCGTGTCGCAGATGGAGTTCGGGCCTCCTGCGGCGCCGGTGTTGACGACCACGAAGTAGCTTCCGTCCGGAGCGATGTCGACGTCGCGCATGTACGTGTCGAACACGCTGGCGCAGGTGTCGGTGAAGCGCTGGGTGCTCCAGCCGTTCAGGCTTGCTGGGTTCGTGGCCAGGTTGAGCACCGCGATCTGGGGGCGACTCTGCGCATTGACATTGCGGAAATTCCCGATTACCACGGCGCGTGACCCGTCGGAGCTGACGTCGAACCGTTGGATGTTGACCGAGCCGCCGTTCCACGTATCGGTGAACGAGAAGCCGACTGTCGTGTCCACGATGCCGGTGGCTGCGTCGAGGGCGGCGAAGGCGATCCGGTTCTGGCCCGCGACCCTCTTGAACCCACCCGCGATGTAAACCTTCCCGTTCGCGAGAACCATGTCGTTGACGGGGGCAGAGATGTTGGGCGGGTTGAACTGTGAGATGACCGCACCAGACGTGGCGTCGATCCTGGCCACGCGCGACCTCTGCGACGTGCCTACAGTGGTAAAGGCACCGGCGATGTAGACCGTGCCGTCGCCGGCAGAGATCACCTGGTTGACCCGGCCGTTGATCGCAGGGTTGAAGTTCTGGATCACGGCGCCGGTGTCGATGTTGAAGGCGAAGAGGTTGGTCCGGGAGAACTGAGTGCCGTTGCTCTGCGTCACGGACGAGAAGTTGCCCCCCGCCACCATCGTCGAGCCCTCGATGGCGAGTCCGCGTACGGCGCCCTGGTTGACGTTGGGAGTGTTGTTGACCGGGTCGTCCGAGACCACTGTGGTGTGGGTGGTGTCCGCCACCGCCGACCCGATGCCCGGCAGTGCCGCGACCAACGCGACCGTCAGTGCGAGTGCGATGCGTCCCGAAGTTCGTGCCACGTCGAATCCCCTTGCTCGACTGGAGGAGGACCCGGCTGAACGGAGCGCGACAGGCGGGTCGTTTGCTGCCGACTATTAGAGGATTGCCCCCGCTACTGCAACCGATATGAACAAAGACCCGCGAACTATGACCGTACGGATACGCCCGGACACACAAAGCCATCCGAAGGGTCACGCTCCGAGCGCATTTGGTTACTCGCCGTACTGCCCGCCCGCCGCAAGGATCCGACGACAGCGTCGCTTTGACCCCGATGCGGTCGGATCCTTGCGCAGGTCCGGCGGAGATGAGAGTGCTCTCAGGAAGGCTTCATGGACGCCTCATGGCGACTCGCCACAGTGAGGTTCGTCAAGCAAGCCGCGGGCTCCGACCGAGGGCCGGCCCACACCCAGGAGGAAGCACACATGCATACCGCCATTCGCACCGGGATCATGACACTGGCCGGCGCCGTCGGCGTCGGCGTCGTCGCGGTCGGCACCCAGGCCGGCGCCGCCAGCGACGACAGAATCCTCAACAAGCGCGAGGACAGCTCGGTGTCGTGGTACGCCGACGACGACGATGACCGCGGCGGCGACGACACCCGTACCCGCACCGGCACGCGCTCCCGCACCGACGGCCCGAGCCACGACAACACCAACAGCAACAGCAATGACGGCACCAACAGCCGATTCACCGGTGTCACGCGTGACCGCGACCGTAGCCGCGGCGACCTGACCCGCGACTGGACGCGCGACGGCGGCGACCGCACCAAGGACAAGTCCAAGAACGTCACCAACGACCGCAGCCGCAACGACACCCGTCGGCGCTGGTGATGGACGACACCAACGCGTCGTGGGACTTCCACGAGGGTGACGAGATCGCTCCCGGGTTAGCCGCCATGCGGCTGCTCGGGGGCGGCTCGGCGTACGAGGCGTACCTCGGCTTCGACGAGGTGCTGTACGCGCCGGTCGTCGTCAAGGTGGTCCGGCCCGATCAGGTGTCGGACGAGCAGACACTGCGGGGACTGGCCCGCGAGGTCGAGACGCTGAAGCTGCTCAACCACCCGGCCATCGTGCGCGGCTTCCATGCCCAGCTCGACGGAGATCGCCCTCTCGTCGTGCTGGAGAACATCGACGGACCGCGACTGTCGAGCTTGATCCGCCGGCACGGTCCGCTGCCACCACAACAGCTGCTTCCGTTGGCGATCGAGCTGGCCTCGGCCGCGCACTACCTGCGCGGGATGGACATCGTGCACCTGGACATCAAGCCCAGCAACATCATCATGGGGTCACCGGCCAAGCTCATCGACCTGAGCATCGCCCGTACGTCGCAGCGCGCGGCCCGGCTCACGTCGGCCCTGGGCACCGACGCCTACCTGTCGCCCGAGCAGGCGGTGCCCGGCCGATTCGGCACCCCGTCATTCGCCTCGGACATGTGGGGGGTCGGCGCCACGCTGTTTCATGCCGCCGCCGGCTATCGCCCCTTCGAGCGCGGACTCGACGACGACGATCTCGACGCCGAGCTGCGATGGCCGCAGGTCGTCGCGGCGCCGTACGAGCTGCCCAGCCATGTACCAGCAGAGATCGGGAAGCCGATCTACGCCTGCCTCGACAAGGACCCTGCCCAGCGGCCGACGCCGGCCGAGCTGGCCGAGATGGTCGAGCCGACGCTCGCAGCACTACCCAAGTCGCGGCTGTCCGGCTTCAAGGTGTCCTAGCCAGACTGCGGCGAGCCGACTGCGTCGAGCCCGCGCGGACAGGCGACCGATGACCGGCTCGCCGTACCCGGTCGAGGCTGTCAGCATGGGCTCATGCTCGCCATCGCGCATCTCAGCGACACCCACTTCGGGCTCAGCCGCGACGCCGCTCCCCGGACCCGGCGAGTCCTGGAGCACATCGCGGCGATGGACCCTCCTGTCGACGTCGTCCTGGTGACGGGGGACATCGCCGATCACGGCGAGGCCGAGGAGTATGCCGAAGCGCAGCAGGTGCTCGGCGAGCTCCCGGCACGGATACCCATGCTGATGTGCCCCGGCAACCACGACGTGCGCGAGCCGTACGCCGCCATGCGGGGTCTGGCGGGAGACGGCCCGGTCAACGAGGGGCACACGCTGGCAGGGGCGGCCTTCCTCATGCTGGACTCGCTCGTATCGGCGCCGCCGGGTGAACGCATCGACCACGGTGAGCTGACGCCCGAGACGCTGGACTGGCTCGACGCACAGCTTGGCTCGCGGCCGCCCGGAGAGCCAGCATTCGTCTGCCTGCACCACCCGCCGGTGGAGATCCACGTGTCGCTGATGGACCCGATCCGGCTCCGAGACTCCGACCGGCTGGAGGCCGTGCTGCGTCGACACGAGCACATCGTCGCGGTGCTGGTCGGACACGCGCACACGGCCTGCGCAACGACCTTCGCCGGGCTGCCCTTGCTCGTCGGCGGTGGCGTGATCTCCACCGTGCCTATCGACGCGGAGGACGAGCCGACCGTGGCCTACGACATGCCCCCGACGTTCGCGGTGCACCTCGTGGGAGATGACCTCCGCGTGGTCACGCACTGGCGCGCGGTCTGACGGGCGGCTCGTCAGGCCAGCCGATAGCCCATGCCGCGCACGGTCACGATCGCCGTCGACCCGATCTTCCTGCGGAGGTACCCCACGTAGACGTCGACGACGTTGGAGCCCGGATCGAACTCGTATCCCCACACGTGCGACAGCAGCTGCTCCCGGGACAGCACCTGGCCCGGATGACGCAGGAACATCTCGGCCAGGGTGAACTCCCTGGCCGAGAGGTCGACCTCGGCACCGTCGACGAAGGCCTGCCGCCGCAGCAGGTCAAGCCGGAGACGCCCGGCCTCGAGGCTTGTCGCGTCATCGGCCGGATCGGACCGGCTCCGCAGCCGAAGCCGCACCCGTGCGAGCAGCTCGGCGAACTTGAAAGGCTTGGGCATGTAGTCGTCCGCGCCGCCTTCCAGCCCCCGCACTGTGTCGGAGACCGAGTCGCGCGCCGTCAGCACGATGACCGGGATGCGACTGCCCATCTCGCGCATCTGCTGCAGCACCGTGAAGCCGTCCATGCCCGGCAGCCCGATGTCGAGGATGGCCAGGTCGAACTCGCCGGTGACGGCATAGTCCAGCCCCGTCACCCCGTCGGCGACGACCGTCGGCGTGTAACCCTCGGCGCGCAAGCCCTTCTCGACGAACGCCGCGATCCGTGGCTCGTCCTCGACGATCAGGATCCGGTTGACCATGGCTGCTCTCTCGGGATGGTGATGGCGAAGGTCGACCCCTGGCCGACCACGGACCGTACGACGACGTCTCCCCCGTGGGCCTGAGCGATTCCCCGCACGATGGCGAGGCCCAGTCCCGAGCCTTCGCCGTCGGACGCAGCCCGGTGGAACCGTTCGAAGATGCGTGCCTGGTCCGCGGTGGAGATCCCGTCACCTGTGTCGCGCACCCAGCAGTGCAACGCGTCGGAGTCAGCGCTCGAGCCGATCGCGATCAGGGCGTCCTCGTCCGTGTGGTGTACGGCGTTGCTCGCCAGCTGGAGCAGCGCCTGCGTCAGGCGCTGCGGATCCAGGTAGGCCGTGACCTCGGCCACCTCGTCGAGGCGCCAGTCGCGAGGCGCCAGTCCGCGCATCTTCTCGTAGAGAGTCCGGGTGAGCGACGCGACGTCGACGTGTTCAGGGTGCAGGAAGTCTGGCCGTCGGGTCTTGGCCAGCAGGATCAGCTCCTCGACCAGTCGGCTCATCCGGTCCATCTCCTCGAGCACGAGCCGCCGCACCGCGTCGACCTCGGCCGGGTCGGTCTCCCTCATCAGCTCCAGGTGCCCATGCACGATGGTGATCGGCGTCTTGAGCTCATGCCCTACGTCGTCGAGGAAGAGCCGCTGCGTCGCGAAGGCTGAGTCGAGCCGGTCAAGCATGCTGTTGAACGTCCTCGAGAGGTCGGTGAGGTCGTCGTTGCCGGTGACCACGATCCGCCGACTCAGGTCTCCCGCACTGATCTCCTGCGCCGTCGTGCGCAGGTCCCGCACCGGACGAAGCAGCCGACCGCTCACGACGAACGCGCCCATCGCGACGACAACGAGCGCAGCGCTCGCGGCCACCGCATAGGTGCGGAGGAGATCGACGAGCTCGTCGCGTTGGACGTCGAGGTCGTAGACGAAGACGACGATGCCCCTCCCTCCGCCGGATCGAGCCACCTTGACTGCGTAGCGATACTCCCCGTCCGCTCCTTCGAAGGTGCCCACACCACCGCGCTCGGACCTGGCCTCCACTGCGGCCCGGAAGTCGGGGTCCTGCACGATCGCCTCGTAGCGCGATGCGCCGAGGTAGAGCGGCTGCTCGCGGCCGTCCCAGAGCGCGAAGATGAACTCGCCCTCGTTCGGCACGTTGCGTTGCAGGGTCGACTGGAACAGCCGCTCGTACGACGCGAACGGGCGCCCGGTGGCCGGGTCGCCACGCACCACGAGCTGCTCGAACTCGGCGATCTCCTGCTCGATGCCCGCATTGGTGCTGCGGTCGATCCGGTTCCCTTCGACGACGTACACCACGGCACCCGCACCGAAGAGCGCCAACCCGGAGAGGAGGACGACGGCCGCGGTGATCCGAAGCCGGACGGGAACAGCGAGCAGGCGACGAGGCTGCCCGTCGCGACGCCGGTCAGTCGTCTCCGCCGTCGTCGCTGTCGTCTCCGTCGTCGCCTCCGCCATCGTCGTCATCGTCGTCCAAAGTCCGTGGAGAAGGGTAGACCTCGTCGACGTCGTCGTCATCGTCGTTCCTGCCATCGCTGCCCGAAGCGCCACCACCATCGCGGTCGCGGTCGCGGTCGTCACCAGGCCCCCGGTCGTCGCCGTCGCCGGCCGCGCCGTTGTCGCGGTCGTTGGCCTGGGTCCGGGTGGCATCGGCGGCAGCCGAGGGAGAGGTGCTGGGCTCGGCGCTGCGCTCGATGACGATCGGGTCTCCAACGCGTGGCGGCTCGCCAGACTCAGACAACGCCCCTGCCACGACCGCCCCGCCGACGCCGAGTGCGACCACCGCAGTGGCGACGGCGAGGTTGGTGAGCGAGGTCATGGATCCAGTTTCGGCAAGGGGGGTCACATGCTGGTGAGAGTCTGATGAGAAGCCTCTCATGCGCCCTGGAGCCGGGCGATGGATCCGACTCTCAGCCGGCCCTCGCCCGCTGACAGTCCGATCCTTCCGCTCGCGGGTGGCTCAGACCGAACCGTGCACCGAGCAGCGAGCCGACCAGCCGCGCGGCAGCACCTGCACCACCAGCCGCCGCCGGCACCCGGAGCAATAGCGCGGCGGCTCCCACCGGCGCAGCTCGTCGCAGTGCTGGTGATCACCGTCGGTGCGCGGTCGCCCGCAGTGGTCGCAGAATTTCGCTGAGCCGGCCTCGCCCTGCCCGCCATCACTCACAACGACTTCGACAGCTCCTTGATCGGCATCTGCAGCTCGCTCAGCAGCTCCAGATCCTCATCCGGGGCACGGCCGAGCGTTGTCAGGTAGTTCCCGACGATGACGGCGTTGATGCCGCCCAACAGGCCGTCGCGGGTGCCGAGATCGCCCAGCGTGAGCTCGCGTCCACCGGCGTACCGCAGAATCGTGCGTGGCATGGCGAGCCGGAAGGCGGCGATGGCCCGCAGAGCGTCGGCAGAGTCCATGATCGGCAGCTCGCCGAACGGCGTACCCGGCCGTGGGTTGAGGAAGTTCAGCGGCACCTCGTGCGGCCGCAGCGCCGCGAGCTGTGCCGCCAGCTCGGCCCGCTGCTCCAGCGTCTCACCCATCCCGAGGAGACCGCCGCAGCAGAGCTCCATCCCCGCCGCGCGGACCATCTCGCACGTCTCCCACCGCTCTTCGAAGGAGTGGGTCGTGACCACGTGGGGGAAGTAGCTGCGGGCAGCCTCCAGGTTGTGGTTGTAGCGATGCACGCCCATGTCGACGAGCTGGTCCACCTGCTGGCGGGTGAGCATGCCGAGTGAGCAGGCGATGTTGATGTCGACCTCGGCGCGGATTGCCTCGATCCCCGCCTGCACCTGGGACATCAACCGCTCGTCCGGTCCGCGCACTGCCGCCACGATGCAGAACTCCGAGGCGCCGGTGGCGGCAGTCTGCTTGGCCGCCCGGACCAGCTCGGGGATGTCCAGCCAGACCGACCTGACGGGGGAGGTGAACTGGCCCGACTGGGAGCAGAAGTGGCAGTCCTCCGGGCAGCCGCCGGTCTTGAGGGACACGATGCCCTCGACCTCCACCTCCGGTCCGCACCAACTCATCCGCACCTCGTGCGCGAGCTCGAGCAACGCGGGGATGTGCTCGTCCGGTAGCAGCAGCACCTCGACCAACTGCTCCTGGCCCAGGCCGCGACCCTCCTCGAGCACCTGCCGGCGGGCGTCGGGCAGTACCTGGGGCGTCTCCGTCACGCCCGACAACCTACCCAACCGACGCCTCCCGTCTCCTCACCGTCTCGTCCGCCCAGCCCACGTCGCGCCAGCCTGCCTGCGCGGGTAGCGTCGGCGCTGCCATGCACAGACGGGACACAGACCTCGCCGCGGATCTGCTCGCGCGCGACCGCGAGCACCTGTGGCACCCGTACAGCTCGATGACGTCGCCGACCGAGGCGCGGTTGGTCGAGAGCGCGAGTGGCGTGCGGCTGCGGCTCGCGGACGGTCGCGAGGTGGTCGACGCGATGGCCTCCTGGTGGTGTGCGATGCACGGCTACCGGCACCCGGTGCTCGATGAGGCCGTACGACGCCAGCTCGACTCGATGGCCCACGTCATGTTCGGTGGGCTCACCCATGAGCCCGCCATCGAGCTCGCCGAGCGCCTCGTCGGCCTGACTCCGGAGCCGCTCGAGCACGTGTTCTTCGCCGACTCCGGCTCTGTCTCCGTCGAGGTGGCGATCAAGATGGCCCTCCAGTACCAGCGCGGTCGCGGACGTCCCGATCGCACCCGGATGTTGGCGCTGCTCGGGGGTTATCACGGCGACACGGCCGGCGCGATGGCCGTCACGGATCCGGTGAGCGGCATGCACACGATGTTCGCCGAGGCGTTGCCCCGGCACGAGTTCGCGCCGCGCCCACCCGCAGGCATGGACGCTGACATCGGCGAGTGGGAGCGAGCGACCCGCGCGTTGGCGGCGCGGTACGCCGATGTGCTGGCCGGGATCATCTGCGAACCTGTGCTCCAAGGGGCCGGCGGCATGCATGTCTACAACCCGGCCTGCCTACGGGTGCTGCGCGACATCGCCGACGAGCACCGGCTGGTGCTGGTCTTCGACGAGATCGCCACCGGCTTCGGCCGGACGGGGGCGCTCTTCGCCGCCGAGCACGCGGGCGTGTCGCCTGACGTCATGTGCATCGGGAAGGCGCTCAGCGGTGGATACCTGACACTGGCGGCAACGCTGTGCTCGGCCGAGGTTGCGGCGGGGGTGGGTGCCAGCGAGGCAGGCGCGCTCGTGCACGGCCCGACGTTCATGGCCAATCCGCTCGCCTGTGCCGTGGCCGCCGCCAATGTGCGACTGCTCGTGGAGCGCGACTGGCGGGCCGATGTGCGGCGGATCGAGATGGGGCTGGCCGATGCCCTGAGCGGCGCAGCCGAGCTGCCTGGAGTCCACGACGTTCGTGTGCTCGGCGGGGTAGGCGTCATCCAGCTCGACCGGTCGGTCGACGTACCCCGCGCCACGGCGGCCGCGCTCGACCACGGCGTCTGGCTCCGACCGTTCCGCGACCTCGTCTACGCGATGCCGCCGTACGTCGCGACAGCTGCAGACATCGAGCAGATCGGTGCTGCCATGACGGCGGCGGCCCGAGCATGAGTCTGGACGCCTGGCTGCGCGACCGGGCGCGGCAGCGCGACGACGCCGGCCTGCGGCGCGCCCTGCGCCCCCGGTCGGCCGGCGACTGCGTAATCGACCTCGCGGGCAACGACTACCTCGGGCTCGGCCGGGATCCACGGCTGGTCTCGGCGGCCTCTGTTGCGGCAGAGACGTGGGGGGCCGGCTCCGGCGCCTCGCGACTGGTCACCGGCACGACCGAGCTGCACGCGGAGCTGGAGACGTCGTTGGCCGCATTCACCGGGCGACCGGCCGCTCTGGTGTTCTCCAGCGGCTACCTGGCCAACCTCGGGGCGGTCACCTCCCTCAGCGAATCGGACACGCTCATCGTGAGCGACCAGCACGTGCACGCCTCCCTCATCGATGCCTGCCGGCTGGCTCGTCGATCCCGGGTCGCCGTTGTGCCCCACAACGATGTCGCCGCGGCTGATCAGGCGCTGCGGGACCGGGCCGAGCCACGGGCGCTGGTGCTTTGTGAGTCGGTCTACTCCGTGGTCGGCGACGCTGCGCCACTCGCCGAGCTCGTCGAGCTGACAAGGCGCCGGGACGCAGTCCTCGTGGTCGACGAGGCGCACGCCATCGGAGTGGCAGGACCTGGCGGGCGTGGACTGCTGGCATCGTTCGAGCCGACCTCCCTCGCCCATGTGGTCGGGACGGTGACGCTCTCGAAGGCGCTCGGCAGCCAGGGCGGCGCGGTGTTGGGCACACCCGCCGTGATCGATCAGCTGGTCAACACCGCGCGCAGCTTCATCTACGACACCGGTCTCGCGCCGGCAGCAGTGGGCGCGGCCCTGGCGGCGCTCGATGTCGTGAGGATGCAGCCCGACCTGCCGTCGCGAGCCCTCCGCATCGCGCACCGCCTCAGCGACGCGCTCGGTGCACCGACGCCCGCAGGGGCCGTGCTGTCGCTGCCGATGCCGAGTCCGCACGCCGCCCTGGACGCACAGCGCCGGCTGCGCGAGCGCGGGTTCCTCGTCGGCTGCTTCCGACCGCCATCGGTGCCGGACGGGGTCAGTCGGCTTCGGCTCACGGCCAAGGCGGACCTGCGCGATGCCGATGCCGAACGGTTGGTCTCGATGCTGTCGCCCTTGGTGGCGGCGCGATGACGGTCGTCGTCGTCACGGGCACGAGCACCGGAGTAGGCAAGACCATCACCACCGCAGCCCTGGTCCAGCGCAGCCGACAACGAGGCGATCGCGTACGGGTGGTGAAGCCCGTTCAGACGGGCGTCGCGGCCGGCGGGCTCACCGACGTCGAGGCCATCGCGCGCCTGACCGGCGTCGCCGGGCACGAGCTGGTGCGCCTCGACGACCCGCTGGCACCTGACACAGCGGCACGGCGGCGCGGACTTGACCTGCCCCCCGTTGCGGAGCTCGCGTCACGCGTCGACGCGCTGGCCGACGGCGTCGACGTGGTGTACGTCGAAGGAGCCGGCGGGGTCCGGGTGCGTCTCGACAGGGCAGGCGGCACCGTGCTGACGCTCGGGCACTGTCTGGTGGAGCGTGGGCATGACGTGTCGGTGGTGGTGGTCACGGCTCTTGCTCTCGGCACGCTCAACCACACGGAGCTGACCGTCGACGCCATTCGGGCGGCCGGACTGGTGGCGGCAGGGCTGGTGCTCGGCGACGTACCGCCCACACTCGGGCTGGCCGAGCGTTGCAATCTCGACGAGCTGCCTCGGGTGACCGGGCTGCCGGTCCTCGGGTCCATCCCGCGCGGTGCCGGGGACATGTCACCTGCGGAGTTCGACGGTGGTTGCCGCGACTGGCTGGCAGCCGAGGTCTGACCGGGCCGACGTCTGGCCTCTGACCGGCGTCGCGGCTCAGCCGCCGAGGCTTGGCGGAAGCCCGTCGAGGAGCGCCTGCACGATGGGTCCGGCGTCTTGCGCACCCGACCGGCCGTTCTCGACGAGCACCGCGAAGGCGATGTCGCCGCGGTAGCCGATCATCCAGGCGTTGGTGGCGATCCGCTTGCCCTCTTGGACCTCGGCCGTGCCTGTCTTGGCGTGCAGCGGCGGCCCAGGCCCCTCCACCAGGCTGCTCGCCGTCCCGTCAGTGACCACCTGACGCATCATTGCCTGGAGATCGTTGACGACCTCCGGATCGAGAGGGTTCGGCCGCTGCGCCGGGGTGACTCCGGGCAACAGGATCGGAGCGCGCGCTACTCCGGCGTCGACCGTCGCCGCGACCATGGCCATCATGAGCGGACTGGCGAGCACCTTCCCCTGCCCGATCATGTCCGCCGCCCTGGTGACAAGGTCGTCATCGGCCGGCACCGACCCGCTGAAAGAGTCCAACCCGAGCTCCCACGTCGCACCGAAGCCGAACTCTCGGCCGGTCCGCGCCAGGTCCTGGCCGCTGATCTGATCCGCCTCGGCGACGAAGGCGGTGTTGCAGGAGGCGGCGAACGCGTCGGCAAAGGTGGGATCCGGGCCGGTGATGGCGCGCTCGTAGTTCTTGAACTGCTTGCCACCCACCACGACCGAGTCCGGGCACTGCACCGCGGTCCGAGGGGTCACGACACCCTGCTCCAGGAGGGTGGCCGCGGACACCGGCTTGAAGGTCGAACCCGGCGCGTACTGGCCGATGAATGCAGTGTTGAACGACGTCGGGCCAGGTCCGTTGGCGGCCGCCAGCACCTCGCCGGTGCTCGCCTTGACGACGACGGCGACGGTGGTGTCGGAGGCTCCGACGATCGCCTCCTCTGCTGCATCCTGCGCCTGCAGGTCGAGCGTCGTCTCGAGCGGTTGCCCCGGGTCAGGGCGTGCATTGAACACCTGGTTGAGCTCGCCGCCGCTGGACTTCTCAACCAGCCGGATGGTGACTCCGGGCGTCCCTGCCAGCTGCTGCTGGTAGGCGAACTGCAAGCCGGTCGCGCCGACCTCGTCCGAAGGAAGTGCCTGCGGGCCAGCGTTCTCGAGGGTCTCTTCAGTGGCAGGCGCCACCGTACCCAGCACCGCACGAGCCCACTCCGGTGTCGGCGCGAGCGCACGACGCGCGGTGTCGACGGAGATGCCCGGTACGTCGAGCAGCGCCTCACGCAGCGGCACGTAGTCCGCGCGACGCAGGTCGATCACCGACACGAACCAGTCCGGCTGCGCAGCGGCGACGCGCTCGCGCAACGCGCCGGTGTCGATCGCGAGGATCGCGGCGAGTCGGTCGTAGCTGACCTGTCGGACCTCTCTCGGCACCACTCCGACCCGCACGATCGCGCGCTCCGGCGTCAGGGCGATGCCGTTCCGGTCGAGGATGGGCGCCCGCGGTGGCAAGGTGCGGTCCAGGACGAGCGTGGTCACCTCGGTCAGGTCCGGATGGAAGGTGCCGGGCGTCCAGTCGACCAGCCACTGGCTCTGGTTGAGGTCCGCCTCGATCTCGGTGCGATAGCTCCACTCGCCGAAGCCGGCCAGCTCGTGGGACACCTCCGCGTGCTCGCTGCAGCTGTCGTCGTCGCAGTCGAGGTCGCCCTCGAGCTCGACCGACGTGTCCACGATGCCCAGCTCGGCCACGTGTGCCGAGATGTCCCGCGCCGCCAGCGCCGGTTCGTCGACCAGCCCGCGAAAGTCCGCCGCCGACGCCTCCGGCCACGCCGCCGCGAAGTCGCGGATGGTCTCGCCGCCGACGTTGGGCTCGAGCGTCGCACCAGCGGGACCCGGGCTCTCGTCGTCGCGCGTGCAGGCAGCAAGCAGCAGCGCAACGGCCAGCAGGAGAATGCCGAAGCCCGTGCCGGCGCGCCGACAACGCAACGATCCCACCCCCACAGCCTCGAGAAGCACACACCCTACCGGCCGATCCTGAGCCGTTGCTGAGGCCGGTCTGGGCCTTTCTCCACGGCGCGTCGCGGCCAACACGCCGAGATCATCGAGACGTGGATCGCGGTTCTCCGCGCTGGGTCCGCGGCCGTGGTCCGTCCGGCCCGTTCCGCCCGGCTGCTGCGACTCTCACCCCGACCTGCTTCATCGCCCGGTGATAGAGCGGAGTCATCACCCGCTTCCCGCCGTACGCAAGCCACCCCAGCTTGTGCGGCAGCACCAGGTACCGGCCGCGGTCGAGCGCCTTCACAGTGCGGGCGGCGGTGGTGGCGGCGTCGGTCCTGGCCTCGGTGATCAGTCGTCGCGCCGCCTCCTCCATCGGCGGGTCGGACCCGCGCAGGCTGCGATCGAGGTTGGAGCGGAAGAAGGTCGGGCAGATCACCGAGACACCGACGCCGTACGGCGCAAGCTCGTGCAGCAGTGTCTCCGACAGCGCGACGACGCCGGACTTGGCCGCATTGTAGGAGCTCATGCCTGGCGGATGCACGAGCCCTGCCATCGAGGCAACGTTGGCGATCCGCCCGCTGCGCTGCGCCGTGAACACCGGCACGAACTCCCGGCATCCGCGCACCGTGCCGAGCAGGTTGGTCGCGAGGATCCACTCCCAGTCGTCGATGGGGAGGACGTCGACACGTCCCCCCGCTGCGACGCCCGCGTTGTTGATCAGCAGGTCGAGACCGCCCCAGTGGTCGACGACCCACGCTCTCGCGTGGCTCCAATCCTCGGCATTACGCACGTCGAGCCGCCGGTATACCACCTCACCACCAGCAGTGGGTCCCTGTAGACCGACCGGCGGTTGCTCGTGGAGGTCCGAGACCATGACGTGATCGCCACGCCGTGCGTAGATGTCGGCCAGCGCGGCGCCGAAGCCGGATGCCGCACCGGTCACAAGCACCCTCATGGGGCCTCCCGAGTTCGTGTCGCCGCGGTTGCCAGGTCATCGAGGTCCGGAGCCGTCACGACTCTACTGGCCGCGCTCCTGGTGCCCGGCTCAGCGAGCAGCAGCCACCGTGGCGACCACCCGGGCGCGCGTCGCCGGCTCGTTCCACTGCCGATTTAGGACGACGAGTCGCCGCAACGCGAGCAGGATCAGCGGCAAGGCGATGAGCACTGCGGGCCGCGGATCGGGGGCGTGGGCGGTGACCCCGAAGACCATGCCGGTGAGCGTCGACGTCAGCGCGAGGTACGCCGAGTAGCCCATCATCGAGACTGGTGGAGCCGGCGTGCCTCGGGCCGACCGCAGATCGGCCGAGTACGGGCGGTGCACCGACCAGTGCATCGAACGGGCCACCACCTGCAGCGTCACAACGATGCCCGTCGCGACGATCGAGGCGATCTCGGCCGACGTCGGCGTACCCGGCGCGCGCAGCGAGGCCAGCAGCAGCGTCAGCGTGATCGCGAAGGCCAGCATCTCTCCGAGCACGAAGGCACGAGCGGTAAAACTCAGCGTCGGCCGCACGGGCAGACTGTCGCGCCACAGTGCTCCGGTGCCGTCCAGGCACCAGGCGTTCACGCCGAAGAGCAACGCGCCCCCGGCCGCAACCAGCCCGGGCATGATCGGCAGCATCTCCCAGCTGAAGCTGCCGGCCGCCGCCACGAACCCAGGCAGGGCGGCCAGCACCAGGAAGCCGCGCCGCAGCGGCACCGAGCGCCACACGGCGCTCCGGTCCGTGCGGACGAGTGCCCAGAACTCGTCGCGCGGCATCGGCCTGGTCGGCAGGTGCCTGCCCTCAGCCGTCGCCTCGTCCCGCGCCGGCCGGCGAGCCGCGGCGTGGGCGACCACACCGCCGAGCACCACCGCACCGGCGGCGATCAGGACGAGCAGCGTGGTGCCCGCCGCCCAGCTGACACCGGGCCCGACATGGCCCTGCAGCGCGGTCACCGCGACGTCGACGGTCGGGCTCTGGTCAAGCACCGCCGTGACTGTCCTGGTGGCGATGAGCACGACGACGATGGTCAGCAGCACCAACGCGGTGCCGCGAATGGCGACGATGCCGTGCCGTCGCCGGCGGATCCACTCGACGCACCACGCGATGAGCTGGGCCAACGCCGTCGCGCAGACCAGCCACACGAGGATGGTCACCTGCACGAACCCAAGACCTCGTGGTCCGTTGACGTAGGCGACCAGCCCCAGCAGGGAGTAGGCCTGCACCAGCCAGGCGATGTTCAGCGGTGCCATCAACAGTGCGCCGAGGTGGTCCGTCGTGGGGCTGACCGGATAGGCCATCCCCACGTCGCGCGGCAGCAGCTCCCTGCCCCCTGCGGCTGCGACCGTGGCGAACGTCGTAGCACCGAGGAACGCCAGCAGCGCCGTCGGGAGCAGCAGCAGCGCCTCGCCGGCACGCTCGTTGGTCGCCGCTCCGGGCAACATCGCGGGAAGGACCGCGCAGGCGACGAGCAGCCCCAGCAGCAGCCCCATTCCGAGCTGTACCCGGTGCCGGTCGCCACCGCGAAGTCCCGCGACCCGGAAGTCGATCAGCGGCACGACGTCGGCAGCGGCGCGGCGGGCCTCGGAGATCACGGCAGCCATCGCGCCACCTCAGGACAGCATGGTTCGGTAGGCCTGTGCGCCCTCGATGCCGCTCAGCTGCTCGGCCGGGGCCGCGCCGACCACGACACCGCCACGCAGCACGACGGCCTCGTCGCACGCCTCGACAGCCAGCTCGAGGAGGTGGGTGGAGATCAGCACGGCGGCCCTGCGCTGACGCGCTTCGGCGACGACGCTCATCGTCGCCTCGACACCCAACGGGTCGACCCCGTCGAAGGGCTCGTCGAGCAGCAGCACCTCCGGCTCGTGGAAGGCAGCGAGCACGACCGACATCCGCCTGCTCATGCCGTGACTGAAGCCCGACGTCACCCGGTTGGCGGCGCCGGCCAGGTCGAAGCGGTCGAGCAGCGCGCGGGCGTTATCCTCCCACCCGGGCGCCAGCCGACGAAGTCGGGCAGCGAGCTGCAGGTGCTCCCACGGGGTCGCCCGCGGGACCAGCCCGCCGACGTCGGGGCAGTAGCCGGTGGCGCGCTTGGCCTCGAGGGTGTCGGTCCGGATGTCGTGCCCGGCCACGGACACGTCGCCGGAGGAGGGCGGTATGACGCCGGCGAGGACCCGCATCGTCGTCGACTTGCCCGCACCGTTGCGGCCGACGAGCGCCGTGGACGCGCCAGAAAGCACGGTGAGATCCAGCCCGGACACGGCGTCGACCTCACCGAACCGCACCTGGAGGGCCGTAACCAAGACGGCGGGGAAGCTCACCGGGACAAGTCTGCCAACGTCTGGGTGGTGATGGGTGGGATCCCCCGAAATCGGTCAGAAGCGCTCGCCGGTTTCGGCCTTTCGGACGAGCAGCGGAGGCGGTAGGAACCGGTCGCCGTACGCCGCGGCGAGCTCCCGGCTGCGCGCCGCGAAACCGGCGGCCCCGCCGGCGTAGCCGTTGACGTGCTGCAACGCACCACCGTAGATCGGCGGGAAGCCAATGCCGAAGATCGACCCGATGTTGGCGTCGGCGGTCGACCGCAACACGCCTTCGTCGACGCAGCGAATGGTCTCCAGCGACATGATGAACGTGAGCCTTTCCTGCAGGTCGGCGAACTCGTCGTCGTCGACGGGGTTGCGGGATGAGTCGACGAAGTGCTCCCACAGCCCGGTCCAGAGCCGCTTCGACCCACCCTCGGGATAGTCGTAGAAGCCCGCCCCGGCAGCCTTGCCGCGGCGACCGAACTCGTCGACCATCCGATCGATGACGGTCATGGCGGGGCTGGCGAAGCCGGCCCGGTCCCCGGCGTCCATGCCACCAGGTCCGTCCTCCGCCGCCGCCCGCGCGGCCGCGGCGATCTTCTGGGGCAGGGTCAGCGTGACCTCGTCGACCATCGCCAGCGGCGGCGCCGGGAACCCGGCTGAGGTGGCGGCCCGCTCGATCGTGACCGGGTCCACGCCCTCGCTGAGCATCTGGACGCCCTCCATCACGAGCGTGCCGAACACCCGCGAGGCGAAGAAGCCGCGGCTGTCGTTGACCACGATCGGTGTCTTCTTGATCTGGCGCACGATGTCGTACGCCCGGGCAAGTGCCTCGTCGGAGGTGCGCTCGCCGACGATGATCTCGACGAGTGGCATCCGCTCGACGGGCGAGAAGAAGTGCAGTCCGATGAAGTCCTGTTGGCGCCGTACGCCGGTGGCCAGCTCAGTGATGGGGAGCGTCGAGGTGTTGGAGCACAGCAGGGCGTCCGGGTCGACGACGTCCTCGATCTCGGCGAACACCCGGTGCTTGAGCTCGGGGCTCTCGAACACCGCCTCGATCACGAGGTCACAGCCGGCCAGGTCGGTGGCTTTCTCGGTCGGCGTGATGCGGTCCAGGATCTCGTCGCGCTGCTCGGGTGTGTATCGGCCCCGCTCGACCTGCTTGGCCAGCGTGCCGACCGACCGCTCCTTGCCCTTCTCGGCCGCATCGACCGAGACGTCCTTGAGCACGACCTCCATTCCGGCGCGCGCACACTCGTAGGCGATCCCGGCGCCCATCATGCCCGCCCCCAGCACACCCACCCGGCGCCCGCGGTACGGCGCTGGGCGCTTCGGTCGCGAGCCTCCGGCGTTGATCGACTGAAGGTCGAAGAAGAACGCCTGGATCATGTTGCTGCTGATTGGGCCGGTGACCAGGTCGACGAAGTAGCGCGTCTCGATCCGCGTCGCCGTCTCGAAGTCCACCTGGGCACCCTCGACCGCCGCGGCCAGGATGGCCCGCGGTGCCGGGTACGGCGCACCCTTGAGCTGCTGCCGCAGGGTGGCCGGGAACGCGGGCAGGAAGGCCGCCAGCTTCGGGCTCGAGGGCGCTCCACCCGGCATCCGGTAGCCCTCCCTGTCCCAGGGCTGGGTGCCCGCAGCCGGGTCGTCGGCGTGATCCCGCAGCCACTGCTTGGCGGCAGGCAGCAGCGAGTCGAGGTCGTCGACCAGCTCGTCGACGAGTCCGATCGCCTGTGCCTCCGCCGGCTTGCGCCGCTGCCCCTGCAGCAGCATCTTCGTCAAGGCGTCGGCGAGCCCGAACATGCGCACGGTGCGGGTCACGCCGCCGGCGCCGGGGAGCAGGCCGAGGGTGACCTCGGGCTGGCCGATCTCGCTGCGGCGGTCGTCGACGGCGATCCGGTGATGGCAGGCCAGCGCGATCTCGAGCCCGCCACCGAGCGCGCTGCCGTTGATCGCAGCCACGACCGGCCTGCCGAGCTTCTCCAGGCGTCGCAGGTCGGCCTTGATCTGCTGGAGCTGCTCGAAGATGGCCTCGGCATCGGCCGGCGTGGCGTGTTGCAGGGCGACGAGGTCCCCACCGGCGAAGAACGTCTGCTTGGCCGAGGTGACGACGACGCCCGTCACCGTCTCGCGATCGGCGTACAACCGGTCCACGGCGGCCGTCATGGACCGTACGTAGGCGGCGTTCATCGTGTTGGCACCGGCCGAGGGATCATCGAGCGTCAGGGTGACGATTCCCTCGCCGTCGACGTCGTACCGGATGACACTGTCGCTCATGGCAGGCTGTCTCACTCTCAGCAGACTTCGATGTCTGGTCGCAGTGGAAGGGTGGCGCGGCGCGGTCAGAGCCGCTCGACGACCGTGGCGACTCCCATGCCGCCGCCGACGCACAGGGTCACCAGGCCGTAGCGCTGGTCACGGCGCTCCAGCTCGTCGATGACGGTGCCGAGGAGCATCGCCCCGGTGGCCCCCAGCGGGTGCCCCATCGCGATGGCGCCGCCGTTGACGTTGACCTTCTCGTGCGGCAGCCCCAGGTCGGTCATGAAGCGCATGACGACTGCAGCGAAGGCCTCGTTCATCTCGACGAGGTCGAGATCGTCGACGGTGAGACCGGCCCGCGCCAGCGCCTTGCGGGCTGCGGGGGCCGGGCCGGTGAGCATGATGAGCGGGTCTGACCCGCTCACCGCGGTGCCGAGGATGCGCGCCCGCGGTGTCAGGCCGTAGTCGGCGCCGACGGACTCGTTGCCGACGAGCACCAGGGCCGCGCCGTCGACAATGCCAGAGGAGTTGCCCGCATGGTGAACATGATCGATCCGCTCGACCCAGTGGTACTTCTGGAGAGCGACGGCGTCGAAGCCACCCTGCTCGCCGATGGCGGCGAAGCTGGGCTTGAGCCCAGCGAGGGTCTCGACAGTGGTGCCGGGGCGGACGAGCTCCTCGTGGTCGAGGATCGTCATCCCGTTGCGGTCCCGCACCGGCACGACCGAACCGGCGAAGTACCTGTTGGCCTCGGCCTTGGCCGCGCGGGCCTGCGACTCGGCCGCGTAGGTGTCCACGTCGGTGCGGCTCCACCCACCCAGGGTGGCGATCAGGTCGGCGCCGATGCCCTGCGGCACGAAGTCGGTCGCGAAGGCGGTCTCCGGGTCAGCGGCCCAGGCGCCGCCGTCGGAGGCCATCGGCACCCGGCTCATCGACTCGACCCCGCCGGCGATGATGAGGTCCTCCCAACCCGACCGCACCCGCTGGGCGGCCTGGTTGACTGCCTCGAGCCCACTGGCACAGAAGCGGTTGAGCTGCACCCCGCCCGTCGTGTCGGCAAGGCCGGCGGCGATGGCCGACACCTTGGCGATGTCGGACCCTTGATCCCCGATCGGCGTGACACAGCCGAGCACCACGTCATCGATCCGAGCCGGGTCGAGATCGGGGAAGCGCCGCCTCAGCTCGTCGATCAACCCGACGACGAGGTTGACCGGCTTGACCTCGTAGAGACTGCCGTGCTGTTTGCCTCGGCCGCGCGGAGTCCTGATGGCGTCGTACACGTAGGCCTCGGGCACTGCTCGGGTCGTGCTCACCGGCGGTCACACCTCACGTCAGTCGGGCTAAGTTACCGACGAGTTTAGTCTGCACCCGCGATGGTCGTCGCCGTGGGCTGTGTCACCCGAGGGGAGCCGTTGACTGATCCCCTACCGTGGTGATGGCGACACCGGCCGTCGGCCTCAGGGGGTTCACGGTGCAGCTCCATGAGCAGTTGCGGCAACTCACCCAGCAACTGGGCAGCCGCGTCCTGGAGGATGCCGACGAGTTCCGCGCCGCGGCTGACGACTACCTCGACGAGGGCGCTGCCACCCGCGGGCAGGTCAACCTGCTCGTGGACGCGATCCGGTTGGGCGGCTACAGCCGGCTGGTCGAGAGCCTGGACCGGCACGCCGACCCGGAGGAGGCCATCGAGGACGCCGGACGCTGGCTGGCCGCCGAACGTGGCACCACCGACATCGCTGGCTCCCGTTGGGCATGCACCGTCCTCGCCTTCGCCAGCGGTCGGCTCGACGCGGTGGGAGCCTCCGCCGATCAGCTGCTCGGCGAGTCCGCCACCCTCCCGGCACCACCACCGAGCCCCGACAGCGGCCCCGACCGCTCCGGCGGAGGCGACGCTGTCGTCACGATCCCGGCGGACGAGGGTGCGCCGCCGCTGCTCGTCCCAGACCAGCCCAGCAACGTCTCCGGCCAGCCGCTCCGACTGGTGCGGGCTACCGCGTCGGTCGCCCTGCTTGCCGCCGTCGTCGCCGGCGGCGCGACCTTGCTGGACTACTTCGAGCACGACGACTACGGGTTGACCGGATGGTCGCGAACGGGCACCCCTGGCGAGATCGACGTGCGTTACGGGGTTCCTGTCACGTGCGCAGCGGTCATCCTCGCCCTGGCGGCAGCGGTGGTGCTCGCGCGACCGCAGAGCAGACGCGGCCGCGCGGTCCTCGCCATGGCGGCCGTGGCACTGGCGACGACGGGGCTGCTGTTGGGCATCGTCCTCGGCAGGCGCCGGTCCACCGACGATTTCGTATCCGCCGGCAGTGGACTGTGGCTCATGCTTGCCGTCACGATCGGCTGCGTCATCGTGGCGAGCTACCTCGTCGTCGGCGTCCAGTCACGCGACGCCGCCGGGTCGACAATGACGGTCCGGCCACCTGTCGGGTGGGTGTGGTGTCTGGTGATCGCGCTGCTCGCGCTCGGTGTTCCGTGGCTCATCTGGTTCACCTTCGGTAGCGGCCCCTCGTCGGTCAACGGCTGGGGAGTGGTCGACGCGCCGGCCGGGTCCGAAGCCACGGACCAGCCTCGGTACGGGTTTGTCCTTGTCGGGGTGGCCGTGCTCGAGGCCGGCGTGCTCATAGCGCTGCGCGGGCGCCGGCAGGCTGTCGGCGGGACAGCCCCCGCCGTTGCGGCCGTCGCGGCATCGATCGGCCTCGCTCTCGCCGGGTGGAACCTGCTGATCCGGCTGCACGTGGTGTTCGACACCGCCCGCGAGGTCGACTACGCAGCCGGGACATGGGTGCTCACCGCATTCGGGATCATCTGCCTGGCGCACCTGGTCGTGCTACTGGCGCATCCCCCGACGCGCCCTCCCTCGCAGGATGCCGATTTCGGGCGCCCAGGGCAGTGACGGTGTGAGAGAGTCGGAGAGCGCGGCGGCAATCGGCCGCCAGGGACTGGGACTGGGAACGAGCGACGATGAAGAAGACTGTGGGCCTCGCCGCCGCCGCACTGCTGACGCTCTCGATGGCGGCGTGTTCGGGTGACGGTGGGGACGACGCGTACTGCGATCGGCTCGAAGAGGCCAGGGACTCCATCGAGGACGTCGACACCGCGACGCTGGACCAGGAGACCTTCGACGACATCACCAGCCAGCTGAACGACCTGTCTGAGGAGGCGCCCTCGGACGTCGAGGACCAGTACCAGACCGTGATCGACGGATTCGACGAGATCGCAGCGCTGTTCGAGGAGGCGGGCATCTCGTTCGACGACCTGGACTCACTTCAGTCCGGCGACCTGCCCGAGGGAGTCGACCTGGAGAAGCTGCAGGAGCTGGCGCCGCGGTTCGAGGAGATCTCGACCGACACCTCGATCGAAGACGCGATCGACGAGATCCAGACCGACGCTGAAGAGCGCTGCGACATCACGTTCGAGGACACAGAGAACTGATGGCCCTGCACTACCAGCTCAGGTCGCTGGTCGAGCAGCTCGGGTATCGAGTGCTCGAGGACTCCGACAGCCTGCGCGCGGCTCTCGACGACTACCTCGACGAAGGAGCGGCCAGCCGAGGCGAGATCAACCTGCTCGTCGACGCCGTGCGACTCGGGGGCTTTCGCCGGTTGGCGGAGATGACCGAAGGTGGCGCCGACCCGTCGGCCGCGGTGCTGAGCGCTGGTGACGCGCTGGCGCGGGAGCGGGGCAGTGCCGACGTCGCCGGTGCGCGCTGGGCCATCGCCGCCCTGGGTTTTGCCGCCGGCCGGGTGCCCGAGGGCGAGGTGCAGCGTTGGGACCCGAGTACGGCGAGTGCACCACAGCCGCCGCAGCAGCCGTACCAACCCGGCCCGACCAATGCTCCGCCGACCCAGCAGCTCGGCCAGGGATCGCCGTACACGACCGGTCCGGGTCAGCCCTACCAGCAGCCGGGCCAGCAGCCGCCGTACCAGCAGTCGGGCCAGTCAGGGCCGCAGTACGGCGCCCCCGGATACGGGTACGGCGATCAGCCTCCGCCGAAGAAGAAGTCCAAGGCGCCTCTGCTGATCGCGGCCGCTGTGCTCGTCGTGCTGGCTCTGGTCGGTGGCGGGATCGCCTGGGCGCTCTCCGGGGACGACGAAGACGACGGCGGAGGGGGAGGAGAGAGCGGCGGCTACGACGAAGCCGCCTACTGCGAGGCCTACCGTGCCGCGGACGATGAGTTCAGCTCGATGGACCTCTCTGCCCTCGACGGCCAGCAGTTCGAGGACCTGCAGGACAAGATCTCCGAGCTCGAGGGACTCTCCCCGCCTGAGGTCCAGGACGAGTGGGAGACCCTGTCGGCTGCCTTCACCGAGCTTGAGAACATCCTCGGTGACGCGGGGCTGACCTTCGACGACCTCGACGAGATCGCAGCCGGACAGTTGCCGCCGGATCTCGACGCCAGCGAGTTGCAGGCGCTCAGCGAGGAACTGACGGAGTTCAGCGAGAGCACGGAGTTCCAGACCGCCGGAGACGCTATCGACGTCGATGCCGAGGAGCGTTGCGGGGTGCCGACGGACGGCGGGTCCAGCTGACGGGTTGGGCGGTCAGAGGTCCAAGGTGCGGCCGATGATCTCCTTCATCACCTCGGTCGTACCTCCGTAGATCGTCTGCACACGCGTGTCGACCCAGGCCCGGGAGATCGGGTACTCGCGCATGTAGCCGTAGCCGCCGAACAGCTGCAGGCACGAGTCGGCGACGCGCTTCTGCAGCTCGGTCGTCCACCACTTCGCCTTGGCCGCGTCGGGCACGGTGAGTCTTCCGGCGACCAGCTCCTCGATGCAGCGGTCGACGTACACCCGCGCGATGTCGGTCTCCGTCACCATCTCCGCCAACGTGAAGCGGGTGTGCTGGAAGCTGCTGACCGGGCGACCGAAGGCCTTCCGCTGGCCGACGTACTCGTTCGTCAGCTTCAGCATCGCCTCGCAGGCCGCTACGGCGCTGACCGCGATGCACAAGCGCTCCTGCGGCAGGTTCTCCATGAGGTGGACGAATCCGTTGCCCTCCTGGCCGATCAGGTTGTCCACCGGCACCCGGACGTCGTCGAAGAAGAGCTCTGCGGTGTCCTGCGCCTTGAGCCCGATCTTGTCGAGGTTGCGGCCTCGCTCGAAGCCCGCCGTACCCCGCTCGACCACGAGCAGCGAGATGCCTTGGTATCCCGCGTCGGGGTCAGTCTTGGCGACGACCAGGACGAGGTCGGCGTTGATGCCGTTGGAGATGAACGTCTTCTGGCCGTTGACGACGTAGTGCGACCCGTCACGTATCGCCGTGGTGGCGATCCCCTGGAGGTCCGACCCCGCACCTGGCTCGGTCATCGCGATCGCGGTGATCAGGCTGCCGTCACAGAAGCCCGGCACCCACCGGTTCCGTTGCTCGGCAGTGGTCAGATCGAGCAGGTAGGGGGCGATGATGTCGTTGTGCACCGTGAAGCCCGGGCCGTTGGCGCCGATGCGTACGAGCTCCTCGTTGAGCACACAGTTGAACCGGAAGTCGACCACCCCTCCACCGCCATGGCTCTCCGGCATCATGAAGCCCAGCAGACCTAGCGTGCCGGCCTTGCTCCACAGCTCGCGCGGCACGATCCCCGCCTCCTCCCACTCGGCGTGGTGCGGGGCGATCTCCTTGTCGCAGAAGGCCCGGCAGGTGTCCCGGAAGGCCTCGTGCTCCGCCTCGAACAGTGTGCGCTTCACTCACCCTCCTGATGTCGGACGTCGGCCTGCATCACCACGCCCGCGTCGATCAGCGCGTCGACATCGTCGACACCCCACCGCAGCAAGGCATCTCGGCTGTCGGCGCCCGGCTGCGGCGGCTGTGACCCGAGTGCTGTCGCCGTGCGCGAGAAGCGTGGGGCAGGCGCGGGCTCGAGTCGCCCGGCCCGCGTGACGTACGTCGATCGGGCCGCCACATGCGGGTGCTCGGCCGCCTCGGTCAACGACAGCACCGGGGCCACGCACGCGTCGCTGGTGGCGAAGTGCTCGGCCCACTCGTCCCGGCTGCGCCGCCGGAAGGCGTCCGCGAGCCTGGTCCGCAGCTGGGGCCACTGGCTCGGGTCACCTCGGTCCGGCAGCGGCTCGTCCAGGTCGAGGAGGTCCTCGAACTCCCTGTAGAAGTGGGGCTCGAGAGGTCCGACCGCCATGTGTCCACCGTCGCGTGTCTCGTAGGTGTCGTAGAAGGGTGAGCCTCCGTCGAGGAGGTTGGCCTGCCGCCGCTCGCGCAGCATGCCGGCCGCCAGCATGGCGCAGCTCAACGTGGTGAGGTGGGCGGCACCGTCGACGATGGCAGCGTCGACCACTTGGCCGCGGCCCGATCGTCCCGCCTCAAGCAGCGCCGCCAGCACACCGACGACCAGGTAGAGCGCGCCACCCGCGAAATCGCCGAGGAGGTTGCTGGGCAGCGCTGGTCGGTCCGGCGGCCCGATGCCGTGCAGCACCCCGGAGACGGCGATGTAGTCGATGTCATGACCGGCCCGGGCAGCGAGCGGTCCGTCCTGGCCCCACCCGGTCATCCGTCCATAGACGATCGCCGGACGGCGCGCGAGGATCGCCTCCGGGCCGACGCCGAGCCGTTCGGCGACGCCGGGGCGGAAGCCCTCGATCAGGGCGTCGGCCGAGTCCACCAGCCGCAGCACGGCCGCGAGACCCTCGGGCTGCTTGAGGTCGATGCACACACTGGGGCGGCCACGATTGAGCAGATCGTGCTCCGCCGGCACCCCGAGTCCCGCGCCGCCTGGCCGGTCCACCTTCACGACGTCGGCGCCCAGCTCGGCCAGCAGCATCCCGGCAAACGGTGCCGGTCCGATCCCCGCCAGCTCGACCACGCGCACGCCAGCCAGGGGACCGCCGCCATTCATGGGGGGATTCTGTCATCGGCACCGGTGAGCAGCATCCGCCTCGACCCGGCTGCGGCTGGTGCCTTCGGGCGTTAGGCGTCGGGGTCGCTCTCGTCCGGCGCGCCGAAGGGGTCCAGCTCGTCGGGATCTGGGTCGGTGTAGGGCTCGGCTCCCGGGTCGACGTCAGGCTCCGTCGGTCGAGGTGTCGAGTAGGGCTCCCCGCCCGGGTCGAGATCGGGGTCGGAGGGCGGCTCGGTGGTCAGGCCGACGTCTGTCATGGCTGCGCTCCTCGGCTGTGCACGTGATGGTCCATTCTCCGCCCGGTGCGCTGCTCGGCGCACGGCTCGGTCAGCTCGCGAGCGCTGCGGCCTCGGCCGCGATCGTCGTCGAGTCGCCGTGCCCTGGGTGCACGACGGTCTCCGGGGGCAACGAGAAAAGTCGAGTCCTGATGCTCGACACGATCGTGTCGTAGTCGGAGTAGCTCCGGCCGGTGGCGCCTGGTCCGCCCTTGAAGAGGGTGTCGCCGGTGAAGACCGCGCCCAGGTCGGCGGCGTACAGGCACACCGACCCGGGCGAGTGCCCGGGGGTGTGCAGCACCGTCAGCTTCGTGCCACCGACGACGAGGACCCGACCGTCCCGCAGCGGCCCGTCCGGATCGACGTCACGATGCGTCAGCGCCCACACGACGGCGTCATCGGGATGCAGCAGGATCGGCGCGTCGACGGCGTCGGCAAGCCGCGGCGCGACTCGCACATGGTCGTCGTGGGCGTGGGTGCACACGATGGCCAGCACCCGCCGCCCTCCGACCACCGTGCGGATGTCGGGCACGTTGTGTGGGGCGTCGATCACGATGCACTCGTCGTCGTTGCCGACCACCCAGACGTTGTTGTCGACGTCGAAGGTCTGGCCGTCCAACGAGAACGTGCCGCGGGTGACGCCGTGATCGATCCGCACGTCGGTCACCACACCACCACGGACCTCAGCACGTCACCGCCGTGCATCTTGTCGAAGGCTGCCTCGACGTCGCCGATGCCGATCGTCTCCGACACGAAGGCGTCCAGTGGCAACCTCCCTTGCAGGTAGAGGTCGACCAGCATCGGGAAGTCCCGGGTCGGCAGGCAGTCGCCGTACCACGACGACTTGAGCGACCCTCCCCGGCCGAAGATGTCCTGAAGGTTGATGTCGAGCCGCATCTCCGGCGTCGGTACGCCGACCAGGACAACGGTCCCGGCCAGATCTCGAGCGTAGAAGGCTTGTTTGTAGGTCTCCGGGATCCCGACCGCGTCGATGACGACATCGGCGCCGAACCCATCGGTCAGCTCGCGGATCGACTCGACGACATCCTCGGTGGATCCGTCGACCACGTGCGTCGCACCCAGCCGCCGAGCCGCTTCGAGCTTGCGCGGGTCGAGATCAATGCCGATCACGCGGGCCGCGCCGGCCAGCCGGGCTCCGGCGATCGCTGCGACACCCACACCGCCGCAGCCGATCACGGCGACGCTGTCGCCGCGCGTCACGCCACCGGTGTTGATCGCCGCACCGAGCCCGGCCATGACGCCGCAGCCAAGCAGCCCTGCGGCGGTCGCTGGGGCCTGCGGGTCGACCTTGGTGCACTGGCCCGCATGCACCAGCGTCTTGTCGGCAAAGGCCCCGATGCCCAGGGCAGCGGACAGCTCAGTGCCGTCCTCGAGTGTCATCTTCCGGGTGGCGTTGTACGTCGCGAAGCAGTACCAGGGCCGCCCCCGCCGACACGCGCGGCACTGGCCGCAGACCGCGCGCCAGTTGAGGACCACGAAGTCGCCCGGTGCGACATCGGTGACTCCCTCCCCCACTGCCTCCACGACGCCGGCTGCCTCGTGGCCGAGCAGGTAGGGAAAGTCGTCGCCGATGCCACCCTCGCGGTAGTGCAGGTCGGTATGGCAGACACCGCACGCCCGCACGGCGACCAGCGCCTCACCTGGACCCGGATCGGGCACGACGATCGAGGTCCGCTCGACCGGCTTCCCCTTCTCCCTGGCGATGACCCCCTGAACTGTCTGCGGCATTGCGTCCCTGCCCTCGGCGGCTCGAAGTGGATATCAGCGCCGCCGACTCTACGGGACCCGTGCCGGGTCAGCAGTCGTCGACGGGCGTCGCAGAGGAATGAGTGCGTAACACAGCGTTACCCTCATCGCTGGCAGCCGAACCGCGGCTGACTGCCCGCGAACACACGTCGGGAGGCGACCGACCGGTCGCCTCCCGACGTGACGTGAAGGGTGTCGCTGACCCGGAGTCAGTCGACGTCTTCGTCGACCCAATCCAGGGTCTTGGTGACTGCCTTCTTCCAGTTGCGGTAGGTCTTCTCCCGATCGGCGTTGTCCATCTGCGGCGTCCACCGCTTGTCCTCGCCCCAGTTCTTGCGGATGTCGTCCTCGCTCTCCCAGAAGCCGACGGCGAGACCCGCGGCGTACGCCGACCCCAGGGCCGTCGTCTCCGCTACCTTCGGGCGTACGACGTCGACGTCGAGGATGTCCGCCTGGAACTGCATGAGCGTCTCGTTGACCACCATGCCGCCGTCGACCTTGAGCTCCTTGAGCGGCACTCCGGAATCGGCGTTCATCGCGTCGAGCACCTCGCGGGTCTGGAAGGCCGTGGCCTCCAGCACCGCACGTGCGATGTGACCCTTGTTGACGTATCGGGTCAATCCAACGAGAGCGCCCCGCGCGTCAGAACGCCAGTGCGGGGCGAACAACCCGGAGAAGGCCGGCACGAAGTACGCACCGCCGTTGTCGTCGACCGAGGCCGCGAGGTCCTCGATCTCCGGCGCCTGACTGATCAGGCCGAGGTTGTCCCGGACCCACTGCACCAGCGAGCCGGTGACAGCGATGGATCCCTCCAGGGCGTAGATCGGCTTGTTGTCGCCGATCTTGTAGCACACGGTCGTCAGCAGGCCGTTCTCGCTCGGCACCTGCTCCTCGCCCGTGTTGAGCAGCATGAAGTTGCCGGTGCCGTAGGTGTTCTTCGCCGTACCGACCTCGAGACAGGCCTGCCCGAAGGTTGCCGCCTGCTGGTCGCCGAGGATGCCCGCCACGGGTACGCCGTTGATGACGCCGGGCTTGCACTCGCCGTACACCTCCGAGGAGGACTTGATCTCCGGGAGCATCGACATCGGGATGCCCATGTCGGCGGCGATCCCTTCGTCCCAGGCCAGCGTGGACAGGTCCATCAGCATCGTGCGGCTGGCGTTGGTCACGTCGGTGACGTGAACCCCGTTGTTTTCTGCACCACCGGTGAGGTTCCACAGCACCCAGGTGTCCATGTTGCCGAACAACAGGTCGCCGTTCTCGGCCTTCTCACGCGCACCGTCGACGTTGTCGAGGATCCACTTGACCTTAGGCCCGGAGAAGTAGGTGGCGAGCGGCAGCCCGACCTTGGACTTGTACTTGTCGGCGCCTTCGCTCCCGCCGAGCTCGTCGACGATCTTCTGGGTACGGGTGTCCTGCCAGACGATCGCGTTGTAGACGGGCTCGCCGGTGTTCTTGTCCCACACCATCGCCGTCTCACGCTGGTTGGTGATGCCGACGGCGTCGATGTTCCCGGAGTTCAGGTTGGCCTTGGAGAGGGCGCCGCCGATGACCTTGCGGGTGTTGTCCCAAATCTCGATGGCGTTGTGCTCGACCCAACCGGCACGAGGAAAGATCTGCTCGTGCTCGACCTGGTCGACCGATACGACGCCACCCGAGTGGTCGAAGACCATGCAGCGGGTGCTTGTCGTGCCTTGGTCGATTGCTGCGACGTACTGAGCCATGTCTTGAACACTCCCTGATCAGACGAAGCCGACGATGTTGGCGAGGATGCCTCCCACGATGCCACCGACCAGCGGACCCGCAACCGGAATCCACGAGTAGCCCCAATCGCTGTCGCCTTTGCCCTTGATGGGCAGTACTGCGTGGGCGATCCGAGGTCCGAGGTCGCGGGCCGGGTTGATCGCGTAACCGGTCGGGCCACCGAGCGAGGCGCCGATGCCGACCACGAGCAGCGCGACCGCGAGCGGGCCGATCTCGGTCGGGGTCTTGCCGAACGACAGGATCACGAAGACCAGCACGAACGTGCCCACGACCTCTGTCACGAAGTTCCAAGGCGTGTTGCGGATGGCGGGGCCGGTGGAGAAGGTGCCGAGCTTGGCGCCCGCTTCGCTCTCCGGGTCGTCGAAGTGATCCCGGTAGGCCAGCCAGCAGACGACGGCACCCAGGAAGGCGCCTGCGAACTCACCACACAGATAGGCGATGGTGTTGCCGAAGTCGACGGCGACGCCCGGGGCGTACTCCTCCAGACCGGAGGACCAGATGCCGAAGGTGACGGCGGGGTTGAGGTGCGCGCCGCTCTTGTAGGCGACGTACACACCTGAGAAGACTGCGAATCCCCAGCCGATGGTGATCATCAGGAATCCGCCGTTGAATCCCTTGTTCTTTGCCAGTACGGCGTTGGCCACCACACCGCAACCGAGCAGCGTAAGCATGGCCGTGCCCATGAGCTCACTCAGGAAGATATCTCCGAAACCTACGTCCACAAAGGACCTCCGTGGCTCGAGCGGCTGGACCCTCCCCGGCCGCTGCATCAGTGGTTACTGTGTATGACACTAGGACCGGCGTATCTGGCAGGTCAACGAATTGTTTAGCGCGTTCTTCAGTTGGTGAACCCATGGAGGGTGACGATGCGACCGTCTCCACGACTTGACAGCGACCAGCGGGCCAAGAACCTCGAGAGGCTGGGGTCTCACAAGTTCGACGTCCTGGTCATCGGTGGCGGGGTCACCGGTTCTGGTGCAGCATTGGACGCGGCTACCCGCGGTTTGTCGGTCGCTCTTGTTGAGGCGCGCGACTTTGCTTCGGGCACTTCGTCGCGCTCGTCAAAGCTCTTCCACGGTGGTTTGCGCTACCTGGAACAGTTGAATTTCGGCCTGGTGCGAGAGGCCCTACGCGAACGTGAGCTGATGCTCACGCGAATCGCGCCCCACCTGGTCAAACCGGTCTCATTCCTTTACCCGCTTGAGCACCGATTCTGGGAGCGGCCGTACGTCACCGCGGGCCTCACGCTCTACGACAACATGGGCGGCGCCCGGTCCGTGCCACGGCATCGGCACCTCACCAGGGGCGGCGCATTGCGGATGGTTCCGGCCTTGAAGCGGTCGTCGCTGTCCGGTGCCGTCGTGTACTACGACGCCCAGGCTGACGACGCGCGGCACACGCTCACGGTGGCGCGTACTGCGGCGGCGTACGGCGCGACGGTGCTGAACTCGGCCGAGGTGGTGGACCTCCGGCACGCGGGTGAGCGCATCGTCGGCGCCCGCGTCCGTGACGTGGAGACCGACCAGGTCATCGATGTCAGCGCCTCGGTCGTCGTCAACGCAACCGGAGTCTGGACCGACGATGTCCAGACCATGGCCGGCGGGCGAGGCCGGTTCCACGTGCGCGCCTCGAAGGGAGTGCACATCGTCGTACCGAGGGACCGGATCAACTCCGAGACCGGCCTGATCCTGCGCACCGAGAAGTCGGTGCTCTTCGTCATACCGTGGGGCACGCACTGGATCGTGGGCACGACCGACACCGATTGGGAGCTCCACAAGTCCCACCCCGCGGCGAGCAAGGCCGACCTCGACTACATCCTCGACCACGTGAACGCCGTGCTGTCGGTGCCGCTCACGCACGACGACATCCAGGGCGTGTACGCCGGCCTCCGCCCGTTGCTCGCGGGCGAGAACGAGTCGACCTCTGCGCTGTCCCGGGAGCACGCCGTCGCGCGACCGCAGCCAGGTCTGATCTCCATCGCCGGCGGCAAGTACACGACCTACCGGGTCATGGCCGCCGACGCGATCGATGCCGCCGCCGAAGACATCAGCGGCAACGTGCCACCCAGCGTGACGGCGAACATTCCGCTCGTGGGCGCCGAGGGCTATCACGCCTTGGTCAACCAGGTCGACCGGTTGGCGCAACGGCGCGGGCTGCCCAAGTGGCGGGTCCAGCACCTGCTCGACCGCTACGGCTCGATGGTCGAGGAGCTCTTCGAGCTGGCGGCCGACGACCCGGGGCTCCTCGAGCCGCTGGAGGGAGCGGAGGAGTATCTACGCGTCGAGATCCTGTATGCCGCGACCTACGAGGGTGCGCTGCATCTGGACGACATGCTCGCGCGACGTACCCGCATCTCCATCGAGACGCCCGACCGGGGCACGGCCAGCGCCCCCGCTGTAGCCCAGATCGCGGCCACGGCGCTGGGGTGGGACGAGGACCGGGTGCGCAACGAGGTTGCCGCCTACGCCGCCCGGGTCGAGGCCGAGCGCGAGAGTCAGCGCAAGACCGACGATCTGGATGCCGACGCCGCGCGGATCGCAGCGCCCGACACCCGAGCCGTCGCCGTCGGCCGCGCTCTCGATTGACCCCGCCTCTCCATGCCCTCGGGCGGTCAAGAAGTTGCTGGCTTCTTCGATACGAAGGACCCCCTGACCACTCGGCGGGAAGAAGGTGGCCACTCGGCGGGAGGACGGGGGTCAGAGGAGACCGACGGCGTGGCGAGCGCGGGCGAGCACCGGCTGGGCTCGGGCGGACGCCCGCTCCGCGCCGTCCCGTAGCACGGCCAGCAGGGCGGCCTCGTCGGCCAGCAGGGCAGCACACCGCCGCCGGATCGGCTCCAGCAGGCCGATCACCGTCTCGGCCGTGTGCTTCTTGAGCTCCCCGTACGACGAGAAGCGGGTCGCCACGGCGGCCGGGTCGCCATGCTCGATCGCCGCCAGGATGGCCAGCAGGTTCGAAACACCAGGCTTGGCCGTCGGGTCGTAGCGCACCTCCGACTCCGAGTCGGTGACGGCGCGACTGATCCTCCGCTGGATCACCCGCGGCTCGTCGCGCATCCTGATCACGCCGGCTGCCGCGTCAGGCGCCGACTTGCTCATCTTGGCGGCTGGATCGGCCAGGTCAGCAATCCGGGCGGCCAGCGCTGCGCGCGCCACACGCGGCACCACGAATGTGTCGCCGTAACGACGGTTGAAGCGCAGCGCCAAGTCACGGGCGAGCTCGACATGCTGGTCCTGGTCGCCGCCCACCGGCACCGACTCGGTGTCGTACAGCAAGATGTCGGCCGCCATCAGGCACGGATAGGTGAACAGGCTGGCGCGTGTCCCCGGGCGATCGCCCTTCTCCCTGAACTGGATCATGCGCGAGAGCTCTCCGACGTACGCCGTCGACTCCAGCAGATAGGAAAGCTCGACGTGCGCCGGCACCTGCGACTGCAAGAATACGGTCGACCGGGCAGGATCCAAGCCGCTGGCAAAGAAGAGTGCCGCCGTCTCAAGGGTCACCCGGCGCAGCTTCTCCGGCTCGTGTGGTGTCGTCATGGCGTGCAGGTCGGCGACGAAGAACACGCCGTCTTGTCGCCCCTGGCCGTCGACGAAGCGGCGGAGGGCGCCGAGATAGTTGCCGAGTGTCAGCGAGCCGCTGGGAGTGATGCCGGACAGCACGCGTGGTGTGGGGGTCATGTCTGCTCCTGGTGATCTCTGGATCCCCACAGTCGCGACCACAACAAGAGGCCGCCCCTGAGGGGACGGCCGAAGTGAGTGTCGTGAGTACGTCGAAGAGCCGTCCGGTCAGGACGGCCACCACACGCGCAGCGCTCTCGACGTCATACGACGATGGTACGGCAAGCGGCGCTCAGGCTCGGGCGGCAGCGCCCCAGCCATGCCAGGACTCGACCTCGATCCAAGCGCTGACTCGACGCCGCTCGCGATTGCGATAGGGGTTGCCGGTGTAGTGGCGCGCGAGCCGGTCGATATCGGCCAGGCCGGGGTCGTCGGCCATGTCGACGACGCGACCCTGGACGGAGACGTGCGTGTACCAGTCGTCCGGCCGGAGGGCCGTCAGCGTGACCCGTGGATCGGCGCGAAGGTGGTCCAGACGCTTGCGCCCCCCGTCCATGTTGACCAAGATGCGTCCGTCGTCCTCGACCAGGTACCACGTGGCGACCGACACCGGGTGGCCGTCCCGGCGCAGCGTGGCGATCACGGCTGGGTTGGGCTCGCGCAGCATGGCCGCGACGTCGGCTCGCAGCGGGGGTTTGGCCATGGAACCTCCTGATCTGGTGTCGCCGACCACTGTCCCACGCGAGCATGGCTGTGCCAGGGTGACCGGGTGGACGACTACCTGGCGGTCAACCGTGCCATGTGGGACGAGCGGGCACCGGCTCATGCGGCCAGCGCCGACTACGCGGTGCAGCGTTTCGCCGACGACCCCGAGCACCTGTCTGACGTCGTACGGTTCGACCTACCTCTCCTCGGCGACGTCAGCGGCGTGCGCGGGCTGCATCTCCAGTGCCACATCGGCACGGACACGGTGTCGCTGACGCGGCTCGGCGCCCGGATGACCGGGCTGGACTTCTCGTCGGCTGCGATCGCACAGGCTCGCCGCACAGCGGCTGCGGCCAATGCGGACGTCGACTTCGTCGAGGCCGACGTCTACGCGGCTGCCGACGTGCTCGGCAGCGAGACGTTCGACCTTGTCTTCACCGGCATCGGTGCACTGTGCTGGCTGCCAGACGTCGACCGGTGGGCCGGGGTGGTTGCCGACCTGCTGCGGCCAGGTGGTCGACTCTTCCTTCGCGAGGGCCACCCGATGCTGTGGGCGCTCGATGACCGTCGCGACGGACTGTCGGTTGAGTTCCCGTACTTCGAGCGGCCGGAGGCAACGGTGTGGAACGAAGAGGGCACGTACGTCGAGACCGACGTCGTCTTCGAGCACAACACCAGCCACGAGTGGAACCACGGGCTGGGCGAGGTTGTCACCGCGCTGCTCGAGCACGGCATGGCCATCACCGGACTGGTCGAGCACCAGAGCGTGCCGTGGGCGGCGCTCCCTGGCCAGATGTCACCTGACGGCCCGTGCGGCGAGTGGCGCCTCACCGATCGCCCGTGGCGGCTCGCCCACACCTACACCCTGCAAGCACGCAGGGGCTGACCCGCATCACTGACCCCAACCAGCACTGACCCCACGAGGAGGCGTCGTGACCAGGATCGACCCCGACAGAGTCGCCGCACTCATCGCCGCCGAGCACGCGACGTACGCCGACCGGAACCCAGCCAGCAAGTCGCTGTTCGAGCAGGCGAACCACCTCTTCGGCCGGGTGCCCATGACCTGGATGAGCATGTGGGTGGGCGGCTTCCCGCTCTACCTGGACTCGGCCAGCGGCAATCGAGTCCGCGATGTCGACGGTCACGAGTACGTCGACTTCGCCCTCGGCGACACCGCCGCGATGGCCGGACACTCACCCAAGGCAACGGCGGACGCCGTACGCCGTCGGGTGGAGGAGCAGGGCGGCCTGACGACGATGCTGCCCACCGAGGATGCGGAGTGGGTGGGGGCCGAGCTGACCCGGCGGTTCGGCCTGGGGCTGTGGTCCTTCACGCTGTCGGCAACCGACGCCAATCGCTGGGCGATCCGGCTGGCACGACTCGCCACCGGACGCCCCAAGATCCTCTGTTTCAGCTACTGCTACCACGGCTCGGTCGACGAGACGTTCGCCCTGGCCGGGCCGGAGGGTACGACGATCACCCGCCGCGGCAACGTCGCGCCACCGGTGCCGCTCGACCGGACCACCCGGGCCGTGCCGTGGAACGACCTCGACGCGGTGGAGACGGCGCTGGCGCATGGTGACGTGGCCGCGATCCTCACCGAGCCGGCCCTGACCAACATCGGCATCGTGCTGCCCGAGCCCGGATTCCTGGACGAGCTGCGGGAGCTGGCCACGCGCTACGGCACGCTGCTGATGATCGACGAGACCCACACCTTCAGCGCGGGCTACGGCGGCGCCACCCGCGCATGGGCGCTCGAGCCGGACATCTTCGTGATCGGCAAGAGCCTGGGCGGCGGGATCCCCTGTGGCGCTTACGGCATCACCGGCGAGGTCGCTGACCTCATCAGGCCGCATACCGAGTCCGGGGCTGCCGACATCATCGACGTCGGGGGTGTCGGGGGCACGCTCGCGGGCAATGCGCTGTCATCGGCCGCCATGCGCGCAACGCTCGGCGAGGTGCTCACCGAGAGCGCGTTCGAGCACATGATCGGGCTGGCCACGATGTACGCCGACGACGTACAGCGCGTTATCGACGAATTCGACCTCCCGTGGTCGATCAGCCGGCTCGGCGCCAGGGCAGAGTACCGGTTTGCCCGCCCCGCGCCCCGCAACGGCGAGGAGTCAGAGGCGGCGGCAGACGAAGCTCTGGACACGTACCTCCACCTTGCTCTGTGCAACCGCGGCATCCTCATGACGCCGTTCCACAACATGGCGTTGATGTGCCCGGACACCTCGGCAGCCGACGTCAGCTATCACGCCGAGGTGTTCCGGGAGGTCGTCAGCCAGCTCGCCTCGTGAGGTGATCTCGCGTCGTACGCAGACCCCAGCCTCGGTCTGACCTGCCTACCGCGCCAGATCGGCTGCTCGGAGGCGAGGTCAGCTGGCCGGGCGTCGTAGCCTGCGGCCATGCTCGTCACGAGGCGGCGCTTAGCTCACCCACCAACGGGATCAGGTCGGCGACCGAGTCGACGATCTGTGACGCGCGGTAGGAGAATCGCTCGACCTGGTGGCTCTGCGTCGACCCGGTGAGCACGAGCACGGTGCGCAGGCCGGCCTCGAGACCGGAGATGATGTCAGTGTCCATCCGGTCGCCCACCATCACCGTGGTCTCGGAGTGGCCTTCGATGCGATTGAGGGCGCTGCGCATCATCAGCGGGTTGGGCTTGCCGATGAAGTAGGGCTCGATACCGGTCGCCTTCGTCATGAGGGCCGCGATCGAGCCGGTCGCGGGCAGCGGCCCGAACTCCGACGGGCCGGTGACATCGGGGTTGGTGGCGATGAAGCGAGCGCCGCCCTCGATCAGGCGGATGCCGGTGGTGATGGCCTCGAACGACAGGTTGCGGGTCTCACCCAGCACGACGTAGTCGGGATCGCGCGGCGTCAGCACGTAGCCGACCTCGTGCAACGCGGTGGTCAGACCGGCTTCACCGATGGCGTAGGCCGATCCCCCCGGCCGCTGGCTGTCGAGGAACTGGGCGGTGGCCAGCGCCGAGGTCCACAAGGACTCCTCCGGCAGGTCGATTCCCGACCTGGCGAGTCGCGCCCGGAGATCGCGCGGCGTGTAGATCGAATTGTTGGTGAGCACGACGAACTTGCGGCCATGCTGTTGCAGCTCAGCGATGAAATCGGCGGCGCCGGGGATCGCCTTCTCCTCGTGGACGAGGACGCCGTCCATGTCGGTCAACCAGGTCTCCACGGGCTTGTGTTCCGTCATACCGTCAATTGTTGCAGTGTCGTACGTCGTTCAGCCCACCCGTCACCTTCCTGCCGGGTCAGAGCTCGGGGAGGTCGGAGAGCATGTCGAGGGCGTCGAGGGCCGCTACCGTGAGCTCGCCCCAGATCCGCATCCGCGCCAACCCGCCGTCGGGGTAGACGTCCAGCCGCACGTGCGTCACCGCGCGGGTGTCCTCGACCAGCAGCCGATGACGGGTGTCAGCCTGGGCCCGCATCCGGTCCACGAGCACCCACCAGTCGGCGTCGTCGCCGGGGTCGAGCTCGACGGAGTTGCATCCGGTGAGCCGCATCCAGGCGGGCGCGTTGCCGACGAAGTAGGACGTGTCGAGCTCGACGTGCCGCACCACACCCTCGCCGGCGAGACGGAACACCGCGTAGTCGTTGTATTCGTCGCGTCGCCGCGCATTCTCCCAGCCGTGGCCCATCAGGTGCGCGCGTCCGGGCATGATCAGGTTCTGCGGCGAGGAGTAGAACTCGTCGGAGCACCGCACCAGCTGCCCGCCGTTCTCCAGCGCGGCGAGGTCGATCGTGCCGGTCATGAACCGCGGGTCCGGCACGGGTTCACCGTGCACCCGAAGCCGCGCGACACCGCCGTCCGGATGGATCGAGAGCCGGACGTGGGTCCAGGCTCTGCCCTGGTCGACGTCGTACGCGTTGACGGTGTCGCCTCGCGCGGGTGACTTCTCGACGAGCGGCGTCCACGCGAACTCCTCGAGCTCCACTGGCGACGGATACCCGTCGATCACTGCGCCGTCGACCGACACGAACGGTGGGAAGTTCCCGGTGAACCACGACGTGTCGACGACGACGCCGTGGACGACACCGGGCACACCGAGGCGCACGATGACCCAGTCGTGACCGGGCTCGCGGCGACGGCGGGTCTCCCAACCGTCGTACACCTTCCCCTTGTGGCCGAACTCGGTCACGTTGAAGACCGGCGGCTCCGGCCGGATCAGGTTCTCGCGCTCGGCGAAGAGCTCGTCGTTGGCGGTCACGACGCTGCCTCCGAGCGCGCGAGAGGCCAGATCTGGGTACGACGTCCACCCCGGCGGCGTCGGCGCCTCGGTCACAGCACCCTCCTCACCTCGCGTGATGCATCGCCAGCCTAGGGATCGATCGCGTCCTCCGCGGCATGAGCCGAGTCCTCGCTGCTGCCGCAACTCACCGGCAACGCAAATCGGCGCCCCCGGACGCCGCCGCTCAGCTCCCGCAGATGTGCTCCGGCCGCACCGGCACCCGGCTCAGCTCGCGTCCGCAGGCGTCCCGGATCGCTGCCAGCAGCGCCGGCCCGGACGAGATCGTTGGCGCCTCCCCGACCCCGCGCAGACCGTAAGGCGAATGCGGATCGGCGTACTCGAGGATCTCCAGCGGCATCGGCGGCACGTCGAGAATCGTCGGGATCAGGTAGTCGGTGAACGACGGGTTGACGATCCTGCCTCCCTTGATCTGGATCTCCTCCATCAATGCCAGTCCCAAGCCCTGGGTGCTGCCGCCATGGATCTGTCCCTCGACCGCTTGCGGATTGATCGCCTTGCCCACGTCCTGCGTGCACGCGAGCTCGACCACCTTCACCAGCCCGAGCTCGAGGTCGACGTCGACCACGGCGCGGTGGGCGGCGAAGGCGTACTGCACGTGCGCGTTGCCCTGCCCCGTCTCCACGTCGATGGGCTCGGTACGACGATGACGCCACTCCACCGTCTCCTCGACGACCGTCGTGCCGAGCACCTCCGCGAGCGAGGCCAGCACAATGCCGGGCCGGTCCACCACCATGCCGCCGGCCAGCCCGAGAGCGTCGGCCGGCTGCCCGAGCTGGTCGGCGGCACCGGCCAGCACCCGCTCCCGGACCTTGACACACGCCGCCTGCACCGCCCCGCCGGTCACGTAGGTCTGCCGAGAGGCCGAGGTCGAGCCGGCAGACCCGACACCGGTGTTCTTCGGATGCACGATGACTGTGTCGACCCCCAGCTCGGTGCGGCAGATCTGCTGTTCGACCGCCACCAGCCCCTGCCCGACCTCGGCCGCAGCGGTGTGCACCGTGACGTGCGGCAGTCCGGCCACTGTCTCCAGCCGCACCCGGGCGGTCGAGAAGTCGTCGAAGCCCTCGGAGTAGCCGACGTTCTTGTACGCGACGGCATACCCGACGCCGCGGCGGACACCTTCCCCATGGGTGGTGTTGGACACCCCGCCAGGCATCCGGGTCAGGTCGACCCGACCCGTCATCCCAGGCTCGAGCGGCAGCGGCAACGCCTTGAGCCGCTGCACCAGCTCGGCCACCGGGGCGGCGGAGTCGATGACCTGACCGGTCGGGTTCGCGGCGCCCTCGCGCATCCCGTTCAGCACCCGGATCTCGACCGGGTCCAGTCCGACCGCGGCAGCCAGCTTGTCCATCTGCGCCTCGTGGCCGAAGGCCGCCTGCACCGATCCGAAGCCGCGCATCGCGCCACATGGCGGGTTGTTCGTGTAGGCACCCCAGACGTCGATGGAGATGTTCGGCGCGAGATACGGGCCGATCCCCATCGTGCCGGCGTTGCCCACCACTGCCGGCGTGGACGACGCATACGCACCACCGTCCAGATACATCCACGCCTTCACGAAGACGAGCCGGCCGGATCGGTCCGCGCCGTGCTCGTAGCGCACTCGCATCGGGTGTCGGTGCACATGGCCGAAGAACGACTCCTCCCGGTTGTAGACCATCTTCACCGGCTTACGCGTGTGCAGCGCCAGCATGCAGCCGTGCACATGCATGGACAGGTCCTCGCGCCCGCCGAAGGCGCCTCCCACACCGGCGAGGGACAGCCGCACCTGCTCGAGGGGCAGACCCAGCGCCTGACAGATCTGCCGCTGGTCGACGTGCAGCCACTGGGTCGCCACGTAGAGATCGACGCCGCCGACCTCGTCCGGCACGGCCAGCCCCGACTCCGGGCCGAGAAAGGCCTGGTCCTGCATGCCGATGTCGTACTCGCCCACGACCACCACATCGGCGTGTGCGTCGGGAGCCCCGGTGCGCAACCTCAGGTGGCGCACGACGTTTCCGCCCGAGTGCAGGCGGGGTACGTCGACCGCCTCGTCCGGCGTACCCCAGCTGCGATGGCCGACGGCCTTCATCGCGTCGACGACGGGTGGCAACTCCTCGTAGTCGACGACGATCTTCTTCATCGCCTGCCGCGCGACCTCCGGGTGGTCCGCGGCGACCAGCGCCACCGGCTCGCCCTGGTAGCGCACGACGTCCTCGGCCAGCACCGGCTGGTCGGCGTGCTCGAGGCCGTAGAGGTTGGTGCCCGGTACGTCGTCGTGCGTCAGGACGGCGTGCACGCCCGCGGTCGCGAGCGCCTTGCTGACGTCGATCGCACGGATCCGCGCAGCCGGGTGCGGGCTGCGCAGCGTGACGCCCCACAGCATGGCGTCCATCCAGAGGTCGCTGCCGTAGGCGAACTCGCCTGTGACCTTGAGCGTCGCATCAGGGCGCACCGGGCTCTCGCCGACACCGCCGATCGCGTTGTCATGGAGGGCTTCCGGTGCTCCGCTCGGCGTGGATGGCCTGGTCTCGGTCGGACTGGTCACGAGATCACCCCCGCTCGGGAAAGGAGCGCGTCGCGTGCCTGGCGTGCCTCGCGGGCGGCGCGGTACTCGTCGACGCGCGACAGTCGGCCGCGCTCGACCACCGGATGACCCTGCACGAGCAGCAGTTCCAGCGGCGGTGCCGAGCCGAGCACCAGAGCGGCCACGGGATCGTCGATGTCGCCGTGCGCGAGCGTATCCAGGCGCCACAGCGCGATGTCGGCCAGCTTGCCTGCCTCGAGCGAGCCGATCTGGTCGGCCCAGCCCAGCACCCTGGCACCGCCCAGGGTCGCGAGCTCGAGGGCGGCACGCACCGACAGCGCCCGCGGCCCACCGACGGCTCGCGCGAACAACGCCGCATGGCGGACCTCCTCGACCATCGAGGCGGCTTCGTTGGAGGCGGCACCGTCGACGCCGAGCCCGACAGCCACTCCGGCATCCCGCAGGGCGCGCGTGCGCGCGATCCCGGCTCCCAGCCGGGCGTTGGAGGACGGGCAGTGCGCGACACCCGTGCCGGTGGCAGCCAACCGAGCGATGCCGGCATCGTCGAGGTGCACGGCGTGCGCCATCCAGACATCCGCATCAAGCCAGCCGAGCGACTCCCATGTAGTCGACCGGCGCGCAGCCGAATCTCTCGCGGCAGAAGGCGTCCTCGTCGGCCGTCTCGGCCAGGTGGGTGTGCAACCGCACGTCCTGGTCGCGCGCCAGCACCGCCGCCTGCTTCATGAGGTCCGAAGACACCGAGAAGGGCGAGCACGGCGCCACGGCGATGCGCACCATCGAGTCGGGACCGGGGTCGTGGTGGGCGGCGATCGCCGCGGAGGTGGCGGTCGAGGATGGTGTCCAGCTCCTCCACGACATGGTCGGGCGGCAACCCGCCGGCGCTCTGGCCGAGATCCATCGACCCGCGAGCCGGCATGAAGCGCAGCCACCTCTGCCGCGGCCACGATCTCGGCGCCGAGCACGTCTCCGCCGTCCCGCGGGAAGACGTAGTGGTGATCCGACGAGGTCGTGCAGCCGGTGCGCGCCAGCCAGCCCAGCGCCGCCGGTGGCAGCGGCCTGCACCGTCGACCGTCCAGGCACGCCCACACCGGGTAGAGGGTCGTCGACCACTCGAACAGGGTGTGCGTCGACGGCCAGCCCGCGGGTGACCCACTGGTACAGGTGGTGATGCGTGTTGACGAGGCCGGGAGTCGCAAGGCAGCCGCGTCCGTCGACGTACGTCGCATCGGGCAGGTCGTCGGGAGCCGCGCCGGCCGCGACGTCGAGATGCGGGCACCGTCGATCACGATGTGTCCTTCGCCGAACTCGGCCTGGTCGCCGTCCATGGTGACGACGGCGCAGCTGTCGAGGATGAGCAGGCAGGCTCACGGGATGTCCCCCGCCATCCGGTCCGCGGCCAGATGTACGGCGTCGAGGATCTTCTCGTAGCCCGTGCAGCGACACAGGTTTCCCGCCAGCGCCTCGCGGATCTCGGCGTCGGCCGGAGTCGGGCTGCGCGCCAGCAGGTCGTGGGTGGCGACGATCAGGCCAGGTGTGCAGAAGCCGCACTGTACGGCGCCGGCTTCGACGAATGCCTGCTGGACCGGATGCAGCGTCTCGCCGCTGCCCAGCCCCTCCACCGTGACGACGTCGCGCCCCTGCGCCTGACCGGCGGCGACGAGGCAGGCACACACGGCAACACCATCGAGATAGACCGTGCAGGAGCCGCACTCCCCTTGTTCGCAGGCGTTCTTGGACCCGGGCAGTCCCATCCGCTCGCGCAGCACGTAGAGCAGCGACTCGCCTTCCCAAACGTCGTCGACCTCGTGCGGCTCACCGTTGACGGTGGCGACGATCCGCATCTGTCACGCTCCCCTCGCTCGGACGTGGTCGGCCCACGCCCACGTCAGGCACCGACGTGCGATCACCGCCAGCGCGTGCAGCCGGTATGCCGCCGTACCGCGCACGTCGTCGATCGGAGCCGCGGCAGCCGCAACTCTCGCACCGAACTCGGCGATCACGGCGTCGGGCAGCGGCCGGCCGCTGGACCACCCGTGGTCTTCGTCCAGGGCATCGGCGAGGAACTGCTCCGCCTCCCGGGCCCGCCGTGGCGTGGGTGCCGCCGAGCCGATCCCCGTTCCGACCGCGCCACGCTCAGGGTGCAGCGCGATCGCGAAGGCGGCCACCGAGATGACCATCGCGTTGCGGGTGCCGATCTTGCTGAACTGCTGCGGCCCGGTCGCGGGCGGCGTGAGCACCGCGGTGACGAGCTCGTCGGCGTGGGCGGCGTGCTCCTTGACCCCGGTGTAGAAGTCGGCGACGGGCAGCCGGCGTATGCCGCGCACACTGGTCAGCTCGACCTCGGCACCGCTGGCCAGCAGTGGCGGGTGCGCGTCGCCGGCGGGACTGGCAGCGCCGAGGTTGCCGCCCACCGTGCCGCGGTTGCGGATCTGCGGCGATCCGACCGTGCGCGAGGCGATCGCAAGGCCGGGCAGCAGGTGACCCAGCTCGTCGATGACCCGCGTGTAGGTGACCCCCGCGCCGAGCCGCACCCGACCCTCGTCCAGTGACCACTCGGAGAGCTCGCGCACCCGGGTCAGGTCGAGCAACCCCGCCGGTCGCCGCTGGTCGAAGTTGAGCTCGACCATCACGTCCGTGCCGCCCATGATCGGTACGGCGTCCGGCAGCCCCGCCTTGACCGCCAGAGCCTCGTCCAGGCTGACAGGTGCCAGAAAGTCCACCAGTGCCGCCTCCCTCGTGTCCGGTCCGCCTGCCGTCAGGGCGAGACGACCTGGTCGAGCCGCCGTAGGGCGATCTCGCGCAGCTGCGTAACCACCTCACGGCGTTCGTCCGCGTCGGTGTTGGCCAAGCGCCGGTCCATCTCGGCCAGGATCTCACTCGTCGACCTGCCGTCCGCGCGGATCAGGAACACCTGCTCGAACTTGGCCTCGTAGGCGGCGTTGCCCTTCCGCAGCCGCTCCGGCAGCATCCTGCCCGGCTTCGTCGCCGAGACCGGCTTGCTCGCGACGAGAGAAGTCGGCCGCCTGCGCCTCCTCCGACTGCCCGGCAATCGGCGCGCGGCCGATGCGCGGATGCCGTGCCAGGGCGGCTGCCAGCTCGTCGTCGCTGAGCTGCTGCGCGCTTGCGGCGGCCTGCGCCACGAGTGCGGACAGATCGTCGTACGGGCGCGCCGCGACAACCTCGTCGACCCATCGATCGACGCCGAGACATGGCCGGATGGCCGCCTGCGCCTGCGCGGACGAGAGCGCGTTGAAATCTCCGAGCTTCATTCACGTCCTCTCGCGTCCGAATCCCCGCCACAGTACTCGCGCGACCCCGTCGGTGCCGCCCCGCTGCCCTGCGGGCGGACCGGTACGAGGGCTAGAGTTCGTGCCGTGGTGGTGACCGTGGGAGGGCGCGCCCAGCATGAGCGGGCAGTGCAGACGTTGAGGCGCTCGTATGCCGCCATCCCGGCGGGCGAGCGGGTTCGGCTCGCCAAACGCACCTCCAACCTGTTCCGGGCCAGGCGGTCCGCCGACTCGCCCGGGCTCGACGTCTCCGGCCTCGGTGGTGTGATCGAGGTCGACGTCGAACGACGTACTGCGGACGTGCAAGGTGTGTGCACCTACGAAGACCTCGTCGACGCGACCCTGCCGCACGCACTGATGCCCCTGGTCGTCCCACAGCTGCGCACCATCACGCTCGGCGGCGCCGTGACGGGACTCGGCATCGAGTCGACCTCGTTCCGCAACGGACTCCCGCACGAATCCGTGACCGAGCTTGACGTGCTCACCGGAGACGGCCGGATCGTCACCGCGACGCCGGACGGTCCCGACGCCGAGCTGTACCGCGCCTTTCCGAACTCCTACGGCAGCCTGGGGTATGCGGTCCGGCTGCGCATCGAGCTCGAGCCGGTGCACCCGTACGTCGCCCTGCGGCACGTCCGCTTCGACGACCTCGACGAGGCGATGGCGGCGGTGTCGTCCATCTGCCGCGACCGGAACTGGCTCGACGAGCCGGTCGACTTCCTCGACGGTGTCGTCTTCGCGCCGGACGAGACGTACCTGACCTTGGGCCGGTGGGCCGAGACCCTGCGCGGCTCCGGGGTGATGCGGCCCAGCGACTACACCGGTCGCGAGATCTACTACCGCTCACTGCAGGAGCGGGAGCGCGATGCGCTGACGGCATACGGCTATCTCTGGCGGTGGGACACCGACTGGTTCTGGTGCTCGCGTGCCTTCGGCGCCCAGCACCCGGTGGCGCGGCGGCTGTGGCCGGGTCGCTACCGGCGCAGCGATGTCTACCACCGCATCGTCGGGTTGGAGAACCGCTTCGGGGTGGCTGCCCGGGTGGATCGGTGGCGCGGCCGGCCCGACCGCGAGCGAGTGATCCAGGACGTCGAGATCCCGGTGCAGCAGACGGCCGACTTCGTGCGCTGGTTCTGTCGGGAGGTGCCCATGCGGCCGGTGTGGTTGTGCCCGCTGATGCTCAGGGAACGCGACGAGCCCGGCCAGGCGACCCGATGGCCGCTCTACCCGCTCGCGCCGGGCCAGGTCTACGTCAACGTCGGCTTCTGGGGCACGGTGCCCATCGGGCCGAACGCCGTCGACGGTGACGCCAACCGGGCAATCGAGCGCGCGGTGGCCGACCATGGCGGGCACAAGTCGCTCTATTCCGACGCCTATTACGACGAGCACACATTCGACCAGCTGTACGGCGGAGAGGCCTACCGCAAGGCCAAGGCCGCCTACGACCCGGACCATCGACTGACCGGGATGTACGACAAGGTGGTGGGACGCGCATGACAATCGCCGACCTGGTGGGCATGCTCACCGACGCTGAGCTTCCCGTGCGCTTCGAGGCGTACGACGGCAGCGCTCTCGGACCGACCGACTCCGTGATCACCATCCGGCTGCTCAACGAGCGGGGTCTGCGCTACCTGGCGACAGCGCCGGGCGACCTTGGGATGGCGCGGGCCTACGTCACTGGTGACATGGCGGTCGACGGCGTGCACCCGGGCGATCCGTACGAGCTGCTGCACGCCATGGGCGAGACGCGCTTCCGGCGTCCGACGCCAGGTGACCTTGCGTCCGTCGTCCGCGCGCTCGGCCTTCGCAACCTGAACCCGCCGGCCCCGCCACCGCAAGAGGCCTTGCCCCGCTGGAGGCGGGTAGCGGAGGGACTGCGGCACTCACGTGGCCGGGACGCGGAGTCGATCAGCCACCACTACGACGTGTCCAACCGCTTCTACGAGATGGTGCTTGGCCCGTCGATGGCCTACACCTGCGCCGTGTTCCCGAAGGCTGAGGCGAGCCTCGAAGAGGCACAGGCAGAGAAGTTCGACCTGGTCGCCCGCAAGCTCGGGCTCGAGTCGGGGATGCGACTCCTCGACGTGGGCTGCGGCTGGGGCGGCATGTCGATGCACGCAGCCCGGGAGTACGGCGTACACGCGCTCGGCATCACCTTGTCCAGGAAGCAGGCCGAGTGGGCGCAGGCAGCGGTCGAGCGGGCCGGACTCTCCGACCTGGTCCAGATCGTGCATGGCGACTACCGGGACGCGCCCGGCAGCGGCTATGACGCGGCTCAGCTCCATCGGGCTGATGGAGCACGTGGGCGTGCGCAACTACCTGTCATACTTCCGCTTCCTGCGCAGCAAGCTGCGCGATGGCGGTCGGCTGCTGAACCACTGCATCACGCGGCCGCACAACAACGCCCGAGCCCGCACGGGAGCCTTCATCGACCGCTACGTCTTCCCTGACGGGGAGCTCACCGGCTCGGGACGCATCATCACCGCGGCGCAGGACGCCGAGCTCGAGGTGCGGCACGAGGAGAACCTGCGCGAGCACTATGCCCTGACCCTCGCCGGCTGGTGCGCCAACCTACGCGACAACTGGGACGAGTGCGTGGCGGAGGTGGGCGAGGGCACGGCCCGGGTATGGGGCCTGTACATGGCGGGGTCGCGCTGGGGCTTCGAGCGCAACGGTATCCAGCTGCACCAGGTGCTGGCTGTGCGCGTCGGGCCGGATGGCGACGCGGCGTACCCACTGCGCCCTTCCTTCACCTGAGCGCCAGGATTCGTCCGACGGCGCCACGCTCGACCAACCCGCGTCTCATCGGACGAATCCTGAGCGCCACCGCCTGACCCGGGTTCGTCCGACGGAGCCACGCTCGACCAACCCGCGTCTCATCGGACGAATCCTGAGCGCCGCCGCCTCAGAGGTTCTGCAGCGCGTCGCGCATGCCGCGCTCGGCATCGTTGCCGAGCTTGGTGAAGGCGGGCTTGAGCGCCCAGACGAGGTACTTGGCCACGCCCTGGAACTCGAAGTCTGCGGTGTACTCGACCGTCGTCTCGCCACCGCGTTCGCTGAACACCATGGTGTCCTCGGCGGTCACGGTGTCGTTGCGCCCAACCAGGGCGAAGCGGGAGTTGGGCTCCCGTGCGGTGACCACGTAGGAGAGCTCCGTGCGCCGGCCGGCGAAGGTGGACACGTTGCGATACTCGGTTCCGACCCCGCCGTCACCGGAGACTCGTGTGGTCTCTTCGGTGCCTGGGTCCCACTCATTCGTGCTGGTGAAGTCGGACAGGTAGTCGAAGACGGCGGGCAGTGGCTTGGCCACGGTCACGGTGCGCTGGATCCTCATGCAGGCCTCTCGTCGGGGACGCCGGGCAGTGCGTCCACCGTACGTCGTACCGCGCAGCCCGTGCCGGTGCTCGGGATCGGTGCTTGCTTAGAAGGAGACCCAGATCATGTCCCAGGCGTCGCCGCGATCGATTTCCTGGGTGAAGCCGAGACGCTCGAGGAAGCGCACCGCCCGGTTCGTCTTCTCCACCGCAGCGTGCATCGTGTAGCTGGCGGCCTCCGCCTCGCTCAGCAGCTCACTGATCAAGCTGGTGCCGATCCCCTGGTTGCGAGAAGCGGGGAGCAGCGTCAGGTCGACGAGCCGGATATGGGTGCCGGCCGAGCTCAGCAGCAACCGGCCGACGGCCACCTCGTCCACGCAGACGGTCAGCCGCGTGAGGTCGGGGTAGCGCCGACCGAGCTCCGCCTCGATCTGGTGTGCGCTCATCAGCAGCAGGGTCCGCTGGTGCGGCTCGAGGGTCGCCACCTGGGATCCGGTGAGCACGTCGAGGTACAGGTCGCGCACCAGGGAGGCGTCTCCGCTGCCGGCCGGGCGAGTCGTCACCCGCCATCCAGCGGCCGTGGGCACAACCTCCTGGAGCGTCACGCCGATCCCCTTTCCGAACACGATGGAATCGCGATGTGACCAAGGGTGACCGATTTGTGGTGGATCCGCTAGCGGCCGAACGGCTGATCTTCCTGACCATTCGGTCCGCTCACGTCCCGGCGACTGGTGCTGTCAGCCGTCGTCTCGAGGAGGCACGGGCAGCCCCAGTGGCAGGCCCAGTCCCTCGACGACCTCGGCACCCGGCAGCAGCGCGAGGTCCGCCCCCGGCACCAGCAGCTTCGACCGTCGTACCCCACTCCCCAGCACTGCCACGTGCACCTCGACGAGTCGCGAGTCCACCAGCACCCGCCACCCCGCAGGTACGCCGATCGGGGTGATGCCGCCGTACGCCATGCCGGTCTCGGCCACCGCCCGTTCGGTCGACAGGAAGGAGGCCCTGCGCACGTCGAGTGTGCGCTTGACCAGCTGGTTGACGTCGGCGCGGGTATCGGCCCGTACGACGCACGCCGCCACCCTCTCCTCACCGGCACGCTTGCCGGCCACGACCACGCAGTTGGCCGCCGCCTCGAGCGGCACCTGGTACGCCGAGGTCATGGCGGCGGTATCGGAGAGCTCTGGATCGATCTCGACCACACCCACAGAGGCACCTGCCGACCACGAGCGCAGCGCGGCGGCGACCGGCTCACCGAGCAGCTCCGGGCGGTCCAGCGCCGGGACGGGCGTCAGGGTGCCGAGCGGCGAGAGGGCCATGGGGTGTCTCCTCAGAAGAGCTGGGACAGCGCGTAGATGATGACGCCGGCCAGGCCGCCGACGATCGTGCCGTTGATGCGGATGAACTGCAGGTCGCGACCGACGTGGAGCTCGATGCGCCGAGCCGCCTCCTGACCGTCCCAGGCCTCGATGGTGTCGGTGATGACAGTAGTGATCTCCGCGCCGTACCGGTCGACGACGAAGACGGCGAGGTCCGCGGCGAAGGCGTCGACGCGCTGGGCAAGCTGATCATCGCGCTGCAGCTGTTCGGCGACCTCTACCAGCCGTTGTCGGGCGCGTTCGCGGAGCGGGCTCGCCGGGTCCGCGAGGCTGGTGTGCACCGTCCGGCTGAGGGTCCGCCACAGCGCGGTCGAGGCCGCCGCCACCTGCGGATGGGTCAACAGCCGGCTTTTGAGCCGCTCCGCGCTCGCCATCGTCTCGGCGTCGTGTTGCAGGTCCCACGCGGTCTGCCGCAGCAGCTCGTCCAGAGCACGCCGGGCGTGGTGCTCGGGATCAGCGCGGATGTCGGCGACCCATGCCGTCACCTCGACGTGCAGACGGGAGACGACCCTGTCGTCGAGCCACTGCGGCGTCCACCACGGGGCTCGGGTGCGGAGCGCCTCGCCGAAGAGGTCGGCGTTTCCTTCGAGCCAGCTGTGCGCCTCGGCGAGCGTCAGGTCGACCAGTCCGTGATGAGCGCCCTCCTCGACGATGTCGCCGAGCAGCTGACCGGCCACCGCGGCCAGCGGCTCCTCCGCCAGGCGGGGCAGCACCTCCCCGGACAGGAACGCCTCGACCTCCTCGTCCTGCACGCGCTCAAGGCCGAGGCGCACCAGCACCGAGGCTTCGTCGACGACGCGCAGACTGTGCTGGTCATCCGACAGCCAGGCGCCGACCCGCCGGGCCGGGGTCGCCCGCAACACCTTGTCCCGCACGATCTGCCCGTGCAGGAAGTTGTCGGTGATGAACTCCTGGAGGCTCCGGGCCAGAGTTGCCTTGCGGGTGGGGATCAGTGCTGTGTGCGGGATCGGCAGCCCGAGCGGGTGACGGAAGATCGCTGTGACCGCGAACCAGTCGGCGATCGCTCCCACCATCGCTGCCTCGGAGGCGGCATGCAGGTACGCCCAGCCGCTGTCACGGTCGAGCGTCAGGATGTAGACGACGGCAGCGAGCAGGAGCAGCGCCAGGGCGACCGCGCGCATCCTGCGCAGTCCACGACGGCGTACCTCGTCGGCCTCGCTGGTCGCGAAGGCGGGCGCCACGGTGCTCACGGCGCGATCCTAGGGGTGCAGCCGATGCTCTCCGATGCGCGGGGAGCGCGCGCGGCGGCTCAGCTCGGGCGCTGCCACGCCGGGTCGCGGCCGAAGCCGGCGAGCAGATCCTCGGCCGGGTCGTCGCTGCGGCCAGTGCGCTCCGCGACTACACCGCCGACCCGGTATGGACCCTCCCAGTCGGCGAACCAGGCCCCGACCTCGGCAACGAGCTCGCTGTCGAGTGTGCCGTCCTGCCCGGTCGCCACTGCAAGGTCCCAACCGTGGATCAGGTGGTCGGCGGCGAGCTGACCGACGTAGTTGTCGATGGACTCCTCGCCGTACGACAGCATCACCGTGCCCCCGGCAGGAACCGCCCGAGCGCTCGCGTCGACGGCGCCACGACCCGCCGCGATCGCCGCTGCGGGCGGATCCTCGCCAAGCAGGTCACCGCCGAAGCGGTCGCCAACCTCGTCCAGGGTGACCCCCGTCAGCAGCGGGACGGTCCAGAGGTCCTCACCCACGACGTGGTTGACGAGCTCGCGGACATTCCACTCCGAGCACGGCGTCGGCGCGACCCACCTGTCGGCCGGCACTGCCTCCACGCGGTCGAGCCAGGCTCGCACCGAGCGCTGGTGCAGCGTTACGAGATCCATCGGTTGTCCCTCCTGCCAGCCCCGCACCGTGATCGTGCGCCGCCGACGTGCCGGAGTCCAGGGTTGCCCACGACGAGGCATGACTGCAACGGTCGGTCGCTCGGCGCGGGCTACCTTCGATGCATGACTGGTGCCCACCGTCTCCTGCGTTTCGCCCCGGCCGGTGTGATGGCCGCGGCCGCGATGCTGGCAGGCCTGACGGCCTGCTCAGGGGATGAGGGCGCACGTTCGAGCGACGAGCCGCGACCGCCGGGGCCGGCGGCAACGTCGTCCACCACTCTCTCGGCGGAGCCGTCCGCCAGCAGTTCGACTTCGGGCCTGCCGGCATCGACGAGGAGTACGACGATGAGCCGACCAACCGAGGAGGAGCAGCGCAGGCTGGATGCCCGCCTCATCGATGCGGCCTGGGCCAACGATCTCCCCCGGGTCAGACGGCTGGTCGCGCAGGGTGCGGACGTCAACGCGAAGGACGACACCGAGCAGAGCGCCTACCTGATCGCCACCAGCGAGGGCTATCTCAAGCTGCTCGAGATCACCCTTGCCGCCGGCGCCGACGTCTCCTCGCTGGACAGTTACCGCGGCACCGGACTGATCCGGGCGGCGGAGCGCGGACATGCTGCAGTCGTCGGACGGCTGCTGCGGACCCGCATCGACGTCGACCACGTGAACAACCTCGGCTGGACCGCCCTGCACGAGGCGATCGTGCTCGGAGACGGCGGTCGCGACTACGTCGACACCGTCCGGCTGCTGGTGGCGGGCGGAGCCGACGTACGCATCGCGCCCGAGCGCGACGGCATCGCGCCAGTCGACCACGCCCGGTCGCGCGGGTACGACGCCATCGCCACCACCCTGCAGGCGGCGCTGGACTCACCGTCGGTACGCGCGCCGGACCGCGCGCTCCTCCACGCAGCGATCTCGGGCGATGCGGATGGCGCGGCGATGGCGCTGCGGTCGGGCGCCCGGCTGGAGACGAGGGATGACGACCAGCGCACGCCGCTCCTGCACGCTGCGGCGGGCGATCTGCAGGGCGTGGCGCGGCTGCTGGTCGCGTTGGGGGCGGATCCGGATGCGCTCGACTCGCAGCACGACACGCCGTGGCTGGTCACCGGCGTGACCGGCAGCGTTGCGGTGGCCGAGATCCTGCTGCCAGCACGGCCGGACCTGACGATCCGCAACCGCTTCGGCGGCGTATCGCTGATCCCGGCGAGCGAGCGTGGCCATGTCGACTACGTGCGTCGGGTGGTCCGTACGCCGATCGACGTCAACCATGTCAACGACCTGGGGTGGACCGCGCTGCTCGAGGCGGTGATCCTCGGCGACGGGTCGCGGCGCTACCAGGAGATCGTCCGCATCCTGCTCGGCGCCGGAGCCGATCCGTCCATCCCCGACTCCGATGGAGTGACGGTGCTGGAGCACGCCCGATCGAGCGGCTATGTCGAGCTCGCCCGGATCCTGCGGTCCGCCGACTGAGGCGATCAGCCGAAAGCCGAAGGGAAGGCCTCGCGATAGCTGCTCCACTGGCCGGCGGGCGTCTGGACCGAGTCCGCCGCGAGCATCGCACGGCCGATGGCGCGGGTCAGGCAGTCTGCACCGGCGGTGAGTACGTCGTGGAAGAGGGCTGGGTCGGGAGGCGGACGATGCGCGGTCGACAGGGTGAAGAGCGTGTCGCCGTCCGACATGCTGTGCGCGGGCCGGACGGCGCGGGCAAGTCCGTCGTGGGCGACGCCCGAGACCTTGTGGCACTGCGCCTTGGTCAGAGTCAGGTCAGTGCAGATCACCCCGACGACCGTGGCCAGCGGTTGCGGAGGCCCGCTGCCGCTGCCGGCAAGCGCGGCCCGGGCGTGAGCCGCGCGCACCTCTGCGGGGTCGGGCCTGCGAAGTCGGGTGAGCTCAGGCTCCAGAGCGAAGCGAGCGGCGTACAGCTCACCGGTGCTCGGGTCGACCGGTGAGCCGACCGGGTTGGCCACGACCAGTGCGGCGACCGTCGTACCCTCGTCGAGCACCACGCTCGCCGAGCCGACGCCGCCCTTGAGACCCGCGGCGGTCGCACCGACCCCGGCTCCCACGTTTCCGAGCGCCACCGGTCCGTCGTCGGCGGCCTCGGCAGCCGCCCGGCCGGTGGCGGAGTCCGGGTGCGCGCTGAAGTCTCCGCCCCTGCCCAGGTCGAAGATGACCGCCGCGGGCACGATCGGCACCACCTGGCCCGGCTCGCCGACCGGAAAGCCCACGCCGGACTCGAAGAGCCACGCCATCACCCCGTCGGCAGCACTGAGGCCGAAGGCGCTGCCACCCGCGAGCACGACCGCATGCACCCGTTCGACGAGGTTGCGCGGATCGAGCAGGTCGGTCTCGCGGGTGCCTGGCCCGCCGCCGCGTACGTCGACACCGGCGACTGCACCGGCCGGAGGCGGCAGGACGACCGTGGTACCGGAAAGCGCGCCGACACCCTCCCGGGTCGCATGACCGACCCGGATTCCGGCGACGTCGGTGAGCGTGTTGGTCGGACCGGGGCGCATCCACGCGAGGCTAGTGCCAGGAGAGCCGCGCTGCTGCCGACGACGGGGCGCCACTGAGGCTGGTTGTCTCAGCCGCGCGGGCGTCGCCCAGCCGAGCGTCCGGCGGTCGATCGATAGCCCGGCCAGTGACTACTGTGCAAGCGTGACTGCCCAGACGCCACGCCCGCCGACGGGGCATGCGGGTGCGCGACACCGGTGGCGGCTCGCCGTGGCCTTCGTGCTGATCGCCGGGTTCTTCGTGGTCGAGCTGGCGGTGGCGCTGTCGTCCGGCTCGCTCGCACTGCTGTCCGACGCGGGCCACATGGCCTCGGACGTGGTGGCTCTCGGGGCCGCCCTCCTCGCCACCCGCATCGCGGCGCGCCCCGACCCCAGCGGGCGCCGTACTTTCGGCTCCTACCGCGCCGAGGTCTTCGCCTCCGGGCTGGCGGTGCTGCTGATGGTGGGTGTGGCGGTGTACGTCGCCATTGAGGCAGTGCTCCGGATCGGCAACGAGCCCGAGGTGTCGGCCGGCCCGATGGTGGCCGTGGGCGCACTGGGTCTCGTGGTCAACCTGGTCGCGTTGCGGCTGCTGCACGCGGGAGCCGCCGAGAGCCTCAACGTCAAGGGCGCCTATCTCGAAGTGCTGTCGGATTCGGCCGGGTCGGCGGGGGTGCTGCTGGCGGGACTGCTCGTCTCGCTGACGGGTCAGGCCCGGTGGGACACCGTGGTCGCGCTGGCCATCGCTGGCTTCGTGTTGGTGCGTGCGGTGCTCCTCGGCCGGGAGGTGGTGGCCGTGCTCGGCCAGCACGCGCCGCTGGGCATGGACCCGGCCGACGTTGCGCAGGCGCTGGCCGACGTAGCCGGCGTCGCGGATGTCCACGACCTGCACCTATGGACCCTTACCTCCGGCATGAACGTCGCCACGGCACACCTGGTCACCACGGACGACGGGGATCCCCACGCGGTGCTCGACGCGGCGCGACTGCGGCTGACCGGGGAGTTCGGGATCGCGCACGCCACCCTGCAGGTAGAGCCCGCTGACCATGCTGGATGTGACGAGCTGGCCTGGTAAGGAGGATGCGGATGAGCAACACCGAGGAGCGCCCGGCCGAGGAAGTGCTGTGCACCGAGCACGGTGCTGAGCCGGCCACAGAACCCGAGCTGCTGCTGGCTCGCGATGTGCCGCTCGGTGGCCCCCGGGCGATGATGGTTCGCCGCGCGCTGCCCAACCGCGACCGTCGCATGGTGGGTGCCTGGTGCTTCGCCGACGCCTACGGCCCGGACGACGTCAGCCGGGGCGAGGGCATGCAGGTGCCGCCGCACCCGCACACCGGGCTGCAGACGGTGAGCTGGTTGGTGCAGGGCGCAGTGCTGCACCGTGACAGCCTGGGCTCGGAGCAGGAGGTGCGCCCCGGTGTCCTCAACCTGATGACCGCCGGACATGGCATCGCCCACTCCGAGGTGTCGCCCCCGGTGCGGCCGGCGACGCTGCAGGGTGCGCAGCTCTGGGTGGCGCTGCCGGACCGGGACCGGCAGGTGGACCCTGCCTTCGAGACGCTTGCGGACCTGCCACGCCTGCGCGTCGATGTCGCCTCGGTGACGGTGATGCTCGGGTCGTTGGTCGGGATGACCTCGGCGGCGACGACGTACACGCCGATCGTCGGTGCCGATCTCGAGCTCGCCGGTGGCGGCGACGCCGAGCTGCCGGTCGACGCGTCGTTCGAGCACGCCGTGCTGGCGCTGACCGGTGGCGTGGTCGTCGAGGGTGTCGCGGTGCCGATCGGCGCCATGCTGTACGTCGCGCCGGGCCGTACGTCGCTCCGCGTCTCGGCGGCCGCAGTGGGTGCGCGAGCGCTCCTCCTCGGTGGTGAGCCGTTCGAGGAGGACCTGGTGATGTGGTGGAACTTCGTGGGCCGCACACACGACGACATCGCCGATGCGCGCAAGGCCTGGCAGGTCGAGCGTGCGTTGCCTGCTGCCGATCGAGTTCGTTTCGGGCTCGTCGACGGGCACGACGGGTTCACCCTGCCGGCCCCCGAGCTCCCCGGGGTGGCGCTCAAGCCTCGACCGCGGGTCAGGCCGCGCACCGACTGAGTCCTGTGTCCCGGCCGGCCGAGTGGCGGGGTAAGTGCGCTCACTGCAGCCAAGGGACAGCCCGAACGCGCCACTCGAGCCTGCCGGCTCGGCGCTCTCCCAGGCGCAGGTGAGCCGCGCTCTCGGCGGGGCTGGCTTCGGCCGGCTAGCAGCGACGATTGACGCCGAGGTTGTCGAGCTCGACCGCGTCGAAGCCGGACCGCGCACACCCCGCGAGCCATGGCCCGACGTTGCACGCCAGGTCCCGGCGCTTGCCCGCTGAGCGGGTGTCGAGGACGAACTCGCCCCAGGCACCTTCGACGACGGGTCGACCCTGGCGTTTGAGCAACAGTTGCCATCGCCCAGCGTGGTCGCGCCAGAACGACCGCTCGTCGGGCTGTGTCTGGAGGGCGTTGACGTAGCAGACGTTGTAGGTGTCACGGCGTGGCGCAGCACGCCGGGTCAACGCGAAGAACCTGCCGGGTCAACGCGAAGAGCGATGCCGCGGAACACCCGCTCGAGCACGTCGACGTCGGCGTCGAGTAGGTGGTCCATGAAGTGCTCCCTGACCCCCTGCCGATGCACCGCACGCGCCGCCGCGAAGGCGTCCGCACCCTCACGGGTCAGCACGGCGGTCAGCCCGCGACCGTCGTCCGGACAGGGCTCACGTCGGACCAATCCCCGGCGCTCCATCGAGCCGATCTGGTAGGTCAGCCGACTCGGCGAGAACACCAGCGCCTCGGCCAGCTCACCCATCCGAAGCCGATGGCCCACCGCCTCCTCGAGCACCAGCAGCACGTTGTAGTCGACGAGCGTCAGGCCGGTGGCGTCGCGCAGCTCTCGGCCGAGCCGGGTCTGCAGCCTCGCGCTGGTCTCGAAGTACGCCCGCCAGGCTGCAGCACGATCGGTCATCGCGGGTCGTTCCTCGCGACGAGCTGGTCGAACGGAACGAAGTCCTCCAGCTCGCCGCGCTCACCCCTTGCCTCGCGAGCCGCGACCAGCTCGGCCAGCTCCCGACCCGCGCGCGTGATGCGCCGCCCGAGACCCGAGTCGCCGGCCACGTCACGTCCCGGCGACGTACGCGGCTGGGCCACCGTGCCCCAGTCTTCCGAGGCGGCAAAGACTGCCGTCGGTATGACGACCGAGCGCAGGTAGGAGAACATCGGGCGCAACGCGTGCTCGAGCACCAGGGAGTGCCGCGCGGTGCCGCCAGTCGCGCCGATGAGGACCGGCATCTCGGCCAACGTGCCCTCCTCGAGCACGTCGAAGAAGGACTTGAACAGCCCGCTGTACGACGCGTTGAAGGTCGGTGTCACGGCGACCAGCGCGTCGGCACCGGTCACGTCGCCGATGGCATCGCGCAGGTCCCCCGAGGGAAAGCCGGTGAGCAGGTGGTTGGTGATCTCATGCGCCAGCTTGCGCAGCTCGACCACCTCGATCTCCGCAGTGATCCCGCGAGCGCCGAGCTCGGCCGCCGTTGCCTCGGCCAGCCGGTCCGCGAGCAGTCGCGTGGACGACGGCTCGGTGAGGCCGGCGGTCACCACCGCGATCCTTCTCGAGGTCACGCCGGCTCCTTCGTCGTGGCGTCCGCCGTCGCCGCCGACTCGACGGCCGAGGCCCCCGTAGCGGCCGCGAGCAGGCTCTGGTGCGTCGGGCCATCCGGCACGTGATCGGGTCGCAGCGAGTCGAACTCCTTGCGCAGCACCGGCACGACCTCCTCGCCGAGCAGGTCGAGCTGCTCGAGCACGGTCTTCAGCGGAAGGCCGGCATGGTCGACGAGGAACATCTGGCGCTGATAGTCGCCGACGTACTCGCGGAAGCCGAGGGTGCGGTCGATGACCTCCTGCGGGCTCCCGACGGTCAGCGGAGTCTCGCGGGAGAAGTCCTCCAGCGAGGGGCCGTGGCCGTAGACCGGCGCGTTGTCGAAGTAGGGTCGGAACTCGGCGACGGCATCCTGGGAGTTGCGGCGCATGAAGACCTGACCACCCAGCCCGACGATGGCCTGGTCGGCGGTGCCGTGCCCGTAGTGCTCGAACCGCCGCCGGTATAGCCCGACCATCCGCTGCGTGTGCTCCTTGGGCCAGAAGATGTGGTTGGCGAAGAAGCCGTCGCCGTAGTACGCCGCCAGCTCGGCGACTTCCGGACTGCGGATGCTGCCGTGCCACACGAACGGTGGTACGCCGTCCAGCGGGGCCGGGGTCGAGGTGTAGCCCTGCAGCGGCGTCCGGAACTGGCCCTCCCAGTCGACGGCCTCCTCGCGCCAGAGTCGGTGCAGCAGGCCATAGTTCTCCACCGTCAGCGGGATCGCGTTGCGGATGTCCTGCCCGAACCAGGGATAGACCGGACCGGTGTTGCCCCGCCCCAGCATCAGGTCGACGCGGCCGTCGGCGAGGTGCTGCAGCATCGCGAAGTCCTCGGCGATCTTGACCGGGTCGTTGGTCGTGATCAGCGTCGTCGAGGTCGACAGGATCAGCCGCTCGGTACGGGCCGCTATGTAGCCGAGCAGGGTGGTGGGCGACGACGGGACGAAGGGCGGGTTGTGGTGCTCACCGGTGGCGAACACGTCGAGCCCGACCTCCTCGGCCTTCGTCGCGATGGCCACCATCGACGCGACCCGCTCCGCCTCGGTGGGCGTGCGTCCGTTGGTCGGGTCGGGCGTGACGTCGCCGACGCTGAAGATCCCGAACTGCATGGTGGCCTCCTGGGAGCGTTCCCTCGGTAGATAATACAAGTTTGAACTATCTGCCTCAACCGTCGATCCGCCGGCGATATTCCGCGCCGCCACCTCGGTCAGCGATACGTGTCAGGCGGAGGCGGTGCGGTAGGCCTGCGGGCTGACGCCGTACTCCCGCTTGAACGCGACACTGAGCGCGAACGGGTTGGTGTAGCCGACCTGCCGCGCCACCGAGGCGAGCGTCATGGCCCGGTCGTGCAGCAGGTCCGCGGCCAGCGCGAGGCGCCACCGGGTGAGGTAGGCCATCGGCGCCACCCCGACCAGCCGACTGAAGCGTCGGGCCAGGGTGGCTCGGGAGACCCCGACCGACTGAGCCAGCCGCGCCACGGTCCACGGCTGGTCCGGCGCGTTGTGCATGATGCGCAGCGCCGGACCCACGACGTCGTCACCGTCGGCGACCCACCACCCGGGGGTGGGGGTTTCGGGTCTGTCGAGCCACTCGCGCACGGCCGCCACCAGCATCAGGTCGAGCAGGCGGTCGAGCACCACCTCCTGGCCTGGCCCGTCCTTGCCGATCTCGTCGAGCAGCAGTGGCAGCAACGCGCCGTTGTGGTCCTGCCGACGCAGCACCGCGACTCGGGGAAGTGCGTCGAGTAGCCGGCCGGTGACCTGACTCGCCAGCTCGTAGGTGCCGGTCAGCATCATCGTGTCGCCGGTGATGCTGGTGCCCCAGGTGCGTACGCCGAGAGCCATCGCCGTCTCCAGGGGCTCGCCCGACAGGGTGCGGCACTGCTCGCCGGGATCGATGACGATGTGCGGCGGGGTGCCTGGGTGATCCGCGACGGTGTACGGCGCCGGACCGGTCACCACCGCGAGGTCACCAGCGTGTAACTGCACCGGCTCGGCGTCGTCGTCGATGATCCATGCCGTACCCCGCACGAGCACGAGCACGGTCGCGGCGGCCTCGTCCTGGATGCGCATCGACCACGGTGAGTCGAGGATGCACCGGAGCAGGAAGGCGCCTCGCGCCCGCGGGCCGTCGAGCATCGCCGTCATCGCATCCACCATGCCGATCGTAGACGCTCACGAATGAATATGCGCCTTTGAGCCATGGAAAGACTCAGAAAGTTCGGCTGAGATGAGCATCATGACAACGACACAGCACGCCATCCCAGACTCGTCCGCTGCACCTCACTCCTCGCCAACCCCGCCGACCGCTGCGCCCGTGCTTGTCCTCGGCGCCACCGGCATGACCGGTCGTCGCGTTGCGCTGCGGCTGGACGCGCTCGGAATCCCGGTACGCGCCGCCTCCCGCAGCAGCAGCACCGTGTTCGACTGGAGCCGCCCGGGGACCTGGGCGCCGGCCTTCGCCGGAGTGCAGTCGGCGTACGTCACCTATCAGCCGGATCTCGCCGCACCTGGAGCGACCGAAGCCATCACCGCGCTGGTCGAGGTCGCCCGAAGCGCGGGAGTCGCGCGGCTAGTTCTGCTGTCCGGCCGCGGTGAGCCGCAGGCGCTTGCCTGCGAGGATCTGGTCATGTCCGGCCTGCCGACCTCGACGGTGCTGCGCTGCAGCTGGTTCGACCAGAACTTCAGCGAAGGCGTGCTCAGCGAAGCCGTCAGATCCGGCGTCATCGCGCTGCCGGTCGACCCCTCTGTTCGGGAGCCCTTCCTCGACGCAGACGACATCGCCGACGCAGCCGTGGTCGCCCTGCTCGACCCGGCGCACCACGGTCGGCGGTACGAGCTCACCGGCCCAGAGCCGCTCACCTTCGACGACGTTGCAGTGATGCTGACGGCGGCCGCCCGGCGGCCGGTGCGGTTCGTGCCAGTGACGTCGGCGGAGTTCGTCGCCGGCGCCGTCGAGGCAGGGTTGGCGGCCGAGGAGGCGCACATGCTCGCCGCGCTCTTCGCCGAGGTGCTCGACGGCCGCAACGAGTCCGTGACTGATGGCGTCCAGCAGGTGCTCGGTAGACCGGCCCGCCGGTTCAGCGCCCATGCCCAGCTGACCGCAGCCGACGGCGGCTGGAGCGACGGGGAGGTGCGAGCCTCGTGAACTGGTTGGCGACAGGAGTCACCGCCACCGCAGTCGGATCCGGCGTCATGGGTGGGGTGCTGTTCGCGTTCTCGTCGTTCGTGATGCCGGCACTCAACCGGGTCCCGGCTCGCGAGGCGGTCCTTGCGATGCAGTCCATCAACGAGCGAGCACCGCAAGGACTCGGGCTCCCCCTCATCGGCACCGCAGTGGGAAGTGTCGTGCTGGCCGTGCACGCGCTGGCGACGCGCGACGACGGCTGGGAGCTACGGCTCACCGGCGCGGCGCTCTACCTCCTGGCGTTCGGCATCACAGCGGGCTACCACATTCCCCGCAACAACGCCCTGGACAGGGTCGACGCCACCTCGGCGGATGCGGCCCGGGCCTGGGCGGACTACTACGGCGGCTGGGTGCGATGGAACCATGCCCGGAGCGCGGCCGCCATCGCCGGCTCGGCGGCGTACGTCGCATCGCTACTACGCTGAGCAGGGCGGTCGCACCGTCACCCGGCGACGAACACCGCCGCCAGCGCGAGCGCGGCCGGGCCACCCTGGACCACCAGGATGCGTCGACTCACGGTGGCGGCGCCGAAGACCCCGGCCGCGATGACACACGACAGGAAGAAGATCTGGACCGGCTCACGCACCGGGTCGTCGGCAAGCACTCCCCAGACCAGGCCGGCAGCAAGGAAGCCGTTGTACAAGCCCTGGTTGGCCGCCAGCGCCTTGGTCGCCTCGGCGAAGTCATGGTCGAGCCCGAAGGCGCGCCGCCCGGCCGGCTTGGTCCACAGGAACATCTCGAGCACGAGGAAGTACAGATGGAGCAGGGCGACCAGCAGCACCAACGTCGTGGCGACGACCGGCATGCCCACAGCCTGGCAGCATCGTGGTAGGCGGGCGAGCCGAGTCGGCGGCAGACGAGCCCGCTTGCTGTGATGATCGTGAGCTCGTGAACGCTGCCACCGAGGGGAGCCGTATGTCGTACCCACCCGTCCGCTACACAGGCGACTCAGGGGAGGTGAACTCGCGCTACAGACCCGCCCACACGCCTCCGGAGCTGACCTACACCAACGGCGGGAGGGTCGACTACCTGGCCAAAGGCGACTCGACCGAAGGCGAGTTCGGACTCTACCGGTGGACCTTCGGCGCGGGTGTGAGCGGACCCGATCCGCACTTCCACCGGACCATCTCGGAGTCGTTCTTCGTGCTCGAAGGGACGGTCCGCCTCTACGACGGCAGCCGGTGGATCGATGCCACCGCAGGAGACTTCTTGTACGTGCCAGTCGGCGGGATCCACGGCTTCAAGCACGAGGACGACGCGCCGGCATCGATGCTGCTGCTCTTCGCACCGGGAGCACCTCGCGAGGAGTACTTCGAGACGCTGGCCGAGCTCGGCCGCGGGCGCACGATGACCGACGATGAGCGCGACGACTTCTTCGCTCGGCACGACAACGTCTGGCTCTGAGGCGCCCAACGCGTCAGGGCCTAAAGGGACGCAGCTGATGCGGGCGATGGCCAGCCGTAGCCGCCAAGTCAGGGCAGGTCACAGCCAGTCGAGTCGCTCCCCGTGAGGGTGGCTCCACGCTTTGGCCACACCGTCGAGTCCGAGCAAGAAGAGCTCGGTGTCGTACGTCGACGGCCGTGCCGCCGTGGCCGCCACGGCGGGCAAGACTTTCGGACTCTCGTTGCTGACCCAGTGCCCGGGGAGTGACGAGACCGTCGCGACGAATCGTTGGCGGTCCTTGGTGGAGAGGTACATCAGCACGGCGGTGTGGAAGACCACCAGCGTCGCGTCAGCAGGTGCTTGCCGAGCGAGCGCCGGCAGCTCGTCGTTGAGATCACCGGTCAGGATCCTGGGCCGATCGGCCCGCACCAGCTCGACGGCCGCACGGAGCCGGTCGCGACGGCGATCGTGTTCGGGCCAAATCAGGTTCTGTAGCCACGCCACCTGGTCGTCGTCGGCCAGGTCGATCGGGCTGAGGTCGATGCCGGCTCTCCAGACCACCTCAGGAATCGCGGTTGGCACTGGTACCGCGCCGCGTACGTCACAGTCGAGCGCCACGGGGCTCGGGTCGTCGATCGGGTCGAGACGCGTCCCGTCGCCGTACCGGTAGCTGTACCGATCGGGGACAAGGCACAGCCCTGCAGAGGCTCCGACCTCGATCAGTGCCAACGGCTGCGGCAGAGCCGCCAGCAGCGGCAGCAGGGTCGCGCATCGTCCGGGTTCGTTGGTTTGTGTCGAGCGAACGGCAGCCACCGCTCGCACCTCGTCCCAACGGCTCAACAACACCTCGCGCAGACCGGCATACGGCCCCGGCGGCGCACCGATCCAGCGAGCGGCCGCGAACACCAGGTTCGGCTGGCGCTTGGCCTTCGGCAGCTCGTCGATGCGCGCGATCGCCTGCGGATCGTCGGCGACGGCCAGCGACCAGCGCTCGAAACACGGGGAAAGTCCGCGAACGTCGTCGGCAAATCGACGGTACGTCTCGGCTGTGCTGCGGTCAGTGCTCACGTCGCGGACTCTAGACTCCGCGTCGTGACGAACCACGCTGGCCCGAAGGCTTCCACGACGGCAGAGACAGCAGCCTCTGCCTCGCCCGTACTGTCCCTCGCGGAGTCGATGCGCGACGACCTGGTGCAGCTTCGCCGAGACCTTCACCGTATCCCTGAGTTGGGCAACGACCTGCCGCTGACGCAGCAAGCCGTGCTGACGGCGTTGGGCGGTCTGGATCTCGAGATCACATCGGGCCAGTCGCTCTCATCGGTGACAGCGGTACTGCGGGGGCGGGCCGACGGTGCCGGGGCGGCGCGACGCGCCGTGCTGCTGCGAGGTGACATGGACGCGCTCCCGGTTACCGAGGACCTTCCCCTCGACTACGTCTCCGAGCACCGCGGCCTTATGCATGCCTGCGGGCACGACCTGCACGTCGCGGCTCTGGTGGGCGCTGCCAGGATTCTGCACGAGCTCCGCGACGAGCTGGCGGGCGATGTCGTGCTCATGTTCCAGCCCGGTGAGGAGGGGCCCGGCGGAGCTGAGGTCATGGTCCGCGAGGGGTTGCTCGATGCGGCAGGGCCGCGGGTCGAGGCGGCGTACGCGCTGCACGTCGCGTCGAGCCAGTTCCCGCTGGGTCACTGGTTCTCGCGCAGCGGCGCATTGATGGGGGCGGCCGACGAAGTGCACGTCCGGGTGGTGGGAGAAGGTGGCCACGGCTCCACGCCGCAACGTGCGCGCGACCCGATCCCGGCTGCTTGCGAGATGGTGGTCGGGTTGCAGACCATGGTGACCCGCGGCTTCGACGTGTTCGACCCGATCGTCATCACGGTCGGGCGGATTGCTGGCGGCACGAAGGAGAACATCATCCCCGACGACGCGGAGTTCGAGGCGACCGTTCGCACGCTGTCGGCCGATGCTCGCACCAAGGTGCAGCACGACATCGAGCGACTGGTGAGGGGTGTCGGCCAGGCACATGGCCTCGAGGTCGAGATCGACTACCGGCTCGGCTATCCGGTGACGATCAACGACCCAACCGAGTACGCCGTCGCCCGGAAGACCGCGATCGACCTCTTCGGCGCCGACCGCTACAGCGAGATGCCCAACCCCGAGCTGGGCTCTGAGGACATGTCGTTCGTCTTCGAGCAGGTACCCGGCGCCTACCTTTTCGTCAGCGCGTGTCCCCACGACGACCACGAGGCTGCCCCGGACAACCACTCGCCGCGCGCGGCCTTCGACGACTCGGTGCTACCCGACGCGGCCGCCTGGCTGGCCGAGGTGGCGCTGCGCCGGCTTCGCCCACTCCCCGCGGAGTAGCAGACCCTTTCGGGCGTCCGACTGCAGCCCTGTGGCGGCTTACGACTGCGCTTGCTGGGTGGCGATGTTGACCATCCAGGCGACGCCGTACTGGTCGACACACATGCCGAACTCGTCACCCCACATCTGCTTCTCCAAGGGCATTGTCACCGTGCCTTCGGACGTGAGCTTGTCCCAGTAGCCGCGCAGCTCGTCGGCGTCGTCGCCGCTCAGGCTCACCGCAAAGTTGTTGCCCGGGTCGTGCCGCATGCCCGGCGGCATGTCGGACCCCATGATCGTGAACCCCGAGTCGGTCTGGAGCTCGCCGTGCATGATCTTGTCGGCCTCGGGCGCTTCCGGGGAGCCGTACTCGCCGAAGGTGTTGAGCGCCAAGCTCCCGCCGAACACGGTCTGGTAGAACTCCATGGCCTCGCGGGCGCTGCCGTCGAAGCTGACGTAGGGGTTGAGGCGTGAGGGCATCGTCGGTCTCCTCCGTCGAATAGACGCGTACGTCGGACAGTAGTCCCTCGCGGGCCGAGGCGGGTGCCCGGCAACGCGCTCACGGCAGCTCGGCCAGCCCGGCGGTGCGTGGGCCTTGCGCGGTGGTCCAGCTGACGGTCGCCTCCGCCGTGCTGACGTCGGCCTCGAGGGTGGCGCGGTGCTCGGCGGCGCTCCAGATCATCGCCAGCCGTGCTCCGGCGCCCTCGACCTCGCACTCCCCGGCGAATGCCGGGTGCTCGTTACGGAACCGGATCAGCCGCGCCAGCGCCGCCACGATCGGCCGCTCGAACGCGGCCTCGACCTCGTCGCGGGAGTAGCAGTGCCGGTTGATATCGCGCCCCACGTTGCTGCGGCCGAGGAGGTCCATGTCGTTGGACCCGGCGAGCAGGCCGACGTAGTAGACCTGCGGGATGCCAGGAGTGAAGAACTGCAGGGCGCGGGCGAGCAGGTACCGGCTGTCGTCGCCGCCGAGCGCGTCGTAGAACGTGCAGTTGACCTGATAGAGATCGACGTTGGACGCGGCTGCACCCGTGGCGAGTCGCGAGGTACCGCCACTGTTGGTGTGGATGGACTCGACCAGCCGATCGATCTGGTCCGGCGTCAACAGGCCCGCCCGTGAACGGTCGGTGGCGTCCGCCCCCACGTCGATGACGCCGATCCCGTCATGCGTGTCGAGTACCGTCACCGCGTTGCGTGGCCGCACCCGCATCCAGTCCAGCAGCGGCTCAGCGTCGCCGGCCGTCAGAGCGTGCAGCACCAGCGGCGGCAGCGCGAAGTCGTAGACGAGGTCGACGCGCAGTGCGATCTCGATCTGCTGCCGGTAGTAGGAGTGCACCTCCACCAGCACGTCGAGCCCGCGCTCGTGGCACTGCGCCGTCAGGTCGTCAATAAGCGCAAACGTCTCCTCGGTCATGAAGGAGCTGGAGCCGGGCGTCTTCACGGCGTACCCCACCGCATCGAGCCGCACCCGGCGCACCCGAGCGGCGGCCAGCCGGTCGAGCACAGTCACCAGGTACTTTCGGGTGGCGGGATGACGCACGTCGATGTCGACCTGCCGCGGGGTGAATGTCGTCCAGACCAGTCTTCTGGTGCCGTCGGCGAACACGTAGTGGGTGAAGGGCAGGCCCGGCCGTGGCCGATAGAGCCCGACCAGATCCTCCTCCGTGGCCCCGTCGGGGAAGACGGCGGCGAGGGTCAGGAACATCCCCGCGTACGGCGACCTGTCGCCCTTCGCCAGCCAGTCCACGAACTCGGCCGAGGAGGACGACACGTGGTTGGCGATGACGTCGACCATGACATCGAGATCCTCGGCAAGCCTGCCGACGTCGTCCCAGGATCCCAGCCGCGGGTCGACCTCGGTGTGGTCCTCCGGGTCGAAGCCGGCGTCAGCACCGTCGAAGGGCCGGAAGAACGGCAGGACGTGCACGCCGCCGAACAGACCCGCCAGGGGGCCGTGCAGCACCTCGTACAGTCCGGGCAGGTCGCCGCCGAGCCGGTCCGCATAGGTGCTGAGCTCCACCTTGTCGGCCATGGCCGGGCCTCCTCCGTCGGGCGGTCACCCCACTGTGACCCACCGCCCGACGACCTGCACGCGATCCGACTGTCGGCTGCCAGGGGCGGACGGCAGCCAGCCCTGACAGCAAGCCCTGACAGTCAGCCGTCCGACGGTGGTTTCGCGTCGTCAGCAGGGCCGGCACCAGGAAATGGCTGCCGACCGCGCGAGATCGCGTGGCAGGGTTGGTGGGTGACCGATCTCGGATCCGCTGCGGTCCGGGCAGCGGCAGCAGATCCGCTCGTCCCGCTGGCAGCCGCGGCACGGCGGGTCGCGGGCGGCAGGGCATCGCGGCTGCGTGCCACCCTGCTCGTGGAGGGTCTCAGTGACCGGACGGCGGTCGAGGAGACGGCGAGGGTCCTGGGGAGAGACCTCGCCGCGGAAGGCGTGCTCATTGTCGCGATGGGGGGAGTGACCAACCTGACCCGGTTCCTCGCGCTGTTCGGACCCGCAGGTCTGGAACTCCGGGTCGAGGCCATGTGCGATGCGCGGGAAGCGGCCGTCGTACGCCGCTCCTTGCGTCGAGCCGGGCTCAGGACAGCGCAGGTGCACGTGTGCGAGTCCGATCTCGAGGACGAGCTGATCCGGGCCCTCGGCCCGATGGCGGCGCAGGATGTGGTCGAGGCGCAAGGCGACCTCGCGGCGTTCCGGTCGTTACAGCGACAGCCGGCGTGGCGGGACGCGCAGCTGCATGCTCAGCTCCGCCGATTCTTCGGCTCCGGCGGCGGCCGCAAGGTGCGCTACGCCGGGTTGCTGACCGCCGCGCTGGATCCCGACACCGTGCCGCCGCCACTCGTCTCGGCGGCCAGCCTCTAGGGCCAGCCGGCGAGGGTCTCCAGGCTCAGCGCCCAGGGACCATCGGCCACTGCGCGGCCGTACGGTCGCCCGACGCCAACAAAGTGCCAGCTGCCGGGCATTTCTTGACGTCATACCCGGGTCGGGCGCCAACCCGCCGACCCGGCCTCAAAGCAGCCCAGTGGCTCGACTGCTCAGCGCAGGCTGATCACCAGCTCGTGGTATCCGCCGGTCGTCTCCGTAACCAGCTCTCGGCCGCGCGCCGTCCGCAGGATGCGCCAGTCGGTCGGCTCGCCGTCGAGCCAGACCTTGCGGACGTCGACCCCGCTCGGCAGCACGTGACCGATCCCGAGCGTCGTGTCGGCCCGCTCGAGGGACACCGCGGTGATCAGCAGATCCCTCGTTGCCTTGGCCTGTACGTCGATCGACCCGTCTTCGCCGAGCATGATGTCGCGGCCGGCGATACGGCGCTGTCCGTCGGGCACCTGCGAGACGACGGTGACCCGGTCGCGCGAGAGGTCCGGGGACACACCGAGCTGTTGAGCGACCACGGGCCACAGGGTCCCGTAGGCACCCCAGGCCTGGAGCACCATCGAGCGCTCGGTGAAGAGGCGGTCGATGTTGGGCACGAAGTCACCCTCGGGCGCGATCTCCGGCATCGCACCGGGCATCTCCCAGACCGAGCGATCGAGCTGGATGCGAGAGTTGCCGGTCGTGTAGTACTGCTGCTGGTCGGCGCCCATCCGGCCGAAGTTGCCCTCAGCCACGCCCATGATCGCGGTGTTGAGCGAGAAGACGTTGCGCTCGCTCGGCACGGTCGACACCACCGGATCGCAGGTCGGTCCGGGGTTGCCCGTCGGTGCCGAGGTCGGACCGGTGCCGGTGTGGTACAGCCCGAACTGCCCGGTGAAGCAGGGCCGCTCGCGCTGGTCGAGGGCCGTCACTCCGTGCCGGTCGCTGGCCAGCGGGCGGGTTGCCCGACCGGGCCGCACCAGCATCGCGTCCATCGGGGTGACGCCGATCCAGTGTCGCTGGAAGACCCGCTCGTTGTCGGGGTTGGTGAGCGAGTCGGCGTACTGTCGGGTGCCGGCGCCGTACCACCAAGCGTGCTCGAAGCGACGCTCCATCGACCTGGCGACTCCGGATGCCCACGCGGCCGTCGCGTCGTCGCCCTTGCTCCGCGCCATGTCGGCGAGGTCGCGCAGCCCGCGGATCGTGTAGACGGTGTTGTCGAGCTTCTCCTCGCCCATCCCGGGCCGCTCGACGTTGCCGAGCCCCTCGGGCCACCCGTCGCCGTCCTCATCGAGCTGGTCGACGACGTACTCCATGCCGCGCACACTGAAGTCGTACATCTCATCGCGGAAGGCGTCGTCGCCCGTCCAGCGCCACACCAGTGCGACGGCGCTGGGGAACTTGGACGTCTCGTCGGTGTTGCCCTCGCTCTCGTTGGCCCCGAAGTAGACCGACCCGTCGGGCGTCACCTCGTGCACGACCTTGCCCGAGCCGTCGTTGATGATCTCGCTGACGTCGCGGAGCGCGCGCAGGTGATCCTTGATCTCCTCGAACTGGCCCATGGTCACGGAGGCGAACGCGGTGTACTCACCATCGGTGCCGAACAGCCACGGATAGTCGGGCCAGCCGGCGCCCAGCCAGCGCATCTGGCCGAGACTGCCCTCCGGCGCGGGGAACTGCAGCCCGGTGTCGACGAATCGCAACTGTAGGTCGCGTGCGTCCTGCACCGAGTCGGCGAGGTTCTGTTTGCTCCAGCGGATCGACCGCTCGAGCAGCGGGTCACCCGGCAGCGACACCTGGGTGCGCTGGTCGACCGCCTGGCGGGCGAGGATCTTCCCCTTCAGGAGAGCACGGGGGGTCGCGAGCACCTCGTCGTACGACGCCCGTGCCTCCGCCAGTCCCTGGTCGGACCCGCCGACCGCGAACCAGACGGTGACCGGCCGATCGGCAGGCACCCGCACCTCGTAGCTGAGCCGACCACCCGTGCCGGCACCGTACGCCGTGTCGTCGCAGCGCGCCGGCTGCTCGGCCGTCGTGCCGGAGGCGGGGCAGATCACGGCAGGGTCCTGAGGGCCGCGGAAGTCCGGCCCGAGCTGGCTGGACTCGGGCGCCAGCGTGCTGCCGACCACCGCGGCCCAGTCGTGCGCACCGAGTGGGTGCCCGGCGCCGGCCTGCTCGCGGAAGACGAGTGCCCCGTCCTCGACAGCGCCGGAGTCGTCGAGGTTGACGTCGAGCTGGCTCGGTGTGGTCTCACCCCAGGGGTACGACGACATCAGCTCGGAGTGGGCGTCGACGGTCAGCGGCACCTGCCGGGCCCGATCGCTGCGGATCGTGAGCCCGATGAGCTGCGCCCGTGGCCCGTCCGGCACTACGTCCGTGCGCGCCACCGCCACGCCTGACGTGCGTGCGTAGTCCGTGCGGGTGTAGCCCCAACCGCTGGAGAAGCGCTCCGCCTCGACCTGTCCGCCGAGCCACTGGCCGCCGACGCCGAACCAGATCCCGTCGAGCAGCTTGATCGGTGGTGACCAGATCCCACCCATCTCGCCACGCGTGTGGAAGCCCATCGCAGGGTAGAGACCGTCCTCGGTCCCCGTCGAGTAGGCGCGCTCCCCGATGACCACCGCCCGGCGATCATCGAGTCGGCGGGTCTCGGAGAGCTCGGGGCTGCGTGGCAGGTGGCCAGGTCGCAGCTCCTGCGCCGAAGGCGCTGCTGCCTCGGGCTCGGCCACGACGGGGGGCGAGAAGGCGGCGCCGCTGACGGCGAGGCTGGTGACGATCATGGCGACGAGAGCAGGGCGGGTGGCGGTCCGGGTGCGGGACATGGGTGGCTGCCTCCGTGGTGTGAGTCATTCCATACAACCACTCCGGTACCCACCCGCAACACGTTCACTCTGGTGCCACCGCGACCGGCTCAGTCGGCAGACTGCAGTGCACCGATGAGCATCGGCCAGGTACGGCGCAGCTCTCGCTCCCAGTAGGGCCAGGTGTGCCTGCCGGGACCGTAGAAGTCGAACTCTGCGGCGATCCCAGCTCTTGCAGCCGATCCCGCAGCGCCACGTTCTCAGCCTCGAGGGGATCCGTCTCGTCTGCGCCCTCGTCCGCACATCTGTGGCGTGTCGCTGGGACACGCGGAGATAGGGGGAACCGGTTCGCTCATTCTTCGTTGGGTCGAGGCGGCGGCTGTCGGACGACCCCGCAGCGATCTGCTCCTCCAACCGCTTCCGGACTCGACGCCGATGGCCAGCCGGCGTGGAGCGCGAAAATGACGTGACGGCTGGTGCTCGGCGCTCCTATCGTGCTGGCGGATCGAGCGGATCGGCTCGGGCCGCGGAACTGTCGGTAGACCGTGGTGAAGTGGAGCGATGAGCCCAAGTCCGCGATCCGAGCCTCACTCACCGCCGACCACGACGAGGGGGACAGCCATGCACACCGACCGTCAGCTCGACGAGATCGCCATCCGACCCGGCGACATCGGGTACGCCGAGGCGAGCTCCACCTATATGGCGAGGGGCCATCCCGCCGTCGTGCTACGCGTGCGCGACTCAGCAGACATCGCCGCCGGCATCAGGGCGGCGACCGACGCCAGTGCCGTACTGACGGTGCGCAGCGGCGGCCATAGTGCGCTGCACGCCACCAACACCGACGGCATCGTCATCGACGTGTCGGCGATCAACTCGGTCGAGGTGCTGGACCCGTCCGCCGGACTTGTCCGTGTCGGCGCGGGTGCCCGGTGGATCGACGTGGCCGAGGCGCTGGGTCCCTACGGCTTGGCCCTCACCTCCGGAGACACCACGAGCGTTGGCGTTGGCGGGCTCACTCTCGGCGGAGGCATCGGGTGGCTGGTCCGCCTCCATGGACTCACGATCGACAGTCTGCGCGCCGTGGACATCGTCACGGCCGACGGATCGACGCTCCGCGCCAGCGCCGACGCGCATCCAGACCTGTTCTGGGCTGTGCGCGGTGGCGGAGGGAACTTCGGGGTCGTCACCCACTTCGAGTTCGCCGCCGAGCGGCTGCGCGGAGTGGTCGGCGGCATGCTGGCCTTCGCACCGGGCGACACGGCCGCCATGCTCGCGGGGTGGCGCGACGCGATGCGCTCGGCGCCCGAGCAGCTCAGCACCGCGATCGCCCTCATGCCCGGCTTCGGTGACATGCCCGCGGGCGTTGTGGTCTTCGCGGTCTACGCGGGTGACGATGTCGATGAGGCCCAGGGGGCGATCGAGCCGCTTCGCAAGATCGGCACCGTCGTCTCCGACACGATCGCCGCGCAGGCCTACGCCGAGGTACTCGAAGAGGCGCATCCGCCGCCGGGCGTGCGCGCCGTGGCCGACAACACCCTCGTCCGCAACCTGAGCGACGACACCATCGATGCCACCGCCGCGTTGTACGGCGAGGGTCAGCGCGGCAGGGTCGTGTTCCTACGGAGCCTGGGCGGCGCCGTGGCGCGGGTGCCGGCTGAGGCGACCGCCTTCGCGCATCGTGACGCCGAGGCCATGATCGTGTCGGCCGCGTTCCTGCCTGCAGATGCCTCAGACGCCGACGTCGTGGCGGCTCGAGAGCCCTGGCACGAGGTCGCTCGGCACGGCATGGGCTCCTACGTCAACTTCATGTCGAGCGACGACGAGGCCGACGTGGCAGCGGCGTACCCGGCGCCGACCTACCAGCGGCTCGCAGCGGTCAAATGCACGTACGACCCGGCCAACGTGTTCAACCAGAACTTCAACATCCAGCCCGGCTGAGCCGGCGTCATGGACCGGGTCTGGACTGTCCGCCGAGCCGAAGTCGCCATCGCCGACCGGCGAGGAGGGCAGGTCCAGACATGGCCTCGCTACTGAGCTACGCACAGTGGATGACGATGGCGGCGACGGAGTACCGCCGGCTGGACGACCTGGTGGGAAGCCTCTCGGCCGAGCAGTTCGAGCTGCCGACAGACTGTCCGGGCTGGGATGTGCGGGCAGTGGTGTCGCACGTTGCCGGTGGAGCCGCCGCATCCGGGAAGGTCACCGAGGCGCTTCGCCAGCTTCGAGCCGGCCGCCGCCTGATGCCTGGTGCCGACATGATCGAGGCCGCCAACGCCGTACACGTCTCGGAGCGGAGGGACCTCACCCCAGTCGAGCTCCGAGCCGACCTGCGTCGCGCCGCGGAGAGCGGCATGCGACGGCGCCGACGGCCAGCGCGTCGAGGGTGGATGCGCTCGCGTACTGCCGCAGCCTCCGGCAGGGGCCACGGCACCGCGGTGATGGCGCAGCAGGTGCCGTTCTGATCGCCAGCACACTGCCAAGGGATGCGACGATGGTCGCAGAACTAGTAGCGCGTGAACCGGTCGACGAAGCGGCTGAGGAAGGGCGGGGTCTCGGGTACGCCGCTCGCCCGAGCCGCCGCCATCACGGACTCTGCTTCGGCCGGCTCGAAGTAGCCGGCGTACTTGTACGCCTGCACCCTGGTGGCGAGTCCGTCCAGGTCGAGCTCGGGATGGAACTGGGTCGCGTACACGTGCCGTCCGACCCGGAAGGCCTGCACCGGACAGCCCGTGCTCGACGCCAGGCACACGGCGTGACTCGGCAGCTTGCGGATCGCCTCCTTGTGGCCCCCGTAGGCGCCGAACGTTCGCGGTGCGATGCCGAAGATCGGGTCGGCCGCGCCGGCATCGGTCAGCTCGATCCGGAAGCCTCCGATCGGCTCGCCGTACAGGCCGTCCACCGTGGCACCCTGATGTACGCCGAGGGTCCCGATGCCGTAGCAGCAACCGAGGAAGGGGAAGTCCACCGCCGCCACTGCGTCGAGCAGATCACGCAGCTCGGCTTCGACCCGGCGCTGGACGGGCGTCTTGACCGTCTCGGGGTCGCTGGCCTGGAAGGCGCCACCGCCCAGGATGACCCCCGACCAGTCGTCGAAGTCGACCGAGCCGAGCGGCGCCCGCTCCATCCGGACCCGGCGCAGTGCCGACTCGGGCAGCCCCGTGCACCGAAGCATCGCGTCGTACTCGTCGTCGGCGGCGACGTCCTCGGCTCGGATCGCGAGGAACAGGAAGGGCTTCATCGCGCAGTCGTCGTGCTGGGGAAGGGCGTCATCGGAAGAGAATCCTAGTGGCGTCGATCGGCTGTCCAGGTCGAGCCGAGGGCACGGCGGGCCGACCTGGCAGGATGGCGATCAACCGCCAGCGAGGGGAGGCGTCATGGTCAGGGAGATGGTTCCCAGGGTCGGTGTGGTCTTCCGACCACAGCTACCACCCGAGCAACTGCCGGAGTTCGTGGCAGCGGCCGAGACGGGCGGACTCGATGATCTCTGGCTCTGGGAGGACTGCTTCCTTGAGGGTGGGCTGACGACCGCGACGGCAGCACTGGCCTGGAGCCGCTCGCTGCGGATCGGGCTCGGGCTGATGCCCGTGCCGTTGCGCAATCCCGCCCTGGCGGCGATGGAGATCGCCACCGTCGGTCGGCTCTTCCCGGGCCGGTTCGCACCGGCCGTCGGGCATGGGGTGCTGGACTGGATGGACCAGGTCGGGGCTCGCGTCGGCTCGCCGATGACGCTGCTGCGGGAGTGGACCACCGCCGTCAGAACGCTGCTGCGCGGCGAGCCGGTGACCGCCTCTGGCCGGTATGTCAACCTCGACGCGGTGGCGCTCGACTGGCCGCCACATGAGATCCCGCCGTTGCTCGTGGGCGCCCGTGGGCCTCGCACCCTGGCGTTGGCGGGCGAGCTTGGCGACGGGACCGTGCTGGACTCCAGCAACAGCCCGGACGACGTACGCACGGCGATCGAGCACATCGCTCCGCCCGACGGGCACGACGTCGTCGTCTACGTCTACGCGGGCAGCGACGACGCTGCCCGCGACCGCATCGCCCAGGAGCTACCGCAGATACCTGACGACGCCGTTGCTGTCGGCGGGCCGATGGAGGTCGCGCAGGCGCTGCGACAGTACGCCGACGCCGGCGCCACGACGGTCGTGCTGGTGCACGCTGCGCGCGAGCCGGACGTTCCCGGCTTCATCCGGCTCGCGTCGGACGCTCGCGCCGAGCTTCTCGGTCGGGTCGGCCGATGAGTTCCGAGCCGTACGGCGGTCACATGCCAGGAGAAGGGACCCACCACCGAAGGAGCTGACCATGCCGACCATCACCCCCAATCTGTGGTTCGACACCGAGGGAGAGGAAGCGGCCGAGTACTACGTCTCGATCTTCCCCAACTCCAAGATCACCCATGTCGCCCGCTACGGCGAGGCCGGACCGAGGCCCGCCGGCACCGTCATGACGGTCGAGTTCGTGCTCGACGGACAGCCGTACGTCGCCATCAACGGCGGCCCCGAGTTCACGTTCTCCGAGGCGGTGTCGCTGCAGATCAACTGCGCCGACCAGGACGAGGTCGACTACTACTGGGACAAGCTGACCGAGGGTGGCGAAGAGGGCCCCTGTGGATGGCTGAAGGACAAGTACGGACTCTCGTGGCAGGTCGTGCCCGAAGGCTTCGTGGAGCTCTTCAACGATCCGGACCCCAGCCGTGCCGATCGAGCGATGAAGGCGATGTTCGCCATGAGGAAGCTGGATCTGGCCGCGCTGCTCAAGGCAGCCGACGCAGGCTGAGCCCGGCGTCACCCAGCTGGCGCACCTATCGTGAGGCTGGTGGACGTCGTCGAGCTCCGGGCCCGGACGCCCGGTGTCGAGCACCGGGTCCACCTCAACAACGCCGGCGCGGCGCTGATGTCTGACGTCACCCTCGAGGCAGTCACCGAACACCTCAGGCTGGAGTCGAGGATCGGCGGCTATGAAGCTGCTGAGGTCGCCCGGGAGGATGTCGCCGCCACCTACCAGGCCCTGGCGGAGCTCCTCGGCGGAGCGAGCACGGAGATCGCCCTCTTCGACAACGGGACGCACGCCTGGAATGCGGCGTTCTACTCCGTGCCACTCGGGCCCGGCGACCGCATCGTGACGGGTCGCGCGGAGTACGGCAGCAGCGTGCTCGCCTACCTGCAGGTGGCGCGACGCACCGGCGCCGAGGTCGTCGTCGTGCCCAATGACGCAAGCGGTCAGCTCGACCTCGAAGCATTGGCCGATGCAGTCGACGAGCGCACCACGCTGGTCGGCGTCACGCACGTGCCGACAGGCGGCGGCCTGGTCAACCCGGCTGCGGAGATAGGCCGCATCGCGCGTGATGCGGAAGCGCTGTATCTGCTCGACGCCGTGCAGTCACTCGGCCAGTTCCCCGTTGACGTGGACGAGATCGGCTGCGACATGCTCACGGGCACTTCACGGAAGTTCCTCCGGGGTCCACGGGGAGCGGGATTCCTGTGGGTGCGCGACTCGGCGCTGTCGCGCCTGGACCCCTTCGTCGTGGAGATCGGATCCGCGACCTGGGACGGCGGTCACGGTTATACCTGGGCGGCCGGTGCCCGGCGCTTCGAGAGCTGGGAGAACAGCTACGCCACCATCCTCGGCCTCGGCGCCGCCGCCCGACAGGCACTCGAGCTCGGGCTGGACGCCATCGGCGAGCGGACAGCGCGACTCGGCTCCCTGCTGCGCGCTGGACTCGACGCGCTCCCCGGCGTGACCACGCACGACCTGGGCAGTCGCACCTGCGCGATCGTGACGGCCACGGTGGACGGGCTCACGGCGGCCGAGGTCGCCGCCGCGCTCACGGCTCAGGGCATCAATGTCAGCACCACCGTGCCGGAGCACAGCCAGTTCGACACCCAGGTCCGTGATGTGCACCCGCTGGTCCGCCTGTCCCCGCACTACTACAACACCCAAGCCGAGCTCGATCAGGTCGTCGACGCGATCGCGCGGCTACGTCGCTGAGCCGGGGCGCCGGACGCCAGGGCCTGACGCGCGTCGTACGGGTGGTGGTGGACCCGGCACGAGGTCATATTGACATTCGTCTATGAGTCTGGCACTATCGCCAATACATAGAAAGTCATCTATATATGGAGGCCACCATGTCCCGGCTGCAACTCGCTCTCAACGTCGACGACATCGACTCATCCGTCGAGTTCTACTCCGCCCTGTTCGGCGCCGAGCCGACCAAGGTGCGTCCGGGCTACGCCAACTTCGCGCTGCAGCAGCCGCCGCTCAAGCTGGTGCTGCTCGAGAACCCCGGGTCCGGCGGTTCCCTCAACCACCTCGGTGTCGAGGTCGAGCATGTCGATGCAGTCGACAGCGAGCAGACCCGCCTCGCCGCCTCGGGCCTCGCCTCCGTCGACGAGCGCGGCACCACCTGTTGCTACGCGAAGCAGGACAAGTTCTGGGTCGAGGGCGCCCCCAACGGAGAGCGCTGGGAGATCTACACGGTGCTCGCCGACAGCGAGACCTTCCGGAGCACTGACACCGAGACCAGCTGCTGCGGCAACCAGGCCCAGCAGAACGCCGACTGCTGCTGATAGGAGCACGTCATGAACCATGCAACGATACTCGAGTTGGCCAAGATCCGGCAGCGTGAGCTCCACGCGACGGCAGCGCAGTCACGGCTCGCTGCTCTCGTGTCGTGCTGCCGACCATCGCGCCTCCTGCAGGCAGGACGCGCCGTCCGCGATCGCGTGTGGGGGCCGACCACCGGACCAACCATGGCCAGCGGCTGCTGCGCCTAGCTGTAGCCGGCCGCACCTTCCGGGTTACGTCGGGCGCCTATGCTCGTCGGGTGCTGAAGGCATGTCTCAACGGACCGCGCAGGCCCGGGGAGCATCCCGCGCTCCCGATCTCCCCTGACGAGATCGCCGCCGACGTCGGCCGAGTGCTCGACGCCGGCGCCGACCTGGTGCATCTGCACGTGAAGGACCCGGACGGCGCAGACACGTTCGACGCGGTAGCCCAGGCCGAGGTGATGCTCGCCGTACGGCGATCCGCGCCCTCCGCGCTGATCGGGGTCACGACCGGTGCCTGGGCTCTGCCGGACACCACGGCCCGGCTCCGGGCCATTGCGTCCTGGACCCGGCTGCCGGACTTCGCTTCGGTCAACTGGCACGAGGTAGGCGCCGACGACGTGGCCGCGGCGTTGCTGGACAGGGGGATCGCTGTCGAGGCCGGGCTCTGGCACGTCGGAGCAGTGCAGGCGTGGCGACGGTCGCCGTACCGGGCGGCCTGCACCCGAGTCATGCTGGAGTTGCCGGACGGGCTCGACGAAGCCGCGACCGAGGTCGAAGGCGACACGTTGTTGACGGCCGCCGGTCCGGTCCTGGCCCCGCATCAGCAGCTCCTCCTGCACGGCGAGGGCAGCAGCTGCTGGCCGGCGGTGCGGATCGCCGCGCAGCGCGGCATCGCGACCCGCATCGGTCTGGAGGACACCCTCGTCATGCCCGACGGGTCACCGGCTCCCGACAACGCCACACTGGTGCGGGCCGCCCGTGACATCGTCAAGTCGTACGCGTGACGGACATCGGGACCATGCCGACCCGGCCCAGCCCGGAGGTACAGATTCTCGAGTACCCCTCGCGAGGAGTCCGCGTCGCGGTACGCCGGCACCGAGGTCAGGATGAGGACGGGTCGAGGCGCGGCGACTCAGCCGTGCTGTCGATGATGGTGACCGCTGGGCGGGGACGGGTATCGACGGTGAGGTGGAAGACATCCGGTCGGTGGTAGTGGCCGGTCGGGTCGAAGAGGCGCCGAGCTGCATGCACCTGCGTCAGGTCCGCATCGGCGGTGAGGATCGTCTCCTCCTCGCGGGCCGGGCCGGCGAGGATGGCACCCGCCGGGTCGACGATGACCGCGTTGCCCTGCTCGACCCAGGCACCGCTCTGGTCGGGGGACCACACCCGATCTCGGTGCGGGAAGTCGGCCGGGATCTGGTCGACGTGGACGCAGGGGTTGACCCCGACGACGTAGCAGCGGCCCTCGCGGGCGATGTGCCGCAGCGTGGCGATCCAGGCGTCGCCGGGTGCGAGCGTCGGTGCTGCCCAGATGTCCACGCCCTGTGCGTAGAGGTGGAAGCGGGCCAGCGGCATGTAGTTCTCCCAGCAGGTCAGCCCCGACAACCGGCCGTGCGGGGTATCGATGACCGGCAACGTCGAGCCATCCCCCATGCCCCACACGGTGCGCTCGGAGCCGGTAGGCATGAGCTTGCGATGCTTGCCGAGAAGTGCACCGTCAGGTCCGAAGTAGAGGGTCGTGTTGTAGATCGTGCTGCCATGCGGGTCGCGTTCGTTGACACCGATGACGACGTACGCTGCTGCATCGTGAGCGGCGCTGCCGAGCGCGTCGGTGACCGGACCGGGCACGATCACGGCCTGGTCGACGAGCATGGCGTACCAGTCCGCGTCGCCGTCCCAGATCGGCACCGAGTCGATCCAGATCGGGGTGCCGGGGATGAACACTTCGGGGAACACGACGATCCTCGCGCCCTTGGCTGCCGCCTGGCCGAGCAGGTCGACAGCCTTGGCCAGCGTGGCCTGCTGGTCCATGAGCACGTACGCCGCTTGAACCGCGGCGATCTTCACGGTCGTCATGTCCATCGTCATGCTAGACCTCGTACGCGGAACGGGACCGGATCGACAGTTGTAAGGAGTCCCCGGTGCAGGCAGCAGTCGTCGACAGGTACGGCGCACCGGACGTCGTACGCATCGCTGACCTACCCTGGCCGACGCCGCGCGCCGACGGCGTCGTGGTGCGCGTGAAGGCGGTGGCGGTCACCTCAGCCGATGCGCGCATCCGGGCCGCCCGGTTCCCGTCGGGGTTCGGCTTCTTCGCGCGACTCGTGTTCGGCGTCGTCCGGCCGCGGCGCGCCGTGCTCGGCAGCTCGTTCTCCGGGGAGGTCGTGACCGTCGGTGCGCGCGTCCGTGACATCGCGGCCGGCGATGAGGTCTGCGGCATGACCGGCCTCAAGCTGGGTGCTCATGCCGAGTACGCCGCAGTGCCGGCCAGGAAGCTCGCACGCAAGCCGCCGGCAGTGAGCCACGATGACGCGGCCGGGCTGCTGTTCGGAGGCATGACAGCGTTGTTCTACCTCCGGGACAAGGGATCGGTCGGCCCGGACATGTCCGTGCTGGTCAACGGCGCGTCCGGTGCCATCGGCACGAACGCCGTGCAACTGGCGAAGCACCTCGGTGCCACGGTCACCGGTGTGACCAGTACGGCGAACGCCGAGCTGGTGACCGGACTCGGAGCCGACCGGGTCATCGACTACACGAAGGACGACCTCGGTAGCACTGCTGAGCGGTTCGACGTGGTGTTGGACTCCGTCGGCAACCTGTCGATCCCCTCCGGTCGCCGGCTGCTGACGCCACGGGGCGTGCTGTTGCTGGTCGTTGCTGGCCTCGGCGACACCCTTCGGGCTCGCGGCAACGTGGTAGCCGGCCCCGCACCGGAGCGCGTCGAGGACTTCGAGTTCCTGCTGCACTTGGTTGCCGAAGGAGAGATCAGTGTCGTGATCGACCAGGTCTACGCCCTCCAGGACATCGCCGAGGCCCACCGCCGGGTCGACAGCGGTCACAAGGTAGGCAACGTCGTCGTACGCACATAGCCCTCGCGGCCGAGTAGTACCGCGGTAGCATCAGGGTACGAAGCTCAGTGTCAGCCTGCCCGACGAGGACGTTGCTGTCCTCGACGAGTGCGTTCGAACCAAGGGCCTCCGCTCGAGGTCGGCCGCCTTGCACCACGCCGTCGGCATGCTGCGCCTGCCCGAGCTGGAGCACGACTACGAGGCCGCTTGGAACGAGTGGGAAGCATCGGGCGACCACGCCGCGTGGGACGCGACCGCAGCCGACGGGATCGCCGATGCTGCGCGGTGAGATCCGTCTTGCCGATCTGGATCCCGTCCGCGGAAGCGAGGCCGACAAGCGCCGGCCCGCAGTGATCGTCAGCACCGACCGGGCCAACTCGGCCGCGGCACGGCTCGGCCGCGGGGTCGTCACCGTCGTACCGGTCACCAGCAGCACCGAGCGGATCTTCCCCTTTCAGACCATGCTCCCCGCAGCCGCGACCGGGCTGCGAAAGGACGGCAAGGCACAGGCCGAGCAGGTCCGCTCGATCGCCGTCGAACGGTTGGGCGCGGTCCTAGGACAAGTCCCGTCGGAGGTGATGAAGCAGCTCGACGACGCACTACGGCTCCACCTACAGCTCTAGTCCGGCCGCGCCTGTCGGCACGGCATCCCGCACCAGCGCGCGTCAGCCGCAGCTCAGCGCGCCACGAAGCTGAGCCGTCGCGGCTCGTGTGCCTGAACCGGCGCTGTGCCTGAGGGACCTGGACCTGTCTCGCAAGTCGATGGGCACGTGCAGCGTGGCGGCGCGGGATCGTTAGCCGGGCGTCGCGCCGCGATCGCGTCTTTGGGCGAGGCTTTGGGCTTGCCCCGTGTGTATGTCGCTAACCCATTCCCAGCCGGGCTTGGCCGATGGGCCGATCCGCGGGTCGCTGGGATCCTGGGCATCGCGCAGGGCGTGCACGTACGCGCGGTCCTGTTCGATCCGTGCGTGTACCTGGTCAGGTTCGCCGACCGACCCGTGGCCTGGGATGAGGACATCGACGTCGTCCGCCACCTGCCCGAGCAGCCGCAGCCCGATGAGATACTCCTCGATCGGGTCATTGGTGCTGTTCCAGTCGAGCATCGGAATGAAGACGTCGGACAGCATGTCGCCGGCCACGAGAACTCCGCGATCCTCGATCAACAGTGCCGCATGGCCCGGGGCATGTGCCGGATGCTCGATGATCCGGACGTGAGGGCCATCCCAGGGAATCTCCTCAGTTCCGGCAGGCAGACCGGTGATGAGGCCGAACAGGTCCAGCGGTACGTCCTCGGCGATCTCTGGCGGTAGCCCCCCGGCGACTTGGGTCTTCCAGTCCGCGTTCGACCGCAGGTCTCGCATGACATCGGCGCAGCGGGCTGTGCCGTGACGGGGGGCATAGCCGAGCTCGGCGTGCCAGAGCACGTGATCCCAGTCCGGATGCGTCGAGAAGCCCGCCGCCGCGGGCTGGCTTGCCTCGCGAAGGTCGTTCGCGAGGCAACCCATCTCATCCCCCGTGATCCCGGGGTCGATCAGCAACACGCCGGCCCGGCCTTGTACGACCACGGAGTTGTTCTGGAGTAGCTCGCTCTGGTGGACCAGCACACCTTCCGCGACCTGCGTCAGCATGGGGTGCCCTTCGCTAGTGGTCTGCAACTACTTGCCAAGAAACTAATTGTCTGGGAACGAGGGCGAGAGCTTCGATCTCGACCAGTACGTCATGGCAGGCGAAGTCTGACGGCAGCCACACGGTGATGGCGCGCGTCGCGGTCGGACGAGTCGGGCATCGAGCGAAGACATGCGGTCCATCGTCGCCGCGTCATGGTCGGGCAGGTCATTGTGGCTGCTTCTCGACACCCATCGGGTCACAATCCATCTCAGCCGCGGGCCATATCGACGAACCGGGAGTAGTGGCCCTGGAATGCCAGCACAATGTCCTTCGTCGGACCGTTGCGGTGCTTGGCCACGATCAGGTCGGCCTCGCCGGGCCGGGTCGACTCCTTCTCGTAGGCATCTTCGCGATGCAACAGCATGACCATGTCCGCATCTTGTTCGAGGCTGCCCGATTCACGAAGATCTGAGAGCAATGGGCGTTTTGAGGTTCTTTGCTCTGAGCCGCGGTTGAGCTGGGAGATCGCGACGACGGGTACGTCGAGCTCCTTGGCCAGGAGCTTGATCTGCCGGGAGAACTCCGACACCTCCAGCTGCCGCGACTCGACCTTCTTGCCCGACGTCATCAGCTGCATGTAGTCGATCATGATCAGCCGCAGGTCGTGTCGCTGCTTGAGCCGCCGCGCCTTGGCTCGGATCTCCATCATCGTCATGTTGGGTGAGTCGTCGATGAAGAGCGGCGCCTCGGAAACCTCGCCCATCTTGCGCACCAGACGCTGCCAGTCGTCGTCGCTCATCTTGCCGTTGCGCATGTGGTGCAGCGGGATGCGCGCCTCGGCCGACAACATCCGCATGGTGATCTCGGTGCGGCTCATCTCCAGGGAGAAGATCACGCTCGTCAGGCCATGCTTGATCGACGCCGATCGGCAAATATCCAGCCCCATCGTTGATTTGCCCAAAGCAGGTCTCGCCGCCAGGATCACCATCTGGCCGCCGTGCAGGCCGTTGGTCAGGTCATCGAGCTCCGCGAAGCCGGTCGGCACCCCCGCCATCTGGCCGTCTCGGTTGGAGATCGCCTCGAGCTCGTCGATCGTGAGCTCCATGATCTCCGCGATCGGAGCGTAGTCCTCCGAGGTGCGCTTCTCGGTGACGGAGTACACCTCCGCCTGGGCCTGGTCGACGACATCGTCGACGACCCCCTCACCGGTGTATCCCAGCTGCACGATCTTGGTGCCGGCCTCGACCAGCCTCCGCAGGATGGACTTCTCCCGCACGATCCCGGCGTAGTAGCCCGCGTTGGCGGCAACGGGCACACCCGCCACGAGCGTGTGGAGGTACGGCGCCCCGCCCGTGCGCGCGAGGTCACCCTGTCTGGTCAGCTCGTTGGCGACGGTGACCGCATCGGCCGGCTCACCTCGGCCGTACAGGTCGAGGACGGCGTCGTAGATCAGCTCGTGCGCGGGCTTGTAAAAGTCGGCGCCACGCACGACCTCGACCACGTCGGCGATCGCATCCTTGCTGATCATCATCGCGCCGAGCACGCTCTGCTCCGCGTGATCGTCCTGAGGAGGGATGCGACCGGCCGGCCCCGGACGCTCGAACTCGTCGGGATACGTGTCAGAGGCACGGAAATCCGTGATGCTCAACCCGCGTCCCCTTCCCTGGATCACGTGTGGCCGGTCTCGATGGCCACCCGACCCTGACGATGATCGACCAGGCCGCCGACAGTTTCTCGAACAGCTGTTCGGTACCGCACCCCGGCGCCCACCCCGACCCGACGGAGCACACTACGACCAGGCGCGCGGACGCGGTAGACCCGCGTCAACAGGCTTGTGGAACACTCCGACGTCCACTGTGCACAAGGCACCGGAGGGATGTGCACAGTCTGGGTACACAGGTGTGGACGAAGCACCCGTCACCCCCCGTGCAGGCCCACTGACCTGCGATGACGCGCTCAACACCGTGTGGAGAAGAGAAACTCTGCTGGATCCTGAGAACACTCGGTCGCGACTCGCCGGGCCGCTGCGGTGGCGCAAGGACCCTAGGATCACTGCTGCTGGGGAGCAATGCGCATCGGCGTTCGATCGGGAGGCGAGATGGTGGTCGCTGCCGGCCCGCGACGGACACCCCTCGTACTGCTCGAGAGCGCAAATCTGCTCTCCGGCGTGGGCAACGGCGTAGCTCTCATCGTGCTCCCGTGGCTGGTGCTCGACCGGACCGGCAACGCCGCCTCCGCAGGGCTCGTCGTCTCGGCAACCCTGCTGCCGCTGCTCGTAGCGAGTCTCATCGCGGGAACAGTCGTGGACCGGATCGGGCGCAAGCGCACTGCGATCGGCTCCGACGTGCTGTCCGGACTGTCGGTGGCGGCGATCCCGACCGTCGCCTGGGCCTCCGAGCTCACCGTGGGCTGGCTGGTGGCGCTGGCGGTGCTGGGCGCGGTGTTCGACCCCGCGGGCGTGACGGCACGAGAGTCGATGCTGCCTGCCGCAGCCACCGCGGCACGCTGGCGGTGGGACCGGGCCAACGGGCTGCACGAGGCGGTCTTCGGGATGGCGTTCCTCATCGGTCCCGCGCTGGGAGGCATCCTGCTCGGCCTCACCGGACCGCTCGCCGCGCTGTGGGTCACCGCGGCAGGCTTCGGACTCAGCGTCGTCCTCACCGCCTTGGTCAGGCTGGAGGGCGCCGGTCCGCCGGAGCGTCACGAGGCACCGCCCAGCGTGTGGCGCGACACCTGGGCCGGGCTGGTCTTCGTCTGGCGCGCGCCCCTGCTCCGCGAGATGGCGCTGCTCAGCTGTGTCTTGGTCGCGGTCTACCTGCCGTTCGAGTCCTTGATCTTCCCGGCCCACTTCCAAGCCATCGGTGAACCGGGACAGCTCGGCGCAGTCCTCACCGCACTCAGCGCCGGCGGGATCATGGGTGCTCTCGCGCACAGCTGGATCGTGGACAGGTTCGGGCGGCGCCGTACCTTCGTCTGGGCCATCGTCGCTTGTTGTCCGACGCTGGCGGGGCTGGGGGCGCTGCCGGCGTTCTGGGCCATGGTGGTGCTCGCCGCGTTGCTGGGCCTGCTGTACGGGCCGGTGCAACCGATCTTCAACCTGGCCATGCAGGTGCTGACGCCTGAGTCCATGCGCGGGCGCGTGGTCGGCATCATGACCTCACTCGCGTACGTCGCGGGGCCCTTCGGACTGCTCGTGATCGGCCCACTGATCGAGTGGGCCGGGCTCGAGGAGGCAGCGCTGATCTGCTCCGCGGCGGTGCTGGTCCCGGCGGTCGTGGCACTGCGACTCAGGGCGCTGGCCCAGCTCGACGACCTAGACGAACCCGAGCCCACCGGTGTCGCTAGCCTCGACTGAGTGGACGGCACCTCTCCTGCACGGCCGGTTGCGGCGCTGCCGGTGACCAGGTGCACACGGCAGATGGCCTGTTCACCTGGCACGTTTGCCGGGTGGACAGACTGGTTGCCGTGTTGACAAGGCAACCGGCCAAGGCGCGATCCGGCGAGTCGGCGGGCCAGCAGCGGCAACGGCGCCGAGACCAGGATCGGGAGATCGCCAGACTGGCGATCCCGGCCTTCGCTGCCCTCATCTCCGAGCCGCTCTTCCTGCTCTCCGATGCCGCCATCGTCGGCCATCTCGGCACCGGCCAGCTCGCTGCTCTGGGGATTGCCGGCGTTGTCGTCCAGACCTGCATCGGACTGTTCATCTTCCTGGCCTACGGCACGACGGCGGTGGTGGCGCGCAACCTGGGCGCGGGTGACCGGCGCGCCGCCCTGACGGTCGGGATCGACGGAATCTGGCTCGCCGTGGTCATCGGAGTCATCGTCGGCGCGCTGACCATCGCCTTCACGTCGCCGATCGTCGACGCCTTCACTTCCGACGTCGCGGTGCGGGGCTACGCCACGACGTACCTGCGCATCGCGGCCGTCGGCATCCCCTTCCTGTTGCTGCTGTTCGCCGCCACCGGCGTGCTCCGCGGACTCCAAGACACCCGCACTCCCCTCCTGGTTGCCGTGGCGGCCAACGTGCTCAACGTCGGACTCAACCTGCTCTTCGTCTACGGCTTCGACTGGGGCATCGCCGGGTCGGCCATCGGCACCTTGATCGCGCAGGGCCTCGGCGCCATGGCAGTGGTGGCCGTGGTGGTGCGAGCGGCTCGCCGCCACCGGGCGGCGATGAAGCCCCACCGTCGCGGCGTGGCAGCCGCCTGGAAGGGCGGGGTTCCCTTGATGGTGCGCACGCTGACGTTGCGTATCGCGCTGCTGGTCGCAACCTACGTCGCTGCGGCGATCTCGACCGAAGCCGTCGCCGCGCACCAGGTCGCCTTCACCGTGTGGGTGTTCCTCGCGTTTGCCCTCGACGCAATCGCCATCGCCGGTCAGGCCATCACCGGCCGGCTCCTCGGTGCCGGCGATGCCGAGGGGACTCGGGAGGCGACGCGGCGGATGCTGTGGTGGGGAGTCGTGTGCGGCACCGTGCTCGGGTTGCTCCTTGCGCTGGCACGTCCACTCGTCGTACCGCTCTTCACCTCCGACGCCGAAGTGCAGGCGCTGTTGTCCACCGTCTTGTTGGTGGCGGCGCTTCACCAACCCGTCTCGGGCGTCGTCTTCGTCCTCGACGGTGTGCTCATCGGTGCCGGGGACGGCCGCTACCTCGCCTGGGCGGGTGTGGTGACCCTGGTCGTGTTCGTGCCGCTGGCGTGGGCGGTGCTGTGGGTCGACGGCGGCCTGGCCCTGCTGTGGTGGGCGTTCACCGTCTTCATGCTGATGCGGATGGTGACGCTGCTGTGGCGCGCGCGCCAGGACGATTGGCTGGTGCTCGGTGCCGTCCCGTCGGCGCGGCGGTGATGGCGGCGCATCGCGGGCGCAGAGATGCGAAAGACCCCCTCGCCGGGGCGGAGGGGGTCGGTCGCGGTTGTCTCGGTCAGGCAGGTACGACGTTGAGCGCCAAGGCTGCTGTCACGTCGTCATGGATCTTGACGTGCACCTGGTGAGCGCCCACGGTCTTGATCGGGTTGCCCACCTGGATCCGGCGCTTGTCAATGTCCGGGCCACCGGCCGCCTTGACGGCGTGGGCGATGTCGGACACGGTCACCGCACCGAAGAGCCGACCAGCGCTGCCGGCTTGGGACCTGACCTGGACGGTCAGGCTCTCGAGCTGTGCCTTGATCTCCTCGGCGTGGCTCGCATCGCGGACGTCGCGCGCCGAGCGGGCCTTCTTGATGGTGTCGATCTGCTTCTCCGCACCCTTGGTCCACCGGATGGCGAAGCCTCGCGGCATGAGGTAGTTGCGACCGTAGCCGTCCTTGACCTCGACCACGTCGCCAGCGGCCCCGAGGTTGGAGACTTCCTGCGTCAGGATCAGCTTCATCTTGGTCGGGTCTCCTCTCAGCGCGCGGTGGACGTGTAGGGAAGCAGCGCCATCTCGCGGGCGTTCTTGATCGCCGTCGCGACATCGCGCTGGTGCTGGGTGCAGTTGCCGGTCACCCGTCGGGCCCGGATCTTGCCGCGGTCGGAGATGAACTTCCGCAGCAGGTTGGTGTCCTTGTAGTCGACGTAGGTGACCTTGTCCTTGCAGAATGCGCAGACCTTCTTCTTCGGCTTGCGCACGATTGTCTTCGCCATTGTGGTGCTCCCTCTCGTGAGCCCGGCTCAGCGCCGGAATGGGTTGTCGTATGTCGCTTGTCAGTGAGCTGGTCTGGGACCACGCTCTGGTGAGCCGCCTTCGGCCGCGCGATCAGCCAATCGCACCGGTGACGCTGCGTGGGCAATCAGAAGGGCGGCTCGTCGGAGCCCGCTGCAGGTGCGGCTGGGGTCTGGGTGGCCCAGGGGTCGCTGCCGCCCCCGGACTGCTGACCGCCGCCGGCCGGGGCCTGCGTCGCCCAGGGGTCGTTGCCGCCCCCGGAGCTGTAACCGCCGCCGCCGCCGTCGCCGCCTCCACCGGAGCGGCTCACCTTGGTCACCTTCGCGGTGGCGTACTTGAGGGCAGGTCCGACTTCGTCGACGTCGAGCTCGAACGTCGTACGCTTCTCGCCCTCGCGCGTCTCGTAGGACCGTTGCTTGAGCCTGCCCTGCACGATCACCCGCATGCCCCGCTGCATCGACTCGGCGACATTCTCCGCCGCCTGACGCCAGATCGAGCAGCGCAGGAAGAGCGCCTCGCCGTCCTTCCACTCACTGGTCTGCTTGTCGAAGTAGCGCGGCGTCGACGCAACCGTGAAGTTGGCGACCGCGGCGCCGCTAGGTGTGAATCGCAGGTCGGGGTCGTCGGTCAGGTTGCCGACAACGGTGATGATGGTTTCGCCTGCCATGGCGGTGGCCTCCCAGGGTTGGTCGGTTCGTGGGGAACGACCGGGGGAATCGGTCGGGCGCCCGCTGATCAGCGGATCAGTGGACCTCGGGTCGGAGCACCTTCGTGCGGAGCACCGACTCGTTGAGCCCGAGCTGGCGGTCGAGCTCCTTGACCGTAGCGGCCTGCGCCGACAGCGTGACGACGGCGTAGATCCCTTCGGCCCTCTTGGCGATCTCGTAGGACAGCCGGCGGCGACCCCAGACGTCGACAGACTCGACGCTTCCACCGTCCTGGCGGACGAGGTTGAGGTACTGATCGAGTGACGGTGCGACCGTACGCTCCTCGAGGTCGGGGTCGAGGATGATCATCAGTTCGTAGTTACGCATCAGCGCAATCCACCTCCTGTGGACTCGGCGGTCACGGTCTCTCCGTGACAGGAGGTCACCTCGGAGAGTAGGTCGTCGGAGCGCCTCAGCGCCCGACCCGCCTCGCCGACGTGCGGCGACCCGGCCTCGTGCCGGGTCAACCCGGAAAGGTTAGCAGCGGAGCGTCGTACCCCGGAAATCCTCGTCCACAGGGGCCCCGCAGGCGTCATTCGGTGGTGATCGCCTCCAGCACGTTGAGCTTTCCGGCGCGCCGCGCGGGCAGCAGCGCCGCGAGCACCCCCGCTACGGCGGACAGGAGCACGAGCACGATCAGCAGCGTCCACGGGATGGCCAGCACCTCGACGCCTTCGTCGGCGATCGCCCGCTGCAGCGCGACGCCGAAGCCCAGCCCCATGGCAACGCCGAGCACGGCTCCGAGCACGGCGATCGCGATCGCCTCGAGCCGAACCATGCGGCGCAGCTGTCGTCTGCTCAGCCCGATCGCCCGGAGCAGTCCGACCTCACGGGTCCGCTCGATGACCGAGAGCGCCAGCGTGTTGATGATCCCGAGGATCGCGATCAGCACGGCGAGGCCGGACAGCGCGTAGATGATGTACAGCATGATGTTGAGGAAGCCGAGCTGTTCGTCGACGAACTCCTGTTGATCCTTCAGGGTCACGGTGGGAAGGTTCTCCAGCCGCTCGTCGATCTCCGACCTGACTGCCGGGATGGAGGCACCTGGGTCCGCCGTGATGAAGAGCAGGGAGTCCAGTGGCGCGAAGCCACCCTTCTCCAGGTCGCTCAGCGTCAACAAGTACCCGGAGGGGAGCGATCCGGCCTGGAAGATCCCGGCGACCTCCAGCTCTCGTACCCCGGTCTGGAGCTCGAGGTCGATCGTGTCGCCGGCGACCACGCCGAGCGCGTCCGCCTCGTTCTGGTCCAGCAGCACCGTGCCGTCGGTGAACGCCTGTGCGGACCCGTCCTCGATCAACACGTTGAGGACCGCGCCGAGCTGGGTCGGGTCGACGCCGCCGAGCCAGGCATCGCGGTCGCCCACCTTGCCGTTCGCGTAGCGGAACTGCGCGACGGTCTGGACACCGTCCATCTTGCGGATGTCCTCGGCGATGGCGGGCGAGAAGGGTGCGCCGACTGCGTTGGAGACGATGAGCTCCGACGTCACGGCCTGGTCGATGATCTTCGCGAAGCTCTCCTTCGACGAGGCGCCGAGGATGGACATGAGCGAGATCAGGGTAAGCCCGATCATCAGGGCGCTTGCGGTGGCCGCCGTACGGCGGGGGTTGCGCAGCGAGTTCTCGGTCGCCAGGTTGCCGACCGTGCCGAAGAGCCTGCGGAAGAGCGCACCCAGCGTCTGCACGACCGGCCTGCCGATGATCGCTGCGAGCAGCGCAACACCGACGAGGATGGCGAGCATCCCCACGCCGATCAGCAGCAGCCCGGTGCCGCCCTCGCCCATGAAGCCCAGCACCATGAGTCCGACGCCGGCGGCGATGATCAGGCCGCCGACCAGGATCCGACGCCCGGTGGACGCCTCCGGCATCGCGACGTCGTCCCGCATCGCGGCGACCGGCGCGATCCGGCCCGCTCGGCGAGCGGGGATGTAGGCGGCGATCATCGTAACGATGACACCGACGCCGTACGAGATGAGGATCGTGCGCCACTTCAGCGGGAAGTCGGCGCCGGACATGTCCAGTCCGAAGAGGGAGAAGAGCCACCTGATCCCGAGCGCCAGCAGATATCCCAGCCCGATGCCGACGGTCGAGCCGGTCACCGCGACAGCGAAGGCCTCGGCGAGCACCGAGCGGTTGACCTGGCGCTTCGTGGCACCCATGGCTCGGAGCAGGGCCAGCTCTCGGCTGCGCTGCGCCACCAGGATCGCGAAGGTATTCACGATGATGAAGGTCCCCACGACCATCGACACCGCAGCAAACACCAGCAGGAAGTAGTTGATGAACTGCAGGTCCTCCTGGATGGCTTCGGTGTCCCGCTCGGCGACGACGTCGCCCTCCTCCGCGATGACGCCCGGTGGCAACGGGGTCGAGCAGCGTCGGCGAGCTGCGCCTGGGTGACGCCTTCGGCAGCCGTGAGCTCCGCCCGGGAGAAGACGTCGCGCCCCTCGTAGAAGAGATCGCGCATCCATTCGAGCTCCATCACGGTGAGCGTCGCTCCGGCCAGGCCACCTCTGCGAACCCGAGCTCACCGTGCCAGTGAGCTCGGCGGTGAGGTTGGGCTCGGCCCCGGAGGTGACCAGTGTGACCTCGTCACCGATGGCGTAGTCGGCCTTGTCTGCTGTGCGCTCGTCGAGGGCCACCTGGCCGGCGGCGGTGGGCAGCTCGCCATCGGCAAGCGTCAGGATTGGGTCTCCGGTGATCGAGGTGGTCTGTGTGTAGTTGACGCCAAGCCCCGGCGGTCCGTTGCCGCCGACGAGCTTCCCGTCGCTGCCGATCACGTAGACGCCCTGCATCGAGATCGCGCCGTCTGCTGCGCCCGCCTCGGGCAGCTGCTGGAGCTCTTCGACGAGTGACGCGTCGATGGTGCGGGCGTCCTGGACGTCCTCGAAGTCGCCGGCCCCACGTGGCTGGACAATCACGTCCGGCGTCGTACCGCGGATGATGCCGGTGAACGTGCCGCTCAGTGCGTCGGTGAAGATGAACGACCCCGCGACAAAGGCCACTCCGAGCACGATCGCGAACGCACTGAGAAACAACCGGAACTTGCGCGCAACCAGGTTGCGCCAGGTCACTCGCAGCACGGGGCTCAGGCCTCCGCCGCCGTGCCCGCCACCGCTCGGGCGGTGAGGTACTTCATCTCCTCGAGCACCCGGTCAGACGTGGGGTTGCGCAGCTCGTCGACGACCTTACCGTCGGCGAGGAAGATCACTCGGTCGGTGTACGCCGCCGCGATCGGGTCGTGCGTCACCATCACGATGGTCTGCCCGTGGTCGTCGACGCTGCGCCGCAAGAAGCCGAGGACCTCCGCCCCGGACGACGAGTCGAGATTGCCGGTCGGCTCGTCGGCGAAGACGATCTCGGGCCGAGACACCAGTGCCCTGGCGGCAGCGACGCGCTGCTGCTGGCCACCGGAGAGCTCGTTGGGGCGGTGCTTCAGGCGGGACCTGAGGTCGACGGTGTCGATGACGTTGTCGAACCAGGCGGGGTCCGGTTTGCGGCCGGCGATCGCCAACGGCAGCACGATGTTCTCCTCGGCGGTGAGGGTCGGCACCAGGTTGTAGGCCTGGAAGACGAAGCCGATCTTGTCGCGGCGGAGATTCGTCAGCTGCTTGTCGTTCAGATGCGACAGCTCCTGGTCACCCAGGTAGACCTGCCCGCTCGTGGCGACGTCGAGCGCCGCCATGCAGTGCATGAGCGTCGACTTGCCCGAGCCCGACGGCCCCATGACAGCGGTGTACTCACCCGCAGCGAAGTCGATCGACACTTCGTCGAGTGCGTGTACGACGGCATCCCCGCCGTACACCTTGCACAGATCCACAGCCCTGGCTGCGACTGCACGCGAATCGACGGTCTCGGACGTGGCGACAGCGGTGTCAGACATGGTTCCCCTCGGCCAACGAGCGGCGCCTCGCACGAAACGCCGACCTTCACGTTAGTAGCCCGACGCAACGGGCCGCGATCGGGTTTCTCCCCCGCCGAACCCTGAGATTGCCCGAGGCCCGATTTGTCCGACACGTGGCTCGGTGGCTCGACATTGTCTGGGTGGAGGCGCGGCGTCTTCACGCCCTGGGTGCTTGGTCACGGCCCTGACTGGTTCGACTGAGCCTTCACATCGCCGTTGACGACGAACCAGACCGTGAAGGTGCAGCCGGGCCGTGGAGCTGCCCCGCCGGCTGACGCGTGCGTGCCGCTCTTCGGGCGCCGCGGGCTGGTCAACCGACCAGCCCGAGCCGCCGCGCACGATCCCGCGCCGCCAGGACCCGACGTACGACGAGCAACGGTTGATGTCGGCCCTCTTGATCTGTCCAGCGAGCCACCTGCGGCCTGCCGCGAGTCTCGCGGCGGCCATCCACAGCCAGTGCATACCTTCACGCCCTGACTGCATCATCACGGTCGGGCGGACAGGCGGTTGCCCGATTCGCGGCGAATCTCCGGTCATTCGGGCCGTGAAGTCGGTGGTGTGGGTGCCCCTCGGGAAGGCCAAGCGCGGGCCTCCCGGGCTGGCAGGCGGCGTCGTACGTCGCCGCTACGGTGGGCTGCATGACCACCCTGCACATCGGCGCGCATGTCGACCAGGACGATCCGATTGCCGAGGCGCAGGCTCGCCAGGCCACACTCTCGCAGTTCTTCCTCGGTGATCCGCAGAGCTACCGGGGGCCGGAGATCCGGTACGACGGCGGCGCGGCGGCGCTGCGGGCAGCAGCCGAGGCAGCGGGGATCGACCTCTACGTCCACTCGCCCTATCCCATCAACGTGGCCTCGACCAACAACCGGATCCGCATCCCGGGCCGCAAGCTGCTCCAGCAGCACCTCACCGCAGCGGCCGAGATCGGGGCCAAGGGCGTGATCGTGCACGGGGGTCACGTCCTCAAGGACGACGATCCGGCGGTGGGGTTCGACAACTGGCGCAAGTGCATCGACGGGCTCGAGATGCCGGTTCCGCTGCTGATCGAGAACACCGCTGGCGGCGACAACGCCATGGCACGCAGACTCGACCGGATCGCGAGGCTGTGGGAGGCCCTGGGCAGAGCCGAGGGGGGCGACCAGGTCGGCTTCTGCCTGGACACCTGCCACGCCCATGCCGGCGGCGAGGAGCTCACCACGGTGGTCGAGCGGGTCCGGGGCATCACCGGACGCATCGACCTCGTGCACGCCAACGACTCGCGCGACGCGTTCGACTCCGGCGCCGACCGGCACACGAACTTCGGCGCGGGGGAGATCGCTGCCGCCGATCTTGTGCAGGTGGTTCGGGCCGCAGCCGCTCCGGTGGTCTGCGAGACGCCCGGTGGTCGCGACGGTCAGGGCGCCGACATCGCCTGGCTGCGGGAGCGCATGAACTGAGGCGGCATCTCGCAGCGTCCGCACCACCCTGACGGGCTCGCGGGCGGATGCGCCGCCTCCGGTAGCGTTGCGACGTGTGAGTCAGATCCGCGTGCGCCCCATCACGACCGCCGAGCACGTGGACTTCGTCGCCACCCGGCCGAGCGCGAGCTTCCTCCAGACTCCGGCCTGGGGTGAGGTCAAGAGCGAGTGGCGGCGGGAGTCGATCGGCTTCTTCCGCGACTCCACGCTGGTCGGTGCCGGGCTGGTCTTGTTCCGGCAGCTCCCGCGGCTGAGGCGATCGCTGGCCTACCTTCCAGAAGGACCCCTGCTCGACTGGTCCGCGCCCGATCTCGACGAGCTGCTCTCCGCCATGGTCGAGCACCTGCGCGGGCGCGGCGCCTTCGCCGTACGGATGGGTCCTCCGGTCGTAAGCCGCACCTGGACTGCGGCGACGGTCAAGACGGCGATCTCCGCGGACACCCATGCCCGGCTCGCTGACGTGCCGCCCGACACGCGGGCCGAACACGGTGGAGAGGTCCAAGCCGTGCTCCGCTCCGGAGGCTGGCGACCGGTGACGTCGGAGGGCGGCTTCAGCGCCGGCCAACCGCAGTACGTGTTCTGGGTACCGCTCTCCGGCCGCACCGAGGAGGACCTGCTCGCCGGGATGAACCAGCTGTGGCGCCGCAACATCAAGAAGGCGGAGAAGTCCGGCGTAGTCGTCACGACAGGCACGCAGGACGACCTGGCTGCGTTCCACGAGCTGTATGCTGAGACCGCTGCTCGCGACCACTTCTGCCCCCGCCCGCTCGACTACTTCCAGACGATGTTCCGCGCGCTCCAGGCCGAGGACGGCGACCGGATCAGGCTCTACCTGGCGCGCCACGAAGGCGACCTCGTCGCCGCGACGATCTGGGTCCGGGTCGGTCGGCACGTGTGGTACTCCTACGGCGCTTCCTCGTCCGAGAAGCGCGACGTACGGGGCTCCAATGCGGTGCAGTGGCAGATGATGCGCGACGCGCTCGCGGCTGGTGCCAGCGTCTACGACCTCCGCGGCATCACCGAGACCCTCGACCCGAACGACCCGCACATCGGTCTGATCCAGTTCAAGGTCGGCACCGGTGGTGAAGCGGTCGAGTACGTCGGCGAGTGGGACCTGCCCCTCAACCGCGTGCTCTACAAGGCATTCGACCTCTACCTGAAGCGGCGCTGAGCCGGGGACGGGCAGGAGCAGACATGCCATTGACGCTGTACGTCGACGGGCCGCGCTGGCGTGCGCACCTGTCCGGCACGGTCACCGCATCTCCCGGCATCATTCCGGTGGCCAAGGGCACCGGGTACGGCTTCACCATCGGCCGGCTGGCGCGTCGCGTGAGCTGGCTCGGCCTCGACACCATCGCCGTGGGCACCTACGCCGAAGTGGCGCAGGTCGAGCAGCGCTTCGGCGGCGACATCCTGGTGCTGGAGCCATGGCGCCCGTTCCTGCCGGACCTCGGGCACGACCCGCGCATCATCCACACCGTCGGCAGGCCGGCAGACCTCGAGGCGCTTGGCAGCCGCGCCGACACTCCGAGGGTCGTGCTCGAGGCACTGACGTCCATGCACCGGCACGGCTTCACGGCAGCCGAGTTCGCGGCGGCCGGCCGCGCCCGAGGTGTGCGCGTCGAGGGACATGCGCTCCATCTACCGCTCGGCACCGGTCACCTCGTCGAGGTGGAGCGATGGCTGGCCACCGCCCCGGCTGCGCGGTGGTTCGTGTCGCACCTCGCCGCGACCGAGCTCGAGTCGTTGACCGCCCACCACCCGGAGATCGAGTTCCGCCCGCGCGTTGGCACCGGGCTCTGGCTGGGGGACCGCGAGGCGCTGCGGCCTCGGGGCACCGTGCTGGACATCCATCGCGTTCATGCCGGTGACCGCGTCGGCTACCGCCAGCGCCGGATCATGCGGGACGGGTCGATCCTGGTGGTGTCCGGCGGTACGGCACACGGTGTCGGGTTGGAGGCGCCGACACCTGCGAGCACGGTGCGGCAGCGGGCGGTCTCGGTGGCACGTGGCGGCCTCGACGCCGTCGGCCGGGCCCTCTCGCCGTACGTGATCGACGGGAAGCAGCGATGGTTCGTCGAGCCGCCACACATGCAGGTGAGCATGGTCTTCCTCCCGGACGGCGCGACCTGCCCCGAGGTGGGTGACGAGGTCGAGGTCCAGGTGCGCTTCACCACGACCCACTTCGACCATGTCGACATCAGCTGAGCGCCCGTGTCGACATCAGCTGAGCGACCACGTCGAACTCGGCTCGAGCGACTCAGTCGAGGTCAGCTGAGGGACCGGGCCACCGGCCGGAGGGCATGCACCTCCGCATCGATCCCGCCGTCGAGGATGCCGCCGAGCGGGTCGTCGGAGAGTCCATCGGACCGCACCGGGTCGTACCACGGATAGAAGATGTCCCGTATGACGAGCACCACCAAGAAGAGCTGACCCGCCACCCGCACGAGCACGGCCAGGGCGTAGGCCCAGTCCTCGGCACCGGCAGGCACGAAGAAGTTGGCGATGTGCATCCAGATCGCGAAGAAGTAGAAGACCTCGCAGGCCTGCCAGATCAGCATGTCGCGCCACCGCGGGCGGGCCAGCGCGGCAAACGGCAGCAACCACAACACGTACTGCGGCGAGTAGACCTTGTTGACCAGCAGGAAGGCCACCACGACGAGGAACATCAGCTGCACCAGTCGTGGTCGGCGCGGCGCGAGCAGGCCGAGCAGGCCGATCGCCACACAGGCAAGTCCGAAGAAGATCCACGTCGTCGCATTGATCACGTCCGACGACGCCGTCCACCCGTAGTTGGACGCCACCAGCCAGAACGACCCGAAGTCAGGTCCACGGTCGGAGTTGAACCGCCAGAACCACAGATAGGCATCCGGCGAGTACAGATAGATGGGCAGGTTGACAGCAAGCCACGCCACCGCGGCCGCCATGGCCGTCTGCACCCAGCTGCTCATCCGCCGTTCGCGCAGGCACAGCACCAGCAGTGGCCCCAGGAAGAACAGCGGGTAGAGCTTGGTGGCGGCGCCGAGCCCGATGAACACGCCCGTCAGGACGGGCCGCCCCGTCGCCCAGGCCCAGATCATCGCGGCCACGAACGCGATCGCGATCAGGTCCCAGTTGATCATCGCTGCGAGCGGGAGGACCGGCGCGGCCGCGATCAGCATCGCATCCCAGGGCCGTCGCGGCTGAGCCCGCACGAGCAGTGCGAGCGCGATCAGCAGGCAGAACAGGAAGCCGACCGCATTGACGCCCCAGAAGATGGCGCTGTCGTGCTGGACGTCGAGATTCCCCGCCACCGCAGAGTGCGAGAGGTCCGAGACGTCAGGCGCCCTGCCCAGTGACTGCGTGAGGATGCCTGCAGCACCCATCCACAGCCCGGTGAGCACCGGGTACTCGATGGTCAGGCTGCGTTCCTCGGACTCATCGACCGGCTGCTTGATGGCTGGCAGGTCGTCGACGGGCGTGTAGGGGAAGATCCCCTCGGCGAGCCCGCGGCCGGCGTACAGGTACTGGATGTCGGAGTAGCACAGGTGCGAGAACGCCAGCGGGGATGCAGCATCGGCCCAGTCCTCGACAACGCAGGGTGACTTCTGCACGATCCCCAGCCCGAACATCAGGGTGGCCACGACCAGCACCACTCGCACGGGTGACCACCAGCTCTGCCGGGTCCTGGCATGGCGGCCGATCGGGCCCCCGCTCGCGGCCGACGCCGCTCGGGCGAGCGGGTCGGTCAGGGTCGGCGCGACCGTGTCGTCGTCGGTGCGGGCGGACATCGGGAACGGCACGCATTCATCGTGCCTCATCCCGTCCCGCCGCCGGTCTGGTGGCGCGACGAGCGCTCCGTCCCGCCGAACCGGGTCAGCCGCCGGGTGCGGCCTGTGTTCGCGTCGTCGGCGGCGTGCCCGGTGGCGTCGTCGGCGGCGTGGTGGGCTCGGTCGGCTCGGTGGGCGACGGCTCCGTGGTACTCGGCTCGGTGGTCGTCGGCTCCGTCGTACTCGGCTCGGTGGTCGTCGGCTCCGTCGTACTCGGCTCGGTGGTCGTCGGCTCGGTGGTCGTCGGCTCCGTCGTACTCGGCTCGGTAGTGGTGGGCGGTGCCACGGTCGTCGGCGGCGGCACGTACGTCGGTTCGACTCCTTGCAGCTCAGCCGGCTCGGGGAAGTCGAGCACCTCCTCGCCCTTCAGGGCCGCCTTCATGTACGTCGTCCATGTCTCGGTCGGATAGTCCCCGCCGTAGAACGAGTCCAGGTAGCCGTCGAGCGGGTCGTTGCCGTCCCCGCGCACGTACATCACTGCTGTCGAGAGCTGCGGCGTGTACCCGACGAACCACGACGAGGACACCCGGCCGTCGTCATCGGTCGCCGTCCCGGTCTTCCCCGCGGCGGGCCGGTTCAACGCCTGGGCGTCGGTGCCGGTACCGTCCTCGATGACCTGCTGGAGCGCGTAGCTGACATTGCTCATGATGTCGTCGGAGAATGCGCGCTCGCTCGTGTCCGGGTGCTTGTACAGCGACCCCTCGGAGTCGCTGACCTTCTCGATGACGTACCAATCGGCTTGCACGCCCCTGGCGGCGAAGGTCGCGTAGCCCTCGGCCATCTCGACGTTGGACACCACCGCCCCACCGAGGCCGACGTCGATGCGCGCCTCCAGGTCCCCAGACGAGCGCGGGATGCCAGCCGCGACGGCGGCGTCGACGACCTTCTCCGGGCCGTCCTCCATCTGCACCGTCATGTCGATGTACGCCGTGTTGACCGACTCAGCGGTCGCCGTGACCATGTTCACCAAACCGAAGGACTGGCCGGCCGCCTCACCCTGGTTCTCGATCTCCAGCCCGTCCGGGAAGACATACGGCGAGTTGCCGTCGAAGGTGTCGCGCAGGGTGAACCCGTCCTTGAGCCCCGCAGTTAGCGCGAACGGCTTGAAGGACGACCCCGGCTGGGCTCCCGCCAACGCCCAGTTGAGCTGCGCCTGCTTCTCGTCGCCGAGGTAGTCCTTCCCGCCGATCATGGCGCGCAGTGCGCCCGTGCCCGGCTCGACGGAGCTCAGCGCGACGTGCAGCTGCTTCTTGCCCCGCGGCCGAACCTCCGCGACAGCTTCCTTCGCGGCCCGTTGGTCGTCCCAGTCGAGCGTCGTGACCACGGTCAGGCCGCCGCCGTTGATCTGGTCGTCGGTGAAGTTCTGAGCCCGCAGCTCCCTCTCGACCAGGGTGAGCAGGTATCCCTTCTGGCCGCCGTAGGCGGACTGCTCCTTGATCTCGGGGAACGGCGGCAGGCGTCGGGCCAACCGCTCCGCCTGTGCTTCGTCGAGCTTGTCCATCTCGACCATGCCGTCGAGAACGTAGTGGTAGCGGTCCAGCAGCCGGACGCGATTCTCCTTGCCCAGCGCTGGATCGAAGGTGCCTGGAGAGTTGAGGACCGAGGCGAGCACGGCGCCCTCGGCGACGGTCAAGTCGTTGGCGTCCTTGTCGAAGTACGCCTCTGCCGCGGCCTGGATCCCGTAAGCGCCGCGACCGAAGTAGATCGTGTTCAGATAGCCCTCGAGGATCTCGTCCTTGGAGAGCTCGTTCTGGATCTTGACCGCCAGCAGTGCCTCCTTGACCTTGCGCGTATAGGTGCGCTCCTGCGACAGGTAGAGGATCTTCACGTACTGCTGTGTGATGGTCGACGCACCCTGGGTGTTGTCGGTGGTGAAGTTGCTCCAGGCGGCACGCGCCATGCCGGTGAAGTCCAGCCCGCTGTCGGAGTAGAACGAGCGGTTTTCGGCGGCGATCACGGCGTCGCGCACGTGCGGGGGCATCTCCTCGAGGTCGATGCTGGTCCGGTTCTGCACGGCGAACTGCCCCAGCACGTGCTTGCCGTCGGAGTAGTACACCGTGGTCGTCTGGGCCTGGAAGTCCGTGTTCGGGTCCGGGATGTCGACCATGCGATAGGCGATGTATACGGTGATCGCGGCCGCCAGCGAGCCGACGAACCCGAGGATCAGCGTCCACTTCAGGGTCTTCTTGGCGATCCGCTTCGCCTTGGCACCGCGTGTGGCAGGGGCCGCCGAGGCAGCCCGCCGGGAGCCGGCCTTGCGGCTGCCGGCGGCGCGCGGGCGCCTTGGTTCAGGGCCGCTCGGTGGCGGCTGCATGTTGCTCACGTGGTTCTTTCCTGGGGTCAGTCGTCGTCTTCGACGGTGCGCTGCCGTCGCGGTGGCTTGCGGGGCTTGCCGTCGCCCACCAGGTACGACTCGACGAGGTGGTTCCACGCGCAGCCGCGGCACACCTCGACGACGTACACCCGGATCTCGCCGTGCTCGTGCGCCATGGTCTCGATCTCGTCACGCGACTTGATCCGACCGGAGAACTGGCCGAGCTCGTCGCCGAAGACGTAGCGCAACGTGGCGATCTCCGCCTTCCGGCAGATCGGGCAGGGGTAGCTCGCGGGCTCGCCATGATGCTTGGCGGCACGCAACGTGTAGGGGTCTGCGTCACAGACGTCGTCCATGGTGGTCGCGCCGCCGTGAAACACGGTCGCCAACGTCGCTCGCCGCTGCAGCGAGTAGTCGATGACGGAGCGCTGGGACCACATGGTGGTTCGAGGGTACGAGTCCGCGACTGGTTGTTCCAATCCGTACGGCGCCCGAAGTGACCGACGTCGCACGCACGCAGCAGCGCGGAAGAGGGGCCGCCGACTAGCAAAATGATGTATCGGTACGATATATATAGGCGACAGGTCGAGATCAGGCTCCGGAAGCCTATCCGGAGGCGACCTCGCAGCAATGAGGCACCGGAAGGAGAGCCGTGGCGAAGCAGCGCAGCATCGCGCTCGAGCTCGCAGTTCTCGGGCTTCTCAACGAGGCGCCGCTGCACGGCTATGCCCTGCGCAAGCAGGTCAACGCTCTTCTCGGTTGGGGTCGCGTCTTGTCCTACGGCTCCCTCTACCCGTGCCTGAAGCAGATGCTTCGCGACGGGCTCATCGTCGAGGACACCGCTGAGGGCGACCCGGACGCGCTCGGTGTGCGCACCGGGCGGCGCAGCAAGATCGTCTACAAGCTCAGCGCCGAAGGCAAGGAGCGGTTCTCCGAGCTGGTGTCGGCGACTGGTCCGAGCGCCTGGGACGACGACTCCTTCGGAGTCCACTTCGCGTTCTTCGGCTCGACCTCGACGGAGAATCGGCTGCGCATCCTCGAGGGGCGGCGGAGCCGGCTCGAGGAGCGCCTCGACGGCGTACGCAGCTCGCTGACCCGGTCTCGGAAGAAGCTCGACGCCTACACGCTGGAGCTGCAGCGGCACGGCCTGGAGTCGGTGGAGCGAGAAGTCCGCTGGCTCACCGAGCTGATTGACACCGAGCGGGATCGCTCCCGCGAGACCAGCTCTGACGACGTACCAACGACATCACCACGCAAGCGCACCGGCGGCACCCGCCCCGGTGCTGGCACAGGGGAATGAGGAGACCTGTATGGGTTCGGTTCGAGTAGCAATCGTGGGTGTCGGCAACTGCGCGACCTCACTCATCCAGGGCGTCCACTACTACCGGGACGCCGATCCAGCCGGTGCCGTGCCGGGGCTGATGCATGTGCAGTTCGGCGACTACCACGTCAGCGACATCGAGTTCGTCGCAGCCTTCGACGTGGATGCCAAGAAGGTCGGCTTCGACCTCGCCGAAGCGACCACCGCCAGCGAGAACAACACCATCAAGATCTGCGACATCCCGCCGACCGGCGTCCTCGTGCAGCGTGGTCACACCCTCGACGGGCTCGGGAAGTACTACCTCGAGACGATCGAGGAGAGTGACGTCGACCCAGTCGACGTGATGCAGGTGCTGCGCGACACCAAGGCCGACGTATTGGTGTCCTACCTGCCGGTGGGCTCCGAGGCGGCCGACAAGTTCTATGCGCAGTGCGCGATCGACGCGGGCGTGGCCTTCGTCAACGCGCTGCCGGTCTTCATCGCGTCCGATCCCGAGTGGGCGGCGAAGTTCGAGGCCGCAGGTGTGCCGATCATCGGTGACGACATAAAGTCGCAGGTGGGAGCCACCATCACCCACCGGGTGATGGCCAAGTTGTTTGAGGACCGGGGCGTCGTGCTCGACCGCACCTACCAGCTCAACGTCGGCGGCAACATGGACTTCAAGAACATGCTCGAGCGGGATCGCCTCGAGTCGAAGAAGATCTCCAAGACACAGGCCGTGACGTCGAACATCAGCCACGACCTCGGCGCCAGGAACGTGCACATCGGGCCGTCCGACTACGTCGCGTGGCTCGACGACCGCAAGTGGGCCTACGTCCGACTCGAGGGTCGCGCCTTCGGGGACGTGCCGCTCAACCTGGAGTACAAGCTCGAGGTGTGGGACTCGCCCAACTCGGCCGGCATCATCATCGACGCCATCCGAGCGGCGAAGATCGCCCTCGACCGTGGCATCGGCGGCCCGATCCTGTCGGCGTCGTCGTACCTCATGAAGTCGCCGCCGGTGCAGCGGCCCGACGACGAGGGGCACGCGTCGGTCGAGGCGTTCATCCGCGGTGAGGTCGAGCGCTGACGTCCAGTCCCGCCTGACACCTCCTCACCCACCCGACCGCTTCGCGCCCGACCGCTTCGCACGAAGGATCCGACTCTCAGCTGGTCATGACCGGCTGAGAGTCGGATCTTGCAGTTGGGTCGAGTCGGGCAGACTGACGCGTCATGCGGTTCGTCGGCGATCTGAGGCATCTGCTTCGCGGGCGCCGCTTCCGGCAGCTGTTCGCCGTCCGGGTGACGAGTCAGTCCGGAGACGGCGTGCTCCAGGTCGCGCTGGCGTCGTACGTGCTGTTCTCTCCCGAGCGGCAACCGGACGCCACCGCCATCGCCGGGGTGCTCGCCGCGGTGCTGCTGCCCTACAGCGTGCTGGGTCCGTTCGTCGGCGTGTTCCTCGACCGGTGGAGCCGGCGGCAGACCCTCGTGGTGGCGAACCTGGTGCGACTCGTCCCGGTGCTCGCCGTGGCCGCGCTGGTCGCCCTCGGCATCAGCGGATTCGGCCTGTACGCGGCCATCCTGGTGGCGTTCAGCATCAACCGGTTCTTCCTCGCGGGGCTGTCGGCGTCGCTCCCCCACGTCGTGAGCAGGGATGACCTCGTGCTCGCCAACGCCGTGACGCCCACCGCCGGCACCGTCGCCTTCCTGCTCGGGCTCGGATGCGCCACGCTGCTGCGCCCGGTGTTGCCAGGGAGCGATCCCGATGCTGTGATCGCCCTGCTGAGCGCTCTCATCTACGCCAGTGCGGCGTTGCTCGCGCTCCGGATCCCGCGGGCGCTGCTCGGTCCCGACCTGACCCTAGAGGTGCCCCAGCCGGGTCCGAGCCCCGAGGCGAGCCCGCCGTACCCGAGTCCCCAGGTGCCCGCGCCGTACCCGAAACCCGAGGTGCGCCCCGTACCAAACCCGAGGTGCGCCCTGCGTACCCGAGCGATCCGGCTCGCGGCAATCCCCGGCCGGACCTGCTCGTGGCGGTCTGGGATGTGGCCGGCGGCCTGGCCGCGGGGCTACGCCATCTCGCCGAGCGCCGACCGGCCGCCTACGCCCTGGCCGCTGTCGCCTCGCACCGCTTCTTCTACGGGCTGTCGACGGTGGCCACGATCCTGCTCTACCGCAACTACTTCCACGACTCGTCCGACACCGACGCGGCTCTCGCCGGGCTGTCGCTCGCGGTGCTGGTCTCCGGTGTCGGGTTCCTGCTGGCCGCGGTCCTGACCCCGCTGGCAACGGCACACATGTCGCCGGAGACGTGGATCGTCGTGCTGCTGGCCATGGCCGCGGTCGTCGAGGTGTTTCCCGGTGCGCTCTACACCGAGCCATCGCTGCTCGTCGCCGCGCTCGCGCTGGGCCTCTCCGCCCAGGGGGTCAAGATCTGCGTCGACACGCTGGTCCAGACGTGGGTCGACGACGCCTTCCGCGGCCGAATCTTCGCGCTGTACGACGTGATCTTCAACGTCGTCTTCGTCGCCGCCGCGGCGGTGGGCGCCGTCGTCATACCCACCTCCGGCAAGTCCTACGGCTTGGTGCTGGCGATCGCCGCCGGGTATGCCGTGACCGCCCTCGTCTACCGCAGCCTGGTGCTCAGGATTCGTCCGACCGTTGCAGGCTGAGCCGCCCCGCGCCACTTCGGACGAATCCTGCCGGTCAGTCGGACGAATCCTGCCGGTGCCATGCGAGCAACGCCGCCTTGGCGTCGTCGTACGGCATCGGGCCGTCGTCGAGTCGCTTCTCCAACAGGAAGCGGTAGGCCCTGCCCACCTCCGGCCCCGGCGGCAGCCCGAGGATCTCCATGATCTGGTCGCCGTTGAGATCCGGTCGGATGGCGGCCAGCTCCTCCGCGGCGGTCAGCCGGTCGATGCGCTTCTCGAGCTCGTCGTAGCTGCGACGCAGGCGCTCTGCCTTGCGGCGGTTGCGCGTGGTGCAGTCGGCCCGGGTGAGCACGTGCAAGCGCTCGAGCTGGTCGCCGGCGTCGCGGACGTAGCGGCGTACGGCGGAGTCGGTCCACTCGCCTGCGCCGTAACCATGGAAGCGCAGGTGCAGCGCGATCAGGTGCGAGACGGCGTCGATCTCGTCGCGTGAGAAGCGCAGCGCTTGCATGCGCTTGCGGGCCATCTTCGCGCCCACGACGTCGTGGTGGTGGAAGGTCACGGTGCCGCCGTCCTCGAGTCGGCGGGTGCGAGGCTTGCCGATGTCGTGCAACACGGCGGCCAGCCGGGTGACCAGGTCGGGCCCTCCCGTCGGCAGCGACGTCTCCAGGCCGATCGCCTGCTCCAGCACGGTCAGGCTGTGCTCGTAGACATCCTTGTGCCGGTGATGCTCGTCACGCTCCAGTCGCATCGCGGGCAGCTCCGGCAGCACCAACTCGGCGATGCCGGTGTCCACGAGCAGCGTGAGGCCCACCCGTGGCTGCGACGTGAGCAGCAACTTGACGATCTCGTCGCGGACTCGTTCGGCGGACACGATCTCCAGCCGCGGCGCCATGTCCGTCATCGCGCGTACGACGTCCGGCGCCACCGTGAAGCCGAGCTGGGCTGCGAAGCGGGCTGCTCTCATCATCCGCAGCGGGTCGTCGTTGAACGAGTCCTCGGGTAGTCCCGGTGTCCTGATCACCCGGTCAGCGACGTCCTGCAGCCCCCCGAAGGGGTCGACGAACTCCTCCTGTGGCAGCGCCAGCGCCATGGCGTTGACCGCGAAGTCCCGGCGGCGGAGATCCTCGACCAGCGAGTCGCCGTAGGCCACTGCCGGCTTGCGCGAACTCGCGTCGTACGCGTCGGCGCGGTACGTCGTGATCTCCAGCGTCCACTCCCCGACCCGGGCTCCGAGCGTGCCGAAGTCCCGACCGATGTCCCAACGGGCATCGACCCAGCCGGTCAACGCTCGGTCGATGTCGTCCGGCGTCGCGGAGGTGGTGAAGTCGAGATCGGTGCCCAGCCGACCCAGCAACGCATCCCGCACCGAGCCCCCCACCAGCGCGATCTCGAAACCGGCCTCGGAGAAGCGACGGCCGACCTCCGCGACCACCGGGGCGGCGTGGACCAGCTCGCGGACCCCGGTGCGCTGCACGTCGGTCAAGGAAGGGCGATCGGACACGATGCACCACTGTAGGGTCCACGCCCCGTCGTGGGGCGAGTGGCCACAGAGGTGGCACTACCATGCAACGCGTGACAGCCAGGCGCGAAACCACCCGGTGATGGCCATCCACCGCCATCTCCGCACGCTGGGCATCGCGTCGGTGCTGCTGCTCACCACGGTGCTGGCTGCCACATCGGGCTCGGCCCTCGTGCCGGCGACCGCGACCACAACTACGGCCGCGACCACAACCACGGCCGTACCCGATCCCGAGTCTCCCCGGCACGAGCAGGTGTCGTCCCGGTTCTCGGCTGCCAGCAGGTCGGCCGACTCGACCCGATCGCTCGGCAGCCTCCCCGCCGACCGGTCGGCTGCACCGCAGGCGCCACCGGCGAGCGGGCTCGAGATCACGATCGAGGAGATCGACCCCGTCGTGCTCGAGCCGGGTCGCCCCTTCACCATTCGCGGGGTGGTGTCCAACGTCGGCACCCGCAACTGGGCGGACGCTCAGGTCTACCTCGACGTCGGACGGTATCCGGCGAGGTCGCTGGCGGACCTGGAGACCTTTGCCAGCGCCGACCCGATCTTCAACACTCGGATCATCCGGTACGGCCAGTTCGCCGAGATCGGCGGTATCCCGGTCGGCACCCGGGCATCGTTCGACATCAGCGTGCCGTACGGCGCCCTGCCGATCATCCAGGATCCCGGCGTCTACCAGTTCGGCGTGAGCGTGATCGCGGGTCGCGGTGAGAACCGGGACCAGGAGCCAGAGACCCGGGTCTCGACGCTGGTGCCGCAAATGCCCGAGGGCGCGGCCGAGCCGGACCCGAGTCCCATGGTGGCGCTGCTCCCACTCACGGCACCGGTCACCAGGGACTCCCGAGGCGTCTTCGCCGACGACGAGCTTGCCACGACGATCGCCTTCAACGGCCGGCTGAGCAACGTCGTGGCGTTCGCGCTCCAGGCGCCCGAGGACACCCTGCAGATCCTGCTCGACCCCGCCGTGTACGACGCTGCGGCCGACATGGCCGACGGCTACGAGGTGCAGGCCAGCCTCGAGGGTGAGACGACCGCAGGTCGCGGGCAGGAGGCCGCCCAGACGTGGCTGGCCGATCTCGACACGTTGATCGCCCGGCAGGACGTCCTGTTGCTGCCCTGGGGAACGCCGCAGGCCAGCACGCTGGGCACCAACCGACTGGGTCGGGTGGTGCGTACCGCGGTCGACGCCTCGGCCGACTACAGCGGGCGTCTCCCCTTCGCGGTAGCTGGCTGGCAGACCACCGGGCTGAACAATCGGCGTGGCCTGACCAGCCTGCGCTCCGGAGGTACGTCGTTCGAGCTGATCTCCGAGACCAGCCTGCCCCGCCTGGACGGGGTGACCGGCCGCGGGGCACCCCCTGCCTCGGTCGTCCTCGAGACCGGCGGCGACCCCCTCACTGCCGTCGTGATCCGCGACGACATCGCCGGGCAACGGGTCAGACGCAGCACCTCGGCGCTGGACGTGCGGCAGTACCTGATGGCCGAGGGCACGGTCCAGACTCTCAGCGACCGGGAGGCGCCGGTCGTCGTCGCCCTTCCGGCGTACTGGGATCCCGGCGGCCCGAGCGCAGACCTTGACCTCGCGGCTGCGCTCTCGATCTCGACGCTGTCCTTCGAGGCGGCGGGGTCCACCCTGCTGACCGCCGCCCCCGAGTATGCCGGCCGGGTCGACGTACCGGACACCTTCGTCCAGCTCAGCGCGGAGCAGCTTGAGCTGATCCGGAAGATGGGCCGGTATAGCAGGGTCTACTTCGGCATCCTGGTCGACACGTCCGCACAGGCAGCCACAGCAGCGCAGCAGTACGCCGTCACCGGCTCGAGCGCGTGGGCGTTCCGCCCGGGCCGGGGCCGAGCCGTCGCCGTACGCGAGATCCGGCTGCTCAGACGGCAGCTGGAGCAGGTCACCGTGTCGACGCCGACGTTCGTGGCCCTGTCGAGCGGATCCGGACGCTTCCCGGTGACGGTCGCCAACGGACTGGACGTGCCGGTCCGAGTGCGCGTGTCGGTGGTGCCGCGCAACCCGGCCCTGCAGGTGGACGACATCGGCGAGCTCCGGCTCGAACCCGGCCAGCAGCGTGACGTACAGGTCCGAGCCCATGCCGACGGCTCGGGGGTCACTCCGGTGCGGGTCCAGCTGGCCACCCCCGAGGACCGGCGGTTCGGTCCCCGTTCGGAGATGGACGTCCGGGCGACCCAGATCGGACTCGCCATCTGGATCGTGATGGGCCTCGGCCTGGCCGTCCTCATCGGCACCGCAGTCTTTCGGATCATCCGCCGACTGCGGTCCCCGGGCGCGTTCTCGCCGCGTGAGGAGCCGCAGCACCCGTGAGCCAGCCCACCTACCCGACCGTCCTCTCGGCCAGTGCGGTCATGGCTGCCGGGACGGTGGTGTCCCGGCTCACGGGCTTCGTCCGAGCCGCGCTGCTCGCGGCCGCGATCGGGCTCGGCCTGCATGCCGACGTCTTCAACGTGGCCAACACGATCCCGACCAGCCTCTACATCCTCGTCGCCGGAGGCGTCTTCAACTCCGTCCTGGTGCCGCAGCTGGTACGCGCGCTCAAGCAGCCGGACGGCGGCGACGCCTACGCCAACCGGATCATCACGCTCGGGGTGCTCGTGCTGGCCGGGTCGACGGCGATCCTGGTCATCCTCGCCCCATGGGTGCTGCGGCTGCTGGCCGCCGACAGCTTCTTCACCGACCCGGCGCTCGCTGCCGAGCGTGACTCACTGATCACCTTCGCTCGCTGGTGCCTGCCGCAGATCTTCTTCTACGGCGTCTTCGTGCTGTTCGGCCAGATCCTCAACGCGCGCGGCCGGTTCGGTCCGATGATGTGGGCGCCGATCCTCAACAACCTGATCGCGATCGCGACCATCGTGACCTACCTGATCGTGTACGCCGGAGTGCCCGCCACCGGCGGATACACCTCCTCGCAGGAGCTGTTGCTCGGCCTCGGGTCGACCCTCGGCATCGTTGCCCAGGCCGCCGTCCTGCTGCCCTTCATCCGGGCGACAGGGTTCCGGATCAAACCCCGCTTCGACTTCCGCGGAACCGGTCTCGGCCACACCATGCGGCTGGCCGCCTGGACGATCGGCTTCGTGATCGTCAACCAGGTCGCCTTCTTCGTCATGGTGCAGCGTGCCACCGACGCCACCGCCCAGGAGGCCGACGCCGCCGGCTACTCCGTCTACGCCACCGCCTTCCTGCTGACCCAAGTGCCGCACGCCATCATCACCGTGTCGCTCGCGACCGCCGTGGTGCCGCTGCTGTCCCGGCTGGCCTCCGACGGCCTCTTCTCCGAGGTCTCGGCCGAACTGGTCGACACGTTGCGTCTGGTGCTGGCGTTGATGATCCCGTTCGCGGTCGCCCTGGTGGTGCTGGGCCCGGCGCTGGCCACCGTGCTGTTCAGCTGGGGCCAGGCAACCGCCGAGACCGGGTCCCTCGGCATCACCCTGATCGCCTTCGCCCCTGGTGTGGTGATGTTCAGCGTCCACTACCTCGTGCTGCGCGGCTTCTACGCCCTCGAGGACACCCGGGTCCCGTTCTTCATCCAGTGCGTGGTCGCCTCGGTCAACATCGCCCTCGCGATCGGTCTGACGATGATCGTCGATCCCGACGACGTGGCCCCCGCGCTGGCCCTGGCCTATGGGGGCGCGTACCTCGTCGGCGGGCTTCTCTCGTTCGGCGTGCTCTCGAGGCGGCTGGGTGGTCTGGCGGCCCGTCCGCTCGTCTGGTTCGTGCTGCGCGCGCTCCTCGCGGCTGCCCCGACAGCGGTGCTCGCGTGGCTGGCAGTCCTGGGTCTGGACCGGGCCGGGTTCGACGTCGACGGCAAGGCGGACTCACTGGTCGTGCTCCTGGTCGGCGGCGTCGTCGGCGGCGTCGTCTACGTGCTCGCCGCCCGCGTGTTGAACCTCACCGAGGTCGGCCGGATCACCTCTGTCGTCACCTCGCGGCTACGTCGGGCCTGAGCCTGCTCGGGGAGGCCCCGGCCAACGCCTACCATGTGAGGTGCGATCAGACCGCCGGACGGCCAGAAGAGGGGCAGGAGGACCGTGGGAGCTCACCTCGTGGAGCCCGGCACGGTGCTTGCGGAGCGCTACGTCGTCGAGGATCTGCTGGCCGAGGAGGGCGACTCCAACTCCTGGCGGGCGCGCGACCGCATCCTGGCGCGCTCGGTGGTGCTGCAGATCCTGCCTTCGTCGTCGCCGTACGCCGCCGACCTCCTCGCCGCCGCCAAGCGCGCCTCCCGCGTGGCGGATCCCCGCATCCTCCAGGTGCTGGACGCGGTCGATGACGGTGACCTCTGCTACGTCGTGCGTGAATGGGCCAGCGGGCAGTCGCTCGACGTGATGCTGGCCGAGGGACCCCTCCCCGCGCGGCGGGCGGCCTGGGTCATCCGCGAGGTCTCCGCCGCGATCGCCAACGCCCACCGCATCGGGCTGTCTCACCGACGGCTGGCTCCCGACACCGTCGTCCTCACCAAGAGCAGCGGCGTCAAGGTCATCGGGCTCGGCACCTTCGCCGCGCTGCGAGACGCCCCGGCCAGCGACGACGACCCGCATGCGGCGGACGCCTACGACCTGGGCCGGCTGCTGTACGCCTGCCTGACGACGCGGTGGCCGGGCGCCGAGCAGACCGGACTGCCCACGGCGCCGCTGGAGCACGGCAGGCTGATGCGGCCGCGGCAGGTGCGCGCGGGGGTGCCGCGCCCGCTCGATGCCATCTGTGACCGGATCCTCAGCGACAACTCGAAGTACGGCGACCGGATGACCTCCGTGACAGAGGTTCGCGAGGCCCTGACCGCAATCCTCACCGACGACGGGTACAACGGCGCCACCGGTGGCCATATCGAGCCGAGAGCCCTGTCCGGCGAGCCGTTCGCTGCGCCACCGGCACCACCGGCAATCCTCCCCGGCGACGATCAGCCCGTGGTTCAGCCGACGTACAACGGGTCTGGTGCTGGCATGAGACCCTCCTCGCTCGGTCGCACACTGCTGTGGAGCGTCATCGCAGTCCTGGTGGTCGGCGCGATGTTGCTGGCCTACATGGTCGGCCAGCAGGTCGCGCAGCCGCCGGCCGAGGAGTCGGACGCCTCGCCGACGTCGCCCGGCGGCAGCGCCAGCCCGACGACGCTCGAACCGATGCCGGTCGAGGGCGCCCAGGACTTCGACCCGCCGCCCGGCTCCGGCGACGAGAATCCCGAGCTCGCCCCGCTGGCGATCGACGGCGACGACAGCACCGCCTGGGAGACCCTCCGCTACGACAACGACCCCCGGCTCGGAGGCCTGAAGTCCGGCGTCGGCTTGGTGCTCGACCTGGGGCAGACACGTTCGGTGAGCGAGGTTGACGTGACCCTCCAGGGCGAGGGGACCGATCTGCAGCTCCGGTCTGCCCCTGAGGCAGCGGCGACGCCGCCGTCCGGTTCGGCCGACGACTTCACGCTGGTCGACGAGATCGTGGATGCGGGTACGACGGCCACCTTCGGCCTCGACGAGCCTGTCCGCACCCGCTTCCTGCTGCTCTGGCTGACCAAACTGCCACCGGAGACCCCCGACACTTTCCGTGGTCGGATCGCCGACGTCGAGGTCCGGGGGTGACCCTCCCACCCGACCCCGACGACCAGGCGCTGCTCTCGGCACACCTCGGGGGCGACCCGGATGCGTTCGGGCAGCTCGTCGCGCGGCACCAGCATCGACTGTGGGCGGTAGCCCTGCGCACGACCGGCAACCCCGACGACGCCGGCGACGCGCTCCAGGAGGCCCTCGTCTCGGCGTTTCGACGGGCCGCCTCGTATCGCGGTGACGCCCAGGTCACCACCTGGCTGCACCGCATCGTCGTCAACGCGTGCCTCGACCTTCTCCGGCGTCGTACCGCCAAGCCGACCCAGCCCCTGCCCGGCGACGACGTGGACCGGCACCCCGGGCTTGCCGACCGGACTGATCCGGCGGACACGACCCAGGTCAGCGAGCGACGAGCCGACGTCCTGGCAGCGTTGGCACAGCTCAGCCCGGACCAGCGCGCCGCGCTCGTGCTGGTCGACATGGAGGGCTACTCGGTCGAGGAGACCGCGGAGATGCTCGGCTGTGCACCCGGCACCGTCAAGAGCCGCTGCTCACGGGGCCGGGCCCGGCTGGTGCCGCTGCTGCGCCAGTACGCGCGGAACCCGACCGCGACCGCCGACGTCCAACCAGGGTCCCGATCGCCCGAAGACAGCGAGTCACCCGACCATCGAGGCACCGCGTGAACATGGACCATCCGACCACCGAGACTCTCGCCGAGCTGCGCGAGGACCTGCTCGACGCAGCCCAGGCCGTCGAGGTGCGCGCTCACGTCGCTGGCTGCGCGGAGTGCCGCCAGGTGCTCGCCCAGCTCGACGCCGTCTCGGAACTGCTGGCGGCCGAGGGCGGCACCGAGGTGCCCATCCCCGCACCGGTAGCGACGTCGGTGCAGCAAGCGCTGGCTCGCGCCGCAGCGGAGCGCGCCGCCGACGTACCCTCGCTTGCCGACCGGCGCGACCACGACACGGGTGAGCGGAGTGAGAGCCCGACTCGGTCGCGGACGTCGCGGTGGGTGCTCCTGGCTGGCGCCGCTGCTGCCGCCGTCGTGGTGGTGGGGGCCGCCGCCGGCGTACTGCGCGAGGAGGGCTCCAGCTCTGACGCTGGTGGTGCCGGAGACGCTCGCGACCGCACGCAGCTCGAACAGGGCGATGCGGAGGCCGCCGAGTCGACGCCCACCGAGTCGACGGACGCAGACAACCTGGCGGCCGGCCCCCAGCGGATCAACCCCGAGCAGCTCGACCGGCTCGCCCGGGAGTTCGCCACCGGCGGGCTGTCCGCCCGCACCCCCCGCGGCGACTGCGCCCTCGTGGCGGACACGCAGCCCGACGACGTGCGGATCACCCAGTACGGCGCGGGATCGGAGCTCAGCCTGCTGCTCGTCGACGAGGCCCAGGGCACCTACCGACTCCTCGACTGCAGGTCCGGCGCGGTCATCTACCGCGGCAAGCTCTGAGCGGGGGTCCTCCGGCCGGGGCATGAGTCCAGAGGAATGAACGGGCCTTAAGATCGGTTCTAGGACTTGGGCGCCCCAGTCGACTCGGACCGGCGCCCGCCCAAACCCCGACCACCTGGTCGCAGACGACGAATCGAGGAGAACGTGTCGTCGGACGTCCGCAACGTCATCATCATCGGCTCCGGCCCGGCCGGCTACACCGCCGCGATCTACGCCGCGCGTGCCAACCTGCACCCGCTGGTGTTCGAGGGCTCCGTGACCGCCGGGGGAGCGCTCATGACCACGACTGACGTCGAGAACTTCCCCGGCTTCCCTGACGGCATCATGGGGCCGGCCCTGATGGACGCCCTGCGCAAGCAGGCCGAGAAGTTCGGCGCCGAGCTCGTCAGCGACGACGTGACCGACGTCGACCTCACCGGCGAGATCAAGACGGTCATCGACTCCTCGGGTACGCCGTACCGCGCCATGTCGGTCATCCTGGCGATGGGGTCCGGCTACCGAAGCTCGGGATCGCCAAGGAGGACGCGCTGTCCGGCCACGGCGTCAGCTGGTGTGCCACCTGCGACGGCTTCTTCTTCCGCGACCAGCAGATCGTCGTGGTCGGTGGCGGCGACTCGGCGATGGAGGAGGCGACGTTCCTCACCCGCTTCGCAGCCAAGGTCACGGTGGTCCACCGCCGCGACGAGCTGCGGGCCAGCAAGATCATGGCCGACCGGGCCATGGCCAACGAAAAGATCGAGTTCGCCTGGAACAGCGAGGTCGCAGACCTCCTCGGCGACGACAAGCTCGAGGGTGTCGTCGTGCGTGACGTCCGGACGGGCCAGACCCGGACGATCGCGGCGACCGGGTTGTTCATCGCCGTCGGTCACGACCCGCGCTCGGAGCTGATCCGCGGTCAGGTCGACCTCGACGACGCGGGCTACGTGCTGGTGCAGGGGAGCTCGACGCTGACGAACCTGCCCGGCGTGTTCGCCAGCGGCGACCTGGTCGACCACACCTACCGGCAGGCGGTCACGGCCGCCGGCACCGGCTGCGCGGCCGCACTCGACGCCGAACGGTACCTCGTCGCACTCGAGGACGCCGAGACCGTCGGTGTCGCCAGCTAGTCTCCCTCCCCACCGCACTCGCCCACCCCAGGAGATCCGATGAGCAACCTGCCCGCCGTCACCGACGCCGACTTCCAGACCAAGGTGCTCGGCGCCGACAAGCCCGTCCTGGTGGACTTCTGGGCGGCCTGGTGCGGGCCGTGCCGCCAGATCTCACCAGTGCTCGAGGAGCTCGCCACAGAGCACAGCGACAAGATCTCGTTCGTCGCCATGAACGTCGACGAGAACCCGGTTACCCCGGCCAACTACCGCGTCACTGGCATCCCTGCGCTCCACGTCTACCAGGGTGGAGAGCTGGTCAAGTCGATCGTCGGCGTTCGCCCCAAGGCCGCGCTCATCAACGACCTGTCGGAGTTCATCGGCGGTTGAGACGCTCACTCGTGGCTGGGCTCGGTCAGTGGACTCACGCCGACCGGGTCGGTGCCCTTGTCTGGGCGGATCGCGCCGAGCCATCGCTCCAGCGCCGCCTCCAGCTCGCCGCGCCAGGTGGCGACGCTGCGGAGCTCGAGCCGTAGCCGGGGGAACCGCGGGTGCGCCTGCACCGTCTTGAAGCCCACCGCGGTGAGGAAGTGCGCGGGGACCACGCACGCGTCCTTGGCCGGGCGAAGGTCGCCGTAGGCCTCGATGGCGCGCACGTCGCGTCGCCCCATCACGTCCTTGACGACCGCCTGGACCAGGACGCGTCCCAACCCGCCGGCGGCGTGGTCCGGCATGATGCGCGCGGTCAACAGCTGGACCGCGTCGGCGCTGACGTCACCGGCCCTGACTCCCGGCTCGCCGGCGACGTACATGCTGGGCGCGTACAGCGCGAACCCCGCGACCTCTCCGTCGACCAGGACCACTCGGCCGCAGCTGCCCCACTCGAGCAGCACGCGAGCGAGCCAGTCCTCCTTGCCGGAGGCGTCCGGCACCCTCGCGATCCCCTGCTCCCAGAACACGCAGGCGCGACACGGAGCCGGCAGCAGTTCCACGTTGTCCAGGGTCAGGGACACGATGCGGCGCGGCATGCCTTCAGCGACCTTCGACCGGCCGGCCGGCCTGCGCCGGCTGTCGCAGCGAGGCGCGGTATGACGTGGGTGGACGGCGCCGCAGCAACGCCACGGCAAACCCGGCCACGGCACCGGCGGTCAGCAGGCCAAGGCCAGCGGCAGCACGCGCCGACAACCCCCTTGCCCGACCCATCGGCTCTCCGTTCGCCGGCGCGCCCGCCCAGCAGGTGTGCGGACACGCGTCTCGTGCTCGCATGGTAGTCCGCCCGGCGCGAGGGCCATGGGTGACAATGTCAGCAATGGAGTCGTCCACCCCTCCGCCACCGTCCGTCCCGGGGCTGCCCGCGCGTCCCGCGCCGCGGCACACCCGGCTCGACTCCTACGTCGACGCCTACGCGACTCGTACCCAGGGCATGAAGGCATCGGAGATCCGCGCTCTCTTCGCCGTCGCGAGCCGGCCCGAGGTGGTCTCCCTCGCGGGAGGCATGCCGAACATCTCCGGCCTGCCCATCGACGCAGTCGCCGACACGGTCGCCGCCCTGATGCGGGAGCGCGGGACCGCTGCGATGCAGTACAGCTCCGGCCAGGGTGAGCCGGACCTGCGGGAGCAGATCTGCGAGGTGATGGCGCTCGAGGGCATCTCCGCGCACCCGGACGACGTCGTCGTCACCGTCGGCAGCCAGCAGGCACTCGACCTGGTGACCCGGATCTTCTGCGACCCCGGCGACGTCGTGATCTGTGAGGCCCCGAGCTACGTCGGCGCGCTCGGGGTGTTCACCGCCTACGAGTGCGACGTCGTGCACGTCGCGATGGACGACGACGGCCTGGTCCCCGAAGCGCTCGAGCACGCCCTGGCGTCGATCAACGCCGCCGGCCGGCGCGCGAAGTTCCTCTACACGATCCCCAACCACCACAACCCGGCCGGCGTGACGCTGCCCGCCGCTCGCCGTACCCGCATCATGGAGCTCTGTCGCGATGCGGACCTGCTCGTCGTCGAGGACAACCCGTACGGCCTGCTCGGGTTCGACAGCGACCCGATCCCGGCCATCCGCGCCCAGGAGAGCGAACGCATCATCTACCTGGGTTCCTTCTCCAAGACGTTCGCTCCCGGGTTCCGCGTGGGGTGGGCGCTGGCACCGCACGCGGTACGCGAGAAGCTCGTGCTCGCGCAGGAGTCGGCCACCCTGTGCCCGCCCACGTTCAGCCAGCACGCCGTGCAGGCCTACCTCAGCAAGCACGACTGGCGCAGCCAGATCAAGGACTTCACCGAGATGTACCGCGACCGACGCGACGCGATGATGGCCGCGCTCGCGGCGGAGCTGCCGGAGGGTACGAGGTGGACGCACCCCGCCGGCGGCTTCTACGTCTGGGTGACCCTGCCCGAGGGCCTCGACGCCAACGCGATGCTGCCGCGGGCGGTGACGGCCCGGGTCGCCTACGTGCCTGGTTCCGCGTTCTACGCCGACGGGTTCGGGGGGCGCTGCCTCCGGCTCAGCTACTGCTACCCCACCCCGGAGCGCATCCGCGAGGGGGTTCGCCGACTCGCCGAGGTAGTCGCAGCAGAGCTCGACCTGCGAGCGACCTTCGGCGCCACCGTGGGAGCACTGCGCCGAGGCTACGAGAGCCCCGGCCCGGACCTGACATGAGAGGCCGGCGATGACGGGTCCACGCATCGTGGTGCTGGCCGGCGGCTTGTCCCATGAGCGGGATGTGTCGCTGCGCTCCGGTCGGCGGGTCGCGGAGGCCCTGCTGTCGGTGGGAGCCGAGGCAAGCGTCCGCGACGTCGATGCCGAGCTGCTCGGCTGGCTCGATCGAGAGCGACCTGACGCGGTGATCCCGCTGCTGCACGGCGAAGCCGGCGAGGACGGCGCGCTGCGCGAAGTTCTCGACCTGGCGGGAGTGCCGTACGTCGGCTCGCCGCCCGCGGCCGCCCGGCTCGCCTTCGACAAGCCGATCGCCAAGCAGGTCGTGCAGCGCGCCGGTCTGCAGACCCCCGCCTCGGTGACCCTGCCGGCCGACACGTTCCGGGAGCTCGGCGCCGCTGCCGTGATGGACGCGGTGATCGCGCGGCTTGGACTGCCGGTATTCGTCAAGCCGGCCAAGGGCGGTTCGGCGCTCGGCTGCACCTTGGTCCGCACCGTCGAGGCGTTGCCGGCCGCGATGGTCGCGTGCTTCTCCTACGGGCCGGTGGCGCTGGTGGAGCAATGCGTGATCGGGGCCGAGGTCAGCGTCGCGGTCGTCGACACCGGAGCTGGGCCCGTCGCGTTCCCGGGTGTGGAGATCCGACCCGACGGCGGCGTCTACGACTACACCGCCCGCTACACCGCGGGTGCGACCGAGTTCGTCGTACCGGCCTCGCTCGACGACCAGGTGACTGCCTCGTGTGCCCACGTGGCCACCACCGCGCACCGCGTCCTGGGTCTGCGGGACCTCTCCCGCTCGGACCTGATCGTGTCCGACGACGGAGCGGTGTGGTTCCTCGAGGTCAATGTCGCGCCCGGGATGACCGAGACGTCCTTGGTGCCGCTGTCGGTGAAGGCAGCAGGCCACGATCTAGGGAAGCTGATGCTCGAGCTCGCCGCCGGGGCTGCTGCCCGCGGCTGATCACACTGCGGGCAGGCTGCTCCGTGTGCTTCCCCGCCGTGTCCGTTCAGGGTCTCGGTGCTGCGCCCGCTTCACCTCCAAGGTGGCATTCCTTGACTTAGGTACTTATCGCTTTGTCGACTTATTGCTCTATCCCTTTATTGCTTTGTGGATCCATCACGGTGAGGATGCGTTGCAGGTCCTCAAGCGAGGCGAACTCCACGGTGATGCGGCCCTTGCGCTTGCCCAGGGTCACCGCGCATCGGGTCTCGAAACGGTCCGACAGCCGGTTCGCGATCTCGGCCAGGCCGGGCGCGGAGACCCGCTGGCGACGTCCGGGCGGCGCATCGTCGCCGCGCTCCCCGACTGTGACGATCTCCTCGAGCGCTCGCACCGACAGGCCCTCCGCAACCACCCGGCCGGCCAGCCGCTCCTGTTCGTCGGTCGACTCCACCGCCAGCAGGGTGCGGGCATGCCCGGCGGACAGTACGCCCGCGGCCACGCGCCGCTGCACGGCCGGCGCGAGTCGCAGCAGCCGCAGCGTGTTGGAGATCTGCGGGCGGGAGCGACCGATCCGGCTGGCCAGCTCCTCATGCGTACAGCCGAAGTCGTCGAGCAGCTGCTGGTAGGCGGCCGCCTCCTCGAGCGGGTTGAGGTCGGCCCGGTGCAGGTTCTCCAGCAGGGCATCCCGCAGCAGGTCGTCGTCGGTGGTGTCCCGGACGATGGCAGGGATGGTGGCCACCCCGGCGTCGCGGCTGGCGCGGAGCCGTCGCTCGCCCATGACCAGCTCGTACGTCGACTCGCCCCGACGACGTACGACGATCGGCTGGAGCAGCCCGACCTCCCGGATGGAGTGCGCCAGCTCGGCCATCTGCGTCCTCGTCGAAGACCGACCGAGGTTGCCTGGGATTACGCGTGATGGCGTCGAGCGGCAGCTCGGCGAAGTATGCCGCGCCGTCAATCGGGAGGTGGTCGACGTGACCCGACAGCGGCTCCCTGGCACCGTTGACGGACACCCCGTCGGTACCAGACTGCTCCTCGGGACGCGGTCCGGTCGGGATGAGGGAGCCCAGGCCCCGCCCTAGTCCGCGTCGTTGCGTGCTCATCCGGTCGCCTCCCGTTGCCTCGACAGCTCGCGGGCTGCCTCCAGGTAGGACAGCGACCCCGGCGACCCGGGGTCGTAGGTCATGATGGTCTGGCCGTAGCTCGGCGCTTCGGAGATGCGCACCGACCGAGGAATCGCCGTACCGAGCACGACCTCACCGAAGTGCTCACGGACCTCGTCGGCCACCCCTGCGGCGAGTCGGGTGCGACCGTCGAACATCGTCAGCATGATCGCGCCGACGTTGAGCCCCGGATTGAGGTGCTCCTTGATGTTCTCGATCGTGCGGAGGAGCTGGCTGAGCCCCTCCAGCGCGTAGTACTCGCATTGGATCGGAATCAGCATCTCCTGCCCGGCGGCCAGCGCGTTGACCGTCAGTAGACCCAGGCTCGGCGGGCAGTCGATGAAGACGTAGTCGTACGGCAGCTCGACGGCCGCGGACTCCTCCAGGTGCTGGTGCAGCGCCTTGCGCAGTCGCGACTCGCGCGCCACCAGCGAGACCAGCTCGATCTCAGCGCCGGCCAGGTCGATGCTGGCCGGTACGACGAACAGGCCGGGAACGTCCGGGCACTGCAGTCAGCACGTCGTCGATGCTGCTGCCGTTGACCAGCACGTCGTAGCTCCCCGGCGTCCCCTCGGGGTGCTCGATCGCCAGCGCCGTGGACGCATTCCCCTGCGGATCCAGGTCGATGACGAGCACCTTCAACCCATGCTGGGCCAGCGCGGCGGCCATGTTGACGGCTGTGGTGGTCTTGCCGACCCCGCCCTTCTGGTTGGCGACCACCATGACGCGGGTGTCGGGCGGGCGCGGCAGCCGATGGTTGAGCGGACGCCGCTGCGCTACGGCCACCGAGTGCTCGGCCATCTGGGCCAGCGGCGGCTCATCGCTCGGGGCGTCGAGCACTGACGCCGCCACCAGGTCGGCCGCCGTCGCCACTGCAGCCCGCATCGGCGCGCCGACGACCGACGCCCGCCCGTCGGGGTCGAGGTGGCTGGGTCGGGTGATCTCCGCGGTGCTCGCCGCGCGAGGGGCGGCCGGCACGGAGCCGGTCGATGCCCCGTCGTGCTGCGCCAGGATGGCCCCTCCTCCGTTGCCGCCCTGTCCGTGGATGGCCGCGCCGTCGGTGCCCGGGATGTCCGGGGGCACCGGAGTGTTCTGGCCGCGGGCGTCCGGTGTGCTCGTTTCACGTGAAACGTCGGGCCAGCCCAGCCCAGGGGTCGCGCTGGCCGGCTCACCGGGCCACCCAAGCTGAGCCGCCCCGCGATGCACTGCCGAGGGTGGAATCACGCTGTCCCTTTCCGTCGTGCAACGCTTCCCGACCCTAGCCGAACGACGGTGGTGGGTGGCTCAACCAGGCCGGTGCCGTAACGCTCAATCGTGCGGGTGCTCACGCCGAGCCGATCGAGTGTGTCGCCGGCCTTCGCGAGCTCGGCAGCGGCCGTGCTCCCCTTCAGCGCGAGCAGCGTGCCGCCAGGGGTCAGCAGTGGCAGCGTCCACCGGGCTAACCGGTCGATCGGGGCGACTGCGCGCGCCGTCGCCACGTCGAAGACGCGGCCGCCGACGTCCTCGGCACGGGAGCGCAGCACCTCGACATTGGCCAGGCCCAGGTCCTCGACCACCTCGGCGAGGAACGCCGTCCGGCGCAGCAGCGGCTCGACGAGCGTGACGGTCACGTCCGGCCGGGCCAGCGCCAGCACCAGTCCGGGCAATCCCGCCCCGGACCCGACGTCCACCACCCGCTGCCCGGCAGTCAGGGCGTCCGCCACCACGGCGCAGTTGACGATGTGCCGAGCCCAGATCCGCTGGCCCTCCCGCGGGCCGAGGAGTCCCCTCGCGACCCCCTCGGTCGTCAACAAGTCGACATAGCGATAGATCGCCTGCGAGCCGGCGGGAAAGAGAACGGAGGCAAGCGCCTGCGCGTCTGCCTCCGTCGTTTCACGTGAAACCTCGGCCATCAGGTCGTGGCCGGAAAGATCACCACGCAGCGCGTCGGCTCCTCGCCCTCGGACTCGCTGCGCAGGCCGGCCGCTCCCACGGCGTCGTGGACCACCTTGCGCTCGAACGGCGTCATCGGCGCCAGCTTGGCGGACTCGCCGGAGTCCCGCACGTCCTCGATCGCCTCCTCGGCGAGCAGCAGCAGGTTCTTGCGGACCTCCGCCCGGTGTCCGCCGATGTCGAGCATCAGGCGGGACCGCTCTCCGGTCTCCCGGAACACTGCCAGCCGGGTCAGCTCCTGCAGTGACTCCAGCACCTCGCCATCGGTCCCCACCAGCGGCTGCAGGCCCTGCCCCACAACGGAGACGGCGGCACGGTCGCCCTCGACGTCCAAGTCGATGTCGCCGTCGAGGTCGGCGATGTCGAGCAGCTCCTCGAGGTAGTCGGCGGCGATGTCGCCTTCGGCCTCGAGCTGCTTCACGCGGGTCGCTGAGCCCTCGTCGGGCGTGCGGGTCGGGTCGGTCATGGTGGCTGTCTACTCCGTCAGGTCGATGGACAGGCTCAACGGCGTTTTCGTTGAGCCCGGCTCTGCTTCTTGGGCTGCACCCGGGCCGGGGGCGGTGGCTCCTTCGACTCGGCCGCCGTTTCAGTACCCGCGACCGGTTTCGCCGGCGGGTGCTTCTTGTCATCTCGCGCCTTCTTAGCGTCGAAGGCCGGCGTGCCTGGGGTCGGGTTGTTGCGGATCACGTAGAACTGCTGCCCCATCGTCCACAGGTTCGAGGTGGTCCAGTAGAGCAACACCCCGACCGGGAAGGCCACGCCACCGACCGCGAAGACGATCGGCAGCACGTAGAGCAGCAGCTTCTGCGTCTGCGCGTACTGACCGGTCAGCGCCGACTCGGGCATGTTCTTGCGCATCAGCTGGCGCTGCGTGGTGAACGTCGTCAGGGTCATGGCGATGACGAGCAGTCCGGCCACGACCTGGGTGTGCCAGCTGTCCGCCGAGGCGAACGTGTCGGAGATCTGGACATCGCCGAAGATGACGCTGGTGCTCAACGACTCGGCCTGGGTGTCGCTGAGCACACCCAGACCGACGCCCTGGGCGGCCTCGTTGAGCACTCGGAACAGCGCGAGGAAGATCGGCATCTGCAGGATGAGCGGACCGCAGGAAGCGAGCGGGTTGGTGCCTGTTTCGCGGTAGAGCTTCATCGTCTCCTGCGTGAGGCGCTCGCGGTCGTGCCCGTACTTCTTCTGCAGCTCCCGCACCTTCGGCTGCAGCAGCTGGAGATTACGGCTGTTCTTGATCTGCTTGACGAAGAGCGGGATCAGCAGAATCCGGATGACGATGGTCAGGCCCACGATCGACAACGCCCACGACGTCCCCGCCGGCAGCCCGAGCGTCTCGTTGAACAGCCGGTCCCACGTCACCAGGATCGCCGACGTCGCATAGTAGAGCGGCGTCATGATGGTGTTGAACAGGCCGACGAAGAAGTCGATCACCTACAGCTCCTTGCTGCTGTCGACGGGCGTCGCTGCCCGCCAGGAAAAGCGCATCGGCACCGGGTCGTAGCCGCCCAGCGCCCACGGGTGGCACCGCGCCAGTCGACGTACGGCGAGCCATGAGCCCCGCGCGGACCCATGCAGCTGAACCGACTCCAGCGCATACGCCGAGCACGACGGATGATAGCGACACACCTGGCCGTACAACGGGCTGATCAGGGTGCGATAGAGCCGCAACCCGGCTATGACCAGGTACTTCACGCCACTGCCTTCTCGAAGCATCGCTCCAGGTCCACCCTCAGCCCGGCGCCGTCGGCTGCCGCCGAGGCCGGGTTCGCCCGTACGACGATGGCCAGTCCAGGACGGCGCTGCACGATCGGCAGCAGCAGATGACGCAGCCGGCGCGAGACGCGGTTACGGACCACGGCGGTGCCCACCGCCTTCGGCACGATCAGCCCCGCGCGGGTCGGTGCGGCGGTCTCGAGTTGCAGCACGTGCAGCACGACCGTGGCACTGGCGGCCCGTCGACCCTGACGGATGACGGTGGTGAAGTCGGCCGCGTGCCGCAGCCGGTGTGTGCGGGGCAGCACGACGAGAGCGGGCGCGGAGATCAGGCAGCGAGCCGGGTGCGACCCTTGCGGCGGCGTGCGGCCAGGATCGAGCGGCCGGCGCGCGTGCGCATGCGGAGGCGGAAGCCGTGCGTCCGGGCACGCCGACGATTGTTGGGCTGGAACGTACGCTTGCTCACGGGGACTAGCTCCCAAATTCAGAGTAAGTGGATAAGCAATCAGACAAGGTAGGCCTAGCCTGCACGCGTGGCAGTCCCACCAGCCACTTGTCGACATATCGATCAAGAGACGTCGTCGGCGTGTGGACATGCGACGAATGCCGACACCCAAGCCGACCGATCCACGGTACGCGCTGGGGCTGGGCAGGGTCAAACCGCGGGAGGGTAGCGGCACCATGACCCGAACCGACCAGTCTTCATGGTCCGAATGAGGGGTTTCCGGGCGACACGCCGCCTGGACACGCCCGAAAGAACGAAAAGTCCGGAATTCCCTGTGGGCAACCGCTTGATCTGCCCGGCCCATCCTTGTTAGCGTCCCGCGGGCACCGACGTTTCCCTCGCCGCACTCTGAACGGCGCCTCGGACACCTCCACGCTGAGCCGTCCACATCCTGTGGACAAGTATGTGGAACGTTCATCCTGACCGGCCGACCAGAGCAGGCCCACAGAGCAGGCTGATGCAGACGTGGCTGGCCGACCTGCGTGAGGCCAACCCGAGGAGAGGGACACCCAGCGATGACGCAGAACCACGAGTTGTCCGACATCTGGACCCGCATCGTCGATGACCTGCCGCCCAGTCACCGGGCCTGGCTGTCCGCCTCCCGCCCGATCACCGTGCACGAGAGCACCGTGATCGTGGCAGCGCCGGATGAGTTCACCCGCACCCAGCTGGAGACACGACTACGACCGGGCCTGGAGGAGGCACTCACCAACAAGCTCGGTACCAGGGTCAAACTTGCGGTCACCGTCGACCCGGAGCTCACCGGGGACGACGACGTCGACCCCGACGGGAGCGAGTCCGTCCTCCCGACGCTGCGGGCCGAGGCTCCTGCGGTGCCAGCGGTCTCACCCACCGCCACCGAGACACCCAGCAGTGCTCGCGACACCCGGTTGAACCCGAAGTATGTGTTCGAGACCTTCGTCATCGGCTCCTCGAACCGGTTCGCCCACGCGGCGGCCGTAGCGGTTGCGGAGGCTCCGGGCAAGGCCTACAACCCGTTGCTCATCTACGGCGACTCCGGGCTCGGCAAGACCCACCTCTTGCACGCGATCGGTCACTACGTGCGCAGCCTCTTCAGCGGCGCTCGAGTGCGCTATGTCAGCAGCGAGGAGTTCACCAACGACTTCATCAACGCCATCAGGGACGATCGGGCCGCTGGTTTCCAGCGCCGGTACCGCGACATGGACGTGCTTCTGATCGACGACATCCAGTTCCTCGAGGGCAAGATCCAGACCCAGGAGGAGTTCTTCCACACCTTCAACACGCTGCACAACGCCAACAAGCAGATCGTGATCACTTCCGACCGGCCACCGAAACGACTGGAGGCCCTGGAGGACCGGTTGCGCAACAGGTTCGAATGGGGACTCATCACCGACGTCCAACCCCCCGACCTCGAGACCCGGATCGCGATCCTGCGTAAGAAGGCCGCCACGGAGCGGCTCACCGCGCCGCCGGACGTGCTGGAGTTCATCGCGAGCCGCATCCAGACCAACATCCGCGAGCTCGAGGGCGCCCTGATCCGGGTCACCGCCTTCGCGAGCCTCAACCGCCAGCCGGTCGACCTCACCCTGGCCGAGATCGTGCTCAAGGACCTCATCCCCGAGGGTGGTGAGCCCGAGATCACCGCCGCCCTGATCATCGCCCAGACCGCTGCCTACTCCGGCCTGTCGATCGACGACCTCTGCGGGCAGAGCAGGAGCCGAGCCCTGGTCACCGCCCGGCAGATCGCCATGTACCTCTGCCGTGAGCTGACCGACCTGTCCCTGCCGAAGATCGGTCAGCAGTTCGGCCGCGATCACACCACCGTGATGCACGCGGAGCGGAAGATCCGGCAGCAGATGGCCGAGCGACGCAGCGTCTACAACCAGGTCACCGAGCTGACCAACCGGATCAAGCAGCAGGCCCGCCAGCAGTGAGGCCTCGGCGCAGGCTCCACACAGTCTGGGGACAAGTCTGTGGACGTCCGGTGTCTCCCGACACGATTCCTGTGGGTAGCTGTGGAATCGCCCCCGCCGTCGGTCGGCCGTCCACCGGCTGCACCGGAGCATGCCACCCGACATCAACATGCCGCTCAGGTCGGTTCTGCCGCGCTGACCAGGCGCGACGCATTCCTTCCACAGTTTCCACCGATGCTATGGACCCGAAGGAAGGTAGCTACGGATGACATCTCTCCAACTCAGCTGCCCGGCCTTGGCTGGGGGAATCCCCGGCTCCCCTGACCACATCGCGCCAGCAGCGGGACTGCGTGGCAGGATTCAGCCAGACTTGGCCAGCCGCACAGCAGGAGGCACTGCATCGTGAAGTTCCGCGTCGAACGCGACGTGCTCGCGGACGCCGTCGCGTGGACGGCGCGCAGCATCCCGACCCGCCCGGGCACGCTGCCGCAACTCTCGGGCATCTTGATGGCGACCGGACCCGACGGCATTCGGCTCAGCGGGTTCGACTATGAGACCTCGGCTCAGGTGACCATTCCGGCCCAGGTCGCCGACGAAGGGCAGGTGCTGGTGTCGGGCCGGTTGCTGGCCGACATCGCGCGAGCGCTGCCCGACCAGCCAGTCGAGGTGACACTCGAAGGCGCGAAGCTGTCACTCACGTGCGGCAGCTCGCGCTTCAGCCTGCAGACGATGCCGGTGGCCGAGTACCCCGCCTTGCCCGACATGCCGGAGATCGCCGGCACGGTGCCCGGCGACGCCTTCGCCGCCGCGGTCACCCAAGCCGTCACGGCGGCTGGGCGCGACGACATGCTGCCGGTGCTGACCGGCGTCAAGCTGGAGATCGACGGCTCGCAACTCTCGCTGCTCGCCACCGACAGGTTCCGGCTCAGCCTGCGGGAGATCGAGTGGCAGCCCACCAAGCCGGACCTCACCACGACGGCGCTGGTGCCGGCCCGGGTGCTCGCCGACATCGCCCGGTCCATCACGCCGGGATCCGAGGTGAGCGTCGCGCTGTCCACGAGTGGCTCCGGCGACGGGCTGATCGGATTCGAGACGAGCTCGGCCACCGGACAGCGGCGTACGACGACCCGCCTGATCGACGGCGCATTCCCCAACGTGCGCCAGCTCTTCCCGCAGACCTCGGAGATCACCGCCCGCGTCGACGTCGGGGCGTTGATCGACTCGGTGCGGCGGGTGTCGCTGGTGGCGGGGCGCAACACCCCGATCCGGTTGACCTTCACCGACGGCGCCGTGACCCTCGAGGCCGGCAACGGGGAGGAGGCGCAGGCCTCGGAGTCGCTCGAGGCGGCCCTGACCGGTGACGAGATCACCATCGGGTTCAACCCGGGCTACCTGCTGGACGGGCTGGGCGCAGTCGCCGGCACCCACGTGCACGTAGCCATGACGCAGCCGGCGCGCCCCGCGGCGTTTGCCAGCCTGACCACCTCCGACGCCGACCCCGACCTCGATTTCCGGTACTTGCTGATGCCCCTTCGTATGCAAGGCTGACCGAGAGCGAAGGCTGACCGTGCGGCCACGCGCAAGTCAGGTGAGAGAGGACAGCCAGCATGCAACTCGGACTCGTCGGTCTGGGCCGGATGGGCGGCAACATGCGGGAGCGGTTGCGTCGCGGCGGACACACTGTCGTCGGGTACGCCCGCAACCAAGACGTGGCCGACGTCGGCACCCTGCGCGAGATGGTCGATGCACTCGACGCCCCTCGGACAGTGTGGGTCATGGTGCCCTCCGGCGAGCCAACACGCCAGGTCATCCAGGATCTGGCGGAGCTGCTCGACGAGGGCGACGTGATCGTCGACGGCGGCAACTCGCGCTGGAGCGATGACGAGCGGCACGCCGAGCAGCTCGGTCCGCGCGGCATCGGGTTCGTGGACTGCGGAGTGTCGGGCGGCGTCTGGGGCCTCGACAACGGTTACGCTCTGATGTGCGGTGGCGACGCCGACCACGTGGCCCAGGTGCAGCCCATCTTCGACACGCTGAAGCCGGAGGGGGAGTTCGGCTTCGTGCACGCCGGAAGTGTCGGCGCCGGCCACTTCGCCAAGATGGTGCACAACGGCATCGAGTACGGCCAGATGCAGGCGTATGCCGAGGGGTGGGAGCTGCTCGAGAACGCCGCGGCGGTCGACAACGTCCGCGAGGTCTTTCGGTCGTGGCGCGAGGGCACGGTGATCCGTTCCTGGCTGCTCGATCTGCTGGTCGCCGCGCTCGACGACGACGAGCACCTGAAGGAGATCGCCGGCTACGCCGAAGACTCGGGGGAGGGCCGCTGGACCGTCGAGGCTGCCATCGAGCATGCAGTGCCGATGCCCGCCATCACTAGCGCGCTGTTCGCACGGTTCGCCTCTCGGCAGGATGATCCGCCGGCGATGAAGGCGGTCGCCGCCATGCGGAACCAGTTCGGCGGGCACGCCGTACGCGCCGGCGGCGGACCGGCCGACACGCCGTCCGGCGACATCAGATCGTGAGCCCGGTGTGCACGTCTCGCACCTCAGCCTGACCGACTTCCGGTCCTATGCCTCGGCGGAGATCGACATACCGGCCGGTGCTTCCGCCTTTGTCGGGCCCAACGGGCAGGGCAAGACCAACGTGGTCGAGGCGGTGGAGTACCTCGCCACGCAGTCGTCGCACCGAGTCGCCTCGGACCAGCCGCTCATCCGCGCCGGCACCGACCGGGCGGTGCTGCGAGCGGCGATCGTCAGGGACGGGCGACACGCGACGATCGAGGTGGAGATCAACCCGGGCGCAGCCAACCGGGCTCGGCTCAACCGCGGCAGCGTGTCCCGTGCGCGCGACGTCGTCGGGATCCTGCGCAGCGTGGTGTTCTCACCGGATGACCTGGACCTGGTCAAGGGTGATCCTGCCGCGCGACGCCGATTCCTGGATGACCTCCTGGTGATCCAGCAGCCGCGGCTCGCCGGGGTGCGCAGCGAGTACGACCGGGTGCTCAAGCAGCGCAACACGCTGCTGAAGACGGCCGGCGGCCGGGCCACCGGCCGGCGTAACGACGGCGCCCTCGCCACGCTCGACGCCTGGGACTCCCATCTCGCCCGCAGCGGGGCCGAGCTGTTGGCGGCCCGACTCGCCCTCGTGTCCGCTCTCGAACCGCACGTCGCGAAGGCCTACTCCGACGTCTCGGCCAGCGTGCCGAAGCCTTCCGGTGGAAACGAAGCCTCGATGTCTTACCGCGCGTCGTGTCCGCTCGGAGCCGAGACGCGCGACCGCGGCAGCCTCATGGAGGTGCTGCTCGCCGAGCTAGGCACCCGACGCGACGAGGAGCTCGACCGAGGGGTGACGCTGGTGGGTCCGCATCGCGACGAGCTCGGGCTCGGACTCGGGGCGCTGCCGGCGAGGGGCTATGCCAGTCACGGCGAGTCGTGGTCGCTCGCCCTGGCCCTGCGGCTGGCGTCGTTCGAGCTGCTACGCGCCGACGGCGACGACCCAGTGCTGGTGCTCGACGACGTCTTCGCCGAGCTCGACGAGCGCCGCCGCAGTCGGCTTGCCGGACTGGTCGCCGAGGCCGAGCAGGTGCTGGTGACGGCCGCGGTCGATGCCGACGTGCCTGCGGAGCTCGTGGACCATCGCTTCGTCGTCAGCGACGGGACGGTGACCCGTGAGCAATGAGCGCGACGACGCGCGAGCGGGCGCCGAGCGACCCGGCGTCGAGCGGCCCGGAGAGGGCGGAGCTTCCGCCGACGAGCCAGGTGCTGCCCACCCTCAGCAGCCGGACGCACTAGATCATGACTCGCACGGCCTGGACGTCGCTCGGGCGGTGGCGGCGGGGGCCCGGGCGAAGCCGCGGCCCCGAGCTGCGTCCGGCCGCCGCACCGGCGGCACGCCGGCCGAGCTCTCCGGCGCACATCCCGATGCTCGCGACCCGGCACCGATCGGGAAGGTCGTCGACCGGCTCGTGCAGGACAGCGGCTGGACGACCGACGTCGCCGTCCACGGGGTCTTCGCCCGCTGGCCCGACATCGTCGGCGCGGAGGTGGCTGCCCACTGCACGCCGGTCCACTTCGGCGACGGCCGGCTGGAGGTACAGACCGACTCGACCGCGTGGGCTACCCAGCTCCGGCTGCTCGCGCCCACGGTCGTCAGGCGGCTGAACGAAGAGCTCGGCCACGACACCGTGCTCCGGATCGAGGTCACCGGGCCTAGCGGGCCTAGCTGGCGGCGAGGCCCCCGGTCCGTTCGTGGCGCCCGCGGACCCCGCGACACCTACGGGTGACGGCTCGGTCGAGATGGCGCCCAGACGCCGTACAGACCCCTCTCTCGGCAGTGGGCGGGTATAGGGACTCCACCGTGGGTACGCCGCACGCTCCTGTCCCGGTTCACGGCCCGTAGAAGCCTGGTCTGCGGGCGATTGCGGGCGAATTCCACGGCCACACACCGCGTCTCCCGCCCCTCAACCGGTATAGTGGCCCTGTTGCCGACACCGCTTCCACGCGCGACGTGAAGGCCCGCGCGCGGGGCGGTTTGTCATGTCGGCGGACGTCACCGGCGCTCTTGGAGGTTCATCGCGTGTCGACTCCCGACGAGTCCAGCCAGCCACCTCAGTCACTCCCGGCCGACCCGTCGGCTCTTGAGGCTCTCGAGGCCATCAAGGCCGCCCGCACCGTGAGCGCTGACGGGGTCGGACCGGAGGAGACAGTTTCCTACGACGCCTCGGCGATCTCGGTGCTCGAGGGACTCGAGGCGGTGCGCAAGCGACCCGGCATGTACATCGGCTCGACCGGTGAGCGGGGGCTGCACCACCTGGTCACCGAGATCGTCGACAACTCAGTCGACGAGGCGCTGGCCGGTCACTGCGACCGCATCGTCGTGACCGTGCTCGCCGACGGCGGCATCCGAGTCGTCGACAACGGGCGTGGCATCCCGACTGGGGTGCACCCGGTCGAGGGCGTCCCGGCGGTCACGCTGGTGCTCACCGAGCTGCATGCCGGCGGCAAGTTCGGTAACGGTGGCTACAAGGTGTCCGGCGGCCTGCACGGCGTCGGCTCCTCCGTCGTCAACGCGCTCAGCTCCAGGCTCGAGGTCGACGTCAAGAACGACGGCTATCGGTGGACGCAGTCCTTCGCCTACGGCGTTCCGGACGCGCCGCTCGCGCGCCACGAGGCGACCGACGAGACCGGTACGACGATCACGTTCTGGGCGGCCGAGGACATCTTCGAGACGACCGTCTACTCGTTCGAGACACTGGCCACCCGGTTCCGGGAGATGGCGTTTCTCAACAAGGGCCTCGAGATCGTCGTACGCGACGAGCGCCCGGAGTACGCCAAGGACCTGGCGGAGGCGGTGGCCGATCCGACGGTCAGCAACAGCGTCGACGGCGGCGAAGGCTCGGTGCAGTCGGCGGGCAAGGACATCGTCGAGCGCCGGTTCCGGTACGACGAGGGGCTCGTCGACTTCGTGCACCACCTCAACTCGACCAAGGATCCGCTGCACAAGAGCACGATCTCCTTCGAGGCCGAGGGTGGCGACTCCGGCCTGAGCCTGGAGGTGGCGATGCAGTGGAACGCCAGCTTCACCGAGTCGGTGCACACCTTCGCCAACACCATCAACACCCACGAGGGCGGCACCCACGAAGAGGGCTTCCGCGCGGCACTCACCTCGACGGTCAACGCGTGGGCCGAGGAGTGGGGGCTGGTCAAGAAGCGCGAGGACCGGCTGTCGGGTGACGACGTACGCGAGGGCCTCACCGCGATCGTGTCCATCAAGTTGACCGAGCCGCAGTTCGAGGGGCAGACGAAGACCAAGCTGGGCAACACCGAGGCGAAGTCCTTCGTGCAGCGGGTCGTCAACGAGCAGCTGGGCGACTGGTTCGAGAAGAACCCGGGCGAGGGCAGGGACATCGTCCGCAAGGGCATCGCCGCCGCCAGTGCTCGGATGGCGGCCCGGAAGGCCCGCGACCTGGCCCGCAGCCGCAAGGGCCTGCTGGGCGGAGGAGGCCTACCCGGCAAGCTCGCGGACTGCCAGTCGACCAACCCGGCCGAGTGCGAGATCTTCGTGGTCGAGGGTGACTCCGCCGGTGGCTCGGCCAAGGGCGGCCGCGACCCGCGGATCCAGGCGATCCTGCCGATCCGGGGCAAGATCTTGAACGTCGAGAAGGCCCGCATCGACCGGGTGCTCGCCAACACCGAGGTGCAGGCGATCATCTCCGCACTCGGCACCGGGATCCAGGACGACTTCGACGTCGACAAGCTGCGCTATCACAAGATCGTGATGATGGCCGACGCCGACGTCGACGGCCACCACATCCAGACGTTGCTCCTCACCTTGCTCTTCCGCTTCATGAAGCCGCTGATCGAGGGCGGGTACGTCTACCTGGCCCGGCCACCGCTGTACCGGCTGAAATGGAACAACCCGCACCCGCATGAGTACGTCTACTCCGATCGCGAGCGGGAGGCCCTGACCCGGGCCGGTCAGGAGGCGGGCAAGAAGCTGCCGAAGGACAACCCCGTCCAGCGTTACAAGGGGTTGGGCGAGATGAACGCCGAGGAGCTGTGGGACACCACGATGGACCCCGACAACCGAGTGCTGTCACAGGTCACCCTCGATGACGCCGCGCAGGCCGACGAGATCTTCTCCATCCTGATGGGAGAGGACGTCGACCAGCGGCGCTCGTTCATCCAGCGCAATGCCAAGGACGTCCGCTTCCTCGACATCTGATGAGCGGGACGACAGCCCAGCGATGGCACGCGCCTCGCACCGCTCAGCTGATCTGCTTCGAATCAAGAGGGATAGCCGATGACTGACGACACGACGACCACCCCCGACCCGACCCCGGGTGGGCGGATCGAGCCGGTCGAGCTGCAGACCGAGATGCAGCGCTCCTACATCGACTACGCGATGGCCGTCATCGTGGGCCGCGCGCTGCCCGACGTACGCGACGGGCTCAAGCCGGTGCACCGGCGGGTCCTCTACGCGATGTACGACGGTGGCTACCGGCCCGACCGGGGCTTCTCGAAGTGCTCGCGGATCGTGGGCGACGTCATGGGCCAGTACCACCCGCACGGTGACACCGCGATCTACGACACCTTGGTCCGCCTCACCCAGCCGTGGGTCATGCGGGCTCCACTGGTCAGCGGCCAAGGCAACTTCGGCTCTCCCGGCAACGACCCCGCCGCCGCGATGCGCTACACGGAGTGCAAGATGGCTCCGCTGGCGATGGAGATGGTCCGCGACATCGACGAGGACACCGTCGACTTCCGACCCAACTACGACGGGCGCAGCTCCGAGCCGGTGCTGTTGCCGGCCAGGTTCCCCAACCTGTTGGTCAACGGCTCGGCCGGCATCGCGGTCGGCATGGCCACCAACATCCCCCCGCACAACCTCCGCGAGGTCGCCGACGGCGTGCAGTGGTCGCTCGAGCACCCCGAGGCCAGCCGCGAGGAGCTGCTGGAGGCGCTGCTGGAGCGGGTCAAGGGTCCCGACTTCCCGACCGGCGCGTTGATCGTCGGCCGCCAGGGCATCGTCGACGCCTACCGCACCGGCCGCGGCTCGGTGATCATGCGGGCGGTGGTGGATGTCGAGGAGGACAGCAAGGGCCGGACGTGTCTCGTCGTCACCCAGCTGCCCTACCAGGTCAACCCGGACAACCTGGCGCTCAAGATCGCCGAGCTGGCCGACTCGGGCAAGGTGCAGGGCATCGCCGACGTACGCGACGACTCCTCCTCGCGCACCGGACAGCGGCTCGTGGTCGTGCTCAAGCGGGACGCAGTCGCGCGGGTCGTGCTCAACAACCTCTACAAGCACACCCAGCTGCAGGACAGCTTCGGCTGCAACATGCTCGCGCTGGTCGACAACGTGCCGCGCACCCTCACCCTCGACCAGTTCGTGTCTCACTGGATCACCCACCAGATCGACGTCATCAGGCGCCGTACTCGCTACCGGCTGCGCAAGGCGGAGGAAGAGGCGCACATCTACCGAGGCCTGGTCAAGGCGCTGGACGCCCTCGACGAGGTCATCGCACTGATCCGGGCCAGCCAGACCGTCGAGGACGCCCGCAACGGTCTGATCGAGCTGCTGGACATCGACGAGGTGCAGGCGCGCGCCATCCTCGACATGCAGCTGCGCAAGCTCGCGGCACTGGAGCGGCAGGCGATCGTCGACCGGCTCGGCGAGCTGGAGCATGTCATCGCCGACCTCGAGGACATCCTCGCCAACGAGACGCGGCAGCGAAGCATAGTGAGTGAGGAGCTCGCCGGCATCGTCGACAAGTACGGCGACGAGCGCCGCACGCAGTTCGTCGCAGCCGACGGAGACCTCTCGATGGAGGACCTGATCCCCGACGAGGACGTCGTCATCACCATCACTCGGGGCGGTTACGCGAAGCGGACCAAGGGTGACCTCTACCGGCTCCAGGGCCGGGGCGGGAAGGGGGTCCGGGGGGCGACGCTGCGGGCTGACGACGTGGTGGACCACTTCTTCGCGACGACCAACCACCACTGGCTGTTGTTCTTCACCAACGCGGGTCGCGTCTATCGGACCAAGGCCTGGCAGCTGCCGGAGGCGGCGCGGGATGCCAAGGGCAGTCACGTGGCCGGGCTGCTGTCCTTCCTCCCGGACGAGGAGATCGCGCAGGTGCTGGCGATCCGCGACTACGAGCAGGCGCCGTACCTGGTGCTGGCGACGAAGCGGGGCCTGGTCAAGAAGACCCGGCTGACGGAGTACAACTCGCCTCGCCAGGCCGGGGTCATCGCGATCAACTTCCGCGACGACGATGACGAGCTGATCGGCGCCGAGCTGGTGTCGGCCGAGGACGACCTGCTGCTGGTCTCGCGGAAGGCGCAGTCGGTGCGCTTCACCGCACACGACGGGCAACTTCGACCGATGGGTCGGGTCACCTCGGGTGTCACCGGGATGAAGTTCCGCGGCGGCGACGAGCTGCTGTCGATGAGTGTGATCCGCGCCGAGCAGGTCGCCGCCGAGGATGCCGGCGAAGCCCCTGCCCAGTTTGTGTTCACCGTCACAGACGGGGGCTTCGCGAAGCGATCGGCGGTGTCGGCGTACCGGACTCAGGGTCGCGGCGGGCTGGGCATCAAGGCCATGAAGATGGGAGACGAGCGGGGGTCGCTGATCGGTGCGATCGTGGTGGCCGAACGCGACGAGGTGCTGTCGGTCAAGGCCAATGGCCAGGTGACGCGTTCGCCGGTGATTGAGGTTCCGGCCAAGGGTCGTGACACCATGGGGGTGAAGTTCGTCAGCGTCGGAGACTCGGACTCGGTGGTTGCGATCGCCCGGAACTCCGAGCCCGACGTGGTCGAGGAGCTCATCGAGAGTGCCGAGGCCGACACCCCGAACGATGGGCAGGAGGACCAGCCCCGATGAGCAACACCGGCGACAACGCACCCCTGGTGCCGCGGCGTTCCCTGGGCAGGACTCCGCAGTCCGCAGAGACGGCGACGCAGCCGAGCCTGCCGGCGTTCGACGCCCGGGCAGATCAACGCACCAAGCACGCCGCTCCGCGACAGCCGGCCCATGCCGCGCCGACGCTCAACACCGCTGCACCGCAGACCGCGACGGCTCCGCCGCCGCTGCAACCCGCGCCACCGCAGCAGCCAGCGGCAGGAGGTCCGGCGCCGGCGGCACCGCCACAGCAGCCGACGGTGACCAAGCCACCCAGGCGCGGCAAGGGCAAGGGTCCCCGGACGATCCGGCGGGCGAAGCTGCACCTGGTGCGGGTCGACCCTTGGTCGGTGACGAAGGTGTCGTTCCTGCTCTCGATCGCGTTCGGGATCATGTGCGTGGTCGCGGTGTTCCTGGTGTTCTCGATCATGAACGCGGCGGGGCTCTGGGATGCGGTCAACGAGACGGCCAACGAGTTGTACCGGCAGGAGGACGGCGAGCAGTTCGACATCACCGATTACGTCGGCATGAGTCGGGTGCTGGGCATCACCATGCTCATCGCGGCGGTCGACGTGGTGCTGATCACCGCGCTGGCGACGCTCGGCGCGTTCGTCTACAACATGGGCGCCTCGCTGCTCGGCGGCATCGAAGTGACGCTCGCGGAGGACATCGAGTAGGGCGCGTTCTCCGGCTCCCCGGCGGGCTCCTGGCGGTTTGGGCGGCGGGTTGCCGATGGGGTAATCTTCCTCGGCGGCCGAGCTGCTTCCCGGGCCTATAGCTCAGACGGTTAGAGCGCTTCCCTGATAAGGAAGAGGTCAGAGGTTCAAGTCCTCTTAGGCCCACTGTCGGACACTGAGATAGGCGGAACCATGCTCAAGAAACTACTGACCCTCGCTGCCGCCGCAGCCGTGGCGAAGGTGATCTACGACAAGGTCAACGGCCAGAAGAACGAGGCAGATCTCTGGGCCGAGGCGACCGATCGGGTCGAGTCCAGCCGCTGAGAGGCGGCGCCCGGCCCGTCCGGGGACGTGGCGCAACTGGTAGCGCACCTGCTTTGCAAGCAGGGGGTTGAGGGTTCGAGTCCCTTCGTCTCCACACGGCTCACCCGGCCTACGTGGGGGAGTAGACCCCAACCTGTCGCGCGTCATCGCGGCGGCGCCTCCATCGGAGGACTAACCAGCAGATGACGTACGTCAGCGCGAGGAACAGCGTCACCATCGGGACATAGGCCAGCAGGGACGTGATCAGATACTGGCGCTCAGCCGGACTGTCATCACCGACGAGCCGCAGGTGAAACGGCAAGAAGCCCAGCACCATGGCGATCCAGGTGCCCACGATCACCATTCCCCGAGCCCACCACAGCGAATGGCGGGACAGCACCAACCATGCCTCGGTCGCGGCAAAGGGGAGCGACACCGCGACGTACACCGCGACCAGGACCGGTGCGATGCCCACGTGCCACTCCCAGTCTCCGCGCAGCCCGAACTCTCGGACCTCTGCGTTGATGGCGTAGGCGGCTCCCAAGAGAGCGCCAAGCAGGTGGGTCACCCACGGCACGCGAGTCCGCTCGCTCGTCGAAACGGCGTCCGTGACTGTCGTGCCCACGGGTCACATTGTGCAGGGTCACCGTCGGCAGCACCCGTTCACGTGAGCGAGGGACCCTCCATCCCCACGGTTACCAGGCTCAGGGTCTCTCGATGCGCACCCAGTCGATGTCGCCGTTGAAGTAGTCGCAGGTCGTGGACGCCCGGGCCGGGTCGCAGCGCATCTTGCCGCCGATGGACAGCGGCCACTTGTTGTCGATACTGCCGATGCTGCCGTTGATGCACTTGCTCATTGCCGTCGAGGTGCCCTCGTCCAGGTAGACGCAGACGGAGTTGAGGTTGCGCACGCAACGCAGGACGTGCCAGTCGCCGTCATCGACCTTGGCGTTCGGGTCGGGCGACTTCCTGAAGCCGATCGCCTTCGTGTTGTGGCTCGCGTCGCGGTAGTGGCAGCGCGGCCATCCGGTGTGGACCACGAGCTTCCACATGCCGCCGGAGTCCTCCGACTGGCCCTTCTGCAGGATGTTCGGACGCGAACCACTCGTCCGGAAGCGCACCGTCACCGAGTAGGTACCGTTCAGGGGGTCGAGCATGTCCGTTTCCTCGTCGTCTACTAAGACCAGCCGTTCGCGGTTCTGCACGTTGAGGGGCCCTTCGAAGTGATATACCCCCGCGCCACCCCAGTTGACCCTGACAGAGCTTCCGATGTAGCCGTCCAACTCGTTGACCGAGTCGTCGAACATCGTCGGACCGGACGTCTCGTTCATCCCCCAGTCACCTATGTCCTCAAGGGCAGCCGCAGGCGTCGCCACCACTACGGCTGCAGTCGTGAGTCCGGTGATGATGAGCCCTCGAATCCGTCGCACGGCACCCCTCCACTGTTCCGAGCCGTGCCCAGCGCGACGCCTCGTCCACCCTGAGGGTAGAAGTTCTGTCAAACGCTTACGGGGAAGGCGAAACAGCCCGCTTCCGAAACGGTGACGCAGCGCAGTCGCACGACAGCAGAGAGGAGCAGAACGCGGCCTTTCCGTCCGCCCGCTCACCCACGCCATGCATGTGTCTGTGGTGCATACTCGTCGCGGTCGTGGGATGGTCGGATGACCATGCGGCGCTCCTGTCGCACCACGCAGCCGACCCGAGCTGGCCGGCGCTCGACACCCCGGGGGAGACATGCGAACACCGAAGCTCGTCGTCGGAGCCGCACTCATCAGCCTGTTGCTGCCGCTCACCGGCACACCCGCTCACGCGGCGACGCGAGTCAAGCAAGACCGGACCGGTGATGCTCCAGCGCGCATCGACATCACCAGAGCGACCTACACGTACGCCGACGGCCGGGTCAAGGTTCGCGCCCGCATCCCGGACCTGGGCCGGTACGGGACCGCGGCGCTCAGCATCTCTCGGTTCGAGATCTTCGAGGCCGGCTACGTCGTCCGCATCGTCAAGCGGGTCGGACAGCCCGCCCGAGTGGCGCTGTTCTACTTCGATCACTTCGACCTGCATCGACGTGACTGCGACCAGGTGTCCGGCAACTGGAACGACAGCTCGATCCGGCTGGCGGTGTCGACCAGCTGCTTGAAGAGACATGCCCGGCCACGAGTGTTCGTCCAGTTCGGCATCAGCCGGGCAGGCAACAGCGACTTCGCGCCGGCCGTGCGGAGCCTGCCGCGCGACTAACGAGCCGGCGGGGCGGCCGGACGCGGTGAGAGACTGAGGCCATGGCGACGACCCGAGGCGTGCTTGGCCGCCTTCCGCCCGCTGCGCCGCGGAGCAGAGCGTAGTGCGTCGGTGGTTCGGTCGCCGGGCTGTCGGGCTCGGTGTCATCGCCCTGGTGCTGATCGGTGCCATGTCCGTGCTCGGACTGTGGCAGCTCAGCGTCTTCGACGAGCGCCAGCAGCGTGATGGCGCGGAGCGACTGGAGCGTGACCCGGTGCCGCTGTCGGAGCTGTTCGGTCCCGACCAGGCGTTTCCCTCCGACGGCATCGGGCGGCCCGTGACAGTGACCGGTCGCTACGACGTCGGTCAACAGCTCTTCGTCACCGACTTTCCCGGACACGACGACACGTACGCCGTCGCGACGCCACTGGTGGACGACACGGGTTCTGCGATCCTCGTGGTGCGCGGCTCCAGCGACCGGGCCGAAGCCGAGGCGCCCCCAAGGACGGTCACCGTGGAGGGAGTGCTCGAACCGACATCACCCGAAGGCGGCTCTGCTGACGACGCCCGAGTTGCCGAGGGGCTGCGGATCCCGGCGCTGGTGGAGGACTTCGACCGAGACCTGTACTCCGGCTACGTCGTGTTGCGCAGCAGCGACCCGACTGAGCTTCTGCCCCCGGTCGAGCCGCCCACGCCCGAGCCGTCGCTGCTCGCCGGGCTCCGCAACCTCGCCTATGCCTTGCAGTGGTGGGTGTTCGCTGCATTCGTGGCGTTCATGTGGTGGCGGGTCGTGCGCGACAGCGGCGGCGACGTACCGTCCGAGACAGCGCGCCGGGATGACGTCCAGGCCGCCGTGACCGACAGCGAAGCCGCCCGACCCGGTGGGATAGCGTCGGAGCCGTGACCAGCACCGCCGAGCCCGCCACCGTGCGGCGCGCCCTGACCTTCTTCAAGGTGATGGCCATCGTGGTGGGCATCGGGCTGTTGCTGCTCGTGCTGGGGATGGTGCTGCGGTACGGCTTCGACCGGCCGCGGTTGTCAGAGGCCTGGAGCCCGGTCCATGGATTCCTCTACATGGTGTACATGGTTGCGACCGCCAACCTCGGCTTCAAGGTGCGGTGGGGTCTCGGCCGGATCGTGCTGGTGATGCTGGCCGGCACCGTGCCGTTCTTGTCGTTCTGGGCCGAGCGCAGGGTCTCCCGCGAGGTCGAGTCAGAGCTGGCGACGGAGCGTGCCGCAGGTCAGCTCAGCTGACGTCCTTCTTCTCCAGCGGCTCGTCGGGGGTCGTCGGCTCCGACGACTCGACGGTCTCCTCCGACGCCAGGGGCGCGGTCGGAGCCGTATCGGACTCGTCGACGGGTGCGGCGACGTGACGCGCTGAGCCGACATTGTCGCTCGTGCTCGGCGTCCACGCGGGGTCGGCCTGCTTGCCGGTGAGCTTGGTGTAGGCGTAGGCGACCGCGCCTCCGAGCCCGAGCAGGATGACGAAGTTGCGGAGCTTGTGGCTCTTCTTCTGCTCCTCGATGACTCCGGCCTTCTCAGCAGCCTGGCGGGTCTTCTGTTTGGTCTCGGCGAACGCCTGCTCCGCGACGGGAACGATCTTGTCCTTCGCGTCCTGGATGGCCGGGACGATCTTGTCCTTCGCCTCTTGGAGGGCCGGCTTCACCGTGTCGGTCATGGTGGTCTGCACGGCGGGGACCACGGTGTCGGTCATGGTGGTCTTGGCCTGCTCGGTCGCGGTGCCAAGCTTCTCCATCGCCAGGTCTGCCTTGGGCTTGAACGTGCTGGTGGCGTCGTCGGCCATCTCGGCCATCCGGGAGCGCTTCTTCTTCAGCATCACGATCGGTCCTCCTGTTGGGCTTCATCTGTGGCATGTCGTCTGGTTTGGGTTGGTCGTCGGTGGTGCGTGTCGCGCGGACCCAGCCAGGCCCGCTGCTCGGTGCGTACCCAACTGCGTGTACCCATTCGGGCGCACCTCAGGCCTGTCGTGAGAACACTCCTGTCGGCCACCCTACCGGTGGGTCAGCGCGCCGCATCCGGGCTTGTCGGGGCATGTAAGGATGGACGTGCCGACGTACGGAGATCGTGTCTCCGTGCACCTCGACGATGAAAAGGTGGATCGTGGCCGCTGATGTCAGTGCGACCCTGAAGACAAACCGTGGAGACATCGTCCTCACGCTGTTCCCCAACCATGCGCCGACCACGGTGAAGAACTTCGTGGGACTGGCGGAGGGCACCCAGGAGTGGACCGACCCGAAGTCGGGTCGGACGTCGACCGACCGCTTCTACGACGGGCTGATCTTCCACCGCGTCATCGACGGCTTCATGATCCAGGGTGGTTGTCCGCAGGGTGACGGCCGAGGTGGCCCCGGCTACCAGTTCAAGGACGAGTTCCACCCCGAGCTGCAGTTCTCCAAGCCCTACCTGCTGGCGATGGCCAACGCCGGGCCAGGGACCAACGGCTCGCAGTTCTTCATCACCGTCGGGCCGACCCCGCACCTCAACATGCGGCACACGATCTTCGGCGAGGTGGCCGGCCAGGCGAGCCGGGACGTGGTCGACTCCATCGCGCATACACCAACCGACCGTGGCGACCGCCCGGCCGAGCCCGTGGTGATCGAGCGCGTCGAGATCCACGGCGCCTGACCTCGGTGACTGCCTGAGCCCATGAGCATCGACCCGGCCGCACAAGGCGCCGAGACCATTCCGCACTGTTACCGCCACCCCGAGCGCGAGACCTACATCTCATGCCAGCGGTGCGGCCGACCGATCTGCCCTGACTGCATGCGGTCGGCGTCGGTGGGATTCCACTGTCCCGAATGTGTGCGAGCTGGTGCCGAGACCCGGCGTGAAGCACGGACGGCGTTCGGTGGCCGGATCAACACCCGTGGCACGGTGGTGACGGTCACGATCATCGCAGTCAACGTGGTGTTCTTCGTCATCGCCAACCTGACGAGCGGCCCGGGCGGCGGGGACTTCGTGCTCACGATGGGACTTCGCCCGGACGGCGAGGCCAGTCTGCCGATCGGTGACGGCGTGGCCCAGGGCGCGTACTGGCAGTTGGTCAGCTCGACCTTCCTGCACGTCGGGGTGTTGCACCTGCTGCTGAACATGATCGGGGTGTGGATCTTCGGCACGTTCCTCGAGACGGTGCTGGGCCGATGGCGCTTCCTGGCGCTGTACCTGATCACCGGCCTGATGGGCTCGGTGACCGTGCTGTGGCTGGCGGAGCCGGCCAGCTTGTCGCTTGGCGCCTCAGGATCGGTCTTCGGCTTGTTCGGGGCGTCACTGGTGATCCTGCTCAAGCAGCGGCGCGACGTCTCGCAGCTGTTGCTGCTGCTCGCTCTGAACCTCTTCATCACCTTCCAGGTCGACGGAATCTCCTGGCAGGCGCATCTCGGCGGCCTGGTGTCCGGGCTGGTGCTGGGCGCGGGATACGCCTACGCGCCGCGCGGTCGGCGCACTGTGCTGCACGTGGCGCTGGTCGGCGGCATGCTCGTGCTCGCCCTGATCCTGACCGTGCTGCGGGTGCCCCAGCTCAGCTGACGCGCAGCTGTGTTGCTCGGGCGAGGGTGACGTTCACGGCAGGCGGATGGTCCGGTCCGCCGAATCATTAATCGGACTGATCATTCGGAACGTCGGACCATCCGGTTCCGGTGACAAATCCGCGCGCGTGGATCGTCACGGGCAGGTGTCCGTCGACCGACGCGATAGTCCGGCGCGCCGGAGGGTTCGGGTGGCGGGAGCGATTCTCGTCCGGGGGACGTGGGTCCCGGGGAGTCGTCCGCCGGCGCGCCGGCGGGCTGGAGGCCAGCGAGGGGCCGTACCGTCGTGGCCGAGTTTCCACACTGGGGATAACCACTGTGGAGAACTACATCGGTGTAAGTCCAGCAGGTGACGCCGAGGTGAACGGTCGGCGAATCACTCCCACTTGGTGGAGAAGACGAAGCCGACAGCGATCAGTCCCATGCCCACCAAGAGGTTCCAGTCGCCAAGGTCGCGCAGGTACTTGAGGTCGGGGTTGATGTAGTAGGTCACGATCCAGGCCAGACCGATGACCCAGCAGGCCACCATGACCGGCGCAACCCACCGAGCGCTGCCGACACGCACTGGCTTCTTGCTGGTCGTCGGGGGCGTGTACTCGCCCTTCTTGCGTGAGCGGGACTCGGGCACTGTCACTCCTGGTCGAGCGTTGAGACGTACGTCGGCTAGCGTAACCCCTGCGGACCTGCGCGCGAGACAGGACTGCTCACCACCGTCCCCCGACCAGAGCCCGCCGATCGAGGACCCACCATGGCCGAGCCGACCCCACGCCCGGGGGTGCTCGCGCGCCTGCGCACGGCGGGCGGGCTCCTCGCCCGGCTACACACTCGCGGCCGTGCACCGCACCGGCCAAGTACCCAGGACAGCCAGGACCCCCAGGGCAGTCGTTACACGCAGGACAGCGGGCCGAGCGGTCAGGACACCCAGGACAGCCGCACGGGCAGTCAGGACGCTCAGGAGAGCGGCACGGACAATCCGCGGACCCGGTCCTCACGAGCCTGGCGGTTCGCCGTCCCTGTCGCCTGCGCCTGCGTCGGACTGCTGGCGACCACCAGCATGGTCAACGCCCGGGGCACCGACCTGCGCGGTGGCCGCAGCACCGAGCTCGTCGACATCGTCGCCGCCCAGCGAACCGACGCTGAGCAGCTGAACGATCGGATCGACACGGTCGAGGAGGACATCGCGCGCCTCACGGCGGAGATCGACAGCCCGCGACTCCGCGAGCTGGAGCGGCAGATCGATGAGCTCGCCGTGTCGGCGGGGATGACCGGCCTTGCAGGCCCGGGGCTGACCGTGACGCTCGACGACGCCCCGCTGGACCAGAGTCTGCCGGAGGGCTTCGACACCAATCGGCTGCTGGTCCACCAGGAGGACCTCCAGGCCGTCGTTAACGCGATGTGGGCGGGTGGCGCCGAGGGCATCAGCTTGCAGGGCCAGCGCATCATCAGCACCACCGGCATCAAGTGCGTGGGCAACAGCGTGCTGCTGCAAGGAGTGCCCTACGCCCCGCCCTACGAGATCGTGGCAGTCGGCGACGACGCACGAATGTATGATGCGCTGCTCACCTCACCGCAGGTGCAGGCCTACCGGGCAGACGTCGAGCAGTACGCGCTGGGCTGGTCCCTCGTGCCCGGTGAGGACTTGGCCCTCCCGGCCTTCACCGGCACGCCTGACCTCGAGTTCGCCCGGGCTGGCGCCGTACCCGACGAGTGAGCACGCCGGCCGCGCCGCCGCGGCAGCGCAGCTACCAGGACCACCCCCGAGAGGCCAGCTCCTGCTCCTCTCGCCAGCGCCGCTTCGCGTCGTCGGACTCCTCGTGCGCACCACCGGGTATGCCGGCGAGTCGGCAGCCCTCGCCGAGCAAGTCGTCGTACGCCGCCCTGAGCGCGAGAAGTCGGTGCCGCTTGGCGTAGACGGCAGGGTCGGACTCGAGGCTGCGAATCTCGCTGGCGAGCACACCGAGCCGGCTCTGCAGCCGCAGTGACTCGAAGGGGTCAGGCGGCGGGTCCGGCCGCCGGAGGACCCGGTCCCTCACCCGGCCGATCGCCTCCACGAGACGCACCTGCCAGTGCCAGCGCTGCCGGGGCAGCACCAGGCTCGACAACATCCAGAACGCCAAAGCGGCGACGATGGTCACGACCCACAGCATGGTCCCGTCCTTCTGCGGCACGCCCAAGCACCGCCTGCAGGGACTCGACGGTCGGCGCGTCAGGTTTCGGTCCCGGCCCCGAGTCCCGCAGCTCGGACGTGCTTCCAGTGTCCGTCGCCCGCCGTGCGCTCACAAGGCGTTTGCAGAACTGGTTCCGGATTCGTCCCGCCGGGCAGCCGGAGTGCGCTCACGGGCTGGTCTCGGTCGTCTCGGTGGTCTCGGTCGTCTCGGTGGTCTGAGTCGTCTCCGTGGTCTCCGTGGTCTCCGTCGCTGAGGTCTCAGGCGTCGTAGGAGGCGTCGTCTCGGTCGGTGTGGTTTCCTCCGGACCCAGGGAGACGTCAAACGTGATGACGGAACCGAACGGCCGCTGGGTGCCGGCTTGAGGGTCCTGGCCGACCACGGTCCCCTCCGGCTGGTCGCTCCGGATATCAGAGTCCACGGGCTGGAAGCCGCGGTCTTCAAGGAGATCCGTTGCGTCGTCCTCGTCGAGGCCGAGCACCGAGGGCACCCGCACGAATCCCGCCGAGTAGACGACCGTGACGTCCGAGCCCACCGGCAGGCTGACACCGGCATTCGGGTCGGTCGAGACGACCTGGTTGCGACGCTCGGTGCTCTCGTCGTCGACCTCCGGCACGACATTGAAGCCGAGTTCCTCGAGCCGCTCCTGCGCCTGCTGGAACGATCCGCCGGTGACGTCGGGGATCACCTCTTCCCTGGCCCCGGCCGACACCGTCACGTCGATCTCGGTGCCCTCGTCGACCTGCTCGCCGGCGGCAATGCTCTGTCGGAGGATCTGACCCTCGGGCACGGTGGCGCTGAATCCCTGCTCCTGCTGCCCGATCTCCAGGCCCTCCGCTGACAGCACCCGCTCGGCCTGGCCGAGGGTGAGCTCCCGGATGTCGGGTACCTCGACCTGCGCTGGCGGGTCGTCGGCGGTGAGCCGCGGCACCAGGATCAGCGCCGCGATGGCGGCCGCCACCAGCAGGGCGAGGGCGACGATCCACCAGCGTCGTTTGGTGCTCGTGACCGGCTCCATGTCACCGGTGCTGGTGACCGCCGCCGTCACCGCGGTGGGCGCTGCCTCGTCCGGCGTCGGCGGCAGGAAGTGCTCGGTCTCCTCGGTCGCGATCGCGGGGGCGAGCACCGGACGGTCGTCCAGCGCCCGCTCGATGTCGGCACGCATCTCGGCGGCACTCTGGTAGCGCTCGTCCAGGCGCTTGGCGAGTGCCTTCATGGTGATCGCGTCGATCGCCGGGGTGACCTCCGGGTCGTACGTCGACGGCGGGGCGGCATCTTCGCGCACGTGCTGGTACGCCACCGACACCGGCGAGTCTCCGATGAACGGAGGCCGCCCGGTGAGCAGCTCGTAGAGCAGGCAGCCGGTCGAGTACAGGTCGCTACGGGCGTCAACCTGCTCACCTCGGGCCTGCTCCGGGGAGAGGTACTGCGCCGTACCCACGACGGCCGCGGTCTGGGTCATCGCGGCGGAGGAGTCGGCCACGGCGCGGGCGATGCCGAAATCCATGACCTTGACGTCACCGGTGGGGGTCAGCATCACGTTGGCCGGCTTGATGTCACGGTGGATGATGCCGGCGCGATGGCTGTAGTCGAGCGCCGACAGCACCGAGGCGATGATCTCCAGCGCCCGCTCGGGCAGGATCTTGCGCCCCTCGCGCAGGATGTCCCGCAGGGTCCGCCCCTCGACACACTCCATGACGATGTACGGCAGGGACAGGCTCGGGTCGTCGGGTGCCGACTCCTCCCCGGTGTCGTACACCGCGACGACCGTCGGATGGTTGAGGGAGGCCGCCGACTGCGCCTCGCGCCGGAACCGTGCCTGGAACGTCGGATCGCTGGCCAGGTCGGCACGGAGTCGCTTGACCGCCACCGTGCGCCCGAGGCGCAGATCCTTGGCGCGGCGCACTTCGGCCATGCCTCCGCGACCGAGCAGCGTCGACAGCTCGTACCGGCCGTTGCCGATGACTGTGGGCTCGGTCGTCACGTCAGGCTCCCTGCTGGCAGGTCATTCGTCGTCATCGCTCTCCGCACCGGGCTGGTCCTCCGGAGGACCCGTGTCGCTCCAGAAGAACAAGGTCACCTCGCTCCCGAGGGGCAGCTCCCCCGTCGGTTGCACGTCGGCGACAGTGTCCGGCTCGCCCTCTCCGTCGATGGACTCCTTCTTGGGCCGCAGACCGAGGTCCTTCAACTGCTGCTCCGCGTCCTTGATGTCCAGACCGACGTAGTCGTCCGCGTCGACCAGGACCGTCTCGGCATCCGTCGACTCCGAGGTGGTCGCCTCGGTCGTTGGTTCGGTCGTGGGCTCCGGCTCGGTCGTCGGCTCCGGCGGCTCGGTCGTCTCGGTCGCCTCGGTCGACGTGTCCTGCGGTGCCGACGTGGCCTGGTCGTCAGTCTCGGTCCGACTGTCGGCGGTGTCCTGTCCGGCAGGGGCAGTCGACTCCGGGTCGTCGACCAGCTGCGCGATCGCGAACCCGGCCGCGATGATGAGCGCGATGGCGGCCGCGACAACGATCCAGGGCCACCTCCGGCGTCGCTCCCCGGGGTCGTCCTCCGGCCCCGGTTGTACGACGGGCAACACGCTCGTACCGTCGCCGGCCGCGCCGGCGAGAGGCATCGCCACCGTGGGGTCGACCTTGACGCCGTCCCCCGCCTGACGCAGCTGCGCTGCGAACACCGCAGCACCGCCGGGACGCTCGGCCGGATCTTTCGCCAGGGCCTGCATGACCACGGCGCGCAGTGCCGGGGGCACGGTGTCGGGCAGCGGTGGTGGCGGCTCGCGCAGATGTGCGATCGCCACAGCGACCGGGCTGTCGGCGGTGAACGGGCGGCGCCCGGCGAGGCACTCGTAGATGACGACCCCGAGCGAGTACACGTCGCTCTGTGGCGTCGCCTCCCGTCCCTCGGCGACCTCGGGAGCGACGTAGGAGGCGGTGCCGATGACGGTGCCGGTCTCGGTGAGCGAGCTTGCCCCCTTGGCCCGGGCGACCCCGAAGTCGGTGATCTTGACCTGGCCACTAGGGGTGACGAGGAAGTTCGCCGGCTTGACGTCCCGGTGGACGATGCCGGCTGCGTGGGCAACCGCGAGGGCGTCACCGACCTGGGACATCAGGTGCACGGTCTGCGCCGGAGGCAGCGGGCCACGGAGCAGAGCCGACAGCGGCTGCCCGTCGACGTACTCCATGACCAGGTAGCCACGATGCTGACCCTGCGCGTCCTGCTCGTCCCCGAAGTCGAAGACGGTGGCGATGTGTGGGTCATGCAAGGACGCCGCGTGCCGCGCCTCGGCCTCGAAGCGTGCGCGGAACGTGGGGTCGTCGGAGAGGTTGCGGTGCAACAGCTTGACCGCGACCTCGCGACCGAGTGCTGCGTCGGTGGCATGCCATACCTCGCCCATGCCGCCCGAGGCGATCCTCCGGTCCAGTCGGTAGCGGCCCGAGCCCACCGTCATCATCGGTTGATCACCGCCTCCATCACCTGCTTGGCGATCGGACCCGCCACGCCGCCACCGCTGATGTCCTCGCGGGCGATACCCGGTGCTGACTCGATGAACACCGCGACCGCAACCTGCGGATCGTCGGCCGGAGCGAAGCTGACCATCCAGGCGTAGGGGTTGCGCTCGTCCGCGCTGTTGGCGGTACCGGTCTTGCCGGCAACGCTGGTTCCCTTCGATCTGGACCTCGTCAGCGGTGCCGTCCTCGACCACCTCGACCATCATTTGGGTCAGGTCGTCGGCGACGGTCTCCGAGGTCGCCGAGCTCAGCACGCTGGGATCCGCCTCCTCGAGGAGGTCCAGGTCCGGCGCGCGCACCTGTTCCACGACGTACGGCTGCATGACGTTGCCCCCGTTGGCGATCCCGCCGGTCACCATCGCCATCTGCAGCGGGGTCGCCGCCACCTCGTACTGACCGATCGACGAGAGCGCCAGACTCGGCTCGTCGAGATCCTCGGGGAACACGCTCTCGGCCAGCGGCAGCTCGTCAAGGTAGTCCTCACCGAAGCCGAACGCCTCAGCCTGGCTGCGCAGGTCGTCCTGACCCAGCTTGAGGCCGAGGTCGGCGAAGGACACGTTGCACGAGACCGCCAACGCCTCGGTCAGGGTGATCTCCTCCCCGCCGCAGTCCGAGCCCCCTTCGTTCTGGATCGTGTCGCTGGACTCGGGCATGTCGAAGACGCGACCACCCTTCACGATCGAGTCCGGCGTGTATCCGTTGCTCAGTGCGGCTGCCGTGACGACGATCTTGAAGGTCGAGCCGGGCGGCCAGATGTCCTGGGTCGCCCGGTTGAGCGCGCGATCGTCCGCCGCATCGTTGATCCGCTGGAAGGCGGCCTCGGCTCTCGCCACGTTGTGGTCCGCAATCAGGTTGGGGTTGTACGACGGCGTACTCACCATCGCGAGGATCGCCCCCGTCTCGGGATCGATGGCCGCAACCGCCCCCTGCGTGCCGGCGCCGAGAGCCGTCAGCCCGTCGAGGGCTGCTTGCTGTGCCCGCGGGTCGATCGTGAGCGAGACGCTCCCGCCCTTGGGCTGCTCGTTGCCGATCAGGTCGATGAAGCGGTTGAGAAAGAGGTCGGGGTCACTGCCGGACAGCACGGAGTTCTGCGAGAACTCCAGCGCGCTGGTGCCGAAGATGCAGGAGAAGAAGCCGGTCAGCGGTGCGTACAGCTCCACCTGGGAGTAGCGGCGCTGGAACTTCAGGCTGTCATTGGAGGGAACGCTCCGGGCAACCGCCTCGTTGCCGACGAGGATCGGCCCACGCTCACGCGCGCACTCGGCTTCGCGGGCACGTGTGTTGCGGTTGCTCTCGTTGAGGCTGTCGGCCCGGAAGACCTGGATGTAGTTGATGTTGGCGAGCAGCAGCCCGAACAGCACCAGGCAGCCGACGGCGAGCGTTCGGATCGGGCGGTTCACCGCAGGCTCACCACCTGGGTCTCGTCGTCGGCGGAGGGCGGTCGCAGGTCGGGCGCCGGCCGGCGGGCAAGGTCGCTGATGCGCAGGAAGAGCGCCACGATGATCCAGTTGGCGACCAGGGACGAGCCGCCGTAGGAGAGGAACGGCGTGGTGAGACCGGTGAGCGGGATGAGATTCGTGACCCCGCCGACCACGATGAAGACCTGCAGCGCCAGCGCCATCGTCAGGCCGATCGCGAGCAGCTTGCCGAACGGGTCGCGGCACACCAAGGCGGTCCGGAAGCCGCGCTCGACGATCAGTGCGTAGATCAGCACGATCGCCATCAGGCCGGTGAGCCCGAGCTCTTCACCGAGCGACGTGGCGATGAAGTCGGTGTAGGAGAACGGCGTGATCTCCGGACTGCCTTGCCCCCAGCCGCGGCCGAGGATGCCGCCCCAGGCGAGCGAGTACTGGCCCTGCACGATCTGGTAGTAGGCGTCGTAGTCACTGAACGGATTGAGCCAGCCGTCGACCCGTGTCTGCACATGGCCGAACGCGAGGTAGCCGAAGTACGAGCCGGCCGCGAACAGCGCCCCACCCACGATGAGCCAGCTGGGGCGCTCGGTGGCGACGTAGAGCAGTACGACGAAGAGCCCGAAGAAGAGCAGCGACGAGCCCAGGTCGCGCTGGAAGACCAGGACGCCCAGGCTGATCAGCCACATCAACAGGATGGGTCCCAGGTCACGGCCGCGGGGCAGGTCGATGCCGAGCACCCGCCGGCCGGCCAGCGCGAGCGCGTCGCGCTTGACCACCAGATAGCCGGCGAAGAAGATCGCCAGACAGATCTTGGCGATCTCGCCGGGCTGGAACGAGAAGCCGCCGACGGAGATCCAGATCCGCGCGCCGTTCACCTGCAAGCCGATGACCGGCAGCAGCGGCAGCAGCAACAGCACCAGACCGGTGAGTCCCATCGTGTAGGTGAAGGCCTGGAGGCGGCGGTGGTCTCGGACCACGAGGAGAGTGGCGACGAAACCGGCGACCGAGATCGCGGTCCACATCAGCTGCTGGGCGGCGAACGAGGTGTCCCGGGCCAGGTCGATGCGGTGGATCATCGCCAGCCCGATCCCGTTGAGTGCCACGACCGCCGGCAGGATGACCGGGTCCGCGTACGGCGCTCGCAGCCGCACCACGATGTGGCTGATGATCGCCAGCACGACCAGGCCGCCGCCGTACGGGATCAGGTCGGTGGGCAGCTCCTCGTCGACGCCGAGCCCGACTAAGGCGTAGGACCCGACTCCCAGCACCAGCGCCAGGAAGAGCAGCAGCGCTTCGACGCCACGGCGCTTGCGCGGCACCAGGGCGCCCACCAGGCCACTCGGGGTGGCGACTCCGGCGGTCACGATCCGGTCTCCGACTCGGGAGACACACCCGCGCACTCGTCCTCGGCGTCCTGTTGGCCGTCGGCCGTCGCCGAGGCGTCGGGTGAGACCAGGGTGGTGGGGCGTTGAGTGGCGGGGCGCTGGGTGCTGCCGCTCCGGTCCGGGGTGATGGGCCGATCGGTGCCGCCGGAACCCTGGCCCCGGGTAGGCGCCGAGGCGTCGGGTGCGCTGTTGCCGCCGGAGGGCCGGGGACTCGTCCTGGTCGGGCTCGGGGAGGACTCCGCGACCTGGCCGGCGCACTGGTCGGCGAAGGTCTCGAGCTGGCTCACGATGCGCTCGGCGTCGTCGAGGTCGCCGGCCGTCATACCCTCGATCACCTGGCTGCGACGGAAGCTCGGCAGTGAGTCGAGGGAGATGTCCTCGACCCGGTAGACCGAGTTGAGGTCGATGCCGGGAAGGTCCTCCTGTACGCCTTGGAAGATCGCGACCTGGCCGTCGTGCTCTCCGACGTAGTACTGCTCCTGCGACCAGGAGTAGGAGTAGATACCGATCACGGCAACCAGCGCCAGCACGGCGCCGAGCACCAGTACCCGCTTGAGCCAACGGAATCGGCCCGGTTCGCGCGGTGCGTAGCGGCGCTCCTCCGGATCGAGCTCAGCGTCGACGAGTGCCTCGTTGCGGTCGACGTGGTCGCGCTGCGCCCAGCTGCGGATCCGGCCGATCCGACCCGGGGTCTCCTCGGCGGCCGACCCGACCACCAACGGCACGAAGGTGTCAGACATCGGCTCGTCCACGACATCGGCGACGACCACGGTGACGTTGTCGGTGCTGTGCGAGTCGAGCGCCAGCTGGGTGAGCTCTCGGCTCACCTCCTGTGCCTCGCCGGCGCTGAGGGCCTCGGCGATCCGGTCGAGCTCGACGAATCCGCTCAGCCCGTCGGAGCACAACAGGATCCGGTCCCCTGGGCGTACGTCGAACACACTGAGGTCCGGCTCGTTGTCGTGCCGGCCGTCGAGCACCTTCAGCAGCAACGACCGATGCGAGTGGGTCTTGGCCTCGTCTTCGGTGATCCGGCCCTCGTCGATCAGGCTCTGCACCCAGGTGTGGTCACTCGTGAGCGGGATGAGCTCCCCGTCGCGCCACAGGTAGCCGCGGGAGTCTCCCAGGTGTGCGATCCCGATCTGGTCCCCGACGAACAGGACAGCGGTCACCGTCGTACCCATGCCCTCGACGGAGGGATCCTCTTCGATCAGCTCGGTGAGCCGGTCGTTGGCACGGTGCACGGCACCGGCCAGGGCTTGCAGGAGATCGTCGGGCGCCGGCGCGTCGAGGCGCTGCATGGTCTGTACCGCGACCGCTGAGGCGAGGTCGCCAGCCGGCGCCCCACCCATGCCGTCGGCCACCATCACGAAATGCGTGCCGGCATAGCCGGAGTCGTCGTTCTTCTTGCGCGTCCGTCCGATGTCGGAGAAGGCGCCGGTCCGCAGGGAGAGGGCCATCGGCTACTTCTTCAGCTCTGCGATGGTCTTGCCCAGCCGCACCTGAACACCGATCGACACGACCATCGGGGCGGTGAGCCGTTGACTGCCGATGTAGGTGCCGTTGGTCGAGCCGAGGTCCTCGACGTACCAGTCCTCGCCGTGCGGCACGAAGCGGGCGTGCCGGGTGGAGACATAGTCGTCGTCGAGCCGGATCGTCGCGTCCGCGCCTCGACCGAGCAGGACCGGATCGTGGGCCAGTGACACCGAGACCCCGGCGTTGACCCCCTCGCTGATCACGAGCTGGCTCGGCGCGCCGCGCCGCTTCTTCGGTGGCTTGGCCGATCGCTTCGACGGCTTGCTCGCGGGCTCCTGCTCGACCCGCTCGCCGAAGAGGTCGGAGCGGATCACGGAGACGGAGGAGAGGACGAAGAGCCACAACAGCGCAAGGAAGCCGATCTTGATCAAGGTCAGCGTCAGCTCAGACATCGATCACCCGTCCCGAGGGCTTTGCCAGGGTGTCGGACCCGGGTACGGCGGAGGGTCACCGGCGAGATCGTCGTTCGGAGCCCGGCCGGGATCTGGCTGTGGTGCCGGCGGTTGGTACGGCGGAGCGGTCCGCTGCCCGGGGGCGGGGCTCGGCGGCGCAGGGGTTGCGCTCGGCGGCTGTGGCTGCTGCGCCGGGTAGGTGAGGCCGCCGGGTGTCGGTTGGCGAGGTGCTCCCGATCCCGGGCTCCAGCCGGCGGCTGACGCCGCGCCCGTTGCCCGCTCCGGGATGGCGCCGGCACCCGGCCCGGACCGGGGCGCGGAGGCACGCACGACGATCGTGGTGCCACCGATGACGACGACGGCGCCGTCGCTCACCGACGCATGCTGCACCCGCCGACCGTTGACCAGGGTGCCGTTGGTCGAGCCGAGATCTGCCACGGTGAGCTTGAGCCCGCCGGGGTCGTCCTGGAAGTGGAACTGGACGTGTCGGCGCGAGATGCCTGGGTCGTCGATGCGTACGTCGGCCGTACTGCCTCGGCCGATCACTAGGCCAGGCGGCTCGAGCGGATGGCGCACGTCGTTGATCTCGAGGAACATCGAGGCAGCGCGGATCGCGGTGTCGGTGACCCGAGCTCCGGCGGCGGGGGTGACGGCTGCCGACGCGGCACTGCGCACCCGGAAGCGGCCTGTGGTCAGGTCGTCGGCGCGACTGAAGTTGAGCCGGACCGGCCCGGTGAAGAGATAGCCCTGCTCCTGAGCGTGCTCGTGCAGCATGGCTGCCAGCTCACGCGACAGGGTCTCGCCGTACGTCGCCAAACGGTCGAAGTCCATCGGGGACAGGTCGATCATGAAGTCGTTGGGCGCCAGCCGGCGATCGCGGCTGAGGATCTGGGCGGAGTTGTCGACCTCGCGTTGGAGAGCGGCCGCGATCTCGAGAGGCTGGACCGCACTGCGGAACGCCCGGGCGAACGCGCCGGTGACCATCTGCTCGAGCCGCTGCTCGAACCGGTGGATGGCACCCACGTGATCGTGCTCCTCGTCCGTCGCGCGTGTCGTAGCGGCGGTAGGGCGCGCGTGGGCAGGCTACCGCCGAGTTCCTAGCCGTCGATCGTAGCCGCAGCGGGCCGTCGGACCATCGTCGGCGGGGCCGCCGCCCGGTCATCCGCGGGTCCGGCCGGGGGTTGCTGCGTGTTAGGCTTTCGTGTCGCTGTGACCGGTCGAGGTCGCCCTGTGCGGGTGACACCGATCAGTCCGGCGGCATTGCGCGCGGGTGGCGGAATAGGCAGACGCGCACGGTTCAGGTCCGTGTGCCCGAAAGGGCGTGGGGGTTCAACTCCCCCCTCGCGCACTCACAAATCTCCAGTGGTCCACACGACGCCAGAGCCCCGGTCCGGGTGGGCCTTGGCCACCGATGTTCTTCGTTCGGGACGGGTTTGCGCGGTACTGCCGTGGCCCGACAGGGTGGCGGCCATGAGCGAACGCCGATACCCGGAGATGTGGGTCGACCCCGAAGACGATCCTCGCGCGACCGCAGCCAGTCCGGTCGGCGAGCGGGCCACGCTGCTGGAGTACCTCGAGCACTACCGGATGACGCTGGAGATGAAGTGCGACGGGCTCGATGCCGAGCAGATGGCCAGGCGGTCTGTGCCGCCGTCGACGCTGTCGCTCCTCGGTCTGGTGCGTCACTTGGCCAGGGTGGAACACACCTGGTTCCGACGCGTGATGCAGAGCGAGGACCTGCCCCGGCTCTACTGGTCGGAGGACGACAGAGACCTCGACTTCAACGGTGCGGTGGCCGACCCAGCGGTCGTCGAGGACGCCTGGGCGAGCTGGCGCCGCGAGGTCGAGCACGCGCGGGCGTACGTCGGGAGCGCTGCGTCGCTCGACATCACCGGCCGGCACCATGACGGCACGGTGGCGTTGCGGGAGGTGCTGGTGCACATGATCGAGGAGTACGCCCGGCACCTCGGCCACGCTGACCTGTTGCGCGAGAGCATCGACGGCCGCACAGGACAGTGATCCCGCGCGAGCGGTGCCCGCTGGCCGTTGACCGACTCAGCGGCGTGCCCGTACTTCGCCTACGTCGCGCGGCTGGCCCCCTTCGTGCGCCGGAGCACCGGCTGGCACCACTGGCTCGGGTGCGGATCTCCGGCGACCGAAGCGAAAGCGGCCCTGCGCCACGGCGACGCCGCTGAGCACCACGAGAGCACCGACGGGCTGGTACCACTCCAGGCTCTCGTCGAGCACCACCACACCGACGAGGATCGCGAAGAGCGGGATCAGATAGGTGACCATCGACGCGGTGCTGGGACCGGTGACCCGGATGTTGCGGAGGTGGATCAGGAACGCCACCCCGGTGCCCACAGTGCCCAGCAACAAGACGCTGGCGATCACCTCGGCGGACAGGCTAGCCGGGCTCGGTGGTAGACCGCCGGAGAGCAACGGCGCAACCAACAGGAGCGAGACCGTGGCGCAGATCAACATGCCTGCCGACACAGCGAGGTCGGAGACCCCCGAGGGGGAGACGAACTTGGACTGGTACGGGATGGCCACGCCGTAGCAGGCGGCTGCTCCGAAGCACATGAGCTGGCCCGCGAGCTCGGACCCGCTGATCCCCTGCCATGCCCCCAGCACGATCAAGGTGCCCACGAAGCCGACCAGGAGTCCCGTCACGCGCGCCTTGGTGAAGCGCTCGGTGCGAAAGACGAGGACGGCGAAGGGGAGCACCACCAGAGGCGTGGTGCCGTTCCAGATGCCGGCCAGCGAGGAGGAGATCCGCTGCTCGCCGTACCCGAACAAGGTGAACGGCAGCGCCGCACCGATCGTGCCAAGGAAGACGAGGTGGCCCCACATCCGCCGGCCCCTCGGCAACCGCTGACCCCGAATGGCCAGGACAAGGAGGAGTGTGAGGCCGCCGCTGGCCACCCGTCCGAGGGTCACGTACGTCGGATGCAGCTCGCGTACCCCCACCTCGATGAAGAGGAACGAGCACCCCCAGATGGCCGCGAGCGCCAGCAGCCAGGGCAGCCACTGTCGAGTCGTCACGTCAGGCACGCCGGCCATCATGCCCCCAATCACCGACACGACCGAACCTATTCTCAGCCTGCGGCATTCGCCCGCCTTTCGTGTTGCTGCAGCGATGCAGGGCTTGCGTCTGCGAGCATGCTGATACGGGGCGCTGAAGCACGGGGGCCCGAAGGAGTGGAACCCGTGTCCCGCAAAGTCCTACTTGCCCTGCCTATGCTCCTGCTCACGCCCCTGGCTGCCAGCGCGGCGGCCCCGCCGACGTACACCTGGACGATGGACGTGTCCGGCGCGAACAGCAGTGATGTCACCGGGACGCGCACGATAGCCCTGACCGGCGGCTGGCAGAGCGCTCCCGGAGCGGTCGGCGGCGCGGTCAGGTTCACGTCGGCGCCGTCGCTGGGGAAGATCGCCACCAGTGCGGCAGACAATCCAGGCGCAGCAGACTTCGCGATGGGCACGGTCTTCACCAGCGATCCCATCCCGGCCAAGAACTACGGCGGAAACGTCATCCAGAAGGGGCTCTTCGCCGATCCGGGCCAGATCAAGCTGCAGCTCTCCTCCAAGTACGGCGGCTCGAGCAACTGCCGAATCAAGGGGGTCAACGGGGGTCGGCTGATCGAGTCGACCGTCAATGTCGATGACGGCGGGTGGCACTACGCACTCTGCTGGAAGGAGGGCTCGCAGGTCGGAATCACCGTCGACGGCATCGACACGGTCGTCGCGTGGAACCCGGGAAGCATCAGCAACTCGCGCATCATCACGATCGGCAACAAGAGCAGCACCGCTGGGTCGAGGGACCAGCACTACGGCCGTAACGACTGCTCGGTCTACACGATCGGACTGACGGCGCGTGTCGATGCCGAGGCGCTGCTGACCACATCCTGCTGACGCCGGGCCAGACCCGGCTCAGCGCGGCAGCTGACGGGTCTCCACGATCTCCTCGGCCACCCGGCGCAGCTTGATGTTGTGGTCCTGCGAGAAGCGTCGCAGCACCGCGAACGCCTGGTCGGCGCGCAGTCCGAACCGCTCCATCAAGATGCCCTGGGCCTGGCCGATCAGATGCCGCGCGTCGATCGCCGCCAGCAGGCTCTCCTCGCGCGTGGCCGACGCCAGGGCGACCGAGGCGTGCTGCCCGAAGATCGTGGCCAGCGCAATGTCGTCGCGCGAGAACTCGCGGATGTCGGGGGCATACATGTTCAGCGCACCCAGCGACCGGTCTCCGGCCGTCAGGTGCACGCTGAGGATGCTGTGCAGACCCAGCTCGGCCGCCATCGGAGCAAAGCGTGGCCACCGGTCGTCGGTTGCCGTGTCGTGCACGACGAAGATGTCCTGGTCCCACACCGCCGACAGGCAGGGGCCCTCACCCAGATCGCTCTGCAGCTGGTCGGCCTTCTCGATCATCGGGTCCGTGGCCGCTGCCGTCTCGATGTGCCTGCCCCGTACGACGTGCACACCTGCGAAGCGGGCATCGAGCGCCTGGCAGGCGTACTCCGCTATCCCCGCAACGGTTTCCTCCACGTCGGGCTGCTCCATGAGCTCCATCGAGATCCTGGCGAACTCGCTCGCCTGCGTCATAGGGCCAACCTCGTCGTGGTGGACGACGTCCTGGGGTCATCGGGTCGTCACCCAGAGTCTAAGCCGCGGACACGATGCCCCGTGAGGAATGCTCGTCAGACGGCTGGTGCGCCACCGACTCGTCGACCTGCAGCTGGTCACGAAGGTCATCCAGGATGCGCCGGAGCAGCCGCGAGACCTGCATCTGGGTCACGTTCAGCTCGGCCGCGATGCGTGCCTGGGTCCACTCGCGGAAGAAGCGCAGATAGATGATGCGGCGGTCCCGCTCGGTGAGGCGTGCGCACAAGGGCCGCAGCGTGCTGACCGTCTCTGCGCGTCGGTACCCCTCCTCCTCGGCCCCCAGCAGGTCGCCGATCGTTGCCCCCTCCTCGATCGTGGTGCGGTCGAGGGACGTCGGCGTATAGCAGTCGTCTGCGAGCAGCGCCTCTTCGACGTCGTGCGCGGTCGATCCGGTCGCCTGAGCCACCTCGTCGCACGTCGGGGCTCGGCCGGTGCGCTGCTGCCAGCCGCCGCTCATCTTGGTGATCTCGGCCTGGAGCTCCTGGACCCGCCGAGGCGGCCGGACGACCCAGGCATGATCGCGGAAGTAGCGCTTCACCTCGCCGAGCATCGTCGGCACCGCGTAGCTGAGGAAGTTGTCGCTGCGGGACGCGTCGAAGCCGCGGGCCGCCTTCACCAGGCCGAGGCAGGCGACCTGGACCAGATCGTCGTGCGCCACCCCGCGGTTGCGGTACCGCGCGGCGATGCTCTCGGCCACGTCGAGGTGCAGCAGCACGATCTGCTGATAGCAGTCCGCACGTCCGTTCCGATCCGAGTTGGCGAGTCGTGCGAACAGGGCTTGGGTTCTTGAATCGCGATCGAGGGCGCTGTCGACCGACAGATCGCCCTCCGCTGTGGTGGGAGCCACCGGGAGGTCCTTCCGCTGAAGGTCCGCGCGGCTGTTGGCTCAACCACTCAGATGTTCAGCCAAGCACTCTTCCTCGCCGGAGGTCAAGAGTGAGATCAGCAGAAACGTTAGACATATCCCGCTATGGCACCGCACCCGGCAGGGTTGGATTCGCATCCGCTGCGCGAGCGAGCGGGCGCCGTACGAGTGCGTTCCCGGTGCTCAGAGGGGTGGGCGGGGCCGGGCCGAGTGGACGTGCCCCTGGCCAGTCTCGAGGGCTTCCTTCGCCAGGTGATCGGCTGGCGCGCACGTATGACGGCTTCGACGCGAGCAAGAAGTCGGCGCTGACCCGCCGGGCCTCGACCTGGCTTCAACGTGGGCGGACCGTGAAGGAGCCCGGGCCTACAGTACGAGCGTTACCCATCAGGTGAAGACCGATCCGCGTGGACTAGCCTGAGCCGCACTCTCTGGCGCCGAAGCCGCAGACCGAGGATCAGGCAGCGACCCAGCACTCAGCAAGAGCTGGTGCCGCGTCGCGCCAGTGGTCATCGATTGCCTCGCCCGGCAGGATGGCGGCGGAAGGACCGACGGGAGATGACTTGACGACGCAGTTCGGCGCTACGACGAGTCCCTCGATGGCCAGCCTCGTAGCGGAGCTCCGGGAGCGGCTGGCCGTCGTACGCCGCGGCGGAAGCGAGGCAGCCCGGCGCAAGCACACCGACCGGGGCAAGTTGCTCGTGCGTGACCGGGTCGACCGGCTGCTCGATCCGGGCTCGCCCTTTCTCGAGCTCGCCCCCCTGGCTGCGACCGGAATGTACGACGACGCAGTGCCGAGCGCGGGCATGGTGGCAGGGGTCGGCCGCGTCAGCGGCCGCGAGTGCGTCGTGGTCGCCAACGACGCCACCGTCAAGGGCGGCACCTACTACCCGATCACCGTCAAGAAGCACCTGCGCGCCCAGGAGGTCGCCCGCGCCAACCGGCTGCCCTGCCTCTACCTGGTCGACTCGGGCGGGGCGTTCCTTCCCATGCAGGACGAGGTCTTCCCGGATCGGGACCATTTCGGCCGCATCTTCTACAACCAGGCGCAGCTCTCAGCCGCCGGGATCCCGCAGCTCGCTGCGGTGATGGGCTCCTGCACGGCTGGCGGCGCGTACGTGCCGGCGATGTCCGACGAGACGGTGATCGTGCGCAACCAGGGCACGATCTTCCTCGGCGGACCGCCGCTGGTGAAGGCGGCGACCGGCGAGGTCGTGACGGCGGAGGACCTTGGTGGTGGCGACGTGCATGCGCGCACGTCCGGCGTCGTCGATCACCTGGCCGACGACGACGTCGAGGCGCTGGAGATCCTCCGCTCCATCGTCGGCACGCTCGAGCGCCCTACCCCGCCGACGCTAACCCAGCACGAGCCCGAGGACCCGACGGAGGACCCGGCGACGCTGTACGACGTGGTGCCGACGGACACCCGCACGCCGTACGACGTGCGCGAGGTGATCCGACGCGTCGTCGACGGCTCACGGTTGCATGAGTTCAAGGCGTTGTACGGCGAGACCCTCGTCTGCGGGTTCGCGCGCGTCTGGGGCTATCCGGTCGGCATCGTGGCCAACAACGGCATCCTGTTCAGCGAGTCTTCCCTCAAGGGCGCGCACTTCATCGAGCTGTGCAACCAGCGCGGCATCCCGCTGGTCTTCCTGCAGAACATCACCGGCTTCATGGTCGGGCGCCAGTACGAGTCCGGGGGCATTGCCAAGGACGGCGCCAAGCTGGTGACGGCGGTCGCCTGCTCGGTGGTGCCGAAGTTCACCGTGGTCATCGGCGGATCCTTCGGAGCCGGCAACTACGGCATGTGTGGCCGTGCCTACGATCCGCGCTTTCTCTGGATGTGGCCGAACGCACGCATCTCGGTGATGGGTGGCGAGCAGGCGGCCTCGGTGCTCGCGACCGTGCGCCGGGATGGCATCGAGGCGTCGGGTGGCGAGTGGTCCGCGGACGACGAGGAAGCCTTCAAGGCACCGATCCGCGAGCAGTATGAGAGCCAGGGTTCGCCCTACTACTCCAGCGCGCGGCTGTGGGATGACGGCGTGATCGACCCGCTCGACACCCGTCGCGTGCTCGGCATGGGACTCGCTGCCGCGGCCAACGCGCCGGTGCCCGAGCCCACCTACGGCATCTTCCGGATGTGACGGCTGTGATGTCCTGCTCCCGACAGTCCCCCGCCACCGAGAGGCGAGTACGTACGTCGCACGAGGTGGCTGCGCGATGAGTCGCTTCGGATCGGTGCTGATTGCCAACCGGGGCGAGATCGCGCTGCGCGTGATCCGGGCGGCCGCGCAGGCAGGTGTGCGCACGATCGCGGTCTACAGCGAGGCCGACCGGGGAGCCCCGCATGTCCGGGCCGCGGACACGGCAGTGCTGATCGGGCCCGCTGCGGCAGCCGAGTCGTATCTCTCGGTACCGGCGCTCTTGGACGCGGCGGCGCGCACCGGCGCTGAAGCCGTGCACCCGGGCTACGGCTTCCTCTCCGAGCGCGCAGAGTTCGCCCGGGCGGTGGGTGACGCCGGGCTCGTCTTCATCGGGCCGGGCGCCGAGGTGATGGAGGCGATGGGTCGCAAGGACAAGGCTCGCGCCATCGCCGTCGCGGCCGGCGTACCCGTGGTCCCGGCAGCCGACATCCCCACGCTGGGCAGCCCCACACCAGGTGGCTCCGAAGCCGCCCGGCTCAGTCGCGACGACCTCGACGTCGTGGTCGACGGCGTCGGCTTCCCCTTGCTGGTCAAGGCTGCGGCCGGCGGTGGGGGTAAAGGCATGCGCATCGTGCGGTCCGAGGTGGAGCTGCCCGAGGCGGTTGCCGCTGCCGCGCGCGAGGCCCGAGCCGCCTTCGGCGACGACACCCTGCTGTTCGAGCGCTACGTCGAGCACGGCCGCCACATCGAGGTCCAGGTGCTCGCCGACGAGCACGGCAACGTCATCCACCTGTACGAGCGCGACTGTTCGGTGCAGCGCCGCCACCAGAAGGTCCTCGAGGAGGCGCCGGCCACGGCGATCTCCGACCAGGTGCGGCGCCTGGTCACCTCGGCTGCCGTGGCACTGGCCACCAAGGTCGGCTACGTCAACGCCGGCACGGTGGAGTTCTTGGTCTCCGGCGACGAGGCGTTCTTCCTCGAGATGAACACCCGCCTCCAGGTGGAGCACCCGGTGACGGAGATGGTCACGGGGCTCGACCTGGTCGCCCTCCAGCTCCAGGTGGCGCAGGGCGAGGTGCTGCCCATCGCGCAGGACGACGTCGTCGTACGCGGGCATGCGATCGAGGCGCGCGTGTACGCCGAAGACCCCTACGCCGGGTACCTGCCCCAGGCGGGCGTGGCCGAGCTGGTCGAGTGGCCGGCGCGGGCGCGGGTGGACGCGGCGCTGGAGTCAGGTCAGCGAGTCGGCACCCACTACGACCCGATGCTCGGCAAGGTGATCGTCTCCGGCGCCACCCGCGAGGCAGCGCGCCGGTCGCTGATCGGTGCACTCGACGACACGGCCATCCTCGGACTCACCACGAACCTCGGCTTCCTGAGGGAGCTGGCGGCCTCGGCCGCCTACCGTGACAGCGCCATCGACACCGCTTGGCTCGACGCCAACCACGACGCCTTCCAACTCGAGATCCCCACCCCGGCTTGGGTTCTGGCAGCCTGGTCGTTCGCGAGCGGGCGATGGGAGCACTCGCGCAGCCCCTTCGGCAGGCCGGACGGGTGGCGATCGTCCGGGCCGGCCGCCGCCGTGCCGGTGGAGCTGACCTCTGCGGTCGGCGAGGCCGGCACGCGCAAGCTGATCATGGTGTCGCCCTCGTCGGGGTACGTCGACCTGGACTCGACCACCCTGACCGTGCGGGAGCTGGAGCGCTCGGGCAGTCGGCTCCTCCTCGAAGTGGACGGGTCCGTGCACGAGGGGCATGTCCTGGTGCGGCCGCACGACGTACTGGTCAGCCATCGGGGCCAGGCTCTCACCTTCGTGCTGCCCGACGCCTTCGGTCCGGCCGGTCGCCTTGCAGTCGCAGATGGCTCGGTGTCGGCCCCCATGCCGGGCACGGTGCTCGCCGTCGAGGTGGCGCTGGGCGACGAGGTCGTGGAGGGGCAGACGCTCGGCGTCATGGAGGCGATGAAGATGGAGCTCTCGTTGAAGGCGCCGTTCGACGGCACGGTGACGACGGTGGCTGCGGTCACCGGCAGCCAGGTGGAGCTGGGCGCCGCGCTCTTCGTCGTCGAGTCGACGGCGGAGTGCCGGCCGTGATACGTGCGCCGCAGCGGGAGCCGGACCCGGCACTGCCCAGTCGGGTCACCATCTACGAAGTTGGCCCGCGCGACGGCCTGCAGAACGAGTCAGTAGTCGTGCCGGTCGAGACCAAGGCAGAGTTCATCAGGCGACTCGTCGCTGCCGGCCTGTCGACGATCGAGACCACGAGCTTCGTGCACCCCAGGTGGGTGCCCCAGCTCGCCGACGCCGAGGAGCTCCTCACCGTCCTCGACACCGGCGATGTACGCGCGCCGGTGCTGGTCCCCAACGAACGCGGCCTGGACCGGGCGTTGGCGGCCGGGGTCCGGGAGATCGCGATCTTCGGCTCCGCCACCGAGGCCTTCGCGCGGCGCAACCTGAACCGGTCACTGGACGAGCAGTACGCCATGTTCGAGCCGGTCGTGCGCCGGGCCCGGGACGCGGGTCTGCCGGTGCGCGGGTACCTGTCGATGTGCTTCGGCGACCCCTGGGAGGGCGACGTACCCGTCGACCAGGTCGTCGGCGCCGGGCGCCGCCTGGTGGACCTGGGGTGCTCGGAGCTGTCGCTCGGCGACACCATCGGCGTCGGCACCCCCGGGCACGTGCAGCGACTGATCGCGGCGTACGGCGACGCCGGCGTCTCGATCGACCAGCTGGCGGTGCACTTCCACGACACCTACGGCCAGGCCCTCTCCAACGCTCTCACCGCGCTGCGACTCGGCGTCACCACGATCGACGCCTCGGCCGGCGGGCTCGGCGGCTGCCCGTACGCCGAGAGCGCCACCGGCAATCTCGCCACCGAAGACCTGGTCTGGCAGCTGCACGGCCTCGGGATCGCCACAGGGGTCGACCTCGAGCAGCTGGTGGCGACGTCGGTGTGGATGGGCGAGCAGATCGGCAAGCCGCCGGTCTCGCGAGTGGTCACGGCACTCGCCTGACGAGCGCAGCCGGCGGTCGAGGCGGGTCGTGCGGCGGGGAAGCACTCAGCGGCGTCGCGAGCGCAGCTCTTTCGACGCGTAGCGCCCCACCTCGTAGGTGTTGAAGCCGTCGACGACCGCTCCGAAGGCGCCGCCGACAAGCGGGGTCTGGCGGGCGAGCACGGCGAAGGTGCGCTTGCCCGCCACCCGTTGCAGCAGCTCCGAGGTGACGTCGGCGGCGATCCGGTAGTCGAGTGAAGGGTCGTGCATGGGCGCGGTCGCGATGCCCATCGGTGTGCTCGGCAGCTTCTTCTGCTTGACCAGCTTCTTCACCTCGTCCTTGCCGACCATGCAGGCGATCACCGCGTTGCGCACACGCGGATCCGCGAGGTCGTAGCCGCGCAGGTGGGCGATGCCGCCGACCAGGTGGCACTGCAACATCGCCAACCCCGACACGTTGGTCGGGATGGCCACCGCCATGGTGATCAGACCACCGATATTGGTGACGAAGCCCTGCACGCCGGCCATCCGGACATGCGAGTCGATCAGCGCCTCGATGGCCTTGTCGGCGTCACCACCCTGCTTGAGCAACTGCCGGTCGGCCGCCTCCTCGGCGCCGCGCAAGGGTCCGACTCCGTCGACTGCCATGTCGAAGGCCTGCCGAACCCATCCAGCGGTGAGGTTCGGTGCTCCCCACCGCACGACCGGACCGGCCATCCGGCCGACCGACTTGCTCATGCCCATGCTCGTTTCTCCCGTCGCGCCCGGCTGCTGCCTGCTCCACCCTACGGAGTGCCCGGATGACGCCTGCCCGATGCACGGCGATATGCCCTGGCGTCGTATCCATGCCTCTGGTTGAGTGGAGAGACGCCCGTATCGTCCCCGACGGAGGAGTTCTCATGGCCAGCCAGCAAGCGAAGGCCGACCACGACGACGAACAGCATCGCAAGTTCCGCGAGGCACTCGAGCACAAGAACGCCCAGCGCCACGCCAAGGCGGCGGCGGCGGAGAACACCGGCAAGTCCGAAGCGCACAACGACAAGCAACAGCGGGTGTTCCGTCGCAAGGCTGGCTCCTGACGCGCGAGGCGCGGCCGGGCGATGCCGGTTGAGCCACCCCCGACCGCCTGGGTCTTCCCTGACCCCAACGAGGTCGATGACGACGCGATCGCCCTCGGTGCCGACCTGGAGGCGGGGACGATCCTTGCGGCCTACCGACAGGGCATGTTCCCGATGCCGGTCGAGGCACGGCGGCTGGCTTGGTGGTCACCCCAGCGTCGCGGCGTACTGCCGCTGGACTCGCTGCACGTCAGCCGCTCGCTGCGCAAGTCCGTTCGTCGCTTCGAGGTCACCGTCGACCAGGCGTACGACGACGTGGTCGCCGGCTGCGCGGAGCCGGATCGACCCGGCGGGTGGATCAACGCCGACATCAAGCACGCCTATCGGGATCTGCACGAGCTGGGTTGGGTGCACTCCGTCGAGGTGTGGCACCGGGGCAGCCTCGCCGGCGGGCTCTACGGGGTCGCTGTGGGTGGCTTGTTCGCCGGGGAGTCGATGTTCCACGTCGAGCGCGATGCCTCGAAGGTGGCGCTGGTGCGGCTGGTCGAGATCCTGTCCGACGGAGTGCAGGGCCGGCTGCTGGACGTGCAGTGGAACACCGATCACCTCACCAGTCTCGGCGCGGTCTCGATCTCCCGAGAGGAATACCTGCAGCGGCTGCGGTACGCCGTGAGCCTGCCCCTGCCGGGCCGCTGGCGCTGACGCGGCCGTGGTGCTGCTCCCGCCGTAAGGCAAACCGCTCAGGCGACGGCTGTCAGCAGCTCGTCGATCACCGTCGCCGTCAGGGGGCGGTCTACGAATTCGCGCACCCAGGCCTCGAGGTCGGTGCGCTCCTCCGGGCTGCTGGCGCCAAGCCAGGATCGGCAGCCGAGCTCGACGATGTTGCCCTGTTGCGCGATGACCATGGCGAAGTCGTCGGCGCCCTGCACCCGACCGGGCCCGCCGGAGTCGGCGTATGCCGACACGAGCGTCTGCGCGCGGTTGGGCCGGCCCGAGCAGAACTCGAACAGCACGAGGGCCAGCTCTCGGCTCGGGTCGGCGAGCCCAGCGTTGTCGAAGTCGAACACGCAGAGCCCGCCGGTGGCGGTGCTGCGCACGTTGTCGGCCCACAGGTCTCGATGACAGGTGCGCAGCGTCTTCGGTGGGGTGCCGAGGAGCTTATCCAGCAAGACCAGCCCTGGCACCAGGTCGGCCAGCTCGTCGGCGTACGGCGCGCGTGCAGCGTGCAGCGCGGCGGTCAGCTCGTGCCAGCGGCTGACGCCCACCGGGTCGGTGTACCACGGTTCGAGTCCGACCTGTCCGGCGAACTCGACCTGGTGCAGCCCGGCCAGCACCGCACCCACCGCAGCGGCATCCACGTCGAAGGAGGCCGGCTGCATGTCTACCCAGCCCTGCACGCTGACCCACATGTCGTCGACCCTCACCAGCACCTGCCCGCCGTGTGTCCGCATGATCGTCGGCACCGGCAGGCCGGCATGGCGCGCCGCCTCCTGGAACGCCGCAGCCTCGGCCACCGCGGCCTCATCACCTGGGCTCGAGGCCGTCTTGAGCGCCCACCGGCCGCGATCGGTTTTGAGCTGCCAGATCTCCGCGAGGCGGCCCCGAGCTACGGGAAGAGGTGACAGGAGAGCGCCGTCGCCCAGGTCGAAAGTGTGCAGCACATCGGGTAGACGGTTGTGCAATACATCCTGCGGGGTGGTGGCCGGAAGGTGGGTCAGCGGATGCCCCGTGTCAGCCCGCGGCGACGTGGCGGCCGGCCGGGTTGTCGAACGCCCACGACAAGAAGGAGGGCTGCGTCTCGATGATCTCCCGGTCGCCTCCGGGTGGTGCCTCGTCGTGCAGCCCGTCGACCAGGGCATCGATGAAGTCGTTGACCTGGGACTTCGGCAGCCGGAAGGTCCCCGCGCAGACGCCTTCGCGCCACAGCGACAGGACGACGACGTCGGTCTCGTGGTGCCAGGTGAGGCGGAGCGCGCGTCCATTGCCCCGCGCGTCAAGGAAGACCTCGCAGGGGTCGTGCGGCTGCGACATGGCGAACACTATGCCTCGACTCGGCGCAGCCCGGCAAGCAAGTGAGCGGAGAATGTGCGGCGTACAGGGCACACTGGACACCGTGCCTGAACTCCCCGAGGTGCAAGCGCTGGCTGGCGATCTGCGGGCCCGGCTCGACGGGCGTGCCTTGGCGCGGCTGGACGTGGTCGCGTTCTCGGCTCTCAAGACCTTCGACCCACCGCCCACAGCGTTGCACGGTCTCTTCGTCACCGATGTCCAGCGGCATGGCAAGTTCCTCGACCTCGTCGTCGGCGACGACCTCCATCTGATCGTCCATCTGGCCCGCGGCGGGTGGATCCGTTGGCGTGACACCGTGCCGGCCACGCCACCGAGACCCGGGGGCAAGAACCCGCTTGCTGCCAGGGTCGTGCTCGACGACGAGTCTGGCCTGGACATCACCGAAGCGGGTACGCAGAAGCGGTTGGCGATCTACGTGGCCCGGGCGCCGGGCGACGTACCCGGCATCGCTCGGCTGGGGCCGGATCCGCTGGCTGCGGACTTCACGGTCGAGGCTCTTGCCGGCATCCTCGCGGCGGCGGGGCGGGCACAGATCAAGGGGGTGCTGCGCGACCAGTCGGTGATCGCCGGGATCGGCAACGCCTACTCCGACGAGATCCTGCACGTGGCGAAGATGTCGCCGTTCAAGCCCGCAGCGATGTCCGACGACGAGGTGCGACGACTCCACGAGGCGATCGGTACGACGTTGCGCGACGCGGTCGACCGCTCGGACGGGTTGGCCGCGGCCGAGCTCAAGAAGGAGAAGAAGTCCGGGCTGCGGGTGCACGGCCGCACCGGCCTGCCGTGCCCCGTCTGCGGCGACACAGTGCGCGAGGTCTCGTTCGCCGACTCCTCGCTCCAGTACTGCCCGACCTGTCAGACCGGCGGCAAGCCGCTGGCCGACCGACGCCTCTCCCGACTCCTCAAGTAGGGGAATGAGAGTTGCCTCGGCCGGGTGAGCCGGTGCCCGCCGGTTCTGCGGACAAGCACCGGCTCTACGAGCAGACTCAGTCGGGAGGCTCAGCGACTGCGACGAGCCCCGTGGCGCCACGGCGAAGGCGTCCGTCGGTGGTGATCAAGGTGGCATCCAGCGAGGCGGCGAGGGCGACATAGAAGGCGTCCCGGATCGCGATCCGGTCGACCAGTACCCACGCCGGCGACAACAGAGGCCGCAAGGCCAGCGGGTGGCGCCAAACGTGGCCAGTGCTTGCACGCGTTCGGCGGCACGTGTGAGCTCTCCGGCTCGTTGGAGACGATCCAGGGCCGACAGAGCCTCGGCGTCTAGATGGGCCGGAGCAGCTACCGATTCGGCAGACACGAGCATCCCGCGGTAGGCCTCGGCCGCAGGGAAATCGCAGTCGCCGTGGACGTGCCCCGCACGGCCGGCGGGGTCCTGCTCGGTCGGGGGTGTCACAGTGGAGTCATGACGCATCAACTCCACCAGACCGATGTGGCCAGCCTGCCGGCCGAGCTGCCGGAAGGCCTTGCCGTGCTCGATGTCCGTGAGCCCGACGAGTGGGCAGCAGGCCATATCGCCGGCGCGATCCACGTGCCGCTCGTGCAGATTCCCCAGCGAGCGCCCGAGCTGCCCGCGGGTCGGCAGGTGCTGGTGGTGTGCCGGGTGGGCTCCCGCTCCGCGCAAGCAACCGCCTTCCTGCAGCAGCGCGGCATCGATGCGGTCAACCTCGCCGACGGAATGGTCGGCTGGATGCGTGCCGGACGGCCGATGGTTGCCGAGTCAGACCACGCGCCGCTGGTCCTGTGACACCCGAGGAGCCGACTTTCGACGACCTACTCGCTCGCGGCGGCTCGAGTGGCGCGTTCGCGCTGTCTCCTCGCGAGGAATACCTCACTTACCCGCCACTCGGCGCACAGGGACCCCGCCTTGCGCACGACACGCGGCTAGCGCTTGCTAGATCAATCTAGGGATATCGCTAGACAGCGGCATACAGTCCTAGCCATGGATCCGGTGCGCAACCCCTATGCTCCCGGCGCCGGTCAGCGACCGCCGGAGCTGGCCGGTCGCGACCGCGAGCTGCGTGGGTTCGAGGTCACCCTCGAACGCGTGGCCAGCCGCAGGCCGGAGCGGTCGCTGGTGCTATCGGGGTTGCGTGGCGTCGGCAAGACCGTCCTCCTCAACGCGCTGCGTAGCCTCGCCGTCAAACGCGCCTGGGGTACCGGCAAGCTCGAGGCGCGACCGGACCAGAGCATCCGGATTCCGCTGGCGCAGGCCGTGCACGCGGCCATCAGGGACGTCGGACACCGGCACCGTGATCCTCAGCGGGTCGAGGCGGCGGCGGCCGTGCTCAAGGCATTCGCGCTGCGCACGGACCTGGCCGCCCGCAAGGGTCATCGCTGGCACCCGCCCACGGATGTCCGGGCCAGCACCGGCCGGGCGGACTCCGGCGACCTCGAGCTCGACCTGACCGAGCTGTTCAGCGACGTGGCGGAGATCGCCGTAGACCTCGGTGTGGGCATGGCGATCTTCGTCGACGAGATGCAGGACATCGCACCCGACGAGCTCTCCGCGCTGTGCGCCGCGTGCCATGAGATCAGCCAGCAAGGGGCGCCCTTCCTCTTCGTCGGAGCGGGGCTGCCGCACCTCCCGGTCGCTCTGTCGGCGTCGAAGTCGTATGCCGAGCGGCTGTTCCACTACCGCGTCGTCGACCGGTTGCCACGCGCCGAGGCCGACCGTGCGCTGCTCATCCCGGCGTCGAGCGAACGAGTGGGGTTTGACGACGACGCGCTCGAGGCGCTGTACCGCCTCACCGACGGCTACCCCTACTTCGTCCAGGCCTACGGCAAGGTCGCCTGGGACGTCGCTCCCACTTCGCCGATCAGCCGGCAGGACGTCGAGGAGGCCGCACCGCTGGCCGAAGCCGAGCTGGCCGTCGGATTCTTCGGGTCCCGCTACGACCGCGCCACCCCGGCCGAGCGCGACTACATGCGCTCGATGGCCGACCTGGGCGCCGGCAACGCCGACGGCCCAGTGCTCACCGCGGAGGTGGCCAAGGTGCTTGGCCGCCGGCCGCAGTCGCTCTCTCCTGCGCGGGACGGCCTGATCAAGAAGGGGCTCGTCTTCGCCGAGGAGCGCGGCGTCGTACGGTTCACCGTGCCGCACTTCGGTCGCTACCTGCGCACGCAGCGGGTGTGACGAGGGACACCGCGGTGTTCCGGGCGACCCAGGTTTCGACCGGGACACTGACCGCGTTCGACCCCAGCGGTGGCCGAAGCGTCGTCCTGGCTTGACCAGGGTTTGATCGCAGAATGGGCGATCAGGGCACACGCTTCGGTAGTCTGCGAGTCGTTGTGTCGTACGTCCGGGGCCGGACCGGGTCGTCGTCCTTGACCAGAGGGAGAAGGTCATGCGGTGTCCGCGCTGTGGGCTCGAGAACCGGCCCGACATCACCGCGTGCGCGCGCTGCGGTCTGCCAGTTCCCGGCGCACGAGGCGGTGCGCCGCCCCGGGTGCCCGAGCAGGGCCTACCGACTCCGGGCAGTCGTCCGCCCGGGCAGCACGCCGCCCCGCAGCAGCCGATCCCGCCCGGGGCCGCAGAGCAGCCGGATCAGGCTGACCGGCAACCGGCGAGCGAGCCGACGGTGTACGCGCCGCCACCCCACGGCTACGACCAGCCCACCCGACCGGACCTGCCCAAGGTTTCGGAGCACCCGGGGTACGGCCACGCGCGAGGCCAGTTCCCTAGCTATGGCCAGACGGCGGGTCAACCAGCGGGAGGTGCAGGGTCCGGCACCACGGTCTGGCCAGCAGGTACGACGCCGGGACCGGAAGCCGGCGACACCCTCGGAATCGTCGCGACGATCGCACTCGTCGTCGCCGGGCTGGTCGGGCTTGGGTACGCCGCCTGGGCCTTCACCGCGCGGCGGGGCGTCTTCGCGGACTTCGCCGACGGCGTGAGCGTGAGTGTCGACGACGCGAGGTCCAGTGACCGGATCGATGCGATCTTCCTGATTGTGGCGGCAGTGCTCGCCGTCGTGGCGCTCACGCTGTGGATCGTCCGGAGGGCGCAACGGCGCAGCGAGGGGTCGGCTGTCGAGGTCGGCGGATTCGCTGCTGCTGCGGCAGGAGGCGTCATCGTCGTACTGGGACTGTTCCTGGCCGGGGCGGTGACCGACGACGGCTCGACCGCCGAGCAGGGCGACCGCGGCGTGACCGCCACGATCGTCGTCGGGGCAGGCTTCGCCATGCTGGCGATCGGTCTGCTGCTCGGCGCGGTCACGATGCGTGCCGCGCGGACGAGCGGACGGGGGGCTGCCGTCTCGAGGTGACCGCGTGCAGGGCGTGTTCTGTCCTCCGCCCGGGGCGGCATGCCACGATGACGACCGTGACGACCTCGGGGTCGGGCCGCCTGGCACGGGTGAGACGCCGCCGACGACCCAAGCTCGCGCCGCGCATCACCGCGGAGCGGCCGAGGGTGTTCGCGCACCGAGGCGCGAGCTCGTCAGCGCCCGAACACACCCTGGCCGCCTACTCCCAGGCTCTCGATGAGGGCGCGGAAGGGCTGGAGTGCGACGTACGGCTCACCGCAGACGGTCACCTGGTCTGCATGCACGATCGCCGGATCGACCGCACCAGCAACGGCCGCGGAGTGGTGTCGACCTTGGAGCTGACCGAGCTGCAGCAGCTCGACTGGTCGTCCTGGAAGCACCCGTGGTCGGACCTCGACGACGAGGCCCCGGACCGCGACGACGCGGCGCACAGCGTGCTCACGCTCGAGCGACTCTGCGACCTGGTCAGCTCGGACGATCGGCCGCTGGAGCTCGCGATCGAGACCAAGCACCCCACTCGCTACGCAGGCTTGGTCGAGCAGCGGCTGGTAGAGCTGCTGGACCGCTATGGCTGGGCTCGGCCACGCCCGGGGCGGCCGTCCCCCGCGCGGGTGATGAGCTTCTCGTGGCTCAGCCTGCGCCGGTGCCTCGAGATGGCACCAGGGCTGCCGACGGTGTACCTGATGAACAAGGTGCCGCTTCGACTCCGCAACGGTTCGCTGCCACTCGGTGCGCAGATCGCCGGGCCATCGATGGACTATGTGCGCGAGCATCCGTCGTACGTCGAACGCGCGCACGCCGCCGGGCACGACGTCTACGTGTGGGTGGTCAACGCGGTTGCCGACGTCGAGCTCTGTGCCGCCCTCGGCGTCGACGCGATCATCACGGACAAGCCGGCAGGCTCGCGAGCTTGGCTCGAACGTCGATCCTGATCAGGAGTGTCAGCCCGCAAGATTACTTGCGCCCGGTCTGCCCGACGGGTCACAGTGGGAGACGTGGCGACCGTCTCTGCAACGACCGACTCCGGGAAGAGGTCGTGGTCGTGGCGGATGCCCTTCGCCCTCTCGGCGGTGCGAACGGCCAGGCTCAACCTCACCGCAGCGCTGCGGCACGCAGGGGTCGACCAGCGAATCCTCGATGACGCCTGTGTCGTGGTCAGTGAGCTGCTCAGCAATGCGTTGCGGCACGCGAGCTCACGACCCGACGGCGGACTGACCGTCGAGCTCGAAGTCTCTCCGGCCGACGTCACCATCTCGGTGCTGGACGGCGGATCCGCGACGTTGCCGGCCTTGATGAGCGCACCGACGCTGGCGCCCAGCGGCCGTGGTCTTGCCATCGTGCGCACGCTGACCGAGGCGTGGGGCGTCCGGGAGAGCCCGGCCGGCAACGTCGTCTTCGGAGTGCTGAGCCGAGAGCCCGACCAGGGCGGCCTCTCCCCGGCGTGACCAGCAGCGGGCCAGCAGCGGGCACTGTGCCGCTGCCGCCCCCTGCCCGTGCAGTCGCCGGCGTAGGCAAGACTGGCGTGCATGGGCAAGAAGTCACGCACCAAGTCCGCCGCCCCGACACGCGCCCGGCGAGGTAGGCCCACGGCAGGCGTGCCCGTGCGGATCCGGGCGACGCTACAAGGCCTGCCACGGTCGTGCCCACGGTGAGACGCCGTACGTCGTCCGTACCTTCGCCGGACTGCCAGGCGAGTGTGACTGGGTGGCGCTGCGGGAGTTCGTGCCTGCTGGAAGGGCCCGTCTCACGCTGACCAGGGACGCCTTCGACGGTGCCCTGGCAGACCGGGACGTCACGGTGGCGAGCGTGCTACCAGGCATCGTGCCGGCCCTCGTGCGCGACAACGGCGACGTCTGGATCGCCGTCCAAGTGACGCACCAGTCGGGTGACCCGAGCCGCGACCTCGCCGAGGCGCTGCGACGTGCCGCCGATGCCGAGCCCGGGCAGAGCGTGGTGATGGCCGCCCTCACCTCAGGAGGGCCGCGGCTGCAGGACGTGGTCGACCCGGCAAGCGACTTTGCGGTCACCGTGGAGCCGGGCTTCGACTTCTGGTTCGAGGGCGAGGACGACGCCGATGCCAGCGTCGCTGCCACCCTCGAGCAGCTGAACTCCTCGATCGACCCGACCACACGGCTGAGCTCGGTCGAGGCGGCGTACTGGGCCTCGGCTGGCACCAAGGAGCACCTGCGCTGGGCGATGCCGTACGACGAGGACGCCCTGCTGACCGCGCTGGCGCGGTTGCACGCGGCGGGGGCTGACTCGCTTGGTTCGGAAAGCCGGCTGGTGGGCTCGTTCCGCGCCCATGGCCTGCTCGTGCCGGTGTGGGATCTTCCGCTGGGGACGGGCGCGGAGGCGCTGGAGGAGCCGGCAGCCGACTTCGCGGAGCGACTCGCCGAGGCGTTGGCAGATGACTCCGCTCTCTCCGAGACGCAGCGTTCGGCCCGGCACGGACTGGCCAACCGGCAGATCACCATCAGATGACCTCGTGACCAGGCATGTTGCGCACGCCCCGCCAACATACATTATTTGCAGCCGCCCGGCTGCGGCCACAGAAATTATCCCGGCGTCGAGATCGCGCACACAAAGTTGGTCATGATGCTTGTGTGGGCGGGGATGGGTCGTTTAGAGTTGTATCAACGCCCGGTCGTTGCTGTATCCCCCGTCAGTAACGGCCGGGTTTTCTATTGCCCGCTGACCTGGGCAGATGGCACCGACGACCAGGCTCTTTGACTGCCCGTTCAGGCGTCGAGCGGGTCGCGGGTCAAGGGGCAACTCATGCACCGCGGGCCACCCCGTCCCGACCCCAACTCACTCCCCGCGATGGCGATGACGTCGATCCCCGCAGCCCGGAGCCGATTGTTTGTCTCAACGTTGCGCTCGTACGCGACGGCAACCCGGGGCGCGATCGCCAGGGTGTTGTTGCCGTCGTCCCACTGCTCCCGCTCGGCAGTCACCGGGTCGAGGCCGGTGTCGATCTGGCGCAGCGTGTCGATGCCCATCGCCTTGGCGGCCGCGACGAGGAACGGCTCGGCCGCTGAAACGGCGAGCTCGACCAGCGACTCGTCGTCGTTCGGCTCGCGACACGTGACCGCGTGCGCCACGAGGGTGTCGGCGACGTTGGGGTAGACCACGAGTGCATCGGTGTCCACCATGGTGAGCACCGTGTCGAGGTGCATGGTGGCGCGCTCCTGGGCGATGGGTACGGCGAGGATCGTGTGCGCCACCTGGTCGGCGAAGGCTCGGCGGGCGAAGCGCTCGACACCGGCCGGCGTCGTACGTTCCCCGACCCCGACCGCCATCACACCGGGCGAGAGCAACAGCACGTCGCCGCCTTCGAGATGTTCTTGCTGCCAGCCGTGAATCCGCTCGACACCCCGGAAGCGCGGATGGAAGGTGTAGATGAGCTCGGTGAGCTGTGTCTCGCGGGTGCGGGCCGGCATCGCCAGGCTGGTCACCGCCACGTGGTTGCGCAACCAGACCGACGAGTCCCGGGTGAAGAGCAAGTTGGGCAGCGGGTCGATGACGAAGTCGTCGTGCTGCAGCAGGCTCGTCACCAGCCCGAAGCCACCGCGCACCTCGTCGTTGCGGATCCCGGCGGTGATCGCTGCGGCGAGGTCGTCGGCGGCTTGCTCGTGCAGCCACCCCTGGAGGTGCCGCCGCAAGGTGTCACCGAGCCGCAGACTGGCGGTGACCTGCGCGATGGCCTGGTCGCGCGCCTCGGCGTCATGGAGCGTCTCGACCAGCAGATCGACGAGGTAGACCACCTCGACATCGCGGTCGCGCAGCGCCTGGGCGAAGGCGTCGTGCTCGTCCTGGGCGCGACCCACCCAGGGGATCCCGTCGAAGAGCAGGCTGTCGTTGTTGCGTGGTGTGAGACGTTTGAGCTCAGGTCCGGGGCGGTGGAGCATGACGGACCGGAGCCGGCCCACCTCGCTGTCGGCGCCGCGCTCGACGGCCATGTCATCGACGGTCATGTCCAGACTCTAGTCAGCCGGTCACGAGTGAGAAGACCCCTGCTGCGGCGAGAAGCAGACAGACGCTGCCGGCGATGTAGTGGACGACCGAGAGCCTGAGGTAGCGAAGCAGCACCCGGCCGAAGAGCACGGCGATCCCGGAGACGGTCAGCAGCGCCAGCCACGCGCCAAGGAAGATCGACGCGGGCGAGCCATACTTGGCCACCAGGTTGAGCGTGAGGATCTGGGACAGGTCGCCCCACTCAGCGGCGAAGAGGACGACGAACGACGCGGCGGCGGCTCGGACCCCGGACTTCGCCTCGGTGGCCTTGGACTCGAACTCCGCCTCCTGCTCCTTCTCCGCCTCGTCTGCACCCGGCGCGGCGCGAAACAGGATGATCGCGCCGAGCAGGAACAGCGCCGTACTGATCGCCTGCACGACCCAATCGGGGAGGAACGACACCGCGTGCCCGGCGGTCACGGCGACCAGGCACTGCACGCCGAAGGCGAGCCCCACCCCGATCCACACCGGCAGCGGCCGGTAGCGCGTCGAGAGCACCAGCGCCGCGACGAAGGTCTTGTCGGGCAGCTCGACCGGGAAGATCAGCGCGAAGCTGAGCAGCACCAGGTGCAGGTCCATCGAGGCGCTCCTGTGCTCCTTGTGCGCGGGATCCCGAGGTGTACGTCGTTCGGTGCCGAGCAGAGTCTAGGTGCTGGGCTCGTGACCCCAGAGCGGTGCCGCTGCCGCCGCGGCTGCCGCCATGACCTGCTTGACCGGCTGGCGCAGCCGCTCCGCGGCCGCCACGACGTCGTCGTACTCGGGTTGCACATTGACGACGTCGCCGTCGTCCCGGGCGATCTTGACCTGGATCGACAGGCCGTCGACCTCGACGGTGGCGAACTCGCGCGCGAGCGCATGCTTGCCGACCGGTGTCACGCGCACCCCGATGCTCGAGGTCTCGCGGAAGATCACCCGACGTACGTCGCCAGCGCTGCCGGGCGGCAGCAGCACCGACAGCGTGTGAGCCGGCCGCCCCTTCTTCATCAGGATCGGGGTCAGCCAGGCATCGGAGGCGCCGGCATCGAGCAGCTGCTGCAACACCGCGGGCCACAGGCGGGGGTCGAGGTCGTCGACGTTGGCCTCGAGCACGAGGTCCGTGGTCTCGGTGTGAAGGCCACCGCCCGGCTCGGGCGATCCGACCAGCAGTCGGACGACGTTGGCGTGACCGGCGAAGTCCTTGGTGCCGGCGCCGTGACCCGTCCGTGCCACGCGCATCGGTGGTTGCGATCCCCAGTCGGTGGCCCAGTGCGCCAGCAGCGCCGCACCGGTGGGGGTGCACAGCTCGGTGGCGGCCGGGCCGGCGTACGTGGGGATTCCCTCGAGCAGCTTCACGACGGCCGGCGGGGGCACGCTGAGCCGACCGTGTGCTGAGTCGACGCTGCCCGCACCGACCGCGACAGGGCTCGCGTGCAGCGCCTCGAGCGCCAGGTCGACCAGGCCGGCGCAGACACCGACGACATCGGCGATGGCGTCCAGAGCCCCGACCTCGTGGAAGTGCACGTCATCGGTCGCGACACCGTGGACCGCGGCCTCGGCCTCGGCGAGCCTGGTGAAGACGCGGCTGGCGTGACCGGCGATCGACTCCTCCAGCCCGGCATCGCCGATGAGGGCGAGCACGTCGCTCAACCCGCGGTGCGTCGCGGATTCGGCGACGGTGACGCGGGCGTGCAGCGCCGCCAGCCCGGCGCGTCGTACCCGGGTGGGCGCGATCGCGGTGGCCTCGGGAGAGACCGCGGCGACCGCAGCCTGCACCAGCGGGAGGTCGGCGCCCGCGTCGATGACAGCGCCGAGCAGCATGTCTCCGCTGGCACCGGAGGAGCAGTCCAGCCAACCGATCACGGGGCGTCGGCCTGCGTGCCCGGAGTGCCGGTCCCTCGAGGTGCGGCGTTGCGTGCCACCCGGGCGGCGAAGACGCCGGCGCCGAAGCCGTTGTCGATGTTGACCACGACGACTCCGGGGGCGCAGGAGTTGAGCATCGCCAGCAGGGCGGCGATCCCTCCGAAGGAGGCGCCGTACCCCACGCTGGTGGGCACGGCGACGAGGGGTACGCCGGTGAGCCCGCCGACGACGGACGGCAGCGCGCCCTCCATGCCGGCCACCACCACGAGGCAGTCCGAGGCCGCGAGGTCATCCCTGACGCCCATGACCCGATGGAGTCCGGCCACCCCGACGTCGTTGACCAGCCGGGTGCCGGCGCCGAAGACGCGCGCGGTCACGGCCGCCTCATGAGCGACGGCGGCGTCGCTGGTCCCCGCGGACACGATGGTGACCATGCCCTGCTGAGTCGGGAGTGGGCCGAGGGTGGCCGCGCCTGCCGTTTCGTCGAGCGTTGCCTCGGGCAGCCGGCTGCGGACGAGCTCGAGCACGGCCGGGTCGAGCCGCGTGGCGAGCACGGCCCGCTCCGGGTGTGCCCCGTGCAGGCGCGTCAGCAGCTCCACCACGTGGTGCGGGGGCTTGCCGGCGCCGTACACCACTTCGGGGTCGCCGGTGCGGCTCGCGCGGTCGAGATCGAGGCGGGCGTAGCCGAGGTCCAGGGTCGGCCCGGCACTCGGCGGCGCGTCCACCTGGGGAGAGTCGCTCATGCGGCCGAATCTAGCGTCTCTACGCTGGGCGCATGCCTGGTGTGCCGCCCGCCCGATTCGCCTACCTCGGACCCGAGGGGACCTTCACCGAGGCGGCCCTGCGCACGCTGCCAGCCGCGGCGAAGGCCGACCTCGCTCCCCACACGTCCGTGGGCGCTGCTCTGGAGGCGGTGCGCGCCGGCCATGCCGATGGGGCCGTGGTGCCGATCGAGAACTCCGTCGAAGGCGGCGTCGCCGTCACCCTCGACGAGCTGGCCAACGGCGATCCGCTGATGATCACGCGCGAGATCCACGTCGAGGTGCAGTTCGCGCTGCTCGCCCGGCCCGGTACGGCGGTTGACGGCGTACGTCGGGTCGCGACCCATCCGCATGCGGAGGCGCAGTGTCGGCGTTGGCTGGCGACGCATCTTCCCGAGGCCGAGGTGGTGCTCGAGGTGTCGACGGCCCATGCCGCTGCGCTGGTGGCGGCGGCCGACTCGCCGTACGACGCCGCGATCGCCGCGCCGATCGCTGCTGACACCTACCGGCTGGCGACCCTGGCAACGTCGATCGCGGACCGCTCCGGCGCGGTGACCCGCTTCGTGCTGGTGTCGCGGCCGGGTCCGCCGCCGGCTCCGACGGGCGCAGACAAGTCGTCGCTGGTGGCGTTCATCCGCGACAACCACCCCGGGGCGTTGCTGGAGATGCTGGAGCAGTTTGCGGCTCGCGGTGTCGACCTGACCCGGATCGAGTCCCGCCCGACCGGCTTCACGCTGGGGGAGTACTGCTTCTCGGTGGATCTCAAGGGGCATGTCTCGGACTCACGTGTGGGGGAGGCGCTGATGGGGCTGCGGAGGATCTGTGCGGACGTGCGCTTCCTGGGCTCGTATCCGCGGGCGGATGGGGCGGTGGTCGACGTAGCCGTGGGGACGTCTGACTCGGACTTCCGCGATGCCGAGGCCTGGCTGCGCCGCCTCCGCTCCTGACCCCCACCCCACGGCTCCCGCGTTGACCCGTCGGGTTGTTCGCGTTGACCCGTCAGGTCGTTGCACGCAGGCGCCCTAGGTCACGCGTCGCTTCGAGCGAAGTTGATTGCCTCTTCTTCCTCTGGTGACAGCTGTTGGTTGGCGCTCCACCCGGAGACGTTCTTGGCGTAGGTCCGGGCATCACTGCGGCCGTGGATCGAGGTCACGACCACTCCGTCGCCACCGTCATCGAGCAACGCCATCGACCAGGACAGATGCCCACCCATGTCGCCGAAGGCGTCGTACCGAACGACCGCCAGGTGGCGCAGCGACGTCGACAGGTCCTGGCGCAGCGATTGCAACTCGGCAGTGGCCTGCTCCGACGACATGGGCCCACGCTTCAGACGCGGCCGTGGCGCTGATGTGGCGAGCTTGCCGCGCGAGGAACTCTTCCGCCGTACGGCGCGTCGCCAGGCTGCCGTGGCGACGACAAGAGCCAGACACGCGACGACCAGCGCGGCGACCACCAGCCAGCTCAAAGTGGTGGAGTCGAAAGGCACGCAGAGAGCCTAAGGCGCGGCGAGTCGAGTCCGTGTCATCGCACGCCGAGTCGCTTGCACCAGGTGGTTGCGAGGTGACGAACGACTTCGATTCGGGAACAACCTGACCGGTCAACGGGAACAACCTGACCGGTCAACGGGAACAACCTGACCGGTCAACGGGAACAACCTGACCGGTCAACGGGAACTTCCTGACCGGTCAACGGGAAGAAATTGACCGGTCAACGGGAGCGGGGGACGCGGATGAGCAACCGCCCGGGCTCGATCTCGGCCTGGATCGTCGTACCCGCCCCGACCGTGTCACCGTCCAGCTGCCGAGGGGTCGGGTGCGGCGTCGTGATGGTGACGGTGCGACCGGTATAGCGGTCCAGCCTGTCGTCGACGCGCTTGCGGCGTGCGAGCACCCGGATCACGAGCGGCACCCACCCGAAGAACCGCCGCGGCGCGATGACCACCACGTCGAGCACGCCGTCGTCGAGGCGCGCGTCGGGCAGCAGCGGGATCCCCGCCTGGAGGCTGCCGACGTTGCCGATGACCACGGTGCGGGCGCGGCGCCGAACCGGTTCTCCGCCGTCGACGCTGATGTCGACCCGCACGGCCGGATAGCGCAACTGCCTCGCACCCGCGACGATGTACGCCGGCCAACCGATCCGGGCTTTGAGCGAGTCCGGGGCGCCCTGCATGATCGCGGCATCCAGGCCCAGTCCGGCCATCACCACGAAGCGCGTCGGGGCCAGCTCATCACCCTCGATCCGGACGATGTCGATCGCGCGGTCCTGACCGCGCAGCACGACGTCGAGCGCCTGGTCGTGGGTCAGCGGGATCGACAGATTGCGGGCCAGCAGGTTGCCCGTGCCGGCCGGGATCACTCCCACCGGCACGCCGGTGCCTGCCATCTCGCCACACACCACGCGCACCGTGCCATCGCCGCCGGCTGCCACCACCACGTCGGCGCCGGCCGCGATGGCCGCTCGGGCCATGGAGGCGCCGGCGTCGTCCACGGTGGTCTCGAACCACAGCGGCTCGTCCCACCCCGCGGCCCGCGACGCCACCGCCACCTGCGTCTTGAATGCTTCCGCGTCGTCGATCTTGATCGGGTTGAGCACCACGGCCAGCGTGCGGCGGTTCTCCGGCATGGTCGACAGCGGCCGCTCCTCGACGGGCTCCGGCGCCACCCGCACCAGCCCGAACGCGAGGCCGGTGAGCACAGCGATCAGCGAGCCAACGAGCCAGCCGGCCACGGTGTCAGACGGGAAATGCGCGCCGGTCAGCTGGCGATCGACTCCGACCAGCAGCGCCACCAGCACCCATACGACGACCAGTCCCCGCCGCAGCCGGGTACGCCGTACCCGGGCCAGGGTCAGCACCGTGAGGAACGCCATGACGGCCGCGATCTCGCTGGCATGCCCGGACGGGTAGGTGTAGCCCGAGATCTGGTCGGGGATGTCGGGACGGTCCCGGTGGACGACCTGCTTGAAGGTCCACCAGATCGGGCCGGTGATCACGGCGATGACAGCCGCCCACAACGCGAATCGCAGCTGGCCCCGCACCGCCAGCACCACGGCGATCACGACCATGACGATCCGCATCAGCCAGGGCTGGCTGACCAGGGCGACCGCGTCGAAGAACTCCACCCAGCCCGTGCCCTGGATCGACTCGTAGCTCTCCCGCGTGACAGTGCGGTCGAACTCCATCAGGGGGCCGAACTCGGTGACGACAAGAAGGGTCAGCAACACCAGCGGGATGGCGAGGCCGGCGATGAGGACGGCGGCGCGTCGCTCAGCGTGCGAATCAGTCACGTACCTTCTCGAGTCTCACGACGATGCTCTTCGAGGTGGGGGTGTTGGACGTCTCCGCGACGGAGTCGAGGGGTACCAGCACGTTGGCCTCGGGGAAGTAGGTTGCCGCACACCCCCGGGCGGTGTCGAACCCGACTACCCGGAAGCCAGCGGCCCGCCGCTCCGAACCGTCGCGCCACTCGCTCACGATGTCGACCATGTCTCCGTCGGAGAGCCCATGGGCACGTACGTCGTCAGGGTGCACGAAGACGACGCGGCGGCCCTGCTTGATGCCTCGATAGCGATCGTCCAAGCCGTAGATGGTCGTGTTGAACTGGTCGTGACTGCGCACCGTCTGCAGCAGCAGCCGACCCGCCGGCACCCGCAGCACCTCGAGCGGGTTGGCCGTGAAGACCGCCTTGCCCGAGGCGGTCGGGAAGCGGCGTTCGTCCCGGGGCGGATGAGGAAGCGCGAAGCCGCCCTCCTCACGCACCCGCGCGTTGAAGTCGTCGAAGCCGGGCACGATCTCCTCGATCCGGTCGCGGATCTCGTCGTAGTCGGCACCGAGCTGCCCCCACCGCAGCTCACCGTCGTCAGCTCCGAAGAGCCGCTCGGCGAGCCGAGTCACGATCTGCACCTCGCTGAGCAACGTGTGAGACCCCGGCGCGAGCCTGCCCCGGCTCGTATGCACGACGCCCATCGAGTCCTCGACGGTCACGAACTGCTCGCCGGTCTGCTGGACGTCGCGCTCGGTCCGGCCCAGACACGGCAGGATCAGCGCCTCGTCGCCCACCACGGCATGGGAGCGGTTGAGCTTCGTGGAGACCTGCACGGTCAACTCGACGCGGCGCATGGCCGCCTCCGTCACGTCGGTATCCGGCGTCGCCGCGACGAAGTTGCCGCCCATGGCGAAGAAGACCTTGGTACGGCGGTCGCGCATCGCGCCGATCGCCGCCACGGTGTCGAAGCCATGCTCTCGCGGCGGATCGAACGCGAAGACCTTCTGCAGCCGGTCCAGGAAGGCAGGCGGCATCCGCTCCCAGATCCCCATCGTGCGGTCGCCCTGCACGTTGGAGTGCCCGCGCACGGGGCAGACCCCCGCCCCGGGCTTGCCGATGTTGCCGCGCAGCAGCAGCAGGTTGACGATCTCCTTGATCGTCGGCACTGCCTTCTTGTGCTGGGTGAGCCCCATCGCCCAACAGACGATGACCCGGTTGCTGCCAAGGTAGCTGCGGGCGACCTGCTCGATCTCCGGGCGAGTAAGGCCGGTCGCCGTGGCGACGTCGTCCCAGTCCAGCTCGGCGAGGTGCTTGCGGTAGTCGTCGAAGCCGATCGTGTGCTGGTCGATGAAGGCGCGGTCGAGCGCCGTACCGGGCGCCCTCTCCTCGGCCTCGAGCACCAGCGCGCCCAGAGCCTGGAAGAACGCCTGGTCGCCAGCGACCCGGATCCGGGCGTACTGGTCGGCGACCGTGGTGCCTCGGCCCAGTACGCCGCGAGGCTTCTGCGGGTTCTTGAACCGGATGAGCCCGGCCTCCGACAGCGGGTTGACGGCGACGATCCGGGCGCCGTTCTCCTTCGCCCGCTCGAGGGCGGTGAGCATGCGGGGATGGTTGGTGCCGGGGTTCTGCCCGACGATGATGATGAGGTCGGCCGCGTAGATGTCGTCGAGCAGCACGGATCCCTTGCCGACGCCGATCGTCTCGATGAGTGCGGCACCACTGGACTCGTGGCACATGTTGGAGCAGTCCGGCAGGTTGTTGGTGCCGAGGCGCCGGGCGAACAGCTGATAGACGAACGCCGCCTCGTTCGACGTGCGGCCGGACGTGTAGAAGGTCGCTTCGTCGGGGTGGCCGAGCGAGCGGAGCTTGTCGGCGACGATGTCCAGCGCCCGGTCCCAGGTGACCGCCTCGTAGTGCCGGGATCCCTTCGGCTTCCACATCGGCTGGGTCAGCCGGCCTTGCTGACCGAGCCAGTAGTCGCTGCGCTCGGCAAGGACGTCGACGGAGTGGTCAGCGAAGAACTCCGGTGTCACGCGCCGCAGCGTCGCCTCCTCGGCCACCGCCTTCGCGCCGTTCTCGCAGAACTCCGCGACGTGCCGGGCCGGCGCATCGCCGTCGGGCCACGCGCAGCCAGGGCAGTCGAACCCCTTGTCCTGGTTGACCCGGAGCAGCGTGAGCGCCGTACGTCGTACCCCCATCTGCTGGTTGCTCATCCGCAGCGAGGCGACCACGCCGGGCACGCCAGCGACCCACTCCTTGCGCTGACCCACCTCGATGCGGTCATCGCCAGGATCGTGTGCAGGCGCCTTGTCGGCCACGGTCGTCTCCTTGGGGATTGTCTCCAACCGCCATTCTCACGCCGGTGACGACGCGGCGCGACCGCGGGTGACGGCTCGCCACTCCAGGATTCGTCCGGGTGGGCCGCGTCACGGGTGCCCGCGCTGATTCGGACGAATCCTGACGGTCGCTCCCCTCGTGGATTCGTCCGGGTGGGACGCCTCGCGAGACCGCGCGCTGATTCGGACGAATCCTGACCCGGCTGGGAGCTTGGGTGACTCAGGAAGGGACAAACGCGTCGAGTCGACCTGCACCGGCCGATAAACTTGACCGGTGATCGATCTCCGCGTGCTCCGTGACGACCCCGAGACCGCCCGCGAGGCCCAGCGCCGCCGCGGCGCCTCGCCGGAGCTCGTCGACGAGATCCTCGCGGCCGACGAGGCCCGCCGTACGTCGATCGCCGATTTCGAGCGGCTCCGCGCCGAGCAGAAGAAGCTGGGCAAGCAGGTAGCCCAGGCACAAGGCGACGATCGCGCGAGCATCCTGGCCAAGACCCGGGAGCTCGCCGCGCGGGTCAAGGACGCCGAGGCGGCCCAGGTCAAGGCCGAGGAGTCCTACGGCACGGCAGTCGCACTGATGCCCAACCTCGCCGCGCCGGAGGCGCCGGCCGGTGGCGAAGACGACTACACGGTCCTGGAGCACGTCGGCGAACCGCGCGACTTCGGAGCGGACGGGTTCGAGCCACTCGACCACGTCGAGCTCGGCAAGCGGCTCGGCGCCATCGACGTCGAGCGAGGCGCCAAGGTTTCGGGCGCCCGCTTCTATTACCTGACCGGAGCCGGCGCCGACCTGGAGTTCGCGCTCGTGAACATGGCGCTCGACCAGGCGCGGGCGGCTGGCTTCACTTCGATGATCCCGCCGGCACTGGTCAAGCCTCGGGCGATGGAGGGCACCGGCTTCCTCGGCCAGGCCGCCGACGACGTCTACCGCATCGAGGGCGAGGACCTCTACCTGGTGGGCACGTCCGAGGTCCCGCTGGCGGCGTACCACTCCGACGAGATCCTCGACGCCGACGACCTGCCCCGGCGCTACGCCGCGTTCAGCCCGTGCTTCCGCAAGGAGGCGGGCTCCTACGGCAAGGACACCCGGGGCATCATCCGGGTGCACTGGTTCGACAAGGTGGAGATGTTCTCCTACACGACCGTCGAGGAGTCCTACGCGGAGCACCAGCGGCTGCTCGACTGGGAGAAGGAGTTCCTGGGCAAGCTCGAGCTACCCTTCCGCATCATCGACACGGCCGCCGGCGACCTCGGTCTGTCGGCAGCGCGCAAGTTCGACTGCGAAGCCTGGATCCCCACCCAGGGGCGTTACCGCGAGCTGACGTCGACGTCCAACTGCACCGACTTCCAGGCCCGTCGCCTCGGCATCCGGGCTCGCTTCGCCGAGGGGATCCGGCCGCTCGCGACGCTCAACGGCACGCTGTGCGCCGTACCGCGCACGATCGTCGCCATCCTGGAGAACCATCAGCAGGCCGACGGTTCGATCCGGCTGCCGGCTGCCCTCCAGCCCTATCTCCAGGGGCGTACGACGCTGGACCCCGTCGCGTGAGCTTCACGCCGCGGCTGATCGCGCTCGACATCGACGGGACGCTCGTCGACGCGGCCGAGCGCGTCACTCCTGCGGTGGTGGACGCGGTCGCGGCGGCGATCTCGGCCGGTACACACGTGGTGCTGTCCACGGGTCGATCCGTCTTCGGCATCACCCGCATCATCGACCTGCTCGGGCTCGACCGTGGCCATTGCGTGGCGAGCAACGGCGCTGTCACCTTCACCTACCCGCCGGTCGAGGTGACGAGGACCGTGACCTTCGATGCTCGGCCTGCAGTGGAGATGGTGCTCGAGCACGTGGGCGAAGCGCTGGTGGCGGTCGAGGTGGTGGGTGGCGGGTATCGCATCAACCGACCGTTCCCGGATGGCGAGATCACCGGCCAGATGTGGCTGCAGACTCTCGACGAGCTGGTCGCCGAGCCGGTGACCAGGGTCATCATCAGGGATCCCGAGTCGTCGGCCGAGGACTTCCTCGCGCTCGCCGAGCGTCTCGGGCTGCACAGCATCAACTACTTCGTGGGCTACACGGCCTGGCTCGACCTGGCTCCGGAAGGGGTGTCGAAGGCGTCAGCGCTGTCCGAGGTGGCGGCCACCCTCGGAGTCGCGCAGGCCGACGTACTCGCCATCGGTGACGGTCGCAACGACCTCGAGATGCTCAGCTGGGCGGGGCGAGGCGTCGCGATGGGGCAATCGCCGGCCGAGGTCCTTGCCGTGGCCGACGCGGTGACGGGCAGCCTGGCCGAGGACGGTGTGGCGAGCGAGCTCGGCCGATGGTTCGACCTACGGCATCTCGCGGTCAGCTGAGGTTCTCGCTCCAGGGATGGCGATCTCGCGTGGTGCGCAGACTCCGCGACCCGTGCACCGTGCGTACGACGCGACATCACCCGGATACCCGCGCCGGTGACAGGTCAGGCCTTGGGTAGCTCGACGGCGAACAGGATGTCCGTGGTGGGCTGCTCCGACCCGCCCTCGGGTTCGGCGGTCACCGCGACGGTATCGACGTCGACCGCTTGGCGGGGCAGCTCGACGAGCGAGCGGTTGTCCTCGGGCGTGAAGGTGCCCGCCGAGACGGGTGCGTCGTCGCCGGCGATCAGCCACGCCTGGTAGACCTCGTCGTCGGGCAGGTCGGCCAGGTCGCGCCCGAGCAAGACGGCGGAGTCCTCCGACCTCGAGAGCACCACAACGCCCTCGCCGCCGCTGGCGAACTCGCCCTGCACGGTCTGGACGTCGTCGGCAGCGAGCAGCTCGGTCAGGCGGGCGTTGTCGGCCGCCACCAGCTCGGACTCCTGACGGGTGTCGTCGAGCTCCTGCTGGCTCTGCCACGCCCACCCCCCGAGGCCGACCGCGGCCAGCACCGACGCGGCGACCAGTGCACCGGTCCAGCGGCGGGTCCGCCGTGGTCTGGCGTCGACATGGCGGGGTTCCCGCGAAGCGCGCAGCGGGGTGACCGACGAGCCGGTGCGGTGGGGCGAGGTATCGGGTGCGGCCGCAGGCTTGGAGTCCAGCGCGGCCGCCGCCCCGGAGTCCAGCTCTGCCGTCGCGCCGGAGTCCTGCGGGGTCTCGGCGATGGCGTCCAGGATCGATCCTCGCAAGGCCGGGGTGGGCTCCGCCGCCACGGACTGGGCCAGCGCAGCCGTGACCTCGCGCAGCTCGGCCACCTCGCGGCGGCAGGCGTCGCAGCCGGCCAGGTGTCGCTCGAACTCCCGCGTCTCGTCCGGGTCGAGCGCATCGACGACGTATCCGGCGGCAAGGGAGTGCAGATCGCGGATGTCATTCATGGGTGATCTCTCCCATCGCTCGTCGGAGCCGTTTCAAGGCGTCTCTGATCCGGGTCTTGGCCGTTCCGAGCGGAATCTCCAAGAACTCCGCGATCTCCCGCTGCGTCCGGCCCTGGTAGTAGGCGAGCTCGATCGCGGTTCGCTGCGCCTCGGGCAGGTCGCGTACGGCGCGACGTACCCGGTCAGCATCGTCGTGCGCCACCACCGTCTCCGCAGTATCGGCTGCATGTGGCTCGGCCGAGGCTTCGGCGTGGCGTCGCTCGCGCTGCCGGGACCGCTCCACCGACCGGACCCGGTCGACGGCCTTGCGGTGGGCGAACGTGGTCAGCCAGGCCGAGACCGAGCCTTGGTCGGGGTCGTAGCGAGCGGCCGATCGCCAGGCCTCGATGTACACCTCTTGGGTGACTTCCTCGGCTTGGGCGTGATCGGTCAGTACCCGCAGCGCGACCCCGAAGACACTCCGCGAGGTGGCGTCGTACACCGCTGCGAACGCGGCCTGGTCGCCAGCAGCCACCTGGCGCATGAGCTCGATCAGCTCACGCGCCCGGGTGGAGGATGGCATGGGCACCACTGTGCCATGCACGGTTAGGGGGCGAAGGCCGACCGTGATGCGTGTCCGCCCGGCTGTCGACACCGCGGCTGCGGTCATCGGATTCCTTCCACCATGGGCCGGCCTGGCCCTGGGCCGGGGAGGGTCGCCTGCGAGTGCGAGCCCTCCCCGGGGTTCGGGTCAGCCCGCTGCGGGCGGGCTCAGCACGGAGTCGATCAGGTACACCGTGGCGTTGGCGGTCTGGACGCCGCCACAGATGACGTTGGCGTCGTTGACCTTGAGGTTGTCACCGCTGCCGGTGACCTCGACCATCTCGCCCTGCACCGTCTCCTGGCTGCCCACGACATCGGCCGGGGCGAGCTGCCCCTCCACGACGTGGTAGGTCAGGATCGAGCTGAGCGTGTCGGCGTTGGCGGGCTTGCTCAACGCGGTGACGGTCTCCTCCGGCAAGTGCCGCGAAGGCGTCGTCGACCGGGGCGAACACGGTGAACTCACCGCTGTTGAGGGTGTCAACCAGATCGACGTCCGGGTTCAGTTGACCGGAGACGGAGGCGGTCAGGGTCTTGAGAAGCGGGTTGTTGCTGGCGGCTGTGGCCACCGGGTCCTGGGCCATGCCGCCAACCGAGCCGGCGCCTTCAGGCACCATCTCGGCGTAGTCGGCACAGCCGGCTCCCACGAGCATGGCGCTCATGTCGCCGGTGTCCTCGGACCCCATGTCCTCCGACGGAGACTCCGAGGCGGACTCGCTCGGCGAACTGCCGGAGCCGGCCTCGTCGCCGTTGTCGTCGTCGGAGCAGCCGGCGGCACCGAGCAGCGCCAGCGTGCAGGCTGCTGCCGCGATGGTCTTGACGGGTGTGATGCGCATGATCAACCTCTCTTGATGTTCTGGCGTTGTCTTGTTTGGTGGTGTTCTGGTGATGCCTGGAGGAGCTGGACCGGCTCAGGTCACGGTGATCGTGACGCTGTGCCAGCCCGTCGCCCCGTTGGGCCGTGGTGGGACCCGGCGGGGAGTCTGGGCGTAGCCCGACTTGTCCGTGGCCCGGACTTCGAGCGTGTGTGATCCTGCTTCGCTTGCGTCCCACTCGAAGACCCACTGCCGCCAGGTGTCGACGGTGTCTTCGACGGCCAGTCGCGCCGGCTGCCACGGACCTTCGTCGGCGCGGACCTCGACCTTCTCGATGCCGGTGTGCTGGGCCCACGCGACGCCGGCAACGGTCACCGTGTCGCCGGTGCCGTACCGGGCGAAGCCGCCGGGTACGTCGATCCGACTGGCCGTCTTGATCGGCGCCGCGGCGTCCCAGCCCCGGTCGGTCCAGTAGGCGGTGAAGTCTTCGAACCGAGTGATCTCCAGGTCGACCAGCCACTTGGTGGCCGAGACGTAGCCGTAGAGGCCGGGCACGACCATGCGTGCCGGGAAGCCGTGACTGAGTGGCAGCGGTTCGCCGTTCATCCCGATGGCGATGAGCGCGTCGCGGCCGTCGGTCAGCACCTCGAGCGGCGTACCGATCGTGAAGCCGTCGACGGCGGTGGACTTGACCGCGTCGGCGTCGGCGCTCACACCTACCTGTGCGAGCAGGTCCTGGATCCGGACGCCGAGCCAGGTGGCGTTGCCGACGTACTCCCCGCCCACCTCGTTCGACACGCAGGTCAGGGTGATGCGGCGCTCGACCAGGGGCATGGCGAGCAGGTCCTCGAAGCTGAGCTCGATCTCCTCGTCGACAAGGCCGTGGATGCGCAGTGACCAGCTGCCGGCGTCGATCTGCGGCACCTGCAGGGCGGTGTCGACGCGATAGAAGTCTGCGTTGGACGTGATGTACGGCGAGATGCCGTCTGCGCCGAGGGCGGCAGCACCAGGCAGCGCAGCCGCCGAGTCCGACGGGCGGGGGAGCCTGATCGCGCTGCGGGACTCGGCCCCGGCCTGGCCGAAGAGCCGACTGGCCCCGAAGCCGGTGACAGCGACGGCGCCAGAAACCAGCGCGGCGGCGAGGAAGGCGCGGCGGTCGAAGCCAGGCGGCTTGGGGTTCTCGCGGTCCATCGGATGCGGACGGCTGAGGTGGTCGCGTGTGTCGGGACCACCAGACGCCGTACCCTCCGTGGCCGCCACCATGACGTAGATCTGCTCGTCCCGCGCGCGCGGCTTGATCTGCTCGGCTCGGGACCTGACCGCAGTGGTGAACCAGGCCAGCATGCCGACGCTCACCACCAGGGCCACCACGGCGGGCGTCGTCTTGGCGTAGCTGCCGACCAGCAGGGTGGGGTCGGCCGCTGCTGCCAGCAGGCCGATCACGCCGAGGCCGGTGGCCATCACCAGCCCGACCGTGCGATGCCGCCACGCGACGAGGCCGGTGACGGCGGCGAGCAGGGCCAGCATGGTGTAGATCCCGGCCAGCAGGGCAGGCTTGTCGTTCTCCCCCAGGGTCTCGATCGCCCAGTCCTTGAGGGGTCCTGGGGTGAGGTCGATGACCCGGGCGCCGACTGCGGTGATGGGCGTCGGCGCGCCGCCCAGCAGGGCGGACACGACGTGCGCGGCGCCGACACCGGCGGCTGCGGAGAGCAGGCCGGCGATGGAGCCGAGGAGAAGCCAGTGGCGTCGGGTGGTCACGCAGCGTATTCGGCGCCGATCACCCCCACGGATTGGATTTGCCCGACTGCGACCCCGCTCTCAGCCGGGCCGAAGTGGCCGGTCGGGGTCGCTGCTGCTGCCCCAGGATCCGACGCAGAGCCCCTACGCGAGGTGCGGCTAGAGGTAGAGGCCGCCGCCATCGCCCTGGTCGGGATGCGGCCCTGGGCGCCCGCCCGGCATACCCGGCCCGCCGGCGCCAGCGCCGCCGCCACCCGGCCCGCCGGGACCACCCGGCATGCCCGGGGGTCCGGGCAGCGCCCGGCGCATCTGCTCCAGCTGTGCCCTGGCCGCCATCTGCTGGGCGTAGATCGCGGTCTGGATGCCGTGGAACAGACCCTCGAGCCATCCCACCAGCTGTGCCTGGGCGATGCGCAGCTCGGCCTCACTCGGCGCATCCTCGGTGAAGTCCAGGGACAGCCGCTCCAGCTCCTCGACCAGCTCGGGCGCCAGACCCTGCTCCAGCTCTTTGATCGAGGCGGTGTGGATGTCGCGCAGCCGAGCGCGGCTGGCCTCGTCGAGCGGTGCGGAGCGCACCTCGTCGAGCAGCTGCCGGATCATGCTGCCGATGCGCATCACCTTCGCCGGCTGCTCGACCATGTCGGCGACCGAGCGCTCACCGTCGTCCTCGTCACCCTCGCCGCCGGCGACACCCATGCCGCCAGGCGTGATCACGACGACCCGTGGCTCGTCGGTGGGCTGGGCGTCGTCCGGCGTCTCGCTCGTCATCCAGCCAGCCTAACGACCGGTGACGAGGAGAATCTTGCCGATGTGCTCACTCGCCTCGACCCGCGCGTGCGCTGCCGGTACGTCGTCCAACGGCACGCGTGTGTCGATCACGGGCCTGACCTGGCCCTCGGCCACGAGTGGCCAGACGTGCTCCTCGACGCTCGCCATGATGGCGGACTTCTCCCCGACGGGGCGAGAGCGCAGCGTGGTCGCGATGACCGCACCGCGCTTGCGCAGCAGAGCACCCAGGTCGAGCTCGCCGCGGGTACCGCCCTGCAGCCCGATGACGACAAGTCGCCCCTCGGACGCGAGAGTCTCGACGTTGCGGCCGAGATAAGCCGCGCCCATGTTGTCGAGGATCACGTCGGCGCCCGCGTCGCTCCAGCGGCGTACCTCCGCGACGAAGTCGTGCTCGCGATAGTTGATCACTAGGTCGGCACCGAGCTCCTTGCAGACGTCGCTTTTCGTAACGGATCCGACGGTGCAGGCCACCCGGGCGCCCAGCGCCGACGCCAGCTGGATCGCCATCGTGCCGATGCCGCCCGCGCCACCATGCACGAGGAAGGTCTCGCCCGGCTGCAGCGCGGCGACCATGAAGACGTTGGACCACACCGTGGCGGCGACTTCGGGCAGGGCGGCGGCATCCGCCAGGTCCACTCCGGCGGGTACGCCGACCACCTGTCCCTCCGGCACCGCTACCCGGTCGGCATACCCGCCAGCGGTCAGCAGCGCACATACCTCATCGCCGACCCGCCACCGTTCGACCGTTGCCCCCACGGCGCTGATCCGCCCGGAGCACTCCAGCCCGAGTACGTCGCTCGCGCCTCGTGGTGGTGGATAGTGGCCCCGCCGCTGCATCAGGTCGGCGCGGTTGACCGCACTCGCCACGACGTCGATCACCACGTCGCCGGCGGCTGGCTCCGGGTCCGGCACCTCGCGAACCTCGAGTACGTCGGGTCCACCGGGCTCACGAGCGAAGACGGCGCGCATGGCCGCCACGCTAGCGACCGCGGTCGCACAAGGATCCGACCGCCTCGGGGTCAGGGCCTCGGCCTGGTCGGATCTCCGCGGCAGTCTCCGCGGCCCCAGGTCAGCGGATCGCGGCAGCCGGCGGGAGGTTGCCGACCGCGCCCGCCACCTGGCGAGGGTGCGCCGCCAGCGCCGCCAGCTGCTGCACCTGCTCGACGCACCAGGGCGAAACCTCTCGTCTACCGCCCAGGACGTCGGCGCTGAACGACGACCACCTGACCCAGGAGACCGCGTCGACCTCGGTGCTGCGTGGCGAAGGCTGCTCGTCCGTCACCGCCGTGAAGACCGGGCAGACCTCATGCTCCGTGGTCCCGTCGGGCATGACGGCCCGGTAGCGGAAGCCCGGCAGGGCCACCTGCAGGTCGCGGATCCCGAGCCCGAGCTCGTCTCGCGCTCGACGCGTCACGGCAGATGCCATCGGCTCGCCCGGCGCCGGATGGCCGCACAGGGTGTTGGTCCAGACGCCTGGCCAGGTCAGCTTGCCGGCGGCCCGCTGGGTGAGCAACAGCCGGTCGGAGCCGTCGAAGACGTAGCAGGAGAACGCCAGGTGCAGCGGGGTGCCCCGGTGATGCACCGTGCGCTTGGGCGCGGTGCCGATCGCGGCGCCCGACTCGTCGAGCAGTACGACGTACTCCTCCTCCGCTGCCGGCTGGGCTGCGCTCGTCATGCCGGCCTGGCCAGCTCGTTGACCGCAGCGGAGAACACGCCCGGAAGCCGCTCGGCAGCCGGCACCAGGTTGCGGCGGACGAGTGGCGATCGGGTGGCGGTCACCAGCGACGCGGTCAGCAGCCGGTGCCGCCACGTGATCCGCCGCCACGACCTCTCGTAGCGGGCGGGCTCGTCAGCAACGATGGCCGCCACGGCCTCCCTGGCCTGGGCGAATCCCACCGCCATACCCTCGCCCGTGAGCGCGTCCACGTACCCACTCGCATCACCCACCAGCAGGACCCGGCCGGACACCCGGGCGGTGGACTGCTGTCGAAGCGGCCCGGCGCCCCGGACCGGCGACACCGGCCAGCCGACGATGCGGCCGAGCAGCTCCGGGAACGCCTTGAGCAGCTCGTCGAAGGGTGAGCGATCGGCCGACAACAGAGCCATGTTGACCAGGTTGGGGCCAACGGGCGTCACGTAGGCCTCAGCCCGGTCGGCCCAATGGACCTCGACGAAGTCGGTCCACGGCGCGGTCTCTACGTGCACGCGGAGTCCGAAGCGGCGCGGCGCCCGCGTGACGCGGTGCAGTCCGAGCTGGCGCCGCAGCGGAGAGTGCAGCCCGTCGGCCGCGACAAGGTAGCGAGCCCGCGCGCCGTCGACACGCACGTCGCGATCGTCCTGCTGCACGCTGTGGGCAGGTCGCGGCAACACCTCGATGCCGGTGTCGGCCACTTTGGCGAGCAGCGTCTGATGCAGGGCGGTACGTCGTACCCCGCGACCCTGACCGGAGCGAAAGGCAGCGTCGACCTGGCGCCGGCCGTCGAGGTAGCGGATGCCGCGCAGCGGCCGACCGGCCGGGTGCACACCGTGATCCGTCAGCGCGGCCAGGGTGCCGGGCATCAGGCCTTCGCCGCAGGCCTTGTCGACGACCCCGGGTCGAGGCTCGAGCACCTGCACAGAGAGGCCAGCGCGCGCGGCCTCGAGGGCGGTCACGAGTCCGACCGGGCCGCCTCCGGCGACGATCACGTCGGTCATGGCTGTGCCCGTCACGGCTGGGCCACCCGCCGTACCGGCGTTGCGGTGGTGGCGGACCGCAGCGCGTCATCCTCGACCCGGATCCGCACGCCCAGCAGCGCGGCGTTGACCACGGTAAACGTGACTGCGGTGATCCACGCGGTGTGCACCAAGGGCAGCGCCACGCCCTCGGCCACCACAGCGACGTAGTTGGGGTGGCGAAGCCAGCGGTAGGGGCCGCGGTCGACCAGCGGCATGCCGGGTACGACGATGACCCGGGTGTTCCAGCGTCGCCCCAGGGTCGCGATGCACCACCATCGCAGCGCCTGCGCGAGCAGCACCACCGCGAGCATCGACCACCCCAACAGGGGGTAGAACTCCGGTCGCCGGATCCAGACCTCGGCGAGGGCTCCGACGAGCAGCCCGGTGTGCAGCACGACCATGACGCGGTAGTGCCGCTGGCCCGTCTCCACTCCGCCGTGCCGCAGGCTCCAGGCAGCGTTGCGCTGGGAGACGACCAGCTCCGCCAGCCGCTCCAGCCCCACCAGCGCCACCAGCAAGGTGAACCAGCCCAGACTGCTCACGCGGCGACCTCCTCTGCAGGGGAGTGCAGCAGCACCATCTCCAGGCAGAACCCCGGCCCCATCGCCATCAGCATCCCGAAGGTGTCCGGCGGTGGCGGCCGGGTCGCGAGGGTGTCGGCCAGCACGTGCAGCACCGACGCCGACGAGAGGTTGCCGATCCGGTCGAGTGAGTCCCAGGTGAGCGACAAGGCGTGCCGGTCGAGGTCGAGAGCCTGGTGCAGCGCGTCGAGCACCTTCGGGCCGCCGGGGTGGCACACCCACCACTGCACGTCGTCCCGGCAGAGACCCTGGTCCTTGAGGAAGCCGTCCACGTCGTCGGCGACGTTGTCGCGGACCAGCTGCGGCACCTCGGCTCCCAACACGACCCGCAGGCCCGTCGAACCGACGTCCCAACCCATGGCGCGCTCGGTGTCGGCGTACATCCGGCTACGCGTGGTGAGCACGCTCGGCTGACCGCTGGATGCGGCGGCGTACGGCGTGTGGCCCGGCCGCGGCGCCTCGAAGCGCTCGCCGGCGGCGATGACCACGGCGGCCCCGTCGCCGAAGAGGCCACTGGCCACCAGGTTGGGCACCGACGTGTCCTGTCGCTGCAGGGTGAGGGAGCACAGCTCGACGGAGAGCAACATCGCCACCTGGTCGGGGTAACCGACCAGGTAGTCGTGCAGCCGGGCGATCCCGGCGGCGCCCGCGACGCAGCCCAGACCGACGATCGGGATCCGCTTCACGTCCGGGCGCAAGCCCACCCGGGCGGCGACGCGAGCATCGATCGACGGGACGGCGAGTCCGGTGACGGTCGCGGACACCAGCAGGTCGACATCCCAGGGCTCGAGGCCCGCGCTGTCGAGGGCTTCGGTGACCGCGGTGGCGCCGAGCTCCACGGCGCTCTCGATGAAGGCGTCGTTGGCAGCTCCGAAGTCGGCCAGTGTCGCGTAGCCGTCGATCGGCAGGGCAAGGTGGCGGTGGCTGACGCCCGCATTGTCGTGCAGGCGCTGCACCAGGGCGCGCTCCGCTGCAGTGGTGCCCATGACCTCGGTGAAAGCCGTTGTCAGCTCGGCCTGGCTGTACCGGTGCCGCGGCAGCACGCCGTTGACCGTGAGGATCCGGCTCACCGGGGCGGCCGAGCCGTCACGGGAGGGAGGAGCAGGGACATCGCTGGCCTCGATTCAGTGGAACCTGTGCTCGGTCGACCCACATTCGGTCAGTGCCCACCCGCTGGTCTGGTGATGCCTATGAGCGTCATCGTAATGGCCACCTCACCCGCCGGATCAGTCCCGAGACCAGCCTCGGAGTGAGCAGCCCCTGGCCGAGCCCTACCTCCACGAGCGCGTCGAAGGCGCGCTGCTCTGCTGCCGCCGCCCGGACGCCCGCCGACACCACGGCGGGTACCGAGGCGAGCCGGGAGGCGACGGCCGTGTGCCGCAGGTGCCGGCCGAGCAGGATCTGCACGCCACGGCGATAGCGCGCGCCGGCCGTGTCAGTGGTGCCCGTGGAGAGAGCGGCCGCGGCCGCGCGGCCCGCGAGCACGCCGGTGGCGACGGCGTAGTAGATGCCCTCTCCGGTCATCGGGTTGATCAAGCCAGCGGCGTCACCAGTGAGCAGGATCCGGCCGCCAGGATGCTGCCAGGAGCGCGAGGACAGCGGCAGGTGGTGCGCCCGCCAGTCGGTGCCGGCGGCTCGCGCTCCCGGCAGCAGCAACTCCAGTCGCGCGAGCAGGTCGGCCCGGGAGACGGGTGCGTCCGGGTCGAGGAGCTCGCCGTACCCGATGTTGGACACACCGTCGCCGCGGTCGAAGCTCCAGGCGTACGACGGTTGGCGCCGCTCGCCGAAGACGATGGCCTGGCGGCCCTGACGGCTGGGCGGGGTCGGAGCGTAGCCACGGATCGCCAACGCACGTCGCGCCACCGGCGGTAGGCCCGCCACCGAACGCATCACCGAGTGGGCACCGTCGGCGGCCACCACGATGGGTGCGCGGAGGTCGCGGTCGACCACGACGCCGTCGGACCGGACCTCGGCCTCGCGCACCCGGTGCCGTCGAAGCACCGCCCCCGCCGCGGTGGCCGCCTCGACCAGTCGGTGGTCGAAGACGGTCCGTGGCACCACCCATACCGGGCGGCGCATCTCGCGGGCGACGTACTCGTCCTTGTGACGCAGCGAGAAGCTCGTGATCGCAGGCAGGTCGTCGAGCAGTCCCGTGACGCCGACCGACGCGAGCACGTCGAGCACGTGCGGAGCGATTCCGTCGCCGCAGGCCTTGTCGCGAGGGAAGTCGGCCCGGTCCAGGATCAGCACGGCCAAGTCGGGCCGGGCACTCAAGGCCCCCAAGGCGGCGGCGGACCCGGCCGGTCCGCCCCCGACGATGACCAGGTCCCACGCGCCGTACCCCTCGGCGGGCTCGGTCATCATGCGGGTCGGCCTCCTATCCACGCAGCACCAGCGTCCCTACGTCGACCAGGGCGATCAGCACCGCCGCTCGGAACGGCGTCTTGCCGCGTCCGGTCAATCCGATCACGGCGAGCACGAGCACCAGCGCCAGGCCCCCCCAGGACCACCACGGGCGCGGTCCGGCGGGAGCCACGTGAGCGACGACGGACGCTGCGACCAGCACTGCCATGGCGGCGCGCTGCGAGGCCAGCGCACCCAGCCGATGGGGGAGGCCGCGGATGCCGGTCTGCTCGTCGTCGTCCAGGTCTGGCAGCGCGTTGACCAGGTGCGCGCCGACTCCCAGCAGGGCTCCCACGACCATCATCCACGTGGGTGCGACCTCGGCCGGGACGGTCGCCAGCGTGACTACGGTCGGCAATGAGCCGAACGCCACGGCGTAGGGCAGCCAGGACCAGAGGGTGCCCTTCAATCCGGCGTTGTAGGCGAGCCCCGAGCCCACCACCAGCATGATGTGCACGGCACCGGCCGCCCACCCCAGCAGCAGTGACAACGCCACACAGCTGACTGCGGATGCGGCGAGGGCGCTGGTCACCGTGCGCGCGCCGAGACCGCCCGTGGCCAAAGGTTTGTCGGTGCGGCCGGCCTGACGGTCGCGGTTGGCGTCCAGGAGGTCGTTGGACCACCCGATGACCAGTTGGCCGGAGAGTACGGCGAGCACGAGCAGGGTCAGCTCGGCGACTCCGGCGCCGTCCGCGATCGCCAACAGGGCTGCGAGCGCAGTCACCGCGACGGTCGGCTCCGGATGACAGGCCCGGACGAGTGGTCCGACGCGAGCCGACGCGGTGGCGGAGTCGACGCTCCTCTCGGTCATCAACACCGCCACCTGTGGCGCGACCTGCCGCAGTCGTGCGGGTCGTCTCGACAGGCGGGCGCGTCAGCCGTCACGCGGGCTCGGACTCGATCAGGTCAGTCGCCACATCGATGCAGTCGACGACGTCAGTGGCAGAGCCGCCGCGCACCCCGGCTGCGTAGCCCACAAGGAAAGCAGCCAGCGGGGCGGCCGGTCGCTCGACCGAGTGCGCAGCATCCCTGGCCAGGTCGAGAATCGCATCGGCGTCGATCTCGAGCTCGACGCCGAGCGCCGCTGCCAGCTGGTCGGCCCAGCTCGTCAGGCTCATCAGTCCTCCAGAAGCATCCGGGATCGGTCGACGTCTGCCCAGGTGTCGCAGTCCGCCGTGACCCCAGGATCGGTCGGGATCTCCACGACGGTCAAGGGCGCCATCAGCTGCCTCATCGCCATACCCGTCGCTGGTCCATGCATGCGCAGGGTACGCCGCAGCGACCGCACTCGGTAGGCGGCCGCCAGCGGTTGGCGCTGGCCCTCCGCCACGTACATCGTCGCGTCCACCGCGTCGTCTGCTAGGAGCAGCGCCGCCACCAGCCGGTGCACGTCTGCGCCCGTCACGAACGGCATGTCACACGCGAGTACGACGACCACTGGTTGCGCAACCAGTCCCAGGCCGGCCTCGATCGCCGCGACCGGACCGCCGCCGGGCGGGTCTTCGCGCACGTTCGTCACGCGTACGGTCGCACCCTCGAGCACCCCGCCTACGAACGCCGCAGCCTCGGGCGTCGTACTCTCGGCCGTGGGGTGTTCCGGCCCCACGGTGACGACGGCTTCGGCAGCTGCGACGGCGGCCAACGCTCGCTCCAACAGCGTGTGTGCGCCGATCGCGATGGTCGCCTTGTCCACCCCGCCGAGCCGGCGCCCAGCGCCCCCCGTGAGCACCAGCGCGTCGAATCCGCCGGTCGCCGTCGTGGCCATGCGTCGATCATGGCACCGCGCCATACGCGCGCTGCGACCCGCGTCCCGGACCTAGCACGGAGCACTGATGCACACTGGGACGATGGTGCGGGTCTCGGTCGTCCAGTTCGCCGCCGGTACGGACGTCGAGGCCAACCTCGAGGCCGTTGGTCGGCTGGTGCGCGAGACCGCGAGCAGCGAGCCGGACCTGATCGTGGTGCCCGAGGCGGCCATGCACGACTTCGGTGGTGGCGAGATCTCGCTCGGTCCGGCGGCGCAGGGTCTCGACGGCGACTTCGTGGCCGGACTCGGCACCCTCGCCCATGAGGCCGGAGCGCCGATCGTGGCGGGCATGTTCGAGAGCTCGGCCGATCCGGAGCGGCCCTATAACACCGTCGTAGCCGTCGGACCGGACGGTGCAGTGCAGGCGGCGTACCGCAAGGCGCACCTCTACGACTCGTTCGGATACCAGGAGTCCGACCGCCTCATGCCGGGCGACGTGACACCCGTGGTGCTGCCTCTGCAGGAACTGACCCTCGGGCTCATGACGTGCTACGACCTCCGGTTTCCCGAGTTCGCCCGGATGCTCGTCGATACCGGGGCCGATGTCCTACTCGTGCCCGCTGCGTGGGTGCGCGGCGCACTGAAGGAGGACCATTGGGCCACCTTGATCCGCGCCCGCGCGATCGAGAACACGGTGTACGTCGTCGGCGCCGCCCAGAACGGCCGGACCTACTGCGGAGCCAGCATGATCGTGGATCCGATGGGCGTGCAGGTGGTGGCGCTGGGCGAGCAGACGGGTGTCGCCACGGCAGAGCTGACTTCGGAGCGGATCGCCGCCGTGCGTGCGCACAACCCCTCACTGGCCAACCGCCGACTCGGGGGCTGAGGGGCGAGTCGGGACAGTCCAGCCGTGAGATACTCGTCCGCGGCACCACCGGGCGCGGCGACGGATCCCGGGTTACCAACGTTGTCACGTCCGAGAAGCCCCGCAGCTCTGAGCAACAAGGAATCACCCGTGTCTGAGTCTCGGCCCGACCAGCAGCGGCAGGTCGGTGGTCGTCGGCGCGCCGAGTCGCCACGGGCGGCCCGCAAGCGGGAGCGATCCGAGCGCCGACGCCTCGAAGCGCAACAGCGCCTCGAGCCCAAACCAGACGCGCCCGATGTCGAGCAGCGCGACGTCGAGCAGCATCGCAGCGAGGCGGATGGCGGCCGCGCTGCCCAGGCTCCCCGGCGAGGCCTCGGGGCGCATGCGAGCGATGGACACATGACGACGCCCCGATCGCCCGCCCGTGGCGCCGATCGCCGTGCCAGCCCCGCGGTAGGTCATCGCGCTGCAACAGCGAGAGCGGCTGCAGAGCAGCCCTCGGCGATGCCCGTCGGTGCCGGGTGGAAGGCGCTCGTGGCCCTCGGTGCTCTGCTCTGGGCCGCCGGAGTGGTGGCCGCCGGACTGGGCTTCGCCGAACGCGCGGGATGGCTCGGCGTACCGGATGTCGCTGCCCGGGTCGGGGCGGCGGTGGCGACCTGGGTCGCCATCCTGGTGCTGACCAGGCGCTGCGGGGGCCAGCTGCTGCTCGTGGGGCTCTTTGCCGCGACACTGCTTGGCTGCGCAGTCGCCTTCCCCGAGAACTGGGCGCTGGCGGGGGCGGCGGTGGTGACAGCCATGACGTACGGCCTCCTCGGCGCGCTGCTGACCAGGCCTGCGCCTGGCCTGCGCGCCGCACGCGAGGTCCTGATCGCAGTGGGCATCGGGCTGATCGGCGCGGTCGTGCTGGGTGGGTACGACGTCGAGCTCCGGATGCTGCGATTCCGCGTGCTGGTCATGTCCGCGGTGCTGATTGCGGGCTTCGTGTTGGCCTGGCGCCTCGGACTCGGCGCGGGCAGTCTCGGTCGCCGTGGGCTCCTGCTGATCCTGATCGGCACTGTGCTGATCGGCCTGTCGGTGATCTACACCCGGGCTGTCAACGAGTGGGGATCCCCAGACATCGTGCAGGGGATCAACGACGCCGAGCTGTGGCTGTCGGAGCACGCCGGCGCCGTACCCCGACCCATCGAGGCACTGGTCGCTTTCCCGATCTTGCTGTGGGGGGTGGCCACGAGAGCTCGGCGACGCCAGGGCTGGTGGATGTGCGCCTTCGGAGCCCTGGGCGTGACCGCGGTTGCCACGGCGTTCCTCCAGGTCGGCTCCGATCCTCTCCCGACGCTGCTGGCGACCGGCTACGACGTCGTCATCGGGGTGGCTCTGGGTCTGGTGCTCATCACCGCTGACCGCCTGTTGACCGGCGGCGGTGGCCGTCGAGCGGCGTCCGCCGCGGACGTCGAACTCCAGCGGCCAGAGCCGCCGCGCTTCGCGCCCTTGCTGTGACGTGGTCTGGTCGGAGTGACGGCACGCCGGAACCCGGCTGTGAGTCTGACAAGTCGGCGGGTGGGGTGGGGTTTGGCCGCGGCTCGGTGGCGGTGGAAGAATCTGCGCCGGTATGCCCTACGGCGTACCCGGGAGAGGTGCCGGAGCGGCCTATCGGAACCGCCTTGAAAGCGGTCGCTGGCAGTGATGTCAGCCGCGGGTTCAAATCCCGCCCTCTCCGCCCGAGTGCTCGACGCCGTGTTGATTCGTCCGAAGTCCCGCGGGGCGGTCTCGCGGGAATTCGCGGACGAATCCTGACCGCCAGACAGGAGCCAGCACAGTGACTGCCGAGTCGACGACGTACCGGATGAGCCGGGCCGTCGTGCTGCGCGTCTTCGGCCGCTCGGTCTTCGCGCTCGGGGCCGTGCTGCTCGTGGGGGTGGTCGCCGGGGCGCTGATCGACCTACCCGCCGGCGTGATCGGCGGTGCGGTGGCACTGGCCGTCGTCGCTCTGCTGGCGCTCACGCTGCTCGTCGCGCGGCCGCCTCGGCTGCTGGCGCTGTCGACCGAGGGCTACTCGGTGCATCACGTGCCCGCCTCAGCGGTGTCGGCCGCGCGATGGCGCAGCGTCGGCGGTGTGCAGACCCGCGACTCGCCCCAGGGTCCGTTGGTCGTGCTGGCGCTCGATGATGGCCGTACGTCGATCGTCCCGGTCACGCTGCTCGGAGCCCGGGCTACCGAAGCGCAACGAGAGATCCACGACCGGCTCAACGCCGCGCACGGGTACCGGCGGCTCGACTGATCCTGACGCACTGGGCTCCCGACGCGCCCCACGCCGCGCCCGAACCCCGCCGGGTGCCATGTGAACAAGGCAAACGGACCGCGGGCATGGCAAACGCGCCTGGTGAGGCGACCATCTGCCATGTGGAGCCCGCCGACTGCGGTGGCGCTCCCACGGGAGGCGACCCCGCCGTGTCGCGATTGGAGTACGGCGACGAAGCACCGGTAGTCTGTGGCGGCGCCATAGCCGGTGCGTGGAGGTGTCGCATAGTGGCCTAGTGCGCCCGCCTGCTAAGCGGGTTGAGGGTAATCCCCTCTCGCGGGTTCAAATCCCGCCACCTCCGCCGTACGCCGCGGGGCTTCGCCAGAGGTGGAGGCCCCGCGGCACATCTCGGTCCGGTGTCTCCCAGCTCCTCCGCGCGACTGACCCCTGACCGGACGGGTATGCCTGGTTTGCCCGGTCGGCCACGCGGAGGAGATGCACTCACGCGGGGAGCGAGCGCCAATCCGGGGCACGCGGACGGCCGCCTCACCAGCCAGGTCGAGCCCCATGGTGCGCAGGACACCGGCACACCGGCGGACCGTACGTCGACCGGAGCGTTCCTCTTCCCATGGCCGCAGGTGCTGCTAACGCGCCACACGAGGTGGAGCCCCTCACCTGCTCGAGGTGAGGGACTCCGTTATCTTGCTGCTTCTTGCCGCGTTCCGGGCCCAGTCTGGTCCGCGGAGCGAGTCTTGTCGAGGGTAGAACCTGAGAAAATCAGCCCAGCCGCGCCTTGAGGCCGTCCAGCTCGGTCCAGAGCACGGTCGGCAGCTTGTCACCGAACTTGTCGAACCACTCGGTGATCTGCGGGATCTCCTCGCGCCACTCCGTCGGGTCGACCGCCAGCGCTGCCTCGAGGTCCTCTCGCGTCATGTCCAGGCCCTCGATGTCGAGTGACTCGGGGGTCGGCACGTGACCGATCGGTGTCTCGACCGCCGCCGCGGTGCCCTCGATGCGCTCCACGATCCACTTGAGCACCCGGCTGTTCTCACCGAAGCCGGGCCAGAGGAAGCCGCCGTCGTCGTCGCGACGGAACCAGTTGACGTAGAAGATCCGCGGCAGCTTGTCGGCGTCGTGCTCCTTGCCGACCGTGATCCAGTGGTTGAAGTAGTCGGCGGCGTTGTAGCCGATGAAGGGCAGCATCGCCATCGGGTCGCGGCGTACGACGCCGACCTTCCCGGTCGCCGCGGCGGTCGTCTCGGACGACAGCGTGGCGCCCATGAACGTGCCGTGCACCCAGTCACGTGCTTCCGTGACCAGTGGGACCGTGGTCTTGCGGCGGCCGCCGAAGAGGATCGCGTCGATCGGTACGCCGCGCGGGTCGTCGTACTCGGGCGCGAGGATCGGGCACTGCTTGATCGGCGTGCAGTAGCGGCTGTTCGGGTGGCTGGAGAGCTCGTTGGAGCCAGGGGTCCAGGACTGCTTCTTCCACGAGGTGGCGTGAGCGGGCTCGTTCTCCATGCCCTCCCACCAGATGTCGCCGTCGTCGGTGAGAGCGACGTTGGTGAACATCGAGTTGCCGTGGTCGATGGTGCGGATCGCGTTGGGGTTGGTCTTCTGGTTGGTGCCGGGTGCGACGCCGAAGAAGCCGAACTCGGGGTTGACGGCGTACAGCCGACCGTCGTCACCGAATCGCATCCAGGCAATGTCGTCGCCGAGTGTCTCGACCTTCCAGCCGGGGATCGAAGGAGCGAGCATCGCGAGGTTGGTCTTGCCGCAGGCACTGGGGAAGGCCGCTGCCATGTACTTCACGGAGCCGTGCGGGGAGGTGAGCTTGAGGATGAGCATGTGCTCGGCCATCCAGCCCTCGTCGCGGGCCTTGGCCGACGCGATGCGCAGGGCGTAGCACTTCTTGCCGAGCAGCGAGTTGCCGCCGTAGCCGGAGCCGTAGCTCCAGATGGCGCGCTCCTCCGGGAAGTGGCTGATGTACTTCGTGTCGCTGCAGGGCCAGGCGACGTCCTGCTGGCCGGGCTCGAGCGGCATACCCACGGAGTGGATGCAGGGCACGTAGTCGGCCTCGTCGCCGAGCTCCTCGATCCGGCGGAGCACGTTGGCGCCCATGCGCGACATGATCCGCATCGAGGCGACGACGTACGCCGAGTCGGTGATCTCGATGCCGAACATCGGGTGCTCAGCCTCGAGGTGACCCATGACGAAGGGGATGACGTACATCGTGCGGCCACGCATCGACCCGCGGTAGAGATCGGTCATCGTGGCCTTCATCTCTTCCGGCGCCATCCAGTTGTTGGTCGGGCCGGCGTCGCTCTCCTCGCGGGAGCAGATGAAGGTGCGGTCCTCGACCCGGGCGACGTCGCTGGGGTCGGAGGCGGCCCAGAAAGAGTTGGGCTTCTTATCGGGGTCGAGGCGTACGAGAGTGCCGTTGGCGACCAGCTCGTCGGTGATCTGTGACCACTCCGCCTCGGACCCGTCACACCAGTGGACGCGGTCGGGCTGGGTGAGCTCCGCTACTTCGTCGACCCACGCCGACAGCCGCGCGTGCGACGTCGGGGTGGGCGAGTGGGGATCGGCGGATGTTGCTGTCGACGTCTCGGCGGTCATTCGTTTATGTCCCTCTCGCGCATCGCGGTGTGCGGCTCACCGCCCGCTGTGCTTCGCAGCGGTGATGTGGATATGGGTGTCCACCAAGTGATTCGTGGACGGGTTGTCTGGTCACGTTACGCTGCCGGGTCTACAATGCGCCAACCCACCCCTTGTGAGCCGGATCACAAGCAGCGCTGCACTTAGGGGAGTGGCGCTTACCGGCCGCTGCTCCGGTCCTCGGATTGCTGGCGGCGGGCCGGCTTGGCTCGCACGTGGGCACGCTCGCCTTGCGGCCCGAACAGGCTCAGCACCTCGACCGGTACGTCGCCCGACGCCTCGAAGGCGTGCGGCGTACGGGTGTCGAACTCGGCCGCTTCACCCGGCTCGAGCACCAGGTCGCGGTCGCCGAGCAACAGCCGCAGCCGGCCGGAGAGCACGTAGAGCCAGTCGTAGCCTTCATGCGTACGCCGGTCGGCCGCCGTCAGCGGACACACCGTCGGCGGGATGACCAGCTTGTAGGCCTGCAGGCCACCGGGTCTCCGGGTCAGGGGCACATAGGTTCGGTCGCCGCGGGTGAAGGGCCGCGCGTGCACCCTGGGATCGCCGGTCGGGGGTACGTCGACCAGGTCGTCGAGCGGCACCTGGTGGGCCCGGGCAAGCCTGAGCAGCAGGTCGAGCGTCGGTCGCCGCTGGCCGGACTCCAGCCGGGAGAGCGTGCTCACCGAGATGCCGGTCGCCTCCGCCAGCTGCGCGAGCGTCGTCCCGCTCTGAGCACGGACGCTGCGCAATCGCTCCCCTACGGTGTCGATCACCAGGTCCACGTCGTCAGCCATGACCCCAGTTTGCCAGAACAGCAAAGAAACTTGCGCACTCGCGATGAGGACGGGCATGGTGACGTCATGAGCGAAGAGACGAGGGATCAGCAGCTCGACACGGAGGAGACCGGTGGCGTCGATCGCATCGGTGGCGCGGACGTCGTGGACGTCGTGGTCGTCGGCGGTGGCGCAGCGGGACTGAGTGGCGCTCTGGCCCTGGCCCGGGCTCGGCGGTCCGTGGTGGTGATCGATGCCGGCGAGCCGCGCAACGCGCCGGCCGCGCACCTGCACAACTACCTGACGCGCGACGGCACCGAGCCTGGCGCGCTGCTGGCGCTCGGACGGGACGAGGTGGCCTCGTACGGCGGAGAGGTCCGGGCGGGTCAGGTGGTCAGCGTCGAGCGCCGTGACGACGGTGTCTTCTTGGTCGGCCTGGCCGAGGGTGGGCGGCTGGCCGCACGACGCGTGCTGCTGGCCGGCGGCCTCGTCGACGAGCTGCCGGCCGTGTCCGGGCTTGACGAGCGGTGGGGCGTCGACGTGCTGCACTGCCCCTACTGCCACGGGTGGGAGGTGCGCGACCAGGCGATCGTCGTACTCGGCGGGCCGATGGCCGTGCACCAGGCTCTGATGTGGCGGCAATGGAGTGACGACATATCGGTCGTGACGCACGACGCTCCGGAGTTCGCTGACAGTGTGCGGGAGCAGTTCGCCGCGCGTGACATCTCGGTGGTCGAGGGGCGGGCGGAGTCCATCGTCGTGACCGACGATCAGCTGAGCGGCGTGCAGTTGGCCGATGGCCAGCTGGTGCCCGCCGAGGCAGTCGTGGTGGCGCCGCGGCCGGCGCCACGCGGCGAGCCGGTGGAAGCCCTAGGGCTCGAGACGGCGGACGCGGTGGTCGAAGGTATCGTGATCGGCTCGGCCGTGGTCGCCGACGCATCGGGGGCGACCTCTGTGCCTGGGGTGTACGCCGCCGGCAACCTCGCCAGTGTGAAAGAGCAGGTCATCACCTCGGCCGCCTCCGGACTCATGGTCGCGTCGATCATGAACATGGACCTGATCATGGAGGACACCCAGCGCGCGGTCGAGGCAGTCCGAACCGGCCCGGCCAAGCCGCGGGCCAGCTGAGCAATGGGGACGCGCAACGGCAGCTGTCGCTCTCCGGAGAGGTCGCGAGCGCCGGGCCGGTTCGATTTCGTCGGCCTTCGGGGGAGGCGCTAGACTCGCTGGTCGCGTCACGTGGTCGGTCTCTCGCCGTACCCAACGCACGACAACCGGCGCTCGTAGCTCAACGGATAGAGCATTTGACTACGGATCAAAAGGTTGGGGGTTCGAATCCCTCCGAGCGCGCCAAACCCCAATCCCGGAAAGCACCCGCGGACCTGGGCACTTGTGTGCTGTGGTGCAGCCGAGGAGGCCGGGATGCGGCCACATTGTTTGTTTTGACAGCACTTTCTGACAGCACTTTAAGTCCTCAAGGACGCGACCACGGCGCCCCGTTCCGGCTGATCGTCCCCCACTGGTACGCCGTCGCGTCCGTGAAGTGGCTGAAACGACTCGACGTCCTCACCGGGCCGCACGCCGGCGAGTTCCAGACCGGTCACTACATCTACCAGTGGCCCGACCGACCCCACGAGCCCGTCACGCTGATGCGGGTACGCGCCCGGATCACCGACCCGGCGCCCGGATCAACCCTCGACGTCGATGCCTACACAGTCCGCGGGAAGGCGTGGTCCGGCACCGGCCCGATTGCTCGTGTGGACGTCAGCCTCACCGGAGAGGGCGACTGGCTGCCCGCGCGGCTCGAACCAGCCCGAGGCGACTACCAGTGGCAGGACTGGAGCTTCACCTGCGACTCGATCGACGTGGGTCGGCACACCCTGCGGGCCAGAGCGACCGACGCCACCGGCAACGTGCAACCCGACGTGCCCCCGTGGAACCGACTCGGCTACGGCAACAACGCCATCGAAGTGATCTACGTCTACCGCCGATGATCCACCGCCTCTGAGAACGAGGAGACGATATTGGACCTGTTCAAGATCGACCAGACCCAGCATCTTCCTCGCGAGGACGCCGCAGCCTGGCTGCATGCCATCGCCGACGCGTTGGCCCGCAACAACTCCGTCGAGTTTGAGCGGAATGGTCGCCGCATCAGCGTGCACGTTCCAGACGAGGTCGAGCTCAAGATCGAAGTCGAGATCGGAGGCGACGATAACGAGTTGGAGATCGAACTCACTTGGTGAACCGCAGAACGGCGCAGATTGCACGAAGGATGCCGCAAACGGTATAGATGGTCCCTCCACGTCGGCGTAATCCATGCAGCGGTCTCGTGACCCGGTGCACCGTTGCTCCGGATCGCGTAGAGGAGGGCCGCGTCGCGATGGAAAGCGAAGTATTCACCGGGGACTGATTAGAGATCCTCCCGCGTGGGTAGCGTGCAGAACGCGAGCCACGACGTGGGTGCGGCGCGAGTCGCGGTCAGCCCGCGTGTTACGCACGCAATCGCCGTGCAGTCTCTGCGCACCGTCGCCCTGATCGGCGTCGATCGCCGGACTGCATGTCCGAGTTGCGGGTAACGCGCTGGCTGGCAACACCAACCGGCTTGCGCTGCCGTGATCGGGCGCGACGTCATACAGGAGTAGACCATGCTCACCTTGAACACCGTGCTGTTGACCGGGAATGAATCTCCGCTCCGGCGCCGGAAGCGGATGCGGAGGGGCCTCGGGCTCGTGCTTGCGGCCGCGCTGATCCCCTCCTTCAGTCCGGGCGCTGCCACGGCGACCGTGTCGCAGAACTCGATCATCACCACCATCGCGGGCCGGGGCCAGACTCCCGGCTTCTCCGGCGACGGAGGCCAGGCCGAAGACGCCCTGCTAAAACAACCCCGGGACTCCGAGATTGGCCCGGACGGCAGCCTGTACATCGCGGACACGAACAACAACCGCATCCGCAGGATATGGCCTGACGGGACCATCACCACCGTCGCTGGCACCGGCGCCGCAGGCTACAACGGGGACGGTATTCGGGCGACCAAGGCACGTTTGTACTGGCCCCACGACGTCTTCGTCGACGATGTCGGCAACCTCTTCATCGCCGATTCCAACAACCAACGGATTCGCCAGGTCACCACAGACGGAGTCATCCACACCATCGCCGGTACCGGCCAGACCGGCTCGAGTGGCGACGGCGGCCTTGCCACCAAGGCCCGGCTGAACCACCCCAAGTCTGTGTTTCTATCCGGCGGCTATCTCTACACCTCGGGGTTGGACAACAAGGTACGGCGCATCAACATGAGCACCGACAACATCACCACCTACGCCGGTACCGGTGCAAGCGGTTACGTCGACGGGCCGCGAGCGACGGCCCGATTCTCACACCCCCAGCGGGTGCAGGTGGATTCATCAGGCAACGTCTTCGTCGCAGACAGCAACAATTCTGTGATCCGCCGCATCGATGCGGGCAGCGGCAAAGTCACGACCGTTGCCGGGACCGGAGTGGACGGCTACAACGGGGCCAGCGGAGCCGCCACGACGATCCAGCTGAACCGGCCGCGCGGAATCGTAGTCGAGGGCAACAACCTCCTCTACATCGCCGATTCCAACAATCACCGCATCCGCCAACTCAACCTCGGTACTGGCCGCCTCGAGACGATCGCGGGCCTCAGCACTCGCGGCTACTCCGGGGACGGCGGACCATGCGGCAAGGCCGCGTTCTACCAGCCGCGGGGACTGACGATCGACGCCGCCGGCAACCTGATCATCGCGGACACCTTCAATTCGGTGATACGCATGATCGCGCACTCGTGAGAATCGACGTGATCTGATCGAGCGTCGATAGACTCACTTGGCTGAGGGCCGCTAGCGGGCCACGACCATGTTGTCGATGAAGTTGTAGATCTGGAACGGCTCATCGTTCTCATCCAGCACCACGTACGTAGGCCGCGCGCACACCCAGCCGTCCCCGTTGCCAAGGACCTCGTCGAAGTAGTTGTCGGCCTCGTACGGCTCGGTGTCCACGTCCCACAGCACGAACCCGCTCTTCGGCGGTGGGCAGGCATCGCCTGGCGACTGCGCCTCGGCCGGTGCCGTGACGAGCACGAGCGCAGCGGCGGCCAGACACGTAACAATCTTGAACATCACAGCTCCTTAGGGACACGAGACATCGGGCTCATTCAGCATCCCGGGCACCTGCTCTCCCGTACATTCGCCAATGCGCGACTCTTCCCGCCGCAAGCGGCGCCGGGTGTCCTGCCGCCCTCAGGACTCGGGTCGGAGCAGGAGCGCCGCCGCCGTCCGGTTTCCGACCCCGAGCTTGCGGTAGGCATGCTCCAGGTGTTTGCGCACGGTGTGGACCGTGACGTACAGATCGTCGGCGACCTCGCGGTTCGTGGCACCGTTGGCAACGAGGGCGAGCACGCGCCGCTCAGATGCCGTCAGGGTTTCAGCCGCTCCGTTTCGCGGCCGGGGGCGGAGGAGGCGGCCGACAACTGGCTCCACCATGGTGAGCAGGGCAACATCGCGTTCGTCGAACTCGCTGCGCCGGCGGTCGAAGTAGATCTGCACGACGGTACCCCTGCTGGTGGCGAAGCCGCTCCATAGCGTGTCCGCGATATCGGGGAAGTCGCTGGGACTGCAGTCCGCGCTCGCGGCGAGGTGAACGATGCCCGTGGGCAGCGGGCCATCACATACCTGCGGGCCAATCCCGAAGTCGTCACCGGACAGGTCAAACCCGCGAATGCTGTACCCGGTCCGGTCTGCTTCGTTGCCCCCGAATCTGTCGCACCCGATGAGTTGGACGAGAGCGTCCACCGCCGGCCGGGGCAGCACACTGCCTGGCTCCGGCTCGACCATGAGCAATCGGCGTACCGCTTGGACACCTCGGTCCGTGAGCGTCAGCGTCATGGAGATCTCCGGCCACTGGGACTTAACAGTTCACCCGACATTCTGGCCGGGCAGTCAACGTGGCTCGCCTTGAAGTCGAGCTGGGGCTCTTCGATGCGCCGCCAGGACGACGTCTTGGGCCGGCGAGCGGTGACGAGCCAGCCGGTGGAGGCGAAGCGGACACCGACTTCGGTCTGGTGCGCCATGAGGGTCGCCCGGAGAGCCGCGGCGGATGCCGCGCGCCTGTGCGGTTGCTGGCCCTCGAGCATCCAGCCGAGCAGCCCGAGGAGGAACGCCTGCGCCTCCTCGACCGTGCGCCCGTAGGTCGTGGACTCGCTCACCGCGGCGACGCACACATCGACAAGCCCGCCTCATCGAGCAGCGTCCTGACCTGGTCGGGCTCGCTGAGCGAGAAGGACCCAGGGGCGCCCGAGGCAGGCGTCGGCGGCATCCGACCGGTCAAGGCCTCGGCGAAGGCACTGAACCATTCCTGACGGTCGGCGGGTCCCCAGGTGAGAAGGACGAGTCGGCCACCTGGCCCCCCGGGCTGCGTCGCAGGTTGGCGAAGTCCGCGTGAGGGTCTCCGAAGAACATCGCCCCGGTCTGGCTGACGACGACGTCATATGCGCCGGTCTCGAAGGAGTGGATCTGGGCGTCTGCGCGTTCGAAGGAGATGTTTGTCAGTCCCTCGTGCTGGGCCAGGCGCCGGGCGAGCGAGCGGGCTGGTCCGACGGTTCCCACAGTCAATGAAGGCGTGGCCGGGTAAATCCCCGGCACCTCACGACACGGGCGCGTGCTCGGATCCACCGCCCGGTCGGTCGGGTCGGCTGTCGCGTCGGGAGCGGCATGACCGGTGGAGCGGACCATGTCCAGGCCACCGGTGGGCCACGCCGGTCAACGCGACCGCGGCGGCGACCATGGCCCGAAGCGCCCGGAGCCGGGGCCCCGTATCCACCCGCAGCGGCGGCGATCACGACCTTCTCGCCCTGCCGCGAAGGCCGAGCTGCCAACGCGAGGACGCCCCACCCGCGCTGATCGATTGCACTCGAGGAGAGTCGGGTACGTGGGCGGTGTGCCTAGTCTCCAGACCCGCCCACGAGTGAAGGGTGACGCAAGCGGCGTGCCAGCGCGAGGCCTGCTCGTGCGCCTCGGACTCGGCGCCGGCTCCGCGGTGCTGGTTGCTGTCCCGTTCACACTCCTCATGCTGTTGGTCGAGTCTGAGTGGGAGCCGCTGCAGCGACTGGACCGTTCGGTTGCAGACTCGCTCAATGACGTGGCCCGAGACGACTCCAGCCTGGTGCAGACCCTTGACCTGATTTCGGTGGTGCTCGACCCGTGGGTCTTCCGCGCCGTGGTGCTGGCGGTCGCACTGTGGCTCTGGCAGCGAGGCGCCCGCCGGCTGGCGGTGTGGGCCGTTGTCACGATGGCCGTCGGAGGCATTCTGGGGGTGCTGCTCAAGCTGCTCGTCGAGCGCGCCCGACCCACCTTCCCCGAACCGGTGGCGCACGCCAGTGGCTACAGCTTCCCCAGCGGCCACGCCGTCAACTCCATGCTGGCCGTCGTGGTGCTGATCCTGGCCTTCCTGCCACTGCTCCATGGCATGCGACGCGTCCTGGTCTGCCTGCTGGGTGCCGCCATCGTGATCGTGACCGGGTATGACCGCGTCGCCCTTGGCGTGCACTTCGTGAGTGACGTCATCGCCGGTTGGGTGGTCGCGATCGCACTCCTGCTGGGGACCTACACCGGTTTCGAAGTGTGGCGGCGGGAGGTCGGCTTGTGGCCATCGACCATCGGCCAGGGAGTCGACCCAGAGGCGGCCGCCCAGATGAACAGCCCCAGGAGTGTGGGCAACCATGGCCGCTGACACTTCAGATCCGCGGGCCGACGGCGGCTCGGGCGACAGATCCGGCGCCGCGCCCGGATCTCTCTCCCGCAAGGCGGTGCTAGCCCGCACGGTGGGGGTCGTCTTTGCGCTGCTCGCAATCAACTACCTGGTGGTCGCCGGTCTGGGTCTGCTACTCACGCAGGTGCTCGGCACCGAGGGCTCCCCCGTGGACGGTGAGGACGAGATCAACGAATCCCTGGCCGAGAACCGGTCTGCTGAGATGAACGACGTCACTCACATCCTGTCCGGACTCGGAAACGCGATCACGATCATGGCCACGCTCGTCGTGGTCGGTGTCACGGTGCTGCTGCTCACCAAGAAGTGGCGGCCGTCGCTGTTCCTGCTGGTTGCCGTCGCAGGGCAGGCCTTGGTCTTCTTGCTCGTCACGCTGACCATCAGTCGACAGCGCCCCGACGTGCCCATGCTCGACTCGTCACCACCGACGTCGAGCTACCCCAGCGGTCACATCGGTGCTTCTACCGCTCTGTACCTCGGGTGCGCTTTGCTGCTGCTGTGGCTGGTGCGGACGTCGAGGCTGCAGGTGCTGGGCATCGCACTGCTGGTGTGCGTGCCTCTCCTGGTGGCATTCGCCCGTCTTTACCGAGGCATGCATCATCCGACAGATGTCCTCGGCGCCTACCTCAACGGAGCGGCTTGCCTGCTCATTGCCGGCGGAGTCGTCCTCGGCCGCGGTCCGATCGGCCGCTTGCGACGGCCCCGTCAGGCGGCCGGCGACACGACGGGCTCCAACCCTCGACAGGTGATCAGCTCGTCATGAGCCGCGCCGTCAAACAACCCGCTCTGCGTGACCGATCTCGAGGCGTACGCCGAGCGCGAGAAGTCTCACGGCGCAGGAGGGCTGGCAGCCGCCCCGTCTGGCAAGAAGGGAGGATGACCCCGGAGTCGCAATGTGCACGCGAGGCACCGTGGCCGAGCAGGTGAATCAGCAGCCCGGGTCGTTGAAGCGGGGATCGATGGCGTCGGCATCGAGGATGATCAGTTCACCGACGTACGGATGCTCCTCGTTGTCGAGCTGACCGCAGGTGGTGGCTGAAGCCGGAGAGGTTGTCAGGAACAGGACCGCAGATGCGGCGTACGCGTGAAACCTCCGAAATCGGCGCAACAATCTCGACTTTCTCAACGTGATCGGGGCCACAATGCGTCAGTCCCGGGGTGCAATCCGGCCCTGGTCGCGGTCGCACGATCGTCACGCTCGGATGCGGGCTCGTCATGTGGGGCGCCTTACCGAAGATCTCCCCATTCCTGGCGATTCCTGGACGCCTTGTCAGACGCCGATCCGCCGCCACGGACCCCAGATCGCGAACGTCAGGCCCCGGCTGGCCTGGATGTTCACGAACAAGGTGTGCCCGTCGGGTGAGAAGGTCGACCCGGCGAACTCGTCCCCGAAGCGCGGGAGACCAGTCACCTGACTGACCAGGCGGTTGAGCGCGATGTCCCAGAGCTGGCCGCCACGGGACAGACCGCGGATGTAGTTGTCCACGGTGCTGTCCTCGCACACCACCAGGGTGCCGCGGGCGCTGGTCGTGATGTTGTCGGGGAAGTCGAACCGCAGGTTCGCCTCCACCGGGTCGATCGGCGCCTGGTAGATCAGCTGCAGGGTCTGCGACCGGCAGTGGTAGGCCCACACCTGGCCGTTGCCGCGGCCGAAGCCGTTGGCGTTGTCGTCGTCGGAGTCGTCCTCCTGCGGGCCGCCTCCCTGTGTCGAGGTGAAGTAGACGACGTTGTCGTCGTACACCTGTCCCTCGAGCCGGGAGAACAGCGCAGCGCCCTGGGCTCGACCCTGGTCGCCGACGTAGACGAGAGCCTGGTCGTTGGTCGTCGGCGCCACCTGACCGCGGGTGTAAGGAAACTCCGGGGCGGGGTCCTCGATGTCGACCCACTCGACCCGGTACGTCGCTCGGAGTGGCTGCGTCGCCTCGAGGTGTGCATTCGGGATGCCCCGCACCGCCAGCATCTGCAGCCGGCCGTCGTTGTCGAGGCGACCGGTCTCCATCGGATTCGTGGCCGGGATGTAGCGGTAGAAACCCGAGGGGAACTCGAAGTTGTCCTCCGTCAAATACAGGATCCCGTCGACGGGGTCGAACGAGACCGCCTCATGCGCGAAGCGGCCCGCGCTGGTGATTGGCTGCCGGTCGCTCTGACCTTCGCTAGGCACCTCGAAGATGTAGCCGTGCGGCTGTTGCAGACCGATATTGGAGGCGCCGGTGAAGTCTGGCCCGACATCCGGCCCGTTGATGGTCTCCTCGCACGTGACCCACGATCCCCAGGGCATGACTCCGCCGCTGCAGTTGAACATCGTGCCGTTCAGGCTGGTGTGCGACTGCACGACCTCGCCGAAGGGTGTCACCTCGGTGGTCGTGGTGCCCGCTCCGGCGTTGGCGTCGTACGGCGTACCCGGGCCAAAGGCAGGGGTGTTCGGCGAGTTGGTGATCTCGTGGTTGCGCACGAGGACCACGTTTCCGTTCGGGCCGCTGAAGGCACCCATCCCGTCGTGGCGACCTGGCAGCATCGTCCCGTCGTCGAGCACCACCGGGAACTCGGTGTCGTGGAACGACCGGTAGGAGAAGCCCTTCGGTAGGTGCAGGCGGACGAGGCCGTCCCGCAGGTCGGGGATCGGCCCGAGCTCACGGAAGGGCGCGTCGCCGACCGCTCGTGCCGGCCCGGTCACAAGGCCCTGGAACGGCCCACCGACGAGGGCGGCACCTGCCGCCGCGGCTCCACCCTTGAGAAAAGTTCGACGATTCACCGACATCTCTGCCTCCTGGATGTGCTGGTCCCGAGAGTCTCCACGCTAGCCGCCCTGTGGCCGGGCCGCCGCTGGGCCGATGGGTGCGGTGGCGAGCGCAAGGGTCAGCTCCAGCACCGTCCGGGGGTCATCGAGACGCTCGCCGTACAGCTCGCGCAGTTGGCCCATCCGATAGCGCACGGTCTGCGGGTGCACGAAGAGCTCGGTTGCCACGTCATCGCGACGGCCGTGGTGAAGCAGCCACGACCTCAGTGTCTCCGACAGCTTCTGGGCGGTCGAGGGACGCCGCTCCAGGATAGGAGCCAGCACCCGGGCGCGCAGATCGTCGAGCGCCCCCTGGTCCGCGCCGAGCACGAGTGCGGCGAGGTGGTCGTCGGTGTCGACCGGGCCCCCGCTGCCGGCATCGACCTCCAGCCGTCGCGCGCGCAGGGCCCGCTCGTACGACGTCCGCACCTGCAGCCACTCACAGGCCGGGCCGACCACCGCCTGTCGGCCGCGAAGGGTGCGCAGCAGCCCAGCACGGGCCTCACCCCCCGCGTCCGGCACGAGTAGCACCGCCAGATCCTCGTCGGCTTCGACTCCGGGCACCTCGTCGCCGGGCTCCAGCGTTCGAGGGTCGAGCAGGGCGATCAAGCCGCGCATCTGGTCCTCGGTGGCGAGCAGCGCCGTCAGCGATCGTGGTGGTGCCCACTCGGCCCGCTTCGCCGCGGCCTCCAGCACATCGGCCGGCGCGCCGGTGAGCAGTCCGTGGCTGAGCCGTTCGAGGTGGCGCTGGCGCTCCCGCCCCGAGGCAGCCAGCTCGTCGGTGTGGCCCGATACGCTGGCCGCGGAGAGCTCGTCGATGTAGGCGAAGACCAGCTCGGCGAGCTTGGCCAGTGTCGCTGCGTCGAGGCCCCGCTCGACACCAGCAGCGGCAAACTCCCGCCAGGCAACGCGAGCGCCGACGCGATACGCAGCCAGCAGGGCGTCGACGGTCCGGCCGCTCCTGGCCTCACCCCGGCCGAGCGAGTGTGCACCCTCGAGCGCCGGCCCGACCGGCGCCTGGCCGCCGGCTCCCTCCGGCTCGGAGACCAGGTCGAGGAAGCCGCCCAGCGCCAGCTGCACGGCGCTCTCGATGTTGCGCCCCAGGCGTCCACTCAGTGCGCCGGCATAGCCCGGCACCTCGACGATGACTGCGGCTACGGTCTGACCCGCGACAGCCGGGAGCCGCGACCTCAGGGCGGCCGCGATCTCGGGCGTGAGCTCGAGCTCGGCAGCCTGCCGGTCCGCACTTCGTGAGCCGCGTCTCACGTCGATCTCCCATTCTTGTAGTTGGCGAACAATAACCGTCTTCCTGATTCACGCCTGGCGGTCATGCCTCCGCTGCTGCGAACAACCATACTGGCTGTATGACGTCCACCGTCTCGCCCTCGAGACCGGCCGCCCCCGCCCCGGGCCGGCTGCGACACCGGCTGCTGAGGCTGGCCGAGCTAGCCACGACTCCGCTGCTGCCGGCCGACTACCTCGACCTCATCGACCCGTTGCGCTCTGGTGCCGACCTGCGAGGGCGGATCATGTCGGTCGAGCCCGAGACGGTCGACTCGGCGACGCTGGTGATCAAGCCCGGCCAGGACTGGGCCGGCCACCTGCCCGGTCAGTACGTCCGGCTCGGGGTCGAGGTGGACGGGGTACGCCTCTGGCGCACCTACTCGCTCACCCACTGCCTCAGAACCGACGGCTGCATCAGCATCACCGTCAAGGCGGTCCCCGACGGCGTCGTCTCCAACCACCTGGTCCGGGACGCCCGCGCCGGCGAGCTGGTCCACCTTGAACAGGCCGAGGGCGACTTCGTGCTCGCCGACCCGATGCCCGACAAGCTCCTACTGGTCACGGCCGGCTCCGGCATCACGCCCGTCATCGGGATGCTTCGCAATCTCTTCTCCCGCGCTGACCCGGTCCGGGCCGACATCGTGCTCCTGCATTCAGCGCTGTCGCGGGCCGACGTGATCTTCGGTGCGGAGCTGCGGCGGCATGCCGCCGAGGGGCGGCTGCGCCTGGTCGAGCTCCACAGCGGCGTCGACGGGCGCCTCGACGTGGGCGATCTGGACTCGATCGTCCCCGACCTGAGCCAGCGGACGACGTACGCCTGTGGTCCGGTGGGTCTGCTGGACGCGCTGGAGGACCACCACGCCAGCCGGGGCCTGCCGCTGTACGTCGAGCGGTTTCGCACCGCGACCGTGGTCGCCGGCGAGGGGGGCACCATCACGTTTGCCAAGACCGGCAATGCCATCGAAGCCGACGGCGCCACCCCACTGCTCGATGCCGCCGAGGCAGCCGGCGTCCTCATGCCCTCGGGCTGTCGGATGGGCATCTGCTTCCGCTGCGTCCTCCCACTTCGTGAAGGTGCCGTGCGCGACCTGCGCAGCGGGGACGTGACGACCGCCGTGCCGGGTGACGGGGTCGCCATCCAGACCTGCATCTCGGCCGCAGCCGGAAGCTGCGAGATCGACCACTGACCGACGACGCACGCCCACGGCCCGTGACCGGCTCACGTCGAGCCTGCCGATACCACCGCCCCAGGAGGCCTCATGACTGTTCTACAGAAGAAGTCCGAGAACCCGATCGCGCACCTGACAGACGACGACATCACCGCTCTGGGCGAGGAGCTCGACGCCATCCGTGCGGAGGTCGTCGCGAGCCGCGGAGCCCGAGACGCGGCCTACATCCGCAAGGTGATCGACACCCAGCGCAAGCTCGAGCTCGGCAGCCGAGCGGTGCTGCTCTTCTCGTTGTTCCCGCCGGCGTGGTTCGTCGGCACGGCCGGCCTCTCGCTCGCCAAGATCCTGGAGAACATGGAGATCGGGCACAACGTCATGCACGGCCAGTGGGACTGGATGCGTGACCCCAAGATCCACTCGACCACCTGGGAGTGGGACAACGCCTCGCCAGCCGACCAGTGGAAGCACTCCCACAACGAGCTGCATCACACCTACACCAACGTGATCGGCAAGGACAACGACCTCGGCTACGGCATCATGCGCGTCGACGAGGACCAGCGGTGGCACCCGATCTACCTCGGCCAGCCGCTGTGGAACTTCCTCAATGCCTGCTTCTTCGAGTACGGCATCGCGGCGTACGACCTCGAGCTGGGCAAGAACCTCAAGAAGGGCACCACCAAGAGCCCCGACTTCAAGCAGCGTGGGCGACAGACCCTGCGCAAGATCCGTGGACAGATCACCAAGGACTACATCGTTCACCCGCTGCTGTCCGGGCCGTCGGCGCTGCACACCCTGACCGCGAACATGACCGCCAACCTCGTCCGCAACCTATGGACCCACTCGGTCATCATGTGCGGCCACTTCCCGGAAGGCGTCGAGACCTTCGAGCGGAAGTCGATCGTTGGCGAGACCCGAGGTGAGTGGTACCTGAGGCAGATGCTCGGTGCGGCCAACATCAGTGGCGGCCGGCTCATGCACATCATGACCGGCAACTTGTCCTACCAGATCGAGCACCACCTCTTCCCCGACCTACCGAGCAACCGGTACCAGGAGATCGCCCCGCAGATCGAGGCACTCTTCCAGCGCTACCGCCTCACCTACACCACCGGGCCGCTGCCGAAGCAGGTCGCCTCAGCCTGGAAGAAGGTCATCCGGCTGTCGTTGCCCAACGATTTCGTCGGGAAGAAGGCCGCCGACGCGACAGGTGCTCTCGTGGCTCTGCCTCAGCGGATGCTCGGCCGGCGTGCGGCGTCGTCGCCTGTGGCGGCCGAAGCGACGGCTGCCTGAGGAAAAGCGACGTGGGCCGTCGACAACGGATTGTCGACGGCCCACGTTGGCTTGAGGTCAGATGACCCGAACGTTGTCGGCCTGAAGGCCCTTGTCGCCCTGGCGTACGTCGTACTCGACCTTCGCGTTCTCGTCGAGTGACTTGTAGCCCTCGGACTGAATCGCCGAGAAGTGGACGAACACGTCGGGTTGACCGTCGTCCTGGGTGATAAAGCCGAAGCCCTTCTCGCCGTTGAACCACTTCACTGTGCCTTGTGCCATGCTGCTTGACTCCTTGATGCTGGCACCGGCCTTGTGTCGATGCCTTGCTGCCGTGCAAACGTCGTTCCCACTGCGCCGGGCAAGACATCGGGCCTTGGAAGCGAAAGGCGAGCCGTGGTGAAACCACGGGCACCAACAATGTGCGGGAAAACTGCTTGTGCAACGTGCCCGAGGCTATCACCTCCGGTCCGGCGCATCTGCTGGGCTGGCGCCGAGGTGGCCGCTGCGGATGCGGGATCACCCGCCTCGTGAACCCCCGGACGCCTTCCGCTCGAAGATCTCGTTGACCTCCTCCAGCGAGACACCCTTCGTCTCCGGGAGGAAGGCGGCCACGAAGAAGACGGCCAGGACGGCCAGGGTCGCCAGCAGCATCATGACCCAGGCAAGTCCGAATTCGGTGTTCAGCGTCGGGAACCACTGGACGATCACGAAGTTGGCCAGCCAGTTGACACTCGCGCACATCGCTGCCGCTCGACCGCGCACCGCTGTCGGGAAGACCTCCCCTTGGATGAGCCATCCGGTGCCGCCAACCCCGATGGCGAAGGAGGCGATGAAACAGGAGAAGCCGATCATGATGACCCACACGCGAGGCACGCCCGTTAGGTTCGCGACGCCCCACGCCGCCACGACCATGAACACCGCCATGCCCAGGAAGCCCCCGATCGCGAGCTTCCGTCTGCCGATCTTGTCGATGTAACGGAAGGCGAAGTAGGTGGCGACCACGTTGACGACCCCGAGTATGGCTGCGGCCTCGATCCCGGCGATCGCTGCATCGACGGCAGACCGTCCGGACTGGAGGTACTCGCCCATCAACTGCGGGCCGTAGTAGAACGGGATGTTGATGCCGGTGATCTGCTGGAACACGAAGAAGCCACCGACAACCCAGAGGGCACGCCGGACACCAGGCGTCCACGACGTCTTCTCCGCCTGCTCGCGCTGGGTCTTCTTGAGCTCCCCCGCGGTCTCCTCGATGTCCTTCGTCGAGGCGTCCATCCCGAGGGTGTCGAGCGCCTCCCGGGTGTCGTCGTACCGCCCCTTGAGCATCAGCCACCGGGGAGACTCCGGCATCCGGGTCCGCAGCGCGAGTGCCAGCAGGGCAGGCAGCGCGCCGACGCCCAGGATGATCCTCCAGTCGACTCCCGTTGCCGACTCCGGCCACAGCTTGAAGACCAGGATGGCGACGAGGTACGACGCCAGGATCCCGACGGTGATCATCCACTGCTGCATGATCATCAGGGCACCGCGCTTCTTGCTCGGCGCGAACTCCGCGATGTACGCCGTCGCGATCGCCGAGTCGGCACCCACGGCGAGCCCGATGAGCGTCCGCGCGACGAGCAACATAGTCGTGCCGCCGGCGAATGCGGAGAGCGCCGCGCCGACGGCGAAGATCCCGGCATCGACGATGAGGAGCGACTTCCTCCCGAAACGATCAGTGAGGGGGCCCGCAGCGAGAGCACCCACAGCGGCCCCGATGGAGGCGCCCGCTACCAGGTAGCCGGTTTGGAAGTCCGTCAGCTCATACGGGATGAAGTCCAGGACCGAGCCGATGACGGCGGTGTCGTATCCGAACAGGAACCCACCCACGCACGACAGCAGCGCCAGATACCAATAGAAGGAGGTCGTCCCTTGCTTGTCGAGGTCGGCCAGCACGCCGACTTGCTCAGTTCGCTCGTCCGTTGACTCGTTAGCCATGGGTTCGCCTCCTGGATAGCGCTAAACACCATGCGGGTGCTGATCAGTCATCCGATACCCGATCGCGCCCGGCGGTAACCACCACCGGGGTGACCGAACGGATAAGGGCCTAGCGCCGTACCTCGGGGACCACCCACACCCCGTCCCGGGGACGCAACGTCAACAACGGCTCGAGGGTGAGCGCGCGGCCATGCGCCGGCCGCAGTCGCCAGCTGGCGAGGATCGCCGCCAGGGTGAGCACGCCCTCAGTCCAGGCGAAGCCCTCCCCGATGCACTGCCGACTCCCACCGCCGAACGGGAAGTACGCCGTCCGGGTCCTCCCTGCGTCCCCGTCGAGGAAGCGTCGCGGGTCGAAGTGCTCCGGCTCGGGCCACCACCGCGCGTCTCGATGGACGACCCACTGCGAGACGATCACCACCGCTCCGGCCGGCAGCCGGACTCCTGCCACCTCGGTCGGCCGAACCGACTCACGTCCCATCGCCCACGACGGCGGGTATAGCCGCAGCGCCTCGGCGATGGCGGCCCGCACGCTGGGCAACCGCTCCAGGTCGTCGACGGTTGCCTCGCCGCCTACGCCGCAGACCGACAGGACCTCCTGGGCGACGACGTCCTGCACCAGGTCATCGGCGGCCAGGAGGTGGCAGGCGAAGGCGAGCGCATTCGCCGTGGTCTCGTGACCGGCGAGCAGCAGCGTCAGCACCTGGTTGCGCACCTTGTCAGCGTCGTTCTCGGTCGCGAGCAGCGCCAGGATGCTGCCGGGCTGCCCACCATCCGACTCGGGTCGGTGCGCGATGACTCGATCGGTCAGCTGCCCGAGTGTCGCCATCCCGCGAGTGAGCCTCTGCCGGGTGGGTGGCAGGCGCAGAAGGTGACGTCCGAGCGGCAGCATCATCACGCCGTACGCCGACAGCACGTCATGCAACGCCCCGGAGACCGCGTCGACGTCTTTGTCGAGTTGCGAACCGAAGAGCGTCCGGCCCGCGACGGTCAACGTCGTACGCACGGTCTCGGCATGCACGTCGATCGGCATGCCCGGCTCCCACTCGCGCACCATCGCTCGAGCGACCCGACGCATCTCGTCGGCGTACTGCCGCACCCGGCGGGGGTGAAACGCGGCCTGGAGCAGCCGACGGTCGTGCCGATGCACGTCGCCCTCACTCGTCAGGAGCCCCTCGCCGAGGACAGCGCGCGCACGCTGCAGCACGGGTCCCTTGCGGAAGTCGCGCTGCCGCGCCGCCAGCAGGTCGCGTACTGCGTCCGGGTGGGACATGAGTACGGCGTCGACCGGACCGATCCGGAAGCGCACCGCGTCGCCGTACTCAGCACTGTCGCGCAGGAAGCCGAGCCGATCCCGCCGGAACTGCAGCGCGTTCCCTACCACCGGCGCGCCGGGCACAGACGGCAGGTCATCCAACGTCGGCACGCAGCCACCGTACGACGAGAGCCTGCGGGTCGCCGGACCTCAGGCGCGGCCGAGCGATCGCGGTGGCGACCGCGATGAGTTCATGGGAAGCGACCGGTCAGACTGGCCAGGATCTATCGCCTGGGAGGAAGCACATGACCAGCTCGATCACCGGGAGACGTCGATGACCACGATTCCAGCTGCCCGGATCCTGCGCCCGGGTGACACGGCGTTCGACGAGGCGTGCAGCGTCTGGAATGCGATGGTCGTTCGACGACCGCGGATGGTCGTCCAGTGCGCCGACGCTAGCGATGTCGCGGCTGCGATCGCACTCGCCGAACGGCAGGGACTCGAGATCGGAGTCCGCTGCGGCGGCCACAGTGTCGTCGGGCACGCGGTCCCCGACGGCGGGCTGATGATCGACCTGACGCCGATGGGCCGGGTCCGGGTCGATGCCGAGCGGCGGCGGGCTTGGGTGCAGGGCGGTGCTCTGCTGGGCGCGCTCGACTCGGCCACCCAGCCCTACGGGCTGGCCACGACGGCCGGCAACGTGTCACACACCGGAGTCGGTGGGCTGACCCTCGGTGGCGGGATGGGCTGGCTGGCTCGTGAGCACGCGCTTTCCTGCGACAACGTGGTGTCGTTCGAGCTGGTGACTGCGGCGGGTGACCTCGTACGCGCGTCGGCCGAGGAGAACCCTGAGCTGTACTGGGGGTTGCGCGGCGGCGGTGGAAACTTCGGGGTGGTCGTCGAGTTCGAGTTCCGGCTGCACCCCGTCGGCACCGAGGCGCTGAGCGTCGAGCTCGACTTCGCCGCCGAGAGCGCGGCGCCCGCGGTCGCCCGGTGGCGGGACCTGAGCGCAACGGCGCCGCGGAGTGCGACGTACGCCGCGACCGTGCTCGGCGGCATCGTGACCCTCGGCTTCGTGTGGGTGGGCGATCCGAGGTTGGGCCGCGAACACGCGCGAGCGCTCGAGTCGCTCGGGCGGCCGCGCGATCAGCGGGTGGTGGAGCTGTCCTATCTCGAGCTCCAGCGACGCGAGGACACCATCGAGGGTCATGCGCAACGCCGGTACTGGAAGGGCCATTACTTCCGCGAGCTGCCCGATGCCGCCATCGAGGCGCTTCTGATGCACGACCCCTCGGTCGCAGCCAGCCTGCAGGCGTACGGCGGGGCGATCGCCGACGTGCCCGACGAGGCCACGGCGTTCAGCCAGCGGAGCACCGCATTCGAGTACGTCGGCGCAGCGCGCTGGACCGATCCGGCCGAAGACCAGACGCGGATGGCAACGGCACGGGCGAGTGCGGCCCGCCTGGAGCTGTTCGCGAGCGGCGCCTACGTCAACGTCCTCGGGGACGACGGCATGGCCGGCGTACGACGCGCGTACCCGCCCGAGAAGCTGGCCCGGCTCACCGCACTCAAGGACGACTACGACCCCGACAACCTCTTTCACCTGAACCAGAACATCCCACCGACGGGGGCATCCCCGGGCAGCGCCACATGAGGCCACGCCGTCACCCATCGTGAGAGCGGATCTACGGTGCGTTAATGATTCTTGTTCGGCCTATTTCGGTGCTTCTTCGCTCCTAGACTCTCGTAGCGCCGCCCCGCCGTTTCCGTCTATGGGAGTCCTCTATGTTTGCGCTTCATCGCCTGATCATCGGTGCCTTGTCGGCTATCGCTGTGGCGGTTGCCCTCGTCGTCGCGCCGGGTGCGATGGCGAGCACCGGCTCAGATCCGCAGGACAACACCGCCGAGGTGGTGGGGGTCGTCTATGCCTCCCTCCAGGTCGATGACCGCACCATCATCGGCGGCAACTTCACGACCGTGGGTGGCCTGCCGCGCGCGAACGTCGCTGCGATCCTCGCTGACGGCTCCGTCGACCCGGACCTTCAACCCGTCCACCGACGGCATCGTCTACGCCCTCGCCCTCTCCGACGACGGCACCAAGGTCTTCCTCGGTGGTGGCTTCACCCCGGTCGGCGGCGTCGCGCACGGCCGGCTGGCGGCTGTCGAGCCCGTGAACGGGGAACTCCTGACGGGTTGGAAGACGGCGACGAAGAGCAACCTGGTGCGAGCCCTTGCCACCACGTCCAACCGGCTCTACGTGGGCGGCAGCTTCTCGCGCATCGGCGGGAAGGACATCAACCGGCTCGCCGCCGTCAACCAGACCACAGGCGTCGTGGACACCAACTTCGCGCCCCGCCCGAACAACACCGTGCGCGCAGTCGGCGTAGCACTCGACGGACAAGGTGGACACAAGGTGTACGCCGGTGGCCCCTTCACCACGATGGCCGGTGAGGCGCGTCCAGGCATCGCCGAACTCACCAGTGCCGGTGTCGCGACCGCCTTCGCGCCCACTGACGGTGGCGTCGTGATCGCGCTCGACCCCGTGCCGGATGACGGCCGTGTCTTCTTCAGTACGACGAACAACCGCACCTGGGCCTACGACCCCGCCGTGAGTAACGCTCCGGCCTATCGGGTGCGCACCTCCGGCGACGTCCAGGCGATCGAGGCGACCGACGACGAGGTCTACATCGGCGGCCACTTCTCGGGCCTGCCGGAAGCCAAGCTCGAGCGACACACCTTGGCGTCGTTCCACCCAGGCGACGGCTCGCCAACGACCTGGAACCCAGGCACGACCAACATCAACTTCGGAGTCTGGACGATCACTGCGGCTAGCGACTCGCTGTCCATCGGCGGCGACTTCGGGCGGGTTGCCGATGAACGCCATCCGGGCTTCGCGCGCTTCCTCGGCGCGCCGTAACCGGATCGCTGCCGGCTACCGGAACCACACCGGGGCGAGGACTGCGGTGAGCTGCCGCTCGCCGGTGAAGACGCGGACGAAGAGGTAGCTGTTCCGGCCGCGGTCGACGGTCGGCTGCCAGCGGACCTGGTGGGCGTCGAAGGCGCGTGAGGCCACCACCTTGCCGTCTCGGCCGATGACCTGGATCCGGGTGACCTTGTCGCGTGCCTGCAAGATGTCGGGGTCGGCCATCCAGATGTTCAGACTCACCCGGGCCGGCGTGCCGAGGTTCGCGCCCATCCACTTCTCGTTGGCGGTGTACCTCGCTCGCAGGTTGAGGTCCGCACTCGCGTAGACCCGACGAGCCATGATCGCGCGGATGACCTCGTCGGTGGTGAGACGCGGGGCGAGTACCCCAGCCCGGCATGGTCGCAGCGTGTCGCTCTCTCCCTGCTTGAGCAGCCACCTCCCGTGGCCGTCCAGACCACACGTGGGCGCGACCCGCCACCCACGGTCGAGGTGCGACACGAATGACTGGTAGTTGCGCCTGTCGGAGCTGTCACCGTCGACGACGCCATTGATGGCTTCCGAGAGAGGCACGATCGGCCGACGGTCCTCGTCGAGGTAGCTACGTGCCGAGGCGGCGTGACCGGCGGCACGGGGATGGTTGAAGCCCGCGAACACCGTGTGTTGTGTGGACTGCCGCACCAGGTAGTCGTAGAAGTTCTCGAAGTTCATCCCCGGCGCCATCGCGTTGACGAAGTCGTCCGTGCCGTAGACGGTCAGGTGACCGCGGCCGTCGTCGCGGCTGTTGTCCGAGTACTCGTAGCCGGCCAGGCCGACGAACGCGTCGTCCTGGGTCGTCGCGGCTGCCTGCGCTCGAGCATCGGCATAGAACTCCACGGGATTCGTCGGTCCGGAGGATCCCGAGTGCTCGGTGAGCAGCAGGAAGTCGAAGTCGTAGGCCCTCGCGGTCTCGAAGATGTCGCGCGCATGTGAGTTGTCGCGGCCATGGTCGTTGTCGGCCCCGGTGTGTGCGTGGGTCGTGCCGAAGTACACCTGCATAGGCACTCGGTCGCGGGCGACGGACTCCCGAGCCCCGTCGGGTGCGGAGGACCCGGTTTGTGCGCCAGTGGAGGGGGCGCTCCCCAGCATCACGGCGGCCATGGTCAACGCAACGAACCCCCACGCAGCGTTCTTCCACGGTGACTGTCCGTGTGCCATGCCTTCATGCTAGGCACGACTCAGCCGCTGGCGTGGCGACACTCCAACGGCGGGTGCGCAAACCTTCGCACTGCCACCCGCGCGATCTCGCGCGGTGCGCACCTTTGCAGGGCCGGTCGAGCTGCGCAGGACGCGAAATCACAGGTGTCGAGCACCCGGCGCAAGCCAGCACCCAGGGCAAGCCAGCACTCAGCGCGCGAGCAGATCCGCAAGCTCGGTGAAGGTCGCGACCTGCACGTCGGGCGCGAGGAAGTGCCCCGGGTGGGGACCTCCGGAGCGGTTGACCCAGGCACCCCGCAGGCCGGCGCGCTGCGCACCGTGCACGTCCCACGGGTGAGCGGCGACCAGCATCGCGTCCTTGGGTACGACGCCGTACTGGCGCACGGCGTATTCGTATGCCGACCGAGCCGGCTTCCACAGATGCGCGTCCTCGACGGTCAGGAGTGCCTCGACGTACCGGGCGAGGCCTGCCCGTTCGAGCAGCTGCTCGGCCACCGCGCTGGCACCGTTGCTCAAGGTCACGAGCCGGATGCCGGCATCGGCGATGCGGGGGAGTCCCTCGGCGACGTCAGGATGCACGTCGAGCGACATGAAGCCGGACATGACGTGGCCGATGGCGTCGTCGATGTCCCTGGTCGGCTGGGCATCTGTAAGGGTGGCACGTAGCAGCTCTTGCCCGATGAGCGCGAACGGCGCCGCTGACTCGGTCATCCCCAGCGCGAACCCGTCCCGGAGCACGCCGGCGAACCAGGCCGGCGCGAGATGGCCCGGCAGCCCGACCTCCTCGAAGCGGGCCGCGAGCGGCGCCAGGTCCGACAGGGTCTCGTTGACGTCGAGCACGAGCAGGGCAGGCGTGGAGGCCGGGGCGGAGTGCTGAGTCATGTCGACTCTTGGTCTACCCCGGTCGGGGCAGTCTCAACCTCGGGCTCCTCCTGGAGCTCCTCGTTGGTGCGCCCGCTCAGCACCGACCGCCGGTGGTCCTCGGGGTCCCACCCCTCGGCGGCGTGTCGGTCACGCTTGTGCACGAGCAACCATTCGTCCTGGCTGCGGTCAGGGCCGGCTCGATGGACCAGCACCAGTCGGCCGCGGAGCTTCTCGCCGTACATCTGCGCGCGCAGCTCTCCGGAGTCCAACGCTGCCGCCGGGTCATCGGTGCCGACGGGCTCCCATGTGCCGCGGTCCCAGATGATCGTGTCCCGCCCGGGGCCGAAGACGCCCTCGATGTCGAGGTGCTCAAGCGTGTGGTCCTCCACCCGCACCGCAAGCCGTCGCGCTCCAGGGTCCAAAGTGGGACCCTTCGGCACTGCCCAGCTCACCAGCACACCGTCGATCTCCAGCCGCAGGTCGTAGTGCAGCCGCCGAGCCCGATGCCGATGTACGACGAAGCGCCGCGGCACCTCGGGCACTCGCTGCGACCCCGGCATGTCCTCCACCTTCACACATGTGGTGCACCCCGAACACAGCCAGCGCCCCTGGTCGGGTCGAGCGCACCCGGCCGACCGCGACGCTCTGACCACGGCCGTGCCAGGATCGGCGCATGGCCCGCGAACGTATCCTCGCCCTCATCCAGGCCGGCGGCGCCGGTGGCCGCATGGACGTCCTGACCCGCGAGCGGGCCAAGCCGACGCTGCCCTTCGCGGGTGTCTACCAGCTCATCGACTTCCCACTCTCCAACCTGGCGCACAGCGGCATCATCGACGTCTGGCTGTCGGTGCAGTTCCAGGGCTCGACGATCCAGGAGCAGGTGTTCAACGGTCGGCCATGGGATCTCGACCGCAATCTCGGCGGCATGCGGCTGCTCATGCCGCAGGAGGGGTCGGGCTCGGCCGACGAGCAGGGGTTCGCTCAGGGCAATGCCGACGAGCTCTTCCGCATCCGGGACCAGATCAGGAGCGCCGACCCGGAGGTGTTGCTCGTCATGAGCGCCGACCAGGTCTATCGCTTCGACTACATGGAAGCCATCGAGACGCATCGCAAGACCGACGCCGAGTGCACGGTCGTGACAGTGGAGGTGTCGATCGAGGAGGCGGGCGACCACGCCACCGTCGAGACCGACGAGAGTGGGCTCGTCACGGGCTTCGAGTACAAGCCAGACCGGCCGACCACGGCCACCGTGGCGAGTGAGATCTTCGCCTACCGACCCGACGTGCTGATCAGCGTGATCGAGGAGCTGCACGCCGAGAAGGGGCAGCAGGCAGAAGCCGACGACACCGGACTTGGCGACTTCGGCGAGGTGTTGCTGCCGAGGTTCGTCGAGCGTGGCCGCACCTACAGCCACGCCCTCCCCGGCTACTGGCGCGACCTGGGGCAGCCGCACCTGTACCTGCGCGCCCACCAGGAGCTGTTGGACGACGACTCGGTGATCTTCGGTGATCCCGACTGGCCGTTCCTGACCCACCAGCCGCAGCGGATGCCGGCTCGGCTGGTAGGCACCGCACGGGTGGACGCCAGCCTCGTCAGTCCGGGAGCCCGGGTCGCGGGCCACGTGGAGCGCAGCGTGCTCGGACCGGGTGTGGCGGTCGAGGAGGGAGCGAGCGTCCGCAACTCCGTGATCCTCCAAGACGCCACGATCAAGAAGGGCGCCCGCGTCGACTGGGCGGTGATCGACTCCGGGGCTGTCATCGGCGCGGGTGCGACCGTGGGTGCTCCCGAGGTGGACGCGGTGCACGACTCCGACCTCGTCACCCTGGTCGGCCGCGACTGCGAGGTCGCGTCAGGTGTGACGGTGGACGCCGGTGCGCGGCTCGAGCCCGGTACGACGTACTGACCTCGACGCGACCTACGGACGCGCTCGGGACGATGTACTCGTCTTTCGCGACTGGTCTGATCCCGCGCACGGCACCGGCCCGGGCACTGCTCCGTGCGCCCGGGCCGGTCACTGCCGAGCGGGTCACAACACCTGGACCACCCACGCCGCCCGGTAGATCGCACCGTTGCCCTGCACCACTGCCGTGCCGAAGTCGTCGGTGCACGGCAGCGGGCTCTGCATCCAGCGTGCGGCCGCCGGTGGTGGGTGACCATCGGGAAGGTGGCCTAGATCACGCGGCCCGGGCCTCAGATTGGGCTGCGGGCTACCTCAGTCCGCGTCGACGAGGTCCAGCCGGTACGACGTACCGTCCCGCGTGAAGCCGAGCTGTTCGTAGTACGGACTGACCATGCCGGGAGGCGTCAGCACCCGTCGGAACCCGTGCTCCAGGAAGAGTCCGCTGCGGCGGTACACGAACTCGCCCGGCGAGAAGTCCCGGAACCGCTGAGTCACGTAGTCGACCTCGACCTGCGCCACGCCGTCGCCTGCGTCTCGAACGAGCACCATCCCGACCGTCTCGTCGCCGCGCTGCACCAGGAACGCCGACCTCCCCTGCGGTTCCTCGCTCCACCGCAGGTGCGGGAAGAAGCGGCGGATGTCGTGCTCGTGCACGTCGAGCACGTGCCGCAGGTAGGCGTCATCGGGGTCGACCTCGATCACGGCGTACGTCGCCGGGTCGTGTCGCTCCAGCAACAGCTTCTGGATGAAGTACACGTTGATGAGGCTGAGTACGACGTTCATCGCCACCATCGGCCAGATCTGCAGGGCAGCGTTGAAGACGACGAGCACCAGGCAGGCGGCGAGATTGAGGATCCGGAAGCGCAGCACCCGGGCCTGGAGCAGGGAGTAGACCAGCAGGGCCGACCCGGCCCAGCCCAACGCATCGAGCCACGACATGGCCGAACTCTAGGGGTTTGGATCAGCCTTCGGGCTCGGGCCGCTCGGTGCGCTCGGCCGGGCGACCTACGCTGGGACGCATGGCTGTCTCCTCTGTCATGGTCCCGCTCGGCACGCCGATGCCGGACTTCACCCTCGACGACATCTCGGGCCGCTCCGTCTCCAGTGCCGACCTGACCGACGCGTCGGCGACTCTGGTGGCCTTCCTCTGCAACCACTGCCCGTATGTGCGGCACCTCGAGTCCGAGCTCGGCTCGGTGCTGGCGGACTTCCCTGACCTGGCCGTGGTCGGGATCTGCACCAACGACGCGTCGTCGTACCCCGACGATCGCCCGGAGAAGCTCGCCGAACAGCAGCAGCGGGCCCGCTGGTCCTTCCCCTATCTGGTCGACACCGAGCAGTCAGCGGGGCGGGACTTCCGGGCAGCCTGCACCCCGGACTTCTTTCTGTACGACGCGGACCGGCAGCTCGCCTATCGAGGCGCCTTCGACGACTCGACGCCGGGCAACGGCGTGCCCGTCAGCGGCAAGCTGCTGAGCTCGGCCATCGCGCACGTGCTCGCGAAGGAGCCAGTGCCGGAGCCGCACCGGGCCAGCATGGGCTGCTCGATCAAGTGGCGCGACTAAGCAACCAACCTGTCAGAGCGAGGGCGCGCTATAGGGCAACGTCGTTCTGACAAGAGGCGGAGCAGCGGCGCGTCAGCGGTCGTTCGGTGACATCTTCGGCACGTCGCCGAGCTTGTCCACCTGCTCGGTCAACGCCTCCAGGACAGATCGCAGCTGCACCTGAGCCACCTTGGCAAAGGTGCGCACGTACTCGATCTCGTCGACCCGGGTGGTGTAGCCCGAGGTATCCGCCTCGGCTGCCTCAGTTGCGCCCGCTGCGTGCGCCCCCGCCGTCCGGCCCGCTTGCTCGGCGGCGTCGTGCGCTTGTTGGAGGATGTCCCGCTGCTGCGCGCGGGCGGTGATCATCAGCTCTCGAGCTCGTCGCACGGCCTCCTCGATCAGCTGGTCGGCCACCTGCTGCGCCTGGCTGAACAGCGCCACCGAATGCGGGTTGACCTCGGGCGCGGAGCTGTCGGCCGACCTCTCGGCACGCAGCCGCTCCAACTCACCGACCAGCCGTTGCACCTCGGCGCGAAGGCCGGTGCGTTCGGCGTCCGCCGCCTGCACCTGGTCGGCGAGGAGGTACAGGAAGTCGCGGACCTCGTCCTCGTCCAAACCCCGTAGACGGTAGGAGAAACTCACGTCCCGAATCGCTGCCGGAGACCTGACCCCAGGAGGGCAACTCAGGTCCGCACCTTCGAGTTGTCAGAATGAGAGAGCCCTATAGGGCAACGGGGTTCTGACAAGTCGCGGGTGGGTACAAGGGAGGTGCACGGGCGGCACACCCACCCGTGCGTCCGCGTGCGGCCGCGCGCCTCCACAATCTGACGGGACCTGTCACCATGACGACGAACGCGCGAATCATCGCCGCCAGCACTCAGGACGTCTGGGCGGTACTGGCCGACGGCTGGCTGTATCCGCTGTGGGTGGTCGGGGCGAGCAGGGTCAGGGCCGTGGACGCGTCGTGGCCCGCCGTCGGCAGTCGCATCCACCACTCGTTCGGGGTGTGGCCCGCGGTGATCGACGACCACACCGAGGTGCTCGAGAGCCAGACCGGCGCGTCATTGCGGCTCAAGGCGCGCGCCTGGCCGGCCGGCGAGGCCGCTGTGGTGCTCTCGCTCGTCCCGACGGCCTCCGGCACCCGGGTGACGATCGAGGAGGACGCCGTCTCCGGGCCGGGCACCTTGGTGCCGTCACCGGTCCGAGACGCCACGCTGTCGTGGCGCAATGCCGAGACCCTCCGGCGGCTCGCCCTCGTGGTGGAGGGTCGCGGTGGTGGCTGACAGCTACGACGCGATCGTCGTCGGCGCGGGCCCCAACGGACTGGTGGCGGCGAACCGCCTCGCGGACGCCGACTGGTCGGTGCTGGTGCTCGAGCAGCAACCCGAGGTCGGCGGGGCGGTGCGCAGTGACCGCGAGCTGCATCCCGACTACGTCCACGACACGTTCAGCGCGTTCTACCCCTTGGCGGCCGCCTCGAAGACGATCGCCTCGTTCGGGCTGGAGCACCATGGGCTCCGTTGGGTGCATGCCCCGGCGGTGCTCGGTCATCCTTCGCCGGACGGCAACTGGGCGATGCTGCATCGCGACCGGGAGGTCACGGCGCGACTCATGGACGTGCAGCACTCCGGTGACGGGACGCGCTGGCTGGACCTCTGCGGCCAGTGGGACGCCATCGGCGACCAGCTCGTGGGCGCGCTGCTCTCGCCATTTCCGCCTGTCCGGTCCGGACTTGCGGCTCTCGCACGCCTGCACCGCGTGGGTGGACTCGACTTCATCCGGACGATGCTGACTCCCGCCGGACGTCTGGCGGAGACACGGTTCGCTGGTACGTCGCCGCAGCTGCTGCTGACCGGCAACGCCGGGCATGCCGACATACCCCTCGACGCACCCGGGTCAGGCTTCATGGGGCTCATCCTGTGCATGCTGGGCCAGACCGTCGGGTTCCCCGTGCCCGAAGGTGGTGGCGGCCAGCTGACCCAGGCGCTGGCGCGTCGCCTGGAGTCCGTCGGTGGTGAGATCCGCTGCGGCTCGGCCGTCACCAAGGTCGAGGTGGTCGACGGTCGTGCCACCGGCGTGGAGGTCGGCGCCGGCGGCCAGCTGCACGCTCGGTACGCCGTCATCGCCGACGTGGCTGCGCCGCACCTCTACGCAGGCCTCGTCGCGGCCGACAAGCTGCCGCAGCGGACCCTTCGTGGCATGCGAGGCTTCGACCTCGACCCGTCGACCATCAAGGTGGACTGGGCGCTCGACGGCGCCGTCCCGTGGGAGTCGCCGCCGCCCTTCCCCGTCGGCACGGTGCACATCGCGGACTCCGTCCAGGAGATGACCGAGGCGCTGATGCAGGTGACCGCGAACGTGATACCCCGGCACCCCTTCATGCTCGCCGGCCAGATGACCACCGCGGATCCGACCCGCTCACCAGCCGGCACCGAGGCGCTGTGGGCATACGCCCATGTGCCGCAGCACGCCGTCGCGGACGCTGGCGACGAGGGAGTGCGGGGCGTCTGGGATCAGGCGGACACCGAGCGCTTCGCGGACCGGATGCAGGCAAGGCTGGAGCGGTTGGCCCCGGGCTTCGGGTCTCGCATCGTGGCCCGCCGGGTCTTGGGTCCGCGCGAGCTGGAGGCCCGCAACGCCAACCTGATCGGCGGCGCCATCAACGGCGGCACCGCACAGCTGCACCAGCAGCTGGTATTCCGACCGGTACCCGGACTGGGTCGTGCCGAGACGCCCATCACGGGCTTGTACCTGGGGTCGGCATCGGCGCATCCCGGTGGCGGAGTGCACGGCGCGCCGGGCATGAACGCGGCCCGGGCGGCGCTGGCCCACTCGCGGCTGCGGCGACTCCGCCGGCGCTGACTCAACCCTCTCGCGCCCTTACGGCTGAAACCAATTCGCCACGTCGTGGCAGTTCCTTCAGCCATAGCAGCAGGTTGCGCCGCGCTCGCGGCGAGAGTACAGACATAGGGAAGGGGAGGAGTGACCATGAGCGGCAAGAACCGCTTTCCTGGTGCTGAGTTCAACCTGCTGGGCAAACAGACCGAGTCACGTATGACGTCGCACGACATCATCTGCCTGCACACCATGGTGGGTGGGCTTGCGGGCACGGAGGCGTTCTTCCAGCAGGACGGCTTCGGGGGCACCGAGTCGCACTTCGGCGTGGGGGCTCGGGGCGAGACGATCCAATGGCAGAGCCTGGAGTTCAGCGCCGATGCCAACCTGGACGGCAACCACCGGGTCATCTCCATCGAGACGGCCGACTCGGGCAACCCGTTCGACTCGTGGACCGGCACCAACGTGCCCGGCTGGACACCCGCACAGATCGAGGCGATCGTCGACCTCACCTCGTGGCTGTGCCGGCGCTTCGACATCCCGCCCAGGCTGATCGAGGACACCAAGCCCGGGCGGCGTGGCATCGGCTATCACCGCCAAGGCATCAGCGGCGCGTTCAAGGACGGCATCGTCGCGGGTGGAGAGCGGTGGTCGGAGTCCGAGGGCAAGGTCTGCCCCGGGGACCGTCGGATCCGGCAGCTGAAGAGCAACGTCATCCCGAAGCTCCGCGCGGCTCTCGACAAGCCGGTCGGCAAACCGAAGGGCAAGCCGAAGGGCAAACCCGAGCCGGCCCCCGACGAGCCGGTGGTGGGGCTCGGCCGCATCGTCCGCGCGGCGGAGCACACCGTGATGCCGGGAGTGGCCGTGGTAGAGCGCGCTCTGGTCGCCGAGGGCCTCCTCGACGAGAACCGGGTCAACGGGATCTGGGCACCGGTGACCACCGCGGCGTACGCCAAGTGGCAGAAGCGGTGCGGGCTCAAGGGAGCCGCCGCCGACGGGATCCCCGGTGAGAAGTCACTGGCAAAACTCGGTGCCGCGCACGGCTTCCGCGTGCGCAGCGACACCAAGTGAGACCCCTCGCCGTCGACTGTCAGAACCACAACTTGCTCTAGCCAGCTGAGGTTCTGACAAGTCGGCGGGCTACTTGGGACGCAGCTCGGCCAGCTCGGCCTCGACGGCTGCCAACCGTGCCGTCAGCGCCTCGACCGCCTCCGCAGCCCCGGCCCCGGTCTCGTCGGCGCGCGTCAACGGCGTACCACCGGGCTGCCCGCCGCCCGCGAAGCCCAACCGTTCGTTCGCCTCGCTCCACCGACCCGCGAGCGCCAACGATCCGGCCGACCGCAGCGACTGCTGTCCGTTGCGCAGCCGGGTGAGTGGATCCTCCTCCTGCGCGATGTCGAGCAGCTTGAGGATCGCGTCGGACGGCACCCGGTCGCTGGAGTCGTCGTGACCGGCGGTGTCATAGCTGCCGAAGTACTCGGGCAGCAGCGCACAGCAGGCGCGCCCGATCGCCTCCCGCAGGAACGGCAGCACCGGCACCAGGGAGAGCCAGTAACCCACGGTGGGGAACGACTTCACGTATTTGCGTCGGGACCAGTTGCACACCTTGTAGACGGAGTTGTCGCGGATGCTGATCGCCGCCAGGTCGAGATCCTTGTCCGCAGGGCTCTGCGGGCAGCCCACCAGGAGGTGGTCGCAGATGCAGTCCTTGAGGTATTGGAGGAAGCCGCCGAGCAGGTCGGCGAACGCCTCGACGGCGTCCCGTCGGTACACCGTCAACGGGCTGAGATCGAACGAGTCGGCCAGCACCAGCTCCACGTCGATCAGCGACAGGGAGTTGCTCACCCGGTTCAGCACCACGACCTGACGAGACGTCGCACTCCCGATCGACACCGACGAGGGGGCGACCTGCACCGGCAGCCGCAGCTCCTCGAGGAAGCCGTCGCGCGTCGGCTCGAAGACCCTCGCGGCGGACGTGTTGCTCTCCGTCAACAGCACCCGGGTGCCGACCGCCTGCAGGGCGATCGCCCCGTCGGCGCCATCCACGAGGACTCGGGTGTTCACCTGCGAGAGGCCATCCAGGCTGTAACCGACGAGCCCGCGGTCGCTCCCCGACCCGACCACGACCCACACCGTCGTACGCCTGGTGCGTCGGTCGTCGACCAGCGCGATGTCGTCGCTGCCCGACTCGATCTTGACCTCCCCGGTCACGGTGCCGCTGGGCAGGCTCATCGTCACCAGACTGTTGTACGACGCTGTCGATTCACCGGGGCTCCCACAGGTGAAGACCGCGGCACCGAAGGGTGAGATGAGCAGCTGGCCAACGGTGTTGAGCGACTCGGTCCCCGGCATCGGCGGCAGGCTCTCCGGCACGTTGTCGGGCGCGATGCGGAAGATCCCCGCCCCTTCGTACTCGCGCAGACTCACACCCCGAGCGGTCGTGCTGCGCCGACGTACCCCCACGGCATAGACATGCTCGCGATCGGCATCGGTGGTGGCCAGGGTGACCAGCTTGACGCCGCAGATCGTGGTAGCCGGCAGCCACCTGATGGTGCGCTCGGAGATCTCGCCGACCCGGAAGAGGGTGTCGTTGCCGTCGCGGGTCGGTACGGCGACGTAGATCCTCCGGCCGTCGGGGGAGAAGGCCACGTCGGTGACGGCCGCGGTGGCGTCCGAGCCCTGGTCACCGGGCTCGAGCTCCTTGCCGCTCACCGGGTCGATGCGCGCGACGAGTGTCTGGTTCACCAGGTCGTAGCGGTTGATGAGCGACGCCGGCTGCAGCGGGTTGATCCCCGAACCGACCGTGTAGGCCTCGGCACCGGCTGGGTGCACGCGGACTCGTGAGTGGCGTCCGGTTCCCGCGATCGTGCCGATGCCGAGCAGCGACCGGGGATAGTCGGGGTAGGGGCGGGCGTCGTCGAACATCGCGCAGAAGGTCTCGCTGCGCAGCCGCTGCCGGAGCCCGGCGTAGAACTTGCTGAGCACCGAGTCCTCGGTCTCCGAGACGAAGACGTCACTGCCCGACTTCGGGTTCGCGGGATAGGTGGCGAGGTTGGTCAGCGCGGTGCGCAGCAGGTAGGCCTGCTGATCGGACTCGGGGGAGGTCCCCTTCGGCTGCAGCTGCGCCGTGATCCACTCGTAGAGCTTCTGGATGCAGTCCTCGTAGATGTCCCAGAGCAGGGTGCCCTCGAGGTACTGCCAGTCCTCGCGTTCGGTGTACGGCGTCACCGCGACCAGTGGACCGCCGTCCGGGTCGTTGCGCAGCACCAGGCAGACGTCACCGTCGCCGTCGTCGTCGAGCACCTCGTCGCCCAGCCTCGCCACCTCGGTGAGGACGTCGACGAGCACCGGCTCGGCCAGCTCCAGGTCGTTGCCGTCGCTGTCCAGCGCCGTACCGGGCTCCAAGGTCACGAAGCGCCGCGGCTTGGGGTCCTCCGTGGGTTCCTCGCCGGTCCGGTCGCCGCAGTGCACCGCCAGCCCGCAGACGATCCCGTAGCCGTGCAGCAGACGGTTGTGCCGGCGCAGGTCGTTGGCCCGGCACAGCGCGTCGATGGCGTCCTGCACCGTCTCCACCGCAGGCAGGTTGCACACGTCGTTGTCGACCGTGACGTCGTCAGCGGTCAGGGCAGTCAAGGCGGGGAACTGGTCCCGGCAGTCCGTGATCGTGGTGGCACCGCTGGCTCGCGTGACGATCGCGAGCTTCCCGGTGCTGCGGGCGACCCCGGCGGGCCGCTGGGCGATTGGTTGCTCGCCCGAGTCGCGCGGCCAGTCGATGTCGGCCACGCTGCTGCGCGCGGGCACCAGCCAGTAGTCATGTCGCCGGAAGCTCCCCGCGCTGCCGAAGCAGACCTCGACGCCTTCCTCGAGCGGAATCCAGTCGTCCGTGTCCGCGGTGATCGCCCCGTCGGAGTCCCAGCGACGTACCTGCGGGTGGCGCGGGAAGTCGGCAATGTCTGTCGATCCGGTGGCCGTCGTGAGGTCGAGGGTCAGCTGGGTGCCTCGGGCGTTGAGCAGTCGGACCAGCGTGCCCGGCCGACGGTGCAGGACCTGCGCGTCGTCGTACAGCTCGACCCAGTCACCGGGCTTGAAGCCGAGCACAGCGTCGCGACCGATGCTCGAGACGTCGAGCACGTCGGCGGCTGCGTTCCCGAGCCAGCCGCTCACGATCGAGGCGTTCTCCCGGCTCCAGACGACGACCGGACGGCCTGCGTCGAGGTCGTGAACATGGACGCGGTACAGCTGGTTCTCCAGACCGACGTAGCCGCCCGCGGGCGTGGGGCGGCACAGGTCGACACTGGCGGCCGGCTGCTCTGCGCGGGCGGCCATCCGGCCGGTTCCCGGTGCGAGCTCCTGGAGAGCCGCGGTGAGGTCCGAGGTGCAGTCGACCGGGCCGGGCACGTCGGCGAGGTCGAGCAGCCGCAGCTGCCAAACCACCTTGGAGCGCGTCGTCGTGTCGACCCCGAGTGCAGGCTCACTGATGGTCGGGTCGTCCAGCGTCGTGATCGAGCGCTCCCACACGTCGAGGTAGGCCAGATAGCTGCCGTCGTCGAGATCCAGCACGCGCGGGTCGGTGCTGCTTGCCTGGGTCGTCTCCTCAGGGCTTGGCAGATCGGGCTGATACGCGTACGACGACCGGCGCCGCAGCAGCAGCGGATCGGACAGGGAGCTGATCGACTCCGACAGGGTCACCGTGCGCTGCTCGACGTCGACAGCTTCGAGCCGGGCGAGCACCGTGTCTCCGTCGGTGTCGATCACCTCGACCCATTCCTGCGGCCGCAGCTCGCTGCCGTCCAGCACGAGCGAGGCGAGCTCGGCCGAGGTGCTCGAGGGCTCGTCGAGCACGTCGGTCAGCTCACCGTCAGCCTCGCACAGCTGCCCCCCGACCCAGGCACGGCCGGGAGACAGCAGCAGGTCGTCGCCCGTCGGCGCGAGGGTCACCTCGAATCCGCCTGCCAGCTTGGGGATGCCGACCGAGCCGACGACGTCGAGCGTCTCGGTGATGGTCCGATGTGCGGCGAGGTCGAGCTGCTCGTTCCAGTCGGCGTCGAGCTGCACCCGACCCTGCTGCATGCGCACGCCGGAGAAGTGCCGGTGGCGGCGGAAGGTCGACCGACTCAGGTCTCCACCGTTCATGGTCTGCACCTCTCTCGCTCGTTCGGATCGGGTCGCTGGGACTGGTCAGGCCGCCGGGAGTGGTCAGGTCTCATGGATCACCCCCGCGTCCAGGCCGAGCCGGAGGTACTCCTCCAGCACGGCGTCGAGGTTGGTCATCCGCTGTGGCTCCTGCAGCTCGGCGAAGGCGCCCATCGCGGCACCGTTGGAGGCACCGGTCAACAGCGGCTCGGCGCAGCGGTCGTCGAGCCGGCCGTACGCCGGATCGCCGTACGTCGTCGACGTGAAGACCGGGGCCAGCCGGGCCTTCACCGCGGCCGCCTCCGCTGGGTCTGTCACGTCGGCCAGTGCCAGGTCGGGCTGGCAGCGGTAGCGCCGTGGTGTGGCGACACCCTCGGTCAGGTAGCTGAAGCGCAGGCAGCCGTGCTGCTGCCGCTCGACCGTTACCGGGCCGTCGAGCACGCAGTCGCTGGCATCGAGCCGGCGGGCGCTCACCCCACCCAGGGTGGTCACACGCTCGAGCGACAGCTCGCTCGCAGGAGCGTCGATCGCGAGCGATCCCGCGCCGTCAACGACGCTCGTGGACACGACCAGCTGCGGCCCCCGATCAGGGACGGCGACGGCTCCGACCAGACTGCGGTGCACCTCGATCGTCAGCCGCGCGTTGTCGGTGGTGGGGCTCGTCGGCGGCTCGACAACGACCGAGCCGGTGCCCGGAGCCACGGTGACGTGCCGCAGCTCCAGCAGGCCGAGATCGCCTGCCGAGACCGACACGGTGCCCTCGACGAGCATGCCGTCGACGGTGAGCTCACCGGCGGCGGAGTCAGGTGTCCCCGCCGTGCCGGTGGCCTGGAGCGCGCCACGCAGGTGCGGGCGGCGGTCGACCGGCGTCGCCTGGTCCAGGCTCAGGACCACGGTGGCGTCGCCGGCATCCTCGGCAGCGAGCCACGTCACGGCGACGACCAGCAGTTCGCTGCCGGCCGGCACGGAGACGGCCACATCCTCTTCGTAGGTCCGGCTGTCGAGCAGTGCGATCACGCCGACGGTGCCGGCGGGCTCCGCGTTCCAGTCGTCCACCGCCTCCGACATCGTGGTGCGCACGGCGCCGGGCACGGGGGTGGCCGCCGCACCGACGGCGCGGAACCAGGTGGCTCGCGCCAGCAAGTCTGTGGCTGCCGGGTCCGTGCGGTCGTGTGGTCCCGCGCCGATCAATCCCGGCGCGGCGTGGGTCGCGGTGACCTCGACCGCGGTGGGTACGACTCCCGCGCGGAAGGCGAGCCGCCCCGACACGGGGTCGACGGCCAAGGTCAGAGGTACGCCCGGGCGGGGCCAGCCGACCGCTGACGGCGCCAGCGGATCGCTCAGGTCGGCGGCGGTCATCTCGGCGACCGGTACGGCGGCCATCCCGCTGCCCAGGTCGGCGTACACCTCGACCACCGGATCGTCCCCGAACCATCGCGGCGAGCCAGCGCTGCCGGCTCGCAGGGCGTCCAGCTCGTCGTACAGGGCGCGGGTGCGCAGCGGCGCCGGCACGTGGTGCTCCTCGGTGAGCGTGGCGATGCTCTCCTGGGTGCTGCCCGGGTTGAAGAGTGGCGCCGCCACGCCGACCGGGTCGATCGTGTAGCGGCCGTCGGGCGGGTCCGTGACCGGCCGTGCCGTCGCGCGGGCCACCCGTTGTGGGGCCAGCCGCCACACGTGCAGCCCCAGGGTGCCGATGCCGAACCGGCCCCGCGGTACCCGGCGCACCTCGGCGTTGTGCGCCGAGGCGCCGAAGGGGCTGCCGGTCAGCTCGAGCTCCGCCGCCCCCCGGAGGTCGGCGCCCTGCAGCTGGAACGACCGTAGGTGGTTGAGGTACTGCGTGGTCGCCAGCCGGGTGAAGTACTCCTCGGCGGCGGCGGGCCAACCGGTCACGTCGTACGCCAGCTGCTCGACGACAGCGACTGTGCCCTTGCGCCGACGGCTGTCGAGAGTGTTGGCCACCAGCGCCCGAGTCCGCTCCGCGCCAGGCCCGACCGGCTGCAACAGCCGCACACCCAACAGGTCGCCGAGGTAGGGGACCAGCCAGTCGGCGCAGGTCTCGATGAACCAGTCGTCGTACATCCGGCCGAGGTCCGATGCGACAACGTCGCCCTGCTCGCCGAGCACCGCGAGCAACGCGGCCAGCGCGCCGTCGTGGGGCGGCTCGGCGTCGCGCTGCTGGTAGACCTGCGGCAAAAGGCGGAACAGGTCGTCGCGGAGGGTCGTCACAGCGCCGCCTCCGTGACCGTCAGTCCGCCACCGGCGAGGGCGACGACCTGGGCCGGCATCGGCGTCCCGGCCACGATCCGCGCCCCGAGCGCCGACGCGTCTGCGGCGGGAGCCGAGACGGTGACGGCCGTGACTCCCGGCGCTGCATGCGCGGCCAGGATGATGTCGCCGGAGGTCAGCGCCTGGCCGAGGCCGCGCGACTTGATCGACAACGCCGTGCCGAGCAGGCCGCCGACGGCGGCCAGCACGTCCGCGCTCACAGCGACCGGATCGACGACGACGCTCACGGTGACGGCCACCGGCACCACCTCTGCCGGTTGGACGACGAGGGGCAATCGGGGATCGCCCACCGCTCGGATCGCCGCATCCAGGTCTGCGATCGCCTGCTCGTCGACGCGCTGCTCGCCGACGCCGGCCACGGTGAGGTGGACGAACCGGTGGCGGCCGTCCCACAGCGAGACCGCCGCCGCCTTCCCGATGCCCGGCACCGACCGGGCGAAGTCCTCGACGTCTGTCAGGGAGACGACCCGATCCAGGGTGAGCGCGGTGCGAGGGGTGTTGCCGCGTACGGCGTCCGGTGGCTCGGCGTCAGCGGCCAGGCCGGACGCGATCGGGTTGGTGACCGAGCGGACCCCCAGTGGGCGCGTCATCAGCAGCGTCAGCTGGTCGACCGCCACCTTCCCGCTCAGGCCGGTGCCGACCCGGTAGGTCGCCGTGACGTTGTTGGTGCCCGTCGGGAGCCGCGCGCCGGTCAGCCCGTCCCCGAACTGCACGGTCACGACGCCCGCGTCATCCATCGACGTGGTGTAGACCTCGGCAGCGGACCCGGTCCCGAACAGCCGCGGCACCTCGCTCCATAGCTGCCCATCGACCCTGACCTCGAGGGTCGACACGACCGCCCCGCCGGACGCGGCGGCGGTGTAGGTGAGTGGGGTCTGCGCGAGGGTGAAGCGCTGGTACGTCGTACCCGCGTCTCCACTGCCGAGCACCTGCGTGCGCGTCTCGCCATGCGTGGCGGCAGCGACGTTTGCCAGGATGCGCACCGACTCACGGTCGAAGCAGCCGACGAGTGGGGCGGCGAGGCGGATCTCGTCGACCTTGGGCTCCTCCGTCGTCGGGGAAGCGACGAAGGCAACCTCGCTCACGATGTCGTTGTCCTCATCCGGCGGCACGATCTCCACCTGCTCCGGCCCGGCAGTGACGGTGCCACGGCTCGTCGGCCACGTGACCGTGCCGCCCTCGTTGTGCGTGGCGGGTCCGACCACCTCGAGCTCATCGCCGGGATGCAGCTCGATCAAGGCCGATCCGGCTACCTGCAGGACGAGCGTGCGCACACCCTCCGCCACCCGGATCACCGGACGAGGCCCACGCACGACGACGCTCCGCCCGGCCGCCAGGGGCGGAACACTGGTCGCCAACTCAACCCCGTCACCCTGCACGGGCAGCGGCACCGGGGCACCGGCCAGCAGCAGCAGCTCGGATCCGACGAAGGCACTCGTCTGACGCACGAAGGTGCTGAAAAGCGAGCTGACAAAGGGCCCCTGCAGGGTGAGGCGGCTGACCTTGGCGTTGAGGGTGTAGTCGGTACGAGACTCCTCACGCGCCACCTCGATCCGGTAGCACGCGGTCGCGCCTACCCGGCTGAGCACCGCCCACGAGCCCGGGGTCGCGGTCGGGTAGAGCGCATCGAGGTCGACGGTGTTCTCGGGCTGACCCGGCGCCTTCACGGTCCAATACGGCCAGTCGGGCCCGGGCCCGGTCGTGATCTGCTGGGCCTTGCCTGCCGCCGAGTCCGTGATGACCTTCGGCCCGGTCGACGTCGCCCCAGCGGCCGACGCCGAGCCGGTCAGCGAGCCCGTGACGGAGGCGTCGATGAGGCGGTAGTCCGGCGCCGCTGCTCCGAAGACGCCTGCCCGACGACGGAGCAGGTGCAGTCGCGCATCCCGTGGGTCAGGCACCTTCTCGTCGCCCGCCCGTCCCGAGCTCGGGGAGGGGCTGCCCAGCGGCTCGCTCCAGGTCAGTCGAGTGACCGCCCGCTCCGGTAGCCGCTGGACCGAGCTCAGCAGTCGAAACGCCCACGACTGGCTCGCCCCTGCGGCTTCGCGCTCGCGACCCACCAGCAGCACCGCGTCACCCGCTGCGATGTCGGTGCGCACCCCCTCGACGAAGGCGTGCGTGGCGCCGATGGTCAGCTCCTGGGGAGCCTTGCTCCGGGCCTGGACGGCGTTCCACTCCGTCCGCGCCTCGACGTCCTCGCTGGTCTCGTAGGTCTGCGGCACCTCGCCGGGGCCGGGCAGGCTCGCCACCTTCGTGCCGCGGGGGATGGGCACCGATGTCGGTGCGCCCAGCCCCTCCTCCAGGGTGAAGGCGAGCAGGGTGGCCGCTGCCCTGCCCCGTCCCGGTTGGTAGCCGACACTCTGTGCCAGCTCGGCCAGGGAGCGTCCGTCCAGCGCCGTACGCAGGTAACCCTCGTTGCCCAGTCGCTCGGAGTAGAACGTCAGCACGTCGAGCACCACCGACCAGGCGTCCACGAGCGCGATCGCCGGATCGTCGGCCCGCCGGGTGGTGAGCCGGTCCAGTGCGGGCTGGGCCGTCAGCCCGGCGAGCATCTGCCGGGCGAAGTTCGATGCGGTACCGACCCTCCGATCCAGCGATGGCTTCCCAGGAGGGTTGTCGACGGTGGCGACGGCCGACGTGCCGGGCTCGCAGCACCCGCAGTCGTCGAGGAGGTGGTCGCAGCTCATCGGCCACCTGCCACGGTCACGCTGAGGATGCCGCGCTCGGGGACATCGGGGTCGTTGGCCAGCTGGGCGATCTCCAGGTCGTGCACGCGGATCACCCCAGTGGCCAGCTCGCCGCGGTCGGGCTCGCCGTACCGGCGGAACGTCGAGGCCCGCACCGTCTCCACCCCGGGTACGGCGAGCGCGGTGGCGTACACCTGGCTGAGGTAGACGGGCGTGCCGAACGTGAAGTGGTCCGGGTGGAAGAGCCCGCGCCGTCCGTCCCGCAGCACCCCCGACGAGAGGGCGTCGAGCACGTCGCGCTCCACGTCGGCCGCGAAGCGATCCGTGCGTGCGCAGACGTCCAGGGTGATCTCCAGCGGGACCGGCTCGGGTCTCGACACCTCGACGTCGACGCCGGCCATCCGGTAGGTGTCGAGGAAGTCCTGCACCGATGCGCGGAACGTCCGGTCGACGTCGAGCCCCGCGACCCGGTCGACGGTGACGAAGGCGGTGTACCAGCTACCGGTCCAGCGCATCCGACCCGCGGCCCGTTGCACCCCGGGGAAGCGTTCGGTGAGCACAGTGCCGTAGTCCGCCTCCGTCACGGCACGCTCCTGCACCCGGAAGGCATGTGGCGCATCGGTGCGCACCTTGTCGGTCGGCTCGGGATCGGTGCCGCCGCCGGCCGGCAGCGGATTGCGCACGCCGAGCACCGCGGGGTCGCTCGACCTGATTCGGGTGATGGACTCCGCCCCCACGTTGCCGATCGCGCCGTGACCGCGGCGGTACGTCGCACGGTGGTCGAGGTCTGGGTCGGGTCGGCGGCCGTAGCTTCCGTCGCCGAAGCGCAGCAGCGTGGTGCCGTCCTCCTCGGTCTCCACCATGAAGTCCGCGGCATCAGCCGCCGAGCCGAGCAGGTCGAAGCCGGTCACGTCGTAGTCGCGGTCCCCGTCGCTCACCGTCACGGCTGCGCGGGCGCGTCTTGGGTCGAGGTCGAGCAGCCGGCTCGCGGCAAGGGTCGGGCCGTACGGGACGGCGTACGTCGGGCGACCGTCGGGCAGCCCTGGGCGCCACCTGCCGGCGACGTCGACCGTCTTGGTGAGCAGCACGGGCTCGCTCATCCGCTCGCCGTGCTCGACCAGCACGACGTTGCCGCGGGCGACCCCACACGTCGAGTGCTGCCGGACGCCCTCGGGCGAGGTCGTCAGGGCGGTGATGCAGAAGGGGAAGGGCAGGGCATCCTCGGCCGCCCACGCGACCTCGACCACGTCGGTGCCGTCGAGCGGGTCGGTCGCAGCGGTGACGTCGGTCAGCCGGACGACATGTCGGTGGCTGCGATCGGCGTCCACTGGATCGCCGCTCGCCACCCCGGCAAGCTCCTCCAGCAGCAGGAAGTCTCCCGGGCTGAGCCCGAGGTCGGCCGTCTCGCCGGCCAGGGTCGCCCTGGTGGCTCCGCGCGGGAGGCAGCACTGCTCGTCGGTCCACGTGTAGAGAGGAATGTCGTTGCGGGCCGGGGAGGCGGTGAGGTCGTGCAGCGCCTCGAAGACCAGGGTGCTGTCGTCGTCGCCGGTGAGGAACTGCCGGCCCTCCGCGATCGGCACAGTGCCGCCCGCTTGAACCTGCACGAAGGCGCGGGCCGCACAGCCCTCGTGCATGCGGTATCCCAACAGGCGGGCGTGCCGACGTACGGACACCCGGCTGCGCGCCGTACCGAGGTAGGCCTCGGTGGCCACCGCGTCCTGCTCCTCGCTGAGCCGGTCGGCGGCGAAGGCGAGCAGCTCCACCAGGGCGATCTGCAGGTCTGCGGGGTTGCGCTCGCGCCAGTCGGGGATCGTCGTCGCCATCCGGTCGAGCATCAGCTGGCGGAAGCTGTCGTAGTCCTTGGCCAGGTAGTCGCGCACCTGGGAGGTCTCCGGCTCGGGCGGGCAGTCCGCGGCCGGAGCGCAGTCGAACCGGATCGGGCAGCCGGCCTTGAAGGAGAAGTCGATCTGGCTCGTCCTTGGGTCGAAGCCCGAGGGCGTGCCGCCGCTGACGGGGTCGACCAGCCGCAGCCGGTACGTCGAGAAGTCGCCCGGGCCGGACACGACGACGGTCAGGACCGTACCCGAGGTGGCGGTCGACCTGACCCTGATATCGCGGACCCGATCGCCGCCCTCGATCACCAGGTGCGTCCGGTTGAGGGTAGTGCCACCGACCGGGACGCCGTCCGGCTGTCCGGGGAGCGGGTGCAGGAAGTGGACCTCGACCTTGGTCTGGTTGGGCCGCACCTCGAGGAAGTCGAGGCCGTTGACCGTGGTCGCGTCGAGCACCGCCTCCGCACGGAGGTCGTCGCGGCAGCTGTAGGTGGCGGGCGGGCCGGTCACACCGTGCTCCGGAACTCGTCGACGCGCGACTCCTGGGTCTCCCGCACCGTGTAGCTGACCGTGACGCGCAGCACCGCGTCGTCCGCCTCGACGGTCACGCTCTCCACGGCGATGAGCTCGCCCAGCCACTGGTGCAGCGCCGCCTGGACCGTGGCCTGGGTCGCCAGCTCGAGCGGCTCGGAGTTGGGCTGGAACACCAGCTGCAGGAGGCCGCAGCCGAACGACGGACGGTTGACCCGCTCACCCGGACTGGTGAAGAGCACCTGCTCGACGAGGTCGCGGATGTGGTCGCCGCGATCGGTGAGAGCCGAGCGGCCACGGCCGTCGATCCGGAAGGGGTAGTCCAGGTAAGTCATGACGCCTTCACCCGCACCTGGAAGGCCACCGGCAGCAGGCCGGTGCCGGTGGGGACGCACACCGCGGTGCTGTCGTTGAGCACGAGCGGTATGCCGCTGGACCGCACCCGCACGGCCGGCACCACCCAGGTGGCCGACACACAGGGTGGTGGGCCGGGTGGAGGCACCAGCGGACAACCGGCCACGGTGTAGACGCTGGTCTGGCCGATGGCAGGCTGGCCGGCGACCTGCACGCGCGGTAGCGGCGACGTGGGCTGGGCCTGACCTCCGTGCATGCACATCACGGTGGCGCCCTGGGTCAGCACGTAGCCGGGCATCAGAGCACGTCCAAAGCGCCGTTGTTGACCGAGACCTGCGGGCCGCTCAGCTTGATCGCCGCCCCCATGCCGTTGCTGATCTCCAGCCCGGTCACGCTCAGCGTCACCTTGGCGCCATCGGCCGTCTCGAGCGTGACCCCACCGATGCCGGGTGTGTCGTCGACCGTGATGCTGTGTCCGCCCGGGCTGATGATCATCACCTTCTGGTAGGGCGGCGTCAGCCACGTGGTGGGGATCTCGGCGACAGAGCCCCACCAGCAGCCGGCCCAGATCGGGTAGTCGGGGTCACCATGCTCGAACTCGATCCACACGCCTGCCCCGACCGTGGGGAGCGCGAAGAAGCCCGACCCGTCGCCACCGAAGGGCGCACACGGCAGCGCCCAGCCGCTCTCGCCGTCGCCGTACACGTCGGGCACCTCGGCCTTGATCCGCATGGTCATCAGCGGGTCGTTGATGTCCTTCACGATGCCGCGGTACTTGCCCCAGAACTGCCGGCTCACGGGACCACCACCGGCGACAACGGCAGCGTGCCCTCGCGGCTCAGCGCGAAGCTCTGGGTGTAGGAGCCGGGCGAGATCCGATGCGTCACCCGGCTGACGTAGTAGTGGCCGTCGTAGTCAACGCCCGCACCGCGCACGCCGACCAGCCCGCGAGCCCGGAGGATCGCGCCGTAGCGGGCGGTGTCGAGCGTGCCCTGGCCGGAGACCGCCTCGGGTGCGCTGGTGGCCGCTGCGACCGAGGCGAGCGCGCCCTGGATCGGCCCGGCGTTGGCGGCCGCACGGAGCACGGTCGTACGTCGCACGGCCGCCGGCTTGGCGGCAAGCGGTGGCAGACGCAGCGCCGGCAGCGCCGGCAGTGGGATGGTCGTCTTCGTGAAGGGCTCGACGAACGAGCCCGCGGCCCCGACGGGGGCGAGCGAGTCGAAGCTGAAGGAGAGGCTCTTGACATTGCGGTGCGAGCCCATGCCGAGCGTCAGTCGCCGCTGCGGAATGCCGGCGCGTAGCACCGGGCCCCAGTACGCCTTGTTGACTCCGAACGTGATCGGCTCGGTGTAGAACACGAAGCCGTTGGTGGTGGCGAGCCGGCGGATCAGCGCCAGGTCGGTCTCGTTCTGCTGCGGCGTGCGGTCGAGCTCGATCGGGATGTCGGTGGTGGGGGTGACGGCCGGGACCAAGCCGAGATCCGGGTACTGCAGCAGCAGCTTCGTGACGATCACGTAGTCGGGCTGGTTGGGGTGGCGCTGGCTGTGCTCCTCCAGGCCGAGCAGCGACGACACGGTCGTGCCGGTCACGGTGAGCGTCGACCGCCCCGGCTGGTCACTCGGGCTGATGTCGTGCCGATCCACGACGCCGTCGATGAGGGCCTCCGGCACAGCGCCGATGACGGCACCGACCCAGACCCGCGTGCCCGGTGACAGGGCGCCCAGCACGTCGTGGAAGCCGAACTTGTCCTTCGTCAGCGCAAATGTGAGCTGGAAGCCGTCGGTCGAGACCGCGTCGTTGGTGACGTCGACGCTGCGGAGCGGGCCGAGCAGTGCCGGCTGCGGGACCGGCAGCGGGTTGCCCGCCCAGAGCAGCAGGCGGATGCCGAGCACGTTGTCGAGCATCGCCTCAGCCGCCCCTCGGGCTGCCGGGCAGGGGAGCAGCGATCGGTACCTGTCGCCCTGTCTCCTCGAGCAGGTGCGGCTGCAGCACGTCAGTGGCCTCGCAGATCCGCCAGAACTGGGTCGGGTCCCCGAGGTAGCGGGCTGCGATGTGGTCCAGCCGCTCACCGGGCGCGACGGTGTGGTGGGTGAGCACCGTGTGGTCGCCCGGCCGTGGCAACAGCCGGCGACGGACGTAGGTGATCGTGCGCTGGCTGCCGTCCGGCGCGGTGGCGGTGTACGTCGTGGTGGCGACTCCGGCATACCGGCTCGTCGAGGCGAACATGTCAGCCCCCGACGCTCGCGCTGCCGCTGACCCCGAGGTTGGCGGTGGCGGCGAAGGAGAGGGTGCTCCCCAGCCCAGCCAGCACCTCCTTGCCGACCTGGTGCACGAGATAGAGACCGCCCCCGGCGCTGAGCAGCCCCAGGTCGTCGTACGTCAGGACGCGCAGCGACAGCGACACCTTGGCCTGGATGGGATTGAGCAGCGGGTCGTAGGCCTCCTCGGCGATGCTGATGTCGGTGATGCGCACCGGGAGCACCCGGGTCGGCCCCCACACCAGCAGGGCGAGCGGTGCCTCGGGTGGGACGACCTCGACCAGTCCGGCCAGCGCGAGCGCCTCGTTGGCGATGACGACGCTCGAGGCCGGGTAGTAGAGCATCTCCAACGACGCGAGCTGCGGTGCGATGCCGAGCGCGCCAGCGATCGGGTCGCCCACGGCGAGCTGGTCGACGGCGTCGATGTCGACCTCGAGACTGAATGTCTCCTCCGGAGGGCCACTCAGCCGCATCGCCTCACCCTCGGCGCCCTCGGCGGAACCAGACTTGGGCCTGAGTCGGCGCGTGACCTTCTCCGGGTTGTACTGGAACACAACCACGCTGGCGACGGGCTTCAACGCGTCGAGGCCGATGATGGCACCCTTGAACACCTGCGGCGATCTGGTGAAGCCCGTCACGCGCTGAGCGTGCGCCGTAACGCGTCACCGCCCCGTCACCACGCCCATCGTTCGGGGCTGCCTATGCCGCTGTCGATGGCGGCCGGGCGGTCAGCGGCCTGCAACGATGCGCGACTCGTGGGAGGACTCGTCGAGCACCACGTCGAAGTGGTCGCCGGGTGCACCGGACACGCCCTGGAAGTGCGCGAACCAGGTGGTGCCCTCATGCGAGACGCGCGGGTCGGCGTACTCCGCCAACTCGTGTCCCCCGGCAACGGCGAGCCACCGGGCGACCTCTGCCGCCTCTGTCTCGTTCACCTCGTCGCCCTCAGCAGAAGGACGCCTTCTGGCGCCGGGTGTCGGCGAGGTGGGTGCGCAGCGTGCCCTCGCAGGCGGTCTTGCCACGGACGGCCGCGTTGAAGAGCGGCGTGATGCAGGACTCTTCAACGCCGTACGCCGTGCACTCCGACGTCTTGAGGAAGGCGTCGTAGCCCGTGCCGCCGAGCGGGATGGTCGCCCCGTCGGCCTTGCCCTTGCAGCCCTCCGGCCAGCGGCGTCGCCAGTCCGAGGCGTGCGACTCCTCGTGCCGGCGGACACAGCCCTCGATGCCACAGGTCGCGCCGGCCCAGCTGCCCAGCGACACCCGATAGCCGCCGCTGCCGTCGCAGACGATGGTGGCGGCGCCCTGCCGGGGCTGGCGGGGTGTGCCTCGGCTGGGCTCCGTGGCCTCCTCCTCGACACCGCCCTCCTCGTCGGGTGAGACGGCGAGCGCGCACGTCCGCGCCGGGGTGGCTTGGGTCACCGCTCGGGCCCGCTGCTCCGCCTCGAGCTCTCCGGCGTCCGTCGGGTCGGAGATCTTCATACCGCCAGCGCGTCCACGAGATCCTGCTGAGCCTTGCATGGTGTGGACGAGCTCGTGCGCCAGCAGGGTGCGTCCCCGCGGGGTGCTAGGAGCGAACTCGCGTGCTGCGAACACCATGTGCTTGCCCACGGTGTACGCCCGCGCCTCGACCGCCCGAGCCGACTCCGCGGCGCGGCTGTCGGTGTGCACCCGTACGTCGCCGAAGTGGTGGCCGAGTCGTCGCTCCATGTCGGTGCGGACTCCGCGCGGCAGCGGCGTGCCTTCGGACCGCAGCACCTCGGTCACGACACCGGGCACCTGCTCAGGCGCGGGTCCTGAGGCGTCACGTTGGATCTCGTCGTCGTGGTCACACGCGCCCGGAGGGCACGTCGTCCCGCCGCATCGCCACAGCGTCGCGGGCTGCGGGCTCGGTGATCGGTCAGCGAAGGTCGTGGATCTCATGGCACCACCCGGGCACTCGTTGCTCTGCCCTCATTATGCGCCGTCTCGGCGTCACGACAGCGTCATCGTCAGCAATCCCGGCCACGGGCAAGGGCTGCCCGAGTCACCGCAGGGCTGCCTTCACGTCTGGACTGGACCTTCACTGCGTGAATGGCCATCGTTCCGCCCCACTAGGCGCCTACGTCGTACCCCTAACGCCGTGGGGTTCGCATTTGCGGACCGCTATGGCGACCGCGCGGCGGATCTCGTGCTCACTCGCCCCGCGGACGACGGCCTCGACCACAGCACGTTCGATGGCTGCGAGCAGCCGCGTGCGCTCGGCCGGCTCGCCGCTGATCCTGACGTCGTGAAGGGACACTCGCGGCGCTTCGGTCATCGGTCCGGCTCCGCACGGAGGGTGGGCATCGGGCGACCGAGCTTGCCGGACTCGATCCGCGCAGCCTGCATCACGTGCTGCATCTGGATCGGCTCGGCGGCGTCGGCGGCGACGAAGGCGGCGTTGACCGCCACGTTCCTGATGGTCCCGCCGGCGAGGTCCATGCCCGCCAAGGATTCGAGGTCGAGCCCGTCCGCCGGCGCCGCAGCTGGAAAGGCTCGCCGCCACAGCTCTAGCCGCATCTGCTTGTCCGGGAAGGGGAAGTGCACGACGAAGCGCACCCGGCGCAGGAAGGCGGCATCGATCGACTCGGCCATGTTGGTGGTGAGGATCGCTGTACCTCGATAGGCCTCCATCCGCTGCAAGAGGTAGGACACCTCGACGTTGGCGTAGCGGTCGTGGCTGTCCCGCACCTCCGTGCGCTTGCCGAACAGCGCGTCCGCCTCGTCGAAGAGCAGCACGGCCGAGCCGTGGTCGGCAGCGTCGAAGACCCGGCGCAGGTTCTTCTCCGTCTCGCCGACGTACTTGCTCACCACCGCACTCAGGTCGACACGGTAGAGGTCGAGCCCGAGGTCGGCGGCGATCACCTCGGCGGCGAAGGTCTTGCCGGTGCCGCTCGGCCCGCTGAAGACGGCGGTGCTTCCCAACCCGAGGCTGCGCCCCATCCGCATGCCCCAGTCGTCGTACACCGTCACCCGATGCCGGGCGTGCGCGACGAGCAGCTCGAGCGTACGGCGCTGCGCCGCGGGCAGCACGAGGTCGCTCCAGCTGGCGGCGGAGTCGACCCGCTGCGCAAGCGCCCCCAGCTCCGGTCGGTCCAGAGCGCGACAGGCGGCCCAGGCCGCGTCTGCTTCACCGACGGCGGCCGCGACCCGGATCGCTTCCGCTCCAAGGTCGAACGCCGCGGCCAGTGCCTCACCTGCCGGGTCGTCGGCGAGCACCTCACCCCACAGCTCTCGCTGCTCACGCGCGGTCGGGCGTGGCGCATCGATCACCAGGGTCGGGCGCCTGCGCAGCGGCGGCGGCTGAGTCGCCGAGACGGCCATGGGTGCGTGCGTAATCGCAATGAGCGCGTCTACCCCCGCCCAGCCCGTGTCGTCATCGCCGTCGACGACGTACGTCGCGGCTCCCAACGCGCTCTCCCTCTCGAGCAGGCGGGCGAGCGCCTCGCGGGCTGCGGGCTCCACCGGGATAACTGCCGGGTCGATCAGCGCGAGCTCGTGCCCGAGGTCGCGGGCGGCATGGCCGGCGATGGCGATGCGCGTGCTCCGATCGACGCCTGCGACGACGGGCAACGCCTCGGCAGAAGACCGTTGCCATCGGTCGACGAGCTGGTGTGCCGCCGACTCCTGGCCGCCGGTGATCACAGTCGTGGTCCCCGCGAAGTCGACGACCCCGGCCAGCTTGGGGTCATGGCCGGCCGTGCCGGCGAGGTAGTGCAGCACGTGCTCGTCGATCCGGAGCGCGTCCTGCGTCAGGGAGCCGTGGCCATGCAGCTCCACCAGCCGCCACCGGCGCAGCGGCGAGTCCGGGCCGATAGCGGACCAGTGGGGGTCAGGCAGCGCCGCGAGCGCGAGCGCGAAGGTCGGCGCCGCCGGCCGACGCTCCCCGGACGCCTCGGCACACAGCTCGGCGAACGCCGCGTCGAGCTCGACCCCAGCGCAGCACACCAGGATCGACCTCTCGAACGGCGACAGGCCGAAGGCGCTGCACACCAGGTCGAGCGCAGCCGGCGGCTCCAGGTCGCGGGTACTGCCGCGCCGACGGACGGGTCGCCCCGACGTCGCTGATGGTCTGCCGAGGTGGCGGGCGATGGACTCGGCCACCTCGGCAAGTGCTTCGTCCAGGTAGGCGTGGTTGGCGTCGGACCAGGTGCTCGGATCGAGCTCGACCACGCTGGGGCTCGCCGACCGGGTCATGACACCGACACGACCGGGGCAGTGATGACTCCGGAGGAGTTGCGCGAGACCGGGCTCTCGGCCCCGTCGACAAGCAGTACGACGGCGTAGCTGCCGTTCGGGACGCCGGCCAGCGACACCGACACGGTGGGCGTGTCTTCGCTCCGAGGAAGTACGTCGATCAGCCGGACCCGGGCGCCGGTCGACGGCTGTAGCAGCGCTACGGCGGCGCGCTGCCGGGCACCAAGGATGGGATCGGTGGTCACCGTGAGCTCGTCGGCGGCGACCGACGAGGTGATCGTCGGCGAGACCAGGACGCCGACGGCGTTGCTGATCTCGCCCCCGCGTGGCTGCTCCGGATCACCGACCAGCCAACGATGGGCGATGACCACGGGCTGGAGTCCCGCTCGTAGCCCGGCGGCGGCATCCAACTCGACCCGCACCGAGGTCGGCGAGGTGTCTGCCTCAGTGGGCGTGAGCTCGTCCGGCCCGATGCGCACCACGGTCTGGTCGCCCCGCAGCCCGCTGCCCGCGATGGCGAGCTGGCTGTCCGCCAGCACCGGGGCGCGGGGGTCGGCCGCGTTGCGTGCCGACACGATCGTGGGCTTGAGCAGACCACGCACCGTGAGCTGAGGCAGCTGCACCGGAGGCGCCGTCACGACCGCGCCCTCCTGCTCCTCCAGCAGCACGGCGGAAGCGACGTACGTCGCTGACAGCTGGTACGCCGTCTGGAAGAACACCGACCAGAGCTTGGACAGCTCGTCGAGGTCGAGCGGCTCGGGTGAGACGCGCACCAGCTCGTCTGCGTCGGCGAGGTCGCTGGTGGCGAGGTAGGAGTGGCTGGGCGGGATGCCGGTCGCCTCGGCGACCACCTGGTCCAGCAGCGCCCGGGTGATGACGGGGCGGGTGTGCAGCGCGGCGAGGGTGGCACCGAGCAGCCGCTGCGGCACGAGCTCGTCGTCCTTGCCGTGAAACGTCAACAGGTAGTGCAGGCTGGTCGCGGCTCTAGGCTTGGCCAGCAGAGATCCGTCCTCCCGCCGCGCGGGCAGTTCGTCGTTGCGCCGAACCGGGTCGAAGGACGTGCGGTAGAGGTAGATGTTCACGCCGTCGGTCTGCGGCTTGGCATCGGCTCGGTCGACCCACACCTCGGCACCCCCGACCGCACCGGCGACAGCATCTGCCAGGTGCAGCTGGAGTGCCGCGGTCACGGTGGCGACAGCGAGGAAGTTGCTCATCTGTCACTCCGCGACCGCAGGTACTCAGCCAGGTCGGGCGCCGTGGCGGCCTTGCCGAGTGGCGCGGGTGTGGGCGGCGGCTTCGGCTCGGGTGGTGCGCACCACCTCGATCCGCCCGATGCTCACGGTCACGTCGGGCCGCTTGTCGTCCTTCGGGCCGGCCAGCGGAGACAACGTGGGCAAGTCGCCGGCAGGGATCGTGGGCGTCAGCGAGCCCGGCCACGAGCCCAACGCAGGTGTCCGGCCCGAGTCGGTGTCCATCGCAGCAGGCGACGCGGTCGCGGACGCGCCGGTCTCGGGCTGGGCCGGCGAGGGTGCCGTCTCGTGCGCGGTCGCATCCGTGCCGACCGACGGCCGAACCACATCGGTGAAGTCGGCAGGCCTGCCCGCGGGAACCGCCTCGGTGGCGACAGACGATGCGCCGTCGGCGCTGGGCGGGCGCTGCTCGGTGACCGGGCTTACCCGAAGGTGCTGGTTGGACGTCGGGGGCAGCCATGTCCGTCGGTCCAGAAGTCTGGGTGCCAGCCAACAACGTCGGCGCCGGCTCCGGCGCAGGTGGGGCGGCTGGGCTGGCCCGCGGCGCGATCCTGCGCGCACTAGGTCGTTCCGATGGCTCGGCACCCTGTGTCGCCACGCCTGCGGCGGTTGCTCCTGCGGGCGCCGCACCTCCCACGTGCGCGTTGCCGGGCGCCGGCCCGCCAGCCAAGGGCTCGGTCGACGCCGCGATCGGTGCGGCCGACGCGATGACAGAGTCGGGTACGTCGAGCCGACGCGACTGCAGCACCCCTCCGGCAGCTGATTGCTCGTACGGGTGGCGGGCGCGCGGCCGCAACCCGGTGGCGGGCTGCATCGCCCGGGCTGCCAGCCGAGCCAGATGACCTCGTCGGCTCACGAGTGCACCGCACCGAGATAGAGGTGCCGGCGAAACGGAGACAGCTCCAGAATCTCGGGCTCGCTCCAGCCGTACGACGCCGCCAGGGTGTGGACCTCCGTCGCCAGAGCAGTGGCCGAGGACTCGACCGCGCACCACGCGAAGCGCACCGGGTCGACGGGCTCGCTCCACCGGTTTGCGCACTCCGTGCAGGTCATCGATGCGCTGAGGTCGGCGCCGGGGTCGGCCTCCGCGACCGCCGTCTCGACCTCGGCGACCACACTGGGCGGCAGCTCGGCCGCGGCAACCGCGTCGCCGGCCTTCTCGGCGGAGACGACACACCGGTCGAACAGCCAGCCGAGCGCATCGGCTGGGTCGCACGCAGCCAGAGCGGCAAGGTCGCCGGCGCTGGGGGTGCGGACGGCGACCCGATAGCCCTCGTGCTCCGCGATCACTATCCGCTGACCTGTGTCCGAGCCGAAGACGGCTGCGCCGAAAGCGGCTGCACCGAAGACGGCAGGGTCCAGGTCGACGTCGAGCGCCGTACCGCACGACGGGCACTCGGCCACGGCCGCGAGCGCGCCGGGAGCAGAGCAGTACAGCCGCACCAACGCGGCGTCGCGGTGCCCGACCGACCAGTCGGCCACGTCGGGCTCCCCGGCCGCCTGGAGCATGAGCACGGCGCGAGCGGCGGGCGCCAACGGCAGGCCCGCCTCCCAGACGTCGAGGGGGCTGGCCGTGCTCACGTGAGGACGGGCTCCGTCGGCTCGGTGACCTCCAGGTCGCGCTCCCAGCCCTCGTTCTCCAGCTTGATGGTCTGGATCGCGACCGAGTTGGCGTTGGAGTCCAGGCCCGGCAGCGACTGGTACTCCGAGACCCAGCAGCGGAACACCTTGTAGGCAAGGACCTTCTGGCCCGCCTCGTTGTAGACCTCGATGATGATGTCCTTGCGGAAGTCCTTCAACGACGACTCCGCGCCCAACCCGGCGCCGAAGTTCCACACCTTGTTGGCCCAGTTCTCGAACTCCGGGTCATGGGTGACACCCCGCTCGAGCGTGATGGCGTCGTACTCGCTGCGGCCGGCGGACTTGCGGGTCGTGCTCGGGTCGCCTCCCGCGCGATGCCGGACCACCTCGGTGGTGCGCTTGAGCGCCCCGACCTTGCTGACCCCGGCGACGTACCGGCCGTCCCACTTCACCCGGAACTTGAAGTTCTTGTAGGGGTCGAAGCGCGTCGCGTTGACCGTGAACTCAGCCATGCTGGATCCGTCCCTCTCACGCCGTGGCCTGGCCGGCCATCTGCTGGATCTGGATGACGACGAACTCGGCGGGCTTGAGTGGCGCGAAGCCGACCAGGATGTTGACGATCCCCTTGTCGATGTCGCTCTGCGTCGTCGTGTTCTTGTCGCAGCGGACGAAGTACGCCTCGCGCGGGGTGGTGCCCTGGAACGCCTGCTTGCGGAACAGGTCCTGCATGAAGGCGCCGACGTTGAGCCGGATCTGCGCCCACAGCGGCTCGTCGTTGGGTTCGAAGACGACCCAGCTCAGGCCCTGGTCGAGGCTCTGCTCGATGAAGAGCGCGGTACGTCGTACCGGCACGTACTTCCACTCGCTGGCCAGCTGGTCTGCGCCGACGAGGGTCCGCGCGCCCCAGACGACGTTGCCCACCACGGGGAAGGTGCGCAGCGCGTTGATCCCGAGTGGGTTGAGCGCGCCGCTGTCGCCTTCGCTGACGGTGCTGGCCAGACTGACGCCGGCCAGGGTCGACTCGATCCCCGCCGGAGCCTTCCAGACGCCGCGGGTGGCATCGGTCCGGGCGTAGACGCCGGCCACGGCACCGCTGGCCCCGGTGTTCTTGGGCCGTCCACCGTTGAGCGGATCCGGCATGAGCAGTCGCGGGTAGTAGAGCGCGGCGTTCTTGCTCGGTGCGATGCCGGACGAGCCGACCAAGGCCTGGGCGGCGGCGGCGTCCTGGGTGACCGGCGGGGGGTCGACGACCAGGAACGCGCGCTCGTCGGTGCACAGCTTGGCCGCCGCCGCGACGAGCGACACCCGGTTGGAGTCGTCGAGGGCACCCATGGCCGGGATGCAGAGGATGTTGAAGACGAACGGGTCGATCGAGGTCAGGGCGCCCATCGCCGCCTTGATCGCGTCGGAGAAGCCGGTGCTGTCGACGGCGCCGCCCGTGATGTCGAGCACCGCCTCGTCGGCGTCGGCCACCAGCGCGGTGTAGTCGTCGGCGCCGGCCTCACCGGTCTCGGTAGGAGCCGCCAGGTCGGGCAGCCCCGCCTCGGGGTCGTCGAACAGCACGACCAGCCGCGAGGTCGCGTTGACGACCTCGGGCCCGTAGTTCGGCGCGGCCGGTTCCGCCGACAGGTTGCGGAACACCTCGCTGTCGACGACGCGGTCCCCGGCCATCTCGCGGACGAAGAGGTTGAAGAGGGTGTCGTCCTCACCCGCCGTGGTGACGGCGGCCCGGAGGTTGGTGCCCCACGCCCCGGGGCTGCTGGCGAAGACGGTGATGACCGTGTCGCCGTCGGCATTGTCGAGGGCAAGGCTGGCGACGTTGTCCGGGTCCTCGGGTGGGTCGGTGCGCACCACCCACGCCACCGCTCCGCCGTGCTGGAAGTACTGGAGGATCGCGTAGCTGGCCAGGCTCTGGGTGTGCAGCCCGCCGAACCTGCGGGTGAACTCGTCGAAGCTCGTCACCCGGGTGGGAACGCCGACCGGTCCCCGGGGGAACCAGTCCACGAAGGCGGTGTCCGACGTACTGACACCCACGATCGGCCGAACCCCGCTGGGCAGTTCCTCGATGTAGATGCCGGGGGCGTTCAGAGTCGAGGGCATTGTCGTCTCCCCTTCACGAGGCGTGCAGTCCGTCCGTCACGAGGCATACGCCGCTGCGCGTCACCGGTGCGTCACCGCGACTCGGGTGGGGCCAGGTCGTCGAGCCACCGCGCGACCAGCAGCAGCACCTCGGCCCGGCTCGCGGCGTACGTCGTCGCCGGCTGAGTCTGCTGGAGCTCAATCGTGCTGGTCAGCCGGACGCGCATCCCGCCACGGGGCTCGGTCCAGAGCCGGAGGACCAGGAGGCCGGTCGGGCCGGCGTCCTCGGGGGTCATCCCACGGTTATCGGCCCTTGCCCGTCACGAGCGTGTCAATACCTGCCGCTGGCGCGGCAGCAGATCGGCGAGTCCGGGGGAGGGCTCGACCCCGATCTCGTGCCGGAGCAGGTCTCGAAACAGCTCGTACTGGTGGATCGCGTCGGAGACGTTGCCCTCTGCGACATACACCGACATCAGCACCGACGTTGCCGACTCGCGGAGCGGCTCGGCCCGGACGGCCTCGAGGGCGAGCTGCAGCGCGGTCTGCAGCTGGCCGTGCCGGGTGAGGACGCGGGCGGTGTGCTCGAGTGCGTGCAGCCTGAGCTGGCTGAGCCGCTCCCGCTCGAAGACCACCCAGTCGTCGTACCACCCCGGCAGCAGGTCGCCGGGCCAGAGCCAGGCCAGCCCGGCGTTGAGCCACTCGAGGTCGTCGGTTGCGGTGCGGAGCGACGTCGTCGCGAAGGCCTCTTGCTCGCGCGCGTCGACGTCGGTCGACTCGGAGACGGCCAGGGCCGATCCGTCTGCGCTCAGCCCTCCGGGCAGCACCTTGTTCAGGCGCCACACCCCGGTGCGCAGGCTCGCCAGTGCCTGGCTCTCGGGCACCTCCGGCCACAGCGAGCCGGCGACCAGGCACCGATGGCTGGGGCCGCGAAGTGCGAGGAAGGCGACGAGTCGCTGCACCCCGAAGGGCAGCTCGATGGGGGTTCCGGACCGCTCGCAGCCGAAGCCCTCGAGCAGCCGCAGTCGAAGGTGAGTCATCCGAGCCCCCTGCTGGAAAGGACCTGCGAGGCCGCGCACCGGGTCGACAGACGCCGGGCGCGCGCCCCTACGTGAGGTTACGACCGCGCTCCGCTGCGTGACCAGTGAGTGCCGCCCGCACCACCCGAGAATGACCCCATCGGGTCAGGGGGAACGCGCGCATTGTCATCACTATCCGATTTTGTCGCCCCCCTGTCGACGCGTGCCCTCCCTATGGCTGAAGGTCTTCCCTCGACGGTGGTGACAAGGTTCAGCCACAGCGGGCAGGGGGCGTCAGAGGCGCGCGGTGAGCTTCCAGCGGTTCAGCTTGCCGACGTCCAGGCCGGCCAGGTCGCGTGCGCTCAGGCGCCACACGCCGGCGACGGAGGTCCCAACGAACGGCTCCAGCCGACCCCCGTCCTCGGAGCGGTACGACGTGATCAGGTGGTCGGCGCTGCCACCACTGCGGCCGTGCACTTTGACGCTCGTGCCGTCAGGCCCGGTCAGCGTCACCTCGAGGTCGCCGACGTACGTGTGGGTGATGTCGACGTCGAGCTGCAGTGCGGACACAACTCCACCATCCACGACCGTCAGCTCGCTCTCGACCCCCGCCACCGTGTCGTCCGGGATGACCAGGCTCGGCGTCGCCTCGACCTCGACCACGGGCCGCACCTCGGCGACCGTAGCCTCGAGCGACCACTCGTTCAGGGTGCCCAGGTCGCGCGGAGCACGGTCGGTGACCATGAGCGTCCAGGTGCCCGCCGTCGGCATCCCGACGAGCTGGGCCAGGCCGGTGTGCGCGTCGCTGCGCCACGCCTGCCGTACGTCGTCCGCGCTCCCGCCGGCACGGTTGTGCAGGGGCACGAGCCGGCCGTCGGGCGCCGAAAGCGTCACTACGAGGTCACCCCGGTACGGGTGCCTGATGTCCACCGAAACCTGCAGGGTCGCGATGTCGCCCGCGTCGGGGAGGTCGATCGTGCTGCTCACACCAGCGAGGTCGTTGTCGGGGATGCTCAGCATCGGACTGGCCGCTCCCGCCACGATCTGGCCCGGGTCCGGCTCTGGCTCCGGCTCCGGAACAGGGCGGGGCGGCACGGTGAAGTCCGCAACGGCTCCGGACACGGTGTTCGCGCCGGCCGTGCGGGCGGCCGGCCCCATGCCGTAGCTTGGCGAAGCCTCCCAGACGGCGTGCACGAAGTCCGCCCGCTCGTCGTCGTCGCTGCTGTGCGCGGCGGCGTACCGGTCCGCCGCCATCATGATGGCGTCGCGGGCGGCGAGGAAGCTCGGGTTGGCAGGCGTGAGCTTGAGCGCGTCGACCACGACCTGGGCCGTCTCCCAGACCCCGACCCGTCGGGCACAGCGTCATGAGGGTTGCGCACCAGATCTCGCCGAGGTTGTGGACGGCGTCGCCGACGTACCGGCCGGTGCCGAGCATCGCCGAAGGTGGTCGGGGAAGGCGTCGTCGTAGCGGAACTTGCGGATCCCGGTCGGCCGGTTGACGACCCAGTCGCCGACCACGTTCTTGCCGAGCGCGATGCAGGCGAAGAAGTCGCTCCAGCCCTCGCCCATGCCGCCGGACTGCGACGGCGTCGAGCGCGGTGTCGTTGAGCGGGCCGCCGACGAGCCGGTTGGTGAGGCCGTGGGTGTACTCGTGGAAGACGACGTCGGGTCGAGCGCGGTGTGGCGGTTGGTCGAGCGTGACCAGGCCCATGTTCATCGTCGGCCGGCTGCCGTCCGGCGGGCGTGCCCATGTTGGCGGTGCCCCACACCGCGCCGGGGTGGACGCGGGCCAGCACCGGGTCCCCGGCCGGCCGCCGCGGCCGAGGTTGTCGACCTGGAAGTTGCCGTCGGCCTCGCGGAAGCCGAGCAGGTAGAGCAGGTCGTGCATGCTGCTGCACAGCGTGAAGAGGTTGACGACCAGGTTGTCCGCTGCCCTGCCGGTGACGCGGGGCGAAGACCACCGTGCCGCCCTGCAGGGTGCCGCTCGACGGGTCGGCGCCGGGCTCGACGACGGCGTGCACGGAGGCGCCACGGGTGGAGCTGTCCACGAGCCAGTGGTCGGGGAACCCGCTCGGGCAGGCCGCCCGGCACCGGAGCGCCGTAGACGTCGGCCGGCCGCGGCATGGCGATCGTGCTCGCGCGGCGCCGCCGGAGGTCGAGCACGACGTCGGCGCGGCCGGCCACCTCGCGGGTCAGCCGGGTGCCGAGCAGGATGCGCCCGTCGCTGCGCGTCGACGATGACGCGGTAGACCGCACCGCCGGGTACGGCGAGCTTCGTGTGCCAGCCGAGCCGCAGGTGTCGGCCGACCGGGAACCACATCAGCGCCACGGTCACGGCATGCGCGAACGGCGGCGCGTCGAACGTCGCCGGCTGGTCTGCCCGGTCCGGCACCCGAGGTGCGCTGCTCCGGAGCGAAGGCGGAGAGGTCGAGCGCCGGGTCGACCATCGGCTGCCCGAACGCGTCCAGCGGCGCGTCCTCCGCTCGGACCGGGCTGGGCGACGTGTGCGGCCGCGATCATGAGTGCGCGGCCGGCCGGAACCGTCGGGCTGACGGGCACGTCGCCCGCCACGGTGAAGGACCGCCCGGCGACCTCGAGCAGGCGTGCCACCCGCGTCGAAGCGCACTGTCTCGGCGCGCGTCGTAGACCGGGATGCCCTTGTAGTGCTGGCGAAGGTGGACCGCTACCGCGCCGGTCGAGGTCTCCTGCGCGGTCGGGTCGGCGACGTACTCCGGCGCCTGGCTCGGCCCGAAGCCGAGAGCCGGGCCGATGCGCTGAAGGTGCCGAAGCGCCCGGGCGACGTACTGTCCGGGCTCGGCGTCGGCCGCGTCGGACACCACGACGGCGGCGTTGCCCGTGGCCGCGTCGAAGCTCTCGACCCGGATCCGGTGGGCACCCGGGAGCACGTGGTCGGAGACGTCGCGGGCCGCATCACGTAACGCGTCGCGACGACTCGGGTCGACAGGCTCGGGCTGGTCTCGTACGTCGATGCGCCGCACCACCATGGCTTCCTCCCCAGGTCTGCAGGTGGGTTGCCCTCGAGTCTGTCACTCCGGCGTCACCACCGCGTTACGGCGTTGACGGGCCGCTGCGGTCGGAGCACCCTCACGGTGACGACTGCCCGCCCCTGTGAGGGCAGCGTACGGCGAGCCGCGCTACGACGAGGGGACCCGACATGCCAGCAGCAGACGAGGTCGCAGCGGACAAGCCCGTGCCCAGGGCGCCGGCCACCCTGATCTACGTGCCGGGGCTGGGGCACGACACGCTGAACAGTGCCGACATCATCGCCAAGTCGATCGCGGCACGGGCCGACGCCTTCCGCAGCGACTCGGTGCGGGCCATGGAGGACACCCCTGCGGCCACGGCAGGGATGCGCGCTGTGCGGACGCTGGTCGACACCGACGGCACCCGCCTCCTCGACGTCACCGAGCTCGACTATCGCGAGGCGCTCGAGGCGCTCGACCGGGAAGACGGCCGGGAAGGCGTCGCACCCGGGCTATTCGTGCAGGCCTGGTACACGGTGCGCGGCGTCATGCTGTGGGTGGTCGCGATGCGGCGGCCGGGCAAGTCGAAGATGGCGAAGCTGCAGCTGGCGCTCGGACTGGGCGGCATGCTGATGCTGGTCGCGGCCTTCCTCATCACCCTGGTGGGGTTCCTGGCCGCGGCCCTGATGCAGACGCGCTGGGATTACCTGGTGCCGAGCTGGCTCGTGGACTCCGCATCGTGGCTCGCCCTGTCGGGTGGGCTGGTGTCGGCTGCAGCACTCGCGCGGTGGCGTGGTGCCCTGCTCCGCGGCGGTCGCCGGATGCGACAGCTCTTGCAGTACTTCGACCAGCACGGTGACCGCGAGGCCATCACCGACGCGCTCCCGGACGCCATCGACAAGCTGAGAGAGACCGGGTACGACGGCGACGTACACGTGTTGGCCTACAGCTTCGGGTCCATCGTCACGCTCGACACCTACGTCACGGGAACGCAGCGGCCGGCGACGACGCAGGGCGTGGGGGCGACGACGAGCATCGTGACCGTCGGATGTCCCTACGACATCATCAGCCTGTACCTGCCGCGGCACTTCCGCGGTCAGCGCCCCTTCCGTCGCGAGCTGCCCTGGCACAACGTGTTCATCCCGACCGACGTGCTCGGATCGAACTTCCATCCGCGCAGCGACAGCTCCGATGCCGACACCGAGGTCTTCCACGGGTGGCGGGTTCGGAACCACGTCTACCTCCCGCAGGAGCGGTTGACCCTCGGCCGGGTCGTGTTCCGGTGGATCGGGCTACGGCGGCACAACGGCTACTGGCGCAAGACCGGCGGGTGCTGGAACGAGCCGCTGCTGCGGCAGTGGGGTCTGGTGAAGCGCAGCGTCGGCGGCGATGACAACTCCGATGCCCGGGCGGCCGCAGGCACACCATCAGCGGTGCCCCAGCAGCCACCGGCTGCCAAGGCTGTCGCCGGGAAGACGCGCGGCCGCCGGACGTCGAAGCAGACAGCCAAGAAGGCCACCCCGAGAAAGGCCGCGGCCAAGAAGACCTAGGGTCAGGTCGTCAGGTCGCCCAGCCGCAACCGGTAGACCTGCAAGCGCAGGTCGTAGTACTTGTCGGTCTCGCCAACCCACTCCATGCCGACACGGCGCGCGGTCGCGACTCCGCGATCGTTCTTGGTGCGTACGACGGCGAACACCTCGTCGACACCGGGCTCCTCGAAGGCGTGGCGCGCCACCGCGAGGCCGGCCTCGGTCGCGTAGCCGCGGCCCCACCACGCCGGCGCCAGCTGCCAGGCGAGCTCGAGGTCCTCGTCACCCGGCGGCAGGAACAGCAGGCCGGCGCCGCCGACCACCTCGCCGGTCTCCGACAGCTCCACCGCCCACCTGCCCTGCGGCGAGACGAGCCGCTCCTGCTCGGCGACCCACTGCTGCAGGAGCAGCCGCATGCCGGGCTCGTCCTGCACCTGATCGATCGCCGGGCTGAGCCAACGGGCCACCTCGCCGGCACCGAAGATCGCCAGCGCCGCCGGTGCGTCGTCGACGCTCCAGGGTCGTAGCGTGAGCCGCGCGGTCTTCAGGATGGGCGCAGTCATGCCGCCACGCTACCGTCGGCAGGTTCGGCGTCAACCGGCTGCAGCGCGCCCGCCAGGATCTCGCGTACGTCGGTCACCAGGTGCACGGTCACTGCCTCGAGCACCTCGGCCGGGACGTCCTCGAGGTCCGGCTCGTTGCGTGCGGGGAGGAACACCTCGGTCAGCCCTGCCCGCTCGGCCGCGAGCAGCTTCTGCTTCACGCCGCCGATCGGCAGCACCCGGCCGTTCAGCGTCACCTCGCCCGTCATACCGACCTCGCCGCGCACCGGTCGACCGGTGGCCATCGAGGCCAGCGCCGTCACCATGGTGACGCCGGCCGAAGGACCGTCCTTGGGTACGGCGCCGGCCGGCACGTGCATGTGCACGGACTGCTCCAGCCGACCCGGGTCGATCTCCAGCGCGGCGGCAGACGAGCGCACGAAGGACAACGCGATCTGGGCGGACTCCTTCATCACGTCGCCCAGCTGGCCGGTGAGGGTGAGTCCAGCGGTCCCGGTGTCGACGGAGCCGGCCTCGACGTAGAGCACGTCGCCGCCCATGCCGGTGACCGCGAGCCCCGACGCCACGCCGGGCACTGCCGTGCGCTCGTGCGACTCCGGGGTGAAGCGCGGCCGGCCGATCAGCTCCTTGAGCTCGGCCGCACCGATGGTCATCGGTGTCTGAGCGCCGTCGTCCGGTGCCGGCGTCGAGCCCGCGGGCTCGACGCTGAGCCGGGTGGCGACCTTGCGCAAGACCTTGGCGATCAGCCGCTCCAGCTGCCGCACGCCGGCCTCCCGGGTGTAGTCGGCGGCGAGCTCGTGCAGTGCGTCGTCAGACACCGACACCTCGGCGTCGGTGAGAGCGGCGCGCTCGAGCTGCCGCGGCAGCAGGAAGTCCCGGGCGATCGCGACCTTGTCGTCCTCGGTGTAGCCGTCCAGCGTGACGAGCTCCATCCGGTCCAGCAGTGCCGACGGGATCGTCTCCACCACGTTGGCGGTCGCGATGAAGAGCACGTCGGACAAGTCGAGGTCGAGCTCGAGGTAGTGGTCGCGGAAGGTGTGGTTCTGTGCCGGGTCGAGCACCTCCAGCAGGGCGGCAGCGGGGTCGCCGCGATAGTCGGCGCCGACCTTGTCGACCTCGTCGAGCAGCACGACCGGGTTCATCGTGCCGGCCTCCTTGATGGCGCGGACGATCCGACCGGGCAGCGCGCCGACGTACGTGCGTCGATGCCCACGGACCTCGGCCTCGTCCCGCACTCCGCCCAGGGCCACCCGGACGAAGCGGCGGCCGAGGGCACGAGCCACGCTCTCGCCGAGCGAGGTCTTGCCGACCCCGGGCGGGCCGGCCAGCAGCACCACGGCGCCGGAGCCGCGGCCACCGACCACCTCGAGGCCACGCGCGGCCCGTCGGGCGCGCACGGCCAGGTACTCCACGATCCGCTCCTTGACCTCGTCGAGGCCGTGGTGGTCGGCGTCGAGCACCTCGCGGGCCTTGGCCAGGTCGGCGTCGTCGGTCGTGCGCTGGTGCCAGGGCAGGTCGAGCACGGTGTCCAGCCAGGTGCGGATCCACGACGTCTCCGGGTTCTGGTCGCTGGACCGCTCCAGCTTGCCGACCTCGCGCAGCAGCGCCTCCCGCACGGCGTCGGGTACGTCGGCCGCCTCGACCCTGGCGCGGTAGTCGTCAGCACCGTCGGCCTCGCCCTCGCCGAGCTCCTTGCGGATCGCCGCCAGCTGCTGGCGCAGCAGGAACTCGCGCTGGCTCTGCTCCATGCCCTCGGCGACGTCCTTGCCGATCTTGTCGGCGATCTCCACGTCAGCCAGGTGATCCTCGGTCCACGCGATCAGCTGGTCCAGGCGGTCCTCGACGTTCGGCGTCTCCAGCAGCTCCCGCTTCTGGTCCACCGTGAGGTACGACGCGTAGCCGGCTGTGTCGGCGATCGACTCGGGGTCACGCAGGCTGGTGAAGCCGTCGATGATCTGCCAGGCCTCCCGTCGCTGCAGCACGGCGACGACCAGACCCTTGTAGCGCTCCGCCAGCTCGCGCGCGGGGGCGGTCGGCTCCGGCGTACTGACGGCCTCGACCTCGACCCAGAGCGCAGCACCCGGGCCGGTCGTGCCGGCCCCGATCCTTGCCCGCTGCGCGGCTTTGACCACCGCTCCGGGAGCTCCGCCGGCGAAGCGGCCGACGCGCTCGATGGACGCGATCACGCCGAAGCTGGCGTAGTCGTCGTGCAGCCGCGGCGCGATCAGCAGCTGGAGGTCCCCCGCGCTCTGGGCCGCGTCGATCGCCGCCTGCGCTGCGTCGTCGAGCTCGATCGGCACGACCATCCCAGGGAGCACCACCTGGTCGGTCAGGAAGAGAACGGGTAGCCGGGTCGGCGTGGTCGCCATCGATTGCCTCCAGAGTTGAGTCTGGTGACGTCAACCCGGTGAGACCGCCGGCTGTTCCCGACTGCCGCCGTGTTCGCCGTCGGCGAACGACCGACAGCGACGATGCGAGTGCCCGACGCGCCCAGCGCACCGGAGGGCGGGCAGCTCTTCTTCCAAAATTCGGACAAATCCGGACAGACTTCGTAACATTGACGCACGGTCAGACCCGCCTCACGGCGAGTCACCGCCACCATCTCGGGTCCAGCACCCCCGGGCCGGCCCCGCGCCGGGGAGAGGAACACCATGACCGTGCTGACCATGCCAGATCAGCTGGCCGACGCGCCGCCGATCAGCCCAGAACGGCCCGAGGTGCGAGACATCGTCAGGCAAGTGGCGGTGAGCCTGGTGACGGCCTGCGTCGTACCGGGCACCGTCTTCTACACCTGCCTCGTCCTGGCCGACGTCTGGGTCGCGATCGTGGCGGCGCTGGTCTGGTCCTACGGCGCGATCACCTGGCGTGCTGTCACCGGGCGGCGGATGTCCGGGCTCCTCGTGCTCACCGCCGCCGTCATGACGGGGCGTACGGCGATCGCCTTCGCCGCGGACAGCACCTTCTTGTACTTCCTCCAGCCCATCATCAGCGACGGCCTGGTGGCGACCGCCTTCCTGCTCTCGTTGGCCACGACGCGGCCCGTGGTCGCGCGCATCGCTGCGGACTTCTACCCGGTGGATCACGAGCTCTCCCTGCGGCCGCGGATCCGACGACTCTTCTGGCGTCTCACGCTGATGTGGGCGCTGCTGTGTGCCGGCAAGGCGTCGATGACGTTGTGGCTGCTGACCTCCCAGTCGATGGAGACCTTCGTCCTCACCAAGACCGTCGTCGTGGTCAGCGCCAACGTCGCCGCGGCGACGGTGACCATCTGGGCGGCGGCCGTCGTGGCGCGCAAGGAGGGACTGCTGACGTCGGTCGGCGCGATGCCCGCCGCAGCCCCGGCCTGACCTGCGTCTCGCGCGCACTTGCGAGCCGTCAGAACGTGGCCGTCGGAGTCCAGCTGCCGTGCACCTCGCGCAGCACCGCGACGATCTCGCCGATGGTGGCGTAGGCCTTGACCGCCTCGATCGTCGCCGGCATCACCGACCTGCCTGCGGCCACGTCCTCCCGGAGGCGTGCGAGCGACGCGGTCACCTGCTGCTGGTCCCGGCCGGCGCGGAGGTCACTCACGGCCTGCCGTTGCGCGTCCTCTGCCGCCTCGTCGATGGCGAACACCTCCAGCGGCTCCGGCTCGGTCGCGAACCGGTTGACTCCGATCACCGTCCGGTCGCCCTGGTCGACGGCCTGCGCATGCCGGTACGCCGCGTCGGCGAGGTCCCGGGCGAACTCCCCGGACTCGATGCACGCCAGCGCCCCGCCGCGCTGCTCGATCGTCTCGAGCAGCTGCCAGATCGACGTTTCCAGCTCGTCGGTCAACGCCTCGACGGCGTACGAGCCGGCTAACGGGTCGACAGTCTCGGTGAGCCCTGTCTCGAAGGCCACCACCTGCTGGGTCCGTAGGGCCAGCGTCGCCGCGGCGGGGGTGGGCACGCCGACCGCTTCGTCGTACGCCGACACGTGCATGGTCTGGACCCCGGCGAGCGCGGCCGCCACCGTCTCGACGGAGGCACGGACGACGTTGTTGAGCGGCTGCTGAGCCGTGAGGGTCGAGCCTGCGGTGAAGGCGAAGATCCGGAGCTGGTGAGACCGCGGGTCGCGGGCGCCGTACCTCTCTCGCATGAGTCGGGCCCACACGCGACGGGCGGCCCGGAGCTTCGCCACCTCCTGCAGCACGTCGGTGGTGACCGCCAGGAACGTGAAGAGGGTGGGCGCCACCTGGTCGACGTGCACGCCGCGACGTCCACACTCGTCGAGGTACGCGCGGGCATTCGCGAAGGTGAACGCGACCTCTTGCGTGGCCGACGCGCCAGACTCGCGGATGTGGTAGCCGCTCATCGCCAGCGGGGTCCAGCTCGGCATGTGCTCGGCGCAGTACTCGATGCAGTCGACGGCGAGCACGAGCGATGCTTCGGGCGGGAAGATCTGGGTGCCTCGGGCGATGAACTCCTTCAACACGTCGTTCTGGATGAACATGCCGAACACGTCCGGATCGACATCGCGCTTCTCGGCGAGGGCCACGAACAGCGCCGCCCACAGGTAGCCGATGGAGTTGGCCGTGGTGCGGACCTGCGAGATCTCCTCGAGCGGGATCCCGTCCATGAGGATCTCGATGTCGGCGAGCGAGTCGATGGCCACACCCACGCGACCGACCTCGCCGGCAGCCCGCGGATCGTCGGAGTCGATCCCCAACTGTGTCGGCAGGTCCAGCGCGACGGAAAACCCCGTCTGCCCGGCCTCGAGCAAGGAGCGGAACCGCTCGTTGGACTCGCGTGGCGTCCCGAAACCGGCGTACTGGCCCATGATCCACGGCCTCGGCTCGGCCGAGACGCCTCGGGTGTAGGGGTACTCGCCCGGGTGCTCGGCGTCGGGCGGTGCGAAGTCCGGCCGCAGCGGCGGGTCGGCCGCGCTCACGGGGCGGCGGCTTCGCTGTCGAGACGTTCGCGCAGCGCCTTCTTCGCGATCTTGCCCGTGGAGTTGACCGGGAAGGACTCCACGATCCGCACCTCCTTGGGCTTCTTGTACGCCGCCATCCGGCTCCGGCAGTGCGCCAGCACGGCGTCGACGTCCACCCGCTGGCCCGCGGTCTCGGTCACCACCGCGACCACTCGCTGGCCCCACTCGGCATCCCTGACCCCGACCACGGCGACCTCGGCCACCCCCGGCACCTCGGCGACCACGTCCTCCACCTCGCGCGGGTAGATGTTGTAGCCGCCGGAGATGATCATGTCGCCCTTGCGGTCCACGAGCCAGAGGTTGCCTTCGGCATCCATCCGTCCGAGGTCGCCGGTGTGCAGCCAGCCCTCGACCACGGCGGCGCTCAGGTCGTCGCGCGACTCGGCACGCCAATAGCCGGCCATCACGTGGTCGCCGCGGGTGATCACCTCGCCCTGCTCGCCTTCGCCGACGGAGCGACCGTCGTCATCGACGACCGCGATCTCGACCCCGAGCGCTGCCCGGCCCGCCGACGTCAGGAGGGCGGACTCGGAGCCGAGGCCGCGCGCGTGCAGCTCGCGGTCGAGCACCGTCACGGGTGGGATCGCCTCGACCAGCCCGTAGTACTGCACCAGTTCAGGCGTCAGCCGCTCGTGGGCCAGCCGCATCTGGTCCGGCGGCATCGGCGCACCTGCGTAGGCGAGCAACTTCAGCCCGGTCAGCTCCTCCCGGCTCATGCCCGGCACGGCCAGCAGCCTGGCGATCATGGTCGGCACGACTGCGCAGTGCGTGGCGCCGCGCTGCTGCACCGCATGCACGAACGAGTCCGGATCCCAGCTCGGCAGGATGATCTGCCGAGCACCCGCGACCAGGAAGGGCAGCACGAACAACCCCGACGTGTGCGTGATCGGGCCGGCATGGAGGTAGCGGTCTTGCGGTCCGGGCACGCCGCCGAGGACGTCGTGCGTCATGTTCACCACGGAGGCGACCCAGTTGCGGTGCGTACGGCGCGCGCCCTTGGGGCGCCCGGTGGTCCCGGAGGAGTAGTGCAGCCCGCAGAGCGCGTCGGGATCTGCAGCCAGCGGCGACGGCACACCGGCGGCGACCGTCTCGTCGTAGTCCAGCCCCGGCCCCGGTCCGACGCAGACCAGCACCTCCACCTGCGCCCGCAAAGCATCGACCCGGTCGGCGAACGAGTGGTGATAGACCAGCGCTCGGGCGCCGGAGTCGGCGGCGATCCGCTCCCAGTCGCTCGGGTGCAGCCGGTGGTTGAGCGCCGTACGCACGAATCCGCCTGCACGCAGCGCGAGATCTGTCTCGAAGTAGGCAGTGGAGTTGGTCTGCAGGTCCAGCACCCGATCGCCCGGCTGCAGTCCCAGGCCGCGCAGCGCATTCGCGAAGCGAAACACCCGGTCGCCAAGCTCGCGGAACGTCCGGCTGGCGTCCGGACCCTCGACCGCGACCCGATCGCCGAATCGATGAGCCGCCCGGGTCACCAATGTCCCCACATCCATGGCTGCGTCCCCTCCCGTCAGTCCGGCGCCGGCAGCGGCTCGCGCTGAGTATCGCGCTGCGCCGCGTGGTCGCCGCCGTCGACCGCCATCACCAAGGCGGCATCGAGCACCCGTACGCCGTGCCCGGCCGCGAGCACGGTGACCGGATTGAGGTCGAGCTCGAGCCCTGCGGGCCAACCGCTGACCAGCTCGGCGACCCTGACCACGCAGTCGACGAGGGCGGCCCGGTCAGCGGCGGGTCGGCCGCGGACCCCGGCGAGCAGCCGGCCGAGCAAGGTCTCGTCGATCATGGCCTCGACGTCGGCGAGGGTTACCGGCAGCACCCGCATCGACACCTCAGCCACGATCTCCGTGAGCGTGCCGCCGACACCCACCGTTAGCACCGGCCCCAGCGCGCTCGACGTGGCTCCGACCAGGGTCTCGACGCCGGTGCTCACGAGCTCCTCGAACCAGACCCGCCCGCCCAGCGCCAGCAGCCTGTCGTATGCCGCAGCGGCATCGTCGGCGGTCACCCCGACGACCACAGCACCGGCCTCGGTCTTGTGCACCAGGCCGGGCACGATTGCCTTGGCTACGGCGAGTCCACCGAGCTCGTCGACCGCACTGCGCGCATCGGGCGGCGCCGTGACCATCCGGCCCGCAGGCACCGGCACGCCATGGTGGGACAGCCACGCCTTGAGCTCGTCCTCGGTGCTCCCGGGGTCCGGCACGTTGGCATCGGTCGGCGCAGTTGGGGTCGCCGCGGCGGGTCGCGGCGTACGCTCGTTGTCGGCGAACTGGGCCAATGCGGCGATCGCTCGCACCGCGCGAGCCGGGGTGGGGTACGTCGGGATGCCCACCTCTCGCATCCGCGCCACGGCTCCGGGGGCGAGGTGGTCGGCGCCGGTGCGCACGGCCACCACCGGCTTGCCGCTGGCCCGGGCCACGTGCGCTAGTGAGCCGATGACGTCGTCGACGTCGCTGCCGGTGAGCACGCAGAAGCAGGCGAGGATGACGTCGACCGCGGGGTCGCCGGCTATCGCCGCGAGGCTGCGATCGAAGAGCTGGGCGTTGCTCATGACCGACGCCGTGACGTCGACCGGGTTGGCGGTCGACCCGAACGAAGGCACGATCTCGTCGAGCACCTCCGTCGTCTCGGCTGACAGGGACGCCAGTGCGAGCCCGTGCCGGTCCATCGCATCGGTCGCCAAGATCCCGGATCCGCCCGAGGTCGTGATCACCGCCACGCCCCGGCCCGCCGGTCTGGGCAGCGTCATGATCTCTCCCACGTCGAGCAGCTCCTCGACGTCGTCCACCCGGACGATGCCGAGCTGGCGGAGCGCCGCGTCGACGACCAGGTCCTGTGCCGCCAGCGCGCCGGTGTGAGAGGCAGCCGCCGCCGCCCCGGCCTCCGAGCGTCCGGACTTGAGCACCGCCACCGGCACTCCTGTGGCGGCCAGCGCTGTCAGCCCGGCGAAATCGGTGAGTGTCTCGGCATACGCCAGGATCCCGCGGCAGTCCTCCTCCGCTGCCATGGCCGCCATGACCTCGATCGTGGAGACGTCGGCTTCGTTGCCGGTGTTGACGATCCAACCCAGTCCGAGACCGCGCTCGAAGGCGAGCGACACGGCGCCGTACCCCAACGCCCCGCTCTGCGTCGCGAAACCCAGCCGACCGGGCACGAGCGCGGTGTGTTCGCCCGAGAACAGCGGTGAGAACGAGCTCACCTGCCTGTTCCCTACCCCGACCGTGCCGATGCAGTTGGGACCGAGCAGCCGCACTCCTCCGGCCTGAGCCAGCTGTGCTACGGATGCCTGCAGCGCCATACCGTCCTCGCCCGTCTCGGCAAAGCCGCTCGTGCAGATGACCGCCACGGGCACCCCGGCGGCCACGCAGTCGGCGACGGCCTCCGGCACCCGCGCGGCCGCGACCATGATCATCGCCAGCTCCACCGGCGCCCCGCAGTCCTGCACCGACGGGTACGACGCCAGCCCGCACACCGGAGCGCCATCCGGTCGCACGGGGAAGACCCGACCTCGATACCCGTACCGCTGGAGGAACTCGACGGGGAGCCGCCCGAGCGCACCGGGTCGGTCGCTGGCCCCGACGACGGCGATGCTGCGCGCAGACCACAGAGCCGCCAGCGGATGCCGGTCATCCATGGGGCCGCCATCGTGCGTGGCGGGTCGTCTTGGCTCCTTCGCGGATCAGTGTGAGGCGCGGCTTCGGACCGTCGGTGCGACCGGACGGCGGTCGGCGCCGCCCGGCGAGCCACGGCGACGGCCATACCGCGCCGGGACCGTCGTATCCCTGCTCGACGGCGGCATGCAGCGTCCAGTTCGGGTCGTAGAGATGCGCGCGGCCGACGGCACACAGGTCGGCTCGACCCGCGAGGACGATCGAGTTGACGTCGTCCCAAGAGCTGATGATGCCGACCGCGATCGTGGCGATGCCGACGCGGTTGCGGATCGCATCGGCGAACGGGGTCTGATAGGACCGGCCGTACGCCGGCTGCTCGTCCGGGGTCACCTGGCCGGTCGAGACGTCGATCGCGGCGGCGCCGGCGTCCTTGAATGCTTGCGCGACGACCACCGCGTCGTCGACCGTGACGCCGCCGGGCATCCAGTCGGTGGCCGAGACCCGCACCGTCATCGGCATCGACGCGGGCAGCACGTCCCGCATGGCGGCGAAGACCTCGAGCGGGTATCGCAGCTGGGCGTCAGGCGAGCCGCCGTACTCGTCGGTGCGCTCGTTGGTCAGCGGGGAGATGAAGGATGACAGCAGGTAGCCGTGCGCGCAGTGCAGCTCCAGCAGGTCGAAGCCGGCGGTGACGGCGTTGACCGCGGTCGCGACGAACTCGGCCTTGATGGCCTCCAGGTCTGCACGACTCAGCTCGCGCGGCACCTGGTTGATCGCCGCGCGGTACGGCAGCGGCGATGGGCCGACGACCTCCCAGTTGCCGGTCTCCAGGGGCTCGTCCATCCCCTCCCACATCAGCTTGGTCGAGCCCTTGCGGCCGGAGTGGCCGACCTGGATGCCGATCTTGGCCGTCGACTCCTGGTGGACGACGTCGGTGATCCGCCGCCACGCGTCGGTCTGCTCGTCGTTCCAGATGCCGGTACAGCCCGGGGTGATCCGGCCGTCGGCCGACACGCAGACCATCTCGGTCATCACCAGACCGGCACCGCCGAGAGCCTTGCTGCCGAGGTGGACCTGGTGGAAGGCGGTCGGGAGCCCGTCGCCCCGGGCGACGTACTGGTCCATCGGAGAGACGACGACGCGGTTGGCCAGCTTGAGACCACCGAGGTCGAACGGCTGGAACATCGGTGGGGTGTCCGGTCGCCCGCTCGGAGTGGTGCGGGCGAACCACGCGTCGATGTCGGCGACGAACTCGGGATCACGCACCCGCAGGTTGTCGTAGGTGACACGACGGCTGCGGGTCATGATGTTGAACGCGAACTGCTCCGCGTCCTGGTGTGTGTACTGACCGAGGTTCTCGAACCACTCCAGGCTCGCCTGCGCGGCGCGCTGCGTCGACACCACCACAGCCTGGCGCTCCAGCTCGTAGGCGTCGAGCGACTCGTCGAGCGATGGGTGCTCGTGCAGGCAGGCAGCGAGTGCGAGCGCGTCCTCCATCGCCAGCTTGGTGCCCGAGCCGATCGAGAAGTGTGCGGTGTGGGCAGCGTCGCCGAGGAGCACGACGTTGCAATGTCGCCAGTGCTCGTTGCGCACGGTCCGGAAGGTGATCCAGCGCGAGTTGTTCGACATGACGGCGTGACCCTCGAGCACGTCGGCGCAGATGTCCTTGACCAGGGCGATGGACTTCTCGTCCGACTCACCCGGCAACCAGTCCCGGTTGTCGAACTCGGCGAACCCGGCCGCCCGCCACACGTCCTCGTGCATCTCGATGATGAACGTGCTGCCGGTGGCGTCGTACGGGTAGCCGTGGATCTGCATGACACCGTGCGGCGTCTCGAGGATGTGGAACGTGAACGCGTCGAAGACCTTGTCGGTCGCCAGCCACATGTACTTGCAGCGCCGGTTGTCGAGGGCGGGGCGGAAGCTGTCGGCGAAGCGGGCCCGTACCTGCGAGTTGAGGCCGTCGGCGGCGACGACGAGGTCGTGATCTCGGATTAGGTCGTCGACGCCGGGACTCTCGGTTCGGAAGTGCAGCACGACCCCGAGCTCTGCCGCGCGGCCCTGGAGCAGCTCGAGCAGCCGCTTGCGCGTCATCGCCGCGAAGCCGTGCCCGCCACTGGTCAGCGTGCGTCCGCGGAAGTGCACGTCGATGTCGTCCCAACGCGCGAACTCCGCCTCCATGGCGGCGTGCACGACCGGATCCGCGTGCTCGATGCCGCCCAGGGTCTCGTCGGAGAACACGACCCCGAAGCCGAACGTGTCGTCGGCGGCGTTGCGCTCCCAGACGGTGATCTCGTGGCGAGGGTCGAGCTGCTTGGCGAGCACGGAGAAGTACAGACCGCCCGGGCCTCCGCCTATGACGGCGATCTTCACGGTGTCCTCCCATTGTCGCTGGACCCGCCTCCAGAGTATGTTGCAATTGAGACGGGCGTCAACGGAACGGAATGAGCAGATGACTGCGACCTCGCACGCTGGACGCTTCTCCGGCAAGACTGCCGTCGTCACCGGTGGAGCGGGCGGCATCGGTCGGGCCGTGACCGCCGGGCTGGCCGCCCACGGTGCTGCCGTTGCGGTCGTCGACGTAGAGCAGTCGTCAGTTGACGAGGTCGCCGAGACGCTGACGCGGGCGCACGGTGTCCAGGCTCGGGGCTATGCCGTCGACATCAGCTCGGCGAGTGCGGTGGAGGACCTGATGGCCGCAGTCCATGCTGACCTCGGCGGGCCGGACCTGCTCGTCACCCTCGCCGGCGGCTCGCTGGGCACCCCGAAGGCAATGGACGAGATCACCGCCGAGCACGTCGACACGGTGGTCGACGTCAACGTCAAGGGCACCTTCTACTGCGCCCAGGCGGCGCTTCGCTACCTGAGTCCGGGCTCCGCCATCGTGACGGTCTCGTCGATCGGGGGCCGCCAGCCCTCGCCGGTCACCGGGGTGCCCTACGCCGCCTCGAAGGCCGCGATCCTGGGGCTGACCCGCCGGCTGGCCAGCGACGTCGGGTCGCGTGGCGTCCGGGTCAACGCGGTGGCCCCTGGCCTGTTCCTCACCGGCAGGCTCCAGCAGATGTACGACGACCTGCCCGAGGCTGAGCGTCGTACGGTCCTCGATGCCGTCCCGTTGGCCAGGTTTCCCGAGCTGCGCGAGATCGTCGACCCGATCCTGTTCCTCGCCTCGGACGAGGCCTCCTACATCACCGGCGTCGTGCTCGACGTCAACGGTGGCCGCTTCATGCCGCTCTGACCGATGCCAGCGTGATTCAGCGTGTTTGCTCGAGCGAGCACCAATCAGGGCGTCACCACGTCAGAGACCATCCGCCGCCTCAAGCACTCCAGCGCCCGCGAGATCCGAGACGTACTGCTGGCTTGACCATCCAGCGGAGCCTCTCAGGCCTTTCGGAGCCGGTAGCGCTGCACCTTCCCCGACGACGTTCGCGGCAGAGCGTCGATGAACTCGATCTCGCGCGGATACTTGTACGGCGCGATGACGCTCTTGACGTGGTCCTGGATCGCCTTCGCGAGCACGGCGTCAGCTTCCGGGTCGGATCCGGTGTCATGTCCGGGCTTGAGCACCACGAACGCCTTGACGATGCTGCCGCGCGCCTCGTCCGGCACTCCGACGACCGCGCACTCCAGTACGTCGTCGTGGCTGGCGACAGCCTCCTCGACCTCGGGCCCGGAGATGTTGTAGCCGGAGGAGACGATCATGTCGTCGCTGCGGGCCTGGTACCAGAAGTAGCCGTCGTCGTCCCGGATGAAGGTGTCCCCGGTGACGTTCCACCCGTCCTGGACATAGCCGCGCTGGCGGTCGTCCTTGAGATAGCGGCAGCCGGTCGGACCTCTGACCGCGAGCCTCCCCGGCTGCCCGTCCGGCACGGGCTCGCCGGCGGCGTCGATGATCCTGGCCTGGTAACCCGGCACCGGTCGGCCGGTCGAGCCTGGCCGGATGTCGTCGTCGGCAGCCGAGATGAAGATGTGCAGCATCTCCGTCGATCCGATGCCGTCGATCAGCGAGACGCCGGTCTGCTCGCGGAAGGCGTGCCAGGTGGACACCGGCAGGTGCTCGCCTGCCGAGACAGCGCGGCGAAGCGTGCGCAGCTTGTCGGCTTGTCCCGACGAAATCATCGCCTTGTAGGCGGTCGGTGCCGTGAAGCAGATGGTCGCCCCGTGCTCCTGGATGAGATCGGCTAGCTGGTCGGGGGTGGCCTTCTCGACGAGCAGGGTGGAGGCGCCGACGCGCAGCGGGAAGGCGATCAGCCCGCCGAGACCGAACGTGAAGGCGATGGGTGGCGTGCCGGTGAACACGTCGTCCGGTCTTGGCCGGAGGATGTGATGCGAGAACGTGTCGGCGTTGGCCAGGACGTCGCGGTGGAAGTGCATCGTCGCCTTCGGACGACCGGTCGTCCCCGAGGTGAAGGCGAGCATGGACACGTCGTCGGCGGCGGTGTCCACGTTGGCGAAGCTGGTGGACTTCCCGGCCGAGGTCGCCACGATGTCGGAGGCGGAGTCGCCGCCGTACTCGAGAATCGTTAGGCCGGGGATCTCGGCCGCCGCGAGGTCGGCTGTGAAACGTGCGTCGCAGATCGCCAGTGAGACCGCGGCGATGTCGGCGATGGTCGAGAGCTCCTTGGGGCGCAGCAGTGGCATCGTCGGCACGACCACGCCACCGGCCTTGAGGACCGCGAACCAGCTCGCGGCGAGCCACGGGTTGTTGGGGCCGCGCAGCAGCACCCTGGTGCCAGGCACCAGAGCGTGCTCCTGCACGAGCAGGTTGGCCAGCCGATTCGCGCGTTCGAGCAGCTCGGCATAGCTCCAGACCTCCCCGTCAGAGCTGCGCAGGCAGGGTCTGGCGGCGCCGTCCGCGACCATCGCGTCGAGGAGCTCGACCGCGCAGTTCAGCCGCTCGGGATAGTCCAACTCCGACAGCTCGAACACCAGGTCCGGCCACAGCTCGGGTGGCGGAAGGTTGTCGCGGCAGAAGGTGTCGACGTGTGCGGAGGGGCTCAGCTGCATCGGTGACCTCTCGCTGGCTAGGGCGGCGACGGCGCCGGATCCCAGCATGGCAACGGCGACCGCGTGGTGTCCACACTATGAGAGATCTGTGACGGCAGTCAGCGAACTGCCACAACCGGTCGCAGACGTCGGGGGGGCTCGGGTTGTAGGCTCCGACCGTGACCGACGCTGATCTGGTCGACGACGTCAACGTCACGGCTGTCTCCGCCAGGCCGCGCGCGCTCATCGTGACGGTGTACGGCCTGTACGCCCGAGAGATGGGCGGGTGGATCAGTGTCGGCTCGCTAGTTCGGCTGCTGGCCGAGGTCGGGGTCGAGGAGGCCGCCGTGCGGTCGTCCATCTCGCGCCTCAAGGCGCGGGGTGTCCTCGAGGCCGAGCGGATCGACGGCCGGGCGGGCTACACACTGTCGTCAGACGCGCGGCAGATCCTCGACGAGGGAGACCATCGCATCTTCGCCCGCCCGCGTACGTCGCTGCGCGACGGGTGGGTGCTCGCGGTCTTCTCGGTGCCCGAGACCGAGCGGCGCAAGCGTCACCTCCTGCGCTCGCGTCTGTCGTGGCTGGGCTTCGGCACGGTCGGGCCGGGCGTGTGGATCGCGCCGGGCCACGTGGAGGACGAGACGCGGGCAACCTTGGAGCGGTGGGACCTCTCGGCGTACGTCGACCTGTTCCATGCGTCGTACCGGGGATTCGCCAATGCCGAGGCGGCTGTCGCGGAGTGGTGGGACCTGGCGTCGCTCGACACGCTCTACCGGGAGTTTCACGACGTCTATGCGCCGGTGCTCTCCGGCTGGCGGCAGCGCAGGCGGAAGGATGACGAGGCACAGGCCTTCGCCGACTACGTGCGTGCGCTGACCGCGTGGCGTCGGCTTCCGTTCCTCGACCCAGGGCTCGCGCGTGAGCTGCTCCCGCGGGACTGGATGGGAGCACGCGCGGCCGACACCTTCTTCGCCCTGCAGCGCCGGCTCGAGGCGCCGGCACACCGATTCGTCCACGCCGTCCGGGTCCGCTGAGGCAGCGTCAAGATCGGACCGGACTGGGGTCATGACCCCGCCTCGGTCGGAGCCTTCAGCGGTCGAGTTCGGGCTCGGGGATCACGGCGAAGCCTTGCAGCTCCACCAGCGCCTCGGCGTCCCAGAGGCGGCTGACGCCGATGCCTGCCATGGCGGGGTAGTCGCGGCCCACCAGCCGCTGCCACACCTGCCCGATCTCCCGCGAATGCGCCCGGTAGTCGTCCATGTCGACGATGTACACGGTGATGCTCGCAAGATGCTCAGGTCCGCCACCGGCGGCACCGAGCGCAGCGAGCATGGATCGGAGCGCTCGCTCGAACTGCTCGACCACTGACGGCCCCACGATGACGCCGTGCTCGTCGAGCGCGGTCTGCCCGGCGAGGAAGACGGTGCGGCCGCGGGCGACGACGGCATGGCTGAAACCCTTCGGCGCATTCAGCTCCGGCGGGTTGACCCGCTCGATCGTCATGACTGGACGGCGCCTCCGTCGATATTGATGCCTTGGCCGTTGATCGCACCTTCCTGCACGCAGAGGAGGACCGCCGCGGCCACCTCGTCGGCAGTCACCAGCCGACCGATGGGTTGCTTGGCTGCGAGGATGTCGCGTGCCTGCTCCTCCGTGCGTCCCGTCTTCGCGACGATGCCGGCCACGGTGGAGTCCGTCATCGGAGTGTCGACGTATCCCGGGCACACGGCGTTGACGGTCACGCCGGTGCGCGCCAGCTCGGCGGCGGCGGAGCGGACCAGCCCGAGCACTCCGTGCTTGCTCGCGGTGTAGGCACCGATGTATGGCTCCCCGATCTTGGCGGCGACCGACGCAACGACCACGATCCTGCCGCTGCTGCGCTCGACCATTGACGGCAGCGCTCGACGGATGCAGCGGAACGGCGCCGTGAGGTTGACGTCGAGCATTTTCTGCCACTGCTCGTCGGTGGTCTTGGCGACGGGTGCCGAGACCCCGGCGCCGGCGTTGGCCACGAGTACGTCGACCGGACCCCACTCGTGCTCGACCCGCCCGAACAGCTCGTCGACGAAGGAGGTGTCGGTGATGTCCCCAGGGACGACCAAGGTCTCACCGTCGATGGCGGCTGCCGTCTTGTCGAGCTCGTCTACGCTGCGAGACGTCAGAGCGACGCGATGCCCGGTGTCGCTGAGCGCCGCGGCGACAGCGCTGCCGATGCCTCGTCCGGCGCCGGTCACCAAGGCGATGGGCGCGGCAGCGGCGGCATTCACGTCTGAGACCTTGCCAGTGTTCGTTGACGACCGTCAAGATTGCGACATATGAGCCAGCTTCAGGACGTCTACCTCATCGATGCCGTGCGCACGGTCTTCGGCAAGAACCGTGGCGCTCTGTCCGGTATCCGCACCGATGACCTCGCCAGTATGCCGATCCGTGAGCTGGTGGCGCGCCACTCGACCCTGGACCCGGAGGAGATCGGCGACGTCTATTACGGCAACACCAACGGCGCCGGCGAAGAAAACCGCAACGTGGCGAGAATGGCGGCGCTGCTCGCCGGTCTCCCCGTCTCCGTTCCCGGTGTCACGGTCAACAGGTTGTGCGCGTCGGGAGGTGAGGCGGTCATCCAGGCCGGTCGTGCGGTCGCGGTGGGAGACGCCGAGCTGGTGATCGCTGGTGGCGTCGAGGGGATGAGCCGGGCGCCGTTCGTGCTGCAGAAGCCGGATGACGGGCTGCCGCACCGGATGCAGCTGCAGCAGACGACCGTGGGATGGCGGATGGTCAATCCAGCGTTTCCCGAGCACTGGACTGACACGCTTGGTGCGTGCGCGGAGCGGGTCGCGGAGCAGAAGGGCATCAGCCGCGAGGCACAGGATGCCTGGTCGGTGCGCTCGCACCACCGCGTCGCAGCGGCGTACGACGCCGGCAAGCACGACGGCTTCGTGTTGCCGGTGGCCGGGTTGGCTCGGGACGAGAGCGTGCGACCGGACAGCAGTATCGAAACACTGGCAGCCCTGAAGCCGGCCTTCACCGCAGATGGCAGCGTCACCGCCGCCAACTCGTCGCCGATCAACGACGGGGCGCTGGCCGCTTTTGTCGGGACCAGTGCAGCCGCTGAACGGCTGGACGTCGTACCGCTCGGCCGGATCCTCGGGTCGGCGACCGTGGCAGTGGAGCCGGACCGCTTCGCCGTCGCTCCGGTCCCGGCGATCGCCAAGCTGCTGGCCCGGACGGGGCTCACTCACCAGGACATCGACCTGTGGGAGATCAACGAGGCCTTCGCTGCGATGGTCCTCTCCACGCTGGACGAGATGCCCCAGGTCGACCACGACCTGGTCAACGTCAACGGCGGCGCGATCGCGATCGGGCACCCGCTCGGCGCCTCCGCTCCCCGGGTGATCGTCGACCTGTGTCGCGAGCTGCGGCGACGAGGTGGCGGCGTCGGTGTCGCGGCTGCGTGCGTCGGCGTGGGTCTGGGGCAGGCCGTCCTGGTCCGCGCCGACTGAACCACTGGCATCGTGTCAGTCCACGACCCTCGAAAACTGCGGAAGGAGAGCGGTGTGCTCGATCCCGACGACTTCACCGACGTGACCTACACCGTCGAGGAGGACGCCTTCGCGGTCGTCACCATCAATCGGCCGGAGCGTTACAACTCTTTCCGCGGTCGGACGGTCGACGAGCTGCTAGCTGCCTTCAAGACAGCGTGGGCCGACCGACGGGTGGCGGCGGTCATCCTCACCGGCGCGGGCGACAAGGCGTTCTGTGCCGGTGGCGACGTCAAGGAGCGGGCCGAGACCGGCTCCTACGGCGAGACCGAGTCCGGGCTCTTCGAGATCCAGGCCTTGCACCAGCTGATCCGCGACATCCCGAAGCCGGTCATCGCGGCTGTCAACGGCGTGGCGGTCGGGGGCGGGCACGTGCTGCATGTGCTGTGCGACCTGTCGGTCGCCGCGGAGACCGCCCGCTTCGGTCAGGCCGGCCCGCGGGTGGGGTCTTTCGACGCGGGCTACGGATCGGCCTACCTGGCACGGGTGGTCGGCGAGAAAAGGGCGCGGCAGATCTGGTTCCTGCTCGACCTGTACGACGCCGACACGGCCGAGCGCTGGAACCTGGTGAACGACGTCGTTCCCCCCGACCAGTTGATGGACAAGGCCCGTGAGTACGCAAGGAAGATCGCGAGCTACTCACCGACGGCGATCCGATTCCTGAAGCACTCGTTCAACGCCGACACCGATCACCTCGCCGGGCTCGGGAACGTCGCGTTCGCCGGCCTCGACGTGTTCGTCGACTCCGACGAGGGTCGCGAGGGCGCCCGCGCCTTCGCCGAGAAGCGGCCACCGGACTTCTCGCCGTACCGATAGGTAGCGAACAGCCCGCCGTACCTACGGCGCGATGTTCTGGTTGACGTGGAACAGGTTGTCCGGGTCGTACCGGCGCTTCACCTCCACGAGCCGGTCGTAGTTGCCGCGATAGTTGTCGCGGATCCGGCCCTGGTCGTCGTCGGCCATGAAGTTGACGTAGCCGCCCGCCTCTGAGTGCGGCGCCGTCGCGGCGTAGTAGTCCTTGACCCAGCCGATGTTGGCGTCGTTGTCCGCAGGGTCCGGCCACATCCCGGCGATCACGGTCGCAAACGTCGCATCGCGGTAGGCGAAGGCGGTCTCGTCGCTGCCGACCCGGTGGCACGCCCCGTTGATGGGGTAGATGTGCACCGTCGAGTTGACGACCGGGATCTTCGGGCCGTGCACCAGATGCGCCTCGATCGCAGCATCGGTCAGCTCGCTGTTGAAGTTCGCCTTCCAGTAGTGCTGTAGTCCCGGCGGCACGAGCGCGTCGAAGGCACTGTTGAGCGCGGGGTAGGGCATCGGACCGACGTGCTCGGCGACGACGGGAGCCACGTCGCGCAGCTCCTTGATCACGGCGTCACCTTCGTCCATGGGCCCGGCCCAACACGTCACCAACGCGATGAAGGGTTCGCCGTGCCGCTCCTCCGGGATGAACGGCAGGGGCGGGGCGATCTGGTACGCCGGGAAGGCGCCCAGCCGCTCGTCCGCGTCTGCGATGTACTCGCGGTAGAACCGCAACACATCTCCGGCGGAGTCGAGCTCGAAGAACATCGGTCCCCCGTAGATGTCCTTGACCGGGCTCAGCGCGAACTGGAACGACGTCACGACACCGAAGTTGCCACCGCCGCCACGTAGCGCCCAGAAGAGGTCGGCGTTGTCGTCGGCGCTTGCCACCACGAACTTTCCGTCGGCCGTGACCACATCTGCCGACACGAGGTTGTCGCAGGACAGACCGAGCCCACGGGAGAGGTAGCCGATCCCACCGCCGAGAGTGAGGCCACCCACGCCGGTGGTGGAGATGATGCCGCCGGTCGTGGCAAGTCCGAAGGGATACGTGGCGGCGTTGAAGTCGCCCCACGTGGCCCCGCCCTCGGCACGGGCCAGCCGACGTACCGGGTCGACGTGGACGCCGCGCATCTGCACGAGGTCGATGACGATGCCGTCGTCGCAGGTGCCGAAACCTGGCACGCTGTGCGATCCGCCCCGCACCGCCAGGTCCATGCCGTTGCTGCGCGCGAAGTCGACGGAGGCCATCACGTCACCAGCGTTGGCGCATCGCACGACGACCGACGGACGTTTGTCGATCATGGCGTTGTAGACGGTCCGAGCCTCGTCGTAGCCTACGTCTTCTGTGGTGATGACCTGGCCGCGAGCTCGCTCGCGCAACTCGTCGATGGTCATGTGCATGTGGAGACACCTCGCCTTCTCCCCGTGTTGTTGCCCCTTCTCTGCCTGAGGGTGCTCCGACCATCAGCGGTCCAGCAACCGTCTCTTTCCACGCCGATCGGAGACGCGGTGTCAGGCCGGGCGGATGGTGCCACCCTGCACGTATCCCGCCATCTCATCTTTCGACAGCACACGGACGCCGGCACCGAGGTCCAGCCGGGGAGCAAGCATCAGCTCGCCACGGTTCTGGTAGATCGCGAGCCCGTGCACCGTCAGCGAGCCGCGGACGTGGGGTGGCGCCATCTCCAGCGTCACCAGTCGACCCGAGCGGACAGTGCCGGTCAGCTCCGCCACCTGGAACTCGACGTCGATCTCGCATGCCAGCGTGATGACCCGCACCTGGTCGACGTACAGGTCGACACTCGGCTCCTGGTGCGTCTGCACGCGGTGTCGCCCCAAGGTCACGTCGCTCTCCGCCCCAGGTGTCTGCAGGGTCATCCGCGCAGCGTCCCGCAGGGCGCGGTGCCGGGCGATGCCACCGATCAGCAGGTCGGACAGGTCCTGGTGGAGAGCCGCCCGCAGCCGCGCGGCGACCTCTGCGGCCAAGGTCAGCTGGGCAGCCTTGGCGAGAAGTCCGATCCGCCTCGCCCCCGGCCGCGGGTCCTCCCGGCTCGAGGCCACCGCCATGGACAGGCGCTCGGTCACCCCCGCCTCGTCGGGCAGCAGCCAGGCACCGGTGTCGGCGGGTGCAGTCCCGCCCGAGCTCGTCGTCACGTCGGTCATGGCAGCTCCTCCAGCCGGGTCGTGATGTGCCGGCGTACGACGACGAACGCGATGCCCGCGTCCAAGCCGTCACCGGCGGGCAGGAACGTCGGGTGAGAACCATCGGGGTCTGCCGCGGCGGCAACGGTCACGTGACTCGCGAGCCAGCGCCGGTCCCGGCGACTCCGCACTCGTTCGTTGCCGAGCCAGCTGCCCAGCAGCGCGAGCAGCAGGAGCAGCGCGACGAGCACGATCAGTAGCTGGTTGCTGCGGTCGGTCCACCAGCCGAGCGGTTCCGTCAATGCCTCCTGTCCGGCCGGGTCGCCGATGTCGGATGGCTCCTGGACCACGCCACTGGCGTCGGACTCGTCCGATGGCGGGGGGTCCGACTCGTCGGGAGGCGGTGAGAACGGGGAACCGGGCACGACGACGAGTCCCATCGACACGATGACGAGACCGCCAGGATCGACAGGCACCCCGGCCACGGGGCTCTGCTCGACCACCACCGTGTTGTCCGTGGGGTCGGTGGTGTCCAGCTTGAGGCACGACCCGGTGGCTGTCGCCATGGCTTCGGTGAAGGTCAGCCCACCGAGGTCGGGTACGACGAGAGGGTCGGCAACGGTGAGGGCGACTTCGTCGATCCCCGTGCCATCGGTTCCGGCCGGAGGCGACTGGTCCACCACGATCCCCGAGAAGACGTCGTCGGAGCCCTGGTTGTGGCCGAACCCCAGCTCCGCCAGATCCGAGACCGCCTCGCTGGTCGTCAGGCAGCGGACGTCCGGCACGAGCGGCTCGGAGACGGTGTGCGGACCCGTTGCCGCCGATGCTGATGCGCTGCCTGTAGGCCCCAGGCAGGCTATAGCCGCGAGGGTCGCGAGTACCGTCGCGACTGCACCGATGAGCTGTCGATCGACGTGCCTGCTCATGCCGTGCGCTCTCCGCTCCGCCGTGCCCAACCTGAGGAGGCGGCGAGCGATCGCCTGGATACCTCCGCATGGCACCACCCTCACCGTGCTCGCGTCGGGCATCGGCTGGCAAGCGGGCACGCGGTCGTGGGGTCGCCCACGTGGTCCTCAGCTGATCGCTGCGTGGCGGGCCGGGGCCGCACGGATGCGGTATAACGCGGGCATGGACAGCGCGGTGGCATCCGTCCTCTGGCTGATCAGCCTCGTGTTCTTCGTGTTGGTCCTCGTCGACGTATGGCGCTCGCCGGCGAGCACGGGAGCAAGGGCCGGCTGGACAGTCTTCGCATTCTTCTGCACCGTCATCGCCGCGATCGTCTGGTTCGCCTGGGGGCGCCGGCGGATCTACGGCAGCACCACGACCTACTGACGCGAAGCCAGCACGTCCCGGCTGCGCTTAGTCTCGTCGGGTGGACGACGAGACGATGCGGCGACGCCTCGACCAGGCCAGGGTCGGACATCTGGCCACGGTCGGCGAGGGTGATCGGCCGCACGTCGTACCGATCTGCTTCATCCGCATCTCCGGCACCGTCTACTCCGCCGTCGACCACAAGCCCAAACGCTCCGCTCGGCTGCGCCGACTGGCGAACCTCGAGAGTCGGCCGTCCTGCGCACTACTCGTTGACCGGTACGACGATGACTGGTCCCAGCTCTGGTGGATCCGGATCGACGGCCGCGGTCGGCTGGCCGAGGAGCACCAGGAATCGTTGGCAGCACTCGACGCGCTGGCTTCGAAGTACCCCCAGTACGTCGCCCAGCGCCCCACCGGCCCCGTCATCGCCGTCGACATCGACCACTGGAGCAGCTGGTCAACGAGCCCTTCCGGACCGCTCACCTGATCCGCGTCCCATCACTGGCAGGCATGTGACAGGGCCCGGACCGTATGGGTCCGGGCCCTTCACCTGTGGCGCCGTGGCGATCCGTCGCTCACCCCCCGTGAGAGCGGGAATCGCGACCGAGCGTCACAGGTAGTTGACGTCCTCGCAGTCGGCTTCGATGAAGTCGTCGAAGAAGCTGTCGACGTACACGTGGTCGTAGCCGTCGCCACACGAGGCGTAGTCGGCACCGCGGTTCTCACCGAAGTTGGACAGGATCAACCAGTCGTTGCCGTCCCCGCCGTACATCGCGTCGGCCTTCGGCCCGCCGACCAGCGTGTCACTGTTCGGTCCGCCAATGAGCCAGTCGTAGCCCTTGCCGCCGGTGAGGTAGTCGCCGCCATCGCCGCCACGGACGGTGTCGTGGCCGTTCTTGCCGTCCACGGAGTCGGAGCCGCGACCGGCGTTGACCTCGTCGCTACCGGACTTGGCGTTGACGTAGTCGCTGCCGCCGAGCGCCAGGATGACATCGCTGAATCGCGTTCCGCGGAGGTTGTCGCTTTGGTTCGTGCCTTGGATGTTCTGGGCCGACGCGCTGCCAGCGGTGACAGCGATCAAGGCGGTCGCGCCGGCGGCCGCACCGATGAGCACGATCTTGGTTCGGAGCATGGTCCCTCCCCTGGGAATTGGTGTGTGTACCAGTCAGGAGGGTGGGTCACGGCAGCAGATACGACGATGACAACGCCGTAAGATCTTCGGTCCGTCGGCGGCCGCGGAGCAGGTCAGTCCCGGATCCGGACCGACAGACAGGTCACGCAGCCCTCGAGCCGCTCGAACTCGCCGATGTCCACCGCGACGACGTTGAGCCCCCGGTCACGCAGTAGCCGGGCCGTGCGTGGCGCGGAGGTCGCCATCAGCACGGACTCGCCGTCGAGGACCACGACATGTGACCCCGACTCCTCCGGCACCGTCAGGAACGAGTCGTACGCCGTACGGTCCTCAACCAGGGACGGATGGCCGATCACCGTTCCGTCGGGCAGGGCAGTGACCGCGCTCTTGAGGTGCAGCACCTTCGTCACGTGCACGGTCAGCACCTCCGCGCCGAGGGGTTGCAGATGTCGCCGCAGCTGCGTGGCGCCGTCGAAGTTGGTGCGGCCGCCGACTCCGACGTAGACCCGTGGTCCGATCCTCAGCACGTCACCGCCGTCCAACGTGCCAGGAGCCGTGATGGGTACGGCGCGCAAACCTGCCTCGACCGCCACCGCAGCGGCATCGATCGTCTCCGGTCGACGCGTGACTGCTCCGGGGCGCGCGATGACGGCCAGTCCCGCGAAGACGACCATGGTGTCCTCGACGAAGACGGCGTCGGGGCAGTCATCCGCGGGAGGTACGTCGAGGATGGTCCAGCCCTGTTGCTGCAGCGCGTCGACGTACCCCGCCCACTGTCGCTGGGCCAGGTCGAAGTCGACAGGGGTCCTTGGGATGTGGGTGACCAGGCCGTCGGCAAGAGCGGGGCCTGGCCTTCGCACCAACGCGCGTACCTGGGACACGAAGATCAGCCTTGCGCGGCTGCGTCGATGAGTCGCTGCAGTGTCGCAGCGGGGTCTTCCCCGTCAGTGGCGTCGAAGGAGCTGTCGCTCATGCCCACCCGGGGCACGACCCAGCCAACCACCGCCTCTGCCCTCATCACGGCATCTTCTCGGATCGGGGCCACGTGCGGTAGGACAACGCGGCAGCACGTGTAGAAGTCTGCGGTTCGTGCGCCTTGCCCGGTGGCCGAGGTCACGGCAGGCGCGACAGGACGTGGCTCACAGTACGGCGTCCGGCTACCTCGGAATGAGCGCACGGCGCTGCGCGTTGTGCTCTGAGAAGGGCTAGAGATCTCACGGACGAGAGGAACCCTATGAGCACGCGCGACCTGACCTTCGGCGACTTCATGGAGACAGTCGAGGGTGATGGGATCGTGCTGGTCGACTTCTGGGCGGCTTGGTGCGGGCCATGTCGGCAGTTCGGACCCGTCTTCGACGCGGCCTCCGAGCAGCACACCGACATCGCCTTCACCAAGGTCGACACCGAGGCCGAGCAGCAGCTCGCCGGCCAGCTGGGCATCTCCTCGATCCCGACCTTGATGGCCTTCCGTGACGGGATCTTGCTGTACAGCCAGCCGGGTGCGTTGCCGGCGTCGGCTCTCGAGCAGCTGATCGAAGCGGTCAGGGCCGCCGACATGGACGAAGTCCGGGCCGAGGTCGCCAAGCAGCAGGCTCAGGCGCAGGCCTGATCTCGCTCGCCGTGGTCGATCGGGGCCGCTGAGGGTAGCCACCAGTCACCCCCCTCCGAGTGGGCGCGACGTGAGTTCGTCGGAGCCCCCGGCTACCCTCGTGGAGCGGTCTCTCAGAAGCCACGACGGCGTGGCCGGTCGCACCACTGTGGAGGGCAGCTCCGTGGCAGACAGCAACCTGTTCGAGCACTTCGATGACCGGGTCCGTCCACAGGACGACCTCTTCGGCCACGTCAACGGGCGGTGGCTCGAGACGGTCGAGATCCCGGCCGACCTGTCGACCGCCGGGGGATTCATGGACCTGCGTGCTCGAGGCGGAGGCGCAGGTGGGCGACATCCTGCGCGAGGCGAGTGAGGAGTCCGCTGCCGGCGGCGCCGAGCTCGGCAGCAACCGGCAGAAGATCGGCGACCTCTTCGCCAGCTTCGTCGACGAGGAGCAGGTCGAGGCACTTGGGTCCACCCCCTTGACCGAAGACCTCGCTGCCATTTCCGACGTAGCGGACATCGCCAGCACTGTCCGCGCTGCTCGGACGGCTCGAGCGAGAGGGCATGTCGCGGGCTGGTCGGCAGCTACGTCAACACCGATGACCGCCGCTCCGACCGCTACATCGTCAACATCACCCAGGGCGGGCTCGGCCTGCCCGACGAGTCGTACTACCGCGAGGACGCGTTCGCCGAGACCGCGCGACAAGTACGTCGCGCACGTCGCCGCCATGCTTCGCCTGGTCGGATGGAGCGACGCCGACGCCATCGACGGCGCCCAGCGGGTCATGGCGCTCGAGACCCGTCTCGCCGCGGGCCACTGGGACAACGTGGCCAGCCGCGACGTGATCGCGACCTACAACCTCACGACGTTCGACGAGCTGCGGGCCGCTGCGCCGGCGTTCGACTGGGCGGCGTGGGTCGTCGGCGATTCGGCGGCCCCGACGGCGCCTTCGCCGAGGTCCTCGTGCGCCAGCCGAGCTACCTGCCGGTGCTGTCGCAGGCGCTGGCCGAGGTGCCGCTCGACGACTGGAAGGTCTGGCTGACCTTCCACCTCGTTCGCGCCTGCGGCGCCGTACCTCAGCAGCCCATTCGTGGAGGAGAACTTCGACTTCTACTCCCGCACGCTCACCGGCGCCGAGGAGATGCGGGACCGCTGGAAGCGGGGCGTGGCCCTGTGCAACGGCTGCCCTGGGCGAGGCCGTCGGGCGCGGAGTACGTCGCCCGGCACTTCCCGCCCGAGGCCAAGGCGGCAGATGGACGAGCTGGTGGCCAACCTGGTCGAGGCCTACCGGGTCAGCATCAGCCGGCTCGAGTGGATGGGCGCCGAGACCCGCGAGCGGGCCCTGGCCAAGCTCGAGCAGTTCCGGCCCAAGATCGGCTACCCCGACACCTGGCGCGACTACAGCGACGCTCGAGATCAGCCGCGACGACCTGCATCGGCAACGTTCGCCGGGCCGCGGCGTTCGAGACCGACCGGCAGCTGGCCAAGCTCGGCTGCACCGGTCGACCGGGACGAGTGGCTCATGACCCCGCAGACGGTCAACGCCTACTACAACCCGGGCACCAACGAGATCTGCTTCCCGGCGGCCATCCTGCGGCCGCCGTTCTTCGACGCCGGCGCCGACCCGGCGCTCAACTACGGCGGCATCGGCGCGGTGATCGGCCACGAGATCGGCCACGGCTTCGACGACCAGGGCTCGCAGTACGACGGCGAGGGCAACCTGGTCAACTGGTGGACCGACGACGACCGCGCCCGCTTCACCGAGCGGCGCCGACAAGCTCATCGCCCAGTACGACGGGTTCGAGCCCCGCGGACTGCCCGGCCACCGCGTCAACGGCGCGCTCACGGTCGGCGAGAACATCGGTGACCTCGGCGGCCTGACCATCGGGCTGCTCGCCTACGAGATCAGCCTGGAGGGCGAGGAGGCGCCGGTGATCGACGGGCTTGACCGGCCGCCAGCGGGTGTTCCACAACTGGGCGCTGGTCTGGCGCTCGAAGCGTCGCCAGGAGCTGGAGCTGCAGCTGCTGTCGGTCGACCCGCACTCGCCGCCGGAGTTCCGGGCCAACATCGTGCGCAACCTCGACGAGTTCCACGACGCGTTCGCCACCGCGCCCGGCGACGGCCTCTGGCTCGACCCGGACGAGCGCGTCCGCATCTGGTAGCCCGCTTCCGAGCGGCCCGCGGCACGCCGGGCGGTCAACCCCCGCGAGCACTCGGTCCGAGCGGTCAGCCCCGCCTCTTCGCGGCCCGTTGTCTGCGCTCTTCCGCGTCGAGCGTTTTCGCCTCGTCCGACGTGGGCGCTTGGCCGCCGTACGACTTCGGAGTCCACCAGGTGTCGTCGGCCCGCTGGGGATAGCTGCGAATCGTCCGGTCCAGCAGGGCCGCCATCGTCGTACGCAGCCGGGCAGTCTCGCCGCCCAGCTGTGTGCCGTCGATCGTCAGGGGCTCACCCACGGTGATGGAGATGGCCTTGCCCCGGCTGAAGTCGCGCGGGTGGTCCTTGGTGTAGATGCGCTGAGTCCCCCAGAGGATCGCAGGGATGACCGGTGCGTCGGCCTCGGCCGCCATGCGGACAGCCCCCGACTTGAACTCCTTGAGCTCGAAGCTGCGGCTGATGGTCGCCTCGGGAAACACACCCACGATCTCTCCGGCTCTCAGGTAGTCGATCCCATGCCGGTATGACGCGAGACCCGCCGCGCGGTCGACCTCGATGTGGTGCAGCGAGCGCATCAGCGGCCCGGTGAGCCGGTGGTCGAAGAGCTCGCGCTTGGACATGAAGCGGACCAGCCGCCTGGAGGGGTGCGCGGCGTAGCCGCCGAGGATGAAGTCGACGTAACTGATGTGGTTGAGCGCGAGCACAGCGCCACCGGTGCGCGGGACATGGTCGGTGCCCTCGATCGTGAAGCGCAGCCCCATCGCCTTGAACCCCAGCTTGGCCACCTGGATGATCGGCGGATAGGTCAGATCGCGCACGGCCTCAACTTAGTGCAGCACCGACGGCATCCGCTCGCCTCGGCGATAATGGCCGCGCCGGGTCCTTGGTGCGCTCCGTTGATGGTTGCCGGCGCTGGGAGGTCTTCGTGTTCACCGTGATCGGTGAGGCGCTGCTGGACATGGTCCAGGCGGAGAAGGGCGGCGGCTTTGTGGCCCGGCCGGGTGGCGGGCCGATGAACATCGCCATCGGGCTGCGCCGGCTCGGCCACCCCACCCAGCTCATGGCGCGTCTCTCCGACGGCGCCCTCGGCCGGCTGGTGCGTGAGCACGTAGCAGCCAACCACTTGGGCCTGGAGGCGTCGGTCTCGACGTCCCAGCAGACAACGCTGGCCTTTGCCAGTCTCGACGAGGAGGGGCGAGCGTCGTACGACTTCTACGTCGAAGGCACCGCTGACTGGGGCTGGACGGCCTCGGAGCTTGCCCGGCTGCCGGCGACGACCCGAGTGCTGCACACCGGATCGGTGGTAGCGGCCCTCCAGCCCGGTGCCGACGAGGTGCTCGCCCTGCTGGCTCGACTGCACGCGGCCGCGGACGTGCTGACCAGCTACGACCCCAACATGCGACCTGCTCTCGTCGGCCAGCACGCCGAGGCGGTGGCCCGGACCGAACGATTCGTGCGGGCATCGAACGTCGTCAAGGCCAGCGACGAAGACCTCGACTGGCTCTATCCGGGCGTTGACCACCTCGAGGTGCTGCGTGGCTGGACCATCGGGGGTGCTGCACTGGCCGTCATGACTCGAGGTCCGGAGGGTGCGTTGGCGGTGACGGCGCACGACGATGTGATCGAGCTGCCTGGCCTGCAGATCGACGTGGTCGACACGATCGGAGCAGGCGATGCCTTTCAGTCCGGGCTGTTGTCCGGGCTGGCAGACGGCGGATGGGCGTCGCCGGAGGCGGTCCACTCGCTCACCCGGGATGGCCTGCACGACGTACTCGACCGAGCGATTCGAGTCGCCGCACTGACCTGCCAGCGTGCCGGCGCCGATCCGCCGACGCGAGACGAGTTGAACGACCAGCCTTGAAAGGGGATACGGCATGTCGGTAAGCCGGCTCGCTCACATTCCCGGCATCGGCGTTGACGCCGTCGGCGACCGGGCGGATGCCCTCGGTGACCCGTCGATGCTGCGGCTGGAGAATCTCGACACCGACCTCCGCCCTCCGCCCAGCGCGTTGAGCCGCACCGTCGCGGCCGTTGGCGAGGACGCTGCCAACAGCTACCTCCCCTTCCAGGGCGCCCGATCCCTCCGCCGGGCCGCCGCCGCTCACGTAAGCCGGATCGCGGGAAACGAATACGACCCGGACGACGAGTGCGTCATCACCGCCGGAGGGCTCAACGGAGCGCTCAACACCCTCCTGGCGACGGTAGAGCCCGGAGCAGAAGTGGTGATCTGCGATCCGATCTATGCCGGTCTCATCAACCGGATCCGACTGGCCGAAGGCATGCCGAGATTCGTTCCGTACCGGCCCACTTCGAGCGGGTGGGCGATCGACCCTGCTGAGCTGGCCGCGGCGGTGACGCGTCAGACGGCTGCGGTGCTCATGATGTCACCGGCCATGCCCACCGGCGCACTTCTCGGTCAAGCCCACTGGGAAGCGATGGCGACCGCGATGGCGGGCACCGATGCTTGGCTCGTCTACGACGCGGCCATGGAGCGGATCCGATTCGACGGCGCCGCTCCCGTGCATCCGGCGAGCGTGGCGGGCCTCGGCGACCGCACCATCACGGTCGGCTCCGCCTCCAAGGAGCTGCGCATGATCGGGTGGCGCGTCGGCTGGGTCGTAGGACCCCGACGGATCATGCACGACATCCACCTGGTCGGTCTCAGCAACGTGGTCTGCCAGGTTGGACTCGCCCAGGAGGCGGTTGCGCTTGCCCTCGGGGCCATCGATGCCGACGCCGATGTGGCCGCTGCGACAGAAGTGTGGCGGGAGCGAGCCGAGCAACTGTGTCGTGAGCTCGATGACTATCCGCTCATTCGCCCCGACGGTGGATGGTCGATCCTCGTCGACTGCGGCGCCCTGGGCATGTCGCGTGCCGAGGCATCCGAACGACTCTTCACTCGAGGTCGCGTGGCCGCCACGGGAATGGAGGGGTGGGGTCCGTCGGGCGGGCGATACATCCGGCTCGTGTTCGCCAACGAGCCCATCGAGAGGCTGGCGGACATCCGTTCCCGTGTCGACGCGGCGTAGGGCTAGCGTCGTACGACGCTCGCCACCTCGATGGCAGCCCGGCGGCGATAGGGTCCCGCCATGACGGTGTCCGAGATCTTCGACCCAACTAGGTGGCGGCCAGTCCCAGGATTCGACGATCTGACCGATGTCACCTATCACCGCGCCATCGACCACGGCACGGTGCGGATCGCCTTCGACCGGCCCGAGGTCCGCAACGCGTTCCGGCCGCACACCGTCGACGAGCTCTATGGCTGCCTGGAGCACGCGCGGGTCAGCTCCGACGTCGGCTGTGTGCTGCTCACGGGCAACGGGCCCTCCCCCAAGGATGGCGGCTGGGCGTTCTGCTCCGGAGGCGACCAGCGGATCCGCGGGGCCAGTGGATACCAGTACGACGCGAGCACAGCAGGTCCGGGCGGGTCTGGAAGCAATCACAGTGTTGAAGCGGTTCGCCTTGGGCGTCTTCACATCCTCGAGTGCCAGCGGCTGATCCGCTTCATGCCGAAGGTGGTCATCTGCGTCGTGCCCGGCTGGGCCGCGGGTGGCGGACACAGTCTGCACGTCGTGTGCGACCTGACCATCGCCTCGGCCGAGCGCGCCCGCTTCAAGCAGACCGACGCCGATGTCGCTTCCTTCGACGGCGGCTACGGCTCGGCATACCTCGCGCGGCAGGTGGGGCAGAAGTTCGCTCGCGAGATCTTCTTCCTGGGCGAGGATTACGACGCCGCGGCCGCACACCGGATGGGCATGGTCAACGCCGTCGTACCCCATGCCGAGCTCGAGCGAGTCGCACTCGACTGGGCAGCGAAGGTCAACGCGAAGTCTCCGACCGCCCAGCGGATGTTGAAGTTCGCCTTCAACCTCGTCGACGACGGCCTGGTCGGCCAGCAGATCTTCGCCGGTGAGGCGACCCGGCTCGCCTACGGCGCCGACGAGGCCGCCGAGGGACGCGACGCATTCCTCGAGAAGCGCGACCCCGACTGGTCACCCTTCCCCTGGTACTACTGAGTCCTTGCATTTGCGCGGGTCAGCAGGGGTGTCGGGCTGAAGAGTCCGCATGAAGCCGACACTCCTGCTGACCGGTCGTGTCGGATTGCATAGTTCGATGGCGTCGAAATGCCTAGTTCAAAGAAGGCGAGGGTCTACCCGCTGGTCGTCAACAACCCTTGTTCCCTACCTTCGACACAGCGAGCCCGTACCGAGCGGGCTCGACAAACGGGGGGGAGAAACCACGATGGCTACAGCCACCATCACCACGTTCACCGTCACCAAGAACACGGGTAACGCGGACATCGTCTTGGAGTACACCGTCAACTGGGACACCTTCGACCAAGCGTCTAACGTCGGCTATCACGAGAGCTGGAAGCTGCTCGGCGACGACACCGGGAGGACGGTGACGATGGCGTTGCCGGTGACGACGCCGTCAGCTTCACGACCTTCTTCGTCAACCCGCAGCGGTCCAACAACAAATGCGAGCGTCGCGCGTTCGCACGCCTGGACGATCCCGTATGCCGACCTCAACGAGGACAACGCGCTCGCCAACGACGACGAGATCCGTGCGGTCGTCACTCTCGCCCGCTGCTGCCGGTCACCGCCGCCAAGGAGAGCAGCAAGCGAGTCGTCACATCGCCGTGACGAGAACCTCGCATGGCATCCCTACTTGCCATCCGAGAGAAGGCTCCGGGGGCCTCGGCATCATCCGGCGCTCCCCGGCTTCCACACGCGGGTGCCCCGCCAGGTTTTCCGGCAACACCTCGCCCAGGTCGCAGGCGTCGCGGTCGGGGTGATCTAGGTTCGAGCCTGTGAAGGTCGTGGTCGTCAAGGAGACGCTCGAGGGCGAGGCGCGCGTAGCCCTCGTGCCCGAGTTGGTGGCCAAGGTCACCGGGCTCGGCTACGACGTCTCTGTCGAGCCTGAGGCGGGGGTAGCAGCGCTCATCACCGATGACGAGTACGTCGAAGCCGGCGCCACCGTCGAGGATGCGTCACTGGCCACAGCCGACGTGGTGCTGTCGGTGCAACCACTCACCAGCCCGCAGCTGCGACAGCTCAGCGCCGGCGCTGCCACCTTGTCCTTCCTGCCCACCGGGCAGCAGCTCTCTGAGATCGTCGAGCGCCGAGATCTGCGCGTCACCTCGTTCGCGGCCGAGCTGGTGCCGCGCATCTCCCGGGCGCAGTCCATGGACGCGCTCAGCTCGCAGGCGCTGGTCGCCGGCTACCGATGCGCGATTGTCGCCGCCGCGCTGCTCCGGCGTTTCCTGCCGTTGAACATGACTGCGGCCGGCACCATCCCGCCGGCGCAGGTGGTGGTGCTCGGCGCCGGAGTCGCCGGACTGCAGGCGATCGCGACCGCGAAGCGGCTCGGTGGCGTCGTCAAGGCGTACGACGTACGCGCCGCGGCGGCCGAGGAGATCAGGTCGATGGGCGCGGTCGCCATCGAGCTCGACCTCGAGACGCTCGACGGCGCCGGTGGCTATGCCCGCGAGATGACCGAGGACAGAGCCGTGCGCCAGCGGGAGCTGCTCGCGCCGTACATCGCGGCTGCCGACGCCGTGATCACGACGGCGGCTGTCCCCGGTCGGACGGCGCCGCTGCTCGTCACCCGGGAGATGGTGGAGCAGATGGGGGCGGGCTCGGTCGTGGTCGACTTGGCCGCGGAGTCGGGCGGCAACGTCGAAGGTGCGGAGCCGGGTGAGCTCGTGCGGATCGGCAAGGCTCAGGTGTGGGGTGCCGCAAACGTGCCCAGCCAACTGCCCGAACCCGCGAGCAAGCTCTACGCACAGAACCTCGTCAACCTGCTGACCCTGATGACCGCGGACGGGACCTTCGCGCCCGACTTCGACGACGAGATCGTGGCGGGCACGTGCGTGACGCACGACGGACAGATCACGCACGCGCCCACCCGTACGGCGGCGGAAGGGGAGTCATGACCGACGCCAACCTCATCTGGCTGACGTTCTTCGTGCTCAGCGTCTTCGTCGGCGTCGAGGTGATCTCGAAGGTGTCCTCGACGTTGCATACGCCGCTGATGTCAGGCGCCAATGCGATTCACGGCATCATCCTGGTCGGAGCCATCCAGGTCACAGGGCTCAGCGACTCGACCCCCGTCACGATCGTCGGGCTCGTCGCCATCGTGCTGGCCACGATCAACCTTGTCGGCGGCTTCGTCGTCACCGACCGGATGCTGGAGATGTTCAGCGGTCGTAGCGGTGGCCGGGGCAGCGGCCGTACCAAAGATCGCGGCACGGGCGCGAAGGAGCCGCGACAGTGACCGACTCCTGGGCGTCGCTCGCCTACCTGGCTGCCTCGGTCTGTTTCATCCTCGCCCTCAAGGGCCTGTCGTCTCCCAAGACGGCGCGGAACGGCAACCTGATCGGCGCCTTCGGTGCGGCCCTGGCGGTGGTGACAGTGCTCCTCGACGGAGAGCTGAGCCACGAGCTGCTGATGCTGGTCGCGATCGCGATCGGCACCGTGATCGGTGTCCTGGGCGCGCGCCGGGTGCGGATGACCCAGATGCCGCAGCTGGTGGCCATGTTCAACGGCGTGGGCGGTGCCGCGGCCGCGCTGGTGGCGCTGATGGAGCTCCACGAGATCACCGGTCTTGCCGACGCGGACCAGTACCCTACGTTCGACCTCGTCGCGACCGCGTTCACCATCCTGGTGGGCACGGTCAGTTTCGCCGGCTCCGTCGTCACGTTTGCGAAGCTGCAGGAGATCATGACGACCCGCCCAGTCGTTTTCCCGGGGCTGTCGGTGGCCTTTGGGCTGGCGCTGTTGGTCGGCGTGGCCCTGAGCGTGACGCTCTCGCTCGATCCGGTGATGTGGGCCGGCGTCGTCCTCGCGGTCGTGGGGCTCGCTCTCGGTGTGTTGCTGGTGCTGCCGGTCGGTGGTGCCGACGTACCCATCGTGATCTCACTGCTCAACGCCTTCACCGGGCTCAGCGTGGCGGCCGGTGGCTACGTGCTGGGCAGCACCCTGCTGCTGATCGCCGGCACCCTGGTCGGCGCCTCCGGAACCTTCCTGACCCGGATGATGGCCACCGCAATGGGTCGATCGCTGGCCAACATCCTGTTCGGGGCGCTCAAGGGCGGATCCACGCTCGGGGCAGGTGAGGCGTCTGACCGGCCGGTCCGGTCCGCTGGGCCTTCGGACATCGCGATCCTGCTCAACTACGCGTCCCGGGTCATCGTCGTACCGGGCTACGGACTCGCGGTCGCTCAGGCGCAGCACGCCTTGCGAGAGCTCGTCGACGTGCTGGGGGAGCGCGGAATCGTGGTCGACTATGCGATCCATCCGGTGGCCGGCCGGATGCCCGGTCACATGAACGTGCTGCTGGCCGAGGCTCAGGTCCCCTACGAGCAGCTCAAGGAGATGGACGACATCAACGGCGAGTTCAAGCAGGCCGACGTGGTGCTCGTCGTCGGCGCCAACGACGTCGTCAACCCCGCGGCGAAGACGACGCCAGGAGCCCCGATCTACGGGATGCCGATCCTCGACGCCACCGACGCCAAGCAGATCGTCTTCCTCAAGCGGTCGATGCGACCCGGATTCGCCGGGATCGAGAACGAGCTGCTGTTCGACGCGAAGACGACACTGCTCTTCGGAGACGCGAAGGACTCGATGGGCAAGCTGCTCTCGGCCGTCAAGTCCCTCTGAGCAACCCGCACCGCACCGCACCGCGGTCTCCAGCATCCTCTGACCGGTGCACCCTTCGCCATTTCCCATGTACACCAGGCAACTGGTCTGTTCACATTGCACGTCTGCCTTGTCCGGCGACCAGTTGCCATGTGCACATGGCAAACGGCACGGGTCAGTGGACGACGCCGTACAGCCGATCACCGGCGTCGCCCAGCCCGGGCACGATGTAGCCACGCTCGTTGAGCTTCTCGTCCATCGCAGCGGTCACGATCGTGACGGGGATGTCGAGGCCGGCCAGGTCACGCTCGAGCCGCGAGCAACCCTCGGGTGCGGCGAGCAGGCAGATCGCGGTGATGTCGTCGGCGCCGCGGTCGACCAGGAAGCGGATGGCGGCCGCGAGGGTTCCGCCGGTGGCCAACATGGGGTCGAGCACGTAGCACTGGCGCCCGGACAGGTCGTCGGGCAGTCGCTCGGCGTAGGTCGACGCCGTGAGCGTGTCCTCGTCGCGAATCATCCCCAGGAACCCGACTTCGGCCGTGGGGAGCAGCCGCACCATCCCCTCCAGCATGCCCAGACCCGCGCGCAGGATCGGCACCACCAGCGGCTTCGGAGCTGCGAGCTTGCGGCCCTCGGTCGGCGCGACGGGCGTCGTGATGTGGATCGACTCGGTGCGGACCTCGCGCGTCGCCTCGTAGGCCAACAGCGTCACGAGCTCTTCGGCGAGCCGCCGGAAGGTGGGGGAGTCGGTGTCCTGGTCGCGCAGCGCCGTGAGCTTGTGGGCCACGAGCGGATGATCGATGACGCGTGTCTGCATGGCCGCCAACCTACGGGATCGAGCGGAGCCCGCGCCCGCGCACCCAGGCACCGCCGGGGGTCGCCACTGCCCCGGTGATCTGCGACGATCGAGGTATGACGACGATGGACGCCGAGTCCCCGACTGCGATCGACTTCGCAGTCGCGGCCTACCGCGAGGAGGGCTCGTGGCAGCTCTCGCCCCTGCCCCCGCGGGCGGCCACGTCGCTCGAGGTGCTCACCCACGCGCTGCGTCAGCTTCCCAGCGAGGTCGGCACCTTGGGGCTGGTGAGCGTCGACGAGGACTACTTCCTGCTGGCGCGGGTGGTCGGGGGGTCGGTGCGGCTGCTGCTCTCCGACATCGGCGCAGCGACCGAGTCGCCGCTGGCGCGGGCCGTGCTCGCACAGCTCGAGCTGCCGCCACCCGACGACGACGACGACCAGATCCAGCCTGCCGGCGATCTCGGCATCGTGGCCGACCTCGGCGTACCGGCCATGGAGATGGGTGCCATGTGTGACGAGGTGGAGCTCTATCCCGACGAGCAGCTGGGTGACATCGCCGAGCGACTCGGCTTCGGAGAGCAGTTCGACGACATGATCGACACGGCGACGACCTAGATGGTGCCGTCTTCGGCCGGCCAGTCCTCGACCTCCTGGTCGCGAGTCGAGGCCTCCGATCCCGTCGTGGCCGCGATGCGTACGGCGCTCGACGTGGCTCGGCAGGCCAGCGGATCAGGCGACGTACCCGTCGGAGCGGTGGTGCTGGACCCGGCCGGTACGGTCATCGGCTCCGGCGGCAATCGCCGGGAAACCGACGCGGACCCGACCGGCCATGCGGAGATCGTGGCCCTCCGCGCTGCGGCGGCGCACCTCGGGAAGTGGCGTCTCGAGGGGTGCATGCTCGTGGTCACGCTCGAGCCCTGCACCATGTGTGCGGGTGCGATCGTGCTGGCGAGGGTTGCCCGGCTGGTGTTCGGTGCGCACGACGACAAGGCCGGCGCCGTGGGGTCCCTGTGGGACGTCGTCCGGGATCGGCGGCTCAACCACCGGCCCCAGGTGCTGGGTGGGGTGCTCGCCGACGAATCCCGTGCCTTGCTGCTGGAGTTCTTCGACCAGCACCGCTGACGTGACGCCGGTGCTCGATTTTCTGCGGTCTGGGCGACTCGGGTACCCTTCTGCCCGGTGGCGTGTCCGAGCGGCCTAAGGAGCACGCCTCGAAAGCGTGTGTGGGTGCAAGCCCACCGTGGGTTCAAATCCCACCGCCACCGCTCAAGGGGTTCTGTAGGACGTCGCCCCCGTCAATCGACAGAAGACTGCCCAGCTCGGGGAGTCTTCTGTCGAGGGCCGGCTCTGGCGAAGGTCTCGTTACAGCCGATCGACCGGGCAGCGAGCAAGCTCCAGTGCTCGGAAGCCAGGATCTGCAGGGCCCGGCTCTCATCGCTTGGCCCATCGGGCCGCCCCGCAGCATGGCGCCGTTCCATCTGATCATCATGACGGGTTCTGCTTCGGTTTGATGCTTGTCATCGTGAACGAGACTTACACCGAGCGCTCCGGTGACCCCAACGTCTTCGCCGCCCTTACGGCGGCGTCCCACGGGATCCGGTGGAGTGATCTCCAGGGTGCGGCGGCGCGCCACGACCCCGCAGCTTTCCTGAGCAGGACCACCCAGCGGCTTCACCGGCGCGAACACGGTCAGGCTCGTACCGTCAGGTCATTAAGTCGCGTCGAAAGGAGGTCGCTCATGTCGGCCCTGTCATGCATCACGCCAGGCACACCCGACGCGGATGCCGCGCTCACCTCGACGTTCGTGAGGTGGACGCGCCGCCCCGACGACCTCCCCATCAGTTGGGATGAGGGCCGCGAACGGGTCGGGGCAGCGCCTCCACCGGTGGCCCGCTGATGAGCCCGGAGATTCTGCGATACACCGCCTTCGCCGCGAGCGACCAGGGTGGCAACCCCGCCGGTGTCGTGCTCGATGCACACGGGCTCAGCCAGTCGGAGATGATGACGGTGGCCGCTCAGGTCGGATTCTCCGAGACAGCCTTCCTCTTCCCGACAGTCCGGACCGGGAACGAGGCTGGCGGGACTAGCCATGCAGCCGTGCGCTACTACAGCCCTCGCGCCGAGGTTCCGTTCTGCGGCCACGCAACCATCGCAGCAGCGGTCGCGTATGCCGAGCGCTACGGCGCCGGCCGGATCGACCTGGCGACGCAAGAAGGCCTGGTTCCGGTGCGGACTCGGCAGCAGGGCACCCAGCTGTTGGCGACACTGACCAGCGTCACCCCCTCGGTGCAACCGATCCGGGCGGACCTGCTCGATCGCACCTTGGCAGCATTGGGGTGGTCACAGCACTCCCTCGACGCCTCGCTAGCCCCGGCGGTCGCCTTCGCCGGCAACTATCATCCGGTTCTGGCGGTTCGCAGCCGGCAGGTCCTAGCTGGTCTCGACTACGACTACGACTCGCTCGCGCGAATCATGAGCCAACAGGAGTGGACCACGATGCAGCTGATGTGGCGGGAGCATGCCGACCTCTTCCACTCTCGTAACCCGTTCCCGCCCGGCGGCGTAGTCGAGGATCCTGCGACCGGTGCCGCAGCCGCGGCACTGGGCGGGTATCTGCGGTCCCTGGGTCTGGTCCCGCCGTCGAGACGGGTCACCATCCACCAGGGCGACGACATGGGGCGGCCGAGCCTGCTGCTCGTTGACATCCCGGCCGAGGGCGGTGTCGAGGTCACCGGATCCGCGACCCGCCTCTGATGCGCATCGATGGCTCAATCGAGGTCAGGACCAACGAGCTCGCGCTCATCGAGCGTCAGTCGTTCGGTCTCGGCGTCGAGCTGAACGTAGGCGTCGTGATGCTCCGCCTGAAAGCGTCGCCACGCAGCTTGGTCGCTGAACCGGTCGACCGTGATATAGCGCCCGGGGCGGCTCAGCGATACGAAGAGCTCCGTACCCCCGAAGCCGCTGGCCGAGGAGAAGAGCCGGGCCCAGAGACCATCGGCGCCGTAAGCCCGCTCGAAGTCGTGCACAGCATCATCAGCGACGTCATACTCCCACACTCGAATCATCACCTGGTTATTGTGGACGCCCGGGCACCTTCTCGAAGCGCCGCAGCACCGGAACGTCGATGCTCACGCTCTCGGGATACGCGGCTGAGATCATCCGCCGGCGCGCTCGGCCCGCCGCAGTCCGGTGAGCGCCCACAGGGCCAGCAGGGCGAACATCCCGAGCACGACCGCGTAGGCCCACAGGTTGGGGGGTTGGCCGGAGATCAGGTCCCTCGACAGCTCGAGCAGCGGGGTCATCGGATTGATCCGGGCGGCAGTGTGGATCCACCCCTCGAGCAGTGCGAGCGGCATGTACACCGGCGCGAGGAACAGCAGCAGGAAGACCGGTATCTGCATCGCCGGCCCGGCCTGCATGGTCCGTAGCCGCATGGCCACCCCGGCGCTGAACATCAGGCCGGTGACATTCACCAGCGCGGCGAGTGTGTAGAGACCCACCAGGTCGACCGGGCCGCCGTCGATCTGCATCCCGGCCAGCAGCGCCACGACGATGAGCATGGCCCACACCACGACCGCCCTGAACAGCGCGGCAACGGCGTATCCCGCCAGGATTCCCCGCCGGTCGGGGGAGGCGAGCATGAGCCGCCGGGTGAAGCCGGACTCGAAGTCCGCCGCGATCGAGAACCCCGCGAACACCCCACCGAAGGCCGACGCCTGCAGCATGACGAACGCGAACTGGAAGGCCGTGTAGCCGGAGGGAAAGTCGAACCCGGGGATCGCCTCGACGCCCGACAAGGCGCCCGCGAACGCGGTGAAGAAGAACAGCGGGAACAACAGTGAGGGCACCAAGAAGGCCGGCTGAGTCAGGAAGTGATGGATCGTCCGCCAGGCGACAGCACCAGTCACGTCGAAGAAGCGCCTCATGTGCGTGTCCACCTCATGCGCACGGCACGTGAAGCGCCGAAGACGGAGACTGCTGCCAGCACGATGGCAATGCCGAAGCCCATCGCCAGTGCACGACCGTCCCACCCGGTGATGACCAACGATCTGATCGCCTCGAGCAGATAGGAGACCGGGTTGTACGTCGCAATCGTGCGGAACCAGTCCTGCTCGATCAGCGGCCTCGGCATGGACAGACTGGAAAGGAACAGGAACACGAAGAACAGCGGGAACATCCCCTGCACGGCTTCGCCGGATCCGCTGCGCATGCCGAGCATCACCCCGATCGACGACAGCGCGATGCCGATCAGGGTCGCCAGCACCATGATCAACACCATCCCCAGGATCCCCGACTCGAAGGTCACTCCAGCCACCAAGCCCACGACCAGGAAGGTCAGGGACGAGAACAGCGAGACCGCAAGAACCCCGGCGAGCTGGCCGAACAGCAGCGCGTTTCCGCGGGTCGGCGTCAGTGCGAGCCGGGAGACGAAGCCGGTCTGCACGTCCTTGGCCACATCCGTACCCGCGCCCATGGTGGCGAACAAGGCAGCCTGGATGAACGGCGCGGCCAGGAAGAACGCCAGGTAGGAGTCGGTCGGAAAGCCCGGGATCCTGGTGGCCGATCCCAGCCCGCCGCTGTTGAGCGACAAGAAGATGAGGGGGAAGAGCAGAGCGGGGACGATCGACGCGGGTTGCCTCAGCGTCCGCACGATCGACCGCCTGGCCAGCTCCGCGACTTGGGTGGAGGTGGAGCTCATGCGGAGCTCTCCGCCGGATGCCGGGAGTCGTCCTCGAAGGGAGCGGCGGCGCTCTGGTCATCCTGGGCGAACGACTCGCCTGTCTTGGCGAGGAAGACGTCGTCGAGCGTGGGCTTGTGCACCTGGAAGGTGTCCATCCGCAGCGCCTCGGCGTCGATCCCGCGGATCACCGACGCGAGCGCATCAGCGCCGTCGTCCAGGTGTACGGCGACCGCGCCGGGCTTCGCCGTGGATGCCGCCGGACCGAACCGCGTGAGGACATCCGCGAACCGCTGCCGGTCAGCCGGGTCGGCCGGCACGACCTCGAGGGTGGGTCGACCGATCTCGGCCTTCAGCGCCTCCGGCGTACCCTCCGCGACGATCCGGCCATGGTTGATGATCCCGACGTGGTCGGCGAGAACGTCAGCCTCCTCGAGGTACTGCGTGGTGAGGAAGACGGTCACGCCGGCCTCGCGCGCCAGCCGGGACACCTCCCGCCACAAGTCCGAGCGCGACTGCGGGTCGAGTCCGGTGGTCGGCTCGTCGAGGAAGAGCACGCGCGGGTCGTGCACAAGCGCGAGGGCGAGGTCGAGGCGCCGCTTCATCCCGCCCGAGTAGCCGCCCACCCTGCGATCGGCAGCGTCGGCCAATCCCATCCGATCCAGCAGCTCGTTGCCACGTGCCCGGCGCGTGGAGCGAGGCAGGCCCTGAAGGGCAGTCTGCAGTCGCATGTGCTCGCGGCCGGTGAGCATCGGGTCGAGCGCGGCCTCTTGAAGCGCCGCGCCGATCGATGCCCGGACTTGCGCGCCCTGCTTGACCACGTCATACCCCTGCACCGTGGCGTAGCCGCCGTCGGGCGGGAGCAGCGTGGTGAGGATGAGCACGGTCGTCGACTTGCCGGCGCCGTTCGGCCCCAAAAACCCGTAGATCTCGCCGGGCGCGACAGCCAGGCTGATCCCATCGACCGCCTTCGGCCCGTCCTTGAACTGCTTTTGGAGGTCGTGGACTGCGATGCCGTAGTTCGGGTCGGTCATGACAGATACGGTAAACCAGAAAGACTATGAACTTCAACTTTATATGTGTGTTAGTATTCCGCCGTGAGTACGACGACCACGACCACGCGGGCCGATGCGGCCACCCCGACGGCCGCCAGCCCTGCAAGTCGTGAGGCGTGGGGTCTGATCTCGAGCATCTTCCTGCGCGACAAGAGCCGTCGATTCGCGATCCTGAACGAGCTGGGGCTCACCTGGATGCAAGGCATCGCGCTGATCTCCCTGGACAAGCCCCGGCCGATGTCCGAGCTGGCCGTCCGCATGCACTGCGACAGCTCCAACGTGACCGGGATCGCGGATCGACTGACGGCGTTGGGCCTGGCCGAGCGCCGGCCATCCGCACACGACCGGCGGATCAAGACGCTGGAGCTCACCGCCAAGGGCAAGCGGCTCCGCGCCAAAGTCGCCGATCGGATGGGCGAGCCTCCGGAGAGCTTTGCTGCGCTGTCCGAGTCCGAGGCTCACGAACTGGCCCAACTGCTCACCAAGGTCGCCGACGCGCAGGCCTAGTTCGTTCGAACCGGCCTCGAGCGGGGACGATGCCGGGCTGGTGCGGCGTTAACTCCCGGTCTTGTCGAGAGACATGTGCTACAGAGTGCTACGATCCGGCGATGAGAACAATCAGCCAGCGGGAACTCCGCAACGACAACGCCGCGATCGTGCGGGGCGTCGAAGCCGGCGAGACGTACACGATCACACGCCACGGTGTCCCCGTCGCCCGTCTCGTTCCTGCGACTGAGGACACAGACCTTCGCTGTGACCGCCCAGCGAAGAAGCGGCCGAAGTACGCGTCACGGCAACGAGTCACGGTTTCGACCGCCACTGCAGACCTGCTCGACGAGCTGCGAGGGGATCGTTGAGCCGGTGGTACGTCGACACGTCCGCCGCACTGAAGCTCCTGTTCGAGGAGCTGGAGTCTGACCCGCTCGCAAGCGCGATCGATGCGGCCGACCCTGTGCTCGTCGGGTGTTGGCTGCTGGACACAGAGTTGCGTCGAGTTGCGCAGCGCGAGATCGGCATCAGCCAGGAAGACGTCTCAGACTTCCTCGACGGAGTCGATCTCTATGAGGTACCCGCGTCGCTGTTTCGAGAAGCGGGCCTGCTGCCCGGACCAAGCCTTCGGTCGCTCGACGCGCTTCACCTGGCGGCAGCGGTGCGGATCGGCGTTGACCATCTCGTCACCTACGACACTCGAATGAGCGACTCCGCACGGGCACTCGGCCTCAGTGCCATCTCGCCGACGTAGCCGACCGAGTACGACCCTGACGATCGACGGACGGGCCAGGCGTGGCGGGAAGTCGTCGGCATTGGCCGTGGTTCATGCCGACACTGGTGGCCTTCTCAGGCGAGGGCGTCGGGCAGCATCGTCGCGGCCACCGCTGCCCGCACACCAGTTGGCGCACCGGCTGACCGGCCGGCATCAGCGGCACGCCGGCCTCGGCCAGCCGCTCAGGGCAGTCCGGGGTGCGCACACTCGCACCTCTGCCCCGTTTCTCGCACCGCAAGCGCCACCAGCGGTTCGACTCCCCGCGTGAGTCGTGCGTCGACATCACCGCACCCACTGGGTGACCTCATTTCGGTAGATCCTCGCCCGGGCAGGCGGTTCTGCGGCAAGAGCCGGCTCTTGCCGCAAGCCCCCAACCGCGTTATACGTTGGAGATAGAGGCGAGAACGAGCCCTCCCTTTGCTTCGGCTGTGAACGGACAACAGACCTGCGAGTGAGGGCGAGGCAGCGCGCTGGGTGCAGGTCACAGAAGCAACGCTAGGGATGCGCGCGGTCGCGGCGGATCTGCATCCCATCGCGGCGACACCATTCGGCTTGGGTCAGGCAGATTCGGGCGCCGACCGCGGAAGGAGATCCTTCATGGCCACAACGCCGGTGTCGGTCAAGAAGGCGATCGAGACCCAAACGGATCTCAGGGACCGCCGAGAGCACTGCGCTCCCGCAGCCAGGCTGCTGGTGTCGCTCGACGGCGGACTTGGCCAGCACATGAGGATCCATCGCGGCGACGAGTTCGCGCTCTACACCGTGACCGAGATGCTGCACGAGACGACCGAGCCGGTCGTGCGCATGGGACTTGGCGGCCGACGACGGCTTCACGACGACGGCGAGTTCGATGGTGTCGTGGACACCAAGGTCGTCGATCCGGACCTGTCCGACATCCAGGCGAGGGATGCCGGTGAGCTGGTCGAGCGGCTGGCGGATGACGGCCGCCAAGCTCACCTGATCGCCATCGCTCCCCATGGCGGCGACATCGAGGAGCACACCGACGAGCAGGCGGAGCGCGCCGCCGAACGCCTCGGACCGCAACGTGCCAGTTCGTGGCGATGTAAGGGCTGGAGGCCAGGCGGTGGGGCGTTCGCCCGCTGGCACGTCACTTCTTCCGACCTCAACCCAGCCTGCTTCCCGCTTCTCGACTCGGTGATCCCTCGGCGCTTCACCCATGCCGTGGCTTTCCATGGCTTCGACGACGAACCGGGAGTGCTGATCGGAGGCACCGCACCCGCCGACGTGAAGGAGGGGCTTGCGCTGGCGATCGGCCAGGTGCTCCCAGTAGGCCTCGGGGCGCGGGTCGCTCTGCCCACCGACAAGTACAGCGGCGACGATCCGAACAACCTCGTCAACCGGCTCAGCCCCTGCGGCGGTGTCCAGATCGAGCAAGGACCCAGCGCTCGTGACAGTCATGCGCTGGACATCGCGGACGTCGTGGCCGACTTCTTCCGCCCGTCGGGACCTCGCCAGACGTTGCTCCGCGCGATCCTGGGCGTCCTCGCTCGAGGAGCGGACCTGGCGCAGTCGCTCCTCGACCGACTCCGTAGCCGCGACCCCTACTAGTGGCCTCTTCGTGCACGGCTTGGGGTGCTCGGTGATGCGCGGATCGGCGCTTGAGGTGGTCGTGGTGGGTCATGCCCGTGTCGGCAGCTGAGGACAGCGTGAAGGGACGCCTGGTCCGCTTCGGTGGGCTGGCGGGATTCCTTGGTGGGTTGGCGTGGACCCTGAAGGGCATCGTGATTCTGCTGGGCGGCGAGCAGCCGCCATTGCTCTTCGAAGCGGCGCCGGTCTTCTTCGGTGTCGGGCTCTTCAGCATCGGGTACTCCACGATTCCCCTGAGGCGACGCCGCGCCTGGGCACTGGCTCTTGCCGCGTTGTCATCCGTGGCCGGCCTTGCGGCGGTCTTGAGCGATCTTGCAGGTGAGGTGTGGGGCTCAGCTCTCGCCCTCTCGTCCCTGGCGCTGCTGATCGGGCTCCTTACGCTCCCCAGGCGCGGCCGGTGGCCGGCGCCCCTTGGTTGGTGGGTCGGGTTCTCCATGGTTCCTTCGCTCGTCGTTGGAGGCGCGCTCTCGGAGATCGATGAGCGGCTGCTGGAGATTCCGCTGGTCTGCCTCGGTCTGGCCTGGATGGTTCTTGGGTGGGCGACCGTGAGTGCTCATGCGGTCGCCTGGCACACGTCGTGATGGCGTTGACGGTGCTGCTGTCCTGGACCGGCGCCCGCAACCTCGGGCGCTGCCCGGCGCTGAGATGCGCGACTCAGCCCTCGAGTGCGGCGCGAACGAGAGCCAGGGTCGAGGAGCGCGACCCCCCAGCATCAACCCAGATCGCGCGAGGACGGATCGCTCGTAACGCCTCCATGGACGCCACAAGTCGGCTCGCATCGTCCGGACCGACGAGCCGGTTGTTGACCTCGTGCTCCGGGCGATCCGGGGCCGCCGCACGCCCGGCGAGGCGATCCGCGAGCGTGGCGACGTCGATGTCGAGAACGAACTCGTAGAACCGAGCATCGAGTCGCTCCGCAAGTGCTGCAAGGTCCTCGATGAACGCCGTTCGAGCCACGTACTGCCCAAGTACGACGTCGTAGCCCGCTCTGAGATGCTCCTGCGCGATCGCAAGCGTGAGTCTGCGGGCATGGAGCCCCGATAGGGACGGGTCTTCTTCCCAACGTCCCAGGGAGTGCTTGATCGCGTCGACATCCAGCGCCAGGGTCATCCTCCCGGCCCGAGCGAGGTCGTGTGCGATCACCGACTTGCCCGATCCCGGCGCGCCGTTGATCAAGACCAGACGAGGCATGGCCGGACCTTATCGCCCACGACAAGCGGGTCCGCTCGGCGGCGGATCGGGCGCCGAAGCCCGGGGCTGCGGGCATTCACGGTGTGCCCGCCCCTGGGACTACAACACCAGCTCGCGTGCGGCCTCCTCAGCCGCGACGACAGGGGTTACGTCGGCTGCGAGGGCGGCCAGTCGCTCAGTCGCCGTCACGAGCACCTCAGCCGGTTGGGTGAAGGGCAGCCGCAGCCGGTCGTCGAAGGCGGTGCCGAGCCCGAAGCGCGGGCCAGCAGCGAGGCGCAGGCCCCGGCCTGGCGCGGCAGAGGCGAGTGCAGAGGAGCTGATCGACGCGACCTGGCACCAGGCCACCAGGCCACCGGACGGCGTACGAGTCCGCCAGCTCGGCAGGTGCTCCGCCAGCGCGGAGAGCAGCAGATCACGCTGCCGGCGAAGCCGATCCCGCTGCGTATCCAGGATCACATCGAAGTCGTCGAGCAGGAAGCAGGCGGCGAGCTGCTCGAGCAGGGGTCCGGACAGCTGTTCCCGTGTCGTCGCCGCGGCGAGACGCTGCGCGGTCCTCCGATCAGCTCGCAGCCAGCCGACTCGCAAGCCGCCCCACACGCTCTTGCTGAGCGTGCCCACGGTGATCGCCAGCTCCGGGCGAGCGTGGACGGCAAACGGCGCCGGCGCCGACTCGTCGAGACCGAGGTCGGCCAGGGTCTCGTCGATGATCGCCACCACGTTGTCCTGCTCGAGTGACGCGGCGACACGACGCCGGGCGTCGTGGTCTTGCAGCAACCCGGTCGGGTTCTGGAAGTCCGGCATGAGGTACGCAGCTCGGGGGGCGGTCTGGCGACTGATCCGGAGCAGTGCGCTCGCGAAGGAGCCGGCGGCACTGTCCAGCGGGACCGGAACGGCCTCGGCCCGATGCGAGTCGATGGCATCGAGCACGTTGGGGTACGTCGGATGCTCGACGAGGATCCGATCTCCCGCGCCGAGCAAGAGGCGCAGCGCCACAGCAACCCCGTGCAGGGCACCAGACGTGACGATGATCTGCTCCGGGTCCGTCGGCAGGCCACGCGACGCGTAGCGGGCCGCGATCCTGGCCCTCAGCTCCGGCAGTCCGCTGGGGAAGTATCCGTGGCCAGGCAGATAGCGCGGGAGCTCGTCGAGTGCGGCGCCGAAGGCAGCCCGCACCTGGGGCGGTGCGGACTGGGCGGCGTGGGTCAGGTCGATCACGCCCTCTTCCGCCGGCTGCGGTGCCCATGCGCCCTGGCGGTGGTGCGCGGAGGGGAGTCGCGTCCACGTGCCGGAGCCGCGCCGTGTCTCTGCCCAGCCCTGATCCGCTAGTACCCGGTAGGCGGAGGTGACGGTGGCGCGACTGAGCCCGCTCGCGGCGGCCAACCAGCGTTCCGAAGGCAGCCGTGTCCCGACCGGGATGCGTCCGTCGCTGATGAGCATCCGCAGCCGGGCGGCTAGGGCGGCGTACCGGGGTCCGCGTTGTTCGGCGACACCCGTGAGAGCGGTGGCGACGCTCGCGTCGAAGCCAGACCAGTTCCCAGCGTTTGGACTGGTTTTCACAGGCCAATCCTACGGCACTCTGGAGGAGTGACCTCCTTGACCCGGCTCCGTCCTCGCCCCGGCGCGGCAGTCCCCGCGCTCCCGGCGGCCATGGGTCGCCGCTTGGTGCAGCTCTATGCCGGGCTGGTGCTCTACGGAGTGTCGATGGCGCTCATGATCGAGTCCGAGCTCGGTGTCATGCCCTGGGACGTCTTGCACCAGGGCCTGTCCCGCCAACTCGACGTGAGCATGGGCGTGGCCATCTTCGCACTCAGTGTGGTGGTGCTGCTGCTGTGGATTCCGCTGCGTGAACGGCCCGGCATCGGCACCCTCACCAATGTCGTGGTCATCGCGATCACGGTGGATGCCGCGCTTGTCGCGCTACCCGGGGTCGAGTCGTTGTCGGCCAGGTCGCTGGTGGGTGTCGCCGGAGTGGTGCTCAACGGAGTCGCCACGGCGGCGTACATCGGGGTCCGCCTCGGACCTGGCCCGCGCGACGGCCTCATGACCGGACTGGTACGGCGCACCGGAGGTTCGGTTCGTCTGGTGCGCACGTCCATCGAGGCCACGGTGGTGGCACTCGGCTGGCTGCTGGGCGGAACGCTAGGTGTGATCACGGTGCTGTATGCCGTGGCGATCGGCCCCCTTGTCCAGGTCTTCCTGCCGCGGCTCAGCCTGGCCGAGCGCGAGGCGCGCGTGAAGGGCCCGTCCCGAGCTTGAGGCGGGCCCTTCACGTAGAGCAGTTCCGCGTCGTTGACGATCGTCGGTACCAACCGATCGACGCCACGGTGGAAACTGCTGCCTCATCGGGGGCTGAGGCACTTGGTGCCTGCCTGCTCGACCGCACCCTCATGACCAGTCGAGTCGACAATCACCGTTGCAGACAAGGCTAGGAAACGGGCGACTCCCGGGTAAACCTACGAACAGCCGACTCGGCCTCGTGCGTACGGCTCGACCCGGCCGACGGATGCAGGTCCCAATAGGGTGAGGCGGTGGACGTCGACACTCTCGACCAGATGCTTCTGGCCGGGGCTGTCATCCTGCTGCTGGCCATCATGGCGGTGCGGGCCTCGGTCCGCGTCGGTCTGCCGAGCCTGCTCATCTATCTCGCCATGGGCGTCGTGCTGGGTGAGGCCGTCATCGGTATCAGGTTCGACGATGCCCAGACCGCACACGCCCTCGGTTTCGCGGCCCTGGTCGTCATCCTCACCGAAGGTGGCCTCACGACGCGATGGACCGAGGTGCGGCCTTCGATGCTGCTGGGGCTGCTCCTCGCCACCGTCGGAGTGGCGGTCAGCACCGGCATCGTGGCGGCGGTGGCGCACTTCGCTCTCGGGCTGGATTGGGAACTCGCGCTGCTTCTGGGCGCCATCACCTCACCGACCGACGCGGCCGCGGTGTTCACGGTGCTCCGGAGGGTGCCGCTGCGGTCGTCGGTGCTGGGTGCGCTGGAGGCAGAGTCTGGCCTCAACGACGCACCGACAGTGCTTCTCGTCACGCTGCTCAGCTCCGAAGCTGGCCTCGAGCACGGCGTGCTCGGCTTCCTCGGGCTGGTCGCTGCCGAGCTGCTCGGGGGCACAGTGGTCGGCGTGGCCGTCGGGCTCGGCGGCGGCTGGATCCTGCGGCGGGTGGCACTGCCTGCCTCAGGCCTCTACCCGCTCGCGGTCATGGCCCTGGCCGCGCTGTCGTATGGCGGCGCTGCCACTCTGCACCTGAGCGGGTTCGCCGCGGTCTACATCACCGCCCTGATCCTGGGCAACTCCGAGCTTCCGCACCGGGCGACGACCCGATCCTTCTCCGAGGGGCTGGCGTGGCTCGCACAGATCGGGCTCTTCATCATGCTCGGGCTGCTGGCCTCGCCCGACACGTTCGAGGTCGAGCACCTAGTGGCGGGTCTGGTCATCGGGATCGCGCTCACGGCGTTGGCCCGGCCCGCGAGTGTCATCGCCTGTGCCGTGCCGCTGCGGGTACCCGGCCGCGAGCAGGCCTTCATGTCTATGGCCGGGCTGCGCGGCGCCGTACCGATCGTGTTGGCCACCATCCCCTTGTCGGAACAGGTGACCCAGGCGACCGACCTCTTCAACGTCGTCTTCGTGCTGGTGATCGTGTTGACGCTCGCGACGGCTCCCACGCTGCCGTGGCTCGCGCAGCGGCTGGGCGTCACGGTGGAGCGAGCGCGGGACCTCGACGTCGAGGCGGCACCGCTGGACCGGATCGCGGCAGACCTGCTGCAGGTGCGGATCACGGCGAAGTCGCGGCTGCACGGCGTGGAGATCGCTGAGCTGCGGCTTCCCAGGGGGGCAAGCGTGTCGTTGGTGGTGCGTGACGGCAGCAGTTTCACGCCCGATCGACGTACGACGCTCCGTCGCGGCGACGAGATGTTGATCGTGACTCCCCGACGGAGCCGGGACGCCACCGAGCGACGGCTGCAGGAGGTCAGTCGCGGCGGTCGGCTGGCGGGCTGGGCGCGTCGCGGCCGATGATCAGGACTGGCCCTGGCGTCCGCGGCCATCGGCCGCGGTGCAGGTCGTCACCTTGCGTTTGAGCACCAGCTTGCGCTCGGCCCCGTAGTCGACCCCGACGAAGGCGTCACCGACGATGACGGTGACTCCCTTGGCGATGGGGTCGCCCTTGATGACCCGGACCGGGCCTTCGAACTGCCGGGCGACGAGCGAGACCTGCGGGGAGTTGTCGGCGTTGGTGACGATCGTGACGTTGCGGGCGTTGACACCCAGCGGCGCGTTGTCGGCATTGCCACGGCGGAAGCCCTGGTCGACCAAGGCTTCCAACGTGTCGCCGGCAAGGCCACTGATCAGACCCGCGTTGTAGACGTTGACCGTGATGGTCTTGGCCTTGATGCGGGTGCCCTTCTTGTAGACCTGGCTGGTGCTACAGGTCGGCTCGGCCCTGACAGGTCGTGCCGTAGGCTCGTCCTCGTCCGGGCTCGTGATCGTCGCCCAGCCGTACCAGGCGCCGCCGAGCAGGATGCCCAGCAGCACCAGCAGCGTGAGCGGTGTCCGCAGCCTCACCCCAACCCCTCGAGTTCTCGTTGCTCCCAGGGTAGGACCGGAGAAGGATCCGCGCCTCGCAGCGGATCTGCGTGCGGCGCTCGCCCCGTATGGTTGTCAGCCCCGGATGACGTGGACGCGGGCGTGCAGTACTTGCCGCTGTTGCAGTGCCGCGCGCAAGGCCCGATGCAGCCCGTCCTCGAGATACAGCTCGCCTCGCCACTCGACCACGTGCGCGAACAGGTCGCCGTAGAACGTGGAGTCGTCGTCGAGCAGCGTCGCCAGATCGAGAGTGTCCTTCGTGGTGACCAACTGGTCCAGGCGAACCTGATGCGGCGGCAGGCCCGCCCAGTCACGAGGCGCGAGCCCGTGATCGGGGTACGGCCTCGAGTCCCGCACACCTTTGAAGATCACTGGCAGGAGTGTAGTGAGGCGTGCTCACACGCCGGTCAGGCGCGGCTGAACCAGCGTCGTCGGCGCGCCGCCCGCGCCCCGGGCGTGCGCGGGATCGCGAAGGTGAGGCCGTCGAGGGAAGCCACCAGATAGACCGTGCCCGACACGACGGCACCAGGTTGTGGCACCTCGTGGTGGCGGTCGGTCGCCATGCACACGTCGGCTTCGAACCCAACCGTGGCCACCCTGGCGCGGATGAAGCTCTGACCCGTCATCGCGACCGTACGCCGCTCGGCCGTGATGACCGTGCCGGCCAGCCAGGCGTGCGCGTCGGCGTCGGCTGCTTCGCCCATGACCCCGTGCGACACGAATGACGTCGCCGCCATGCGGGGTGGCCAGGGCCAGCCCCGCTCGACATACTCCGGCGGTGCCGGCTCGGCTGTCTGGGCGTGGGTGGGATCCAGCAGGCTCGCCTCCGAGGCGGCGAACGACGTTTCGTCGGGGTGCACGGTCACGTCGACCGCGAGTGCCGAGACCGAGGCCTCGCCGACGTAGGGCACGTTGGCCGCCATGAGCACGCGTTGCTGCTCGGAACCGAAGGCCATCGCGGTCGTCTGCTCTCCAGAGCTGTCGACCACCGCGGCCCGGGAGAGCGCTCCGTGCACGGGCACGCAGCCTGCCAACCTGGCGCCGGGTCGGCCGGCGAACGACGGGAGCAGGTCCGCCACGACGCCGTCGTCGTCGAGCGTGATGACCAGTCGCGCACCGCTCGGATCCTGCCACCGCCAGACCGTGCTCCCCGGCGGCTCCGCGATCACCTCGGCGTGGTCGAGCGCAGCCTGGGCCAGGCTGGTCAGCTCTTCGTGGTCGGCGACTCCTAGCCCCACGCACGCGAGATTGGAGCTCATGGAGAGAGCGTACGGAGAAGGGGTGGATCGTGCGCCCGTTTCGCGCAGACTCTGACCGTCTAGCGGACCCCGAGCTGGGAGAGCAGCCCGAGCACGCGCCTCTCGATGTCGTCGCGCACCGGGCGCACATCCTCGACCGGCATCCCGGCCGGGTCGTCGAGTGTCCACTCCTCGTAGCGCTTGCCGGGGAAGATCGGACAGGCGTCGCCGCAGCCCATCGTGATCACGACATCGGCAGCCTGGACGATCTCGTCCGTCCATGGCTTGGGGTACTCGCCCGAGATGTCGATTCCTCGCTCTGCCATCGCCGCGATCGCAGCCGGGTTGACCTCTTCACCCGGCTCGGAGCCGCCGGACCAGGCGATCGCGTGGTCGCCCGCGTGACGCTCGAAAAAGCCGAGCGCCATCTGCGAGCGACCTGCGTTGTGGGTGCAGAGGAAGAGCACGACCGGCCGACCGTCATGAGTCTTGTCCTCCACCCTCGCGAGCGCCTGCAGGCGCTGCCGGGCAAAGCGCTCGGCCAGCACGGGCAAGAAGGTGGTGACCGTGGCGCGGCGGGCGAACTGGTCGAAGGACGAGTGGAGGAAGCGCTCGATCGTCTCGACGCCGAAGGTTGAGCCAAACTCCTGCGAGAGACGGCTTGCGGCGGTCTTGAGGGCGACCGTCTGGTCGAGGCTGATGGTGGCTTTGGCGGGCGGGTGGGACATCAGGTGTGCTCCTCGGTCGAGGATGGGTGGGGTGTCAGCAGCGGCGCTAGGCCGGCGATGCGTGACGTGATCTCGTCGAAGGCGGCGTCGAACGCGGCGTCGGTGCCTACCGCGACCGGGTCAGGGACGGACCAGTGCAGCGTCGTACGGTCGGTGAGCTCTTCGTGGGCGTTGTCGCACACCGTGACCAGCAGGTCGTCGACGGTTGCCACGTCGTGGAACGCCCGCGGGCGGTGCGGTCTCAGTGGGAGGTGGTGGCGTCGGGCGGCAGCGACCGCGCCGGGAGCCGCGCGTTCGGCCGGGTGGGTGCCGGCGGAGGCGGCCGGGACAATGCTGCTCCTCCGCCACAGAGCGGCGGCCAGTTGCGACCGGGCCGAGTTGGCCGTGCAGACGAAGACGATGCGCGCAGCGTCGCCAGCATCGGCGGGCAGCGGGTGGACACCGTTCAACGCCTCGCGGACCAGGCGGAGATAGGTGCGGCGTCTATCGCCCTCGGATCGATGCCTGGTCACCAGCCCCGCGGCCTCGAGTGCCTTGAGGTGGTGCGCCATCAGGTTCGACGGCAGGCCGAGCTGACGCTGCAGTTCCGAGGGGGAGCGGTCACCCCAGACCAGCGCGTCGACGATCGCCAACCTGGCCGGGTCCGCCAACGCGGCATGCAGAGCGACTCGGTCTTCGAGGGACAACGCTTGCTCGTCGAACATTGAGTCAATGATTGCTGACTGATTTCAGTAGGTCAAGCAGTTGGACGGGTCCCGACGAGAGCACCTGAGACTATGCGGGCGCCTTCGGCTCACGGCCACATGCGAGCGTGAACTGATGCCGCTGACCGTGTCCTCGATGAGTTCAGGATGTTGGTGGCGCCGGGATGTTGTATGGCGTCACGATGTGGATCGGGGATCGGACGGATTCGATCGGACCGTCGATGGCGCCCTGGGCTTGCATGATGATGTGACACGCCAGCCGCATGTCGTATCTGAGGTCGTGGTGCAAGACGGCGCTCAGACGCTCGTCGTGGAGCAGTTGCAGGTTGTCTCGGTCGAGGTCGTGCCCGACGAACACTTGGCAGCGACGGTCGGCGGCGTCGAATGCCTCGAGGATGGCCCGGTTGCCGCCGCCGATGGAGTAGACGGAGTTGATGCCGGGGTTTCGTTGCAGCGTCCGTAGGGTTGACTCCCTGACGGTGGCGTCGAGCCCGTCCGTGTCAGTCTGCTCGATCAGCGCCCGGTCGGCGGAGCGGCTCCGCATCGTGGCCCGGAATCCGATCTCGCGCTCTTCCTCACCCCGGAAGGCACTGCGACTCAAGGCGATCAGCACGTCACCGTGGTGGTCGCCGAGCAGTCGGTCGATCAGGTACGCCGCGGTGGAGCCGGCGGCTCGGTTGTCGATCCCCACGTAGGCGACGCGCCGGCTCAGCTGAATGTCGGTGACCAGCGTGACGACGGGTATCCCGAACTGGGCGAGCTTGGCGATGGCGTCGGTGATCTCGGGGACGTCGGGCGCCTTGAGTACGACGCCCTTGGATCCTCGGTGGCGGATGCCGTCCAAGGCCTTCACGATGTCCGCTGGACGGCCCGTCTCCCGGAAGTCGAACCGGGATCGAATCACGGCCGGCCGCAGCGACGGCAACTCGGCCTCCAACGCGGACTTGATCGCAGAGGAGAACCGGTCCGGGGCCTGCATGACAACGTCGATCAAGAATGAGCGGCCGCTCAGTCGCAGTTGACTGCGCTGCCGGTCCAGGTCGGTGATGGCCTGCCGCACGTTGCTCACGGTGCTGGCGCGCACCCCCGGCCGGTTGTTGAGGACCCGGTCGACGGTGGCCTCACTGAGCCCGGCCTGCCGGGCGATCTCCCGGATCGGATACGGGTGTCCCATCCACACAATCTGATGGATTGATGACGGCCGGGTCAAGAAACGAGTGAGGTGTTCTTGATGGATTGTTGAGGTGTACCTGCTCGCACAAGTCTCGTAGGCTGGCGACCTACCTCACTCCACGAAGGAAGTCACGACATGACCGCGTTCACCGCTTCCCGCACGACCGGATGGCTCTCGGCAGCCGACTGCTCGATCGACGACTTCGCTGCCCTCGTCGAGCAGCAGACGCGCCTGTCGGACTACCCCCACGCAGACGCCATCGAGCGCAACGTGCTGATCTACGGCGGAAAGCTCCGCGCGGCAGTCGGAACCCGCTCCGACCGGGCCGCGGTGCAGAGCGAACTCATGCGAGCGTTAACCGACGGCCCGGGCATCGTGGTGTTCAAGCAGGCCTTCGGAGACGCTTCGGTTGTCGACCGCGCCACCGAAGCGTTCCTCGCGCAGATCGCCGTCGAGAAGGCGGCTGGCGGCACCGGTGGAGACCACTTCGCCAAGCCCGGCGCGAACGACCGGGTCTGGGGTGCGCTGGACAAGCTGGCCGTCACCGAACCCGCGGTGTTCGCGGAGTACTACGCCAACGACATCATCGCGCTGATCAGCGAGTCCTGGCTCGGTCCGGACTACCAGATCACCTCGCAGGTCAATGTGGTCAACCCCGGTGGTCAGGCGCAGACCGCTCATCGTGACTACCACCTCGGTTTCATGGACGCCGTGGCTGCCGCCCGATTCCCCGCCCAGGTACACCGGCTGTCGCCGGCGCTTACCCTGCAGGGCGCGGTGGCGCACTGCGACATGCCGGTCGAGACCGGCCCGACCCTCTACCTGCCCTACTCACATCAGTACGAGCCCGGCTACCTCGCCTTCCACCTGCCCGAGTTCACCGAGCACTTCCAGCAGAACTACACCCAGCTTCCGCTCGAGAAGGGCGACGCCGCATTCTTCAATCCGGCGCTGTTCCACGGCGCCGGCACCAACGTCTCGACCAGCGTCCGGCGGATGGCCAATCTGCTGCAGGTGTCCTCACCGTTCGGCCGCGCGATGGAGGCCGTCGACCGGGTCGCGATGTGCCGGGCGCTGTTCCCGGTGCTGCTGGAGAAGAAGGCGGCCGGCGCTTCCGACAGCTACCTGCACAACATCATCGCCGCCTCCGCCGAGGGCTACGCCTTCCCGACCAACCTCGACCTTGACCAGCCGATCGGGGGCATCGCACCCCAGACCCAAGCCGACTTGGTCCGCCAGGCCGTCGCCGAAGAATGGACCCAAGAATCGTTCGAGTCCGCTCTGGACGCCCAGGCTGCGCGCACCCGGCCCAACCACGGCTGACTCACGACCGGTACGCCGCGACTCCACCGCAGGGTGGACAGCCATGGCGCACGCGGCCGGCGGAACGGCCCGCGACTCGCCTCGGTAGTTCTTCCAGGTCAGCGCCTGGTTTCGGTGGCGGAGGATAGGGGATTCGAACCCCTGAGGGCTGTTAACCCAACCCGCTTTCCAACTCTGGGATCGGGGGTTCCGGGGTGTCGCCGCCCTTCGCTGAGCGTGAAACCGACGCCGACGGCCAGCACTGAACGGGCCTGAATCGGGACAACTGAGACTAGAGCTGAGAGGTCCACCGCGATCGTCATTCGGCCGCTTGAAGGCCGTGCATCGACCAATAGCCGCTGACGAAGTGGGCATCAGCCCGAACGTGCACCAGAAGCGTGCGCGACCTGTCTGGGGCACCTAGGCTGCGCGTTGTCGAGAGGAGTGGACATGTCTGCCGGAGATGATCCGGTCCAGCTCGTCGGTTCGTTGATGGCGGGTTTCGTTGACTCGAGATGCCTCCACGTAGTGGCGAATCTGGGCATGGCCGACGCGGTCGGCGAGGAGCCGGTATCGATCGCTGAGCTGGCCACCGAGCTCGGCGTCGACGCGGGGTCGCTGAGTCGCTTGCTCCGTCACCTGGTCACGCTGGGGCTGTTCTCAGTCCATGGTGATCGCGTCGCCCACAGCGAGGCCTCTCGGCTGCTGCGCTCCGACCATCCGCTAGGGCTGCTCAAGACGGCACAACTGATGGCCCTGCCGATTATCTGGAACTCGGTGCGGCACCTGGAGGACGCCGTTCGCACCGGGCAACCGGGAACTCTCTTCCACGACCAGCGCGGCTTCTTCGGTTACCTCAGTGATCATCCCGACGAGTCGGCGGTGTACGACCGCGGGATGACGTCGATGACAAGGCGCCGGATCGCCGCGCAAGTACCTGCATTCGACTTTTCCAGCTTCCGTGTGATCGCCGACATCGGCGGGGGACGCGGGCACCTCATCGAGGCGATCCTGGAGCAGACACCCGGGGCGCACGGCATCGTGTTCGACCAGGCGCACGTGGTCAAGGACGCTGTGCTGCATGACCGGATGACGGCCATGGCCGGAAGCTTCTTCGTCGACCCCCTACCAGAAGCCGACTGCTACGTGCTGTCAAACATCGTCCACGACTGGGCAGACGACGAGGCGTGCGCAATCCTCAGGGCGGTCCGTCAGGCTGCCGGCACTGATTCGACCCTGCTGCTGATGGAGTTCGTGGTGCCCGAAGGTGACGAGGGGTTCGAAGCGACAGACATCGACATTGACATGCTCATCCTGGTCGGCGGCCGCGAACGGACGGAGCGTGAGTACGACGAGCTGCTCGCCTCCACCGGATGGCGCTTGGCACGAACTATCCCCACGGAGCGTCAGTCGCTCCTCGAGGCACACGTCGTCTGATCGTTGCTCATCGACGTCGGAAGGGGGCGCGGGGTCGAGGTGCGTCTAACCGCCGCTTATGACTGTCAAGCAGAGTTGCCCAACCGGGCGTAGTACGGGCGGGGCGAGATGCTCGTCACGGATTGTCGCCGAGATGGCGCCCTCGCCTTCGCTCCTGTTCGAGATGCACCGACTACTCGTCATCGGGCGGAATCGCTGATCTTGGGCAGTCCGGTCGCATGCGGGGCCCGAACAGCTTGTCCGGAGCGAGGTAGGCAGCCAACTCATCGGTCACCTGGGCGAGCACTGGATCTCACCCCGTCACAAGGTCCTGGACCACTCCACGACGTCTGCGGTGAACTCGTCCGGCTTGCTCGTACGGCGGGCGGTGTCCGCTCCTCTCGTAGAGCTTGTAGCGGAGGTCAGAGAGGCTCTTCCTCGGCTCGTCCCACACGTAGTACGGGATCCCGTAGTCGTAGCGGTCCAGCGCGAGGAAGACCGGCACGTCGAGGGTGTCAACGCGAAACCCGCCGAGTATCTCGGGCTCGAACACCAGGTCCTCCACCTCGAGATTCATCTCTACGCCCTCCCACAGCGGCGAGGAGTCGAAGGTCGGGTCGTACCAGCCTGTGGCGCCGCCGGCGACGTAGCTGTCGACGAAGTCCGACATGTTCTCGACCGACTCCGGCACTGGACGGGTCGCCAGGTTCCGCTGATGAGCCGCCAAGCGGTCCGCGTCTGCATCCCGCTGGAAGAAGCCCTCCGACGACTCCAGGCCGTCGTCGCTGCCGGCCGGTGGGCCGGCGGCGATCGCCAGCACGCCTCGGACTCGATCGGGGCAGCGCTGGGCGTAGGCCAATGCGAGCGTGCCGTGCTGCGACTGACCTGCCACAATCGGCCGATCCAACGCGGTCGCCTGCCGGATGGCCTCAACGTCCTCGGAGAACGGGTCGAGGGTGATCGTGTCGATGTCGAAACCGTCCGGCGTCGGCGCCCACTGGCGCAGGTCGCAGAAGACGATCTCGAAGGGTTCCCGCAGCGCCTGCGGGAAGTACCGGGGGTAGAAGCGCCGCGCCCCAACACCATCATCGGGAACCCGTGACCCTCTCGGATCCACTCCAACATGAAGCCGTCCCGGTCCACAACGCCCGTGTCAGCCACCGCACCCGCCTCCGATGCTTCGGGCCTACGCGGTGACCCTAAGGCACCGACACGCGTCGACAGCGTCACGTCAGAGGACACAAACCGGGCGGCTGCGGTAATGAGCAGACTCCTCCCAACCAGGCTGCTGGCAGTGGGAATCTCGGGCTGCGACCCCGAGGTAGCCGAGTACGGTCATGGCGTGAGCACTGTGGTTCGGGATCTCGAGGAGGCCTTTCTGCGCGCCATCGCGAACGGTGACCGGCCGCGCCTCGAAAAGCTGCTCGCCGAAAACTTCACCATCACCACCGCCGGATGGCTCAGAACACCCGCGAGCCGCACGCAATGGCTGCTCATTCACTACGGGAGTTCCGCATCGAATCGGTCGAGGAGCGCCGCATTGGTGGCGCGACCGTCGTCCTCGTTCTCCCGCATCAGGCTGGAGAGCTCGCGGGGCGGGACTTCGACTGCGCATTCCGCTACACGGATGTCTGGGTCAACGGCGTTGATGGCGAATCTCGCTTGACTGTTCGCCACGCCAGCATCGTGCCTGGGCCCGCGAACTGACGCGCGCCGGCCACCTCAGCCAAGACGTCGCCCGGATCACCAGAATCCGCATGTACCGCAACCATGCGGTACTCCCTGCGGGCTGACCGATGTCGTCCCCGTTCGCTGACCCTTGCTCGACCTGCGCCGGTCAGTGGCCGAAGGCGGTGATCGAGACTGGCTCCCAGGCGTCCCACTCGGCGATCCGGGCGGCGTAGGTCTGCTTCGCCAGGGCCTGGGGTGTGCGGCCCAGGAAGATCCGCAGCGGCGGCTCCTCGGCATCGACCACGGCGAAGATCGCGGGCGGCGTCGCCTGCGGATCGCCGAGCTCGATGCCGGCCATCAAGTCCTGGACGGCCGCGTGCACCTCGGAGTACTCCGGCATCGGCTCCGCGACCTGCAGCGACGAGCCGCCCCCAGTCGGTGGTGTAGCCCTCGGGTTCGACGATCGTGATCTTGATTCCCTGGCCGGCCACCTCGGCGGCCAACGACTCCGAGAAGCCCTCGAGGCCCCACTTGGAGATCTGGTAGGCGCCCAGCGTCGGCACCTGGAAGTGGGCGGTCTGGGAGGACACCTGGAGGATGTGGCCGCCACCCTGGGCGCGCATCACCGGCAGGACGGCCCGCGAGAGCCACACCGGGCCCATCAGGTTGGTCTCGACCACGGCCCGCAGCTGCTCCTCGGTGACTTCCTCCATCGCGCCGAGAACGCCGTACCCGGCGTTGTTGACGAGCACGTCGATGCGGCCGAAATGGTCCGCCGCCTTGCGGATCGCCGCCTCGCTACCACTCTTGTCGGTGACGTCGAGCTCGAGCGCAAGGAGCCGGTCGCCGTAGCCGGCCACCAGGTCGTCCAGGGTGCTGAGGTCGCGGGCAGTGGCGGCGACGCGATCGCCTCGCTGCAGGGCAGCCTCGGTCCAGACACGGCCGAATCCGCGCGAAGCGCCGGTGATGAACCAGGTCTTCATGGTGATGCTCCTTGTGGTCGGGCCCCGACCCCGGGGCGGTGACCACACGCTGGCGTGAGGCGCTGCAATCCGGCTGCAACGGATATCAAGGACTCAGCGAGCGTCCGCGCGAGCCAGGTCGAGGTCGACGGACTCTCCCAGCGCCTCCCACGCGTCGACGGCGTCGCGCAGCATTGCGGGGTCCCGGCGGACCAGGCCGTGCACTGACGCGGTGAGCGCCCGGCCCAGCGGCGTTGCCCCGAAGGTGACGTCGGCGAGCTCGGCTCCGAAGCCCTCGAGGCCGGCCTCGTCTGCCAGTCGCAGCACGCGGGGCAGGAACTCCGCAGCCCCGTCGCGGGCGGCGTACGCCGCGAGGTCTCCCAGGCGCTCGAGCACGTCGCCGGCGGCTTTGGTGTCCCCGTGGTTGAGCGCGTGCATCGCGCGGACGACGGCGGTCCCGACGACGTGTCGCAAGTCGGTCTCGTCGGCGGGTGGCGTAGCCATCACCTCGGCCAGGACGCCTTCGTCGAGGCGCCCTAGATCGGCCAGGGCCAGCGCCCGTTGCACGACGACCCAGCGGGTCATCGCGTCGCTGCCCCGCTCGATCCGGTCCGCCGCGGCCACGCATTCCTCGGCTCGGCCCAGCTCCCACAGGCACCGCAACCGCTCGGCGACGCCGAAGGAGACCAGGAACTCCATGCCTGTCCGCCAGGCGTACTCCTCCAACCCCTCCCGGATCGTCAGTTCGGCCAGGGGCCCCTGCCAGTGGTGCGCGGCGCCGGCGTACCACTGCCGGGTGCCGAGCACGACGAACGGCGGCAACAGCCCAAGCCCGCGCTCCTGGGCGCGGTCCATGTCGGCCAGCCCACGCTCGTCCCCCAGGGCGAGCCGGGCGCGTCCACGGGTGGCGAACGACAACACGGCGACGTCCTCATCGCCGATGGCGCGAGCCATTGCAATCGCTGTGTCGGACACCTCGATGGCTCGCGCGAAGCTCTCGGGTGTCTGACCGATGACGAGGCTCACTGCGAGCACGCCCAGGGCCTGGATATGGATCGGCCCTGCCGCGAAGTCCGCGAGCAGCCGATCGATCACCTCGGGCTCCTGGGGCCGGCCGAGCGCGAAGTCGAGCTGGATGGAAAGGAACACCGCACGGAGCCGGCTGCGCCCGTCGATCGGATCAAGGAGGACCCGGGCCCGGCGGATCACCTCGTCGGCGGCTTCCAGAAGGCGGTTCTCCGACAGCGCCTCGGCCAGCTCGACCAGGACGGCGGCCTCTCCCGGCTGCCCCTCGAGCAAGGCCGCCGCCCGCTGCAGGAACGTGACGGCCGCTGCCGTGTCCACTCCTCTGGCGGCGAAGGCTCCGGCCCGCGACGCGGCCAGCGCGAGCCCGGCAGCCTCGTCGGGCAGGCCCGCGTCGCAGAACAGTTCATGGGCCAGCCACGCATGCTCGGCGATGATGGCGTCATACTGATCTCGCGCCAACCCCTGCCACCATCGGGCGACCGCGAGGTGCCCCGCGGCCCGATCTGGTCGGAGCAGACGGCCGTAGGCGGCATCCCGGATCAGGTCGTGGCGGAAGCGGTATTCCTGGCACCCGGGCACGCTGGAAGGGCGCACCGCACGGATGAACTCGCGGCGCAGCAGCACGTGCAGGGCTGCCTCGGGGGCTCCGATCGTCTCGGCCCAGAAGGTCGATCCGACGATGGCGGCGTCAGCGAGCACGGTGCGGGCGTCGGGGTCGAGACTGTCGATGCGCGCCGCCATCAGGTCGCCCAGGTGCTCAGGGATCCGATGGTCGATGTCTGCGGTCAGGGCCCGGCCCAGCTCCACGGCAAACAGCGGCACCCCTCCCGACGCGGAAGCGAGCGCGGCTGGGTCGGCGTCGTGGGCCCCTGCCTGGGCCAGGACCGCCTCCACCAGCTCGGTGGCCTCGGGGTCGTCAAGCGCGGCCACGCGCACCAGGTGCGTCGAGGCCAGCCACCCGGGCCGTCGTACCTCGATTTCGGGTCGCGCGGTCACGAGCAGGACCAGCGGCGCCGGTACCGGGGCTGCGGTCAGCGCGTCGAGCAGGTCCAGCAGTAGCTCGCTCGCCCAGTGCGTGTCCTCGACGCACAGCACCGCCGCGTTGACCTGGGCGAGGGCGCACAATGCCGCGGACCACACGGCGATCGCCTCGGCCCGCGAGGACGAAGGCGCCGGGAGTGGTGCACCCCGTTCGCGTAGCGCGTCGACGAGGGGGTCGAGGCCGCCCCGCTCCCCGAGTGCGTCGCACTGAGCCTGGAACCAGTCGACGCCGGCCAACCTGCGGCGCACCTCGGCGACCAGGCGGGTCTTGCCGACACCGGCCTCCGCGACCACCGTCACCACCACCGCCCGCCTGCGGCCGCCTGCCTCGTTGACTGCCGTCGTCACCTTTGCCAACTCCGCGGCGCGCCCGACGAACGGGACGGGCTCACCCGGGGCCGCCCGGTCACGCGATGCTTCGGGGTCGGCGACCACCTCGCCCGGCCCGGCGGCGACAACGTGCGCGACGGCCCGGTCGGCGACCGCCCCGAGCTGGTCGAGCCCAGAGGTCACCAGCGCGACCCCCGAGGCGATGCCGACCCGGGCCCCGGACGCGTCGGCGATCCGGCGGCCGCAGAGCAGCGCACGGCGGGCGTCGTCCTCCCGGGCGGTCACCGCCCCGAAAACCGCCAATGCCAGCGTGCCTTGGGATCTCACAACAACGCCGTCCAGCCGCGCCACCTCCTCCTCGACCCGGGCCACCAGCTTCTCCCGCGTCGTTTGGGCCTGCTCGGGGTCGGCGTCGGACTCGGCGTCGGACTCGCTGAAAGCCACGACCGAGACCTGGCGGCGCTCGCCACGCCGGACCGCCTTCGGTGCCACGGCACCGCCCTCCGAGTGCAGGATGGCAGCCTGGGCCGCCCGCAACACGGGCCCCGGCTCGATCCCCAGCTCGGCCACCAGTCGCGCGCGGGCCCGGCCGAAGACGGCCAGCGCCGCAGCCGTGTCGCCCACCGCCTGCCAGGCGCGCATCAGTAGCGCCCAGAGTCGCTCGTGGGTGGGATGGTCCTCCAAGAGCTCCTCGAGCTCCGCGGCCAAGGTCCCCGAGGGCCTGATGGCCAGGTCGGCCTCGATGCGACGGAGCAGCATGTCGAACCGCAGCTGGCCCAGCCGGGCCCGTTCACGGGCCAGCGGCTCGCAGTCGTCCAGGCCGTCGTACGCCTCGCCACGCCACAGGGCCAGCGCCTCGCGCAGCACCTTGGCGGCCTCGTCCGGGCGGCCGTCGGCCAGCAACGCCGCACCACGGGCCGCGAGCGAGGCGAACTGATGCGCATCGAGTGCCGCAGGAGGCAGGGCGAGCCGATACCCGTACGCCGTCGTCACCACCCGCCCGGCGCCGATCGCCCGCCGGAGCCGAGCCACGTGGGACTGTAGGGTCGCGGTCGCTGCATCGGTGGCGGCATCGCCCCAGACGCCGTCGATGAGCGCATCGGTGCGCAGACCCGAGGCGAGGTTGGTGGTCAGCAGCGCCAAGATCCGCGTCGGTATTGCACCGGGCAGCGGGACCGCAGCCCCAGAATCGGTGGCGGCAACCGTCCCCAACACCCGGATCAGCACCTCATGCCCCCACGAAGCCAGGGCGACCAGGACACAGCCCCAACCGGCCGACCATGCCAGCGTCGGTGAGCCGGCCTGCAGCAATCCTGATCAGCGCGCCCATAGTGTTGCCGAGGTCGTCGCCATGAACTCCCGCACTCGGCGCGGGCGCAAGAGGACGCGAAGGTCGGTTGCTGAACCATTCGTGATCGGCACGGTCGCAAGCACCCGCCCAGTCTGCCCGACTGTCGCGACTCATTCAGGGGTTCGGGCGCAGAGCTGACTGCGGCAATCCCGGACCTCACGAGCGCAGCAATCACCGGTGCAGGACCATCGCCGGCTGACCTCATGCGGCGGCCAACGGGCGGTACCGGCGGGCGCCTTGTGCGGAATCAACTGGGACTAGAACTGAGACTAGGAGGCTCGCGGACCACGAACGCCGACGCAGCCCATTTCTGGCGTGGCCGGCGTTCTCGCAGGTCAGGCCCCGCGTCACGTGGCGGAGGATAGGGGATTCGAACCCCTGAGGGCTGTTAACCCAACCCGCTTTCCAAGCGAGCGCCATAGGCCACTAGGCGAATCCTCCGCGCAGGAGGCTACCGCCTTGCTCGTACCGCTACGAAATCGATCGCTGCACCGGCCGGCCACCGCGCGGCTGGACACTGCGCCGCTGGCGGCTGGGACTCTGGCTGGTCAGCGGTACCTCGACGCTGCCCACTCTGGAGCGTCCAGGGTGGGCGTACGTCGTGGTGGCTTACTCATGCGCGGATCTGTCGATTCCGCAGTCCCAAATTCGAACGATCGGCGCAACACGGCGGGCGCTTCGTGCTTCCACGGCCGCTTCGGTCCCGGACGGCGACCTCCGCCCAGGATTGGGCGTACGGCGTGCAGCCCGTAGAATCCTGCCCAGCCCCTCGTGTGGCGGCATCTCGCCCAACTCCCCCAGGGCCGGAAGGCAGCAAGGGTAAGTGAGCTCTGCCGGGTACACGAGGGGTCTTTTCGCGGCCGAAAGTTCGGCGCAGGATCAGGCGTTCTGCCAGAGCCCGATGACATTGCCCTCCGGATCGACGAAGTAAGCCGCCCAGCCCATGCCCATCACGTCGATCTTGCCGCTGTGCGTCTTGCCGCCGGCTTGCTCGATCCGGCCGAGCGCGGTATCGATGTCCTCCACGTCGACCACGATCGTCGGGTGGGGGGAACCCGGTCCCTCGCCATCTCGGGCGAACAGCCCGCCGTTGATGTAGCCGGCTTCGGTCGGACCCTGCTCGCCACTCGGTCCGGTCGACACCATCGTGTAGTTGACCTCGGGAATCGGCTGCAACTGCCACCCGAACACCTCGCGGTAGAACGTGTGCGCCCGCTCGGCGTCGTCAGCCGGAACCTCGAAGTGGACGACCTTGCCGCTCATGCTTCTCCTCCTCGGTGCGGTGCTCTTCGGTGCGTCGGCAAGTTTGCCTCGCTGCCGCCGAGGCTAGGCCCGCCCGCCGACAGTCGCCAGTGACAGTCGGGTCACGACGTGGGCGGCAGGCGGCCTTGGTCGGGTGTCCGGTCGGTGAACTAAGGTCGGGACTCGTGGATGCCCCCCTTGCGCTCTACCGGCGCTACCGCCCCGACACCTTCGCCGAGGTGATCGGCCAGGAGCATGTCACCACCCCGCTCTCCCACGCGCTGGCCAACAACCGGGTCAACCACGCCTACCTCTTCTCGGGTCCGCGCGGCTGCGGCAAGACCACCAGCGCCCGCATCATGGCCCGGGCACTCAACTGCGAGACCGGACCGACACCGACACCGTGTGGAGAGTGCGAATCCTGCGGGGAGCTGGCCCGGGGTGGCCCGGGCTCCATCGACGTGATCGAGATCGACGCGGCCAGTCACGGCGGCGTCGACGACGCCCGCGACCTCCGCGAGCGCGCGTTCTTCTCGCCGGTGAAGTCGCGTTACAAGGTCTACATCATCGACGAGGCCCACATGGTGACCACGCAGGGCTTCAATGCGCTGCTCAAGCTCGTGGAGGAGCCGCCATCCCACCTACGCTTCATCTTCGCCACAACCGAGCCTGACAAGGTCATCGGCACGATCAAGTCCCGCACCCACCACTACCCCTTCCGTCTGGTGCCGCCGAAGGTGCTCGGTGAGTACGTCGACCAGCTGTGCCAGCGCGAGGGTGTGACGCTCGAGCCGACCGTCGTTCCGCTCCTCGTCCGCGCGGGAGCAGGCTCGGTGCGAGACACCCTGTCAGTGCTCGACCAGCTCATCGGCGGCGCCAGCGGCGACGGTGTCACGTATGCATTGGCCACGGCGCTGTTGGGCTACACCCCCGACAGCCTGCTGGACGAGGCCGTCGACGCCATCGCCGCCGACGATGGAGCCACCCTCTTCGGGGTCATCGAGAAGGTCGTCGAGACCGGACAGGATCCACGCCGCTTCGCCGAGGACCTGCTGCATCGACTGCGTGACCTCGTCGTGGTGTCAGCGGTGCCCGACGCCGCGCATCGCGGCCTTCTCCAGGTATCCGACGACCAAGCCGACCGCCTCACCGCCCAGGCAGGCCGCTTCGGCCGGGCCGAGCTCACGCGCGCCGCCGACCTGGTCAGTGCCGGCCTCACGGAGATGCGTGGGGCGACCGCACCCCGGCTGCTGCTGGAGATCCTGTGCGCCCGCATCCTGCTGCCGGCGCTCGATGACACGGCCGAGGGTTTCGGCAGCCGGTTGGACCGGGTGGAGCGCCGTCTGTCCGTCGTCGGCCCGGCTCAAGGCGCCGGGTCGGGTGCGACTCCAGCGACGGGAGCAGCCGCCGCCCAGGAGAGCCTGACACCTGGACCGCCACCTGCAGCGGCTGTCATGTCCGCGGCAGCCGACCCGGCTCCGCTGCCTGCGTCGTTGCCGGAGTCACCAGCGGAACAACCAGCCGAAGGCGAGAGACCACCAGCCCCGTCAACCCCGGCCACTCCTGCAGCGGGGGGTCAGTCAGCCGCGGGAGACCTGGGCCTGGTCGACGTACGCCGGCTCTGGCCGGGCGTGATGGACCGGGTCAAGCGCAAGAAGCGCTACGCCTGGCTGCTCCTCAGCCAGAATGCCCAGGTCAAGGACGTCGCGGGTGGCGTCATCACGATCGGCATGGTCAACGCCGGAGCTCGCGACAGCTTCCTCCGCAGCGGCTCCCACGACTACCTGCGCGAGGCCCTGATCGAGGAGCTCGGCGTCGACTGGAAGGTCGAGGCCATCATCGACGGGTCCATGGGGCGAGGGAGCCCGGGAGACTCGGTGAGCGGCGGCAGCGACGGCAGCAACGGGTCCGGCGACGTACGCCAGAGTCGCTCCGACCAGGCTCCCGCGGCCACGTCCGCCGCGATGCCGACGGCCCCCGGCGTGCGTGACACCGCATCGGCCTCGCTGGCAGGGTCGGACGATCACGCCGACGAGGAGCCGTCCGACGCTTCCTCCGCGTCCACCCCTGGGGCCGAGGAGTCCGGTCACCACAAGGTGTCCCGGTCAGCCGACGTGGAGGCAGCCAAGGGAGCGATTCGTCGTACCCGCAACGGCGGGGAGCAGCGTACGGCGCCCGAGCACGACCCGAGCGAGATCGGCGCCGACGACGAGGTCGTGCCCGACAACCAGCTCAGCTCCCAGGAGTTGCTGGCCCGCGAGCTGGGTGCTCAGGTCATCGCCGAAGACGACAGTCCCTGATCGATCGCGCTGCGACGTGGTCTGGCAGACTCGGGTGACCTCACGCCTCTCCCACCCAGGAGCCGAAGCCGATGCTTCCCGAAGGCATGCCCGACCTGCAGTCGCTGATGAGCCAGGCAGCACAGATGCAGGAGCGCGTCGTCGCTGCCCAACAGGAGCTTGCCGAGGCTCGTGTCGACGGCACGGCAGGCGGCGGCCTCGTGCGCGCCACCGTGTCGGGCACCGGGGAGCTCGTGGGCTTGGTGATCGATCCGCAGGCCGTCGAGCCTGACGACACCGAGACGCTCGCTGACCTGGTGCTGGCGGCGGTCCGCGACGCCGCAGCGACGGCGCAACAGCAGGCGGCGGAACAGATGGGTGAGATCACCGGAGGCTTCGGCGGAGCACTCGAGGGTGGACTTGACGGCGTGCTCGGCAGCGCGTCGGGCGACGAGGAGCCACCGCGCCACTCACTCGGCTTCTGAACCAGCTGCCCCGGCCAGGCGTCGTCAGAACCAGGTGACGCCAGAGCAGTATCAGAGTCTGACAACTCAGGGGATGCCCACGGGTTAGGCTGCTCATCCGGCTCGATTCTTCGGAGAGGCTGCACGGTTTGTACGAGGGCGTGGTCCAGGACCTCATCGACGAGCTCGGCCGACTGCCGGGCATCGGTCCGAAGAGCGCCCAGCGGATGGCGTTTCACCTGCTCGCAGCCGACGAGGTCGACGTGAAGCGGCTGGCCGAGGCGATGCTTGAGGTCAAGGCCAGGGTGCGCTTCTGCGCCGTGTGCGGCAACGTCGCCGAGGCCGAGGAGTGCAAGATCTGCCGTGACCCGCGCCGCGATCCGGCGCTGATCTGTGTCGTCGAGGAGCCCAAGGACGTCGTCGCGGTCGAGCGGACGCGGGAGTTCCGCGGCCGCTACCACGTGCTCGGCGGGGCCATCAGCCCGATCGAGGGAATCGGCCCGGATGAGCTCCGCATCAAAGAGCTGATGCAACGGTTGGCCGACGGCACCGTGACCGAGGTCATCTTGGCAACCGACCCCAATCTCGAGGGCGAGGCCACGGCGACGTACCTCACCAGGCTGCTCAAGCCGATGGGCCTGCGGGTGACCAGGCTTGCCAGCGGGCTGCCGGTCGGGGGAGATTTGGAGTACGCCGACGAAGTAACGCTCGGGAGAGCGTTCGAGGGGAGACGGTCCGTTGATGACAAGTGACGAGAGGCCGACGCTGAGCAGCGACCTGGAAGACCTGGCGCAAGGCATCGCGGACCAGACGGAGAGCTTCCTGCTGGCGCTCCGCGAGATAGCCCGGAGCGAAGAGCGTGGCACCGTCGTGCCGCTGCTGCTGCTCGAGGTGTCCCAGCTGCTGCTGGCGGGCGCTCGGCTTGGCGTCCAGATCGACTTCGTGCCGACCGACGAGTACGAGCCCGACGCCGGTCCGGACCCTGACCTCGACGAGATGCGCGAGCGGCTGGCCACGCTGCTCGAAGGCGTCGACGTCTACACCGAGGTGTTCGACCCCTACGACCCGGCCGAACTCGTCACCTCCCGGCTGTCCGACGACCTGACCGGCGTGGCGGCGAACATCGCGCACGGGCTCCAGCACTTCCGCGCGGGCTCGACCCAAGAGGCGCTGTGGTGGTGGCAGTTCTCCTACGTGTCGAGCTGGGGTGCCGAGGCAAGCGCAGCGCTGCGGGCGCTGCTGTCTGTGGTCTCGCACGACCGGCTCGACGCGAGCGAGATCGGCGAGCGGGAAGCAGCTCGGCTGGCGGCGGCCCAAGAGCTCTGACGACGTACGACGTCAGGGCCTGCAACCGTCCGCCCCATTCGCCCGCGAGGCGACTCGTCGAGAGCGCGCGCCTGGCCGACTCGCACGGCGGAACGCACCGGATCGGCCGAGCCCGCCTCGCTAGACTCAAACCCGGTCTAATCAGCGCACCGCACCAGACACACCTCGTCGAAGGAGTTGAGCCGGGTGGGCGTCGTCGTGCAGAAGTACGGAGGCTCCTCCGTCGCCGACGCCCTGGGCATCAAGCGGGTTGCTCAGCGCATCGTCGACACCACCAAGGCGGGATATGACGTGTGCGTTGTCGTGTCCGCGATGGGTGACTCCACCGACGAGCTGCTCGAGCTCGCTGAGCAGGTCTCTCCGCTGCCACCTGGGCGCGAGCTCGACATGCTGCTCACGGCGGGAGAGCGCATCTCGATGGCGCTGCTGGCGATGGCGATCGCCAACCTCGGTCACACGGCCCGGTCCTTCACCGGCAGCCAGGCCGGCGTGATCACCGACTCCAGCCACGGCCGGGCCAAGATCATCGACGTGACCCCGGGCCGGATCGAGAGTGCGCTGCGCGACGGAGACATCGCCATCGTTGCCGGCTTCCAAGGCGTCTCGATGGACACCAAGGACATCACCACCCTCGGCCGCGGCGGCTCGGACACGACCGCGGTCGCACTGGCGGCGGCGCTCCAGGCCGAGGTGTGCGAGATCTACACCGACGTCGACGGCATCTTCACCGCCGACCCCCGGATCGTGCCGACGTCGCGGCGCATCCCTCGGATCTCGTACGAGGAGATGCTGGAGATGTGCGCGTCCGGCGCGAAGGTGCTGCATCTGCGCTGCGTCGAGTACGCCCGGCGCTTCGACCTTCCCATCCACGTGCGCTCGTCCTTCTCCCAGAAGCCCGGCACGTGGGTGACCGACCTCGACGAAGGGGACTCCATGGAGCAGGCGATCATCTCCGGTGTCGCTCACGACCGCAGCGAGGCCAAGATCACCGTGGTGGGCGTGCCCGACAAGGTCGGTGAGGCGGCGCGGATCTTCGAGACGCTCGCGGACTCCGGGATCAACATCGACATGATCGTGCAGAACGTGTCTGCCGCGGCCACCGGTCGCACCGACATCTCGTTCACGCTGCCGCACGAGGACGGGCAGGTCGGCATGACCGCACTGGCCCGGCTGAAGGACGAGGTCGGCTACGACCAGCTGCTGTACGACGACCGCATCGGCAAGGTGTCTTTGGTCGGTGCCGGGATGCGCACCCACCCTGGCGTGACCGCGCGGTTCTTCACCGCGCTCGCCTCCGCGGGTGTCAACATCGAGATGATCTCCACCTCGGAGATCCGAATCTCGGTCATCGTCGACCAGGACCAGATCGACGCGGCTGTCACGGCCGCGCATCGCGCCTTCGACCTCGACACCGACGATGTCGAGGCGGTCGTCTACGGAGGGACGGGGAGATGACCCAGGAGACCCAGGACAGCCGCGACACCAAGCCGACGCTGGCGGTCGTGGGAGCGACGGGCGCGGTGGGCACGGTGATGCTCGAGATCCTGTCGCAGCGCCGGGACGTGTGGGGCGAGATCCGGTTGGTCGCGTCGGCGCGCTCGGCGGGCCGCACCCTGGTGTGTCGCGGCGAGGAGCTGGTCGTCCAGGAGCTGGCGCCGGAGGTGTTCGACGGGGTCGACGTGGCGATGTTCGACGTACCGGACGAGATCTCGGCTCAGTGGGCGCCCGTCGCTGCCTCGAAGGGCGCGGTGGCGGTCGACAACTCCGGGGCGTTCCGGATGGAGCCCGACGTGCCGCTCGTCGTACCCGAGGTCAACCCTGCCCAGGTGCGCAACCGTCCCCGCGGCATCATCGCCAACCCCAACTGCACGACGCTGACCATGATGGACGCGCTCGGCGCGCTCAGCTCCCGCTGGGGTCTGCGGGAGCTGGTGGTGGCGTCGTACCAGGCGGCGTCCGGCACGGGTCAAGCCGGCGTCGATCGGCTTTACGACGAGCTGGAGGTGGTCGCCGGCGACCGCTCGCTCGGGCAGGCGCCCGGTGACGTACGTCGAGCGGTGGCACACAAGCTCGGCGACGACGAGTCGCCCTTCCCGTCACCGCTGGCGCTCAACGTCGTGCCGTGGGCAGGCTCGGTCAGGGACGGCGGCTGGTCGAGCGAGGAGCTGAAAGTCCGCAACGAGTCGCGCAAGATCCTGGGCATCCCCGAACTCAAGGTGTCGGCGACCTGCGTGCGGGTGCCGGTGGTCACGACGCACTCGCTGGCGGTGCATGCGGTGTTCGAGCACGAGATCAAGGTCGATGAGGCCCGGCGCGCGCTCATCGAGGCACCGAGCGTGGTCGTGATCGACGAGCCCGGCACGCTGGACTTCCCGACTCCCGCCGACGTGGTGGGCTCGGACCCGACTTTCGTAGGGCGGCTGCGGCAGGCACTGGACTTCCCCAACACCCTCGACCTCTTCGTCTGCGGTGACAACCTGCGCAAGGGTGCGGCGCTCAACACTGCGCAGATCGCCGAGCTCGTTGCCCAGGAGCTGTCCCAGGGCTGACCGTGTCCCGCCCTGGCTCTCATGCTTTGCGCCCGATCGCCCGGCACCAGGTGAAGGATGCATAGGCGTTCGGCGACTCGGAGAAGTCGACCCAGGCCTGGCGCATCGCCTCGATGTCGTCGGCGCTCGCCAGCCCGTGCTCGAGGGCCGAGGCGACGTACCACTCGTCCGCGCAGTCGTCGGCGCGGCCGATGCCGAACTCCCTGACTGCCTCTGGTGTGCCGTAGGAGATCGCTGTGGTGGTGGCGTATACGTCGATGAGTCCAGCGGCCCCGAAGAGGCCCCGCAGCCTGCGGCCCAGGTAGGGGTCTGCCCCCTCGACGAGCCACAGCCGCTCCCGGATGCCGTAGAAGCGGCGCAGCAGATCCTCGTGCTGCCCGGCGAGCACGAGCCCGTCGTACTCGACACTGGCGGCCGCTACCAGCCCGCCCGACCGGCAGACCCGGGTCATCTCAACCAGAGCGGCCGCGGGTGACTCGATGGCCTCGAGAGACGAGTGCGCTAGTACGACCTCAGCACATCCGTCCGGCATGGCGAGAGCGTCGGCACTGGCAGCATGGAAGGCGACGTTGTGGACGCCGAGCTCGTGCGCTGCGCCCGCCGCGGCCTGGAGCTCGCCTTCGTCGATATCGACGGCGGTGACACGGCGGACGAGACCGGCCAGTCCGATCGAGAGCTCACCGTCGCCGCAGCCGACGTCCACCAGGTGGGTCTCCGAGGTCAGGTGCGGCAGCAGGAAGTCGGCGTACGTCGTCACGTCGCGTCCGGCCATGACTCAGGATCGCACTTCGTCGGTTTCAGTCGGGCAGCGAGCAAAAGTTGGCGCGAAGCGGTCGTGCGCGGGGTCAGTCCAGGGTGGCGGCAAGGTCGCGGGCCTCGTCACCCAGGCCAAGCACGTAGTCGAAGCCCGCCGTCCACCGCTGCATCGCGTCTTCGATGCTGAGATTCTGGTCCGCGGCCAGTGCCTCGGGCCACGCTGTCAGATCCTCGTCCCTGTCAACGCTCTCGCTGCAAAGCCAGGACAAGTGCACCGCGTAGAACGGGGCGAGCTGCAGAGCCCCACGTGCTGCACGTGCGAGAAGCACCTGTCGTTCTTCTCCGGACCATCCGAAGTCACGGAGTCCCTCGAGGTACGCCGCTGTCGATAAGGCGTCGTGGTCGGCAGCATCCTGGGGGTCGATGGCGCGATTGAAGATGTTGTTGGCGATGTGACTGCCGAGATCTTCTCCGACGGAGGCCGACCCCAGGTAGCTCCAATCGATGGCGACGGTGTGACGGACTCCACCCGCCGAGATGCTCTGGAACAAGTTGCCATGTTGGGCGTCGTGGTGCGCCACCGTCGTGGGAAATGACTCCAGCAGCTGCAGCAAGCGGCCCCCACTACGCATCAAGGCTGCGAACCGAGCTCTCGCTGACGCCGTCAAGGACCCGCAGACCAGCGGACTCTCCCAGCATCCGGCGTGCTCCGCGGCATGCCCGGCGCCCAACGCGTCAATCGATGCCACCCAACCGCGCAGCCAATTCCGGGCAGCCCACGTGTACGACTCCAGCTCCTGCACCTCGTCCTGTGCCTGGGCGGCAAAGACCCCCAAGTCGTACGCCGATTGCGCCAACTGGTCCAGGGACCAATGTGGGCGGGGAGCGGCGCCATCCAGTGCCTCCAACCAGATCCATGTCTGGGCCACATCGACGTCGAGACAAGCGAAGCAGCGCGCAGCCACGAAGGGTCCACGAAACCGCTCGAGGAAGCCGGACCGGTAGGCGAGAGCCTCGCGGTACCAGTAGTTCCAGTCCTGGGGCTCGTGGCAGTAGCCGGAGTCCAGAGGGGTGCCGATCAGGTCGACGTCCCCGACCACCTTCAGAACCACCATCCAAGGCGCCTCACGCCCAGTGCCGACGTCGGCCACTCCCTCGACCCGAAAGAGTCCCATCGTGATGGGGTTGATCAACGATGCCACCAACGGCTGACACTCCCAGCGCGTCGGCCACGCATCCTCGACCCCGAGCGTCTGCCTCACGACCGGTGCAAGGTCGGCTGCCGGCAGCGACCGGACGCGGTCATCGACCTCCACCTCGTCACCCTAGAGCGACAGGCTAAGGAGGACGTGCAGCCAGCCGATCGGGTCACTGGCCTGCCGGCAACCCGGGAGGCGCTTCGGCGGTTGGGCACTCTGGTGTTCTTTGCTGCTGGTCCTCACGCAGCAGTTGGCCCCCGCCGATGCTGGAGGGGGCCTTTTGACCTGCGGTGATGGGTCGGGCTGACAGGATTTGAACCTGCGGCCTCTTCGTCCCGAACGAAGCGCGCTACCAAGCTGCGCCACAGCCCGAAACGGCGGGCTTGCGCCGCGCCGTACCCGAAGGCGGAGCGAGTCTACCCGAGCACCGACCACTCGCTAAATCGAGTTTGAGTCCGGCGAAGCCGGCCTGCTGACGAGGCGCAACAGCGTCGCCTCCGGGTGGCAGCAGAACCGGAACGGGGCGTATGGCGACGTGCCGAGACCTGCCGACACGTGCAGCCACGCATCGCGCCCGTCGGCCTCGTAGGTGTGCAGCCCGCGGGACCGTCGGGCATCGAGGTCGCAGTTCGTCACGAGCGCTCCGTAGCCGGGGACGCGGAGCTGGCCGCCGTGCGTGTGGCCGGCGAACACGGCGTCGTACCCGTCGCCGACGAACTGGTCGAGCACCCGTCGGTACGGCGCATGTGTGACCCCGAGCCTCAGGTCCGCGTCGGCGTCGACCGGGCCAGCGACGGCCTCGAGCTTGTCGTAGCGCAGATGCGGGTCGTCGACACCGGCGAAGGCGACCCGGCTGCCGCGCACCTTGAGCTCGCCGTATGCGTTGGTCAGGTCCAGCCACCCGGCCCGCAGGAACTCCTCCCGCAGTGACCGCCATGGCAGCGGCGGCCCATGGATCTTCCTGCTCCCGCCGTTGGGGAGAAGGTAGCGCAACGGGTTCTTCGCCACTGGTCCCCAGTAGTCGTTGGAGCCGAAGACGAAGACGCCGGGCACGTCGCGCAGGGCGCCCAGTGAGTCCATCAGCACGGCGATCGAGTCGGCCGAGCCGATGTTGTCCCCGGTGTTGACGATCAGGTCGGGGTCCAGCGCCGCAAGGGCGCGCAGCCACTCCTGCTTGCGTCGTTGGCCGGGCATCAGGTGGATGTCAGAGAGGTGGAGCACGGCCAACGGCTCGCTGCCCTCCGGCAGGCAGCGGATCTCTGCCTCGCGGAGCCGGAAGGCGCGCACCTCGTAGCCCGCGGCGTACGCCGCCACGCCCACCCCGGCCGCGCCGACGCCGGCTCCGACCCATGCCAGCGGATGCATCACCTCAGGCTGTCACACTTGGGCGCATGACTGCCATGAAGGACCGCCTCCGCAGTGAGCTGACCGCCTCGATGAAGGCCCGCGACGAGCTCCGGTCCTCGACCCTGCGACTGGTGCTCACCGCGGTGACCAACGCCGAGGTGGCCGGCAAGCAGGCGCGTGAGCTGAGCGACGACGACGTGCTCACCGTGCTCGCCAGCGAAGGCAAGAAGCGGCGCGAGGCCGCGGCGGCGTTCGACGAGGCCGGCCGCAGCGAGCTGGCAGCCAAGGAGCGGGCGGAGTCGGCCATCATCGCGGAGTTCCTGCCTGAGCCGCTCAGCGAGCAGCAGATCCAGGACCTGGTGACGGCCACGATCGACGAGCTCGGCGTCCGCGGCGACGGGATGCGGGCGATGGGACGGGTCATGGGCGCGCTGCAACGGCAGACCAGGGGCCGCGCCGATGGTGGCGTGGTGTCCGCCGAGGTACGGCGCCAGCTGGCCTGAGCCCTGCCGCCTCGAGCCGGCCTCGTCACACGACCGCGGTCAGTCGCCGCCGGACGGTCCGGAGTTGCCGTTGGTGCCGCCGTTGTCGGTCGGACCAGGACCGCCGCCGCCTCCGTCATCGTTGCCGCCACCGTTGTCGTCATCCGGGTCGGGCTGCGGCTGCGGCTCCGGATCAGGCTGCGGCTCGGGATCGGGCTGCGGCTCGGGGTCGGGCTGCGGCTCGGGGTCGGGCTGCGGCACGTAGCCGAGGGACGTGTAGATGTAGACGGTCTCGCCTGTCACCGCGGAGTACGACGGGCTGGTGCCTGCGACGGTACCCTCCGGCGCCTGGGACGGGATGGCCGAGGAGATCACCGGGCTGAAGCCCAACCTGGACAGCTGCAGCGCCACCGACTGCGGGTCCTGCCCGTAGAAGGACGGGATCGAGACGGTCTGGCCCTCGACCACCTGCTGGTCCGGAGCGGTGAACTGCTTGTCGGGAAGCCACCTCTGGATCTTCTTCATGGCGTCGCCCCACATCGGCGCCGCCGTACCCGAGCCCGAAGCGTCGGTCAGAGCCACCCCGCCGACGGTGCGGCCGAGAAGCGTGATCGCGTTGCCCTCCCGGTTGACGCCGGCGATCATCGCCGCGCCGGCCAGGTTGGGGGTGTAGCCGATGAACCACACACCCCGGGTCTTCTGCACCGTGCCGGTCTTGCCGGCGGCCGGCTGGCTGAGCGCCTGCTCGGACGCGAAGCCACCCGGGTCGATGACCCCCTTCAGGATGTCGTTGACGGCATCGGCGTAGGCCGGGCGGAGCACCCGGTCGCACTCATTCTCGGGGAAGTCGATCGGCTCTCCGTCGCGGTTCTGGATCTCGAGGATCGGCGTCGAGTCGCAGTGCACACCCCGGGCGGCGAAGGTCGCGTAGGCCTCGGCCATCTCCAGCGGGCTGGCGTCGACGACACCGAGCGTGAAGGGCGGCACCATGTTGAGCTCGGGGTTCTCGAGCTCGAGACCCATTTCCTCGGCGAGCCGCCAGGGCCCGCAGAGGCCGGTGCGCTGCTCGAGCTGGGCGTAGAACGTATTCACCGACAGCTGGGTTCCGGAGTAGAGATCCATCCGACCACTCTCGGTGGAGTTGCTCGGCGACCACGTGTCCACGGAGTTGAGGTACTTGCCCCCGCAGACCTTGTACTCGTTGTTGGGGATGGAGATCGTGGGCGGGGAGTAGATCGTGGTGTTGAGCGGGATGCCCTGCCGGATCGCCTCGGCCAGCACAAAGACCTTGAAGGTCGAACCGGGCTGGAAGCCTCGCGAGTCGCCGTACCTGAAGGGCACCGAGTAGTTGAGGTACGTCTCGCCCTTGTCCTTGTTGGATCCCATCGGCCGCGACTGTGCCATCGCCTTGACGTGCCCGGTGCCCGGCTCGACCAGCGCGAGTGCGCCGATCGCCCTCTCGCGCTGGAAGACGTGGTCGCTCACCGACTTCTGCGCCGCGCGCTGGTAGCGCAGGTCGATCGTCGTACGCACGGTGAGCCCGCCACCGAAGATCTGGTTGTTGCGCTCCTCGAGCGTGCTGCCCAAAGCGGGGCTGGCGCGCAGGTAGCGGAGGACGTACTGGCAGAAGAACGGTGCCGCGGAGTTGTTGCAACCGTTCGGCATCGAGCGGAGGTCGAGGTTCAGCTTCGACTTGGTCGCCATGTTCGCTTGCTTCGTCGTGATCGCGTGCAGGTCGAGCATCTGCGCGATGACGGTGTTGCGTCGGGACTTCGCAGCCGTGGGGTTGTTGGTGGGGTCGTACGTCGACGGGCTCTGCACGAGGCCGGCCAGCAGCGCCGCCTGTGGCAGCGTCAGCTTCGAAGCGTCGGTGGCGAAGTAGTGGCTGGCCGCTGCCTGGATGCCCCATGCCCCGTCGCCGTAGTACGCCGTGTTGAGATACTTCTCCAGGATCTCGTCCTTGGTGAAGTTGTCCTCGACCCAGAGCGCGTAGCGCAGCTCCTCGATCTTGCGTGCCTTGCTGTCCTCCTGCGCGGCCGCGTACTCCTTGGGGCCGGAGGCCGCCTCCTGCCGGGTGAGCTTGACGAGCTGCTGCGTGATGGTGGAGCCGCCCTGCACGGTCTCGCCCGCGAACTCGTTGGCGAGCAGCGCCCGCAGGGTGCCCTGCAGGTCCCAGGCGCCATGCTCGTAGAAGCGGGAGTCCTCGATCGCGAGGATCGCGTCCTGCATGGTGTCGCTGATCTGACCGAGCGGGACATACTTCCTGTTCTTGTCGTAGAACACGGCCAGCCGGCTGCCGTCGGCCGCCAGCACCCGGGTGCGTTCGTTCAGCTCGGAGAACTTGAGCTCGAGCGGGAAGTCCTCGATCTCCTCGGCGGTCTTCTTCGCAGCTTCGTTGACCAGGCCCACCCAGGGCAGGGCCAGACCGGCCATCAGCACCCCGGACAGGACGCTGACGCCGAGGATGACGACGACCTGATGCACCAGGCCGCCCTCGTTCCGGGCAGGTCGGGCGATGCGAAGCATGCCGCTCAGGGTACGGGACACCGCCGGAAATCCCGCATTTGTGGAGACGGGAAACAGCGAAACGTGACCATGGCTACACGCTCGGTGAGAGAATCGCGGGTTAGGCCATGTCTGGGCCGGTCTGATGGTCCGTTCGGACTATCAAGGTTGGGCAGTTCGGACCTTTCGACTCCGTTGCTCGGTTCCTTACCGTCGTTTGTCGGGGACGAAACGACGTCCGTCTGACGACGTATCTCGGTGAGGGATGGACATGAACTGGAACGAGCGATGGGCCGAAGCGGCGTCGTGCAAGGGAGCACGACCCGACGAGCTGTTCGTGCGCGGCGCGGAGCAGAACCGGGCGAAGCTGATGTGTGGGCACTGCCCGGTACGCACCGAATGCCTCGCCGAGGCGCTCGACAACCGGATCGAGTGGGGGGTCTGGGGAGGCATGACCGAGCGGGAGCGCCGGGCGCTGCTGCGCCGCCGCCCCAACGTGACGTCGTGGCGTCGGCTGCTGGAGGCAGCGCGGGAGCAGCACGCCGCGTCGGTGGCAGCCGAGACACACGCGAGCTTCGCCAGCTGAGCACGCCGTCAGCCGGCCGCCTCGACGCGGGCCGGAGCCAACAGCGAACCGACCTCGCGGAGCGAGGCGAGGTCGTGGACATCCGCCGGAAGTGCAGCGACTCTCACCATCGGTACGGCGGGATGCGCAGCGGTGAAGCGCCGCGTCAGCGCGTGCTCGTGATCCACCTGCTCCACCCGCTCGGCGTGCAGCCGTAGCAGCGCTGCCGTCGACCCGTCCTGCTCCAGCTTCTCGGCCGCCGCCAGGGCAGCACCGGCGGAAAGGCCCGGGAGCGTGGCCACACTGACCCGGTTGAGCACCAGGCCCGCCAGCGGCATCTTCTGCTCGCTCAGCCGCTCGACGAAGAAGGCGGCCTCCCGAAGCGCGTCGGCGTCCGGCGAGGCCACCACGAGGAACGCGGTCTGCGGGTCCTTGAGCACCTGGTACGTCGCCTCGGCCCGGCTGCGGAAGCCGCCGAACACCGTGTCCAGCGCCGCCACGAAGGTCTGGACGTCGCGCAGCATCTGACCGCCAAGCACCTTCGTGATGGCGTTCGTGACCACGGACATGCCGGCCGACAGCAACCGCATCGGACCCTTGGCGGGCGCCAGCAGCAGCCGGATCAGTCGCCCGTCGAGGAAGGACGCCAGCCGCTCGGGCGCGTCGAGGAAGTCCAGCGCCGACCGGGACGGCGGGGTGTCGACGACGATGAGGTCCCAGCGTCCGCTGGCCAGCGCCTCGGCGTGCAGCTGGCCGAGCTTCTCCATCGCCATGTACTCCTGGGTGCCGGCGAACGAGCTGGAGAGAGCCTGGTAGAACGGGTTGCGGAGGATCTGGGCCGCCTTCTCAGGCGACGCGTGCGTCTCGACCACCTCGTCGAACGTGCGCTTCATGTCGAGCATCATCGCGTCGAGGCTACCGACGCCGGACGGATCGACTCCGGCGACCGGGCGCGGCACATTGTCCAGCTCGGTGAGGCCGAGCGACTGCGCGAGTCGGCGCGCCGGATCGATCGTCAGCACGACCACCTTGCGTCCGCGCTCCGCCGCGAGCAGGGCAAGGGCCGCCGAGGTCGTCGTCTTGCCGACTCCACCGGAGCCGCAGCAGACGACGATGCGGGTGCCCGGGTCGGCGACCATCCGGTCGACGTCCAGGTGGGGTACGTCGGCGAGCCGCGGCGCGATGAGGGAGCCGAACCTGTGCTGGCCGCCGCGGCTCGGCTGCGGCCTCGTCGTGCGTCGCCTGGACCTGGTCTGCCGCGCCATCAGAAGTCACCGCTCCGGGAGAGCTGGGCCGCAAGCTCGTAGAGGTCGCCCACGTCGACTCCGGTGCCGAGCAGCGGAAGCGTCACGATAGGACGACCCGTGTCGGTCAGCCGAGCCAGCTGGTCGTGCTCGAGTGTCACCCGGTCTGCGTGCTCCTGCCCCACGTGCAGCAGCCCCTCCACCACGGCCCTGGTGGGCCGAAGCCCCGCCTCCTTGAGGTCGGCCTCGAGCTGGGCGTCGTCGAGGTGACCCGCACCCGCGTCGGCCAGCGCCTGCTCACCCAGCTCGGGGGCGCGTCTGCGGTTGACGACCAGGGTGCCGAGACGGAGGCCGATGCCGCTGAGCTCGGCCATGGCGTCGATCGTCTCCTGCACCGGCATCTCCTCGAGCGTGCTGACGATGTGCACACACGTCTGGCGGGACTTGAGCAGCTGCATGATCGACGTGGCCTGGTTCCTGACCGGGCCCACCTTGGCGATGCCGGCCACCTCGGTGTTGACGTTGAGGAAGCGGCTGATCCGCCCGGTGGGGGGTGCGTCGAGCACGACGGCGTCGTACACGGGCCGTCCGCCCTCCTGCCGCCGCGTCGCCTCGTAGACCTTGCCGATCAGCAGGACGTCGCGCAGCCCGGGTGCGACGGTCGTGGCGAAGTCGATCACGCCGAAGCGGTCCAGCGCCTTCCCGGCTCTGCCGAGTCGGTAGAACATGCTGAGGTACTCCATCAGCGCGGCCTCGGTGTCGATGGCCAGCGCGACGACCTCCCCGCCGTCCGGACCCACGGCGACCCCGCGCTCGGCGTACGGCAGTGGTGCCACGTCGAAGACCGAGGCGATGCCCTGCCGGCCCTCGACCTCGCAGAGCAGCACCTTGTGGCCACCCGCCGCGAGTGAGAGCGCCAGTGCCGCGGCCACCGTGGTCTTGCCGGTGCCGCCCTTGCCCGTGACCACATGCAGCCGCACAGTGTCGGCCCGTGCGGGCGGGCGTCTCTTGCTCATCGGATCGAGAGTACCCAGCCTGGTCGATCCGACCCGGCCGGGGCGATGACGCCGAAACCGTCGGATCCTGCTGGGGCCGACATCGGTTCTAGTAGGTTGCCGTGCAAGAGGCGTCGTGACACGAGGAGTGGTGGTGGACAAGGTCGTCCGGAGTGCCGCGGAGGCGGTGGCCGACATCGACAGCGGGTCCTCGCTCGCGGTCGGCGGTTTCGGGTTGTGTGGAATTCCCAGTGTGTTGATCCAGGCTCTCCTCGAGGCCGGCGTGACCGAGCTGGAGGCGGTCTCCAACAACTGCGGGGTCGACGACTGGGGGCTCGGGCTGCTGCTGCGCGACAAGCGGATCCGCCGGATGGTGTCGTCGTACGTCGGCGAGAACAAGGAGTTCGAGCGGCAGTTCTTGCACGGTGAGCTCGAGGTCGAGCTCACCCCGCAAGGCACCTTGGCCGAGCGGATGCGCGCCGGCGGCGCCGGCATCCCCGCCTTCTTCACCGCGACCGGAGTAGGCACCCAGGTCGCCGAGGGCGGCCTGCCCTGGCGGTACGGCGCGGACGGCTCGGTCGTCAAGGGGAGCCCGGCCAAGGAGGTGCGGGAGTTCGACACCGCCGAGGGGCCACGCAGCTTCGTGCTGGAGCGAGCGATCGTTACCGACTTCGGACTCGTGCGCGCCTGGAAGGGCGATCGTCACGGCAACCTCGTCTTCCGCGACTCGGCACGCAACTTCAACCCGCTCTGTGCCATGGCCGGCCGGGTCACGATCGCCGAGGTGGAGCAGCTGGTCGAGCCTGGTGAGCTCGATGCCAACGAGGTGCACCTGCCTGGCGTTTTCGTCCAGCGCGTGGTGGCCCTCACCCCCGAGCAGGCGGCCGAGAAGCGGATCGAACGGCGCACGGTGCGACCACGGGAGGGGCAGGGCTGATGGCTTGGTCACGTCAGGAGATGGCTGCGCGGGCAGCGACCGAGCTGCACGACGGCGACTACGTCAACCTCGGCATCGGCCTGCCCACGCTGGTGCCCAACTACGTCCCCGACGACGTCGAGATCGTGCTCCAGTCCGAGAACGGCATCCTCGGCGTCGGTGCCTACCCGCTCGACGGTGAGGAGGACCCGGATCTCATCAACGCCGGCAAAGAGACGGTGACGATCCGGGCCGGCTCCTCGTTCTTCGACTCGGCCACCTCGTTCGGCATGATCCGAGGGGGCAAGATCGACGCCGCGATCCTCGGTGCCATGCAGGTCTCCGCTCGCGGAGACATCGCCAACTGGATGATCCCCGGCAAGATGGTCAAGGGCATGGGTGGGGCGATGGACCTGGTGCATGGCGCGAAGCGGGTCATCGTGTTGATGGAGCACGTGGCGAAGGACGGTTCCTACAAGATCGTGGACGAGTGCTCGCTGCCCTACACGGGCAAGCAGGTGGTCCAGCGCATCATCACCGACCTCGCGGTCTTGGACGTGACGGAGCAGGGTCTGCTGCTCCGCGAGACGGCACCCGGCGTCACCGAGGACGAGGTGCGCAGCAAGACCGAGCCGGCGGTCCTTACGAGCTGACCTTCTCGGCGGGGGTCGACTCGGCTTCCGCTGGAGGTTCGGGCTCGGCGGGCTCGGCGGCCAGCACCTCCAGCAGGATGAGCAGCACTGCGGTCACCACGACGAAGGTCAGCGCGGTTGCGCCCGTCGGATGGCTCTGCAACACGTAGAGCAGGGCCGCGATCGCCACGACGCCGATCCGGATCGGGTTTCGATACTCGGCCAGGGCCGCGCCAAAGGCACCCGTGTGCAGCCCAGCCCGGGACCGGCCGCTGCGCAGGCCTCCGACTCCACGTGAGAGCCCGCGACGTACGGCGGCTCCGGACCCGGTCGGCGCGAACAACCACGCGACGACCGCCACGGTCAGCGCGACAACCAAGACCGCTCGCAACGCGAGTCTGATGAAGGACACCAGCTGGTCGTAGATGGCGGCGGCGGCCTCGGGCGATGCGGTCTCCGGCAAGGCGTCCAGATAGAGGGGACGGGCGATGTTGAGGATCGCTCCCAGCAGCAGCATCGCGCCTGCCACGGCGATGCCGGCCGCCATCGTCGTCTTACGTCGATTCCGCGAGATCAAGATGGCGACGGCGATCAGCAGCAGCCCGACCACGGGGAGCCACGTCGCCAGGTCGTCGAGCAGCTGGAAGAGCCCCTGCGCCTTCGCGAGATCCTTCGACTCAACGATGGTGAACGTGGCGTTGACCTCGGGGATCCTGGCCGCGATGGCGAAGCCGTCCTCCGTCAGCTGCTCCTTGACGGCGCTGATGAGTGCCGCGACGTTCACCGCGACCATGCCGTCCTCTATCTGGACGCTGCTCCCGCCCTCACCCGTGAGCACCGCCACCATCTGCGAGTGCGCGACCCTGTTAGCCTGCACCCACGCATCCGCAAAGGCGTCGGACTGCACCAGGTTCAGGATTCGGTCCGACACGAAGTTGCGGATACCCGAGGCGAGCGGTCCCGCGGCAGCCCTGAGCGTCACCTCCACCCGGGGGGGAAGATCCTGTGCTGCCAGCGCATCCACGAGCTGTTGCGTCGCGGCCTCGACGTCGAGGTAGCTGAAGACGATCTCCTCGATGCGCTTGGCGATGGCCGCTTGGACGGCGGGATCATCCGCGAGAGGGGCGACCGTCTCGATGTAGCGGTCGGTGTCGCCCACCTGGTCGCGTGCCCACGAGGCCAGCACCGACACCGGGGCCAGCAGGGCGGCAATGGTGATGAGCAGCGTGGCGACGACCGGCCGCCACCAGCCCCGGCGGCTGCCTGGCTCAGGAGAGGGCTGACTCGCCCGCAGCTCTGCCAGCTCCCGCTTGAGGCGATCGACCTCAGCCGGGTCGTCGTGGTCGGAAGGGCGGGGTGAGTCCGGGCTGCTCATGGCAACAGTGTCCGGCGGCGGCGGCCGCAATGCTTCACACCCTTCGGGTGAAAGCGCCCGGGTCGGCGAGCCGCTACCCCCGCGTTTCCGACTGCCGGCTGCACGGGATCTCGGCCGACGCTCACCCTCAACGGGTGATCCCCCCGGCGAGGGACGCGAGCAGGCTGAGAACACGAAGCCGGGAGTCGACCCCGGCGTAGATCAAGGAGTGGACTTGCATGGATGACGACTTCGGGCTGTGGGAAGTGATCGTGTCGATGTTCTGGTTCATGCTGCTCTTCGCATGGATCTGGCTACTCATCACCATCCTCAGCGACATCTTCCGGGACCGTGAGCTCAGTGGCGGCGCGAAGGCGCTGTGGGTGATCTTCTTGGTGTTCCTTCCGTGGCTCGGCGCCCTGGTCTACCTGATCGCCCGCGGTGGCTCGATGCACGAGCGGCAGCGGAAGAGCGCGGAGGCAGCGGAGGCCAACTTCAAGTCCTACGTCCAGGACGTCGCGGGTAGTTCGTCCAGCACAGCGGAGGAGCTGCGCAAGCTGGCCGAGCTTCGCGACAGCGGGACCATCAGCGCCGAGGACTATGAACGCGCCAAGGCAAAGGTGCTCACCTGACCGTCGTCAGGTCAACCGACGGGTCTTGAACGTGGGCGCGCTTCGGCGCGCCCACGTTCTGATCGTCTTGCGGTGGGACTGGCGGGCCGCCCGGGCCCGGCGGTGATCGCCGACACACGCGGTCGCTTTTCTCTGATTTGGCTGCCTCTCGACGCTGCGCCTAATATGCTTAAGTCAGTTGACTTTAGCTAGAAAGGCGCCCTTCATGCCCAGCTTGCTCGTCCTGGCCGTGGTCGGCCTCTTCGCCCAGCTCGTGGACGGATCCCTCGGCATGGCGTACGGCGTCACGTCGTCGTCACTTCTCCTGGTCTCCGGCATCGCACCGGCCGCAGCCTCGGCTGCCGTGCACCTGTCCGAGGTCGGCACCACGCTCGTCTCCGGCTTCTCGCACTGGAAGTTCGGGAACGTCGACTGGCGCATCGTCGGGATCATGGCCGTGCCCGGTGGCATCGCGGCGTACGTCGGCGCCACCTTCCTCGCGAGCATCGACGGCGACACCGCCAAGCCGTACGTCGCGCTGCTGCTGACATCGCTGGGCGGCTACGTGCTCTGGCGGTTCCTCAAGCTGGGAGGGCGACGGCCGCAGTTCAAGGGCAGGCTCTCGGCCTTCTTCCTCGTGCCGCTTGCCGGCGTGGCCGGACTCATGGACGCCATCGGCGGGGGCGGCTGGGGTCCGGTCGGTACCACGTCCCTCCTCTCGTCCGGCCGGGTGGAGCCTCGCAAGGTCGTCGGGTCGATCGACACCTCGGAGTTCCTCGTCGCCGTGGGCGCCTCGCTCGGCTTCCTCGTCGCGTTGGGCTCGGAAGGCATCGACTTCACCTGGGTGGCGGCGCTGCTGATCGGTGGCATGCTGGCCGCGCCGCTCGCTGCCTGGCTGGTGCGGCACATGCCCGCACGCGTCCTGGGAGTCGCCGCCGGCGGGCTGATCATTGTGACCAACGGCAAGACGCTGTTGGAGAGTGACTGGGTCGGCCTGAGCCCGGACAGTGACATCGTCTGGGCGATCGTCGGCATCCTCGCGATCGTCTGGGTCTCGCTCATCGCGAAGGCGGTCGGCGCCGAGCGTGTCGCCCGGCGTACCGCTGAGCCGCGAGAGCCGGAGCTGGTGCATTGACCGGCTCGCGTGACCGGCTGCTGCCCGCACCGCTTTGGCCGGGACAGGGGGCGCAGCGTGTGGTGGTCGTGGGTGGCGGTGCAGCGGGCACGCTCGCGGCTGTCGCGCTGTTGCGGGAGACCGATGCGGCGGTCCAGATCGTCGAGCGGAGTACGACGTTCGGTCCCGGTCTCGCGTATGGCACCCGGGAGCCGCTGCACCTGCTCAACAACTACGCCGGTCGGCTCAGCGCCTTCGGCGACGACCCCGATCACTTCGTCCGCTGGTGCGCGGAGCACGACCTCGATGTGGGGCCGCACTCGTTTGCACCGCGAGCACAGTACGGGTGGTATCTCTCCGACGTCCTCGCCCGGGCCGAGGCTGCGTCACCCTCGCGGGTGACCCGGGTCCAGGGCGAGGCGGTCGACGTCGGTGATACCGGCGGGGAGTACGTCGTGACGCTGTCCACCGGACACGTCCTGATGGGCGATGTCGTCGTCCTCGCCCTCGGGACACCGCCGCCTCGTCGGCTGCCGCGCTTCGAGTCGCTTGGCCGTCGCTACGTCCACGACCCGTGGACACCGGACCTGGTGGACCGGGTGCACGACGGCGCCCGCGTGCTGCTGGTCGGTTCCGGCCTCACGATGGTCGACGTGGCGGTGGTGCTCGCCGAGGCACGACCTCGGGCGCAGCTGGTCTCGGTGTCCCGGCACGGCCTGCTGCCGGCTCCGCACGTGCCCCGCGGGCCGCGAGCGATCGAGCCGTTGGCGCCGGCGTCGAGCCGGCTGGCGGCGCTGCTGCGCGAGGTCACGCTGCGGATCCGGGACGCTGAGCAACGCGGGGGTGACTGGCGAGACGTGGTCGACGCCGTACGTCCGGTCGCCAACCAGATCTGGCACGCACTCACCGCCGAGGACCGAGAGCGGTTCCTCCGGCATGTCGCGCGGCGCTGGGAGGTCGCGAGACACCGGATGGCGCCCGCGATGGCCGAGCGCATCGAGACGCTCGTGGCCAGCGGCCAGCTTCGGATCGATGTAACGGCCGGCTTCGACGAGTCCGGCTTCGACGTCGTCATCAACTGCGCGGGGCCGGCGCCGGTCGCGACGCCAGGGTGGAGCCTGCTGGTGGACCACCTGGTCGTGCGCGGGGTTGCGCTGCCGGACCGGTTGGGCCTGGGGCTGGACGTCGACGGCTCCGGGGCGCTGATCGGTGAGCGGGGCGTAGCGCGTGCGATGTACGCCGTCGGAGCGGCCCGGCGTGGCGACGACTGGGAGGTGGCCGCCGTGCCCGATCTGCGTCACCAGGCCGCAGCCCTGGCCGAACACCTGGCTGCTGGTGCACACTCGAAGGAGGTCGCTGGTTGAGTCCAGGAGGCAAGTCGTGACGAGTCCAGGGGTGTCGAGCCGAACGCTGCCTGCCGTAGAGCGGCTGGTGAACCGGGTGCGATCTGTCGTGGCGCGCGGCTTGAGTCCGGCCGCCACGGCGTCCCTGGTGGCACGCGCCCTGGCGCCGACCCTGCGTGAGCAGCAGCTCCTGACCGTGGAGCAGCAGAGCGGCTCGAGCGAGGGCTACCAGCAGCACATCCTGCACGTGGAGCCGAACGGGTCATTCTCCGTCGTCGCGCTCGTGTGGCTTCCCGGCCAGTCCACGCCGATCCACGACCATGTTTCGTGGTGCACGGTCGGCGTCTACCGCGGGGAAGAGACCGAGATCCGCTACCGCCTGGCCGGCCATGACGCCGACCGTCGGCTGCTCGTCACCGAGCGGCATATCAACGACAACGGCAATGCCGATGGCATCGCGCCACCAGGGGACATCCACCGGGTCATGAACACCGGAACCGGGATGGCCATCTCGCTGCACGTGTACGGCGCCGACATCGGCCGTCTCGGGAGCAGCGTCCGGCGCTGCTACGACCTCCCCGTCGTCACGAGCTGATCGCGGGCTCAGCGGGTCTCGAGGACCGGCCAGACCACGCTCTCGACGGCCGGGCTACGCGGGTCGATCAGCGCGAAGTGCTCGACTCCGTCGAGCTCCCGGTAGCTGAACCAGGCTCGACCGGCATACCGCTCGGCCAGCGCGCGACTCATGTCCACCGGGACCTGCTCGTCGGCGGTGCCGTGGATGACGGTCACCCGGGTCGAGCCGTCCAGGCGCGCTGCGACCGCGGCCTCGGCGTAGCGGTCCGGCACGTCGGAGGGCTCGCCCTGGAGCAACTGCTGCGCGGCTCCGCCGTCCAGGCTGAGCTCTGCGGCACGACGCAGATCGGCCACCGGTGCCAGCGCCACGACGTGCGAGATGCATAGCGGCAGCGACTGGTGCGCAGCCCACAGCGCCAGGTGGCCGCCTGCTGAGTGGCCGGCAACCGTGAGCAGTGTGTGTGGGTCGGTCCAGGCTGGGGCTGCCGCCGCGATCAGCTCGGGCGCGGCAGCCAGGGCGTCCCGGACGTCGTAGGCCGTCTGCGGCCAGCCGCCGAGCCCGCCGACCCGCCGGTACTCGGGCACCGCCACGACGCGACCGCGTGCGGCCAGCGTGTTGGCGAGTGGGCGCAGGTGACGCCGGTCGAACTCCTGTCGCCAGAAGCCGCCGTGGACGAGCGCCACCACGGGGTACGGCGCCTGCGGACGGCCCAGACCCGGTGGCAGGAACAGGTCGATCAGCGCGTCGGCGTGATCGCCGTACCGCAGCACCGCGTCCGGCGGCTCAGCCTGCCTGGTCAGCACCTCCCGAGGGTCCACCTGCTGGACGCTAGCCGACTCGCCAGGATTCGTCCGAGGCCGCGAGGTGTCGCAAGGCGGGCCGGCTCCGGACGAATCCTGACCCGCCCGTGGGCACTAGAGTCGCGACCATGAAGAAGTGGGAATACATCACGGTGCCGGTGCTGGTCCATGCCACCAAGCAGATCCTCGACAACATGGGCGAGGACGGCTGGGAGCTCGTCCAGGTCGTGCCGGGCATGAACGCCGAGAACCTGGTGGCCTACCTGAAGCGCGAAAAGGCCTGACATGTCGACTCCCGAGACGCGGCTGGCCGAGCTCGGCCTCCAGGTGCCCGAGGTCGCTAAGCCGGTCGCTGCGTATGTCCCAGCCGTCCGCACAGGGAACCACGTCCACACCTCCGGCCAGCTCCCGATGGACAAGGGTGAGCTGATGATGACGGGCAAGGTGGGGGCCGACGTGACGGTCGAGGACGCCGCGGCCTGCGCGCGGCAGTGCGCACTGAACGCCATCGCTGCCGTCAAGTCCGTCGTCGGCGACCTGTCCCGCGTGGTGCGAGTGGTCAGGCTCGGTGTCTTCGTCTCGAGCACACCTGACTTCACCGGCCAGGCGCAGGTGGCCAACGGTGCCAGCGACCTTTTCGGGGCCGCCTTCGGCGATGCCGGCCAGCACGCCCGGGCGGCCGTCGGCGTGCCTGTGCTGCCGCTCGACTCGCCGGTCGAGGTCGACGTCGTCGTCGAGGTGTCGTGACCCTGGCCGCCACCCGCCGACTGCCGCCGTGGCTGGCGGAGCACGCCCGGGCCTACCTGACCGGCGACCGGGTGCCGGTCGAACCCCGACACGCCTCGACCGTGGTGCTGCTTCGCCCCGGCTCCGGCAGCACCGCCGGCTCCGGTAGCACCGCCGGCGTCGAGGTCTACCTTCTCCGGCGCCATCGCGGCATGGAGTTCGCCGCCGGGATGTACGCCTTCCCGGGCGGCACGGTCGACCCGCGCGATGCCGACCGCGTGACGGCGTGGGCAGGGCCGTCACCCGCGGACTGGGCAGCGCGGCTGGGATGCGAGGAGGGTATGGCCAGGGCGCTGGTCTGCGCTGCTGTGCGGGAGACGTTCGAGGAGTCGGGGGTGCTGCTGGCCGGACCGACCCCCGACGATGTGGTCGGCGACACGACCGGCGACGACTGGGAGCGCGATCGGGCGGCGCTGGTGGATCGGTCGCTGCCTTTCGTGGAGTTCCTCGACCGTCGTGACCTGGTGCTGCGGACCGACCTGCTGGCGCCGTGGGCGCACTGGGTCACCCCCGAGTTCGAGCCGCGCCGTTACGACACCCGCTTCTTCATGGCCGCCATGCCCGCGGGCCAGCGCACCCGTGACGTCTCGGGTGAGGCGGACACCGTGGCCTGGATGCCTCCCGACATCGCTACGGCGGGTGTCGACGACGGTGCGATGGCGATGCTGCCACCGACCTACGTGACGCTGCGCGAGCTGGCCGGGTTCGCCTCGCCGGAGGCCGCCTTGTTGGCGGCGGGAGAGCGGCGCATCGTCACCGTGTGCCCGGGGGTCGAGCTCCTCGACGGAGAGGCACTGTTGACCGTGCCGCCGGACGTGCTGCCGTGACCTGGTCAGGTGGCCGCTTCGGCGCGCACGGCGACTGCGTCCTGGCGCCGAACCCGGGTCCGATGACGCTCGACGGCACCAACACCTGGATCCTGCGGGCGGGCACCGGGTCGCGTTGCGTGGTGGTGGACCCCGGTCCGCTCGACGCGGGTCATCTCGACGCGGTCGCCGAGGCCGCCAGCGAGGTGGCCGTCGTACTGCTCACCCACGGGCACGCGGACCACAGCGAGGGTGCCCGGTCTCTCGCCGAGCGGCTGGGTTGCGGCGTGCGCGCGCTCGACCCCGCCCAGCGGTACGGCGGCGAGGGGCTGCGCGACGGCGACGTCCTCGACGTCGACGGACTCGAGATCCGCGTGGTGGGCACGCCCGGGCACACCAGCGACTCGCTCAGCTTCCTCGTGCCTGCTGACCGAGCCGTGCTCACCGGAGACACGGTGCTCGGACGAGGTACGACGGTCGTGGCACATCCCGATGGCAGGCTGGGCGCCTACCTGGGATCACTGCGACGGCTCCGAGACCTGGCCCAGTCGGCCGAGGTCGCGACGATCTGGCCGGGCCACGGACCGGTGCTGGACGAGGCGTTGCCAGCGATCGAGCACTACCTCAAGCATCGGGCCGCACGGCTCGACCAGGTGCGGGAGGCGGTGGCGGCCGGCGCCACCGAGCCGAGGGACGTCGTAGGCGTGGTCTATGCCGACGTCGACGAGCGGCTGTGGCCGGCGGCGGAACTGAGCGTACGAGCGCAGCTGGAGTACCTGCGCGACGCGAAATCCTGACCTGAGGCGAGCGTGCGTCTGGCGAGGGCGGAGCGAGGTCAGCGGGCCCGGCGCCGGAGCCGTTCGATGTCCAGGATCACGACCGAGCGGGCCTCCAGCCGGAGCCAGCCGCGGGAGGCGAAGTCGGCCAACGCCTTGTTGACGGTCTCGCGCGAGGCTCCGACCAGCTGGGCCAGCTCCTCCTGGGTCAGGTCGTGGTGCACGTGCACCCCGTCGTCCGCCGTGCGCCCGAACCGTTGCGACAGGTCGAGCAGCGCCTTGGCCACCCGGCCCGGTACGTCGGAGAACACCAGGTCCGCCACCACGTCGTTGGCCCGCCGCAGCCGACCCGCGAGCTGGGCCAACAGTCCGCGCGCCACCTCAGGGCGACCGTTGAGCCAGCGGCCGAGCTCCTGGTGCCCCAGGCTGCGCATGACGCAGTCGGTGACCGCCGTGACGGTGGCGGACCGGGGGCCCGGATCGAAGAGCGACAGCTCGCCGAACATCTGCCCCGGTCCGAGGATCGCCAGCAGGTTCTCGCGCCCGTCGTTGGAGGTGCGGCCCAGCTTGATCTTGCCGTCGGTGACGATGTAGAGCCGGTCGCCCTCGTCACCTTCGCGGAACAGCACGTCACCCCGCGGTAGCTTGCTCTCGGTCATCGACGCCTGCAGAGCCTCAGCGGCCTCGTCGTCGAGCCCGCTGAAGAGCGGGGCCTGCCGCAGCACATCGGTGTTCACGCAGCTCCTCCTCAGGCCGGGCGCGACACGCCCGGGACGGTGTCACGCGTCACAGTGTGACGCATTAGCCCAGCAACTGCCATGCCGAGACGACCTCCAAGGCCTGTCTCGGCGGCAGGAGCAGCCCCCTGCACGCCGTATTCTTGGGCGCATGTCCGTTGCCGCCGCTGCCGCTGGGGAGAGCCGTACGGCGCTCGTCCGGCGGGCTCGTCGGATCAACCGGATCCTGGCCGACACGTATCCCGACGCCACCATCGAGCTGGACTTCAGCACGCCATGGCAGTTGCTGGTCGTCACGGTGCTGTCGGCGCAGACGACGGACAAGCGCGTCAACGCCGTCAGCCCCACCCTGTTCGAGCGATACCCCGGCCCGGCGGAGCTGGCCGCGGCCGACACGGCCGACGTGGAGGCGATCATCGCCCCGACCGGCTTCTTCCGGGCCAAGTCCGCCTCGATCATGAAGCTCGCCGCGGCTGTGCTCGAGCGGTTCGACGGTGAGGTTCCTGGCCGGCTCGACGACCTGGTAACGCTGCCAGGGGTGGGGCGCAAGACCGCCAATGTCGTCCTGGGCAACGGCTTCGACGTACCGGGCATCACCGTCGACACGCACGTCGGCAGGCTCGCTCGCCGGTTCGGCTGGACCGCCGAGCACGACGCCGTCAAGGTCGAGCACGAGGTGGGCGCGCTCTTCCCGCGCAAGGACTGGACGATGCTGAGCCACCACCTGATCTGGCACGGCCGTCGGTGCTGCCACGCTCGGAACCCTGCCTGTGGTGCCTGTCCGGTCGCGCGGCAGTGTCCGTCGTACGGCGAAGGTCCCACCGATCCGGCCACCGCGCGGAAGCTGCTGCGTGTCGAGGGCCGGGCATGACCTGGGCAGCGCGCGCGCGGATCGCCGGCGCGCTGACCGCGTGCGCTCTGGCCGGCACCGGCTGCAGCGGCGGAGTGGACACGTCGGCGACATACACGTTCGAGCCGGACAGCGCCCCGGTCGATGTCGACACGCCCGATCTCCGGGCGGCGAAGGCGGCCGCGGGCATCGCCCGCTGCCCTGCCTCCGACATCGAGGCTCGGCCAGGCGCCGACGGGATCCCGGCCCTGGTGCTGCCGTGCCTGGGAGGGGGGAGGGACGTCAACCTGGCCGGCCTTGGCACCCCTGCCGTGCTCAACCTGTGGGCGCAGTACTGCGGCCCGTGCCGGACCGAGGCGCCACTCTTCCAGCAGGTCTACGAGGCGGCCCGTGGCGACGTGGCCGTCATCGGCATCGACTGGCAGGACCCGCTCCCCGGCCAGGCCGTCGCCTTCGCCGCCGAGTACGACCTGACCTACCCGCAGCTCGCCGATCCTGAAGGTGCGACGCGCGGGCCGCTGCGCATGCAGGGCCTTCCGATGACCGTCTTCGTCGAGGCCGACGGCACCGTCGCCTTCGTCCATCCGGACGTCGTGGCCTCGGCGGACGAGCTCGCCGACATGGTCGACGAGCACCTTGGTGTGGCGGTGCGGCTGTGAGTGATCCGGCGGACGAATCGCGCCGGCTTCCGCACTGGCTGACGCCGGTCGCGGAGGCCGTGCCCAGGGTCGGGCCCGGCGACCTCTCCCGCTTCCTGCCTCCCCGAGACGTCGAGACCCGACCGGCCTCCGTGCTCGTGCTGTTCGGCGAGGATGCCCGGGGGCCGCTGCTGCTGCTGACCGAGCGCGCCCACGACATGCGCTCCCATGCGGGCCAGGTCGCCTTCCCCGGCGGGCGCGAGGATCCAGACGACGTCGACGCGGTGGCGGCAGCGCTCCGTGAGGCGGAGGAGGAGACCGGGCTCGACCCCACCGGGGTCCAGGTGTTCGGCGTCCTGCCCACGCTCTGGCTGCCGCCGACGAACTTCTCAGTGACGCCGGTGCTCGGCTGGTGGCGGGTGCCGTCCCCGGTTGCCGCCGTCGACCCGGCCGAGACCGCCTCCGTGCACCTGATCCCGGTCGCCAAGCTGCTCGAACCCGCCAACCGGGTCATGGTCCGACACCCGTCCGGCTTCGTCGGACCGGGCTTCCTCGCCCGTGATCTCGTGGTCTGGGGATTCACGGCCGGGATCCTGGCGCGCCTGTTCGCCATCGTGGGCTGGGAGCTGCCCTGGGATGAGACCCGGCACGTCGACCTGCCGGACCGGCTGCTCGCCAGCTCCATGCGTGATCTGGAGCGCGGGGTGACGGGTCTGTGAACGGCCTCGACTGGTTGCTCGTCATCATCGCGCTGGCCTACGCCATCTCGGGCTACCAACAGGGGTTCCTGGTCGGCGCGACCTCGACCGTCGGCCTGCTGCTGGGCGGCCTGCTCGGTGTGCAGGTGACGCCACCGCTGTTCGAGGGCTTCGACCCCGGCCTCACCGTCTCGCTGGCGGCGGTACTGCTCGTCATCGCCTGCGCGTTCCTCGGCCAGGCTGCCGGTGCGTACGCCGGCGGGCAGCTCAGGTCGCGGGTCACCTGGCATCCGGCCCGCGTCTTCGACGCGATGGGCGGTGCGGCCCTCAGCGTGGCGGCCATGCTGCTGATCGCGTGGGTGCTCGGACTGGCCGTCAACGGGGTCGAGATGCGAGGGCTCAACCGGGCGGTCCGCACCTCCGCCGTGCTGGGCACGGTGGACGACGTACTCCCCGGCGGAGCGGATCAGCTGTTGAGCGCCTTCACGGCGCTGGTGGGCTCGTCTGCGTTCCCGACCTACCTCGAGCCCTTCACGCCCGAACGCATCAAGGAGGTCCCCGCGCCCAGCACCGGAGTCGGTGCCCGCCCCGGTGTGGTGGCGGCGCAGCCCAGTGTCGTGAAGATCCTCGGCGAGGCGGATGCCTGCGGCCGCAGCCTCGAGGGCAGCGGCTTCGTCTACGACACCGAGCTGGTGATGACCAACGCGCACGTGCTGGCCGGCGTGGACGAGCCGGTGGTGGCCATCGATGACGACGAGCTGGAGGCCACGGTCGTCTACTACGACTCCGACGTCGACGTCGCCGTGCTTAACGTGCCGGGGCTGAGCGCCCCCGCCCTCGACTTCGCGGCCCGCGCCGGCCAGACGGGAGATCCCGCAGCCGTGCTCGGCTTTCCGGAGAACGGACCGTATGACGTCCAACCGGCTCGGATTCGAGACCGGCAGACGTTGCGCAGTACCAACATCTATGGGGACGAGCAGGTCGACCGGGACACCTACTCCGTCTATGCGCTGGTCCGGTCCGGCAACTCGGGTGGCCCACTGGTCACCCCGCGTGGCCAGGTGCTGGGGGTCATCTTCGCCGCCTCCGTGACCGATGCTCGGACCGGTTATGCGTTGACGGTCGAGCAGGTGGCGGAGGCTGCCGCCGGCGGCAGCCTGTCAACCGACGAGGTCGACACCGGCGACTGCGCGCTCTGACAACCAGGAGAGAAGCAGTGCGGTCACCACGTCGGGCTGCTCCTCATGGGGAAAGTGCCCCGCACGGTCGACGACCACGGCATCGAGCGGCCCGTGCGCGTACCGCCCCGACGCCGCCACTGCCCGTCGGCCAAGCGCGGGGTCGTCGACGCCCGTGAGCATCAGCACTGGCACCGAGACCGGTCGACGCATCGCGGCGGCGAAGGCGCGACCGTCCGCGCGGAGCCTCGATCGCAGCAGCCACCGGTGGTACTCGAGCACGCAGTGCGGTGAAGGCCAGTGCGACAGCGCCTCGCGCGAGCGCGCCACGTCGTCGGGCCGAGGAAACGCCGAGCTTGGAGACGACCAGCTCGCGAGATGCTCCTCGAGGTATGCCGCCTGCCTGATCCGTCGCTCCGGCCAGACCGGTAGCTGCATGGCCAGGACGTGACCGAGCCCGTGTCTGGTCAGCCCGGTCGGTAGCCGGAGCATCGCACGTGGATGCGGCGCTCCCACCGCCGCCAGCGCGAGCACCCGGTCCGGATGCACGGTCGCAGCCGTCCAGCCGACGTACCCGCCCCAGCCCTGGCCGACGACCACGGCGCGGCGGTGTCCGAGAGACCGGACGACGCCGACGACGTCGGCAGCCAGGGTCAGCGGGTCGTAGCCACGGGGCGGCTTGTCGCTGTCGCCATACCCACGCAGGTCCATGGCCGCGACCGGGTAGCCGGCCTGGGCCACGGCCGGCAGCTGGCGGCGCCACGCCCACCAGGCCTGGGGGAAGCCATGCAGGAAGAGCACCAGCGGCAGTGCCGGCCGCCGGGGCGCCGCGCCCGACCCCGATGCAGCGCTCCGAGTGACCACGTGGAACCGGGCCCCGTTGGCCGAGACGAAGCGATGCTGGAGGGTCCGACCAGTCACCGCCGTCAGAGCTGGAAGACCTGCTTGGTGCTCTTGACCGCGTCGATGGTCTGTTCGGGTGCGCGGACCTGCTTGACCTTCCTGACACCGATGGCGGCCAGGATGGCGGCGATCAGGACGTACAGGCCGAAGACGATGATGAAGGCGGTCGCCGTACCGACGATCCACCAGTCCAGAAAGAGTGCGAGCGCGAACGAGGCCATGACGATCGCGAGCAGGACGAGGAACCCGGCTGCCGCGAAGAGACCGATCCCGATGCCGCCCGCTTTGACGCTGATCCTCAGCTCGGTCTTCGCCAGCTCGATCTCGTTGCGAACCAGTGCGGAGAAGTCCTTGGTGGTGTCAGCGACCAGGCGACCGATGGTGGGCTCTTCGGTCGGACCCTGTTCTACCTGCTTGGTCGTCATCTGAGTCCTCTCGCTGTGCGTCTCGCCCACCCTACGGCGTCAGGTGGTGGCCTGCGATCGATGGTGGCGGTTGCGGCGGCGGAGTATCCAGCCGCCCGCGACGCCCGCGAGTAGCGAGCCTGCCAGCACGGCAGTCTTCGCCGTCGTGACCTCGCTGCCGGAGAGGGCCAGCTCCGCGATCAGCAACGACACGGTGAACCCCACGCCGGACAGCGTCGCCACTCCCACGATGTCACCCCAGTGGATCTCGTCAGCCAGCTCCGCGTGGGTGAGCTTGGTGACCAGCCAGGCACCGCCGAAGACCCCGATGGTCTTGCCGAGCACCAGCCCGAGCACGATGCCGACGACGACCGGGTCGTGCAACAGCTCGCGTCCCCCGGTGACCTCGATGCCGGCCGCCATGAGCGCGAAGAACGGAACCGCCACACCGGCGGACAGCGGACGCAGTCGATGCTCCAGATCGTCGGCCGGTGACGAGTCCTCGCCGTCGTCGGGGCGGCACCGGATGAGCAGCCCCAGCGCCACGCCAGCGATCGTGGCGTGCACGCCACTCTGGTAGACCAGCCACCAAGTGCCCACGGCCAAGGGCAGGTAGACGTACCAGCCGTGCACGCGGCGGCGCTGCAGGACACCGAAGATCGCCAGCAGCGCTGCGGCTCCCAGCAGTGACGAGGTGTCGAGATCGGTGGTGAACACGGTGGCGATCACGATGATCGCGCCGAGGTCGTCGACCACCGCGAGCGTCAGCAGGAAGGCACGCAGCGCGGGCGGGAGGGCGCTACCGACGACAGCCAGCACAGCCAGCGCGAACGCGATGTCGGTGGCCATCGGCACTGCCCAACCGTCGGGCTGCCCGCGCACGTTGATCATCAGGTAGATCGCGGCGGGAGCCACCATGCCGGCCACCGCAGACGTGACCGGCACCATGGCGTCCGCCAGCCGCCGCAGGCTGCCCACCGTGAGCTCACGCTTGAGCTCGAGACCGGCGACGAAGAAGAAGAGGGCGAGCCCACCGTCGGCCGCCCAGTGCTCGAGCGACAGTGGCCCGACGTGAAGGTGTTTGAGCTCGTCGTACGACGCAGTCCAGGGACTGTTGGCCCACAGCATCGCCACCACGGCGGCGATGAGCAGGATGATCCCACCCGTCGTCTCCTGGCGAAGCGCATCGGCCACGACGGTGTTCTCGCGATCGGACAGCGCGACGAGGACGCGCCGGGGGTGATAGCGAGACGGGGGCGAGGAGGACGAGGCTCCCATGGGAGGTCCTTTCGGCGGCGGGCCACGGACGTTGCCGACCAGACTTCCCGGCACACCTCGTTGTAGCCCTCATCCTAGGAGACGCGCCGCCGCTCGACCGGGCTGCTGCCGTTGCTTCGACGCGTCGACGCCGTCGGTGTTCCCCGGCTTCAGCCCGGAGCCGGTCGGAGCGATGCTCTGATCGACGGGTGCCTGGGCCGGGTGCTACTCGTCGTCCGGCTTGCGGGCCGCGAGGTTCTCCTTGATCAGCTCCATGACCGTCGAGTCGGCCAGCGTCGTGACGTCACCGGTCTGGCGGTTCTCCGCCACGTCTCGCAGCAGCCGGCGCATGATCTTGCCCGACCGCGTCTTGGGCAGCTCGGGCACCACCATGATCTGCCGAGGCTTGGCGATGCCGCCGATCTCCCTGGCCACGTGGTCGCGGAGCTCGCTGACGATCTGCTCGCCGCCGTCCCCGGCCGACTCGCGCAGGATGACGAACGCGCAGACCGCCTGGCCCGTCGTCTCGTCGTTGGCGCCGACGACCGCGGCCTCCGCCACCTTCGGGTGTGACACCAGCGCCGACTCGATCTCGGTCGTCGAGAGGCGGTGGCCCGAGACGTTCATAACGTCGTCGACCCGGCCGAGCAGCCAGATGTCGCCCTCCTCGTCGAGCTTCGCACCGTCACCCGCGAAGTAGCGACCCGGGAACCTGGACCAGTAGGTGTCCTTGAACCGCTGGTCGTCGCCCCAGAGCGTGCGGAGCATGGCCGGCCAGGGCTCGGTCAGCACGAGATAGCCACCGGACCCGTTCGCCACCGGCTTGCCCTCGTCGTTGATGACCTCGGCGGACACCCCGGGGATCGGGGTCATGGCCGAGCCGGGCTTGCCGGCGGTCACCCCCGGCAGCGGGCTGATCATGATCATGCCCGTCTCGGTCTGCCACCACGTGTCGACGACCGGGCAGCGGTCCCCACCGATCTCCTTGCGGTACCACATGTAGGCCTCAGGGTTGATCGGCTCGCCCACCGAGCCGAGCAGCCGCAGCGACGACAGGTCGAACTTCGCCGGGATGTCGGCACCCCACTTCATGAACGTGCGGATGGCCGTCGGTGCCGTGTAGAAGATCGTCGCCTTGTGGTCCTGCACGATCTCCCACCACCGGCCCTTGTGCGGCGTGTCCGGCGTGCCCTCGTACATCAGCGAGGTGGTGCCGTTGGCCAGCGGACCGTAGACGATGTAGGAGTGGCCAGTGACCCAGCCGATGTCGGCCGAGCACCAGTAGACATCGGTCTCAGGCTTGAGGTCGAAGATCGCCCAGTGGGTGAAGGCGGTACCGACCAGGTATCCGCCCGTCGTGTGCAGGATGCCCTTGGGCTTGCCTGTCGTACCCGACGTGTACATGACGTACAGCGGATGCTCGGCGTCGAATGCCTCGGGTACATGCTCGACGGACTGCTTGTCGACGAGCTCGTGCCACCAGACGTCCCTGTCGTCGTGCCATGAGACGTCCTGGCCGGTGCGTCGTACGACCAGCACCGAGCGGACACCCGGACTCTTCTCCACGGCGTCGTCGACGGCGGGCTTGAGGGCCGACGGCGCACCGCGGCGGTACTGGCCGTCCGCCGTGATGACGACGCGAGCGTCGCAGTCCTGGATCCTGCCGGCGAGCGCGTCCGCGGAGAAGCCACCGAACACCACGGTGTGCGGGGCACCGATCCGCGCACAGGCCAGCATCGCGATCACCGTCTCAGGGATCATCGGCATGTAGACAGCGATGCGATCGCCGGCCTGGACACCCAGCTCGACCAGCGCGTTGGCCGCCTGGCACACCTCGTCCTTGAGCTCGGCGTAGGTGATCGACCGCTGGTCGCCCGGCTCGCCGACCCAGTGGTAGGCCACCTTGTCACCGTTGCCTGCTTCGACATGGCGGTCGACGCAGTTGTACGCCGCGTTGACCTTGCCGCCGACGAACCACTTCGCGAATGGCGGGTCGCTCCAGTCGAGGACCTCGGTGAACGGCTCCGCCCAGCTGATCCGCTCGGCCTGCTTCGCCCAGAACGCATTCCGGTCGGCATCCGCCTCGGCGTACCAGCCGGCGGTCACATTGGCTTCGGATGCGAGATCCCGCGGCGGCTCGAAGCGCCTGTTCTCCTGCAGGAGGTTGGACAGCGCGTCTGTGCTGCCTGATGTGGTGTCGTGGTCGCTCACGTCTTCACCTCAGCATGTCGAAGCTCTGGTCACAACCGGATGGGCGGCCTGAGGCGGCGCTCGGCCTTCGCCGCCTCGCCTCGTTCTCGCAGCAGGGCACCGCGAGAGCCCCCGGCCGCAGCCGGCCGGGGGCTAGCGCCGTGGGTGCGGAGCACTAGTGGCTGCTGGCCTTCTCGGCGCCGGCACCGGTCAGGGACCGGAACTCCAGCTCGCTGTAGCGCCTCTCTGCATCCGGCTCGCGGGAGGTGATGGTGCCGAGCCAGCCCATCAGGAACCCGAACGGGATGGAGATGATGCCCGGGTTGCTCAACGGGAAGTAGGACCAGTCCTGGCCGGTGAAGAGCGCCTCGGGAGATCCGGAGACGACCGGGGAGAAGAAGACGAGCCCGACGCAGGAGATGAGCCCGCCGTAGATCGCCCACACGGCGCCGCGAGTGTTGTAGCGCCTCCAGAACAGGTTGTAGATCAGCGACGGCAGGTTGGCCGAAGCCGCCACCGCGAAGGCCAGCGCCACCAGGAAGGCGATGTTGAGATCCTGGGCCGGGATCGCGAGGGCGATGGAGATCCCCCCGATCACGAAGGCGGCGATCCGCGCGACCCTCACCTCGTCACGCTCGGTGGCCTGGCCCTTCTTCACGACGTTGGCGTACATGTCGTGGGCGACGGACGACGCCGAGGTCAGCGTCAGCCCCGCCACGACGGCAAGGATCGTGGCGAACGCCACGGCCGAGATGAGCGCCAACAGGATGGCGCCGCCCGCCGTACCGTCGCCGCCTCCGACCTCTTCTGCCAGCAGCGGCGAGGCCAGGTTCCCGGTACTCGCCGCCACCTCGCTGTCGGGGCCGGTGTCCAGCAGCGCAGCCGCGCCGAACCCCAGCGCCAGCGTCATCAGGTAGAACGCGCCGATCAGCGTGATCGCCCAGAGCACAGAGGTCCGCGCATCGCGTGACGTGGGCACCGTGTAGAAGCGGATCAAGATGTGCGGGAGTCCTGCCGTGCCCAGCACCAGTGCCAGACCCAGGCTGAGGAAGTCGATCTTGGCGGTCAGGTCGGTGCCGTAGCGCAAGCCCGGCTCGAGGAATGCCTCGCCCTTGCCGGTGTTGTCCGACGCCGCGCCGAGGAGCTCGGACAGGTTGAAGCCGAACTCGGCGAGCACGAGCACCGTGATGAGCACGGTGCCGCCCATCAGCAGCACCGCCTTGACGATCTGGACCCAGGTGGTGCCCTTCATGCCGCCGACGGTGACGTAGAAGATCATCAGCGCACCGACGGCCACGATCGTCAGATTCTTGAGGGCGTCGGACTGTACGTCGAGCAGCAGCGCCACGAGCACACCTGCTCCCACCATCTGTGCGAGCAGGTAGAAGATCGACACGACCACGGTGGAGGTCGCGGCGGCTGTACGCACCGGGCGCTGACGCATCCGGTAGGCGAGCTGGTCTGCCATCGTGTAGCGGCCCGAGTTGCGCAGCAGCTCGGCCACCAGCAGCAGCGCCACCAGCCAGGCCACGAGGAAGCCGATCGAGTAGAGGAAGCCGTCGTATCCGTACAGAGCGATCGCGCCGGAGATGCCGAGGAACGATGCGGCCGACATGTAGTCACCGGAGATGGCCAGACCGTTCTGGAAGCCGCTGAACGAGCGTCCACCGGCGTAGTAGTCGGTGGCCCCGGAGGTCTGCCGGCTCGCCCAAATGGTGATGCCGACCGTCAGTGCGACGACGGCGAGGAAGAGGACAGCGGTGAGTGTCTGACTGTTCATCGGTTGTCTCCCGCCTCGAAGCGCCTGCGCAGGTCACCTGCGAGCGGGTCCAACGACTTGTTCGCATGCCGGCTGTAGAGCCAGGCGATGAGGAAGGTGGAGACGAACTGCAGCAACCCGAATACCAGGGCAACGTTGATGTTGCCGACCACCTTGGTGTCCATGAAGTCCTCAGCCCAACCGCTGGCCACCACGTACAGCAGGTACCAGCTGAGGAAGGTGATGGTCCAGGGGATCGCAAAGCCTCGATATCGACGCCGCAGCTCTCGGAAGTCCTCCGAGGCATGCAGGTCCTCGTAGCGCTCGTGGTCGTGCCTGGTCAACGGTTGCGTCATGGCGGCCACCTCGGTGCGTCGTAGTGCCGGTCGTCACCTGAGTACCCGAACCTGGGGCGAATACGCGTCGAACTTGTTGTGCCCGGGCGCCGGCTCCATGCCAGGCTGGTGAGGTGGACACCACGCAGCTTCGAGTCGCCTCGTTCGCCGAGCTCGACGTCGCCACGGCCTACCGCATCTGGCAGCTGCGCGTGCAGGTGTTCGTCGTGGAGCAGGCGTGCGCCTACCAGGAGCTCGACGGACGTGACACCGAGCCCGGTACGCGGCACCTCTGGGTGGCCGACGACGGCGACCTGTGCGGCTACCTACGCCTGCTCCGCGAGTCGGACGACCTTTTCCGCATCGGCCGCGTCTGTGTCGTGCCCGGAGCCCGCAACAGCGGTGTGGCCGCCCGGCTCATGCACGCGGCGATCGACCAGATCGGCGACGCGCCCTCGGTGCTCGACGCCCAGACGCACCTGACCGGCTGGTATGCCCGGTTCGGGTACCTGCCCGACGGGCCGGAGTTCGACGACGGCGGGATCATGCATGTCCCGATGCGCAGGGCACCCTCGGGTTGACGGTGCTCGCCGGTGTGCACGGGCGCCGAGGCTGCCCACGTCCGCCCGCCAGCCATCAGTCGAGGTCGATCAGCAGCTCGTCGCCGGGTGAGCTGGCCAGGCCGGTCACCCGAGCGCGGTAGCCGAAGGCGTACCACGGCAGCTGCATCCCGTCCGGCCCGCGGCCGTAGCTGTCGTACAGCCTTCCGACCTCGGTCAACAGAGACGCGCGGTCGTCGTCAGATCGGGTCGCGGTGTAGGACTGCGAGGCCATCAGCCCGATCAGGCTCTCACGGCCATGCTCCTGCCAGTGCCGGAAGACGCGGTGCTCGCTCGTGGCAAACAGATCCGATCCTGCGACCGGGTCCTGACCCTGGTCGTCGCCGGTCTGTCCGACCAGCGCGAACAGCCGCCTCACCCAGGGCACCTTGACGTCGGCATGGTTCCAGATGAGCCCGAGGACGCCGCCGGGTCGCAACACGCGGGCGATCTCCGGCAGCGCCCGGTCCTGGTCGAACCAGTGGAAGGCCTGGCCGGCGACCACGACCCCGACCGACGACGCCGGCAACGGGATCTGCTCGGCGCGCGACACGACCCGATGGGCCGCCGGGGCGGCGTCGGCGACATGACCGAGCATCGGCTCCGAGGGCTCGCTGGCCACCACGTCGTGACCGAGGGCCAGCAGCGACTCCGTCAGCTTCCCGGTGCCTGCCCCGAGCTCCAGGACCCTGCCCGGCTTGGAGCCCACCAGCCATGAGACGGCCTCGTCGGGGTAGCCGGGCCGAAACTTCGCATAGGGCGCCGCCACCGAGCCGAAGCTGCCGGCTCGCACGCTCTTCTCGTCGGCGTCCATGGCATCGGAGGGTAGCCCACGCCTGGCTTCACGATCTGGCGTCAGTCGACGGTCCTACCCTGGGCGGATGCCCGCCGACACCCCTGCCAAACTGGCCGATGCGTTCGCGCTGGAAGGGGTGCCGTCGTCCCTGGCCGCGGCCAGGGACGGGATCGACGTGCTGCTGCGAGACCGGGGTCTGCGCCGTACAACGCCGGAGCTCACCGCGGAGTCGCTGCTGCGTGGTGCGGCGGCCTCGGCCGAGCTGGACGGAAGCCTGAGTGATCTCGAGGCACTTCGCGCCGGGACGGCGGATGCCGCCGCCCTCCGCGCGGCCCGTCTCAACGCCGGCCTGCTGGCAGTGGCGCCGGTGCTCTCTCGCGCGCCACTCCAAGCGTTGGCGAGGTTGCATGTGCTGGCGGCCGCGGGGGACGCGGCGGAGCCGGTGCTCGGCCGGCCACGCAGCGACCAGGGGGTCTCGTCGCGGCTGCACGAGCTGGCCCGCTTCCTGCTCGACGGCACCGACCGGCCGGCGGTGGGAGTTGCCGCCGTCGCTCATGCAGAACTGGCCACGATCGCACCCTTTGCCACGGCGAACGCGGTGGTGGCGCGGGCCGTGGAGCGGCTGTTGCTCGTCGCGAGAGGTGTGGACCCGACCTCGATGGTCGTCCCGGAGGAGGGGCACCTGCAATCGGGCCAGCGGTATCGCACCGCTCTGGCGGCGTACGCCGAGGGGACGCGCGCCGGGCGCCGTACCTGGATGCTGTATGCGGCGAACGCCCTCGGGCTGGCCACGGAGGCGAGCCCGCTCAACGACACCGGCTGACTCAGCCGGGAAGCGCCCGGGCAACATGAAGCACCGCTCCCCAGTGGCGTCTGAGCAAGCCTTCCGGACGGTCCGCCAACCGCCTCCGAATCGCTCCGAACAGCACCGCCCGTTGGTCGTCCGACATCACGATGTGGCCGGAGAAGGTCTGCAGCAGTCGGATGTAGCCCTCAGCGTCGTACGTCGTCTCCCAGTCGAAGTGCTCGACGAGGACCGGCTCGAACAACCCGGTCGCGCGCACCTCGTGGTCGAGCTCGGGCAGCTCCCCGGGCCGTGGCGGAGCAGCGTCTCCGGGCAGCGCCGCGCCGATCTCCGCGTAGACGTCCTGGAGCTCCACGAAGAACGCGTCACCTTCGTCCGGTAGGACGTGCGCAGCGGTCCAGAACGCAAGGTGCCCGGCAGGCACCAGGAGCTCCCAGGCGCGTCGATAACGCAGGGCGGGGTCGAGCCAGTGCCACGCCGTCGCTGCGAAGACCAGGCGGAACCGGGCGGCGTCAGGGGGTCGCCAGCTCTCGAAGCCGGACGGCACGACGGTGACCCCCCTATGGTCGGCCAGCCTCGCCCGGGCGATGGCGGCCAGTCGTGGCCCCGGCTCGAGGCAGGTGATGACCAGGCCCCGGTCGGCCAGAGGCAGCGTCGCCTTGCCGGTGCCTGCCCCGATCTCGAGGACTCGGTCACCGGGACGCAGCCCGGCCGCCAGCACGAGCGCGTCGAAGAGCGCCGCGGGGTAGTCCGGACGCGCCAGGTCGTAGTCGTCCGCGGCTCGATCGAAGCTGCCGGCGAGCCGCTCTTTATCGTCTGTCACGGGAGCACCATGAGTCACCTCAGCGGGCCGGTCGTGGTGCGGGATGCCCGACCCTGAACACATGCGAGCGGCGCCCTCGAGAGAAGACGCCGCCGCTGACACATGGAGATCGGGCTACCAGGCGTGCACTCGCGTCACTGTCGCCTCGGGTGTGTCCCGGGTGCGACTGCCCAATTCAGAAGGGTGGATCGCCGCGTGGGTACCCAGTCCATGTGCGGGTCTTGAGTTGTTGGTTCCTTTGTACGCCGTCCGGCCCGGGAACGGAAGAGGGCCGACCCGATTCTCACGCGACACGCCACCCGACGCGCCGACTTCCCGTTGACCGGTCAGGTTGTTCCCGTTGACCGGTCATTTTGTTCCCTGGGGTTGTCCCCACCCGTTGACCCGTCAGGGATGTTTGCCTAGACCGGTCAGACGCGTCGGGATCGTCGCTGCGCCAGCGCCACCGCCCCGGCGGCGACGATGCCGGCGACCACGGCCGCCGCCGCGAGCGTGCCCGGACCTGTGCCGAACGGCACCCGGCGGCGGAGTTGCACCGGCCTGGAGAAGTCCAGGACCGGCCAGTCGCGTTCGCGCGCCGTACGCCGGAGGAGCCGGTCAGGATTGACCGCGTGCGGGTGGCCCACCGCCTCCAGCATGGGCAGGTCGGTGACCGAGTCGCTGTAGGCGTAGCAGCTCGCGAGATCGTAGCCGTCGGCCGCAGCAAGCTCGCGGATCGCCGCCGCCTTGTTGTCGGCGTAGGCGTAGAAGTCGATGTCACCGCTGTAGCGACCTTCCACCTGGACCATGCGGGTGGCGATCACCCGATCGGCACCGAGCATCGCGCCAATCGGCTCCACCACCTCGGCTCCCGAGGTCGAGACGATGACGACGTCACGACCCTGGGCGTGATGGTGCTCGATCAGGTGCACGGCTTCGTCGTACACCAGCGGGTCGACGATGTGATGGAGGGTCTCGGCAACGATGTTCTTGACCGTCTGGACGTCCCAGCCGGACGACAGCTCGGAGAGATAGCGGCGCATCTGCTCCATCTGATCGTGGTCCACGGAGCCGAAGAGGTACACGAACTGCGCGTAGGCGCTGCGGAGGACAGAGCGCCGGGAGATCAGACCCCCCTGGTAGAACGAGCGGCTGAACGCGAGCGTGCTGGACTTGGCGATGATCGTCTTGTCGAGATCGAAGAACGCCGCCTGACGACCAGTGCTCTGCGTCATGTGCGCTCGCTTCCTACGAGGAATCCGCGCGATTCGGTAGAACGAGGATAGGCGGTGCTGTGGGCGTTGCGGATCACCCGGGAGTGAGGGGTACAGTGAGAACGCGCCAGCGACATCCCCCCTCGTTGCTGGCTGCGGGTCCGGCTTCATCCCCCCCGGGGCCGAGACCCATGGGCGGCCTCCGGTTTCGACCGGAGGCCGCTTCCATGCCCGCGTCGTCACCGACTCCCTGGCGCGCCGATCCACAGAACTGACGGAGTCGGGCCATGATCCACAGATCGTCGGGGGCAGGCCCACTGGTCCGGTGCGTCCGCCGACCCTGAGGTCATGGAGAGCACCGGTACGGCGCCCGTCGCCGTGATCCACGACCCGGAGCTGGTCGAGCCTCTGCACCGACTGGCGGCCGCCGCCGGCGTGCTGGTCGACGTGGTGACGCGGGCCGACGCCCTCCCAGGTCGGCTGACCGCGCGGCCAGGAGTGTTGGTCGACCCCGGTGCTGCGCACCGACTCCCAGCGAGTGTCGGCCGACCCGACCGCACGCTGCTGATCACGGCGCGGGAGCCGGACCTGGAGATCTGGCGGCTGGCCGCGGGTCTGCGCACGGACAGCGTGGCGGTGCTGCCGCGGGAGCAGCAGCGCGTGCTCGACTGGCTGGCCGACGTCACCGACGCGCGGGGGGTCGCGGCCAGGACGCTGGCTGTCGTGGGCGGTCGGGGCGGTGCGGGTGCCTCGACGCTGGCGTGCTGTCTGGCCCGTCAGGCGGTTCGGCACCGTGGCCACGAGGTGCTGCTGGTGGACGCCGACGGGCTCGGTGGCGGCCTGGAGCTGCTGCTTGGGTGCGAGGAGAGCGAAGGTCTGCGCTGGCGTGACGTGGCAGGCACCCGAGGTCGGATCAGTCCGGGTTCACTCGCCGAGACGCTGCCTCGAGACGATGGGGTGGCCGTGCTGTCGTGGGCACGCCAGGACCCCTGGGACATCTCCGCAGCGACCGTCCGGGAGGTGCTGCAGGCGGCCCGCCGAGCGGCAGATCTGGTCCTGATCGATCTGCCCCGCCGTCTCGACGCTGCCGCCGAGCCGTGCTTGGACGTCGCCGACACCCTGCTGCTCGTCTGCCCTGCCGATGTGCGCGGTGCGGCCGGGACGGCCCGGGTGCTCGACGAAGTCACCGGGCGGTGTGCCGACGTGCGGCTCGTGGTACGGACGGGCGGCGGGTCGCCGATCGATCCAGACTCCATCGCGGCAAGCCTGCGCCTGCCGCTCGCAGGTGTGTGGCCTTCGGTGCGCGCTGTGGAGCGTGCGGTGAGCGAAGGGCTCGGTCCTCCGGCCGGCGGCAGACTCGGGCGAGCAGCCCGGCGCCTGCTCTACGACGTGCTCGCCGAGAGCCGCGCGAGGTGAGCTCCGTCGATCCGCGGCTGCTCGATCGGGTGCGCGCGAGGTTGGCCGAGCAGCACGCGGACCCGACCCCGGCCGAAGTGGCCCGGGCGCTGCGCCACGAGGGTGGGATCGTGGGCGACGAGGCGGTGCTCGACGTCGTCGACGCCTTGCACCTCGACACGGTGGGTGCCGGACCCCTCGAGGCGCTGCTGCGCACCGAGGGGGTGACCGACGTGCTCGTCAACGGGCCGGGCCGGGTGTACGTCGACGACGGCGAAGGCCTCCGGCTGACCGATCTCCGGTTTCGCGACGACGAGGCCGTGCGTCGTCTTGCGCAGCGGCTGGCGGCGTCGGCAGGGCGGCGGCTGGACGACGCGTCGCCGTACGTCGACGTGCGGATGCGGGACGGCTGTCGGCTGCACGCGGTGCTCGCGCCGGTGTCCCGATCGGGGACGTGCATCTCCCTCCGAGTTCCGGCCCGTCGAGCGCTGACGCTCGATGACCTCGCCGCCGCGGGTTCGATCAGCCGGGCAGGAGCGCAGGTACTTCGTGCCCTGGTGGCGCAACGGACGGCATTCCTCGTCTCTGGCGGCACTGGCAGCGGCAAGACCACGCTGCTGTCGGCGCTGCTGGGGCTGGTGGCACCCCGAGACCGGCTGGTCATCGTCGAGGACGCGGCCGAGCTTCGTCCCGACCATCCCCACGTCGTCTCCCTCGAGGCGCGCCAGGCCAACGTCGAGGGAGTCGGCGAGATCCCGCTGCGGGTGCTCGTCCGGCAGGCACTGCGGATGCGCCCGGACCGGTTGGTCGTGGGCGAGGTGCGCGGCGCCGAGGTCGTCGACCTGCTGGCTGCGATGAACACGGGCCACGAAGGTGGTTGCGGCACACTGCACGCCAACAGTGCCGCTGACGTACCCGCGCGGATGGAGGCCCTGGGAGTTGCGGCGGGGCTGCCCCGTGCGGCGGTGCATGCGCAGGTCGCTGCGGCCGTGCGCGTCGTCGTCCACCTGCGGCGCGGCGGTGACGGACGCCGCCGCGTGGACGAGATCGCGGTACTCGAGCGGGCATCCACGGGACTTGTCGAGGCGCTGCCTGCGCTCACGTTCACGCCTCAGAGCGAGCCTCGAGCCGGGCCAGGAGCCGACCTGCTCGAGCGGCTGCTGGTGTCGGAGTGAGCGGGCTACTCGTGCTCCTGGGTACGGCCTCCTGGCTGGCTCTGTGGTTGGCCGTGCCGGACGCCGGACGGAACCCAGCCGGGCCGCGGGCCCGGCCGACTCGCCTCACCCTCGCCTGGGTGCCTGCGGCGCTGGCCGGGACCGGCGTCGGGTTATGGGCCGCGGAGCCTCGCGGAGCCCGGCTGGGGATTCTGCTGGTCGGGGTGCTGGTGACGCTGCCGCTGATTCGCCGATTGATCAGACAGCACCGGCGCCGCCGGAAACGTGGACAGCGTCGACGCTGGGTGCTGGAGTTCTGTGATGCGCTCGCGGCCGAGCTGCACGGTGGGCTGCCGACCACGACGGCTCTCCAGCACGCCTGTGCGGCGTTCTCGGACCTCGCTCCGGTTGCCGTGGCTGGTCGCCTCGACGGCGACGTGGCCGGAACCCTGCGAGCGCTGGCCGACAGACCGGGAGCGAGTGGCCTCGCGGCCGTCGCGACAGCGTGGGACGTGGCGAGCAGATCCGGCGCCGCCCTGGCCGTCGTGGTCGAGCGGGTGGCACAGTCGCTGCGCCACGAGGCGGATGCAGCAGCCGAGGTGACCGCTGCGCTCGGGCCGCCTCGGGCGACGGCACGGATGTTGCTGGTGCTGCCGCTCTTCGGCGTCGCGTTGGGGGTGTCCATGGGCGCCGATCCCCTGGCGTTCCTGCTGTCGACCACGGCCGGCCTCGGGTGCCTGGCCCTGGGGCTGACGCTCGCTCTGCTCGGGGTGCTGTGGGTCGAGCGGCTGACCGAGGCCGCGGAGGAATGACGTGGTCGGGGTCATGGTCGTTCTCGCCCTGCTCGTCCTGGTCCTCGATGGAGGCGGCGCAGCGGAGCGCCGCTTGGTGGCGGCACGCTCGGCAGCACCCAGCGAGATACGGCGATCGCGCCCAGCGCTGGTCGAGGATCCGGTACGGCGCCCGGCTGTCTGCGCGGCAGCAGGCGCCGCGCTCGGCTGGGGGTTGGCGGGGCCGTGGGGCGCGCTTGCCGGGGTGAGCGCCGGCCTCGCAGCCGCATGGTGGATCGGCCGGCTGGAGCCGCCGAGCCGGACCCGGCGGCGCGAGGCGGTGCAGCGCGACCTGCCGCTGGCTGTCGACCTGCTGGGGGCGTGTGCTGAGGTCGGACTGCCGCCGGAGCGCGCGCTCGCGGTCGTGGGTGCCGCGCTCCCCGGGCCGCTCGGCGAGCAGCTGCGACACATTGCAGCCCGGTTGGCCCTGGGCACGGACCCGGTTGCCGAGTGGCATCGCGTCGCTGCCGACGTCGAGCTGGCGGCACTGGGCCGCACCATGCTCCGGACACTGCAGTCTGGTGCCCCGCTGGCTGGCGGCCTCGCTCGGCTGGCCGAGGACCGGCGACGCGAACGCCGCCAGCAGGTCCAGGTCAAGGCGCGCAAGGTGGGCGTGCAGTCCGCGGGCCCGCTGGGTCTGTGCTTCTTGCCAGCCTTCATGCTCGTCGGCGTGGTGCCCACCGTCGTGGGGATGTTCTCGACCTTGGTCCTGGAGTGACTGTCCCCAGAGTGCCGGCCCGTGCTCGCCGTCAACAGATCCGGTGGGGCGACGGCCACGGCCCTGGCGGACGGCCACGATGAGGCTCTCAACTCAGCAACCAGCCCTGCTCCCCGGGCAGGGCGAGCCGAAAGGAATCACCATGGCGCACCGCATCTCGACACCTGTCCTCCCGACCCGCAACGAGGAGGGGATGAACACGGCGGAGTACGCCGTCGGAACCGTCTCCGCCTGTGGCTTCGCCAGCGTGCTCTACACACTGCTCACGACCGACTTCGGTGAGCAGCTGATCAGGAACGTTCTCGACAAGGTCACCGGGCTGTTGCCGTTCTGACCATCCCGGGCGGGCCGGCCCGGCCGGTCCGCCCACCGTCGAGAGGAGGCCCGATGGCCGTGTGTTCCCGCTCCCGCCGCGAAGATGGCAGCGTCACAGCCGAGGCGGCTGTCGTGATTCCGACGCTGGTGGCGGTCGTGCTCAGTCTGTGCTGGCTGGTGGCGCTGGGGATCGCCCAGATCCAGGTGGTCGACGCGGCGAGGGACGCCGCCCGCCGAGCGGCGCGCGGCGACGATCCGGCAACGCTTCAGCAGCACGTCCAGCGCACGGCACCAGGAGCGGAGCTGTCGGTGTCGGGATCGGATGATCAGGTTCGAGCCCACGTCCGGGCCACGGTCGGCGCGCCGGGTTGGCTGGTGGTGCCGCTCCCGACCGTCACCCTGGAGGCGACGTCGACCGTCATACGCGAGGAGATCGACCATGCGGCGCCCTGACGAGCGTGGCTCGTCGACCGTCTGGGGGGCGACAGGGGCCGTGATCCTGTTGTTGGTTGGGTCCCTGGCGGCGCTCCTGGCCGGCGTCGTGGCCCGCCAGCACCAGGTCGACGCCGCCGCGGATCTGGCCGCACTGAGCGCGGCAGCAGTGCGGCAGCGTGGCCAGCCGGCATGCGCGGCCGCGGCGGAGATCGCAGCCGACAACTCGGTCGAGTTGATGCGCTGTCGCACCGAGGGCGAGGACGTGGTCGTCGAGGTCCGCGCTGATCTCGCTCTCCCACTGGGGATGGCCGTCGCGCTACACGGGATCGCGCGCGCAGGCCCGGAGTGATCGTGCGCCGCTCCTCGTCAGGGATCGCGTGGAGCCGGGTCGGCGCGGATATCGGAGTCGCCGTCGGAGCGCGACGCCTCGCGTTCCCGGATCTCGTCGCCCCGGCGGGCGCGCTGCTGAAGGTCACGAACCTTCGCGCGTCGACGCCGGCCAGCTCGCACTCCAGCCAGCAGAATCGCCACCCCCAGCACTCCCACCAGAACCGTCGTTGCGCCTAGCAGGAAGACTGTCGCGGCATCGGTCTCGAACGTGCCCAGTGAGTCCAGGTCGACCCGGACGGATTCCCGGCCGCGCGCCACCATCGTGACCGAGACGATGGCCACGACGATGAGGAGCAGCAGACCAAGCACGATCACGTGGTGCTCCTCTCGACTCGGCGGGCCGGTGCAGCCACGCCAACGTCACGGTAGCCATCTCAGGGATGCCCGGCTAGCAACACATCGAGCAACCGGATCGCGCCGGGCTTGTCCAGCGGGTGGTTGCCGTTCCCGCACTTGGGCGACTGGATACAGGAAGGGCAACCCTCCTGGCAGCCGCAGGAGGCGATGGCCTCTCGGGTCGCCAGCAGCCAGCTGGACGCCGCCGCGTACCCGCGCTCGGCGAAGCCCGCGCCACCCGGATGTCCGTCATGCACGAACACGGTCAGCTTATCGGTGTCACCGTGCCGGGCTGTGGACACTCCGCCGATGTCCCACCGGTCGCAGGTCGCGAACAGCGGCAGTAACCCGATCGAGGCATGTTCCGCGGCGTGGGCGGCGCCCGCCAACGCGTCGGGTGGAATCCCACTGGAGGCGAGCTGGGCATCCGCCAGCGTCCACCAGACCGATTTGGTGCGCAGGTGTCGTGTCGGCAGCGTGAGAGATACGTCTCCGAGCACTTCGCCGGTCCGGCTGCGGCGCTTGAGGTAGCCGATGACCTGCGTCGACACCGCGACCGAACCGAAGCTCACCACGCCGTCACCCCACGTTTGGGCAAGCTCAGTGTCGATGATCGTGATGTCGCTGACCTCGCGCGCGCTGGTCGAGTAGTCGACGACTGCGGGGGCGACCACCGCGACGCCCTCGTCATGGTCGAAGCCCGACACGACGTAGGTCATGCCGAGGTGCAGGTACACCGCGCCCTCGTGCACAGTCGCATGAGCGGCCGCCGCGTCGACCGTGCCCACCAGCCGGCCCGTCTCTCCTTCCACGATGCGCACCGGGGGCCCGCCCGTGGAACGGATGTCGGCGAGGTCGGCTGCGCGGTCCCGGCGGGTCCAGTACCAGCCGACGGGGCGCCGACGCAGGTAGCCCGACGCCTCGAGGGACCGCACCACCTCGCTCGTCGCCGGTCCGAACAGGCCGAGCTCACCGTCGGCCAGTGGCAGCTCCTGCGCGGCGGCGCACAAGTGCGGAGCGACCACGTAAGGGTTCGCGGTGTCGATAACCGTGGCCTCGACCGGACGCCCCAGCAGCGCCTCTGGATGGGTGACGAGATACGTGTCCAGTGGGTCGTCCCGGGCGACGAGAACTCCGAGCCCGCCCTGGCCCCCGCGTCCCGCTCGACCGACCTGCTGCCAGAGCGAGGCTCGGCTGCCGGGGAAGCCTGCGATGACGACGGCGTCCAGGTCGGCGATGTCGATGCCCAGCTCGAGCGCGTTGGTCGCCGCCATCGCCAGCAGCTCTCCGCTGCGGAACTGCTGCTCGAGCTCCCGCCGGTCCTCCGGGAGGTAGCCACCTCGGTACGGCGCCACCCGGGCCGAGAGGCCGCTCGCCACCTCGTCGAGCGCCTCCTTGATCTGCAGCGCCACCGACTCGGCCCCGCGCCGGCTCCGGACGAAGGCGAGGGTGCGCACCCCGTCGGCGACGAGGTCTGCCACCAGGTCAGCTGTCTCGGCGGTGGCCGCTCGACGTACCGGCGCGCCCTGCTCCCCACGCAGCGACGTCAGCGGCGGCTCCCACATCGCCAGGGCCGTGCGGCCGCTGGGGGAACCGTCCACCACCACCTCGGCCACAGCGCGCCCCACCAGCCGCCCCGCCGTGTCACCCGGCTGGGCAGTGGTCGCGGAGGCAAGCACGAACACGGGGTCAGCACCGTAGTGAGCCGCCACCCGGGCCATGCGCCGCAGGATCTGCGCCACGTGCGCGCCGAAGACCCCCCGGTAGTGGTGGCACTCGTCGACGACGACGAACCGCAGGGAGGCGAAGAACTGTGCCCAGCGGGCATGCGTGGGCAGCATCGTCCGGTGCAGCATGTCCGGGTTGGTGAGGACGTAGTTGGCGTGTGCCCGGCTCCAGTCACGCTCCTCGCGGGCGGAGTCGCCGTCGTACGTCGTCGCGCGGACACCGGGCAGGTCCAGCTCATGCACGGCTGCCAGCTGGTCATGGGCGAGCGCCTTGGTCGGCGCGAGGTAGAGAACGGTGTCGCCGCGTGCCCCGGGGCTGCGCACGCTCGCGGCGATCGCCGACAACGTGGGCAGCTGGTACGCCAGTGACTTGCCCGACGCCGTACCCGTCGCGACGACGACGTGCCGCCCCGACCAGGCCAGCTCGGCCGTCTCCACCTGGTGCGACCACGGCGCGACGACGCCACGCGCTCGCCACGCCTGGACCGCCGACGAGTGTGCCCACTCCGGCCACTCGGCCGGGCGAGCCTGGCGCGCCGGCAGGATCTCCAGATGGGTGAGCCGGTCGCCTCGACAAGGGTCACCGACCAGGCGGCGGGCGGCCGCCTCGGGGTCGAAGACACGACGAGCACCACTCACGATCCGGTCATCCTCGCACCCGGCACCGACGGGTCTGGACACCGCGGCGCGCACGCATAGGCTGGCAGCAACTGCTCGCTCGCTCTAGAGTCGGCGTGGCACTGCTCAGCGAAACCGGTGTCGGGGGATAGGAGTCATAGCCATGGACCTCTCGCTCGACAATCACGCCACCGGCGACCGCATGGTCGTCGACGTCGGCGGCGAGATCGACGTCTACACCGCCCCCAAACTGCGCGAGCGGCTCGTCGACCTGATTAACGCCGGGCATTACAACCTGGTGATCGACCTCGAAGGGGTCGACTTCCTGGACTCCACCGGCCTCGGAGTGCTGGTCGGCGTGCTGAAACGGGTGCGCTCGCACGAGGGCTCGCTGCACCTGGTCTGCACCCAGGAACGGCTGCTCAAGATCTTCCGGATCACCGGCCTGGCCAAGGTGTTCCCCATCCACGACTCCGTCGAGCAGGCGACCGCCTCCTGAGCATCCGATCCGGGGCTGCCCACAAGACGTCGCGGACCGCGGGTTAGACTCCCGCGGACTTTGTTCGCGTGACAGACGTCACCGCGCCGTCGGCGGACAGCGTCACGTTCTCGAAGGTCCCATCACGTGGGACACAAGATGAGCCCAGTGGCTCAGTGGAGGTAACGGATGTCAGGGGTAAACCTCGCCATCGGCGGCGACGTCTCCCTCTCCGGCGGCAACACCACCCTGGTGATCGTCGTGGCCGTCATCGCGCTCATCGCGTTGGCGATGGCCGCGTTGTTCCGCCAGGAGGTGCTCGCTGCCCCGGAGGGCACCGACAACATGAAGCGCATTGGTCAGGCGGTGCAAGAAGGGGCCCAGGCTTTCCTCGTCCGCCAGTTCAAGACCCTGGCGGTCTTCGCGATCGCCGCGTTCCTGCTGCTGTTCGTGTTGCCCGGCGATGCGGGAGTGCGGATCGGTCGCTCGCTCTTCTTCTTGCTCGGTGCCGGTTTCTCGGCGGCGATCGGCTTCCTCGGCATGTCCTTGGCTGTTCGCGCCAACGTGCGGGTGGCAGCCGCTGCCCGCGACGAGGGCCGCGAGCCAGCCATGCGGGTCGCGTTCCGCACCGGCGGGTTCGTCGGCATGACGACGGTCGGTCTCGGCCTGCTGGGCGCCTCGCTGGTCGTGCTCATCTACCAAGGTGATGCACCGGAGGTGCTCGAGGGCTTCGGTTTCGGCGCCGCGCTCCTCGCGATGTTCATGCGCGTTGGCGGCGGCATCTTCACCAAGGCGGCTGACGTCGGCGCGGACCTGGTCGGCAAGGTCGAGCAGAGCATCCCCGAGGACGACCCGCGCAACGCGGCAACCATTGCCGACAACGTCGGAGACAACGTGGGCGACTGCGCAGGGATGGCGGCCGACCTGTTCGAGTCCTACGCGGTGACTCTCGTGGCAGCCCTGATCCTCGGGTCCGCGGCCTTCGGAGCGGAAGGGCTGGTATTCCCGCTGATCGTCCCCGCCATCGGCGCCATGACGGCGCTCCTCGGCGTCTATCTGTGCAAGCCGCGCGTCGGTGAGAGCGGCTTGACCACGATCAACCGCGCGTTCTACATCAGCGCTGGCGTTTCCGCGTTGCTCTGTACGATCGCCGCCTTCGCCTACCTGCCTACGTCGTTCGACGAGCTCGACGTCACCGACAGCGGCACCATCCTCCAACAGGCGATCGGCGGCGGTGAGACTTTCGACGGCAACCCGGCCCTGATCGCGACGGTCGCCGTCATCATCGGGATCGTGCTGGCCGCGCTGATCCTGGCGCTCACCGGCTACTTCACTGGCACAGAGTTCCGGCCGGTCAAGGACATCGGCAAGACGGCGCTGACGGGGCCAGCAACCGTGATCCTCGCTGGTCTCGCAGTCGGCTTCGAGTCCGCTGTCTACACGGCGCTCGTCATCGGCGCAGCCGTCTTTGGGGCCTTCCTGCTCGGATCGGGTTCACTGATCATCTCCCTGTTCGCCGTCGCACTGGCCGGGTGCGGCCTGCTGACGACCGTCGGCGTGATCGTCGCGATGGACACCTTCGGACCCGTCTCCGATAACGCCCAAGGCATCGCCGAGATGTCCGGCGATGTCGATGGCGAGGGTGCCGCGATCCTGACCGAGCTGGACGCAGTCGGCAACACGACCAAGGCGATCACGAAGGGCATCGCGATTGCGACGGCTGTCCTGGCGGCCACTGCGCTCTTCGGCGCCTTCACCGACGCAGTGACTGGGGCGGTGGAGGAGATCCAGGGCACGATCCAGGCCGAGGACCTCTCACTGTCGGACACGCTGACGCTGACCGGCGGGGTGCTCAACGTCGCCGATCCCAAGAACTTCGTCGGTTTGCTGCTCGGGGCGTCCGTCGTCTTCCTGTTCTCCGGGCTGGCGATCAACGCGGTCGGTCGTGCCGCCGGCACGGTCGTCTTCGAGGTACGTCGCCAGTTCCGCGAGATCCCCGGAATCATGGAGGGCACCGGTCGCCCGGAGTACGGCAAGGTCGTGGACATCTGCACCCGCGAGTCGCTGCGTGAGCTGGCCACACCGGGTCTGCTGGCGATCATGGCTCCGATCGCCGTCGGCTTCGGGTTGGGTGTCGGGCCACTCGGCGCCTACCTCGCCGGCGCGATCGGTACCGGAACACTGATGGCGGTGTTTCTCGCCAACTCCGGCGGCGCCTGGGACAACTCGAAGAAGCTCGTCGAGGACGGGCATCACGGCGGCAAGGGCTCGCCTGCGCACGAGGCCACGATCATCGGAGACACCGTCGGCGACCCCTTCAAGGACACGGCCGGACCGGCGATCAACCCGTTGCTGAAGGTGATGAACCTGGTCTCCCTCCTCATCGCAGCGGCCATCGTGAAGATGACCTACGGCGAGGACGCCAACACGCCGCTGCGCATCGCGATCGCACTGGGCGCGACGGCTGCGATCGTGATCGCTGTGTATGTGTCGAAGCGACGTCCGGTCGCCATCGGCGACAGCGAGCCCGACAATGCCGAGGCGACCGCACCGCGGGTCTGAGCTCACTGCCGAGAGGGCCCGTCGACCTTCGTGGTCGACGGGCCTTTCTCGTTGCTCAGCCACCGGCCGCGGCGGTGGTGGTCGGCGCACGCCGGCCGACCCGAGCTGCCGTGGGCCGCAGGTAGGATCAGTCCGTTCATCCCCCTGTCCGAGGAGCCTGCCGGTGTCGAGCACGGTGCACCTGCACGTCGGTGTGGCCAAGACCGGGACGACCTTCCTGCAGCGCGTGCTGTTCGTCAACCGCGACCTGCTGGCCGACAACGGGGTGCTGTATCCGGGCGACCGCCGGTCGAGTCACTTCCTTGCCTCCTTGGACCTGCGCGGCGCGTTGTTCCAGGGGCACGAGTACGCCGGGAGGACCGGCGCCTGGGATCGGCTCACCCGTGAGGTCAGCGGCTTCTCCGGTACTGCGGTGATCTCGCACGAGACGCTGGCACGCACGTCCCCCGAGGCGATCCAGACTGCGGTCACGTCGTTCGAGGGTGCCGACGTACGTGTGATCGTCTCCGCACGCGACCTGAGCCGCCAGATCCCAGCCGTGTGGCAGGAGCGGGTCAAGAACCGGAGCGAGCAGCCGTACGAGGCCTTCCTCGAGGCGGTGCTCGGCACCGGCGGGGACACGGCGTTCACCGGCGGGTTCTGGCGGGTGCAGTGGATCCCCAGAGTCGTCAGCCGTTGGTCAGCTGCGGTCGGAGCGGAACACGTGACGCTGGTCACGGTGCCACCGCCTGGATCGGAGCCGCTCGAGCTCTGGCGCCGCTTCGCCGCGGCGGCGGAGCTTCCGGACCTGCCGTACGACTTCACGATCCGGAGCAGCAACACGTCGTTGGGCATGGCCGAGGCCGAGCTGCTCCGGAGGCTCAACGGCGACCTTGCTGACCTCAGCTGGCCACAGTACGAACGCCGGATCAAGCGGCGCTTCGCCGAGGACATGCTGCTGCGGCACGGGACGGGCATGCGGATCGCCGTGCCAGGTCGGTGGCAGGACCAGGTCACCCGGATCTCCGAGGATGCGATCGAGCAGCTCACCGCGAGCGGTGTGAAGGTCGTCGGCGACCTCGCCGACTTGGCGCCGGAGCTCGGGGCGAAGGCCGCTCCGGTGCCCGAGGTCAACGAGCAGGACGTCTCGTTGCTGGCGAGCCGGCTGCTCGCGGACTACGCCGCCCGGCCCGAGTCTGGGTCGGGTGATCAACCGGCCACGATCGTCGATCAGCTGCGGCACCGCGTTGCCTTGCGACCGCGGTGGAACCGGCTGAGGGGGCGGTGGCGGAATGGGTGACCCGGTCAAGGTCTTCGTCCACATCGGTGCGCCCAAGACCGGTACGACGTACCTCCAGCGAGTGCTCGCCGCCAACCGCGACCAACTCGCCCAGCAGGGGGTGCTCTACCCGCGCGCGGGCGAGGCTCACCACCAGGCTGCGTGGGGGCTACGGCCCGAGAGCGCTCGTGGGCTGGACAGCACGGAGTTTCGCGGGCACTGGGACGAGCTGGTGGCACAGGTCCGGGCGTGGCAAGGCCACACGGTCGTGATCTCGTCGGAGATGTTCGTCTTCTTCGACGAGACGCTCGCAGCCCAGGTCCTGGGCGCCTTCGGTGACGCCGAGGTGCATGTCGTCTACTCCGCTCGCGATCTTCTCCGCCAAGTGCCGGCCGTGTGGCAGGAGCAGGTCAAGAACCAACGCACCCAGAGCTACGGTGCCTTCGTGCTGGACCTGCTGGGGCCTCGGTCGCAGCGGATGGCGCGTCACTTCTGGCGAGCCCAGGATGCTCCGCGTGCACTGGCGCGATGGAGTCAGGGCCTCCCTCCGGCGCGGGTGCACGTGGTCACCGCACCACCTCGGGGGGCGGCGCCGACGCTGCTCTGGGATCGCTTCGCCGAGGCGATCGGCATCGACGGCGGCGCGTACGACGCTGCCATGCCGGTGGCCAACCCATCCCTGGGGGTGGCATCCACGGAGGTGCTGCGCCGCTACAACGAGCGGTACGGCGCCCAGCTCCCGATCCGGCAGTACCGCCGCGAGGTGATCCGCCCGCTCATGCCGGTGCTGTCCGAGGCGGTGACCGATACCGCCACCCTGACCCTGGGACGAGTGCAGCGCCGGCTGCTGACCCGCCGGTGCCGCGCAGTTGCCGACGGGATCCGGTCGGCGGGGTATGACGTCGTCGGAACTCTCCACGATCTGACACCACAGCCGGCTGTCCGAGACCGGTTCGCCAGGGCAGCCACGGCGCCCGAGGAACTCAGCGACCGCCAGGTGGTCGATGCCCTGCTCGACGTCGTCAACGGCATGCTCCGAACCCAGCGGGAGCTGATGAAGACGGCGCAGGCGAAACCGGCGGCCAAGGCGGATCAGCGACCCGGCGACGGCCGGTCTGAGTAACCCGTCCGTCGCCTCCGCGTCTCGCGGCTCAACGGTGGTGCCGTAGGCGGGCAAGCAGGGCTCGGGCGCGTCCGCGCCAGGGGCGCATCCCGCCGGGCTCGGCCTGGCTGGGCGGGCGGTAGCCCGACGCCTCGGAGTCACCCAGCTGGTCGCGCAGCTCGCGGATCGTCTTCCGCTGCCGCGACGAGTACAGCAGCACCCTCGTGGCGGCACGCGTAGCGGCCGGTGCCAGGGCGGCGTCACCCAAGGACGTCGGCGACACGTACGCCGCGTGATCGTCGCGGCGCGGCAGTAACTCGGCAAGGTCGCCGACGACGTCGTAGCCACGTGCCTCGATCGCGGCCACCAGCTCCTCCGACCATGCGACCGCCCAGTCCATCCGGTGCGGCGGCAGCATCAACCGGCTGGATCGGTTGCCGAGTGCCTGCTCGGCAAGGAACCTCCGGACGAGGGGGTCGTAGGACTCCGACGGCATCCGCCGCAGCTGCCGGTTCATGCGACGTACGAGCTCGGTCTCGGCGACGCCCATCGAACGGTTGGAGCGCCCTCCGAGATCGGCGTATCGGGCGGGGTCGAGGCCGGTCACCTGGGCGAACCGCTGCCACAAGGTGTCGGCGGGAGCGCCCGGCTGGGGCACCGTGACGACGTGGACCTGTGCCGCTGGCACGAAGCGGCCCCAGCGGTCCAGCACCCGGCCGGCGTCGTGCAGCTCCCAGAACATCTCCCCGAAGGGCTGCGGCGCCGCGACGCCGAGCTCGACGAGGTCGTCGACGAACTGCTCGAGCGTCACGACGTGCTTGTGCTTGATGTGCTCCTGCCAGTCCGACACGAGCTGCCGGGCGATGTCACGTGCGGAGAACACCACGTGCACGTCGACGTCGCCCAGGCCGCGAAGGCGAGACTTGATCCGGTCCGGTGCCACCTTGCCGAAGAGCTCGTTGGACAGGATCACCGTCGGGCCGTCCCAGTTGCGGATCCGCCGGGCCACAGCGTCCCACTCGCCCCGGAACTGCTGGGGGCCGCGGCCGCCCCACCCGGTGCCGGCGAAGTCGTGCATCGACCGGAACGCGTCCCCGAACCGCTCGTAGGGATAGAGCACCCCGTCTGCGGCCAGCGCCGCCCGATTCTTGAACAGCCGGTGCTGGAGATACGTGGTGCCCGTCTTGGGTGCTCCGACGTGGAAGAAGACTCGTGTCCGCTGCCTGGCCGCGCCGTCGGTCATCTCTTCCCTCGGAATCGGCCTACGACCTCTCCCACCTTGGCCGGCACGCGTCGGGCGCGGGACTCCGACTGCCGTCCGCCGCGTGGGCCCCGCACGATCAGCTCGGCCAGCAGCTGCGTCGCTGCCTCGGAGACGTGGACGTAGTCTGGCTCGCGCGTGGGGCCGAACGACGACTCCGCGGGGTCGAGGTCGTCGATTGAGCCGATGATGTCGTAGCCGGCGTCCGCGAGCTCCTTCTTGACGCGCTCGGTATGAGCCGCCAGCTCGTCCCGGAACTCCAGCGGCACCGTCAGCCGAGTCCCAGGAGACCCGGAGTCGGCACGGGTGTTGAAGCGCTTCTTCACCCTGCGGCTGTACTGCGGCCACGGGAACTGCTCGGGCGGCGGGAGCGCTGCGTTGAGCAACCTGAGCACTTCTGTGTCCTCGGTGCTGAGGGACGGGTTCGCCCGGGTCACGTCGAGGTCGTAGCCGTCTGACGGGACACCGACGGCCTGGCAGAACCGCTGCCACAGCAGGTCTGGTGCGGCACCGCGCTGCGGCAGGGTGACGATGTGGATCCGCTCAACCGGCACCCGCTGTGCCCAGCGTGCCAGTGTGGCCGGCTGGTGCTGCGACCGCCAGAATCCGCTGGTGACCTTGTCGTCGCGTAGTTGTCGGATCGCCTTGTCGACGTGCGCGCCGAAGGTGCGCTTGCCGCGGTTCTTGATGGTCTCCTGATAGACGGCGGGCAGCTGCCGGGCCACGTCCCGGGCGCCGTAGACGACGTGGACCTCGGCCGGGGCGAGGTCGTCGACGAGCCGGTCGATCTGCTCGGGTGCCGATCCGCCGAAGATCTCGTGGCTGATCAACGACCGTTTCCCCGGGCCGCGGTCCACGGCCGCGGCAAGGCGGGGCCATTCGCCGGTGCGCCGTGGGTCGGCGTGGCCCTGGAAGTCCAGGCCACGGAGGTCGAGCGCGGCCTTGAAGTGCCGGTTGGCGTCGGACTTCGGGATGGCCAGGCCGTTGGCGGCCAGTTTCGCCCGGTTGTGCCAGAGCACCGCCTGCAGGTAGGTGGTCCCGGTCTTGGGCGGGCCGATATGCACGTAGACAACAGGATCCGGGGCAGGCACAGGCACATCGTAAGGCCTCGGCCGCGGCGTCCTGGCGTCCTGTGGCCGACGCTCCGGCTGCTACCGTGAGCCTGCTAGCCCCCGACATCGAGAAGGCCTCAACCGTGACCGAGAGTTCCACCTCGTCCACCCTCACAGCCGACGCCGACGGCCCACTCGCCGGGCACCGCATCGTGCAGCGCACCGTCATTCGACCCGACCAGGAGCTGGACATCCGGCCGCTGTACATCAGCGGGATCTCAAGCTACAGCGCTGGCGAGAGCACCTCCCGCCAGTCCGGGGCCGGTGCCATCGCCGAGGACGACGACGACTCCACCGAGACCGGATCGACCAGTGCTGCCACCGGCTCGGTCGAGGCGATGGGCTCCTTCGGTCGGATCTCCGCCACCGGCGGCGCCACCGTCCGGGAGGAGCGTCGGCTGACCTTCGGCACCTACTTCAATGCCTTCCCGGCCGGCTACTGGCGACGCTGGACTGACTTCGACTCCCTACGCCTGGTGATGCGCGTCGAGGGCTCGGGCTCGGTGATCGTCTACCGATCCACGGCGAAGGGCCACGTGCAGCGGGCGGAGTCGCTGGAGGTCGAGCCGGGCGGGATCGAGGACCATGGTCGTCGACCTTGCGCTCAAGCCCTTCATCGATGGCGGCTGGTACTGGTTCGACATCGAGGCCGGCGAAGCCGAGCTCACCCTGCACGAGGCGGTGTGGGCGTTCGAGACCGATCGGCTGACGCCCAACAAGCTGTCGATCGGCATCACGACCTTCAACCGCCCCGAGTTCTGTGTCGACCAGCTGATCAACCTCTCCCACGAGCCCACGGTGCTCGAGATCATCGACGAGATCCTCGTGGTCGACCAGGGCAGCCAGAAGGTCGTCGACCATCCGCTGTACCCGCAGGCGGCTGCCGCGCTGGGGCCCAAGCTGCGCATCATCGACCAGGGAAACCTCGGCGGCTCGGGCGGCTTCTCGCGGGCCATGATGGAGACCGCCGACAAGGGCGCAGCCGAGTACGTCCTGCTTCTCGACGACGATGTCGTCTGCGAGCCTGAAGGCATCTTGCGGGCGCTGGCGTTTGCCGACCTCGGCAAGCAGACGACGATCGTCGGCGGTCAGATGTTCAGCCTCTACGACCGCTCGGTGCTGCACGCGTACGGCGAGGCCGTCTCCAAGTACCGCTGGTTCTGGGGGCCCGCGCCCAACACGGTGCACGGACACAACTTCGCCAACAAGCCGCTGCGCTCGACACAGTGGCTGCACCGCCGGATCGACGTCGACTACAACGGCTGGTGGATGTGCCTGATCCCGACGCCGGTCATCCGCAAGATAGGCCTGTCGCTGCCCATGTTCATCAAGTGGGACGACGCGGAGTTCGGGCTGCGTGCCGGCGAGGCCGGCTGCCCGACCGTGACGCTGCCAGGCATGGCTGTGTGGCACGTGCCGTGGCACGAGAAGGACGACACGGTCGACTGGCAGGCCTACTTCCACCGGCGCAACCGGCTCGTGGCTGCGCTGCTGCACTCGCCGTACGAGCGCGGTGGCCGGCTGATCCTGGAGAGCTTCGAGACCCAGGTCAAGCATCTGCTGTCGATGCAGTACGGGCCCGCGGAGATGGGTCTGATGGCCATCGAGGACATCCTCGACGGCCCGGATCGGATGCATCGCGACGTCATGGAGCGGCTGCCGGAGCTGCGTGACCTGCGCAAGCAGTACGACGACTCGCGGGCCGAGAGCGACCTCGACAGCTTCCCGGCAGCGCGCCGGCTCAAGCCACCCCGCCGCGGCAAGGAGCCGACCGCCCCGCGTGGCAAGGCCGGCCGCGGCAAGACCATGGTCGCGAGTGCGGTGCGGCAGTTCCTCCCGGTGCGCGACCTGTCTCGGGACTACCCGGAGGCCAACATCCCGCACATCGACCTGAAGTGGTGGCTGGTCTCGCAGTTCGACTCCGCGCTGGTGTCGGCCGCCGATGGGTCCTCCGCGTTCTGGTACAAGCGTCATCCGCGACAGTTCCGGGACCTGTTGCAGCGGTCGATGGCCGTGCACACGCGGCTCACGAAGGAGTGGCCAGAGCTGTCCAAGCAGTACAAGGAGGCGCTGCCCGAGCTCGCGTCACCGGACACCTGGCGCAAGACGTTCGAGCAGTCCAGTCCGGACGGCAACTGATCGCGTCGCTCGACGGGTCGGTCGGGCAGCCGGTGCAGAGACTCTCAGACAGTGTCATCGGCGGGCTGCGCGACGCCCTGACCGGTGTCGAGTTCACGGTCGACCGGGTCACCGAACTGCTGGGTGAGCGGGCGTTCGGTGCGCTGACCCGCAACGAGACCACACCCGCCGTGCGTCGTACGTCGGGAGGGTCGCCGCTGGAGTCGATGGTGCGGCTGTGGTCGCTGCAGCAGCCGGTCAGCCGCGCCGCGGCCGATGCTGCCTTGCCGGATCTCGTCGAGCCGCTGCGCGACGCGGGGCTTCTCGATGGTTCGGCCGAGGAGGTGCGCGCGCTGGTCGACCTACGCCCCTACGCCTCCGACGGCGACGACTGGTGGGTGGTCTCCGACCTGACACCCGGCCTGGACGGGGCCGCCCGCCGGATCCAGACCGATCACGTGCTCGGTGTCTCGGGTGCCTCGACCAACCTCGCGCAGCTCACCGTGCGCGCACCCGTCGGCCGTGCTCTCGACCTCGGCACCGGGAGCGGCGTGCAGGCTCTGCACCTGAGCCAGCACGCGGCCACCGTCGTCGCCACCGATGTCAACCCACGCTGCCTGCTGCTGGCCGACCTGACTGCCCGGCTCAACGATGTCACCGTCGACCTGCGGGCCGGCAGCCTCTGGGAGCCGGTCCGCGACGAGCAGTTCGACCTGATCGTCACCAACCCGCCCTTCGTCGTGTCTCCAGCCACCGGCGAGCGGCTGATCTACCGCGACTCCGGGCTACCGGGTGACGAGGTCGTGCGACAGGTGGTCGTCGGCGCGGCCGAGCGGCTGACGGACGGGGGCCGGTGCCATGTCTTGGCCAACTGGGTGCACCGCGAGGAGCAGCCCTGGTCCGAGCGGCTGGCCGACTGGGTGGCGACCACGGGTTGTGACGCCTGGGCGGTCCAGCGTGAGCTCACCGACGTGTCGCGGTACGTCGAGCTCTGGCTCGACGATGCAGGCCTGCGTGGAGCTCTGGACTACACCCAGCGGTATGACGCCTGGCTGTCCTGGTTCGAGCAGCAGGGCATCGCCGCGATCGGCTTCGGCTGGCTGGTGCTGCGGAAGGCCGGCCGCGAGACGCCGTACGTGCAGATCGAGAGCTGGCCCTACGAGGTCGAGCAGCCACTCGGCCCGCACGTCGCTCGCTGGTCGCAGGTCGTCGACCTGGTGCAGGCGAGCGACGACGACGCACTGCTGGCGCGTCGCCTGGTCGCCGCACCGGATGTGCGGGAGGAGCGCGTCGGCCCACCGGGCGGCGCCGCCCCGGAGCTGATCGTCATGCGCTCGCAGCGAGGCATGCGGCGGGCGCACCGGGCGAGCACAGCGGTAGCCGCCATGATCGGGGCTTGCGACGGGGAGCTGACCCTGGGCCAGATCGCGGACGCCCTGGCCGACCTCCTCGACCGGCCCGTGACAGAGGTGCGAGTCGAGCTGCTCGCGGCGACCCGGACGCTGCTCGTCAACGGCATCCTCGAACCCTGCCGCTGACACGTCCCGGCGGCCGGTGCCCGCTGTGACGCTGGCTACCCTCGATTGACGCGCGCCGCCCGGACCTTGCACCCTCGTGTCACACTCGGGGACGCAGAGTCACCGATGGCCGGCCGAACCAGGAGATGAGGGCAGCACGCACGTGGCGGACACAACAGGGCACAAGCTCGTCATCGTGGAGTCGCCTGCCAAGGCGCGCACGATCTCGGGCTACCTCGGGCGTGGCTATGTTGTGGAGTCCTCGATCGGCCACATCCGCGATCTGCCGACCAAGGCGGCAGAGATCCCGGCCAAGTACAAGAACGAGCCGTGGGGACGCCTCGGTGTCAACGTCGATGACGGCTTCACCCCTGTCTACGTCGTCCCGCAGGACAAGAAGGCCCAGATCAAGAAGCTGAGGTCCCTGCTCACCGACGCGGACGAGCTCTACCTCGCCACAGACGAGGACCGCGAGGGTGAGGCCATCGCCTGGCACCTGCTCGACGAGCTCAAGCCCACCGTGCCGGTACGCCGGATGGTCTTCCACGAGATCACTCCGGAGGCGATCTCGGCGGCGGTGTCCAACCCTCGTGACATCGACGACGACCTGGTCGAGGCGCAGGAGGCTCGGCGCATCCTCGACCGGCTCTACGGTTACGAGATCTCTCCGGTGCTCTGGAAGAAGGTGATGAGCGGGCTGTCCGCAGGACGGGTCCAGTCCGTGGCCACCCGGCTGGTGGTGGACCGCGAGCGGGCTCGGATGGCCTTCCGGTCCGCCGCGTACTGGGACCTAGAGGCATCGTTCGACGCAGGTGAGGATCGCAGCCCGCGCACGTTCCCGGCCCGGCTGACCGGTGTGGCGGGTCAGCGGGTCGCGCGTGGCTCGGACTTCGACTCGACCGGCGAGCTCAAGAATGCTGCTGTCGTCCACCTCGACGAGGCGCGTGCTGCGGCCCTGGCGGAGGGTCTGCGAGACCGGCGGTTCGACGTACGGTCGGTCGAGTCCAAGCCCTACCGGCGCGCGCCGTACGCACCCTTCCGTACCACCACGCTGCAGCAGGAGGCCTCCCGCAAGCTCGGGTTCGGCGCCTCCCGGGCCATGTCCGTCGCCCAGCGGCTGTACGAGAACGGCTTCATCACCTATATGCGGACCGACTCGGTCACGCTGTCGGAGTCGGCGGTGAGGGCCGCTCGGGCGCAAGTCGCCGAGCTGTACGGTCGCGACTTCCTGCCGGACAAGCCGCGCACCTACCAGAGCAAGGTCAAGAACGCGCAGGAGGCGCACGAGGCGATCCGGCCGTCGGGCGAGCGGTTCCGGACCCCGGCCGAGACCGGCCTGACCGGCGACGAGTTCCGGCTCTACGAGCTGATCTGGATGCGCACGGTGGCGTCGCAGATGAAGGACGCCGAGGGGCGCTCGGTGTCGGTCAAGCTCGGTGCGACGGCCGCGACCGGCGACGACTGCGAGTTCTCCGCGTCCGGCCGAGTCATCACGTTCTACGGCTTCCTCAAGGCGTACGTCGAGGGAGCCGACGACCCGGAGAGCGACCGCGACGACCGGGAGACCCGCCTCCCCGATGTGCGCGAGGGCGATGTGGTCACCGTGGCCGAGCTGGTGGCGGCCGACCACGCGACCAAGCCGCCGGCGCGCTTCACCGAGGCCACCCTGGTCCGTGAGCTGGAGGAGCGGGAGATCGGCCGGCCCTCGACGTACGCGTCGATCATCGGCACCATCCTCAACCGGGGTTACGTCTACAAGAAGGGCACCGCCCTGGTGCCGGCGTGGCTCGCCTTTGCCGTGGTGCGGCTGCTGGAGCGGCACTTCGGTCGGCTGATCGACTACAACTTCACCGCCGCCATGGAGGACGTGCTCGACGAGGTCGCCGCGGGTCGACGCGACTCCACCTCCGAGCTCGGCGAGTTCTACTTCGGGTCGCCGAGCCAGGACGGCCTTAAAAAGATCGTCAGCGAGCTCGGCGAGATCGATGCCCGCGAGCTGTCGACGTTCGAGCTGGGTGAGGGCATCGCCCTGCGGGTGGGCCGCTACGGCCCGTACGTCGAGGACGCCAACGGGACGCGCGCCAACGTGCCCGAGGATCTCCCGCCGGACGAGCTGACCCTCGACAAGGCACAGGAGCTGTTGGCCAACCCGGCTGGTGAGGAGCGGGTGCTGGGCGCCGACCCACAGACGGATCGCACGATCGTTGCGAAGAACGGCCGCTTCGGCCCCTACGTCACCGAGATCCTCGGCGAGGACGCCCCCAAGAGCGCCAAGCCGCGCACTGGCTCGCTGTTCAAGTCGATGCAGCTCGACTCGGTCACGCTCGAAGACGCCTTGGCGCTGCTGTCCCTCCCCAGGGTCGTGGGTGTGCACCCGGACACGGGTGCGGAGATCACGGCCCAGAACGGCAGGTATGGGCCGTATCTCAAGATGGGCAGCGACAGCAGGTCGATCGACAGCGAGGAGCAGCTGCTGTCGCTGACGCTCGACCAGGCCCTGGCCGTTTACGCCCAGCCCAAGACCCGCGGTGGGCGCGCAGCGGCTGGTCCGCTCAAGGAGCTCGGCGAGGACCCGTCGTCGAAGAAGCCCGTGCAGGTCAAGGAGGGCCGTTTCGGCCCGTACGTCACCGATGGGGAGTACAACGCGACGCTGCGCAAGGGCGATGCCGTCGAGACGATCACCCTGGAGCGCGCGGCTGAGCTGCTGGCCGAGAAGCGCGCGAAGGGTCCGGCCCCCAAGAAGCGAACCGCCCGCCAGACCTCGGCCAAGAAGGCGTCGGCCAAGAAGGCAGCGAAGAAGGCCCCTGCCGAGAAGAGCTGAGGGTGGACTACGCGCACGATCTCGCCTTCGGCTGCGGCCGAAGATGCTGGCTCTCACCAGGTGCAAAGCCGATGGCTGGCTGCTGAGTCTCGGCTACGTCGGCCTGGACCCGATGCCCGAGCTGAACCGGAGGATCGACGAGGCGGCGCAGACTGCGGGCCGGCCGCCTTCGGCCGTTCGTCGGCTGCTCAACGTCAGTCGCCGCTTCGGCACGGGTACGGGCTTCCTCGAGGGGGGCTCAAGGACTGGGCGCAGCAGCTGGCCCGAGCTCACCCTCACGCAGGGGATGAGCACCTACATCGTGATGGGCGACGACGCCGAGGTGCTACGCCGGGTCGGCGGCGAGGTCGGTCCGGCGGTCCGCGAGCTGGTCGACGCAGCGCGAGGGTCCTAGCCCGAGCCGACCGGCGCAAGTCGGTGCGCCAGGGTGCGGCCTTAGGCTTGCCGGGTGTCCGAGGTCGCCGGGATCCCGCCGCGGCAGAGTGTGCTGCGCATCCCGGCCTTCCGGCGGTTGTGGATCGGGCTCGGGCTGTCGAGTCTCGGCGACTGGCTGGGGCTGCTCGCCATCACGGCCATGGCGAGCGCGCTGGCGCCGGACGACTATGCCAAGCAGAACTACGCGATCGGCGCGGTACTGCTGCTCCGCGTGCTGCCCGCGCTCGTGCTCGGGCCGCTCGCCGGGTACGTCGCCGACCGGCTCGACCGGCGCTGGACCCTGGTCGTCGGGGACGTTCTGCGCGGGCTCGTCTTCGCGTCGATCCCAGTGGTCAACACGCTGACCTGGCTGCTGATCGCGACCGTGATCATCGAGGCGATCACGCTGGTCTGGTTGCCCGCCAAGGACGCCACGGTCCCCAACCTGGTGCCGCGCGCCCGACTCGAGGAGGCCAACCGTGTCTCTCTGGTGACGACGTACGGGTCGGCGCTACCGGCGGCGCTGATCTTCGTGGCGCTGTCCCTGGTGACGAAGGGCGTGAACACCGCGTCGGACTGGCTGGAGACGCCGGTCGTGCTGGCGATGGGGTTCAACGCGGCGTCGTTCCTGCTGTCGGGGGTCGTCATCGCGACCCTGCACGAGATCCCGCGCGGCCCGGCGTTGGCTCCCGAGGACCGCCGCGGTGCCTTGCGGGTCATCCACGAGGGTTGGGTGTACGTCGCCCGCACGAGCATCGTGCGCGGCCTCGTCGTCGGCATCAGCGGCGCCTCCGCAGCGGGAGGCGTCGTGATAGCGCTGGCGCGGGTCTACGTCGAGGATCTCGGTGGCGGTGACCCCGGCTACGGCCTGCTCTTCGCGGCGGTCTTCGCCGGGCTGGCCCTGGGGATGTGGCGGGGGAGCCGATTCCTGCTCGGGATGTCGCGGCGGCGGCTGTTCGGCTTCGCGGTGATGGCGGCCGGCGTGGCGCTCGCCCTCATCGCCGTCATCGCCAACCTCGCGGTGGTCACCATGCTCACTGTCGTGCTGGGCTTCTTCGCGGGCACAGCCTGGATCACCGGCTACACCTTGCTCGGCCTCGAGGTCGCCGACGAGCTGCGCGGTCGCACGTTCGCCTTCGTCCAGACCCTGGTGCGCGTCGTGCTGGCGCTCGTGCTGGCGCTGGCCCCGCTGGTGGCGGGGCTCATCGGCACCAACCGGGTGATCCTCACCGACGACGCCGTGCTCGACTACAACGGCGCGGCGATCACGATGTTCTGTTCGGCCCTGGTCATGATCGCCGTCGGTGCCTTCTCCTACCATCACATGAACGATCGACCGGGCACGACCATCCGAAGCGAGCTGAGGCAGTCCTTGATGGCAGACGGCGGGCGCTACGCCGAGCGGGGCGTCTTCATCGCGCTCGAGGGTGGCGAAGGGGCTGGCAAGTCGACCCAGGCGACCATGCTCTCCGAGTGGCTCACCTCCGCGGGGGTCGAGGTGGTGCTGACGCACGAGCCGGGCGACTCCGATGTCGGGCGCAAGCTGCGCGAGATCCTGCTCTCGCCCGACACAGGGGCCCTCGACCACCGTGCCGAGGCTCTGCTCTATGCGGCGGACAAGGCCGAGCACGTCTCCCGCCTGGTGCGGCCGGCCCTCGACCGAGGGGCGGTGGTGGTCACCGACCGGTACGTCGACTCGACGCTCGCCTACCAGGGCGCTGGGCGCCACCTCCAGCCTGCCGACGTGGAGCGGGTGGCGCGCTGGGCAACGGGTGACCTCAGACCCAACCTGACCGTGCTGCTCGACGTCGATCCGGCGCTGGGCCTGGCCCGCTTCGACATCCAGGACCGTCTCGAGGCGGAGCCGCTGGAGTTCCACCGCCGCGTTCGCGACACGTTCCTGCAATTGGCCTCGGCCGACCCCGACCACTACCTGGTCGTCGACGCCGGCGCTCGGGCCGACGAGATCGCTGCCGCCGTACGCGCGGCCGTTACCCCCCTGCTCGGTGCGGCGGCCCGCCCGGAGCCCGTGCAGTCGAGCTCCGAGGGAGACGTGTGAGCGTCTGGGACGAGCTTGTCGGCCAGGAGCACCTGGTGACGCAGCTCCGCGCCACCGTGGCCGGGGCGGAGCAGGTGCTCGGGGGAGCCAGGTCCGCACAGATGAGCCATGCCTGGCTCTTCACCGGCCCGCCGGGCTCAGGGCGTTCGACGGCGGCGCACGCCTTCGCGGCAGCCTTGCAGTGCGAGGAGCAAGGGTGTGGCCAGTGCCTGGCCTGCCGCACTGCGCTCGTCGGCTCGCACCCCGACGTCACGAGCCTCGTCACCCAGACGTCGGTGATCACGGTGGACGCGGCGCGGGAGGCGGTGCGCATCTCGGCGCTCGCCCCTGCCAGCCGCCGATGGCAGGTGGTCGTCGTCGAGGATGCGGACCGGCTCAACGACCACTCGGCCAACGCGCTGCTCAAGAGCATCGAGGAGCCGCCGGCTCGCACCGTGTGGCTGCTGTGTGCGCCGACGGTCGAGGACGTCCTCCCCACGATCAGGTCCCGGTGTCGCACCGTGGTGCTGCGCACGCCGCCGGCCGCCGCTGTCGCTGCTCATCTGGTTCGCCGAGATCAGCTGTCGGCGGGCGTCGCCGCGTTTGCTGCCAGGGCCGCCCAGGGCCACATCGGACGTGCGCGGGGGCTCGCCCTCGACGAGGCCGCCCGCAACCGGCGGCGCGCCGTACTCGAGATCCCGACCCAGCTACGAGATCTCGGCGCATGCATGACGGCCGCCGGCAACCTGGTGTCCGCCGCTGACGAGGAGGCCAAGCCGCGCAGTGACGCACTCGACGCCCGCGAGCTCGCCGACCTGGAGGCGTCGTACGGCGTCGGCACTCGAGGCGTGCGAGCGACTGGCTTCGCCGCGGCACAGAAGGAGCTGGAGCGCGGCCAGAGACAGCGCGCCAAACGTGTCGTGCGCGACTGCATCGATCGGTACCTGCTCGACCTCGCCTCGTTCTATCGCGATGTGGTGAGCCTCCAGCTCGGCGCACGAACTGAGCTGATCAACGAGGAGCTACGCCCACAGATCGCTAGCATGGCGGGTACGACGACCGCGGAGTCCTCAGCAGGTCGGCTCGCCGCGATCTTCGCTACACGTGAGGCGCTCGACGGTGAGGTGGCTCCGCTGCTGGCGCTCGAGTCTTTGATGATCTCGCTGAAGGGTGGGGCCGATGAGTGACTCCCCAGGGCATGGGGGCAACGCCGACGAGGCGTCCTCGAGCGGCGACTCCGATCATCCACCGCCTCCGGCGAACGGCGGGTCTGGATACCCGCCACCCCCGCCGCTGGGCGGGTCTGGGTACCCGTCGCCTCCACCTGCGGGCGGCGCCGGCTACCCCTCGCCGGGTGGACAGCAGTACCCCGCTGGCGGCCCGGGGGGCTACCCCGCGCCCGGTGGCTACCCGCCTCCCGCTGGGTCGGGCTACCAGGGCTCTCCGTCACCCGGCCAGGCTGGCTATCCGCCGCCTCCGGGAGGGCAGCCGTATCCCGGTGGCGGCCCAGGCGGATACCCCGGCGGTGCGTGGGACAGTGAGCAGCCGCGGGGCTGGAGCGGCTTGGCGATCGCTGCCTTCGTTGTGGGACTGCTGGTGCCCTGCATCGGAGTGCTGGTGGCGATCCCGCTGGGCATCGCCGCCCTGATCCAGATCCGGAAGTCCGGTGACAAGGGCAAGGTCTTCGCGATTCTCGGCATCGTCATACCCGTGCTGTGGCTTGCCGCGGCAGGGGGTTTCATCGCCTGGATCGCGACGTCGACGGCCGAGCGCGACTCCACGGGACAGATCGTCGAGGCAGGGCGCATCGACTACGGCGACCTCCGGGAGGGCGACTGCGTCTACATCGACGGACTGGAGGACGACGTCGAGGTCGATTCCTTCGACCTCGAAGGTGTGCCGTGCAGCGACGAGCACAACGCCGAGGTGGCCGGTGTGGTCGACCTCGAGGGCGGCGACGACTACCCCGGAGAGCCGGAGGTGCGGCTGCAGGCGATCGCGGGCTGCCAGCGGCTGATCCCCGGACTGCCGGCCGGGCTGGAGATCTATCCGCTCTACCCGACCGACTCGCTCTGGACCGACGACTCCGACACCCAGCGGGCGATCTGCTTCGCGGTGCAGCAGGACTACTCGGACTTCTCCGGAAGGCAGCTGGACTGATGTCGGCCGTGGCTGCGCGGGCGGCTGCCGTGGTCGCTGTCGTCGGGGTGCTGGCAACGGCCTGCGGGGGTGCCGGCGAGCTGGCCGGTGAGTCGCTCGACAGCACCTCGCCGTCCGTTGACGGTACGCCGTCCGAGACACAGGGGGGAGCGTCCTCGACGCCCCCAGACGGGGTCGGTGGGCTGCCGCAAGGCTTTGTGGACCCGCCGCCCGGTTCGGGGCTGCAGCGCTACCACGACCAGGAGCTGGCCTGGTCGAGCTGCGGTGACGGTGCCGAGTGCGCGACGCTCATCGTCCCGCTGGACTACGACAAGCCCGATGACCTGGCGATCTCGATCGAGATGAAACGAGACCCTGCTGATGACGAGAGGGCGCGGCAAGGGTCACTGCTGATCAACCCCGGCGGACCCGGCGCCTCGGGCATCGAGTACCTGGGCTACGCCGGCTTCGACGCGAGCGTCACCGACGTGTACGACGTCGTCGGCTTCGACCCGCGCGGGGTGGCCAGCAGCACGCCGGTGGACTGTCTCTCCGACGAAGATCTCGATGCCTTCATCGCCTCGGACCCGACGCCGGACGACAGCGCCGAGGTGGAGGAGTTCCGGGACATCTGGGCCGAATACACCGCCGGTTGCGTCGAGAGGTCGGGCCCACTGCTCGAGCACCTGTCGACCGTCGAGGTGGCGCGCGATATGGATGTCATGCGCGCTGTGCTCGGTGACGACGAGCTGACTTTTTTCGGGGCGTCGTACGGGACGTACATCGGCGCGACGTACGCCGGGCTCTTCCCTGACAAGGTCGGGCGGCTGGTGCTCGACGGAGCCGTCGACCCGACCGAGGATCCGCGCGAGAGTCAGATCGATCAGGCGGCCGGCTTCGACGTCGCGCTCGACGCGTATCTGGAGTACTGCATCGACGAGGGCGACTGCCCGCTCGGCTCCGACGTCGACTCAGCCCGGCAACGCGTAGTCGAGCTCTTCGAGGACATCGACGCGAGTCCGCTGCCCACCAGCAGCGGCCGGGAGCTCACCGAAGGGCTGGCTTTCCTGGGCTTCATCATCCCGCTCTACAGCCGCGACAGCTGGCCGTACCTGACCAGTGCCGTCGACGAGGCGCTCAGCGGGCAGGGCAACACGCTGCTGCTGCTCTCCGACCTCTACACCAAGCGCGCGGACGACGGGAGCTACCCGGACAACAACATGGAGGTCCAGTCGGCCGTCAACTGCCTGGACAAACCCCAGGACGCGTCGTTGGAGGAGATCGAGGAGGGCGCCGACGACTTCCTGGACGCCTCGGAGGTCTTCGGCCCGCCCGCGCAGTGGTGGCCCTATGCCTGCTCCAACTGGCCCGTGAAGTCGACTGAGGAGCAGCCCGACTTCTCCGCCAAGGGGGCGGCTCCGATCGTCGTGGTCGGTACGACGCGCGACCCGGCGACGCCGTACGAGTCGGCCGTCCGACTGGCGGAGACGCTGGACTCCGGGGTACTGCTGAGCCGGGACGGCGACGGGCACACGGCGTACGGTCAGGGCAACGCCTGCATCGACAAGGCGATCAACACCTATCTGGTCGAGGGGACGCCACCGGACGCCGGCACCACCTGCTGACGGGGTCCGTGTGCTGACCGGCGCCGGCGCCGGTGGAAGGTTCGATGCGCCCGCCGTGTTGCGCCGATCGTTCGAACCGGGACAGCGGAATCCACAGATCCGCGCATCAGTAGGCCACCACGACGTACGCCCACCCTGGACGCTCCCGAGTGGGCAGCGTCGATGTACCGCTGGCCTGCCGGAGTTGCAGCGGCGCCGCCCCACGCGGGCATCTTCGATGAGTCAACGCGCGTTTTGGAGCCTGCTCCGGCCAGTTGGTAACCTCTTCCGTCGGTCCGGCTCGTCCCGGCACCGCGCCGCCTTAGCTCAGTCGGCAGAGCGATTCACTCGTAATGAATAGGTCGTCGGTTCGATTCCGACAGGCGGCTCCGACCCTGATCGCCGCCCTGACCTGCGAGAACACCGCAGGTGGCGGGTGAGAGTCATTGACGCAACCCGCCGATCGGCCTTCAGATGGCCCCGCGGCAGCCCCCGCGGCAGATTCAGCCTCTCTAGACCCGCTCGATGGGCTCCGGTCCCCAGGAAGTGCAGGTAGAGGTTCGTGGTCGCGATCGACTCGTGACAAATCCACGCCTGCACGGTTCCCGGGTCCACTCCGCGCGCCAGCCAGAGGCAGGCCGCCGTGTGCAGGCGGTCGTGGATCCGACGCCCGAAGCTGGTCCTGCCCCAGACCACCGCACGCAGGGTGGCGGTGCGGTGGAGCTGTGCGCCGCCGTCGGTGGTGAAGAGCAGGTCGCCGGGGTCCCGGTGTGTTCGCCGATCGCGACGTGAGCGCTCCTAACGGTGCTGCCCTAGGCGCCGTGGGCGGCGGCGTAAGCGAGCTCGACGAACCGCTCCGCGTAGTCGGCCGGGATCTCTCGGTCCCGTTGACGGCCGTGCAGGAGGAGGCCACCATGCTCGATGCAGGCGTGCCGCCGCGCGACGTCCAGATCGCCGCACGCCACGCAGACCCACGAACCACGATGCGCGACGACTGAGCCCGCAAGAACCTCGACCGACACCCCAACTACATCCTGGCCCGCTACATGGCCCCTGGAACTTAGCCCGTCACACCTCCGGTGCACCCGCTCTCGCAGCGGCGTGTGCGGGCACTCGAATTCGCAAACGCCAGGAGCGCCGACCGACATACTTCCAACGAGCCCAGCGAGAACGATGCAACATCGTCGCCCTGGACCTCGGTGTCGACCTCGCGTCGCCGCACGGGCAGTTCCTGGCTTCGGTGTGCAAAGACTCGAGGCATTTCAGAAGATGCGGGATCGCGGTCGCTACAGCCTGGCTGACGGCTCTTTCTCACTTGCACAAATATCGAGCGCGCCGACCGGACTACATTCAAGACATGTCCGAACCGAACGCCGAGATGCGCAAGGCGTGGGACGGTCCCGACGGCGACATCTGGGTCGCGTTCGCGGACCAGTACGAGACCCGCGGGGCAGGGCATCGCCGGTTGTTGTTGCAGGCGGCGGCGATCGCCTCCGGTGAACGTGTCCTCGACCTCGGGTGCGGCAACGGCGCTTCGACGCGCGAGGCTGCGCGGATGGCCGAGCCCGGCGAGGTCGTAGGCATCGACCTGTCAACGGCAATGCTTACCAATGCGCGGGCGCGCAGTGCGGCCGCGGGATTGACCAACGTCACCTTCGTACACGGTGACGCGCAGGTCCACGACTTCGAGTCCGAGAGCTTCGACGTCATCATCAGCAACGCCGGGGCGATGTTCTTCGACGACAAGGTGGCAGCGTTCACCAACCTCCGGCAGGCGCTGCGCCCCGGTGGCCGCATCGCCCTGATGGCATGGCAGCGACTTGAGGACAACGAGTGGCTGACAGCGCTGCGCGAAGCGCTGGCGATGGGGCGAGACCTGCCGACCCCGCTCGTGGGGATGCCCGGACCGTTCGGACTGGCCGATCCCGAGCAGGTGAGCGCCCTGCTCTCGGAGACCGGCTTCACCGATGTCGGGTTCGGAGACGTCCGCGAGCCGTCGGTGTTCGGGGCTACCACCGCTGAGGCGCACGCGTTCCTGTCCGATGACGGCCCGACCCGCGGTCTGCTCGATGACCTCAGCGATGCCGACAAGGCCACTGCGCTCGACCAGCTGCGCGCGGTCATCATCGCGCACGAGACGCCCTCCGGTGTCATCTTCGGCTCAGCGTCCTGGCTCATCCAGGCCCGCCGTTCCTGAGCCGCGTCGTTGATCCCCCGGCCCAGAACCGTGTAATTTCCGCCCCGAAGCCGCGCGCTCGCGGGCGAGCCACTGTTCGGCCTCGCGCTTGATGTCGAAGGTCTTGCTCGCGACGTTCGTCCGTCCACTCTTGAGTCGAGCACGGAATCGGCCGTTGGGTTGCTTGTGCACGCTCATGATCGGCTCCGTTCCATCCATCGCTGGACGTCGTGCCAGGAGTAGCGGGGCATTCGCGCTCCGCGCAAGAATCCGCGAGCTGCAGGAACACCGCAGGCGGATCGCCCGGCTCGCCGACGGGGACTCGCTCGCGCACCGCCAGAAGTGGTCGAGTATTTCGACAGGCTGCGCGCCAACTGCGTATTGCAGGCGTTGGTCGAGGGCGAACACGACGGCTGGATCCTCACGGCCGCTCGCTGGCCCGAGAAGATCCCCGAGTTCATGGTGGACAAGAACGCCCAGTTGGAGGATCCGCGGACGGTGCAGCTGTACCGGCTGATCGATGAACCGGTCGAGGGCGGCATGGACGAGAGCCGGCTGCCTGCGCTGGCCGACCTGTTGGTCGAGATGCTGCAGGAGGGGGCGGAGAGCGCGGGGAGCTGGAACGACAGGACGAGGACATGAGCGACGACACGTTCATCGCGCTCCTCGACTCGTGCGCCTCCGACGCCCACCCCATCGTGCAGCGCCTCCAGGAGGCTGCTGGCAGAACGCGGCTGGAAGGGCTGGAGCCGGATGGAACCAGCAGCGGATCACGAGTGAGACCAGTTGAAGGCCGTCGTCTAGGCCCAGGGGGCCATAGGGCTCAGGGCGAGGGCCTCCAGCTGACCACTTATGCGAGGTGGCCTCAGGGCTCGTCAGGACGGGGTCGCCGGAGGAGTCGGGCTCGCCGAGCCGACATGCGGCTCCACACCGATTGTTGGATGGCCAGGGTTGCCCAGCCAGCGGCGGCCATCCCCGTGATGTTGAGAGCGAGTTGCGCCAGGCTCCCCCAGATCTCGTACGGAACGCCGAACGCGAGGCCGAGTGCGACGTTGCCCGCCGCAGGCACCGTGGTGACCGAGATGAAGACACCGGACAGACCGCCGACCTTGGCCGAGGTCATAGACAGGACACCTGCTGCTGCGGCAACGACCGCGACGATGAAGGACCACTTGTCCGGGGTGTAGATGAAAGAGGTGTCGGACCGGGGAGCAGTGACTTGTTCGTAGGTGACCCAACCGAGGGCGCGGCCGGCGAGTGCGGCCACGGTGGTGAGCATGATCGCAACCCCGAAGCCGATCAACAGCGTGCGCGAGGCGTACCACAGCAGCGAGTATCGGCGCCGAACCAGGGCGAGTCCCAAGGCGGCGATCGCCACAAACTCGGGTCCGAGCACCATCGCGCCGATCACGAGGATCTGGGAGTCGAGGACGATGGCGATGCCGGCGATCAGGGTCGCCAACGTCATGAACGTGAGGTAGGTCCAGTTCAGCTCGGACTCCTCGTAGGCACGCTGGGTGACGTGGGCCCAGACCACCGAGTCGGCGGACGAGCCGGGGGTGCGGCGCTCGGCCTCGTGCCCGCTCTGCGACAGCCAGGTGACCACTGGCTGAATATGGATGGTGCCTTCGTGGTGAACGCCGAGCCGGCGCAGGCGATCCACCACGTCGTTCATCGCTTCACGAGCGACGTCCGCCTCGACCACGTCGCCTTGCGGCTCAAGCGAGGCGTCACGAACGCAGCTCAAGCTGGTGATGGCCGGGTCGTCCCGCAGGGCGGTAAGGACCACGGGGGTGAGCTCTCCAGGGCTAGCGATGCGTAGATGCTGCATGGCGGTCAGTGTGGCCTACCGGGGCCCACGCTTCAGTCGCAACCCGCGGCTCCGGCGACCTGGTCGGCCAGCAGGACGGTGAGGTGGCGTTGTTCCGGCACGGGTAGGCGACTCTCCTAGTCGCCGTCGTGTCCGACTGCGGCCATGCGTGCGTCGTGGATCGGGCCGGCCAAGCGCCCTCACGCTTCGAAGCGGTAGCCCATCCCGGGCTCGTTGAGCAGGTGTCGCGGCCTCGAAGGATCGGGCTCGAGCTTGCGCCGAAGCTGGGCCATGTAGACGCGCAGGTTTCCCTGGGCTGTTTCATAGCCCGGGCCCCAGACCTCGGTGAGGAGCTGTCGTTGGCTCAGGAGCTTGCCCGGGTGACGGACCAGCACCTCGAGGAGATGCCACTCGGTCGGCGTGAGACGTACGTCGTCCCCGGCGATGGTGACGCGGCGGGCCGCGAGGTCGACGGTGGCGTCGCCGAAGCGGACCACGGGTTGCTCTTCGTTCTCGCCCATGCGGCGGGTCATTGCTCGGAGGCGGGCGAGTAGCTCGTCCATGCCGAAGGGCTTGGTCACGTAGTCATCGGCCCCGGCGTCCAGGGCCTCGACCTTGTCGACGCTGTCGGTCCGGCCGGAGAGCACCAGGATGGGGACGTCGGTCCAGCCGCGGAGCCCCGCGATGACCTCGGCGCCATCCATGTCGGGGAGGCCGAGGTCGAGGATGACCACGTCGGGCGGGTGGGCGGCGGCCGCTGTGAGTGCTCCGGTCCCCGTCGCGGCGCCGCGGACCTCGTAGTGACGGGCACGGAGGTTGATGGTCAGAGCGCGGAGCAGTTGAGGTTCGTCGTCGACGACGAGCACACGTGTCATCGGGCGGCCTCGTCCCGCTCGCGACGACCTGGAGCCGCCCGGGGCAGGTCCGCCACGGCAGGCAGCGAGACGACCATCGTGAGGCCCCCGCCCGGGGTTTCCTCGGGATCGAGCGACCCACCCATGGCCTCGGTCAGACCTCGCGCGAGAGCCAGGCCGAGACCGATTCCGGTGGTGTTGTCGGTGTCGCCGAGGCGCTGGAAGGGAAGGAAGACCTGATCCCACTCGTCCGATGGGATGCCTGGGCCCTGGTCGATCACCCTGATCTCGACCCGGTCGCCCAGCCGGCTGCTGGTGAGGTGCGGAGGAGTCCCGGCGGGTGCGTAGCGGAGTGCGTTGGACCCGAGATTCGCCAGCACCCGCTCGAGCAGACCCGGGTCGGCCTGCACGAGGGGGACCTCGTTGGGGGTGTCGATGAGGAGGTGACGTCCCTCGTCGCCGAGGTCGTCGAGGGCACGCGCGACCACTTCGTCAATGGCCGTGGGTTGGAGGTCGATCGACATGGCTCCGGCCTGGAGGCGACTCATGTCGAGCAGGTTGTCCACGAGCGCTGCCAGCCGGTCGAGCGAGGTGTCGGCGGCCTGGAGAAGCTCGCGGCGGTCATCGGCACTTAGGTCGAGGTCGAGACTGAGCAGGGTCGACACCGATGCCTTCGCCACTGCGAGCGGCGTCCGGAGGTCATGGCCGACGGCGGCCAGCAGCGCGGCTCGAACCTTGTTGGCTTCCGCGAGTGGCGCTGCCTCCGCGGCCGCCTGGCTCAGTCGGATGTGGTCAAGCACGACGGCTGCCTGCGCCGCGAAGGCGCCGATCAGGCGCTGGTCCTCGGCATGCAGCAGTCGGCCGCATAGCGCGAGGGTGAGCCCGTCGCCGGCCGGTACCTCGGTGTCGGCGTCTGCAGGTCGGGTGACCGCGGGTCCCGCGCTGGCAATCGGTGCCCAATGGCCGTCGGTTCGCTCCACGAGCGTCACCGAATTCAGCGCGAAGGTCTCCCGGACTCGCTGCAGCATCTCCGAGAGCGCCTCCTCGCCGCCGAGCACCGTGCCGGCGAGGTTGGCCAGCGTGCGCGACTCCGCCGCCGCGCGCGCCGCCTGACGGGTTCGCCGCGCCGCGAGGTCCACGGTCGAGCTGACCAGCGTCGCCACGAGGACGAAGACCAGGAGCGCGAGTGCGTTGTTGGTCTCGCTGATGGTCAGTGTGTGCAGCGGCGGGGTGAAGTAGTAGTTCAGCAGGGCCGATCCCGCGACGGCGGCGATCAGGGCTGGGGCCAGGCCGCCGACGAGCGCCACGACCACGGTCAGGAGCAGGAACAGGAGCATGTCGCTGACGAGGTTCAGCTCGTTGCGGAACGGCACCAGGGCCATGGTCAGCAGTGGGGGCAGCAGCATCGCAAGGGCGTAGCCCCGCAACTTGCGCCGGGTGCTGAGACTGCTTCGCCCGTGGGGTAGCGAGCCGCCGAGGCCGGTGTGGGCGTGGGTGACGATGTGGACGTCGATGTCGCCGGACTCGCGCACGGTGTGGGTCGCCGTACCCGGGCTGAACAAACGCGCCCAGGCGGGACGCCGACTGTCACCAAGCACGAGCTGAGTTGCGTTCTCGGCCCGTGCGAAGGCGAGCAGCGCGTGGGGGACGTCGTCGCCGAGCACCTGGTGGTAGGTGCCACCGAGCGACTCGACGAGGAGCCGCTGCGCTGCCAGTGCGCCCTGGCTGGCGCCCGAGAGTCCGTCCGACCGGGCGACGTGGAGCGCGAGGAGGTCGCCCCCGCTGGACCTGGCCGCGATGCGGGCGGCCCGGCGGATGAGGGTCTCGCCCTCGGGCCCGCCGGTCAGCGCGACGACCACCCGCTCCCTCGCTTCCCAGGTACCGGTGATGTCGTGCTGCTCGCGGTACTGCTGCAGGGCGTCGTCGACCCGGTCGGCGGTCCACAGCAGCGCGAGCTCGCGCAGGGCGTTGAGGTTGCCGGTCCGGAAGTAGTTCGAGAGGGCGGCATCGACCTTCTCGGGCGCGTAGACGTTGCCGTGTGCCAGGCGTCGCCGCAGCGCTTCCGCGGTCATGTCCTCGAGTTCGATCTGGTCCGCTGCCCGGACCACGGCGTCGGGTACGGTCTCCCGCTGGGGTACGCCGGTGATCTTCTCCACGACGTCGTTGACCGACTCGAGGTGCTGGATGTTGACCGTGGTGATGACGTCGATTCCGGCCGCGAGCAGCTCCTCGATGTCCTGCCAGCGCTTGGCGTTGCGCGACCCGGGAACGTTGGTGTGGGCCAGCTCGTCGACCAGCGCGACCTTCGGTCGTCGCGCGAGTACGGCGTCGACGTCCATCTCCTCGAACGTCGTACCCCGGTAGGCCAGCGTGTGCCGAGGGATCAACTCCAGGCCCTCGATCATCTCCGTGGTGTGCTTGCGGCCGTGGGGCTCCACGAACCCCACCACCACGTCGGTCCCGCGCTCGGCGCGGCGGTGCCCCTCACCGAGCATGGCGTAGGTCTTGCCCACGCCCGGTGCTGCGCCGAGGTAGACCCTGAGTTTGCCGCGGGTGCCCACGTACCTAGTCTCCCTCCCCGCGGGCTCCGTCGAGGGCCAGGTTGAGCAGCAGCACGTTGACGTGCGGCTCGCCGAGGAACCCGAGGGTCCGCCCCTCGGTGTAGCGGTCCACGAGCGCCCGCACCGCCAGGGTGCTCATACCGCGCTCCCGGGCCACCCGCTCCACCTGCTGCGCGGCGTACTGCGGGCTGATGTCGGGGTCGAGACCGGAGCCACTGGCCAGCAGCGCATCCGGTGCGACGTCGGCGGGAGCGGTGCCGTTGAGCTCAGCCGCCGCCGCACGGCGTTCCTCGATCGCCGCGACCAGGTCCTGGTTCTCGGGGCCGAGGTTGGAGGCCGAGGAGGCCAGTGGGTCGTAGCCGTCACCGGCCGCGGACGGACGGCTCTGGAAGTACTCCGGCTGACCGTCGAACGACTGGCCGATCAGCGACGAGCCGACCGCATTGCCGTCTTTCTCGACGATGGACCCGTCGGCGCGGCCGGGGAAGACCACCTGGGCGAAGCCCGTCATCACGAGCGGGTAGGCGAGCCCGACCAGCACGGTCATCACGAGCAGCATCCGAACGGCGGCCCACATCTGCCGGGCGGCGGGCTGGACGAGTGGCGTTGACATGGAGTTGCCTTTCAGCTGATGCCGGGGATCTGGGACACCAGCAGGTCGATGAGCTTGATGCCGATGAACGGGGCGATGATGCCGCCGATGCCGTAGATGGCGAGGTTGCGGCGCAGCATCGAGGCAGCGGACGCCGGCGTGTACCGGACTCCGCGCAGCGCCAGCGGGACCAGCACGATGATGATCAGCGCGTTGAAGATCACCGCCGAGAGGATCGCCGACTCCGGGCTGGCCAGCCCCATGATGTTGAGCTTGTCCAGTCCGACGAACACGCCGGCGAACATCGCGGGGATGATCGCGAAGTACTTCGCGACGTCGTTGGCGATGGAGAAGGTGGTCAACGAGCCCCGGGTGATCAGCAGCTGCTTGCCGATCTCCACGATCTCGATGAGCTTGGTCGGGTTGGAGTCGAGGTCGACCATGTTGCCGGCCTCCTTGGCCGACGACGTGCCGGTGTTCATCGCCACGCCGACGTCGGCCTGGGCCAGTGCCGGGGCGTCGTTGGTGCCGTCCCCGGTCATGGCGACCAACCGGCCGCCCTCCTGCTCCTTGCGGATCAGCGCCATCTTGTCCTCAGGCGTGGCCTCGGCCAGGAAGTCGTCCACGCCGGCCTCTTCCGCGATCGCCCGCGCGGTCAGCGGGTTGTCGCCGGTAATCATGACGGTGCGGATACCCATGCGCCGCATCTCATCGAAGCGCTCCCTCATCCCCTCCTTGACGACGTCCTTGAGGTGGATGACGCCCGAGAGCCCTGGCCACGGTGCCGTCGACCCGTTCTGCCACGACCAACGGCGTGCCGCCGCTAGTGGAGACCGCATCGACGATGGCGCCCACCTCGGCTGTCGGATGACCGCCGTTGTCGCGGACCCACTTCATGACGGCGGCGGCCGCGCCCTTGCGGATCTGCCGTCCGCCGGCGATGTCTACGCCGGACATCCGGGTCTGGGCGGTGAATGCCACGAACCGGGCGGTGGCGAGCTCGCCCGCGGACCGCTCCCGCAGCCCGTGCTGGTTCTTGGCCAGGACAACGATCGAGCGGCCCTCCGGAGTCTCGTCGGCCAGGCTCGACAGCTGCGCGGCGTCCGCGAGGATCGACGGCTCACAGTCTTGTACCGGGATGAACTCTGCAGCCTGACGGTTGCCGAGGGTGATCGTGCCGGTCTTGTCCAGGAGGAGCGTGTTCACATCCCCGGCGGCCTCCACCGCGCGCCCGGACATGGCCAGCACGTTGTGCTGCACCAGCCGGTCCATGCCCGCGATGCCGATGGCCGACAGGAGAGCGCCGATGGTTGTCGGGATGAGGCACACGAGCAGCGCGACAAGTACGACGAACGGCTGCTCGGCACCGGAGAAGACCGCGAATGGCTGCAGGGTGGCAGTCGCGGCCAGGAAGATGATGGTCAGACTCGCGAGCAGGATGTTGAGCGCGATCTCGTTGGGCGTCTTCTGCCGGCTGGCGCCCTCGACGAGAGCGATCATCCGGTCGATGAAGCTCTCGCCCGGCCTGGAGGTGATCTGGACGACGATGCGGTCGGAGAGCACCTTGGTGCCGCCAGTGACCGAGCTGCGGTCGCCGCCGGACTCCCGGATGACCGGGGCAGACTCTCCGGTGATCGCCGACTCGTCGACGCTGGCCACCCCCTCGACGACGTCACCGTCACCGGGGATCACCTCGCCGGCAACAACCACGACCCGGTCGCCCAGTCGCAGCTGAGTGGCGGGCACATCCTCTGTTTCCCCGGTGTCCACGACGCGGTGGGCGGTCGTCTCGGTCTTGGCCCGCCGCAGGGTGGCGGCCTGCGCCTTGCCGCGACCCTCGGCCACCGCCTCGGCGAGGTTGGCGAACACCACGGTCAGCCAGAGCCAGCCCACGACCGCCCAGGCGAAGACGCTCGGGTCGGTGACGGCGAACGCGGCCGAGAGGACGGCGCCGACCTCCACGACGAACATGACCGGGTTGCGGACCATGACCCTCGGATCGAGCTTGCGCAGCGCGTCCGGCAACGAGGTGAGCAGCATCCTGGGGTCGAGCAACCCGGCCGCGACGCGCTGGGACGCCGGGCTTGGAGGTACCTGGGTGAGGGTGGTCATCAGAGGCCTTCCGCGAGTGGACCGAGAGCGAGGACGGGGAAGAAGGTCAGGCCGGCGACGACGATCACCACTCCGGTGAGCATCCCGGCGAACAGGGGACCATGCGTGGGCAGCGTGCCCTCCGTCTTCGGCACGTGCTGCTGCCGCGCGAGGGAACCGGCCAGCGCGAGCACGAAGATGATCGGAAGGAACCGGCCGAGGAGCATGGCGAAGCCGAGGGCGATGTTGTAGAACGGCGTGTTCACCGAGATGCCCGCGAAGGCAGAGCCGTTGTTGTTCGCCGCTGAGGTGAACGCATACAGCACCTCGGCCAGGCCGTGCGGTCCGCTGTTCAGCATCGAGGCCCTGGGCGTCTCGAACGACATCGCGATGCCGGCGCCGATCAGGACGATCAGCGGCATGGTCAGGATGTAGAGCGAGACGAGCTTGATCTCGCGGCTGGTGACCTTCTTGCGGAGGTATTCCGGGGTCCTGCCGACCATCAGCCCGGCCACGAAGACCGTCATGATCGCCAGCACGAGCATCCCGTAGAGCCCGGACCCCACGCCGCCGGGCGCCACCTCTCCGAGACCCATGTTGAAGATCAGCGCGCCGCCGCCGACGCTCGTGAAAGAGTCGTGGAACGAGTTCACCGAGCCGGTCGACGTTCCGGTGGTGGAGACGGCGAACAGAGCAGACGCCCACTCCCCCAGCCGGGTCTCCTTGCCCTCCATTGCCGCGCCGGCGGCCTGGTACGCCGTGCCGGGGTGATTCACCTCGAGCAGGGTCACGCTGGTGACCAAGAGGCCCCAGATCACGCCCATCGTGGCGAGGATGGCGTAGCCCTGGCGCTTGTCGCCGACCATGAGGCCGAAGGCGCGGGTGAGGGCGACGGGGATCGACAGCAGCAGGAAGTTCTCGAGCAGGTTGCTCAGCGCGTTGGGGCTCTCGAACGGGTGCGACGAGTTGGCGTTGTAGAAGCCGCCGCCGTTGGTGCCCAGGTCCTTGATGGCCTCCTGCGACGCCACCGGGCCACCCGTCAGGGTCTGGTGCCCTCCGACCAGCGTGGTCACCTCGGTGCCCGACGACAGGTTCTGGATGGCGCCTAACGCGATCAGTGCGATTGCGGCGATCACTGAGATCGGCAGCAGGATTCGTACGACGCAGCGCACCAGGTCGACCCAGAAGTTGCCGATGCGGTCGGTCCTCCACCGGGTGAAACCTCTGATCACCGCGACCGCGACGGCAATGCCGACGGCTGCGGATACGAAGTTCTGCACGGCGAGGCCGGCCATCTGCGTGAGGTGGCTCATCGTGGCCTCGCCGGAGTACGCCTGCCAGTTCGTGTTCGTCACGAACGACGCCGCCGTGTTGAACGCGAGCGCCGGGTCGACCCCGGGGAATCCGAGCGACACGGGTAGGTTGTCCTGGATGCGTTGGAGCGCGTACAGACCGAACATGCTGACCACCGAGAAGGCGATCACGGAGGCGGCGTAGACCGACCAGCGCTGGTCGGCCTTCGAGTCCACCCCGACCAGGCGGTACACCACGCGCTCTACGCGCAGGTCGCGCTCGCTGGTGAAGACTCGCGCCATGTAGCCGCCCAGCGGGCGGTAGACCACGGCCAGAGCGGCGATGAGTGCGCCGACCTGAAGCAGTCCGGCGATGGTGTCAGACACGTCAGAATCGCTCCGGGAACAGGAGGGCCACCAGCAGGTAGCCGAGGAGTAGGACGCTCGCGACGAGCCCGACCAGGTTCTCTGTGCTCACAGCCGGTCGACCCCCTTCAAGACGGCAAGAGCCAGAAGGAAGAACAAGGCGGTGAGAGCGAGGTAGATGACGTCATCCATGTGCCCATGCAAGCCCGGGAATGGGGGCGTTCGGTGCCGCTTTAACGCCTCCCTAACGCGACCGGCCGATCTCCTAACACCGCCCTGACAGGGGCGCCGATGGGTGCGTTAGGAAGCCGTTAGTGCCGGGTTCAAGCTGCTGCGTCGGTGGTTCGATGGTGTCGTGACTGCACCCAACTCGCACGACCAAGAGCTCGGGTCACCGGGACTGCGGTGGCGAGCCCCGGCCCGGGTCGGGGCAGTACTCCTGCCAGTGGTGACCGGCGCGATTCTCGCGGGCCTTCGGGACGAGGTCCCGGCCGCGACGTCGGTGCTGATCCTCGTCCTGTGGGTCGTGGCTGCCGCCGCGACGGGAGATCGCGTGGCCGGACTCTTGGCCGCGGTCTCGGCCGGTGCCGCCTTCGACTTCTTCCTCACCCAGCCCTACCAGCGCTTCACGATCGAGGACCCCGAGGACATCCAGGTTGCCGTGCTTCTGGTGCTGATCGGGATAGCTGTCTCGGAGACGGCCCTGTGGGGCTACCGGCAGCAGTCGGGGGCCGCCAGGCGGGCGGGCTACCTCGAAGGTGTGCTCGGCGCCGCCCGCTCCGTGTCAGACGGTGACACCCCGCCCGATGCCGTGATCGAGGTGGTGGCACGCCAGATCGCCGAGATTCTCGGGGCAGACGGTTGCCGATACGTCGCTGGCCCGATCCACGATTCACGCGTTGCGCTGCTCGACCACGACGGCGTGGTCACCCGCGACGGCCACCCCGTCGATGTCGACCGCTCGGGGTTGCCGCACAACGAGCTCATCGCCATCGTCGTACGACGCGGTTCGCGAGTCGTCGCCCACTTCCTGGTGACCGCCTCGACCAGGATCGCCTACCCTTCGCGGGAGCAGCGGCGGGTCGCGGTACTACTCGCGGATCAGGTCGCAATCGCGGTCCCGAGTGATTGAGCGCAAAACAGCTAGGCACCTCATCACCGAGCCCAGAGGGCTCCCGGATGCGGTCCTCCTTCGCCGCCGAACTCGAAAATCCCATGCCACCTACCCGGTGAAGCCAGTACCAAGTTACTGGCAAAACTTCTAGGTAAGCAGCCCAGTACTGTCTCGGTCATGACCTCGGATGAGTTCGTGCCAGTCGGCTTCGATCCGCCGACCTCACTCACCACCGACCAGTTCCGCCTCGAACCGCTGGGGCCGCAGCACAATCAGGCGGATCATGCCGCCTGGATGTCGAGCATCGAGCACATTCGCTCCACTGCCGGCTATCCCGACGGCACCTGGCCACCACCCAGCGGCATGACGCTCGAGGAGAACCTCACCGACCTCCGCCGCCACGCCGATGACTTCACGCGAGGCGCCGGTTTCACCTTCACCGTCCTCGACCCGGGCGACAACGACGTCATCGGTTGCGTCTACCTGTACCCCTCGGCCTCCGAGGAGTGGGATGTCACAGTGCAGTCCTGGGTGCGGGAGGACAGATCGGGCCTCGACGTACCACTCGCCGACGCCGTCGCACGCTGGCTCGCCACCGACTGGCCCTGGGAGCGCGTGGACCGCTGCGGTCGCTGAGTCGTGGCGCCGCTCATGCCGCATGGACCCTGGTCCAGTGAGTAACGCAGTGGGGAGATGACCACCACCCAAACCATCGCTTCTGGCAACTATCCCAGCTCAACACTTCCCGTCGCCGTTGGTCGCCGCCGGCTTCCACCGAACATGCGTTGAAGGTCATGCCGCGTCCAACCGGCCCGGCCGAGGTCGAGGGTCGCCTTGCCCGACCGGCCGCGCGCCTAGAGTCCAAGGATGGATAGTCGCTACTGGCCGATGTTCGACATCCGCCTGACCACGCCCGACCTCGAGCTCAGGCACCTGACCGAGGCCGACTTGGGCTCGCTGGCCGCACTCATCCCCGGGGACGCTGAGCAAGACCCATCCGCGACGTCGTATCCCGCCCTTGGTCGGGACCGGAGCCGAGGAGTGGTGGCGCACCAGGAGTACTGGCGCGCACGGGGTAACTGGCGCCCGGATGCGTGGGCCCTCAGCTTCGGCGTCTTCCGAGACGGTGACCTCCTTGGGTACCAAGGACTGGAAGGCGACGACTTCGCGACGCTGAGGACGGTGGACTCATCGTCGTTTCTCACCGGCAGAGTCCGCGGTCAGGGCCTGGGCAAGCAGATGCGCGCCGCGGTGCTGGCCCTTGCCTTCGGAGCACTCAGCGCCCGGTTCGCGATCACGTCGGCATGGAGCGACAACCACGCGTCCCTGGGTGTCTCGCGGGCACTCGGCTACGTCGACAACGGTGTCACAGCCCATCGGCGCGGCGAGGTGGCTGGAGAGATGACCCACCTGCGCCTCTCCCGGGAGCAGTGGTTGACCTCTGGGTGGGCGGAACGAGTGACTGTCGTAGGCGTCGACGAGTGCATGACCTTCTTCGGTCTCGGCTGACGAGCACGAAGCCGAGGCCCGCGCGATCATGCCGCGGACAGGGCGCCGCGCCGAGAGCTGAGTCGTGCCGGTCGACGCAGTGGCCCATTACCCTCGTTGCATGAACATGACGGCCGAGAGCGCATCGCTGCGCGCAGCCATCGCGGCTCACCGTGATGCAGTGGACGTCATCTTGCGCCGTTACGCGGCGGCCAACCCCCGGCTGTTCGGGTCCGTTGCCCGAGGAGCGCTAGGTCCGACAGCGACATCGACCTGCTAGTGGACCTCTTACCCGGTGGCGGCAACGAGCTGCTGCGCGTGGCGGGCGTCGCCGAAGAGCTGAGCCAGCTCCTCGGGACAGGCGTCGACGTGGTGGCCGCCTCCTTGCTGCGGGACGAGGTTTCCTTGAGTGCGCTCGCCGATTCGGTGGCCGTGTGACCCGCACCGAGCGGGAGCGTCTCGCCGACATCTTGGACGCGATTCAGCGGTGTTAAGACTACGAGCCATTCCTCCGCTCCGACGAGTTCGGGTCGATGGCGTATGACGCGGTCCTGCGCAACCTTGCCGTGATCGGTGAGGCGGTCCGGTCCCTTCCAAGTGAGACTCGCGACCGGGTAACCGACGTTCCGTGGGCTGCGATCGCGGGTCTGCGTAACATCGTCGTGCACGAGTACTTCCGCGTGAATCCCGACCTGATCATCGACATCGTCGACGACCAACTCGCGCCGCCGGCCGACCGCTTGGACGACCTCTGATCCGGACGGAGAAGTGAGATCTCAGGACCGCCGCCCGCCTGTTTGATGCGCCGCGTCTGTCCCGTTCGCAACGACCCTTGCCGGGCCGAGTAGCGACGAGGTGGTCGAACAGAACGACGGATGCTGTCGCTTGCCGCACGCGGTGGACTGACGCGGCTCCCGGGAGTTGGAGTGCCGCCGCCGATGCCGGATCTCGAGGTCGGCAGGGGGGTGACCTGGGTGACAGTAGAGTGCAGACTTCCGGGACGTTGAGGAGGTGGCATGCGCGACGATCGAGTCGGCGAGTTCCACCGGTTGCACTCCTCGGGGTGCTTCGTGATGCCCAACCCGTGGGACGTGGGGAGCGCACAGGCTCTGGAGCAACTGGGATTCCAGGCGTTGGCCACGACCAGTGCCGGATTGGCGTGGACGTTGGGCCGCTCGGACAACCAGGTCACCCGCGATCAGGCACTCGATCATCTCCGTCTGATCGCCGGCGCTGTGACGGTGCCGGTCAACGCCGACTTCGAGGGCGGCTACGCGGTGGATCCTGCTCACGTCGCGGCGAACGTGACGATGGCCGCCGATACGGGGATTGCCGGGCTGTCGATCGAAGACTCTTCGGGCAACGAAGCCGATCCGTTGTACGAGTTCGAGCTGGCCGTCGAACGCGTTGCCGCCGCGCGCCAAGCGATCGATGAGAGCGGTACGGGGATCGTTCTCACGGGCCGGTCCGAGGGCTTTGTGTGTGGGCGACCCGACATCGACGAGACGATTCGCAGGCTCCGAGCGTACGCCGAAGCCGGCGCCGACTGCCTCTATGCTCCGCGGATCGAGAAGCGCGAGCACGTGTCAGCGATTGTGGCCGCGGTGTCACCGACGCCGGTGAACCTGTTGATCAATGCTCCGTTCACCACCGTTGCGGAGGCGGCGCATCTCGGGGTACGGCGGATCAGCGTGGGCGGTACCCTCGCCCGTACCGCATGGGCTGGATTCCTTGGCGCCGCCAGAGAGATCGCGGACGACGGAACGTTCTCGCAGTTCCAGCGCCTACCCAACGTGGATGCCCTGCTCGACGGCTGACGATGAGACGGAGCCCACTAATGACCGTCCAGAGGTTCCGCTTCGGTGACGCGGTGCCGGCAGCTGATCGCGGCCCCTCAGCCGCGCGCAGAGCGGCTCCGCTTGCGCAGGCCGGCGATGGGCAGCGGCGGCTGACCGAGCGGGTTAGCCGCGGCGACCTCGTCCATGGAGTCGAGGATGTTGCGCAAGTTGATCATGAGCCCGCCGTAGACCGGCCACAGCAAAGGTGTGGGATGGACTCCGCCGATGTCGTCGACCAGGGCGTTGAGACGATCGCGGATCGCCCGAATGGCGTGTGGGTCTGCTTCCGCGATTGCTCCGCCGGCGTCGCTAAGCAGGGTAACCCAGCGGTCGCGAAAGCCTTGGTGCCACTGGGCGCGGCCAGCCGCCACGTACCCGAGTGTGCGGGCCATGCTCCGGATCTCGGCGACTGCCTGGTCCATGCGTTGCAACAGTCCGAACCAGCTGCGCGGGTCGCGCACCTCGCGCGCCGAGCGACGAGGGTTCATCCGCGCACTCTCTTGCGCCTGACGCACCAGGGACCACGCGTGGTCCAGCTCCTCGTCGAGCTTGCGGGTGCGGTCCACCCAATCGGTAACCTCGTCGTCGCCGCCTTGGGAGAGCAGCCTATGAGCCATGTCGTCCAGCAGGGCGCCGATGCGGTCGTCAATGCGGTCCATGGCAGCGATCGCCGTGCGACGGTGCAGCGGCGGCCAGACAACGGCGTTGACGAGCAGGCCCACCACGATGCCGATGGCGGTGTCACCGAGTCGCGCGAACAGCATGGAGTCGTCTTCGGAGAAGCCCGTCGTCAGCACCACCAGGGCCGTTGCGGCAATCGTCGTGGCCTCTTCGCCGAACCAGGACAAGGCACCGACTGCGAGCCCTAGGGCCAGCACGACCGCGACCGACGCGCTGTCCAGTCCGAGCGCGTTGCCGACACCCCAGGCGAGCACGACTCCGACCACCGCGGCCGTGACCTGGCGGAGGCCGCGGGAGAACGTCCGGTAGACCGTCGCGTGCACGACGAGCAGCGCGGCCCATGGCGCAAGGAACGACTGAGGCAAGGAGAAGACCTCGGTGGCTAACACCCAGGCGAGGACGGCGGCGAGCACGGTCTTGAGCAGTTGGATGACGTCGTTCCAGAACACCGGATCGCGGGAGCGGCCGCGCCAATGGCCGGTCGAGAGAGTTGCCATCCGGCGACGCTACCGACACTGAGCCGTCGGGCTGTTCGAGCGTGGCTGGGTAGGACGTCGAAGGTGGACTACTCAGCGGTTGTCGCCGGACCCGCCGAGGAGCTCGCGGCGCTGCCGGTCCGCCAGTTTGTCGATGTTTCGTTGTGCGATGTCGTTCAAGGAGATGTCCAGAAAGTTCGCCAGAACGGCCGCGTACCAAAGGACGTCGCCAAGTTCAGCGGCTATGTCGTCGCGGTCGAGACGAGCGGTGTCGCCGTCCTGATCGCGAACCAACTTCTTGACCTTCTCAGCGATCTCGCCCGCCTCGCCGACCAGACCTAGGACCAGGTGGATGAACTCTTGCGGAGCGTCCTTCTCGCGGGCTGTGCGCAGCGCAGCGCGCTGATAGTCGTCGCATTCCACAGAGTTGACCGTAGCCGCGATTCGGCACGTCCGTGCCGCGGACGACACCACCCGACGTCGGCAAGGTCGAGCTTCCTTAGCTGCGCAGGTAGGACGCGCCGTTCACGTCGATGATCGAGCCGGTCGAGAACCGCGCCTCCGGCGACGCGAGCCACAGCACTGCGGCGGCGACCTCCTCGGGCTGCGCCACCCGCCCGAACGGCGACTGGGCCCGCACCGCGTCCCCGCCGGGACCGTCGAGCACCTCCCGGGCCATCTCCGTCTGCACGAACCCGGGCGCGACCGTCCCGACCGCGATGCCGTGCGGTGCCAGCGCGATCGCCAGCGACTGGCCGAGCGCGTTCATGCCGGCTTTCGACGCGCCGTACGCCGGTGTGGCCGGCTCGCCGCGGAACGCACCGCGACTGGAGACGTTGACGATGGCACCGCCGCCGGCCGCCGTGAGGTGCGGGATCGCGCAGTACGCCGCGTTGGCGGCGCCAGTCAGGTTGGTGTCCAGGGTCCGGGTCCAGGTCTCCTGCCACTCGTCGTACGACGTGGTCAGCGGGGGGTGGGCGATGAACACGCCGGCGTTGTTGACCAGCACGTCGAGCCGGCCGAGCCGCTCGGCGGCGAAGTCCACCGCCCGGTGGACGGCTTCGGAGTCGGTCATTTCCGCCTGTACTGTGACGTGGCCGCCCTCAGGAAGCGACGCCGCAACCCGCTCGGCGGCCTCGGCCGACGATCCGTAGTGCACCGCGACCCGGTCGCCCTGCGCTGCGAAGGCCCGCACGATTGCGGCGCCGATGCCGCGTGAGCCGCCGGTGACCAGCACGCCGCGCCTGATGCCGCTCACCGCGCCACCTCCGCGACGCCGGCGAGGAGCCGCTCGATGTCATCGCGACTGGTGTACGGCGCAAGGCCCGCCCGAACTGCGCCGGTGTCGCCGAGCCCGAGCCACCGGGACGCCTCGATCGCATAGAAGCTGCTGGCCGGGGCGTTGACCCCGGCCCTCGCGAGGTGCTCATACACCTCCCGGTCTTCGCGGCCGGCGACCGAGAAGAACACCGTCGGTGTGCGTCGCCCCGGGGCCCCGTGCAGGACGACTCCGGGGATCTGCCGCAGGCCGTCCAGCAGTCGCGCAAGCAGTCGGTCCTCGTACTCCTCCACCGCGTGCATCGACTCCCACACCCGGGTCCGGCGGTCGGCGGCCTCGGAACCGAGCCCGGCGATCCAGTCGACCGCGGCGATGGTCCCTGCGAGCAGCTCGTAGGGGAGTGTGCCGAGCTCGAACCGCTCAGGCACCTGGTTGGTGGAGGGCAGCAGCTTGTCCGGGTCGATCCGCTCCCACAGCTCCGGCGCGGCGACGACGATGCCGTGGTGCGGTCCAAAGAACTTGTACGGCGAGCATGCGTAGAAGTCGGCGCCCAACGCGGCAACGTCGACCGGGGCGTGCGGCGTCAGGTGCACCCCGTCGACGTACAGCACGGCGCCAACCTCGTGCACCGCGTCGGCGATCGCCGGCAGGTCGGGCCGGGTCCCGAGCACGTTCGACGCGCCGGTAACGGCGACCACCTTCGTGCGACCGGACAGCTCGGCGCGGACATCGTCGACGGTCAACTCCGCGGTCCTCCGGTCGAACCCGACCCAACGGGCTGCAGCGCCCGCGGCCGCCGCAGCCTGCACCCACGGCCGGATGTTCGCGTCGTGGTCGAGCCGGGTGACCACGACCTCGTCCCCCGGCATCCACTCCTTGGCGAGTGCCCGGGAGACGTCGTACGTCGCCTGCGTCATCGACCGCGCGAACACCACACCGTCCGGGTCGCCGCCGAGCAGGTCCGTGATCGCCTCCCGCGCCGCGGCCACGACATCCTCCGCGCGCCGCTCCGCGGTGGTGACCAGCCCCCGGTTGGAGATGCCGGACGTCATCGTTCCCGCCACCGCCTCGGCGACCTGCAGTCGGCACCTGGGTGCCACCCGGCCCGTCGAAGTAGGCGACGCCCTGGTCGAGGGCCGGAAAGTCCTTACGGATGCGGTCGAGGTCGAATGTCATGCCCACATCATCGCCGTCGCGGGCTTAACCATCGAACGCGCCGGGTGCGGGCTCGGCGGACTGAGTTCAGGACTCGGCGCGCTCCTGGGCCTCCAGGGCCCCGGCTTCCACGCGTTCCCGGTAGGCCGCCCAGTCATAGCCGTCGATGATGTTCCCGTCGCCGGCGTACCTGCCGACGGCACCGTCGATCGACTCCCGCACGATGTCCATGTGGCCCACGTGGCGGGCGGTCTCGTCGACCATGTGCACCAGCATCTCGCCGAGTGTGACCTCCGCGTACGGCCTCGTCGGAATCTGACCCGGCGAGTCCAGGTCGAGCGTCGCGAATGTCTCCTTCGCGTGCTCCCAGGTCGCGCGGTACAGCCCGACCACCCATTCCGACGTCGCCTCCGGCCGAACCCACAGGTCGTCCTGCGGGTCGGCGTCCTCGTCGGTGAGGAAGTACATCTCGCCTTCCCGCGGGAAGGGACGGCCGAACGTCCTCCCGAAGTACTCCGCCTGCAGGCTGGCCAGATGCATCGCCACCCCGAGCAGGTTGGTCGCGGTAGGCGTCATCGGTCGGCGCAGTTCGTACTCCGAGAGGCCCTCGAGCTTGTGCAGGACCGCCTGGTTGAGCCGGTCGAGATGACCGATGAGGTCGGACTTCAGGGCCGGTGCCGTCACCCGGTCAGGGTAGGCGGAGAGGTGTCGTCGGGCAACGAGATTGCCGACGCCGCGCGCGGAACCCCACCTGCGGCTCCATGACGGCCCTGGCTCGGTTTCAGCGCGTGATCATGCCGTCGAGGGTCGAGCCGTCGATGGTCCCGGATTCAGCCGAGCTCTGCGGCGCCCTCCGCTTCCTCTCGTTCAGGGTTGAACGAGAACGCGCCGTATGTGGTGGGCTTACGGTCGGTAGCGGCCCTTCCGTGCTCAACGTCGCCATGCATCCCGGCACGGTCGAGCTGTGGCGGCGACGGCAGGCTCGTCTCATCGCAGCGGACGAGACATCCCGATCTGCGCCGGGCACAACGGGTTGAGTCGGCCACCGCTTCCCGCCTGGCGGAGCCAGGCGGGAAGCGGTGGCGCGACCCAGAGACGAGCCGACCGAACTACTTGGACTCGTGCCCGTAGTGGTGGACTCCGCCACCGTCCTCGACGGTGAAGGTTCCTTCCGGACCCGCAGGTGCCGGCAGGTTCACTGCTCGACCGGGCACGCGCTCGCCAGGCACGCCGTTGACGGACTCGGTGGAGAAGGCGAACGTCAGCTGGGCGAAGGCGATCAGATCGCTGTTGACCTCCAGCGCGTGCAGATCGGTGTTCTCGAACGTGTCGCAGGCGAGGTGGTAACACGGGTCGAACTGTTCACCCGCAGTGCCGTCCCAGATCTCTTCCTGCTCTTCGGTCTTGATCACTTCTGCCCCGGTGAACAGGCCGCCGGAGGGGATGCCGACGTTGATGAACGCCTGGTAGTCGCTGCGTCCGGAGAAGGCTGCGTCGTCGTACGGCTCGCTCCTCAACGTGTAGTAGGACTCGTAGACGTCCTCGATGGCCTCGGAGCCAGGCGGCACCGGCACGGGAGCTTCGAACGAGGACTGGTCGGCGTCGTACGTCATGAAGATGTAGTTCGGCGATCCGACCATGTCGTAGTTCAAGTAGAGCGCGATCCGCTCCTGCTCGGCGGCAGACAGTCCTGCGACGTACGCCGTGGAACCGACCAAGCCGAGCTCCTCTGCGCCCCACCAGGCGAAGCGGAGCGTGTTCTGTGTGTCCACCTTCGCCATCTTCAGCGCGGTCTCGAGCAGCGCGGCTGAGCCGGAGCCGTTGTCGTTGATCCCTGGTCCGGCCGTGACGCTGTCCAGGTGCGCACCGGCCATGACGACGTTGTCGTCGTTGACGCCGGTCCTCTCGGCGATGACGTTGACGTCGGTCCGGATCTCCGACTCGATCACGCGGACCCGCGCTGTCGACCCGGGCGCCGCGAGTGCGGCACCGTCGGCGAAGCTGGCTCCGACCACAGGGATGTCGAGCACCGCAGGCGCAAGCGTGCCCACGATCAGCCCTTCACGCGTCGGGTCGTTGCCCTGGTTGAAGATGATGACCGCTTCCGCCCCCGCTGTCTGTGCGTTGACTGCCTTGTCCGCGAACGTGCACGTGCCCCGCTGGATCAGCGCGATGTCGTTCGGTCCGCTGAAGTCGAGGCCAGCGAAGTCCGAAGCCTCGCAACCACTCGTCGAGGCACGAGGCGGCACCAGGTTGATGTCCACGGGGATCACCGTTCCGGTGACGTCGCCGGCGCCGCTGCCGGTGAACGTGCCCGACTCGTACGTCGCATTGACCGGCGTCAGCTGCTGGAGCAGCGCCGGGAACTCGAACTCGAAATCGAACTCGTCGAGCGTCACGTCGTAGCCGGCGTCCGCCAAGAGACCAGCAACGTAGTCGACGCTGTCGGCGTACCCCTCCGTGCCCGCAGCACGCGTGCCCGGGTAGAACTCGTCGTCGTTGGCGTCGGCGATGTCCTGGAATGCCTGTTGGTGCTCGCGCACTCCCGCCAGGGTCACGCACTCCAGCAGCTTCTGATACGTGTTGTTCGACTGTCGATCGCACCTGTCGACGGGCGCCGCCTCGGCGGTCGTCATCGACAGCGACACCGGTACTGCCAGCCCGAGACACGCGAGCACAGCCACCTGGCTGGTCACGCGTCTACGCGCCCTCAAGACGTTGATCACTCTGAACCCCTTTGTCCGGCAAGGCGGCGGGATCCCCGACGCACTGCCAGGACCGCCTCGCGATCCCGGCACCGTATCCGAATCGTGACCATTACGCAGCGGTGGGGCCCCTACCACTTCGTGTCGACCGACCGGCGTGGTGTACGGCGCCTTCCTAGACTGGGCAGGTGAGACGAGCGCTGGCCGCACTTGCGCTGATCCTGCTGGGTGCCGCGGCCTGGTGGAGCGCGACGTCCTCGCACGACGTGGATCCCGGCAACTGCCCTGCCAGCGTCGACTTCGGTGGGCTGACCTACACGAGCAACGTCATCGGCGCCGGGCGCTACAGCGTCGAGTCGCTCGAAGCCACGGAAGAGCTCGAGCTCGACCGCAACCTCGGTGAGGGTACGGCGCCGGCGTGCGACGAGTCGCAGCGCCCTACTGCGAGCACGCAGGGTGTCGAGGTGTGGGGCATCACGGGGATCGACCCGGCCGAGGCGGTTGCCCTGCCCGACGTGTCGCCCACTCGCATCTTCGTGCTCGACAGTCTGGGCACGATCGTGTTGCTGCCGGACGACGTGAAGGAGCTGACGGGCTGAGCCCCACGGCGGGACGCAGCCGTCACCGATCCTGGCTACCGAGTTCCTGGAACAGGGTGATCTGCATGTCCGCGGGGGCATCGAGCCGGGAGTTCAGGGACCGCCAGGGAGTCTCGGTGGGGGCGGCGATCAATGCAGCGCCGGCGTCGACGAGCCGGTCGGTCGCCGCGGCGGTGTCGCTGACCTCGAACGCGAGTCGGACGCGCGGCGCGACCCGGCGGCCGACCTCGAGTTCGTCGATCAAGGCGACCTGCGCGGGGTTGGCCAGCTCGAGCGTGGCTCGCCCGGCGTCGAGGATCGCGACGACGGCACCGCCTTCACTCGTGATCACCTCCTCCTCCAGCAGCCCGAGCTCGTCGCGATAGAACGCGAGGGCCCGGTCGAAGTCGTCCGCGTGGAGCACGACGCGGAGCTGCCGCACTCGGCGGCCTTGGTCTGATGCGACGTCAGGAGTCATACCCTCACGGTAGGGCGGCACCAGACGCTCCGGGGGGTACGGCGTACGCGTACGCCGCCAGGTCGGCCGAGTAGCCTGCTGCCGGGAGGCGACGGCAGACAAAGGGGGCCGCCATGGCGACGCAGGACGACGTACGACGCATCGCGTTGGGCCTGCCCGACACCGCCGAGGAGGACGGCCGCTTCGCCTTCGCAGTGCTCAACAAGGGGAAGCGCAAGGGCATCGCCTGGGTCTGGCTCGAGCGCACCCACTCGAAGAAGGCGCGGGTGCCGCAGCCTGCTGTGCTGGCCATCCGGGTCGGCAGCGACGCCGAGAAGCACGAGCTCGTAGCGGCGGATCCCGACAAGTTCTTCACCGAGCCGCACTACAACGGCTTCCCCGCCGTGCTGGTGCGGCTTGCGGCGATCGACGTTGAGGAGCTGGCCGAGCTCGTAACCGAGGCCTGGCGGATCCAGGCTCCCAGGGCGCTCGTCAAGGAGTACGACGCTCGGCACACGCCCAACCCTTGATGCGGCGCGCGTGGTCGACGCCTCAACTGGGGCGGAAGGCCGCGAACTCGTCGGTGACGATGAGCTGCCGGTCCCGGAAGCGGAAGACGGCGGCGGGCCGGCCGACGCCCCCCGCCGGGGGTGCGCTGTCGGGGGTGCGCTCGACGACTCCGCGACGCAGCAGCACCCGGGCCAGGTTGGTCGTCGACACCTCGTGCCCGAGCACCGCCGTATAGATCCCGCGAAGCTGCGTCATCGTGAAGGTCTCGCCGGCGAGCGCGAAGCCGATGTTGGTGTAGGACAGCTTGGCTCTCAGTCGGGCCCGGCCCGAGGCCACCAATGACTCGTGGTCGAACGCCATCGCGGGCAGGTCATCGACGGGATGCCATGCGGTGTCGGCCGGCAGCGTGACGTCGAGGTCGGCCGGGATGAGACCCAGGTACGCGGTGGCGATGATCCGGCCACGCGGGTCTCGCTCGGGGTCGCTGCGGGTCTCGAGCTGTTCCAGGTGGGCGATCGTGTGGACGTCGACCTTGACCGCCAGCTGGCGTGCCAGCGCCGTACCCAGGCGCTCGTCGGCGGCGAGCAAACCGCCGGGCAGTGCCCATCGGCCCTCGTCAGGTGCCGCCGCCCGCTGCCAGGCCATCACGTACAGCCGGCCGGCCCGCACGCGCATCAGCACTCCGAGGACCTCGTGCGGGTACGCCGGTGAGGGCTCGATACCAGGGGAATCGCGGCGGCGCACGGCGGCATGGTATCGTCACCCGAGAGTTTTCGCCCATAAGGCGGAAAGTCGAGGAGCGGAGGACGCCGATGCAGGTATCGCCAGTTGTGCTCGAGAGCAGCGCCACCGACTTAGCCGTCGGCGTGACGGCAGGCCCGGCGTGGGCCGACGACGTACGGCGACGTGCCGCCGAGCAGAACGCCGTGATCCTCGCGCACAACTACGTGGCACCGGCGATCCAGAGCGTGGCCGACCACGTGGGCGACTCGCTCGCGCTGTCGCGGTTGGCCGCGGCCAGCGACGCCGACACGATCGTCTTCGCGGGGGTGGCGTTCATGGCCGAGACCGCCAAGATCCTGGCACCCGACAAGAGAGTGCTGCTGCCTGACCTGCGCGCCGGCTGCTCACTGGCCGAGAGCATCACCGCCGAGCAGCTCCGGGCCTGGAAGGCCGAGCACCCCGGCGCCGTGGTGGTCGCCTACGTCAACACCACGGCCGAGGTGAAGGCGGAGTCCGACATCTGTTGCACCTCGTCCAACGCGGTCGAGGTGGTGCAGTCGATCCCGGCCGATCGGGAGGTGCTCTTCCTGCCCGACCAGTTCCTCGGTGCACACGTGCAGCGCACGACCGGCCGCGACAACATCCGGATCTGGATGGGCGAGTGCCATGTGCACGCAGGCATCTCGGGCCAACAGCTGCGTGACAAGGTCGCGGCCGCGCCGGAGGCCGAGGTCTATGTGCATCCCGAGTGCGGCTGTGCCACCTCGGCGCTGTGGATGGCGGGCATGGGTGACCTTCCCGCCGAGCGCACCCACATCCTGTCCACCGGCGGCATGCTCGACCAGGCGCGTACGACGACGGCGCGCCAGGTGCTGGTCGCCACCGAGATCGGGATGCTCAACCAGCTACGCCAGGCCAACGCGACGACCGTGTTCGAGCCGGTCAACGCCAGGGCTGAGTGTGGCTACATGAAGATGACCACCCCGGAGGCGCTGCTGCGGGCACTGCGCGACGGCGTACACGAGATCCATGTCGACGCCACGGTCGCCGAGCGAGCCCGGAGTGCCGTCGAGGCGATGCTCGCCTACGGCACGCCGTCGAGGTCAGGAGAGTGACGGTGCGCCGTACGTCGCGCAACGATCCGAACAGGCTGGGGCCATGACCACGACTCGGTCGGATCCATGGGCAGCTCTGGTCGAGGAGCTGTCCGGCTCGGCGACCGCCCCGCTGCGCTGCCTGCCATCGGTCTCCCCGAGCTGGGAGGAGCGCGCAGACGTGGTCGTCGTGGGCGCCGGCGCGGCGGGTCTGTCGGCGGCGCGGGTGGCGGCCGCAGCTGGTCGCGACGTCGTGGTTCTCGTCAAGGGTGATCATCGATCCGGCGCGACGGCAGCGGCCCAGGGGGGCCTGGCCGCGGTGGCCGGCGCGGGAGACACGCTGAGCCTGCACGGCGCCGACACCAGATCCGCGGGCGCGGGTCTGTGCGACCAGGACGCTGTGGCAGCCCTCGTGTCCGGGGCACCGGCAGAGCTGGCCGAGCTGCGTCGACTGGGGGCACGCTTCGATCTCGACCGCGCGGGCCGGCCTGCGCTGACGCGTGAAGGCGGGCACAGCCGGGACCGAGTCGTGCACGCCGGAGGAGATGCCTCGGGTGCCGAGGTCGACCGGGTGCTGCGGTCCACGCTGCCGCCCACCGTCAGGGTCATGACCCCGGTGGCGCTGGTGGACCTGCTGCGAGACCCGTTCGGCAGTGTGGTGGGCGTGCTGGCGGGGCGATATCGGGGCGGACGGCGTGCTCGAGCCAGGGATCTCCGTCTCGAGCAGTCGTCCTGCGTCCGGCGGTTTTTGCCAGGCCTTCGCCACGACGACCAGCCCGTCGCGGTCACCGGCGACGGTGCGCGGCAGCCCTGCGGGCCGCGCCACCCTGGAGGACATGGAGTTCGTGGAGTCCACCCCACCGTTCTGTGGTCTGCGGAGGCACGGGGCCAGCGACCGTTGCTCACCGAGGCGCTGCGCGGGGGGGGCGCCTTCATCGTCGACGCTATGCTGACCGGTCATGGCGGCGCCCATCCGCTCGCCGACCTGGCGCCGCGAGACGTGGTGTCCGCCGCGATGGTGGAGCGGTAGCGCCACGCTCCCGGCGGGGTTGACTCGCACCTCTTCCTCGACGCCCGGCACCGGGGCGGGGGGCGCTCGAGCGCTGTTTCCCGACCGTGCCGGCTGCCTGTCGCGACCTTGGCATCGACCGGTGCGTGAGGTGGTGCCGGTGGCGCCGGGCGCGCACTACACCTGGGCGGGATCGCCGCCGAACTGGCCGGCCGCACCGACGTTGGCGATTTGTACGCCGTGGGAGGTCGCCGGCAGCGCGCGCATGGCGCGAATCGGTTGGCGTCGAACTCGTTGACGGAGGCGCTGTGGCCGGCCGTCGATGCGGAGAGCTGCTCGCGCGGAACCTGCGGGACAGGGGAGGTGACCCGACCGTCTCTCGGCCGGCGCCGGCGCTGCCGCCGAGGGTCGGCGCCGATTGGCGGCTCGATGTGACGCCGCGCCGGCGCTGGCGCGACGCGGCGGTCGGCGGCGGTGTGGATCTGCTCGATATGGCTCCGGAGATCGAGGCCGGCCCGACGCCGTACACCCTTGCCGACCTCGAGGCCACGTCCTGCACACCGTGTCGACAGCCGGGCTTCGCGGCGCTGACCCGGACCGAGAGTCGAGGCCGCCACCGCCGCACCGACCATCCGGCGACAGTGGCAGGGTGGCATCGACGGCTGCAGGTTCGTGCCGGGGGAGCACCGGCGTATCAGCGCAGGAACGGACATCGCATCGTGAACAGGCTCAGCGCGGCACTCTGACGCGTACGGCGAAGCGGGGCTCGAGCTGCCCGAGGTGCACCGAGTTGTCATGGCCGCGTTGGCGGAGGTTCTGTGGCTGGTCCCGACGTGTCGACGCGGCGAACGTTCCCGAGCGGCTGACCGGCACCGGCCTGGTGCAAGTCGCGCTAGCGGCGTCCTGGCCGGGCCGCTGGTGGCGTTGGCGGTGCTGGAGCTGGCCGGCGACAAGGAGCTCGAAGCGGTGCCGATGGCGAAGACGGTGACCGCTCGAGCCGGATGATATCGCCCTGGAGGTCGCGGGGGGCTGGTGCCGATGCTGCGCGCCGAGCGGACGATGCTCAACCTGTTGTGTCGCCTTTCAGGTGTCGACGCCGAGACGCGGCGCTGGTCGATGCCGTCGACGCACGTGCCGCGGTGCGCGAGACGCGAAGACCCTGCCGGGGACCGTCAGCTACAGAAACGCCGTGCGCCGCGGGGGGGGTCAGAACCATCGGACGGCTCTCGCGATGCGGCCCTGAAAGGACAACGATGTCGTGGGTGCCGGCGGGGTGGCGGCCGCGGTGCACGCCGTTCGGCGGGCCGCTCCCGGCGTCCGCTTGAGGTGGAGTGTGACGACGTGAACCGAGGTCCGGGAGGCGCTGGAGGCGGGGGCACCACGATCCTGCTCGACACATGCCGCTCGACCAGCTGCGCAGTGCCGTACGCGCGACCCGTGCGTACGACGACGTGGTGCTCGAGGCGAGCGGGGCTGACCTGGACGCCGCGCGCGACGTGGCATCGAACGGTGTCACCTTCTCGCGGTTGGCGTGCTGACCCACTTTGCGGCTGCGCTCGACCTTGGCCTCGATATCCCCGTTTACCCGTTAGGTTCTTCCCCTTTACCGTTAGGTTGTTCGCGTTCACGGTCAGGTTGTCCGGTTTGCCCCGACTGGCTGTTCCGGTCGACCCGTCAGGTTGTTCGCGTGGACCGAAGGAGGTACCGCTCGACGGGAAGAAGCTGGCCGCTGACGGGAGGAGGGGTCAGAAATTGATCAAGTGAGCACGAGAAGTCGCTGAACTGCTGAGACGTGCGAGAAACGCGGTTTGACCTGTGTTTCGCTACTCAGGGGTTGTCATCGTTCTTGCCTTCCTTCTCATCCGTCTGCTACATCAGCGCTACATGGGAACCAATCCTTACCGAACGGGTAGGCACGACGGCGGTGCAGGTGGGATGGCAGCGAGCCGCCCGGACGCGCACGGCTAGACCGTGACGCCGGAAGGCGCGCCATCAAACGATGTGAGTAAGGCTGGCCGGTTCAATCGACCCTCGGAGCTGAGGCGTCCTGAACTGGCGAGGCGTCTCTTCCGAACGCGCGGTCTCGTCCAACCCCGCGTGGGGTATCGTCATGTGTCCGGGTTCGCCGACACCGCAGATCGGCGACCTGGGCGGCCTGGCCGGTGCTGCTCAAGAGGGGCGCGGAACCGGCTCGGGTCCTGCGGAGATCTGGCCGCTGCAGGCTCTCCCTCCCATCCGAGGCTTGACAGGCGTCGTCCGGCGCGGATCCACCGAGTCTGCCGCGCGCCTGAGGAGTTGGACGGTCATGTCAGGGGCAAGGTGGGGTGCCGGCCGGTGACAGGTCGTTGGGATCTCCTGTTGCTGGATTCGTCCGCTCGCGCCGATGTGAGCGGCATGATGCGGCGACGAGCGGGCTTCCACCGTTCTACAGACCCGTCGTAGTCTGACCGAGGACGAACTGGAAGCCGAGGAGGTGGCGGCGTGGCTGTCGACGAACCTGCCGGCCGTGCGCGGGGCGTGCGGCCCCGGCGTCTTCTGCGACGCGGGCCAGCTTCGCGTGGCGACGTTCCGGGCGTCCGGACCCGTCAAGGATGGACCGAACAGCGTGGGATCGACGCGGTGACGGTGACTGTGGCGTCTACGAGGATGGGTTTCGCCGGTCGGCTGGGGGCCGCTGGACCAAGCGGAGAGGCTGCCGCAACACGTCCGGCTTCGTTGGATCGGGCTCAACAGCCGACCGCGGAGGACATTGCCGCGGTCGCCGACGAGTTCGGGCTGCTGTTGCTCGTGGTGGAAGACGCGGTGACGGCATACGAGCGCCGAAGCTCGAGGCGTACGAGGGCGTGGTGTTGGTGGTGCTCAAGCCGGTCCGCTATGTCGTCCACGAGGAGGTGGTGGACGTCAGCGAGATCGCGCTCTTTCTTGGTCCCAACTTGTGGTCACCGTTCGGCACGGCGACAGTGACGTGTCGGGGCGGTCCGGCCGAGCTCGACCCCGGCGAGTCGCACCTGCTCGGCCCCGCCCCACGGCGGTGCTCAACCGCGCGGCCGACCTGGTGGTGGACGGCTACGAGGACGCCATCCTCTCCATCGACGAGGACGTCGACGAGATCGAGAGCCAGGTGTTCAGCGGTGACGATCAGGACACGCCGAGCGGATCTACAAGCCGAACGGGAGACGGCGGAGTTCTGCGGCGTGGTGCTGGCGCTGGCCACATGCTGGACCGGCTGGCCGAAGAGTCGGCTGCTCGTCGACAAGTCCGCCGCGCCGTACTTCCGGGCGTTGACGACCTGCGTCGCGCGCGGGGGACGCCATCGAGGGCGACGCGGCTCCTCTCCGACGTACTGCAGGCGGATCCGGCCCGGTCGGCGGCGGACAGACGGATCGCGGTCCGGCAGAACGAGGACCTGCGCCGGATCTCCGCCTGGCCGGCGACGCGCTCGCGCCGACCGCGATCGCCGGGATCTACGGGATGGGCTTCGAGGTCATGCCCGAGCTCACGTGGAGGTTCGGCTACTCCATGGTCCTTGGCGTCACCGCTAGCGTCTGCCTGGGCCTGTACCTGCTATTCCGCCGCAGCGGGCTGGCTCTAGGCTGGACCTCCGCGCCCAGGTCAGCCGGACGCGTCCTCCGGCGCCGTACTTCAGGGTCCCGAGCGCGGCAAACCGACCGCTCATGCTGCGAAGAGGGCGCCGGCGGAGGCTATGTCCGAGACCACGGACGGCCCCGCGGCGGAACCTGAAAGCGCAGACAGCGACGAGGCGTCCAGCGGGGGACGGCCGTTGACCGACCCCACCCTGAACCCGAAGAAACCTGCACCCGCGCTGAGGTTGTTTCAGCACGGCGGAAAGGCACCGTCGCTTTAGGCTGGGAGTCGCCGACGTTCATGTCCGGGATTCGCTGCCGTTGGCAAGGCTACGTCCGCTATACCATCGACGTCGGCGCATGCCGCCTGGCTGGGTCGGGCAGGAACGGTTGAAGACAGTTGACTGACCCGTGAGTCAACTCGCCCGTTCCGCTCGGCGATTATGGCGTGCGGCTCGGAACGAATCATCTGCCGTTGTGAAGGTCGACGAGGAGATTGTCTGATTCCCGCCCCGTTCGATGGCAAGCACCTTCCATTCGTACTCGTGTCTAGCTGCAGGATCCGGCTGGCTCGGCCGGTGCGGTCGGCGGATTCATGACGTTCAGCGTCCATGCGGCAGGGCCCTGTTTCCGGTGTCGGGCTCGACGACCACACTGGTACCCGATGATCGGGCTCCCGTTCGGAGGTCGCACTCGCCTCAGCGCACCACGGTGTCGGCCGGGTCCTCCGGGCCGTCGCCTTCAGTGGGCGAGACCAGCACATGGGCCTGAGGGAAGGTCTCGGGCGGTCGTGCCGCGCGAACGAGGACCTCAGCGTCGAGCCCTCGCCCGCGGAACTGATACCGGCCCGCTTGCCAACGCTGGAGCAGAGCCCGGAGCGGCAGTTCGTCGAAGGTCGGTCCGGCGCTTTCGAGGAACAGCTCAGTGCGACCCTGTTTCGCGATACTGCCCTTGGTGGTAGTGGTGAAGATCTGTGACCGCTCGGGTCGAAATCACATGTGCTTCCACTGCTCCGCGTCGAGGAACACATGCACACGACGTGCCGGCGGTGGCGTGATCTCGGCTTCAGGCGAGCAACGTCGATCTCACGACCTGGCGGGTCTCTGTATCCGCGGTCACTTGGGTTGACTCGGCGGCGACGTGGCCGGTGCGGCCAAGCCGCGCGCGAGTAACACAGTCGCAGACCGATTGCGAGCAGCTTCCTCATGGGCGTGCTCCCTTCAGATCCGGGTGGGGACATGTGTCCTCACAGATGACGCTAGGGGAGCTTGCTGAATCTCGCTGAAGAAGCCACCAGGAGGGCACATTGTCGACTCCGGACCATTAGCGCCGCCTGAGACTTTGGCTTCCGCCGATTCTGGCCGCGAACAGGGTTGCCACCGGCTCTACCCTGACGAGTGGACGACGGGGAACCCAGCTGCATCCAACCGGCGGGGGGTTTCCCCTCCTGCGTCGCAGAGCCGGCCGGCGCGGGCCGCTAATACATCCTAACGGTGGCGCGCCGGTTGGCGTACGACAACAGGGCCTGGTTAGTCCCGACAGGGACGGGAGCGGAAGCCGGGCCGGTTCACTCCACCACGGAACGGTGGGCTCCCGCCGGCCCGGCCCCCTCGGTCTCCCGTGACGGCATATCTGCTGTGGGGTATGGGCAGCACATGACCGAGACCCCGAACGAAGACACCAGGCACCGCAACCCGCAGCGCAGACGGCGACGAGCCGTCCAGCGAGCTGTGGCCGCTGATCGACCCCACCTGAAGCCCGGGCTCCTAGGCCGAATCGGGGTGTGTTTGGGCACGCGCAAAAGGGGCATCGTCGCCCTAGGCCGCGAGTCGCCGATGTTCACCCGTCGGCGACTCACTGCCGCCGGAGGGGGGACGGGCCCGGCCGGTGTCGCATGGACAAGGGTGGCGGCACCGGCTCGGGTTCTACGCGGGGGTCTGGTTGGCGCGACGACTAAGGCCGCCAACGAGGGAAACGCGCCGCTCGCGACCTTTCAGGCGAGCCTGAACGGCTCATTCGTCCGCTCATGCCGATGAGCGAATGTCGCCAGCATCCGGGAACATGGCCCGGTCTTGCTGCGAGGATGGGGGTATGTCGAAACCAATGATGGAGCCCGTTTAGACGACTCGTCCGCTGAATCTGACACCTGGGGCGACTTTGCTGGGCTCGTGGAGGCGAACAACGGCGTCTGGGGTGGTCGTTGGTGTATGGGCTTTCACCCGAGGGTCGGTAAGGACAGCAGAGCCTGGCAGAAACGCGACGCGAAGCGCGAACACGTGCGCACCGGAACGGTTCACGAGGTCCTTGTCTATGAGGCCACGAGTGCCTGGGCTGGTGCCAGTACGGAATGCCCGCGGAGCTTCCGGCCATCAACAACCCGAGGGCTTACGACAAGGAACTGGCCGAGCCGCGGGACTGGCGGATCGGGTGCATCTTTACGGGCAAGGGCCACCGTCGCGAAGGGGTCGCTCGCGCAGCCGTGACCGCGGTCCTGGCTGCGATCAAGGAGGCTGGCGGCGGGCTTGTCGAGGCCTACCCTGTACAGGTCGAGGGTCGCGAACCCCAGCGCGGAGCCTATCTCCACACTGGCCCGGAGACCTGTTCGTCGAGTCGGATTCGAGCGCACCGAAGGATCGCCAAGGGCGCTGGTGACGCGTCGAAGCGTTCACTCATAGCCGGCGCCGAGGCCGCCGGCCGACTGAAGGGCCAATGGTCGCGTGACCAACTCCCGGAGGCTATTCACGAGCTCGTGCTGGACGACCAGCCCTGCGAAACGAACAATGCCTGTCAGTGCTTGACTCTCAGCGTGAGTGGGGACGGCGGCCCCCCCGCGCGTCCGGATCT
>CAWHMS010000001.1:750000-885334 GCA_963830495.1 uncultured Actinomycetota bacterium | reverse complement strand
GCACGCTCGCGCTGCCCGGCGGTCGCGAGGGCATCGGCAAGTCAACGCGACCTCGCGATGAGGGCCGTCATCGTCGAGCTGGCGCTTCGCCTGCTGCGCGGCCTCGCTAAGGCATCGCGAAAGATACTTTCGAGAGCCCCCTGCGGGTCACTCTTGAGGGTGCAGCCAACGTCGTGCACGCATCCGTGTCTGCGGTGCGACTGGCCAATCTGCCAGTAACGCTCGCAGCGTAAGGCAATGCCGTGAGCATCGAGCCATTGCTGCTCAACCGGGCGACTTCATCGGAATTCAGGCGCTTGCTGAAGGTCAGCCAACGCACGTTGCATTGGACGCTCGCATCGCCGACGTCGTACCGAAGTGTCCGACTCCCTCCCCTGCCCCCCGGGGTCGGAACCGGAGGGAGAGATGACCGCCGTAGACAAGTTCATGTGGACGGTCCCCGAGGTGGTGGTCGCAGCGGGCCGTGTGGATGGCGATTGTCACCGCCGATCAACAGACGATCGCAACCGTTGCTTGGGTGGCGACCGTAGTCACCGTGTTCTTCGTGATCGATCCCATGTACGTGAGGCGACTGGTGAAGCGCAGGAGCGCGTGGCGTCCACCAACGCCAAGCCAGGGGTAACGGGCCAGGGCCACGAGCTGGCAGGTAGCCCAGACCGTGCCGATAATGACGCACGCGCCGGGCCGAGTTAGGGCGAAACGATCCGGTGTGGAAACCTGTCCGCTCATGCCGAATGAGGGGTTGACTAGTCCTGCCGCTCCGGCGAGGCAATCGGCCTGTCAACTGTTGCGCGTGAGAACGCACGGCGTCTTCATTGAGGCAGTATTGCCGGGGTCGTTGGTTCATTGTTCACGGAAGGATTGGTCGTTCCATGGCTATCGCGTCGACCGTCACACCGGGACTGCATCGGCGCGGTAGTGACCCGATGACACCGGGGGTGCAGACAAGACGCTTTCACGCCTGGTCAGCCCTGCGGTCCTCCAGTGACGCATCGGATCTGGCGCGCCCATCGCCCCCTCCGGGGGAGACTCTCATTCGGAGCAACGGTCCCCAAGAGTCCATGCGGTCATGTCCGGCGAGTCGTCGACACCGTGACCCCCGTAAGCCCCTGGGGGCACCGGAGATCGCCTGATGGCCACGACGCGATTGCCGAGGATGTAGACGGCTGGCTCCGACCCATCGCCGAGTTCCGGCGAACGGTGGAGCTCCTGTTGAGCGTCAGCGGCGAACGCTGCGATCGGCAGGTTGCTCCCGCGATCAGCGACGAGATGACCACTGCCATTGTCAGCCAGCGTCGGCGTGTGTTGAGGTTCATAGCCTCGACCTCCTCGATTGGTTGGACGGCGGTTTCCGTCCACCCGGCCACCATGCACCGTAGGATCGGCAGCGTCCGCCTCAGATGAGGCACAGCGAGTGCGTCATATGCAGCATTTGGCGGTTCGAGTGGGAGTCAGGAGTAGATTGATCACCGGTCCTTTCTCGGCATGCTCGACCCGGCCGATCGGACAACACTTCTTCGCCTCGGCGATCCGAAACGCTTTCGGGCAGGAGCCAGGATCATAGTCCAGGGAGATCACAGCGACACGGTCTTCCTCGTCCTGTCAGGTCTGGCCAGGGTCACGTTCGATACGACGGACGGCCGCGAACTCGTCCTTGCTGTGTTGGGACCCGGCGACCTCCTGGGCGAGTTCGAGGTGCTCGAGGGTGGAGCACCGCGCGCCGCCGGCAACGTTGCCGTTCTTCCGCTCGAATCCGTGGCCATCCCGGGAGAGCGGTTCGTGGCCGCACCGACGTCCCATCCGCCGATTCGCTGGCGTTGTTGCGCGTCCTCATCGGCCGACTGAAGTCAGCCGACCGTCGTCGACAAGCCTCCGCCTCCATGGACGTGCCGCGAAGTCTCGCCAGCCTCCTCGTCGAACTGAGCGACCGATACGGGATCGCGCGTGGGCCGGGCATCGACCTCAACTTCCCCCTCACCCAAGAGGAACTGGCCAGCATGATCTCGAGTTCCCGCGACTCAGCCGTTCGTGCGCTGACCACATTGCGAGCCAGAGGGCTGATCGCAACAGGCCGCCGCACGATCCTCGTGACCGATCTCGCCGGACTGCGCCGCTATGCCTCAGGAAGCTTGAATTTTTCCTAGCCTGGGAATCGCGCCCTGTGCGGGTTCGCGGCCGAGGATTGAAGTGCCGGCACCGGCTGGTGAAGAAGCGCTACGTCTGAAACTGACTCCGAAGCATGGACATCCGCTCATGCCGCTGTCCGGCTCGTGTCGATGAGCGATCAACGGCAGTTAGTTGCAGGGACTTACGACGACCAGTCAGATGACAAAAGCCCCTTGGCGGTGGATACCCATCGCGTGACTCTGGACCCGAAGGTGAAGGGAGTCGTCGACATGGAGCGCTGGGAGTACAAGACCGCTGATCTTACGAAGGTCGAGAAGGACATCGGGGAACTGAATCGGCTCGGTGCTGAAGGATGGAAGCGATCGGGATGGTGTCGACCTGGGGAGCCGGAGGCTTCCGTTTTGTCCACCCGATCGCTCTGCTCAAGCGGCCAGTGAACGAGGGCTGAACGAGCCTTGTGATGCCGCTGTCAGTACGGCATAGCGTGACCGCTCATGCCGCTGGTCAGCCGGCTCGACTGGTTGGGGTAGGAAAGTGATTTCGCTCATCCCTCGAGTGCCACACCCGAACACCCCCAACGTCAACCGCATTCCATGCGCCCGCAGACCGGCAGGACCGCCCTCATAGCGGCATGGTCGGACGCTACGGTCCGACAGCGGCATGGTCGGACGCTACGGTCCGACAGCGGCATGGTCGGACGCTACGGTCCGACAGCGGCATGGTCGGACGCTACGGTCCGACAGCGGCAGATCCGGACGCCGCAAAATTCAACACACCGAAGTCATCGAGTTCAATCCGGTCGGCAGTAACTACTGCTTGTTGAGGAACGCATCCAGCTGCGCCAGCCACAGAGTTGCCGGAGGTGGCTGGGAAACGGCCAGATAGCGCATACGGCAACCGCTCCACGGTAGGACAGCTGCCGACGACACCGAGTAGCGTCGCGGAATGACCGAATTTCCCCCGTGGGAACCGCCGTTCGCCGGCGACGAGACGGGCGCCGTGTTCGGCGCGCTGGACCGGCTGCGTACGACGTTCCGCTGGAAGTGCGCCGATCTGGATGCTGCCGGTCTGGCCGCCCGCACGGCCGGCTCGTCGCTCACGCTTGGCGGACTGATCAAGCATCTTGCCGTACAGGAGGACTACTGCTTCCAGGTGAAGGTCCTCGGCGCGCCGATGCCAGCGCCATGGGATCTGTCGGTCTGGGAGACCGAGGGCGACGACTGGGAGTTCGACTCGGCCGCGAACGACAGGCCCGAGGAGCTCTACAAGCTCTGGGACACCTCGGTAGCGCGTTCGCGGGCCACGGTCGCGGCGGTCGCGGCTCGCGGCGGTCTGGATGCCCCGGCGGCCCAGACCTTGCCCGACGGGAGCCACCCGAACGTCCGGCGCGTTCTGATGGACCTGGTCGAAGAGTATGGCCGGCACACCGGGCACGCGGACATCTTGCGCGAGGTCGTCGACGGCCGCACCGGCGAGGACCCTCCGTGGCCGGCCTCTGACTGAGCCCTGACGCCGCGCCCCCACGACTTGGCCGAACGCACTGTCATCGGCAGGATCGCACCGCGCCGACAGCGGCATGTGAGGTCGTGTGCCTGTCCTCACCACGCCAACCATCATCGTCCCGACCCGACGGGCCCTTGCGTCCGCACAGCACTCACCGCAGATACCTCTCGGGGTCGGTTCATCGCAGCCGAATCACTTCACGGTCTTCCAACTCGGCGTCGGCGCCGCCGCCGACGTCGCCCAGTTGGATCAGAGCAGACACGGTGACGGGGCCGGCCACGAATGGTCCGTTCCCGCCAACCACATGGGTCTCGACGGTCTGCCACTGGTTGTTGCAGGTGATCAGTCCGAGTACAGGTCCGGCGAAGTCGATGCCGAAGGTGGTGCCCTGGCGCAGGTCGATGGCCCACTCGAACGCCTGTTTGTCAGGTTGGCAGCGGACCTTCATGGTGATGTCAACCGACCCGTCCGGATTGAGGGTGCCCTTTGTCGGAAGCATCACCGCCGACGGTGGGGCGGCTTGGGCGGTGCCGGTGAGTCCGACGGATGCCAGAGCCAGACCCGTTAGCAGCGCGGTAATGGTTCTTCTCATGTTGTCTCCCTACTAGTTCTTGTGACCGCACAGTCCCCCTGGTGCTGACCGGTCCCGCTCAGGCGTTCCGCGGATCCGACCTACCTGCGGCGCATTTCCGGGTCGGCCTTGCCGGCGGCCGGAATGGCCGGGGTCATAAGCATCGCCCCGGCGGTCGCAACCAGCACAAACCCAGTCAACAACCGGGATGGACGGGTGATGGACGCATTGGAGCGGCCCTTTCGCGCTCGGCCGACTGCCTGCACGACGCAGCACCTGGGCTGCGGACCATCGACCCCTTACACGGAACGTAGTCCCGCCTCGCCACCGCCGACATGACACTACCGGGCCATTGCGAGTTCACGCTCCAGCCACGTTCACCCCCGGCCGCGCGGAACGTACCCATCTCGGGCCCTCGTCGGCGGTCTTAGTGGTCGCGGTAGCGCAGCACGCGGCGGGAGAGGACTAGGACTCCCTTCGAGGTTTGGCCTCCGCATCATCTGGCACGTAGATGGCACGAGGCCGGTTCCATGTTCTGAAACCGGCCTTTGACCTGCGCCTATGCGAGTGGGCGATACTGGGTTTGAACCAGTGACCTCTTCCGTGTCAAGGAAGCGCGCTACCGCTGCGCCAATCGCCCGAGGGGTCGTGCGGGTCGTGCGACGTACATCATGCACGGTCTTCGAGGTGGAGAAGGGATTTGAACCCTCGTAGACGGATTTGCAGTCCGTTGCCTCGCCTCTCGGCCACTCCACCGCTGCTGGATGGGCCGGGCCTGCGACCCTTCTCCGAGCGGACGACGAGGCTCGAACTCGCGACCTCAACCTTGGCAAGGTTGCGCTCTACCAACTGAGCTACGTCCGCCTGCTGCGCGCGTGTCGCCACGAGCGTGCGAGAGAGAACACTAGCCGATCGACCGTCAGACACAAACTCCCGGTGTGTCCCCTAGGGTGGCCCCATGCGTGCCTGGTGCAACGGGTCTTTGGTCGACCCCGACAGCCCCACGATCTCTCTGCTGGACCACGGCTTCACCGTCGGCGACGGGGTCTTCGAGGCGATCAAGATCGTCGACCACCAGCCCTTCGCGCTGACCCGTCACCTGCGCCGGCTGGCCCGCTCTGCCAAGGGGCTGGGGCTGCCCGATCCCGACCTCGACGAGGTCCGTGCCGGCATCGAAGCGACGCTGGCCGGGAGGCGAATCAACCATGGCCGAATCAGGGTGACGGTCACCGGCGGCCCGGCACCGCTGGGCTCCAACCGGCCGTCCGACCATCGCCTCACGACAGCCGTCGTGACCACGAAGGCCAAACCTGCCAAGCCACACACCACTGCCGTGACGGTGCCGTGGCCTCGCAACGAGCGCGGCGCGCTCGCCGGCCTCAAGACCACGTCGTACGGCGAGAACGTGGTGGCGTTGGCCTACGCCGCGGAGCGCAACGCCACCGAGGCCGTCTTCGCCAACCTCGCGGGCAACCTCTGCGAAGGCACCGGCAGCAACGTCTTCTGTGTCATCGACGGCGTCGTCGTCACGCCGCCGCTCTCGTCCGGCTGTCTCGCCGGCATCACGCGGGAGCTGGTCATCGAGTGGTGCGACGTACACGAGCGTGACATCTCCATGGCCGAGGTCTCCCGGGCCGACGAGGTGTTCTTGACGTCGACCACGCGCGACATCCAGGGACTGACCCGGTACGACGACCGCACCTACCCCGAGTCCATGCCGGTCACCTCGGCCATCGCCCGGGAGTGGCGGCGCCGCGAAGCGCTCGACATCGACCCCTGACCTCCCGAGGGCACGGGCGGCGGCGGGGTGGCGGGGTGGGTCTGACCGGTCAGGCGGGAGAGGCGAGCAGGGTGTCGATGAGGCGGCCGAAGAGCAGCCGGCCCGCGATCCGCCCGGGCGCATTGCCGATCCTGCCGAGGCGCGTCACCTCGGCCACCTCGCGCCAGAGCAGCACCGAGCCGGTCGGTTGGGGGGTCACGACGAGCTCCGCCCAGCCCCGAATCGTCCGGCCGCGCTTCTCGATCCGGCAGAAGCCCTCGCCGCCGTCAGGCGGGGGCGGTCGCCACGCCACCACCTCCATGACGTCGTCGAAGCCGACCGGCCCGACAGCGGTGCGCGCCACGAAGCTTGCCCCGACACCCTCACGAGGCCCCGGCCCCCGGGTCACCCGGGTCAGCGGGATCACGTCCCCGTGCCGCTCCCAGGTGGTGACCCGACGCCAGGCCTCCGCCGCGGAGAGCGGGGTATGCCGTCTGAGCTCGATCGGAGTCGCACCCGCCACTGCAGGTCAGACCCGGCTCTGGGCAGCCGAGCGCTTGCGCTCGCGATATGCCGCCACGTTCATCCGGTTACCGCAGCCGCGGGCGTCGCAGTACCGCTTCGAGCGGTTGCGCGAGAGGTCGACGAGCACGTCGTCGCAGTCCGGGGCCTGGCAGACCCGCAGGCGATCGCTCTCACCGGCGGCGACGACCTGCGCGATCGCCATCCCTCCGTCGACGGCCAGGTGCTCGGCGAGGGAGGCGCCGGGGGCGAAGAAGTGCAGGTGCCACGAGTAGTCGTCGTGGTCGCTCAGCCGCGGCAGGACGGGAGCTTGCGACACCAACGCGTTGACGCGCGAGGCGAGCACCGCGGGGTCAGCAACACCGAAGAGCTCCCGAAACCGCTCGCGCACTACGTGGATCTGCTCGAGCTGTCGGTAGTCGCGCTCGGTGACCTCGGAGATCCGGTGCCGACGTACGAATGCCTGGACCGACTCGGCGTCGGGCAGCTTCTCGGCACCGGCGGCGGCGGGCGAGGTGTTGACGAGGTCGACGACGGCGAGCAGCGACCGGGAGATGTCGTGGCTGAACATGACGAAGCCCAGCGTAGTCAGACCGGAAAGGGGGTCTGTCTGACCACGCTGGGCTTCGTAGCCTCGGGGTGCAGATCCAGGGGGTGCTCAGCCGAGGAGCTGGGACACCGCGGCGTCGAAGTCGATCAGCTCGGCCTCGGAGCCGAGGGCCACCAGGTCCTCGGTGCGGCGGAGGAAGTCGTTGACGTCGATCGCGCGGGCCTGGAGCAACGCCTCGCCGTCGGGGGATGACAGCTCGATGATGGTCACTGCCTCGCCTCGGGCGCTGAGACACGGCCACACGTGTACGTCGCCGTCGCCGGTCGGCTCGTAGCGTCCCTGGTCGAGAAGGTCGCGGCCGAACACCCACTGGACCTTCGTCGAGCCGGTGTCGAAGCACGCCGTCACCGCGAAGGGGTCGCGGACGTCGTACCGGAGGTCCGCCTCGACGGTCGTGGCGGTGCCGCTGGCGTCGATCAGTTCAAGCGTGATAGCGCGGGTGATGCTGGCGGGGGCGGTGGTCATTTGGGGGGCCTTTCCTCGATCGGTCTCGTGTGTAGAACGGAGCCGACGACGTGTAATGACGCATGTTCGCCAAGTTATTGCCGCAGGTCACGTGCCAGATATGGGATGAACTCGGACTTTGTTCGCAAAGGCCAGGAGCAAATCAACCGAATGGTCGAGGACGTGACCAACCTCACGGACGATGCGGTGCGGCGGGCTGCCCGGCAGCGACCACTACGGCCCGGTTCGGGACTGATGCAGCGGTGCGCTAGCCTTCTTCGCACCATCGGGCGATTGGCGCAGTGGTAGCGCGCTTCGTTCACACCGAAGAGGTCACTGGTTCGAACCCAGTATCGCCCACCACCCAGACCCCCGGCGGAGATGGCATTCGCTCGCCGTCAGCCGATCGGCCGCTCTGTCCGTAATCCTGTGACGGTGAGTCTCCAGCCTGCTTACCCTGAGCGCCATGACCGGTGATCAGGTGCCAGCCGACGACAGCACGTCGTCGGCTGCGCTGCGTGGGCTCCGGCCCAGCGGTGACCAGCTCATGGAGATGCTGCTCGCGAAGGTGCCTGGCATCCTGTACGTCGCCGAGATCGGGCTGCACGGGCGCTGGTTCTACGTCAGTCCGCAGGTGGAGACGATGCTCGGCTACACCCCCGAGGAGTGGCTGTCCCGGCCGCAGCTGTGGGTTGACGCGCTCCATCCCGACGACAGGTGGATGGACGACACCGCTCACCTGCCGGAGCAGACGGTCGTCGGCGGGCGGCACCTGATGCATTACCGCATGTCGGACCGCTGGGGCAACATGCTCTGGATCCGCGACGACGCCACGCTGCTCTCCGACGACGACGGCAACCCCTGGGTGTGGAGCGGCGTCATGACCGACATCACCGCTCAGCGCGAGACCGAGCTGGAGCTGCAACGCAGTGGCGAAGAGAGCCGCCGCATCATCGACACCGCCATGGACGCCTACGTCGCCATCGACTCCGACGGGCAGATCAGCGACTGGAACCAGGAAGCCGCCCGGATGTTCGGCTGGACGCGCACGGAGATCCTGGGCCGCACACTGACCGAGACGATCATCCCGCCGCGCTACCGCGAGAAGCACCTGGCCGGGCTTGATCGGCTCCGCCACGGCGGCGCCGAAGCCATGCTGGGCAGGGTCTTGGAGCTGTCGGCGCTGCGACGTGACGGCACCGAGTTCCCGGTCGAGCTCACCATCTGGCGCACCCCCGGCGACCCCGCCAAGGGCCGCCGCTACAGCTCGTTCATGCGCGACATCACCGAGCGCAAGGCGCTCCAGGACCGACTCGTGCACCAGGCGCACCACGACAGCCTCACCGGGCTGGCCAACCGGGCGCTTTTCCACCGGCGGCTGGCAGCCGAGGTCGCCGACGAGTCGCGGCGCGGCTGCGCCGTGCTGCTGCTGGACCTCGACGACTTCAAGTCGGTCAACGACACGCTCGGACACGCGGCGGGTGACAAGCTGCTGCGCATCGTCGCGAAGCGGCTCGCGGCCCGGCTGCCCGGCACCGACGTACTGGCACGGCTGTCGGGCGACGAGTTCGCCGTCCTGGTGGCCGACGTCGACACGCCGGAGGATGTCGAGCTGATCGCGCAGCGCCTGCAGGACGCGCTACGCGAGCCGGCCCGCGTCGACGGCAACGAGGTGCCGGTCCGGGCCAGCATGGGCCTCCGGTTCCGCACCCCGGGCTCCGACGTGGCCGTGGCGGAGCTGATGGCCGATGCGGATGTCGCCATGTACACCGCCAAGCGGGCGGGTCAGAGCGGCATCGCGGTCTTCGAGCCGGACATGCGCACCGACGTGGCAAGGCGGTACGAGCTCATCGCCGCACTGGAGACGGCAGTCGAGCACAAGCAGATCTCGGTGCACTACCAGCCGGTGGTGTCGCTGTCCGACAGCCGGATCCTCGGGGTCGAAGCCCTCGCACGGTGGCAGCACCCCGTGCTCGGCGCGGTCTCACCCGGTGAGTTCGTCCCGGTCGCCGAGGCGACGGGCCGCATCCGTGAGATCGGCCGCTTCGTGCTCGAGCGGGCCGTCCGCGACGTCGCTCGCATCCGGGCCGAGCTGCCACAGCACCGTGACCTGACGCTGAGCCTCAACGTGTCCGTTCGGGAGTTGGTCGGGGCGGACTTCGGCGCGAATCTCGCCGACATCCTCTCCGAGACCGGCCTGCCGCCATCGGCCGTGACGCTGGAGCTCGCCGAGAGTGCGTTCGTCGACGACGCCGACGTAGTGGACACGCTGCGGTTCGTACGCCGCTCCGGCGTGCATCTCGCAGTCGACGATTTCGGCACCGAGTTCGCCTCGCTCACCTACCTGCAGCGGTTCCCCGTCGACACGGTGAAGGTCGATCGCTCCTTCGTCCGGCGGATGCAGCAGACCACCGACGAGCCGCGCATCACCGACGCGATCATCGCCATGGCCAAGACGCTGCAGCTGCGCACCGTCGCCGAGGGCATCGAGGAGCCATCGGTCGCCGCTCGGCTGAACGGCCTGGGGTGCGACGCCGGCCAGGGGTATCTCTTCGCACCCCCAGCCCCGCTGGTGGATCTGCTGCTGATGCTTGCCCGCACGGATCGGTTGCACCCTCCGGCGCCGGGTGACCAGGCCGGTGACCTGCTGACGCCACTACGCGGCTGACCCTGCCGACTCTGCCGCGCGGCCCTCAGGCAAAGCGGCGTACGACGTACGGCGAAACTGGCGCGACGTGCTTCGACACGGATAGATACGATCGACGGACGCTACGCCGCACCGGCGGCCGCAGGCGCACCAATCGTCAGAGGAGGGACCGTGTCCGACATCCGTGTCATCGTCGTCAGCCCAGCCGAGCGTGCTGAGCAGACGGTGACGACGGGCACCAAGGCATGGCAGCTCTTCACCGACGACACCGACGTCATCGCGGCCCGGGTCGCGGGCGAGCTGCGTGACCTCTCGCACGAGCTCTCCGACGGTGACGAGGTCGAGCCGGTGGCGATCGACTCCGCTGACGGCCGCGACATCCTGCGCCACTCGACCGCGCACGTGCTGGCCCAGGCGGTGCAGGAGCTTTTCCCCGACGCCAAGCTGGGCATCGGTCCGCCGATCACCGACGGCTTCTACTACGACTTCGACGTCGTCGAGCCCTTCCATCCCGACGATCTCGACAAGCTCGAGACGAGGATGCGCAAGATCATCAAGGAGGGCCAGAAGTTCTCCCGCCGGGTCGTGTCCGACGACGAGGCGCGCTCCGAGCTGGCCGACGAGCCGTACAAACTCGAGCTGATCGGGCTCAAAGGGGCCGGACAGGCGGGTGATGCGGCGGACGGAGCCTCGGTTGAGGTCGGCGCCGGCGAGCTGACGATCTACGACAACCTCAAGCGGGACGGATCCCTTGCCTGGAAGGACTTGTGCCGCGGTCCCCACCTGCCGACCACCAAGCGCATCCCGTCGTTCAAGCTGATGCGTACGGCGGCGGCGTACTGGCGCGGCGACGAGCACAACAAGCAGCTGCAGCGCATCTACGGCACCGCCTGGGAGTCCAAGGAGGCAATGGCGGAGCATCTGCACCGGATCGAGGAGGCGGAGCGGCGCGATCACCGGAGGTTGGGCCGCGATCTCGACCTGTACTCCTTCCCCGACGAGCTCGGCTCCGGTTTCGTGGTCTTCCACCCCAAGGGTGGCGTGGTCAAGCGAGTGATGGAGGACTACGTCAGGCTGCGGCACATCGAGGAGGGCTTCGACTACGTCGGCACGCCGCACATCTCGAAGGAGGGACTGTTCCACACGTCCGGGCACCTGCCGTACTACGAGGAGAGCATGTTCCCGCCGATGGAGCTGGAGAGTTCGCGGTACTTCCTCAAGGCGATGAACTGCCCCATGCACAACCTGATCTATCGGTCCCGGGGGCGGTCCTACCGCGAGCTGCCGCTGCGGCTGTTCGAGCTCGGAGCGGTCTACCGGCTGGAGAAGTCCGGCGTTGTCCACGGCCTCACCCGGGTACGCGGCCTCACCATGGACGACTCGCACTCCTACTGCACTCCCGAGCAGGCGCCGGCCGAGATCAGACACCTGCTGGACTTCTGCCTGGGACTGTTCCGGGACTTCGGCCTCGACGACTTCTACCTCGAGCTGTCCACCCGCGACGACGCCAACAAGGAAAAGTTCGTCGGAGACGACGAGGAGTGGGCGGCGGCCACCGAGGTGTTGCAGAGTGTGGCGTCGGAGGTCGGACTGGAGCTGGTGGCCGACCCGGGCGGGGCGGCGTACTACGGGCCGAAGATCTCGGTGCAGGCTCGTGACGCGATCGGCCGCACGTGGCAGATGTCGACCATCCAGTACGACTTCAACCAGCCGCGTGGGTTCGAGCTGGAGTATCAGGCGGCTGACGGGTCTCGGCAGCGTCCGGTCATGATCCACTCCGCCAAGTTCGGCTCCATCGAGCGCTTTCTCGGCGTCCTGGTCGAGCACTACGCCGGGGCGTTCCCGCCTTGGCTCGCCCCGGTCCAGGTGGTCGCGATCCCGATTGCCGAGCGACACCACGACTACCTGCGGAAGGTAGCCGCCGAGATGAAGCGGCAGGGGCTTCGGGTGGAGGTGGACGACTCCGACGACCGCATGCAGAAGAAGATCCGCAATGCACAGCTGCAGAAGGTGCCGTTCATGGTGATCGCGGGTGACAAGGACGTCGAAGCCGGTGCGGTGTCATTCCGCTACCGCAGCGGTGACCAGGACAACGGCGTGCCGGTCGACGACGCCATCTCCCGGATCACCTCCGCGGTCGCGGAGCGGACACAGGTATGACTGACGCCTCACCCGCGGGCCTTGCCAACATCGTGGCCGAGGACGGGGTCGGCGTTCCCGACGCGCTGGAGCGGCTGTGGACGCCGCACCGGCTGGCCTACATCCAGGGCGAGGACAAGCCGGGGAGCGACGAGGCGGGGGAGTGTCCCTTCTGCCGGATCCAGTCCGGCGACGATGCGGAGAGCCTGATCGTGCACCGCGGTGAGCACGGCTTCGCGGTGCTCAACCTGTATCCCTACTCGGCCGGGCACCTGCTCATCTGCCCGGACCGGCATGTGGCCGACTACACCGATCTCGACGAGCACGAGGTCGCCGAGGTGGCCCACCTGACCCAGCAGGCGATGCGCTGCATCCGGGCAGCGTCGGGAGCGCACGGCTTCAACATCGGCCTCAACCAGGGTGCAGTCGCTGGTGCGGGGATCTCCGCCCACCTGCACCAGCACGTCGTGCCGCGGTGGGGAGGGGATGCGAACTTCATGCCCATCGTCGCGCGCACCCGGGTGATGCCGCAGCTGCTCCGCGAGACCCGCGAGGTGCTGGCCGCGGCGTGGCCGGCCAGCTGAAGCCACCGCACCGCCGTCGACGACCGTCCCCTGTATCGATCAGGCCCGCAGCCGGCTACGGCGCTAGAACGCCAGCGCTGCGACCTCACGCGCGAGGCGCAGCTCGGCGGGCGTCGTCGCGATGTCCTCAGACGCCCAGCCCGCCGCCGGGATGACCTCGAGCTGCGCGACGCCGGCACTGCGTCCGACCAGCAGCAGGTCACCGGCCTGCTCGAGCGACGACCATGCCGTGGCACCGTCGATGCCCTCGACTTCGAGCCCGTCACCGCGCCGGATCAGCCGGCGCGCCTCGGCGCCGGCCGAGGCACTTGGGTCGATCACGAGCACGACCGAGCCCGGCAGACCCGCCCACGAGCAGATCACCGCGCCTCGTGGTGCCGACACCGCGGACGCGCGCACCGGTGGGACGCCGAGCGCTGCACCGATCGTGTCGTCGGGTATGTCGGTGCACGGTGGCGCTCCCGGCTGGACGGCGAGCACCGGGTTGGCCGGCAGCCGGCGGACGGCCGAGGCGGCCAGCTTCGTGAGCGCCCGAGCACGCACCTCGTGGCTGGGCGTCACCGGCGTGGACAGCACGACGACGGAGCCGGCCGCCAAGACCGCCAACGACCGGCTGCCTGCCTCGTTGCGCAGGTACGCCGCCTGACCCAGTCCGTCGACCCGAGCCGGACTGCCGCCCGCCTCATCGCCGTACGCCTGGTCGAACACCGCCAGCGCCACCGGGCCTGGCGCCAGTGACCACGAGAGTCGCGGCCGACCGACGCGAACGCCGAGGCTGCAACGGTAGGTCTGCAGGGCGGCCGGCAGGTAGCGGGCGTCGACCACCGAGAGCTGGCTGTCCAGTGCCGCCGCTCGCCCGTTCCGTCGAGATCAGCCCGCAGACGTCCACGGACGACTCGGCTGCCGTCCGGGTCGGGGGGACGGTCTCGTCGAAGTCCCGACCACCGCCGGAGCAGGCAGCCAGGAGCAGGACGACGGACACCGCGAGCGGCACGGGGGAGCGGACCGCCACTGGTTCGAACCCGTGCTACTGCTCTGACGTCAACCGCGAGGCCACATGGCTGGGGACGGGTTCGTAGCGCCGGAAGGTGCGTCCGAACGTGCCGGTGCCGTGACTCATCGAGCGCAGCTCCGTCGCGTACCGGATCAGCTCGAGCTGCGGCACCTCGGCCTTGACCAGGGTTCGCCCGGTGCCGATGGGCTCTGTGCCCAGCACCCGGGCACGACGACCCGACAGGTCGCCCATCACCGCGCCGACGAAGTCGTCGTCGATCAGCACGTCCACCTCGTCGATCGGCTCCAGCAACGAGACCGCGCCGGTCGAGGCGGCCTCTCGGATGGCCAGACTGCCCGCCGTCTGGAAGGCCATGTCGCTCGAGTCGACACTGTGCGCCTTGCCGTCGACGAGCGTGACCCGGACGTCGACCACCTGGTATCCGGCGACGAGGCCCTTCTCCATCTGGGCGCGGACGCCCTTCTCGACGCTGGGGATGAACTGTCGTGGGACAGACCCGCCCACCACCTTGTCGACGAACTCGAAGCCGGCGCCGTTGCCGAGCGGCTCCACCTCGATGTCGCAGATGGCGTACTGCCCGTGACCTCCGCTCTGCTTCACGTGCCGGCCCTTGGCCTTGGTGGCCCGGGTGAAGGTCTCGCGCAGTGGCACCCGCACGTCGGTCTGGTCGACCTGGACGCCGTACCGGTGGGAGAGCCGGTCGAGGAGTACGTCGGCGTGCGCCTCGCCCATGCACCACAGCACCAGCTGGAGCGTCTCCGGGTGGTGCTCGATCCGGACTGCCGGGTCCTCGGCAGCGAGTCGCTGCAACGCCGAGCCGAGCTTGTCCTCGTCGGCCTTCGCGTGTGCCACCACCGCGATCGGGAGCAGCGGCTCGGGCATCGACCACGGCTCCATGACGAGCGGCTGGTCCTTGCTGCTGAGCGTGTCGCCCGTCTCGGCCCGCGACAGCTTCGCGATTGCGCAGATGTCTCCCGCGATGGCGATGTCAGCCACTCGCTGCGTCTTGCCCAGCGGGGCGGACAGGGCGCCGATGCGCTCGTCCTCGTCGTGGTCCTCGTGGCCGCGTTCGCCGCCGTAGAACTCGGTGGAGTGTCCCGAGACGTGCACGGTCGCATCCGGCGTGATCGTGCCGGAGAAGATGCGTGCCAGGCTGATCCGTCCGACGTACGGGTCCGAGGTGGTCTTGACGACCTCGGCGACGAGTGGACCGGCCGGGTCGCAGGACAGCCCCTCGACCGGCTTGCCCGCCGTGGTGTAGACGGAGGGGAGGGCGTGCTCCGACGGCGGCGGGAACGCCTCGGTGACGATCTCCAGCAGCTCGTCCAGGCCAAGTCCGCTCAGGGCGCAGATCGGAACGACCGGGAAGAAGGTGCCGCGGGCCACAGCGGTCTCGAGGTCGTCGACGAGCAGCTTTATGTCGATCTCCTCGCCACCCATGTAGCGATCCATGAGCCCTTCGTCCTCGGACTCCTCGATCACGCCCTCGATGAGAGTGCCGCGATGCTCCTCGATCAGTAGTTGCTCGTCGTCGTCGGGCTGGCGCACGATCCTGGTGTCGCCCGAGTAGTCGCTCACCGTCTGGGAGATGAGGGCGGCCAGGTCGTCGACCTCGTGACCGTCGTGGTGCACCGGCACGTAGAGCGGGAGCACCTTGTCACCGAAGGTCGCCTGCGCCTGGGCCAGCACGCCGTCGAAGTCGGCGCGTTGGTGGTTGAGCTTGCTGATGGCGACGCAGCGAGGCATGCCGACTGCCTCGCACTCGGCCCACAGCGACTTGGTGGCACCGTCGACGCCTTCGTTGGCGGCGATGACGAAGAGGGCGCAGTCGGCGGCGCGGAGTCCGGCCCGGAGATCGCCCACGAAGTCGGCGTACCCGGGGGTGTCGAGCAAGTTGATCTTGACGCCCTCGACCTGGAGGGGGGCGAGTGACAGCCCGATCGAGCGCTGCTGGCGATGCTCGGCCTCGTCGTAGTCGGAGACGGTGGTGCCGTCCTCGACGCGTCCGGTCCGGGTGAGCTCGCCGGTCGCGGCCAGCAGCGCCTCGACGAGCGTGGTCTTGCCGGAGCCGGGCGGACCGACCAGGACGACGTTGCGGATCTTGTCAGGGCTGGTGGGCTGATGCGTCCCCTCCACCGGCGCACCGGCCCCGGTTGCTCTGCCGGACATGCACTCACACTCCCTCGCGGTCCCACGGGCATTGGTGACTCTTACCTTTCACCCGTGGGCGCGCAGGCACAAGGTCTCGGGGGCACCGGTACGATCGTCCCGCCCTCGCCGCCAGCACTGACCCAGGCAACACTCACACAGGCAGCACTGACACAGGAACGTGCCCCACCACGATGCTCGAACGCTTTCGCCAGTTCTGGACCAACGTCTTCAAGCCGATCGCGAATCTGCTCATCCGGCTCGGAGTCTCGGCCGACGCCGTGACGATCGTCGGCACGCTCGGCGTGGTGGCCGGCGCGCTGGTCTTCTTCCCGCGTGGCGAGCTGTGGATCGGCGTACTCGTCATCACCGCGTTCGTGTTCTCCGATCTCATCGACGGCTACATGGCACGTACGACGGGCGCCTCGTCCGCGTGGGGCGCATTCTTGGACTCGACGCTCGACCGGGTCGGGGACGCCGCGATCTTCGCGGGACTGGTGCTGTGGTTCTTCGGTGACGGAGACGACGAGGTGCTGGCCGCGGTGGCGCTCGCCACGCTGGTGCTGGGGATGCTGACGTCGTACACCAGGGCCCGGGCCGAGAGCCTGGGCATGCAGGCGAAGGGCGGCATCGCCGAGCGGGCCGATCGGCTGGTCGCCGTGCTGGTCATGACCTTCTTCTCCGACGTGCTCGACCTGCCGATCCTGCTCGCGGTGACATTGTGGACTCTTGCCCTCGCGAGCACGATCACAGTGTGCCAACGGATGTTGATCGTGCGCCGTCAGGCGCTGGCGCCACCGCGCTCGACGACGTGATCCGGCGCCCCGACGGTTGGGACGCGCCGCGAGAGCGCCTGGTCGACTACGCCTTCAAGGTGGGCTGGGCGATGACCCGTCACTCACCCGAGCCGGTGGCTGCGCGGCTGCTGGAGGGGGTCGGCGACCGGGTCTGGAAGCAGCGTGGCACCGGCGTCACCCAGCTCGAGGCGAACCTTCGGCGCGCTGCCCCGGATCTCCGCCCGACCGAGCTGCGCGACCTCTCCAGGGAGGCGACCCAGTCCTACTTCCGCTACTGGCACGAGGTCTTCCGGCTGCCGAGCTGGAGCCGGACCCGCATCGTCGAGGCGGTCGTGACGAGCAACGAGGGTGCCCTGCGCGACGCCTTCGCCGCCGGGCGGGGCGCGATCGTGGCGCTGCCGCACATGGCCAACTGGGACCATGCCGGGGCGTGGGCATGCCTCACCGGCATGCCCGTCGCGACAGTGGCGGAGCAGCTGCGCCCGGAGTCACTGTTCACCCGCTTCGTGGGCTACCGCGAGCAGCTCGGCATGCAGATCTTCGCGCTGTCCCAGCGCGACAACCCGATGGGCGCCCTGGCGATCGCGCTCGGCAGAGGTCGGCTGGTGTGCCTGGTGGCCGATCGGGACCTCACCGGTCAGGGGGTCTCGGTGGACCTGCTCGGGGAGGAGGCCAGGCTCCCCGTCGGCCCGGCGGCGCTGGCCCGGCGGACCGGAGCGCCGCTGCTGGCGGCGACCCTGAGCTACCACGGGCCGCTGCTGCGGGTCGACTTCAGCGACCCGATCGTCGTCCGGAAGGGACGTCAGGGCCTGGCATCGACGACCCAGCAGATCGCGGACTGGTTCAGCGTGGGGATCCGCGCCCACCCTGTCGACTGGCACATGCTGCAGCCGGTGTTCGTCGCCGACCAGGCCCGCCGTTGAGGCTGCGGCCATGCGCGTAGGGCTGGTCTGCCCGTACTCGCTGGACGTGCCGGGCGGAGTGCAGAACCATGTCCGGGACCTCGCGACGGTGCTGGCCGACCGTGGCCACGACGTCGGTGTGCTGGCGCCGGGCGAGGAGGACGCCGACCTGCCGGCCCACGTCACGACGGTCGGTAAGGCCGTGGCGGTTCCATACAACGGCTCGGTGGCGCGGCTGGCGTTCGGACCGCGGGTGGCCGGCCGGACCCGGGCCTGGCTGCGCCAGGGGGCGTGGGACGTCGTCCACGTCCATCAGCCGACGATGCCGAGCGTGTCCCTCATCGCGCTCTGGGCGGCCGAGGCTCCTGTGGCTGCCACCTTCCACACGGCGATCCCGCGATCCCGTGCCATGTCGTCGGCCGCGAGCCTGCTCCGCCCCAGTCTGGAGAAGATCTCGGCGCGCATCGCGGTGTCCGAGTCAGCGAGGGAGACCCTCGTGCACCACCTGGGCGGTGAGCCCCTGGTGCTGCCCAACGGGATCAGCTGGGCGCGCTTCCGCGGCGCCGAGCCACGACCCGAGTGGCGGAGGCCCGGGCCGGTGCTGGCCTTCCTCGGCCGCACCGACGAGCCGCGCAAGGGCCTGGCGGTGGTGCTGGAGGCGCTGCCGGCGGTCATGGCGACTCATCCCGATGTCCGGCTCTTGGTGGCCGGGCGAGGCCACAGCGGCCCTGACCTGGTGCCACCGCCGCTGCGCGATCATGTCGAGTTCCTCGGCCAGATCGGCGACGGCGACCGATCCCGGTTGCTGGCATCCGCTGATGTCTTCGTGTCACCCCACACCGGTGGCGAGAGCTTCGGGATCGTCCTGGTCGAGGCGTTGGCGGCCGGCGCCCCAGTCGTGGCGAGTGACCTCGACGCCTTCCGGGCAGTGCTCGACCACGGCAGGCTGGGCGAGCTCTTCCGCACCGGCGACGCGACGGATGCCGGGCGGGTGATCTCGGCGCTGCTCTCCGACCCCGGGCGACGATCCGAGCTCCGGTCGCTCGGACCGGGTGCGGCCGCGCGGTACGACTGGGCGCGCCTGGTGCCTGACATCGAGGCCGTCTACGAGACGATCAGGGGCGCGAGATCGACGGACGGCTCCGCAATGCAGGATCCGCGATGACCGAGGTCGCCTGGCTGCTCGTGACCGTCGTGGTCGTGGCCGGAGTGCTGGGCTGCTGGCTGCTGTGGACGGCCGGACGGCTGGACCGTCAGCACCTCCGGCTCGAGGCGGCTCGCGCCAGCCTCGATGCCCAGCTGGCGCGACGCTCGTCTGCTGCAGCGGCGTTGGCGTCGGCCGACGTACTCGAACCCGCATCGGCGCTGCTGTTGCTGGATGCCGCGGTGCGTGCCCGCAGCGAGGACGGCGACGAGCGCTGGCAGGCGGAGTCGGACCTCACCGACGTGCTGCTGCGTGTCGACCTGCCCGAGCCCGGTTCCTCGGCCCTGGTCGCCGACGTCGACGATGCGGCGCGCCGGGCGGGGCTGGCCCGGCGGATCCACAACGACCTGGTGGCGGGCACGGTGGGGCTGCACGGCCGGCGCCGAGTGCGATGGTTCCGCCTGGCCGGACGCGCGCAGCCGCCGGTCCCGGTGGAGTACGACGACCGCCCGCGCAACCAGCCGGCCTGAGTCGCGCCTCACTCCGCGGCTGCCGCGCGATCGAGCACCCGCCCGATCCAGGTTCGCGGAGTGGCCGAGAACTCGGCGGCCTCCTCGTGAGTGACGTGCACCAGCAGTCGACGCCAGCACTCCAGCCGGTGCACGGGGCCGAGGTTGAGGGCGAGGTCCAGCTGCTCGCGCAGCGCGGCCCGGTCGGCCAGGTCGGTCCACACCTCCAGGTAGGCGTCGATGACGCGCTGCACTCGCGGGTCCTCGATCGACGTACCCCACTCGTGCGTGATCACGTTGAGCGGGACGAAGAGTGACACGAACGGATGCCCCCACAGCGCGTCTCCGAAGTCAAAGAAGTGCAGGGTTTCCTCACCCGGCCGGGGGATGAACGTGTTGTTGTGATGCAGGTCGTTGTGCTCCAGGGCGGGCTGCAGCGGGCCCCTGTCCAGCTCTGCGGCGATTCTGCGGTACGTCGCCGCGGCCACGACCAGCCGGGCGGCTGCGCCCTGGTCGATGCGCAGCGGTGAGGCCGCTGCCTCGAGCGGCAGGCTGCGGGCCAGCTCCTCGAGATGGCCGGGTACGTCGGAGGGCAGCAGTCGCTGGAGCCCCGCCGCACGAAGTGCCGCGCCATGCTCGACGGTGCAGCGCTGGAGGTCTGCGTACTCGGCGACGACCCGCTGCCACATCGTCACGTCGGTTGAGTGCAACGATGCGAGGGTCGCGCCGCGGTCGGGGCTCAGCAGCCAGCCCCGGTCTGTGTTGACGGCGATCGGCGGCACCACATGATCCGGCGCGATCACGGCGAGGGTGGCGACCACGGCGGCCTCCGCGCGCTGGCCGGGGTTGTTCTCCTTGAACCACATCAGCCCGGCGTCCGTCGGCACGGTCAACTGGGCGGACCAGATGCGTACTCGCGGCTGCTCGATGCGCCCGGTGATGTGGACGCTCTGCGCCGCGAGTGCGTCGCGGATCCAGCCCTCGGCCTCGGCTCGCCAGGACGACGACGCCCACAGCTCGGTGATGGTCATCGGCACGGCCGCGACGCTAGTGGTCAGGCCAGTAGGGCGACAGTGGCTCTGTCGGGTCGGCCGGGGCCAGGCCGTAGGATGGAGCCATCCCCGCAACCCACATGTGTAAGGCCCGATCGTGACCGACGACACTGTCACTTCCGACACCAGCCGCGCGACCACGGGGTCCGCGAAGCACGAGACCGGAACCGCCCGGGTGAAGCGCGGCATGGCCGAGATGCTCAAGGGCGGCGTCATCATGGACGTCGTCACCGCTGACCAGGCGAAGATCGCCGAGGACGCGGGGGCGGTCGCCGTGATGGCGTTGGAGCGCGTGCCGGCCGACATCAGGGCGCAGGGCGGCGTCTCCCGGATGAGCGATCCCGACATGATTGACGGCATCATCGCCGCCGTCTCGATCCCCGTGATGGCCAAGGCGCGCATCGGGCACTTCGTCGAGGCCCAGGTCCTCCAGAGCCTCGGGGTCGACTACGTCGACGAGTCCGAGGTGCTGACGCCTGCCGACTACGCCAACCACATCGACAAATGGCAATTCACCGTGCCGTTCGTGTGTGGCGCGACCAACCTCGGAGAGGCGCTGCGCCGCATCACCGAAGGCGCCGCCATGATCCGCTCGAAGGGCGAGGCAGGCACCGGCGACGTGTCCAACGCGACCACGCACATGCGCTCGATCCGCGCCGAGCTGAGGCGGCTCACCTCCATGAGCGAGGACGAGCTCTACGTCGCCGCGAAGGAGCTCCAGGCGCCGTACGAGCTGGTCCGTGAGGTCGCTGCCGCCGGGAAGCTCCCGGTCGTGCTCTTCACCGCGGGTGGCATCGCCACGCCCGCCGACGCCGCGATGATGATGCAGCTCGGTGCCGAGGGTGTCTTCGTCGGCTCCGGCATCTTCAAGGCCGGCAACCCTGCCGAGCGGGCCGCTGCCATCGTCAAGGCCACGACCTTCCACGACGACCCCGACGTGATCGCCAAGGTGTCCCGCGGCCTGGGGGAGGCGATGGTCGGCATCAACGTCGACGACGTCCCGCAGCCGCATCGGTTGGCGGAGCGGGGTTGGTGAGGAGCCGCCACGAGGCGAAGCGCGTCACCCTTGGTTCATTTGCTCTCATGGCTGCGGGAGGTATGGCGTGATGGCGAGGGTAGGTGGCGATGGCGATAGGTAGTCCCGACAGAGCGGCGCGCCTCGAACAGCTGCGTGACTGGACCAGGGCCCAGGTGTGGTCGGGCTTTCGGACCGAAGGCGAGATCCGCGCCGACGTGCTCGACGCCGTACTGGCCGAGGTCAAGGACACCGACGAAGCGCAACGGCTCACCGACGAGTACGTCGCCGACGCACGTGATCGGCATCTGGCAGCGGCGGCGACGTGGCCGCGGCCGACGGACGTCGATCGGTTCGAGACGGCGGTGGCCGAGCTCGAGTCGGTGGGCGTCGTCGTGCTGCAGGCATGCGACGACCACTGGTCCGCCGAGGACGAGCTCCGCGGTCGCATCGAGGTCGGTCTCCAACCCCGAGGCATCGCGTGGTTCACGCACTCCGACGTCTGGCACGCGGTCGAGCACGGCATGCTCGAGCTCAACCTCTGGCACGGCGACAGCGCCAACGTCGCCGAGGGCGACGACCTGCTCACCCACGTCCAGGCGACACTGCAACGCAACGGGCTCCCGGCCCACTTCGACGAGGGTCGGATCGAGGTGACGATGCACTGGCAGCGTCGTCCGGGCGAGTCCCCGGCGCCGAGGGGCGACGCGTGATCTCCCCTCGGATCGGCGTGTTCGCGCTGCAAGGTGGCGTGCAGGAGCACCTGCGGATGCTCACCGAGGCCGGTGTGGACGCAGTCCCGGTGCGGCGCCCGGCCGAGCTGGCCGAGGTCGACGCAATCGTGCTGCCCGGCGGCGAGTCGACCACGATGCACAAGCTCGCGACGATCTTCGAGCTCTTCGAGCCGCTGCGCGAGCGCATCCAGGCGGGGATGCCGGTGCTGGGCACCTGCGCCGGCATGATCATGCTCGCCGACCGGATCGAGGACGGCGCCGCCGGTCAGCAGACCCTCGGCGGACTCGACGTGGTGGTGCGGCGCAACGCGTTCGGGCGGCAGGTCGACTCCTTCGAGGAGGATCTGGCGTTCGAAGGCTTCGAGACCCCGCTGCACGCGGTCTTCATCCGGGCGCCCTGGGTGGAGAAGGTCGGCACCGGCGTCCAGGTGCTCGCCACGGTCGCGACCGGGCCCGCCGCCGGTAGAATCGTCGCAGTCCGGCAGGGCTCGGTCGTGGCGACGTCGTTCCATCCCGAGATCTCCGACGACGATCGGGTCCACCGCTACTTCGTCGACGTCGTCACCGGCAGCTGAAGGAGCCCTCGTATGTCCGGCCACTCCAAGTGGGCTACGACCAAGCACAAGAAGGCCATTGTCGACGCCCGCCGCGGCAAGCTGTTCGCGAAGCTGATCAAGAACGTCGAGGTAGCCGCGCGGACCGGCGGCGGTGACCCGGCCGGCAACCCGACTCTCTACGACGCCATCCAGAAGGCGAAGAAGTCGTCGGTCCCCAACGACAACATCGACCGCGCCGTCAAGCGCGGATCCGGTGCCGAAGCCGGCGGTGCCGACTGGCAGACGATCCTCTACGAGGGGTATGCCCCCGGCGGGGTGGCGCTACTGATCGAGTGCCTCACCGACAACCGGAACCGTGCCGCCGGTGAGGTGCGCACGGCCATGACCCGCCACGGGGGCACGATGGCCGATGCCGGGTCGGTGTCGTACATGTTCAGTCGCAAGGGCGTTGTGCTCGTGCCGAAGGCGCAGGAGTCCGCGCAGGTCGGCGAGGACGACGTACTGCTCGCCGTGCTCGAGGCGGGGGCAGAGGAGGTCAACGACCTCGGCGACAGCCTCGAGGTGATCAGCGAGCCGACCGACCTGGTGGCCGTGCGCACGTCGCTCCAGAGCGCCGGCCTCGACTACGACGCCGCCGAGGTGTCCTTCGTGCCCAGCCTGACGGTCGAGGTGGACAAGAGCGGCGCCGGCAAGGTCTTCCGCCTGATCGAGGCGCTGGAGGACTCCGACGACGTACAGAACGTCTTCGGCAACTTCGACGTGCCCGACGACGTACTCGCCGAGATCGACGCCTGAGGGCCCCGGCTCGGTCCCCGCAGCGGCTGGGTTGAGCCTGTGCTGGTCGCGCCGTACGCGGCCCCGATTTCGCGCCGTACGTGGGCCTAATGGCCGGACCAACCTGCGCACCGCGCGAGATCGCCGCGGGTGACCTGGGCTCTGCGGGTCCATCGAAGCGTCATGCCCGGCGGCGATGTCTAGCGAGGCGGCTCGTGCAGGCGCGTCGGTGCACAGAACTGTCGGCTGCGCGGGTTAGGTTTGGTAGCGAGTCGAACACATGTTCGCTCGGTTGAGTGTCCCCCCGTCAAGGAGGCCTGTCGTGCGTGTCCTCGGCGTCGACCCTGGGTTGACGCGCTGCGGGCTCGGTGTGGTCGACGGAGTGCCCGGGCGACAGCTCAGTGCTGTGGCGGTGGACGTCGTACGCACCCCGGTCGACGCAGACCTTGCCACCCGGCTGCTCACGATCAGCGCCGCGGTCGAGCAGTGGATCTACGACCTCGCGCCTGACGCGGTTGCCGTCGAGCGGGTCTTCTCCCAGCGCAACGTCCGCACGGTGATGGGCACCGCTCAGGCATCGGGGGTGGCCGTGGTGGCAGCCGCGCACCGTGGGATCCCCGTCGCACTGCACACGCCGAGCGAGGTCAAGGCGGCCGTCACGGGCAGCGGCCGGGCCGACAAGACGCAGGTCACGGCGATGGTCACCCGACTGCTCCGGCTGCCCGCCGCCCCGAAGCCCGCCGATGCGGCTGACGCGCTGGCCCTGGCCATCTGTCACATCTGGCGCGGCGCCGCCACGGCAAGGCTCGAGTCGGCGCTCGCCCGCGCACAAGGAGGGCGCTCGTGATCGCGTTCGTGAAGGGGCCGGTGGCCACCGTGTTCGTCGACTCCGCGGTGATCGAGGTGGGCGGCGTCGGCATCCAGGTGATGTGTACGCCGACGACGCTGGCCGGGTTGCGTGTCGGCGAGGAGACGGCGCTCGCCACCTCGATGGTCGTGCGGGAGGAGTCGCTGACCCTGTTCGGGTTCGCCGACTACGACGAGCGCGCTCTGTTCGAGCTGCTGCAGACCGCCAGCGGGGTTGGGCCCAAGCTGGCGCAGGCGATGCTGGCTGTGCACGGGCCCGAGGAGTTGCGCCGCGCTGTCGCCACCGATGACCTGGTGGCGCTGACCAAGGTGCCCGGCATCGGGCGGAAGGGCGCGCAGCGGATCGTCCTCGAGCTCAAGGATCGGATCGGTGCGCCGAGCGCCGAGCTGGCCGAGCCGGGTCGCCCGAACCGGTCCGGGGAGGATCGCTGGCGTGATCAGGTCTACGCCGGTCTGCTCGGGCTGGGGTGGTCGGCTCGCGAGTCCGACGCCGCGTGCGACCGGGTGACGACGCTGGCGGAGGAGTCGATCGCGGCCGGCGATGCTCCTTCGGTCCCGGAGCTGTTGCGCGCAGCCCTCCGCACCCTCTCGAAGGCGTAGGTGAGTGATGCCCGAGCCGACCGACCGCCGTACACAGTGGCCTGTCTCCGTCGACGAGGTGGATGCCTCGGTGAGCGCGTTGTCCGCGCCGAGCAGCCTGGTGCGGCCGGAGGAGACAGGCGGCGACGAGCGTGCGTTCGAGGCTGCGCTGCGACCGCGCACGTTGGCCGAGGTGATCGGCCAGGATCGGGTGCGGGAGCAACTGGCCCTGGTGCTCGAGGCGGCCCGAGGGCGCGGCAAGGTGCCCGACCACGTGTTGCTGTCGGGTCCCCCTGGGCTGGGCAAGACCACGATCGCCATGATCATCGCAGCCGAGATGGGTGCCCCGCTCCGCGTGACGAGCGGCCCGGCGATCCAGCATGCCGGTGACCTCGCCGCGATCCTGTCCGGGCTGAGCGACGGCGACGTGCTGTTCCTCGACGAGATCCACCGGATGTCCCGTCCGGCCGAAGAGATGCTCTACATGGCGATGGAGGACTTTAGGGTCGACGTGATCGTCGGCAAGGGGCCGGGGGCGACGGCGATCCCGCTCGAGATCCCGCCTTTCACTTTGGTCGGAGCCACCACCCGGGCGGGTCTACTGCCTGGGCCGCTGCGCGACCGGTTCGGGTTCACCGCGCATCTGGAGTTCTACGAGACAGCCGACCTGCGCCGTATCGTCGCGCGGTCGGCTCGGCTGCTCGACGTACCCGTCACCGACGATGGCGGAGCCGAGATCGCCTCGCGTTCGCGCGGTACGCCGCGCATCGCCAACCGGCTGCTGCGCCGGGTCCGCGACTTCGCCCAGGTGCGGGCCGACGGCGTCGTGACCCAGCCGATCGCGCACGATGCGCTGGCGCTGTTCGAGGTCGACGAGGCCGGGCTGGACCGACTCGACCGGGCTGTGCTCGATGCGCTGTGCCGACGGTTCTCCGGGGGCCCGGTGGGCATCGCCACGCTCGCGGTCGCGGTGGCCGAGGAGCGGGAGACGGTCGAGGAGGTCGCGGAGCCGTTCCTGGTGCGGCACGGCTATCTCGCGCGTACGCCGCGGGGGCGGATCGCCACCCCGGCGGCCTGGCAGCACCTGGGGTTGTCCGCGCCGGCGGCGTCCGCGCTGAGTGCCGAGGACCAGCGCAGCCTCTTCGAGGAGTGACCCGGGCTCTTCGCGGAATGACCCGGCTCTTCGAGGAGTCCCCCCAGCTCGCCTGCTCGCGCTTCGAGCGGTCAGTAAGTTCCCGCTGAGCGGTCAGTTTCTTCCCGTCGAAAGTTGCCTCCGACCGGGTACTCGCAGAGCCCGCCGTGGGGCATGGCGACTTGCCACACTGCCTGTGACCTATGAGCTTGGCGCCTCGCGGGGAACAACGTGGCGCCTCGCGGGGAACAACGTGGCGTCTCGCCGGGAACAACGTGGCGTCTCGCCGGGAAGAACCTGACCTCTCGACGGGAACAACGTGGCGTCTCGCCGGGAAGAACCTGACCTCTCGACGGGAACAACTTGAGGGGTGTCACAAGTTGGACACGCGAGCACCCGCGTTTCGGCGCAGACCGGACTGACGGTTACACTTCGACGCTGGTCGTCGTTTGCGCGGCGGCCCTTCTTCCATGTTGTCGTGTCGGTCCCTCGCGGCATGCGCGCCGCCCGGACCATTGCAAGGAGCCCTCGCGTGAACGCCAACGACTTGGCCTCGCTGATCCCGCTCGTCCTGCTTCTCGTCTTCGCCTACCTCGTGCTGATCCGGCCGGCGCGCCGGCGCGCCCACGAGGTGCATGCGGTGCAGAGTGCGCTCTCGCCCGGTGACGAGGTCATGCTGACCAGCGGCATCTTCGGCACGGTGAGCACCGTCGGCGACGAGCGGCTCAGCCTGCAGCTCGTAGGCGGCGTCGAGATCGAGGTGGCCAGGGCCGCGGTGGCGAAGATCCTGCGCGACGTACCGGCCGACGCCGCTGCCGTCGAGTCCGGCGAGACCGCGCCGACCGAGGCCGCGGCGACCGAGACGGCAGATCCGCATGGCAGCGACGCCGACGCGGTGCCTGGCACCGACGCCTCCGAGCACGACCGCCCCGATCACGACGGGCGAGGAGCCCGCTGACGTGGCGACCACGATCTCAAGGCCTTGGCGCACCCTCGTCGTCTTCCTGATCGTCGTCGCGCTGCTGTACGCCGCTGCGGCGGCACTGGGCAACTGGAAGCCGAAGCTGGGTCTTGACCTGCAGGGCGGCACCAGGATCACGTTGCAGGCTCGCGCCCAGGGCGGCGAGTCGATCACCCAGGACAAGCTCGACGAGGCCGTCGGGATCATCAGCAACCGGGTCAACGGCGCGGGTGTCGCCGAAGCCACCGTCACGACGCAGGGCGACGACATCATCATCGTCGAGGTGCCTGGCCAGGAGAACGAGGAGCTGGTCCGCACGATCGGCTCGACCGCCCAGCTGCGGTTCCGACTGGTGGCGCTGTCGCTGCCTCCTGACGGCACCCAGCAGCCCACCACGGGCACCCCCACGTCGCCGGCGAATCCGTCCGGTCCGGATGCGACACAGTCGCCCAGCCCGGGCGGTGGCGACCAGACCCCCGGCGGCACCGAAGGCACCGCCGGCACCGAAGGCGGCGGCAACGGCAACGACGGCAGCGAGACCGAAGGCCCGGAGCTGTCACCCGGCCCGTCGAAGAACCGCGCCGCCGCTGGGTGGCTGACCACCGACGAGACCACGACACCGGCCGACGATTCGCCGACCCCGACCGCCGGCGACGACACCCCTTCTCCCTCGCCAGGCGGCGACTCCCCAGGCGGCGACGAGGAGCCGGCGGGTCCCACGACCGGGGCACCGACCGAGCTGCTCCCGCCGGACCTCGAGCAGATCGACGACCCGTACACCTGGACGGCCAACCCGCCGGCGGAGTGGCAGGTGAAGCTGCAGTCTTTCCAGTGTGACGCCGACGGCGTACCCGCCGAGCCGCAACGGGACCTGCCCAGCCAGCCGCTGCTCGCCTGCGACGAGGACGGCAACCGCTACCTGCTCGGGCCCGCGATGGTCGAGGGCACCGACGTGAGTGACGCCAGCTCCGGCATCCCGCAGAACGGCGTCAACTACGTCGTCAACGTCGAGTTCAACGACCAGGGCGCCGACCAGTTCGGTGAGGTCACGACGCGGATCGCTGGCACCCAGCGCCAGCTCGCGATCGTGCTCGACGGGATGGTGCTCTCCGCGCCGACCAACGACCAGCCCATCACCGGCGGCCAGGCCGAGATCTCCGGTGGCTCGCAGAACCCGTTCACCCAAGACGAGGCCTCCAGCCTCGCCACCTCCCTCAAGTACGGCGCCCTGCCGCTGACCTTCGTCACGCAAGGGGTCAGCACCGAAGGCCCGCAGCTCGCGAGCAACCAGCTCCAGGCCGGCATCGCCGCCGGCATCATCGGCCTGGTCCTGGTGATGATCTACTGCATGATCTACTACCGGGCGCTGGGTCTGGTCGTGGTGGCGTCGCTGATCATCGCGGGCCTGATCGCCTACGCCTGTGTGTTGCTGCTCGGCGAGGCCTACAACTTCACGCTCACGCTGCCGGGCATCGCCGGACTCATCGTTGCGGTGGGCATCACCGCCGACTCGTTCATCGTCTACTTCGAGCGGCTTCGCGACGAGGTGCGTGAAGGCAAGACGCTGCGGACCGGTGTCGAGACAGGTTGGCAGCGAGCCAGGGCGACGATCCTCGCCGCCGACGCGGTGTCCTTGCTCGCTGCCGTGGTGCTCTTCATCTTCGCGATCGGCGTGGTCAAGGGCTTCGCCTTCGCGCTCGGCCTGACGACGGTGATCGACGTCTTCGTGGTGTTCTTCTTCACCAAGCCGTTGGTCACGCTGCTGGCCCGGACAACCTTCTTCGGTCGGGGTCACAAGCTCTCCGGCCTGGACCGCGCCCACCTCGGGATGCCGCCGCGCAAGCGACCGGCCCGCCCGTTGGGAGGGGAGGCCTGATGTCACGGATCGGTGAGATCGGACAGGCGCTCTACTCAGGCAAGGTGTCGATCGACTTCGTCGGCAAGCGCAACCGCTGGTACTTCGCGTCGCTGGTGATCCTGCTCGTCTGCATCGCGTCACTGTCGTTCAAGCAGCTCAACTTCGGGATCGAGTTCCGCGGCGGCAACGAGTTCATCGCTCAGGTCGACAGCCCCGGCGACAAGATCGAGGAGTTCACCGATGCGGTCGTCGACACCGAGATCGAAGAAGCGGCCAACCCGGTCGTGGTGTCGTCGGGCACCGAGGCGATCCGCGTCACCACCGAGCCGCTCACGACCGACGAGACCATCCGGGTCAGTGACGCGCTGCAGGAGGCCGGCGCGACCGAGGTCAGCGAGTCGACGATCGGCCCGAGCTGGGGTCAGTCCATCGCCGAGAAGGCGGTCACCGGGCTGATCGTCTTCCTCGTGCTGGTGGTGCTTTTCATCTGGGCCTACTTCCGCGAGTGGAAGATGTCGCTCGCGGCGATCGTGGCCCTGGCGCACGACGTACTCATCACCGTGGGCGTCTACTCGCTCAGCGGGTTCGAGGTGACGCCGGCGACCGTGACCGGCTTGCTGACCATCCTCGGCTTCTCGCTCTACGACACCGTGGTGGTCTTCGACAAGGTGCGGGAGAACACCCGCGGCATCCTCACCTCGACCCGGGCGACGTACGCCGAGCGCGCCAACCTCGCCGTCAACCAGACCTTGGTGCGCTCGATCAACACGTCGGTGGCGGCGCTGATTCCGGTCGGCGCGATCTTGTACGTCGGGGTGTTCCAGCTCGGCACCGGCCCGCTGAAGGACCTCGCATTGGCGCTCTTCGTGGGTATGGCGGCCGGCGCCTACTCCTCGATCTTCATCGCCACCCCGCTGGTGGTGCAGCTCAAGGAGCGCGAACCGGCGATCCAGGAACAGGCCCGCCGGGTGCACTCGCGACGCGCCGCCCAGGCGCGGGAGGCCGGTCGGGTGACCGTGCCCGCCGAGTCGGAGCCCACTGCTGACGACGAGGAAGCCCCGGACGAGTCGAGTCCTGCACCCGCGACGACCTCGACGTCGCCATCGTCGCCGGCCAAGGCGCGGCAACGGCCGCGGTCACGGCCGATGAGCTCGACGGCGGCCAAGCGGGCGCAGCCGCAGCGGCAGTCCCGGTCGAAGCGCTCGCGCTGATGACGCGGCCGGTGGACCCGGGCTCCGGCGCGGTCGACGCACTCCTGGGCCGGCTGGTTCTCGACGTCCCGGACTTCCCTGAGCCGGGAGTCGTCTTCAAGGACATCTCGCCGCTGCTGGCCGACCACGAGGGCCTTACCCAGGTGGTGGGTTGGTTGGCCGGAGCCGGCCGCGACGACACTGGAGCCGTGGTGGTCGACAAGGTCGTCGGCATCGAGGCGCGTGGCTTCATCTTGGCCGCGCCGGTGGCGCTCCAGCTCGGCGCCGGCTTCGTGCCCGTCCGCAAGGCCGGCAAGCTGCCCCGAGCGACGTACCGGCGGACCTATGACCTGGAGTACGGCAGCGCCACGGTGGAGATGCACACCGACGCGCTGGAGCCCGGCGACAGGGTGCTCGTGGTCGACGACGTACTGGCGACAGGGGGCACCGTCGAGGCGACCGTGGCGCTCGTCCGCGAGGCGCGCGCCACCGTCTCGGCCGTCAGCGTGCTGATCGAGCTCGGCTTCCTGAGCGGGCGGAACCGCCTGGCCGGCCTGCGCGTGGGGTCGTTGCTCACCGTATGACCCCGTAGACTGAACCTTTCCCGGGGCAGGCCGGGGGCTCGGTAGCAGCGCAGGGTTGTGGAGTGTGAGTGGCTGACGATGTCTTGACGTCGACGACCGACGAGGAGCCGGTTGCGCCCGCGGCGCCCGCTTCCTCGACCTCGTCGTCTGCCTCCCGCATGCGCACGCGGCTGGCTCGAATCGGACGGACATCGACGACCGACCCGGTGCTGGAGCCGCTCTTCCGGGTCGTCCGCAACACCCATCCCAAGGCCGACCTCTCGTTGGTCGAGAAGGCCTACCGCACGGCCGAGCAGTACCACGAGGGGCAGACGCGGCGCAGCGGCGACCCCTACATCACGCACCCGCTGGCCGTGACGACGATCCTGGCCGAGCTCGGTATGACGCCACCGACCCTGTGCGCCGCACTGCTGCACGACACGGTGGAGGACACGTCGTACACGCTGGAGCAGGTCGCAGCCGACTACGGCGACGAGATCGCCCAGCTCGTCGACGGCGTCACCAAGCTCGACAAGGTCAAGTACGGCGCCGCCGCCCAGACCGAGACGATCCGCAAGATGATCGTCGCCATGAGCCGCGACATCCGCGTGCTCGTGATCAAGCTCGCCGACCGGCTGCACAACATGCGCACGCTGCGCTACCTCCGGCCCGAGAAGCAGGAGCGGGTGGCGACCGAGACGCTGGAGATCTACGCGCCGCTGGCCCACCGGCTCGGCATGAACACGGTCAAGTGGGAGCTGGAGGACCTCGCCTTCGCGACGCTGCACCCCAAGGTGTACGACGAGATCGTGCGTCTGGTGGCCGAGCGCGCGCCGGCGCGTGATGAGTTCCTCTCGACCGTCATCGACCAGGTCCAGTCCGACCTGCGCACCGCCAAGATCAAGGCGACGGTGACCGGGCGCCCGAAGCACTACTACTCGATCTACCAGAAGATGATCGTGCGCGGCCGCGACTTCGCCGACATCTACGACCTCGTCGGCATCCGGGTGCTCACCGAGTCCCTCCGCGACTGCTACGCCGTGCTCGGTGTGCTGCACGCCCGCTGGAATCCCGTCCCGGGGCGCTTCAAGGACTTCATCGCGATGCCGAAGTTCAACATGTACCAGTCGCTGCACACGAGCGTGATCGGGCCCGGTGGCCGGCCGGTGGAGCTGCAGATCCGCACCTTCGCGATGCACCGACGGGCCGACTACGGTGTCGCAGCGCACTGGAAGTACAAGGAGGACAGCCGCAGCGGTGTCGACACCGACCGCACGCTCGCGGGGTCTGCCGACGCCGACGCCGACATGGCGTGGGTCCGGCAACTTGTCGACTGGCAGAAGGAGACGCAGGACCCCGGCGAGTTCCTGGAGTCGCTGCGCTTCGAGATCAACTCGACCGAGGTCTACGTCTTCACACCACGCGGCGAGGTGATCGCCCTCCCGACCGGCGCGACCCCGGTCGACTTTGCCTACACGATCCACACCGAGGTCGGACACCGCTGCATCGGCGCCCGGGTCAACGGCCGGCTGGTGCCGCTGGAGTCGACGCTGGACAACGGCGACGTCGTCGAGGTCTTCACGTCGAAGGCGCAGAACGCCGGCCCGAGTCGGGACTGGCTGACCTTCGTCAAGAGCGCACGGGCTCGGAACAAGATCAAGCAGTTCTTCACGAAGGAGCGCCGCGAGGAGGCGATCGAGCGCGGCAAGGAGGCCATCGTCCGGCTGATGCGGCGAGAAGGCCTGCCGCTGCAGCGGATGCTCACGCACGAGAACTTGTCCCTCGTGGCGTCCGACCTCAAGATCGCCGACGTGACGGCGCTGTACGCCGCGGTCGGCGAGGGCAACACGACCGCGCAGGCCGTCGTACGCCGCATCCTCGACCTGTTCGGCGGTGAGGAGGCTGCGGCCGACGAGGCCGCCGAGACGGTCACCATCACGAGCGAGCGCGAGCGGGTCAAGAAGTCCCCTCGAGGAGATGCAGGCGTCATCGTCAAGGGGCTCTCCGACGTACTGGTCAAGCTGGCTCGATGCTGTACGCCGGTGCCCGGCGACGACATCATCGGCTTCGTCACCCGCGGGTCGGGGGTCTCGGTGCATCGCGGCGACTGCACCAACGTCAAGAGCCTGTCGGCGCAACCGGGTCGCATCGTCGAGGTGGAGTGGGCGCCGACGTCGCAGTCGATGTTCCTCGTCGCGATCCAGGTCGAGGCTCTCGACCGGGCTCGGCTGCTCAGCGACATCACCCGGGTGCTCTCCGACGTCCACGTCAACATCCTGTCGGCGTCGGTCGTCACCACCCGCGACCGGATCGCGAAGAGCCGGTTCACGTTCGAGATGGCCGACCCGACTCACCTCGGGCACGTCCTCAAGGCGGTGCGCACCGTCGAAGGCGTCTTCGACGCCTATCGCATCACCCAGTAGCTCCTCTCGCCGAGGGGCCAGCTTTCCCCGCCGAGGGGCCAGCTGTTCCCACCGAGGTGCCAGCTCTTCCCGATCAGGGGCCAGTTTTCTTCGCCGAGCATGGGTCGGTCCTTGATCTGGCCGGTGAAGCATTGGCCGCCGGCGGAGAAAGGTGACCTCTCGCGGGGGAAAGGGGACCCCTCGGCGGGAAAAGGGGACCCCTCGGCGGGGAGAGGGGGATCAGTCGGGGGAGAAGTCGGTGAGGGCGCTGCGCGCTCCTTCGAGCCACATCGTGCGGGCGGCGATGTCGGACTCGATCTGGCTTGCCCTTCGGCTGTCGCCCGACTGCTGGGCGGAGGCGAGATCGGCCTGCAGGGAGGCTAGCGCCGCCTCCAGCTGGCTCACGGTGTCCTGTGCCCGGGCGCGGGCCTCCGGATTGGTGCGCCGCCACTGCTCGTCCTCAGCACCTCGCACCGCCTGCTCGACCTTGCGGAACCTGCCTTCGAGCTCCTTCATGTCGTTTCGCGGCACCTTGCCGGCTTTCTCCCATCGCTCGGCCAGGCCTCGGAAAGCCTCGCGGGTGGCCCGGGCGTTCGTGATCGGGAGCAGTGCCTCGGCTTCAGTGAGGATGCCGCGCTTGACCTCCGCGTTGGCGGAGTACTCCTGGTCGATCATGGCGTTGGCCGCGTCGCGGGCGCCGAAGAAGGTGTCCTGAGCCGCCCGGAAGCGGCGCCAGAGCGCGTCATCGACCTCCTTCGGCGCGGGACCAGCCGCCTTCCACTGCTGCATGAGGTCTCGGTAGTCGCGGGCGGTGGCGCCCCAGTCGGTCGAGTCGGCGAGCGCCTCGGCCTCGACGACCAGCTTCTCCTTGACCACTCGGGCAGCATCGCGCTGCTCGTTGAGGTCGGCGAAGTGCTGCTTGCGGCGACGGGTGTACGACGTACGCGCGGACGAGAAGCGGTGCCACAGCGCGTCGTCGCTCGCCTTGTCGATCCGCGGCAGCGCCTTCCACCGGGTCAACAGGTCGCGCAGCTTGTTGGCGCCGCCGCGCCAGTCGTTGCCCTGCGCGATGCGCTCGGCCTCGTCGGCGATCTCCGCCTTCGCCGTCTTCGCCTCCGCAGTACGTGCCGCGCGTTCGGCCCGGCGGGCCTGCCGACGCTCCTCGATGAGCGGCGTGAGCGCGTCGAGCCGTGCGGCGAGCTGGTCCAGGTCGCCGACCGCCTGCGCCTCGACGACGGTGGCGCGGACCTTGGCGACGGTCTGCTTCGCGTCCTCGGGGGAGAGGCTGCCGGCCTTGATGCGCTGCTCGAGCAGGTCGACCTCCAGCGCCAGCCCGTCGTACCGCTTGCGGTAGAACGCGAGCGCGGCGGCCGGATCTCCTTGCGGCCACTGCCCGACGACTCGCTCGCCGGAGCTGGTGCGGACGAAGACGGTGCCATCGGCCGCGACCCGTCCGAACCGCTCGGCGTCAGAATCCTCAGCCGGCTCGGTCGCTCGGGCGGGTCCCGGTGCAGGTCCGGGCATGGGAGCTCGCGAGGGCGGGGGCGTGGGAGTCGAAGCGGGCTCGGGTGAGGGCGGGGGTTCAGGCGGGGGCAGGGGCGTCGGCGGGGCCTCAGGCTCAGGTGAGGGTGTCCCGGTGGATCCCGCGGCGGGTTCGGACGCCGGGGCAGGTGCCGCAGCGGGCGTCTGGTCACCCTCGGCGGCTGCCGGCTGTGCGGTCGGCTCGGACGTCCGCGGGTCGACGTCGGGAGGCGGTCCCTGCTGCTCGGTCATGGTTGCTACTCCGAGATCGAGGCGGTGCCGGCGGTGCGGCTCGGCGCCGTCGTGGTGGGCGGCTCATCGGTGCCTGAGCTGCGTGTCGTCGGGTTCGGGCTGCTCGGGGTATCCGTCTCCGGCGGCGGGGAGATGAACGACGGACGGTCGCCGGTGGGGGTCACCTCGGAGGGCGTGCGCTCGTCCTCCTGCTGCACGACCCAGACGACCACCCAGACAAGGGCTGCCGCCGCGACCAGGCCGACGATCGTGCCGACGACGAGCTGGATGCGGCGGGTCCGCTGGACGTGCTCCTGCCGACGCTCCTGCTGCCGCTGCCATTTGGCGCGCGCCAGCTCCCGTCGACGCCGCTTGTTTGCTACCACACAGACCTCCGCGTCCCGCCCCGACGGCGTCCCAACCGGTTGGACAGTCTAGGAGGCGGATCGGTCCGGTCACGCATGGGCTAGAGATCGTGACCGATATGTGGCGTCGGGGTGGCACCGAGCCTCTCGATAGGCTTCCGGAGTGCTGATCGCTGCGTTCCCGGCCGGCCCCTGGGCCACCAATTGCTACGTCGTCGCCCCCGCTCCGGGGGAGGAGTGCGTCGTCATCGACCCAGGCATGGACGCCTCCCCGGGCGTGGCGGAGGTGGTGCGCGAGCATCGGCTCCGCCCGGCGGCCGTCCTGGTCACGCACGGCCATGTCGACCACATGTTCTGCGTGCAGCCGGTCGCCGGCGCCTACGACGCGGCCGCTTACATCCACCCCGACGACCGGCACCTGCTGACCGACCCGATGGCGGGCATCTCGACGGAGTCGGCGGCGATGCTGCTCGGCGGCGACTACGCCTTCCGGGAGCCCGACACCGTGTCCGAGGTGACCGATGGCGACCTCCTGACCATTGCCGGGCTCTCGCTCACGGTCGACCACGCGCCCGGTCACACCCCCGGGTCGATCACGTTCCGTACGCCGTACGCCGGTCCCGAGGAAGTGCCTGAGGTGTTGTTCTCCGGTGACCTGCTCTTCGCTGGCAGCATCGGGCGCACCGACCTTCCGGGAGGCGACCACCCGACGATGATGCGGAGCCTGGCCCGGACGATCCTGCCCATGGACGACGCCATCGTCGTGCTCCCCGGTCACGGACCCCAGACCACGATCGGCCGCGAGCGCGCCACCAACCCGTTCCTGGCCGACCTGATCCCCGAAGGCACTCCCCGCCCATGAGCCGTCCCACCCCCGTCAGCGGCTTCCCCGAGCTGCTGCCCGCCGACCGCAACGCCGAGCTGGCCGTCATCGACAGGCTGCGCACGGTCTTCGAGCTGCACGGCTACGCCAACATCGAGACCCGGATCGCGGAGCCGCTCGACCGCCTGCTCAAGGGTGGCGAGATCGACAAGGAGGTCTACGTCCTCCGACGGCTGCAGGCCGACGACGACGATGCCTCGGACACCGGGCTCGGGCTGCACTTCGATCTCACCGTGCCGTTCGCGCGGTATGTGCTCGAGCACGCGGGGAAGCTGGAGTTCCCCTTCCGCCGCTACCAGATCCAGAAGGCGTGGCGGGGCGAGCGGCCCCAGGAGGGGCGCTTCCGCGAGTTCACCCAGGCCGACGTCGACGTGGTGACGAAGGATGAGCTGCCCTTCCACTTCGAGGTCGAGGTGGCCAGGGTGATGGCCGACGCGCTGTCGGGGCTGCCGCTCCCACCGCTGCGGATGCGGGTCAACAACCGCAAGCTGATCCAGGGGTTCTACCGAGGCATCGGCATCGAGGAGCCCACCGCGGCCATCCGCATCATCGACAAGCTCGACAAGCTTCCGGCCGAGACGGTCGCGGCCATGCTCGGGACCGAAGCAGGTCTGTCGGAGCAGCAGGTGAAGCAATGCCTGGCCTTGGCGGAGGTCTCGACGCGAGACACGTCCTTCGTCGAGGCGGTGCGCGGGCTCGGTGTCGAGCACGACCTTCTCGACACGGGACTGGAGGAGCTCGCCGCCGTGATGGAGGGCTGCGCCGGCTTCGCGTCGGAGCGGTTCGTGGTCGAGGCGAACCTCAGCCTCGCCCGCGGACTGGACTACTACACCGGCACGGTGTTCGAGATCCACATGGAGGGCTTCGAGTTCCTGAAGTCGGTGGGCGGCGGTGGGCGGTACGACGCGCTGGCGTCCGACGGCAAGACGACGTACCCCGGCGTGGGCATCTCCTTCGGCATCTCCCGCACCCTCGTGCCGCTGATCAATCGGGGTCACCTCACCGGCAGCCGCCCGGTGCCGTCGGCGGTGCTGGTCGCACTCCCGGACGACGACGCCCGCCCCGATTGCGACCGACTTGCACAGCAGCTGCGCCACCGCGGGATCCCGACCGAGGTGGCCGCCAGCGCGCAGAAGTACGGGCGCCAGATCCGGTACGCCGAGCGCCGCGGGATACCGTTCGTCTGGTTCCCCGGCGGCCAGGACCAACAGCACGAGGTCAAGGACATCCGTACCGGTGAGCAGGTGCCGGCCGACCCGGCGAGCTGGTCGCCGCCGCCGGATGACCTCAAGCCACGGGTGCAGACGGTGGCGCCGACCCAAGAGACGACCAAGGAGCAGACCACGTGATCCGAACGCACGAGGCCGGTGGCCTCCGGGCGGCCGATGTCGGTGAGACCGTGACCCTCGCGGGGTGGGTCGCCCGCCGCCGCGACCACGGCGGAGTGGCCTTCATCGACCTCCGCGACGGGAGCGGAGTCGCGCAGGTCGTGATCCGCGACGAAGCCGTCGCCCATCCACTGCGCTCGGAGTTCTGCCTGCGCGTCACCGGTGAGGTGGCGACCCGGCCGGAGGGCAACGCCAACCCCAACCTGCCGTCGGGTGAGATCGAGGTGATCGCCTCGGACGTGGAGGTGCTCAGCTCCTCGGCCCCGCTGCCCTTCCCGGTCGAGGAACACCACACCACACCGGTCAGCGAGGAGGTCCGCTTCAAGCACCGCTACCTCGACCTGCGGCGGCAGGAGCCGGCAGCGGCGCTGCGGCTGCGCAGCGAGGTCAACCGGGCTGCGCGTGAGGTGCTCGCCGACCAGGGCTTCATCGAGGTGGAGACGCCGACGCTGACCCGCTCGACCCCCGAAGGGGCCCGCGACTTCGTGGTGCCGGCCCGGCTGCGACCCGGCACCTGGTACGCCCTGCCGCAGAGCCCGCAGCTCTTCAAGCAGCTGCTCATGGTGGCCGGCCTGGAGCGCTACTACCAGATCGCGCGCTGCTACCGAGACGAGGACTTCCGCGCCGACCGGCAGCCGGAGTTCACCCAGCTCGACGTCGAGATGAGCTTCGTCGACCAGGACGACGTCATCGCCCTCAGCGAGCGGATCCTCGTCGCGCTGTGGCGCCTGATCGGCCACGAGGTGAGCACGCCGATCCCGCGGATGACGTACGCCGAGGCGATGGCCCGCTTCGGCACCGACAAGCCCGATCTGCGGATGGGGCTGGAGCTGGTCGACTGCACGACGTTCTTCGCCGAGACTCCCTTCCGGGTGTTCCAGGCGCCGTACGTCGGCGCCGTGGTCATGCCGGGCGGGGGAGACCAGCCGCGCAAGCAGCTCGACGCCTGGCAGGACTGGGCCCGGCAGCGCGGCGCCAAGGGGCTCGCCTACGTGCTCGTCGGCGACGACGGCGAGCTCGGGGGTCCGGTCGCCAAGAACCTCTCCGAGCAGGAGCGCGCCACCGTGGCGGACCACGTGGGCGCCAAGCCTGGAGACTGCATCTTCTTCGCGGCCGGGCCGGTGAAGACGTCGCGGGGGCTGCTCGGGGCTGCCCGGCTGGAGATCGGCCGTAGGGCTGGGCTGCTCGACGAGGACGCGTGGTCCTTCGTCTGGGTGGTCGACGCGCCCCTCTTCGAGGCGGTCGCGGACACCGACGACGTCGCGGTCGGGTCTGGCGCCTGGACCGCCGTACACCATGCCTTCACGATGCCGACCGCCGGATCGCTGCCCACCTTCGACTCCGATCCAGGCGGCGCGCTGGCCTATGCCTACGACATCGTGTGCAACGGCAACGAGATCGGCGGCGGGTCGATCCGTATCCACCGGGAGGACATCCAGCGGCGGGTCTTCGCCGTCATGGGGCTCTCCGACGAGGAGGCGCAGGAGAAGTTCGGCTTCCTGCTCGACGCGTTCCATTACGGCGCCCCGCCGCACGGCGGCATCGCCTTCGGCTGGGACCGCATCTGCGCGCTGCTGGCGGGCGCGGACTCGATCCGCGACGTGATCGCCTTCCCGAAGACAGGCGGCGGCTTCGACCCGCTCACGGCGGCACCTGCGCCGATCACGGCCGAGCAGCGCCGCGAGGCCGGCGTCGACGCCCGACCGGATCCGCTTCGGCCCGACGACACCGCCTGACGCCTCCGGACCGGGGGCACCCCTCGCGGTGAGCCCCCCAGGATTCGTCCGGAGCCGCGACGCTGGCGCAGCCCGCGCGAGTTCGGACGAATCCTGGGCAGACGGGCTGCTCGGGATTCGTCCGAAGCAGCGACGGTGGGTACGGCGGCGCGCCATCGGACGAATCCTGGGCGGCCGACAAGGCAAGGGTGGGTGGCCCGGAGCCGTGATGGGTGTTCCCAGATCGTTACCTCTCGTGACCTAACCAGTCAGTGGCGGTGCACTAAAGTCGCCCCGGCTGCACCAAGAGCCAAGCCTCTAGGGAAAGGTACCCATGACCATTGCGGACCTTGAGTCGCTCGGCAAAGGAGAACCAGCTCCGGAGTCCGAGCAGTCGCTTCAAGGACCCGGCAAGGAGATCGCCGGCCGGTCACCGACCCGCATCGCCTTCGAGCGGCTCCGCAAGGACAAGGTGGCGGTCCTCTGCTCGGTCGTCATCGCCATCCTGGTGCTCGCGGGTCTCTTCGCACCGGTCATCTGCTCGGCGCTCGGCATCTACCCGGGCCCGTTCCCGTCCGGGGTGACCAACGCGGAATTCATCGAGAACGGCTTCGGCATCGTCGGGCCGCCGTTCTACTCCTTCACCTGGGAGCACCCGCTCGGCATCGCGCCGCGCACCGGCTACGACAACCTGGCCCGGCTGCTCTACGGACTCCGCACCTCGATCCTGATCGCGCTGACTGCGACCGTGCTGTCGACGATCATCGGCGTCACCATGGGTCTGATCGCCGGCTACGCCCGCGGCTTCCTCGACAAGTTCATCTCGCTGATGATCGACCTGTTCCTGGCGTTCCCCTTCCTGCTCGGAGCGCTCGCGCTGGCGCCCATCATCACCGCGCGCTTCGCCTCCGACGAGAGCGGCCTCAACCGGGCCCAGATCATCGCGCTCCTGACGGTGCTGGTCGTCTTCGGCTGGATGTATCTCGCCCGGATCATCCGTGGTGAGGTGCTCTCCCTGCGGGAGCGGGAGTACATCCAGTCGGCGCAGGTCATCGGGGTCCCGACCCGGCGGATCCTCTTCAAGGAGCTGCTGCCCAACATGGTGGCCCCGATCGTGGTCTCCTTCTCCTTGACGCTGCCGGGTCTGGTGGCGGCGGAGGCGACGCTCTCCTTCCTTGGTATCGGCCTCACGGGTACGCCGTCGCTGGGGCGCATCATCGTCGACGCGGTCCCGCTCTACGACTTCTACCCGATCTATCTCTGGGCGCCCGTCCTCACCGTGATGGTGCTGGTCGTGGCGCTCAACCTGCTGGGCGACGCCGTACGCGACGCCTTCGATCCCAAGACTCGTCGGTGACCCTGTCGCCGAGAGATGCACAACCAACCATGAAAGGGTGGGTTAGGAAATGCGGTTGAAGAAACCGATCATTGCCGTGACCGCCGTCGCCATGATGGCGCTCGCTGCCTGTGGCGGCGACGACGGCGACGGAGGCTCGGGCGACAGCGGCGAGGAGACCTTCGCCGAGACCGAGTCTGCCGGCTCGGGCAAGGACCCGAACGCGCAGGCTCCCGCGCCGGAGATCGAGGGCGCCCAGGAGGGCGGCACGATCCAGGTGCTGTCGGTCAACGGTCTGAACTCGATGGACCCGACTGAGGCCTACTACATCAACACCGCCTCGATCCTGAGCGGTCTGGTGACGCGGTCGTTGACGCAGTACGTCTACGACGAGGAGTCCGGGGACATGATCCTCGTCCCGGACATCGCCACCGACCTCGGCCGTCCCAACGAAGACTTCACCGAGTGGACCTTCACCATCCGCGAGGGTGTCAGGTACGAGAACGGCCAGGAAGTCACGCCCGACGACATCGCCTACGGCATCAAGCGGTCGTTCGACCGGACGACGTTCCCCGAGGGCGCGGCCTACAGCAACGACTACTTCCTCGACGGTGACACCTACGAGGGCCCCTACACGTCTGGTGAGGACTACGCGGGCATCGAGATCAACGGCCAGGACATCACGATCAAGATGGCCGTTCCGTTCCCGGACATGCCGTTCTGGGGTGCTTTCCCGGCCATGGGCCCGATTCCGCCCGGCAAGGACAGCGACCCGGCGAAGTACCGGCTGCACCCGTGGTCGACCGGACCGTACATGTTCGACGAGTACACCCCGGAGAAGTCACTGACCCTGGTGCGCAACCCGGAGTGGGACCCTGACACTGACCCTGGTCGCCGTGCCTACGTCGACACCTGGGAGATGGAGTTCGACACGCCGACCGCCAAGATCGACCAGATCATGCTGGCCGACTCGGGCGAGGGCCAGACGACCATGACGTTCGACGACGTCCAGGCCTCGACGTACTTCCAGATGAAGGACACCGCGGCCGACCGGATCGTCAACGGCTCCCAGCCGTGCTCGTTCTACTGGGCGCCTGACTACCGCAAGATCAAGGAGAAGGAAGTCCGCCAGGCGCTGGCGTTCGCCTACCCGTACGACGCTGCCAACGAGGCCGCGGGCAACATCGTCGGCGTGAACCGGATCTACGGTGGCAACATCATGCCGCCGGGTATCCCGGGCCGCGAGGACTTCAATCCGCTGCCCGACCACGAGCTCGGCTCGACCGACCCGGAGAAGGCTAAGCAGCTGCTCGCAGATGCCGGCTACAAGCCGGGCGAGTACGAGATCTCCTGGCCGTTCACCAACGACGACCCGATCGCGGTGGACGTGAAGGACGTCGTCGCCCAGGCGCTGGAGGACGCCGGCTTCACGGCCAAGCCGTACGCCACCACGATCGAGGAGTTCTCGACGTTGCGTGCCGACCCGGACGCACCGCTCAACGTGCGGACGGCGGGTTGGTGCCAGGACTGGCCGACGGGTAGCTCGTGGATCCCGCCGCTGTTCGAGTCCACCAACCTGGCTAAGGAAGGCCCGGGGTCGAACTACGCCATCTTCAGCGAGAAGGCAGTCGACGACCGGATCGCCGAGGTCGCAGCTGCTTCCGCTCGAGGAGCAGGCGGCGGCCTGGAACGACCTGGACCGGACGATCGCGGAGGAGTACTTCCCCACGTTCACCACTGGTTACAGCGCGGTCGTGATGGCCAGGGGCACGAAGGTGCAAGGGTTCAACAACGACGTCACCTTCGGCATGCCGACCTGGAAGGACATGTGGGTCGAGCAGTGATGTCCCGGTGACATCACGCTCGTGATGGACACCACGGGGGTGGGGTGGGCCCGACAGGGCCTACCCCACCCCTAGAACAGGAAGCAGGAGCACATGCTGGGCTACATCTTCAGGCGCCTGGTCGCGGCGTTCATCGTGGTGACGCTGGCGTCGATGATCGTGTTCGCGATCTTCTTCCTCGGTCCCACCGACGCCGCAGCGTCGATCTGCAACGAGAGCGGCCGCTGCACGGAAGAGAAGCGGCAGACGATCGAGGACGCACTAGGCCTCGACGAGAGTGTCGTCAGCCAGTACGGCGTGTGGGTCAAGGGCATCTTCACCGGCCGCGAGATCGATGTCGGCGCGGCGGAGTATCCCTGTCCAGCTCCGTGCCTGGGCATCTCCTACGTCACGAAGGAGCCGGTCTACGAGCAGCTCAAGCAGTACTTCCCCGCTACGCTCTCGCTGGCCGTCGGCGCGGCCGTGGTCTTCCTGACCATCGGGGTCAGCACTGGGGTCCTCGCCGCCAAGTGGCGGGGCACCTGGAGCGACAAGGCCATCACCAGCGGAAGCCTGCTCATCAACTCCATTCCCTACCTGCTCGTGGCACTGCTCTCCTGGATCTACTTCACCCAGGTGTGGCAGATCTTCCCGGAGACGGGCTACTACCCCTTCACCGACAGTCCCGCCGACTGGTTCGCCGGGTTGCTGCTCCCGTGGCTCACCCTCGGCATCGCGTCGGCGACTCAGTACGCGCGTTTCACCCGGGGTTCGATGGTCGAGACCCTGGGCGAGGACTATGTGCGCACCGCGACCGCCAAGGGGGTGAGCACCAACAGAGTCGTCTTCAAGCACGCCCTGCGGGCCGCGATCGTGCCGATCGTGACGATCTTCGGTCTGGACTTCGCGATCCTGCTCTCGGGCACGCTGATCACCGAGGCGATCTTCGAGATCGACGGCATCGGTGTCTGGGGCCTCCAGGCCATCCCGGTCGACTTCCCGGTGATCGCGACCACCGTGCTGGTCGGCGCCGTCTTCGTCGTCACCGCTAATCTGGTGGTCGACATCGTGTACAGCTTCCTCGACCCGAGAGTGCGGCTGGTATGACGGAGACCATGACCGATCCGCAGCCAGAGACCAAGCCGGTGACCGACGGCGAGGAGCCCTTCCTCGTCGTCGAGAACCTCACGGTGCGGTTCCCGACCTATGACGGGCTCGTCCAGGCCGTCACCGACCTGTCCTACACCGTCGACATGGGCAGCACCCTCGGCATCGTGGGCGAGTCCGGCTCCGGCAAGTCGGTCTCGTCGATGGCGGTGCTCGGTCTGCACGACGTACGGCGCACTCGGATGACGGGCTCGATCCGCGTCGGCGGACGCGAAGTCATCGGCGCGTCCGACGACACAATGCGCAAGCTGCGTGGCAGCGATGTCGCGATGATCTTCCAGGATCCGCTGACCGCGCTGCACCCTTTCTACTCCGTGGGCAGGCAGATCGTAGAGGCCTACCGCCTGCACCACAACGTCTCCAAGAAGGTCGCCAAGACCCGCGCCGTCGAGATGCTCGACCGGGTCGGCATCCCGCAGCCCGACCGGCGCGTCGACGACTTCCCGCACCAGTTCTCCGGCGGCATGCGCCAGCGCGCGATGATCGCGATGGCGCTGGTCAACAATCCGCGGCTGCTGATCGCCGACGAGCCCACCACGGCACTTGACGTCACGGTGCAGGCGCAGATCCTGGACCTGATGCAGGACCTGCAGAAGGAGTTCGGTTCCGCGGTCATCATGATCACGCACGACCTGGGGGTCATCGCCGAGGTCGCCGACGAGGTGCTGGTGATGTACGGCGGCCGTTGTGTCGAGAAGGGCCTGACGAAGCAGATCCTCGGCCACCCGGAGATGCCCTACACCTGGGGCCTGCTGAGCAGCATCCCCAATGTCACGCACGACACCAGCAAGCCACTGGTGCCGATCCCGGGTACGCCGCCGAGCCTGCTCAACCCGCCCAGCGGGTGCGCCTTCCACCCACGTTGCACGCACAAGGACAAGGTCGAAGGCGACCGCTGCTTCACCGAGCTGCCGGAGCTACGACCCGGCATGGTGGCCGACCACCTCACCCGCTGTCACCTGCCCGACCCGCACGTGATCTACGAGAGCGAAGTGAAAGAGGCGATCGGGTGACCGAGTCCACGACCACCACACCCCAGCCGGCCGACGCTGTCGCGACTCAGGGAGAGCCGCTGCTCGAGGTCACCGACCTGGTCAAGTACTTCCCGGTCAGGTCGGCGGGGATCGTGCGTCGCACGATCGGCCATGTGCAGGCAGTAGACGGCGTCTCGTTCACCGTGCATCGGGGCGAGGCGCTCGGCCTGGTGGGAGAGTCCGGCTGCGGCAAGACCACCACCGGCAGAGTCATCACCCGGCTCTACGACCCGACGTCGGGCTCGATGAAGTTCGAGGGCGAGGAGATCGGCACGCTCAAGCGTCGGGCGATGTTGCCCTACCGCCGCGAGATCCAGCTGATCTTCCAGGACCCGTACTCCTCGCTGAACCCCCGGCACACGGTGGGCACGATCGTCAGCACCCCGATGATGGTGCACAAGACAGTGCCCAGGAAGAAGATGAAGGAGCGGGTCCAGGACCTGCTCAAGACGGTAGGCCTCAACCCGGAGCACTACAACCGCTACCCGAGTGAGTTCTCCGGCGGTCAGCGGCAGCGGATCGGCATCGCCCGGGCGCTCGCGCTCAACCCGAAGCTGATCGTCGCCGACGAGCCGGTGTCGGCGTTGGACGTGTCGATCCAGGCGCAGGTGGTCAACCTGCTGCAGGACCTCCAGAAGGAGTTCGGGATCGCCTTCCTCTTCATCGCCCACGACCTTGCGATCGTGCGGCACTTCTGCCCACGGATCGCCGTCATGTACCTCGGCAAGATCGTCGAGATCGGTGACCGGGACAGCATCTACCTGACGCCGCACCACCCCTACACGCAGGCGCTACTGTCGGCTGCACCCGACGTCAAGCAGGCGCAGATCGGCGGTCGCCGGGAGCGGATCAGGCTCGAGGGCGACGTACCGAGCCCGATCAACCCGCCATCGGGCTGTCGCTTCCGCACCCGCTGCTGGAAGGCGCAGGACATCTGCGCCCAGGAGGAGCCGCCGCTGCTGCAGATCGGCGGTCGCGAGGTGGCCTGTCACTTCGCGGAGCCGATCCAGGTGATCGTCACCGACGACGAGGCCCAGCCGGTCGCCTCCTGACCCGCACGCCTGTCGCCGCACTAGGCTCGGTCGAGTGACGGACGCGGAATCGGGGGAGAGTGCGCTCTTCGAGGTGCCGACTCCCACGCCGTACGTCGACGGCCCGCGGTCACAGAGTGCCTCCTCCGGCGCTCTGGGCGGGGGGAGCCTGGCGCACGGAGACCACCACTCGCTGCCGCTCGCCGTCCGGATGCGTCCCCGCACTCTCGACGAGCTCGTCGGGCAGGATCACCTCCTGGCGGCCGGCTCGCCGCTGCGTCGGCTGGTGGAGTCCGACCAGGCGACGGCCATGCTGCTCTGGGGGCCACCGGGCACCGGCAAGACCACGATCGCGGGCATCCTGTCGGCGCAGACCGACCGGCGTTTCGTCGAGCTGTCGGCCGTCTCGGCCGGGGTCAAGGAGGTGCGCGAGGTCATTGGCACCGCCCGGCAACAGCTGGCCACCGGCGGGCCGGGGACTGTGCTCTTCGTCGACGAGGTGCACCGCTTCAGCAAGGCGCAGCAAGACGCGCTGCTGCCCGGCGTCGAGAACCGCTGGGTGACCCTGATCGCGGCCACCACGGAGAACCCGTTCTTCTCTGTGATCTCGCCGCTGCTGTCCCGCGCGCTGCTGCTGACGCTCGAGCCGCTCTCTGACGACGCCGTGCGCAGCGTCGTGGCCAGCGCCCGCACCGACGAGCGTGGATTGGCCGGGTCGGTCACCCTGACTGACGACGCCCTCGACCAGCTCGTCCGGTTGGCCGGCGGGGACGCCCGACGGGCACTCACCTATCTCGAGGCAGCCGCCGCCGCTGTCCGCAGCCAACCCGCTGGTGTCTCGGCGTCGCCGGAGTCGAGCACGCGGCGTACGTCGGAGCAGGCGTCGACAACGCGGCGTACGCCGGAGCAGGGGCCGAGCCTGGTCGACATCGAGACGCTCGAGCTCGCGGTCGATCGGGCGACGGTGCGCTACGACCGTCAGGGCGACCAGCACTACGACGTGATCAGCGCCTTCATCAAGTCGATTCGTGGCAGCGACGTGAATGCCGCGCTGCACTACCTGGCCCGGATGGTCGCGGCCGGAGAAGACCCACGGTTCATCGCCCGTCGGCTGGTCATCCTCGCGAGCGAGGACATCGGGCTGGCCGACCCGACCGCACTCACCACGGCCGTGGCGGCCGCCCAGTCGGTGCAGCTCATCGGCATGCCGGAGGCGCGGCTCACGCTGGGGCAGGCCGTCGTGGCGCTCGCGCTCGCACCGAAGTCCAACGCCGTGATCACGGCGGTCGACGAGGCGCTGGCCGACGTACACGCCGGCAACATCGGCGCTGTGCCGACGCACCTGCGCGATGCTCACTACGCCGGTGCGAAGGGGCTCGGGCACGGTGCCGAGTACTTGTACGCGCACGACGACCCGCGCGGCGTCGCGCCGCAGCGGCATGCGCCGGAGGTGGTGGCCGACCGGACCTACTACCGCCCGACAGGGCGCGGTGCAGAGGCCGAGTATGCCGCCCGGCTGGCCCGGATCGAGGCGATCCTGGCAGGAGACAGGGGCGGCGATGCCACGAGGTAGGGTGGCGAGTCGACCACGCGGGACAGCGATCAACTCGAGGCGACCGGGCAGGAGGCGGCCATGACGTCGGGCGCTCTGCTGGCAGTCGTTGTGGCCTCTTGGGTGATTCCGCTCGCCCTGCTCACGGCGGTCGTCGTGCAGCTCCGGCGGGACCGGAGCCGGCAGGAGTCACGAGCCGACCAGGAGCTCGCCCGGTTGCGCACCGAAGTGGCCGCACTGTCGGCACAGCTCACGGCTCTCACCGCCGCCGAGTCGTCAGAACCACAGCTGGCCAGAGCAAGTTCACGTTCTGACAAGTCGGGGGAGGAGGCGCCGGAGGACGTGCCGCTCATCACCGGGATCGCAGAGTCCGATTCCGGTGACGAGGTCGACCTGAGTGCCGCGCGGGTGGCCTCGGTGACACTGGCCGGACCGCTCATCAAGGTAGCCGCGCTGTCCTTCGGCGTACGTCGTGCGCTCCACGAGGACAGCCGGATGCGCATCTCGCACGCCGTACGCAAGGAGCTGCGGCAGCAGCGGAAAATGCGTCGACGTCGCCGTACGCACCAGCGACCATCGGAGGGGTGGGTTCGATGAGCAGGGCGTTCTGGTTCGCGGCCGGGGCCGCGTCGGGTGTCTACGCGCTCGTGAAGGTCAAGCGCACCGCGCAGAACTTCACCCCAGACGGGGTCGCCGCGCGGGCCGCGTCGATGCGCACGGGAGCCCGACTGTTCGCGGCCGAGGTGTCGGCAGGCATGGCCCAACGGGAGGCCCAGTTGCGGGAGGAGCTCGCGCTGCCGGCCGCTCGGCCCGCGGCCGCCGCCCCCGCTCTCGAGTCCCCGACTGGACCGCCTGCCCCCCGACACCTCGACCGCGAAGGTACTTGACGTTGGACACCGCTGAGATCCGCCGCCGATTCCTCACATACTTCGAGGATCGCGATCACACCCTCGTCCCCAGTGCGTCGCTGTTGCTGGACGACCCGACGCTGCTCTTCGTCAACGCCGGCATGGTGCCGTTCGTGCCGTACTTCCTCGGCCAGGAGACACCGCCGTACCAGCGGGCCGTCAGCGTGCAGAAGTGCGTGCGGACCATCGATATCGAGGAGGTCGGCCAGACCGACCGGCACGGCACCTTCTTCCAGATGAACGGCAACTTCTCCTTCGGTGACTACTTCAAGGAGGGCGCCATCACCTACGCCTGGGACCTGGTCACCAGGTCCCAGGCCGCGGGCGGCTACGGGCTCCCAGAGTCGAAGCTGCACGTGTCGGTCTACCTCGACGACGATGAGTCCGTCGCGCTGTGGAAGAAGATCGCGGGCGTCCCCGACGACCACATCCACCGGCTCGGCAAGGCAGACAACTACTGGTCGATGGGCATCCCCGGCCCCTGCGGACCCGACTCCGAGCTCTTCCTCGATCGTGGCCCGGACTACGGTCCCGAGGGCGACATCGAGAAGGCGGGCGACCGCTACATGGAGTTCTGGAACCTCGTCTTCATGCAGAGCCAGCGCGGCGAGGGCATCGGCAAGGACGACTTCGAGATCCTCGGCGACCTGCCGGCCAAGAACATCGACACCGGCATGGGCCTGGAGCGGATGGCCATGCTGCTGCAGGACAAGGGCAGCATCTACGAGATCGACGAGGTGGTGCCGGTCCTCGAGCACGCGGCCGCGCTGGCGGGCAAGACGTACGGCGTCGAGCACGCCGACGACGTTCGGCTCCGGGTCGTGGCCGACCACGTCCGCAGCGGGCTGATGCTCATGGGCGACGGGGTCAGCCCGGGCAACGAGGCCCGCGGCTACGTGTTGCGCCGGATCCTGCGCCGGGTGATCAGATCCATGCGGCTGTTGGGCGTCGAGGACCCGGTGCTGCCGGAGCTGCTGCCCCTGTCCCTGGCGAAGATGCGCCTCTCCTACCCGGAGCTCGACGCCCAATGGGCGCGGATCTCAGCAGTGGCCTACGCCGAGGAGGACGCCTTCCGCCAGACCCTCCGGGCGGGAACCACGATGTTCGACGTAGCGGCCAGCGCCACCAAGCGGTCGGGCCAGCACGAGCTGCCGGGCGACAAGGCGTTCCAGCTGCACGACACCTTCGGCTTCCCGATCGACCTCACGCTGGAGATGGCGGCCGAGCAGGGTCTGACCGTCGACGAGGTCGGCTTCCGGCGGCTGATGGCCGAGCAGCGCGAGCGGGCGCAGGCAGACGCCAAGGCGAAGAAGGGCCGGCACTCCGACACCGGCGCCTATCGCGAGATGTCCGACCAGGTCGGTGGGGCCGTGGAGTTCACCGGCTACGACGAGGTGGTCAGCGACGCCCGGGTGGCGGGGCTGCTCGTCGACGGTGGCAGCACGAAGCAGGTCGCCGAGGGTGAGACGTTCGAGCTCGTCCTCGACCGGACCCCGTTCTACGCCGAGGGCGGCGGACAGCTCGCCGACCAGGGCGTCGTCGAGCTCGACAACGGCGCTCGAGTCGAGATCCTCGACGTGCAGGCACCGATCACCGGTCTCGTCGTACACCGGGCTCGGGTGCTGTCGGGTGAGGTCGTAACCGGGCTGGCGGCGCACGCGGTCGTCGACGTCGAGCGGCGCAAGTCCATCAGCCGCGCACACACCGCCACGCACATGGTGCACAAGGCAGTCCGCGAGGCGCTCGGCGACACCGCCACCCAGGCCGGCAGCGAGAACGCCCCCGGGCGGTTCCGCTTCGACTTCTCCGCGACCGGGCCGGTGCCGGCCTCGGTGCTCGCCGACGTCGAGGCGCGGGTCAACGACCTGGTGCTCGCCGATCTGGGTGTCGAGGCCGAGCTCATGACCCAGGAGCAGGCCCGCTCGGCCGGCGCGATGGCTCTCTTCGGCGAGAAGTACGGCGATACCGTGCGCGTCGTGTCGGTCGGCGACTGGGCCCGCGAGCTGTGCGGCGGCACGCACGCGCTGCGGTCGGGGCAGCTCGGCGTCATCAAGCTGCTGCACGAGTCGTCGATCGGTTCCGGCGTACGCCGGGTCGAGGCGCTGGTCGGCGAGGACGCCTACGGTTTCCTCGCCCGCGAGCACGTGCTGGTGGCACAGCTGACCGAGCTGCTCAAGGTGCGCCCGGAGGAGCTGCCGGGGCGTGTCGCCGACCTGGTCGAACGGCTGCGGACGGCGGAGAAGGAGATTGCCAAGGTGCGCGTCGACGCGCTGCTGTCCCGGGCTGGGGAGCTGGCTGCGGCTGCACGTGACGTCTACGGGGTGCAGTACGTCGGCGCGGTCGCCGAGGGCGCCGAGGGAGGTGACGTCCGGCGGCTGGCGCTCGACATCCGGGGCAGGCTCGGCGCCGAGCGGCCTGCAGTGGTGTCCGTCGTGGGCACCGGCGGCGGGAAGCCGTCGGTCGTGGTCGCGCTCAACCAGACGGCGCAGGAGTGGCGCCTGCATGCGGGGGAGCTGGTGAAGGTGGCGGCTCTGACGCTCGGCGGCAACGGAGGCGGCAAGGCCGACGTCGCCCAGGGCGGCGGCACCGAGACCGCGTCGGCGGCGAACGCGGTCGGTGACGTCGAACGGGCCATCGCTGGGCGCGTCACGAGTGGCTGACCCCGACAGAGCCGGAGACGCAGGCAACTCGCGCCAAGCGTCGCCGAGAAGCACCCGGCGCGGCGTCCGGCTCGGGGTGGACGTCGGCGACGTACGCGTCGGCGTGGCCGCCTCGGATCCGGACGGCCTGCTGGCGACTCCGGTAGAGACCGTGCACCGCGGGGCCGGCGACATCGAGCGACTGGTGTCCCTGGTGGCGGAGTACGCCGCGATCGAGGTCGTGGTCGGATTGCCACGTCTGCTCTCCGGCGGACTGGGTACATCTGCAGCCAAGGCGAGCGCCTTCGCGACCACGCTGACGGACGCGCTGGCGACAGCCGGCGGCACGTCTGGGGACGTGACCGTTCGACTCGTCGACGAACGGATGACTACGGTGAGTGCAGAGCGCGTGCTGCGCGAGCAGGGTCGCAAAGGATCGGCGCGGCGTAAGGTCGTGGACCAGGCGGCTGCCGTCGTGATCCTTCAGCACGCGCTGGACGCGGAGCGGGCGACGGGGCGGCCGCCAGGGCAGGAAGTGGGCAAGACCTCGTGACCGACCTCGACATCGTGCCGCAGACCCATCGTGCCCCGAAGCACAAGCACGGGCGCAGCCTGGTCGCGGCGGCCGTGGCCCTGGCGATCATCGTCGGCGCCGGCATCTTCGTGTACGTCAAAGGCGTCGACCTGATCCAGGGGGCGCTCGACCCGCCGGCGGACTACTCCGGTCAGGGACGAGGATCGGTCGTCGTCGAGGTCAAGGACGGCGACACTGCGACCGACATCGGCGGAACCCTGTACGACCGGGGCGTCGTGGCCAGCGTCGGGGCGTTCACCGACCTTGCGTCCGAGGACGAGCGTGCCCTGGGCATCCAGGTGGGCTTCTACACGCTCCGCAAGGAGATGTCGGCTCAGAGCGCGCTCGACCTGCTGCTCGATCCGAAGGCGAAGGTCGAGCAGCTGCTCACGATCCCGGAGGGTCTGCGCGAGTACGAGATCCTCGACCCGGGTCGTCAAGGACACCGACTTCGGTCGCTCGCAGGTCGAGGAGGCCGCCGCCAGACCTGCCGCTCTGGGTCTCCCGGCGTATGCCGGTGGAGACCTCGAGGGCTACCTCTTCCCCGCGACGTACACGATCACGCCAGGACTCGACTCGGTTGGCCTGCTGAGTGCGATGGTCGAGCGGTTCAACGAGGAGGCCGCACAGATCTCGATCGAGCAGAGCGCCGCCGACCTCGGCGTCACGCCCGCTGAGCTGGTCACGGTGGCGAGCCTGGTGCAGGCGGAGGCCGGCACCGCCGACATGGCCAAGGTCGCTGCCGTGATCTACAACCGGCTCGACGAAGGGATAGCGCTGCAGTTCGACTCCACGCTGCACTACGCCGACGGCAGCCGAGGCGACGTGGTGGCCAGCGAAGAGCTGCGCAACATCGAGTCGCCGTACAACACCTACAAGTACCCCGGACTCCCACCCGGGCCGATCGCCTCGCCCGGCACCGAGGCGCTGGAGGCCGCTGCCAACCCCGCCGACGTCAGCTCGCTCTACTTCGTCACCGTCAACCTCGCTACCGGCGAGACGCTCTTCGCCGACACCTACCGGGAGCATCTGGGCAACGTCGACAAGTACAACGAGTACTGCCAGACCTCGGATGAGTGCTGAGCCGACCGGGCGGCGCCGCTGCGCAGTGCTGGGCAGCCCGATCGGACACTCGCTCTCGCCGGTGCTGCATCGCGCGGCGTACGCCGCTCTGGGGCTGGACTGGGAGTACGTCGCCAGGGATGTGCCCGCGGACAGGCTGGCCGACGTCGTGGGTGGGCTCGACGACTCGTGGCGTGGCCTGTCCCTCACGATGCCGCTCAAGTCGGCCGTGGTGCCGCTGTGTACGTGGCTGACTCCGATGGCTGCGCGGCTCTCCTCGGTCAACACGCTGCTGCTGGGACCGTTAGCCGTCCGGGAGGGGCACAACACCGACGTACCGGGCTGCGTCGCGGCGCTCGCCGAGGCAGGGGTCGACCGGGTCGAGTCGGCGCTGATCCTGGGCTCGGGCGCGACGGCAGCGTCGGTGCTGGCGGCCGTGGTGTCGATGGGCGCCTCCCAGGTCGAGGTGGTTGCCCGGTCGCCGGAGAAGGCGGCGCGGTTGGTGACGATCGGCCATGACCTGGGCGCCGAGGTGCGGGTGGCCGGGTGGCCGGAGGTGCGGCGGGCGGGCCAAGCCGACCTGCTCGTCTCGACCGTGCCTGTCTCGGCTCAGCCGGAGGTCGCAGACCACCTGGCGCGGCTGGCTCCTACCGTCTTCGACGTCGTCTACGCGCCCGCCCGTACCCCGCTGCTCGCGACCGCCGAGCGAGCAGGGGCTCTGGTCGTGCCTGGGTTCGCCCTGCTGCTGCACCAGGCCGCTCGCCAGGTGGAGCTGATGACGGGCTGCGCAGTGGCGCCGCTGGAGCAGATGCGACATGCCGGCCTCGGCGCGCTGCCGGCCGGTTGAGCGGACTGCCGCCGCAGGCGGTCACCCACTCGGCTCGGCCGCGGGCGCCGGGTATCCCTGCTCGGAAGATCGCGAACCAACGCTCGCTACTGTCGACGAGTCACCACGACACGCCGTGGTACGCGGAACGGTTCACTGTTTCTCCACGGTGGGTCGGGCAGAGAGCACCCGCTGGCTGAGCCTGGGCACGCGGCACCGCGCCGGAGGCCGCCGTCCACAAGACCTGCGCGTCGGCGCCGGACCCCGCGCGGACGCCGTTACGCTCGGCCCTTGTGTCTGATCTCGTCGCCGCGGCGTGTGCTGCCACGCTGACCGGTGCTCTCGCCGCGACCGGTCCAGCCATCCTCAGCCGGCTGCCCGAACCGGCGCCCGACGACGCACCGGCTGACAAGGTGCCCTACGCGGAGCTGGCCGCGCGCTCTCGGCTTGCGGTCAAGCTCGCCGCGGTGGGTGTCGCGGTCGGCGCCGTGGTCGGCGCTCAGCTCGGCTGGACACCGGTCCTGGGTGCGTGGGTCGTGCTCTCCGGGGTGGGGGTGGTGCTCGGATACGTCGACGCCCAGACCAGGCTGCTGCCCACGCGGATCATCGCGCCGACGTACGGCGTGCTCGTGGTGGCGCTGGTGGCGGCCGCCTTCGCTGAGGCCGACCCGCGCGAGCACCTGCTCGGCTCCACCCTCGGCTGGGTCGCGTTCGGCGGGTTCTACTTCGTCATGTGGCTGATCGCGCCCCGGTGGCTCGGCTACGGGGACGTCCGGCTGTCGGGCCTGCTGGGCCTGGCGCTGGGCTACCTGGGCTGGGGCGAGGTCTTCCTCGGCATGTACGCAGGATTCCTGCTCGGCGGCGTGCTCGGCGGACTGCTGTCGGTGCTGAAGGTCTTCGACAAGAGGCGGTACCCCTTCGGTCCCTTCATGCTGCTCGGAGCCCTGGTGGGGCTGGTTGCGGGCGCGCCGTTTGCCGACTGGTACACGTCGTCCTGACCGCCGTGCCGCGTGACAGACTCTCCCCATGTTTCGTTGGCTGACGGCGGGGGAGTCGCACGGGCCGGCACTGGTGGCGATCCTCGAGGGTCTCCCGGCGGGAGTCGCCGTCACCACCGACGACCTGGTGGCGGCGTTGGCGCGGCGACGGCTCGGGTACGGCCGCGGCGCCCGGATGACGTTCGAGCGTGACGAGGTCAGCATCCTGGGCGGGGTCCGGCACGGCCTGACCCTGGGAAGTCCGGTGGCCATCACGATCGGCAACACCGAGTGGCCGAAGTGGGAGCAGGTGATGGCCGCGGATCCGGTGCAGGCGGACGTGCTCGAGAGCCTCGCGCGCAACGCGCCGTTGACGCGTCCTCGGCCCGGTCACGCCGACCTCGCCGGCATGCAGAAGTACGGTTTCGACGAGGCGCGGCCGGTGCTCGAGCGGGCGAGTGCGCGTGAGACGGCGGCGCGGGTGGCACTCGGCGCCGTGGCGGCGCACTTCCTCGACCAGGCTCTCGGCATACAGCTCGTGGCACATGTGGTGGAGCTCGGCGGAGCCGCAGCGCCCGCCGGGGTGGTGCCCAAGCCCGACGACGTGGCCCACCTCGACGCCGACCCGGTGCGGTGCCTGGACGCAGCCGGGAGTGCCGCCATGGTGGCGGCCATCGACCAGGCCCACAAGGACGGCGACACCCTGGGCGGTGTCGTCGAGGTGGTGGCGTACGGGCTGCCGCCCGGCCTCGGGTCGCACGTGCACTGGGACCGCCGGCTCGACTCGCGACTGGCGGCCGCCCTGATGGGCATCCAGGCGATCAAGGGAGTCGAGGTCGGCGACGGCTTCGACGTCGCTCGTGGCCCCGGCTCCGCAGCCCACGACGAGATGGAGCCGGCCGACGGCGAGATCCGCCGCGTCTCCGGCCGTTCGGGTGGCACCGAGGGCGGCATGTCCACCGGCGAGCTGCTCCGGGTGCGCGCGGCGATGAAGCCGATCGCGACGGTGCCGCGAGCACTCCGCACCGTCGACGTGTCGACCGGCGAAGCCGCGGTCGCGCATCACCAGCGATCCGATGTCTGCGCCGTCCCTGCCGCCGCCGTCGTGGCGGAGGCCATGGTGGCGCTCGTGCTTGCGGAGGCGGCCTTGGAGAAGTTCGGAGGGGACTCGGTCGACGAGACGCGGCGCAATCACGACAGCTACCTCGCCGCCCTGAGGTTCCGGTGAGACCACGGGTGGTGCTGGTCGGGCCGCCCGGCGCGGGCAAGTCGACGGTCGCTGCGATGCTCGCGGATCAGTGGTCCGTCGGTGCCCGGGACACCGACGCTGACGTGGAGGCGAGTGCAGGCAAGACGGTCGCCGACATCTTCGTCGACGACGGCGAAGCCGCCTTCCGCGCCCTGGAGCACGAGGCCGTCGCACGGGCGCTGGTCGAGCATGCCGGCGTGCTCTCGGTGGGTGGCGGGGCAGTAACCGGCGAGCAGACGCGGGCCCTGCTCGCCGGACACACCGTCGTCTTCCTCGACGTCGGACTGGCCGAGGCGGCTGCGCGGGTGGGCCTCGGCACGACCCGCCCGCTGCTGCTCGGCAACGTGCGCGGCCGGCTCAAGGCGCTGCTCGATGCCCGCCGCCCGCTCTACACCGAGGTCGCGGTCGCGACCGTCGAGACGGACGGCCGCACCCCGGAGGAGGTGGCGGCAGCCGTGGCAGAGGCGGTGGCAGCGCTCGAGGTCCAGACGGGCGGGCACGATGGCTGACCCGACCCGGATCCGGGTCGAGGCCGCGGCGCCGTACGACGTGGTCGTCGGCCACGGGCTGCTCGGGGAGCTGCCGGCACTGCTGGGACCAGGGGTGCAGCGGGTGGCGGTGATCCATCCGCAGGCGCTCGCGGCCACCGGGCTGGCGATCCGCGACGACCTGGCACAGCAGGGCTACGACGCGCACGCCCTCGAGGTGCCGAACGGCGACGAGGCGAAGAGTGCGGAGGTCGCGGCCTTCTGCTGGCGCGCCCTCGGTCAGGTCGGCTTCACCCGCTCCGACGCGGTCGTGGGCGTGGGTGGCGGGGCCACCACGGACCTGGCCGGCTTCGTGGCTGCGACGTTCCTGCGTGGAATCCGGGTGGTGCAGATCCCCACCACGCTGCTGGGGATGGTCGACGCGGCCGTCGGCGGCAAGACCGGCATCAACACCGCCGAGGGCAAGAACCTGGTCGGGTCCTTCCACGAGCCGGTCGGGGTGCTGTGCGACCTGGCCAGTCTCGAGACCCTCAACCCGCACGAGGTCGTCAGCGGCCTCGCCGAGGTGGTCAAGTGCGGCTTCGTCGCCGACGAGGAGATCCTCACCCTGGTCGAGGGCGACCCCGACGGCGCGGTCATGCCGGGCAGCGGCGTCAACCGGGCGGTCATCGAGCGGGCCGTGCGGGTCAAGGCCGATGTCGTGGCCCGCGACCTCCGGGAGTCGACGTCGTCGGGTACGGCGGTGGGCCGCGAGGCGCTCAACTACGGCCACACGCTGGGGCATGCGATCGAACGGGTCGAGCGCTACAACTTCCGGCACGGAGCCGCCGTGGCCGTCGGGATGGTGTACGTCGCCGAGCTGGCCAGGCTCGCCGGCCGCCTCGACGACACCACCGTGCTGCGGCACCGGGAGGTGCTGCAGTCGGTCGGGTTGCCGACGTCGTACCCGGCCGGGCGCTGGGACCAGCTGCACGCGGCGATGCGGGTGGACAAGAAGGCCCGTGGGGACCTGCTGCGCTTCGTCATCATCGAGCGGGCCGGCCGACCGGCGATCCTCGAGGGCCCGGACCCCGCGCTGCTGGTGGCGGCGTACGGCGAGGTCAGTCGCTAGCCGGCGATGCCGCCGGGCCGAGCTCATCTGCACGGTTCGGATGGGCGGTGAGAGCCCGAGTTGTCCGACTCGATCGACCACCCAGACCGTGGCGTGGGGGTGGCGTAGGCTTCGGTGCCGTGCGCGTGCTCGTCCTCAACGGACCCAATCTCGGTCGGCTCGGTGCCCGCGAGCCCGAGGTCTACGGCACCGTCTCCCACGACGAGCTCAGAGACCTGTGCCGCGGCTGGGGGAGAGACCTGGGCCTCGAGATCGAGGTCCGGCAGACCGACGACGAGTCCGAGCTGGTGCACTGGATCCACGAGGCGGCCGACGCCGAGGTGGCGGTGGTGCTCAACCCCGCGGCGTTCACGCACTACTCCTACGCCCTGCGGGACGCCTGCGCTCAGCTGCGCTCTCCGCTGATCGAGGTGCACCTCACCAATCCGGCAGCGCGGGAGACGTTTCGCCATGCCAGCGTCGTCTCTGCCGTCGCCACCGGCTCGATCGCGGGCTTCGGCGTCGAGTCGTACCGACTCGGACTGACGGCGCTCAGCCGGACCGGCGCGGCCGGTTAGACTAAGCGGCTGGCCGGGCCTTCCCCGGGCCACCCGACTCCGGGCAACCTGACCAAGCGCCCGGCCATCCCACCACTGAACCGGAAGCGACGTACCTCTCCATGGCAACGACCAACGACCTCAAGAACGGCATGGTCCTCAACCTCGACGGACAGCTCTGGTCCGTCGTGTGGTTCCAGCACCACAAGCCGGGCAAGGGCGGCGCCGTCGTGCGCACCAAGCTCAAGAACGTGCTGTCGGGCAAGGTGGTCGACAAGACGTTCAACGCAGACGTCAAGGTCGACACCGCCAACGTCGACAAGCGTCAGATGACCTACCTCTACAACGACGGTGAGTCGTTCGTCTTCATGGACAGCGAGACGTACGACCAGCTGCACCTCCAGCCGGACGTCGTCGGTGACGCCGCACAGTTCATGCTCGAGAACCAGGACGCGATCGTGGCGGTCCACGAAGGTACTCCTCTCTACCTCGAGCTGCCCGCGTCGGTGGAGCTGGTCATCGACTACACCGAGCCGGGTCTTCAGGGTGACCGCTCGACCGGAGGCACCAAGCCGGCGCGGCTCGAGACCGGCTACGAGGTCGCGGTCCCGCTCTTCATCACGACCGGCGAGAAGGTGAAGGTCGACACCCGCGACGGCAGCTACCTCGGCCGAGTCTCGAGCTGATGGGGGCTCGCACCAAGGCGCGCAAGCGTGCCCTGGACATCCTCTACGAGTCCGAGCTCCGCGGGCTCGGCGTTGGCGCGACGCTGGAGGACCGGCGCGCGTCGGCCCACCCGCCACTCAACCCCTACACCGTGACGCTGGTCGAGGGCGTTCGTGATCACCTCGGCGACCTCGATACGGCCATTGCGACGTACTCGACCGGCTGGTCGCTGGCTCGGATGCCCGCGGTCGACCGGACGATCCTGCGTATCGGCGTCTACGAGCTGAGGTACGTCGACGAGGTGCCTGCGGCGGTGGCGCTGGACGAGGCCGTGAGCATGGCCCGCGAGCTGTCCACCGACGACTCGCCCGGCTTCGTCAACGGAGTCCTTGCCACCATCGCGGGCGCGACCCCGGCCGAGCCCCAGTAACTACCCCCGCGATTGCGGGATGATGGCACGGTCTTGCCGCTGCACGCGGACCATCTTGCCGCAATTCGCGGGGTACTGGCGGCGGGTGAGGTCCTGGGTTCGGGGGCGTGAAGGAGGCGAGTGGGGTTACTCGCCGTCGGGGTAGTCCAGGGCCGGCTGGGAGGGGCGCAGCACGCCCCAGTCGATCAGCCGCTCGCTCAGCTGGCTGGGCGCCTCGTCGTAGATGACCGCCAGCGTGCGGAGGTCGTCGAGCCGGATCGAGAGCACCCGGCCGTTGTAGTCGCCCCGCTGGGCCTGGATGCTCGCGGTGAAGCGGGCCAGCGGCTCGGCCTCGGGGAACTCCAGCTCGTGCAGCCGCTCCAGGTCGAGCACCAGCTTCGTGGGCGGCTCGAGGGCCGGTCCGGATTCGGGCGCATCCGGCAGCAGTTCCGAGATCGGCACGCTGTAGAACCCGGCCAGCTCGTGCAGGCGTGCGACGGTGACGGCGCGGTCGCCCCGCTCGTAGGAGCCGACGACGACGGCCTTCCAGCGCCCGCGAGACTTCTCCTCCACCCCCTGCAAGGACAAGCCTTGCTGCTGGCGGATCGCGCGCAGTCGCTGCCCTAGCGACCTTGCGTAGCTGTCGACCATGGTCGTTGCCTCTTCCTGCATGCCTGGAGCCGTCTCCAAACTGTCTTGCGAGTGATCGTACTCAGGACGATCGGAATGTCGTTGCGTGACGGCAAAAGTCAGACTGTTAGGCTGAGGCCCGTTCGACATCCTTTAACGAGCCGTCCTGTGAGGCGGGGAAGGAGGTCGGTGTTGTCGCCTGCTGTGAGCAGTGCCACAGACACCCCGACGCGCGTCGTCCTCGACGCCTCTGACATCACCCGGGCGCTGACCCGGATCGCCCACGAGATCCTGGAGCGCAACAAGGGCTCGGCGGACCTCATCCTGCTCGGCATCCCCAGTCGCGGTGTGCCGCTGGCGCGCCGGATCGCGGAGATCACCAGCCGGGTCGAAGGCGCCGAGATCCCGGCCGGCTCCCTCGACGTGACCATGTACCGCGACGACCTGCGCCTCGGTCCGGCCCGGGCGCTGCACGCCACCGAGATCCCACCCCGCGGCGTCGACGACGCCATCGTCGTACTGGTCGACGACGTGCTCTTCAGCGGGCGCACGGTACGCGCGGCTCTGGACGCGCTCAGCGAGGTCGGCAGGCCGCGCGCTGTGCAGCTGGCTGTGCTCGTGGACAGGGGTCACCGCGAGCTGCCGATCCGGGCGGACTTCGTCGGCAAGAACCTGCCGACCTCGCTCGCGGAGCGGGTGCGGGTGTCCTTGGCCGACATCGACGGCGCGGACTCGGTCTCGATCACACCGGTCGGCACCGGTGCGACGGTAGGAGCCGAGGAGTGAAGCGGCACCTGCTCTCCGGTGCGGACCTGACCCGCGACGACGCGCTGCTCGTGCTCGACACGGCCGCGGAGCTGCGCTCCCTGGCCGACCGCCCGATCAAGAAGCTGCCGACGCTGCGGGGTCGCACGGTGGTCAACCTCTTCTTCGAGGACTCCACCCGGACCCGCATCTCGTTCGAAGCGGCGGCCAAGCGGCTCAGCGCCGACGTGATCAACTTCTCCGCCAAGGGCTCGAGCGTGTCGAAGGGCGAGAGCCTCAAGGACACCGCCCTGACCCTGGAGGCGATGGGCGCCGACGCGGTCGTGATCCGGCACCACGCCTCCGGCGCGCCGCACCGGCTGGCCACCAGCGGCTGGGTGCGCTCGTGCGTCGTCAACGCAGGGGACGGCACCCACGAGCACCCCACCCAGGCACTGCTCGACGCCTTCACGTTGCGACGGCACCTCGGAGACCTCGACGGCCGCCGGGTCACGATCGTCGGCGACGTCCTGCACAGCCGGGTGGCGAGGTCGAATGCGCTGCTGCTGGCGACCTTGGGGGCCGAGGTGACGCTGGTAGCGCCTCCGACGCTGCTGCCCGTCGGGGTGGCAGCCTGGCCGGTGCAGACGTCGTACGACCTCGACAGCGCTCTGGACAAGGCCGACGCCGTCATGATGCTGCGGGTGCAGCGGGAGCGGATGAACTCGGCGTTCTTCCCCAGCGCCCGCGAGTACAGCCGGCGCTACGGCCTCGACGACCGGCGCTTCGCGCGGCTCCCCGAGCACGCGATCGTCATGCATCCGGGCCCGATGAACCGAGGCATGGAGATCTCGGCGACCGTCGCCGACTCGGGCCGCTCGGTCATCGTCGAACAGGTCACCAACGGCGTCGCCGTGCGGATGGCGGTGCTGTACCTGCTGCTCAGCGGCACGGAGACGGACCGTCCGACCGCACCGACACCGACAACCGACGAAGGCGGTGTCGCGTGATGGGCGCGTACAAGATCAACGGCGCGAGGCCACTGGGCGGCGACCCGGTCGACCTGGTGCTGCTCGACGGTCAGCTGGCCGATCCCGGCGACGCACCCGGTGACGCGATGGTGATCGACGCCGACGGCCTCATCGCGCTACCGGGGCTGGTCGACCTGCACACACATCTGCGCGAGCCCGGTCGTGAGGACGCGGAGACCGTGCACAGTGGGTCGCAAGCGGCCGCACGCGGCGGTTTCACGGCCGTGCACGCCATGGCCAACACCGAGCCGGTCGCCGATACGGCCGGCGTCGTCGAGCAGGTCTGGCGACTTGGCCAGGCCGCCGGCTACTGCGACGTGCGGCCCGTCGGCGCCGTGACCGTCGGCCTGGGCGGCCAGCGACTGGCCGAGCTGGGGGCGATGGCCGACTCGGCCGCCGCCGTGCGGGTCTTCTCCGACGACGGGAAGTGCGTGTCCGACGCGGTGATGATGCGGCGGGCGCTGGAATACGTCAAGGCGTTCGACGGGGTGGTGGCGCAGCACGCCCAGGAGCCGCGGTTGACCGAGGGCGCGCAGATGAACGAAGGCACGATGTCAGGGGTCCTCGGCATGCAGGGGTGGCCCGCGGTCGCGGAGGAGGCGATCATCGCGCGGGACTGCCTGCTCGCCGGACACGTGGGGTCCCGCCTGCACGTGTGCCACGTGTCGACGGCGGGTTCGGTCGAGATCATCCGGTGGGCCAAGCGCAAGGGGTGGCAGATCACCGCGGAGGTGACGCCGCACCACCTGCTGCTGACCGACGAGCTGGTGACGACGTACGACCCGCTCTACAAGGTCAACCCGCCGCTGCGCACCGCCGACGACGTGCAGGCGCTGCGTGAGGCGCTCGCGGACGGGACCATCGACTGCGTCGCTACCGACCACGCGCCGCACCCGGCCGAGGACAAGGAGTGCGAGTGGGCGGCGGCCGCCATGGGCATGCTCGGCCTCGAGACCGCTCTGAGCGTCGTGCAGCACACCATGGTCGACTCCGGCCTGCTCGACTGGGCCGGTGTCGCTGACCGGATGTCTAGGCGGCCGGCGGCGATCGGCAGGGTCGCCGACCATGGCCAGCCGATGCGCAGCGGGGCTCCGGCAAACGTCGTACTGGTCGACCCCACCGCGAGCCGGGTCGTCGATCCGGCCGACTCCGCGTCGTTCTCGCGCAACACCCCCTTCGCCGGTCGGGAGCTGCCCGGCGCGGTTGTGGCGACCTTCCTGCGCGGTCGGGCGACCGTGCTCGACGGGAAGCTGCAGTGATCGCCGTCTGGACCGGCGTCCTGCTCGCTCTGGTGCTGCTGGCGTACGCCGCGATGTGGCGCGGCTGGCGGCGCAGGGTCCGCGAGAACACTGCCCTGCTGCCGGAGCTCCCCGCCGTGCCCACCGAGGACGCGCGCGGCGACCTGGTGATGACGGCCGACGGCGTGCTGGTCTCGACCACCGGCCAGGGTGGCTGGCTCGACCGCGTCGCCGTGCACGGGCTGGGCACCCGAGCCAACGGCTCCGTCAGCGTGTATGCCGCCGGCGTGCTCTTCGAGCGCGGTGAAAGGCTGCCGCTCTGGGTGTCCCGGGCGGCACTGGTCGCGGTTCGCGACGAACGCGCCCAGGCCGGCAAGGTGCTGCCCGGCGGCGGGATCGTCCTCCTCACCTGGCAGCACGACGGCAGCCGGTTCGACACCGGCTTCGCACCGCGCCATCGTGCGGAGCACACCCGCGTCCTGGCAGCGGTCGGCGCGATGGTCAAGGAGACGTCGTCGTGAGCCCGCAGCCGCCAGCACCCGCGCTCCTCGTGCTCGAGGACGGCAGGACGTTTCGCGGGGAGTCGTACGGCGCACCGGGCGAGACGGTCGGGGAGGCGGTGTTCTCCACCGGGATGACCGGCTACCAGGAGACGCTGACGGATCCGTCGTACCACCGGCAGGTCGTGATCATGACGGCTCCCCACGTCGGCAACACCGGTGTCAACGACGACGACCCCGAGTCCGACCGGATCTGGGTCGCCGGGTACGTCGTCCGCGACCCTGCGCGGCGGTCGAGCAGCTGGCGGGCAACCCGGGAGCTGGCCGACGCACTCGCCGAGCAGGGCGTGGTCGGCATCAGCGGCATCGACACGAGGGCACTCACGCGGCACCTGCGCGAGCGGGGCGCGATGCGGGTCGGCATCTCCAGCACCGAGTCCGATCCCGCGGCGCTGCTGACTCGCGTGCTCGCCGCTCCGAGGATGGCTGGTGCCGCGCTGGCCGCCGATGTGAGCACCGCCGCGGCGTACACCGTGCCCGCCGTGGGGGTACGGCGCTTCCGGGTGGCGGCGCTCGACCTCGGCATCAAGGACATGACGCCCGCGCTCCTTGCGCAGCGCGGTGTCGAGGTCGTGGTGCTGCCGTCGACCTCCACGTTCGCGGAAGTGCTGGCGGTCGAGCCGGATGGCGTGTTCTTCTCCAACGGACCCGGAGACCCGTCGACGGCCGACGCCGAGGTCGCCGTGCTTCGCGGCGTGCTCGAGGCCGGCATCCCGTACTTCGGCATCTGCTTCGGCAACCAGCTCTTCGGCCGGGCTCTCGGTCTCCCGACGTACAAGCTGAGGTACGGCCATCGCGGGATCAACCAGCCGGTGCTGGACCTCACGACCGGCAAGGTCGAGGTGACGGCGCACAATCACGGCTTCTGCGTCGAGGCTCCGGTGGGCGCGGCGATCCCGACGCCGTACGGCACGGCCCGGGTCAGCCATGTGTGCCTCAACGACGACGTCGTCGAGGGGCTGGAGCTGACCGACGCAGCGGGGCGGCTGCGCGCCTTCTCGGTGCAGTACCACCCCGAGGCGGCGGCCGGTCCGCATGACGCGGGGTATCTGTTCGACCGCTTCGTCGATCTCATGAGCGGGGGAGAGGGCTGATGCCGCGCCGCGACGACCTCCGGTCGGTGCTGGTGATCGGCTCCGGTCCCATCGTCATCGGTCAGGCCTGTGAGTTCGACTACTCCGGCACCCAGGCCTGCCGGGTGCTCCGGGAGGAGGGCATCCGGGTGATCCTGGTCAACTCCAACCCGGCCACGATCATGACCGACCCCGAGATGGCTGACGCGACATACGTCGAGCCCATCACTCCGGACGTCGTGGGCCGGGTCATCGAGAAGGAGCGCCCCGACGCGCTGCTGGCCACCCTCGGCGGGCAGACCGCGCTCAACACCGCGATGGCGCTGGCGCAGGACGGCACGCTCGACAAGTACGACGTCGAGCTCATCGGTGCGTCGATCGCCGCCATCGAGGCCGGTGAGAATCGCGAGTCGTTCAAGCGCATCGTCACAGCACTCGGCGGCGAGGTCGCCCGCAGCGTGGTCTGCCACAGCCTGGCCGACTGCTTCGCCGCCCTCGGCCTTGGAGCCGACGGCCGACCCGTTGACGGGCCTGCGAACGGATCGGGTGGCTTCGGCTTCCCCGTCGTCGTGCGGCCTTCCTTCACCATGGGCGGGGCGGGCTCGGGGATGGCGTACGACGCCGACGACCTGCGCCGGATCGCCGGGGCGGGACTCCACGCGAGTCCCACCACCGAGGTGCTGCTGGAGGAGTCGATCCTCGGCTGGAAGGAGTACGAGCTCGAGGTGATGCGCGACGGCCGCGACAACGCCGTGATCGTGTGCTCGATCGAGAACCTCGACCCGATGGGCGTGCACACCGGCGACTCGATCACCGTGGCCCCCGCGATGACGCTCACCGACCGTGAGTACCAGGCGATGCGGGACCTCGCGATCGGAGTGATCCGGGCCGTCGGCGTCGAGACGGGCGGCTGCAACATCCAGTTCGCCGTCGACCCGCGCGACGGTCGGATGATCGTGATCGAGATGAACCCCCGGGTCTCCAGGTCCAGCGCCCTGGCGTCGAAGGCAACCGGCTTCCCGATCGCGAAGATCGCGACGAAGGTGGCGCTCGGCTACTCCCTCGACGAGATCCCCAACGACATCACGCAGGAGACGCCGGCCAGCTTCGAGCCGACGCTCGACTACGTGGTCGTGAAGGTGCCGCGGTTCGCCTTCGAGAAGTTCCCGGCCGCCGACCCCACGCTCACCACCCACATGAAGAGCGTCGGTGAGGCGATGGCCATCGGGCGGAACTTCACCGAGGCGCTGCAGAAGGCGCTGCGCTCGCTGGAGCAGCCGGACGCCGTGTTCTGCTGGGTCGGGGATCCCGGTGACAAGGCCACGCTGCTGTCCCGCGCCCGCCGACCCCACGACGGCCGGCTGGGGCTGGTCATGGCGGCCATCCGGGCCGGCGCCTCGGTCGACGAGGTCTACGCCGCGACCGGCATCGACCCGTGGTTCGTCGACCAGCTGGTGCTGATCGATGAGGTCGCCGGCGAGGTCGCCGCCGCGCCCACGCTCACACCGGAGCTTTTGTGGCGGGCGAAGCGGCACGGCTTCTCCGACCACCAGATCGCCGCCCTGACCGGCTCGAACGAGGAGGTCGTGCGCGGCGTGCGACGCGCGCTCGGCGTACGGCCGGTCTACAAGACGGTCGACACCTGCGCTGCTGAGTTCGCGGCCCGCACGCCGTACCACTACTCGTCGTACGACGAGGAGACCGAGGTACCGCCTCGGCAGCGGGAGGCCGTCATCATCCTGGGCAGCGGGCCCAACCGGATCGGGCAGGGGATTGAGTTCGACTACTCGTGCGTGCACGCGTCGATGGCGCTGTCGGCAGCCGGCTACGAGACCGTGATGGTCAACTGCAACCCCGAGACCGTCTCGACCGACTACGACACCTCCGACCGGCTCTACTTCGAGCCGCTCACCCTCGAGGACGTGCTGGAGGTGGTGGCGGCAGAGCAGGCGGCGGGGCCACTCGCTGGCGTCGTCGTGCAGCTCGGCGGTCAGACCCCGCTGGGGTTGGCCGAAGGGCTGGAGGCGGCGGGCGTCCCGATCACCGGGACCTCGGTCGCTGCCATCCACCTGGCCGAGGAGCGTGGCGCCTTCGGGCACGTGCTCGCCACCGCCGGGCTGCCAGCGCCGAAGCACGACACCGCGACGTCCCTTGCGGAGGCGGAGCTGATCGCCGACGAGATCGGCTTCCCGGTCCTGGTGCGGCCGTCGTACGTCCTCGGTGGCCGCGGCATGGCCATCTGCTACTCGCAGGCCGAGCTGGAGCGGGCCGTCGGGGGCATCGTCGGCGACCAGGGCGTGGTGAGCCCCGCTCGGCCGCTGCTGGTGGACAAGTTCTTGGACGACGCTGTCGAGATCGACGTGGACGCGATCTACGACGGGGAAGAGCTCTTCCTCGGCGGCGTGATGGAGCACATCGAGGAGGCGGGTGTGCACTCCGGCGACTCGTCGTGCGTGTTGCCGCCGATCACGCTGGGTGCGGAGGATGTCGGCCGGATCCGGGCCTCGACCGAGGCGATCGCGCGAGGAGTGGGCGTGCGTGGACTGATCAACATCCAGTTCGCGCTGACTGCCGACATCCTCTACGTGCTGGAGGCCAACCCGCGCGCGTCCAGGACGGTGCCCTTCGTGTCCAAGGCCACCGCGACCCCGCTGGCCAAGGCCGCGGCCCGGGTCATGCTCGGCGCCACCATCGCCGAGCTGCGCGACGAGGGGATGCTCCCGGCGACGGGTGACGGCGGGACGTGGCCCGCTGACGCGCCGGTGTCCGTCAAGGAGGCGGTCATGCCCTTCAACCGGTTCCGCAGCTCCGACGGCCGCAACGTCGACACCGTGCTGGGTCCGGAGATGCGAAGCACCGGCGAGGTCATGGGACTTGACTCCACGTTCGGTACTGCTTTTGCGAAGGCGCAGTTGGCGTCGTTCGGTGGGCTGCCGATGAGCGGCCGCGCGTTCGTGTCCGTCGCCAACCGGGACAAGCGGTCGATGATCTTCCCGATCAAGCGGCTGGCCGACCTCGGGTTCGAGATCCTCGCCACGGCCGGCACCGCCGAGGTGCTGCGCCGCAACGGCGTCGCCGCCACCGTCGTACGCAAGCACAGCGAAGGCACCGGAGCCGACGGCGCGCCGACGATCGTCGGACGGATCCTGGCCGGCGAGGTGGACCTGGTGATCAACACCCCTCATGGCCAGACCAAGGGCGGCTCGCCGCGGATCGACGGCTACGAGATCCGTACGGCGTCGGTCGCCACCAACATCCCGTGCATCACCACGGTGCAGGGGCTGGCCGCCACCGTGCAGGGGATCGAGGCGCTGCAGACCCGGCACTTCGACGTACGCGCACTGCAGAGCTGGGCAGGGCGAGCCGGACGGTGACGTATCGCTGGCTCTTCGACCGCGTCCTCGCCAGGCTCGACGCGGAGCGTGCGCACCGGGCGGGCGTCGTCGGCATCCGGCTGCTCGGCGCGCTAGGTGTCGTCGCTCGCGCCGTACGTCGCCGGACGCTGCCTCCCGACGGCAGCCTCGAGGTGGAGTCCATGGGGCTGCGATTCCCCGGACCGCTCGGGCTGGCGGCCGGCTTCGACAAGAACGCCGAGGCGATCGACGGGCTCGCGGCCTTGGGGTTCGCCTTCGTCGAGGTCGGCACGGTGACGGGGGAGGGTCAGCCCGGCAACCCACGGCCGCGGCTGTTCCGACTGGTCTCGGACCGGGCGGTTCTCAACCGGATGGGCTTCAACAACGACGGCTCTGCCGAGATCGCTCGACGGTTGGCGGCGCGCGCCGGCCGCCGGCGCCGCTGCGACGTCGTCGTGGGGGTCAACATCGGCAAGACCAAGATGGTCGACGAGGACGGCGCGACCGCCGACTACCTGCACAGTGCCCGGTTGCTGGCGCCGCATGCGGACTACGTGGTCGTCAACGTGAGCTCGCCGAACACGCCGGGGTTGCGAGACCTGCAGGCCGTCGACCGGCTGCGGCCGCTGTTGACGGCCGTCCGGCAGCAGATGGACGCCGTGACGCTGCGCCGGGTGCCGCTGCTGGTCAAGATCGCGCCGGACCTCGCCGACGATGACGTGCTGGCGGTCGCGGACCTGGCCGTGGAGCTGGGCCTGGACGGCATCGTGGCGACCAACACGACCGTCCACCGCGACGGCCTGCGGACGCCACTGGCAGACGTCGCAGCTCTCGGCGCCGGCGGACTCTCCGGCACGCCACTCCGCGAGCGCTCCGTCGAGGTGCTGCGGCTGCTCCGATCGCGGGTCGGCGACACCATGGCGCTGGTGTCGGTCGGGGGGATCGCCACCGTCGACGACGTCGTCGAGCGGCTCGCCGCCGGTGCCACGCTGGTGCAGGCCTACACCGCCTTCGTGTACGAAGGCCCGGGCTGGCCGGCGCGGCTGCATCGCGAGCTCGCCCGCCGACGTGCGAAGGTCGGATCGTGATGCGCACCGACACGACCGACCCGGCTCGCGGCCCCGCTGTCACGACGGGGCAGGTCTTCTCCACCAAGCAGGTCGGTGCCTACCAGCAGGTCACCATCGTGGCGGACCAGGTCGCCGCCCGGGCCAGGCCTGGAGCGGTGGTGTCCCTGGCCGTCGGCGGAGCCCTGTCCGCTGTCGTGGGACGGCGCGCGTTCGCCGTCCACCGGGTGCGAGCCGCCGGTGTCTACGGCGGGACGGTCGAGATCGTGGTGGATCCGACGGAGGCGGGAGCCGCCTGGGTCGCGGCGCTCGCACCGCAGGCGCCGGTGCAGGTGATCGGTCCGGTCGGACGGCCGTTCGCGCTGCCGAAGGAGCCGGTGTCGTGTGCGCTGGTCGGCTTCGGCATCGGTGCTGCCCCGCTCTTCGGTCTCGCCGAGCAGCTGCGGCAGCGTCGGTGTGCGGTGCACATGGTGCTGGGCGCCGCCGGTGAGCAGGGGCTCTTCGGGGTGCTGGACGCGCGCCGGTCCGCCCAGTCGGTGACGGTCGCGACGACAGACGGCTCGGTCGGCATCCGCGGCGACGTGACGCAGCCGCTCCGCACGCTGGCGGCGCGCAACCAGGTGGAGGTGGTCTACGCGGCCGGTCCCGCCCACGTCATGCACTCGGTCAGCGTGGCCGCTGGCGCCGCCGGTGCCTGGATGCAGGCCCTGGTCGACGTAGCCATGCCGTGCGGCACCGGCGTCTGCGGTGGGTGCGTGGTGCCGGTCCGTGGCGACCGTGCAGGCAACCACGCGGTGCGGGCGTGCGTCGACGGCCCGGTGCTGCCCGGCGACCGGGTCGACTGGGATGTGCTGACGTGACCGCGATCACCCCCGACCGGGTCGACCTGACGACCAGCCTGGCCGACATCACCCTCGACAACCCGGTCATGACAGCGTCGGGCTGCGGTGGCACCGGACGCGAGCTGGCGGCGTACGTCGACCTGGCTGGACTCGGCGCCTTCGTCACCGGGTCGGTTCGCCGCGATCCGTCGCCTGGCGAGCCGGCGCCCCGGCTGGTCGAGACCCCCGCCGGGTTGTTGTGGGCGACCGGTCTCCCCGGACCGGGCGTCGACGGCTTCCTCGCCCGTGACCTCCCGTGGCTGCTGCAGCGCCAGGCTCGACCGGTGGTCTCCATCGCGGGCACCTCGCTCGGGGAGGTGGCCGAGCTGTCCCGTCGGGTCGGGCAGGCGCCAGGAGTCGCAGCTCTCGAGCTCGCGCTGTCCTGGCCGGGCACCGCGCGCCCCAGCACCTTCGCCACCGACCCGCTTCAGGCGCACCGCGCGGTCGCCGCGGTACGTCGCGATGCGCCCCGCGGGCTGCCCGTCCTCGTCAAGCTGGGCCTGGACCTGCCCGACCCGGTCGCGCACGCCCGCGCGGTCTGTGATGCCGGCGCCGACGGACTGGTGGTCGGCGGCAGCCCGCGGGGCATCGCCCTCGACCCGCGCACGCTGCGTCCCGCGCTGGCCGGTGTCACGGGTGCGCTGAGCGGCCCAGCGGCCAACGCGCAGGCGCTGGAGGCGGTCTGGCGCGTCGCGCGGGAGCTGCCGGACGTGACGATCGTGGGTGTGGGTGGCATCACCGACGGCGCCGCCGCGCTCGCGATGCTGGCGGTGGGCGCCACCGCGGTGCAGGTGGGCTCGGCGGTGCTGCACGACCCGACGTCCCCCGGTCGCATTCTTGGGCAGCTGCGCGCCGCGCTGGCCGCGCACGGCTTCTCCCGGGCCTCCGACGCCGTGAGGGTGGCGCATGCAGACGAACGGGTGACCACCCGCCGGGCCGCATCTCCGTCGGAGGCCCGACACTCAGCCTGAGAGAGGACTTCATGGAGACCTTCGGCCATCGATTCCAGCGTGCGGTCGACCAGCGCGGCCCGCTGTGCGTGGGCCTGGATCCGCACCCGGCCCTGCTCGGGGCATGGGGGCTGGACGACGGGGCGGGCGGTCTGGAGACCTTCGTCATGGGCACGCTGGACGTGCTGGCCGACGAGGTCGCCGTCGTGAAGCCGCAGTCGGCCTTCTTCGAGCGGCACGGCGCAGGTGGGATCGCCGTACTGGAACGCGCCGTCGTCCGACTGCGGGAGGCGGGCGCACTGGTGCTTCTCGACGTCAAGCGGGGTGACATCGGGACGACCATGCAGGGCTACGCCGACGCGTACCTGAGCCCGGAGTCTCCGCTGGCGGTCGATGCGATCACGGTCAGCCCGTTCCTGGGCTTCGGCTCGCTGTCGCCCGCGCTGGACACCGCGGCGGCGCACGGTGCAGGCGTCTTCGTGCTCGCCCTGACGTCCAACCCCGAAGGCCCCGACGTCCAGCTCGCCACCGGCGCCCGCGGCACGGTGGCGGGCGCGGTGCTGGCCGACGTACGGGAGCGAAATGCGGGCGCAACCCCGCTCGGCTCCGTCGGGGTGGTGGTGGCGGCCAACCTCGCGGGCACCGACGAGAAGCTGGATGTCAACGGACCCATCCTGGCTCCGGGCTTCGGAGCGCAAGGGGGGACCGGGGCGCATCTGCGCCGGCTCTTCGCGGACGTCCGCGAGCAGGTGTTGCCGTCGACGTCGCGACAGGTGCTGGCAGCGGGTCCCGATCCGACCCGGCTGCACGCCGCCTTCGAGCAGGCACGGGACGAGGCGCTCGAGGCCCTGCGGTGAGGAGTCCGCCCCGCCCGTGCAAGAGTTCCGCGTGCACGCGCCACCCGTCGAGAGGACCACGACCATGAACCGCATCGCCGGCCTGGCCACCGCCACCGTGGTGACCCTCGCTGCCGTCACGGCCTGCGGCGGCGACGACGGCGACGACGGCGGTGGTGGCTTCTGCGGCTCCTTGGAGGAGCTCAACGAGACCTCGCCCGACGACCTCGAGGTCGCCCAGGACCGTCTCGACGAGCTGTCCGACAACGCCCCGGACGAGCTCCAGGAAGACGTGGACCTGCTGCGCGACAACTTCGAGGCGCTGCAGAGCGGAGACATCGCCGGCATCGACGAGGAGACCACCGCCCAGCTCCAGGACGCGGTCCAGGCGATCTCCGACTACGCCGTCAACGAGTGCGACATCGACGTCGAGCTGTGACCGGTTCGCTGAGGCCGGCCGGACGTATCGGAGCACTATCCCGCGAAGGCCGGAGCCGTTAGGGTGCTGAGGCGTTAGCGTTGCCACAAAGAGCCCGCGCGACGTACCGAATCCCGGGCTCGATCGACGAAGTGGTGAGGGGAGCCCCGTGGCCGTACCGGAGTTGTCTGCCGAGCAGAGGCGCGCTGCGTTGGAGAAGGCCGCCGTCGTACGACGCGAGCGAGCCGAGGTCAAGAATCGCCTCAAGAACTCCGGCGCATCGCTGTCCGACGTCCTCAAGCAGGGCCAGGACAACAACGAGGTGGTGGGCAAGATGAAGGTGGTCGACCTGCTGCAGGCGATGCCGGGCTTGGGCAAGGTGCGGGCTCGCAAGCTGATGGAAGAGATCGGCATCTCGGAGTCGCGGCGGGTCCGCGGCCTCGGAGCCAACCAGATCGCCGCACTCGAGCGTGAGTTCGGCTCCCGCTGACGCCGCCTCGGTCCGCAGCCGGCTGACGGTCCTCGCGGGACCGACAGCAGTCGGCAAGGGCACGGTCGTCGGCTGCGTTCGCGACCACCACCCCGACGTCTGGATCTCGGTCTCTGCGACGACTCGCCCGCCACGCCCCGGCGAGGTCGAGGGTGTGCACTACCGCTTCGTCGACGAGGCGACCTTCGACGCGCTGGTGGCCGAGGACGAGCTGCTCGAGTGGGCGGTGGTCCACGGCACGGCCCGCTACGGCACCCCGCGTGCTCCCGTCGAGCAGGCGCTGGCCGACGGGCGACCCGCACTTCTCGAAGTCGACCTCCAGGGTGCCCGCCAGCTGCGCATCTCGATGCCGGACGCCTTGTTCGTGTTCCTGAAGCCGCCGTCCTGGGAGGAGCTGGTGCGTCGGCTGGTGGGCAGGGGTACCGAGAGTGACGAGGAGAGGACGAGGCGACTCGAGACGGCGGTGGCCGAGCTGGCGGCCGAGCCCGAGTTCGATGTCACGATCGTCAACGCCGACGTTTCTGTCGCGGCGGCAGAGTTGGTAGCATTGATGCAACCTTCGTCGCTCTGATGAGGCTACGGGGCCGATCCGATCAACATCTTCCACCTCTCCCACAGTGAGGCTCACGCGTGTCAGGAATCACCCCGGTCGCCGAGGGGATCACCAACCCCCCGATCGACGAGTTGCTCGAGAAGACCGACTCCAAGTACAAGCTGGTCCTCTACAGCGCCAAGCGCGCCCGTCAGATCAACGCCTACTACTCACAGCTCGGTGAGGGCCTGCTCGAGTACGTCGGCCCACTCGTCGACACCCACGTCCAGGAGAAGCCGCTCTCGGTGGCGCTGCGCGAGATCAACGACGACATGTTGACCTGCGAGGACATCGAAGAAGAGCCCACCGAGGACTGAGCTAGAGCGACCAGTCGTGGCCACGACCTCAGGCGCCGCCCCAAGCAGCCGACCCCGCGTCCTGCTGGGCGTGAGCGGTGGCATCGCCGCCTACAAGGCCTGTGAGCTGCTACGCCGCTTCACCGAGAGCGGCCACGACGTCACGGTCGTCCCTACCCGGTCGGCGCTCACCTTCGTGGGGGCCGCCACCTGGGAGGCGCTGTCGGGCAAGCCGGTCAGCGCCGAGGTGTTCAACGACGTACCCAGCGTCGCGCACGTCCGACTGGGGCAGGAAGCAGACCTGGTGGTCGTCGCGCCCGCCACGGCAGACCTGCTCGCTCGGGCCGCCCACGGCCGAGCCGACGACCTGCTGACCAGCAGCCTGCTGGTCGCCCGGTGCCCGGTCGTCCTGGCACCCGCCATGCACACCGAGATGTGGGAGCACCCCGCCACCCGGGCCAACGTGGCGACGCTGCGCGACCGAGGCGTGTTGGTGCTCGACCCGGCGATCGGTCGTCTCACCGGGGTCGACACCGGGCCGGGGCGACTGCCCGAGCCGGCCGAGATCTTCGTCGCTGCGGTCGACGTCCTGGCCCGGACCGGTGAGCGGTCGGAGAGCGGTGGTCACCCCGCTGACCAGGCCCTGGCTGCCGCTGACCTGAGCGGTCGACGCGTCGTCGTGTCCGCAGGCGGCACCCGCGAGTACCTCGACCCGGTGCGTTTCCTGGGCAACCGGTCCTCCGGCAAGCAGGGTTATGCGCTCGCCGCGACGGCGGCGGCACGGGGCGCGGAGGTCACGCTCGTCACCGCCAACGTCGAGCTGCCCGATCCGGCCGGCGTCAAGGTCGTGCCGGTCGTGTCGGCGCGAGACCTGGCCGACGCCGTACGCGAGCTGAGCGCCGACGCCGATGCCGTGGTGATGGCAGCGGCACCGGCCGACTTCCGACCGACGGCCACGGTCGACCACAAGATCAAGAAGCGCGGTGACGGCTCGGCTCCGACGCTGGAGCTGGTCGAGAACCCCGACATCCTCGCGGCTCTGGTCGCCGCACGTGGTGCGCTGGCGGCGCCGGTGCTGGTGGGCTTCGCTGCCGAGACCGGCGACGAGTCGGCGACGGTGCTCGACCACGCCCGCACCAAGCTCGCCCGCAAGGGATGCGACCTGCTGGTGGTCAACGACGTGAGCGGCGGCGCGGTGTTCGGATCCGACCACAACCAGGCGATCATCCTGGGCAGCGACGGGTCCGAGCAGGCCGTGCCTCGTGCGTCGAAGGCGGCGTTGGCGCACGTCGTCTGGGACCTGGTCGCCGCGCGCATCCCCTGACGAGACAGCCGCTCAGCGTTCCGCCGGCCCGGTTACCGTAGGCTCTCACCGTCGCATTGCCTGTCCAAGGAGAACTACGTGCCTGGTCGTCTCTTCACCTCGGAGTCCGTCACCGAGGGGCATCCTGACAAGATTGCCGACCAGATCAGCGACACCGTCCTGGACGCTCTTCTCACCGAGGATCCGGCCAGCCGGGTCGCGGTCGAGACGCTGGTGACGACGGGGCTCGTGGTGGTGGCCGGCGAGGTGACAACGACGGCGTACGTGCCCATCTCCGACCTGGTGCGCAAGCGGATCCTCGACATCGGTTACGACTCCTCGAAGAAGGGGTTCGACGGCGCTTCCTGCGGTGTCCAGGTGTGCATCGGGGCACAGTCCCCCGACATCGCGCAGGGCGTCGACGACGCCTACGAGGAGCGGCACGACCACTCCGTCGACCCGCTCGACCGGCAGGGTGCGGGCGACCAGGGCCTGATGTTCGGCTTCGCCTGCGACGAGACCCCCGAGCTGATGCCGCTGCCGATCACGGTGGCGCACCGGCTCGCCCAACGGCTGTCCGACGTACGGCGCGACGGCACCATGGCCTACCTCCGACCCGACGGCAAGACCCAAGTGACGATCGAGTATGACGCCGACCGGCCGGTCCGGGTCGACACGGTCGTGGTGTCCACGCAGCACGCCGGGGACATCGACCTCGACGCGATGCTCGCCCCGGACATCAAGAAGCACGTGGTCGACGACGTGCTCAGCAACCTCGAGATCGACGCCAGCGACTACCGGCTGCTCGTCAACCCCACCGGTCGGTTCGAGGTGGGCGGGCCGATGGGCGACGCCGGGCTCACCGGCCGCAAGATCATCATCGACACCTACGGCGGCATGGCCCGGCACGGCGGCGGCGCCTTCAGCGGCAAGGACCCCTCCAAGGTCGACCGGTCTGCGGCCTACGCGATGCGCTGGGTGGCCAAGCACGTCGTGGCCGCGGGGCTGGCCAGGCGCTGCGAGGTGCAGGTCGCCTACGCGATCGGCAAGTCCCACCCGGTCGGCTTCTACGTCGACTGCTTCGGTACCGAGGCCGCCCCGGTCGAGGACATCCGCCGCGCAGTCGTCGAGGTGTTCGACCTGCGGCCGGCTGCGATCATCCGGGATCTCGACCTGCTCCGACCGATCTACGCGCAGACGGCGGCCTACGGCCACTTCGGGCGTGCGCTGCCGGACTTCAGCTGGGAGCGCACCGACAGGGTCGACGCACTGCGCGCCGCGCTCTGAGCAGCACCGGGACGCTCGGTCGCGGTGGCCACGGCCGGCCGTTCCCTCTCCGTTGCCCTGTGCAAAGCGGCCCGGGTACGTCGGCGGCAGTTGGTAGAACTAGGACGTGAGCGAAACCGACACGCCTCCGGCCGAGCAGCTCGCCCTGCTCAAGAGCAGGGTGCGGGCGCGTCGGCCGAGGGCGGCACCCGGGCCGGCTGCTGACCGCCCGGTGGCCCGGGTCGCGGTCGACCTGCCGCTGGCCCACCTGGATCGGCACTTTGACTACCTGGTGCCGGCGACCATGGCCGCCGACGCGCAGCCCGGCTGCCGGGTCAAGGTGCGCTTCTCCGGTCGCGACGTCGACGGCTTCGTCGTCGAACGTCGAGCGGAGACCGACCATGAGGGCAGGCTCGCTCCGCTGCGGCGCGTCGTCTCCGCCGAGCCGGTGCTGGCCCCACCCGTGGTGCGGCTGGCCAGGCAGGTGGCCGACCGCTACGCCGGCACGCTGGCCGACGTCCTGAGGTTGGCGGTGCCGCCGCGGCACGCGCGCGTCGAGGCGGAGCAGGCCGAGCCGCGGGAGCCGCTGCCGATGGTCGGGCCGACGGACCTCGAGCCGACGTGGTCGGCGGAGCCCGGGGGCAGCAGGTTCCTCCATCGGCTCTCGGCGGGGGAGACCCCGCGGGCGGTCTGGGGCGCCGCGCCCGGAGCGGACTGGGCGGCGCAGCTCGCCACTGCTGCTGCGGCGACTGCCGCCGCAGGTCGGGGCAGCGTGCTCTGTGTCCCCGACGCCCGCGACGTGGCCCGGGTGTCCACCGCGGTCGAGGCGGTCCTGGGTGCAGGCTCGCACGTCACATTGACGGCCGACCTCGGCCCGGCCGCACGGTACCGGGCGTTCCTCGCAGTCAGCCGGGGCCAAGTGCCGATCGTGGTCGGCACTCGGGCGGCTGCGTTCGCGCCCGTGCACGACCTGGGCCTGGTCGTGATCTGGGACGACGGTGATGACCTGTTCGCTGAACCCCGCGCGCCGTACCCCCACGCGCGCGAGGTGTTGCTGCTGCGGGCGTTTCACGAGCAGGCGGCCGCCCTGATCGGCGGCTGGACTCGCAGCTGCGAGGCGCAGGCGCTCGTCGAGTCCGGCTGGGCGGCAGAGCTGGCACCGACACGGGCGACCCAGCGTGCCGCCGCGCCGCAGGTGCACGTGACCGGTGAGTCCGACGCCGAGCTGGGCCGGGATGCTGCCGCGACCGTCGCCCGAATGCCGAGGCGCGTCTTCGAGGTGGTGCGGGCGGCGCTCGCCGAGGGGCCCGTGCTGGTGCACCACCCGCGCGGCGGCTACCAGCCCACGCTCGGGTGTGCGAGGTGCCGTCGCCCTGCCCGCTGTTCCGCATGCACCGGACCTTTGGCGCGGCGGGCGGCCGTGGCGGCACCGGCCTGCCGGTGGTGCAACCTGGCTGCCGACGCCTGGCAGTGCGACGGCTGCGGAGCCGCTCGGCTGCGGACGCCGGTGGTGGGTTCCTTGCGTACGGCGGAGGAGTGGGGCAGGAGCTTCCCCGGTACTACGGTGGTCGTGTCCGGCGGTGACCACGTGCTCGACAGCGTCACGGACAAGCCGGCCATCGTGATCGCGACACCTGGAGCGGAGCCGGTCGCCCCCGGTGGGTTCGCGGCCGCCGTCCTGCTGGACACCTGGCTGACGCTGAGCATGCCCGGGCTGCGAGCATCGGAGGAGGCGCTGCGCCGTTGGTGCGCCGTCGGGTGCCGGGTCCGCCCCGGGGCGCTCGGTGGACGTGTCGTGGCGGTGGGAGATCCCGGTCACCTCGCGTTGCAGGCGCTGGTTCGCTGGGACCCTGCCGGGTTCGCGGCGCGTGAGCTGGCCGAGCGCCGCTCCGCCGGGCTGACACCTGCCCTGCGGATGGCCACGATCACCGGCAGTCCCGAGCAGCTGACCGAGTCGCTGGCCGGCCTGGCGTTGCCCCGGGGGTCGCAGGTGCTGGGGCCGGTCGAGGTGGGCGACGGCCGGTCGCGGCTGGTGCTGCGCACCGAGCGCAGCAGGGGTGCCGGGCTGTCCCGGGCGCTGCAACAGCTGCAGGCCGCGCGCAGCAGTCGCAAGCTGCCGCCCGTGCGGGTGCAGATCGACTCCGACGACCTTGCCTAGACTTGAGCGGCCCGCCGCCGTGCCAACCGATGGGAGAGACGCCGCGTGGCTGTCCGAGAGATCCGCCTCTTCGGTGACCCCATCCTGCGCACCGTGGCCGCACCCGTCGTGGACTTCGACAAGGAGCTGCGGATGCTCGTGGACGATCTCACCGACACCATGCTCGAGGCGCCCGGCTCCGGCTTGGCCGCGCCACAGCTCGGCGTCGGGCTGCGGGTGTTCACGTACAACGTCGACGGGGTCGTCGGCCACCTCGTCAACCCCGAGCTGACGTTGTCGGAGGAGACCCAGACCGGAGACGAGGGCTGTCTGTCGATCCCCGGACTGACATTCGACTGCACACGCGCGGACGGCGTCGTGGCGCGGGGCTTCACGATGTACGGCGAGCCGGTGGTCATCGAGGGCACCGATCTGCTGGCGCGCTGCCTGCAGCACGAGACCGACCACCTCGACGGCGTCCTCTTCGTCGACCGGCTCGACCCGACCACCCGCAAGGCGGCCATGAAGGCGATCCGCGAAGCCGAGTGGAGCGGACTGTCGGCGCCGGTGGTCAAGGAATCACCGCACCCCATGTTCGGTCGAGGCCTTTAGGCCATGCGGCTGGTCTTCGCCGGCACCCCCGACGTCGCTGTGCGGTCGCTGGAGGCGCTGGTCGCCAGCCGACACGAGGTGGTCGCCGTGGTCACCCGGCCGGATGCGCCGGCCGGCCGCGGTCGTCGGCTGACCGCGTCACCGGTGGCGCAGCGTGCCCTCGAGCTCGGCATCGACGTGCTGCGACCTTCGTCGCCGCGAGATCCGGAGTTCCTGGACCAGCTTCGCGTAGTCGCCCCGGAGTGCTGCCCGGTGGTGGCGTACGGCGGACTGCTGCCCGACGAGGCGTTGGCGATCCCGGCACACGGCTGGGTCAACCTGCACTTCTCGCTGTTGCCGGCCTGGCGGGGGGCGGCCCCCGTGCAGCGCGCCGTGATCGCCGGCGACGAGGTAACGGGCGCGACGACGTTTCGGATCGTCCGCGCGCTCGATGCGGGTCCGACGTACGGCGTACTGACCGAGAGGGTCCGCGCCGACGACACGGCGGGGTCCTTGCTGGGGCGGCTCGCCGAGCACGGCGCGGGCCTGTTGGTGGCAACGCTCGACGGCATCGAGAGCGGTGCGCTGGATGCCAGGCAGCAGCCCTCCGAAGGCGTGTCGCACGCACCGAAGGTGAGCGTCGAGGAGGCGCGCGTGGACTGGACCGCTCCGGCCTTCGTGATCGATCGACTGGTGCGCGGATGCACGCCGGCGCCGGGCGCCTGGACGACCGCGGCCGGGTCGCGGCTCAAGCTCGGCCCGGTCACGCTGCGCACCGATGGTCCGGAGCTGCCTCCAGGACGGCTCGAGATCGGGAAGCGGAGCGTCCTGGTCGGCACCGGAAGCGGCGCCGTCGAGCTCGGGAACGTGCAGGCCCAGGGCAAGCCGACGACGGCTGCCGCCGACTGGGCCCGCGGGCTGCGCGAGCCGCTCGAGGCGCTGGACTGATGGTGGCAGCCGAGCCTCGGCGAGGCCGGGCCCGGACCCGGGTGGACGAGGCGCGCGCACTCGCGTTCGGTGCGCTGCTCCAGGTCGAACGCCAAGACGCCTACCTCAACCTGGTGCTGCCCGGGTTGCTGCGGAGCTCTGCCCTCGACCAGCGCGACCGGGCGTTCGCCACCGAGCTCGCGCACGGGACGGCGCGGCGACAGGGCTTCTACGACGCCGTGCTCGAGCGGCACCTCGGCGAGGGAGTCGCCGGGCTGCAGCCGGAGGTGGCGGTGGCGATGCGGCTCGGCAGCCATCAGCTGCTCAACATGCGCGTTCCCGCGCACGCAGCCGTCGGGACCAGCGTCGAGCTGGTCCGGGATGCGGTCGGGGAGCGACCCGTGCGCCTGGTCAACGCGGTGTTGCGCAAGGTCGGCGGCAGGAGTGCTGACGAGTGGGTGGCCGAGGTAGCGCCGCCGGCCGATCGCGACCTGGTCGGCCACCTGGCGGTGCGGTACGCACACCCCCGATGGATCGTCGAGGAGCTGGCCGCAGCCTTGCCGGACGATGCCGAGCTGGCGGACGCCCTCGCCGCAGATAACGCTGCGCCGAGCGTCTCCCTCGTGGTGCGCCCGGGCCTTGCCGAGGTCGGCGAGCTGATCGAGGCAGGTGCGGAGGCGGGGCGCTGGTCGCCGTACGCCGCGACGCTGCCGGCTGGCGATCCCGGCGCCGTACCGGCAGTTCGGCAGGGACGCGCAGGAGTCCAGGACGAGGGTTCGCAGCTGGCTGCACTGGTGCTCGCACGGGCGCACGTCCCCGGCCCGGATCCCCGCTGGCTCGACCTGTGCGCGGGGCCAGGCGGCAAGGCGGCGCTGCTGACCGGACTCGCGCGGCAGCGCGGCGCCACCGTCGTCGCCGGGGAGCGGCAGCCGCACCGGGCGTTGCTGGTCCGGCGGGGGGTCCGCGGGTACGCCGATGGGTGCGGGGTGATCGCGGCCGACGGGCTCCGACCGCCGTTCGCCCCGGCCTCGTTCGACCGTGTCCTGGTCGACGCACCGTGCAGCGGCGTGGGTGCGCTGCGACGTCGACCCGAGTCCCGCTGGCGGCGGACCGCGGAGGATGTCTCGGCCCTGGTGCCGCTGCAGCGAGCGCTGCTGACCTCGGCCCTGGAGTTGGTGCGGCCAGGTGGCGCCGTGGCCTACGTGACCTGCTCCCCGCTCGTGGCCGAGACCAGGGGAGTCGTTGACGCCGTGCTGGGCGAGCGCCCCGACGTGCGCGAGGAGGATGCGCGCGCTCTGCTGGAGCAGGTGCCGCACGTCGGTGAGGGACCTTCCGTGCAGCTCTGGCCGCACCGGCATGGCACCGACGCGATGTTCATGGCGCTGCTACGGCGCCGCTGAGGCGCTGGTGGGAGGGCGGCGCCGACACCCGCGGGTCACCTGGCCCGCGCCAGGTGCGCCGCGAGGCGGAGCGCCAGCGCGTCCTGGGTGTCGCCGGTCAGCCTCTCGCCCTGCGGCCGGCCGAGATGCGCGAAGATGCCCGGCCCCCGCCGCTCGTCGTCGAGGTCAGGCATCCGCGGGACGACGTGGAAGTGGACGTGCGAGAAGCCCTCGGCCTCGGCGAACTGCATGACGTACGTCTTCACGCAGCCGAGCTCGGCCGTGAGTGCGGTGCTCAGATCGTGCAGCAGCGGCCCGAGCTCGGCGGCTTCTTCGGTGGAGAGATCCGACAGCGCCGTCACGTGTCGCCTCGGCACCAGCACCAGCCAACCGGGAAGGTCGGTGTCGAAGGCATGAGCCACCCGCCAGTGCTCGGTCCGGAGCACCGCTTCGCGCGGTGGCAACGTGTCGGCGTCGTTGCCCTGGCAGGAGTAGCAGTCCGACGCCCGGCGGGCGCGAGGGTCGTCAGGTGCGGTCACCGGCCGAGGTTACCGAGGCGCAGCCGAGTGCCGCGGCTAGGGTCGACGAGTGCGTGTCTGCGTGTTCTGTGGATCGTCGACCGGCCGCGGATCGACGTACGTCGACGGCGCCAGACTGCTCGGCCGGTCGCTGGCCGAGCGCGGCATCGGACTCGTCTACGGCGGCGCGAGCGTGGGAACCATGGCGGTGGTCGCCGATGCCGCCCTCGACGCCAGTGGTGAGGTCTGGGGCGTCATCCCTCGCGCCCTTGTGGACCGGGAGATCGCGCACCGGGGCCTAACCCGGCTCGACGTGGTCGAGGGGATGCACGAGCGCAAGGCGCGGATGGCCGAGCTCGCGGACGGCTTCGTGGCGTTGCCGGGTGGTGCGGGGACGCTGGAGGAGCTCTTCGAGGTGTGGACCTGGGCTCAGCTCGGGCTGCACCAGAAGCCGATCGGAGTCCTCGACCTCGGCGGCTACTTCGCCTCGCTGCAGCGGCTGACGGCGCACATGGTCGAGGAGGGCTTCCTGACCGCGGAGCACCGCGACATGATGTCCGTCGACTCGGACGTGACGGTCCTGCTGGACCGGTTGACGTCGTACGAGGCACCGCCGCCGAAGTGGCGCGACGACGGACGGCCCACGCCCGCCCCCTGACGGAGTGCCGCGGAAGCCCTACACTCCCCGCGATGGGCATTCAGATCTCGCCGAGCCTGCTCTCGGCCGACTTCGCCAACCTTCAGGCGGCGGCCGCGGCCGTGCCCGGTGCCGACTGGTTGCACGTGGACGTCATGGACAACCACTTCGTGCCGAACCTGACGTTGGGCCAGCCGGTGGTGGAGGCGCTGGCCAAGGTGTCGGCGCAGCCGCTGGACTGCCATCTCATGATCGAGGACCCGGATCGTTGGGCGCCGGCGTACGTCGACGCGGGTGCCGCCAACGTCACGTTCCACGTCGAGGCCGCCACGGCGCCGGTGCGGCTGGCCCGCGAGCTGCGCTCGCTCGGTGCCCGGGCCGGGCTCGCGCTGCGCCCGGCGACGCAGGTGGAGCCCTACGAGGACCTGCTCGGTGAGATCGACATGCTGCTGGTGATGACGGTCGAGCCCGGCTTCGGTGGGCAGTCCTTCCTGGACCTGTGCCTGCCCAAGATCCGCCGCGCCGCGGCCTTGATCGCCCGGCACGGTGGCGACATCTGGTTGCAGGTCGACGGCGGCGTCTCGGCCGACACCATCGAGCGCTGCGCCGAGGCGGGGGCCGACGTCTTCGTCGCGGGCTCGGCCGTCTTCGGCGCCGACGACCCCGACGGCGTGGTGGCGTCGTTGCGCGCGCAGGCCGAACGGGCTGCCGGGCACTGAGCCGCTCGGTCGGCGAACGCGCGCTCGTGACCGCCCGCCACCGCCCGCCGCGCGGGCAACAACGGGAGGGGGCGTTTCGCCTGCTTGGCCGACGTGGCAGGCTGGGTGTCGACAATGGTGTGTAGCACCAGCGTGCTCCGGGGTCGGTGAAAGTCCGAACCGGCGGTGACAGTCCGCGACCCGGCCGCAGCCAGCGGTTGGTTGATCCGGTGCAACTCCGGGACCGACGGTGAGAGTCCGGATGGGAGGATGCACGCCCGCCGCCACCGTCCGGTCGCCGGTCGCCCTCGGGTCGGCTGCGTTGCTGGCACGCGTGGTACGGCGTGAGCCCGTCGCCCCGGAGTCCGACCCGGACCGGAGAGGCGACGATGGCGAACCTCGTCGAGATCGCGGCCATGCGCCATGCGCTCACGCTGGCCTGCTCGCCGGGCGTGCCCCGGGGTCCGAACCCGCGGGTCGGTGCGGTCGTGCTCGACTCTTCCGGCGAGCAGGTCGGAGAGGGCTATCACCGCGGCGCCGGCCATCCGCATGCCGAGATCGCGGCGTTGCTGAGAGCAGCGGATCGCGCTCGTGGCGGCACGGTCGTCGTCACGCTGGAGCCGTGCAACCACATCGGGCGCACCGGGCCGTGCGCCAGGGCCCTCATCGAGGCAGGGGTGGCCAGGGTCGTCTATGCACAGTCGGACCCGAACCCGGTGGCGCGGGGCGGGCATGCCGCGCTCGCCGCCGCGGGCGTCGAGGTCGAGTCGGGCGTGCTCGGGTCGGAGGCGGCGGCCGTCAACGAGATCTGGTCGGCCGCGATGCGGCTCGGGCGCCCCTTCGTCACCTGGAAGTTCGCCGCGACGCTCGATGGCAGGTCGGCTGCGGCCGACGGCACCTCGATGTGGATCACCGGCCCAGCGGCACGCGCGGACGTGCACCGGCGCCGGGCCAGGTGTGACGCGATCCTCGTCGGCACCGGGACGGTCGTCGCCGACGACCCCCGGCTCACCGCGCGTGACGGCGACGGCCGGGCGCTGCCACGACGCGATCAGCCGCTGCGCGTTGTCATGGGGGAGCGGACGCTGCCAGCCGACCTGCACGTCTTCGACGACCAGGCCGACACCCTGCCGCTGCAGACCAGGGATCCGGCCGCGGCACTGGCGACTCTCTTCGGCCGGGATTGCCAGCACGTGTGGCTGGAGGGGGGACCCACGCTGGCGGCTGCGTTCGTGCGCGCCGACCTGGTGGACGAGGTCGTGGCGTACGTCGCCCCGGCCTTGCTGGGGAGCGGCCGCCTGGCTGTGGCAGACCTGGGCGTGGCCACGATCGCCGATCTGGTCCGTTTCGACCTGGTCGACGTGGCCCGGCTGGATGACGACGTACGCATCACGATGAGAGGCAGGCACTGATGTTCACCGGCATCGTGGAAGAGCTGGGCGAGGTGGTGGCACTCGACGTCCTCGCCGACGCCGCCCGACTCACCGTCCGCGGACCGACGGTCGTGGCCGATGCGACGCACGGCGCGTCGATCTCGGTCAACGGCTGCTGCCTGACAGTGGTCGACCACGACCGAGAGACCTTCACCGTGGACGTGATGCGCGAGAGCCTGGACCGGACGTCGTTGGGGTCCCTGGTGCCCGGCTCCCGGGTCAACCTGGAGCGGGCGGTTCCGGCGGGTGGCCGGCTCGGCGGGCATCTCGTACAGGGACACGTCGACGGGACCGGCAGCATCCTCGCCCGGGAGCCGAGCCCGCACTGGGACGTCGTCACGATCGGGCTGCCGGCGGAGCTCGCCCGATATGTGGCGGTCAAGGGGTCGATCACCGTGGACGGCGTCTCACTCACCGTCAGCGACCTGACCGATGGTGACCGGCCCTCGTTCGCGGTCAGCCTGATCCCGACGACGCTGGCGGCCACCACACTCGGCGGCAAGCAGCCCGGCGACCTCGTCAACCTCGAGGTCGACGTGGTGGCCAAGTATGTCGAGCGACTGCTCGGCGGACCATCTGGCGCCGTCACTAGGACGGGGGAGGAGATCTGATGGGCCCGTTGGAGTGGCTTCTCGAAGGCACCTGGACGATCGCGGGAGAGCCGATCCTCGTCCGCGAGGTGGTCGGCAACGGCTTCGGTCTCGCGAGCGCCGTGCTCGGCATGCGCCGCGTCGTCTGGGCCTGGCCGGTCGGCATGATCGGCAACGCCCTGCTGTTCACCGTCTTCGTCGGCGGCATCTTCGCGCTGGAGCTCGACAAGCCCCAGGACAACGACCTCTACGGTCAGGCCGCCCGTCAGGTCTTCTTCTTCGCGGTCAGCAGCTATGGCTGGTGGCGGTGGATGCGCAGCATGCGAGCCGGCGGCGCCGCCGACGGCGGCGCGATCACCCCCCGCTGGGCCACGGCCAACGAGCTGCGCAGCATGATCCTCGCCGGGGTGATGATGATGGTGGTCTTCCGCTGGGCGCTGGAGCAGCTCGGGTCGTGGGGGCCGCTGCCGGATGCCTGGATCCTCACCGGCAGCATCCTGGCGACGTACGGGATGGCCAAGGGATTCGTGGACTTCTGGTGGATCTGGATCGGCGTGGACATCGTCGGAGTGCCACTGCTGCTGAAGGCGGGCTACTATCCGAGCGCCGCGCTCTATGCGGTCTACGGCGTCTTCTGCGTGGTCGGCTTCGTCGCGTGGGCGCGGGCAGAGCGCCGGCTGGCTCCAGTGTCGGCCGGGCCGCCCGGTCCCGCCGGTGGCGACGGTGCGCAGCGAGAGGAGTCCGTCCATGCCTGAGGCGCTCCGGCTCGACCCGATCGAGCGGGCGATCGAGGACATTGCCGCCGGGCGGCCGGTCGTGGTCGTCGACGATGAGCAGCGGGAGAACGAGGGAGATCTGGTCTTCGCCGCCGGGAAGGCGACGGCGGAGCTGCTGGCCTTTACGATCCGCTACTCCAGCGGAGTGATCTGTGTGCCGATGGAGGGTACGGCGCTCGACCGGCTCGCGATCCCACTCATGACACCGCACAACAGGGAGCGGATGCGTACGGCGTACACCATCTCCGTCGACGCACGCGACGGTGTCACGACGGGCATCTCGGCGGCGGACCGGGCGCACACGATCCGGGTGCTCGTCGACTCGGCGACCGAGCCGTTCGAGGTGGTGCAGCCCGGCCACGTGTTCCCGTTGCGGGCTCGGGACGGCGGGGTACTGGTGCGGCCGGGGCACACCGAGGCGGCCGTCGACCTGGCCCGCCTGGCCGGGCTGACTCCGGCCGGCGGCATTTCCGAGCTGGTCAACGACGACGGCACGATGAAGCGCGGTCGTGACCTGCGCGACTTCGCCGACGAGCACGGTCTGGTGCTCATTTCGATCGCGGACCTGATCCGCTACCGCAGGCAGCACGAGCGGCAGGTGGCGCGGGTGGCCGAGACCCGGCTGCCCCTGGAGGGAGGTGCCTTCCGGGCGGTGGGCTACCGCAACCTGGTCGACGGCTCCGAGCACATGGCACTGGTGCTCGGCGACGTGGCTGACGGTGGCGGCGTGCTGGTCCGGCTGCACTCGGAGTGCCTCACTGGCGACGTCTTCGGATCGCGTCGCTGCGACTGCGGCGCCCAGCTGCACCAGGCGATCGACGCCGTGACGACCGAGGGCCGAGGGGTCGTGGTCTACCTGCGCGGGCACGAGGGCCGCGGGATCGGGCTGCTGCACAAGCTCCGGGCCTACACCCTGCAGGACGACGGCCACGACACCGTCGACGCCAACCTCGAGCTTGGCCTGCCCGCCGACTCCCGCGACTACGGCACGGGAGCACAGATCCTGCACGACCTCGGGGTGGCGTCGGTCCGGCTGCTCACCAACAACCCCGAGAAGATGACGGCGTTGGAGGCCTACGGCATCAGCGTCCAGGCCAGGATCCCGGTGCCGATCCCCGCCCACGACGACAACCGCCGCTACCTGGCGACCAAACGTGACCGGATGGGTCACGCGCTGGAGCATCTCGACGCATCGGACCCGACCCACGACCCGGAAGGACAACCCTCATGAGCGGTGCGGGACAGCCGAGACTCACGGCCCTGGACGGAAGCGGGCTCCGGGTGGCGGTGGTGGCCGCGGAGTGGCATCCGGAAGTCATGGACGGGTTGCTCGGGGGGGCACGCAGAGCGCTGGCCGACGCCAAGGTCGAGTCCTCCAGCCTCGTCCGCGCACCGGGCAGCTTCGAGCTGCCCCTTGTCGCGCAGGGCCTGGCCCGGCAGGGCTTCGATGCTGTGGTGGCCCTGGGCGTGGTGGTGCGCGGTGGTACGCCGCACTTCGACTACGTCTGCCGGGCGGTCACCGACGGTCTCTCCCGGGTCGCGCTCGATGCCGGCATACCGGTCGGCTTCGGCATCCTCACCTGCGACGACGACCAGCAGGCGCGAGAGCGCGCCGGCTTGGCCGGGTCGTCGGAGGACAAGGGCTACGAGGCCACCCATGCGGCGGTGTCCACGGCGCTGACGCTCAAGTCGATCCGGCAGTCCTGACGACTACGCTGGATGGCGATGAAGACCTTCGACGACCTGTACGCCGAGCTGACCGCAAAGCTGGCTGCCGACGACGCCACGTCTGGCACTGTCGCGGCGGTGCGGGACGGCGTCCACCAGGTGGGCAAGAAGCTGGTGGAGGAGGCTGCCGAGTCGTGGATGGCGGCCGAGCACGAAGGCCCGGACCGCGCCGCGGAGGAGCTCAGCCAGCTGCTCTACCAGGCCCAGGTGATGATGCTCGCCTGCGGTCTCACCCTCGACGACGTCTATGCGCACCTCTGACAGAGGCACGAGGTCCCGATGCTGAGAATCGCCGTACCCAACAAGGGCTCGCTCGCCGCACCCGCCGCCGAGATCCTGGGCGAGGCGGGCTACCGCCAGCGCCGTGACACCCGCGACCTGGTCATGACCGACCCGGCCAACGAGGTGGAGTTCTTCTACCTGCGCCCGCGCGACATCGCGCTGTACGTCGGCGAGGGCACGCTCGACGTCGGCCTCACCGGCCGTGACCTGGTGCTCGACTCGCGCGCGCCGGTGGACGAGCGGTTGACCCTGGGCTTCGGTGAGTCCCTGTTCTCCTTCGCGGCGCCGGTCGGCGCCTTCGGCTCGGTCGAGGATCTCGACGGGCACCGGGTCGCCACGTCGTACGCCGGCATCGTGGAGGACTACGTCAAGGAGCGCGCGCTCGGCGTGCACGTGACCCGCCTGGACGGGGCGGTCGAGACCGCTGTCCGGCTGGGCGTCGCCGACGCCATCGCCGACGTGGTTTCCACGGGCAACACGCTGCGACAGGCGGGGCTGGAGACGTTCGGCGAGCCGATCCTGACCTCCGAGGCCGTCCTCGTGAGCCGGGAGGGTGCGGCCGACCCGGATGGGTTCACCGTGTTCATGCGCCGGCTGCAGGGCGTGCTAGTGGCTCGCACCTACGTGATGATGGACTACGACATCCGGGTCGAGCAGGTCGAGGCGGCCTGCGCGCTCACCCCGGGCATCGAGTCGCCGACCGTGTCCCCGCTGCGCCGCGAGGGGTGGTATGCCGTCCGCTCGATGGTGCCCCGCGGTGACGCCCACCACGTGATGGACGAGCTCTACGACCTGGGAGCGCGCGGCATCCTCGTCACCGACATCCACGCCTGCCGGCTGTGAGCACCTCCGGCCACGTCGGCCTGCCACACACGTTCCGCCCGCTCGGTGTCCGGGTGGCGGCTGCCATGGCAGCCGTTGCGCTGATCGTCATGATGAGTCTGCTGTGGCTGCTGATGTCGCGCGAGGTTCAGGACACCTTCTCGACCTTCCAGCGGATCACTCTGGTGGTCGTCTTCGGCGTGATGGTGGCCCTGCTCTACTCGCTGTTCCGCACGTCCGCCCGTGCTGATGCCGACGGACTCACCGTCGTCAACGGCTTCCGGCGGCGGCGGCTCGCCTGGGCGCAGATCGTCCGAGTGTCCTTGTCGGCGAATCGCCCCTGGGCGCTGATCGATCTCGACGACGGCAGCACCCAGTCGGTGATGGCGATCCAGAGCTCGGACGGGGACCGGGCCAGACAGGCGGCCCGGTCGCTGGCGGCCATCGTCGCCGAGCAGTCCGGCACCGAGGCCAACGACTGATCCGCCGGCCTCCAGCCAGGCGGCGATCGCGGCGACTCCCCGTCAGTCGCCGGCAACGGCCGCGGCGAGTCCCTCGAGCGCGGCGGTGAAGCACTCCATCGGGGGCGTGACCAGGCCGGCGCCGACCTGACCGGTGCCGGCGACGCGTCCGGCGATGCCAGTGTTGATCTGCGGCAGCCGGCCGGTGCGCACGACGGCGGTCACGTCGATGCCGGCGGGCGTGCCGCGGAAGTCCATGACGGGCAGTGCCCACGCCGGGTTCTCGCCGGCGCAGATGTCGTACATCCGCCGGGTGGTTGCCAGCGCGTCCGCCACCGAGCCGCCGACGAAGCGGACGATCGCCGGAGCGGTCGCCATCGCGAAACCACCGATCCCGGCCGTCTCGGTGATCGCCGAGTCGCCGATGTCGGGATTGGCGTCCTCGGGCCCGAAGCTGCCGAGGAAGAGGCCGTCGGCGACCTGAGCCGGGCCGGTGAACCACTCGTCGCCGGTCCCCGAGACGCGGATGCCGAAGTCGGTGCCGTTGCGTGCCATGGTGGTGACGACCGTGCACCCGGGTATGCCGTGCGCCGCCTGGGTGATGAGCTTGCAGGCCGGCATCACCAGATTCAGGAAGAAGTGGTCATTGCCGGAGACGAAGCGCACCACGTCGGCGACGTCATTGCTGGGCAGCCCCGAGCCGATCAGGTCCGGCAACCACTCCTTGAGCAGCATCAGCGTGCCGGCGCGGTTGCGGTTGTGGCCCTCGTCGCCCATCTGGATCATCTGCGCGATGATCGCCTTGACGTCGATTGCCCCGCGGGCGCGGGTGGCCAGCTGCAGCGCCGGCCCGAGGATCTCGTTCATCCACCGGAGCCGCTGGATCACCTCGGGCGAGTACGCGCCGTACCGCAGCACTGCCCCGAGTCCCTCGTTGAGCGAGCACCACGCCGTGCGGTCGTGGACGTCGTCGGTCAGCTCGACCATCCACATCGACGGCGACACGACGCCCGCCATCGGCCCGACCGCGCCGAGATGGTGGCACGGCTCCCAGGTGAAGTCGCCGGCTGAGAGCCGGGTGACGGCCTCGTCGGCCGTCTCCGCCAGCCCCTCGAGCAGCACTGCACCGACGAGGGCGCCGCGCATCGGCCCCGAGGCCCGCTCCCAGTCCAGCGGCGGGCCGGCGTGCAGGAAATGACCGCGCTGCAGACCCAGTGCCTCCGCCGCGGGTCGCACGTCGACCAGCCCAGCCGCGGCGGCGGTCATCCGCGACAGCGCCTCGGCGTTGGCGGGCGAGCGGCGCGGGTCGAGCATCACCTGGGTGAGAGCTGCCTCGGTGCCGACGGGCGGTGGTCGCCAGTCGACGGCGGTCGTGTCGACCCCCTGTCCTCGTAGCGCGTCGTCGAGCAGGGTGGCGCCGGCCGTGACCACGGTCTCCGGTGCCTGCGGCGCGCGCACGTCGTTCATTACTGCCCCTCCCCGACGAGGTCGACCGCGCTCCGGGCCGCCTCGGCGTTGGAGGCGTGCACCAGCGCTCCGGCGGCCGCCAGGCGGTCCGCGGTGCGCTCCAGGTCCTGCGGGTCGTCCCGCGTGCCGACCAGGGCGACCACGACCGGCGTGCTCGCGTCCGCGATCACCGGGGCCAGCTCGGCGGCCGGGTCGGGATGCGCTGCGTGGCCGAGCACGACGTCGAGCAGCACGACCCCCACGTCGGGGTCGGCCAGCTCGGTCCGGAGCCGGTCGAGCCGGAGGCTGCCGTCGATCATGGGGTGCGGCCGCCCGGCCGTCAGGGCGTCGTCGCCGAAGTCGATGAAGGTGTGCCCCGCGGCGGTCAGACTGTCGTCGAGCGCGGGGTGCCCTGCGAGTGGGATGTTGGACGCGACCGGTCCGCAGGCCTGGGCGACGATGATCATCGCCTCGTCGCACAGGGTGCCGCCGGAGTACAACCCGCGGATGGCTCGGCCGCCCCGCCCGGAGGGACGTGGGCGAAGGATGCCCCACGAGCGAGGAGGGCGCCACTCGCGCCCCAGGCTCTCGGCCACTGCGGCCGCGGTGGCAGTGAGGTCCGGTCGGCCGACGCCGAGATACCCGACGACGACGTCCTTGTCGGTCGTCCTCGCGTACGACGTGACGTCGGCGGCGATCTGCTCCGCCGGCGGCTTCGACACCACCACGATCGTCGTGACCTCGGTGTCGGCACCGAGCCGGTCGATCGCCTCGCGCGTCGAGCGCCCGGCGACCTCGACCGACAGGTCCCGACCGCCCACGCCGAGACAGTGTGTGACCCCGATGCCGGCACCGTCGAGCAGGCACATCAGGTGCTGCGCGCCGGTGCCCGAGGCAGCGACGATGCCGACCGGACCCGGTCGCACCACGTTGGCGAACCCCAGCCCGACGCCGCCGACGACGGCCGTCCCGCAGTCGGGCCCCATGACCAGCAGGCCGGCTGCCGCAGCAAGGTCCTTGAGGGCTACCTCCTGCAGCACCGACACGTTGTCGCTGAACACCATGACGTCGAGCCCGGCGCCGAGGGCGTCCGCGGCGTCGATCGCCGCCACCGGCCCCGGCGTGCTGACCAGGGCTAGGTTCGCCGCCGTACGCCGCGCCGCCGCGGACACCGTGGGCGGTGGAAGCGCGACCTCGCCGGCGGAGCTGGTCGGACGGCGCGACAGCGCAGCGTCGAGTGTCGACAGCGCGTCCTCGAGAGCGGCGTCGTGCTCGGCTTCCACGGCGACGACCATGTCGTTGGGTCCGGCCCCTTCGGGTGCTACGAAGCCCATGCCGACCAAGAGCTCGAGGTTGAGCTCTGTTGCCATGGCGACAAACGCGGCTCGCACGCCGTCGCGATCGCTCACCTCCCGACTGACCTGCATGAGTGTGACCGAGTCCTGGTAGGCGCCGGATCGCAGCCCGACGTGTCGAGTCACGCGGCCACCTCGTCCGGCTCGGCACGGAACACCCGGTGGATGCCCTCGAGCACTCCGGCGCCGGAGGTGCGGCCGAGCGACAGCAGCGCCTGCCGGCTGGGCTCGAGCGCTCCGCCGCCGGCCAGCGCCACGAGGTAGTCGGCGACCGGGTCCACGCACCAGCCGTGCGCTGCTGCCCGCACCAGGTGGGCGGAGGTCGCGGTCGTGCGCTGCTCCAGGTCGAGGCGCGCGAGTGCGGCGACGATCTCCCGCTCGGACCCGGGGGCGGCCGCCCGGCACGCGACCAGCGCGCCCGAGACGACGTCGTCGCCGTACGGCGTCAGGCCGGGCCCGAGGCCGATCAGCTCGGGGACCTCCCGCGCGAGGGCGGAGATGGCCCGGACATCGACGCGCCCGCGCACCGGGGGCGTGCGCGGGCGGGCGGGTCGAAACCAGCGAACCACCGGCTGGGGGACGCCGGCGATCGTCACGGCGCCGTCTCCGACCGAGATCGACGACGGGACCGTGATGCCGTCCGGAAGGACGATCGCACTGGGAAGACGAACCGCGCGGCGATTCATGACGCAGCACACGACCCGGCCCGAGTCGTCCGCCAGCTGCGCGGCGTGAGCAGCGCGATGCACCACCCGCAGCGTCCGGTCGGGGGAGTCCACGAGGCCGACGCAGAGCACACTGGCGACCACACCGTGGCCGGCGGGCTCGGGCACGCGGGGCTCCCTTGAGTTCGTGGGGCAGTCGAGGACTGCTCTGGTGGCGACGCTAACTGCTGCGCTGCCGCACTTCCACCGGCGCAGGCGAACTGGCCGGCGCCGGGCGCGTCGCATCGCCGTGCCGCCTCCAGTCGGGCCTGGTGATCTGCGGTGAAGCGGATCACCTCCGCCGCACGCTTCGGCGCGTCCGCAAGACGCAGAGGAGCACCCATGGCCATGGGATGGAAGGTCGTGTACGACGGCAAGACCCCGCCACCAGGAGCGGCGGTGGCGCCCGACGAGCGGCTGTCCTGGGGCCGGACCGCCGGGCTGGGTGCCCAGCACGTGATCGCCATGTTCGGTGCATCCTTCGTCTTCCCGATCATCATGGGCCTAGACCCCAACGTCGCGATCCTCATGAGCGGGGTCGCCACCATCTGCTTCCTGCTGATCGTCGGCGGCCGGGTGCCGAGCTACCTGGGCACGAGCGCGTCCTTCGTCGGGGCCGCCTTCGCGATCTAAGCCGACGGCGGCAACGCCGCCAACCTGACCGGCGCGATCCTCGTCGCCGGGGTGGTGCTCGCCCTCATCGGAGTGCTGGTGCACGTGGCCGGGCCGGGGTCGGTCAATGCCGTCCTCCCTCCCGTCGTCACCGGCGCGGTCGTCATGCTGATCGGGCTCAACCTGGCCGTCGTCGCGGCCGGCACCGGGCCGACCACGGTCGGCCTGTACTGGGCTTCGGACGACTGGGTCGCGCTGATCACGATGACGATCACGATCGTCGCTGCCGTCGGCTTCCGGGGATTCCTGGGACGCGTGTCCATCTTGGTCGGGCTCATCGGCGGTTGCCTGACCGCCTGGATGTTCGACCTGGTGTTCGGGCCGCACGTCTTCCCCGCGACGGCCGACGCGAAGTCGTACACCGCGGATCGCATCGACTTCTCAACCGTGCGCGACGCGGCCTGGTTCGGCCTTCCCGACCAGAGCGACTTCGACGCGGGCGTCGTCGGGTGGCACCTCCCCGACATCCAGCTGACGTTCGTGCTGCTGGTGCTGCCGGCGGTCATCGCTCTCGTGGCGGAGAACATCGGCCACGTCAAGGCGGTCGGCCAGATGACCGAACGTGACCTCGATCCGGTGATAGGCCGTGCCCTCTCCGGAGACGGCGTCGGTACGACGATCGCGAGCTTCGTCGGCGGCTCGCCCACGACGACGTACGCGGAGAACATCGGCGTGATGGCGGCGACTCGGGTCTACTCGACCGCGGCCTACTACGTGGCCGCCGCGGTCGCGATCGTCCTCGGCTTCGTGCCGAAGGTCGGTGCCGTGATCTTCGCCGTGCCGAGTGCCGTGCTCGGCGGGGTGACGGTCGTGCTCTACGGCATGATCGGCTTGCTCGGCGCGAAGATCTGGAAGGAGAACGCCGTCGACTTCGCCGATCCGGTCAACCTCGTCCCCATCGGAGCGGGCATCACGATCGGCATCGGCGGCGCCAACCTGCAGATCACCGATGACTTCTCGATCCAGGGCATCGCGCTCGGCACGCTGGTGGTCGTGGTCGGCTACCACCTGGCCCACACGATCGCGCGGCGCCGCGGCACCGGCGGTACGGCGATCGCGGTCGGGCATCCCGGCGCGCACGAGGCCGACCCGGCCGATGGTCAGCATCACGCCTGACGGGTGCTCCGGTCTGGAAGGATGACGGGGTGCTTCGGACAGTGTGCTCGATCCCACCCGCGACGCTGGGGTCGCGCGGGTGAAGCCGGCCCCGTTCGACTACCACCGGCCGGCGACGCTCGACGAGGCGCTGGAGCTGATGGCCGACGGCGAGGCGAAGGTGCTGGCAGGTGGTCAGAGCCTGGTGCCCCTGATGTCCATGCGGCTGGCGGCGCCCAGCCGGATCGTGGACATCAACCGCGTTGCTGGCCTCGACGGCGTCGAGACCGGCGGACCCGACGGGCTGTGGGTCGGAGCCGTCGCCCGGCACCGCACGGTCGAGCGCTCCCTCCACCACCAGGACCTGGCGCGCCAGGCGCTGGCCTGTGTCGCGCACCCGACGATCCGTAATCGCGGCACGGTCGTGGGCAGCCTGGTGCACGCCGACCCCGCCGCGGAGATGCCCGCCGTGCTCCGGCTGCTCGGCGGGAGTGTCGCCGTCGTCTCGCAGGCCCGCGGCCGCCGGACCATTGCCGCGGACAGACTGGCCGTCGCCCCGCTGGAGTCGTCGCTGGAGCCCGACGAGATCGCAGTCTCCGCCACCCTCCTGCGGCGCCCCGCCGACTCGGGCGCGGGCTGGCTCGAGGTGTCGCGGCGCCAGGGCGACTACGCGATCGTCGGCGTCGGTGCCGTCGTCACGCCGGGCCCAGACGGCCGGATGGCCGGCGCCGCTCTCGTGCTCATCGGGGTGGGCTCGGTGCCGGTGTACGTCGACGTCACGCCGGGCATCGCTGGCGCCGACGTCGCGGCCTTCGTGGACGACAGAGCCGGCCGTGAGCTGGACGCAGTGGCGGAGCTGGTCGAGGGCGCCATCGATCCTGAGTCGGACATCCATGCCAGCAGCGACTACCGCCGTCAGCTCGCCCGGCACCTTTCCGGCAGAGCGATCGTGACTGCGACCCGCCATGCCGCCACCCGGGATGCCAAGCGATGACCACCGAAGCGCTGCACGACGTGACGATCACCCTCAACGGGGTGGTGCGTGAACTCCGGGTGCCGGCCCGGCGGCTGCTGTCCGACGCCATCCGGCACGACGCACGGCTGACCGGCACGCATGTCGGCTGCGAGCACGGGGTCTGCGGCGCGTGCACCGTCTTGGTCGACGGGGCGCCGATGCGTTCGTGCCTGATGTTCGCCGTCAGCGCCGACGGCGCATCGGTGACGACGATCGAGGGCTGCACGGCGGAGGACGGGGTGCTCGGCCCGGTGCAGCAGGCGTTCCGCGACTGTCACGCGCTGCAGTGCGGCTTCTGCACGCCGGGTTTCGTCACCACGATCACCGCCTTCCTCGAGGACCACCACGACCCCACCGAGCAGGAGGCGCGCGAGGCGATCGGGGGCAACCTCTGCCGATGCACCGGCTACCAGAACATCGTCGCGGCGGTGCTCCGGGCCGCGGAGCTCAAGCGTCTGCCCGAGGCGGCCGGATGACCACGAAGCTGTTCGGATCGCGGGTCCCGAGGGTCGAGGACCCGCGGCTGCTGCGCGGCGAGGGTCGCTATCTCGATGATCTGGGGCACGACGCGCTCGCGGTGGCGTTCGTGCGGAGCCCCCATGCGCACGCCCGAATCGTGGACATCGACGTCGACGCGGCCCTCGACATCGCCGGGCTCGTGGCGATCTACACCTACGACGACCTGGACGGCCGCACCCGCGAGGCGCTGCCCCTGCTGATCCCGCATGCGACCCTCACGCACGGCCGGACGCCGTACGCGCTGGCGAAGGACCAGGTCAACCACGTGGGGGAGGCCATCGTGATGGTGGTGGCCGAGGACCGGTACGTCGCCGAGGACGCCTGCGCGCAGGTCGTGGTCGGCTACGAGGTGCTGCCGCCCGTGGTCGGCATCGAGGCGGCTCGGGACGGGTCGGACCTGGTGCATGACGACGTGCCGGGAAACGTCGCGGCCACGATGGTGCAGGAGGTCGGCGATGCGGCGGCTGCGCTGGCCGCGGCACCGCACCGCCAACGCCTCTCCCTCGCCATCGAGCGGAGTGCGTCGACCCCGCTGGAGGGAAAGGGTGTCTATGCTCGCTGGGACGCCGACGACGAGTCGCTGCGGATGCACACCTCGACGCAGACGTCGACGAGCGTGCGGCAGGCGGTGGCAGCGAAGCTCGGCCTGCCGGTGGACCGGGTCGAGGTCGTGACACCCGACGTCGGTGGCGGCTTCGGCGTCAAGATCGTGCACCCGTGGCCGGAGGAGGTGCTGGTGCCCTGGGCGGCCATCCGGCTCGGCCGCCCGGTGAAGTGGGTGGAGGACCGTCGCGAGCACTTCGTCTCGGCGGCGCACGAGCGAGGCCAGCTGCACGAGGTCGATGTCGGCTACGACCACGAAGGCCGGCTGCTGGGGCTGTCGGTGCGCTTCTGGCACGACCACGGCGCCTACATCCCGTACGGGCTCATCGTGCCCATCGTGACCTCGACGCAGCTGCTCGGACCGTACAAGCCCGGCGCCTACCGGGTGGAGTTCCAGAGCCTCTACACCAACACGGTGCTGGTCACGCCGTACCGAGGGGCGGGCCGGCCGCAGGGGTGCTTCGTGATGGAACGGGTGATGGACGCGATCGCATACGAGCGCGGCTTGGACCGCACCCTGGTGCGGGAGCGGAACTTCATCCAGCCGGAGGAGATGCCGTTCGACCAGGGGCTGATCTTCCAGGACGGCAGGCCGCTGATCTACGACTCGGGGGACTACCCGGCGACGCTGGCCAAGCTGAAGGCGCTGGTCGGCTGGGACGACTTCGCCGCGCTCCAGGCGGAGGCAGCAGCAGCGGGTCGCCGGATCGGCATCGGGCTCGGCTGCTACGTCGAGGGGACCGGAGTCGGGCCGTACGAAGGCGGCCACATCCGGGTCGAGACCGATGGCAGCGTCGTGGTCGCCACCGGCCTCACCAGCCAGGGCCAGGGCCACCAGACCATGCTGGCCCAGATCGTGGCCGACGAGCTCGGCGTACCTCTCGAGCGGGTGCGGGTGACGACCGGGGACACCAGAAGGTTCAAGTACGCCGTCGGCACCTTCGCCTCCCGTACGGCGGTCATGTCCGGCAGCGCGGTGGCGCTGACCGCTCGCAAGGTTCGCGCGAAGGCGCTGCGGATCGCGGCCGACGCGCTCGAGGCCTCGGTGGACGACCTGGAGGTGGTCGACGGGCGGGTGCAGGTGCAGGGCAGCCCGGGTGCACAGATCGACCTGAGCGCGGTCGCGGTGCTGTCCAACCCGCTGCGGTACGCCTTCGACACCGCGGCCGCCCAGGCAACCCAGTTCGCCACCGCAGCCGACCCGACGCAGCCGCCGGTCGGGCCGGACGAGCAGCCGGGGCTCGAGGAGACCGACTACTACTCCCCGGTGCGCTGCACCTTCGCCAACGGGATGCACGCCGTCGTGGTGGAGACCGACCCACAGACGGCCGAGATACGCATCCTGCGGTACTGCGTCGTGCACGACTGCGGCACCCTCATCAACCCGATGATCGTCGAGGGACAGGTCCACGGGGGAGTCGCCCAGGGTGTCGGCGGGGCGCTCTACGAACGGATGGAGTACGACTCCTCCGGGCAGCTGCTCAACGCCTCGTTCATGGACTTCCTGATGCCCTACGCCAGCGAGGTGCCGTCGATCGAGATCGACCATCTCGAAACGCCGTCGCCGCTCAACCCGCTCGGTGTCAAGGGGGCGGGCGAGGCCGGGGTCATCCCGAGCGCCGCCGCGATCGCGGCAGCGATCGAGGACGCCGAGGGCTTCCCGATCACGGGGATGCCGATCTCGCCCAGCGAGCTCTTCGAGCTGCGCCGGCAGCATGCAGCGGCTGGTGATCCGGCCCGCCGAGATCGGTGAGGGTCGGCCGTGGTAGCGATCTCCGCGCACCAGTGCGGCGCGCCGAAAGGATCGCCCGACGAGATGATCCCGGCTGCCCTCGACACGGTGCTAGGGCTTGAGTGCGAGTACGTCGAGGTCGACGTACGACGCACCGCGGACGGCCACTTCGTGGTCCGGCACGACGCGCGGGTTGCGACGGCCGAAGGCCATCCCCGGGTCGCGACGTTGACGCTGGCGGAGCTGCGGTCGGCCTCGCCCGGACTCACGACGTACGACGAGGCGCTCGAGCGGATCCGCGGGCACAAGCGACTGCACTTGGACCTGAAGTTCGCGTCGCCGCACGAGCTCTACGACGAGGCACCGGACGCGTGTCACGAGCTGGCCGCGGTGAAGCGGGCGGTCGACGTGCTGGGCGCCGACTGCGTCGTGGTGACGACGGGGGTTGACCAGGCGGTGACGGCCATCCGGCGTTGGAGCACCACCGAGCAGCCGGAGCTGATGGTCGGCCTCTCACTCGGGAAGTCCCGGGCCGGACTGTCGTGGCGGGAGCAGGTGCGAGGCCGGTTGTCGGAGCTGTTCCCCGGCCGCCGGCTGCAGAGCTGCGACGCCAACCTCGTGGTGGCGAACCACTGGCTGGCCTTCCTGGGCGTCGCCCGGTGGACACATCGCCGCGGCCTGCCCTTGGTGGTCTGGACCGTGGACGGTCCGCGCGGACTCCGCCGCTGGCTCAACGACCCACGGGTGTGGATCGTCACCACCAACGAGGTCGCCCTGGCGCTGCGGCTGCGCTCCGGTCTGTCCGCCGCCTGAACACAGCGCCTGCGTCACCCCAGTCGGGTCACCGGGTCGCCCCGGCGGACGGTTCCCGACGTCACGACCCTGGCGTTGAAGCCACGCAAGCGGAGCTCGTTGCCGAGCGGTGAGTTGACGAAGGCAAGGGCGTCGGCGCCGAAGCGGGAGCGGAACTTCGCGCACCCGTTGTGCGGTTTGCTCGTCACCTCGATGACCGCGTCGGCTCCGATGGCGAGGCGCGTGCCGGTCGGCAGGTTGCCGCGCGACAGGTCGAGGTCCAGGTAGAGCTGGTCTCCGGCCATGGCCCGCTCCGCATCGGTCGTTGCCAGCAGACCGACCATGCGCGCACTCATGACGTTCAGCTGCGCGTTGAGGTGTGTGCCGCTGGCCTTCGCGCGCGACGTCGCCCGCTCCAGCCAGTTGTCGCCGACGAGACCCAGCTCCACGTCGAGCTCACCGACCTCGAGCACCTCACGTTCGTTGATGGCCGGCCTGCGCACGATGAGCGACAAGGTGCCCAGCTCGCCGGGGGCGTCGCGGAGATGCTGCTCATGCCGGGCGAGATCCTCGATCATCGATTGCGTCATCTGCCGATGGTTGCACGCCGTGCGAGCCGTCGGCCGCTGATTTTCCGCGACCCACGCTCCGAGCCGCCGACAGGCACGCCGAGTCTCGACAGGATCGCGCGCGCCGGGTGCCGTCCGCTCTAGGGTGGCTGCGAAGGCCGACAGCAGGGCGAGCCGATCGGAGCAGGAATGAAGGTGGCCGGATCCGCCACGTTGAACGCCGCCCGCAGCGACGTGTGGGAGGCGCTGAACGACCCCGCGGTGCTGGTGCGCACGATCCCCGGATGCCAGCGGCTGGAGACTGTCGGTGAAGACACCTACGCGATGACGATCACCGCCGGGGTGGCCTCGGTCAAGGGCACCTACCAGGGCGAGGTACGGCTGACCGACCAGCGTCCGCTCGACAGCTTCGTGCTGCGGGCGGCCGGCGCCGGTGCACCGGGGACCGTCAGCGCAGACGTGGTCGTCACCTTGAGCGAGCTCGACCTCTCCACCACCTCGCTGACCTACGCCGCCGACGCGGTGGTGGGCGGGATGATCGGCGGGGTCGGCCAGCGGATGCTGGGCGGGGTGGCCAAGAAGACAGCGGGGGAGTTCTTCGCCGCCGTCGATGACGTCCTGACAGGGAAGTCGGCTTCGTCGACCGAGACCGTGCCCTCAGCGGCCCAGGTGGGCGAGGGCGCTTCGGCGGCGGAGGGCTCGGCTCCCGCGAGGGTCTGGGCCGCCCCGGCGCCGGCGTCCCGGGGGGCCGGCTTCGGGTACGGCGTGGCGGTCGGCGCGGTCGCTGCACTGGCGGGGGCGCTGGTCGGTGGGTGGCTGTCGCGGCGCCGAGGCTGACCGATGTCCATCACCCACGAGAGCACCGCCCGCGAGATGGTGGCGGCGGTGGCGGCCAAGGAGATCTCCGCGCGTGAGCTGCTCGAGCTGCACCTAGCCCGGATCGACGCCACCAACCCCGTGGTCAATGCCGTCGTCAGCCTCGACTCGGAGCGGGCTGCCGAACGCGCCGCCGAGGCGGACGAACAGCTCGCGCACGGCGGCCGGATCGGCTCGCTGCACGGTCTCCCGTTCGCGTTCAAGGACACCCACGAGGTCGCGGGGTGGCGTACGACGTTCGGCTCGCCACTGCGGGCGGACCACGTGCCCCGGCGTGACGAGCTGATCGTCGAACGCATCCGCGGAGCGGGGGTGGTGACGCTCGGAAAGACCAACGTGCCGGAGTGGGCGGCCGGGTCGCACACGTTCAACCCCGTCTTCGGCACGACGCGGAACCCGTACGACCTGTCCCGGTCAGCGGGCGGTTCGAGCGGCGGCGCCGCCGCGGCGCTCGCGAGCGGCATGGTGCCGCTGGCCGACGGCAGCGACATGGGTGGGTCGCTGCGCAACCCTGCGTCCTTCTGCAACGTGGTGGGGCTACGGCCGAGTGTCGGGCGGGTGCCGGAGTGGCCGGCGACCAACGCGTGGGACATCATCTCGGTCGGTGGGCCGATGGCTCGCAACGTCGACGACGTCGCCCTGCTGCTTTCGGTCATCGCCGGCCCGAGCCGGCGGGCGCCGCTGTCGCTCGAGACTCCCGGTGCCGCTTTCGGGCCGCCCCTGCAGGGGGACCTCGCCGGACTGCGGGTCGCGTTGACGGTCGACGTCGGCGGCGCCTTCGAGGTCGATCCCGCCGTGGCCGAGGTGGTGCGGGCGCAGGCCGCCGTGTTCGACGCTGCGGGTGCCATCGTGGACGAGGCGCACCCGGGGCTCGCCGGGGCGGACTCGGCCTTCCGGACGCTGCGCGCCTGGGCGTTCCAGGACACCTACGGCGCGCTGCTGGAGAAGCGCCCGGAGGCCTTCAAGCCGTCGCTGCGCGAGAACATCCGGCGGGGCGCCGCCCTCACCGGTGCCGACCTCGCTCAGGCCTACGGACACCTGACCAAGATCCGCGAGCGGGTGCGCCGCTTCTTCGGGACCTACGACGTACTCGCGCTGCCGGTGAGCCAGGTGCCCCCCTTCAGCGCGGACGCCGAGTACCCCGACGTCGTCAACGGGGTGCCGCAACCGACTTACCTGGACTGGATGCGCTCGTCATACCTGATCACCGTGACCGGGTGTCCGGCCATCTCCGTGCCGGCCGGCTTCTCGCCCGAGGGGTTGCCGATCGGGCTGCAGCTCGTCACCGCGCCGCGCCAGGACCGGAGACTGCTGGAGATCGCGGCGGGGTTCGAGCAGGCCACGGAGGCGGGCAACCGGACGCCGACGCTCCCTCCGGACCTGTCATGACCGGTCACGACGGCCGACGCATCCGGATCGGCATCGACACCGGCGGAACCTTCACCGACGTGGTCGCGGTCGACGAGGAGACGGGCGAGCTCGCGACCACGAAGACCCCGTCGACCCCGACCGACCCGGCCGTCGGGTTCATGGCGGGCGTCGACAAGGTGCTGGCATCGCTGGATCTGGCGGGCGACGCCGTGTCTGCGGTGTCCCACGGCACGACCGTGGCCACCAACCAGCTGCTCGAGGGCAAGGTGCAGGACCTGGGCTTCATCACGACCGAGGGCTATCGGCACGTGCTCGAGATCGCGCGGCAGTCCGTGCCCGACGGGTACGGCAACTCCTACTTCTGGGTCAAGCCGCCGCGCATCGTGCCCGCCGACCGGGTCCGCACGGTGGGCGGTCGGCTGGCAGCCGACGGCTCCGAGATCCGGCCGTTCGACCTCGAGTCGGCGGAGGCCGCCGCCCGCTTCTTCCGCGAGCTCGGCGTCAGCGCGATCGGCGTCTGCTTCCTGCATTCCTACGCCAATCCCGCGCATGAGCACGCCATGCGTGACGTGCTCGCGCGGATCCACCCCGCGGCGGTCGTCTCGATCTCCACCGAGGTGCTCCGCGAGTACCGGGAGTACGAGCGGTCGGTGACGACCCTGGTGGACGCCGCGGTCAAGCCGGGCATTCGGCGCTACGTCGCGACCATCGCGGCACGCCTGGCGGAGTACGCGGGGGGCGAAGCCCCCCATGCGGTGCCGTTCTACGTGATGAAGTCGAACGGCGGGGTGCTGTCGGCCGAGGAGGTGGTGCATCAGCCGATCTCGACGGTGCTGTCCGGTCCGGCCGCTGGTGCACTCGGGGCGGCCGTGGTCGCCCGGGCTGCCGGGTTCTCGCAGGTCGTGACCTGCGACGGCGGGGGTACGTCGACCGACGTGACGGTGGTCGTCGACGGTGAGCCGGCCCTGACGACCGAGGGGTCCGTCGGGGGTTACCCGAGCAAGATCCCGATGATCGACGTCGTCACGGTGGGGGCCGGCGGCGGCTCGATCGCGTGGCTCAGCCCTGAGGGCACCCTCAAGGTCGGGCCGCAGTCGGCCGGCGCAGATCCCGGCCCGATGTGCTACGGGCATGGCGGCGAGCAGCCCACCGTCACCGACGCCCACCTGCTGCTGGGCCGGATCCCACCGCACCTTCTCGGTGGCGAGGTCCCGCTCGACGTCGAGCTGGCGAGATCCGGCCTCACCGACCTGGCAGGCAAGCTCGGCCTCGCGGTCGAAGCCGCAGCGACCGGCGTGCTGGAGATCTCCGCCTGGAATCAGGCCAATGCGCTGCGACAGATCACGGTGCAGCGCGGACTCGACGTGCGCGACTTCACCCTGGTCACGTTCGGCGGGTCCGGCTCGCTGCTGGCCTGCCGGCTGGTGGACGTCCTCGGCCTTCGAGGAGTCGTGGTCCCGCTCGACCCGGGCAACCTCTCGGCATACGGGCTGCTCACGGTCGACGTACGCAACGACTACGTCCAGACGGCGGTGATGCGACATGCGAGCCTGGACCTGGCGACGGTCGAGCAGGTGTACGGCGCTCTCAGCGCGCAGGCGGCCGCCGCGCTCGAGCGGGAAGGGTTCGGGGCTGCCGAGCGCCGCTTCGAGCGCACCGCCGACGTCCGCTACTTCGGCCAGGCGTACGAGGTCAGGGTGCCCGTGCCCGATGGACCGATGTCGGCGACGCTGACCGAGGCGGTCGCCGAGTCGTTCCACGACGAGCATCACCGGCTGTACGGCTACGACTTCCGGGGTGAACCGCGGCAGGAGGTGGAGTGGGTGAACTTGCGCGTCTCGGGCGTCGGCCCGATCCGTCGGCCCGAGATCCGAGACGTGGCGGACGGCGTCGGGGCATCCCAGGCCCACCTCGGCACCCGGACGGTGTACTTCGACACCTGGCTCGAGACACCGTCGTACGACCGCGCGCGGTTGGGCAGCGGAGACGAGGTGACCGGGCCCGCCGTCATCGAGGAGTACTCCTCGACGGTGCCGGTCCACCCGGGCTACGCCGCAGTCGTCGACCGCCTCGGCAACCTGGTGATCACCAAGGGCGACCCGTCATGACCGGGTTGTCAGAATCTCGGCCTGCTGGGGCACGCTCACGCTCTGACGCGTCGAAGGACGTCGACCCGATCCTGGTCGAGATCGTGGCGGGCTATCTGGCCTCGGTCGAGCGAGAGGTGGAGACGGCGATCGGTCGCACGTCCCGGTCGCCGATGATTCGCGACGCCCACGACTACCGGGCAGGCATCCACGACCGCCACCTTCGCAAGCTCACCGGTCGGTCCTACTCGGCACTGGTGCACCCCGTCGTCCGAGACCACCCGATCGACACGATGCGCCCCGGTGACGTGTTCTTCCACAACGACGTCTACCTGTCGGAGGGGGGCATCGGGCACCTCCCGGACCTGTGTGTGACTGCGCCGGTGTTCCATGATGCGGCAGACGGTCCGACCGTCGTCGCCTTCGTCCAGGCGTTCGGTCATCACGACGACATCGGTGGCGCGGTGCCGGGGTCGATGCCGTCGCACGCGACGTCGGTCTTCGAAGAGGGCCTGATGGTGCCTCCGATCAAGCTGTGGGACCAGGGCGTGCCGTGTGCGCCGGCGTTGGCGATCATGACCCGCAACTCCCGGATGCCGGAGTCCCTTGCCGCTGACCTCGACGCGGAGTGCTCGGCGTGCCTGATGGGCGCCCGCCGGATGGCCGAGCTCTTCGACCGGTACGGAAGGGACGACGTGGAGGCCTGTTTCGACGCGATTCTCGACAAGACCACCGAGACATTCCGGCGCGAGATCCTGGCCAAGATCCCCGACGGCCGCTACGTCTGGGAGGACTACGCAGAGCACGACGGCGTCGATCCGCCCCGGCTGCACACCCAGCGCATCACCCTCACCAAGCTCCCCGACGACGGCGGCCGGCTGGTGATCGACTTCGACGGCACGGCACCGCAGGCCAGAGGACCGATCAACCACTGCGGCGACTACGCCGACGGGAACTTCTTGACGAAGTGGCTGGCACCGATCCTGCGCAACCTGGCCGACGACCCGGAGCGGATGGCCCAGATCGAGGTCAACGAAGGGGTGGTGCCGCTCATCGAGCTGAGGTTCCCCCCGCCGGGCACGCTGCTCACGCCGATCTTTCCGGCCCCCACCAACGCGCGCACCTTCGTGATCCTGCGGCTGCTCGGCGTGCTTGCGGGCGCGCTCGCCAAGGCGGTGGACGGCCGGATGCCGGCCGACCAGGAGACGATCCGCTACACCGGCGTGTACGGCGACGACCTCGACGGCCACCCCTACCTGATGCGAGAGGTGCTCGGCGGCGGATCCGGGGGCCGGTTCTACGCCGACGGCGAGGACACGATCCACGTCGTACCGGACTCCCGCAACCTGCCATCGGAGTTCAGCGAGGGTCGCTTCCCGTTCGTGGTCGAACGGCTCGGCCTCGCGGTCGACTCCGGTGGCGCCGGCCGCTATCGGGGTGGGCTCGGCTATGAGAAACACATCCGGATGCTCAAGGACGCCCACTTCATGTCGATCGCCGACCGGTCGATCCTGGCCTGCTGGGGCGTCAACGGCGGCCGCGCGGGGCAGCCGTTCGAGGTGACGGTCGACCTAGGCGGACCCGAGGAGCGGGCCGTCGACGCGCTCGCCGACGCCGAGCCGGTCCTGGCCGGGCAGGTGATTCGGATCCGGACGACCGGTGGCGGGGGATGGGGTGACCCGTACGAGCGGCCGTACGACGACGTGATCCGCGACGTGACCTGGGGCAAGGTCTCGGCCCCGGGGGCACGGGACGACTACGGCGTCGTGCTCGACCTCACGACGGCCGGGCCGCTCGTGGACGTGGCTGCGTCGGAGCGTCTCCGCGCAGAGCTCCGGGCCGCTCGTCAGGTTCGGATCGACGCCGGTGTCGAACCGTTCTTCGACCGTGGACCGGGATACCCGCGGCTCGCTGACGGCGCGCTCTTCGCCGATGTCGACCTGCTGGCTCGCGACAGTGGTCGCGGCTGAGGTCGTGGCTCAGCCGTCGGGCAGCAGCTGCCGTTGCCGGGCCATCGCCGCGGCCTCGGTGCGCCCGGTCGCACCGAGCTTCGCCAAGATGTTGGACACGTGCACGCTCACGGTCTTGGGGCTGATGAAGAGCTGGCGGGCGATGTCGCCGTTGGACCGACCTTGGGCGACCAGGGTGAGAATCTCGAGCTCGCGCGGCGTCAGGGTGTCGTCGGGACGAGAGCTCTCTGCGCGGCGGGCGGGCGCGCCGAGGGTGCGCAGCTCCCGGCGCAACGGCTCCGCGTCGAGGCGTCGTGCCGTCACGTTGGCCTGCGCCACCAGGTCACGTGCGGGGCCTGCCTCACCCTGAGCGCGCAGGACGGCTGCGAGCCGGGCCTGGGTGCGAGCCAGCTCCAAGGCGTGGCCGAACTCCGCGAACGCGGCCACGGCGGACGGACCACGTCTGCCGGAGCTCGTCCTCACCAGGCGGGTGGACGCCGGTGAGCCACCGCACCCGGGCGTCCTCGGCCTCCAGCCGGGCTACCCAGGCGCGCCCCTCGGGACCGAAGGGACGCTGCCGCTTCTGCACGTGCGCGAAGACCCGGCGGCCGGCCGCGGTGAGATGCTCGGCACGACCCGCGAGCTCCTCCCGTTGCTGAGTGCTCGCCTGCGCGGCGTGGCTGGCGATCTGGCCGAGCGCGAGCGCGCTGAGCCGGATGCGAGCCTGGAACTTCTCGTTCTGCCAGATCGAGCTGACCACCTCGACCAGGTCGTCGTGCAGCGTGAGGGCCCCGTCCAGGTCGCCGGCGTCACCGAGCAGATCGATCGCCCCGGCGCCGCTGGTGAGCGCGATCATGCCGTCCTTGTTCCACCAGGGGCGGACGGTCTCGAGGAGGTCCCGACCGGTTGCCTCGCCGCGCCCGGCCTGCACGGCGACCGCGACGGCGTTGAGCGTCGCCTCCGGCAGCGGGGGCGTCGGAAGACCGCTCGCCTCCGTCAGCCGTAGCGTGCTGGCCCAGTCACCCGTGATGTACGTCGTCACCGCGGCCATGACCCGGGCATCGAAGCCGAACGGCGCCCACGGACGGCCGGCCAGGGTGGCGCGCTCGACGGCGCCCTCGAACACCGCCGCCGCCTCGTCGAGCTGGCCGGCCTCGAAGTGCAGGTTGCCGAGCAGGTAGAGCCCACGCAGCTCGGCGGGCAGGTCGGAGTCGGCCCGGGCCTGCGCGACGATCTTCTCGAAGGACCGCTGCGCCTCGAGCGGGTCGCCACCCTTGTGCTCGAGCTTGGCCAGGGTGGTGTTGACGTCTGCGAGGGCCCGCGGCATCCCCAGCCGCTCGGTCAGCCCGCGTGCCTCGGTGGCCCAACGCAGCGCCTCGTCGTCGCGGCCCATGCCGGCGCTCGCGCGCGCGTGCAGCGTGAGCACCTTGGCACGCAGCTTGGTCTGCGTGTCGTCGAGCATGCCCAGTGCCTCGCTGGTCGCCTCGAGCGGGTTGACCGGGGAGTCGGCGTTGAGTGCTGCGCCGGCGAGCGCCATCAGCAACGAGATGCCGCCCCAGGCCGCCGGGCTGCTGGTCGTGCTCGAGCTGGTCCTGCAGCAGCGCGAGTGCCCGCAACGGGTCTCCGGCGGCGGTGTGCGCGTCGGCGGCCTTGACGGTGAGGGCGACCAGGTCGACGTCGTCGCGCGGGCAGATCCGCGGCCGGATCGGTCGCCAGCGACAGCGCGAGCTCGTAGTGCTGCGCCGCCTCGTCGGGACCTCCGACCGCCATCGCGTCGTCGCCGGCCTCGATGCTCGCCGCGATCGCGATGGCGGGGCGGTTGCTCGCTCGGGCGTGCCGCGCGAGCTCGGCCGCCGTGCCTTCGACGTCGCGCTGGGAGAGGGCGTCGACGTACGCCGTGTGGAGTCGTACGCGCTCGCCGGGCAGCAGGTCGTCGTACACCGCCTCTGCCAGCAAGGCGTGCCGGAACGCATAGCCGTCGTCGCCAACCGGAACGAGCACGTGCGACTCGACGGCGGCGCGCAGCGCCAAGTCGAGGGTGGGGGGCGGAAGGGCGACCACCCGGGCCAGCAGCGGATGCGGCACTCGCCGTCCGGCAGCGGCGGCGGCCCGTACGACGGTGCGGGCACTGTCGTCGAGACGCTCGAGTCGCACCAGCAGCAGCTCGGCGAGGTCCGCCGGTAGCGCCTGCCCGGGAGAGTCGGCCGCGCCGACGAGCTCCTCGACGAAGAACGCGATGCCCTCCGACCGCGTCACGATGGCGCGCAGCTGCGCCTCGGGGAGTCGCTCGGGGTGGATCGAGTGCACCAGCCGGCGTACGTCGGGACCGGTCAGCGGCGCCAGCTGCATCCGCGCCACACCCGGCAGCCGGGCCCACTCGGCGGCGGTCCGGCGCAGCGGGTGGCGGCGGTGCAGGTCGTCACTGCGATACGACACCACGAGCACGACGGTGCCGCTCAGCCTGCTGAAGAGGAAGGAGAGCATCTCGCGGGTCGACTGGTCGGCCCAGTGCACGTCCTCCACGACGACGAGCAGCGGCTGGTCCAGTGCGAGCTGCTCCAGCGAGGCGAGCACGGCCTCGAAGAGGTCGGCCCGGTCGACGCTCTCCGGCTGCACCCCGGAGACGGCCACGTCGTCGGCACCGGAGAGCAGCCGTCTGCCGGGAAGCAGCCGGCGGATGGCCGGGTTGGCCTCGGCGAGTGCCTCGACGGTGGTCGGGTGATCGGTCGCGAGCCGGCCGAACATCTCGGTGAACGGAAGATAGGGCAGCGCGCTGTCACCGAAGTCGAGGCAGTGACCTGCGATCACCTTCCACCCTTCGGCCTCGGCCCGGTCGCGCAGCTCGATGAGGAGGCGCGTCTTGCCCACGCCGGCGTCGCCGGAGAGCAGGACCGCTGCCGACGCCCGATCGTGGATGGGTAGGCCGATCAGGGACGTCAGTCGGTCAAGCTCTCCGGCTCGCCCGATCAGGGGCGTGCTGGCGGTCAATGGCGGCACGGGTCCCATCATCCCTGGTGCCGCCGACACTTTCAGCACCGTGTCCGCGGGTGCGTCCGCTGTCAGCGAACGTCGGCGGGCTGGCTGGTCGCCAGCCTGCGGGCGACGGCTCGCTTCTGTGCGCGGCGGCGGGACCGGACCTGGCGGCGGAGGGCGATATCGCGGAAGTCGGACGCGGTACGGTCCCGGTGGTAGGCGGCCTCGGCTTCGAGGAACGGGGAGAACGTCGTGGTGTTCATGTCTTCTCCTAGGTCGTTTCGTGATGTCTCGACACTCCTCGACTAAGGCACCCGGCCACATCGGAAGAACTGCCTATTCGCGCATCCGCTACCTCAGACGGCCTGGCAGGCGCCCGGCCACGGCGGGTCGCTGGCAGGATCGGCTGGGTGAGGCAAGGCGTGCTACCGCCCAACCCCGGCCGCGACGTACACCCCCGTGAGCTGCTCGGGCTGTTGGCCGCTGAGATCGGCGAGGACGCCGCTGCCACCGCCTGCGCTGACCTCTTGGCAGCCGACGAACCGCACGACCAGCCGGAGATCCTTGTGTTCCTCGGCGGTACGGCGGGGCAGGCGGTGCTCGACGGAACCGGGGGCTGGCGCCCGTACTGGGCTCGGGTCTGGGGCGCTCGCGGGCTGCTCTACGTGTGGGCCGACGCGGCGGCGCCGGTCGTCGTGCGGCGGTTGGGGGACGAGCACTGGCGGGTCCTGGAGATGTGTCTCAAGGTGTCGGTGAAGCGCGAGATCGGCGAGGCCGGCCCCGACGCGGCGGCCCTGGCGGGGCACGACGTTCCGCGGGTGCGTGCGGCGGCAGCACGCACCCTCGGCATCGTGGGGGACACCGAGCACGTCGAGGCCGTGCGCACCGCTCTCGACGACCCGGAAGTCTCGGTGCGCCGAGCGGCCGAGCGGGCGCTGTCGCTGATGGCCGGGCGGCTCGACCTTCCGGACGCGTGATCGCCCCGCACCACACGCGGACGGCTGTAGACCTGGTCGCTTGCAGCACCGGAACGGGGTGGATCATCTGGTGGCTGGCAGCGCCGTCAGCCGGGGTCGGCCTGGTGCGCCGCCAGACCGTCGGAGACGAGTCGCTGCAGGTCGGGCACGGTCGTCATTCGACGCATCTGCTCGGCCCCGACGATCTCGGTCAGGTGCCCGCCGCCGTCCACCAGTGCGACGGGCAGCTCGAGGCCGGGCCGGATCGAGTCGCCGTACTCGTCCCGGAGCTCGTCGCGGTGCAGGAAGACCACGGGCAGGTCAAGCGAGCGGGTGAACTCCTGCCAGTCCCTGCGCATGCCGGTCACACCATAGGTGACCTTGCAGAGCTGACACGGGTACGTCGCAGGGCTCGTAGCCCGGTGCCACACGTCGCGAAGGGCGTTGGCAACGCCGCTGTCGGCGCTGTAGACGAACACCAGGCGCTCGGCGGAGCTCACCTGTCCAGCATGCCAGGTCGCGCTCCGGGCGAGGTGTCCCTAGGGTCGAGACCGGACGGAGGCGGCGCCGCGACAGTGAAGGAGGCAGCGTGCGTGTACTCGTGGCGCTCGGTGGGAACGCGATGACGTCTCCCGACGGCCGGGCCGCTCCCGAGGACCAGATCAGCGCTGCCCAGGTGGCGATGTCGTCGGTCGCCGACCTCGTGGCCGAGGGCATCGACGTCCTCATCACGCACGGGAACGGCCCCCAGGTCGGCAACCTGTTGGTCAAGAACGAGCTGGCCGCCGCGGTCGTGCCCCCGGTGCCGTTGGACTGGTGTGGTGCGCAGACCCAGGCAACCCTCGGGTTCGTGCTCTCCAACAGCCTCGAGGCCGCGCTGCGGGAGCGAGCGGTGCAGCGGCGTACGGCGGTGGTCGTCACGCGCACCCGGGTGGACTGCGACGACCCCGGCTTCGCCCGGCCCACCAAGCCGATCGGGCGCTACCTCGCGCAGGCCGAGGCGGCGCCGCTGATGGAGCACGGTCAGCGGTTCGAAGATCGCGGCGAGCGCGGCTGGCGGCGGGTCGTCGCCTCGCCGGAGCCCCAGGAGATCCTCGACGCCGACGCTGTGGCCACGCTGGTCGAAGCCGGCTTCGTCGTCATCGCCGCCGGGGGCGGGGGCATCCCCGTGGTGCGCGAGCCCGACGCATCCCTGCGCGGGGTCGAGGCGGTGATCGACAAGGACCTCGCCGCCGCCCTGCTCGCCCGGACGCTTGCCGTGGACGTGCTGGTGATCGCCACCGACGTCGAGCACGCCATGCTCGGCTACGGCACGCCGGACGCGCAACCGATCGGCCGCGTCACGGTCGAGCAGCTGCGTGGCTACGTGGCGGAGGGACATTTCGCCAGTGGCTCGATGGGGCCGAAGGTCGAGGCGGTATGCCGGTTCGTCGAGCAGTCCGGGCGACCCGGTGTCATCACCAGCCTGGCCGCCATCGTCCCCAGCGTGAGACTCGCCGCCGGGACGGTCGTCGTCCCGGCAGATCGTGAAGCCGACCAGGAGAAGGAGCGGGAGCATGCCTGAGCCGATCGAGGTCCGGAAGGTCCCCATCGCGCACGTGTCCGACGCCGATGGGCTGGCCGGGCTGATCGATGCCGGCCAGCTGGAGGCCGACCGCGTGGTCGCCGTGATCGGCAAGACCGAGGGCAACGGCGGCGTCAACGACTACACCCGGATCATCGCCGACCGCGCCTTCCGCGAGGTGCTCGCGGCGAAGGGCAGCCGGCCGACGGAGGAGATCAACCAGATCCCGATCGTCTGGTCCGGCGGCACCGACGGTGTCATCAGCCCGCATGCCACCGTCTTCGCGACCGTGCCGGCGGAAGAGGCGGAGCAGACCGACGAGCCCCGGCTCACGGTCGGCTTCGCGATGAGCGAGGTGCTGCTGCCCGAGGACATCGGACGAGCCGCCATGGTGAGCAAGGTGGCCGACGCCGTACGGACGGCGATGGACCGCGCCGGCATCACCGACGCGGCCGACGTGCACTACGTCCAGACCAAGACCCCGCTGCTGACCATCCAGACCATCCGGGACGCCAAGGCGCGCGGCGAGACGGTCTGGACCGAGGAGACGCACCTGTCCATGGATCTCTCCAACGGCTGTACGGCGCTGGGCGTCGCGGTGGCGCTCGGCGAGATCGACATGCCACGGGACGAGCAGGTGATGCACGATCGGTCGCTCTACTCGTCGGTGGCCTCCTGCTCGTCCGGCGTGGAGCTGGACCAGGCGCAGGTGGTGGTGGTGGGCAACGCCCGCGGCATCGGTGGCCGCTACCGGGTCGGCCATGCGGTGATGCGCGACGCGCTCGACCAGGACGGGATCTGGGCGGCGATCAGCGACGCCGGTCTCGAGCTGCCCGACCGGCCGCACTGGCGCGACCTCGACGGCAGGCTGGTCAACGTCTTCCTCAAGTGCGAAGCCTCCCAGGACGGCATCGTGCATGGCCGCCGCAACGCGATGCTCGACGACTCCGACGTGCACTGGCACCGCCAGATCAAGTCGTGCGTCGGCGGCGTGACCGCGGCCGTGACCGGTGACCCGGCCGTCTTCGTCTCGGTGTCGGCGGCGCACCAGGGACCCGAAGGCGGCGGCCCAGTCGCCGCCATCGTCGATCTCGGAGCCGATCCGACCGGCTACCGCCCCCCGACGGCCTGACCGGCCGGCCGATCGCCCCTCGCCCCTCCACCCAGCACGTTCCCCCAACTTCTCCCGCAATTCGCGGTGAAGTGAAGCAGAGCGGGGCCGGCGGGAGCCCCGCGCAAGAGTCAGGTGATGCCGAAGCGGCCGGTGTCGCTGTCGCCGGGTTGCAGCACCACGAGGTCCGTGCCCGAGTTGAAGGCATCGGGTGGGCATGTCATCGGCTCGACCGCGAGCGCTGCGCGTGCACCGGCGGCCAGCGTGTCGCCGCTGAACACCTGCAACCAGGGATAGGCCGGGTCCGTCCACAACGTCGCGGTCCGGCCGGTGTCGGGGTCCCGCAGCGTCGTACGCGTCATACCATCCGGATCCGCCAGCAGACCCGAGAACGGGTGGTCGAAGCGGGTGTCCCCGATCCGCCGACCTGCGGCGAAGTCGTACGGTCCGCCCGCCACCGCCGCGGCCGGCCCGGGGAGTCCCCGCTCGTCGACCTCGCTGCGAGTGGTCACGGGCAGCACGAGCTCGCACTCGTCGATGCGCCGACCCACCGTCAGGTAGGGATGCGCCCCCTGTCCGTACGGCGCCGGGTCGTCGCCGACGTTGGTCGCCGTCACGTCGACCGTCAGGCCGTCATCGCCCACCTGGTAGCCGACGGTGAGCTCGACCTCGAACGGGTAGCCCGGCTGCGGATGCAGGGTGTAGCCCCACACCGCGGTCGACGCGTCGTGGTCGAGTAGCGACCAGTTCTGCCAGCGCGTCAGACCGTGGATGGCGTTGGCGTGGGCAGCCTCGGACAGCGGCAGCTGCAGCTCCTGTCCGGCGAATCGGTAGCACCCGTCGCGGATTCGGTTCGGCCACGGGATCAGTAGCTGTCCCCGGCCGCCAGAGCACATCTCGTCGGGTCCATAGCCCCGCACGACGTCCAGGCCGGCCCGAGTGAGGGAGCGGAGCCCGGCACCCACCTCGACCACGACGGCCTCGTAGTTTCCGCCTGCCAGGTGCACGCTGCGTCCACTCGGTGAGCCCATAGCGGGACTCTGGCACAGCACGCTCGACGCGACAGCCGACGTACCGGAGAAAATCCATGTGCGGCCGACTCCGGCCGACTCCTACGCTGCGGGGCATGACCTGGGAATGGCGTGGGATCGGCCACGACGACGTGGCCGCGTGGAATGCGCTGATCGCCGAGGCCGAGGCCGTGGATCGTACCGAGCAGCACTACAACGAGGCTGACCTGCACGAGGAGCTCGACAACCCCGAGACCGGCCCGGACGATCGAGCGGCGGCGTGGGTCGGCGACCGGATGGTCGCCTTCGCGGGGATCCTGCCGCGAGACATGACGAGCGACACCTGGCGCATCGCGGCGGAAGGCGTCGTCGACCCGCGGTACCGCGGTCGCGGCCTGGGCTCGGAGGGGCTGTCCTGGCTCGACTCTCGCGTGCTGCGGTTGAGGCAGGAGCGGGGAGCACCCTCCACTGTGGCGGTGAAGGCGCAGGTGAGCGGGCACCTCGACAACGCTGCCCAGGTCGAGCTGCTGGAGGGCGCGGGCTACGGCGCCGTCAACTGGTCAGCGATCATGCGCGTGCAGTTGTCAGGAGGCGGGAGCGTGGAGCCCTCCCTCGCCTCAGCACTTCCGGCGGGTTACCGCTTGCACGGCTACGCATCCGCCTGGTCGGAGCGCACGCGCTCGGCACACAACGCGGCCTTCACCGATCACTGGGGATTCACGGCGTGGTCGCGAGACTCCTGGAAGCAGTGGGAGGACGACAGCAGGAATGCGCGCCACGAGATGTCGTGGGTCGCGGAGCACCATGATGCCCCCGACGACGTCGCCGGCTACGTGATGACCCACGAGTACGACGCCCACCAGCAGGCCACCGGACGGCGGGAGGCCTACCTGGCGAAGCTCGGGGTACGACGCGAGTACCGGGGCCGGGGCCTGGCGACAGCGTTGCTCCGGATTGCCCTGGAGCGCTACGCCGAGGCGGGGTACGACGAGTCGAGCCTGGACGTCGACACCAACAACCCGACCGGGGCCTTCGAGCTCTACGAACGGGTCGGCTACGTCATCGAGAGTCGCACCGCCACCTTCGAGAAGGTCTTCCCGCCGGCGGGCGCGGCGGGGTCGTGACGGTGACCTTGTCGTTGCCGCGAGCGCCGGTCACGCTCGCAGCGGGCGAGGTCAGCCTGCGTGGTACGACGATGGACGACGCCGCGGCGGCGCTCGAGATGTTCGCCGACCCGATGATGATGCAGTGGTACTCGGGTCCGACGCCGTTGGACCTGGCTCGAGTGAAGCAGTGGTGCGTAAGCAGCGCTGACTGGTCCGAGGCCTCGCACGCCACCTGGACGATTGCCGATGCCGCTGATCGCTTCGTCGGCAACCTGTCGCTCGTGCGCATCGACGCGGACGCCCGCACCGCGATGATCGCCTATCGCGTCGCGCCGGCAGCCCGCGGTCGCGGGGTCGCGACCGCTGCAGTCCTCGCCGCGAGCACATGGGCGTTCGAGGTCGTGGGCCTCGAGCGGGTCACTCTCGAGCACGCTGCCGCCAACCCGGAGTCCTGCCGGGTGGCGGTCAAGGCCGGCTACCGGCACGAGGGGGTGCTGCGCGCCGGCTACCGCGACGACGACGGACGTCGCTGGGACGCACACCTGCACGCCCGGCTCCGGGACGACCCGGTGCCAGCGCGTCATCCCGTCCGATAGCTCAGGTTCGCTCGCTCGCGGATCCGGTGCACGGCGAAGTACTCCGCCTCGAGCGCCATCCAGGCCAACCAGTTGTCGAGCACCTGGGCGCCGTCGCGAGCGATGCCGCGAGCGATGCGGGCGTCGCGGTCAGCCTCGACCCAGACCAGGACGCTGGTGTACGGCGCGTACGGCGTCGCGCCGGAGCCGCATCCCTCCAGCACCAACACCTCGGGCGGCGGCAGTGCGTGCCAGCCGTCGAAGCGCCCGCGTAGCCAGTCGTAGCGCTGCCAGCGTGCCGTGGAACCCCCCGCGAGGGGAAGCAGTACCTGGTCCAGCACCCGTCGCTCAAGCGCGTCGTCGAGGCCGGCCCACCCTGCGTAGACGTCATCCAGGTGGAACGTGGCCACGCCCACGCCTCGGTGCTCGAGTTCGGCTTGCAGTTCCGCCGCCAGGGTCGTCTTGCCCGAGCCGGCCGGGCCGTCGATCGCGATCATCCGGCTATGTCCCAGGCGGGCGGGGGCGGCAAGAGCAGCGGTGGATACCTCGAGTGGCGCCGAGCCGCCCGGGTCAGTTGATGCCACGACGCTTGAGGATCGCCTCGATCTCGGCCAGCTCGTCGTCCGCGGGTTGTGGCCGGGACGAGGCCTTGCCGGACGGGCCGCCCTGCGGCTGCCGGCCGGACGGGTTGCCCCATCCCCGGTTGATCCTCGCTGGCAGCACGATGAGGGCAGCCGCCACCACGGCGAGTGCGAGGCCGAGCCACGAGCGTGGGCTCCAGACCAGTCCGCTGAAGAAGCGCGCGAGCTCGTCGGCGATGATCCAGAAGGTCTTGAGCAGCCCCAGCAGGTACAGCGATGTGGGCACCAGCGCGATCCCGGTCCAGCGCAGCCCGCTGACGACGCCTCGCCGCCGCCAGGCCAAGAACGCAACGACGCCGAGCAGCGCCGTGAGAGTCATGGCATTGGCGAACGCCCAGCCGGAGTCGTAGTCGGGCATGCGTCCAGCCTACGACGCCCCTGGATCGGCTAGCGGTGTCAGCGACAGAGCCACGACGCAGCGCAGTTCACGGCAGTGCGACGATGCCTCAGCCGGTCATGAACCGTGGCGGGCCACCGGGTAGACCGGGCCGGTCATCCGCTCGCCTGGGCCTTCGCCAGGCGCGTCCGGATGCGGCGAGGCCTCACGGAAGGCAAGCTGCAGACTGCGCAGGCCGTCACGCAGTGGCGCGGCATGGTGGTGTCCGAGCCGCGGAGCAGCGGCGGTGACGAGTCCTGCGAGCGACTCGACGAGGGTCCTGGCCTCGTCGAGATCGCGATGCTCGGGTAGGTCCTCGGCGAGCCCGAGCTGGACCGCGGCCGCGCTCATCAGGTGCAGCGCCGCTGTCGAGACGACCTCGATAGCCGGTACGTCGGCGATGTCACGTGACACATCGACGTCGGCACGATGGGCTGGGGATGCATCGGTCATGCCGGGCGAGGCTAGGCGAGACGAGGGGTCGATGCGAATCCTGGTGAACCAGAATCCTGTTGACTCACGTCCAATTGCCCGCGTGGGTCAGCGCCGGTTGGCGTCTGGTTTGTCGAGTTTGGTGTCGGCGAGATTGGGCAGCGTCGACGTACCGCTGACCTGCCGGTGTTGCAGCGCCAGCGGCGCCGTGGTCGGCGAGGCGGCCGAAGCCGAACTAGGATCGTCCGCCTCCAGCGCGGCGAGCGCGGCCCGCATCGCCTTGCGGGCATGGTTTGGATGCCAGCCGCTGACCTCACAGACCGAGTGCAAGATCACCGACTTCTCCGCCTTTGTCGCCTTCGGTACTTGCCGACCGGGGCCGGACTGCTCTGACGTCGAAGCACGGACGTGAGCTCCACCCCGATGGTCACCCCACGCGGGCATTTTCAGACGAGTCAGCGAACCACCCCACGCGGGCATTTTCAGACGAGTCAGCGAACCACCCCACGCGGGCATCTCGATCAGTCAATGCGAGAATTTCATCGTGGCGGACGGCTGCTGATACCCTCGTTGTCGACCATCTGCCGACTCCCTCGTTTGGGAATGCAGCGCTCCACCAGGACGTTGTAAGGCAGGTCACAAGCGGAGACCACCTCCCACCCGCATCGACAGCTCGTCGTCGGGTCAGGTCGCGAGTCGCTCCGGCGGCTCGCCGCGACAGCATCCCGCGAGGGCCGCTGTCGTGCTGGTGGCTTCCGTGCGTGATTGGCGCGGAGGCCATTTCTTGTTTGGTGGCAGCCATCAGGCCGGTCGTGCGCCGTACGACGTACGCACCGGACGGGAGACGGCTCCCGCACCACCCAGCCAGCATCCGGACAGCAGGAGGACCCATCAGCACAGAGTTGCGCGTCAACGACCGCATTCGCGTTCCCGAGGTACGACTCGTCGGACCGAACGGGGAGCAGGTCGGCATCGTCCGCATCGAGGACGCGCTGCGTCTAGCCCAGGAAGCAGATCTCGACCTGGTCGAGGTCGCACCGACGGCGCGTCCGCCGGTCTGCAAGCTCATGGACTACGGGAAGTTCAAGTACGAGAACGCCCAGAAGGCCCGCGAGACGCGGCGAAACCAGACCAACACGGTCATCAAGGAGATGAAGCTTCGCCCGAAGATCGACGCCCACGACTACGAGACCAAGAAGGGTCACGTCGTGCGCTTCCTCAAGCAGGGCGACAAGGTCAAGATCACGATCATGTTCCGCGGCCGCGAGCAACACCGGCCCGAGCTTGGCTTCCGGCTGCTGCAGCGGCTGGCCACCGACGTCGAGGAGCTCGGCTTCGTGGAGTCCGCGCCCAAGCAGGACGGTCGCAACATGATCATGGTGATCGGACCGCTCAAGAAGAAGGCCGAGGCGAAGGCCGAGGCGAAGGCGGAGCGAGACCGTCGGGCCGCGGCACGGGCTGCGGATCGCAGCGCGGAGCGGGCCGAGCGGCTCGAGCAGGCGGCCACGTCGCACACCGAGCCGCGGCGCGAGCGTCGGCGCTCGGAGAGTCTCGACCCCGACATGTGACCGCTGGCCCGTCCGGGCCGGACTGCAGGACCTGGCTGTTCACCAGCAGCCACTGACGAAGACGGAGAGCGGCACCATGCCGAAGATGAAGAGCCACTCAGGGACCAAGAAGCGCGTGAAGGTCACGGGCTCCGGGAAGCTCATGCGCCAGAAGGCCGGCAAGCGGCACAAGCTGGAGCGGAAGCCCTCCACGATGACTCGCCGGATGACCGGTACGACCGAGGTGTCCAAGGCCGACACACCCCGGGTCAAGAAGCTGCTGGGGCGCTGACGCCCTCCCTGATCACCACGGCAACACACTCAAGGAGACACGAACGTGGCACGCGTGAAAAGGGCTGTCAACGCCCACAAGAAGCGCCGGACGACGCTGGAGCGGGCGGCCGGCTACCGCGGACAGCGGTCCCGGCTGTACCGCAAGGCCAAAGAGCAGGTCCAGCACTCGATGGTCTACAGCTACCGCGACCGACGGGCCAAGAAGGGCGAGTTCCGGCGGCTGTGGATCCAGCGGATCAACGCCGGCGCCCGCGCCAACGGCATGACCTACAACCGCTTCATCCAAGGGCTCCGCGAGGGCGGCGTCGAGGTCGACCGCAAGATCTTGGCGGACCTGGCGGTCAACGACCCCACGGCGTTCGCCGGCCTGGTCGAGGTTGCGAAGGCTGCCCTGCCGGCCCAGCCCGGTCAGACCCAGCCGGCCGAGGCCAAGGCCTCCTGAGCCGGCCGCTCCCGACATCTGACGAGAAGCGCGCCGACGCGTGGGCGAGCCGCTGCTGACGTCGCGATCGGCGACGGTCAAGGCAGCGCGCAAGCTCACCCGGCGCGCTTCTCGCCTGGCTGCCCGGGTCTTTCTCGCCGAGGGGCCGCAGGCGGTGCGCGAGGCGCTGGCGTCGCCGGGCAGCGTGGTCGAGGTCTTCGCCTCGGCCCCAACGGCTGATCGTCATCCGGAGCTCAGGTCGGCCGCGGCGGCGGAGGCGGTGCCCTGGCGGCTCGCCGACGCCGACGCGCTGGCGGCTCTCTCCGAGACCGTCACCCCGCAAGGGGTGGTTGCGGTGTGCCGCTTCGTTGACCGTCCGGTGGCGGAGCTCCTCGCGGCGACCTCAGCGGGGCTTCCCCGCCTCGTCGTGATCTGCGTCGACGTGCGTGACCCCGGCAACGCGGGCACCGTCATCCGGTGTGCCGATGCGGTGGGCGCGGACGCCGTCGTGCTCGCCGGTACGTCGGTCGACCCCTACAACGGGAAGGCGGTCCGCGCGTCGGCGGGATCGCTCTTCCACGTGCCGATCGCCTTCGGCGTGACCGTGCCGGCCGCGGTGAGCTCCGCCCAGGCAGCCGGATTGGCCGTGCTCGCCGCAGACGGAGCCGGTGCCACGTCGCTGGACGACCTGCTCGACACCGGAGCGCTGGCCCGCGCCACGGCCTGGCTGTTCGGCAACGAGGCGCACGGACTCAGCGACGAGCTGCACGCCGTGGCCGACGACGTCGTACGCATCCCCGTCTACGGAAGAGCCGAGAGCCTCAACCTGGCCACCGCCGCCGGCGTGGTCCTCTACGCCTCGGCGCGCGCGCAGCGGGCCGGTAGGGGCTGACCCGTACTAGAGTCGGCGCCGTGGGCGCACCGGAGTCAGCACGCACCGGAGCCACGAGGAGCGACCGCGCAACCCTCGCGTGGCTGGACGCACTCCCTGACGGCATCGTGCGATGCGACGGCGACGGCATCGTCACCCACCTCAACGCACGGGCGGCTGCGATGCTCGACATCGACCAGCCCTCGTCGATCGGAGCGCACCTCTCGAAGGTGCTCGGCCTGCAGGACCTCGCAGGCAACGAGTGGTTTGCGTGCGTGCGACCCTTCGAGGGGCTGAGCACGCGGTCGCGGATGGTCGAGCGGGCGTGGTTCACCGCGTCGGGCACCGAGCTGCTGGTGACGGCCGCGTTCGACCGCGAGGGGCCCGCCAAGGCCGTCACCGGACTCTCGGTGTGCCTCCGCGACGCCGGCCAGCGCGCCCGGCTCGACCGCGAGCGATCCGAGCTGGTGGCGACGGTCGCGCACGAGCTCCGCAGCCCGCTGACCGGGGTGAAGGGCTTCACCGCCACCCTGCTCGCCAAGTGGGACCGGTTCAACGACTCGCAGAAGCTGCTCATGCTGGAGACGGTCGACGCCGATGCGGACCGGCTGACCCGGCTCATCGCCGAGCTGCTCGACGTGGCCAGGATCGACACCGGCCGGCTCAGCGTGCGCAAGGAGCCGGTGGATCTCGGCACGGTCGTCGAGCGGCAGCTCGAGCCGCTGTCCGTCTCGGCGGGGCGGTCGCTGCGTCTCGAGGTCAGCGGGGAGCCACGTGTCTGGGTCGACCGCGACAAGTTCGCCCAGATCGTCGCCAACCTGGTGGAGAACGCCGTCCGGCACGGCGCGGGCGACGTGTGGGTCCAGGTGCTCGGCAACGCCGAGGGTGCCGCAGAGCTGGTCGTCGACGATGACGGCCCGGGCATCCCCGAGGAGATCCGACCAAGGATCTTCACCAAGTTTTGGAAGCACGGCCGGGCCGGGGGGTCGGGGCTGGGCCTGTACATCGTCCGCGGCCTGACCGAGGCGCACGACGGCACCGTGCACGTCGAGTCCTCGCCGTCGGGCGGCGCCCGGGTCCGGGTGGTGCTGCCGCACGGCCGTCCGCTCGTGCTCGACTGACTCCCGAAGCCACCAGGCCGGGCGAGGGCGGCGGGGCGTGAGCGCCGGGTGCGAGGTGACCGGTGCGGCGCAAGCCCGACCGCCTTCCTACACTCGGGGCTACCTTCGCTCGAGGACAGGAGCGCGATGTCCGGCCCGAACACCGACTACGACCCGGTCGAGGTCACTCCGCTGCATGCCGATCAGGTCGCGGCGATGCGCGATGAGGCGATCAGTGCCATCGAGGCGGCGGACTCGCTGGATGGGCTGCGCGACGTACGGCTGGCCCATGTCGGCGACCGCTCGCCGCTGGCGTTGGCCAACCGCGAGATCGGGGCGTTGCCGCCGCAGGCCCGCAAGGAGGCAGGTCAGCGGGTCGGCCGGGCCAGGGCCGCGGTCACCGAGGCGCTCGTCCGTCGTACCGCCGAGCTCGAAGCCGCGCACGAGGCCCGGCTGCTGGTCGAGGAGGCGGTCGACGTCACGGTCCCGGTCGACCGGGAGCCACGCGGTTCCCGCCACCCGCTCACCAGCCTCACCGAACGGATCGAGGACGTCTTCGTCGCCATGGGCTGGGAAGTGGCCGAGGGGCCCGAGGTCGAGGCCGAGTGGCTCAACTTCGACGCACTCAACACCGGTCCGGACCATCCGGCGCGCAGCCTGCAGGACACCTTCTTCCTCGCGCCCGCCGAGCGGCATCTGCTGCTCCGCACGCAGACCTCGCCCGTCCAGGCGCGGGTGCTGCTCGAGCGCGAGCCACCGGTGTACGTCGTCTGCCCCGGCCGGGTCTACCGCACCGACGAGCTCGATGCGACGCATACTCCGGTGTTCCGCCAGGTCGAGGGGCTCGCCGTGGACCGCGGACTGACCCTGGCGCACCTCAAGGGCACCCTGGACCACTTCGCCTCGGCCATGTTCGGCGCCGGGATCACCACGCGCTTCCGCCCGCACTTCTTCCCCTTCACCGAGCCGAGTGCCGAGATGGACCTGCGCTGCTTCGTCTGTCGCGGCGAGGAGCCGGCCATCGCGTCGTGTCGCACCTGCAAGGGCGAGGGCTGGATCGAGTGGGGCGGCTGCGGCGTGGTCAATCCACGCGTGCTGATCGCGTGCGGTGTCGACCCGGAGGTCTTCACCGGCTTCGCGTTCGGCATGGGCATCGAGCGGACGCTGATGTTCCGGCACGGCGTGGCCGACATGCGCGACATGGTGGAGGGCGACGTGCGGTTCAGCGCAGCCTTCGGGGTGGAGATCTGAATGCGGGTGCCGGTCTCCTGGCTGGGTGACTACGTCGACCTGGAGGGCGTCGACCTGGCCGATCTGACGCATCGCCTGACGATGCTTGGGCTCAAGCTGGAGAGGCTCGACCGCGTGGGCGAGGACCTCACCGGCCCGGTCGTGGTCGGGCGGGTGTTGTCGTTCGAGGTTGAGGACCACACCAACGGCAAGAGCATCCGGTGGTGCCGGGTCGACGTCGGCCCAGAGCACAACGACGAAGGCGGTGGCCGGGGCATCGTGTGCGGTGCGCACAACTTCGAGCTCGGAGACCTCGTGGTGGTCGTGCTGCCGGGTGCGGTGCTGCCAGGTGGATTCGAGATCTCCGCGCGACGGACCTACGGTCACGTCTCCGACGGCATGATCTGCTCCGCGCGGGAGCTGGGCCTCGGCGACGACCACGCCGGGATCCTCGTGCTCGACCGGCAGCTGGCAGCGCCCGGGGACGATGCGCGCGCCCCCCTGCACCTGGTCGATGACGTGATCGAGTTCGAGATCGCCCCCGACCGCGGCTACGCGCTGTCGGTGCGCGGCGTCGCCCGCGAGGCGGCCCTGGCGCTGGGACGTGACTGGCGTGACCCTGCCGAGCTCGAGACGCCGCCGGTATCGGGGGAGGCCTACCCGGTGGTCCTCGACGACCCGCACGGCTGCCCTGTGTTCGCCGCCCGGGTCGTCACCGGAGTCCAACCGGAGCGGCCGACGCCGCGCTGGATAACGCGGCGGCTGCAGTTCGCCGGCATGCGGCCGATCGCGTTGGCGATCGACGTGACCAACTACGTCATGCTCGAGCTCGGACAGCCGATCCACGGCTACGACCTGGCCCGGCTGCAGGGACCGATCCGGGTCCGGCGGGCGGCCGCGGGCGAGACACTGACGACGCTGGACGACGTACGGCGCTCGCTCGCCCCCGACGACCTCCTGATCACCGACGACTCCGGCCCGATCGGGCTGGCCGGTGTCATGGGCGGCGCCACCACCGAGCTGGGGCCGGAGACGGTCGACGTCGTGATCGAGGCGGCGCACTTCGACCCCGTGACCATCTCGCGTACGGCGCGGAGGCACCGCCTGCCGTCGGAGGCGTCCAAGCGCTTCGAGCGGGGGGTCGACCCGAACCTGCCGCGCTACGCGGCGCAGCGCGTGGCCGACCTGCTGGCCGAGCTGGGCGGCGGCACCGTGTCGCCCGAGGTGACCTGCGTGGGCGAGCCGCCGCTGCTGCCGACCATCGATATCGCCGCCTCGCTGGCGCGCGACGTCGTGGGAGTGCCCATCAGCGACGAGGAGGCAGCCCGGGCGCTGCGGGAGGTGGGGTGTCGGGTCGACTCGGCCGGCGAGCGGTTGCACGTCGTGCCGCCGAGCTGGCGGCCGGACCTGATCGACCCCTACGACCTGGTCGAGGAGGTCGCCCGAGTCGTCGGCTACGACACCGTGCCGTCCGTCGTGCCGGCCGCGCCGCCCGGTCGCGGGTTGACGCAGGACCAGCTACTCCGTCGCCGCATCGGGCGGGCGCTGGCCGGTATCGGCCTGGTCGAGGTCAGCACGCACCCCTTCGTGGGCGCCGCCGACTGGGATGCCCTCGGTCTGGCCGAGTCCGACCTGCGTCGTCGTGCGGTCGAGATCGCCAACCCGCTCTCCGACGAGGAGCCCTTCCTCACGACCTCGCTGCTGCCGGGACTGCTGCGCACGCTCGCGCGCAACGTGAGTCGCGGCGTCGATGACCTGGCCCTGTTCGAGCTGGCCTCGGTGTTCCTTCCGGATGCCGAGCCAGCCGCCGCACCGATCCTCGATGTCAGTCGACGGCCGACCGACGACGAGCTGGCGGCGCTCTACGACGCCGTGCCTCACCAGCCGCTGCACCTGGCCACGGTCTTCGCAGGCGAGCGTGAGCACAGTGGCTGGTGGGGCGAGGGGCGCCGCGCGGACTGGACCGACGCCGTGGCGTCGGTGCTCGAGGTTGGCCGCGCGGCCCGCGTCTCGCTGGAGCGCGTGGCTGCCGAGCAGGCGCCCTGGCATCCCGGACGGTGCGCTGCCGTGACGGCGGCAGGGGTCGTGATCGGGTATGCCGGCGAGCTGCACCCTCGGGTGTCCGGAGCACTGGACCTGCCGCCCCGCAGCTGTGCCGCAGAGATCGACCTCACCGCTGTCCTCACGGCCGCACCAGAGCTGGTCCAGGCGCGTCCGTTCTCGAACTACCCCGTGGCCAAAGAGGACGTGGCACTGCTGGTCGAGCACACCGTCCCCGCCGGTGCGGTAGGACGTGCACTACGCGACGGCGCGGGTGACCTGTGCGAGTCGGTGCGGCTGTTCGACGTCTACTCCGGCGCGCAGGTGCCCGCCGGGCAGAAGTCGCTTGCGTTCGCGCTGCGGTTCCGCGCGCCCGACCGCACGCTCACCGAGGCTGAGGTCAAGGTCGCCCGGGAGGCCGCGATCGCGTCGGCAGCTCGCGACACCGGCGCCCGGCTGCGGACATGACTGCCGCCGGGCCGCCGGTGGCGCTGATCACGGGGGCCGGACGCGGCATCGGTGCGGGGGTCGCCCGCACGCTCGCCGCCGAAGGCTTCGCGATCGGCCTGGTGGGTCGAACCGAGGAGACCCTCCACGCCGTGGCCCGGACGCTCACCGCCCAGCACCTCGTGGCCGCTGCCGACGTCAGCGATCCCGACGACGTGAGAGCGGCGGTCGAGGCGGTGACATCACGGCTCGGCCCGATCGACGTACTCGTCAACAATGCCGGTGTGCGTGACAAACGGGTGGAGGCGCCGTGGCTCGCGGATCCACCCGACTGGTGGCGGGTGCTGGAGGTCAACGTGCGCGGCGTGATGCTCATGACGTCGGCCGTGCTGCCCGGGATGCTGGCGCGCGGAGCGGGCCGGGTCGTCGACCTCGGTTCGGGACTCGGGCGGCGCGCGGAGCCGCGATTCAGCGCGTACTCCGTCTCCAAGGCGGCGGCGCTGCGCTGGCTCGACAACGTGGCCACGGCGCTGGGTGAGGAGTCGCCCGTGCGCGTCGTGAGCGTCAGCCCCGGGCTGGTCCGCACCGACATGACCGACACGATGTGGGACGACTCCGACGACGTCACCTTCGGTGAGGCGACCCCAGTGCTCGAGTTCGTCCGGCGGTTCGCCACGGGCGAGCTGGATCACCTCCACGGCCAATTCGTGCACGCGGTCAACGACGCGTACTGACCAGCGACTGCGTCGGGGGGCCGCACGTCGCCGGGCTGATTTGCATGAAACTGCCTCCACTGGAATAGTCATGCAGATGTCGATCCGGGTCGCCGTGGCCGGTGCCAGTGGCTACGCAGGAGGGGAGCTGCTGCGGCTGCTGCTGGGCCACCCCGACGTCGAGATCGGTGCGGTGACCGGCGCGGCATCCGCGGGCACGCCGCTCGGGCAGCACCAGCCCCACCTCGGACCGCTCAGCCAGCGGCGGCTTGCCCCGACGGAGCCTGCCTCCCTGCGGGGTCACGATGTGGTCGTCCTCGCCCTGCCGCACGGCGCATCGGGTCCACTCGCGGCCGAACTGCCCGACGAGGTGCTCGTCATCGACTGCGGCGCAGACTTCCGGCTCACCGACGATGCGGCCTGGGCCGAGTTCTACGGTGGTGAGCGGGCCGGAGCATGGCCGTACGGTCTCCCCGAGCTGCCGGGCACGCGCGATCAGTTGCCGGGTGCCACCCGCATCGCCGTCCCGGGCTGCTACCCGACCGTGGCAACCCTGGCGCTGGCGCCGGCCGTCGCCGCCGGCGTCGTCGACACCGACGACATCGTCGTGGTGGCGGTGTCCGGGACCTCGGGTGCGGGCAGGGCGCCAGCGCCGCATCTGCTCGGCGCCGAGGTGATGGGTTCGGCCAGCGCCTACGGAGTCGGAGGCACCCACCGCCATACCCCCGAGATCGAGCAGAATCTCCGCATCCTGACCGACCGCGCCGTCACCGTCTCGTTCACGCCGGTGCTGGCCCCGATGCCGCGCGGCATCCTCGCCACGGCCTCGGCACCGCTGGCCTCGCCGGCCGGCGTGGGTCGACCCGACGCCGAGGCGGTCGGAACGGCGTACGTGACTGCGTACGAGAAGGAGCCCTTCGTCACGCTCCTGCCGGCCGGCAGCTGGCCGCAGACGAAGGCCACCGTCGGCTCCAACAGCGTGCACCTGCAGGTGACCGTCGACGAGCGGGCTGGACGGATGGTCGCCGTGGCAGCGCTCGACAACCTCACGAAGGGAACCGCAGGAGCCGCGGTCCAGTGCATGAACCTCGCCCTAGGCCTGTCGGAGACGAGAGGCCTCACCACAGTGGGGATCGCACCATGACCGTCACCAGTCCGGCCGGTTTCGTGGCGGCCGGCGTGACCGCAGGACTGAAGTCCAGCGGTGGCAAGGATGTCGCCGTCATCATCAACACTGGTCCGCGCGACGTCGTGGCTGCCCTGTGGACCAGCAATCGCTGCCGGGCCAACCCGGTGTTGTGGAGCGCGCAGGCCGCACGTGACGGCCGAGCCCGGGCGGTCGTCGCGAACTCCGGCGGCGCCAACTGCTACACCGGACCCGAGGGCTTCCGGGTCACGCACGCCACCGCCGAGCTGGCGGCGGTGCTGCTCGACGTCGCCCCGATCGACGTACTGGTCTGCTCGACCGGCCTGATCGGGCATCCTCTCGACGGCGACGTGCTGCTCGACGGCGTACGTGATGCGGTGGCCGGAGCAACCGGCGAGGGCGGTGCCGCGGCGGCAGAAGCCATCATGACGACCGACAGGTTTCGCAAGTCAGCGGTGGTCAGGGGTGACGGTTGGTCCGTCGGCGGGATCGCCAAGGGAGCCGGGATGCTGGCCCCCGGCCTGGCCACCATGCTCGTCTTCCTGACCACCGACGCCGATGTCGACTCGGCCGACGCCGACCGAGCGCTGCGCTCGGCCACCCGCGTCACCTTCGACCGGCTGGACTCCGACGGCTGTATGTCGACCAACGACTCCGTCGTGCTGATGTGCTCAGGTGCCAGCATGGTTCGCCCGGCGTACGACGACCTCGCGGTGGCGCTGCAGACGGTCTGCCACGACCTGGCCCAGCAGCTGCTGCGCGATGCGGAGGGCGCCGAGCACGACATCGCCATCCACGTCGTCGGCGCCGAGACCGAGGACGATGCCGTGGACGTCGCCCGGTCCGTCGCCCGCAGCAACCTGGTCAAGGCGGCGGTCTTCGGCCGGGACCCCAACTGGGGCCGGATCCTCGCGTCGGTCGGTACGACGTCGGCCGAGTTCGACCCGGCGGACCTCGATGTGTGCCTCAACGGCGTGTGGGTCTGCCGGGGGAGCGCGCCCGCCGAGGACCCGGCCAAGGTCGACCTCGAACCCCGCGAGGTCACCGTGACCATCGATCTCAAGTCGGGACACCAGGAGGCCACCGTCTGGACGAACGACCTCACGCACGGCTACGTGCACGAGAACTCGGCGTACTCGAGCTGAGGGGCAGACATGACAGAGACCGACCTGCGTGGCGCGCCAATGCTTGGCACCACCTCGGGCCCGACTGCCCACGCGGCCAAGGCTGCCACCCTGGCGCAGGCGCTGCCCTGGCTGAAGACGTACCACGGGAAGACCATCGTGGTGAAGTATGGCGGCAACGCGATGACTGACGACCCCCTCAAGCGGGCGTTCGCCGAGGACATCGCGTTCCTGCGGTACGCCGGCTTCCGCCCCGTCGTCGTGCACGGCGGCGGGCCGCAGATCTCGAGCATGCTGCATCGCCTCGGCATTGACTCGGAGTTCCGGGGCGGCCTGCGGGTGACCACGCCCGAGGCGATGGACGTCGTCCGGATGGTGCTCGTCGGCCAGGTCGGACGAGAGCTTGTCGGACTGCTCAACCAGCACGGGCCGCTGGCCGTCGGGCTGTCCGGCGAGGATGCCGGCCTCTTCACCGTCACCCGTTCGGGGGTCGTGGTCGATGGTGAAGAGGTCGACATCGGGCTCGTCGGCGACGTGGCGCAGGTCCGCCCTGAGGCAGTGCGGGACCTCGTCGACGCCGGCCGTATCCCGGTGATCTCCTCCGTGGCCCCGGACGCCGACGGGCGAGTCCACAACGTGAACGCCGACACGGCGGCCGCCGCACTCGCGGTGGCACTGGAAGCCGAGAAGCTGTTGGTGCTCACCGACGTCGAGGGCCTGTATCGCGACTGGCCCGACAGTGCTGACGTCATCGGGGAGATCAGCCCGGAGAGCCTCGCCGAACTGATGCCGACGCTGGCCACCGGCATGCTGCCCAAGATGCGCGCTTGTCTGCACGCCGTGACCAACGGGGTCCCGCGGGCCACCGTGGTCGACGGCCGTGAGGCGCACGCGGTGCTGCTGGAGATCTTCACCGATGAGGGTGTCGGCACCCAGGTGCTGCCCGGCGTACCCACGAAGATCCGCGCGGCGGACGACCGGCCGGCATCGGGGGCCGGCTGATGCGCACCCTCGAGCGCCGCTACGCCGACGCCATGATGAACACCTTCGGCCCGCCCCGACGAGTGCTGACGAGGGGAATTGGATGCCATGTGTGGGACGACCAGGGCCGACGGTATCTCGATCTGCTCGCCGGGCTGGCGGTCAACGCTCTGGGACACGCGCACCCCGATGTCGTGTCCACGGTGTGCAGGCAGGCGGCCACGCTGGGCCACGTCTCCAACTTCTTCGCGACCGAGCCGCAGGTCAGGCTGGCCGAGCGCTTACTGGCGCTCACCGGTGCCGACACCGGCCGGGTCTTCTTCACCAACTCCGGCGCCGAGGCGACCGAGACCGCGTTCAAGCTGACCCGCCGGACCGGACGGGCCACGGTGGTCGCGGCCGAGGGAGGCTTCCACGGCCGCACCATGGGTGCGCTGGCGCTGACCTCGAAGGACGCCTATCGGCAGCCGTTCCTCCCCCTGCCGGGTGACGTCGAGTTCGTCCCGTACGGCGACCTGACCGCGCTCGCCGACGCAGTCGACTCCGACACAGCGGCGATCGTGCTGGAGCCGATCCAGGGCGAAGCAGGGGTGATCGTTCCGCCGGACGGCTATCTGGTGGGCGCCCGAGCCATCGCAGACCGGGCCGGAGCACTGCTCTGGTTCGACGAGGTGCAGACGGGGATCGGGCGCACCGGGGCGTGGTTCGGCTATCAGCACGAGCCGGTGCTGCCCGACCTCGTGACGGTCGCGAAGGCGCTCGGTGGTGGCTTCCCGATCGGGGCCTGTGTCGGCATCGGTGCAGCGGGCTCGCTGTTCGAGCCCGGCCAGCACGGGTCGACCTTCGGCGGCAACCCGCTCGCCGCCTCGGTGGCGCTGACGGTGCTCGACGTGATCGTCCGGGACGACCTGCTGGCACACACGGTCGAGATCGGGGAGCAGCTGCGCACGGCGCTCGCGGCCATGCCCGGCACCAGCTCGATCCGCGGGCGCGGGCTGCACCTTGCGACCACCGTCGTACCCGGCGCCGCGGCGCCGCTAGCCCGCGCCGCCCTCGACGCGGGGGTGATAGTCAACGACGTACAGCCCGACGTGCTGCGCTTGGTGCCGCCACTCGTGCTGGAATCGGAGCACATCGAGGAGATGTCGCACCGGCTCGAGCCGGTGCTGGCAGCTGCCTCGGCCGACGACCAGCCCATCGAGGAGGCCTCATGACCCGGCACTTCCTGCGCGACGACGACCTGAGCCCGGAGGAGCAGAGTGAGGTGCTGGACCTCGCCGACGAGTTCCGTACCGACCGCTTCCACCAGCGACCGCTCGAGGGTCCGCAGGCCGTGGCCGTCATCTTCGACAAGCCCTCCACGCGGACCCGGGTCTCGTTCTCGGTCGGGGTGGCCGAGCTCGGCGGCTATCCCCTCGTGATCGACGCCCAGACCTCGCAGCTCGGTCGCGGTGAGCCGATCGCCGACACGGCGCGAGTGCTGGAGCGGCAGGTGCGGGCCATCGTGTGGCGCACCTTCGGGCAGGAGCGTCTCGAGGCGATGGCGGCCGCCGCCCGGGTGCCGGTCGTCAACGCCCTGACGGACCAGTTCCACCCCTGCCAGATACTTGCCGATCTCCAAGCGGTGCGGTCCCGGCACGGGCAGCTCGAGGGCCGGATTCTGACCTACCTGGGAGACGGTGCGAACAACATGGCCCACTCCTACCTGCTGGGCGGCGCGACGGCGGGAATGCAGGTCCGGGTGGGCTCGCCCGAGGGCTTCGAGCCCGACCCGGACGTGCTGGCCGCGGCGCGCAAGATCGCGGCCGACACCGGGGCCTCCGTGCTGCACACCACGTCGGCGCAGGAGGCGGTCGAGGGCGCCGACGTGGTCGCGACCGACACCTGGGTGTCTATGGGTCAGGAGGCCGAGCAGGCGGCGCGGGAGGCGCCCTTCGTGCCGTACGCCGTCGACGGCGCGGCGATGCAGCGCGCCGCCGACGACGCGGTCGTGTTGCACTGCCTGCCCGCCTATCGCGGCAAGGAGATCGCCGCCGAGGTGATCGACGGTCCGCAGAGCATCGCGTGGGACGGGGCCGAGTGCCGCCTCCATGCCCAGAAGGCGCTGCTCACCTGGTTGCTCGCGAGAGCGGGGGAGGTGCGCTGAGTTGACCATCGCTGCCACCAAGGCCGCCCGCCAACAGAAGATCGCCGACCTGCTCGGCACCCATCCGGTGCGCTCCCAGGCGGAGCTGGCCGACCTGCTCGCCGCCGCCGGGCTCAACGTCACCCAGGGCACGGTCTCCCGGGACCTGGACGAGCTGGACGCGTTCCGAGTGCGCGACGTGCGCGGGGTCCTGGTGTATGCCGTCCCCGGCGAAGGCGGTGACCGCACGCCACGACCGGCCGACGGCTCGGCGGCCGCGGAGCAACGGCTGGCGCGCCTGTGCCATGAGCTGCTCGTGAGCGCCGAAGCATCCGCCAACCTGGTGGTCCTGCGTACGCCGCCGGGCGCGGCGCAGTTCCTGGCGTCCGCCTTCGACAAGGCGCAGCTCGCCACCGTGCTCGGGACCATCGCCGGCGACGACACCGTGCTCCTGATCGGCCGCGACCCGGCCGGCGGAGCAGCCCTCGCCGAGCGGTTCCTCGAGCTCGCCACGCGTAGTCCCGACCTCGACTGACCAGACCTCGACCGACCGGAGCAAGGAGCCACGCATGACGTCCCCGACGCAGAACCGGATCGTCCTCGCCTACTCGGGCGGACTGGACACGTCCGTCGCCATCGGCTGGCTGGCCGAGCAGACCGGTGCCGACGTCGTCGCTGTCGCGATCGACGTCGGGCAGGGCGGCGAGAACATGGAGACGATCCGCAAGCGGGCACTGGCCTGTGGCGCGGTCGAGGCGGTCGTCGTCGACGCGAAGGACGAGTTCGCCGAGGACTACTGCCTGCCGGCGCTGCGGGCCAACGCCCTCTACATGGGTCAGTATCCGTTGGTCTCCGCCTTGTCGCGCCCGCTGATCGCCAGGCATCTCGTGCGCGCCGCGGGCGAGCACGGAGCCACGATCGTGAGTCATGGCTGCACCGGCAAGGGCAACGACCAGGTGCGGTTCGAGGTCGGCATCGCCACCTTGGCGCCGCACCTGAGCGTGATCGCACCGGTGCGCGACTACGCGTGGACCCGCGAGAAGGCGATCGCGTACGCCGAGGAGCACCACCTGCCGATCGACGTGACGAGCTCGTCGCCGTACTCCATCGACCAGAACGTGTGGGGGCGTGCCGTCGAGACCGGCTTCCTCGAGGACATCTGGAACGCCCCGGTCGAGGACCTCTACGCCTACACCTCTGACCCAGCGGCAGTCCGCGAGGCCGACGAGGTGACGATCACCTTCGAGGACGGTGTCCCCGTCGCCCTCGACGGCGAGCACGTCACGATGCTGCAGGCCATCCAGCAGCTGAACAGGCGTGCCGGGGCGCAGGGCATCGGCCGGCTGGACATGGTCGAGGATCGGCTGGTCGGCATCAAGAGCCGGGAGGTGTACGAGGCCCCGGGCGCGATCGCGTTGATCCTCGCCCACCAGGAGCTGGAGACAGTGACCGTCGAGCGCGAGCTCGCGCGCTTCAAGCGCGGTGTCGACCAGCGCTGGAGCGAGCTCGTCTACGACGGTCTCTGGTACTCACCGCTCAAGCGGGCCCTCGACACCTTCATCTCTTCGTCGCAGCAGCACGTGAGCGGCGAGATCCGGATGACCTTGCACGCCGGGGCGGCCGTGCCCACCGGACGGCGGTCGGCTGCCAGCCTGTACGACTTCAACCTCGCGACGTACGACGAGGGCGACTCCTTCGACCAGTCCCTAGCCAAGGGGTTCGTCGACCTGTGGGGCCTGCCGAGCAAGATCGCGGCGAAGCGCGACCAGGCCAGCGGGACGGCCCCGCGGTGACCGAACCCGAGCCGACCCGGCCCGGACAGCTGTGGGGTGGCCGCTTCGCCGACGGCCCGTCCCTCGAGCTGGCCGCGCTGAGCCGATCGACGCACTTCGACTGGCGGCTGGCGCCGTACGACCTCGAGGGCTCACGCGCCCATGCGCGCGTGCTCGCCTCGGCCGGTCTGCTCGGCGGTGCCGACCTCGCCGCGCTGCTGGCTGGGATCGACGAGCTCGACGGGCAGGTCGCGTCGGGTGAGTTCGCGCCGGTCGACGCCGACGAGGACGTGCACGGGGCGCTGGAACGAGGACTGATCGAGCTGGTGGGAGCAGAGCTCGGTGGTCGGCTGCGCGCGGGGCGGTCCCGCAACGACCAGGTGGCGACGCTCGCCCGGATGTACCTGCGAGACCACGGGCGCACCATTCGGGTCCTGGTGCTCGCGCTCGTCGACGCGCTCGCAGCGCAGGCCGAGCACCATCGGGGGCATCCGATGCCTGGCCGCACCCACCTCCAGCACGCACAGCCGGTGCTGGTCTCCCATCACCTGCTGGCGCACGCGTGGCCGTTGGTCCGCGACGTGCAGCGGCTGGTCGAGTGGGACGCGCGGGTCGGGTCGGACTCGCCGTACGGCTCTGGCGCCCTCGCGGGTACGTCGCTCGGCCTCGACCCGGAGCAGGTGGCGGCGGAGCTCGGCTTCACCGGCTCGGCGGCGAACAGCATCGACGCGACTGCGGCTCGCGACTTCGTCGCGGAGTTCGCCTTCGTGGCGGCCATGGTCGGGGTCGACCTGTCGAGGCTCGCCGAGGACGTCATCGTGTGGGCGACCCACGAGTTCGGCTTCGTGACTCTTGCCGACGGCTACTCCACCGGGTCGAGCATCATGCCGCAGAAGAAGAACCCCGACATCGCGGAGCTGGCGCGGGGCAAGGCGGGCCGGCTGATCGGAAACCTGACCGGGCTGCTGGCCACCCTCAAGGCGCAACCGCTGGCGTACAACCGTGACCTGCAGGAGGACAAGGAGCCGGTCTTCGACTCGATCGACACCCTCGAAGTACTGCTGCCCGCTGTCACCGGGATGATCGCGACCTTGCGCTTCGACACCGCCCGGATGCGTGCCCTTGCGCCCGCAGGCTTCTCGCTGTCGACCGACGTCGCCGAGTGGCTGGTGCGTGCCGGTGTGCCGTTCCGGGAGGCGCACGAGATCGCCGGCGGCTGCGTCCGCGTCTGCGAGGCGCGCGGCATCACCCTGGAGGAGCTGACCGACGCCGACCTGGCTGCGATCTCCCCGCACCTGTCACCAGCGGTTCGTGGCGTGCTGACGGTCGACGGGTCCGTGGGTGCGCGCGATGCCCGCGGCGGTACGGCACCGGACCGAGTCGACGAGCAGCTAGTCGAGCTGCGCGAGGTCGTGGAGCGACTACGCGCGCTCGCGTGACGCGCGGGGACTCCGCCGGTAGGCAGACACCGTCGGCTCGCCGTCCAGCCAGTACCGCCAGGGGCGGTCCGCGGCCAGACTGACCCCGACGCGCGGTCCGTGCTGGACGACCCGCGGTGGCGGAGGTGCCACAGGTGGCACGAGCCGTGGGCTGGCCTTGGTCAGGTCGGATCCGCCGTGCTCGGGTCCGATACCGAGCGCCTGGGTGAGACACGCCGGACCACGTGCCAGTGAGCGCTCCGATGTCGTCGGTGGCCGACGAGCTCGGGCCAGGCTCACGCCCTCGACCACCCGGCCGGCGCGCAGCAGTACCGCCGAGGCGTGGCCCTCCGGCCCGCACACGACGTTGGCGCACCAGTGCATGCCGTAGCTGAAGTAGATGTAGAGGTGACCGGCCGGCCCGTACATGACGCGGTTCCGCGGTGTCGGGCCGCGCCCGGCGTGGGAGGCGGGGTCCTGCTCACCCGCGTAGGCCTCGACCTCAGTGAGCTCGACGGTGATCACTCCGGACGACGTACGGTGAGAGAGCCGCCACCCCAGCAGCGCCGGGGCCACGTCGAGCACCGGACCGGCGAGGAAGGCGCGGATGTCGGTCACGGTCACGGTTCGATCCTGCCCGATCGCCGGTGGCTGGTGATTGGTCGCGCTGGTGTGGGTATGTTCGTCGGCATGAGCGCAGCCCTGCCCCGTCCGAGCGAAGGCGACGTCGTCGAGCTGATCCTCGACGACCACCGGCTCTTCGAGGAGCTGCTGCGCGAGCTTCGCGACGAGACCAGCGACCGCGCTGCCATCCGCTGGGTGCTGGCCGAGCTGCTCGTCGCCCATGGCGAGGCCGAGGAGTCCCAGGTGTATCCGCAGCTCGAGCGCAAGGAGGCGATCGACGAGGGCGAGGCCGAGCACGGAGAGCGGGAGCACGACGAGGGCTACGCCACGCTGCTGCCCCTGCTGGAGGCCGACGACGTGCAGACGTCGGTTTTCAGCCAGGATCTGCACGAGTTCAGCGAGACCTTGATGCACCATCTCGACGAGGAGGAGCGCACCATTCTCAACCCGGCGCGCACGGATGTCTCCGAGGCGGAGCGGCGACGGCTGGGGAAGGCCTGGCTGGCAGAGCGCAACCGCATGCTCGACCAGGGCTGCGGCTCACTCGCGCAGGTCCGTGGCCTGGTCGCCGACAGCAGGCACGGCTAGCGAGCCCCGAGCCGGCAAGGAATCCGGTTGCCACGCCGGCCCTGCGATGCGTCATGCTGGTGCGGGTCGAGCATCCAGATCGTGCGGAAGGAAGCGATGTGACGACGAATGTCCTCGACGACCTCGAGTGGCGTGGGCTGATCGCCCATTCCACTGATCGCGACGCCCTCCGCGCCGCGCTGTCGGAGGGCGTTCGCTTCTACGTCGGGTTCGACCCGACCGCCGCCAGCCTCCATTTCGGCAACCTGGTCCAGATCCTCACCGCCCGGCGGCTGCAGGACGCCGGCCATACGCCGTACGCCCTCGTCGGAGGTGCCACCGGGCTGATCGGTGATCCGAAGGAGTCCGGCGAGCGGACCCTGAACTCCCTCGACGTGGTCAAGGACTGGGTGGAGCGGGTCCGTGGACAGATCGCGCCCTTCCTCTCCTTCGAGGGCGACAACGCGGCCACGATGGTCAACAACTACGACTGGACCGCCAGCCTCTCGACGATCGACTTCCTCCGCGACGTCGGCAAGCACTTCCCGGTCAACCGGATGCTCGCTCGCGACGTCGTCCGCTCGCGGCTCGAGGCAGGCATCTCCTACACCGAGTTCAGCTACGTGCTGTTGCAGTCCCTGGACTTCCTCAACCTGTACCGGGACCACGGGGTGACGCTGCAGTTCGGCGGCAGCGACCAGTGGGGCAACCTCACCGGCGGGGTCGAGCTGATCCGGCGCTCCGACGGTGGCCGGGCACACGCGTTCGCCACTCCGCTCGTGACACGAGCGGACGGGACGAAGTACGGCAAGACCGAGGGCGGCGCGCTCTGGCTCGATGCGGAGATGATGTCTCCGTTCGCCTTCCACCAGTTCTGGCTCAACGTCGAGGACGAGCAGGTGGGGGAGATGCTGCGCATCTTCACCTTCCTCGACCGTGCGGAGATCCTCGAGCTGGAAGCCCAGACGGCGTCCCAGCCGTCCCTCCGGGCTGCCCAGAAGGCGCTCGCCGACCACGTGACGACGCTCGTCCACGGGGCGGATGAGACCGAGCAGGTGAAGGCCGCGGCTGCGGCCCTCTT
>CAWHMS010000001.1:0-745000 GCA_963830495.1 uncultured Actinomycetota bacterium | reverse complement strand
AGACGATGTATACGGACTGACGCCTGCCCGGTGCTGGAACGTTAAGGGGACGAGTTAGTGGCTTCGGCTGCGAAGCTCAGAACTTAAGCGCCAGTAAACGGCGGTGGTAACTATAACCATCCTAAGGTAGCGAAATTCCTTGTCGGGTAAGTTCCGACCTGCACGAATGGCGTAACGACTCGGGCACTGTCTCAACCATGGACTCGGCGAAATTGCACTACGAGTAAAGATGCTCGTTACGCGCGGCAGGACGGAAAGACCCCGGGACCTTTACTACAGCTTGGTATTGGTGGTTGATTCGATTTGTGTAGGATAGGTGGGAGGCTTTGAAGCAGGGACGCCAGTTCATGTGGAGCCAACGTTGAAATACCACTCTGATCGTATTAGCTATCTAACCTCGGTCCGTGATCCGGATCAGGGACAGTGCCTGGTGGGTAGTTTAACTGGGGCGGTTGCCTCCTAAAATGTAACGGAGGCGCGCAAAGGTTCCCTCAGCCTGGTTGGCAATCAGGTGTTGAGTGTAAGTACACAAGGGAGCTTGACTGTGAGAGAGACATCTCGAGCAGGGACGAAAGTCGGCACTAGTGATCCGGCGCTGGCAAGTGGAAGCGGCGTCGCTCAACGGATAAAAGGTACCCCGGGGATAACAGGCTGATCTTCCCCAAGAGTCCATATCGACGGGATGGTTTGGCACCTCGATGTCGGCTCGTCGCATCCTGGGGCTGGAGTAGGTCCCAAGGGTTGGGCTGTTCGCCCATTAAAGCGGCACGCGAGCTGGGTTTAGAACGTCGTGAGACAGTTCGGTCCCTATCCGCCGCGCGCGTAAGAAACTTGAGAAGGGCTGTCCCTAGTACGAGAGGACCGGGATGGACGAACCTCTGGTGTGCCAGTTGTTCTGCCAAGAGCACGGCTGGTTAGCTACGTTCGGGAGTGATAACCGCTGAAAGCATCTAAGCGGGAAGCACGCTTCAAGATGAGGTTTCTCACCGGGTTAACCGGGTAAGGCCCCCAGCAGAACACTGGGTTGATAGGCCGGAGGTAGAAGGCAGTAATGCACGGAGCCGACCGGTACTAATAGGCCGAGGGCTTGTCTTCTTCACACAATTGTTTGTTGCACGTTCGCGTCCACTGTGCGGTTCCCGAGATACGGTCGGGAATCGGCTCGAGCTTCGTTGAGCATCGAGTCGGCCATATCTCCATAGAGTTTCGGCGACCATGGCGAAGGGGAAACACCCGGCTCCATTCCGAACCCGGAAGTTAAGCCCTTCAGCGCCGATGGTACTGCACGCGGGAGCGTGTGGGAGAGTAGGACGTCGCCGGACATTCTTTCGTAACGGGCCACCCTCGGGTGGCCCGTTACGCATGTCCGGGAGAGATCCACTCGGCCCTCCGCGCCACTACGATGGACTTTTGAGCCCGCCTCCCTGCTTGGACGACATGCGGGTCTCATTCGTGCCCCTGACAGGAAGGCAACCTCAGTGAGTGAGCCCGGTGACCACGGCCGCCGTGACGACAACGCCGAGGGCGCCGGCCATCCCCGCCGTGACGACGGGCGCACGGACGGACGTCCCCGAGGTCGGGGCGCAGGCGGCCCGGGCTCGACGGCCCGGCAAGCCCGCGGCCGACCGGTGCGCCGGGGGCCCTCCCGCGGAGGGGATCGTGAGCGGAAGCAGCGCGAGGAGCGGACCGAGGAGCAGGTGCGGTACGACGGCCCGGCGCTGCCGGATGACGTCACCGGCAACGAATTGCACCGAAGCGTTCAGGCGCAGCTGCGCAGCCTGCCTGACAAGCTGGCGGTCCGCGTCGCACGCCATCTCGTCGCGGCCGCCCGCCTGCTCGACTCCGACGCCGAGACCGCCTATCAGCACACCGTGGCCGCGCGAGCCAGGGCGGGGCGCATCGCGATGGTCCGCGAAGCCAGCGGCGAGGCCGCGTACGCAGCCGGCCACTTCAAGGACGCCCTGGCTGAGTTCAAGGCGGCACGCCGGATGAACGGGAGCCCTGCCTACCTGCCGATGATGGCCGACTGTGAGCGCGCCCTCGGTCGGCCCGAGCGAGCGGTGGCGATGGCCAGGGATGCAGCCGGTGCCAGTCTCGATGACGCCGGCCGGGCGGAGATGACCATCGTCGAGGCCGGGGCACGCCGAGACATGGGTGATGTGCCGGCTGCCCTGCGCACGCTGGAGGGGGCACAGCTCCGCAGCCGGAGCAGGGCACCCTGGGTGGCTCGGCTGCGATACGCCTACGCTGATGCGCTGTTTGCTGCCGGGCGCTCCGACGAGGCACGCGTATGGTTCGAGCGGTCGGCGGGGGTGGACTCCGAGGGGGTCACCGATGCTGCGGAGCGGCTGGCCGAGTTCGACGGACTCGTGGTCGTGGACCTCGAGGACGACGACCCGGGCACAGCGGGCTGACTTACGGCTCCCGCCGTATTGTGCTGCACCGCCCCGCGCTGGGCCGCACCGCTCGGCACTGTCCGGAGCCGCGCCGCACGCTGCCGCGCCGCACCGTCCGGAAGCATTCGCGCCGGGCCGCGCGGACGGTCCTGTCCCCACCGCGACCCCACGCCGCTGCCCGTCCACAGGTTGACCGCGGCAACGTACGCGCGCCGCCGCCCCGGCCATGCTGAGCCGGAGGAGGTGCAGGGCATGTCACAGCCAACCGATGACCGCGAGCCGCTCCCTTCGCTCAACCATGTGGTCCTGTGTGGACGGGTCGCTGCGCCAGCGGAGGAGCGCGAACTCCCCAGCGGGGCTGCCATCGTCACTAGCAGGCTCGTCGTGCAGCGCGACGCGGCCGCGCTGAAGCGATCCGCACAACGAGTGGACACCTTCGACTGCATCGGGTGGACCGCCCGTGCCCAGCGGGCGATGCGTGGTTGGACCCCGGGTGACGTGGTGACCGTCGAAGGCGCCGTACGGCGGCGGTTCTTCCGCGGCCCCGCCGGCGCCGCGAGTCGAGTGGAGGTGGAGGTTCGCGCCGCCCGCAAGCTGCGCGCTGCGGCACAGCGCGACGCCGCACCCGGCTAGCGTGGTCGCACCACACGACCGCACCGCACGGCGCTCCCCAGACAACGCCGGCGGCGGCCGCGCGTTCAGAAGGGAGGGTCGGGTGCCGTCCTCGGAGTCCGTTCCCGCGCCCGACGTGCCAGCGCACTCGTCCTGGCTCCGGTCGACCCGCGAACCTCTGGTCGCGAAGTACGACTGCGCGATGCTCGATCTCGACGGTGTCGTGTACGTCGGCCCTGACGCTGTGCCGGGCGTGCCCGCCGTCCTCGAGCGCGTGCGTGCCGCCGGCATGTCGCTGGCCTTCGTCACCAACAACGCAGCGCGGCCAGCACCTTCGGTGGCCACGCATCTGCGCGAGCTCGGCGTGACAGCGGAGGACAGCGACGTGGTCACCTCCGCGCAGGCGGCTGCCCATCTGCTTCGGGTGCGCTGCGGGGCCGGCTCACGGGTGCTGGTGGTCGGCGGTGAGGGCTTGGACTGGGCGTTGCGCGCTGAGGACCTGGTCCCGGTGCGTTCGCACGAGGACGCGCCCGTGGCCGTCGCCCAGGGCTTCCATCCGACGGTCGGCTGGACGCAGCTCGCCGAGGGCGCCGCGGCCATCCACGCCGGAGCATGGTGGGTGGCCGCGAACCTCGACCTCACGATCCCCACGCCGGAGGGTGCGGCTCCAGGCAATGGGGCGTTGGTCAACGCCCTGGCCGAGGCGGTCGGGCGGCGTCCTGACGACGTCGCCGGCAAGCCGGCCCGACCGCTGTTCGACGAGACCGTCCGCCGGGTCTCGTCCACGCGGCCGCTCATCGTCGGAGATCGGCTCGACACCGACATCGAGGGGGCGATCCGGGTGGGTGCCGACTCGCTCCTGGTCATGACGGGCGTCACCGACCTGCCCGGATTGCTCGAGGCGCGCCCGTCCCAGCGGCCGACGTACCTCGCCTGGACGCTCGACGGGCTTCTCTCGGCACCGGAAGCACCGCGCCGTGGCCCGGACGGCTGGCTGCTGGGGCGATGGGGCGCCCACGTCGAACATGGTCGAGTGGTGGTTCGGCCGAGGGATCGGTCGGACCCGGGTGCCTCGCCCCCGCGTGAGCTCGCTGCCCGGAGCGACGCGCTCGTGGTGACGGCTGCGGCCGGGTGGGCATGGCAGGATGAGCACGGTACGGCGGTGTCCGACATCGTCGGCGCCGAGTACCTGCGGGGCGAGACCGGACCGGACCCCGCAGGATGAGACTCCACCTGAGCTGGACAGCAGGAGCGCAACCGTGACCGAGCCGACGCGACGCACGTGGTCAGGACCAGATCCGCAGCCTGCCCCCCACCAACCCCGAGAGCTAGACCACGAGTCAGATGTCCCGCAGGGGACGTCCTCCGGCGACCCAGTGGTCGACGCCGCGATAACCAGGCTCGAAGAGCTCGATGCACTCGACCTCCGGCAACACCCGCAGGCCTACGAAGACATCCACGACGCGTTGCGCTCGGCGCTCGACGGTGCGCACCAGCCGGATCCGTCGCGGTCCTGACACTCGTCTCACGCTCGGCTGTCCGGGTGACCACGGCGCGGACGCCAGCAGGAGTTGCCACCGCGAGGACCACCCTATGAGCCGTCGCGTTCGCCTTGATGCCGAGCTGGTCAGGCGTGGGCTGGCACGGAGCCGCGACCATGCGGGTCTGCTCATTGCCTCCGGCCGGGTCACCGTCGCGGGGCAGCGGGCCGCCAAGTCCGCCACCGCGGTCGGCACGGACGCCGCCATCCTGGTCGCGGACGACTCCGACGACCCCGGCTACGTCAGTCGTGGCGGACACAAGCTGTCCGGTGCACTTACCGCGTTCGCGCCGCACGGGCTCGTGGTCGCCGGACGGCGATGTCTCGACGCCGGCGCGTCCACCGGCGGCTTCACCGACGTGCTGCTGCGGGAAGGCGCGGCGGCAGTCACGTGTGTCGACGTCGGGTACGGGCAGCTGGCCTGGGTGCTGCGACAGGACGAACGGGTCACGGTGCTGGACCGCACCAACGTCAGGGAGCTCACGGTGGATCAGCTCCCTTACTCGCCGGAGCTGGTCGTCGGTGACCTGTCCTTCATCTCGTTGACCCTCGTGCTGCCCGCCTTGCATGCGGTGGCCGCTCCGGACGCAGACCTGGTGCTGATGGTCAAGCCCCAGTTCGAGGTGGGCAGGGCCCAGCTCGGCAAGGGAGGGGTGGTGAGGGATCCTCGGCAACGTGCCGCGGCCGTCCTCGCGGTTGCCCGGGCTGCCGATGCCCTGGGGTTGGGCGTGCGGGCAGCCGCTGCGAGTCCGCTCCCGGGTCCGTCGGGCAACGTCGAGTACTTCCTGTGGCTGCGGGAAGGCGCGGCGTCGGTCGATCCGGACGCGATCCGCGAGATCGTCAGCGGTGCCCAGCAATGAGAGGGTGGGGGCCGTGAGCCCATCCGACGCCACCCGCACGGTGCTGCTGGTCGCCCACACCGGGCGGGGAGACGCCGTCGACGTCGCGCGCGCGGTCGTGCGCCGGTTACTTGCCGCCGGGCTCGCCGTGCGGCTGCTGGACGGCGAGGCCGACGAGATCGGCATCTCTGCGGTGGAGACGTGGCCGAACTCGTGCGAAGCCGCCGAGGGCTGCGACATCACCTTGGTCATCGGCGGCGACGGCACGATCCTGCGAGCCGCAGACCTCACCCGGCGGTCCGGCACCCCGCTGCTCGGCGTCAACCTGGGTCACGTCGGGTTCCTGGCGGAGGCAGAGTGGGACGACCTCGACTCCACCGTCGAGGCCATCGTCCACGGCACCTACTCCATCGAGGAGCGGATGACTCTGGAGATCACCGTCCTCGTCGACGGCGAACCGCAAGACGCCGGCTGGGCGCTCAACGAGGCCAGCGTGGAGAAGGCGTCCCGCCAGCGGATGATCGAGCTCATCGTCGAGATCGACGACAGGCCACTGTCGCGCTGGGGTTGTGACGGCGTGATCTTCGCAACCCCGACCGGCTCGACGGCGTACGCGTTCAGCGGCGGTGGCCCGGTGGTGTGGCCGGAGGTCGACGCACTGCTGCTGGTGCCGATCAGTGCCCATGCCCTGTTCGCACGGCCGATGGTGGTCTCACCTCGGTCGACGTTGGCGATCGAGATCGTGCCGGGCACCGAGGGCAAGGCGGTGCTGTGGGCGGACGGCCGGCGGGCCGTCGACCTGGCGCCCGGCTCCCGCGTCGAGGTACGCCGCGGACCGGATCCGGTTCGGCTGGCCAGGCTGCACACCGCGCCGTTCACCGACCGGCTGGTGGCGAAGTTCGACCTGCCGGTCACCGGATGGCGCGGCGCTGCCGAGCGTCGCCGGCAGGCGCGAAAGGCGCGCTGATGCTGGAGGAGCTGTCGATCCGGTCTCTCGGTGTGATCGACACGGCCCGTCTGGAGCTGGGGCCGGGCCTCACCGTCGTCACCGGAGAGACGGGGGCCGGCAAGACGATGGTGGTGACGGCACTGGGTCTGTTGCTCGGTGCGCGATCGGACTCGGGCACCGTCCGAGGCGGGGCCGACCGCGCCCGCGTCGAGGGCCGCCTCACGATCCCGCCAGGGAGCAAGGCTGCCGGCCTGGCCGACGAGGCGGGGGCGCAGCTCGACGACGACTCGCTGATCGTGGCCCGCACCCTCTCCGCCGAGGGACGGTCGCGAGCCACCGCCGGTGGCGCTGCCGTGCCGGCTGCTGTGCTGGGCGTGCTGGCCGCCGAGCTGGTCGTGGTGCACGGTCAGTCCGACCAGCAGCGGCTGCTTCAGCCGGCGCACCAGCGTGGCTGCCTGGATGCGTTCGCTGGGCCGTCGGCGCTGTCGGCCCTGACGGCGTACCGACAGGCCCATGAGCGGCTGCTGCAGGTGGAGGCCGAGCTGCGCGAGATCGTCGAGGCCGCACGAGAGCGTGCGCGCGAGGCCGACCGGCTGCGGCTGGGAGTGGACGAGATCGCCAGCGTCGACCCGAAGCCGGGGGAGGACGACGCACTGCGCGCCGAGGAGCAGCGGCTCGGTCACGTCGACGCGCTCAGGCAGGCTGCGGACCTGGCTCGGGTGGCGTTGAGTGGGGACGACTCGACGGTGGATGCCCCGGACGCCCTCGGCCTGATCGCCTCGGCACGCAAGCTCCTGGACGGTGAGCGCGAGCACGACCCCAGGGTCGCCGAGCTGGCCGACCAGCTCGCCAGCGCCAGCTACGCCCTGGTCGACGTGGCAGCCGACGTCGCGTCCTATGCCACGGCACTGGACGTCGACCCGACGCGGCTCGCCTGGGTGCAGGAGCGGCGGGCAGCGCTCACCTCGCTGACCCGCAAGTACGGCGACACGGTGGCCGACGTACTCGACTGGTCGACGAACGCCGCGGCGCGACTCCACACCCTGAGCCACGACGACGCGCGGATCGAGTCGCTGCGTGCCGAGCGGGACAGCCTGATCAGCGAGCGACTTTCGCGAGGTCAAGAGCTGACCCGCGCACGCACCGAGGCGGCCGGGGGCCTCTCGGCGCAGGTCAGCGCGGAGCTGACCGGCCTGGCCATGCCCGACGCGCGGTTCTCGGTCACCGTCGAGCCGCTGGCCGAGCCTGGCGGCGACGGCTGCGACGAGGTGCGCTTCGAGCTGGCTGCGCATCCGGGGGCCGCCCCCCGGCCGTTGCAGAAGGGTGCTTCGGGCGGCGAGCTCTCTCGGGTGATGCTCGCGATCGAAGTGTGCCTGGCGGGCTCGAGCCCGGTGCCCACCATGGTGTTCGACGAGGTCGACGCGGGCGTCGGCGGCAAGGCAGCAGTCGAGATCGGCAGGCGGCTCGCCCGGCTGGCGCGCTCGGTGCAGGTCGTCGTCGTTACGCACCTACCGCAGGTGGCGGCCTTCGGGGATCGCCACTACTCGGTGGTCAAGAGCAGCGACGGCAGCGTCACCACCAGCGGCGTGCGTGCTCTCGACGACGAGGGTCGGCGCAAGGAGCTGTCGCGCATGCTGGCCGGACTCGAGGGCTCCGAGACGGCGCTGGCGCACGCCGAGGAGCTGGTTGAGCTGGCCCGCTCCGAGCGAGCATCTGGCTGAACGGCTGCCACAGCAGCATCCCGCGGGTTACCGTGGAACGACTGGGGCGAAACATCCCGATTTGAGCCAGTCCGGCATCCCCCGCCACGCGTCAGCGCGGCGTCCCCGGAACCATCACTGGCGTTTGGCAGGATTGACGAACGATGAAACTCACTTCCGCACGCAAGACCCGCGACGACGCGCTCCCCGGAGTCATGGGGATCGCCCGCCTGGACCGACGCACCCGGCAGCTGGCCCGACGGCTGCGACCGGGCGACATCGCCGTGATCGATCACGTGGACCTCGACCGTGGTGCGGCCGAGGCGCTGGTCGACGCCGGCGTTGCGGCCGTGGTCAACCTGGCACCCTTCGTGTCCGGGAGATACCCGAATCTCGGACCCCAGGTCCTGGTCGATGCGGGCGTCGCCCTGGTCGACCACATCGACCGCAACGCGTTCACCGTGATCAACGACGGCGACCGGATCCGGATCGAGGGCGGCACCATCTACCGAGGTGACCAGGCGGTGGCGGCCGGCACCAGGCAGAACGCGGCCTCGGTGCAGACCTCGCTCGAGCGCTCCAAGGACGGCCTCGCCTCGCACTTGGAGGCCTTCAGCGCCAACGTGATCGAGCACCTGCGTCGTGAGCGTGCTCTGCTGCTCGACGGCGAAGGCGTCCCCGACCTGGCCACCCGGGTCGAGGGACGGCACGTGCTGGTGGTGTCGCGCGCCTTCGACTACGCGCGCGACCTGAGATCGCTGCGCACCTACATCAGGGAGAACTCGCCCGTCCTGATCGGGGTCGATGCCGGCGCCGACGCCCTGATCGAGGCGGGCCTTCGGCCGGACCTGATCGTCACGCAGGTGCAGGAAGTGTCCGACCGCGCACTTCGGTCCTCGGCAGAGATCGTCGCGCATGCCACCCGCGAAGGCAGGGTGCTCGGCGCCGAACGCCTCGACCGGCTCGGTGTGACCCACACGACCTTCCGTACCAGCGGGTCCAGCGAGGACGCCGCCATCTTGCTGGCGCACGCTCATGACGCCCAACTGATCGTCACCGTCGGGTCGCACGCCACGCTGGTCGAGTTCCTGGACCAAGGACGATCGGGGATGGCGTCGTCGTTCCTGACCCGGGCGAGCGTCGGCCCCTCCCTGGTCGATGCGAAAGCCGTCGCCGCGCTGTATCGCACCCGGATCTCGGGCTGGCTCATCCTGCTGTGTCTCCTCGTGGCTCTCGGGACGGTGGCGGCGGCGATCGCGACCACTCCGGTGGGCCAGGACTGGTGGGCGCAGCTCCTCGACTGGGGCGACAGCCTGGGCACCTGGGCCCGGGAGCAGACCTCGTGAAGCAGCTGCGCCGCGTCGTGGCGCTGATCCTGGTCGCCTGCCTGGCCTTGGCGGTGGGGATCGCGCTCGGTGGCGGGCCGCTGCAGGGAGACGAAGAGAGCGAGGCCGCAGCCGTTGCCGGCGATCGGGACGACCTCGCGGCCCAGGTCGAGGCTCTGGAGGAGGCACGCGTCCTCGACGAGGCCGTGACCCAGGGTGCCGCCGACGAGCTGCTCGGGAGCCGCCTCACCGGTCGCACCGTGACCATGCTGGTGCTGCCGGAGACGCCGACGGCCGTCGTCGACGAGCTGCGGTCGTCGCTGCAGACGGCGGGCGCATCGGTCCCGGTGACGGCGTACCTCGCTCCGGACCTGCTCGACCCGGCCAAGAAGACCTACGTCGACAGCGTCGCCACCAACTCCGTGTCGAGTGTCCCGGCGCTTGCCGTCGGGGTGACCGGGGAGACGTACGACCGGATCGGAGCCCTGCTGGCGCGCGCGTACGTCGGCCCGGCCGATGGCACCGAGTTCGACGAGACGGCACGCAACATCGACGCCGAGCTGCGCGGTGCGCAGCTGGTCGAGCTCGAGAGCGAGCCCGGGCGGCGCGGCTCGCTGGCGCTGCTCGTCGGGCCGGTGGACGTCGACGACGCCGCGACCGTGGCGGCGCGGCAGGTGATCGCGAGCGCGCTGGTGCGGGCGCTCGTCAACAGGAGTGACGGCTTCCTGCTGGCCCAGCCGGAGACCACCGACGATGCATCCGAGCCGCTGGCGGCCGTGCTGGCGGCTGATGCGACGCTCGCCAGTGATCCCAGCTGGTCGACGGTCAACGTCGTCGAAGGCACGGCGGCCCAGATCACTGCGGCCTATGCGCTGGCCGCGGCCGTGAACGCCAAGGGAGGCTCGTTCGGAGTCGTCGAGGGCGCCGCCGTACTGCCTCCGGGTCTGGGTGCGCCGACCGACTGAACGGGCCGCCGTGCAGCCAGCTCGAGCGTGGCGTCGCCCGCTGCGGCCCGGTATTGCTAGATTGGAACCCCGTGGACGGGCGGGTGTTCCCGCCGCACGTCGAGCCCACGGGAGTACGAGTTGGCCGCCTCCTCGCCGACCAAGCATCTGTTCGTCACCGGCGGAGTCGCCTCGTCGCTCGGCAAGGGTCTGACGGCTTCGTCCCTGGGCCGGCTGCTCAAGTCCCGAGGGCTTCGCGTCACGATGCAGAAGCTCGACCCCTACCTCAACGTCGACCCCGGCACGATGAACCCGTTCCAGCACGGCGAGGTCTTCGTCACCGACGATGGGGCGGAGACCGACCTCGACATCGGTCACTACGAGCGCTTCCTCGACGTCGACCTCGGTCAGCAGGCCAACGTCACGACCGGGCAGGTGTACTCGACGGTCATCGCGAAGGAGCGGCGGGGCGACTACTTGGGCGACACCGTCCAGGTGATCCCGCACATCACCAACGAGATCAAGCACCGCATCCGAGCCATGGCAGGGACGGACGTCGACGTGGTGATCACGGAGATCGGCGGCACGGTGGGAGACATCGAGTCGCTGCCGTTCCTCGAGGCAGCCCGGCAGGTGCGGCACGACGTCGGACGGGACAACTGCTTCTTCCTGCACGTCTCGCTGGTGCCCTACATCGGTCCCTCCGGTGAGCTGAAGACCAAGCCGACGCAGCACTCGGTGGCGGCCCTTCGCTCGATCGGCATCGCGCCCGACGCCGTCGTGTGCCGGGCGGACCGGCACATCCCGGAGAGCGTCAAACGCAAGATCTCACTGATGTGCGACGTCGACGACGAGGCGGTGGTGGCGGCGGTGGACGCGCCGTCTATCTACGACATTCCGAAGGTGCTGCACGCCGAGGGCCTCGACGCGTACGTCGTACGCCGCCTCAACCTGCCGTTCCGTGACGTCGACTGGACCCGATGGGACGACCTGCTGCGGCGGGTTCACCACCCGGACGAGGAGGTGACGGTCGGCCTGGTCGGGAAGTACATCGACCTGCCGGACGCCTACCTGTCGGTGGCGGAGGCGTTGCGGGCCGGAGGCTTCGCCCACGACGCCCGGGTCAACCTGCGCTGGATCGCCTCCGACAGCTGTGACACTCCCGAGGGCGCGCTGGCGGCGCTGGCGGAGGTCGACGCCGTGTGCGTGCCCGGCGGGTTCGGCATCCGGGGGATCGAGGGAAAGGTCGGCGCGCTGCGGCACGCGCGTGAGCACCGGATCCCGACGCTGGGGCTGTGCCTCGGGCTGCAGTGCATGGTCATCGAGTTCGCCCGGAACGTCGCGGGGCTGGCCGACGCCGGGTCGAGCGAGTTCGATCCGGAGGCGGCCCAGCCGGTGATCGCCACCATGGCCGAACAGCTCGACATCGTCGAGGGGGAGGGCGATCTGGGCGGCACCATGCGACTCGGGCTCTATCCGGCCGTGCTGGCCGAGGGGTCGGTCGTTGCGGCGGCGTACGGCGCACACCGCGTCGACGAACGGCATCGGCACCGCTACGAGGTGAACAACAAGTACCGCGGCGACCTCGAGGCGGCTGGCCTGGTGTTCTCTGGCCTGTCCCCGGACCGCGAGCTGGTGGAGTTCGTCGAGCTGCCGCGGGCGACGCATCCCTACTACGTCGCCACCCAGGCGCACCCGGAGCTCCGGTCGCGACCCACCCGACCACATCCGTTGTTCGCGGGTCTGGTGGCCGCGGCGATCGAGCGTCAGCGCGAGCTCAGGCTGCCGGTCGACGAGACCGGGCTCCGGCGCAGCGCGCTGGAGCAGCCTGTCGAGGCAGACGCGTGAGGCGGCCCTGATGGAACTCATCGACTCGCCGGAAGCCTGGCCGCTGATCGAGCGCCGTCCCGTGTACGAGGGCTATGCGATCAGTGTGCACCGGGACCGCATCACCGCGCCCGGGCACGACGATGCCTTCGACCGCGACGTCGTCGAGCACGTCGGGGCCGTGGGCGTGCTAGCGGTCAACGATGCCGACGAGGTGCTGGTCGTGCGGCAGTACCGGCATCCGGTCGGGGCGGTCCTGGTGGAGCTGCCCGCCGGGCTGAAGGACACGGCCGGCGAGCTCGCTGTCGAGACGGCGAAGCGGGAGCTGCTCGAGGAGGGCCATGTCGCGGCCCGCACCTGGGCTCCGCTGATCTCCGTCCAACCGAGCCCGGGCTTCAGCTCCGAGCAGCAGGATGTCTTCCTCGCCACCGACATCGTGCTCGATCAGCGGGCGGCCGACTTCGAGGCGACGCACGAGGAGGCGCAGATGGAGCGCGCCTGGGTCCCGCTCGAGGCGCTCGTCCAGGCGGTGCTGGCGGGGCGGATCCGCAATGGTCTGCTGGCCACGGCCGTGCTGGCGCTGACCGCGCTGCGGCATCGAGATTCGCTGTCCGAGCAACGAAATCCGCCGGAATGAGTCCGCACGCCGCGGTATTTCGTGGTGCATCCCCGTGTGCACGATCGACCCCGTACCCCCTCCAGCGCCGACGGAACTAGAGTATCTTCCACGCGAGGGTCGGCATTTCCCTGACCCGCTCGTGTCCTGTCTGTCGCGGAAAGTGTGAGGTCATGAAGGTCGGCGTCCCCAAGGAAGTCAAGAATCACGAGTACCGCGTGGCCATGACACCCGCTGGCGTGCACGAGCTGGTGACCCGCGGGCACGAGGTGTTCGTGCAGGCGACGGCCGGCCTCGGCTCGTCGATTCCCGACCAGGACTACCTCGCGGCAGGCGCCACGATCATGCCCGACGCGGACTCGGTCTGGGAGACCGGCGAGCTGATCCTGAAGGTCAAGGAGCCCATCGCGGAGGAGTACCACCGGATGCGTGAGGGGCAGACGCTCTTCACCTACCTGCACCTGGCCGCCTCGCGCGACTGCACCGACGCGCTGATCAAGCAGCGCGTGACGGCGATCGCCTACGAGACCGTGCAGACACCCGACGGGGGCTTGCCGCTGCTGGCGCCGATGAGCGAGGTCGCCGGCCGGCTCGCCCCGCAGGCAGGCGCCTACCACCTGATGGCGCAGGGCGGCGGCCGCGGTGTCCTCATGGGTGGCGTCTCCGGCGTGTACGCCGCCAAGGTGGTCGTGCTCGGCGCGGGCGTCTCCGGCATGAACGCCGCGGCCATCGCGCTCGGTATGCAGGCGGAGATCCTGTTGCTCGACCTGAACATCGAGAAGCTGCGCCAGGCCGACCGCATCTACCAGGGGCACATGCAGACAGTGGCGTCCAACAGGTACGAGATCGAGCGCGCCGTGCTCGACGCAGACATGGTGATCGGCGCCGTGCTGGTGCCTGGTGCCAAGGCCCCGACCCTCATCTCCAACGACCTCGTCTCGCGGATGAAGCCCGGCTCGGTGCTCGTCGACATCGCGATCGACCAGGGCGGCTGCTTCGAGGACTCGCGACCGACCACCCACGCGGAGCCGACGTACACCGTGCACAACTCGGTGTTCTACTGCGTCGCCAACATGCCCGGCGCCGTGCCGCACACCTCGACGTACGCGCTCACCAACGTGACGCTGCCGTACGCCGTCGCGTTGGCCGACAAGGGCTGGCGGCGGGCGCTGGCCGAAGACCACCCGCTCGCGCTCGGTCTGAACACGCATGCCGGTGAGCTGACCTACGAGCCGGTGGCGACCGCACACGAGATGAGCTTCCGCCGTCTCGAGGAGGTTCTCGCCTGAGCGGCGGCGGCAGCGCCGGCGGAGGGGATCCAGACTGGTGGCGTCCGAGCTGGTAGCGGTCCTTCGCACCTATCTCGACCACCTCGCGGTCGAGCGTGGACTGGCCGCCAACACGCTGTCCTCCTACCGGCGGGACCTGCGGCGCTACGTGGCGTTCCTGCAGGGCCGCGACGTCACCGAGGTCGCCTTGATCCAGCCGGTGGACGTGACCGAGTTCCTCGTCGGGCTGCGGGAGGGCGACGCCGACCACGCGCCGTTGAGTGCCGGGAGTGCGGCACGCACGATCGTGGCGGTGCGCGGCTTCCACAAGTTCATGATGCGGGAGGGGCTCACGCAGACCGATCCGGCAGCCGACGTGCGGCCGCCGGCGCCCGCCAAACGGCTGCCCAAGGCGCTGCCGCTGTCCGACGTCGTCGCGATCCTGGACGCGGCCGGGGCTGCCGGTACCGCCCTGGCGATGCGCGACCGTGCGCTGCTGGAGCTCCTCTACGGCACCGGAGCCAGGATCTCCGAGGCCGTCGGGCTCGACGTCGACGACCTGGATCTCGACCAGGGATCCGTCCGGCTGCTGGGCAAGGGCAGCAAGCAGCGGATCGTGCCGCTCGGCTCGTACGCCGTCGACGCGGTCCGGACGTATCTGGTGCGCGCCCGACCGGAGCTGTCCACCGCAGGCCAGGGCGGAGCGGCAGTCTTCGTCAACGCGCGCGGTGGCCGTCTCTCGCGACAGTCGGCCTGGGCCGTGCTCGGCAAGGCCGCCGACAGAGCCGGTGTCACGGCCGCCGTCTCACCCCACACGTTGCGGCACTCCTTCGCCACCCACCTGCTCGACGGCGGCGCCGACGTCCGGGTCGTGCAGGAGCTGCTCGGCCACGCCTCGGTCACGACAACCCAGGTCTACACGCTGGTCACCGTCGACAAGCTGCGCGAGGTCTACGCGAGCTCCCACCCGCGCGCCCTCGGCTGAGGCACGTCAGACGGCTCGCGCGTCAACAGCGTTGTCCCCAGCGTCGGCGGCGCTGTGTGACCCGACCGCGCACCGACGCACAGGCGGACCCGGGTTCTGCACAGATTTGCCTCCCGCCGCGCGCCTCGCTTGTTCGGCAGGGCAGGGGCCGCTTAGAGTCCGGAGCGCCAGGGCGATTTGCCGATCTGTAGACATTGAGGAGTCGCGTCCTGTGAGCGAGCCGACCTTCGTGCCCCCTCCCAAGCCCCCGCTGCCCGAAGCCTCGATGACGGCTGCCCTCGGCACCGTCAGTCCGCTCCTGGACCGGGTCCCCGCGCCACCAACCGCAGCGCCACCCGCCGTCGCGGAGCCTCGGCTCGGGCCGACCGGGCGGCCGATGCCGGACCTGCCGATACCTGCGCCGCTCACCGAGCACGGTAACGCGACCGTCATCACGATGTGCAACCAGAAGGGCGGCGTCGGCAAGACGACCACCACGATCAACCTGGGGGCCGCCCTCGCCGAGTACGGCCGCCGCGTCTTGATGGTCGACTTCGACCCGCAGGCGTCCCTCACTGTCGGGTTGGGCATCAATCCGCATGACCAGGACACCACGATCTACCACCTGATGATGGAGCCGGACATCCCGCTCGAGGAGGTCATCGTGCCGACCGGGGTGCCCGGCGTCGACCTGGTCCCGTCGAACATCGACTTCGCCGGCGCCGAGATGCAGCTGATCAACGAGGTGGCGCGCGAACAGGTGCTGACCAGGGCCCTCGCGCCGGCGCTGGCGTCGTACGACATCGTGCTCATCGACTGCCAGCCCTCGCTGGGGCTGCTCACCGTCAACGCGCTGGCGGCGGCGGACGGGGTGATCGTGCCGATGGAGTGCGAGTACTTCGCGCTGCGTGGGGTGGCGCTGCTCAAGGGCACGATCGACAAGGTTCAGTCGCGACTGAACCCGAAGCTGCAGATGATCGGGCTGCTGGGCACGATGTACGACGGCCGCACGCTGCACAGCCGGGAGGTCATGCAGACGCTGGTCGACGGCTGGGGAGAGGCGGTGTTCCACACCGTCATCAAGCGCACCGTGAAGTTCTCCGAGGCCACGGTCGCGGGGGAGCCTCTCACGGAGTACGCCAGCTCGTCGGCCGGGGCCGACGCTTACCGTCAGCTCGCCCGAGAGGTGCTCGCCCGGTGTCACGCCGCGTAAGCCTGCCGGGCGCAGACGAGCTCTTCCGGTCCACCCGCGAGATCGCCGAGCAGGAGGCGCGCGCGAAGGGGCCAAGCGGCCGGGTGCGGCACGACGAGAAGATCACCGTCTATGTCACGGCTGACGAGCTGCACGATCTGGAGGCCACCCGGCTGCTGCTGCGACGGGATCACCGGGTGGCCGTCGACCGCGGCCGCATCGTGCGCGAGGCGATCCACCTGGCCCTCGAGGCGGTGCAGGCCGAGGGCGAGGACAGTCCGTTGGTGCGCCGGCTGAGAGAGCAGTGAGCGCAACCGCCGCGGCCGAGACGGTGATCACCGACGAGTCGTCGGGCGCGGGCTTCGCGGTGCACCTGGACAACTTCGAGGGGCCGTTCGACCTGCTGCTGCAGCTGATCTCCAAGCACAAGCTCGACATCACCGAGGTGGCGCTCTCTCGCGTCACCGACGAGTTCATTGCCCACATCAAGGCGTTGGGCAGCGACTGGGAGCTTGAGCAGACCACCCAGTTCCTGGTCGTGGCATCCACGCTGCTCGACCTGAAGGTGGTACGGCTGCTGCCGTCCGCCGAGGTCGAGGACGAGGAGGATCTCGCGCTTCTCGAGGCGCGCGACCTGCTGTTCGCGCGGCTGCTCCAGTACCGCGCCTTCAAGCAGGTCGCGGCCGTCATGGAGCGTCGCTTGGTCGAGGAGTCGCGACGAGTGCCGCGACAGGTGACGCTCGATCCGCGGTTCGCCCAGGTGCTACCGGAGGTGCTGATCTCGATCACGCCGGGCGATATGGCGGCGATCGCGGCCAGTGCGCTTGCACCTCGGCCCGAACCGGTGCTGAGCCTCGCGCATCTGCACGCCCCGAAGGTCAGCGTGCGGGACCAGGCGGCGACCATCGTCGACCGGCTCCGTCGGCTCCGCACGACCACCTTCCGTGCGCTGGTCGCAGACGCTCCGGACATGGTCACCAAGGTGGCCCGCTTCCTCGCTCTCCTGGAGCTGTTTCGCGAGGGTGCCGTCGCCTTCGAACAGTTGACGCCGCTCGGCGAGCTGACGATCCGGTGGAGTGGCTCCGACGAGGGCGACATCGACGTGGCCGACGAGTATGACGACTACGACGACCGGGCCGCTCCCGAGGCGGAACGTTCGGCGGCCGGCCCGGACCGAGAGGATGCGACGTGACCGAGCTCGACCTGGCCCCGGCCCTCGAGGCCGTGCTGATGATCGCGGACGAACCGCTGGACTACGTGAGCCTGGCCCAGGCAGTGGGAGCACCACCGGCAGTGGTGCAGCAGACTCTCGCCGAGCTGGCAGCCGAGTACACCCGGGAGGGCCGCGGCTTCGAGCTGCGCGACGTGGCCGGAGGCTGGCGCTACTACACCCGCGAGGAGTACGCCTCGGTGGTGGAGCAGTTCGTGGTCGAGGGCCAGCAGGCCCGGTTGACCCAGGCGGCGCTGGAGACCCTCGCCGTGGTCGCCTACCGACAACCGGTCAGTCGCGGCCGGGTGTCGGCCATCCGCGGCGTCAACGTCGACGGCGTGATGCGCACCCTGGTCGCCAGGGGCCTGGTCGAGGAGGTGGGCGCGGACGCCGAGACCGGGGCGCATCTGTACCGGACGACCACGTACTTCCTGGAGCGGCTGGGTCTGTCCAGCGTCGAGGACCTGCCGGAGATCGCACCCTTCCTCCCGGAGATGGCCGACGTCGACGACGAGTGGTCGGCCGACGAGGTCGCGCAGCATTGAGCGACGACGGTCCGGCCGGCGCCGTACCCGTCTCCGGCGTGCGGTTGCAGAAGGTGCTGGCCCAGTCGGGCATCGCCAGTCGGCGCCGGTGCGAGACCTTGATGACGGAGGGCCGGGTCGAGGTCAACGGCGCGGTGGTCACCCAGCTGGGCGCCCGCGTGAACCCCGAGCGAGACGTGATCCGCGTCGACGGTGCCCGGCTGCCGGTGGCGCAGCGGCACGTGTACCTGGTCGCGCACAAGCCCCGCGGCGTCGTGAGCTCGATGGCGGACGAGAAGGGCCGGCCCGATCTGCGCACCTTGGTGGGGGAGCGACCGGAGCGGTTGTTCCACGTCGGTCGTCTCGACACCGACACCGACGGACTGATTGTGCTCACCAACGACGGTGACTTCGCGCATCGGCTCGCCCACCCCTCGTTCGAGCTGCGCAAGACCTACGTCGCCGAGGTGCTCGGAGCCGTCCGGCCGAAGTTGGGTGCGCAGCTCGCGGCCGGAGTCGAGCTCGACGACGGGCCGCTCACTGTCGACGAGTTCCGGGTGCTGCAGACGTTGGGTGATCGCTCGGTGGTGGAGCTGGTGATCCACGAGGGTCGCAACCGGATCGTCAGGCGGCTGCTGGACGCGGTCGGGCACCCCGTGCTGCGGTTGTCGCGTACGGCGATCGGGCCGATCCGGCTCGGCGGGCTCGGCTCCGGCCAGGTGCGGGAGCTGACCAGAGGCGAGCTCGGGACGCTGCTCGACGCCCTCGGCCTCTGAGGCACGAACATGCCGCCTGCGAGGATGGGCCGGTGACGACAGAGAGCGCGCCGCCGACGCTGCCCTCGGGACCGGTGCTGGTGGTGGGGGCGGGCCTGATCGGCGCCTCGGTGGCCATGGCGCTGGTGAGATCGGGGGTCGACACCTACGTGCGGGACGCCGATCCGGCGGTGGCGCACGTGGCCGCCTCGCGAGGGGCCGGTTCGGACGCCGTGCCGCCGGACGCGCCGGTGCTCGTCGTGGTCGCCACTCCACCGGATCAGCTCGGTGCGGAGATCGCGGCCGCCCTGGCGACGTACCCCGACGCCGTCGTCACCGATGTCGGCAGCGTGAAGGGAAGGCCGCTGCAGCAGCTGGCTGGCCTCGGTGTCGATCTGAGTCGCTACGTCGGCGGCCACCCGATGGCCGGCAGCGAGCGCTCCGGCCCGCTTGCCTCGGCCGCTGACCTCTTCGACGGCCGGACCTGGGCTGTCGTCGAGCGCGCTGACTGTGCTCCCCATGCCGTCACCGCCGTGACCGCCCTCGCGCAGGCCTGTGGCGCCGTCGTCGTACCGCTAGCAACAGTCGAGCACGACCTCGCCGTCGCACGGATCTCACACCTCCCGCATCTGCTGGCTGCCCTTGCCGCCGGCCAGCTCCGCGATGCCCCTGCCGCACATCTGGCGCTGAGCGGTCAGGGGGTGCGGGACGTGACCCGGGTGGCAGCCGGAGACCCCGGTCTGTGGCAGCAGGTCGTCTCGGCCAACTCCGAGGCGTTGCGGGGCCTGTTGGTCCAGGTGCGGGCCGGCCTGGACGACCTGCTGGACTCGCTCGACACCGGCGACGGGGGGCGGATCGAGGCGCTGCTGGCCGCCGGGGTCGCGGGTACGGCGGCCATCCCGGGCAAGCACGGCGGCCCGGCCCAGGCGCTGGCACCGGTGACCGTGGCCATCCCCGACGAGCCCGGCGCCCTCGCCCGGCTGTTCGGCGATGTCGGCGCGGCCGGTATCAACATCGAGGACCTCCGCATCGACCACGACCCCGGCCGTGCCTATGGCCACGTCGAGATCGACGTCGCTGCGTCGGTGGCCGACGATGTCGTCGCGGCGCTCAGCGACCGAGGGTGGATGGCGCACCGGTAGGCTGCACCCTCGTGGAGCACCCTACGAGCCCGACCGACGGCACCGCCCTGGGATCGTCCGTGATCGCCATCGACGGCACGGCCGGTTCGGGCAAGTCGTCGGCCAGCCGCGGGGTGGCCCAGCGGCTCGGCCTGCGCTATCTGGACACCGGCGCGATGTACCGGGCGATGACCTGGCAGATGTTGCTCGACGGCGTCGACGTGTTCGATCCCGAGGCTGTGGCCGCGCGGGCGCGCACAGTGGTGATGGAGTCGGGGACCGATCCACGCAACCCGACCATCCGGCTGGGCAACGTGTCGGTCGCCCGCGAGATCCGGAGCGGCGAGGTCAACGCCGCCGTGAGTCCGGTCAGCGCGGTGCCGGAGGTGCGAGCGCTGATGATCACTCGTCAGCGGCAGCTGATCGGCGCCGGCGGCATCGTCGTCGAAGGCCGCGACATCGGCACGGTGGTGGCGCCGGACGCCGCGCTCAAGATCTACCTGACCGCGCACGCGGCGGCCCGGGCGCAGCGACGCTCGGCTGAGATGGTGGAGATGGTCGGGCGTGATGACGAGCTGCCTGGACAGCTTGACATCGCCGACGTCGAGGCGGATCTGCGCCGGCGTGACCACTACGACTCCTCTCGCGCCACTGCCCCGCTGAGCGCGGCGGCGGACGCCGTACACCTCGACACCACCGAGCTGACTCTGGCGCAGGTGATCGACACGATCGTGGCGTTGGCGCTCGAGCGATCGTCGGCGGGCGCCCGTGGGTGAGGTGCTTCGGCCCAGCGACGGGCAGCGGCTCCGCGACCTGCACGACGTCGGCCATATCGAGCCGATGGCTCGGCATTGGCTGCCGATGGGCAGGGGGCTGGGTCGCGCGATCCTGCGCATGTTCGACGTCCACGTGACCGGCGCAGAACACGTGCCGTCGAGCGGCCCCGTCATCCTCGCGTCGAATCACATGGGGTACGCCGACGGTCCGCTGCTCTTCACCGTGGCGCCGCGACCGGTCCATGCCCTGGTGAAGCGCGAGATGTTCGACGGGCGGACGGGCCGACTGCTGAGGCAGATGGGCCAGATCCCGGTGTATCGCGAGGCGATGGATCCGCTGGCGGTCAAGCGATGCCTGCGCATGCTCGCCGACGACGCCGTGATCGCCATCTACCCCGAGGGCAACCGCGGGCTCGGCGATGTCGCACAGACCAAGCCCGGCGCTGCCTATCTCGCCCTTGTCACCGGTGCGCCGGTGGTGCCGGTGGCGTCTCTGGGCACCCGCGACGACGGGGCGGGGACCAGCTCGCTGCCCAAGCGGGGCGCCCGGCTGGATGCCGTCTTCGGCGCGCCGGTGCGCTACTCGCCGATCCCGTGGCCGCGTACCCGACAGCGCGTCGCCGAGGTGCAAGCAGAGATCCAGGAGCTGCTGGCGACGCACGTCCGGTTGGCGTGTGACATGACCGGGCAGCGCTTCCCGTCGCTGCCCCAGACAAGCTAGGTGGACATGACCACGGACGAGGGCCGGTACGGCGCGGCGGCGGCTGCTGCTGCCGATGGTGATGCCGAGCCTGGTGCTGGCGACCCCTCAGCTGTCGGGCCGGTTCCCGTGCTGGCCGTGGTGGGGCGTCCGAACGTGGGCAAGTCGACTCTCGTCAATCGGATCCTCGGTCGACGTGAGGCGGTCGTGCAAGACATCCCTGGCGTGACGCGCGACAGGGTGGCCTACGACGCGCTGTGGAACGGTCGACGCTTCACCGTCGTCGACACCGGTGGGTGGGATCCCGATGCCCGCGGGATGGCGGAGCGGATCTCGCAGCAGGCCGAGATCGCCGTCAGCCTGGCCGACGCGGTGCTCTTCGTGGTCGACAGCACCGTCGGCATCACCGACACCGACGAGACTGTGGTGAAGATCCTGCGGCGCTCGGGCAAGCCGGTGGTGCTGGCGGCGAACAAGGTCGACGATCAGCGTGCCGAGGCCGACGCGAGCTTGCTGTGGAACCTCGGGTTGGGAGAGCCGTACCCGGTGTCGGCCCTGCACGGACGGGGGAGTGGCGATCTGTTGGACGCCGTACTTGAGGCACTGCCGGAGGCACCGGCTGAGGCGTTCGAGCGGCCGCGAGGACCGCGCCGGGTGGCGATCGTCGGCAAGCCGAACGTGGGCAAGTCCAGTCTGCTCAACCGGCTCGCCGGCTCGGACCGAGTGATGGTCGACGACGCAGCCGGTACGACGGTCGACCCAGTCGACGAGATCGTCCAGCTCGGGGGCCGCAGCTGGCACTTCATCGACACGGCCGGAATCAGGCGGCGGGTGCGGGAGGCGAGCGGCCATGAGTTCTATGCCAGCCTGCGCACCGCAGGAGCGCTGGATCGGTCCGAGGTCGCCGTCGTGGTCGTCGACGGGGGACAGCCGATGACCGAGCAGGACCAGCGGATCATCGCCAGCGTCGAAGAGTCCGGTCGAGCCGTCGTCATCGCGTTCAACAAGTGGGACACGGTCGACGAGGAACGGCGCTACTACCTTGACCGGGAGATCGAGCGCGAGCTGGTGCGGGTCCAGTGGGCGCCCCGGGTGAACATCACGGCGCTGACCGGGTGGCACGTCGATCGGCTGGTGCCGGCGCTGGACCGAGCACTCGAGGGCTGGGAGACCAGGGTGCCGACGTCGGCGCTCAACTCCTTCCTGGGTCGGCTCGTTGCCGCGAATCCGCATCCGGTCCGGGGCGGCAAGCAGCCGCGGATCCTCTTCGGGACCCAGGCCAGCGTTGCTCCACCGAAGTTCGTCCTCTTCACGACGGGTCCGCTCGAGGCGTCGTACACCCGCTTCATCGAGAGACGGCTGCGTGAGGAGTTCGGCTTCGCCGGGACGCCGATCCACCTCACAGTGAAGCCGAGGGAGAAGCGCAAGCGAACCTGAGCCCCCCTAGCGCAATGCGCCGGGTGGCAACGACTTTTCATGCGATGCGTGTCGGGTTCAGAAGGGCGGGTCGTCCGGCGGTGCCGACGCGGGTGCCGGAATCCTGTCCTGCGAGCCCATCGCCGGCACGTGGACGACTGGGCGAGCGGCTGCGCCGGGGCGGCGGCTGGAATGGTGAGGTCGCTCCGCGTACTCGATTTCGGTGTGAGGACTGGACTGTCGGAGTCGGATGTGCTGAATCACCACGCTCAGGAGGACTCGCTCCGGTTCAGATTTGGGTGGGTGGAGCTGAAGTCGTCGCAGCGTGATCTGTTCGGGGGTAAGGCTGCCGGCTCCGAGGGCCGCTGGGGGCAGGCTGCGAAAGGTGAGTCCGGATGGGGTACGCCAAGTGATCATCGCCGAGTCGGCAGCCTTGGTCACTGTCATCTCTGGGTGCTCGCGGGTGGTGTGGCAGTTGGTGGACAAGCCCTGACCGTTGTCGAAGCTGGTGCGTCCTCCGTTGGCGTGCTCGACGACGTGGTCCTTGGCAGTGATCGGGGAGGCGCAGCGGATGCCGCGACACTGCTGGTCGCGAACGGTGATCAGGTCGGCCAAGGAGCCGTCGAAGCAGCGTCGCTGGGTATCCGCGGCCACCACCGAGCCGTCGACTGGATCGGTGTAGAGGCGGCGCAGCGAAGCGTTGCGGCTGGTCGCGAGCAAGCGGGCGGCGTGTGCGGGGAGCGGCCCGCACCCGATGAGATTCGCCGGAGCGTCGCTCAGCGCGAACAGGGTGGTGTCGGTCATCACCAGATTGACCTGTGCCTTGACGTCCGTCACCGAGGCGGCGCCCGTGAGGCGTTCGAACAGCACTTGGCACATCAGCTGGCCGAGTCGCTGGTCGGCTCCCGCGGCCTTGCGGGCCCGTGCTTCCCGGCGTAACGCGTCGTGGCAGGCGGCGACTCGTTCGGACTCCATGCACACGGACAAGGACGCGGTGCCGGACCACCCATCGGACACTGTCACACGTTGCTCGTCGCGCTCGCGCCGTGCTCGCCGATCGGCGGCGTCTGGGTCGACCTCGAATACCCGCCGCTCGGCCATTGCGGACACCCTGCCGGGGATCAGGTCGACAGCTTCTTCTGCGATCACCCGGTCCGCCAGTGCCCGCTTGCTGTCGTCGTCGATGACGCAGGTCGCGTTGGCGATGACCCGCGCGGCGTAGAACTGCAGGTCTCCCTCGCGCAGCTTGGCCATCGTGGCCGGGGCCTTGGTGCTGAGCTGCCAGCTGTCGGCCATCAGGCACTTCGCGGTGGTCACCGACACACCGCAGGCAATCGCCACCTCGGCAGCCATGGACCGGTATTGAGCGTTGCTGTCGGTGAACCCGTGCTCGTGGTCAATCGCGACCCGCTCATCGACGTACGCCGTGATCTGCTCCACCTGGCGTGCCTGTAACGCGCAGATCTGTCGACGCAGCTCTTCGATGCCGGCCAACCGGTCCGAGACCTGTGCTTGCCGACGCTCTCGATCGGCCCACTCCTGAAGCCGCCGTCTCGATGGCTCTGGATCGCTCATGTGTTCGAATATAGGCCGCGCCGCCGACACTTAGTCGAGAAGTGGTAGGGCTGTGCACATTCGAAGCCACAGAGCTCGCCTGTGCAGGGCATGGTCCGGTTTGGAGGAGTCGCTCGGCGCTGCGATAGGCTGACCGCCGCCTCCGCGGCGTCCGCGGCGGCGTTCGGGCTGTGGCGCAGTTTGGTAGCGCACTTGACTGGGGGTCAAGGGGTCGCAGGTTCAAATCCTGTCAGCCCGACCGAAGAAATAGCAGGTCAGGGGCGGTGTCGGTGGAATCCGGGTCTCCCTGCCTTACGCACCACAGCAACCACCACAGCAACGCACGGGCCTTGATGCCCCTTAGCACTTGTACAGATGCGGAGTAGGCCCGCCCGCTCTGCCTCACACAGGGATGGACCCAGGCTGACTGGAGTCGTGCGACAGACTTAGTCACAGTGGCTCATCATCCCAGGAGGGGCACGATGAGATCTCTCGCGATGGCCAAGTTGAAGCGGGTCCGCGCTCTGGAACTCGTTGCGCAGGGCATGTCGTACGACGCCGTGGCCAGGGCTGTCGGGTACAGGCACCGCGGGAGCGCCCATAGGGCCGTATTCCGTGCCCTGGCCGAACGAGAGGCCGAGGACGTCGACTATCTGCGGGCGATCGAGGTGGCCCGTCTGGATCGTCTCCAGGCAGCGCTGTGGGACAAGGCGCTGGGTGGGGACCTCCGGGCGATCGGTGTGGTGATCCGGATCATCGGCCAACGAGCGCGTGTCCTGGGCCTGGATCGGGCTTGTCCGGGCCACGATGCTCCTGCGGGACTGGTGGTGGGTCCGCCGGAAGGCAACCCAGGGCAGGCAACCGGAGAGCTGTAGGAAGAGGGGCTGCTGGGAGTGACGCAGATCCTCGCTCCCGGCCTGACTCGGCCAACGTCTTCAGTGTCGCTGAGGCGACTCGGGCGGCGGGCCGTTAGCAGCGCCCGCATCTGCCCGCTGGTCGCATAGTTGCTGCGGCTGGGTCTGCGCTGCCATTCGCCCACAGAGCGCTGCGCCGGATTGGCAGCACTCGCGATCACGGCGATGACCGAGCCGCTACGAGCCGCCCGGATCATGGTCAGCCAGCACGGGCTCAAGGGTTGATGGCACTTTCGTGAAGATGACGACGCCGCCGACGGACAACACCGTCGCGATTGCCAACGGGACAACCCACGCTCCCGACTCCGGTCCAACGGCCACGGTTAGTTGTCCGCATCCGGCCGCGACCAAACCAGCGTAGGACCACGTCATGAAGTACGCATGGTTGGCGATGACCATCGGCGATCGTCTGCCGAGGAGGAGGGGCGAGAGTCCGACACCGATGGTGACCAGGCTGACGAGTGCCAGCACATGGAACACACCGAAGATGTCCTCTCGATGCAACGACAGCGCCGCCACATTCACCAACACAAGCGCACCGACGTAGCCGGCTCCGATCACTCGGTGGGTGTGCGTGCCCTTGGGCACCAGCAGCACAGCGGCACCCGCACCCAGCGCTGAGAACGCGGCCACGACGTGTCCGGTGGCGACGACCTGTTCCACGTCCACGCAGAACATCAGACCATCACGGCGACATCATCTCCACAGGCGCACCGAATCACACACTCAACTGCCACTGCTCGCGCCATGCCGATGAACCGCGTCCAGCCCCGCGTAACCCGCTGGTGCCCGACGTCACCGCCCAGACAAGCGATTCCCGTGACGATTCCGGCGTGGCCCAGATTGGGAAGCGTGCATCCAGCCAGGTGACCAAGGTGCCTGCCGACAGGCCGGCCGCGGGGTTGCCGGTGTGCTCAAATGGTGATGGCGACCTTGCCCCGGACCTGGCCGCCCTCGAGTTGGCGCATGGCTTCCGGCACCTGGTCCAGTGGATACGTTCGGTCGATGCTCGGCGTCACCTGACCGGCGTCAATGAGCCCAGTGAGCCGCTCGAGGTCGCTAGCCCGCTCCTTGTTGATGAAGTTCGCGAACCGCTGCTTGGAGACAACTGAGAGGACCAGCGCACGCAAGGTGCGGTTCATGCCACCGGTAAGGTCCCCTCCGTCCTCGCCGCCGACGATCACCGCCGTGCCAGTCGGCGTCAGAGCACGACGCAGCCGCCGCAGGCCCGGGTTGCCAGCGATGTCGAGAATCAAGTCGTAGTGCTGTCCGATGCCCGCAAAGTCGTCGCGGGTGTAGTCGATGACGTGGTCCGCGCCGAACGAACGGACGAGGTCGAGCTTGGCGCTACTCGCGACGCCGGTAACCTCCGCGCCAAGCGCCTTGGCGATCTGTACCGCGTAACTGCCAACCCCGCCCGAGGCGCCGATCACCAACACTCGTTGCCCCGGCTCAAGCCGACCGTGGTCGGTCAGCGCTTGCAGTGCGGTTGCGCCCGAGATCGGCACCACCGCGGCCTGCTCGAACGAGAGGCTCACCGGCTTCCTAGCCAGTTTGTCCGCCCGGACCACGGCGTACTCGGCGAACGACCCGCGGCCCACCCCGTACACCTCGTCACCGACCGCTAACCCAGTCACCCCGGCCCCAACGGCGACGACGGTGCCCGCCAGATCTCGCCCAGGAACCCGGTCCTTCGGCCCCCGAAAGCCGGGGCCGGCGATCCGCATCAAGTAGGGCTTGCCAGTCATCAAGTGCCACGTGCCGCGGTCGAGGCCAGCCGCGTGCACCCGAACCAGAACCTCTTCGTCGCCCATGACCGGGCGAGCGATGCGCTCGTGTCGCAGGACATCAACTGCGCCGTAGCGATCCTGCACGACAGCCCACATCTCGCCGCCCTCCGCCGGCCGCCTCTGAGCTGTGGGGCCTGGTGCGCGAGCCTTAGAAGGGCGCTTCATGGCGGGTCTCGGGTCGGTGGCTGTCAGGTCGCGAAGGACTCTGGCCATCACCCATGGAGGATGATGTAGGCCGAGGCGTTGTCGATGGACTCGTCACGATGAACTCGATTCCCTTTCGGCTGGCGTCGCGCGAGCGCAGTGGTCCGCGTTTGAGGCACCTGCCGTCACCCCCACGCTAGAACCGTTGCGCTCCGGAGGGAACAGCCCAAACGAGCGAATTCCTGGGGTGGCCGGCGACACCGATCACCCACGCTCAGTGAGCTCGCCGAGACGGTGCATCAAGAGCCTTCTAGGAGGTCCTACTCGATGTGGTGTGCATTCCCCGTCAGGTCGAACTGGCTCGGGACCCAGCCTGCACGCTGTCGTCCATCGAGAGGGCCAGTGCGATACCGCTGCTCCAGCCCGGTGCCCGACCTCGGGCTGGGGGGCAGGTGTGCCGCAGATCGTGGCCGCTCCGGAGGAGCAACCAGGCGATGATCGAGTTGGAGTTCCACATCTCACCCAGGCCGAGCTCGTCGCGTCCCCAGGGCAGCCGCGGCACCTGGTGCACCAGCGCCAGCAGGTTCGCCGCCCGGACGGGATCCCGGCTCATCACCGTGGGCTCGCCCACTGCGAACTTGAGGTCGGGGATCGAGCCGCCGCGCCAGGCCCGCACCTCGGCGGAACAGCCGCGACCGTCCCAGGGCGGGCAGTCCCACCGGCTCCTCGACCACGACGCCGCGCTCGGCGGCGGCGTTTCCCACACCGGACCCATCTCGATGACGTAGGAGGCTTTGCCGAGCCGCAGGGCCGCTGCCCGGGAAGCCGGCGACCAACACCGGCACCGCGGGCTGCTGGACCGGCCGCGGACGGAACCGGATGCCATCGACGACGTAGTGGTCGCCGCGATGATGCACCGGCTCGCCGGACCAGGCTGCGGTGAGGATCGCCAACGCCTCGTCGAGCATCTGGCCCCGCAGACGGCCGTCGAGCTGCTCGCCGCTCTTGGAGAACTCCCTGGAGAAACGGTCGCCACCCATGCCGACCCCGAGGGTGAGACGGCCGCCGCTGAGCCGGTCCAGCGGTGACGTCTCCATGGCGACCTTGACCCGCGGCCGTCGCGGCAGCGGTGTCACCATCGGGCCGAGCCTTACCCGTTCGGTCGCGGTGGCCACCGCCGCCAGCGTGATCCACGGGTCGGCACCGGTCAGGGCCGTAAGACCGACGCCACCGACGCCCACTCCGTCGCACTGGTCGGCACGCGGATGTCGGGGCTGCGCCCGTTGGCCACCGACGAGCAGCTGGAAGTTCTGCGGCTTCTGGTCGACCGTCGTCGCGCGCTGGGCGAGGAGCACCCCGCAAGACCTGCCAGCTGCACCAGCTGCTCGAAGCGCGATCTGTCCGCGGCCCAGGCGAAGGCGCTGTTGGCCAAGGTCCGCCCACGCGACGTCGTGGGCAAGGCCCGCCGCCGGGTCGCCGCGGAGCTGGTAGCCGACCTCGAGCGGATCTACGCCCGGAAGAAGGCTGCGAACAAGGAGCTGACCGAGCTGGTGAGGGCCACCGGCACCAGCCTGTTGGACCTGCACGGCATCGGACCTACCGGCGCAGCTCGGCTGCTGGTTGAGGTCGGCGACGTCACCCGGTTCCCGAACAAGGCGCACTTCGCCTCCTGGAACGGCACCGCACCCATCGACGCATCCTCCGGCGATCAGGTCCGCCACCGCCTGTCGCGAGCAGGGAACCGGCAGATCAACCGCGTCCTGCACACCATGGCTCGAGTCCAGCTCCGCAACCCCACCGAGGGCCGCAGCTACTACGAGCGCAAGAAGGCCGACGGCAAGGCCCCCATGGAGGCCATGCGCTGCGTCAAGCGCCGACTGTCGGACATCGTCTTTCAAGCCATGCTCAACGACGCCGTCCGAGCAACCACGGCGCCGGCAAGGACGGGCCCGGGAGGACAACGGGGACACGACTCTGACTCCAGCGCGACCGGCTCACATCCCCACACCGGCTCTTCGGACAAGCCACTTCCCGGACCCGCCGACAACCACCCTAAACCGGCGCTCCCGGCGGTGCCTTGACACAAAGGGGTGCCATGAGCGTGCGTTCCGCGCGGTGTCGCCCTATACCTCGCCAGGCGTCGGCCGGCTTTATCGCCGGCTAGGCAAGTGGTGGGCAGGGATCCAGCGAGTTCGACTGCACAGGTTCTCCGTTCGCGCCGGTTCCCGTGAAATACAGGTTGGTCAGCGACGTGTAGGGAGGCGGGTTGCCACAGTAGGCCGAGCCGTCGGAGTCCACCGTGCCGGTTCCGGACGCTTGCCCCCCGTGGTAGGGGCCTTGCTCGACGCCTCCCAGCGTGAACTGCTGGAACAATTCGCTGCCCGGTTCCAAGCCCGAAGCGACCACCCGGAAGCAGAAGGTTAGCTGCTGAGCAGCGCAGAAGGCGTCCCTCTCGTCGTCTGGTACGAGGACGATCCACGCCGCCGAGACCGGGCTAGCCTCGCACGTGGCTGGACCAGGTTCGGTGGTGGTCGAAGTCGATGTGCGAAGGAGGGGACCTGACGTGCCCCTGCCCTTGTAGATGCGCGTGATGGTGGTCGTGGTGATGATCTCCTGATGGATGGTCCCGGGGAGCGTGTCCGCGGTCAGGCAAACCTGGCCATCCTGAGGGCCACCAGGCTCAGTGGTCGCGGTCTGCTCGACGCACGTGGTGTTGCCCTTCGCAAAAGTGCAGTTCTCCGGTAGCGGCGGGGCGCTCGCAGCGGCGGGGACCATGGTCCCGATGCCGACCAGAGGGACCACCAAGCCGGCCGCGAAGGCCGTGGCGATGGAGATCGTTCGAGAGCGAATCATGATTGCACCTTTCCAGTGCTGCTTGTCCGCCTCGTGGATACACCATCAACGTGCTCGCGAACGACAGAACATGCAAGGTGGCCACATGATCGGGGTCCAGTTCGTCGTGGCCGCTCCGCTCACGGTCGCGTTCGGAGGCCTTGGGTACGAGTACGCACGCCGTACCGGCCGTGCGACGAGTCATGCCGGCCGGCGACACAAGGCGATGCAGGTTGCTCGCAGGGTCCGGGCGCGGAGCGAGGCTGATGCCCGATGACACTGGTCGAGGTCGATCCGGGCAGCCAGGTGGCGCCGTACGAGCAACTCCGGTCGCAGGTGGCGGCGATGGTCGCCCGGGGTGATCTGGAGCCGGGCCAGAAGCTGCCCACGGTGCGCCAGCTCGCGGGCGACCTGGGGCTGGCCGCCAACACGGTCGCGCGGGCGTACCGCGAGCTGGAGACCGACGGCGTGATCTCCACCCAAGGGCGACGCGGCACCTTCGTACGCAGCACGCGACTCGATGACCCTGGCGTCGCGCCGACATCGGAGGCGCGCGCCGCAGCGGCGCACCCGCACCGCCTCGACTCCGAGGGCGACGGCATCGCCTGCGAGGCCAACCCCGCGCCGTACTACTACGGCGCCACCCTGCCCGACGGCTCCGGGGGGTGCGGCTGGTGAACCCAGCCTCCACCGACGACCGTGACCACGACGGTCGCTTGCTTCGCTACGTGCATGACAGTGGTCGCGACACCGGGCTCGCCCAGATCCGCAAGGCCTACGCCCACGCTCGCTACGACGGCCGCGACGGATACGACCGGCACCCCAGGCAGTCCACCTACCGCCGCGTGGACGCCAACACACGCAACCTGTGGTGATGGGGTTGATGCACTCCGGAGATCCGCGCCCGTAACCCGCCTGGCTGACCCACCTCCGGGAGGAGACCGACAGCCCGGCCAAGCGCGCCGAGGCCGGCGCCCTGGGCAATCTGGACTTCCTCGACCCCGTCCTGGACGATTGACTACCCCGCTTCAAGAGGCCGGCACTGGTAGGCGACGAGAGGCTGGTTGGCCGCGCCCCAGATGAGCCCGACCGCCCATCTGCCGCCCCGCGCGTCGGCGTCGATCGCCAGGTAGTTCGCGCCCGCGTCGGGCTCACCCTCGGCACGCTGCCGGATCCATTGGCTGCCGTCCCAGGAGTCGAGGACTGCTTCGTCGCGTTCGGCACCGTAGTACCAACCCGCAATCGTGGCGGTTCTTCCGGTCGAGTCGGTCGCAATGCCACCCGGTGTGCCCGTCCCGACATGCATCGGCTCGCTCCAGGACTGCCCACGGTGACGCACGGCGATGATGTCCGGGTAGCAGCAGTTGGCTGCCTGGTTGGTGATGAATGCCGCCCAAACGGGACCGCGCCGGCCCATCGCCAGCCCCGCGAGCTCAGGGAGATCCTGGTCCTCACGCACCTCATACGCCCGAGGAAGCATGAATTCGCGGCCTCACCTGCTGCTGATCTTCCGCGCTCATGTGCGGAAAATGCCAGCCGGCCGCTGAGGCCACACCCGCGCGCAACGTGCTGCCCTCGGGCGCTCGCGGTGAGCCAACATGCTCTCAGTGGTCCGTCTCATGGACAGGTGCGGCCTACCGATGTCCTGGAGCGGGTATAGGGTCAGTTATATCCGGCTAGTCTCCGTCCGTTCTGGATGCTGCCGACGCCGGCCACCAGTATGAGTCGTGAGCGCTGTAGAGACGGCTTCCTGAAGTCAGGGTCATTTAAGTCACCTCAGTGTTGGTAAGCGCTGTCGGCATGATCGCTCGGCCACACTCACCACGACGTTCCACGTCCGTTGATCCCTTGTACGCGGGGTCACGGACCTCTGACACGGACAATGGCGCCGAGCACCTTCCTTCATGGAGCGAGTTAACGCCGAAGGATCGCTCCCCTCTGCATCCCCGTCTGCACCTGGAGTCCCCGTGGAACGTCTGGCCCGACTTGTCATGCATCACCGTCGAATCGTCAGCGCGCTCTGGTGCCTGCTGTTCCTCGGCGGTCTGTTCTCGGTCAGCCCGTTGAGTGAGCGGTGGGCACTTGACTTCTCGCTGCCCGGCCAACCGGGCGACAATGCCGAGCAACAACTCATCGACACCTACGGCTCCAGCACCGTCGACACGTACGTCGCGGTCGTCACTGTGCCGGAGGGCGAGACGGTCGAGCAGAGCCGAGACGCCGTCGAGGCAGTCTTCGCGGCCGCGGTTGCGGCGGTGCCGGAGGATCTGCCGCTGCGTGTCGTCGATTACGCGAGCACCGGCGATCCGGGTTTCGTGACTGACGACGGGCGCACCACGTACGCGCTGATCCAGGCGCCGGTCCCGGTTGAGTTCGGGCCCTACATCGAGACCCAACTCGACCCCGCGCTCGAGAAGGCTGCCGCGGCGGCGGGTTTTGACAGCGGCCTGACGTCGTATGCCTTGCTGGCCGCGGGCGGTGACCAGGAGGAAGCGAGCGTTCTGATCGAGACGCTGCTCGCCGCGATCGGGGCTCTGATCGTGCTGCTCTTCGTGTTCGCGTCGTTCCTGGCGCTACTCCCCTTGCTCATCGCGGCCGTGTCGATCTTGACGACGTTCATGCTGGTGCTGGGGCTGACGACGTTCACCGAGGTGAGCATCATCGTCCAGTTCCTCATCGCCTTGATCGGGCTCGGGGTGGCGATCGACTACTCGCTGATCCTGGTGTCGCGTTGGCGGGAGGAGCGCGCGCACGGCCGCAGCAACGAGGAGGCCGTCCTGGTCGCCATGAAAACGGCCGGTCACGCCGTGATGGCCTCGGGCGTCACCGTTGCGATCAGCCTGCTCGCGCTGCTCATCGTCCCAGTGCCGGCGCTGCGAAGCATGGGACTCGCGGGAATGCTGATCCCGCTCGTGAGCGTCGCCGTCGTGCTGACCCTGCTCCCCGCTCTGCTGTCGAGCATCGGGCCGCGCATCGACTACCCCCGCATCCGCAAGGAAGGCAAAGCCTCGCGCGGCTGGTCGGCGTGGGCACGGCTCATCGTCCGACACCGCTTCGTCGCCACAGCCGTGGCGGTGATTATGCTCGCCCTCCTCATCATCCCGGTGTTCAGTCTCAAGATCGGGCCGGGGTCAAGCCTGGAGTCGCTAGCGCGAAGTGGTCCGCGACATGACACGTTGCAGACCCTGACCGACGGCGGAGTCGGATCCGGAGTCATCACCCCGGTCGAGGTGCTCGTGTCGGCCACTGACGCCGAAGCAGCGGCCGAGGCAGCCCGCGGCGTTGATGGTGTCCAACTGGCAGTCGTCGGCACCACCGTCGGCGACAGCGCCGTCGTTGACGTCCTGCCCACCGACGCCACCCTGGACAGCGACGCCTCCACCGTCGTCAACGACGTCAGGGCGGCAGTAGAGCCCGCCATCAGCGGCGACGTGGGCATCACCGGTCTAGGGGCGACGGTCGAGGACTACTTCAGCGCGGTCTACGACAAGTTCCCGTACGTGCTGGCTCTGATCTCGCTGATCACCTACATACTGCTGGTCCGCACCTTCCGGTCCGTGCTCCTGCCACTCAAGGCGGTACTGCTGAACCTGATCTCCATCGCGGCCGTCTTCGGAACCATCGTGTTCTTCTGGCAGATGGGCAACGGGTCCGACGCGCTCTTCGACGTGTCTCCCACCGGTGCCATCAACTTCTGGCTACCGGTGGTGATCTTCGCGTTCCTGTTCGGCCTGTCGATGGACTACGAGGTGTTCATCCTGGCCCGGATGAGGGAGGAGTACGACCGCACCGGAGACACCTCCATGGCGGTCATCACCGGCATCGGCAGAACCGGACGGCTCGTCACCTCAGCGGCGTTGATCCTATTCTTCGCCTTCTCCGGCCTCGCCATGTCACCCGGGACCGACGTCAAGGTCCTTGGCACCGCGCTAGGAGTCGGCATCCTGATCGACGCAACCATCGTGCGCGCGCTGCTCGTGCCGGCCCTCGTCAGCAGCATGGGCCGATGGAACTGGTGGTTGCCCAGCAGGCTCGCACGGATCCTGTTCGTGGCGCCGTCGCCGCTCCCCCCGAAGGTAGCTGCCGGAATCGAGCCGGAACCGGAGAAAGTGCCCACCGGTGTTAGCTGAGAGCACGCGCAGACCAGCATCGCCGCTCGGCAGCTCGAGCAGCAGGATCACGACCCCCTGCACCGAGCCGAGGGTGAGCACCTGGGTAATGGTCAGGCCGTGCTCGAGCGGCACAGCGAGAACAGTGCGATGGTGAGCCCCACGGGCAGCCAGCGGGTCGCCGTGAGCAGCCAGTAAACGCGGCGAGCCGCTGAGGGTGTCAGCTCGCTCATCAGTCGCCTGCCGCCGGGGTCAACGGCTCTGCTGTGCGAGGGCGGAACTCGGTCCATGCGATGCCGAGGAGGAACAAGCCCATTCCGACCGGACCCATCGGTGGGGCGTGTCCGAGCGTGAATACTGCCGCGCCTAGTGCCATCGACACCAGGGCGCCGAGCGGGGCTGTGTCCCGGAGCGCCGCCACGACCGCCAGTGCCACCGCGAGCCAGAGTAGGCCGGCCCCCCAGTAGAGGATGAGGCCTCGTGGGTCTGGGTCTCCGGAGATCAGTTCGTCGATGAGGCGACCCGCTCCCTGCTGGTCCGCGGTCGGTAGGTCGTTCGCCGTCTCTGCGGCGATGCCCCACGCGATCCCCAGGATCGCGTCGAGGGCCGTGTAGGCCACCAGGAACGGAATGATGAGCGCCCGCGCAAGCGTGGCTGCCCGGTTGGTGACGCCCTCTACGAGCAGCCAGAGCACGTAGCCCAAACCCATGATCAGGAAGAGCTGCGCGATGTGTAGCCAGATGAAGAGGTCGGTCTCGTCGCCCATTTCGGGATTGTGCGTGGGGTGTAGGAGGCCGAGAAGGATGTAGAGGGACGGGACGCCGAGCAGAACCACTCGGCGCCCGGTTCGCCGGTGGCCGATCATTTCTCCACCTCGATTCTTGGAGCGCATGGACGCGCTCACTCGGTGAGGGTTGGTCGTGACTTGTCGGGGACAGCCCGGCCCGGGACGCGGGGGGACTGCCGTTCGTGGATGAGGGCGGCGATGAACAGGCTGCCGAATGCGAGCGTCCCGAAGGGCGCGGGATGTCCCAGCAGCAAGAAGAAGGCCGCCAGCCCGATGAACATCCACTCCGCGCGTGGTGCTCGCGCGGCTCGAGCTACGACCGCTAGGTAGCCGAGTGTGAGTACCCATCCGCCCGTGCCGAGGATGGCTAGCCAGAACACCCATGGCTCCATCGCCGGCCAGTCGTGCACGATCTCGAACAGGGCTTCCTGTTGGGAGATCGGCAGGTCGCGTGCGCTTCGCATCGCGAGTCCGGTGCCGATGCCGGCCAGCGTGTCGTAGGCGCTGAAGTAGACGAGAAAGATGCCCATGCCGAGGCAGGTCTGCCATGCGCTCGCGCGATGGAACTGGTCCGCCAGGACGAACACCGAGACGGCCACCAGGCCGACCAGGCCCAGTTGGATCATGTGGAAGCCCATGAACCAGGTGGAGGCGTCGATCAGGGCTTGGACGTTGTGGTCCGGGTTTGGGTGGAGGACGGTGAATCCGGCGAGCACGAGCGGGGGTGCGAGGAGGAGGAAGCGCCGCTTTCGGGTTGAGAGCTGCCAGATCGTGTCCTGACCTGTGTCCGGGCGGGACTGTGTGTCGCTCATGTCGTGTTCCTTTCCAGCGAGTTGTCGGTCTGCAGGAGCGCGTCGTCGAAGAAGTCCACGACGCGCCGCTCGTACTCGGCGGGCTCGGCGTCGATGCCGCGAGTATGGCTGGCCCCGTGGGCCTCGCAGATGGCCTCGGGGTCGCCGGCGGCCGCGTAGTACTCAGGTTGTCGGGTGCTCTCGCCGCCGATGCCCGGATCTGCATAGATGAGCACGACCGGGCGCGGAGAGATGGCCCCGATGCCGTCGACGATCGGAGGTGGGGGCATGTGGTTCGAGAAGATGGCGGTGGCGGCCTTCATCGCCGCCTGCGCGGGGTCGACCAGTAACGGGGCGATCCCGGAGACGTCGGTTTCGCCGACGCCTGCGCCGGCTCCTTCCGAGACGACGGCGTGGATGCCGTCGGACTTGGCGGCTGCGCGGAGCAGCATCTCCCCACCGATGGAGAAGCCGATGGCACCGATCCGGTCGGCATCGACCTCGGGTCGTTGCCGGAGGTAGGCGGCGCCTGCCAGCAGGTCTTCATCGCCGGCCCAGCGCACGGTGTCGCCGTCGCTGCCGCCCTGTCCGCGGGGATCGAGCAGCAGCACCCCGTATCCGTGCGCGAGGAGAATGCGCGCCACTGCTGAGCGACCGGCCCCCGGGAAGAGCAGGACCATTGCCCGGTGCTGGGAGGGCACGTGGGTGGCCGTTAGCTCGAGCCCGACGCCGGTGGTGACGACGACGTTCTCGTACGGCACCCCCAGGTCGGGCTCGGCTGGTCGGGTGCGGTGTGGGTGTAGACGTACCCGACGCCGATCGGGAAGACGAGGAACCACCCAATCGCCACTGCGAGCACCGGAGCGCAGACAACCGCCAGCATGCGGCGCCGAGAGTGCTGTCCGTGGCTGCCTTTGGTACGTCGGCTGTGCCACAGGACGGCGGGGCCGTTGAGGAGGATGACGATGCCGGCCACGCAGGCCAGCAGACCTGTGTGGTGGTCGCCCTGCATGCCTCCGTGTCGCAGGTGTCCGGGTTGCGGGCCGACACCGTCGTCCCGGTCTGGGCCGATCGTGTCTCCACCATGGTGTCTCCTCAGAACGGTCGTAGAGCACTGCCCTATCGGACGGGGTCCAGCTCCGGCTCCGGCTCGGGCAGGGTCGCTTCCTCGGGCTCGTAGCGCCCATGCTCGAGGTGAGGGAGCCACTCCAGCCATCCGGGTAGGTACCAGTTCCATCGGTCCAACAGGCTCATGGAGGCGGGCAGGAGGACGGCGCGGATCACGGTGGCGTCGATCAGGATCGCGGCCGCGAGCCCGACCCCGAACTGCTTGAAAATCATCGCCTGGAGTACGCCGAAGACGGAGAACACCCCGACCATGACGATGGCCGCGCTGGTGACGACACCGGCGGTGGTCTTGATGCCGTGTGCGACCGCGGCTTGGGTGGAAAGACCGTCGCCGTAGCTCTCCCTGACCCGGCTGAGGATGAAGACGTGGTAGTCCATGGACAGCCCGAAAAGGATCACGAACAGGAGGATCGGCAGGAACGGGTCGATCCCGCCGGTGGCGTCGAATCCCAGCAACGCCTTGCCCCAGCCCTCCTGGAAAACCAGCACCAGCACGCCGTACGCGGCCGCGACCGAGAGCAGGTTCAGCAGCACCGCCTTTGCTGCGATAACGAGCGATCTGAACGTCATCAGCATCAGCACGAACGCGAGCACAAGCACGAACGCGAACACCAGCGGGGCGGTGGCGTTCATCTGGCTGTCGAAGTCCCGGGTCTGGGCCGTCATTCCGGTGACGGCGACCTCGACGTCGTCCATGGAGCCCACTGTTGCGGGCACGATGTCGTCGCGCAGCGCGTCCAGCGCGGCGTTGGAAGGTCCGTCGCTACCGTTCCCGGCGACCGGGATCGAGACGACCGCGACCGTGCCCTCCGGGTTGATGCCCACGTCGACCGGTTGGTTCATCACCTCGGTGCCCACGGCGCCGTCGGTCAACTCCTGGATCTCTGCCTGGACCTCCGGCGACTGGACGTCGGCAGCCTTGACCACCACGTCGGCGGAGATCTCGGTGCCGGGGAATGCGGCCTCGAGCCGGTTGTAGGTGGTCAGCAGGTGCTGCGGGGCGGTGTCGATCCCCGGCTGCACCGTGGTGAGTTGGAGGGCAGGCGCGGCGACCGCGAGAAGCAGTCCGCCGGCGAGCACCACCGAGACCGCGGGACGCCGAAGTACCCGGTCCAGGATCGCGCCCCAGATGCGCCCTTCGCCGTCCGTACGGCGCAGCCGGCTGATCAACGGCACGCTGCCGCGGTCCACCCGGTCGCCCAACTTCGACAGCACCGCAGGGAGAACCGTCAGGGAGCCGAGCATGGCCACCGCCACCACCATCATCGTAGCGATCCCAAACGAGGCGAAGGTCGCGTCCCGAGTCAGCAGCATGCCCGACATCGCCACGATCACGGTGACACCCGAGACGAGCACCGAATGCCCGGAGGTCGCGGCGGCCGCCTCAAGTGCGGCCCCCTCACTGCGGCCGGCGGCTCGTTCCTCACGCTCCCGTTTGAGGTAGAACATCGAGTAGTCCACTCCGACGGCCAACCCGATGAGCAAGACAAGGGCCGACGTGCTCTCGGACATGGGCACCACGTGGCTCACGAGCGAGACCAGCCCCAGGGTGCCGAGCACGGCGCTCAACCCGAGCAGCAACGGGATCCCGGCCGCGACGACGGCCCCGAACGCGATCAGCAAGATGAGCAGGGTCAGCGGCAATGAGTACAGGCCTGCGGTTTTCAGGTCCTCGGTGAACGAGTCGTTCAGCGCCTTGTCGGTGCTCTCCCCGAACGAGCCGACGTAGAAGTCAGGATGCGCCTCCTGGACCGCGGCGACCGTCGAGACGACGGCAGCGGTCTTGTCTGCGGCGTCCTCAGGTGGACCCGCGAACTCGACCGGCACCAAGACGGAGGCCTGGTCCGTCGAGATCAGCCCGGTTTCCCTCTGCCCGTAGGGGGACTCGACGAACGCGACTTCGTCGAGGGAGCCGACTGCCTCGACCACATCTTCGACGACCTTCTGGAACTGTGGCGACCGCGCGCTGAATTCCGAGCTCTGGACCAGGATCCTCTCCTGGGCGGGGCGTTCGAAGTCCTCGTAGAGGATCTTGTCTGCGCGCCCGGACTCGCCCGGTCCGGAGGTCTCGTAGACGATCATGTTCATCGGGGAGACCAGACTGAACGCGAACAGTGTCGCCATCAGCCCAAGCCAGCCGAGGATGGCGGCCTTGCGGTGACGGCCGCTCCAACGGGCCATTCGTGCGGCCAGGTTGTGATGCTGCGTTGGATGGGGCATGACTCCTCCTTCGGAACCTGACGATGCAGGTCCGGTGCCTGGTCGCCCCAGCGATCAGGGGATGTCGATCTCGGCCACCTTCGTGACCGTGCTGCGCTCGACGACGAAATAGGGCAGGAGACCGAGTGCCTCCGTCTCGCTGGCAGCCTCCACGGTCCACCACATCGCGTGCCCGCCTTCGCCGCAGGACGCAAGCGCAGCCTGACGGCGCAGCGGGCTGGTTCCTCCCTTGAACGATGCGTACGCCGCCCCACACTCCTGCGGATCGTGACGGTGGTGGAGCAGGAAGAGACCCATGGACAGAGCCTGACTCCCTCCACCCCGACGCGACATCGGGGTATCACCCTGATTTCGAGAACCTGCCGCACTGATTCCCAGATGGCCTAGGCTTGGGCGCGGAGGGAAAGATGGGCGTTGCTACCGCCCCGCTCGTCGGCCGCGCCGAGGAGCTCGCACTTCTCGACGACGCTTTGGCCACGCTGGTGCGCGGGGAGTGGAAAGCAGTCGAGCTGGTGGGCGAACCCGGCATCGGCAAGACCCGGCTGCTGGGGGAGCTCGCCACACGCGCCAGTGATCGCGAACAGCTCGTGCTCTCAGGCGCCGCGTCCGAGCTCGAACGCGATCTGCCCTTCTGGGTGTTCGTGAACGCCCTCGATGACTACGTCCGAGGCCTCGACCCGAGGCTGCTCGACCTTATGGACGTCGACGCTCATGCCGAACTCGCCACCGTCTTACCATCACTCTCCCGCCTAGCGCAGGATCCTGTGCTCCAGCACGAGCGCTACCGCACCCATCGTGCGGTGCGTGAGCTGCTGGAACGGTTGACGGCAACCGGGCCGCTGGTGCTGATCCTCGACGACGTCCACTGGGCCGACCCGGCATCCGTCGAGCTCCTCGGGTCCCTGCTTCGACGGCCACCCGACGCCGGGGTGATGATCGCGCTCGCCGTCCGCCCTGAGCAGCTGCCCCCCCGGCTCAAGACCGAACTGGAGCGCGCTCGCCGGTCCGACACCCTCACTCGCGTCACCTTAGGGACGATGACCAGGGCCGAGGCAGACGAGTTCCTGGGACCCTCGATCGGCGCCGCGACGGCGTCCACCCTGTACGACGAGAGCGGCGGCAACCCGTTCTACCTCGAACAGCTGGCCCGATCCCTGGAGCGCGAGACCAAGGCCCCCCGGGCGACTCCGAGGATCACGGCGCACCTTGGCGTACCCCCGCCCGTGGCCTCCGCGCTGGCCGACGAGCTGGCTCTGCTCAGCGACAGCGCCCATCTCGTGCTTCAAGGCGCCGCAGTCGTGGGCGGCACCTTCGAGCCGGAGCTCGCAGCCGCCGCCGCGGGAGTGATCGAGGCGGTCGCGCTCACAGCGGTCGATGAGCTGACGGGGGTTGGTGTCGTCCGGCGCACCGACGTGCCCCGCCGATTCCGCTTCCGACATCCCCTGGTCCGGCGAGCGGTCTACGACTCCGCACCTGCGGGCTGGCTCCTGAGCGCTCACCAACGCAGCGCCGCAGCCCTGGCCGGCCGCGGAGCAACCGCCACCGAACGCGCACACCATGTCGAGCGCTCCAGCAGGCAAGGGGACGCCCAGGCCGTCTCCGTCCTGCGCCAGGCCGGAGCCGAAGCCGCCCACAGTGCTCCCGAGAGCGCCGCCCGGTGGTACGCGGCTGCGTTGCGGCTGCTCCGAGACGATGCCCCTGCGGCGGAGCGGGTCGAGCTTCTCCTCGCGCGGGCGGGCGCACTCGCGACCTGCGGCCACTTCGCGGAGAGCTACGGCGCGCTGCTAGAGAGCTACGAGATCGCTCCGGCCGATGCCGTCGAGCTGCGGATCAGGCTCACCACCGCCTGCGCCGGGACTGAGCATCTCCTCGGTTTCCACGCGGCGGCCCACCAACGTCTGACCGACGCGCTCGCTGACCTGGACGACCCCGCCTCACCGCAGGCCGTTGCCCTGATGCTCGAAATCGCCGTCGGCCGTGCCTACACGATGCGGTACTCCCGGATCGCAGACCCCGCCGAGCAGGCCCTCGACACCGCCCGGCCACTCGGCGACCGACCCCTGGTCGCCACTGCCGCCGCCGCGCTGGCCTCGGGCCTGGCATTGTGCGGCCTTGTCGCGAAGGCGGAAAAGTACCACGCGGAGGCGGCCGCGCTGGTCGACGGGCTCTCGGACCGCGACCTGGCCGGGAGGCTCGACTCCGCTGTCCACCTCGCCGGCGCTGAGCTCTACTTGGACCGGTTCGCAGACGCCGGTGCTCACGCGGAGCGCGTCGTCGCCGTGGCTCGTGCCACCGGCCAACCCGCCTTCATTCCCTTCGCGTTCATGATCCTGGCCTGGGTGCGGATGCTACGCGGCGACCTCGCCGACGGTGCCGAAACCCTGGACGAGGCGATCGAGGAATCCCGGCTTCTCGGCAACGAGCAGAGCCTGGCCGGATTCCTCCTCAACCGCTCACTCACCGCGCTGTACGCCGGCGACCTGGAGCTTGCCATCGGCTTGGCCCGAGAAGCGGTCGACCTGACCAGGGACATGGAGGACGGCTTCATCCCCGCAGCCGCCCCCGTGGCCCTGTGCGCGGCCCTCCTTGAGTCGGGCGACCCCGCCCTCAGTGACGCCGTCGAGCTCATGGTCCAACGGTGCGGAGGGCCCGGGTTGCCGTTCATGCCTGGCGGCAGCTTCCGTGCCAAGTGGCTCGAGCTGCTCACGAGATGTTCGCTCGCGCTTGGACGTCAGGCAGACGCCGAACGGGCCGCCGCCGCCGCTCACGACACCGTGGGGTCGATGGGCGGACTCCGGATGGCCACGGCCATGGCCGAGCGGGCGGCCGCCACCATCGCCCTCGAGGCGGGTGATGCTCAGCTGGCCGCGCGACGGGCGCTCGCCTCGGCAGCCGCCGCAGACGAGGTCGGCATCCCGGTGGAGGCAGCACTCTCACGCACCCTCGCCGGGCGTGCGCTGGCGAAGACCGGTGAACCCGACTGCGCCGCGGCTGAACTCAAGACAGCAGCCGCGGCGCTGCATGCCTGCGGTGCGCGGAGGTACCGCGACGCGGCAGAACTCGAACTGAGGAGGCTGGGGCATCACGTCCACCGTCGAACGCTTCCCGGCGACGTGAGCGGGCACGGGCTGGCGTCGCTGACCGAGCGGGAGCGGCAGGTCGCCGACCTCGTCGTGGCGCGCTACACCAACCCCGAGATCGCGGCGGCGCTCTTCCTCAGCCCTAAGACCGTGGAAACCCATCTTCGACATATCTTCCACAAGCTCGACGTCACCTCGCGCGTCGAAGTGGCCCGCACGGTCGAGGCAACACCTCAACGAGAGACCTAAACCCCAGGGACCGCTCGGCCAGTTGCGCAAGCCCGCGACGTGAGCCTCTCGGTCTTCGCGATCGCCACCCCTCTCAGGTCGCGTCACGCGCCTACGACTTCGAACCACCCCAACTGTGTGGACCCGAGAAGGCTCGGAAGTGAGCCCTGCGCGAGCAGCGAGTCACACCTGAGTCCCCCTGCAGGTGCCGGTCGGCGTCTGTGGTTGCAGATGATTGCCAGTGGCCGAGCAGATGAGGGCGATGATTGTCGTCGATCCAGACCTGCTGCGTGATCGGATATGTAATCCGATGCCCAACCAGAGGTGAGGAGGGTTGACAGTGGGCGCTCGCGCGCTTGGATGGGGCATGACCGCGCGATCGTTCGATGTTGTGATCGCCGGCGGTGGGCTGGCGGGCTCGTCCCTAGGGGGCGTACTGGCCAGGTCTGGTCTCGGCGTGCTGGTGGTCGAGAAGGAGGGCGGGTTCCGGGACCGCATACGTGGCGAGCTGAGCTTCCCGTGGGGGCATTCAGAGGCGTTGAGGGCCGGGCTCGGCGAGCCGCTCGAGCAGCTAGGCGTCGTGCCGCTGCCCGAGATGGGCTTCTACGAAACGGGTCACCGCGTGGACGGGCTGGCCTGGGGATCGATCTCGATCGACGGTCTGCCCGCGATCGGGTTCTCGCATCCGCGGCTGCAGGAGGTGCTCCTGAGCTGGGCGGAGTCACAAGGTGCGACGGTGCTGCGGCCAGCCAAGGTCGTCGGGGTCGGTGACGGTCAGAGTGCCACCGTGTCTGTCCTCAGTGGGGGGGCCACGACGGAGTACCACACGAGGCTGGTGGTCGGTGCCGACGGCAAGACCTCCGGCGCCCGGCGCTGGTTGAAGGCTGAGACCGTGACAGACCCGGAGCACCACCGATTCGGCGGCCTTCTCCTGTCAGGGGTTCACTGGGACGACACGTTCGGCTGGGCCAGCACGCCCGAGAACGTGGTGGGATGGTTCCTCAACGGCGCCGACTCGTGCCGTGTCTACATCCGGCTGACCGCCCAGCGGGTTCACGAGACAGGAGTAGGGCGTTCGACCGAGGCCTTCATCGCCTTCGCCGCCAAGGCCGTGCCGGAGGGCACGTTCGACGGCGCGTATCCTGCCGGACCACTCGGCTTCTTCGCCAACAGCTGCACGTGGGCAAGCCACGTCACCCGCGGACCCATGGTCCTCGTGGGAGATGCGGCCGGGGCGCTGGACCCGACCCAGGGCCTCGGCACGTCACTGCTCTTTCGGGACGTACGCCTGCTGGGCGAGCTCCTCCTTGCGGACCGTGATTGGCAGCGCGCTACCAACGAGTTCGCCAAGCAGCGTGAGGCGTACTACGACGTGCTGCGCGCCTACGACCGGTGGCTCGCCCTCATCGAGCATGAGGAGGGACCCGAAGGCACACGCCGTCGGGAACTCAACGCTTCCGCCCGTGAGGCGGACCCAACTCTTGGCGGGTTCGCGACCTTGGAGGCGTGCGGCCCCGACGGGCTCACCGCGGATGAGGCGGCGCGCCGGGTCTTCTTCGGCGAGCCTGCGGCCTGACGCCGGATCGCCCGAGTATGTCCAGGTCTGTGTTCTCGCTGTCCGAAGTCGGTGACCCGCGGCGCAGAGGGCGGAATGACCCGTCCGCTCATCGGCTGCTTGTTCCATTGACCCAGGACCGGTGCCTGGCGAGGCTCGGTCCAGGCGCCAGGGCTGTCGCTCTCACATCGGCTGCCCACGCTGGTCGTGTGGTTCTCATTTGGCCTGCGTAGCCCGGGCGTCGCCAGGGCCAGGAGAGGCTCAAGAGGGGTTTGCCGTGCTCGAAGCAGCGTTGCCCTCCCGGCTCGACAACCAATGTGGTTCGAGCATCGGAGGAACAGCGTGAACGCAACAACAGATCGGTTGATCGGGATGGACCCGCACAAGCGCTCGGCGACGATCGACGTGATGACTGCCGACGAGACCATCGTCGGCGGGGGCCGGTTCGCCACCGACCGCGAGGGATACGCAGAGCTGCGGCGCTACGCCAACCAGTGGCCTGACCGGGTCTGGGCCATCGAGGGCTGTGCCGGGATCGGCAAGCACATCGCCGTCCGGCTCCTGGCCGACGGCGAGGAGGTCGTCGACGTCCCGCCCAAGCTGTCCGCCCGTGTCCGGGTGTTCGCCACCGGACAGGGCCGCAAGACAGACGCCACCGACGCACACTGCGTCGCGCTGGTCGGCACCCGGATGAGCGGGCTGCGGCCGGTGGTCAACGACGAGCAGCTCGCGGTGCTGCGACTCCTGGTCGACCGTCGCCGCTCGCTGGGCGAGGAGCACACCCGCAAGGTCTCTCAGTTGCACCAGCTGCTCCTCGAGCTGATCCCGGGCGGTGCGAAGCGGGACCTGTCCGCCGCCCAGGCCAAGGCGTTGCTTGTTCTACTACCAGGAACCACCTCGTCCGCTGTCGGGCCCGGTCCGGCTCAAGTTCCCGGCGGCCACTGGGGGCAGGTGGCCTCGTAGCGCATGTTGGGGAAGTACTGCTTCCACTCGGCCTGCGTGAGGTTGCGGCCGGCTGTCCTGCAGGCTGATTGCATCCATGCGCTGGTGCGGGTGTCCACAGACCAGGTCCTGCCGTCGGTGGAGGCGATGAGAAGTCCGGTGCTGTCGGGCAGGTACGAGACTGTGAGGAGCGTTCTGCGGCTGGGCAGCGGCAGGCTGGCCTGGTACTCGCCGGTCCGGCCGTCCCAGAACTGGATGCGCTCCGGCTGGAGCGTGGCGAACTGGCTGCCATCTGGTGCGTAGATGAGGTGCGTGCCTACTGGTGTCTGCGAGTCCGGCCCGACCCATGCCAGGGTCGCGAGATCGAGTAGCCGGACGTTGTGGTTGGTGTCGGGCGTGGCCATGAGGGACCCGTCGGGCGACAGCGCGCCGATTTGGTCCTCGCTCGGCAACAGTCCCGGCGGCGTGCGGCTCAGGATCTCTCCGGTCTCGGGCCGGACCCGGGCGAATGAACCGTCGTACTGGAGTGCGATTACGGAACCGTCCTTGGGATGTGGCAGGAGGGCCCACACACCCGTTCCCAGCCGGATGTCGTCGTATGCCGGCCGCAGCGACGCCCGGTCAAGGGTCGCGATCACTGAGGCTGACTTTCTGACGTGGATCTTGCTGCTGTCGGCGCTGAACGCGGCCAGTAGGTCGCTCCCCTCGCCCGTTCGCGCCTCGGCGACTTTGGCTCCTGTGCTCTTGTCCCACAGCTTGATGACGTCGTTCTCACCCCCGGACAGCAGCCAGCGTGCATTGGGCGACCAAACGAAGTACGTGTCCTGGGTCGGAACCGGGCGCGTGATCCGCCGGCCGGTTCGGGCATCGTCGAACCACAGGTTCCCGGTGCGGACGCGAGCCACTGTGTGACCGTCCGGTGCCGGGAGCGAAAGGGAGTACGGCTCGCGGCTAGTCGCGCTGGCGGAGTCCTCACCTAGGGTCAGCAGACGGCTTGCACCCTTTACCTCCCAGGCCATCAGGAGCCCGTCGCCACCCGTGGTGTACACGCTCTGGTCGTCGGCACCGAAGACGGCATTGTTGAGCGCGCCGCGAGCGACGAACCGATGGAGCTGGGCACCCGTGCGGGCATCCCAGACGATGGCTGTGCCGTCGGCTGACGCCGTCACGATGAGTCGCCCCTTGTGGGAGTAGCCGACGTCTGCCACCGGGGCGGTGTGCCCGCTGAGTGCGGGTCCGCGGACCTGCAGGGTCGTGGTGTCGAGACGCAGGACCTGGCTGGCGTTGGCGATGGCAAGGGTGGAGCCGTCGGGACTGACGTCCATGGCGTTGTCGCTGACGTTCGTAAGTTGTGGCGCGCTGGTGGACGCGATCAGGAGGCCAGAGTCGACGTCGTACACGCGCAGCGGCCGCTCGCCGGGGGCCACCAGGTAGAGGCGTCCGCCGTCGGGGCTCAGTGCCGTCGTTGCGAAGTCCGGCACCCGCTTCTCGAACACGGGCTCCCCGGGATCGGACAGGTCCCAGACCGCGGCGGTGCCCCGCGGATTCCACTCAGATCGCGACCTGTCCCTGAGCAGCGCCGCAGCCGCCAGCCGACTACCGTCCCTGCTGAAGGCGAGGGAGTACTCGACAGCACTGCCGTCGGGCAGACCGCCGAGCTGGGCCTCGGACCGCGAGCCCCCCGGCATGTCGTAGAGCCGGATAGGCAGGGCGGCGATTCTCGGCGGGCCCGCACCGTTGAACTGGTTGACCGCCACCGCCAACTGCTTGCCGTCCGGGGAGAAGGCGACAGCGCTGCTCGGGGTGTCGTCGGCGAACGCCATGGGCGTGAGCGACGGGGCGTCAAGGAGCTGGACCCCTTCCTCGGCAAGGCTGGCCGCCACCAGCGCCCCATCCGCACTCGCCGCACTGGATGCGATCCACGCGGTGCCGGGTCGTCCGACAAGATCGCCGAGGTCACGCATACCTGCCAGGGGACCCGCACGCGTCAGCGCCGAACCCAGGTTCTCCCAGGCCTGGGGCGAGGGGTCGACCCGGAGCGCGGCGACTGCGAGGAGCAGCCCGGTGGCGACATCCTCGTGCAGGGCGGCCTGGGCGCTGGCCTCCTCCGCATCCGCCAGGTTGGCAGCGCTCTCGGCGCGGTCCCGGTCGAGCTGTGCCCGGTCGGCGGTGCGGATGGCGATGACTCCCACGACCAGGGTGAGCACGAGCAGTACGCCGACACCGGCGAGGGCGTTGCGGAGTCGGCGGTTGACCTTGCGTTGCTGCGCGACCCGGCTCTCGGCCGCGCGCAGTTCGGTGTCGGAGAGTGCCGCGGAGGCGGCGATGAACGCGGCCTCGGTGTCGTTCAGATCGGGGGCGGCGCGGTCGCGCCACTCCAGGGTGCGGCTGAGCCTGGCCCCGCGGTAGAGCTCACTGTCCGGGCGGCCCATGCCGTCCCAGGCGTCGGCGGCACCGGCCAGGTGCCGGAAGATGCGTTGTCCGTCGATGTCGTCATCGAGCCAGCCGCGTAGCCGCGGCCAGGCCCGCACGAGCGCCTCATGGGCTATCTGGACAGTGTCCTCGTCGATGCTGACCAGCCGAGCCTCCACGAGCTCCTCGACGATTCGGGCATGTGCGGCGTCGCCGGCGAGCTTGGCGCGCGGTACGTGGGCTCGGACCGGGTCGCCGTCCTCGGTGGGCATCACGAGTCGGAGCAGCAGGTCGCGCAGCCGGCCGCGTTGCACCGGGGTCATGGCGTCGTAGAGGGACTCGGCCGATTGTGACACGGCGGAGCGGATGCCGCCGGTGGCTCGGTATCCCGCCACTGTGAGGGTCGGCCCCTCTCGGCGTTCCCAGGTCTCCCGCAGCACATGCGAGAGCATCGGCAATGCTGCGGGTTCGCCCTCGACCTCGCGGACCAGGAGGTCGACCAGGCCGGGTTCAAGCCGCAGCCCGGCGCGACGGGCCGGGCCCTCGATTGCGATGCGCAGGTCCGGTTCGCCCATGGGGCCGAGCAGGTACAGGCCATCCTCCAGGACGCGTACGATGTCCGGGTACGGCGCGAGGTCGCCCAGGTGATCGGCTCGCAAAGAGACCACCAGCGCCCCGCCCGCGTCCACGTGGGCGGCCAGCGCGGCAAAGTACCTCTCCCGCTCACCGGGATCCGAGCAGACGGTGACTGCTTCCTCGGCCTGGTCCACCACCAGGGTCTGCCGGCCGCGCGCCTTCAACCCGCTCAGCGAGTCCACCGGGTGCTCGCCCGGCGTGGTCACCAAGACCGGAGTCCCGGCCCGGACCAGCGACGCCACCACCCCCGCGCGGACCAGCGAGGACTTGCCGATTCCGGACGGCCCGACAACCGCGAGAACCCCGGAGTCCCGCAGCCGCCTCAGGCACGCAGGCGACGTCGTCCTCCCGGCCGAAGAACGACTCGGCGTCCTCCGCGCCGTAGGGCAGCAGCCCCCGATAGGGACAGACTGCGCTGACCTGGCGGCCCACCAGCGCCGTCAACGACGGATCTTGCCGCAGCAACTGCTGCTCGAGCTCCACGAGCTCCCGGCCGGGATCCAGGCCCAGCTCGTCCGCCAGCATCGTGCGAGCCCGCTTCACCGCGCCGAGCGCCTCCGCCTGCCGGCCCGCCTGGTAGAGCGCCGTGGCCATCAGCGCCCAGCGCCGCTCCCGCAACGGCGCCTGCCCCACCAGCGCCCGTGCCTGATCCAGCACGGCTGGCGCATGGCCCGTCAGGAGCTCAGCCTCGACGTGCAGCTCCTCGGCCTCCATCCGCAGACCCTCGAGCCGCACGGCCTCCACCCTGCCGGGCTCCCACTCCGCCAGGTCCCCCAAGCCCCGCCCCTCCACAGGTCCAACGCCTCCTGGACCAGGTAGGACGACCGTTGTGGGTCCCCGCCAGACAGCGCCTCCCGGCCGCGCTCGAGCAGCCGCTCGAACGCCCGGAAGTCGAGCTCGTCCTCGCCCAGGGTCAAGCAGTATCCGTAAGGGCCCGAGTCGATGGCTGCGGTCCCGAGCCGCTTTCGTAACCGTGAGACGCAGCCGTGCACGACCTTCGCCCACGACGCCGGCAGCTCATTCCCCCACAACGCATCGGCGAGGGCCTGTGTGGTCATCGGCTCGCGGGCGTTCACGGCGAGCGCCGAGAGAACCACCCGGTCTCTCGGGCTCAGTCCGTTGCTTTGGCCGTCGACCTGGAGCGGGCCGAGTACGGCGATACCCATGGCTTTGACTGTCCGCCCCTTTCCAGGGGCCGTCAACCCGCCCGATACCCCGTTGATACCCCTCCGGCGGCTGGCCGATACCCCGCGGGTGCAGAACTGAGGGCAAGACCGCACGCGGCGGCAGAAGGAGCCCCAACATGAACCGACACGGCACCACTCGTGGCCTACCGGCCACGCTCGCGACGGTCGCCGTACTGCTCAGCGCATGCACCGGCGACCCGACGGCAGCCACTGAGACGAGGCACCTCCACCTCGCGGCCAGCCCGATGACGCCGCCCATCGGCCGTCGGACGCCGCTCGGTGCTCCGCGCACGCTCTACTACGACAAGGGCGAGTTCGTCCACGACGTGGGCGAGCGCAATGTGGCGGTGCCGCCGGGGGTCTACGCCGTGCCGTTCTCCGGGTGGGGCGACCTTCCGCGGGAGGTCGCGGACCTGCGCGCCGTCATAACCTTCCCCGCGGGATTCCTGAGCCTCCACCGAAGCACGTTCGCCGAGAACCGTTCCGGGCCGAACGTGCGTGAGTTCGCGTTCTGGACGGTCGACAAGGTCCCCTCCGACTTCTGCGACGAGGTCGGGTTCCCAGCCTCCTTCACGAATCCCGGCCCGACGGTGGCGGACTTGGCGACCGCGCTGGCGACTCAGCCGCGGCTGGGTGGCACGGATCCCGTTCCGGTGACGATCGGGGGCTACGACGGCCTGTACGTCGAGCTGACCAGACCCGCAGCCAGCTGCCCAGGACGGGTCCTGTGGTTTGCCCCTCGGATCGCACATGCCGCGTATCACGAACGGTTCACTGACCCCGGCGACGTGGCTCGACTCTGGATCCTCAACGTCGACGGCCACCGGGTCGTGATCGACACCATTCACCCTGCCAACGCCAGCGACGCGGAGGTCACGGAGCTCACGCAGATGGTTGAGTCGGCCACATTCATCAACCTCGACCGCCGAGGAGAGCCCGGCATCCCCACCACGGTCCACGATCCGATCGGCGACGGCGGGCTCAAACTGGAGCGGGACCTGGCCGTCGGCGGCGCCTCCGTAGCCATCGCCAACGACACCGCGGCGTTCGTCATCACCGCCGACGACGGCGTCTACCACCGACTCGACCTACCCAACTTCGACCCGGCGCTGTACGACGCCGGCGGCTCGGAGGTCTCGGGGCTCACGCTGTCGCCGGACGGCACCAAGCTGATCTACGGCTGGCAAGGCGCCTCGGACAGGCCACAGGAGAGCGGTGCGCGGATGGTCGACCTGCTCACCGGGGAGGTCGTCACCCTGGACCGTCAAGCACTGTACGACGAGCCCGCGCGACTGCTGCCCTGGGGCTTCTCGTGGTCGCCGGACAGCCGGTTCGTGATCAACCGGGTAAAGATCGCAGACCCCGAGGACCCGTGGGCCTCGAGCCCGCACTGGCAACAGGGCCTCGACACCAAGACCGGACGCACCTTCGGCATTTCCGAGCGCGCTGCCGGTCTCGAGCTCGAGGCGGACGACGACCTCGCGAGCACGAGTCGGGTCTTCTCCCCCCGACTGGGGACCCGCTTCTTCGGTGACGAGCTGACCCTCGGGGACTCCCACGGCGGCTACCGGGTGGGCCTCCCCCAGGTGCCGACCGACCCGGCGTCCGAACCGTCCACCGGTTACCAGGTCTGGGTCACGGGCCAGTTCGACGCCACGGGCACGCAGCTGCTGCTCGAACCCGATCGCATCGCCGGATCGCTCGCACTGGTCGGCGGCCTCACCCAGGACGACGGGCTCGACCCGACGACCGGGCACGACCCGAAGACCACCGTGCTCAGGATGACCGACGGGCCGGCGGACGCGCTCCTGCTCGGATGGGTGGGCCAGAACCACGCGCTCGCGGTCATGGACAACGACTTCAGCGACTCCCTCGCCGATCTCGTCCTTCTCGCCCTCGACGCAGAGGCGGGCGAGGCCGAGGGGACCGTGGTCGGGCACGTGTCCGTCAGCGACGGCGACCTGAGCTTCGCCACGGACCTGGCCAGCGTCACGACTCCGACCCGCGACTTCGAAGCGGACAACGCCATCACCGAGGAGGACGCCACAGACGACTCGACCCCCGGGTCGACCAGCCCGTCCTCCTGGTCGACGACCGCCCTGGTGGGAGGCGCCGCCGTCCTGGCCCTCGCAGGAGCCCTCATCGTGACCGTCCGGCGGCGCCGGGCCGCAGCACGCCCCAACTGAAGGCTGCGCCGAGACAGTTGGCGTGCTACAGGGACCGCCTCGACGTACGCGCGGCGACCTCCAGCTGCAACGCGGCCGTGACCGCCGCCTGTCAGCCCCATGTGTTACGGGGCACCTCACCGCGCACGCATTCCTGCCAGGCCGACCAGGCAATGCCCAAAGAGATCGTCATCGAGGGAGGCGGGCAGCTGATCAGGTGCCACCCGCTACCTCTGGCTGGTGACCCCGCCACCGTCACACAGGCGCTGGACAAGCTGGCCGCCACGGTCAGGACCATGGCCCTCGTTCCTGCTGCTGGCTCGGCAGGCTAGCGCTACCGGCGTGACCGTCATTGTGGTGGTGTGGCCGCGTGCAGCGGACGCACCACACCAGACGCATTCCAGCCGCAGCCGCGAGCGGATCGTCCTCGCCAGCATCGGTTCGAGCGTCCGTTTCGGAGCCGCTTTCTACATTGCCCTTCGGTGCGCTACAACTGAGTCGTGCTCCTCTGAGCGGCCGCCGATCACGTGTCACAGAACGTGTCACAAACGGCCCCAATCTGACCCCGACCAAGGCGACCTGCTGAGCGTGAAAGTCCATACCCTGGCACACCCAGCCGCACCCAACTTCACGCTCAAGGGGTCTCTGCGGGTCAAGGGGTCGCAGGTTCAAATCCTGTCAGCCCGACCGAACAGGAACGCCCTCTGGACTGCATCCGTGCAGGTCAGAGGGCTTTTTGGTTCTCTCCATGCTTGCTCTCGCGGGGTCACAACGGTCGCGAATCCCGGCCGAGCCCGTCCAGGCGCCCGGGGGCCGGGGAACGCCTCCTCAGCGAGAGGGCCGCGGCCAGGCTCCTCGGCCTCGAGCGGTTGTTTCGGCACTGGCGTCGAATCGAAGGGTTGGCCGAGGAGCCCGGCCCGTGCATCTATTCGGCGACGTGGTCCCGGTTGACGCTGCTCGACCTGGACAAGTGAGAACGGCAACGTCGACGGGTAGAACTTCGGAGGCACGATCGGGCGCACGCTCGACGCGTCCGTCGCCGATTGGACGATCAACATGACGCCGTCGCCGCCGGAGGGCGCGCCGAACGTGCTGCTTGTGCTGATCGACGACGCCGGCTTCGGCAACCCGTCGACGTTCGGTGGGCCCGTGTCGACGCCGGCCATGACGCAGGTCGCCGAGCAGGGCCTCAGCTACAACCGCTTCCATGTCACCGCGCTGTGCTCGCCCACCCGCGCCGCCCTGCTGACAGGCCGCAACCACCACACCGTCGGGTTCGGGCAGATCGGCGAGTTTCCTGATCCGTTCCCCGGCTCTCGCTCTGGGTGGACGAGGAAGGCCTGTTGCACCACAGCTACTCGATGATGGGCGTCGAGCGCTACACGCAGGTCTCGACCGAGCCGATCCCGACCGGCGACGTCACGGTCCGCATGCAGTTCGACGCTGACCAGCAGGAACGGTCGGCCGGCGGAACGGTCTCCCTGCTCGCGGACGACGAGAAGATCGGCGAGGGGCAAATGGGGAGAACCGTCGGCGTCCGCTTCCCCGCCTACGCCGGCATGGACGTCGGCCGCGACAACGGCCTGCCCGTCGACCGCGACTACGCGGCCAAGTCGCCCTACTCCTTCACTGGAACGGTGAAGAAGGTCGTCTTTGACCTCAAGCCGGGCAGCCACGAGGACGAGAAGGCGCTGCACGAGGGCCAAGCGCACCTCGCGGCGGCCCAGGGGATCAGCGCCTAGGTGTGGTGCAATGGTATGTCGTCCAAGCGGCTGATGGTTGGGTGACCGCCGAGCGCGGTGTGGCCGCGGTGGTGGTTGTAGATGTGGAGCGCAACGCGCTGCGTGGAAAGGAGGACACCATGAGCGTGGCCAAGATCCCTCATCCAAGTGTCGAGGAGCGTCGAGCGAAGGGCGAGGAGTCGCAGGAGCGGACGCCTCCCTCAACCCATGGAGAGTGGATGACGGGGGCCGACCGATTCGACCCGATCGCCTTGCTCGAGCAACAGAACGAAACCCGCGAGCCCGACCTCGTGCCGGTGCGGCACGGCCGGATGGCGGCCTCCCCGTTCACGTTCTACCGGGGCGCCGCCAAGATCATGGCTGCCGACCTCGAGAACACCCCCAGAGCCGGCCTGACCGTTCAGCTCTGCGGCGACGCCCATCTGTCGAACTTCGGCGCGTTTGCCTCGCCGGAACGGCACCTGCTGTTCGACCTGAACGACTTCGACGAGACGCTGCCCGGCCCGTTCGAATACGATGTCAAACGCCTCTCCGCGAGCATCACGATCGCGGCGCGCAACAACGGCTTCGACCTGGCCAACGCGCGCGACGCGACACTCGCGGCCGTGCGCGGCTACCGAGAGACGATGGCCGAGTTCGCGGAAATGTCGACCATGGACGTCTGGTACGCACAGCTCTCCGAGGAGACGCTCATGGCGGCGATCCAGGGGTTCGCTGGCGCGAGCACGGACACGTTTGGGAAGAAGGCCTCCAAGCAGAAGAAGACAGCATCGAAGGCCGACGAGAAGGCTGCGAAAAAGCGCACGCCGAAGGAGGAGGCCAAGCGGGCGAGGAAGGCGGCGGAGAAGGCCCGCACGCGCGACAGCCTGCAGGCGCTGTCGAAGCTCGCCGAGCTCGTGGACGGCCAGTACCGGATCATCAGCAACCCGCCGGTCGTCGTCCCGATGCGTGACCTGAAAGGCGGCCACGGCATCTCCGCCGAGCAGTTCGAGCACGTGATCCAGGATCAGTTCCGAGCCTACAGGGCAACCCTGCAGGATGACCGGCGCCATCTCCTCGAGCGGTTCCGGTTCGTCGACATGGCTCACAAGGTCGTTGGCGTCGGCAGCGTCGGAACGCGCGCATTCATCGTTCTGTTGCAAGGACGCGACCAGAACGATCCGCTGTTCCTGCAGGTCAAAGAGGCGACGGCGTCAGTGCTCGAGGATCACTTGCCCAAGAGCCGCTACAAGCACCCCGGGGAGCGCGTCGTCCAAGGTCAGCGGCTGATGCAGGCCGCGAGCGACATCTACCTCGGCTGGACCAGGGGCCCGCAGGGAAACCGCTACCTGTATTGGCGCCAGCTCCGGGACATGAAGGTCTCGGCGAAGATCGAGTCGCTCAGCCCTGCCGCTCTGGCGTTCTACGCCCACTGGTGCGGATGGACACTCGCCCGTGCGCACGCTCGCTCCGGAGACCCAATCGCGATAGCCACCTACCTGGGCGAGAGTGCCGCGTTCGACAGGTCGGTCACCAACTTCTCCGAGCGCTATGCAGATCAGAACGAGCAGGACCACCAAGCATTCACCAAAGCGATCGGTTCAGGCCGATTGGGGGCGATCGAAGGCCTCTGACGCCGGATGCGTCGGCACCGAGGAGGTTTCGGAGCAATAGCCTGACGTGACAGCGACTCCTCGGGGTCACGCGCCTGGGCCCGGAGCCGTAGACATGACCTTTGACTCGACAACCCGCAGAAGTCCAGTAGCGAAAGCTCAGTTCGCGAGACGATCTCCATCGAGCGCGAGGCCCACGCGAATGAGAGTGGCTACCGCCACTGCCAGTGACCAGTCGCGCTCCTCGACCGACCCGCTGGAGGACCCGAGCACCCTCACGCAACCTGGACCAAACCGTGGGGCCGGATAATCCTCAAACGATGTTCGGACGTCTCGCGGCAGTCCGCTTCCAGTGTCAGGAGCCGATTGCGGGGCGAAGGGTAGTGAGTCGAGTCATCTTCGTAGCCCCCTACATCGGCGACCCCGCGGGTGGCCTGAGGGTGCCGTAGACGTAGGGGTCGGGGATGACGCCAGGCCCGTGTCGCATGACCAGTCGGTCACGGACGTCAATAGGTCAGAGGATCCCCGCGCAGGGCTGGCTCAACCGACGTCAGGTGGGTTAGGCACAAGGTGTGACGTTCGTCGCCGTTATCGCGAGAGCTGGCGAGTCCGGGCGAGACCCTTTCGGGGACTCGCGGCTTTCGAGCGCCGTCCACAGCGGCGGCTGATTCACCTTCGCGGGTGGAGACAGGGTCCCCTGCTCACCATAGAGTTATGTTGTGATCGATCATGGAGCCTCGTCGGCAACCGCGAGGGGGTGTCGTTGCATGTGCGATGGGTGCGACCTTCGCCGGCATTGGCCGGATGCCGCGAGATCGCATACGAGGACGCCTCTTCCTTGCCTGTTGGGCTGCCGGGTGGACTGGCAATGGCCGACTAGAGCCAGCCTGGACTATTCGAACGACCTCACCGTGTTGATCAGGAGAAGTCATGGCTACACAACGGGGAGAGGCCACACAAAGCGGAACCGCGACGTCTCCCACGGAGGCTGGCCTGTCCCATCTCCGCCCACAACCGACGCGTCAACCCACGAGACACGATCAACATTCAGCGGCGCCGGTTGATCCGCATGGGACTCCGGTACGGCCCGATGCTCCCAGAGGGAGCCCCCGACGACGGCATTTGATCGTGGGCTGGCGCTCTTCTTCGGCTGCGCCGACCGAGCGGCTGTTCGAGTTGTGCAGAAGGAATGGATCAACACCAAGAGTTTCTTGGCCAAGATCACGACAAAGTCCGATCGCGGGCGATCACAACGGCCCCTACAACATGCCCATCCAGAAAGACCGATCAGGAAGACACTGCGCGGCCTGTCACGGTTTACCACGGTGAGCGGAGGCGCTTACGTCTCTAGCCCGGCCTGCGAGCGCTTCGCTTGCTCGCTGACGGCCAACCGATGACTCACCTCACTCACCTAGCTCACCGTCCGCGGAACGACGCCACAGGACCCCGGAGGCCCCATGCTGATCGCACTGCTCGCCGTGCTCGGCGTCGACCTCATCGTCATCGCCTTTTACGCCGCGGTCGTGTATGGCCGCAAACGCTGGGTGACACGGCAACCCGGCGCATTCCGCGGCGCGATACGCGTCAACAGCGGAGAGATCGACCGGCTCCGGCCCAAGTGGTCCCGGGGATACGGACGCTGGGTCCGCGACATCCTCGTCTGGACCAAGGCCCCGTTCCTATTCCGCAGCGTACTCGTCCCCGCCGACGGTCTGGATCAGCAACGACCCGCACGTCCCGAGGAGGTCAAACGGCTCGGCGACCAGCCCACCGTCATCCGGCTCAACACGGATAAAGCAATCGCCGAAGTTGCAGCCAGCGAAGCCGACACGACGCTGCTCCTGGGCCCATACGACCAGCCCTCGAACCCCGACGCTCGACACCCAGACGCGCCCACCAGCGCGTGACTGGGCCAGACCGGCCCTCCTAAACACGTGGGCCGTCTTCGTACCCAGCCAGAGCGCGTGCTGGCATCTCAAAACATCCTCATCGGCCAGCCAGTCTGAGTCGGTGCTTCCCGGCGCCTCAGGATTATCTGCGACGCGTGGCCTGCGCAGCCATCCCGCTCCACAGCCGCATTCGAGGCGGAGATGGCCGTCCTCGGTGGTGGCTCTGTTCACAGACCTACGCCTACCGACGCGGCATAGCAACGGCTTCCCATGGCCGCTCCTCTCAACGGACCCCGTCGCCGAGGGCCCGGGAGCAGACGCGGTTCCAGTTGAACCCAGGGGCCCTGGCCCGGCGGATTCAACCGGTGGGTGCAACATCGGATGGATCGGTTGGTATTGAGAGTAGGTCACGCAGGACTTCACTCCAGGTCAGGGTGGTAGCCGGAAAGGTCGTGCCTTTGGGGAAGCACTGGGGAGCAGCCCGTTGCGGTTCTCGCTGATCGCTCGCTGCCCGGGCGAGGCCGGGTCGCAGAAGTAGATCTTCACGACGGTGGCCAGGGTGACCTGTCGGTGGTTGGTCATCTCCTGACCATTGTCCCAGGTGACGGTCGTCCGCAGCCGATCGTGCGCGCATGCGGGCTGGGGATGGTTGGCAACGTTTGGAGACGTGAGCCTGCCACCACACATGAGTAAGCCCCGCATCCCCAGCAACCGGATCACCCGGAACGGGCGAGCTCAGGCAGGTCATCCATCTGGACCGGCGGCGGCTGGTGTCGGCGTTGTCGCGGTTGGAGGCGCCGCGTGATGACTGCTGCTCCCGTTCCTCAACCGATCCGGTGTCAACGAGCCGGTTTAACCCAGTAAAGGCCGACCGCGCCGGTTCGCTGGGCCTGCCGGTGGCTGCCCGTCCGGCCGACGCGGCACACGAAATTCCACACCGAATTGATCGCACCTACCGGGGAGGATCGGCTGGCAACTGGCTGCTGGCTCCGCACGTCGTCTTACGCGGATGACGAGGCCCGAGCGCCGTTCGAACCGATTTGCTTCGTCGGAAGTCGCCAAGTCGCGAACAAAGCGACCACCGCGAGCAGCGCGAGGACGGCGAGCGCGGCGCGCAGGCCGTCGATGCGGGCCGCGGCGTTCTCGTCGACGATCGCGTCGGCTGTGTCCGGGGGTACGTCGGCGTCGGCGAGCGCGTCCTCGAGTTGCGCATCGGAAATGAACGGGGCACCGCTCGTCAACTCCACTTGCGCCTGGTTCGACACCGAGTCGGGCACGTCGGGATGGTTCGTGATCCCGGCGAGGAACGATGAGGTGAGCGCGGCGATCAGCACCGCACCCGCGAGCGCGGTGCCGACCGATGCGCCGAGGTTGGTGACCGTGTTCTGGAGCCCGCCGACCTCGTCGGTCTGCTCGTCCGGCACCGCACCGACCGTGACCGCACCGAGCTGGGAGGCCAGCGAGCCGACGCCGAACCCGGCGAGCAGCATCGGCCAGGTGACGATCTCGGGACCTGCGCCCTCGTCGAGCAGCACGATGAGCGTGACGATGCCGGCGAGGAGCATCAGGAAGCCCGCGCGCACCACGCGTCGCGGGTTTGCGTGCGGGAACACCTTCGGGATGCCTACGGCCGTGATGAGTAGTGAGACCGACAGTGGGAGCACCCGGACGCCGGTCTCCACCGCGGACAGCCCAAGCGCGACCGAGAGGAACAGGGGCACCACGAAGAAGAGACCCATCTGCAGCAGGAACTGGAAGAAGAAGGCGACGAGCCCGCCCCTCAGCTGGGGAATCTTCAACATCACGGGGTCGAGCAGCGCGCCCTGGTCGTGGTCGATGCGGTGCTGCTCCCACCTCACGAATGCGCCGAGGACCGCCGCGCCGCCGGTGAACAGCCAGATCACCGGCGAGGTGCCGAACCACACCGGCGCGCCGTCCTTCGGCTGCACGATGCCCCAAGTCCCGGCCTGGAGGATGCCGAACACGATGAGGCTGAGGCCGGTGCCCGACAGCGCCGTACCGACGAGGTCGAGGCGTGCGGTGGGGTCGGGTGGCGTGTCGGCCATCCGGCGCGTCAAGAAGAGGATCGCGATGACGATCACCACCTCGCTCGCGAACACGAGCCGCCACGACAGGTAGGTGGTGAACAGGCCGCCGATCAAGGGGCCTGCGGCGACCGCGATCGCGCCGGCCGCCGCGATCAAGCCGTACGCGCGCGGTCTTTCGGACTGCACGAAGTTCGAGGCGACCAGCGCGACGATCGCCGGCATGATCAAGGCAGCGCCGATGCCCTCGAGCACCGACCACCCGATGATCAGAACAGTCAGGCTCTGCGAGATCGAGGTCGTGAAGGATCCGGCGCCGTAGATCACACAGCCGATCGCGAACGCGCGCTTGCGACCCAACATCCCGCCGACCTTACCGCCGGTGATCATGAGCGCGGCCATGACGAGCGTGTAGAAGGTGATCGCGGTCTGGATGCCAGTCACCGTCGTGCCGACGTCCTCTGCGACAGTCGCGATCGACACGTTCATCACCGAACTGTCGAGCGTCATCAAGAACTGCCCCGCAGCGAGCGTCAACAGGACCGTGCCCGTGCCGGAGGCGGCGACGTCGATCCCATCTCGCGCAGCCACGTGAGGACGCTACCGCAACTCGGCCGACGCGAGGTCGGACTTCGACGCCTTCCAGGCTTCGACGCTCGCCGACTCCGCCGCGAGCTCACAGCGCGCTGGGCGACGCGCACGCGGTCGTGTGGACGGAGTGCCGCGACGGATACAGGGTGGTCACGCGCAACGACGATGTCGCCGAGGCGTTCCAGTCGTGGGAGCAGTTCTTACCCGCCCCGTGCCATTGCCGGGTCACGCGCGTTCGCAACATGCGGAGCACGCGTCGGCCACTCCGTGGCCCGGCCCCTCTACCCGCAGTGAGACGAAATCGGCCCGGCCGGATCGCCGGCAGGGGACCTTGAAGCGACCGCTGCCGAGTGGAACGCTCGGCCACTGGGTCCAGGCCATGCCGTCGTCGTGCGACACCAATGCCCGCGCCGTGTCGATCCGCCCACCCTCACCGCCCGGCTGGTGGCGGATCTGGAGATCGACCGGTCTGGAGGAACCGCCGGTCGCGGTGTTGAGCAGGTCGAGGGCTGCGGCGTAGTCAACCAGGAACAGGGGCAGGACTGAAGTCTCGTCATCGGCGCCCCGCTGTGACCTGACCTCTACGCGGTGTATGTCGCCGTCGAGGCCGTCCCCCATTCGGCGTCGCGAGCCGTGTCCACCTTGAGCCGGTATGAGGTCGACTGCGGAATCAGGGCGAACGCCACGCGCGGCCGCGATCGGGTCGGCGACCTGAGCGGCGAGGCGCAACCAGTGAGTGGTCGTGCTCTGCCGACTCGCGCCTGGGTGTCGAGTTGGCGCTGGCTCACTGCCCGGGTCGGATAGTTGGTCACTTCCCAAGGGAAAGCTGCGCCGAGGTGAGCACCCGATCATGGGGGCGCTGCGCGAGGTCCGGGAGGAGACCGGTCGCCACGCCCGCCTCGGTGCGTCGCTCGGCGCGACGAGTTACCTCAAGGACGGCGCCTCAAAGCGCGTCAGGTACTGGTCACTGGCTGCGACCTCCGGCAGCTTCACACCGGGCGACGAGATCGACGACCTGCTGTGGGTGCCGCCCGACGCCGCGCTTCGCCTTGCCCGTTGTCGGGATTGGCCATTGATCGAGAGGTTTTGGGCTGGAAGCGCCTATCTGTCACAACCCCTTGTCCTGGTTCGGCCGGGGCACAAAGCGTCCGGCATGCACGCGGGGAGTCGGCGCAGGGCCCTGGGGGGCGGGCGTCAGGCGAAGGCGCTCGCGGATTTGGTCAAGGCCTTCGGGATCCGTCAGGTCGTGACAACTGATGTCCCGCGTTGTGTGGAGACAGTGGAGCCGCTTGTACGCGACGCCTGGCTGAGCGAGTTCGTGCTGGTGCCCGATCGCGCGGCCAGGCTCCGTGCCGCCGTCGACCAGGTCTGGTCGGCGACGCGGCAGGGCGTACCTACCGCCGTGTGTGCCGACCGGAACATGTTGGCCAGCGTGGTCGGGGACATTGCGGTGGCTTCGCCGGAGCTGCTGCCTCGGATCGCGGGTCTGCCGGCAGGGAGCATGTATGTGGTTCACCTCACTCGCCCCGGACCGGGAAGAGTCGTCGGCAGCGAGCGGATCTCGCCCGCCGCCTGACCGTCATATGGGCCGCGCGGTCAGCCCTTCAACCACCGGCCGAGGTGCTTGTCAGTCACGTTCGTCTGCTGGCATCATTCGGTTAATCGAGGCGCCACCGAACAGCTGGGCAGGGTGCTGCACGGGGGCCTTCCGGTGAGGGGAGCTCAATGGCGACAAACCGTGTGGACGCGCTAGTAATTTTCGGTGCTACGGGCGACCTCGCGAAGCTGGAGACCTTCCCCGCACTGGTGGGGCTGGTTGAACGCGGGGTGCTCGATGTCCCGGTGATCGGGGTCGCAAAGAGTGGCTGGGGCTTGGACCACTTTCGTGACTATGCTGTCGCATCGCTTCGACTGAACGCGATGGATCCGGCCAGTCCGGCCGCGGGGAAGTTGTTGAGGCTGCTGCGGTACGTCGACGGTGACCTGGATGACGACGCGACCTACGCGGCGATGTCACGGGAGATGGGCGACGGGGCTGGCGCGCTGTTCTACTTGGAGGTGCCACCGTCGTTATTCGGGCGCATCGCCCAGGGAATCGCCGGCGCGGACCGAGCCCGGCACGCCCGGGTAATGGTGGAGAAGCCCTTCGGGACCGATCTTGCGAGCGCACGGGCGCTGGACGCGACGATGCACCAGGTCTTCACCGAGGACGCTATATTTCGCGTGGACCACTGGCTCGCCTTGGAGCCGCTGAACAACATGCTGGTGGCCCGGTTCGCCAACGCGGTGATTGAGCCGTTGTTGAATCGCCAGTACGTGCAAAGCATTCAGATCACGATGGCCGAGGGGTTCGACGTCTCCGATCGCGGCCGGTTCTACGACCGCACCGGCGCGACTCGCGACGTGTTGCAGAACCATCTCCTGCAGGTCCTGGCCAGCGTGCTGGCCGACCCGCCCGATGGATCCGGTCCGGCTTCCTGGCTGGACAACAAGTCCCGGCTCATCGCCGCGCTGCGGCCACTGACGCCCGGAGACGTAGTAAAAGGGCAGTACGACGGCTATCACGACGTGGACGGTGTGGCCGCTGGCTCTACGACAGAGACCTACGTCGCTGCGCGAACGGCAGTGGACTCGTGGCGATGGGCCGGCGTCCCGATCTCCATCCGCGCCGGCAAGGCTCTGTCGGCCACCGCCACCGAGGTGACTGTCCGGTTCCGCCCTGCCCCCTACGACGTCTTCGGCGTTGGAGATTCCGGAATCAGCAACATACTGCGATTCCGGATCTGGCCGCAGGTCGAGACCGGTCTCCGCCTCGCCGGGAAGGCACCGGGCGCGATTCCACTGCCGGAGATGCAAGAACTCGCCTTCGCTCGGCAACCGCACTCGGACCAGAGGCCCTACGACCGGCTCATCGGCGCTGCACTTGATGGGAATCGACTGCCGTTCGCCCGCCAGGACACCGTCGAGGCCGCCTGGCGGATCGTCGACCCGATCCTAGGCGACGTCGGCCCCGTTCATCCGTACTCCCCCGGGACTTGGGGGCCCAGGGAGGCCGACACTCTCCTGCCCGTTGGCGAGACGTGGCACGACCCTGTCGGCTGAAAGCCAGCGCTGCCCAAACCGTTGCGCGGGTTTCCGCCGACTGAGCTAGCGCACAGTTCGGTCACCCCAGCGGCGTGAGCCCGCGGCAAATCGCCGAAAACCTATCCCAAGGGAGCCTGCGCCCGCGCCGTCACGGCGCGTACGACGCCGTGGGCTGACCAACCGTCCCAGGCCGGACCGCCAATATCGCGCCCGCGTTCGTCTGGGCAGCCCTGGCGCCGCGGTCGAGGTTCTCCAGGGCAGTGGTGACGAACAGGGTGTCCAGACCCGGGCCACCGAATCCAGCACTTGTGGTCTGGGTGGCTTCGGGGACCTCGACGATGCTGTCGAGCCGCCCGTCGGGGGTGTAGCGGCGCACCTGTCCACCGCCGTAGATGGCGACCCAAACGCACCCTTCTGCATCAACTGTGAGCCCGTCCGGGCTGCCCAGCCTCGGATCGATGTCGAGGAAGCGCCGGCGTCGACCGAGCGCGCCATCGTGCAAGTCGAAGTCGAAGGTGTCCACGGTCTGAGCCAGCGTGTCGACGAGGTAGAACGCCCGGTCGTCTGGGCTCCAGTCGAGGCCGTTTCCAAGCCCGAGGCCATCGACCATTTCGGTGCAGCCATTCACGTCTAGCCGAAAGAGCGCGGCCTGTCCGCGCTCCATCTGGTAGCAGAGGGTGTCGGCCCAGAACCTACCTGCGCGGTCGGCTCGCCCGTCGTTGAAGCGCAGGCCGGGCTGGTCCGCGAGCACCGAGGCGAGAGTCTGCTCGGACCCATCGGGGTCCAGGCGCACAAATCCCTCCCGGACCGCTGCGACCACGCTGTCCTCGCCGAACGGGGCCACGGCGCCGACATGCCGGCCGAGATCGCGACGGACATCTCGACCGCTGGCTGGGTCGAAGGCATGCACTGCTCCGGCCAGTACGTCCACCCACAGCAACTGCTGGGCCCGAGCGTCCCAGCGCGGGCCTTCCGCCAGCTCGGCCTGGGGCCTAAGCACCGCCTCCGCTTTAAGCGTCCGCACCGCCATCTCTACGTCCTTCGTTCCTGGCCGACCCAGCGCGGCGACGTCGACTGGTTGAGTGTGTCCGTGCCACCGCCTCATCCCCAGCGGGCGATGCAGTCGTGGCGTCGGCCACTCAGACTGGCTCTGCCAAACAGATCGTCCTGAAACCGAGAGCGAGGAGACCATGGTCACGCAAACGCCGCCGTACGCCAACCCCCAGTGCTGATGTTGGCCGACCGACCGCGTCGGTATGTGGCATCGTGAAGACCGTGGAGCATGCAGACATTGGTGTCATCGGCGCCGGCCCGGCTGGGGTCTTCGCGGCACTCCGGGCGGCCGAGCTGGGTGCCAAAACCACGCTCATTGCCCGAGATGCGGTGGGCGGGATGGCCGCCGCGGACGGTCCGGTTCCGGTGCGCACGTTGGCCCAGGCAGCCCGGCTCAGTCGGGAGGCACGACAGCTGCCCCGCTACGGCATCGAAGTCAGCGAACCCGCCTTGGACTACCCTCGGCTTCTCGCACGGGTTCGCGAGGTGGTCGCAGAGGTCGCTGAGAACTCCGTGCTGCGAACAGAGCTGCAGGACGCAGGAGTGCTCCTGCTTGAGCACGCCGGTACGGCACGGTTCGTCGATGCCCATACGATCGAAGACGATCGGGGGACTCGCCTCGGCGCAGACAGACTGATTCTCTGTGCGGGCGGCATCAACCGGGCCCTGCCGGCGCCGGGCGCGGAGTTGGTGGGCTCACATCGCGACGCGTGGACGCTGACCACGGTGCCGGAGTCGCTCTTGGTGATCGGCGCTGGGGCGACTGGCGTCCAGGTCGCATCGGTCTTCTCCGAACTCGGCTCGCGAGTGGCGCTGTTCGAAGCGGGTCCGCGGATTCTGGCGACTGAAGATCAGGATGTCTCGCGGGCCATGGCGGATTCATTTCGGGCCGCCGGTATGGACGTGCACGAGGGCTTCGGACGCATCCGCGGGTTCGAGAAGGTGCCAGGCGGGGTCCGGATGGCCTACGTCAAGGAAGACGTCATCGACCGCGCCGAGGCGAACCTTGCGGTAGCAGCGATCGGCTGGTTGGCCGACACCGCCGGGCTGAACCTGGCCGCCGCTGGGGTGGAGACCACCGAGCGCGGTTACGTGTGGGTCGACGAGCACCTGCGCACCACCGCTCCACACGTGTTCGCTGCCGGGGACATCACGGGCCGGCTCATGCTCGTGCCGCACGCGGTGCAGGATGGTTACCTCGCTGCGACGAACGCGGTGCGTGGCCTCGGGGCTAGCCTCAGCCCGCCAGCGACCCCGATCGGCAGTTTCACGGATCCCGAATACGCCCATGTCGGGCCAACCGAGGCCGTCGCCCGCCGCCACCATGACGTGGAGGTGGCGACTGTGCCCTTCTCCGTGACGACGCGGCCGATCATCGACGGACGCCGCGACGGGTTCTGCAAACTCATCGTCGACCGCAGCAACCACCGGATGCTCGGCTGCCACGTCGTCGGCGAACGGGCGGTCGAGATCGTCCAGGTGGCGGCTGTCGCTGTTGCTGCGACGATGCCTGTGGAGCAGTTTGTGCGGATCCCGCTGTCCTTCCCCACCTACACGAACGTCCTGGGCCGGGCTGCCATCGATGCCGCCCACCAACTCGGCGTATACGACTTTTGGGACACCTCACCGACCGCCCCATCCAGCACGTGACTGCACCACCTGCAGCTGCCCGATCCGAACGCAGCCGATCGAGGCTCGAACCCGGCAACTGCGCCGGTGGGGCAGCTAAAGCCACACGCGACCGCCATCTCGCCATACATCCCGCTATTCACGGGCGGTGATTGACTGGCTCCTGGTTGGCGCGTGGTATGCCCTGCGCAAAGGCGAAGGCCAACAGAGCAAAGTTCGCTAAGGACAGACAGTGCGGCCGCAATCTGTTCAGGTCCCCCACACCGCCGGCTGCCGCCCCGGCCACGCCGCCGGCGACCGGGACTTGAGCCGTGCCGCACTTATTCCCGAAGTATTCGATCGCAAGCCCGCAAATCGCAGCTCATCACGGCACGGTGGGGGAGTGGCGCGCAGGCTGTTCTCGCAGGTCAGCGCGCAGCCTCGCAATCAGGGGCAAGTGCGGAACCCATTCATGGGGGGACAAGGGGTCGCAGGTTCAAATCCTGTCAGCCCGACAGATAGGACCGCAGTTCAGACGAACAATGGCTTGACTTGGGCAGGAGCGGGGACGTTGGAGGCACGGAACGCACACAGACCGCACCGAGTTCATTCGAGAGATGAACTCGCTAGGGGAGAGGTCCCCACCCCGCCGAACTCCCCGGCCACCGCCGCCACCCTCGCTTGCCGTCTCTGCGGATGCACCGCACCCTCCGCATGCGGACGGGGCGGTCATGCTGAGGTGCGATGTTTACCTGATCTGCCGAGTTCTGCTCGGTCCTGCTCGCGCCCGCATGCATCGCCGGTGCGATTATGACGGTTGCGCGCATGCGCCGGGACCTCGTCGCAGCTCGCTTCTTGACAGGCGCGACACGGCGGAGCACGCTCGCGATATCTGGCAGCCTTATGCGAAGGGGTCGCCGAGACGATCACCTGCTTGTCAGGACGGCGACGATCCGCATCGCCGGGTCTTAGCAGACGAGGTGAGGACCATGTCGGCCGCGCGGCCCGTCCATCCCTCTCCCGATCAGGAAGCTGATCGGTATGAAGCCGTAAGGCAGTACTCGATGCTAGAGATCCTTGCGGTTTGGGCCGCCGCAGCCGTCCCAATGGGCCTTCTGGCATGGGTGGTCGCTCCCTGGCTCGAGGACCAACTCGGGGGCGATGAGCCCCTCACTCAGGCGCTGCTGATCCTCCTCACGGCCGGGCTCGTCTGGCAGTTCCTGCTGGTCCTGATCCTTCTCAGGTGGGAACTTGGGTCGCTCGACTGGCCGCGGGTGCGCGACGCTCTTTGGCTCCGGCCACCGCGAGATCCGAAGACTGGACGCGTGGGCGGAAAGGTCTGGTGGTGGGCGCTGCTCTTCGTCGTCCTCGGTGCCGTGTGGGCACTGGTGCCCGCGATCCCAGGTCCGTCCGAGCGAGATTTCGCCGATTTCCTCGGCTCCGACCGTGGCGAGGCCTTCTTCAGCGGCGCCTGGGGCTGGTTCGCACTCATCGTCGTCTTTGTCATCTTCAACACTGCGCTCGGCGAGGAGCTTCTCTTCCGGGGGCTGCTGCTGCCGCGCATGCGAGCCGCCTTCGGCAGGGGCGACTGGGTCGCCAACGGCGTGCTGTTCACCGTCTATCACCTGCACGTCCCGTGGGTCATACCCACCACCTTGGTGGAGGGCATCTTTCTCGAAGCCTATCCGTCGCGGCGCTTCCAGAGCGCATGGATGGGAATCATCGTGCACTCACTTCAGAGCGTCTTTGTGATCGCCTTCGTCCTTGCCCTGGTGCTCAAGTAGTGCGGTTCTGCCACTTGGCGACCGAACGGCGCATCACCGGTAGGCGGCGTCACAGCCTGGCGCTGAGTCTGGGCGACTCAGTAACAAGCCACCTGCCTTGAACGACCCTCCTTCCGTGATAGTCCGGGATCGCTGGGATGTGCCATGGCCCGATATGACCGCCGGATGGAACGCACCTGCCAGCGACAACCCGGCAATCCGCGCGGTCAGCTCATCGGGCTCGCTGCTGCCGGAGAGTCATCGCGCGAGAGAAAAGCGACGAATCGCTGGCGTTGTGATCGCCGTGGTGGGTGGCCGCCAGGCACGACATGTCTAAGGTGCGTGAGTATGAGCGACGTTGTGTTACGTGTTCGGCTCACGAGCGGTGACCATCTAGATGTCACCTACGAGGAGCCAGACACTGTCAGTGACGACGAAGTCATCGAGCACGCCGTGTCAGCGCTTGGAGAAGCCACCGGCGTGCTTCGCTGCAGACACGGTGACCGGCTCCTCGTGCTGTACGCAAGAGGCGTTGCCGCCGTAGAGGTGGCGCCACGAGGCGCGGTTCTGTAATGACATCGGCTGATCAGGTCATCGTGGTGGCGTGCCTCCACGAGTGCGGGGTGCCGGTACCGGGATCCGTACACCACTCAACTCAGTGTCAGGAAGCATGGGCAGTTCGACCACATGGCGGTTGCCGTGCTGACCAAGGACTCCAATGGCAAACTCGACATTGACCGCCATGACAGCTCCACCAAACATCTGGCGTGGGCCGGCGCGGCAGCGGCCGTCTGTCCAGGCCGATGTGGTGCAGCCTGCTGTTGTGGCGCAGTGCGTAGAAATCGGCCCGACAGATTGGGACGAAGGCCCCTCGCGCTAGGGCCTCACCTCCTGTAACGCTAAGCGTAGGGCGGGACGAGCACCGAGGACCGTGCCGACGCTCGCGGAGAGGGACCGATTGTGAACGAAGACATGCTCGCCAAGATGAAGACTGGGAATGGTTTCATCGCCGCACTTGACCAGAGCGGGGGCAGTACGCCGAAGGCCTTGCGGCTTTACGGCGTTGAAGAGTCGGCTTACTCCGACGACGCGACGATGTACGACCTCATTCACCAGATGCGCACCCGTATCATCAGCAGCCCGGTGTTCGACGGTGACCGCATCTTGGCGGCGATCCTGTTCGAGAAGACCGTGGATCGGCAGATCGAGGGGATGGGCTCGGCGGAGTACCTTTGGACGCAGAAGCGCATCGTTCCGTTCCTCAAGGTGGATAAGGGGCTTGAGGCTGAGGCCGACGGCGTCAGGATGATGAAGCCGATCCCCGATCTCGATGCGCTGCTTGAGCGTGCAAAGCGGCACGGCGTGTTCGGCACCAAGATGAGGTCGGTTGTGTTGACCGCCGATCGGGTCGGCGTCGATGCCGTGGTTCTCCAACAGTTCGAAGTGGCGCGGCCGATCATGGCTGCCGGCCTGGTGCCGATCGTCGAACCGGAGGTCGACATCCACAGCCCGGAGAAGACCGCCGCAGAGAAGCTGCTCAGGGACGCGCTTCTCGGCCAGCTTGACGGGTTGGCCGAGGGGCAGGATGTCATGCTGAAGTTGACCCTGCCGGAAGAGGACGGCTTCCATCGCGAGTTGCTCGAGCACCGCCGTGTGCTTCGTGTAGCTGCGTTGTCCGGCGGCTACACGCGCGAAGAAGCCGACGCCCGGCTCAGCAGGAACCGGGGCGTGATCGCCAGCTTTTCGCGAGCGCTCACTGAGGGCCTGAGGGTTCAGATGAGCGAACAGGCATTCGACGCCGCGCTCGATGCTTCCATCGCCAGCATCTACGCGGCCTCGTCGACCTAGTGGGCAGCACGTCGCAATGAACCGCCCCGGCAGGAGGACACTGGCCTATTACGCTCGCAACCCGAGCGCACAGACTTGGCCAGGACGAACATCAGTCTCGAACTAAGGAGGCGCGACATGAACACACTGCACGGTGACGTCGTCGTCGGCTTGGACGGCTCGGCAGACGGTGAGCGCGCGCTCGCCTGGGCTGCCGATGCAGCCGCCGGCCGTAAGGCACCTCTTCACTTGCTGTGCGCCCTTTCGCAAGAGCGCACCGACGTCCCGTTCGCGCAGGCGGACGTCGACGACGCCCGGGCCCAGGGGAACCGAGTGATCCACGAGGCTCGCGCATCCTTGGAGGGTGCGGACGTGTCGATCAGCTCAGAGATCGTCGACATACCCGCCGCTCCGGCGCTGATCGCGGCCAGTCAGCGGGCGGCGATGATCGTGGTCGGTTCACGCGGTCACGGGGCGCTCGCTGGACTCCTGCTCGGGTCCGTAAGCCAGCATGTGGCACGGCACGCGGCGTGCCCGGTGGTCGTCGTCCGGGAGCAGGCCAATCCACGGGCCAACCGCATCGTGGTCGGCGTCGACGCCGGGCCAAGCAGCGAAAGCGCCATCGGCTTCGCGTTCGACGAAGCGTCGCGTCGAGGCGTACCACTGACCGCGATTCATGGCTGGCAGGTGACGTCAGACCGCCTCAACCCTGACGCCGCCGTTACGAATGTGCCAGCGAAGGACACGGGCCGTGATCGCTTCCTGGCCGAAGCCCTGGCTGGGTGGAGCGAGAACTACCCCGACGTTCAGGTCGCCGCCGAGGCGATCCCTGTACACCCCGCACGGGTGTTGGCGGACGCGTCGGAGGCGGCAGCGCTGGTCGTGGTGGGGTCCCGGGGGAGGGGGGCCTTCGCCGAGTTGCTCCTCGGCTCGGTCAGTCAGAACGTGCTCCAACACGCCCGCTGCCCGGTCGCGGTTGTCCGCTGAACCGCCGCGACGAGGCCCCTGAACAGCTGTCAGTAACGGAGCTAATCGTGCAACCTGGTTCGTGCGGACCGGCGGCCTGTCAGCCCCAAGTGCGTGTGACCTGGTTTGGTCCACGTTCACCCACTGGTACCAGGCTGGCCTCACCGAGCCCTTGGCCTCACCGAGCCCTTGGCCTCACCGGCAAGGTCAGGCTGCAGTATCGTCATTCCGGCGGCGCCGCAGGATCTCCGCCAGCACGTCCATCTGGTCGCTGATGATGCCTGTGACGCCGAGCGCGAGCATCACATCCAGAGACGCCACGTCGTTGATCGGCCAGGTCATCACGATCTGTGCGTTTTCGTGGAGCTTCTTTACGAGGTCTTTGCCTATGAGGGACCGGTGGACGCAGGCGCCGTAGACCGGTCTGGTAGACGACAGCCTCTGCCGGAGTCGCGCGAGCTCGGCGCGGTTGCGCGCCGACAGTATGGGATGCACGTATGGCAGCTCGGCCAGCGTTTCCACGGAAGGCCAGTAGCGGCCGCAGACGAGCACGGGTCGCTCACGTCCACTCTCATGCAACTGGCGTGCGACCGTCCGGGCTGTTGCTGGTCGTCGCCCCTTGAGATCGAGCATGAACGTGGTCTCGTGGAGATCAGCCTCGAGCAGTTCGTCGAGCCCTAGCCGGGGTCCCGATGCCGAGGCAAGTTCCCAGGTGTCCCAGAGAAACGGTAGTGGTCCCGCAGTCTTCAAGTGGCGCACCTCGAGCCGACCACGATGATGATGAACGTCGCATTCGATGACGTCGACGCCGAGCTGATTTGCGGCGTGCAGCCCGGCCAGGGAGTTGCCGGCGCGGTGGGCGATCGCAAGGGGCAACACTCAGGCACCGCGCGTCCGTGACATGCCTGCGGGCTCTCTCGACTCCTCTGGATCCGTGAGCTCCGCCCCTGTGAGCATCTCTTGGCGGTGAACCTCCGCCCGCCGCAGCCGCCGCTGTTCGAGTGCAACGGCGGCGGCGTACCCGATCATCACGAGGAACAGGCCGCCCACCACGTCAAGCACGTAGTGGTTTGCGGTCGCGACCACCGCGTACGCCATGAGCAAGGGCATAACCGCGCCGACCACCCTAAGCAAGGTGGTGGTGGCGGCGGCGAAGATCGCCATCCCGACCAGAAGGTCCCAGCCGAAGTGCAGGCTGGGCATCGCGGCGTACTGGTTGACGAATGCCGGCGGTTGAAGAACCCGGTACGACGACGAGGTCTCGGTCACTGTGTCGATCAGGCCGAGTCCCGCGAGCCGGGGTGGCGCGACCGGGTAGGCGGCGTAGATCAGCATGCCGAGCGCGCCGGAAACCATCATGGCGTCGCGGAGCAGACGGAACTGACCGACGTGTCGCCACGCCAGCCAGACCATCGTGACGATGATGACGGGCCAATGTCCCCAGATATAGATCCAGTTGGCAACGGCCTCGAGTATGTGCGATCCAACTAGCGGAGCCTGCAGCACCCCCTCGACGTCGAGCCCCATCGACTTTTGGATTGAAACGATGTCGTGGGCGTGATCGACAGCTACATCCTCGGAGCCCTCCGTGAAGTGCCGGATGGAGAAGTACAGGGTGATGCCGACGATCACCAAGGCTGCCTGGCCCACTATCCACAGCGCCCGTCGGAGACGGGTGTCGACGGGGTTCGATGTCTGCATCCCTGCTACTCCGTTTTCCTGATCCTGGTGGCCTCAGGTATCACTTGCCCAGCTCATGTTCATCATGCAGGCGTCGCGGACGAGAAAGCGCCGGTCGAAAGTCCCGGACTCGGGACCGAATGGCCCGAACTCAGGCTGGGAAGAGGGTCGTACGACGTGCGGCGCGTCGAGTCACCAACAGGCTTGCCCCACCAAGGAGGAGCGCCGGCAGCCAGGCGAGCGCAGCCTTCAGCGTGACCGCGGCGGCGGCGGCGACCCACGGGATGCCCATCGCGACCAGGGCCACAACCAAGGCGCCGTCACGCGGGCTGGCCCCGTTCGGGCCGGGCACGGCGCCGGCCAGCTGGCTGGCACCGAAGGCGCCCAACAGTTCGAGCGGCGAGAGCGTGTGACCGGTGGCGCCGAGCGTCCCGAGCAGTAGGCCGGCGATCGACAGCTGGTATCCGGCCGACAGCATGAGTCCGTGCGCGAGCTGCCGCGGCCCGGGCCATGGACGGCTGGGCATCAGGTCGGGACGGAAGCGGCGCAGTGCTATGACACCAACCACCAGCAGAAGCGCCGCCCCGAGCGCGATGAGCAGCATGCGCAGCGGGAGAGTTGCACCCGCGAAAGCGACGAACACTGCCAAGCCGATGGCGCCGATGAGACGATCCAGGCCGACGCTCATCAAGGCATCGGCACGTCTCAGTCCCCGGTTCGTCAGCCGGTGTATGCGCCACAGGTCCGCCCCGACGTGCCCTGGGGTGAGCAGGCCGAGCAGCTCAGACTCGGCGTAGGCGCGGATGTGCCAGCAGCGGGTCAGCCCGGCGTCGGTGAGTGCCCGCCAGCGCAGCGGGCAGAGCACGTACTTGCCGATCACCCACGGGACGAGCCCGATCACCACCGGCCACGGACTCACCTGCGGCAGTCTCGGCAGGGTCAGAGTGGGGACCGCCAGGGCGACGACAACCCCGAGAGCGAGCGCCGCCCGGGAGTGCAGCAGTGCGCGTAGCCGCATGGCACCTCTCGTGGTCGCTCTAGAGGCCGTCAAGTCTAGGTCGAGTGGACCACTTGTCTGAAATCGGCGGAATGAAGCGGGGTGATACTCGGCCGAATCGCCGCGGATCATGACCGTTCGGACGAGGGGATGCAACCGGCCTCCCATCCTGAACATGAGGACGTCATCCTTCGCCGGTCGAAGAACCGAGCTGACGGGGTCTACTGTGCGTGTACCCCGTTGGAGGGTCCGGTAGCAAACAAACTTCCGGCGCAAGCCAGAACTCGGCCTCGCGGGCCGGGGGCGACCATGGCACCAGGACGTAGACAGCTGGGACCTCCAGACGTGGGACAAGCCCGTACACGAGCGTCCCGACCCCAGCACGGAGACCGACGGGACGGGTGATGTTCAGGCTGCCTCGAGCATTTCACCGAGGCCGACGTCACTGCGGCGACCAACGAGGCCGCCACCGACACAGCCGCGGCGGCGGTGCCCTTCCCGCCCGGCGTTTCTACCGACCCTCCGAGGACCCCGGTCTTCGATGTCGCCTTCTGACAGCGCGGCGCCACCCGGCGCGAAGATCATGCCCAGCGATGCAAGGGCGACCGTCCAAGCGAGCCCGACCCATCGCTCGAGGCGGACTGTTAAGCCGTCGAGCGCTGAGGCTCCGAGTTCGGCGCCGCGGGCCCTGGCCGAAATGAGTGACCGGTCGAGCTCAACGATGGCCGCGGCGCAGCGGGGACGCTCCCGAGATGGAGCCGATGTCCAGTCAGTGATCTGGCGCCAGCAGATCAGGGACCCTCTGGGTTGGATGGACTATCGGGCGAGCGCAGAGAGGGCCTCATAGACCATGAAAGCGGGCCACACGAGCCCTTGGAAGATTGAGAGCGCGTACTCCCAGAACGAGTCAGCCTGCTGCCAGTAGAACACCCATGCACCGAAGATGCCGAATCCGTAGATCGCCCCGCCCCCCGCGGCGGCTCCTGCATTGTTGCTGCCCACCTGAGGCCACCCTTTCGTCGTCGAGATCTAAGCCTGCTTGACCCTCGTCGGTAGCTCTCACCACCGCTGCGGCAGAGTCGTGCGCATGCCCCGGGAGCAGGGTACGGCGTCCGCCCGTCTGCACAAAGCAACACGGCACTCCAGCTGCGAACACAAAGCCCGCTGCCGCGGTAGGTTGACCCGTGAACGACATGGACGAGGCGACGGTCCCACTCTCAGGCGACTCCAAGCCGATGGAAGGCGGGGCGCGGTTGATGTCCTGCTTCTGGATGGCACCGTAGCGACCGTGCGTTCGTTGGCAAGTAGCGACCACAACGCCTTGATCGCCCTTGACGAAGCCGTCTCTGACGACAACCTTCGCCTCAGGTTCTTCGTCGTTAGCCGGTACACCGGCCGCAGCTACGCGGAGCACCTCATCCGATCTGATCCACGTGAAGTGTTCTCACTCGTTGCTCTCCGCAACGACGAGTTAATGGCAGTTGCGAGCTGCGAGATCCTAGCGCCAGACACTGCCGAGGTCGCCTTCCTCGTCGCGGATCAGGCCCACGGGCTCGGGCTCGGGACAATCCTTCTGGAGCACGTGGCGTCGGCAGCCCGCGATCGAGGCATTCGAAGGTTTGTCGCTGATGTCTTGCCGGACAACACTTCGATGTTGAGGGTGCTGACCGACGCCGGGTTTGACAGTCAGCGTCGGCTTGCGGACGGGCTGGTCTCTCCAACTCAGCCCTGCCGCTACCCACAGGGCGATCGAGGCAGGCGGTCTGGCCATCGCATCCCAGTCGGGTGGTGTGGGGATCGCGCTGCTCGACGTCGCGCGTGAAACCGGGCAGGGTCTCGCGTGCTTCGCCTCCCTCGGTAACAAGGCCGATGTCTCAGGCAACGATCTGCTGGCCGCGTGGATGGACGACGCTCATGTCACTACGGCCGCTCTGTATCACGAGTCCTTCGGGGCTGGTGGATACGTCCAGCACACCGATGCTGTTGCGCTTGCTTGCTGCGCGAAACCTTGAAGTCGAGGGCCTGGTGACACACCGATTCGGGCTCGACGAGGTGCAGCACGCCTACGACGCGTTCTCACGCCCGGCCGACACCGGCGCACTCAAGGTGGCAGTCTTCAGGTGAGCCACGCCGGAGGCAGGGCGAAATTGTCCGCCCTTTGTTGGCGGCGCCACCTGCGCTGCTGGTGGGCGGCGTGACAGGACTGGCTTGCAGAAAGGGGCTGGACACAGGTGACCTCCCAAGCACAGCTGCCGGCGGGGTCGGAGCCGTTGCTACCAGGGTCCGTCGACAACTATCTCGTCACGGGTGTACCGATCTGCGCGCCGGAGACAACCGCTGCTGCGCTCCAAACTGCCCTCCTTGGCAACAGCTACGAGTCGGCTGCTGACGTCGCGGTTTGCGCATTCGATGATCCTTCTTCGCACCGGCTGCTCGGGCTGATTCCTGTGGAGAAGGTGTTGTCAGCAGACCCGAGCAGTGTTGCTCGCGACTTGATGGATCCGGATCCTCCGGTGATTCGGCCAGGGCTGAACCAGGAGGAGGCTGCCTGGAAGGCGGCCCACCATGGGGAGTCCAGCCTCGCCGTGGTGGATGCGGAGGGGTCGTTTAGGGGGCTGGTGCCGCCGGAGCGGCTGCTGAAGGTGATGCTGGTCGAGCATGACGACGACTTGGCACGGTTGGGCGGATACCTCAGTTCGTCGGCATCGGCGCGGCACGCCATGGACGAGCCGATCGGGGCTCGGCTGTGGCATCGGCTCCCGTGGCTTCTTCTGGGGTTGCTGGGATCGGCGGGCGCTGCCGTGCTGGTACGAGGGTTCGAGACGGATCTTGCCTCCGATGTCCGGTTGGCGTTCTTCATACCCGGCATCGTCTACATGGCCGATGCGGTGGGCACGCAGACGGAGGCTCTGGTCATTCGCGGCCTGTCGGTTGGGGGTTCCATCCGTCGCGTGTTCCGGCTTGAGGCCCTTACCGGACTGCTGGTCGGGTTGGTCCTCGCGGCGCTGACTCTTCCGGCAGTCTGGCTGGTGCTCGGTTCCCTCGACCTGGCGGTGGTGGTGAGCGTGTCGCTCATGGCCGCGTGCAGTGTCGCCACCGTGGTGGCGATGTCGTTGCCGTGGCTGATGTCGAGACTGGGTCGGGACCCGGCGTTCGGCAGCGGTCCTCTAGCGACCGTCGTACAGGACCTTCTTTCGCTGGTGATTTACTTCGCGGTTGCCGCCCTAATCTTGAGCTGAAGCCGGGAGGCCGACGGATCGGTTTAGGTCACTCACGCGAGGACGACCGCAAGGGTCCGGTCCATCTCACTGCTCCAGTCGCCAGCGGCTGCTCTGCACAGCCTGTCGCCGTCGACGCCTCGAGCCCGCCGGCTCGACACGCTATGGATTTCAATCGTCCGCATCGGCTGTCGTCGGACAGCTTCCGCGACCGGACAACATGAAACAAACCGTGAGAGATGGCTCGGTCGGCGGTGACTATGATTCGAGCAGCCGTTGCACCGTCGGTTCGGCCCGGTCGGCCACCTGCTTGAAGAAGCCGCCGGATCGAAGAAGGCCGATCGCTGTTCGGGCGATCACGTAGAAGGGCACGGCCAAGATGAGGCCGACGATGCCTCCGACGATCCCGCCCAGCGCGGTGACGACGAGCACGACCAGCGGGTGGATGTCGAGGCTCTTGCTCATGACCTTGGGCTCGACGAAGTTTTCCAGCAACAGGTTGGCGGCGAGTACCACCACGAGCATGATGACTGCCACGTCCATTCCGCCCTCGCCGAGGGCGACGATCACGGCCAGCCCTCCGCCGAGGAAGGCACCGATGTAGGGGATGTAGCCGCCGATGAAGTTGGCCACCATGATGGTGAACACGAGTGGGAGGCCGAGCAGCAGGCTGGCCACGCCGATGACCACGGACACGATGGCAGACATGACGGTGCGTCCCCGCCCGTAGTCGCGCAGGGTTCGGGCTGCGTCATCCATGAATTCGTCGATCCCACCCCGCCGCTGCGGGTCGAACTGGTCGACGATGGCTTGCTGGAAGCGTGCTCCGTCTTTGAGGAGGTAGTAGGTGATGAGGGCGCCGAGGATGAGGCCGCTGGCCAGGCCGATCAGCGCGTCGACGCCCTCGATAATTTCGGTGACGAAGCCGTGGCCGATGGTCGGGCCGGCCTCCTCGATCGACGCCCGAGCCGTGTCCAATGACTCCTGATCCAAGGCCAGGGAGTCGGCGGCGTTGCTGATTGCCGCGTTGACCGAGTCGCTGATCTGGTCGGTCTGCTCGGTTATGCCCTGGACGGTTGCTATGAGGGCGCCGGTCATCAAGGCGATCAGACCGACGACCACGAGGACGGCGCCGAGGGTGGGCTTGAGGCCGCGAGCTGCCAGGCTTCCGACGAGGGGCTGGAACATCACCGCGAGCACGGCGGCGAACGTCAGCGGCAGAACAATCTCACTGACCGTGGCCAGGGCGGCTACCACGATGGCCGTCGCCGCCACGAACCCAACGAAGCTCCAGGCGCCGATGCCGACCTTCGGGACCCACCCGACAGACGGCACACCGAAGCCGGTCCCCACACCAGGCTCGGATGCCTGGTCCTGGCCCACATCCGATTCGGGTTCGTAGCTCACGGTCTACCCCTTGCCCTGGTCATCGAGGTCGGCGATCTCGATCTCGACCGCGAGCGCGGCGACGATGGTCGCCGCAGCCGAGGCGAGACCGGAGGGGCGTCGACCGCGACCAGCGCGGCGATCCGGGAGCATGAGCCTGTCCGGATCCAGCGCCGACACATCGACCGACTCCGCGGTCCATCGTCGCAAGCAGATCCAAGACAGGCCTCTCAGATGCCGCTTCAGACATGGTGCTTCCTTTCGTGCGGAGTCGGCTTCGGAACGTTCTGACTCAAATCCACTCCGGCTAGGCCGCCACCGCATCGTCCAGATCAGGTGAAAACAGTGGAAGCAGACCGCGTGAGGTGTCAGTCTCCGGCCCGCTCGAGACTCAGGGAGGAAACGCCCCGCACCCCTACGGGGGGCAGCTGAGCCGGCGGTCGCCCGCGGGCGGCCTCGGTGGATCGAGTCGCCTTGGGCAATGACTGAACCTGTTGGCGAGGAGGCAGAGGGATACCTGGTGAGGCCGAACGAGGGCGCGAGAGGTGACCGTGCCTAGGTCAGGGTCAGGGGCACTGCAGAGCGTCCGTCAGCTGCTGAGCTGCATCGGCCGCCTCGTCGGCGCGGGCGCGGGCGTCCTCGCCTCCGGATGTGGACAGCGCCTCCAGACTGGACGCGAGGTCCTCAGCGGCGGCAGCGGCATCCGCCGCCCCGGCCCCGGTGAGTGCCGTGGCGGCGGCCTCGAAAGCCGCCGCGAAGGATCCGAGGCCCGCAAGCGCGTCCTGTCCAGGCTCGGTGCCGCTGGCGGCGACCTCCCGTAGATCTGCCTCGAGGTCCGACAGCTCGGGACATAGCCGCGCCTGGGCATCTTGGAGGCTTTCGATGCCCTCACCGAGAGTTCGAGCATCCGTCTCTGAGCTGTCAGCGGCATCCGTGGCGGCCTCGGTCGGTTCGTTGCCTTCATCGTCCGAAGCGCAACCGGAGGCGGAAACGAACGCAAGGAGGGCGATCGTGAAGGCGGTTGCGAGGCGTCGTGTCACGGTTGTGCCTCCGTCAGTTGTTCGACTTGTGGATTGTCGACGTCGTCCAAAGGCTTCGAATGCACCCAGGCACCGACTCGAGTGGGCACGAGGATCTCCGGATCCAGGTCGAGGTCTGCGATCGACTCCGCGGTCATCGTCGCGAGCAGATCCCGAGCTTGCCTTTCAGCAGCCGCTCCAGACATGGCATCTCCTCTTCACGCGGAGTTTGTTCTCTGACGTTCTGACTCGATCCCACTCCGACCGCAGCGATGCCTCATCGTCCAGATCGCGTGAAACGCACGCGCACCCCACTGGGTCCCACAGTGTATGGGCACCCTGCATGCGCGGCGGCGACGCAGCCGGGGAGTCCGACCGGAACCCGAGTGCAAGGATCCAGAAAGGCTCGACGGGAGTCTGATTTGGTGATCTGGTAGTCCTTCAACTCTGGGTCGCCGAGGTTGGCAGGCGCGGTCCACGTCAGCATCCCCGACGTCGGACGGTCCGCGTTAAACCCGAGATCGGTCGGTGCCCCGGGTTGGGCCGGCGGCGTGCGGGTGACGGTGAGGCTGCCGACGTGCACCCATCCGCCCTTGCCCATCAGGCCCCCAGACTTGCCAGGCGCTCAATCGGCAAGAGGCGGCTGAGCGTCTGACAAGTGGAGTTGATTAGAAGGGTGTCGGGTGGTCCTCCGACCGGCGGGAGTACGCCAACACCACGACCGATGTTGCGATGAACCCGAAGCCGGCTACGAGCAGCAGGATAACGAGCCAGAGAGGCATCGAAGAGCCGGTGTCCGGTAGCTCGGCACCGGGCTGTACGTCCGTCGGCTGCTCAGTGGGAGAAGTCGACGGAGGTGGAGTGGGTTGCACCCGCATCTGTTGGTTGACCACGGTGAACTCCCGTGGCTCGGCCTGCTGGACGGTTGCGCGGGCAGGCTCGATGGACACCAGCCGCCATCCCGCAGGCAGGCCCGGCTCCGAGACCGAGCAGGTGACCCCGGTCGCGATACCCGAGAACTGCTCTCGGACCCGGGTGTCGCCCGCACCCACGTCCACCGGCACCGCTGTGTCGAACAGGTCGTCGTCACAATCGAGCTCGAGGTCGAACGACGTAGGCGTCTCCGGTGCAGGACCTCGCAGTTCCTTGACGACCGTGACCTCGCCAGTGACTCGGGTGTTGACGACATGGACCGTGATGAGCTCGGTGCCCTCGATGGTGACCGTGTTGTTCGCGACGCCCCCCAGACTCCACGTCGGCGGGATGCGGACCTCCTCCGCGGTGCACGTCACACCGGTCGGGATGCCATCGATCACCGTCCGCGAGATGACGCCATTGCGCACCTCGATGACGAGATCCTGGTCGAAGTCGGTGCCATCGCAGTTCAGGAACGCCGAGAACGACGTCGAGGCGCCGTCCACCGGGCCGAGCAGGGCTTTGTAGATCTCCAGGCCGCCGGTGAGTCGCCTGTTCTCCGCCTCCAGGCGGACCGGGTCCTCATCGACCGTCACCTGGGCGGGCGCTATCCCGGCAAGCGTCCACCCCTCGGGGGTCGTTGGCTCGGTCAGGTGGCAGCTGGTGCCCGTCGGGATGTCACCGACGGTCTCGGACGCCGATACGCCGTCCGTGACGTTCAGCGTGACCTGTTGAGGGAACCCCTCCGCTTCACAGTCGAGCTCCAGCGTGAACTCAGTGTCCGCGCCTGCGACCGGGCCGACAAGGCGCTTAACGACTGTGACCTCCCCGGTCTGCCGAGTGTTGGTGACCGTCACGAGCACCGGCGGCCCGCCCTGCACCACCACGGTGTCCGGGTCGATGGTCACGTCCCAACCTTCTGGCGGGTTGGGCTCAGAGATGGTGCACTCCAGCAGAGTCGGAATCTCACCGGTCTCCACCGTCTCACCCGGCGGCACGATCAAGGTCTGGTCGTAGTCGTCGCCCGGGCAGCCCACCTCGATGGTCGCGGTGGCGTCCGACCCCGCCGGATCACCCTCGACCACCTTCTCCACTTCGATGGTGCCCACGTCGCGCTCGTTGGTGACCGTCACACCGACTGGATTGGTCGGGTCTGTGCCGATCACCACCATGCCTGGCTCGATGCTCACCCGCGTCCACCCCTCCGGGGTGGTGGGCTCGGTCACCGTGCACGACACACCCGACGGGATGGGGCCAACGGTCGCGGAGTCTCCACCCGCCGTGCCGACGTCGAGCGCCACATCTTCCTCGAAGCCGTTGCTGCACGCCACGTGGACGGTGAACTCCGTGCTTGCGTCGATCGGGTCGCCGGCCGCAACCTTATTCACCACCAGCGAGCCGATGAGCCGGGTGTTGGTGACGGTGACCTCGGTGGTGTCCTGGTCGATGGTGACCACGCTGTTGGGAGTGATGCCGTCAAAACCCCAACCGTCAGGGATCTGGCCCTCGCTGACCGTGCAGGTCACCCCGACCGGGATCTGGAAGGTTTCCGAGCTTACCTCGGTGTCCCCATCGGGCACGGTCAGCTCGAACGACTCGTCGTATTCGGTCCCGGGCTGGCAGTCCACGGCGATCGGGAACGTAGTGCTGGCCCCGGCGACCTCGCCCTCGATCACCTTCGTCACCACCAACTCACCGACCTGCCGGGTGTTGGTGACCGTCACCTGCACCGGTTGCCCGCCCTGGACCACCACGGTGTCCGGGTCGATGGTCACGTCCCAACCTTCTGGCGGGTTGGGCTCAGAGATGGTGCACTGGGTGCCGGACGGGATCGGGTCGGTCTCCACCGTCTCACCCGGCGGCACGATCAAGGTCTGGTCGTACGTCGTTCCGGGATCGCAGTCCACGATGACGGTCGCGGTCGGGTCGGCGCCTGCGGGGTCGCCCTGCGCGACCTTCGTCACGGTGATCGTGCCCATCTGGCGCTCGTTGGCGACCTGTCCCTCGAACTCGTCGCAGAAGCCGAGTGGCTGCACGACACCGTTGCCGAGGCCGACATACCCCGGAGCCGGCTCCTCGACGTACTGGTAGCCATTGGGCGAGGGGGGTACGTCGATCGCGATCGTCTCGCTCTGCGTGCTGCCCGCTCGGATGGTCACCGAACCGCTGACGATCGGCGGGTCGGTGGCCGGGTCCTGGCCCGCGAACCAGATGCCGAACCGGAAGTCCACGGTCTGGGTCGGCGGGACGTCGACGGTCTTGATGAAGGTGATCGTGGGTGCTGCCGGGTTTCCGTGTATCTCGGCCACAGCCGAGGCTGTCTGCTGACCGCCTCCACTGTCGACCAGGGTCGCCGTGTCGGCTATGTCGACCTGGCCGCCGAATTTCTGGTTGAGGTAGGCGGTGAACACCAGGTTCGCGCTCCCGCTCGCTGAGACGGTGCCCGACTGCCAGGTGATCGGGCTTGTCACCGGCTGTCCAAGGGGGACGTTCACGCTGCCGGGATTGGTCTCGGATAAGAGCGAATCCACTGAAATGGGTGCGCCGACGCTCGTGGTCACGTCGGTGATCTGCGCGGTCTCGTTGCCCGGCGGGTTGTCGACGACCTGTGTAGATGCGGTGGCCGATGTGTTCTGGGGGATCGCTTCGTCAGTCACCGTGTCGGTGTAAGTGGCGGTCGCCTTGTCCGACACGGTCGTCGTCCCTGGCGGTGCGGTGCCGCTGTGCGTGAGCACCGGATGGTTCATCGCACCAGCGGGCAACAACTCCCGGTCCCCGGTGGTCGTATCGATCTGGCTTCCGTTGGCACTGACGACGTCGGTCACCCGGATGAGGAGGTTTCGGTTGGACGGGTTGGTGGCGCGGACGGTCGAGGTCCAGGTGACGTCGCCGGTCACCGGTGTCCGGGTCCAGTGGATGGTGCTCACGAAGCTCGCGGTGGGGTTGTCGACACATGTATCAACTGACACCTGCGCCGCGATGGTGCTCTTCGTGACGTCCCAGAGGAACCCGTTTCCGCGCGCCGCCTCGATGGTCTTGCTCAGCTCCTGCGGAGCCAGCCCACCGGGATTGATGCCGATGTTCTGAATCGAGCTCGGGAGGTCCTCGTTACCTATCCGTGCGCTGAGCGATCCGCCGGACATCCGCTGCACGCCGAGTGCCAGACGCATCGTGTAGTCGTAAACGCAGGTCTTATCGGCGGTCTGGGTGATGGTCAGGTTCCGGTAGATGGAGACGTCAGCGCCACCCACTCCGGGGGTTCTCGTCTCTTGGGGTCCGACCTGCGGCTCCTGGCAGGTTGAGTCCGACAGTCCCCTGTTGAGTACTGGGACCGAGACGGCGTCGTAGCCCTGCACGCCGCCCTCTTCGTGGTCACCCCCCACCGCGATCGTGTACGTCTGAGTGGGTCCTCGATTTCTTGCCTCCAGACGGAACGGAATCAGGTCCAGCTCGGCCCACTGCGTTCCCAGCTGCCCTGTCGTGTACATGTTGTCCGGGCAGACGAACCGCCCGTCGATGGGCAGAGTTGTCCCCGCCGTGATCCGGCACCCCTCCAGGGTGAGGCCGACACCAACCGGATCCTGTGCGTCGGCAGCCGGTATAGGCGTGAACGCCAGTGCCGTCGTCGCGAGCGCCAGAGCGGCGGCGACGCGTACGAGAGGTAGGTGGACGAGGCGGCCGACGAGCATGGATCCCTCCCCCTGGGCGTGATCTGAGTCACGTCAGACGCTCACAACCATGACAGAGGCACCACAAAGCGGCAACTACCCACGTCGTGCGCGTGTCGGCAGGCGCCAAGCACTCTGCGACGGTCGTGGCTGTCGCCGGCTGAGACTGACAATCACGTAGCACGCCGCGGCGAGTTGACCGGGATGGTTGCCCGCCCCCGACCCTCAGGCCACCCTGGCACCCCCCCGGAGGTCTGCTGCCCGCCGCCGGAGCCGTCGGGCAGGGTGGCGCCGTAGTAGTCGCCGAGTGACGGCGGCTCCCGGGCGGTGTGTACCGTACGTTGGTTGCCCTACGTTGCCGGGATGATGTTGTTGTTCAGGCGGAACAGGTTGTCGGGGTCGTACTTGGCCTTGATCTGGCCCAGCCGCTGGAGGTTCTTGCCGAACGCGCTCTCGACGCCGACCGTGGGTGCTTCGTCGGCGACGCCGGTGAAGTTCAGGTACAGCGAGCCTGTGCCGTGCTCGTGCACTTCGGCCCACGCGCCGCGCACCCACGAGATGACCTTGTCGTCGTCGGTCGCGTCTTCCCAGTTGCCATCGATCGAGACCATCCAGTTTGCCGACCGCTCGCTGTAGGCAGTGTCCTCGGCTCCTACGCGGTTGATGGCGCCGCCCATGAAGAAGGTGACCACGAAGACACGATCGTGCGGACGGCTGCGAGCCCGATTCACGATGATGTCGAGGACCGGGTCGGTCAACTCGTCGACGAACGTGGACTTCCAGTAGCTGCGAAGAGTCCCCCGCTGGAAAAACTCGTCGAAGGCGGCCTGCACGCCGACGAAGGGCAGCGGGCCTGAGATGTCGACGAGCGGGGTTCCGATCTCGCGGAGCGGCTGGATGACGTTCATGCCTTCCTCCGGATCACCGGAGTAGACGGCGCCGGTGACGATGAACGGTGTGTTGTGGACCTCCGGCGGCGTGTGCTCGCTCGCGGGAAGCGTCGTGCATCCGATCAGTGCGGAGATCTCATCCGGTGCCGTCTTGGCCCAGTCGCGGAACTGTAGGTACACGTTCTCGGCGTCCTCGACAGGATGGAACACGCCCGCGAACGCCACCATCGGACCGACCGGGTGGCACTGGAAGGTGAACGATGTGACCACGCCGAAGTTGCCGCCTCCGCCGCGGATGGCCCAGAACAGATCGGGGTTCGAGTCCGCCGATGCGGTCCGCACCTGACCGTCCGCACACACCACCTGGGCGGATAACAGGTTGTCGATCGACAACCCATGCTTGCGGCGAACCCATCCCTCTCCGCCGCCGAGTGTGAGCCCAGCTATGCCGGTGTCGGAGACGACGCCGGACGGGGCGACCAGCCCGAATGCCTGGGTCTCCCGATCCAGGTCGCCGACCAGCGCTCCACCCTGGACGCGCACCGTCTGTGTGTCCGGGTCGACGTCGACGCCGTTCATCCCGGCGAGGTCAAGGAGCAAACCCCCGTCAACGCTCGACAGCCCAGCCACCGAGTGGCCGCCCCCGCGAACGGCGATGAGGAGTCCGTTGTCGCGAGCGAAGTTGACCGCATCGATCACGTCGGCGGTGCCCGTGGCCTGCACGACCAGCGCCGGTTTCCCCGGATGCATTGCGTTGTACGCGGCTCGGACCCCCGCATATCCGGGATCCTCTGGGGTGAGGACGTCGCCTCGGATCGTCATGCGCAGTTCGTCGAGGCTCTCGTCGCTGATCGACGCCTCAGACCCTCGCAGCGTCGCCACGGTGATTGTCATCGCGTCGTCCCTTCTCCAGCCGGATGATTCGCCGGTCAGGTTAGACCCGCAGCCAAGACCCGAGGAATAGCAACTTCGAGCGGTTCGAAAGCACCGTCCGGCACTTGGGTGCGTTGAGGGCGGGGTCGAGTGCACTCGTCGGCTCTCCGGACGTGGCGTCTACGTACCGATCGACAATGACTGCGAGGATGTCTGGTCGAGGCGGGGAGGCTCGCACGACAAGCGCCGACACCCTCGTGGTTCGGCGGCGCGTCGATCTGCATGGTCAGGCGAACTCGGGTGGCCAGTTCGATATCGCAATCGTCGCGAGGTCACCAAACAACGCAAGCGGTACTCACGGCTGGGCTCAGGGCGGCAGGACCTCGGATGCGGAATGTGATCGCTCGCTTCCCAGGTGTGGCCGGAAAGGGGCACCCCGTTCGCGCAGATCCCGATACATGGGTCGGTGAGCGGCTCGAAGGTCTACCAGTGCGATTGGCATTACTCGTATTGGAGGGCGCGAAGCGGGTCGAGCTTCGCGGCTCGTCGGGCTGGCGTGATGGCCGCAAGGAGTCCTGCGATGACGGCCACGGTGGCGAGCACTATCAGTTGGCCGACCGGTACCGAGAAGCGGAGGTCGAATTGGGCGAGGGCGCGCGTCACGAGTGCCGCCAGCAGGATTCCGAGCGGGAGCCCGAGCGCCGCGCCGATCAGTGCGGTGATTACGCTTTCGTGTCGGATCATCCTGCGGGTCTGTTGCCGCGTCATCCCGACCGCTCGCAGCATTCCTAGCTCTCGTGTGCGCTCGAACACCGACAGCGCGAGCGTGTTGACCATGCCGAACAGGCTGATGACCACCGACAGCGCGAGCAAGACGTAGAGCAGCAGCAGGAACTGTTGGATCTCCTGGTCCTCCTTGTCGATCCACTCCGTACGGGTCTGGAGGCGGGTGTCGGGGAAGCCCTCCAGGGCGTTCTCGACGCTCGTTCTCGCAGCCGCCTCGCCACTGGCGACATTCAGCAGCGTGAAACGGTTGCGCGGCCGGTCGTACAGTCCGTCGAACGCCTCCAGCGAGATGCTCGCCGCGCCGAGCAGCGGATAGAAGGGGCTGCCCTCATAGATGCCGCGGACGACGAAGTCCTGCCGCTCGTTGTCGGGGGTGAGCACCCGGAAGGAGTCGCCCACCGCGAGGTCGTGGTCCTCGGCGACGTGGCTCGGTAGCACCGCCCCGTCGTCCCCGAGTTGTGTGACCACCTGGTCTGACCCGTCTTCCCAACGGAAGTCGTAGACCTCATTGATTCGCTCGTCGAGGCCGGTCAGAGCGGAGCCGTCGCCGTCGATCTGGGCGATGTCTTGGCGGATGTTGCTCACCGTCTCAACGCCTGCGGCTCCCTCGACCGCCTCACCCACGGCGGCCGGGAACTCGGAGTAGCCGTCTTGGGAGGTGATGAGCAGGTCGGACTGGATCTGGCGCTCGATCGCGTCGCTGTTCGAGACGCGCAGACCGGCGGCCAGGACGGAGACGAATGTCACCAGCGCGATGCCGATCATCAACGCCGCGGCAGTTGCGGCCGTGCGGCCCGGATTACGCTGAGCGTTGCCCTCGGCGAGCTTCCCGGCCGCGCCGCCCATGTGCCGGGCCGGAAAGCCCACGACCCTTACGAGCGGACGCACGAGCCGGGATGAGAGCATCGCGACCCCGATGAACAACGCGAGCACGCCGATACCGAGCAGCGCGAATCGCTCACCGATGGCGATGCCGTCGGCGAGGGTTCCGTAGCCGAGCGCGAGGACCGCCAGAGCAACGATCGCGGCTGCCATGTATGGCGTGAAGCGTGCGAAGCGACCCTCCGGCAACGTCGCGCCTTCTCGAACCGCGGCGATCGGAGGCACCCGGGTCGCCCGCATCGCCGGGAAGAGACCGGCGATCAGCGTCACGAGCGTCCCGACCAGGAGCGAGACGACGATCGTGCGCGTCGCGAAGACCGTCTGGGTCTGCGGCAGCTCGAGGTTCAGCGACGTGAACAGCCTATTCAGTCCGACAGCGAGCCCGAGTCCGCAGAAAAGGCCGACGATCGAGGCGCTGAGGCCGATCACTAGCGCCTCGAGGATCACCGATCTCAGCACCTGACGCCGCGATGCACCGATCGTTCGGAGGGTCGCGAACTCCCGCATCCGCTGTGCGACCGTGATCGAGAAGGTGTTGAAGATGACGAACGCCCCGACGAAGAGCGCGATGCCTGCGAACGTGAGCAGGAAGTACCGGATGATGGTCGTGAAGGTGGCGATCTCGCTCGACGCCTCGTCTGCCTCCTCAACGCCGGTCCGGACGGTGACGCCGCTGCCGAGCTCTGACTGGATTCGCTGGCTCACCTGTTCGGGGGTAGTCCCCGGCGTGGCGGCTACCTGCACTGCGTCGAGCTGCCCTTCCTTGCCCAAGAGTTCTTGCGCCGTCGCTACGTCGAAGATCGCGAAAGTGGCGCCGCCGAGCGAGCTCAGGTCGCCGTACTTGGCGATGCCGACGATCTCGAACTCCTGCGCCGGCCCGAGGGCCGCGACTCCGATCCGGTCCCCGAGTGCCAGATTCTCATCATCAGCGAGGCCCTCGTCGACGGCGACCTCGCCGCCGCCGCTGGCCCAGCGCCCTTCGAGGAGGTTGAGCGGGTTGAAGCGGTCGTACTCGGGCGCGGTGTCGATGCCGAACGCGAACGACGGCGAGCCGCCGGTGTCGATCGGCTCACCGTCAGGCCGAAGCAGCTTTGTCTGGAAGTCCTCAATCGAGCCGGTCGCGGACTCGACGCCGTCGACCGCGCGAACCCGCTCCAGTGTTGCTTCCGGGATCGGTGGGGTCTGCGCCGACTCGCCCTCGAAGCTGAAGCCGGCCTCCTTCCCGGTCACGACGGCGTCCGTGCCGGCGTACGAGTCGACGAAGATCGTGTCGAACGCCTTGTCGATCGTGTCGGTGAGCACGTACGCGCCGCTCATCATTGCGACGCCCAGCACGATCGCGAGGGCGGTCAGCGTCGTGCGCAGCTTGCGCCCGGCCAGGCTCTTCAGCGCGAAGCGGATCATCGAGCCGTGAGCTCCTCCATCGCCTCGATCACGTCGTGCGGCGCGGAGCGGGGCATGTCGCGAACGATCAGGCCGTCGTCGAGGAACAGGATCCGGTCGGCGATGGCCGCGGCGCGCGGGTCGTGGGTGACCATGACGGTGGTCTGGCCGAGTTCGTCAACCGACGCGCGCATCAGGTCGAGGATCTCGCCGCTGGTCCCAGAGTCGAGGTTCCCGGTCGGCTCGTCGGCGAAGACCACGGTAGGTCGGGAGGCGAGCGCTCTGGCGATGGCGACCCGCTGCTGCTGACCGCCCGATAGTTCGGCGGGTCGGTGCGTCAGCCGGTCGGTGAGGCCGACCTTGGCAATCAGGGTCTTGAACCACTCTTCGTCGGGCTTTTCGCCGGCGATCGACAGCGGCAGTGCGATGTTCTCCTTCGCCGTCAGCATCGGCAGCAGATTAAAAAACTGAAAGACGAACCCGATGTGGGTTCGCCTGAGCTTCGTCAGCGCGGTGTCGGCGAGCGTCGTGATGGTCGTCCCCGCGATCGAAACGTCGCCGCTCGTCGGCTTGTCAAGGCCAGCCAGGATGTGCATCAGCGTCGACTTGCCGGAGCCGGACGGTCCCATGACGGCGGTCAGCCGTCGACGGTCGATCTCAAGCGAAACGCCGCGCAGTGCGTGCACCGCCGTGTCGCCCTCCCCGTACACGCGCGTGACATCGCTTGCGACCACTACCGAGCCGTTGACATCCGCCATCATCTCTCCCACGGGGATCCTCCCCGGCTTAGCCTGCCAGCAGTGCGGCCGCGACGGAGGGATCTACCGCACTTTCGCACCGGCAGCGACGACCGGTGAGGCGCCACTGTCCGGCTTTGCGCCTGCCATCAGACCCCGTGACAGCCAGGATTCGTCGGGGTGTGCCCAGATGCCGAGGATGCTGTGGAGCCGTAGTAGTACGGCGCGGGGTTGGCCTCGCAGGCGATGCCGGCGCCCTCGGAGTCGAGGCGGTGCGGGCCGATCTGGGGGGCCACCGGACTTGAGGTAGAAGATCTGGGCGGCGCTCTGCGAATCGAAGTCGCCGCAGTCGCGGTCGGCCACGGCGTGGGCGTCGTCCCCATGCTTTGCATCGCCCCAGAACGCGCCTATCGTCCGTGGCGCATCGTCAGAGTGACGGTGCAGTTACAGGGGGTAGTCATGATACCGAAGGATGGAATCCGCGGATCTACCATCGTTCTTACCGCGGCAGTCTGCCTGGTCCTGGGGGCCGGCGGCGTAGCAATCGGTGGCCAACTGATCACCGGGAAAGATGTCAAAGACGGGTCTCTGACGGCGGCCGACATCAAGCAGGGCACGCTGACCAGCGGGGACGTCAAGTAATCCACCCTGACGGCGGACGACATCAAGCAGGGCACGCTGACCAGCGGGGACGTCAAGGACTCCACCCTGACGGCGGACGACATCAAGCAGGGCACGCTGACCAGCGGGGACGTCAAGGACGCCACCCTGACGGCGGCCGACATCAAGCAGGGCACGCTGACCAGCGGGGACGTCAAGGACGCCACCCTGACGGCGGCCGACATCAAGGATGGATCAATCGGTGCCGCTGACCTCAGTGCGGCTGCGTTGGCTGCCGCGTACAGCGGTCCGAACTGGGGCATCGCCGACCGGAACGTCGAGGGTAACGGCGACTCGTATCTACGGGCAGGTCCCGTCTTCTTCGGACCGGCCGGCCCGCCGGCCGCGCCGCCGTTCGGTATCGGAAGCCTCGGGATGCGGACTGGGTCCCCGACGGACAAGGCTGCGTTCGGCAACGAGGTCGACTTCGTCGGGATGCCACTCGCCGACATCATCGAGCTCAACTACTGGGTTTACACGACGGGGGAGAACCGGGCCCTGAACCCGGCGAACCTGCCGAACCTCCAGTTCGAGATCGATGCCAACCTCACCGGCGGTCCAGGCGTCGACTTCACCACTGCGAACTTCATCCCGCCGGCGCAACTCCCAGGGTGGCACCAGGTCGATGCGGCGGCGGCGGATGGTGAATGGTGGCTCTCCGGAACCGAGGGCGACGACACCGGCTGTAACCAGGTGACGACATGCTCGCTGGCTGAGCTCCAGGCTGCGGTCCCGGACGCCCTGTTACTGACCGTCATGCTCAACAAGGGAACCGACTTCGCCTACTCCGGAGCGGTGGACGGGCTGCAGATCAACAGCGACGTCTACGACTTCGAGCCGCTGGGAGTCCTGATTACGGCTGCGCCGTGATGACCGTCAACAGATGACGCTAAGCATCGAGCCGCCATCGCATATGTGATGGCGGCTCGAGGCGATCCTCGGCGGGCTGAAGCCGGGACAGATCGCCCGCGTTCACCCCTGCCGTTCAAGTATGCGCTGACGGCGGCGCGTCAGAACCGGAACCGCACGATGCGGGTGGACCGTTTCATGCCCGGCAGCAGATTTATGAGGCGGTACATGCGGCGTACGTTCGCGGGCGCCTTGGCCATCAGCACCGGTGAGTCGTTCATCGGCGCCTCGCCGACGTATTCGAGCCGCGGGTGCCAATCGGCCAGCGCGGCCGGATCGTTGAAGTCGCAGTGGAACTTGGTGCCGTACTTGCGCAGCGTGGGGTCCCACTTCGAAGTGCGCCACGCCCAGACCGACACTGTGTCGAACTGTATTTCGCCGGTGAGGAAGGCGTCCACGACGCTGGTCAGCAGCCGCTGGACGTCGGTCTCGGTCAGGTAGGGCACCAGTCCCTCGGCGATCATCAGCACCGGCCGGCCGCGGGGGATACGGTCCAGCCAGGTCAGCTCGGTGACGCTGGAGCCGATGAGAGTGTAGTGCTCACGCGGCGGCAGGAATTGTTGCCGCAGTTCGATGACGGAGGGGTAGTCCAGGTCGTACCAGTCGACGGTGGCGGGCGGGTCGATCCGATACACCCGGGCGTCAAGGCCGCAGCCCAGGTGCAGCACCACCGCGTCGGGGTGATCGGCGAGGAAACTCCGAGCCCAGTCGTCGTGGGCCTTGGCGCGCACTACGGCGGCGAGGCCCATCTGGCTGGTGCCGAATCTGCGGTTGCAGTAGTCGGGGTCGAGTCGATGCATCGCCTGCTCGGCGTATTTGTCGCCGAGGATCGGGTCCGGCAGCCGGTTATCTAGCGCTTTGGCCCTGAGGACGGGGCTCAGGGTCTTCTGCACGCCGAGGAGTTCGGTGCCTTTCACCCCGCCGACACTACCGCCGGTGCTTCGCGTTCCTACGCTAGGAAATCAAGCAGTACCCTCACGACCGCGACGGCTCCAGGGGACGGCAGCACCAGGCTCAGAGTTTCGCTCATGAACCCGACGAAGACTCCTGACGCGACAGTTTGTCCAGGTCGCGTTTGCAGAACCCGTGGTGAGCCCATTCCTCGTCGAGCACGGTGCCGAGGCATTGCCGCACTGCCCGCCCCTTCGCGTACGGGGGCCATCTGCCGTCGTCAGGCACCGGCGCGGTCTGCGCGAGCTGATCAGGCGTGACCTCGGCCAGCCACGTCTCAATCTCCGAAGCCTGCCGGTTGCGCATGGCGAGCACCTCGTCGAGGCTCGGTTGGGCGGACGGGTCGAGCCCGTTCTCCTCCTGGTCCATGACGAACGGTGGACCCAGTCCCATTGCCGTGAACGGCTCGGTCAGCCCGAGCACGCAACGTCGGAACCAGGAGTCGTGGACGAAGACAAGGTGACGCAGGGTTTCGACCATGGACCACTCACCGTCGACGCCGTGATGCTCGCTGTTCTCGGGCATGGACCGGACTCGCTCGGTGGTCGTGGCCCAGTCGTCCTGCAGTTGCCGCCAGGCCTCTCGCAGGTCGGCCGGCTCATCGGAGCGGATCAGCAACCGTACCGGGTGGCGGCGGTCGAGCTCCGCCTCGACGTACGGCATGACTTCGACCCCGTTGACCACGAGATTGGTGACCATGCCGTCGATCTCAGCGTCGTGCATGACCACGCCGACCAGCCGAGCTCTACTCAGGTCGCACTCGCGGAACTCTGCGCCGGTGAGGTCCTGGTCGTCGAAGCGTCGCATGCAGACAGGCTAGGGCGCACTGCACACGCAACTCGCGACTCTGCCGCGAGGCGCCAGTCTGCGGCGCGGCATCATTAGCATCGCGCGGTGACGATCCAGGCACCGGACCCGAGGAGCACGCCGTCCTTGCCGGCATGTGCGGCCATGACCTCGTGCAGGTTCGCCTCGGCCTGCCGCTTGCCGACGTCGTCGAGCTTGTCGAACAGCCACTTCATCTGGCCGACCATGAACGTGGTCGTAGCGTCCGGGTCTGGCCCGAACCACATCAGTTCGTCAGCGGCGGCGAAGGCGACATCGGCCCAGCCTGCTGCGTGAAGCAGTTCGCGCACGCGATCCGGGTCACTGAGCGAGAACGGACCCGGGGCATCGGCCGGCGGTGGAGCCATTGGCAGGACCCTCCCGATCGCGCCGAAGAACTCGCGGAGCCACTCGTTGTCCTCGATCCCGCGCCACACGAGCATCACCAAGCGACCGCCGGGTCGGGTCGCCTTGGCAAGGTTGGCGAATGCCATTGACATATCGGTGAAGAACATGGTCCCTGTCCGGCTGGCGATCACGTCGAAGGAATGTGCTCCGAAGTCATGCACCTGGGCGTCGGCCTGCGCGAACGTCACCGGCAGCTCGCCAGCCTGTTGTCTCGCCGCCTCGAGCTGGGCGGTCGACAGGTCGACTCCCAGCGCGGTGGTACCTGGAGTACCGCGCACCAGGTCAATCGCTAGCCCACCGGAACCGCACCCCACATCTAGGATCCGCTCTCCAGGCTGCGCCCCGATCGCTGCTAGGAGCCCAGACTGATAGCGAGCGATGGATGCGTTGTACGTCGCCGCGTGCTCGGCCCAGTAGGTGCCGTGCTCACCGTCCCATTCACGGAGTACGCCCGCGTTCCGCGGGTCGATCTCCAGCGCCGTGTCGTTCATCATCGCCTCCGCACCAGATAGTCCCAAAGAGAGTATGTGCTAGTTTTAGTCCCGAAGGGAAGATCGTGTCAACTGCACTTCCACGGCTCACCACGACGACGTATGGCGTGCTCGGCCTCCTCGCGGTGCGCCCGCACTCGACATACGAGCTCGCCAAGGCGATGGACCGCAGCATCGGCCGAGCGTGGCCGCGCGCACAGAGCAAGCTGTTCGAAGAGCCCAAGAAGCTCGCCCTGCGCGGGTACGCCAGCTCTCGTAAGGACGCCGTCGGCCGCCGCCCGCGCACCGTGTACACGATCACTCCGTCCGGCCGACGCGCGCTCGCCGAGTGGCTCGCCGACCCCGGGGACGGCCCAACGCTCGAGTTCGAAGGCCTGGTCAAACTCGTCTTTGCGGACCACGGCAGCCGCGACGACGCCCTCGCCACCATTGCCCGAGCCCGCGCGTGGGCTGTGGAGGTGAATGCCGGCAACATCGAGGGCGGCGAGAAGTTCGCCGATGGAGACGGGCTGTATGACCAGCGCCGCGCCACCACCCTCCTCTTCGGCGCCTTCCTCACCGACTTCTATGCCCTCGTCGCCTCCTGGGCCGAATGGGCCGAAGCCGAGGTGGCCAACTGGCCCGAGGACATCGCCGGTCACCGGGTTTCGCCCGAGCGGACGCGCGAAGTGCTCGAGCGGGCGCGCTGGTCACAGCAGCCGCGCTAGTTCGCCCTCGCCCCCCGGGGCCGCAATGTCAATTGAAAGTGCACGCATCCGTGCTCAATTGCCGCGATCAGTACGGCGGCATAGCGTCCGCTCATGTCTGTCCGGGCGCACTCTCTCTGGCCGATGGGCGTGCATCCACCGCGCCGCGACCGGCAGCGCGGGAACCTGCTATGACAATGCGAAGTCGGCCCCGCCTCACGCTGCTGATCTGATATCACAAGCAACGCCGCAAGCAGAGGAACTTCCGTGACCTACGTCGACCTGAGCAAGCGCACCGACTCCCCGACTGCGTTCGACGAACGCGCCACCCTGACCCCAGCTCCTGAGCTATGTCCGCAAGCCCGACTCAGTCGCGGAGTCGAGGCCCCTCGACAGCATCGGGTCGCTTCGCTCTTGTCTCGGGCAACCAGACGGTCACGCGAAGGCCCTCAACGGTTCGGACCACTGGTCCAGCGAGAGCGCCAGTTCATCGTCGGTCCGGGCAGCAGTTTTCACTAGGACGCGACCCGGGCAACTGGTCGGGCGTTGTCAATTGCCCAGTCCAGGGCCTTGTCTGCGATTGCTTCCCAGCCGGGGGCTGCGCAGGTCCAGTGGTCGCGGCCCTCGAACTCGACGTACTCGGTCAACGCGTTGGACTTGGCGTACTTCTTGAAGTTCGACTTGTTCACGGCCGGCGGCATGATGTGGTCCTCGCCTCCGGCGATGAACAGCAATGGGGCGCGGTCGCTGTTCTTGTAGTCGACCCAGGTCTCCTGGTGACCCGGCTTGAAGTTGGCGATGAGCCCGTAGTCCCAGACCCAGCGCCCTGGGGCTGGGATCGCGTAGCGGTCGTAGGCGACCTGTGCGGCCTCCTCGTCGAGGGTGTTGGTGAAGGCATAGTGGAACTGCTTTGCGGTGAAACCGGCGGCCTTGTGACGCTTCGCGGGGTTGTTCAGTGCCGGGAAGAGGCTCTTGATCTGTGAGGCCGGGTTGACCCGAACGCCCTCGGTGGGGGCGGAGTCGATGGCCACCCCGGCGGCGCCCAGTCCTCGGGCGAGGAGCATCTGAGTCAGCGCGCCGCCAAAGGAGTGGCCCATGATGATCGGGGGCTTCTCCACGGATGTCACGACCTGGATGAGATGGTCGAGGGTCTTCACGATGTCGGCCTCGGCGATGGGCGTCGGGTCGGCACGCAGCGCCTCGACTTCGACCTCAAACCCGGGGTAGGCGGGAGTAAGCACCGTCATTCCCCGGGCCTTGTAGTGGGTGACCCAGTGCTCCCAGCTGCGTGGGGTCACCCACAGACCGTGGACCAGGACAACCGTGTCGGGTCGGAATGTGTCGTTCATGATGGGGTTTCCTCTCTGGCGGGTTAGGCGTTGATGAAATCGAGTAGGTTGGCGTGCAGCCTGTCCCGGTCGGTGTCGGGCAACCCGTGACCACCCCCGGGGTAGACCTTCAGCTCCGCGCCGTCACTGCGGTGAACGCGCAGTTTTGTGTACGCCCGGTTCATCGCTGACGCTCAGACGCGCCCGCGATCGCCACAACGGCGCCTGATCTCGGAGATGTCATGTCTCCCTCCCTCGGTGTTGGTCCAGGCACCTGTCGATAGACGCTCATCGTGTGGACCACCCGCTCGATCACCTTAGTCACGACGTGGGTTCGCGACGCCAGGCTGAGGTGTCCCGCCTTGACCCTGGTGATGGTGGCGTCGGCACGCTCTGCCATGAATTCCTGTGCGGCCGGTCCTCGGTGCCGAGCACGTACCAAGACGGGTTGCTGGCGTACCGTGGCGCCGAGCAGACTCTTCGTCACGGCGAGGCCGATGCCTTTTGTGGCGCCGGTCACCACCGCGACCTTGCCGACAAGAGCCACAAGGTGGGAGAAGGTTCCCCGAAGCATGGACCGCGGTGCCTCTGGGACTGCCGACGTGAGGACGACGGTGCGAGACCCGGTACGACGGACCCGGCCAGCCGCGTTTGCGCGCCAGGTCAAAGGTCTATGGGCAATGGCAAGATGGCTACGTGGCATCGGAATCGCGGATGGTGGCGTTGGGCTTCGGCAAGTTCGCGCGCGCCGATCGCATCTTCGCCTTGGAGCGAATCACCGGAGAGGAACGCGGCGAAGGCCGCCGCACTCGTGTCTGGATCGACGGGGTCGCCGACCCCTTGATCGCGTCGAGGACAGAGATCACGATTCTTCGCGACATGGGCCAGGAGTCCGTCGCTGCACCCGAGCTCGACGAGGCAATGGATCTCGCCGCGCGTCTGGCGGCCGCGGCTGAGGAGGGTCGGGTGGATCTGAGCGACCTGGGTCGTCGCGCGCGACGCCTTCTCGCCACGACGACGTCATCGTCATAGGGAGTAGGGACTTCGCCAGCCCGCCGCTTTGCTGAGTGACCTTTCGTCTCGGGGCAATGTGCGGGCGCGCCCGCGGCGAAGTGACGCGTCCACGACCGCCGAGCGCTAATGAGCGGATCGGCGTCTCAGCCGCCGCGGCGCCAGTTGTACGGCGTGGTGGTGGTCACCGCGACCAACCCGGAGCGCTCGAGGATCGGGCGCGACATCGGGCTGCAGTCGCTGTGCAGGTAGCGCACGCCGTGGGCGATTGCCGAGTGCGCCCGGGCAGCGGTGAGGGCACGGTAGACGCCGCGTCCGCGCCACTCCGGCAGGGTGGCGCCGCCCCACAGGCCGGCGAACTCGGTGCCGGCGACCCGGGTGAGCCGGCCAGCGCTGATCACCCGGCCATCGACCTCCGCGACCCAGAACTCCTCCAAGCCGTCCATCACATCGATCCGGGCCACGACGTCCTCGGCAGCCGGCCCGGCGCCAAACACCTCGCGCTGCATGGCCGTCGCCTCACCGATGACCGTGTCGCGGTCGGATAGGTGGTCAACCCGCCGCACGGTGACTCCGTCCGGGAGGTGCACGTCGACGGCAAGGGGCGCCGCCTCGCCGACCATGACCGCCTCGACCTCGTCAGGCACCAGGCCGTGCGCCCGGAGCCGCTGGTCCAGGTCGTGCGGCCAGTCGTGGCCGCGCGTCTTCCACTCGAACTGCTCGATCTCCCTGAGTCCCTCGAAGTACGCGACGGTCTCGGCGATCAGCGCGTCGACGGCGGCGACGTCGCCGACCCCCTCCAGGCTCTCGTAACTCACGAACCCGCTCTGCCGGAAGATCGCCCGCCACAACGGTCCGACGTGGTCCCAGATCTCGGCGCCGGCGACCTCGGCATCCCCGCGCAGCTGCGCGTCGTACGCAGTCAGCAGTTCCACCCCCAAGCGGACTGGGATGTCGGGCATCGCTTCTCCTTCCCCAAGCAGGAGTCCCACAATGCCCGGGCGGACAGCCGCGGTGCGAATGAGTTTCGGCGCGCCGGGGGGCGCCTCCGGTCGTCCTGGGCGTTGACGGTTGTGAGCCTGGGTCCACAAACGCTAGTGGTGCGGGTTGAGCACCGGGGATCACGGGCGGACGAGTCGCCCAATCGGGTGAGGCGCACGGGTCCGATGCTGCCGATGGCGTGCGGGCAGCGGCCGATGGGTTCTCGACGAGGGCGAGCGCTACCTGGAGTCGACGAGCCGGGCCCGGCCTGCACCTGCGAGGGTGACGGTCGGGCCCGGCGTGCCGATCAGTTCAGCCGCTAATCCTCCTCTTGGGTTACGGGTCGATGGTGATGGTGCATTGGATGACCTGAGGCTCCTCGTTGGTGGTCGAGAAGGTTCCGTCACCGTTGGCACCAGTCGTGCCGTCGAGAGCGTTGTTGTCGCAATCAACGATCGTCGCGGTGCCACCGTCGACCTGCGAGTTGACCGAGATTGAGACGTCGGTCAGCGGTGTGTTGTGGAAGCTGACCGTCTCACCGCCAAACGGGTCGTCAGCACAGGCCGCGTTGTTGTCGACCGTCACCTGCTTGTCATTGCCGTCGACGTTGTAGCCGGCGGGCACCGTCTCGTGAACCGTGTAGGCCCCGAAGGCCAGCCCGTCGAAACACGCCTCACCGTTGGCGTCGGTGGTCTTCGTGACACCGTTGACGGTGAAGTCGACGCCCGAATGCGGATGGTCACCCGGACCAGCCGCTGCATGCTTCCTCGTCTTGGTGACCAAGATCGCACCCAGGTTGAGCTTGTTCGTATAGGTGCAGTCGAGCACGTCGGTGTCTTCGTCGATGGCGAAGGTCACCGTCGTTCCGTTGACCTGGAAGCTGGTGCTGGCGGAGCTGGCGCTGCAGTCCAGGCTGACGAACTCCCAGTTGGCGGGGATGACGTCCTCGGTGACGGTGTAGCCAGACCCGAACAGCACGTCATCGTTGAAGTTCTTCACACCGTTATCCATCAGCGTGAAGGTGTTCGGCGTGGTCGGGTCAGTGGGGAAGGCCTTCGTGTATCCGAACGTCGCCGTTGCACCGTCAGGAGTGGTCTGCTTACGGATGATCACGTTGCCGCAGTTCTGCAGGTCGATCGGCACGGGTGCCACGAAGTCCTTCAGCTGCGAGGTGAAGGAGTCCGAGGACCGGCTCTTCAGCATCGCGCTACCGAACGACGCACACTTGTTCGGCTGGAAGAGCAGCCGCAGATCGATCTGCGCCTCGCCGAACGTCCGTGCGTCCTTCTGACCAGTGGTGATCAGCCCGTCCGACTCCGACGCCGGGATCGGCGAGGAGTTGATCGTGCCGGTCGCGCACGGGTTGTTGCCGCACGCCGGTGAGTCCACGTCAAGGTCCGCGGGCGCCCCCCATGCGGTGCCGCTCCAGGTCCGCGCGGTGATGTCCGCGCGGGCACCGCCCTGGTCGATGGCGTACTCGATCAGCAGGTCCCCAGCGGTCCGAACCACGTTCGGGCCGGAGGCGCACGCGGTGCTGGACTGGTTGAACTCGAAGTCCATCAGCGTCGTCCCGGACGGCTCCGACACCCGGCTCCACGCCAGATTCAGGTACCCCGCCGGGTTGAGGGCGTTGCCGGCCTCTTCGTACACGTGGAAGCTCAGTAGGTCGCTCTTGTTCGGCGGGATCGAATCCGTCGTCTCAGCCGGGCAGACGGTGGCCTCCTTGACGCCGCCGGCGTAGGAGTCGTCACCGGTTCCGTTCACGGCGTCGGTCGCCCGGATCTCCGTGACGTTCGCCCAGTCGAGCGACGGCGGCGCCGGGTCGTCAACCTTGAGGTTGGCGTCCACGTCGATCTCGAAGTTGCTCCCGGGCAGGCTGGCCTCTGCGTGGGTAGCGGAGGCGATCCCCGGCAACATGGCTGCTGCCAGCACGATCGCACTCAGAATCGCGAGCTTGGCGCGTGTCGGCGGCCAAGCACGGCGTGACTTGCTCATAGCTCTCCCTCCGCGCGGTACACCATGCACCGCGCGCCGAGAGACCCCCCGTCAATGACGATGGCTCCCTCGGCCAAGGCAGGCACGCCCTCTGAGGAGCCGACCGGACACGACCCGCGCGCCCACTGCTCTTACGTGCTCCCGCGTGGGCGGCGGAGCAAGAGTGACTTTCTGCTAACCTGCCCGAGATCTCTTGCCTGGTTGACGATTCAGCAATTTTCGCGGGTGCTTCTGTCACACCATCATGCCCTTCGGGCGACATATCTCGACCGATCGGGACGGTCTCCGAGCACTCCGCCGGACTAGGTCAGCCTCCCGGACTCATGTCGGACCTGGCCTGCCCCGGGTCGCGGCCGGGTCAGCCGTCTGGGTCGATGCGCTCCACCCACGCGGCACGCCAGGCGGGAGCCTCAGGTGTGGCGATCCGATCACGCTTCGGACATGGCTAGCCGTCTCGGCTGGCTCAGATGTTCGGGCCCAGGAGGTCTTAGATCATTCTTGACCGGCACCATCAACACCACCCTTCCGGGTGCCCGGCGCGATCAACGCCCGCTCACGTGCGTTCGGCACGTCACGAGGGTCACGACTCGTCCGTCGTGGCTCCACAGCAACCGATTTCGCTGTCTCCGTCGTACTGCGCCGCGCGAGAATCACGGAGGCCCCGCTCCTGCTGCGGTCGCGTTCGAGATCCACCATCGCCCCTTGCTGGAGCCGCATTGGCGAGGCGTCTATTGCCGGCGACACGACCAGCGGCGGCGGGTCAGCCCGTCTGGGCCATTGCTGGGGCACGGGGACGGGGCTATGTTCGATGAGTCCGACCTCTCCTCGTTGGAGCTGTCATGGCTAAGATCGCCCGGGCGCTGGGCGCCGCATTCATCGTCCTCTTGCTCACGGCCGCGTCGTCGTCGTACCCCAAGAGCATCCCGCTGCCAGACGACTTCGCCCCGGAGGGCATCGCCGTCGGCTTCGGTGACCAGTTCTACGCCGGGTCGCTCACGCTCGGAGACGTGTACAGCGGTGACTTGCGCAGCGGTGAGGGATCGATCCTGGTCGACGCTCCACCCGGCAGGTCCGCTGCGGGCCTGAAGGTGGACGAGTCGCACGGCTGGCTGGTCGTCGCGGGCGGACTGACCGGGCACGGCTACGTGTACGACGCGCGCGAGGGCACCGAGGTGGCCGACTTTACGTTGACGACCATGGCCCCGAGCCTGATCAACGACGTGGTGGTCACTCGGCAGGCGCTCTGGTTTACCGACAGCTTCAATCCGGTGCTGTACAAGGTGCCGATCGGTCCGGGCGGCCAGCTCGACACGCCGGAGACACTGGCTCTGAGCGGACCGGCCGCGCAGCTACCGGTAGCGTTCCCGAACCTCAACGGGATCGAGGCAACGCCCGACGGGTCGACGCTGATCGTCAACCACACCGCTCTCGGCACGCTCTACACCGTCGACCCGACAACGGGTGCGAGCGCCCTAATCGAGGTACCCGGTGGGGCGAACACGCCGGAGACCTCGGACGGGATCCTGCTCGAGGGGAGGAGCCTCTGGGTGGTGGAAAACTTCGCCAACCAGGTCGTGGAGATCGAGCTCAGCCCGGACCTGACGCGCGGCGTACACGGCTCGGTGATCACCGACGCCGATGCTAACGGTCTGTTCCGGGTGCCGACGACGGTGGCGAAGTTCGGCGACCGGTTGGTGCTGGTCAACGCGCGCTTCGACCTCGGCTTCCCGCCGCCGTTCTGCCCCGAGATCACTCCGTGCCCACCGCCAGGAACCGACTTCGACGTGGTGGTCGTCGAAAAGCCCTGAGCCCCTCTGTATCGGAAAGGGTCTTAGGACCATTGGACGCCCGACGCCACCGAGCCGCTCTTCAGCCGGTCGGTGAGCGACTGGGAGGAGGCCGCCCGTCGCTTGACCCGCCACCCTGAGTCGGAGAGTGCGCCGCCGCTGACCTCGATCGTGGCCGACAACCGTCCAGTGGCCAACGTGGAGCTCGGCCGCGCGCTCACACAGTCGATGCTTTCCTCTGCCCGCGATCGGAGCTTCCTCAGTGCCTTGTTGCACTTCACTCTCGTGGTCAAACCGCCGCGAGGACACCCTCGTGACCTGGCGGCCGGCCACACCGGTGCATCCCGCGGACAGCTCGACCTCAAACGCGGCGGCCTCTGGCCGTGGTGCTGCTCGGCCGATGGATGGCCCGGCCATGGGGGACACCCACGGCTCGACCGTCGACCGGATCCGGCACGCACGCCAGGCAGGCATCCTCACTGAGGGCGAGGCAGAGGACCTCGTCCATGCGTTCGAGCATCTTTCAGCTCCGCTTCGACCAGGAGATCGTCGCCTCCCAGCGCGACGCCGCAGGCGATCTCCACGCGACGCCCCCGGCCCTCGACGCCCTCCAGCGCAGCTACCTGCGCGACAGTCTCCGCGCCATCGCCATAATCCAGGCCGCAGTGCGCAAGGCGTGGGGCAGGGGAGACATCCTGCGACTCGAGATGCCATAGCAAGGGGCTCGTTCGGTCCCTACTCAGCGCTTGATGACGACCTTGAGTGCCTTCGTCTCGGCAGCGCGGCCGAACGTGTCGTAGGCGTCGAGCAGTTGGGCGAAGGTGAACCGGTGCGTCGCGAACGACGTGGCGGCCAGCTTCCCCTGGGCCACCAGCTTGAGGAGCATGGGAGTGGTGTTGGTGCTGACCAACCCGGTCGTGATGGACAGGTCCATGATCCACAGGTCCTGCAGCGCCAGCTCGACGGGAGCACCGTGCACGCCCACGTTGGCGACTGACCCACCGGGGCGGACGATCTTCGTGCAGGCGTCGAAGGTCTCTGGCACGCCGACGGCCTCGATCGCCACGTCGACGCCGAAGCCGTCCGTCATGGCCTTGACCCGGTCGATCCAGTCCGCGGCGCTGTTGTTCACCACGTCGGTCGCTCCGAAGGCCTTGGCCTTCTCGAGCCGGCTGTCGTCGATGTCCAAGGCGATGATTCGAGCGGCTCCGTAGAGGCCTGCGGTCATGATGGAAGCCAGACCGACCGGTCCGGCGCCGATCACGGCCACGACGTCACCCGGCTTCACCCGGCCGTACCGCACACCGATCTCGAAACCGGTCGGCAGGATGTCCGACAACATGACTGCGGCTTCGTCGCTGACGCCATCGGGGAGTTTGTACAGCGAGTTGTCGCCGAACGGCACGCGGACAAGCTCCGCCTGCGTCCCGTCGATGAGGTGCCCGAGGATCCAGCCGATGCCCGATGCCCCCTCGTCGGCCAGACAGTGGGCGTAGAGCCCTTGATGGCAGTACGAGCAGGAGCCGCACGCGCTGATGCAGGAGATCAGCACCCGGTCGCCGACGGCGATCGTGGAGACCGCGGAACCGATCTCGGTGACCGTGCCGACGCCCTCGTGACCGAGGATGCGCCCTTCAGCGACGGCAGGTACGTCGCCCTTGAGGATGTGCAGGTCCGTGCCGCAGATGGTGGTGGTGTCGATCCGGACGATTACGTCCGTCGGCTCGATGACGGTGGGGTCCGGGACATCCTCAAGTGCCTTCTGGCCGGGACCGCGGAAAACTAGCGCCTTCATGGTTTGGCTCCTTCGTCTGGACGCCTGCACAGCGCCGGCCGGCAATCCGCTGGCCACCTTCAGTCTGTGCCCGCACGCTGGTCGCGAGGAGGGCCTTACGTCCCAGATACGACTGACACACGTCCTCGGTGATCAACGTCTCGGCTGCGCGTTCGACGTCTCAGATCCGAAACACCACGTTGAACATCTGACTGGCCGGGATGTTCAGACCGAGTTCTCAGTCGCGCGGCGAACACAAAGCGCGGCTCCGTGCCGCCACGGATCGATCCGGACACCCACCTGGCCGCGAGCCTAGAAGATGCAAGAGTGCAGGCAGTGCCGTGCCGCCTTGGCCGAGGCGCTGGACGCGGTCTGTCGATTCGTCGAGCCCACCGGGGGCATGGCGGCGATCGGGTCGTTAGACGACGCAGTCGCCACCCTGGCCGGTCAGGCCGGCACCATCGTCACCGTCGAACGGTCAGTAACGGAGCATCCGGGATGACCACACTGCGACATTCCCTCAGGGTGGCCGCGTCCTAGCGGCCAGCAAAGCTCTCGCTGATCAGGCGTGTTCGTCCGATGGCTGGTGGGCCGGCTGGACCGACCAGTCCGGCGGTTCGTCGCCGCCTGAGTCTTCGTCGCGCTCCGCGTCGGCGGCTGTGCGGTGGATCTTGCCCGCCGCGTGGTGGACCGGCGCGTAGACGGCGTAGATCTGTAGGGTCTCGTCGCCGATGTTGGTGATGTTGTGCCAAGTGCCGGCGGGCACCAAGATTGCCCAGCCATCCTCGACCTCCCGGTCGAAGTCGAGTCGATCCTTCGTCCGACCCATCTGGATGCGGCCCCGGCCTGCGTCGAGTCGTAAGAACTGGTCGGTCTCCGGGTGCGCCTCCAGGCCGATGTCCTCACCGGCAGGGATCGACATGAGCGTCAGTTGAAGGTACTTCCCGGACCAGGCGACGCCGCGATAGCTCGTGTTCTCGAGCGTCGCCTTCTCGAGGTCGAAGGCTTGAGGTTCCGGCCCCACATCTGTGACGGTCATCCACTTCTCCCGGTCCATGAAGGCACCTCGCGGTGCAGGGTCGCTGTCTAGGGCTCGTCCCGCATCAACACTCTCAGGACCGTGGCGTTCGAGCCACCGGTACTCACTCCGTGACGAGGTCGCGACGGCGGAACCCCGCGAGGCCTGCGGCCAGGAGAAGTCCCGTGACAACCGTGAGACCGGCGAGAGTGGCCCAGGCGTAGTCCTCGACAGGAACCTGTGGAGTCACACCGAACGGTGAGATGTCCAGCAGCCAGTCCGGGAGCGAGAACAGCTCACCAAGCCAGCCGAAGATGACGAACACGACGAACACACCCCACGCCACGGCTGCCGCTCGAGGTGCCAGACCGTACAGCGCGAACGCCAGGCCTCCCAGTGCCAGACAAGCCGGCAGGTACGTCATCATCGCCGAGGTCAGCTCACCCACCTGAGACGCGTCGGAGCTGATCAAGGCATAGGTGGCTCCTGCTCCGAGGCCGCCGGCGAAGAGGACGATCGTCGTACCCAGGGCTGTGACCGCGAGCGAGGTGAGCGTCCAGCGGGAACGGGATAGTGGCGTGGCGAGGAGTGGCTCTGCGCGCAGGGCGCTCTCCTCGGAGCGGAGCCGCAACGCGGACGAGATGGTGAATCCGGTCGCCAGGAGTGCGTTGATCATGAAGACCGTGGCGAAGTACGCCTCGACGATCGAGGCTCCACCCATGGCCCGGAGGAAGATCTCTTCGAGCTCCTCGTTCCCCTCGATCATGTCCTCCACGTCCTGGCCGAGAGAGCCGAAGGCGACCCCCATCAGCCCGACCCCGGCTGTCCAGCCCATCAGCGCACCACGCTGCAGCCGAAGGGACAGCCCGAACGGTCCGGCGAGCCACCGTGACGCGTGCGGGCTGCCGGCGCGCGGCTGAAGCAGTCCGGAACCGACGTCGCGCTGGGTGGTGAGCCAGCCCGCGGCGGTGGCCAGGGCGAGCGCAAGAAGGACGGTCAGGCCGAGCGGCCACCAGCGTTCGTCGTCACCGAAGGAGCCGATCTTCTGGGCCCAACCGATCGGGGAGACCCAGGTCAGCCAGGACTCGTTGACGTCGCCGACGGCCCGGATCACGAACATGATGCCGAGCGCAGCCACGGAGATCCCGGTGGCAGCACGGGCGTGCTCGGTCACCTGGGCCGCGACCAAAGCGACTCCCGTGAACACGAAGCCGACGCACGCGACCGATGCCCCGAAGAGCAGCGAACCCTCCGTGGGCAGGCCGCCGGCCAGGAACGTCAGCGAGATGCCCAGGCCCACGACGATCGACGACACCGACTGCGCCAGGCCAATGGCGGCCAGGTCGGCGTTCCGGCCTAGGACGCCGGCACGCAGCAGCTCGGTCCGTCCCGCCTCCTCGTCCTGGCGGGTGTGCCGAAGGGTGAGGAAGATCGTCATGAGTGCAATGCCGATGAGGGCGGTGGGTTCGACCTCGAAGACGGTGATCCCGCCGCTCGTGTCCAACGCGGTCGGCGGGCCAGTCATCGCGATCGTGGCGCCACTGCTGCCCACCGTCGCCGCGTAGTTCGCCTGCGCCTGGGGCGTGTCGTAGAGGCCCTGCACGGCGACCACGGAGTAGCCGGTAAGGCCCACCAGCGCGCTAACCCACACGGGGAGCCGGATGCGGTCCCGGCGCAGGATAAGCCGGACCAACACCCACGTGCCGGTGAACCGCGTCATGCCTCGACCCGCTCGCCGTACTGACTGAGGAACAGTTCCTCGAGCGTCGGCGGGTGGCTGACCAGCGACTTGACCCCCAGCGATGAAAGGTGACTGATGGCGCTGTCCAGCTCGTCAGACGTGACGTCGAAGCGGACCCGGCCGTCGTGTTGCTCGACGGCCGTGACCCCCGCGAGGGCGTCGATGCCGTCGGCCGGCCGGGCGGTCTCGGCGATGACCGTCGTATGCGTGTGGTGGCGGAGCTCCTCCAGGGAACCGGTCAGCACGGTCTTGCCCGCCCGGATGATGCTCACCCGGTCGCACAGCGCCTCGACCTCGGCGAGGATGTGGCTCGACAGCAGCACGGTCCGCCCCTCGCCACGCACCGTGCGGATGTATTCCTGGAACACCTCCTCCATGAGTGGGTCGAGACCGCTGGTGGGCTCGTCCAGGATGAGCAGCTCGGCCGACGACGCCAAGGCGGCAACGAGCGCGACCTTCTGCCGGTTGCCCTTGGAGTAGGTGCGTGACTTCTTGCCCGGATCGAGCTCGAAACGCTCCAGGAGGTCCTTCTTGCGGGCGGCGTCGAGGTCGCCGCGCAGCCGGCCGAGCAGGTCGATGACCTCGCCTCCGGTGAGCTGGGGCCACAGGTTGACGTCCCCGGGCACGTAGGCGAGACGGCGGTGCAGGTGAGTGGCGTGCCGCCAGGGGTCGCCACCGAGCAACGTCGCGTTACCACTGTCCTTGCGCAGCAGCCCGAGCAACACCCGGATGGTGGTGGACTTGCCGGAGCCGTTGGGTCCGAGGAAGCCGTGCACGTCGCCTCGCTGCACCGAGAGGTCTAGTCCGTCCAGCGCTCTGGTGGTCCCGAAGGTTTTGACGAGACCCTCCGTGGTGATCGCGTTCTCCGTCATGGATCCACCGTAGGGCGGAGGGGCAGGCCCCAGCCCTTGCCGACGCTGGACCATCTTGGCAATGCACGGCGGCCGACGACGCAGTACGCCGCCAGTAGGCCGGTCGGCCGAGAGCAGCAGGCGTGCCGTCACGAGTCCGAGGAGCTGGTCGACGGAAGCCTGCGTGTCTGCGGTGAACTCTTCCGCGTCGGCCACCTTCGCGTTGGGGTAGTCCGTCAGAGCGTCGGCGATGCTTCGCTCGGACTGCTCGAGCGAGGCCCCCGGCGCCAGGTTGAGCAGCACCGCGGCGTCCAGGCGGGAGGTCGTCCGGTCCTCGAAGTCCTCCATGGTCACGATGTCCGGCGAGCTGATCAGGTTGACCTGGTCGAAAGCGCAGCAGCTCCTTGCTCGCGCGTGTGTCGAGGGCTCCGGTGGGGTCGTCGGCGAACACCACCTCGGGGTGGGTGATGAGGGCTCGCGCGACGGCGACGCGTTGCTGTTGCCCACCTGACAGCCGGGAGGGGCGGTGCCTGAGCCTGTCCTTGATGTCGAGCTTGCCGACCACAGTGTCGAACCACTCATGGGTTGACCGGTCGCCCCGCGAAGTCGTTCGGGAGGCGCGGCGATCGTGATGGCCCGAGTGGCGATTTAGTCGGGGTCGGTGAGCCGGTCGTCGCCCACAAGGGTGGCGGTGACCTCGTCGTCGGTGGCGCCCCAGCGCAGGTGCCGGCGGCGGACCAGTGGAGCGGCCAGGGGGCGCGGTACGTCCGCGAGCGCGTCGCGGATCTCGTGGGCCAGGGACGTGGCCGAGACGCCGAGGTCGACACGAACCGCCCGGACGCCGGCCCAGATCATGACGGCGCCCACGGTGAGGTAGAGAGGGTGGAAGAAGCTGAACTGGCGAATGAACGCGAGCTGGACCAGGATCCACACCACCATCGAGGCGCCGACCGCGATCCCGACCAGCCCGGTGTGCCGACTTCGTCGAAAGGCGACCACAGCGAGCACGGCGTTGGGCACAGCGACCAGGAGAGCGAGTGCGGTCCCGGCGAGGACCGGGCTCCCCCAGGGGAGCCGGCCGTTCAGCGTCTGGCCAAGATCCAGGACTCCTGTCGCGAGTCCCCAGGCGCCGGCGAGAGCGCCGACGCAGTTGAGGATGGCAAGGACGAGCAGAACCCTCCGCGGCCACCCGATCCGAGGAGTGGGCGATCCGTTGACCATGATGACCTCACGCCTCGAGCAGGCGGCGGCCGGTGACCTCGTCCGGCGTCAGCCGCAGGTACAGCGTGCGCTGGCTCTTCGGCCACGGCACGGGCCGGGCTTCGGGAGCGGCCCCCATGACCCCTCCCAGTGCTGCCGCGGCCACGATGGCGAGCGGCAGCGCTGGTTGTCCGCCGCCGGCGGCCGCGGTCATGCCGACTGCCTCAGCCATGACGCACGCCCCGACGCACGACCGGTTCACGGCAGCAGCACCTCCTCGACCGGACGTCGTGGCGTGGGCTCGAGGTGGCTGCGACTGATCGCCTGCCAGCCGACCCGCACCAGCAGGAGGGGCACGGCGTCCCCCCCGAGGACCTGGTGTTGCAGGGCGTCCCTGGTCTCCGAGACCTCCACCACCTGGCTCAGCGGCACGACCGAAATTCCGTCCTGGACGGCGCCCAGCCACAGCGTGCTGAGTGACTCGCCCGCGCGGAGCCAACCGCACGTGGAGTCGTCGGCGTCGTAGAGCACGATCAGACCGTCACCGCTCTCGACGTCACGACCCTCGTCCTCCAGGAGGCCACCCGTAAAGCGGCCGCGTTGGCTCTCGGGCAGGCCGTTGGTCTGCGGCAGGTGGGCGGACGGAACCCCGTCGTAGGTGTCGTGGTCGGTCCAGCGCTCGGCCTCGGCGGAGATGCGGGTATCCCGCTGCTGCACCCGCTTGGCCCGAGCGACCAGCATCTCGACCCTGAACCGGTCGGACGGGTCGGTCAGGGGCGCAGCGTGACCGTGCTGCTCCTCCACGAGCCGCGCAAGCTGGCTCATGCGCCCGTCGGGGACGGGCCACGAGGTGAAGCGCCGACGGTCGGTGCAGCGCTCCCGGATGGCGCGCAGGTCGGCGGTGGCTGTGGGTGGGGGCGGCGCTGGGGAGAGCCGCACTCGGGCAAGCAGGGTCGGGTCCTCATCGTCCGCGAGGTAGGTGACCGAAGGGCTCCAGCCGTTCGCGCGTGCTGCGACCCGCAAGTGGTGCAGGGCCGCGCCGCAGCTGATGACCAGGTTGCGACCGACGGGGTCGGAGGCTTCGAGTCGGCGCGTCCAGTCGGCGTACAGCTCGATGGTGTCGTTCCGGAACCGCCATAGCCATGGCTGCGTGTTGTGGACGCTGGGGGCACGAGTGGCGAGGCCCACCAGGCCATGGACCGCCTGAACGGGCGCGGCAGTGGTCGTCTGGGCCCGGTCGACCTCGCTGCTGTTCATGATGGCTGCCTTCGTCTTGTCCTCAGGTTGGGTCAGGTCACGGTCTGGTGCTGACGTCCAGCGTGGACGTGAGCCGCGTCTTCACCTAGGGCCATAGGTCCTACCGGGCCGGGTCCGGCGCCCTTCACCCGGACGAGGAGATGTGAACCTCGACGACGCCCGGTACGGTCCCCGCGACGACCCGCGCCAGGCCTCGGTCGTCGACCGCACGACGCGGAGCGATGAGCTTGACGGTGCCGTCGGTGACCTCCACCAGCCATTCGCGCAGACCGACGGAGGCGAGGGCTGCGTCGACGTCACGCTCGAGGTCGTGGTCCGCGCGTGCCAGCATCCGAACGACGTCACTCCGGCTCACCATGCCAAGCACCCGGCCATACCTGTCGATGACGGGCAGGCTCTTCACGCTGGTCGACGTCATCAGCTCGACCGCCTCGGCCAGGTCGGTGTCGGGACCGACGGAGACCACGTGTGTCGTCATGACGTCGTCGACGTAGCCGGGTCGGTCGACCAGCATCGTCGCCATGGGGATCTCGTGCATCCGGGCGTCGACGCTCACCCCATCGCGGATGAGGTCGGCCTCGCTGACGATGCCCCGGAGCTTGCCGCTCGGGGTGGCGACCGGCATAGAGGTGATTCCCGCGCTCGCCAGCTGGGTCAGCGCGGTCTTCACGGTGGTGCCGAGTGGCACCGTGATGCAGTCGTTGCTCATGACCTCCCGGACCAGCATCGGAGGCTCCTCTCGTAGTCGGTGACTTAACGCTGCCTGGCGGCGACCGCGAGTGGCAGGGCACAACGTCCCGCGCATGCGGGCCATCGGGCCGCCGCCGGGCTACGCTGCCGACGTGGCTGAGTCCAGAACCGAGCCTTCACCGCCTCCGGCGGCAGAGCAGATCCGCGTCTTCCTGCTCGATGACCACGAGATCGTCCGTCGTGGCATCAAGGAGCTGCTCGAGGGTGAACCCGACATCGTGGTCGTCGGCGAGTCAGGGCTCGCCGACGAGGCGGCCCGGCGGATCCCGGCGCTGAGGCCCGACGTTGCCATCCTGGACGCCCGGCTGCCCGACGGGTCGGGCATCGACGTGTGCCGTGAGATCCGGTCGCGCGACCCCGACATCAAGGCGCTGATCCTGACGTCCTACGACGACGACGAGGCGCTGTTCGCGGCGATCATGGCCGGCGCTGCGGGCTACACGCTCAAGCAGGTGAAGGGCAACGACCTCGTCGAGACCGTACGTCGTGTCGCCGCTGGACAGTCGACGTTGGACCCCTCAGTGACGGCCGCGGTCCTGGACCGGGTCCGGAACGGTCCTCCTGTGGACAAGGAGCTCGAGCGGCTCACCGGCCAGGAACAGCGGATCCTGGACCTTATCGGCGACGGGCTGACTAACCGGCAGATCGGCGAGCAGATGTTCCTGGCTGAGAAGACGGTGAAGAACTACGTCTCGTCGATGCTCGCCAAGCTCGGACTGACGAGCCGCACGCAGGCGGCGATCTTCTCGACCAAGCACCAGAAGTAGAGCGTCGGCGGATCCGTCAGCGCGCGGCGGGGTGCATGACAGCGGCCAGCGAGCGGCCCCACGAGCGCGCACGGTCGAGCTCGCCGTCCAGGAGCGGGCATCTGGATGTCGCCGACGAGGAACGCGACGGGCCTGTCTACGAGGGCGAACTGCCGGCCCTTGGCCAGCCGGGCTGCCTTGGGACCGGCCGCCGCCGGTAGCCGTCGTACCTTGCTGGCCCTGGTGTCGAACACTGCGACCTGCCGGGTCTGGACGCCCGTGTGGTAGGCGCTCGCCAGCCACTCGCCCAGGCCGATCGCGGCTCTGTCTTGGTCGGCGCCCTGGCGGACGGCGTCGATGCTACGGCCGCTACGTGCCGGTCCGCGCTGAAGTCGTCAGCGTTCCTGACTTCTCGGTCCGCGGCGACGCAGCCGAGCTCGTGGCCTGGGTCGGTTCCGCCGAGCAAGTGCCGCACGGTCTACGTCGTGCATGGGGAGCCTGCGGCGGGTGCCGCCCTGGCCAGGAGGCTCGAGGCCGAGCTGGGCGCGCGCGCAGTCGTGCCGCGGGAGGGCGAGCGGGTTCTCCTCGACTGAGGGACTGAGATCGATGACTTTTCAGGCGTCGCCGGGAGCCGCTTCAGGAATCACCGCCACGGTCCCCGCGGCCCGTTCGAGGACGGCGGCAGCCATCGATGCGTGGAGCAGCCGAGCGATCGCTGGCTGGTGGCGCCTGCCGACGACCAGAAGATCGGTCGTCGGGGTGGCTTGCACGAGCACCTGGTCGACCAAGCCCCGGGACGGCTCGACGCGGACCTCGACGTCCGGGTAGGACTCGGTGAACCCGGCGACCGACTCGGCCAGCAGCACGTTCATGTCCGTGGGGGCCGCGAGCGGTCGACCCACCGCCTCATCCGCGGCGACGACCTCCCAGAAGCAATGCATGACCGTGAGGGTCAGACCGTATAGCGAGGCCTGGCGGAAGGCGAAGTCGATGACAGGCACCGACTCAGGCGTCCCGTCCGCGCCGACGACGACACGGTGGGTCACCGGGTCCGCCTGGCGGGGTCGGCAGACGATGACAGGGCAGGCCGAGAGCTGGGCGACGGCGACGCTGACGGATCCGAGCAACAGACCCTTGATGGCTCCTCGACCACGTGAGCCCACGACCAGCAGATGCGCGGTTCGCGAAGCGTCCACCAAGGCTTGCCGCGCATCGGCGTCCAGTAGGTGGGTCTTGACCTGAACGCTCGGCTCGAGCTCATGGACGCGATCGGCGGCCTCCTCGAGGGAGGTCCGGGCAGCATGGCGAAGCCCCCGAAGCAGCTCGTAGCGATCCTCGCCATCGAGCTCGAGGGCCCCAAGAGCCGTCTGCGCTACGGGGTGGAACCCGTGCACGAGCGCCAGCGGGCGATGCTCGAGCACCGCCTGGCGCGCTGCCCAGTCAAGGGCGCGAGCTGCGTGCTCCGAGCCGTCCACCCCGACGACGATGCTTCCGGGGGAGGTTGCCGAGTGGAGGACATCGTGGACGTCGGCGTTCATGTCAACACGCTCGACCGTCCTGGGACCCAAACGGAATGGCCCCGAGTCCCGCCGCCCCGGGACCAAGGACCCTGCCGCCCTGCCTCGAGTCGTCGCACCCTCGAAGGGCACGATGACTTCGAGCCCACGGAAGGACGTCCTCGTCCCACCAGCAGGGGCGGCCCAGCCGACCTCCGGCCCTTTGCTCGAGACCTCCGGCGGAATCGCGAGATGACCGCCAGACACGGCAGCAGGCTGGCGCCCGTGACGGGACCAACGTCCCGACGGGACGAGGACGATAAGCCCATCCGAGACGTGGGTCCGGGTTCATACGGTGAGGGGGTGACCAACCCAGCACCCACCGACCCCCGCGGCCCGATCCGCGTCTACCTGCTCGACGACCACGAGATCGTGCGCCGAGGAATCAAGGAGCTCCTCGAGAGCGAGGGCGACATCGAGGTGGTGGGCGAGTCCGGGCTGGCGCGGGAGGCGGCTCGACGCATCCCGGCGCTGCGACCCGACGTCGTCATCCTCGACGGTCGGCTGCCCGACGGCTCCGGCATCGACGTGTGCCGGGAAGTGAGGTCCGTGGACCCGAACATCGCGGCGCTGATCCTCACGTCCTACGACGATGACGACGCGCTGTTCGCCGCGATCATGGCCGGCGCCTCCGGCTACATCCTCAAGCAGGTCCACGGCAACGACTTCATCGAGAGCGTACGGCGCGTTGCGGCCGGCCAGTCGACGCTGGACCCGTCGGTCACGGCCCGGGTGCTCGACCGCGTGCGCAACGGCCCGCGCGTGGATCCCGAGCTCGACGGGCTGAGTGCGCAGGAGCAGCGGATCCTCGACCTGATCGGTGAGGGGCTGACCAACCGGGAGATCTCCGAGCGTATGTACCTCGCCGAGAAGACCGTGAAGAACTACGTCTCCTCCATGCTGGCCAAGCTCGGACTGACCAGCCGGACCCAGGCAGCCATCTTCGCCACCAAGCACCCGCACTGCTAGTGACGAGCGGGCCGGACGTGTCCGCCCTCACCGCCGGCCCAGGAACTTGCTAGCGTGAACCTGACTCGCGGCTCGGGCGGCCGATGAGGGAGGACACGTGGACGAGGGGTTGCACGAGGCCAGCGGGAGCCTGGCGGCTCGCGGTCTCCGCGGGGTCGACTTCGACGACCTCCTGCGTGAGGTCCTCAACCGGATGCATGGGGTCCTCGACGAGCAGGACCGGCTGCGGCTGCTGCTCGACGCCGTGGTGACGATGGCGGCGGACCTGACCCTCGACGGCGTGCTGACGCGCATCGTCACCATAGCCCGCAACCTGGTGGACGCCCAGTACGCCGCGCTGGGGGTGCTGGACGTCGGTCACGAGCGTCGGCTCCGCACCTTCGTCCACCACGGCATGACTCCCGTGCAGGTGTCCGAGATCGGCGAGCTGCCGACCGGGCACGGCCTGCTGGGCCTCCTGATCGACGATCCGCGCCCTATCCGGCTGCACGAGATCGCGGCGCACCCCGCGTCGTACGGATTCCCCGAGAACCACCCACCGATGAAGTCTTTCCTCGGTGTCCCCGTCCGGATCCGTGACCGGGTGTTCGGCAACCTCTACCTGACGGAGAAGCGGGGTACGGGAGACTTCACCACCGACGACGAGGCGGTCGTGGTCGCGCTCGCAGCGGCGGCTGGCGTCGCGATCGAGAACGCGCGTCTCTACGAAGAGGCCGCCCAGCGGCAGCACTGGCTCTCGGCGACCGCGGAGATCACCGCATTGCTCGCCGACGCTACGGCTGACCGGGACGCACTTCAGGCGGTGGCCGACCGGGCCCGGGAGGTAGCACGTGCCGACATGTCGTGGATCGTCACCGGGGCGGAGGCCGAGGCTCTGACGCTCGCGGTGGTCTCCGGCGTCGAGACCGACGCCGTGGCCATGCGATCGCTGTCGATGCAACAGTCCTTGGCCAGCCTCGTCGTCCAGTCCGGCGAACCCCTGTCGGTCCGCAACCTCACCGACGACCCTCGCGCACTGGATCCTGCACGCGCGCTCGGCTGGCCCAGACTCGGTCCGGCGCTCGTGGTGCCGCTGAGCTCCGGCAAACGTGTCGAGGGCGTACTCGCCCTCGCGTGGTTCCCCGAGCACGCCTCGCTCTTCGACGTCGTCGACTCGGCGATGCCGGCCAGCTTCGCCGAGCAGGCAGCGCTCGCCATCCAGGTCGCGCGCGCGCGCGACGATCAGCAGCGACTGGCCGTCTTCGAGGACCGCGACCGCATCGGGCGGGACCTGCACGACCTGGTGATCCAGCGGCTCTTCGCCGTGGGCCTCAGTCTCCAGGGCGCTGGTCGGAGAGTGGCCGATTCCGATGTCGGAGCGCGGCTGGCCCAGGCAGTGGACGACCTCGACGACACCATCAAGGACATCCGGCGGACGATCTTCGCCCTTGGCAGCCTGGGCGACTCCGCGGACATCCAGGCGGAGGTGTCCCGGATTGTCGACAGAGCAGCCGAGACGGCGAAGTTCCGGCCAGCCCTGCGCTTCGACGGGCCTGTGCGTTCCCTTATCTCGGACGACGTGGCGCCCGACATCCTCGCGGTGCTCCGTGAAGCGCTCTCGAACGCGAGTCGGCACGCGGAGGCGAGGTCTGTGGACGTGCTGCTGTCCGCTGCCGGCGAACAGATCGCGCTGACTGTGGCCGACGACGGTCGCGGTATTGCCGCGGACGTCGTCGAGAGTGGTTTGGGGAACATGCGGGAGCGCGCCGAGAAGCACGGCGGGACGTTGAGCGTGTCCTCGACGGCGGGGCGAGGAACGACGCTCACCTGGTCCGTCCCGCTCGAGGCTCCTCGCCCGTGACAGCCCCCGCGGCAGGACGTCCCGCCGGACGGTGACCTTGGTCTCTACGCGGGCGGTCCGGCGTGCGGTCGTCTGGAACCAGACCCGCGCACGTCCACGCGAAGGAGACCTCGATGACCACGCACGAGCGCCGACCCGTCGTCGTCGCCGTCGACGGCGGAGAAGGCAGCGCCGGGGCGCTGAGGTACGCAGTCGACGAGGCGGTCTGGCGCGGCCTGGGGCTCCGCGTGGTCCACGTGTGGCCGGGCTGTGTGCCCGAGAGTCTGCTTCCGTGGGGCGCCTGGGCGGGGCCCGAAGCCGCGGGCCGCGCGGCTCTCGATCACGCCGCCGAAACTGCAGCGCGCTCGGCCCCACGCCTGGAGATCAGTACCGAGCTCGTCGTCGGGCCCCGCTCAGCGGGGATCCTGGCGGCGGCGCGGGGTGGGCGGCTCCTGGTGGTGGGCCGCCCCTCCCGCGATCACCCCGACGTGCCACTGGGCCCTACACCGACTGGCGTGGCGGCCCGCTCTGAGTGTCCGACGGTCGTCGTACCGTCCGCCTGGAACCCTGAGCGGTCGCGCGGGGTGATCGTCGTCGGCATGAAGTCGCGGACCCACGCGCGCGAGCTGTTGTCCCACGCGTTCAAGCTTGCTCGGCGTCGTGACGCCCACATCGTGGTCGTGACGGCGTGGGAGCTCTACGACCGCACCATGGACCGGGCCGAGCCTCGGACGAGCTCGGCGCAGTGGCAGGCCGAGGGCACGCGGGTGCTCGAGGAGCTGGTCGAGGAGTGGCGGGATCGCTGCCCCGACATCCCGGTCGACCTGCGCGTGGTCCACGGACGGGCGGCGAGGGTGCTGGTGGACACATCGGCCGATGCGGACCTGCTCCTGATCGCCCGTCGCCGGCACTCCGTACCACCGTACGGGCGGCTAGGCGGCACCGCGCAGGCCGTGCTGCGATCGAGCCGAGTACCGGTTGAGGCGGTCCCGGCCGGCGTGGTCGCCCAAGTGCCGCAAACCTGGCGCATCGAGCGCCCTGCCTGACCAACGTCCCACATCCGCGGGACCACCGCCCCTCCCGGGCTGTGCCACACCGCGATGTGCTGACAGGGCACCACCGAGGACCCGGCACATCCGCGTACCGGGGGCACTGGCAGGAGGGCGTCATGGAGCTGACTACGACCCGTTGGGACGTACAGGTGTTCCTCAGCGAGAAGGACGGAAATACACACGCCACGGCCCGGCTGTTCAGCAGTCGGCCCCGGCACCTCACCGCGACCGGCACGGCCAAGCTCGCACCGGGTGACCCCCAAGACGTCCCGGAGGTCGGCTACGAGCTAGCCACCGCCCGTGCCCTCGTGAACCTCGGCGAGGAGCTCCTGCGCATCGCGGAGGAAGACGTCGCCGCACTCACCGAGACCTGATCCGGAGGGGCGGCCATCGTGGACCTGATGCCGACGAAGGCCGGCCAGGTTGAGGGGTCGCCCGCCTCCGGGCTCACGGCAAAGGAGGCGGCGCTCGCCCTTTCGCAGCACGGACGGAACGAGTTGCCGGTCGCCGCTCGGCCTCACCTCGTCGCCCGGGTCGCGGCACAGCTCCGCGACCCCATGATCATGATGCTGTGCGCGGCCTGGGTCGTCGTGTTGGCCATCGGGGATCGCGAGGACGCGACGATCATAGCGGCGGTCGTCGTGCTGAACACCGTCATCGGTGTGGTGCAGGAGGTGCGGGCGCAGCGAGCCGTCGATGCCCTGACCCGCCTCGCCGCGCCCCGCGCGCACGTTCGCCGGGACGGCGTGGTGGTCGAGGTCCCGGCGGCTGAGGTGGTGCCCGGCGACCTCGTACGACTCGAGGGGGGAGACGTGGTACCTGCCGACCTCTCCCTCGTCGACGCCTCCGCCCTCCAGCTCGACGAGTCGGCGATGACGGGGGAGTCGGTGCCGGTGGACCGCTGTACCAGCGACGAGGCGTTGGCCGGCACGGTCGTCACCCGCGGGCGCGGCTGGGGTGAGGTCGTTCGCACCGGCCCCGACAGCGGTCTCGGACACATTGCGGCTCTGGTGGCCTCGGCCGGTCCCCGACCCACCCCCCTGCAGCGTCGGCTCTCGATCCTGTCGCGTCAGCTGGTCGTGGTGACGGCGGCATTGTGCCTCGTGGTCCTCGCGCTCAGCGTCCTGCGCGGGACGTCGTTCGCCGATGCGGCCATCCTGGCGGTCAGCCTAGGCGTCGCTGCCATCCCCGAGTCCCTTCCCGCCGTGGTCACGGTGGCACTGGCCCTCGGCGCACATCGGATGGCCCGACAGTCGGCAGTGGTGCGCTCGCTGCCCGCCGTCGAGACGCTCGGCTCGGTCACCGTGCTGGCCTCGGACAAGACCGGCACCCTGACCAAGGGGATCCTGGTCGCTCGGCACCTGTGGACCCCCGAAGGATCCTGCACCGTCTCAGGCGACGGGCTCGGCGTCGAGGGTCGCGTGAGTGGGTCGGAGAAAGCGGAACTGGGCGCGGAACGGCTGCTGCGCGACGCCGCCCTCTGCAACGACGCCACACTGGGGGCACGCGACGGCGACACGTGGCGGGCCATCGGCGATCCCTTCGACGTCGCACTGCTGGTCGCCGCCGCCAAGCGGGGCCTCATGCCGGAGGCGCTGGCCGACGGGTGGACGCGGGTCGAGGACACCCCCTTCGACGAGGGGCACCGCATGATGCGGACCCTCCTCAGGAGGGATGACGGTCGGTGCCTCGACGTGGTCAAGGGCGCACCCGAGGTGATCCTGGACCTCCTCCCTCCCGGACCGGACGTCGACGCAGCCCGCAGCGAAGCGGACTCTCTGGCCAAGGAGGGATACCGGGTCCTCGCCGTCGCCGAAGACAGCAGCTGGGTCGGCCTGGTCGGCGTCGTGGACCCGCCCCACGCGGACGCGCGCGGCGTCGTGGACGCCTGCCACGCGGCCGGCGTCAGGACCGTCCTGGTCACTGGTGACCACGCAGGCACGGCCACGGCGGTTGGATCGGCGGTCGGCATCCACCGAGAGGACGGCGAGGTCTGCGACGGTGCCGGTGTTGCGCGAGGCGAACATTCCGACCGCGTCGAGTCGATCGACGTGTACGCGCGGACGCGGCCCGAGCAGAAGGTCGACATCGTCGACGCCTGGCAGGCCCACGGGCACGTAGTCGCGATGACCGGTGATGGCGTCAATGACGCACCCGCCCTCAGACGGGCCGACATCGGTGTGGCGATGGGAGGCCGCGGCACCGAGGTGGCCCGGCAGGCAGCCGACCTGGTGCTCGTCGACGACAACCTAAAGACGGTCATGGTGGCCATCGGGGAGGGTCGGCGCATCCATGCCAACATCCGCACGTTCCTGCGATACGGGCTGGCGGGCGGGCTGGCGGAGATGCTTGTCATCCTCGTGGCACCACTGCTCGGCATGCCCCTGCCGCTGACGCCCGCGATGATCCTGTGGGTCAACATGGTCACTCACGGGGTGCCCGGTGTGGCCTTCGGAGCCGAGCCGCTGGACCCCGTTCTGATGCGACGGCCGTCCCCCTCGCCACAGCGGTCCATCCTGGACGGAACGCTCCTGCGTCAGATCGCCACGGCAGGTCTGCTGACGGCGGCGGTCTCGCTCGTGGCCGGCTGGCTCGCCTTCCGTGCTGGGGGACCCGTTCAGACCGTCGTCTTCCTCACCCTGGGGCTCGGCCAGCTCGGTGTCGCCCTCGCGCTGCGGGCTCCCCGTCACGGTGCCACCTGGCGCGACCGGGGGCTCGAGGTCGCCGTCCTGGCGGCGGGCGTCTGTCAGCTGGCTGGCGTCCTCGCGCCAGGTCTGCGCGACCTGCTCGGCACCGAAGCCCTCACAGCCCAGCAGATCGTGATGCTGTCGGCTGCCGCCGCGCTGCCCGGCCTGGTCGTCGCAGCCGGACGCAGGTACTCGCGCCGGCGGGAGAGTGACCGGCGACCAATCGGTGGGTTTCCCGCGGGTGTCGCAACGGGCGACGAGGAGGCTAGGGAGCTGAGAGTACAAGAGGAACTGGAGACCCGGAGCGCCCGCCGCGTCGGGTGGGTCGGCCTGGAGGTGGTCGCCGCCACCGGGGCCGTGGTGCTCGACCTGCTCATCCCCGCAGTCGTCATCGTGGCCGTGGCTGCTCTGTCACTGGTGCTGCGCCGGGAGGGTCCGGCCTCGCTGGGGTTCCATCGTCTGCCGTCACCAGCCCGCACGGCGGGATTCGTCGGACTCCTGGTCGCTGCCTGGTCGGTGTTCCAGGTCGGGTTGGTGATGCCAATCCTTGAACGGACGACGGAGCGCGAGCAGGACTTCGGCGTCTTCGCCGACCTACAGGGTGATGTCGCTCTGCTCGTGATGCTGGTGGTCGCCTCCTGGATCCTCGGTGCCCTGGTCGAGGAGACCGCGTTCCGAGGTTTCGTGGTCACCCGGTTGACCGAGCTGTTCGGCGGGCGCCTGCTCGCACAGGCCATCGCGGTGGTGGGCGCGGCAGCGCTGTTCGCAGGGATCCACACCGAGCAAGGCGTCGTGGGTATCGCGGTGACCTTCCTCGACGGACTGTTCTTCGGGTGGCTGCGCTTCCGCTATCCGCAGCGTGTGGGCCGCCGTACTGGGGCACGGGTTCTCCAACACGCTCGGGCTCCTGGTGTTCTTCACCTGGGGCACGATGGGTGGCCTGTGGTGACGCTCCGGTGTACTCGCGGCTCATCCGGTCCGCCAGGTCGCGGACTCCAGCGCGGGTCCCACTCGTCATGCACTCGTCATGCCAGTCGTCATGGCCGTGCTTCCTTCCGGCCTGCGGCCACCGTGCCGAGAGCCCGGCGACGTGGACAGGGACGAAGGTCTCGACCTGGTGGGACGGGACTTTGGTCCACCGGGTGCGGGCCCTCCCGCCCTGCCCAGCCCGGCCGTGGCCGGGCGATGGTGAAGGTGCCATGTGAGGAACGACAGAGAAGGGCGCAGCGATGATCAGGATCGGCATCAATGGACTAGGCCGGGTCGGCCGGACGCTGTTGCGACAGGCCGTACTGAGCGACGACATCGAGGTCGTCGGCGTCAACGACCTGGCCGACACCCGGATGCTGGCGACGCTGCTGCGTCGCGACAGCACTTTCGGTCCGTTTCCCATCGAGGTCGAGGCAGGCGATGACTCGCTGGTCATCGGCGGGCACAAGATCGTGGTCACCAGCGTCGCGACGCCGGCCGAGCTGCCGTGGGGCGAGCTCGCCGTCGACGTCGCCGTCGAGTGCACCGGGAAGTTCCGGTCCGTCGACGCGGCCGGCGCCCATCTCGCGGTCGGCGCCCGCAAAGTGGTCATCTCCGCGCCGGGCAAAGAAGTCGACGCGACCTTCGTGATGGGCATCAACGACCAGGACTACGACCCCAGCCGGCACGACGTCGTCTCCAACGCATCGTGCACGACCAACTGTGTCGCTCCCATGGTCAAGGTGCTCCACGACGACTTCGGGGTGGAGCACGGCTTCATGAGCACCGTGCACGCCTACACCGGCGACCAGAACCTCCTCGATGCCCCCCACAAGGACGCCCGCCGCGCGCGCTCCGCCGCGGTCAACATCGTCCCGACCACCACGGGTGCGGCGAAGGCCGTGGGCCAGGTTCTGCCCGAGTTGGTGGGCCGCCTCGACGGCGTCGCCCTGCGCGTGCCCGTCGTGGACGGATCCCTCGTCGACCTGGCCGTCCTGCTCGACCGGGAGGTCACGGTGACCGAGGTCAACGCGGCGTTCGAGGCAGCTGCGAGTGCCGGGAGCCTGAGCGGCCGGCTGCGCTACGAGGACGGCCCATTCGTCTCCGTGGATGTTATCGGCGACCCGGCGTCCTGCGTGTTCGACTCCTCGCTCACCCAGGCGGCGGGCCGCTTCGTGAAGGTCTTCGGCTGGTACGACAACGAATGGGGCTACACCGCCCGCCTCCTAGAGCTGACGCGGCTGGTCGGCACTCACGTGACGCCGGGATCATGAATCTCGAGATCCGCATCCACGGCCGTGGTGGCCAAGGGGTCGTCACGGCGGCGGAGCTGTTGTCGATGGCGGCCTTCGACCAGGGCCTGCACGCCCAGGCCCTGCCGAGCTTCGGATCCGAGCGCACGGGTGCGCCGGTGATGGCCGGCTGTCGAATCTCCGACCGTGCCATCAGGTCGCACGACCCGATCACCCATCCCGATGTCGTCGTCGTGCAGGACCTGACCTTGTTGCGCGACCCCGCCGTTCTCGCCGGCCTGGCCGACAACGGCACGGTCCTGGTCAACACCAACCGGTCGCTGGACGATCTCGTCACAGGTGGCCTCGAGCCGGGGGCGGCCGGCCGATGGGTCAACGTGCCCGCCAACCACCTCGCCCGCCGGCTCCTCGGACGCCCGCTGCCCAACACCGCACTCGTCGGTGCCGTGGCAGGTATCACGGGCTTGCTCGAGCCCGAGGCCGTCGAGAGTGCCATCCACCGACGGTTCGCCGGCATGGGCCAACAGGTCGCCGACGCGAACGTCACCCTGGCCCGTCAGGCACGCGACCTCGTCGCGGCCCAGACCCAGGAGAGTGAGACCGTTGCTTAGGCAGCTCGAAGGGTCGCGCGCGGTCGCCGAGACCGTGGCCCGGTGCCGTCCGCACGTCGTGGCGGCGTACCCGATCTCCCCGCAGACCCACATCGTCGAGGCCCTCTCCGAGCTGGTCGGCTCGGGCGGGCTGGCCCCGTGCGAGTACCTGATGGTCGAGTCCGAGTTCGGCGCGCTCTCGGCGTGCATCGGTGCTTCTGCGGCCGGCGCCCGGGCCTACACGGCGACCGCGAGCCAGGGGCTGCTCTTCATGGCCGAAGCGCTGCCGAACGCCTCGGGGCTGGGACTGCCCATCGTGATGACCGTGGCGAACCGCGCCCTGGGTGCGCCGATCAACATCTGGAACGACCACTCGGACGCGATGTCCCAACGTGACGCCGGCTGGCTGATGCTCTTCGCGTCCTCCAACCAGGAGGCCGTCGACCTGCACGTGCAGGCGTTCGCCCTGGCCGAGCGGCTCTCCCTGCCGGTGATGGTCTGCATGGACGGCTTCGTGTTGACCCACGCCGTCGAGGGGATCGACGTCCCCGAGCAGGAACAGGTCGACGCCTACCTCCCCGCGTTCCGGGCGCGGCAGTGGCTCGACCCTGACGAACCGGTCACCATCGGGGCGATGGTGGGGCCCGAGGCCTTCACCGAGGTGAAGTACCTGATGGCACGTCGCCAGCTGCGAGCGCTCGACGTGGTCGCCGAGGTGGCCAGCGAGTTCGCAACTGCCTTCGGCCGCGACTCGGGCTGTCTGGTGCGGCCCTACCGCACCGCTGACGCCGACGTGCTCGTCGTCGCGCTGGGCTCGGTTCTCGGGACCCTTGCCGACGCTGTGGACGACCTGCGTGACCAGGGCGTGGCGGTGGGCGCCCTCGGAGTGACGTGCTACCGCCCATGGCCGTTCGACGAGGTACGGCGCAACCTCAGGCGCGCCTCGCGCGTCATCGTCATCAATCGCGCAATGGCGGTCGGCTCCGGCAGCATCCTGGGCCAGGACGTGCGCCTGTCGGCTCCTAGCGGTACGACGGTCCACGACGTCGTCCTGGGTCTCGGTGGACGCCCCGTCACCCGAGACGTTCTGGAGCGGCTCGTGCTCGACGCCGTCCAGGGACGGCTGGCCAACGACAAGCTCACCTTCTACGACCTCGACCATGCGCGGGCGGACGCGGAGCTCGCCCGCGAGCTCGCCGATGCGCATCCGAGTGGTGGAGGACGGCCATGACCACGACGCCGCTCAAGCTCTACCAGGTCGGCACGTTCGCGGCCGGCAACCGGTTGCTCGACCCCGACGAGCGGACCGTCCAGTCCTCCACCGACAGGGCCAGCTCGATCACGTCCGGACACCGGGCCTGCCGCGGCTGCGGCGAGGCCCTCGGCGCCCGGTTCGTCATGGACGCAGCCATGCGCGCGACGAACGGCCGACTGGTCACGGTTAACGCCACGGGATGTCTCGAGGTGTTCTCCACACCGTTCCCCGAGTCCGCCTGGCAGGTTCCGTGGCTGCACTCGCTGTTCGGCAACGCTGCCGCCGTAGCCTCAGGGGTGGCCGCCGCGCTGGCGGCGACGGGGCGCGACGACGTCCGAGTGCTGGCCCAGGCCGGCGACGGCGGCACCGTCGACATCGGGCTCGGCTGCCTCTCCGGAATGCTCGAGCGCAACGACGACGTGCTGTTCGTCTGCTACGACAACCAGGGCTACATGAACACCGGCGTGCAGCGCTCTGGGGCCACCCCGCCTGGAGCCAACACGGCCAACACCCGCCCTGTCGGACAGGGGATCGGCAACGCGTTCGGCACCGGCAAGAGCCTGCCACGCATCGCCATGGCGCACGAGATCCCCTACGTCGCCACCGCCACGGTGGCCGACCTGCACGACCTCGAGGCCAAGGTCACGACCGCCATGTCGCTGCACGGCGCCCGCTACCTGCACGTGCTCGTCCCCTGTCCGCTCGGCTGGGGCTCCGATGCCGGCGACACCGTGCGGGTGGCCCGGCTGGCGACCCAGAGCGGTCTCTTCCCCGTCTTCGAGGCCGAACACGGCACGGTGACGCACGTCACCCCGATCCGGAGCCGGGTGCCGGTCGAGGACTACCTCCGGCTGCAAGCCCGGTTCAAGCACCTGTTCGCCGGACCCGGTCGCCCGGACGTGGTGGCCGCGCTCCAGGCGCAGGCCGACCGCGACATCGCCCGGTTCGGACTGGTTCCCGAGGAGGAGTCATGAAGCTTCCGTTCGCCGTCAGCCTTGGCCCCGGCTCCAGCCGCGCCGACCACACCGGCGCGTGGCGCACTGAGCGTCCCGTCTACGTGAAGAAGACGGCGCCCTGTGGCAACGCCTGCCCTGCCGGCGAGGACGTCCGTAGCTGGCTGTACGACGCGGAGAGCGGCGCGGCAGGCTACGAGGCCGCCTGGCGCCGCATCATGGAGACCAATCCGTTCCCCGCGGTCTGCGGCCGGGTCTGCTACCACCCGTGCGAGACCGCCTGCAACCGTGGCCACCTCGACGAGGCCGTGGGCATCAACTCCGTAGAGCGCTTCCTGGGTGACGAGGCACTGACACAGGGCTGGCGTGTGGAGGTCACCGCACCCCCGACCGGACGGCGGGTGCTGGTGGTCGGTTCTGGCCCGGCCGGGCTCTCCGCGGCCTACCACCTCGCTCTTCGCGGACACGCCGTCACCGTGCGGGAGTCGGCACCGGTCGCCGGCGGGATGATGCGGTACGGCATCCCGCGCTACCGGTTGCCACGAGAGGTGCTCGACGCCGAGATCGCCCGTCTGCTGGACCTGGGCATTCAGCTCGAGCTGGATCGGCCCGTGACCCACCTGGACAGCGTGATGGCCGGTGAGGGTTGGGACGCCGCGTTCCTGGCTGTCGGCGCGCAGCTGGGGCGTCGTACCTACCTGCCCGCCGCCTCCGCCGCTCACGTGCTTGACGCGATCTCGCTGCTGCATGGACTCGAGGGCGGCGAGCGGCCGCTCCTCGGCCGGCGGGTCGCGGTCTATGGGGGTGGCAATACGGCCGTCGATGCCGCGCGTACGGCGCGCCGCCTGGGCGCCTCGGACGCTGTCATCGTTTACCGCCGCACCCGTGATCGGATGCCCGCCCACGCCGAGGAGGTCGCGGACGCTGAGGAGGAGGGGGTGCTCTTCCACTGGCTCAGGACGATCGAGCGGGTCGACGCCGACGGTCTGGTCGTCGAGCAGATGGAGCTCGACGACGCCGGCTTCCCCCAGCCCACCGGACGCACCGAAAGGCTGGCTGCTGACAGCGTGGTGCTGGCGCTCGGCCAGGACACCGACCTCTCGCTTCTGGGCGACACCCCCGCCCTGCGCGTCACCGGCGGGATCGTCGACACCGACAACACACTGGCCACCACGCGGTCCGGCGTCTTCGCCGGCGGCGACGTCGTGGTGGGGGAGCGGTCTGTGACCATCGCCATCGGACATGGCCGTCGGGCGGCGGAGAGCCTCGACGACTGGCTGGCCGGACGTCAGGCCGCACCCGATCCGCCCGTCGACCTGGCGCCGTACGAGGCCCTCAACACCTGGTACTTCGAGGATGCCGACCGCACGCACCGGCCTCGACTCGAGCTGGCCCGGCGCAGCTCCACCTTCGACGAGGTCGTGCACGGGTTGGACGGTGAGACCGCTCTGTACGAAGCACGCCGCTGCCTGTCGTGCGGGAGCTGCTTCTCCTGTGACAACTGCTACGCCATGTGTCCCGACGACGCGATCATCAAGGTCGGGCCTCCCGGCGAGTACGTCATCGACCTCGACTACTGCAAGGGCTGCGGTCTCTGCGTCCAGGAGTGCCCGGCTGGCGCCATCCTGATGGTGCCCGAGGAAGCCTGACGCTTCGCGAACCGGGCCTCATTGGTCCCTACCGGCCCGACCCGTTGGGCCCTGCCGTATCCGACGTCCGGTCGCGAGGCTGTAGACGAACGTCGAGAGCGAGCAGGAGATGACCGCCAACGTGCATGGCGCGGTCGTGGTCGGCGTCGCCGAGTCGGTCTTCAAGGGATGGGCGCTGCGGTGGGCGGCCGAGCAGGCACAGCTGGAAGGACGTCCGCTGGTCCTCGCCAACGCCTCCAGCTCTCCTCGACCGCGCACATGCTCGTGCTCGGGTCCTGGGGACACGGCCCATCAGCCCTAACTGGGAAAGCCCGTGACGACAGCGGAGCCGGAGAACCGGTCCGTGGCCAGGTCGAGAAGCGCTCGAGGAACGGAGTCGAACCCGTACTCGATGACGTGCACGTCAAGGGGGAGCCTGGCCGCCAGTCGCATCAGTTCCTCGCCATCGGCGCGGGTGTTGGCGGTCACGCTACGGACGCTCCGCTCCTGGAACAGGTGTCGGCCGTAGTCCAGGGACGGGATGTCGCTCATGTGGATCCCCGCCAGGGCGAGCGTGCCGCCGCGATCGAGGGCTTCGAGAGCCGCCGGCACGAGTCCACCGACCGGAGCGAAGACGATGGCAGAGTCCAGGCGTTCCGGCGGGGGGTCGGACGGGCCACCGACCCATGACGCGCCGAGCTCGCCAGCGAGGTCCCGGGCCGCCGCTGCGCGCGTCATCACAAAGACCTCCGCGCCCAGAGCCAAGGCGAGCTGGGCGGTGATGTGCCCACTGGAGCCGAAGCCGTAGATCCCCAACCGGCCGCCGGGCGGGAGCGACGAGCGCCGCAAGGCCCGGTAGCCGATGATGCCGGCACAAAGAAGGGGTGTCGCGAGTGCGTCAGTAAGAGTGTGCGGCAGGCGGTACGCGAATGCGGCAGGCACGACGGCGTACTCCGCGAACCCGCCGTCGGCGTCCCACCCGGTGTAGCGGGAGCCCGGGCACAGGTTCTCCTCACCCCGGCGGCACCATCGACATGCGCCGCAGGTGGCACGCAACCAGGCGATTCCGACCCGGTCACCGATCGCGAACCGCGTCTGGCTCTCTCCGGAGGCGACGACACGCCCCACCACCTGGTGGCCGGGCACGACACCAGGTCGACGGGGCACCAGGTCTCCCTCGATCAGGTGCAGGTCGGTGCGACAGATCCCGCACGCCGAAACCTTGAGGAGCACCTCGTCGGGACATGGCCGGGGGAGGGGTCGTGATCGCATGGTGAGCGGAAGGCTCGGGGCAGGGGCCGGCGCATCGCAGCTCCACGCAGTCATGGAGTCGGGGAGCGTGGCGGCCATGTAGGCAAGTGTGTACCTAGTCGAGTGACCACGGTGCGCGAGTCGTCCAGCCACACGCCCCGCCCCGCGCCGGTACGGGCCTTGGGGTCGACACCATCGACCCATCCCGGCCTCTCGAGCGCCAACCCGGCTTCGCCGGGGTGACTGAGGGAGCGTGCCGGACCCGGAAGTCGTCCGAACCTGGATGACATAGGGCCCCCTTCCTTGGGGCGTTGGGCTCTGCCCGTGGCCGCGAGGTTGCGATGTGCTGAGAGTTGGGGACGTCTTGCCCCGCGGCAAGAGCCAAGGAAGGTGACCACAGTGACGGCTGCCATAGCGGTCTCCGGGCTCGTGAAGGACTTCGGTAGGACCCGTGCCCTGGATCATCTCGATCTGCATGTCGAGACCGGCGAGGTGCACGGCTTCCTTGGGCCGAACGGCGCGGGGAAGACCACCACGATCCGCGTTCTGCTCGGATTGCTGCGAGCCGACGCCGGGCACGTCGCGCTACTCGGCGGTGACCCGTGGCACGACACGGTGGCGTTGCACCGGCGTCTGGCCTACGTGCCCGGTGAGGTGAACCTGTGGCCCAACCTCACCGGCGGCGAGGTGATCGACCTGCTGGGCGACCTGCGGGGAGGGCTCGACTCGGATCGCAGGAAGGAGCTGCTCGAGCTCTTCCAGCTGGATCCGACCAAGAAGATTCGCGCCTATTCCAAGGGGAACCGGCAGAAGGTCGCCCTGGTGTCGGCGTTCTCGTCGCCCGTGGAGCTCTACCTGCTGGACGAGCCCACCTCGGGGTTGGACCCGCTGATGGAGTCGGTCTTCCAGGATGTCGTCCAGGAGCTGCGTGCCGCCGGACGGAGCATTCTGCTCTCCAGTCACATCCTGTCTGAGGTGGAGGCGCTCTGCGATCGCGTCACGATCATACGGGCCGGCCAGGCCGCCGAAACCGGGACCTTCGATGAGCTGCGTCATCTCACCCGCACATCCGTGGTGGTGGACACTGTGAAGCCGCTCGAGTCGGTTGGGCTGTGGGCCGGCGTGCACGACGCCCGCGTGCTCGACGGCCACGCCGAGTTCAGCGTCGACCCGGGCGAGCTGAACAACGTGCTCGAGCATCTGGTTGACCTGCAGGTGCGGTCGATGATCACCTCGCCGCCCACGCTGGAGGAGCTCTTCCTGCGGCACTACGACGAGGACATCGCCGTGCCTACCTGGATGCCGGTGCCGCGGTGGTGAAGACACGATGAGCGGCTTCACCGGCACGATGCGGTTGGTCCGCCTCGCGCTGCGGCGTGACCGGATCACCCTGCCCGCCTGGATCCTCGGGATGGCTGCATTCCTGGCTGCGACGACGGCCATGTTCGAGGACCAGTACTCCAAGCACCCGCTGCTCCTGGAGCCGGACACTCGGATCGTCGTCGAGAACCCCGGCATGCGGGTGCTCGGCCTGGTGGCCGGCCCCAGTGTTGGGGGCTACACGCTGCACCGGGATGCCCTGACCCTGGCGGTGCTCGCCGCCATGATGAGCGTGCTCGCCGTCGTCCGGCACACCCGCCAGGCCGAAGAGCTGGGGCGTGAGGAGATGCTGAGTGCCGGCGTGGTCGGCCGCTACGCCTCGCTGTCTGCAGCCGTGATCGTGGCGGTCGCTGCGAACCTGGTGCTTGCCGTGCTGCTCGGACTCGGCATGGTGGTTGCAGGACAGCCCGCGGCTGGCTCCCTGGTCGCAGGATCTTCGATCGCTCTCGTGGGTCTCGTGTTCACCGGCGTCGCCGCGGTGACCTCACAGCTGGCATCGACCTCGCGCGGCGCGATCGGTCTTTCAGGTGCGGGCCTCGGCGTTGCATTCATGCTTGCGGCGCTGGGCAACATGCTCGGGACCGTGGACTCAGCAGCACTGAGGGTCACCAGCGCGTGGCCGGCTTGGCTCTCCCCGATTGGGTGGGGTCAGCAGATGCGGCCCTTCGCGGACAACCTGTGGTGGCCGCTGGGTCTCGCCGTGCTGGTGACGGCCTCGCTCTTCGGGGTGGGCGTCGTGCTCATCGGCAGGCGCGACGTCGGTCGGGGCATGTGGCCCGAGCGCAGGGGTGCTGACCACGCGAGTCCGGCCTTGCTGAGCCCCGCCGGCCTCGTCTGGCGGCTGCAGCGTGGAGCGCTGCTGGGCTGGGCGATCGGCCTGTTCGGCTTCGGCCTGGTCTTCGGGGCGCTGAGCGACCAGATCGAGGGACTCGAGGGTGAGGCGACGGAGTGGTACGCCGCGTTCGGCGGTGATGCCGACCTGCTCGGCGCCTATTGGGCTTCGATGATGCAGATCGCCGGAATGGCCGTGGCGATCTACGTGGTCACGCTCTTGCTTCGCCTGCACCACGACGAGACACACGGCACGCTGGAGCCAGTGCTCGGCACCGCGGTTTCCCGACTTCGCTGGCTAGGCGCCTACGTCGTCAACTCCCTGGGAGGTGCCGTGTTGCTGATGCTGGTCTTCGCGGCGGCGATGGGCATCACCGGCGGCCAGGTGCTCGGCGGCACTGCATCGCTGCTGCGTGATCTGGTCGGTGCCGCCCTTGTCCAGCTCCCCGCCATCGCCGTGCTCGGCGCCACCGTCGTCGCCTTGGTGATGCTGCTGCCGCGTTGGTCGGTCGGTCTCTCCTGGACACTGGTCGTGTTCTCGGTCTTCCTCGGGCCGATGTTCGCGCCATCACTGGGGCTGCCGACATGGCTGCTGGACCTATCGCCGTTCACCCACGTGCCCAACGCACCGGCCGAGGCCATCAGTACCGGACCGGTCCTCGGGCTCGCCATTGCGTCCGCGCTGCTGGCCGCCGCCGGAATCTTCCTGCTGCGCCGAAGGAACCTCGCGCTCCCAACCTGATGACACTCGGTCGGCTAGCAACCGTGGCTCGGATTTGCCGCCCGAGTCGTCCTTGTCCCGCCAGCCGGTGTCGCCGGCCTTCGCGCCGATCGGAAGGCCCTTGGCCTTCGTGGATGGGGCGTTGTGCCCAAGGTGGTTCGTGGCTGGCGCGAGACACTGGAGGTGGAGGTGGATCGTGCTTGCGTTCGACTCCGCGATGAAGAGGATCGGTCAGGTGGCCACCCTCGCCGGTGTGCACGTTCGCTGTCGGGCCAGGCCGGATCACTGGATTTCTCGGTCCGAACGGGGCCGGTAAGACCACGGCGACGCGATCAGCGTTCTGGGCAAAGTCCGGCTCGTCTTGCCGCCGTTCGATCACTGAGCGGGCCGCGGCCCTTCGCTGGCGTCTTGGGGGCGGTCGTAGGAGCATCACGCCATGGAGGAGGTCACCGTCCAGCCGGTCTCGTTCGAGCGGCTCGCCGCGATCCTTCCCGACGACCGGGCCGGGCGGCTCGCCGCCGCGGCCGAGCAGGCGCGTGCAACGTTCGGCGACCGGGTCGTCTGGCACGTCAATGCCACCGCAAGCGGTGGCGGCGTCGCGGAGATGCTGCAGACCTTGCTGGCCTACGGCAAGGGGGCGGGCATCGACAACCGATGGCTGGTCCTGGACGCCGATCCGGGGTTCTTCGCGATCACGAAACGACTGCACAACACACTGCACGGTGAACGGGGGGATGGCGGACCTCTCGGGACCGCCGAGCACGCCCACTACGAAGCTGTGCTCCGCGCCAATCTCTCGCAACTGGTCGAGCGCGTTTCCCCAGGTGACGTCGTGCTCCTCCACGATCCTCAGACTGCAGGGTTGACCGCGGGTCTCGGCGATCTGGGAGCGCACGTCGTCTGGCGCTGCCACATCGGGCGCGACCGGCCGAACGACCTCACTGAGGTTGGCTGGGGCTTCCTTCAGCCCTACCTGTCGCAGGCTCGTGCGATGGTGTTCTCTCGGCGGGACTATGCGCCGCCGTGGGTCGAGGATGACCGGTTGGTCGTCATCCCCCCCTCGATCGACCCGTTCGCGGTCAAGAACATGTCGCTCCCTCGTGAGCTGGTCACCGCCGTGCTCGCCCGGGTGGGGATGGTGGCCGACGGCGTCCTGGAAGGACCGGTCGACTTCGTCAGACGGGACGGCAGCGCCGGGACGGTCCGACCCCATCGCGACACAGGCGGGCTCCTGCTCGGCAGCGCCCCCCCGGCTCCCGACGTGCCACTGGTGGTCCAGGTGAGTCGGTGGGACCGTCTCAAGGACATGGCGGGTGTGATGAACGGCTTCGTCCGCGCCGCCGGCCGGAGCCCCCTGGCCGGTGCCCACCTCGTGCTCGCCGGCGCCGAGGTCTCCGGTGTGAGCGACGATCCGGAGGGCGCCGAGGTGCTCGCGGAGTGCCGGGACCTGTGTCTGCGGCTTCCCGACGGAGTACGCGACCGCGTTCACCTGGCCTCCATTCCGATGGACGACGCCGACGAGAACGCCGTCATCGTCAACGCCCTGCAGCGGCACGCCACGGTGGTGGTGCAGAAGAGCCTGGTCGAGGGGTTCGGACTGACCGTCACCGAGGCGATGTGGAAGGCTCGCCCCGTGGTGGCCAGCAGGCTGGGCGGGATCCAGGACCAGATCACCGACGGTCAGGACGGCCTCCTCGTCGATGACCCGCACGACCTCGACGAGTTCGCCGACGTGCTCAGTCGCGTCGTCGAGGAGCCCGCGCTCGCGGCCCGACTCGGGGCCGCAGCTCACGTCCGGGTGCTTTCGGAGTTCCTGGGAGATCGCCACCTCGGACAGTACGTCGACCTGTTCTCCAGGCTGGTGTCCGAACCGCGACGCGACTGAGCTCGCGACGGACGGTAGGGACATCTCCTACGACTACCTGTTCCAGGCCGACGTGGCGGACGGGTGGACCCCCGATGACTAGCCCCCGACAGCTGGGGTCATCATGGCCTCTCCTGTCGTGGTTGTTCGGGAGCATTGACGTATTCCGGACACACCATCCCCACACCGGCAGTTCATCGGCGGTGGCGCATGGTCCGACAGGTCAGCGGCGTCCGGAAGTGAGCACGTTGACGTCCGGCACCTTGACGTAGCCGAACCGGTGACCAACCCAAATCTGGTAGTACTTCTCCTGGCCGCGGATCACCGTGCCGTCGCCGGGCAGCTGGTTGTAGTAGGACGTGGCCCGGTAGTAGTCGGTCGGGACCGTCTTGTCGGCCAGCACGTACTCCTGGCCCGGCTTGAGCGTGATTGAGTCGAGCGTCGGCTGCCCCTGGTAGGGCACCGGGGTCCCGGCGTACGCCGCCTGCTCGGGGTAGGCCCGGGCGTAGACCGTGACCGGCGTGTTGCCCTTCGGGGTGACGTACTCGCCCCTGGACGGCACGACCACCTCGTCGTCGTCGGGATTGTGCAGCCAGGCCTCGGCGCCGTCCCACCAGGTCTTGATCCACTCGCCCTGGACGTCCTCGACGAACAGCTTGTGACCGGCGACGGCGTGGCTGTCGCGCTCCTCGACGTCGTAGTCGTCGCCGCCAACGAGCGGGGCGGACTCGCTCGGAGCGGTGTGCATGTAGACGAAGCTGGTGCCGGCCGGTGGGCAGGGCACCCGCTCGCTGCTGGGGACCTGCGGGTCGGAGGGACACTCCATCAAGTGCTGGTTGTCCTCGTAGCCCGGCTTCACCGTGACGATCTCGCTCCGACCCTTCCCCTCGGGCCGGATCGGTGCGCCGAGAAGCTCCATGTATCGCTCCCAATCCCAATAAGGGCCCGGGTCCCACTTGTAGTTGACCGACTGGAACTCCTCGTGGCCGACGACGTGGGCTCGGTCGAGCTCGAAGCCGTATTTCGCCGCGAGATACTTCCCGAGTTCGGCAGACGACCGGTAGAGCGAGTCGGTGTACCAGCGGCCCTGACCCGCGGCGTACCCCTCGTGCTCCAAACCGATCGAGTGCATGTTGATGTACCAGTTGCCGGCGTGCGCGGCCACGTTGTGGTTGGCGACATGCTGGGCGACGTGCCCGTCGGCGGACCGGATCGTGTACTGCCAGGACACGAAGCGGTCCGGGGTCTGGATGTAGCGGACGCAGTCTTCGTAGTCGCACTCGGTGTCGTGCACGACCAGATAGTCGATGGTCACGTCGTTCTCACGGTCGGCGAGGTCGTAGTTGACGTAGGCCCTCGGGTTGGTGGGGTCGGTCTGCACGTAGAGCGCCTCGATGGCCTCGCACTCGATCGTGTCGGGGCACTCCAGCTCGTCGATGCCCGGCTCGAGCGCGCCCGCCGCCTCCAGTCCGTCGCGGTCGGGTTGGGCACCCGCTCGCGAGGCGAGCGTGACGGTGTCGCCGAGGTCCGTGGTCTCCGTGGCGCCGCTGCGCAGCACGTCGAAGACCTGGCCGGTGTACTGCACCATCTTCGCCTTCTCCGCCGTCCCGGCGTAGCTCGCGATCGCCGTCGTCCAGTCAGCCGGCCGCTGCGAGATGGTGCCCGGCTGGTACGACGCCAGCACGGCCGCGCCGCCGCAGATGTTCGCCACATGGTCCGAGCGCAGCTGCGCGGGGGCGAAGTGGGTCAGGTCAGCGGCGAGCCGCAGGGTCCCAGCCCGGTCGGCGCCGCGGCCGGTGTCACCCTTCGCAGCGCCACCGGAGCGGCCCACGGCGAAGTCGGTCAGGTGCATGACGCCGTACCCACCCGAGGTGCTCGGCGCGCCCTCGTTCTGGCTCCACCGCGAGCTCAGGTAGCCCACGGCGAGGAGCAGTTCCTCGGGGACACCACTCGCCCGGGCTGCGCGGTCGAAGACCGCCTGGGTGTCCCTGGAACCCACCAGGCACCGACCCCAGTCCTGCCCCGCGGCCTGTGGTGTGCTGACCGCGAGGCCCGCGAAGAGCATGGAGGCGACTCCTACACTCGCGGCCATCCGACCGAACTGCTTGTACCTGCGCGTCATGGCGCTCTCCATTCCCGAGAATCGGTGCGGGCGGGAAGATGAGCCCGGGCCCCAAGCCAAGCCTCCGCGGGACGGGCGCGTCAAGAGGCGGCGCCGCCGGAGTTAGTCCGTTTGTTCACTTCACTGGTCCACCAAGTGTGTGTGGGCTCTCATAGATGACGGGGTAGTGCCGATATCGGGTAGACGTCGAGGTCCCCCGATGATGGGAGTTCCTACTGCCCATCCAGAGAACCTCGACTTGTCTGACGCTAGAGCCGTTCTTCAGCAGCAGCTTCGCCGGGTCCGCCCGCATTGAGTGAGTGTTCAGCTGCGTCCGTGACGCTGTCGTAATGTCGAGCCGTGGTTGAGATCCGCCCGGCCGATCCGAGCCGTATCGCCCGGATCGCTGATGTGCTCGGCCGTGCGTTCGTTACCGAGCCGATGCTGACCTGGCCGCTCGGTGGTCGAAGCGACGACCTTGAGGAACGCTGCATTCGAGCCTACGCGCTCTACATCGGCCCGTTGCTGGACGAAGGGCTCGTCTGGGAGACCGCCGACGGGCACGGGGCCCTCGTGCTGGTGCCGCCCGACCAGTCAGGCGTCTGGGATGACGCCCTCACGCACGTCGACGATTCGACGACCCACGACGTCACCGACGACGTCGGCCTGCGGCACGAGCGCTTCTACGGGTGGGTCGCCTCCAGAATCCCGTCCGAGCCGCTCTGGCATCTGGACTCCGTGGCGGTCGAGCCGGGCTGGCAGGGACGGGGGATCGGTTCGGCGCTCGTCGAATTCGGGCTCGAGCGGACACGCGAGAGCAACACGGCCGTCATCCTCGAGACCGGCACGCCGCGCAACGTGCCGCTCTACGAGCGTCACGGATTCCACGTCGTCGAGGAAGCTGACCCGCCCGAGGGCGGCCCGCACGTCTGGTTCATGCGTCGGGACCCCTAGCCCGGCACGATCTCGTTGACAAGCTCGCGGATACGGCGGGCGTACTCGTCGTGCGTCGCGAGCCAGGGCCACACGGCGGCGTGCGCGGCCCGCCCACCACCGGGACTCGGAAGTGACTCAATGTAGTAGTCGGTGAACCGGGCCCCTTCCGCGGCGATCCGATCGATGTTCGGGGTTCGATAACCCCTGAGTCCGTCGGAGTAGCAACTGAGGTTGCTGACCCGATGTCGCCGCCCCAGATGATCAAGATGTTGGGTCGGTCCGACACGAATCACTCCTCGGGGCGTGGGTGACCGCCACGATCGGGGGCCGGTCTTGCGATCGTAGCGGGCTTGAGCTGGTGGGATCCGCCCGAAGCGACCTCATCCCGGCTCAGCCTGGCCGGGCACTGCGGCCGACCCGGAGCTCGCCTCCGATGCGTCGGACGCAGCCGGTCCAGTCGATGCGAAACGTTTGGCCGCGGGTACGGCGCTGAAGCCGTGCGCGAGGACGCTGATCAGAACCGTGAGGGAGATGACCGCAACCACGTCCGCGCCGGCGCCGTGCAAGTCTTCCAGCGCGATCAGCGCGAAGATGACCGAAGCCAGGCCGCGCGGACCGAACCAGCCGACGAAGGCGACGCTGTAGCGGTCGAACCCCGCGCCGAGCAGCGCCATCGCGACGGGCAGCATCCGGACGACGGTCAGGCTGAGCGCGGCGTAGCCCAGCATGGTCCAGCTCCAGGAGTCGTGCATGACCGGCACTGCCAGCGCGCCGAAGATCAGCCAGCTGATCATCGAAGCCATGTCACCGGACTGGTCGACGAAGTAGACCTCCTTCTCGCCGCTGGGTCCGGCGACGTTCCCGAAGACCAGTCCACCGACGAAGGCGGCGACGAAGCCGTTCCCATCCACCACGAGCGCCGCGGTGTACGCGAGCAGGGCGAGCGCGAGGACGGCCGGGCCGGCGAGTTCCTCGGAAAGCCACATTCGCTCGCGAGCGAACCTGGTAACCATGCCGCCCACACCACCGACGAGAACACCTGCCACCAGTCCGACCAGCAGCGAGACCACGGCGCCACCCGGGCTCTCGACGCCAAGGATCCCCTCCTCGCTCGCGACCCCGGCGATCGCCACCAGCACGATCGGGGTGGCGATGCCGTCGTTGAGCCCGCTCTCGACGTTCAGTGCGCGTTGCACTTTGGCCGGCACATGCGGGTTGGACATGACGGGCGCCCCGAGCGCGGCGTCGGTCGGAGCCAGCGCCGCGCCGACCAGCAGGGCCGCCCAGGGGTCAAACCCGAGCACGAGCATCGCGGCGCCGGCGCCGACTGCGATCGTCAGCGGCAGGCCGACACCGAGCAGCCGGGCATAGGTGTTCAGATCACGTCGGAACTGCCCGAGCCGCACTCGGGACGCGTCCGCGAACAGAACCCAGACGAGGGTGACTTCGGCGATGACCTTGACAAGCTCGGGTTCGACTTGGAGATCGAGCAGGTCGAACGCGTCTGCAAACACCCAGCCGCATGCCACAAACACGATGGGGGCGGTGAGCCCAGCCTGCTGCAGGCGGCCGGCGAGAACGCACCAGACCACGATCGTCGCGAGGACTGCCGTGATCGCCATGGATTCCATGCGACGGACCTCCGGGTCGACGCAGCGTGCGGATGTGGCGTGGGGAAACGGGCAAGCTGGGTCAGGCGGACGCGCCGGGCCGGACGGTCACTCTGGGCCGCCGGCGTCGGCGTACTCCGCGGCTGCTTCCTCGATGGCGACCCCGATCGCGAGCACGATTCGGCCGGTCGCCCCGGCGACCCGCGAGGTGCCGACGATGGGCGCGATCGCAGCCAGGACGCCCCGGACGTCCTCGGCGTCCAGACCGACCTCGCCGGCAATCGCGAGGTTCAGCGCGTAGGAAACGGCGGGCGCATCGCTGGCGACCAGCGCGGCGATCCGGACCAGCGCGATGGTCTGGGCATCGAGTGTCGACGTCTCGACCGAGTCGGCTGTCATGCGGGCCAGCAGGTCGAGGACAGGGGTGTCGGATTCTGCAGTGAACTGGGACATGGCACTTCCTTCGGATGGTCACCGAGTCGAGGTTCGCATCGGTGCTGGATGACTGGTGGGTGGAAACGGCGGTGTCAGCCGACGAGTTCGAGCTCCCCGGCACGCCAGGTCTTGTCGAAGAACGGCTGGAGCGGGCTGTAGAGGCGCAGTACGACGAACCAACTCTTCTCGGGGTCGGTCTGGATCCAGTTGCCGTCGGCGACGCCGTCTGGCTGGGTCGGTGAGAACCAGACGACCGTGCTGCCGTCGGGCTCGGGCTCGGCAGCGGGGGAGGGGTAGCTCTGGCTGCCGGCACGCGGATAGCGCTGACGTGTCTGGAGCATGGAACGGGTCTGGTTGTCGTAGACGGTGCAGGACCAGAACCGGGCAGCGGGGATGTCCTTGGGGAGCGTGATCCGGTAGCTCTTCGCGCCGTCGACCTGGTTGCCGTCGGCGTCGACATTGGCGATCAGGTACTGGGAGCCGACGCCGGTCAGACGCATGCACATCGCGGGGGTGATGCCGGTGGCGGTGTAGAAGAATCCGGTGCGTCCGTGCAGCTGACGGGCACCCCTGTTCGGGTACGGCTCGAGGCCGTGGGCGGTGACCATGGGCGGCGGGTTGGTGAACTCGAACCCGCCCTCGAACAGCATGTTCCACCAGGCGCTCGGGCCGTCGTAGTAGCGGAAGGCGTCGGCCGGGTGGGCACCCATGCCGAGGGTGCGGGCCGCGCCGTTGCCGACGGCGACCGCCTGGTCGAGAACCCGGCGCATCCGGTCGTCGGGCGCGAACTTGTCGTCCTTGACGATGCCGATCGCGGCGAACTGGCCGGCCAGCTCGACGTCGAGCGCCTCGGCGGGTTCCATCTGCACCAGGGCGTCGAGCATCTCGTAGTGGCCGAAGTCGTTGGGCGGGATGGTCTGCACCGGCAGTCCGGTGCCTTCGACGAACCAGGGCGAGGCGGGGCTGGCCAGGGCACCGAGCGGGCCGCGGCCGGTCATGTACGCGCCAATGCTGCTGCCTGCGCCGCCGGGCGCGTAGGGGTAGATCTTGAGCTGCTCCTTGATCCGGGCCGCGGTGGGGGCCGGGTCGTTGCCCGGGTTCTGGTCGATGAACGCCCGGCCGAGTAGCAGGACGTGATTCGTCTGTGAGTGGCGGACGTAGTGCCCGCCCTCAGGCACCGGCCCGCCGTAGCCGGGGCCGACCAGCAGGTACCGGCCGCCCTCGCCCCGGTCGGCGCCAGGCAGCCCGAAGTCGGTGACCCAGCGGAACCACATGTCGTCGACGATGCCCAGCGTGTCCGCCGGAGTGTCCACCACCAGCGGCCCGGCGGAGAGGTCCAGGAACGCGCAGAAGTACACGGTGTCCGCGTTCGCGGTCAGGAACAGCGTCTGGGAGTCCATCAGCCCGGAGAAGATCAGCACGTCACCGTCGTTCACCCCGGCGTCCAGGAACCCGGCTCGCAGCGCGTAGGTCGACACCCCCTGGATGGAGTTCATGAATGCCTCCACGCCATGGAGGTAGTCGAGGTGGTCGCGCAACCTCTCCGCCGTCTCGGTTGTCGGATAGCCGTCCTCGAACTTCAGCTCACCCAACGCCGTCTCGAGGGCCGACGGGGTGGTGATGGCGGGCGGGACGGCGGTCCGCTCGGCAGTGGTGGACATAGCGCTCTCCTCCGGTTGCGGGGTCAGTGCGAACCTAGGGGTGTCGTCGCCGGCTCTCATCACTCTGTCTGTGTGAACTGCTGGGTCGAACGCTGCGACGGTCGTTCGCGTCTATCTCGAGCTCATCGCGGAGCTCCCCCAGGCTGAAGCGCGGCCGAGCCCCCGTGTTCCGGCTCCGGTGGCGGCTCGACCTCCGGCTTTCCGGAGATCAGGGGCAGGGCCCACCTTCCGCGCGGGTCAGCCTCGACCAGGAGCGACTTGGTGAGCAGGCTGAACGGGACGGCGAGCAGGGCGCCGACCGGCCCGACCACCCAGGTCCAAAAGACCAGCGAAAGGAACGTCAACGTCGGCGAGAGACCGACCGAGTCGCCCACCACCCGAGGCTGGATGATGGATTGGATCACGAAGTTGATGATGCTGTAGACGATGATCACGGTGACCATCAGACCGGGTCCGCTGTCGAGCAGGGCGATGAGAGCCGGTGGGATGACCCCGATGATGAAGCCGATGTTGGGGATGAAGTTGGTGACGAACGCCAGCACCGCCCACACGAAGGCGGCGGGGACATCCAGCAGGTACAGGGCGAGCCCGTCGATGACGGCGACGACCAGTCCGAAACTCGCCGAGACCCCCATGTAGTTGCGGGTGCCCTGCGCGAAGTTGTCCAGCGCGGCGATCGGGTCCGGGAACCGGTGACCCAAGGCTCGCAGGTTTCGGCGGGTGGAGTCGGTGTCGAAGGCCATGAACAACAACACCGTGATCAGGAAGAAGAGGTCGGTCAGCAGCCCTAGGGTGCCGGAGAGCACCGACATGACCACGTCGATGAGCTGCCCCGGGTCGAACGCGTTGACCACCGCGTCGATCTGCTCCTGCTCCACACCAGCGTCCTTCAGGGTGTTCCCCGCGCTCTCGACACCGTCCGTGATCTGGTCGGCGTACTCGGGCACCAGCGCGGCCAGCTGGGCGACGGAGACCACCAGGGCCAGGGCGAAGACGGAGAGCAGCAAGACAGCGGAGGCCAGCATGAGGACGGAGGCTGCCCACTCGGGGAGTCGGCTCCGTTCGAGCCGCAGCCGGATCGGGTGCAGCGTGATCGTGATGACCAGCGCCATGAACACCGGCCCGACGATCTCGGAGACGGATCTCACTCCAGCCAGTGCGATCGTCAGTGCGGCGACACCCAGCAGCAGGCTCGCGGCGAAGGAGCGGGTCCGCGGGCCGTCGCGGCCAGTGGTGGAGGCGTGCTCCATGGTGTTCTCCTGTCCCGGCCGAGCTGCTCTCAGCGAACGCTCACGACAGATGGGTCACCGGGTGATGTCTCGGCCGTGGGCAGTCAGCGCCCAGATGACGAAGATGTCCACCGCGACGACCGTGATGGACCAGAACGGGTAGTAGGGGATGAACGCGAAGTTCGCCAGGGCGCTGAGCACGGCCAGGATGACGCCGATGGTGCGACCCCACACCTTGCCGTTCAGGACCGCCAAGCCGGCGAACAGCAGCAGCAGGCCGAGCAGCAGGTGGACCCAGCCCCAGCTGGTGGCATCGAACTCGAGCAGGTAGTTCGGAGTCCTGACATAGAACTCGTCCTCGAAGATCGCGACGAGTCCGGCGAGGGTCTGGAACCCGCCAGCAACGATCATCATCACGCCGGCGAACACGATGAGCCCGGTGGCCAAGCCGCTGGGCGGCGGTTCCTGCTGCTGGCCGGCGCCCTGATAGTTCGCTGTTGTCGGCTCGGACATGTCGAGTCTCCTTGCTGGCGCTGGGCGGCCGCATCGAATGTCGCGGCTGCTGGGAACTGACTCATCCCAGCGCAGCTCGCCGGTGGTTGAATCACATTCATCGTGTGAAAGCGCCGGGTTGACGGCGGCCCCGCCAACCGGCGTGAGGCATAGGGCACTCAGTCGTCAGGTTCGTTCGGAGTCGCCTTGCCCCTTTTCACGGCCCCCAGGATTACCTGTATACCCAGGCCCAGGACCACCAGGTCGAGCAGCATCTGCGCGGTGACGAACAGGCGGGCGCTCTCCGTCTGGGCCGAGATGTCACCGAAGCCCACGGTGGCGAAGATCGTCACGGTCAGGTAGAGCGCGTCGGAACGGCTGAGAGGCTCGGTGAACGTCGACGCGTCGTCGCCGCTGAGGATGAAGTAGCTGGCCGCGAACAAGAGCAGGAACAGCGGCGTGGTCACTGCGAGGGACTGGGTCGCCCGAATCGCGGGGTACTTCGCTCGCTCGATCGCCCCGACCTGCCAGGTGACCACGCCGACCAGGATGGCAACCCCGATCGAGAGCGCTGCGACGAGCGAGACATCCGAGAGGCTGCCCAGCGGCAGCGTGTAGTACCCGACGACCATGAGCACTGTTGACGCGAACGCCCGCAGCAGTCCACGCGCGAGGAGCCATCGTCGACGCCGAGGGGTCAGCGAGTCCGCGGTAGCCATCCCGCCTGCTTCGCCTCGATGCTCCGAGGACGTCGGCCGCAGGGGGTCGTCCCCGCCCACGGCGCGTTGCGCAGGCAGCGGGAGCGTTCCCTGAAGTTCGTTGCCATGGAGTTCCCTCTGGTCGGTCGGTGACGTCTGCTTCCCGGATCCCACGGTGTGGCCGGGCCGGACCGCGCGCATCACGCAGAGAGCGTGAAACGCGGTGACCGCGTCATCCAGCACCTCACCCGATTGGGGTGAGGCGCCGCATCCGTGGCGGTTCGTAACCTTCCCCGTGTGACCGAGAGTCGTCCTGCGCGGGCGCGGCCGGCCGCCGGACTTGACGACGTGTTGCTGGATGTGAAGCTTTCGGTGCCACAGATGCGTCTCGGCATGGTCAGTCGCGCGCCGCTGATCGAGGCGGCCCAGACCAGTCCAGCGCGGGCGGTCGCGATCACGGCGCCTGCCGGGTACGGGAAGTCGACCCTGATGTACGAGTGGGCGCGGGCCGAGGACCGTGTCGTCGGGTGGGTCTCGCTCGATCGACTTGACGACGACCCCGGCATCCTCCTCGCCGTCCTAGCCTCGGCGTACGTCCGGATGTTCCCGGCCGGGGCCGGGCTGGTCGCGGACGTCAGCGGCTTGGGTGTCTCGGCCCTTGGGCGCGCCGCACCGGTGGTCGCATCCGCGTTGCGGAGAAGCCCCGCTCCGTTCCTCCTGATGCTCGATGACCTGCACGATCTGCAGTCCCCGGAGTGTCACGACGTCCTGGGCGTAGTGATCTCCGGCATCCCGACCGGCTCGCAGCTGGTGACCGCCAGCCGCTTCGAACAGCCGCACCTGCCCCGGATGCGAGCCTCCGGGGACGCCTTGGAGCTGGTGGCCGCCGACCTCGCCCTGGGGGCCGCCGGAGCCGAGCAGATCTTCTCGATGTCCCAGGTCCCGCTGACCGAGAACCAGGCCAGGCTCGTCGTCGAACGTACCGAAGGCTGGCCGGTTGGCTTGCAGCTGGCCGCGATGATCGCCCGTGACACCGAACAGGACGGCTGGACGGTCTCCGGCGACGACCGCTACGTCGCCGACTACCTCTACCGCGAGTCGCTGAGCCAGCAGGACCAGACAACCCAGCAATTCCTGCGCCGCACCGCCGTGCTCGACCGGCTGCACGCCCCACTCTGCGATGCGCTGCTCGCAGGTGGAGGCAGCCAGGACTGGTTGCAGGCCCTCGAGGCATCGAACTCGTTCCTGGTCCCGCTCGACCGACGGCGAGGGTGGTATCGGTACCACCCCCTGTTCCGCGAGTTTTTGCTCAGCGAGCTCCGACGCGTCGAGCCCGAGACCGTCATGAAGCTGCACCTGCGCGCGGCAGACTGGTACGAGGCGAACGGCTCGCCGGCGATGGCGCTCGAGCACCTCCTGAACACCAGCGAACGAGATCGGTGCGTGCAGCTGGTCACGCAGCTGGTGCTGCCCACCTACAGCGCTGGGCAGATGTCGACGGTCAAACGGTGGCTGGCGGCGCTCGGCGACACCGAGATCTCCTCCCATCCCCCGCTGATGGTGCTGGCCGGGTGGGTCGCCGTTCTGGCCGGCGAGCCGCTGGAAGCCGAGCGGTGGGCAGCCTTGGCCGACGACGCCGTCTACGACATGGTGCCCGTCGACGGGACCGCGTCGTTCGAATCCGCGCGAGCCATGCTGCGAGGCGTGATGTGTCGTGCGGGCGTGGCACAGATGATGCGCGACGCCGATGTCGCGACGGCTCAGGAGCCGGCGTGGAGCCCGTGGCGCGACACTGCGCTCATCCTGTCCGCGGAAGCGCACCTGCTCGCCGGAGACGTCGAGCGGGCAGCCGTCCTGTTCGACGAGAGCTCCAGGGTCGGGGCCGAGCTCGGCAACACCGACAGCGTCGTCTACGACGAGTCGACACTCGCGTTGCTGGCGATGGATGGCGGGCGGTGGGATGAGGCAGCGGATGCGGTCGCGCGAGCCCTCGCCCTCGTCGAGAAGTACCGGATGCACGACTATGCGCCCAGCATGCTCGCGTTCGCCGCCGCCGCTCGACTCGCTCTGCACAACGGCAATGTCGACGAGCTGAAGCGACAGCTGACCCGGGCCATGCGGGGTCGACCCTCCTGCACGTATGCCTTCCCGTTCCTGGCGGTGCGTAGCCGGCTCCAGCTGGCCAAGGTGTTCGTGGCGCGGAGCGACCATGCCACGGCGCGGCACCTGCTCCGCGAGATCGACGACGTCCTCGGCCACCGCGCCGACCTGGGCACCCTGGTCGACGAGGTCCGCGACTTCCGCGGGCTCCTCGCATCTGGCGCCGGCACGCCAGCCGCCGGGGGACCGCCGCTCACTCCCGCGGAGCTGCGCCTCCTGCCGTACCTGCAGACCCACCTGACGATCGCCGAGATCGGGGAGCGGCTGTTCGTCTCACGCAACACGGTGAGCTCGGAGGTTGCCTCGATCTACCGCAAGCTGGGGGTCTCCACACGCAACGAGGCCGTGGAGCGGGCAACTGTGATCGGGCTCCTCGGCGCATAGGCGGAGACGTCAGCCGGCGGACTCCCGTTCGAGTGCATCGGTGTCGTACCCGAGCGCCATTGCCAACTTGGGCGCTGCCGCCACCACCCGTGCCGCACCTACTACCGGGAGGACGCCGATTAGCACGTCGACCACCTCGGCCGCACTCGCGCCGGCGTCGACGGCCGCATCCGCTGCGGCGCCGTAGGAGGGGACCTCACCCCCGACCGCGACCAGGGCAGCGAGCCTGACCAGGGCCAGGGCCCGGGGGTCCAGCATGGGTTCGAGCCACGCGACGTCGGCCGCGTGGGCGGGGTCCTCTGACCAGTCCGTCTGGTTGATGGCCAGGCGGTGGAGTCGATCTACGTAGTGCACTCCGGACCGTCCTTCCGGCTCGATCTGCGTCTGGCCGCATCCCCTCGACTTCGCCGTCCGTCTGAGCCAACGGGTCCGGGAGGGGAACCGCGCTTGCAGCCTCATTGACGCGCACCACGGTCCCGGTCCGCATCACGCAGATCTGATGAAACGTCTTTGCCGATGAGCCCGCGGGCTCCGACCGACGGACGTTCACGTCTTCTGTGTGACGACCGCGGTCCGGCCCCTGCGAATGATGGGCACGTCGCCCCGGTGTCAGGAGTCCACCTGGGCTGCCGCCATGACGCGCGGGCGTGGGTCGTCGAGACTCACGCCACGCCCGAACCCAACCAGCAGGCAGCAACCCAACCAAGGAGTCATCATGAAGCCCATCCCCACCATCGTCGCCACCCTGGCGCTCGGTGCGTCCCTGGCAGCCTGCAGTGAAGACGAGCCGGCCGTGTGCAGTTCGGTCGACGACTTGCGGTCGTCGGTCGACGACGTTCAGGAGATCGATGTTTCCTCCTCCAGCGCCCTCAGCGAGCTCGAGAGCGGGCTCGCGGCGGTAGAGGACGACGTGGCCGAGGTCAAGGCCGACGCCGCCGCCGAGTTCGCTTCACAGATCGACGCCGTCGAGGCGAGCTACGCCGCACTGACCAGCAGCATCGAGTCGGCCCAGGCGAGCGCGTCTCCGGCCACTCTCACCGCGGCTCGTGATGCGCTCTCCACCTTCGGCACCGACGTGCAGACCCTCGTTGACGACATCCAGACGACCTGCTGACCGGCTAAGGCCGCGACGGCCGCCTGCGGAGGACGGCGACTCATAGGTTGGCGGAGAGGGTCGGGTCAGTGCCCAGGTCCCTGCCAGCCGGCCGTGAGCCGCATGACGTGTCCGCGTAGGCCGACCGGCGGGACCTGGCCAGCCACTCCTCGAGCGTCCGCTCCGGGGACAGCTCCCGGGACGTGTCCTCGACCTCGCACACGCGGGCGACAACGTCCGGGTCCGGAGTCGTCAGCAAGACCTCGTAGTTCAATCCGAACGAACGCATGTCCAGGTTGCTCGATCCCCGGATGTCCCGGCTAGCCGCTTGCCGGCAGGTCGCAGCTAAACCGGAGGTGGTTTGTCGAAGTGTCGGAGGTGCGTGCTCATCTCTCAGGCGCGCAAGGCACCACCACGGAAACGTCACAAGAGCCAGAAATCTCTCGCACCTGTCGGTGTGGCGTCAGCGACAGGCCGTGTGGCGGCATAGCAGGCTGCTTGCTACTTGTCCGCTCGGTCGGCCTCCTTGGCGGCCGCTTTGATGTCTCGGGCGACGACATCATCGATCGCGGACTCGACGATGGCGTCGGCGTTGTCGAGTGCCTTGCGGATCTCCAGAGCGCCAGGATCCGACACGAGGGCCAGGATGCCGGAGTGTCCCGGCGCGATGGCGGACTCGAGCTCGGCGGCGAGTTCATTGCGGTGGTGACGTTCGCGCAATTTTCCAGCGGCCGCCCCGCCGGCTCCGAGCACCGCAGCGCTGCCTAGGATCGAAGGTGGGAAGATGACGCCCAGGGCGACCCCTCCGACTACTCCCCACTTGAGGCCGCGCCGAGTCGTGTGGTCTGTGGCCTTCTGAACCTCGATCGTCCCGTCTGCCTCACGTTTGACGACGATGACCCCTTCGATTTCCAGGTGTCGTCCGTCTTCGACCGACTTGAGGGTTTCGTAGGCCTCCCACGCGGTCGTCGTGTCACTGAAGTCGGCGACGAACAGGGTGTAGCCACCCTCAGTCACCGCCGCGGCAACGACGTCGGACCGATCCGGGGTGGTGTCTTCTTCTGACATGGGGGTCTCCTTGCTCGATGGTGTGCACGACGCCGCCGACACGGAGTTCAGGCACTCAGTGATCGGCAGCCTCGACGCTACCCACCCGATGATCGGCGGGCTAGGTGCAGGAGTCGCCCGCTCCCGATCTGAGCGGACCACTCCAGCAGCGACCGACATCAGAGGCACGCGCCGCAGCGACGGCATACGCTGAGACGATACAGGCCGCAGGGCTGACCTTGCCGGTTGATCCAGAAGGATGTCGCTCGGGCGCCGCGGGGAGTTTTGCGGTCCGCTTCTTCCATGCGGTGGCGAGAGTCCGCGCTCGATCGCCTCGAAGTCGAGGTGTGAGATCGCCGGGTTTCCGCCGCCCTTCCTTCAGCGTGCCGCTCTCAGGTCGTCGCGGTCCTGGCCGGGATCTCCGCGGAGTCCATGACCAGGCTCGAGCGCTGGAACGCCACCAGCGTCTCCGACAGCGGGATCGTGTGACGAACGGAGCGGGGCGCTGTTCGGCTCGTCCACCGGCGACAGCGGTTGTCGAGTGCAGATGGCCAGGTCAAGATGGCCCCATGAACGCTGTGTACACAGAGGAGATCGCAGAGCTGAGTGTGGAGATCGTGCTGATGCCAGGCGCCGCAGAGTCCAGGTGACGACGTGCTGCTCACGTCACGATCGCTGGACGTCTCCACGTGGGACGCCTTCGCCGAGCTGGTGGAACGCAACAACGGGATCTACGGCGGGTGCTGGTGCATCGTGCACCATCCGGAGTACGAGCGCCACGCCAGCGAACCGCGTGCCTTGAAGCAGCAACTGGTGAACGAGGGCCGGGCCCATGCGGCGCTGGTGTTCGACGAGGAGGGTGTCGCGCAGGGCTGGTGCCAGTACGGGAGACGAGATGCGCTCTTGCTCAAGCACAGGCGCGCCTATGAACAGGAGCCACCACCACGAGCGAGCTGGCGGATCGCCTGCATCTTCGTCGACAAGCGGCATCGGCGGCATGGGGTGGCACGGGCTGCACTGGAGGGCGCGCTGGCGCAGATCGCGTCTGCTGGGGGCGGGCGTGTGGAGGCCATTTCCGAGACCACGAGTGGCCGCGAGGCCCAGGACCGCTTCCTGTTCAGCGCAACGGTCGAACTGTTCGAGGACTTCGACTTCTCCCGGATCCGGCAGGTCGGCAAGCACGCCTGGATCATGAGCAGGACGATCGCGCCAATGGGGAGGGACGGCTCCGGCGACCCGTAGCGGGACTCGCCTGCGGCGCGGCTGCCTGGAGGGTTCCCCTGGGCATGCCGAGGCAGGCCCAGGGGCCGGCTCCGTCTCTCAAGGCTTGCCTGAGTGACGAATCCGTGACGCGCTGGTGGCGGCATGGCCAGATGGGCCACCCGCGGGATGGAGTCTGGGGTGCGTGAGTGGGCCTTCGTCGACGTTGGCGCGGCCGCGCAGGCATCGCCGTACGTCGTCGGCGCCCCGCCGTCAGATCGCATCGTGGACCCCCCTCGCCACGGTGCCGTCGAGGAGCCGCCGTCGCTCGGTGGTGGACCCGACCCCGGGCAACTGACCACGGCGAGCCCTCAACCGGCGTACCGATTCGGTGACATCCCCGTCCACGCCTCAGGGCGGCACCATCCCAGGCGGCGTAAAGCTGTCACGCTGCAGCCCGGGTCAGAGGAAAGCGCTCTCGCGACCGAAGAGGACGCCGAGGAAGGCGGCATCGAGGTCGGGGGCCAGGTCAACCTGCTGCCGACGGTGACCGCCGTACCCGATGGGGTGCTCCAGCGACAATTTGCCAATCCGTCCACCTGCGACACACCGACCGGGATGCGCAAAGTCGCTTCCGCGCCGGCTCGTCCGTCCAGCTGATCGGTGAGTACCCGGCTCCGTGCCTCAGCGGCGGCAAGCCGTTCACACTGGGGCAGATGGTGACGATCAAGCGGATGCGCGGTGACGGCAAGAAGCTGTTGGAGAACGGAAAGCCGCTGGAGGGGCAGACACTCGACGGCATCGCCCGCAGTGGAAGGGATCAGAGCAAGCCGCCCTTCCGCCAGGAGTTCGCCTTCGACGGTGACCAGGGCTGACCCCATCTCCGGAGCGCCGTACTCGGCCTACAGGGACTACGAACTCGTGGCCGACCTAAAGACCTCACTCACCGGCCCGGGCGGTACCGAGTCGGTCACCTGGGGCGTGACCGTGCAGTCCAAGAAGGGGGACAAGACTGGTCTCACCCATCGCGGGTGAGGCAGCGCCTCTCCCCGGCGGGTCATGCTGGGCTGGCGAGTGGGGGAGCCGGCCAGGGAAGAGGCGAGGTCATGCACACCGGACCTAGTGCGGCGACAGGACCCACACGAGAGAGTCGTCCATGAACCTGGTCTTCGCCGCTCTCATCGTGGTCGCCGCCACGGCCGCCACCGTGACGGCCATGCTGCTCGTGCGCCGCCGGGCGCCGGAGGGAAGCTACTTCAGCGACGGGGACCGGGCGTCGGGAGTCTTCGGAGTGCTGGCGACGGGCTTCTCTCTGCTGCTCGGATTCATCATCTTCCTCGCGTTCACGTCGTACGACGAGTCGCGCTCAGGCGCAGAATCTGAGGCCACGATCGTGGCGCAGCAGGTCCAGACCGCGCAGTTCCTCCCCGGCGATGCGAGTGAGGAGCTCACCGGCGAGCTGATCTGCTATGCACGCTCGGTGGCTGGTCCCGAGTGGGATGCCCTGGATGCGGGCACGCTCGGCGATGCGATCAACCCCTGGGGGGCGGAGATGTTCCTCACCATCTCCGCGGTCGAGCCGCGTACGCCGGCCGAGGAGTCGGCGTACGACCGGTGGTTGGACCAGACGAGTGACCGCGAGCAAGCACGTGTCGACAGAGTCCACGGCGCGGAAGGGATCCTCCCTTCGCCGCTGTGGCTGGTTCTCATTGTGATCGCAGCGGTGATCTTCGTGTACACGCTGTTCTTCGCCGACCGGGCGGAGGGCGCGGTGACACAGGGCTTGCTGATGGGGAGCGTCACCATAGTGATCACGCTGCTGCTCCTGCTGCTGACGTTCTTCGACCATCCGCACGGCGACGGCGTCGGCCGGCTGCAGCCGGTAGCCATGGAGCGAACACTTCGCCTGATCGACTCCCAGCTGGAGGTTGCCGGCCTCAGCGTGACGCCTCCGTGTGACGAGCATGGCGTCGCGCGCTGAGCCGCCGGAGGAGTCCGGACGCAACTGGCAGGAGCTGGTGGCCACGGTGCTGCTGGTGGTGGCCGCCGCCGCGACGTCGTGGAGCAGCTATCAGGCCACGCGCTGGAACGGCGAGCAGGCTCTGGCCGCGAGCCGCACCAGCGCGATCAGGATCGAAGCTGCCCGCGAGCAGGGCCTGGCCGAGGCACAGAACGAGGTCGACGTTGCGACGTTCATCGCCTGGGCGGACGCCGATCTGCGCGACGAGGAGGAGCTGGCCGACTTCTACGTCGAGCGTTTCCGGGAGGAGTTCCGGCCCGCCTTCGACGCCTGGATCGCGACCGATCCGATCACCAACCCGGCGGCGCCGCCGACCCCCTTCGCCATGGACGAGTACCAGGTCGCGTCTCGGGACAAGGCTGCCGCGCTCGACAGCGCAGCGGCGGCCTCTGCGGCAGAGGTGGACCGGGACATCCAGCGTGCCAGCAACTATGTGCTGACGGTGGTGCTCTACGCGGTCGTGCTGTTCTTCGCCGGGATGAGCACCAGGGTTCACAGCCACAGACTTCGCTGGGTGTTGACAGTGGCCGGCTGCGTGGCGTTCGTCGCCGCCGTCGCTTGGATCGCCACGTTCCCCGTCAGTCTCGCGATCTGACCATCGCCGCGATGTCACTGCAGAGCGCCCAGTCATCCGATCTGGGCGATGTCCGCGCTGCCCGGTCGACCGTACGTTGCGAACACGCGCGCCGTGCCACGAGGAAGCCCGAACCGGAGGACCGTCATGACCACTGACCGCCATGCCCGCAGCGTGTTGCCGATTCCCGATCGTCCCGCCACCGGCTCGACGACGTACGACGCGAGGGACCCGGAGACCTCCTTCCCGCCCATCGAGCCCTTGCTACCGCCGACGGGTGCGCCCAACGTGCTGGTGGTGCTGCTCGACGACGTGGGTTTTGCCGCCTCGAGCGCGTTCGGCGGTCCCTGTCGTACGCCGACCGCCGAACGGCTGGCCGCCGCCGGCCTGAAGTACAACCGGTTCCACACCACGGCACTGTGTGCCCCGACCCGGCAGGCGTTGCTGACAGGGCGTAACCACCACTCGGTCGGGATGGGAGTGATCACCGAACTGGCCACGTCGGCGCCGGGCTACAGCTCGGTGCGGCCGAACACCTGTGCACCCTTGGCCCAGACTCTGCGGCTGAACGGTTACGCGACCGCGCAGTTCGGCAAGTGCCACGAGGTGCCTGTGTGGCAGACCAGCCCGGTCGGGCCGTTCGACGCCTGGCCCACCGGCGGTGGCGGCTTCGAGCACTTCTACGGCTTCATCGGCGGTGAGACCAACCAGTACTACCCGGCGATCTACGACGGGACCACGCCGGTCGAGCCGGCGAAGACTCCTGAGGAGGGCTACCACTTCACCGAGGACATGACCGACAAGGCGATCGGGTGGATCCGACAGGAGAAGTCCTTAGCGCCCGACAAGCCGTTCTTCGTCTACTACGCGCCTGGCGCCGCGCACGCGCCCCACCATGTGCCCACTGAGTGGTCGGACAAGTACCGCGGCCGGTTCGACGCCGGCTGGGACGCGTTGCGCGAGGAGATCCTGGCCCGGCAGAAGGAGCTCGGCGTGGTTCCGGCCGACACTGGGCTCACGGCGCGGCATGACGAGATCCCCGCCTGGGACGACATGCCTGAGGAGATGAAGCCGGTGCTGGCCCGGCAGATGGAGGTCTACGCCGGGTTCCTCGAGCACACCGACCATCACATCGGGCGACTCGTCGACGCAATCGAGGACCTCGGTGTCCTCGACGACACGCTGGTCTACTACGTCATTGGTGATAATGGCGCCTCGGCCGAGGGCACCGTCAACGGCTCGTTCAACGAGATGTTCATCTTCAACGGCGCCGACGCCCTGGAGACGCCCGAGTACGTCGCGTCCCGGATCGAGGAGTTCGGGACCCCGACTGCCTACAACCACTACGCGGTCGGCTGGGCGCATGCCATGGATACGCCGTACCAGTGGACCAAGCAGGTCGCCTCGCACTGGGGCGGCACCCGCAACGGCACGATCGTGCACTGGCCGCATGGGTTCACCGCGAAGGGCGAGGTGCGTCAGCAGTTCCACCACGTCATCGACGTGGTCCCGACGGTCCTGGAGGCTGCGGGCCTGCCCGAACCGACAGAAGTCGACGGGGTGACGCAGCGTCCCATCGAGGGCGTCAGCATGGCGTACTCGTTCGATCAGGCGGACGAGCCCGAACGACACACCACCCAGTACTTCGAGATGTTCTGCAACCGCGGCATCTACCACGAGGGCTGGACGGCGGTCACCCGCCACAGCACGCCGTGGGTGATGGGTCCGATGCCCCCGCTCGAGGACGACGTCTGGGAGCTCTACGACACGACGACGGACTGGAGCCAGTCCCACGACCTCGCGGATGAGATGCCCGACAAGCTCGCCGAGCTGCAGGAGCTCTGGCTCGCCGAGGCACGCAAGTACAACGTCCTGCCGCTGGACGACCGCCGCATCGAGCGGTTCAACCCCGACCTCGCGGGGAGACCAGTTCTGGTCAAGGGAGACACCCAGCTGCTGTTCGGAGGGATGGGCAGGCTCACCGAGGCCTCGCTGCTCAACATCAAGAACAAGTCCCATGCCGTAACCGCCGAGATCGTGGTGCCCGAGTCCGGCGTCGAAGGGGTGATCATCGCCCAGGGAGGGGCCTTCGCCGGCTGGAGCCTGTACGTCAAGGACGGTCGCCCGCGCTACTGCTACAACCTGCTCGGACTTCAGCGGTTCATTGTCGAAGGAGGCACCCCGATCCCGGAGGGCACCCACCAGGTCCGGATGGAGTTCGGCTACGACGGTGGCGGACTCGGCAAGGGCGGCACGGTTGAGCTCTACCTTGACGGATCCAACGTCGGCGAGGGGCGCGTCGACGCCACGATCCCGATGGTCTTCTCCGCCGACGAGACCGCCGACATCGGCCGAGACACCGCCTCCCCCGTCAGCAACGACTACGCGGGCGAGGGCAGCGTCTTCAGCGGCACGGTGAACTGGGTCCAGATCGATCTCGGCGACGATGCCGACGACGCCGACCACCTCATCGACCCGGAGGAGCGCTTCCGCATCGCCATCGCCCGGCAGTAGCGTCGGGAGAACCGCGACTTGACCGACGATGAAGGGAGCCACCATGACTGTTGATCGAGGACTGCTGGCGTTGCTCGAGGCCAAGCCCGGAAGGGGCGACGATCTGGCGGACTTCCTCCGCACGGGGCGCGAGCTGGCGGTGGCGGAGTCCGGGACCGTGACGTGGTACGCCTTCAAGCTGAGCGACACGACGTACGGGATCTTCGACACGTTCGAGGGGGAGGACGGTCGGCAGGCGCACCTCAACGGCGAGATCCCGGCTGCCCTCGGCCAGGTCGCCGGCGACCTGCTCGCCAAGGACCCCGACATTCGCACCACCGACATCGTGGCGGTGAAGTGAGCACGACGTCGCTCCACGCCGAGCATGGCGGAACCAGACCATGACCTCCCACGACGACGCTGCCCGCGGCGAGGGTACGACCCGAACGCCGAAGCAGGTGGACCCGCCGGCGCGCGGCACCGGTGAATCCGATCCGTTCAACCTGATCAGCGGTGGCGAGGGCATCATCACCGGCACAGTGGTGTGCGCTGCGGTCATCGCCGCCGGCGCCGGCCACTTCGACTCCACGGCTCAGCTGTCGCTGGCCATCCTCGGCACCGTGTTCGTGTACTGGCTGGCACACCTGCACGCCCGCACTCTCGGCAAGGCGGTAGCCCATCGGCATCACCCGCTGGCTGCACTCAAGGACGCGGCCGCGCATACCTGGCCGGTCGCGACCGCATCCCTGCTGCCGGTCGGCATCCTGTTCGTTGCCGAACTAGCGGGGGCAGAGCTGGACACAGCTGCCTGGATCGCGCTCTGGGCCACCATCGCCCTGCTGGCGGGCTACAGCTTCCTGGCCGGGCGGCGAGGTGGGCTCGGGATGTGGGGGAGCGTGGCCAGCGCGGCCGCCGGTGCAGCCGTCGGCGTCTTCGTGGTGCTGTTGAAAACCGCCCTGCACTAGTGGCGGGCGCGAGCCGAGGAGGGCGAGGACTGCCGATGGAGCTTCACGTCCGGCTGCGCACCCTGGCCGAGCAGCTGGGACCTGAGGTTTTTGGTGATGCCGACGGTCTGCGTGGTGCGATCGACGACTTCCTCGCCGAGGGCGACGCGACGGCGGGTGAGATCAACCTCCTCATCGACGCGGTGCGTATGAGTGCGCTAAATCGGCTGCTGACGATGCTCGAGCACGGCGCCGAGCCGGCCAAGGCCGTCGTGTCCGCCGGCGACGGGTTCGCCCGCGAGCGCGGCACCGAGGATCTCGACCACTGCCGGTGGGCGTGCGCAGTGCTCGGGTATGCCGTGGGAGCGCTGCCTGAGCCCGAGGTCATGCGATACCGCAGCACGTCCACTCCCGATCAGTCCGCCCGTTCGCCTGAGACGACCGTCGTGGACCCGGCCGGGGCACAGCCTGGCGAGCCAGCCGCGATGCCCGTCGACGTACCGGACGCGCCCTCGGGTGACGTCGAGAACGCGCCGCCAGCAGCATCGCGCCGATCGTGGCTGCCGGCGCTCGCCGTGGCAATCGTGACCGCGCTTGTCGTCGGCGGAGCCGCGATCCTGGCCGCTGGTGACGGTGGTGACGACGACCCTCCGGATCCCGGTGGCTCCACCGACTCGGCCCCGGTAGGCCCGCGGATTCCCGACGACGTCCTGGTCGCACGTAGCCTCAGCGGCACCCCGTCCCTGGATCAGATCCTCACCGTCGAGGTCGACAGCGGGAAGCAGCGGAGGTTGACCCAGGGGGTGCAGCCCGCGATCTCGCCCGATCGCCAGTCGGTGGCGTTCCTGCGGGAGTCGGCCGGCGGGTCCGCTCGGCCCTATCTCCTCACCGTCGGGTCCGACAAAGGTCGCGAGCTGATGCCCTCCGGCTCTGACTGCACCTACTCGGACAAGCCTGCGTTCAGCCCCGACGGTGCCCGCCTGGCACTGGTCTGCGAGCAGGCGGACGGCACGCCTGTCGGCTTGTACGTCGTCGAGCTCGACGGCAGCGATCTGCGCGAGGTGGAGACGCCGGGTGTCCCCGTCGGCGCGCCGACCTGGCAGGACGAGACGACCGTGGTCTACGCGCAGTTGGGCGAAGGATCTCAGGCGGCGACGAGCCTGTGGTCCGTCGACGTCGAGTCCGGCGAAGCCGAGCAGCTCACCGACTCGGCCCGCTCCGACAGCAATCCGGACTGGTCCTCGGAGCGGCAGTTGCTGATCTTCCAGCGAAGCAAGGGTCTAGGAGAGTTCGGCAGCATCTTCGTCATGGTGCCAGGGGGACAGGAGACCGAGCTCTACGTCGGCTTCAGGGCGAGTGACCCGGTGTGGTCGCCGTCGGGTGACGAGTTCGCGGCGCTCGTCGCGAGTCGCATTGCAGGAGCCTGGTCCATCACCGTGATGTCGACCGACAACCCGACGACTCAGCGCGCCGTCGGCGACCTCACGTATGTGGCGGATCCGGACTGGGGCAGCCAGTGACAGGACCTGGTGACCAGCCCGCCTGACGACACTGCCCTTGCCCGGACGAGTACGCTGCGCAACAGAGAAAGCACCGTGCGCGACAGGCGCGTCAGCCCCTCGCCGCGCGCACCACGGGGGACAGTCCATGTCGAAGCTTGCACGGATCGCGCTGATCACCTCCGTCATCCCTGGCCTGGTGCTGGCGGTGTCGACGTCCGGAGCCGCCGACCCCGCCACCTGCGGCCCGTCGGCGGGATCGCAGCTATGCCTGACCGCGCCCGCCGATGCACTGTCCGGGGAGGTGACGATCGCCGCGACCTGGGACGGCAGTGGGTCCGCGACACTGGAGTTCACCCTGGACGGTCACTACCTGAACTTCGAGTACCGCGATCCCTACTCGTTCGTCTGGCCGACCCACAAGGAGCTGGACGGCGTCTACACGTTGGCGGTGCGCGTCCACAAGGGCTCGACGTACGGCGCGTACGTCTCCACGCAGGTCACACTCGACAACGGCAACCTCACCAGCGTGCCGCGGAGCGCGCGGGACTACGCCGAGCTGTTCTCGCCGCAGCCCGACAGGCGCACCATCGCCGCCGTCGGCAACGCCGGCGCCGAGAAGCCCGACGAGAAGCAGCTGCTCGAGTACATCGTGGGCATCCGTCCGGCGGCCTTCCTGTACCTGGGTGAGGTGCACGAGTTCGGCAGCTGGGCCACGCGGCGCGATCACTACGGGCTGGCGTCGTTCGACGATGCACAGAACCGCGGGACTCTGTGGGGCCAGATGGCGCGCTACACCATGGCCACCTCAGGCAATCATGAGCGCGGCTACTTCACCGAGTTCCGGGACTACTGGCACCAGCGGCCGATGTGGTCCTCCGAGGTCGTTACCGGGGTGCGGATCTACAACCTGATCAGTGATTGCCACCTCCACGGCGGTTGCCGAGCCGACGACCCGCAAGGGCGGTGGCTGTCACGCCAGCTGGCAACCAACACCGAACGGTGCGTCCTTTCCTTCTGGCATCGGCCGTTGGTCTCGATGGACGCCAAGCGCTCGGGGGATCGAATGCTGAGGACCTGGGCGATGCTGGCCAGGAACGGCGGTGACCTGGTCTTGAACGCCGACACCCGCGAGATGGAGGAGCTGCGCCCGATGAACGCCAGCCTGGAGACCAGGAAGGCCGACTCGCACATGGTGGAGCTTGTCTCGGGTGCAGCAGCCGCACGCTGGGTTCGTTCCAACACCTCCGACAGCCGGGTCGCGTGGAGCCGCTACCAGGTGCCTGGCGCGGTCTTCGTCAAGCGCGAGCGGAACACGCTGACCTGGCAGTTCCGGGACTTCACTGGCGTCGTCATCCGGACCGGTAGCGTCAGCTGCTGACGCCGCCCGGCGGGCTCCGGCGCCGTGGCTTCGTGCTTCGTCTGGCACCATTCGTCGTACGCCGCGCTGTCGCCCGGGGCGAGATCGGCGGATAGTGGGGCAGGTGACAGACGTGGTGCAGCGGATCATGGCGCTCTGGCAGCGGATGCCGACCCACGACCAGGCCGCGCATCGGGCGGTGGCGGAGCTCTACTGCGACCCGGTCCTCGTCAACAACGTCGAGTTCACGATCGGCGACCTGGTGGGACGGGCACGACAGCTTCAGGCGGCCTTCACCGATCTGCGACACGACGTCCACGAGCGCGTGGAGACGCACGACAAGCTCGTCATCGCGTTCGCCATGCACGGTCGGCACACCGGGCCCTGGTCCACGTCGCTCGGGGTGATCGCACCGACCGGCCGGGAGGTCACCATCCAGGGCATCGATGTGTTGACCTTCACCGAGGGCCGGATCAGCAAGATCACCGTGCTCGCCGACGAGCTCGGGGGCTTGCGCCGGCTCGGGGCCGTCACGCTCGCGCCGGGCCTGCAGGACGGCGGGCACACCGAGTGACGAGTCATAGCGGAGCGTCGGTAATCCGGGGCCTCGGGAGACGTGCGCTGACCGAGCGTGCCGAGTCGGCCACACGGTCGTGACGGCGCGTCTCACCACCTGAGCAGTCTGCTCTCGCGCTCTGGCGGAACGAGCGTCCCGCGTGTATCCCTCCCGGTAGTCCGGGACACCAACTGGAGGGGAAACATGAGACGACCACGTCAGCTTCTCATCGTCGCGGCGGCGGCCGCGCTCGCGCTCGCCGTACCGCAGACGGGCTCGGCGGCCGGGGCATCGCCCGAGCCGTCCGACCCGATCGCCACCGGCCTGATAGGGCCGTTGCAGATCGACGTGGGGCATCGCGGCCAGGTGTACGTCGCTCAGGCCTTCGCCGGCATCCTCACCAAGGTGCGGCTCAACGGCACGACCAAGGACCTCGTCTTCGACGACTCCGTCAACGGGGTGGCCTCGCGTGAGTACACCGTGGCCTACGTCGGCGCGGACCCAGAAGCCCCGGTGCCGTACTCCTTCCTCAAGCTCCGCAAGCCCAACGGCAAGGTTCGCATGCTCGCCGACCTCCGGGCCTTCGAGGAGAAGTACAACCCGGACTCGGTCAACACCTACGGATTCCAGGGTCTCTCCGATGAGTGCGCCGATCAGGTCCCAGGTCCTCCTGATGGCCCCGGTGGCGAGTCCTACCCGGGCCAGATCGACTCCAACGCCTACGCCGTGGCGAAGGGGCCGAACGGCAGCTGGTACGTCGCCGATGCCGGCGGAAACACGATTCTCAAGGTCTCCCGGCGTGGTCATGTCAAGGTCGTCGCCGTGCTGCCACCGCAGCCCCTCGTGACGACCGCGGAGGCGGCCGAGGCGTCCGGCTTCCCGGAATGCACCGTCGGAGCGACCTTCGCGTTCGAGCCGGTACCGACCGATGTCGAGGTGACGAAGACGGGGAAGCTGGTCATCAGCTTGCTGCCTGGCGGCCCTGAGGACCCGAGTCTGGGCGCTCGCGGGTCGGTGCACCGGATCAACCCGTGGACCGGCGCCGTGACGACGCTCGGCACCGGCTTCGTCAGTGCCACGAACGTCGCCATCGGCCCGCACGGCAAGATCTATGTCGCCGAGCTCTTCGCCAACCAGATCTCGGTGCTCAAGAACGGCGCCGTCACGCCGTTCGTCGAGGTGCCGCTCCCGGGCAGTGTCGAGTTCGCACGCGGCAAGCTCTACGCGTCGATCGACGTCTTCGGCAACGGCAGCGTCGTGACGGTCAAGCCGTAGCCCAGACGCAGCACCGCTCGCAGAACCCCCGCAAGCGGGGACGGCCTCGACCCCACCGGTCGAGGCCGTCCTCCTGCGTGGTGACTAGGGTCAGGTCGAGACCGCTCACGGCAGGCCGGTCGCCTCGACACAGGCGTCCCAGAGGTCCTGCTCGTCCTCGGCGCTGGACGCGTGGCGGGACAGGTATGTCGTCGGACGTGGCCGGCGGTCGTGCCAGAACAAGCCCGTGGACTGGCCGGCCAACGCTGCGGCCAGCAGCCACACGGCCGTGTCGGCGCCCTGCTCTGGGGTGCGCAGGATCGGGCCCGCGACCTTGGCGAACGTAGGCAGCGAGTCGAGCACGCCGGGCGTGTCGGCCCATCCCGGGTGCATGCTGTGCACCGAGATGCCCGGGTCGGCCAGCCGGTCGGCCCACTTCTCGGCCAGCACGACCTGCATGCGCTTGGTGCGCGCGTACGCCTTGGGTGGCTCGTACTCACCGTCCACGTACTGGAGGTCGTCGGTGCGCAGGGGCTGGGTGTACATGCCGCCGGAGGACACGAACACGACCCGTGCATCGCCGTCGGCCTCGAGCGCCGGGAGGAGCAGCGCGGTCAGCAGGTGCGGCCCCAGCACGTGGGTGGCGAACGACAGCTCGTGGCCGGTGGCGGTCTCGGTGCGCCGTGGCGGCATCACGCCCGCGTTGTGCACCAGCCCGTGCAGGCGGGGTACGTCGGTCAGCAGTCGGGTCGCAGCGAGCTGCACCGAGTCGGGATCGCTCACGTCACACTCGTGCACAGTCAGCGACGCGGTCGGCTGGGCTCGCACCACCTCCGAGCGCGCCGCCTCGCCTCGCTCCACGTCGCGGCAGAGCATATGCACGTGGGCGCCGAGCCGAGCGGCCCCGGCCACGGTTGCCTTGCCGAGTCCGGAGTTCGCCCCGGTCACGGCGACGGAGGTGCCCTCGAGTGCGTCGTCGGGCAGGTCCTGCAGCCACCACCGGCTGCGCACCCGATACCCGATGGCCGAGTAGCCCGGCACCACGAGCCGATCGAGAACGGTGTCCAGGGCGTCGGCGGGATCCATGCCGTCGACTCTACGGCGCTTCCTCACCTCCGGTCGGCGGGGCGGCTACGGTGACTCGACATGACCCAGAGCCCGAACCTCGGCACGGAGACGTCGCAGGCGCTCGACCGGGGTCTTCGGCTGCTGCACCTGGTGAGTGAGAGCGGCAGCCGCGGTCTCAGCGTGTCTGAGATCGCCCGTGAGCTAGGCGTCGGCCGGCCAGTCGTGTACCGGCTGCTGGCGACCTTGGACGGACACGGCTGGGTACGGCGTCTGGACGACGGCCGGGTACGTGTCGGCCTGGCGGTGCTGGAGCTGGCGGCGGCCGCCGAGCCGGTGCTGCGCCAGGTAGCGCAACCACTGCTGCGAGAGCTCGCCGACGAGGTGGGCGCGACCGCGCACCTGACCGTGGCCGAGGGGGACCGTGCGATCGCCGTCGCCGTCATCGAGCCTCGGTTCTCGACGTTCCACGTCTCCTACCGGGTGGGCAGCCGGCATCCGCTCGAGGCGGGCGCGGCCGGGCGGGCCATCATGGCCGGACGGACGGGCGAGACCGGCGCCGTCTCGAGCACGGGGGAGCTGGAGAGAGGCGCGCACGGGTTGGCCGCTCCGGTGCTGGGTGTACCGGGGCTGGAGGCATCCGTCGGAGTCGTGGCCATGAGCGCGATCGATCCGCACGCGGTTGAACCGCTCGTGCTCGCGGTCGCCGGCTCGGTGGCCTCGGCGCTGCGACGGCTAGCCTGAACGTGGCGACCGACGGCACTGGGCTGCTCGTGGATGGCGGCTGAGGACGCCAGGCGGGCGTGACAGTTCGTGAACCGTTGCCGCCTGTTGTCGGCGCGTCCTCACGCCACGCGCTGACTCAGCCGCCCGCCGGCACGATCCGGCCGGTCACCTCGCCGAGCGTCACTCGTCCGGATCCGCCGGAGACCGGTGCCCATCCGCGCAGCGTCACGACATCGCCGTCCTCCAGGAAGCCGCGGGTCGACCCGTCGTCCAGGCGGACCGGCTCGGTACCGTTCCAGGTCGCTTCGAGCAAGGATCCGAACTCGGCCCTCGTCCAACCGCTCACGGTGCCGGAGGCGAAGAGGTCGCCGGGACGGAGGTTGGCGCCGTTGACAGTGAGGTGCGCGAGCATCTGCGTCGGCGACCAGTACATGTCCCGGAATCGCGGCCGTGCCAGCACGGAGCCGTTGACCACCACCTCCAGATGCAGGTCCAGGCCGTACGCCGCGTCCGGTCGGTCGCCGCGCAGGTAGTCGACCGGCGTCGGGTCCTGTCCGGGCAGCCCGACCCGGGCATCGTCGAGAGCCGTCATCGGCACCACCCATGCAGAGATGCTGGTGGCGAACGACTTGCCGAGGAACGGGCCTAGCGGCACGTACTCCCACGCCTGGATGTCGCGAGCGCTCCAGTCGTTGAGCAACACCAGCCCGAAGAGGTGGTCGTCCGCGTCGTCGACCCGGACGCTCGCCCCGAGGTCCGTCGAGCCGCCCACCACGAAGCCGACCTCGCACTCGATGTCCAACCGCTCGCTCGGGCCGAACGGAGGTATGCCGTCCGCACCGGGCCGGCGCTGCCCCCGCGGCCGGGTGACGTCGGTGCCCGAGACGACGACGGTCCCCGCCCGGCCGTGGTACCCGATCGGCAGCTGCTTCCAGTTCGGGGGCAGGGACGGTGAGTCCGGGCGGAAGATCTTGCCGACGTTGGTCGCGTGGGACTCGCTGGCGTAAAAGTCGACGTAGTCGGCGACGGTGAAGGGCAGTCGCATGCTGACCGCCCGTGCCGGATGCTGGTGCCGCGTCACGACGTCTCGGTGCCGCTCGTCCTCGACCAGAGAGGTGACCCACTCACGCAGCCGGGCCCACGTCTCCGGCCCGGATGCCAACAGAGGGTCGAGGCTGCCGGCACCCAGGATGGTCTGCGTGTCGCCCCCGAGATCGAAGCCGGACTCCTCCGCAACCGGCCCGAGGTCGAGCACGGTGTCGCCGATCCTGGTCAGCAGACCGCCGCCCTTCGGACCGGTCCCGACGCCGTACGGCAGTGTCGCCGGTCCGAAGTCGGCGTCGACCGGCAGGTCCAGCCACGTCATCGGTCCTCCTCGTGGACGAGTCCAAGCGCGACGAGCTCGGCCACCGGGTCGCCGACGCCGCAGCAGCCGAAAGACGCGAAGGTGGAGCGCGCCGCCGCCACATCCGCGAGCGGCCAGGTGTCGACCGTGGCCGCCACGAAGGCCGCGTCCTGCTCGTCGATGAGGTCCACCAGCCGAGACTCCGGGACACCGGACCGGGCGGCGCCCACCGCGACGAGCAGGTTGAGGAACCCATGGTGCTCGAATCCCGTGGCGGGGTCGCGGTGCCGCACGGCGTCGTGCAGGCCAGCGGTGAACTTGACCGGTACGTCGCGCCGGACCGCCGTGGCCACCACCCGGGCAACGTCGGCAGCGGGCGGGAAGGCGGACGCGACCGTGCCGCCGGTGCGGTACTTGAGGATCGCGGGCACGCCGTGCGAGCGCAGCTGCAGCACCTGCTCGACCACCGTGTCGAGCTGGGCGATCCCGGGGATCTCGAGGGCGACTCCGGCGATCGAGTCCAGCAGTGGAGTCACGTCGTCAGGGGCCATCAGCTCCAGGCCCACGACCGAGATCTCGGCGGGCACCGGCTGCGGTCGCTGATCGGTGCCGATCACCACCACGGACAGCGGCGGCCGACCTCCCTCTTCGTGCGCTCGGACGAACTCGGACCAGCGATCGGCGTGCACGAGCAACGGCCCGACCAGCCGGGCGTACCACTGCTCGCGGTGTCGCAGGTGGTCGCGGATCGCGGCCGCGGCGGTCGCGTTCCCGGGCGGAAACATGGCCGCATCGTCCAGCAGGCCGTCGGCCAGGGTGGCTGTCGTTGACACCTCAGCACCGTACTGCAAGGCTGATCGACAGAGCGAACGCCGACGTCCGTTGAGCGGACACTGTCGGCGGACGCATCACTACCCTGTGGCAGACGAGGTGATCGCGATGGCGCACTACCGAGCAGTGGGGTCGATCCCCCCGAAGCGGCACACCCAGCACCGCCCCGACGGCGCCGCGCTGGTCTTCGAGGAGCTGATGGGGGAGGAGGGCTTCTCGTCGGACTCGTCGCTGCTCTATCACCGCAACCTGCCGTCTCGCATCATCGGCTCGGAGGTATGGGACGTCCAGGGGCTGGAGACGACGGCGAACCACCCGCTGAAGCCCCGGCACCTCAAGCTGCACGACCTCTTCGACCCCGACAAGGTCGGCGACATCGACGTCGTCAACGGCAGACGACTCGTGCTCGCCAACGCCGACGTACGCCTGTCGTACGTCGTGGCCGGTGGCCCCTCGCCGCTGTACCGCAACGGCATCGGTGACGAGTGCCTGTACGTCGAGCGTGGGCAGGCGAAGGTGGAGACCGTCTTCGGCTCCTTCGAGGTCGGTAAGGGCGACTACGTGATCATCCCCCGGGCGACGACCCATCGCTGGATCCCATCCGGTGGCGACGAACCGTTGCGGGTGTACTGCATCGAGGCCAACTCCCACATCGCGCCGCCGAAGCGGTACCTCTCCCGCTACGGGCAGTTCCTCGAGCACTCGCCGTACTGTGAGCGCGACTTGCGGCTACCCCAGGGGCCGCTGCTGGCGGAGGCCGTCGGCGACGATGCCGATGCGGAGACCCGCGTCTTCATCAAGCATCGCGGCAACGGTCCCAGTGGCGTCGTCGGCAGCGTGCTCACCTACCCGTTCCACCCGTTCGACGTCGTGGGCTGGGACGGCTGCCTCTACCCGTACGTGTTCAACGTCGCCGACTACGAACCGATCACCGGCCGGGTGCATCAGCCGCCTCCGGTGCATCAGGTCTTCGAGGCACACAACTTCGTGGTGTGTAACTTCGTGCCGCGGAAGGTCGACTACCACCCGCTGTCGATCCCGGTGCCCTACTACCACTCCAACGTCGACAGTGACGAGATCATGTTCTACGTCGACGGGGACTACGAAGCGCGCAAGGGCTCCGGCATCGGCAAGGGTTCGATCACCATCCATCCGGGTGGCCACGCGCACGGACCGCAGACCGGGGCCTACGAGAAGTCGATCGGGGTGCACTACTTCGACGAGCTCGCGGTCATGGTCGACACGTTCCGACCGCTCGAGCTGGGCGAGGCCGGGCACGACAGCGACGACGGTGTCTATGCCTGGTCCTGGGCCCGCAACACCGAAGGGCAAATCGACGCGAGCGGATGATCCGCCTGTCGGGAGGCGCCCGTTCGACGTACTAAAGTTTCCTCGTGCTCCCGAGGTCCGTCCGGGGCGAGGAGCCGGCGCGACAGGAGGGGTGCGTGGCCGCAGGATCGACAGCCGTCACCGACCGCGTCCTCACCTGGCCGAACATTCTGAGCATCGCCCGGCTCTTCGGGGTGCCGTTGTTCCTCTGGCTGGTGCTAGGCCCGGAGGCGGATGGCTGGGCACTCGTGGTGCTCATGGTCTCCGGCATCACCGACTGGCTCGACGGATGGCTGGCGCGGACGCTCAACCAGGCTTCCCGGCTCGGCCAGATCCTCGACCCGGTCGCAGACCGGCTCTACATCCTCGCGGTGGTCGTGGGGCTGGCGATGCGGGACATCATCCCCTGGTGGTTGGCCGCGCTGCTGCCGCTGCGTGACGTGCTCCTCTTCTCGCTCGTGCCCTTCCTGCGGACCCGTGGCTACAGCGCGCTGCCGGTGCACTTCCTCGGCAAGGCCGCCACGGCCAACCTGCTCTATGCCTTCCCGCTGCTCCTCCTCGGGGACGGGGAGGGCACGATCGCGACACTGGCCGACGTGTTCGGCTGGGCGTTCGCGATCTGGGGCACCGGCCTGTACTGGTGGGCCGGCTTCCTGTACGCGTATCAGGTCGTCAAGCTGGTCCGGATGCCACACGACCAAGTCGAGTCCGTGTCATGAGGCCGGACGAGCAACCGAGCGGAGACAGCCCGGAGCCGAAGGCCCGGTACGTCGGGCTGCTGACCCAGGTGATGTCCAACTCCTTGGACGAGGGCTACCGTTCCGTCGCCCGGGACCGCGCGGCGGGCAGCAGACCGCCCCGGTCCGGCGGCATCAGCGGCCTCCTCGTCGGGCTCGGCCTCTTCGGGGTGCTGATCGGTGTCGCGGCGCTCAGCACGCAACAGGACCAGCCCCGTCTGGAGGCCGAGCGCGAGGGGCTCATCGATCAGATCATGGCGCGCGAGGACAGGCTCGACGACCTCCAGGGGTCGATCAGTGACCTCGACGACGAGATCACCCGGCTGCGTGCCGACGTCGCGGTCGAGGCGGAGAGCTCGTCGGCCCTGCAGCAGCGGGTCGAGACGCTCGGCATCAGTGCCGGCACCATCCCGGTCGAGGGGCCCGGGATGGTCATCACGGTCGACGATGCGCCGGGCGCCGATCCGCTCAGCGGGGGAGTAATCCGGGACCGCGACCTGCAGGCCCTGGTCAACGGGCTGTGGATGGTCGGCGCCGAGGCGATCGCCATCAACGGCAACCGCCTCACGTCGCTGACGGCGATCCGGTTCGCCGGCCAGGCGATCACGGTCGACTACCGGTCGATCACGCCGCCGTACGTCGTCGACGCCATCGGCAACCCCGACACGATGCCGGCCGAGTTCACGCAGACCGAGGGCGGACAGCTCTGGACGAGCCTCGAGCTGAACTTCGGGATCCAGTACAACTACGAGACACCTGAGTCCATCGCGGTGCCGGCTGATCCACACGAGCACCTCAACTACGCCAGGCAGGCGGAGCGATGATCGCCATCTTCGGGCTGCTGGTCGGCATCTTGGCGGGCCTGTTCCTCGAGCCCGGTGTCCCCGGCTCGCTGCAGCCCTATCTTCCGATCGCTGTGGTCGCTGCGCTGGATGCGGTGTTCGGTGGCCTGCGAGCGTTCCTCGACGGGATCTTCGACGACCGGGTGTTCGTCATCTCGTTCGTCTCCAACGTGCTCATCGCCGCGCTGATCGTCTACCTGGGCGACCAGCTCGGCGTCGGTGGCCAGCTCTCGACCGGGGTCATCGTCGTACTCGGCATCAGGATCTTCTCCAACGCCGCGGCCATCCGTCGCCATCTCTTCCACGCGTGAGCCCGATGAGCGATCATGAGCACGACCCCACCCGAGACGACGGAGCCCGCCGACTGTGGCGGTCAGTATCCGGACGCCCCGGTCGCGGCCAGGTCATGGTGGCGGTCCTGCTCGGGGTGCTCGGCTTCGCGGCCGCCGTCCAGATCCAGCTCACCCGAGAGGACGAGGACTTCTCCGGCCAGCGACGCCAGGATCTCGTCCTCATCCTCGACGGACTCGCCGGCACCATCGAGCGGACTGAGTCGCGGCTGACAGACCTCCAGGAGACGCGCGACGAGCTGAGGTCCTCGTCTGACCGGCGGCAGGCGGCGCTGGATGAGGCCGAGAGCAGGCTCACCGTGCTGGGCGTCCTCTCCGGCACGGTGCCGGCGGAAGGGCCCGGCATCACCGTCACCATCGACGATCCGGACGGCACGGTGCGTGCGGCGACGCTGCTCAACGGCATCGAGGAGCTCCGCGGAGCGGGGGCAGAAGCCATGGAGATCAACGACAGCGTCCGAGTGGTGGCCTCCACCTGGCTGACCGACGAAGAGTCGGTGATCGTCGCCGGTGGCACAGAGATCCGCGCTCCGTATGTCATCGACGCCATCGGCTCGCCACGCACGCTCGGCGAGGCCGTCATCTTCCCGGGTGGTTTCGCCGACGGTGTCGAGCGCGACGGCGGCACCTTGGAGTACGTCGAGAGCGATGTCATCGAGGTTGGTTCGTTGCACGTCGTCGAAGCACCTGAGTACGCTCAGCCGACCGACGATTGACGTGGTGCGACCGCCGCCTGACCGCGCCCAGCCCCCGAGGCCAGTGACGACAGGAGCCAGCTGTGTTTCCCGACAACGTCAAGTACACCGCCGAGCACGAGTGGGTCAGCGCTCCGGACGCGGACGGTGTGGTGCGTGTCGGCATCACCGACTACGCCCAGGAGCGCACTCGGCGACATCGTCTATGTCACCCTCCCCGGTGTCGGCGAGGAGGTTTCGGCCGGGGCCGCCGTCGGCGAGCTGGAGTCGACCAAGAGCGTCAGCGACGTCTTCGCGCCGCTGGCCGGCACCGTGACCGGTCGCAACGACGCCCTCGATGCCAGCCCCGAACTCTGCAACAGCGACCCGTACGGCGAGGGGTGGCTGATCGAGCTCAAGGTGACCGACGCGTCGAGCCTGGACGGGCTCATGTCGGCGTCCGAGTACGAGGGCACGGTAACCTCCAACTAGAGGTCGAGGCTCAAGACCGCCACCTGTGTCACCGGGGTTTCCCGGCTAGGAGGATGCGATGCCGTTCTGCACCGAGTGCGGCCACCAGAACCCCGAGAGCGCCAAGTTCTGCGCCAACTGCGGACACCGTCTGGTGGCAGGGGATCGGCCGGTCGAGTCCACGACCACGTTGACCTTCGGGGCACCGGATCGCAGCGAAGCCGGCGCAGAGGCGCAGCTCTCGGCTGACGAGGCCGCTGCGGTCGACGCCCTGCCGCACGGCAGCGCGTTGCTGGTCGTGCAGCGCGGTCCGAGTGCCGGCAGCCGATTCCTGCTCGACACCGACGAGGTGTCGGCCGGGCGGCACCCGGACAGCGACATCTTCCTCGACGACGTGACCGTCAGCCGTCGGCACGCTGTCTTTCGTCGTACGTCGCAGGGCTACCTGGTGGCTGATGTCGGCAGCCTGAACGGCACCTACGTCAACCGGGACCGGATCGACGAGGTCCTGCTGTCGGGAGGGGACGAGGTCCAGATCGGCAAGTACCGGCTGGTGTACTTCACCGGCACTCAGCACGGCGAGTAGTCATGGTCACCTCTGCCGCCCGGATCAGCTCTGGTCGAGGACGGATGAGCATCGGTGAGGTGCTGAGCCATCTCAAGGTCGACTTCCCGGACGTGAGCATCTCCAAGATCCGCTTCCTCGAGTCCGAGGGTCTGGTCGAGCCGGAGCGAACGCCCTCGGGCTATCGCAAGTTCTCCTACGCCGACCTGGAGAGGCTGCGCTACGTCCTCACCGCGCAGCGCGAGCACTACTACCCTCTCAAGGTCATCAAGGAGCATCTCGAGGCGATGGAGCGCGGCCTCGAGCCGCCGGCCAGCCCGTCCGATCAACCCCGGGTGAAACGGGCCATCCGGGCCGTCACCGACCAGCCCTCCGCGGCCGACTTCGGCTCGGCGCCATCCCAGGACATCCGACTCTCACGTGCTGAGCTGCTGGCCAACTCCGGGCTCGAGGCCGACCATCTCGACCAGCTGATCGACTTCGGGATGTTGCGCTACCGAGCGGGAACCAAGTACTTCGACGCCGACGGCCTCGCGGTGGCGACGGCGGTGGCGGAGATGACCCGTTACGGCCTCGAGCCCAGGCACATCCGCGCCTTCAAGACCGCTGCTGACCGGGAGGTGGGACTGGTCGAGCAGATCGTCAGCCCGCTGGCGAAGCAGCGCGACGACGGCGCGCAGGCCCGAGCCGAGGAGGTCGTGCGCGAGTTGGGCGCGCTCTCGGTCCGACTGCACGCCACGCTGGTCAAGATCGGGCTACGCGGTCTGCGCTGACGCGGCCCGGACCCTGCGGGTCGGGGGGTACGCTGGGCACGTGCGTGATGTGGATGTCGTGGGAGTCCGGGTCGAGATGCCCTCCAACCAGCCCATCGTGTTGCTGCGCGAGTCTGACGGGTCTCGCTACCTGCCCATCTGGGTCGGCGCCAGCGAGGCGACCGCGATCGCCTTCGCCCAGCAGGGGGTGGTCCCCCCGAGACCCCTCACGCACGACCTTCTCAGGGACATCCTCGAGGCCATCGGCACCACACTGACCGAGGTGCAGATCACCGAGATGCGCGACGGGGTCTTCTACGCGGTCCTCGTCCTGGGCGACGGCGTCGAGGTCAGCGCCCGACCGTCCGACTCGATCGCGCTGGCGTTGCGTACCGGTAGTCGCATCGTGTGCAGCGAGGAAGTGCTCGACGAGGCCGGGCTCGACGTGCCCGACGACCAGGAGGAAGAGGTCGAGAAGTTCCGCGAGTTCCTCGACAACATCACCGCGGAGGACTTCGAGGCGGAGCGCTGACCTGCGCCGTCACGACCGACCCTCAACCTCAAGTTGAGGGTTGCGACACGCCTGTCACGTACCGGGAGCATCGTTGACCTGCATCCCCGTCGGCCGTACCGTCAAGTGACGAAGATCGCCCGTGTAACTTCACCGGTGTACTCACCGGCGCGGGGTCAAGACCAACGGAGGTCGCAGTGGCTGGTGACAACGAGACGGTGGCCGCGGACGCTGCTGCCGCGGAGGCGGCCGCATCGGCCGGCGCCCAAGGCCTGCTGTTCGACGAAGACCTCACCCCACTTCCCGAGGACGTGGGCTACCGCGGTCCTACGGCGTGCAACGCCGCCGGCATCACCTATCGCCAGCTCGACTACTGGGCGCGCACGGGCCTGGTCGAGCCGACCGTGCGCTCTGCCGGTGGATCGGGCACCCAGCGGCTCTACTCGTTCCGCGACATCCTGCTGCTCAAGGTCATCAAGCGGCTGCTCGACGCCGGCGTCTCGCTGCAGCAGATCCGGACGGCGATCGTGCACCTGCGCGAGCGGGGCACCGACGACCTGACCCGCGTCACGCTGATGAGCGACGGCGCAAGCGTCTACGAGTGCCGCTCCGACCACGAGGTCATCGACCTGCTGCAGGGCGGGCAGGGTGTCTTCGGCATCGCCATCGGCGGCGTGTGGCGAGAGATCGAAGGCTCGCTGTCGGAGCTCCCCAGCGAGCGGGCGACGTCCGACGAGTCCACCGGCCACCCGAGCGACGAGCTGGCGGCGCGGCGGCGCGCCCGGCTGATCGGCTGAGCAGCGCCCTCCGCTGCTATCCTCAAGACAGCCGCCACGGCCGCGCGGGAGAGTCCGTCACACGACGGCGCCGAAGGGGCAAATCCTCCCCGGAACCTCTCAGGCATCAGGACCGCGCGTCCCGGCACTCTGAAGCGTCAGCACGTGCGGACGTGACAGAGGGGGAGGCCCTGCATCGTCTGCCCAGGAGCCTCCGTTGACCCTCAACCGCACCTCCCTCACCGACCTCGAGCAGTCCACGCCGTTCCGAAGCCGGCACATCGGCCCTGACGTCACGGAGCAACGGCGGATGCTCGCGGAGCTCGGGTTCGACTCGCTGGAAGCGCTGGTCGATGCTGCGGTGCCGCCCGGGATCCGGGTCAAGCATCCGTTGGCGCTGTCACCGGCCCGCAGCGAGGTCGACGTACTCGAGGCCCTCCGGGACCTGGCGGCCCAGAACCGACCGCTGGCTCCGATGATCGGGCTGGGCTACAGCGGCACCGTCACGCCGCCGGTCATCAGGCGGAACGTCCTCGAGGACCCCGCCTGGTATACCGCGTACACGCCGTACCAGCCCGAGATCTCCCAGGGACGGCTGGAGGCGCTGCTCAACTTCCAGACGATGGTCGGTGATCTCACCGGCCTCCCCACAGCCAACGCCTCGCTGCTCGACGAGGGCACGGCGGCCGCGGAGGCGATGACCCTGGTACGTCGCGCCAACCGGGCGAACTCCTCCACCAGATTCATCGTCGACCGGGACTGCCTGCCGCAGACGATCGCCGTGGTGCAGACCCGGGCCGAGGCGCTGGGCATCACGGTCGTGGTGACCGACGTGTACGAGGACATGCCGGACGAGGACTATTCCGGCGTGCTGGTGCAGTATCCAGGCACGAGCGGCCTCGTGCGCGACCCGCGCCCGGTGATCGAGGCCGCCCACGAGGCGGGGGCACTCACCGTCGTCGCGGCCGACCTGCTCGGCCTGACCATGCTGGAGGCGCCCGGTGTGCTCGGCGCCGACGTCGTGGTGGGGTCCAGCCAGCGGTTCGGTGTCCCGCTGTTCTACGGCGGTCCGCACGCGGGGTACATGGCGGTCGCCGCGGGTCTGGAGCGGCATCTGCCGGGTCGGCTCGTGGGGGTGTCGGTCGACAGCGAGGGCAGGCCCGCCTATCGGCTCGCGCTGCAGACCCGCGAACAGCACATCAGGCGAGACAAGGCGACCTCGAACATCTGCACCGCGCAGGTGCTGCTCGCCGTGGTCGCGTCGATGTACGCCGTCTACCACGGCTCGGAGGGACTACGCCGGATCGGGCAGCGGGTGCACCGCTACGCGGCACTCCTGGCCCAGGCGCTTCGCGACGGCGGACACGCCGTGGAGCACGACACGTTCTTCGACACCGTGTCGGTCCGGGTCCGCGGCACCGCCGAGCAGATCCGCTGTGCCGCGCGCGAGCTCGGAGTGCACGTGCTCGCAGACGGGCCCGATCGGGTCGGCATCTCGACCTCCGAGGTGACCACCCGAGCACACCTGGATGCGGTGCTCTCCGCCTTCGGGCTCGCAGCCGCTGACCTCGACGCGCTCGACGCGACCGTCCCGGACGCCGTACCCGCAGCTCTCGCCCGCACCTCGGAGTTCCTCACCCACGAGGTCTTCAACACGCACCACTCCGAGACCGAGATGCTGCGCTACCTGAGCTCGCTGGCCGAGCGCGACTACGCCCTCGACCGTGGCATGATCCCGCTCGGCTCGTGCACGATGAAGCTCAACGCCACCGCGGAGATGGAGCCGATCAGCCTGCCGGGCTTCGCCGATCTCCACCCCTTCGCCCCGGCCGAGGACGCCGCCGGCTACCGCATCCTCGTCGCGGGCCTGGAGAGCTGGCTGGCCGAGGTCACGGGTTACGACACCGTCTCGGTGCAGCCGAATGCCGGCTCCCAGGGCGAGCTGGCGGGCTTGCTGGCGATCCGGGCGTACCACCGCGATCGCGGCGACGAGGCGCGTGACGTGTGCTTGATCCCGTCGAGTGCCCACGGCACCAACGCTGCCTCCGCAGTGATGGCGGGGATGCGCGTCGTCGTCGTCGCGTCCGCCGACGACGGCTCGGTCGACCTCGCTGATCTTCGCCGGCTCTGCGCCGAGCACGAGCACCGGCTCGCGGCGATCATGGTCACCTACCCGTCCACCCACGGCGCCTACGAGGACACGATCTCCGAGCTCTGCCAGGTGGTGCACGAGCACGGCGGGCAGGTGTACGTCGACGGCGCCAACCTCAACGCACTGCTCGGGCTGGCCAAGCCTGGCGACTTCGGTGGTGACGTCTCACACCTCAACCTGCACAAGACCTTCTGCATCCCGCACGGTGGCGGTGGTCCCGGGGTAGGGCCCGTGGCGGTGGCGAACCATCTGGCGCCGTACCTCCCGTCACATCCCATGCATCCGCACGGTCCGCCGTGCGGGCATCGGGCCGATCAGCGCGGCGCCGTACGGGTCGGCCGGCATCCTCCCCATCACGTGGGCCTACATCGCGCTGATGGGCGGCGACGGCCTCAGGAGGCCACGTCGGTGGCGGTGCTGTCGGCCAACTACGTGGCGCGGAGGCTGGAGCAGCACTACCCGGTGCTCTACAAAGGGCATGGCGGACTGGTCGCGCACGAGTGCATCCTCGACCTACGCGGACCGACGAAGTCGTCCGGGGTCACAGTCGACGACGTCGCCAAGCGGCTGATCGACCACGGCTTCCATGCGCCGACGATGAGCTTCCCCGTCCCGGGCACGTTCATGGTCGAGCCGACCGAGTCGGAGAGCCTGGCCGAGCTGGATCGCTTCTGCGAGGCGATGATCGCGATCCGCGCGGAGATCGAGGCCGTCGAAGCGGGTCGGATCCCGCTCGCCGACAGCCCGCTGCGGCACGCCCCGCACACGGCTCGCGCGCTCGCCGGTGACTGGTCGCGCGGCTATGGCCGGACCGAGGCGGCGTTCCCGGCCGGCGTCGGGGTGCGCAAGTACTGGCCGCCCGTGGGCCGCGTCGACCAGGCGTACGGAGACCGCAACCTGGTGTGCAGCTGCCCCGATCCTTCCGCCTTCGCCGAATGACCTCGTCGCCTGTCCGGGAGGGTACGGCGCTCCGGCTCGACCGGGTGCTCGCCCAGGAGCAGGTCGACGCGCGGGTCCCGTCCGTCGTTGCTGGAGTGGTTCGCGACGGCGAGCTCTGCTGGACCGGCGTGCGTGGCGAGGTCGGCAGGCTTGGTGCCGGGGCGCCGACGGCAGATCAGACCCAGTACCGCATCGGGTCGATCACCAAGGCGATGACGGCGGTGCTCGTGCTCCAGCTGCGCGATGCCGAGCGGTTGTCGCTCGACGACAGACTGGGCGACCATCTGCCCGACGTGGCGTATGCCGAGCACACGCTCCGCGACCTGCTGTCGCATGCCGGCGGGCTGCCGGCGGAGCCGCCCGGATCCTGGTGGGAACGCAGCCCGGGTGTCGCGTTCGACGAGCTCGCGCGCCGGATCGACGCCGGTGAGCAGGTGCTTCCGCGCGGTCAGCGCTTCCACTACAGCAACCTGGCCTTCGGACTGCTCGGCCGGGTGATCGAGGTGGTGAACGGACGGAGCTGGCGCACGACGCTCGAGGAGCGTCTGCTCGGCCCACTCGGCATGGGCCGGACGACGTACGCCCCGGGGCCAACCGCCGCGCAGGGCTACAGCGTCGGCGCCTGGAGCGGCACACTGACCGAGGAGCCGCACCAGGACACCGCCGCCATGGCTCCGGCCGGGCAGCTGTGGAGCACCGTCCCGGACCTGGCCCGCTTCGCCGCCTTCCTCGCCGATCCTGACCCCGCGGTGCTGTCGCCAGAGTCGGTCGCGGAGATGTGCGTGCCACGGTCAGGCACCCCGGACGGCGGGGCCACCGTCACCTATGGCCTCGGCGCCCGGTTGATGCGGACGCCGGACGGACGGATGCTCGTCGGACACACCGGCTCGATGCCAGGGTTCCTCGCCGGTCTCTTCGTCGACCGCGACCGTCGCGTCGCCGCGGTGTATCTCGCCAACGGTTCGTCTGGGCTGCGCACCGAAGGCCTAGCGGTCGACCTGCTTCACACCCTCGACACCGAGGAGCCCGCGCTGCCGGATGCGTGGCGGCCCACCCTCGAGATCGCCAAGCCGGTCGAGGAGATCCTCGGCATCTGGCACTGGGGCGAGACTGCTCTGGTGGCCCGGCTCGTGGACGGAGTGGTGTCGCTGGCGCCGCCTGACGGCGACGCCGCGTGGCGTTACCGGCCTACCGGCGTGGACGAGTTCATCGGGATCAGCGGCTATCACACCGGGGAGACGTTGCGAGCCGTACGCCGCCCGGACGGGTCGGTGAGCCACTTGGAGTGCGCAACCTTCGTCTTCACCCGGGTGCCCTACGATCCGAGCGCGCCGATCCCGGGCGGCAGTCCGCGGGCCTGAGCCGCACCGGCTGCGCGGCTCAGCGGACCAGATGTCCGAAGGCCTCGGGGTGCACGTCGGTCGGACGATGCGGTGCGATGACGCTCCCGTTGGGCAGCAGCTCACCGGTGTCGTCGAAGAGCAGCACGCCGTTGCACAGCAGGCTCCAGCCTTGCTCTGGATGCGCCGCCACGGTGTGCGCCGCCTCGCGGTCGGCCGCGTCGGCCGGCGGGCACGCCGGCTGGTGGCTGCAGGGAAGCTGTAGGTTCATCACACCCACCAGTGTGCAACGTGACAAAAGCCTCGTCTCGGTATTGACGCGCCCTGGCAGGAGATCAATCTTTCGGCCGATGACACAGTGGTCGCCCGGACGAGGTCAGGCTCCATCTGTGGCCAGGATGTGTGATCCGTGCCGGCCACGCTCGATCCGCACCTGGGTGGGTACGCGCATCCGCAGCTCGGTGAGGTGACTGACCAGACCGACGCTGCGACCGCCGATCCGGAGCTGGTCTATCTCGTCCATGACCTCGTCGAGGGTCTCGCCGTCCAGCGCCCCGAACCCCTCGTCGACGAAGAGGGTGGACAGCTGTGCGCCACCTGACTCGCCACTGACCAGGTCGGCCAGTCCGAGGGCGAGCGCCAGGCTCACGTAGAAGGTCTCACCTCCGGAGAGCGTCGACGGGTCGCGGCGGAGGTCGGTGTAGGTGTCGAGCACCACGAGGCTCAGCCCGCCGCGACTGACGCCGGCGGCCCGGGCGAGCGAGTGCTCGAGCTGGTAGCGCCCGCCGCCCACGGAGCGCAGCCGGACGTTCGCGGCGTCGACCACCTGCTCCAGCCGAGCGGCGACGACGTAGTGCGACAGCCGCGTCTTGTGCTGGTTGTCCTGGGAGTTGCCCGCGCACATCGCCGCCACCCGCTCGGCCAGGTCGAGCTCCGAGCGGAGCGGCGTCGCCCGGTGGTGGGCTCGCGCCAGCTCGTCGAGGAGTGCGGCCAGTCTCTCGAAGCGCTGAGTGAGCGCGGCGTCTCGGGCGTGTGCATCGGCCCGCGCTGCCTCGGCCGCCTCCGCCGTACGACGCAGGGACTCCAGGTCGGGAGCGGGTTGCGCCGCAGCCGCTCGAAGGCCAGGGTCGTCGACGTCACGGCGCAGCGCGGCGAGATCGTCGGCGAACCTGCGGTTGAGCGACTCGAGGGTGGACAGCTCGGCCTTGTGCACGAGGGCCTCTCGCGCCTCGGCGACATCGTCGAAGATCGAGGCCCGCAGCGAGGCGTCGAGCCGGCCGCGGTGCTGGTCGTGGTCCTCAGCAGCACGCTGTCGCCGAGCCACGGCCGCGGCGGCGACTTCCAGGCGATGCAGGCCGTCGTCGAGCAGGCGCAGCCGATCCGCGAGGGTGGAGTGCCCCTGGAGGAGCGGAGCAAGCTGGAGCCGGACGTCGTCCAGCCGCGTCATGGTCGCACCTCGCCGCTCGGTGAGAGCGGCGACCGTCGCGCGGAGCTCGAGCCTGCGGCCCGCGACCCTGCTCTCGTCGGCGGTCAGCTCATCGGCGCGTTGCCCGAGTATGACCAGGTGTGTCTCGGCGGTCGTGGCGGCGTGGAGCGTCTCGGCCGCGACGCTTACTGCCTCGGTGGCGCCCTCGCAGGTGTCTCCACCGGCGGCGGCTTCGGCCGCGTGCGGCCGCCGCGGCAAGCTCGGCCAGGTCGGTGGCGGCCCGGTCGCGGGCAGCCTCGCTCTGCCGCAGCTCGGCCTCCGCAGCCTCCTCATCGCTGGCATCGACCAGGCCGCCCGCGGCCTCGGCGAGGGCCGGATGGCTGGTGCTGCCGCAGACCGGGCAGGCATGGCCTTCCGCAAGAGCGGCGGCCAGCTCGGCGGCGATGCCCGAGAGGCGGCGTTCACGCAGCCGGTGGACAGATTCGCGTACCGCGACACAGCGCTCGCGTGCCTCGAGATGCTTCGTGCGGGCTGCCATCAGCTCCGGTGTGAGCCGGGCGAGCTCCTCCGCCGCGGTCAGCCGTGCCTGGGCGTGCTCGTGCAGGTCACTCGCGGCCGCGCGGCCCAGCGCCGCGACCCGGGTCCGGGTGATCTCCTCGTCGAGCTGGGCTCGGAGTCGGGGCAGTCGGGAGGCTGTGGCCGCCAAGTCGTCGAGCTCGGCGCTGGCGCCGGCGAGCGCTGCCGCATGGTGGTCGCCCCGGCACGAGAGCGCCGCCGCCTCGGCCTCGACCGGCAAGGACTCGTACAGCCGGGTCCGGAGGGCTCGCATCTCGTGCAAAGCGGCCTCGCAGCCGTCACCACCGGCGGTGCCGACCTCGCTTGCTGCGATGTCGCTCACGAGCGTGAGGGCGGAGTGGGCCTCCTGGTCGGCCATCCCGAGCTCCGCCGCGGACTCGTCGAGCAGGTCCAGCAGCGGGCGCAGCTCGGCGGCCGCCTGAGCACGCTGCACGCGCCGCCGCCGCTGGTCGACGGCAGGCTGCAGCGTGACCAGCTCGTCGAGCCTCCGGCGTGCTGTCCGATGCCGCTCCTGCCGCTCTGCGAGCCCGGTCGCCTCGTCGAGCTCGTGCCGGGCCGCCTTGGCCGATTCTCGGGCCGCTGCCGAGTGCGCTCGCGCCGTCGCGGCCTCGTTGGCCACCAGGTCGCGGCGGCCCAGCAGACGCCGTGTCTCAGCGTCGATGTCCAGCGAAGAGGCGTCCCGGTCGGCCGGCTGAGCGGCTGCCGCTGCTGCGGACCCGGGCTCGACCGACGTCGAGTCCGCCACTTCGGCAGCGCGGGCCAACAGGCCGTCGATCTCGAGGCGGGCGCGAGCCCAGGCCGCACCGGTACGACGTCGATGATCGGCCAGCCAGGTCTCGACCTGCCCGAACCGGCCCGTCTCGAAGAGCGACTCGAGCAGGTCGTGCCGATCCTTGGCGTCGGCGCGCAGGAACGTCTCGAACTGACCCTGCGGCAACAGCACCACCTGGCAGAACTGCTCCTGGGTCATGCCGAGCACTCGGCGCAGCAACAGGCCGGCCTCATCGACCCTGGTGGCGCGCGGCTGCCAGGCTGCGGCGACGTGCTCCTCCACGGTGACTCTGGCGTGCTCGTCGACGTACCCGGCGCGGGCACGAGTGGACGGTCGTCTCCAGGCCGGGCTGCGCCGGATGCGAAAGCGGCGGCCGCGCAGGGTGACCTCCAGGGTCACGCTGGGCGGAGTCTCGCCGGGAGCGTGGTGACTCTTGAACTCCCTGGCCCGGTTGCGGGCCCCGGGCACGCTCCCGAACAGCGCGAAGCTGATGGCGTCGAGCACGCTCGTCTTGCCCGCCCCCGTCTGCCCGGTGAGCAAGAAGATGCCGGCGTCGTTGAGGTGCTCGAAATCGAGCGTCTCGGTGCCGGCGAAAGGCCCGAAGGCGGTCACCTCGAGCCGGTGGACCCTCATGACGCAGCGTCCGCGGCGATACGGCAGGTGTCACATGCCGCGGCTAACAAGGTGGCTTCATCGGGCTCCGGGGGTGAGCCGCGCATCTCCATGAAGAAGCTGGCGACGATCTCGGTGTCGCTGCGCCCGATCACGCGGTCGGACATCCGGGCGGTCGGCGTGACATCGCCCGCGCGTGGCTCGAACCTCAGCACCAGGGTGTGCGGGAAGCGTGCCTGGAGCCGCTCCAGCGAGCGGGCCGGCCGAAGGGCGTCGACGAGTGTGGCCTGCACCCAGGCGCTCTCGGCTGCCGCATGGCGCGGGTCGGTCAGCAGCTCGTCGAGCGTGCCGCGCAGGAGCGCGAGCGGCCGGGGCACGGGAGCGCCGACGAACTCCACGGCGCCCAGCCCGGTCGCGTCGAGCTCGACCAGCCAGCTGCCCTTGCGGTGGCCCGCTTCGGAGAACGAGTAGGCCAGCGGCGAGCCGGAATAGCGCACCCCCTCGGACAACGTGTGCCGGCCGTGCAGGTGGCCGAGCGCGGCATAGTCGACACCGGCGAACGTGTCGACACCGACCTGCGCGATGCCACCCACGCTGAGGTCGCGCTCACTGTCGGATGACCGCGCCCCCGCCACGAAGGCGTGCGCCAGCACCACGGACCTGGGCGGTCCGGACCGGCGACCGATGTCGGCACGCACGCGGGACATCGCCGAGTCGAGCACTGCCTGGTGGCTCCGAGCCGCGATGCCCCACCGCTCGCGCACCAGGTCCGGCTCGAGGTAGGGGATGCCGTAGACGGCTACGTCGCCATGGCGGTCGGGCACGAGGACCGGGATGCCGACGCGCTCCGGATCGGTGCGCAGGTGGATGCCGGCCGCATCGATCAGGTCTGCGGCGAACCCGAGCCGAGGCGCCGAGTCGTGGTTGCCACTGGTGAGCACGACCCTGACACCGGCGTCGGTGAGCCGGCGCAGCGCCTCGCTCGCCAGCTGCACCGCGTCGACCGGGGGCAGCGCCCGGTCGTAGATGTCGCCGCTCACCACCACGAGGTCGATGCGCTCGGACCGCACGACGTCGACCAGGTGATCGACGTACGCCGCCTGCGCGCCAAGGAGATCCTCCCGGTGGAAGGACCGGCCCAGGTGCCAGTCGGAGGTGTGCAGCATCCGCATGACGCCGACGCTACGGTCCGGCGGCGACAGATCGACGGCTCACACGCCGCGGAGCCGCTCCGGTCGCGTGTAGACGACGAACCGCGAGCCACGAGCGAAGGCACACACGGTGACCCCGGCGCGCTCCGCGAGGTCGAGGGCCAGGCTCGAGACGCCGCCGACGGCAGCCACGACCGGGAAGCGGCCCGCCACCGCCTTGACCAGCACGTCGAAGCCCACCCGCCCGCTGACACACAGGATGCTCCCCGACGGGTACGACGCCGTACCGAGCAGGCGGGCGCCCAGCACCTTGTCGACAGCGTTGTGCCGCCCGATGTCCTCGCGCGCGACCAGCAGGTCGCCATCCGGGCTGAACACTCCGGCAGCGTGCAGGGCGCCAGTCCGGCGGAACAACCGCTGAGCCTCCTGCAGTCGATCCGGGAGGGTGGACACCACGGCAGGCTCGATGGTCGTGGTCACCGGCAGCGGGGCGGCTTGGGGCAGGTAGACGTCGTCGAGGCTCTGCGCGCCGCACACCCCGCACGCCGAGGACATCGTCGTCGAGCGCTCGCCAGGGTGACGACGAGGGGCTCGATCCAGCGTGACCGTCACGACGTTGAACCGCTGCTCCGGCGTCAGTGCCCGGTCGGTGCAGTAGGCGACGGTCTGCGGAGCATGCTCGGCGTCGATCAGCCCCTCAGAGAGTAGGAACCCGGCCGCGAGCTCGAAGTCCCCGCCTGGCGTGCGCATCGTCACCGCTGCCCGGATGTCGTGCTGGTCCGGCCACTGCAGCCGGATCTCCAGCGGCTCCTCCGTCACGACCGAGTCGGGTCTGCGGCGCGCGGCGCCTTCCACGACCTCGGTCGACGTACGACGGGTCACCGGCCCTCGCCCTGCAGCGCCCGTCATGTCCGGGTCCGTGCCTCGAGCAGTCGCCGCAGGTCGTCGGTCCGATCGGCGATCGGACGCCGGACCGCGCTGTCGAGCTCGCCGGCGAGACAGGACTCGGCCGCGGCGACGGTGCTGGCGTCGACGGCCAGCCGCGGGTAGGCGAGCAGCGCCACGTGCTCGGCCATCGATCCCTGTCGGAAGGTGGAGGTCGCGGGGATCTCCTGGAAGTAGCGGCCGACGTACGCCGCCGTCAGCCCCGTCTGGCCGGGACGGAAGAAGTGCTGGGCCAGGGCGAACGCCTCGTAGTTGCGGAGGGAGTCGTCTCGGACCAGCCGATCCCAGACCTCGGCCTTGGTCGCCGGGTCGGGGATCGACGCCGTGCTGGCCAGCGCGTGCAGTGCGCCCTGGCTGGACGGATCGCGGTGCGAGAGTGCTGTGATGTCGTCGACACCGGCATGGCCCGCCTCTGCCAGCGCTCGCAGCACCCGCCAGCGGAAGTCGTCGTCGACGACCAGGCCCTCCGGACCGGTGTCACCGCGCCAGCCCTGCAGCAGATCGACGTCACTGGTGACGTCGATCAGCAGCCGCACGGTGAGCAGCTGTCGGTTGCTTCCTGGCTCCGCCTGGGCGAGCAGCTTCGCAGCGAGGCCGGCGATCCGGTCCCGGTGGTCGGCACCGGCCAGGTACGTGCCCAGCCAGGCATGGACAGAGCGCCCCAGCAGCGTCTCGACGACCATGTCGGACTCGTGGGGGAGCGCCGACTCCAGGATGTCCAGGAACAGGTCGGGGGTGACGTGCCCGTCGAGCAGACCTTCACGGACCGCACCCCAGAGAGCCGTACGAGCGACCGGGTCGTCGATCTCCGGGAGCATGGACGCGGTCCGGCCCAGCGAGTCGGGGTCGAGGCGGAGCTTGGCCCAGGTCTCGTCGCCGGAGTCCGGGATCAGCAGGCCGGTTCCGTCGTACGTCGACAACACCACCGGCGTCACCGCCTCGGTGACGACGACGGCCGCTGCACCGGGGACACCCGACTCGGGCACGTGCGCGACGGTGAGGGCGTGCGGGCGGTCTGCCGGGGGCTGCGACCCGTCGAGGCGAAGGATCTCCGGCCCCGCGGCGCCGATCCGGCACTCCAGCGTGTCGAGTCCCGCCGTCCGCAGCCAGGCATCCGACCACGCCGCCAGCTCGACGCCGCTGACGCGCTCCCACGAATCGAGCAGGTCGGCGAGCCGGGCGTTGCCGTACGCGTGTCGGGTCAGGTGATCGGTGACGCCTCCCAAGAATGACTCGTCACCGAGGAAGGTGCGGAGCTGTCGAAGCACTGCAGCCCCCTTGGCGTAGGAGATGCCGTCGAAGTCGTTGAGTGCGGTGCCGGTGTCGGCGACGCCGTTGCCGGCGACCGGATGCGTGCTGGAGCGCTGATCGGCGGCCATGCCCCACGGCTTGCGGATCAGGCCGAAGTCGAGGAACACGTCTGCGAACCTGGTGACGTCGGCGGTGACGCGGTAGCCCATGTAGTCGGCGAAGGACTCGTTGAGCCAGAGGTCGTCCCACCAGGTCATGGTGACCAAGTCACCGAACCACATGTGCGCCATCTCGTGTGCGATGGTGACCGCACGGGCGGCCCGCTCGCTGTCGGTGGCGGCCGCCCGGAACACCATGTCGTCGCGGAACGCGACGCAACCCGGGTTCTCCATCGCACCGCCGTTGAACTCGGGGACGAACGCCTGGTGGTAGTCACCGAAGGGGTATCGGATACCGAACAAGCGGTGGTACTCGTCGAAGCATCGGCGGGTCATGTCGAACAGCTCGGCTGCGTCCTGGTCGAGATAACGGGCCAAGGACCGGCGGCAATGCAGCCCGAGCTGGATGCCGTCGTGCTCGGTGAGCACTGAGTGGTACGGGCCGGCGACGACGGTGACCAGATAGCTGGGTAGGGGAGGGGTCTCGGCAAAGCTCCAGGTGCCCGGGGAGAGCTGGCTGCCCCGCCCGTTGCTCAGCACGGTCCACTCCTCGGGCGCGGTCACGGTGAGCCGGTACGGCGCTTTGAGGTCGGGCTGGTCGAAGCACGCGAACACGCGCGGCGCGTTGTCGAGGAACGTCGCTGCGTAGACGTAGGTGAGGCCGTCTTCGCGGTCGACGGAACGGTGCAGACCCTCTCCGTCACGTGAGTAGGGCATCGTTACCTCGACGACGAGCACGTTGTCGTCGCGCAGGCCGGTCAGGTGCAACCTGCCGTTGCGCAGCTCCGGGTCGACCCGGAGCTGGTTGAGATGTACGTCGACGAGCTCCGCGCCGGCGATCTCCACGAAGGTGTCCTGGTGGTCGAGGCTCGCGAACTCGATCACGGTGCGGGACCCGAAGTGCGTCGCGCCCCGGGTCAGGTCGAGATGGACGTCGTACGAACGGACTCGCAGAGACCGCGAGCGGACGGTGGCTTCGCCGACGGTGAGGCTGGGCATGGCCACAGCGTACGGGCGACCGGAGCACTGGCGGGGACAGAGCGCGCGCCTGTGAACCCACCGGCACAATGCGGTCATGAGCGGCTCGCAGCGCGGGGTCCGGCTGAAAGGGCTCGACCAGGGGAGTTTCCAGGCGACGACGAAGCGCCCTCACCAGGTCGGCGCGTTTCCCGTTTTTCGTCGAGGCCCCGTGGCATACTCGTGCGACTTGTATCCAGACCAAACCCTGAGGACATTCCGACGAAGAATGTGAATTAGCTCCCGAACGATGAGCACCTTAGGGATTGGCTATGCGCCCACGAACCTTCTTGACGGCCACCCTCTGTTGCGTGGTCATGCTGGCCGTCGCGCCGGGTGGAGTCGGTTCTGCTCCCGCTGATCCAGTCGTCCGAGCCACGAGCGCGCGGAGCCCACCGAACATCGTTCTGATCTCGACCGACGACATGCGGGCCGCCGACTTGCGCTACATGCCGCACACTCGTCGTCTCATAGGTCGAGCCGGCGTGACGTTCGACAACGCCCTGTCCAACTTTCCGTTGTGTTGTCCAGCCCGAGCCACTCTCCTGACTGGCCAGTACCCGCACAATCATGGGGTTCTCGGAAACGAGTATCCGCTCGGGGGACACCGGAAATTTCACGAGAGCAGGGCAGACCTCAGCACCCTGCCGGTCTGGTTGGCCAGGGCCGGCTACCGCACGTCATTTGTGGGTAAGTACCTGAACTATTACGGCTCCACAAGCCCGCTGCAGGGGTCGACGCGGGCGACATACGTTCCGCCCGGCTGGAGGGACTGGCAGGGCACCGCACGCAACGTCCAGAGGTACACCTGCACGGTCGTGAACGAGAACGGTGTGTTGCGACACTACCGCGGTCGCTACCAGACCGATCTGTACGGCTCCATGGCAGTAGACGCGGTCCGCTCTGCCGCCAACAGTGATCGCCCTCTCTTTCTTTGGGTTTCTCATATCGCACCGCATCTCGGCTCCGCAGGCACGGACGCCCGGCCATGTCGGAAGGCGAGGAATCTTCCGACGCCAGCTGCCCCCCGCCATAAAGGCATGTTCACTGGCCTGCGCTTGCCGGCGAGTCCTGCCACTAACGAGGCAGACATGAGCGACAAGGGGCGTTATCTGCGCGACAGAAGCCTCGTTGACCTTGGACCTCAGGCCTTGAGGCATCAAGGACGCGCCCAAGCGCTACAAGCCGTCGACGAATCGGTCGCGGACCTGGTGCGCGCGCTCAAGGATGCCGGAGAACTGCGTCAGACCGTCATCTTCTTCACGTCCGACAATGGCTGGCTGTTTGGTGAGCATCGTGTGACCAAAAAGAAGTGGGGGTACGAGGAGTCGCTGAGGGTTCCAATGCTCGTGCGTGGGCGGGCGTTTCCGGAGGGCGCTCACCGCCGCCAGCCGGTCGGCTTGGTCGACATCCCCGCGACGGCGCTCGACCTTGCGAATGCTTCGCCAACCGTCGGTGGCGAGAGGGTTCGGCAGGACGGGGTGTCCCTGCTTGGCATCGCGCGGGATCGGGCCTTCCTCGCCGAGCGAGTGATGCCGATCGAAGCTGCTCGGGCAGGCGCCATCCAGAGACAGGTTGTCAGGCCCGTTCCGCATTGGTTCTATCGCGGAGTCCGGACGTCTCGCTACTCCTTCATCAGCTACGACATGGGCACCGAGGCGCCGAGAGAGGAGGAGTTGTACGACCTGGCGAGGGATCCTTACCAGTTGCACGGAGAGCCGAGCAGGCAGCGGCCACAGCTGGTGCAGGCATTGCGCAGCGTCTCCGCCGACCTCGAGGATTGTGCCGGGAGAGCCTGTGTGCAGGAGCTGCCTGACCTCCGCGTCAGTGGATCGCTACGCAGGGGAGATGCATCCGGGGTCCCCAGTGTGCGGATCCTCTCGCGTCCTCGCGGATGGATCCGAACGACGCGCTCGGCGTTGCGTTACCGAGCTTCTGATCCAGACGGGGGACGGCTGCACTACTGGTGCAGCGAACACGTGACCGGTTGCAACCGCTTCGGCTCAGTTCAGTTCCGCTTCCGCGGGCAGGGCCGCCAGTACTGGTCGCTGTTCGTCGGCGACGGCGAGAACCAGCTCACGAGCCGAGTCGGGACTGTGAAGGTCGACCTACGTCCTCCTAGCGTCAGCCGGAAGTCTAAGAGGTACGACGTGGTCGGGGGGCCAACCACCCTCTCCTGGCGCCTGACCGACGGCCGCTCTGGGATCAGGTCGATGGATGCCCGCCGACAATCCAAACCGATCGGCGGAACGTTCGGGCGGTGGTCGTCCCCGGACAGTTGGCTGCGACAGCGCGACAACTCTGTGCGGATCAGACCACGGCGCGGCACGGTGGTCTGTGTCGAGGTTCGTGCCCGAGACGTCGCTGGCTGGCACTCGCCATGGGCCGGGCGAACCTGCCGCGAACGACCGCGCTGAAGTCGCCGATCGGTAAGGGCGAGTACGGCGCCCGCACGCAAGGTCGAATGAACCGACATCAGACCAGCGCTCTAGTTTCGCCGCACCCTTTGAGCTGGGCTGGTCGATGCAGGCGAACACTCGCGGCGCGTTGCCTAGGAACGTGGCCGCGTAGAGGTAGGCGAGGTCGTCCTCGGGGTCGTCGGATCGCGCCGCGCGGCAACCCGCCGGCACAATGGCGGTCATGAGCGGCGACACGCAGCGCGGGGTCCGGCTGGAACGGCTCGAACAGGGGAGGTTCCGGGCGACGAACGCCGCAGGCGACAGCATGGACGTCGGTGGTGAGGGCAACTTCAGCCCCATCGAGCTGCTGCTCGTGGCGCTCGCGGGGTGTACGGCGCTCGACGTCGACGCCTTGACCAGTCGCAGGGCGAACGCGGAAGAGTTCGTGGTCGACGCCTCGGGGCAGAAGGTACGCGACGAGGGCGGCAACCGGCTGACAGACCTGTCGCTGGCCTTCGCCGTGCGGTTTCCCGCAGACGCCGCCGGCGACGCGGCGCGAGAGCTGCTGCCCGACGCGCTGGCGAAGTCGCACGACCGGCTCTGCACCGTCTCCCGGACCATCGAACTCGGGACGGCGGTGCACGTGCGGCTCGACGGCCCGGCCGGGTAGACCTCACCTCTGCGGCAGGAGCTGCTGGAAGGTCCAGGCGTTGCCGTCCGGGTCTGCGACGTAGACGAAGCGCCCCCACGGCTGCTCGTCGACGCCGACCGCCTCGATGCCCAGGTTGGTCATGTGCTTGAGCACCGCGTCGGCGTCCTCGACGACGGCCTGCAAGCCCTTCTGTGAACCGGCCGGCATCGGGCTGATGCCACCGTCGATCATGATCGAGCAGGCCGACCCGGGCGGAGTCACCTGGACGAAGCGCACCTCGTCGCTGACCGTGATGTCGTGGTCGAGGGTGAAGCCGATCTTGTGGACGTAGAACTCGATCGCCCGGTCGACGTCGGTGACTGGGACGAAGATGAGCTCGATCTTGCACTTCATGGGCGGCCTCTCGGTCAAGCGGGCTCCCCGAGCGGGAACCGACGCGCACCACCGTAGAGCTGATCCAGGACAGTGGCAGTCCGCGATCGACCGGCGCGGCGAAGGCACGTTCTGGTCCAGACAATTCAGTTCGAGTTCTGTCGGTGTCGCCGCCTAGGGTGCTCACTATGAGTGACGCACCTGCTGTCGAAGCAATCGACCTGGTCAAGCACTTCGACGAGACGGTGGCCGTCGACGGAGTCAGCTTCACCGTGCCGCCGAAGGCTCGGTCATGGGGGTGCTCGGGCCCAACGGCGCCGGCAAGACCACGACGGTGCGGATGCTTACCACCATGTCCCAGCCCGACGAGCGGCACCGGACGGGTCGCGGGCCACGACATCCTCACCGACCCCGAGCCGTACGCCGCAGCATGGGGCTCACCGGGCAGAACGCCACCGTCGACGAGCTGCTGACCGGCCGGGAGAACATCACGCCTCATCGGGCGCTTGCCGGGCTGTCGCACCACTCGTCGTTGCAGGGGTCGCCGATGAGCTGCTCGAGCGGTTCTCCCTGACCGACGCCGGCGACCGGACCGCCAAGACGTACTCCGGCGGCATGCGGCGGCGCCTCGACCTGGCCGTCAGCCTGGTGGCCACCCCGCCGGTGCTGTTCCTCGACGAGCCGACCACGGGTCTCGACCCGCGCAGCCGCACCGAGCTCTGGGACGTCCTGCGCGGCCTGGTGCAGCGACGGCACGACCCTGCTGCTCACCACGCAGTACCTCGAGGAGGCCGACCAGCTCGCCGACGACATCATCGTGATCGACAAGGGCAAGGATCATCGCGGCCAGGGCACCCCGTCCAGCTCAAGGACCAGGCCGGCGCGCGAGCGTCGACTCACCGTCACCCACGCCGACGACCTCGGCCGCGGCCGGAGTGGTGCGCCCGGCACCGACGAGGTGCACGTCGAGCCCAGGCGGCCGCCGGTCACCGCCAAGGCGCGAGGGCTGCCGACATGCTCGCCATCGGCAGCTGTTCGTCGAGGCGAGTGGCATCGCCATCGACGACATCGGGCTGCAGCGCCCCAGCCTCGACGACGTGTTCCTGCACCTCACCGGGCACCGGGCCGAGGCGACGAGCCCGACGATTCAGGGTGCGACGAGCGCCGAGAGCGAGAGGAGGTCCTTCAGATGACCACGTTACCATCCCAGCAGGCGGGGCCGGCTATGCCCGGCCCGAGACCTTGCAGCCGCCGGTTGCTCGCGCAGCTCCTGCGATCGTCTGGCGCAACCTGCTCCACATCAAGCGGATGCCCGAGCTGCTCATCGACGTGACCATCCAGCCGGTCATGTTCGTGCTGCTGTTCGCCTTCGTGTTCGGCGGCTCGATCGCGTGCCCGGGGCGGGTTCGGCTACAGGAGTTCCTGCGTCCCGGGATCATGGCGCAGACGATGATCTTCTCGTCGTTCATCGTCGCGATCGGACTGACCGCGACCTCGACAAGGGCTTCGTCGACCGGCTCAAGTCGTTGCCGATGTCGCCGCTGCCGTGCTGGTGGGTCGCAGCATCTCCAGCATCCTGCACTCCAGCATCGGCATCATCGTGATGGCACTGACCGGGCTCGCCATCGGGTGGCGGATCCGCACCAACGTCGTTCGAGGCCGCGCTCGGCTTCGTGCTGTTCCTGATGTTCGGGTTCGCCATGATCTGGGTCGGCATCCTGGTCGGGTCGCGCCTGACGTCCGTCGAGGCCGTCCAGGGCTTCATGTTCACGGTGATCTTCCCGCTGACCTTCCTGGCGAACACCTTCGCGCCCGACCGAGAACATGCCGCCCGTGGTGCGGTTCCTCGCCGAGTGGAACCCCGTCTCCGCGCTCACCCAGGCGCTCGCGAGCTGTGGGGCAACGACGGCCGAGTGCCGGCGCCGGCCGACGCGGCGTTCCCGCTGCATCATGCGGTTCCGATGACCATCTTCTGGTCCGTCGTGATCACGGCACTGGTGGCGCCTGCCGCGGTGGCCGCCTTCCGGCGCCGCTCGCAGGACTGACCTGCGGGGGAGCGGCGGCGCCGAACCGGACAGCCGGGTCGGCGCCGCCGCCGCTCACTTCAGGGCAGGTCGGGGAGGGCCAACCAGTCCTCCCAGCTGAGGTCACGACCGACGTAGCGCGGGTGCGTCAACGGCCAGTCCGAGGCGATCCAGCCCGGAACGAAGTCGTTGAGCGCTGCTTCCAGATCGGTACCCACGCACTCGTCGACCACCCACCACGAGATCTCAGCGTCGGCGCCCGGCTTCTCGGGCGGGTCGATGTACACGCACCCCAGCAGGGCCGTCTCGTCGCTGTCGAAGAGAGCGTAGTTGAACGACTCGTGCCTCTCCATCTCGGTCGCGTGCCGGGCCAGGTCCTCTCTGTCCTGCTCGGTCGTCATGGTCGCCGGGGGCCATCCCAGGCCTTGCCGTAGATGCTCCACAGCCGTTGCTGCGACCCCATCACCGCGACCATGTCGAGGTCGACATCCGAGGCCCGGATCGGTCGCAGGTGATGACCATACGGAAGGTCCACTCGCCGCGGATGGGCGAACTGGGGCGGCAGCCACGTGCCGCCGTCCGAGCCAGCTGGCTCTTGATTCGGGCCCGTGGTCGGCCCCTGAACACGGGTCGCCGGTGCGCCCGATGGTCCGTCGTTCATCGGTAGGTCGTCCCTTCGTGGGTGATCGAGTAGTTCTGGGTCACTCCGTCGCTGCGTCACCGGTTCAGTGCTGCGACATCAGCGGCCACCGCGAGCTCACGTAGTCTCGCCAGGGCACGGTTGGTGGTCGACTTCACGGTGCCGACGGAGCAGTCAAGTGCGGCTGCTGTCTCCGCTTCGGAGAGCTCCTCGTAGTACCGAAGCGCAACCGCTGCGCGTTGCCGGGGCGGCAGTGCAGTGACCAGCGGCCACAGCCGCTGGCGCTCCGATGTCGCCGACGGCAGCCCGTCGGCGACCTCTGACCAACGGCTCTCCGGCTCGGGTACGACGTCGGTGGTGTGCTCCCGCGTACGCCACTTCTGCCGGTACCAGCTCGCATGCTGGTTGACCATGACGCGGCGGAGGTAGGCATCGGCTGCGCGATGATCGCGAATCTGCTCCCAGCGCGGATAGACCTTGGCCAGCGCGCTCTGCAACAGATCCTCGGCGGAGTCCTGGGCGCCCGTGATCGCTTGTGCGGCGCGCAACAGCGCTCGCTGCTGCGCGGACACGTAATCGACGAAGTCCATCCGGGCGGCCACGCGCGCGTACGCGCCGTGTCGCAGTGCGGCAGACGCAACGGCGAGGGCGGCAACCCCGGCACCTGCCCACACCCAGCGGATCGTGCCGATCCGGTGTCCGAAGAACGCGCCAGTCTCGGGCACCAGCAGGTCAGGATCGCTGACACCGAAGACGAACCCGGTGGTGAGACCCGCACCCATGAGGCCGGCGACTGACACCAGCAGCAGGCCCGAGGCAGCAATGCCGGGCAGCAGGCTGTCAGCGGCCACGCGTTGACCGAGCTGACGGCGCAGTCCCGCCGCGAACACGAGCAGCAACAGGCTGGAGACCATGGTCGCGGTGTGGAAGACCAGGATCTGCGGCACCATCTCCGACAGGCGCTCGGTGATCGCCCCGCATCGCCGGCGACGGCTTCTTCTAGACGCTCCGGTGGCGGTGCTCGCCCCGATGCCGACGATGCCCGCAAGCCCGGCTACCAGGCCGGAGATCGCCCAGCCCGGGCGGCGCCGAGTCGGCCCGACGGCGACGGTGTCGTCGGACGATGTGTTGAGTGTCGTTGAGCTCACGAGTGCTCCTGAGATCGATAGGCAGGATCCCTCGACGTTGGCCGGGACCACCGGGTCGGAGACCAGAGCTCCACGCCATGCATGACCGCGCCGATCAGATCGACCCCGCGCAGCCGGGCACGCGACAGGTCGACCGCGCGGAACTCGGCGCCGCTGAGATCGACGTGCTCGAACACGGATCCGCGCAGGTCGGTGTCAGTGAAGTCAGCCATGGTCCCGACGCTAACGCGTCGTGCCGTTGGCAGGGCCGGCCTCAGGACGACTTCAGAGCTGGCGCATCGACTGCGTCAAGAGCTGAGAACGCGATGATGACTGACACCTGGCGCACGCGGCTGGAGTTGAGCGCGGACATTCCTGCGGTCCGGCCATCCACCTCGCTGCCTTCGAGACGTCCGCCGAAGCAGACCTCGTCGATCCACTGCGGGATGACGAGGCCCGGATCGAGGGTCTCTCGCTCTTATCCACCGACGAGTCGGGCACGGTGGCCGGCCACGCTGTTCACCCGCTGCCATATCGGAGAGGTGCCGGCGCTGTGTCTCGCCCCGTGCGCAGTTCTGCCCCAGTGCCAACGCGGCGGCGCTGGCTCAACAGCCACCCGCGCCGCGCTAGATGCTGCTCGGGGGAGAGGCGAGCGGTATGTCACGGTCCTTGGACGTCCGGCCTCATTTTCCGAGGTTCGGTTTCACGCGAGCTTCCGCCCACGGCATCGGCCTGAGCCTCGAGGTTCCGGACGAGGCGTTGATGGCGCTTGCCCTCGACGAGAGTCAGCCGCTGCCGAGCGGGACCATCCGGTACGCCGCACCCTTCGGCATCTGAGGTTCTGCCACGGCCACGACCGACATCATGGTCGCGCCTCGGGTCGTGCGTCCGCGGCGAAATGACCGCGAGTCACCGGAGTGCGGCTAGCCATCTAGTCATCTCATCCGATCCGCTGTTCGGAACAGATGTGGCAATGCCCTGGCAAATCTGTCGTTTATCGATATATTCTTGTTCCTCTTCGATGGAATGGGGCTCCGATGGGATATCTGACCGTCCTGACGCTGCGTATCGTGCTCGCGCTGGTGCTTGTCGGCTCGCTCTTCGTGCAGGCGGTGATGGTGCCCTTGCTGGCCATCGACCTGGAAAATGGCCAGGTCGGCGCGCGGCTTCCGGTCATCGTCATCGTGCTGCTGGGTATCGTGACCGTTCAGGTCACCGCGGTCTGCGTGTGGCGCTTGCTAACGATGGTGCGGCGGGGCACGGTCTTCTCACACGCGGCCTTCCGCTACGTGGATGTCACCTTCGGCGCCGCCGCCGCGGCCTCGCTACTGACGTTCGCACTCGGCATCACTCTCGCGCCGGGGGAGGACGTGGCCCCAGGCGTAGTCCTCCTGATCGGCGGCTTGGCCGTGTTGGTCGGCGGCGTCGCACTGATCGTTCTCGTGCTGCGGATGCTGCTCGCGCAGGCTGTCGACCGCGACGCCGAGGCGCATCACCTGCAGGCCGAGCTCGACAGGGTGATCTGATGCCGATCGTCGTGGACATCGACGTCATGGTGGCCAGGCGCAAGATGTCCGTGGGAGCGCTCGCAGCCGCCGTCGGGATCACGCCCGCCAACCTGGCGGTGCTCAAGAACGGTCGTGCCAAGGCAGTGCGCTTCACCACGTTGGCCGCACTATGCGACGTACTCGAGTGCCAGCCGGGGGATTTGCTGCGCTGGGAGCCCGACGCGCCGGCAGAGGGAGCGGACATGCGAGGCGCAGGTGATTCCGCCCGCCGCTGAACAGACGTCGACCGGGATGTCTCCCGAGATCGGGAGCCGACGAATGCCAGGGTCCCGCAGCGCGAGCTCAGCCGGACTGCCCTCCCAGGCACTAGGGTATGCTGGCATACATGAAGCGGACGACCGTGAAGATCCCCGACGCCCTCGACGCCAAGCTCCGCCACGAAGCACAACGGCGAGGAGCGACCATCTCCGAGATCAGTCGCGAGGCGCTCGAGGCCTACCTCGGCGGTCCGTCAACGCGACGCCGGCTTGGTGCAGCCGGCTCCGGGCACAGCGGACGTAGCGATGTCTCCGAGCGCATCGAAGAGATCCTGGCCTCCGAGGTCGCGCGATAGCCGCGCTCGTCGTCGACGCCGGACCGCTCTACGCCTACGTCGATGCCGACGACGCTCACCACGGCGCCGCGCTCGAGCTGCTGGAGACTCACTCTGGCCCGCTCATCGTCCCGACTCTGGTCATCACCGAGGTCGCATACCTGATCGGGACTCGACTCGGAACGGAGCCCGAGGTCCGCTTCCTCGGCGACCTCGCGGCCGGTGCGTTTATGGTCGAGCCGGTGGCGGCCGTGGACTGGCTGCGGATCGCGGAGTTGGTAGCGCGCTACCGCGATCTGCCGCTGGGCACCGTCGATGCGTCCGTCGTCATCGCTGCTGAGCGACTCGGCCTCTCCGACATCGCGACCGTCGACCGGCGCCACTTCTCCGTCGTGCGTCCCGTGCACGTCGATGCGTTCACTCTGCTGCCCTGAATCCCGTCCCGCACACCGGTCGGACACCGGTCAGTGCTTGGGCGCATCGCGAGGATTCTCGTAGCCGGCATGGCTAACGAAGCAGGCGAACCCGAATCGGAAGATCAAGCTCCACCCACGCACGATCGGCAGCAAGCACTTCGGCGGGAGTGCTGCGGACAGCAAGTGCTAGGCAGCAGCGGTCGCCCAACGAGAGCGTCCGCCCGCCATCGAGAGAGCGCAGAGCGCCCGCGAGTTCGGCGTCGGCAGCGGTGACAGGCTCGATCACCACGCCGGCCGCCTTGAGCAGCTCACGTACCCGCGTGGCATCTACGTCGGCGTCCACCAGCTTGCCGATCACTTCCGCCAGATTGGCTGCACCCAGGACGGCGCCGACGATCTCCTGGGCGACAAGGTCGCTGCCGGGCTCCTCGTGGACCAGCGCGAGCACGGCTGAGGCGTCGAGGACAGTCATTCAGCGGCAGCGGCCAGTCGGCGCTCGGCAAGGAGCTCGTCGACGAACGATCGGGAGCGCGGCACATCCCTGGCGAGCCCGCGCAACTCAGCGACGGCGTCCTGTTGGCGCTCCAGAACCAGGCGTGAGCCGACGAGGTGCAGGTGCAACTTGTCCCCAGGCGCCAACCCCAGGAACGCGCGAACATCGGCGGGAATCACGAGCCTGCCTTGCTGACCCAACACCAGTGTGGCATCCATGTAGCCAGTGTGCCACACACGTGCTGCACGTGGCAGACGCAAGCGTGAGCTCTCGGCCAGCCCGCTCGTCGCGCGAAGGTCGGAGGAGCGCAGTGCCCGCCAGGCCACCGTCCGCAGGCCGAGGCCGACTTCGAGACGATTCCGTTGGACGCTGAGTCCGCGAGTGCGTCCGGCCGGGTCTGGGCGTCGCTGCGCTCACTGTCCGGTTCGTCGCACGCGTCGCCGTAACTGCCAGATCCGCAGCGATCCGACGATGGTGGCGAGCAGCATCCCGCCGGCCGCGGCGATGAGCAGTGCCACGGCGAGCGGCGTCTGACCGTTCCAACCGAGGAAGGACACCTCGACGGGCTGGGTGTTCTGCACGATGAACACGATCATGACGACCAGCACGGCCACCAGCAGTACGACCGCGACCCAGCTGCTGCTGGTCCGCGAGCGCCTCAGTGGGCTCTCCTCGCGGCTCGACCGGCCCTGCCCGGTCTGGTCCCTGGAGGCCGCAGGGGAGTCGTTCTGTGGATTGGTTGTTCCGTCGGCCATGGTCTGACTCCTTGAGCTGGTGCGTCGGCGCGCGAGTTGCGATCGAGGACTGTGTCCAACGCGAAAGCCGGCGGTCGGGGTGAGTGGGCGGCCACCTCTTGCCGACCAGCGTAAGGGCTTCCCCCGAATGCGCCATGCGCGTTGCCGCCCACTGTCCTGTCTCATCCGATCTGACGCAGCGCGAACTACCGGAAGCCGAACGTCCGCGATCCGGAGTACGGTGCCCGCATGTCCGACTTCACGATCAAGGCGCTCACGCCGGAGACGTTCGACGACTTCGCCGCTCTCGTCGAGCGGAACAAGGGCATGTTCGCCAGCTGCTGGTGCACGCATTTCCATCCCGACTGTGCGGAGAAGGGCCAGAGCGCCGAGGCGAACCGGGCGCTCAAGCAACGTCTGGTGGCTGAGAGGACCGCGCACGCGGCGCTGGTCTACGACGGCGACCGGGCCGTCGCCTGGGCGGAGTACGGATCACCGGAGGAGCTGCCCAACATCCAGCACCGCAAGGAGTACCTCGCCACTAGCGAGCGACTGCCCGACTACCGGGTCACCTGCATCCTGGTCGAGCGCCCCCTTCGTGGTCAGGGCCTGGCGGCGATCGCCCTGCGCGGAGCCGTCGAGCTGATCGCGCGGGCCGGCGGCGGCCTGGTCGAGGGCTACCCGCACGACACCGGCGGGGTCCGGAAGAAGAACTCGTCGTTCCTCTACAACGGCACCCGCACGATGTACGAGCGCGAGGGGTTCACTTACGACCGGCCCAAGGGCCAGGGCAACTGCGTGATGGTGCGCGAGGTGGCCCCGAGCACGCGCGGCTGAACGCCGTCGGACTCGCGAGCGGACAGGGGAGCGGCGCCCCGCACCGGGACTGACCTCGGGCTCAGGCCTCGGCGCAGTCGGCCAGGATCTTCGCCAGCTCGAGCGGCCGGGTGAACATCGGCCAGTGGCCGGAGGCGATGTCGACGTAGTCGAGCCGGGTGGTCTTCGCGAGCTCGGGCACCTCGCCCGCCTCGATCCACTCCTTGGCCTGGGCCGGCGTGAACTCCGGGCAGACCAGCGTCACGGGCACGTCGTAGCGCCGCTCGTCCGTCAGGGTGACGACACCTTGCGTGACGGCCGCGGGCACCGCGATCGCGCCGGCGGCGACTTCGGCCTTCAGCTCGGCCGACATGTCGTCGGAGTCTGGCCCCTCGAAGGGCTCCCAGCCCGGGAAGGGCACGACGCCGTCGACCGGCTCGAAGAATCCGAAGTACTTCTCGCCGTTCGGGTTGGGCATGCCGCCGATCAACGCGATCCGCGCGACCTTCTCGGGTCGCGCATCCGCCGCGACCCAGGCGAGGGCGCAGGCCGCGGAGTGCCCGACCACCACGGCCGGGCCGGCCGCTGCGTCGACCGCGGCCACGATGGCGGCGACCTGGTCGGCATACGTCGCATCGGCGTTGCCGTCGCCCTGCCCAGGGAGCGTCAGCGCGACGGCGCGGTGGCCGAGCCTCTCGATCTCGGGCACCACGTCCCTCCACGCCGATCCGTCGAGCCACATGCCGGCGATGAGCACGATGTCCATGTCAGTTCTTCCTCGCTTCGAGTGCGTCCAGGTCTCGCTCGGCGTAGAGCCGGTGGTGCCATTCCTCGTTGACGACGATAAATAGGCACTGCATGAGCGGGAAGTCTTCGAGCTTCGGCCAGCCCGGCTCCGTCTGTGTCACGGTCGACCCGAGCTGCTCGGGCGTCAGGGCAGCGATCACGTCGCGGACCATGGCCTGCCGCTTGCGGCGTACGGCGAGGACCTCGTCGAGCGAGGGATGCGCGTCGCGATCCCACGGGATGCCGTCCCAGCCGGGAGCCTCGTCCCAGGGCAGGTCGAGCGGGTGCCACGGGACGGGGTCGCCGAGCACCATTCGCCCGACCCAGGCAGCGCTCGCGAAGCCGAGATGGCGCAGTGTCTCGATGAAGGACCACTCGTCGCGGACCCGCTCGTGCAGCCGCTCGGGAGGGAGGGCGCGCGCCCGCTCCTCGGTCTCGGCCCACAGCCGCTCGAGGATCGCCCAGGCCTCCTGAAACCCCTCGACGGTGGTCGGGTGCATCTTCACCCGGTCGGGCATGCGGCGGTTGAGCTCGGCATCGATGAGCGGCCCGATGTCCACGCCGTTGATCGTCACATCCTCGATCTCGCCGGTGATCTCGACGTTGATCAGCTCGAGGCCGGGGAAGCGCACGTGGTGGAAGGAGATCGCGCGCAGGTCGGCGTGCTCGATGTGCGCGCCTCTGTCCAGTGATGCGGTGGATTGGTTCACGGGCACCACCCTAGGAACGGTTCCGGACGTTCCACTTCCGGAAGGTGTGCGACGATGCCACAGTGACGCCCATGCGCGACATCAGCCCCACCGCGCGGGCGCTGCGGGCGCTCGAGATCCTGCAGAGCCGCCCGGGCTGCACTGCTGACGACCTCGCCGACCGGCTGGGCGTCACCGACCGGGCGGCCCGACGCTACGTCGCGATCCTGCGCGAGGCCGGTATCCCGGTCGAGTCGGTGCGCGGTCCGTACGGCGGCTACCGGCTCGGCCGCGGCGTGCGGCTGCCGCCGCTGGTCTTCAGCGCCGCGGAGGCGCTCGGTCTGGTGATGGCCGTGCTCGACGGCCGCCATGCCGCGGCCGACAACGAGGACCCCGTGGGCTCGGGTCTCGGCAAGATCATCCGGGCCCTCCCGGTCAACGTGGGGCGACAGGCCGCGACGATGCGCGAGCACGCCCGCGCCGTACCCGACAGGTGGGCCAGGCCCGACCCGGCCATCACCAGCGCGCTGGTCGAGGCGGTGGGCGAGCAGCGCCAGGTACGGATCGGCTACCGCAGCGCCTCGGGCAACACCCACACGTTCGAGGTCGATCCGTGGTCTGTCGTGGTGCGCTACGGGCGGTGGTATCTCCTGTGCTTCGCCCACCACGCCGAGGCCGTGCGTACCTACCGGATCGACCGGGTGACCTCGGTCGGCGCGGACACCCGGACCTTTGCGACGCCAGACGGGCTCGACCCGGTGGCGGTGCTGGAGGAGAACCTCGCGTCCGGCTGGGAGCACGGCACCAGAGTCGTCTTCGCGGCGCCGGCGGACGAGGTCAGGCCATGGCTGCGCCCGACGATGGGCAGGCTCGAGGCCCTGGACGAGCACCGCTGCGTCGTTGTCGGCAGCACCAGCGACCCGGCGATGTATGCCGGCGAGTGGCTGGCCGCGATGCCCTTCGACTTCACCGTCGAGGGCGGGCCGGAGCTGCGTGCGGCCGTGGCCGAGGTGTCGGCAAGGCTGGCCCGCGCGGTCGCCCACTGAGTGAAGGCGACTCTCTTGGGCCTAAGTAACTGACATAATGTCGCTTATCGGCTACGAACCAACGGGAATCTCCGTTACGCCCCAGCAGCGCGATCCCGTAGGCATGGAAGCGAGTGTCGGCCGTGACAACGGTCAGGCGACTGATCATGGCCTGGGCGATGATCAGTCGGTCGAACGGGTCGCGGTGATGCACGGGAAGATCGGAGACTGCGAGCCCATGGGCCGACGAAAGCCCGCGGCTGCTGCGATGGCCCCCTAGCCTGTGACGGACAGCTCACGCTCGCCCGAAGTGCGGTAGGTCGAGCGGTGCCGCCATCCGAGCGTGGCGGGATGTCCAAGTGAGGTGCCATCGTCCATGCTGCACAGTGAGCAGAGGCCGTGCGGCTCAACATCGCCTTGGGTGGTCGACCGGTCCCCGGATGACGACACAGCGATTCCCCGCCCGGGTGCCTTGACAAACGGGCAGGCGCTGCCACGGGTCAGGTGCCGACGTACGCCGCCAAGTGCTCACCCGTGAGGGTGGAGCGGGCCTCAACGAGGTCGGCGGGTGTGCCCTCGAAGACGACCCGACCGCCGTCGTGGCCGGCGCCGGGACCGAGGTCGATGATCCAGTCGGCGTGCGCCATGACGGCCTGGTGGTGCTCGATGACGATGAGCGACTTGCCGGCGTCGACCAGCCGGTCCAGCAGACCGAGCAGCTGCTCCACGTCGGCCAAGTGCAGGCCCGTGGTCGGCTCATCGAGGACGTACACTCCGCCCTTCCCGGCCATCTGGGTGGCCAGCTTGAGCCGCTGTCGCTCGCCGCCGGACAGCGTCGTGAGCGGCTGTCCGAGGCTGAGGTAGCCGAGCCCGACGTCGGCGAGCCGGCCGAGGATGGCGTGCGCGGCCGGCGTGCGCGCATCACCGGCGCCGAGGAACTCCTCGGCCTCGGTCACCGACATCGCGAGCACCTCGCTGATGTCGCGGCCGCCGAGGTGGTACTCCAGCACCGCGGCTTGGAACCGCTTGCCCTCGCACTCCTCGCAAGTGGTCTCGACGGTCGCCATCACACCGAGGTCGGTGTAGATGACGCCAGCGCCCTTGCAGGTAGGGCAGGCGCCCTCGGAGTTGGAGCTGAAGAGCGCCGGCTTCACGCCGTTCGCCTTCGCGAACGCCTTGCGGATCGGATCGAGCAGCCCGGTGTACGTCGCCGGGTTGCTCCGTCGCGAACCACGGATCGCGCCCTGATCGACCACGACCACGCCGTCACGGCCGGCGACCGACCCGTTGATCAGGGAGCTCTTGCCGGATCCGGCGACGCCCGTGACCACGCAGAGAACCCCGAGCGGGATGACGACGTCCAGGTCGCGGAGGTTGTGGGTGTCCGCGCCGCGCACCTCGAGAGCCGCGCTCGACGTACGCACCGACGGCTTGAGGGACGCCCGGTCGTCGAGGTGGTGGCCGGTCGTGGTGTCGCTCCCCCGGAGTCCGTCCACGGTGCCCTCGAAGCAGACGTTGCCGCCACCGGTGCCCGCGCCGGGGCCGAGGTCGACGACGTGGTCGGCGATCTCGATGGTCTCGGGCTTGTGCTCGACGACGAGCACAGTGTTGCCCTTGTCGCGCAGCTGCAGCAGCAGCTGGTTCATCCGCTCGATGTCGTGCGGGTGCAGGCCGATCGTGGGCTCGTCGAAGACATAGGTGACGTCGGTGAGCGACGAGCCCAGGTGCCGGATCATCTTGGTGCGCTGTGCTTCGCCGCCGGACAGGGTGCCCGCGGGCCGGTCGAGCGAGAGGTAGCCCAGCCCGATCTCGGCGAACGAGTCCAGGACGCTCTGCAGCCCGGTGAGCAGTGGAGCCACCGACGGCTCGCCGAGGCCGCGGAGCCACTCTGCGAGGTCGCTGATCTGCATCGCGCAGAGGTCGGCGATGTTCTTGCCCTGGATCTTCGACGAGCGGGCCTCGGGGCTGAGCCGGGTACCGTCGCAGTCGGGGCAGGTCGTGAAGGTGATCGCACGCTCCACGAACCGGCGGACATGCGGCTGCAGCGCGTCGACGTCCTTCGACAGCATCGACTTCTGGATCTTGGGGATGAGGCCCTCGTAGGTGAGGTTGATCCCCTCCACCTTGATCTTGGTGGGCTCGGCGTACAGGAGTTTATGAAGCTCCTTCTTGGTATACCTGGCGATGGGCTTGTCCATGGGAAGCCCGGCGCCAGTGAAGATCCGGCCGTACCAGCCGTCCATGCTGTAGCCGGGGACGGCCAGCGCCCCGTCGGCGAGGCTCTTGGAGTCGTCGTACAGAGCCGTCAGGTCGAAGTCGCTGATGTTGCCCATGCCCTCGCAGCGGGGGCACATGCCGCCTTGGTAGACAGCGTTGCGGACGACCTGCTTCTCCTCCCTTCCGCCCTTCTCGGTCTTCATCACGCCGCTCGCCGTCCGCGTCGGGACGTTGAAGGCGAAGGCGGTGGGTGAGCCGATGTGCGGCTGTCCCAGCCGGCTGAAGAGGATCCGCAGCATCGCGTTGGCGTCGGTGGCGGTGCCGACGGTGGATCGGGGGTTGGCGCCCATCCGCTCCTGGTCGACGATGATCGCCGTCGTCAGCCCTTCGAGTACGTCGACCTCCGGCCGTGACAGCGTCGGCATGAAGCCCTGCACGAAGGCGCTGTAGGTCTCGTTGATCAACCGCTGCGACTCCGCCGCGATCGTGCCGAACACGAGCGAGCTCTTGCCCGAGCCGGAGACACCGGTGAACGCCGTCAGCCGGCGCTTGGGAATCTCGACGCTGACGTCCTTGAGGTTGTTCACCCGTGCGCCTTGCACGCGGATCAGGTCGTGGCTGTCAGCAGCAAGTGCCGGTGGCGACTGCATGCCCTTCCTCGTGGCCATGTCCATCCACCATTCATTCTCCCTCGGTCACGTGGCCTGGACCTCGAAGATGCGGATCATGTTGCCCGCCGGGTCTCGCAGGGCGCAGTCACGGACGCCCCACGGCTGCTCAGTCGGCTCCTGCACCACGTCGGCGTCACTGGCCTGGAGCCGCTCGAAGGTGCCGTCGAGGTCGGAGGTGGCCAGATTGATGGAGGCGTAGGTGCCTTTGGCCATCATCTCGGCGATCGTACGTCGTTCGGCGTCGGTGATTCCGGGGTCGGCGGCCGGCGGGTGCAGCACGATGGCGGTGTCCGGCTGGTCGGCGGGGCCGATCGTGATCCAGTGCATCCCTTCGTACTCGACGTCGTTGCGGACCTGGAAGCCAAGGGTGTCCCGGTAGAAGGCCAGGGACTCGTCCGGGTTGGTGTGCGGGAGAAAGCTCTGGTGAATCGTGATGTCCATGGTCGTCACGCTAGCTGCGACTTCGCCGGGCGTGCTTCTCGATTCCTGATCGGTCTGGTGACCTGCTTCGTGACGCACGGCGGTATCCCCGCCATCGGGGCCGTCTCACGCTTGCGGTAGACGCTCGGCGGCAGCCCGACGAGCTCGGTGAAGCGGGTGCTGAAGGTGCCGAGCGACGAGCAACCGACCGCGAAACAGACCTCCGTGACGGTGAGGTCGCCGCGACGCAGCAGCGCCATCGCCCGCTCGATGCGCCGGGTCATCAGATAGGAGTACGGCGACTCACCGTACGCCCGGCGGAACTCGCGGCTCAGGTGACCCGACGACATGTTGACGCCGCGCGCCAGCGCCTCGACGTCCAACGGCTGTGCGTACTCGCGGTCCATCCGGTCACGGACACGGCGGAGCAGCGCGAGGTCGCGCAGGTGCTGCTGCGCGGCGGGTCTGCCGGTCACCACCCGCGTGATCGTGCCACGACGCGTCGGCGAGGCAAGCGTCGGGGGCAGCTCTGCTCACTTCCGCGTCCATCCCGCCCGTCAACGGCACCATCCGTGACCTGAGCTCGCTCTCGTTCTGTTGCCCGGCGGTGGGCATCACGGTTGAATGAGCCGCCTGGATCGAGGCCGGCACCGACGACCTCACCGAGGTCTTCGGCGATTGCCGCACCACATCGGAGGCGCACGATGTCGACGTACCCGGAGTTGATGCACACTGCGCTCGACAGCACGGACGTTCGCGGGCTCGCGGACTTCTACCGTGAGCTGCTCGGGCTGCGGTACCGCCCTGGCGACGAGAGTCCACCTACGGGCACTCCCGACGATGCTGACTGGCTGGTCCTGGTGGACGACCACGGCCACCGTCAACTGGCGTTCCAGAAAGTCACCACGCTGCCGCGATCGACCTGGCCCGCTCATGACGTCCCGATGCAGCTGCACCTGGACTTCGCCGTTCCCAGCATCGACGACCTCCATCATCATCGGCGCCGAGCAGAGCAGCTCGGCGCGACGTTGCTGCTTGATCGCACCGATGACGACGGCGAGCCGCTGTACGTGCTCGCTGACCCGTCCGGTCATCCCTTCTGCCTGCTGGTCGCCTGACGACGTACCGCGAGGAGCCGTGGGGCAGGTCGCCGATGTGTGAGGTACGCGCAACACCCCCCACGCTTGCATCGACGGGCCAACTACGATACAGCGGTAGGCCTTGAGACCATCAGGGCGACAACTCCATCTTGCCTACCTGCGCAGCACGACTGGACCGTGACCCCATGACCAATCCCCCGCTGCAACCGTCCACCACCGGCAACAGCCCGGATCCCGACCCCGCCGCCACGTTCACGTCGCTAGCGGACATGCTCTACGCCCAACCCGACTTCGCCGCTGTCTACCAGGCCGTCTGCGACGCAGCGCCGATCCTGGTCCCCGGCTGCGACCATGCCAGCCTCATGCTTCGCGTCGGAGACCGCTTCGAGACCGCGGCCGCCAGCAGCGACATCGCACGCGCGATCGACGAGATCGAGCGGGAGATCGGCGAGGGCCCGTGTGTCGATGCGATCGTCGACGAGGCGGCCCAGATCGACTCCGACCTCACCGACGGGAGTCCGTGGCCACGCCTGGCCGCCCGCATCCTCGCGGAGACGCCCGTGCGCGGGACTGCCGGCTTCCGCCTCGTGGTGCACAACCGCAAGGTCGGAGCGCTCAACCTGTTCGCCGAGCGGTCCGGCGCCCTGTCCGCCGATGCCGTCGGCCAAGCCGCCGTACTGGCCGCCTTCGCCTCGGTCGCGCTGATGGCCGTGGACCGGAACCAGGCCGCGGAGACGCTCAGGGCTGGTCTCGAGAGCAACCGGGAGGTCGGCAAGGCCATCGGACTGTTGATGGCGTTCCACAAGATCAGTGACGAGGAAGCCTTCGCCATGCTCCGGACGGCGTCGCAGGACATGAACCTCAAGATGTCCGCCGTCGCTCGCGAGGTCATCGACCATCATCACAGCCGCTGACCAGCCGACGCGGCCACTCGGCACACCCCGGGCCTGGCTCGACGGAGCCGTGTACGTAGGTTCGCCGCAGCGCAAGGACGCCGCCTCAGTAGGAGAACAACAGCGCGTGCAACGCTGCTGCGGCAAACCAGACCAAGAACAGCGCCGGTACGACGACGGCCGGCCGGGTGAGCCAGGTCCTACTCGTGTCGATGCTCGTCATGGCTCCATTGCAGCGAGCCCGAGTGACCGACGGTCACATCGTCGGGAAACGCCGGCTGACCCCGTCGTGAACTCTCGTCACGCGTCTGTCGAAGCAGGCTGCTGGTCCTGGACCCACAGCTGCACGAGCCCACGGAAGTGCGCCAGGAACTGCTCCTGCTCGTGCCGCGGGTACGTCGCCTCCACGGTCGAGCGCAGGATCTCGTCGAAGCCGTCCGAGCCGACCCAGTCGAGCACCAGCTGATCGATGTCGGGCAGAGCCGCGGCGCAGAAGTCCTGGTACCGCTCGCGCTGGAAGTACTCGTCGGCGAGCCGCTGGTACTCCGCCAGCTTGTCGGCGTACGTCAGGTCGGGTCGGTCGGCGACGGCGAACCAGTCGGTCGGGTCGACGTGTGGGCGCGCCGGTCGGTCCGTCGCGACGCAGAACGCCGACCACTTGACGAGGGCCTTCATCGCCCACGGGAAGTAGTAGTGCAGCGAGGTGACTGCGACGTCGGGGCAGGCGTTGGCGTAGTCGATCGGTAGCACCTCGTCGCCCTGCACGAGCATCTCGCAGGAGTTGAACTCCCACCGGAAGAACGCGTTGACGGTCTGGGCGATCGTGATGGCTTCCTGACCGGCGCCGGGCGAGAGGAAGCCGTGGTCCACGGCGTACCTGTTGTGCATCGGCTCCTCCGGGCGGAAGTTCATCACCATGGTCTCCGGACCTATGGTCAGCGCCCGGGCGAAGACGTCGTACGGCTCAGCGGCCTTCTGCAGGTGCATCAGCATCTCGCCGGACTCGTTGTACGCCGACCACAGGTCCCGTTCGTTGTCGATCCGGGAGACGCCGCGCCACGCACCCCCGTCGAACGGCTTCATGTACAGCGGATAGCCCATGGTGCGGGCGAGCACGGCCAGGTTGAACGATTCGTTGTAGCGCTCCGACGTGTACGCCCAGCGCACGTTGTCCACCGGGTTCTTGTAGGGAACCAGCACCGTTTCGGGAACCTTCATGCCCAGCCGCATCATGGCGCAGTACGCCGAGTGCTTCTCCATCGACTGGAAGGTGAACGGCGAGTTCAGCAGGTAGACGTCGTCCATCAGCGCGACCTTCTTGAGCCACTCGCGCGGGTGGTAGTACCAGTGCGCGAGCCGATCGATGATCAGGTCGTGGCGCACCGGGTCTCGCAGCCCGAACGGCGAGATGCGCACGCGCTCGGTCTCGATCATGTGCGGCTGGCCGGCGTACTCGAACACGCCGATCTCGCGGACCAGCGCCTCGAAGGTCCGCGGCCAGTCCTCTTCCATCCCCAGCAGCAGCCCGACCAGGTGACGCGTGGGTTGGGTCATCGTTACTCCTCAGCAGTACCGCGGTAGATGGTGGGCAAGCTGGCGACGCCACCACGGCCAGTTGTGGCTGACATCGTGCCCCCACAGGTCCAGCTCGCATCGGATGCCCTTCTCGCGCAACAGCGCGGCCAGCTTCCGGGTCGCGGGCAGCGCCCCGGTCGGGTGGGTCTCCCACTCCCCCTGGCCGACAACCAGCAGCAGCGAAACCCGGCGGCGTAGCCACTCCAGGTGCTCGCCACCGAGATGCAGCACGTAGTCGGCCGGATTGGCGAAGTATGCCGCGTCGCCGCGGGTGCCCCAGGCATGCCAGGTGCTGACGTCGTAGTTGCCCGAGAACCCGATGGCGGCCGGCACCAGATCGGCGCGCTGCAGGGACAGGTGTACGGCGTGGTAGGCGCCCAGGCTGCAGCCGATCGCCAGGAGCTCTGCTTCCCCGGCCGTGTCGGCTCGGATCCACGGCACCACCTCGTCGACCAGCCAGTCATGGTAGAGACGATGCCGCGACGCGCGCTCCTCGATCGGCGCGGTCGGGTCCGACCAGGTGTAGGCGTCCAGCGAGTCCACGCAGAACAGCTTCACCCGCCCCTGGTCGACGAGCGTGAACACGGACTCCACCATGCCGTTGCGCTCGAAGTCCCAGGCGCGACCGCCCTCGCTCGGGAAGACGAGCACCGGCCGTCCGCCTTGCCCGTAGACAAGGAGCGTGAGCCCATGGTCGTGGCCACGCAGAGGGAGCTCGACCTGGTCGCGTCTCACCCTTGTCATCCTGACGCACCGGGGCACAACCGCAACACGTCACGGCGGCCCCTCAGGTCAGGTGGTCGTCGACCAGGCCGGCGTAGCCGCGTTGGCCTGCGCGGTTCGGGTGGTAGGACTCCCGCACCGGGTGGGACAGGCCGTTGACCCACTCCACCTCGTCGCAGACCGCGTGTCCGGTGAAGGCTGCCCGCGGGTCGACATAGGTGAAGCCGGCGACACTGGCCCGAGCCGCCGTCGTCTGAGCCAACAGGTCCGCCGCGGCGTTGAGCCGGCGTTGCTCGGACGGACTGAACCAGGTGCCGGCATTGCAGTCCTCGCCCATGAAGAGTCGGGGATATCCGACGACCACCACCGAGGCGTTCGGCGCCGCAGCCCTGATCGCCGCGTACAGGCGGTCCAGACGTGCCGGCAGCACCGTCCGGATCTCGTGCTCCGCCTCGTCGATGGCGCCATGACAGTCGCTCGCCCACCACGGTGGGGCACATGAGGTGATGACGTCGACGAAGCCGACGTCGTTGCCGCCCACCGTCACCGTGACGTAGTCGGTGGTGATGGCCAAGCCGTCGAGCTGGCTGTTCAGCACCGTGGACGTGCGCGCGCCCGAGCACGCCGCGAAGGCGAGGTCCAGCCCGAGCCGGGCGGCGGCGATGACCGGATAGGCGTACGGCGACCGGTAGCAGGAGCCGGACGCGGTGTCGTAGCTGCGCGTCCCGACACCCGACGCGTAGGAGTCACCCAGCGACACCAGGGCGTCGGTGTCGGCCCGCGCGGACGCGCCGGGCCCGGTCACCAGGGCGGCCCCGGCGGCCACGACCGACACGACGGCAGTGACCGACAGCAGCCGCCGCGCGATGATCCGCGGACGACGCTCCGGGCGAGCAGGGTGCGTGCGACGCTCGGCCATGACGTTGACTCCTCACTTCTCGTGATCTGCGCCACAGCCTGGTCATGGTTGGCTCGGTACGCAACCGGGCAAAAGGAACGCCATGACCCAGCACTCCCCCGCCGACGGACACTCCGAGCAGTGTTGGGTCTTTGGCGGTATCTCAGATATGAGATACGTTGACGTCATGACGGAGGCATACCTCAGCCGAATCGGCAAGCTGATCCGCGATGCGCGCAAGCACCGTGGCTACACACAGAGCCAGCTCGCCACGCAGCTCGGCACCAGCCAGAGCGCCATCAACCGGATCGAGCGCGGTCACCAGAACCTCAGCCTGGAGATGCTTGCCCGGATCGGAGAAGCTCTCGACTCCGAGATCGTCTCCCTCGGCACGGCCGGGCCGATGCACCTGCGGGTCGCCGGCGGCACCCGCCTGTCGGGCAGCATCGACGTGAAGACGAGCAAGAACGCCGGCGTGGCCCTGCTCTGCGCCTCGCTGCTCAACAAGGGGCGCACCACCCTCCGCCAGGTCGCGCGCATCGAAGAGGTCAACCGGATCCTCGAGGTGCTCGAGAGCATCGGGGTCAAGTACAGCTGGCTCAACGCCGGCAACGACCTCGAGCTGATAGCTCCGGATCGTCTCGACCTGTCCGCCATCGACGAGAGCGCCGCTCGTCGTACCCGCAGCATCATCATGTTCCTGGGACCGCTGCTGCACGACCGCGAGACGTTCGAGCTGCCATACGCCGGCGGCTGCGACCTCGGCACCCGCACCGTCGAGCCACACATGGCCGCCCTGCGCCCCTTCGGCCTGGAGGTGAAGGCGACCGAGGGCAGCTACCACGCTCGGGTCGACACCCACGCGGCGCCGGGTCGTCCGATCGTGCTGACCGAGCGGGGCGACACGGTCACCGAGAACGCACTCCTCGCCGCCGCCCGACACGACGGGGTCACGGTGATCCGCAACGCCAGCCCCAACTACATGGTCCAGGACCTCTGCTTCTTCCTCACCAAGCTCGGCGTCGAGATCGAGGGCGTCGGCACCACCACGCTGCGCGTGCGGGGCCGGTCGGTCATCGACGTGGACGTCGACTACGCGCCGTCGGAGGACCCGATCGAGGCGATGAGCCTGGTGGCGGCCGCCATCGTCACCGAGTCCGAGATCACCATCCGGCGCGTGCCGATCGAGTTCATGGAGATCGAGCTGGCCCTGCTCGAGGAGATGGGCTTCAGCTACCAGCGTGGCGAGGAGTACCTCGCGCGCAACGACCACACCCGCCTCGTCGACATCACGACGAAGCCGTCGGTGATGCGCGCACCCATCGACAAGATCCACCCGATGCCATTCCCGGGACTGAACATTGACAACCTGCCGTTCTTCGCTGTCATCGCGGCGGCCGCGCAGGGCCAGTCGATGATCCATGACTGGGTCTATGAGAATCGCGCGGTCTACCTCACCGAGCTCAACAAGCTGGGCGGCAGGGTCACGCTCCTCGACCCGCACCGGGTGCTGGTCGAGGGCCCGACGCACTGGTCCGGAGCGGAGCTGATGTGCCCGCCCGCCCTGCGGCCTGCCGTCGTGGTGCTGCTCGCGATGCTGGCGGCGAAGGGTACGTCGGTACTGCGCAACGTCTACGTCATCAACCGTGGCTACGAAGACCTGGCCGAGCGTCTCAATGCGCTGGGCGCCCAGATCGAGACCTTCCGCGACATCTGACCTCCCCCGCGAATTGCGGGATGATGTCCCGCTTCCGGCCCTCCCGCGTGCCAGCTTTCCGCAATTCGCGGGGAAAGCCGGAGGCATAGGCGGGTCCGGGTGGGGTCAGCCGAAGAGCTCGTCGATGTAGGCGCGTGGCTGCCGGGTTCCGGGGTACTCCGGCGGCGCTGACATGCCCGGCTGGATCCGCGGGATCGGCTGGGTGCTCGGGCCGGAGGCGACGTGGAACTCGTTCTCCTGCTCGATGAGGATGCCCAGGTCGGCTCGGGCCAGGAAGATGCCCTCGCACGACGTGCACTGGTGTAGACCGACACCGCCGCGCACCTGATGCGTCATCTCCCCTTGGCACTGCGGACACGTGAGCGACTCCATGAGAACCACCGTAGTCCCTGACGTGCACGGCGGTTTGGATTGCCCGGCGGGAAACGCCCCGGTTCGCCGGCTCCGCGAGAGACGGCGCCGTACGCTCGTGCGGTGGCCAGGGGCTCGCGGGCGGACAGGTTCCCGTACTTCGACAACGGCGGCCGCCCCCTCGCCTTCGCCCACCGGGGTGGAGCCCTGACCGGCGACAACGTCGGCCTGGAGAACTCGATGGTCGCCTTCGCCGCTGCCGTCGCGTTGGGCTATCGCTACGTGGAGACCGACGTGCACGCGACGTCCGACGGCAAGCTGATCGCCTTCCACGACGCGACGCTCGACCGGGTCACCGACCAGCAGGGCACGATCTCGGCGCTCACCTACGCCGACCTGCGGCGGGCGCGGATCGGTGGACGCGAGGCGCCGCCGCTGGTGCAGGACGTACTGACCGCCTGGCCGGACCTTCGGCTCAACATCGACGCGAAGTCCGACGCTGCCATCGGCCCGCTGGCCAGCGTGATCCGCACCCACCGGGCCTGGGACCGCGTCTGCGTCGCCTCGTTCTCCGCGCGGCGGCTGCACCACCTCCGTGCCGCGCTCGGTCCGCGGGTGGCATCGTCATACAGCATCGCCGGCGTCGCCGCGCTGCGACTGCTCCCGGGCGCTCGGGTACGACGGCTGGGGCCTGGTCGGTTCGGCCAGGCGGCCCAGGTTCCGGTCCGGTCCGGTCCGGTGGAGATCCTGACGCCGTCGTTCATCGACCGCGCACACGAGCTCGGCAAGCACGTGCACGTGTGGACGATCGACGAGCCCGACGAGATGACCAGGCTCCTCGACCTCGGCGTCGACGGCATCATCTCGGACCGGATCGACCTGCTGCGCGACGTGTACGTCGCCAGAGGCGCCTGGACGGGCTGATCGATGGCCGTCTCGCCGGGAGCTGACTCCATCGCCGACTTGTCCGGTCTCGCGCGGCTGGCCGAGCAGAGGTCGTGGTACTGGTACGACTGGGCCAACTCGGCCTACGTCACCACGACGGCCACCGTGCTGTTCGCGCCGTACCTGACGGCGATCGCCGAGAACGACGCCTGTGGCGAGGTCGACGACTGCGGCCGTAACGTCGAACTGCTGGGGCTGTCCATGGCACCGGGATCCCTGGTCTTCTACGTGATGACGTTCGCCACGGTGTTCTCGGCGCTCGTGCTCCCGATCGTCGGTGCTGCGGCGGACCGGTCCGGGCGCAAGAAGCACCTGCTGGCCGGCTTCGCCTGGGCTGGAAGCCTGGCAGCAGGCGCCATGTTCTTCGTCACGGGCTCGAACTGGCAGCTGGGCGCGGGGCTGCTCGTCGTCGCAGCGCTCTGCCTTGGCGCCAGCCTGGTCGTCTACAACGCGATCCTGATCCAGATCGCACTGCCCGACGAACGGGACCGGGTGTCGTCGCGCGGCTGGGCCCTGGGCTATCTGGGTGGCGGGCTACTCCTCACGGTCAACCTCGCCCTCGTGACACTGCACGACTCTCTGGGCATCTCCGAGGGGATGGCGGTGCGCATCTCGCTGCTCACCGCCGGGATCTGGTGGGCGGCGTTCACGATCATCCCGTTCCGCGGGCTCACGAACCGACCGGCGGTCGACGTCGTCCCGGAGCCAGGCGGCGTGGTCCGGCAGAGCTTCGGGCAGCTGTTCAGGACGCTGCGCGACATGCGCCGCTACCCCATGACCCTGCTCTTCCTCGTCGCCTACCTCTTCTACAACGACGGTGTGCAGACCGTGATCGTGTCGTCGTCCGTGTACGGCGAGGAGGAGCTCGGCTTCGGCACCTCGGTGCTGATCGCAACGATTCTGCTCGTCCAGTTCGTGGCGTTCTTCGGAGCCCTGCTGTTCGGCCGCATTGCCCGTACCCGGGGCAGCCGGTCGACGGTGCTGGGCGGGCTGGTGCTGTGGATGGTCGTCGTGGTCGTCGGCTTCTTCCTGCCCGCGGAGACGATCGTGCCGTTCCTGGGCCTTGCCGTGCTGATCGGGATCGTGCTCGGTGGGACACAGGCACTCTCCCGGTCGCTGTTCAGCCAGCTCGTGCCGCGTGGTCGCGAGGCGGAGTACTTCAGCCTGTACGAAGCAGCCGAGCGGGGCACCAGCTGGCTCGGCACCCTGGTCTTCGGGTTGACCCACCAGCTGACCGGCTCCTACCGCCCCGCCATCATCGCCCTCATCGTCTTCTTCGCCGTCGGCATGGTGCTGCTGGCACGCGTCGACGTCCGGCGCGGCATAGACGAGGCAGGCAACGCCCAGCCACTGGTCGTCTGACCGCTGCGTCGAGCGAAAACCCGGTGCCGCGGGCGCGACGGAGGCGGCATCCTGGGGCGATGAGTGTGACTCTGCCGACGCTGCCCGCGCGGCTGACTGCGAGGGCGTTGACCGGCCCCGATGCGCAAGCTGTCGTGGACATCGTGGGTGCCTGTGAGGTCGCCGAGTTCGGCGAGGTGTTCGTCGAGATCGAGGACGTCTGGTCCGACTGGGCTCGCCCGGCCTTCGACCTGGCCACCGACAGCATCGGCGTCGAGCTCGACGGGAGGTTGATCGCCGTCGCCGAGGTGTTCAAGGGCCGCCGGGCGGAGGTCAACGTGCACCCGGACCACCAGGGTGGTGGCATCGGAACGGCCCTGATGCTATGGACGTGGGAGCAGGCGCGCAGACACGGGTCCCCGCTCATCGGGGAGACCGTCTCGGACGGCAACGAGGCGGCGGCCCGGCTGTTCCGCGCACACGGGTACGACGGGCTGTGGCGCTCGTGGGTGCTCGAGCTCCCTCCCGAGACGCCGATCGCAGCCGTCGAGCCAGCGGCGGGGATCACGATCCGGCCGGTCCGGCTCGACGCCGAAGAGGAGGCGGTCTTCCACGTCATCGAGGACGCCTTCAACGAGTGGCCGGACCGGGAGCCGTCGTCATACCCGGACTGGGCACCCAGTGTCTTCGGGCGCGCCGGTTTCGAGCCGTGGCAGCTGCTGGTCGCCGCACGGCCCGGTGAGGGTGGCGGCGACGAGCTCGTTGGCGTCTGCTACCTCATCATGAGTGGCTCCGAGGGCTGGGTGCAGCAGATCGCCGTACGCCGCGACCACCGAGGGCAGGGCCTGGCGCGCTGCCTGCTGGCCTCGTCGTTCGGGACCGCCCGGGCGCGCGGCGCGACCCGGTTCGGCCTGTCCACGGACTCGCGCACCGGTGCCCTCGGCCTGTACGAGCGGGTCGGCATGACAGTTCGCCTGACCTTCCGCCACTGGGCTCGGCGGATGACGTGACAGCCGGCTCACGTGAGCAGCATCTCAGTCGATTTCTCGGCTCGTCTCAGCGGAAATTCAGGTCAGCGCCCCATCATGGAACAGGATGCGGGGAATCTTCAGACATGGGCGGGCGTTGTGCCAGACGTCAACCCGAAGTTCGCGTCATGAGCGACTGCTGGGGGCGTCCTAATAAGCGAACGGCCGACACAAGCACACCGGGGTGAGGACACATGTCAGAGCGAGCAACACTGCGAGGATCGCGGTTGGGCGGCACCAGCTTCGAGGACGAGAGCGGCATCGAGTTCGCACCGCGGCAGCGGGTCGTCTACGACTGCGCCAACGGTCACGACTTCGAGATCCCGATGGCCGTCGAGGCCGAGATCCCGTTCCTCTGGGAGTGCCCGCGCTGCGGTGCCGAGTCCCGTCGCCGCGACGGCGAGGCACCCGAGGCGAAGGCCGAGAAGCCCGCGCGTACGCACTGGGACATGCTGCTGGAGCGCCGTTCGATCCCTGAGCTCGAGGACATCCTCACCGAGCGTCTGGAGCTCCTGCGCGCCGGTGCGATCGGCCCGGCCCACCTGCACCGTCGCGGCGCGAAGGCCAAGCGCACCGCCTGAGACCAGAGGTCCTCGCTGCCGCCGCACTGAGCGGTCCTAGCCCCGTCCCGGATCTCCGGGGCCTCGGGGCCCGTCCGGGTCGTCGCGGAAGATCTGGTGGACTCCTCGCCGACTGCGCGCGACGCCGGAGCGCACGAGCACCCGCCGCGCCACCGCCCAGCCGAGCACCTTGCGGGCGAGCGGCCGCGTGAACGCGAAGACGAGGAAGAAGCCGAACACATCGGTCACGAAGCCGGGGGTCAGCAACAGCGTCCCGCCGATCAGGATCAGCGCACCGTCGGCCAGCTCTCTCCCGGGCATCCGGCCGGTCTGCAGGGCCTCGTTCAGCGCCAGCCAGGCCCGTCCGCCCTCCCGCTTGACCAGCCAGGCGCCGAGGATGGACTCGGCGACCAGCAGCAGCACGGTCCACAGCGCTCCGATCTCCTGCCCCACCTGGATGATGACGTAGATCTCGAGGATGGGGATCGCTACGAACAGGATCACCAGGATGAGAGCAGGCATCACGGCCTCCCGACCCGGGAGCGCCAGACGTCCCGGAGCTGCCGGCTGCGGTGCTGCATCCCCCAGCCGGCGACGCTGACGAAGGCCTCGCGGACGATGTCTCCCGTCATCTTCGACTGTCCGAGCTCGCGCTCCACGAAGGTGATCGGCACCTCGACAACGCGAAACCCGGCGGCCACGGCCCGCCGGGTCAGGTCGATCTGGAAGCAGTAGCCCTGCGAGCGCACGCTACCCAGGTCGATCCCCTCCAGGGTGGCCCGCCGGAACGCGCGGAATCCCGCGGTCGAGTCGCGCACGGAGAAGCCCAGCGCTAGTCGAGCGTAGGTGTTGGCGCCGCGGGACAGCAGCTCTCGGTGTCTCGGCCAGTTGACCACCGAGCCGCCGGTCACCCAGCGTGCCCCGATGACCAGGTCAGCGGCAGGGATCTCGGCGAGCAACGTGGGAAGCTGCTCGGGCTGGTGAGAGCCGTCGGCGTCCATCTCGACCAGCACCCCGTAGTCGCGCCGCAGCCCCCAGTCGAAACCGGCGAGGTAGGCCGCTCCGAGCCCGGCCTTCTCACGGCGATGCAACACCGCAATGCGGGCGTCCTCCGCGGCGAGCTTGTCCGCGAGGTCTCCGGTGCCGTCGGGCGAGCCGTCGTCGACCACCAGTACGTCGGTGCCGGGCACGGCGGCCAGCAACCTGCCGAGGGTCGCCTCGATGTTCTCGGCCTCGTTGTAGGTGGGCATCACCACCAAGGACTGGTTGGTCACGTCTCCATCCTGCCAACACTGCGGCGCCGTCCCCAAGCGCTCGGCGCCGATGCCCCTGCCGTCGCCAGTACGACGGCCACCGCGCCGCCGAGGGCGAGCACCAGCTCGACCCAGAAGCCGAACCGCACCCCCGCTGTGCGTCCCTCGGCCAGCTCCACCTCCGCTTGCAGCAGCGCCCGGGTGCTGATGTCGCTCTCCTGCACCACGTCGCCGTCGGGAGCGATGATGCCGCTGATGCCGTTGGTGGCCGCCACGACGACGGTCCGGCCGGTCTCGATCGCGCGGTACCGCGACATGGCGAACTGCTGGGCCAGCTGCCCCGTCCCGGCGTAGGTGGCGTTGTTGGTCTGCACCACGAGCAGCTCCGCGCCACCGTCGACGACGTCACGGATCAGGCCGTCGTACGCGACCTCGAAGCAGATCACGTCGCCGATGGTGACCGGGCCGAGCTCGAGCACCCCGGGCCGGTCGCCCTGGGCGAAGTCGCGTGGGATCTGCTCCAGCCGGTCGATGAAGCGGGTCAGCACATCCCGGAACGGGATGTACTCACCGAAAGGGACCGGGTGGCGCTTGACGTAGGTGTCGCCCGGGCCGGTGTCCGGGCTCCAGACGATGCCCATGTTCTGCACCTCGTCCGGCTCGGGTCCGTCGACGACGGCACCGACGAGCGTGGGGACGCCGATGGCCCGCACAGCGGCGTCGATCTCGTCAGCTGCCGCCTGGTCGGTGAAGGGGTCGATGTCGGAGGCGTTCTCCGGCCAGATCACGATGTCCGGCCGCGGCCGCGAGCCCGCGTCGACCTCGGCGGCGAGCTGGAGGGTGGCGTCGGCGTGGTTGTGCAGGACCGCGCGCTGCTCGGCGAAGGGGTCCATCCCCTCTCCCGGTACGTTGCCCTGCACCGCCGCCACCTGCACGGTGCCGGCCGGACCTGCCGCGCTGGACGGGAGCACGACCGACACGAGCACGATGCCCAGCGCGCCGGCGGCCGTCAGCAGCGCCGCCCGGGGCCGAGCCCGCTGCTCCACTGTCCACACGAGTAGGGCTACCGCCAGCACGACGACGAACGACACCAGAGCGGTGCCGCCGAGCCGGCCATATCTGGCAACTGGGGTGTCGACCAGCCCGAATGCGAGGGTGCCCCACGGCAGTCCTCCGAAGGGTATGACGCCGCGCAGCGACTCCACCGTCACCCAGGTCAGGGCGACCCCCAGCGGCCACCACGGGACGGCCCGTAGCCGGGCCCAAGCCCAGCCCAGCAGCCCGAAGAACAGCGCCTCGAGGATGCTGAGCCCGACCCAGGCGTCCGGCCCGATGATCGTGATCCAGCTCAGCAGCGGCAGCATGAAGCCGAGCCCGAACAGCACACCGAGACCCGTCCCGGCTCGGCCGCTCACTCCGCGGGTCAGGACCATCAGTCCCGCCAGTCCCAGCGGCATCGCCACGGTGACATCCGTGGGCGGGAACGACACCGAGACTGCCAGTCCGCACCCGACGGCTCCAGCGGCGCGCAGCGCCACGAGCGAGTGGCTGCGGGCGGCGATCATGGCCGGAACCCTATAGCCCCGCCGAAGAGACGGGACGAGCCCGATCCCCTTCGGACCGCGCACTGGTCGCCGCTGGCTGGGAACCGAGGGCACACGTTGTCTACTGGGAACCGGGCTCTGTCCGGGATCCCCCCGCGACCGGGTGAGCGACTTCGGGAAGACTCGACGCGGCGTCCTGGATTGGCAACCACGTGGTGCCTCGCAGCCCCCCTGGCCTCTCACTCGGCGAGTGCTGACGGGCGGACCCGGCGAGCCTGGCAAAAGCGGCCTCATCGTGTCAACAGGTGCCTGACCTGCGGCTTCCCACAAAGTCGCAGGTGAGCGACACCGCCCGGACGGATCCCGTTCACGGACTGTTCGGCGTGTCGTCTGGAGACACGCCGAACCGGTGCCTCAGGCCCGCGGCGGCACCACGACGATGCCGGTCGCGGTGGTCGCGACGATCGGGTCGGAGAGCACCTCGGCGGCGGACTCGCCGGCCTCGGCACGCCCGCGGCAGACCACCCGCGCGACGAAGTCGATCGTCCGGGACCTGGTGCCGACCCTCGTCACGACCGCCTCGATCTCGAGCACGTCGCCGGCCCGCACCGGTGCCCGGAACTGCACGTCGGAGTACGACGCGAACAGCCCCTCGTCACCGTCCATCCGGATACAGACCTCGGTGGCCACGTCACCGAAGAGGCCCAGACTGTATGCCCCGTCGACGAGGTGCCCGGCGTAGTGCGCGTGGCTGTACGGCACATAGCGGCGGTGCGTCACTGTGAGGCCGAGATGCGGGTTGCCGGCGGTCATGCAGACTCCTTGCTCGGCTGGCGACGACCGACGAGCTCGTGCACCAGGTAGCTCGCGACCTCGCCGGGCGTCGTACCGCGGGTGAACACGCGGTCCACCCCCAGGTCGGCCGCCTGCCGCTCCTCGAAGCGCGGCCCGCCGATGATCAGCAGCGGACGTCGTTCGGCGGGGTAAGACTCGCGGAACGCCGCGGACATCTCCTTGGTGTTGAGGATGTGGGCGTCGCGCTGCGTCACGACCTGGGAGACGAGTACGGCGTCGGCGTGCTCGTCGCGAGCCCGCGCCACCAGCTGTGGCACCGACACCTGGGCGCCGAGGTTGACGACCTTGAGCTCCCGGTAGTACTCCAGCCCCTTCTCTCCGGCGAACCCCTTGATGTTGAGGATGGCATCAATGCCGACCGTGTGTGCGTCGGTGCCGATGCACCCGCCCACCACCACAAGCCGGCGCCGCAGCGCCTGCTTGACGGCCGAGTTGACCTCCTTCGGCGAGAGCAGCGGATAGTCGCGCTCGACCACCTCCACCAGACTCGTGTCGACCAGGTGGTTGACCCGGCCGTAGACCACGAAGAACGTGAAGTCCGGGCCCATCGACTTGGCATGGACGACGAGAGCGGGGTCCATGCCCATCTTGTGCGCGAGCTGGGCGGCGGCCCCTTCGGCGCGCTTGTCGTGCGGGATCGGCAGCGTGAACGAGATCTGCACCATCCCGTCTCCCGTCGTGTCGCCGTACGGCCGCACGATCGTCTTCTCCCCCGCCTGGTCAGCACCTGAGCGGGTCAGCGCGCCCTCAGGCTCTGAAGACGTTCGAGAGGTACGGGCGGTCATCGTGTGGATCCCTCCTCGAGCAGGGTGGTGGCCGGGTTGTAGTAGTCCCGTGCCTTGCGGGCCACACCTTCGAGTCCCCTGCCAGCGTCGGCAGGCCGCTTCATCAGGCCGAACGTCCCGTCGGCGATGGCGTCCAGCAACCCGCTCTCGTGGACGAGGATCTGCTCGAGCAGCTCCACCGACTCGGCCAACACCTGGTTCGCCCGGGTGGCGATGAAGCCGTCCGGGCGCGGCGCGAAGTCCTCGGCGAGCCGGCCCGCCGCGTTGATCACGTAGCGGACGTTCTGCACGGCCAGGTCCCGGTCGGACAACCAGGGGGTCACGACAGCCTCGGTCATCATCCCGACCAGGAGGATGTCCTGGTCGGTCATGACCCCGGCCAGGTTGAAGAACCCGTCCAGCAGGTAGCCGCGGAAGACGTCGCCTGTCATGTGCCGGGTCGGCGGCATCCACTTGAGCGGAGCCTTGGGAAACAGCGTTCGGGCCAGCAGCGCGTGCGCCAGCTCGAGCCGGAAGCTGTCCGGGTGCCCCGGATCGATCTCGAACGCGTGCCCCAGGCCGAGCTGCCAGTCCTCGAGCCCGGCCTCCTTCGCGAAGAACTCGTTGAGCAGCTGGCTGACCGTCACCGTGTGCGCGGCCTCGACGGCATCGGCCGTGGTGAGGTAGTTGTCCTCGCCGGTGTTGATGATGATGCCGGCCCGGGCATGCACCTGGCGGCTGAACCGCTGGTCCACGAACGTCCGGATCGGGTTGATGTCGCGGAAGAGGATGCCGTACATCGAGTCGTTGAGCATCATGTCCAGCCGCTCGAGCCCGGCCAGTGAGGCGATCTCTGGCATGCACAGTCCCGAGGCGTAGTTGGTCAGCCGCACGTACCGGCCGAGCTCTTTGCTCGTCTCGTCCAGTGCGGCGCGCATCAGCCGGAAGTTCTCCTGGGTGGCGTAGGTGCCGGCGAAGCCCTCCCGCGTCGCCCCCTCGGGCACGTAGTCCAGCAGCGACTGACCCGTGGAGCGAATGACTGCGATGATGTCGGCACCCTCGCGGGCCGCTGCCTGTGCCTGGGGGATGTCCTCGTAGATGTCGCCGGTGGCCACGATCAGGTAGATCCACGGCTTCTGCTTGGGGTCGCCGAGCTTCGAGACCAGCCGCTCCCGCTCACGTCGTCGTCCGTCGATGCGCCGGATGCCCGCGGCGACCGCCCTCCGCGAGGCGGCGCCGGCCCCAGTTGCGTCGCGGCCGCTCGGGATCCGGAAGTGGATCGAGCCCGCGGCGGCCTTCTGCGCCAGCGTCTCGAGGTCGGCTGCCTCCTCCCGCAGCAGCGCGTCCCAGACCGGCAGAGCGATGCCGTGCTCGAGGCCGACGTCGCCGCGTACGGCGTCCAGCAGCCGGTTGACCCAGGGAGTGCCGTCCGGATCGGCGCCGGCGAGGCCGGCCATGCGAAGGGTGGCCCGTTCGACGGAGACAGTCGTGTGCTGCTTCGCCAGCGTGACGATCGGACGGCCCGCTTTGCGTGCCAGGGTGCGGGCCTGCCGCACGGTGGCCGGGTCGAGGTCGAGCCTGGGTCGGGTTCGGATTCGCGTAGTCATCGGCGCTCCTGGATGGTGCCGGCGCTTAGGCTGCCGGCGTTCTCGGCGGTGAAGATCGGTCTCCCTCGGACGACGGTGCGCACGCAGGCCGGCAGCGCCGTACCCGGACTCAGGTCGGGGAGCACCGGGACGCCGGCCCGCGGGTCGGTCGACCAGGCAGCGACCCTGTCGTCGGGTGTCTGCACCGATAGTTGTCCCGCGACGTCCCATATGGCATACGTCGCGGCCGCTCCCGGGACGAGGACGCCACCGCTATCGTCCCGGCGGGCGCGGTGGCCGCCCCGAGTATGCGCGTGGAAGGCGGCCCGGACGGTCAGCCGCTCGGCCTCATCGTGGTGGCGGGTTGCCGCCGCGACGGCACCCCAGGGGTCGAGCGGGGTGACCGGACTGTCCGAGCCGAAGGCGAGCACCACACCGGCCCGCTGCAACGAGCCGAACGGATTCATCGCCGTGGCCCGACCCCAGCCGAGCCGCTGGTCGTACAGCTGTCCCGGCGCGCCCCAGGCGGCGTCGAAGGCCGGCTGGACGCTGGCAACGATGCCGAGCTCGGCCAGTGCCGCGATCGCGTCGGCATCGGGCAGCTCGACGTGCTCGAGCCGGTGCCGGGCCGCGACGAGGGCGTCCACGCCGACCTCCTCGGCAGCCAGCCGAAGGCCCGAGACCACTTGGTGCATCGCCCGGTCGCCGATGACGTGGAAGCCGGCCTGGAGGCCGAGCCGGGTGCAGTGCACGACATGAGCTCGCACCTGCTCGGCGTCGAGGTACTGGTGGCCGGCGGTGGCGGCGTCGGCGTACGCCTCGTGCATGCAGGCGGTTCTCGAGCCGATGGCACCGTCGATGTTGAGGTCTCCTGCGAAGCCCTGCACAGGTACGTCGGCGGCCGCGCCCTCGCCCAGGAAGCCGCCCCAGTAGGGCACCACCTCGGGAACGCCGCCCTCGTCGGTCAGCGTCCGCAGCAGCCGGAGGTCGTCGAAGGGCGCGATGTGCGGCGCGTTGAGCTCGTGTACCGAGGTGATCCCGACCGAGGCCGCCCGTCGGAGCGCGGTGCGCAGCGCCTGCTCCCGGTCGCCGTCGGAGGTCAGCCGGTGGATGACGTCTCGGATGTCGTGGTGAGCGTCACGCTCGACGGTGCCGTCACCGCGCCACCCCTCGGCCGAGCGCACGCTGGGGATCTGCCGCACCAAGGCAGCGGACGCGACGCCGGAATGCCCGTCGACCCGGGAGGCGTAGGCGACCTTGTCGCCAATGGCCCGGTCGAGCTCGGCCCCGGTCAGCGGGCGTTGCTCTGGCCAGGTGCTCTCGTCCCAGCCGTGCGCGAACAGCAGCGATCCGGTCTCGCCCTGCGCATACGCCGACAGCTGGTCGAGCGCATCGGCAAGGCTGGTGGCGGTGGACAGGTCGAGGCTCTGCTGGGCGAAGCCGGTCGAGGCGAGGTGAGCATGGGCGTCGACGAAGCCCGGGGTCACCAGCCGGCCGTCGAGCTGCACCACCTCGTCGGCGTCGGCGACGTACGCGTCGGCAGCCTGCTCCTCGCCGACCCAGGCCACCGAGCCGTCGACAGTCAGCATCGCCGTCGCGAAGGGAGCAGCCGGACAGTAGACACTGCCGCCACGCAGGAGAACGTGCGCCATGACCCTAGTGTGCTGCCTCGTGCGCGAGCCGGGCCTCGAACAGGCCACGGACCCCGGCATTCGAACGGAGCAGATCGACGGCGTAGTCCGCGTGACCTCGGACGTACCCGTTTCCGACCAGCATGGTCACGTCCGACGCCAGCCCCTCCGCCCCGAGCGCGGCCGCGGTGAACGAGGTGGCCATGGAGAAGAAGACGATGGTGCCTCCCTCGCGTGTCGTGAGGATCGCACCCCCTTCGCAGCCGGGTACGTCGACGCACACCACCGTAACGTCGGCCTGGCCGGCCACGCCCTCGACCGCGCGGTAGACAGCGACCGGGTTACGGGCATCGGCCAGCACCACATGATCGGCGAGCTCGGCGTTGACGAGCAGGTCGACCTCGCGCTGCACCGGGACGACGCCCACGGTGATCGCAGCGCCGGCCCTGTCCGCGGCGGCCAGCGCGAGAGAGCCGCTCTTACCCGCGGCACCGATGACGCAGACGGTCGGCGGCTGGCCGCGGTCGACGTACTGCTGCACGACGCGGGCGGTCAGCGCAGGTGCTCCGCAGACGTCCATGACGGCGAGCGCCAGCTCACCAGGCAGGTCGTCGGGCAGTCGCGCGGCGATGGAGCGGCCGAACAGGATGGCGTAACCCTCGCAGGGCACCTGCTCGCTGCGACCGTCCCACGAGCGCAAGCCGTCGGTGATCACCAACGGCGTCAGGCTGAGCGACACCAGGGTGGCCACCGGATCACCGACCGTGAGTCCCAGCCTCGACTCGGGGCCGACCTCGGCGACGGTGCCCACGAGCATGCCGCCGGAGCCGGTGACCGGGTTCTGCATCTTGCCGCGGTCTGCCACGATGGCCAGCACCTCGGCGCGGACGGCGTCCGCGTCACCGCGGTGCTTGGTCGCGAGCTGGCGGAAGGAGGCCGCGTCGAGGTTGAGCCGTCGGACCGCGACCTTCACCTCGTCGGGCCGGAGGTCGGGGCTGGTATCGAGTCGCTGCGCCGCCTGGGGCAGCACCCCCGGGGGCTCGAGCACCCGATGCAGCCCCGTCGGGTCGCTCGTCATGCAAAACCTCCCGTGGCTGACCGGTCTACGCCGGAAGTCTTACGGCCGGCTGTTGGCGCCGCCGTACGTTCTCCCGTACTCTGACATGAGTGAACCGCCGGGCACAAACGATCCGGCCGGTTCGTGCGCCGTGCCACCTGTGAAGGAGATCCCCGTGACCGACGCGGTCGACACCACCGACCTGGAGCAGCCCTATCCCTACCGGCAGGTTGAGCTGGTGGAGCCGGACTGGACCCGCCTTCCGGGCTGGACCGATGTCACGTCGGCCGACTGGGAGTCGGTGCAGTGGCAGCGCGCGCACTGCGTCAAGAACGTCGAGCAGCTCCGCGCCGTCATGGGCGACCTGGTTGAGGATCGGTTCTACGAGGATCTCGAGCGCGACCAGGCCGAGCGGGCGACCATGTCGATGCTGCTGCCCCCGCAGATGCTCAACACGATCGTGCCTGCCGAGGTGCCGACGACCGACGCCTTCTACGCCGACCCGGTGCGTCGATACATGCTGCCGGTGTTCTCCGACCGGCGCACCGACTGGCCCAGCCATCCGCACGCCACTCGCGACAGCCTGCACGAGCACGACATGTGGGTCGCCGAGGGGCTGACGCACCGCTACCCCACCAAGGTGCTCGCCGAGCTGCTGCCGACCTGCCCGCAGTACTGCGGCCACTGCACCCGGATGGACCTCGTCGGCAACTCCACGCCAGTGATCGACAAGCTCAAGTTCGAGCTCAAGCCGGTCGACCGGATCCAGGCGATGCTCGACTATCTCGCCGCGAACCCGGGCGTGCGAGACGTCGTGGTGTCCGGTGGAGACGTCGCCAACATGCCGTTCGCGCGGCTCGAGGACTTCGTCGACCGGGTGCTCGACGTCGACAACATCAAGGACATCCGGTTGGCCACCAAGGCCCTCATGGGCCTCCCACAGCACTGGCTGCAAGACGACGTCCGCGCCGGAATGGAGCGGCTCGCGACCAAGGCGCGGGAGCGCGGCGCCTCGATCGCAATCCACACGCACGTCAACCACGCCAACTCCGTCACCCCACTGGTGGCAAAGGCGACCCGGGCGATGCTCGACACCGGCATCCGTGACGTGCGCAACCAGGGCGTGCTCATGGAGGGCGTCAACGCGGAGACGCACACGCTGCTGGACCTGTGCTTCGCGCTCCTCGACGGCGCCGAGATCATGCCGTACTACTTCTACATGTGCGACATGATCCCCTTCAGTGAGCACTGGCGGGTCTCGGTCGACAAGGCGCAGCACCTTCAGCACCGGCTGATGGGCTACCTCCCCGGCTTCGCCACGCCGCGCATCGTCTGCGACGTACCGTTCGTCGGCAAGCGCTGGGTGCACCAGCTGGAGTCCTACGACCGCGACCGGGGCATCTCCTACTGGACCAAGAACTACCGTACGTCGATCGAGCGCGCCGACGCCGACGCGCTGTCCCGGACCTACGAGTACTACGACCCGATCCACACCCTGCCGGCCGACGGTCAGGACTGGTGGCGCCAGCACGCGGGCGACCACCTGGCCGACGCCGAGGCGGCTGCGAAGGCGTCCCGCGAGGCTGCCGAGCACCAGAAGTCCCTGCCCGTCTCCTGACTCTCGCCTCACTACCGGCCGGAGTCGCTGCAGCCCCCGAAACCGTCGCGTCGTCGAAGTCCTCACCGCATCCGGCAAGTGTGACGAGGATCAGGATCATCGAGGCGGCCGCGGATACGACAGCTGACCGGCGCCGCGGTCACGATCCCATGGCGACCGGATCACGAAGCGGTGCCGAACACGATCGGAGGCGTTCCCTCGGCCGCCGGCAGCCGTGGTCGGTCAGCCGTTGAGCTCGGGAGGGCGGTGCTCGTACGGCGTGGACAGCACGATCGTCGTACGCGTGGACACGTTGGCCTGCTTGCGGATCCGGGCTAGCAGGTCCTCGAGGTCGCTCGGTTCGGTCACCCGGACCTTGAGGATGTAGGACTCGTCGCCCGCCACGGAGTAGCACGCCTCGATGTGGCCGATGTCCGCGAGCCGGTCCGGCGAGTCGTCGGGCTGCGACGGGTCGATCGGCCGGATCGAGATGAACGCCGTCATCGGCAGACCCACCTGGCGAAGGTCGATCGTCGCGCCGTATCCCTGGATGACACCGCGCTGCTCCAGCCGCTTGACCCGCTGGTGCACGGCCGAGGTGGACAGGCCGGTCGCCTTGCCCAGGTCTGTGAACGACATCCGTCCGTCGGCGGCGAGCAGCCGGCAGATGTTGCGGTCGACTTCTTCGAGTGGCTGCACTGCCTCACCCCTCCAGCACGACGAGCTCGCGGGGACGGGTGTTCAGCCGCTCGACGCCGCCGTCGACGGTGACGACGATGTCCTCGATCCGTGCGCCGTGCCGACCGGGAAGGTAGATGCCCGGCTCGATCGAGAACGCCATCCCCGGCTCCAGCACCTGGCTGTTGCCCTCGACGATGTATGGCGCCTCGTGGGTCTCGAGCCCGATGCCGTGGCCGGTGCGGTGCACGAAGTTGGCTCCGTAGCCGGCCTCCTCGATGAGCTGCCGGCCGACCCGGTCGACGACTTCGGCGGGGATACCGGGACGAGCCGTCTCACACTGAGCCCGTTGCGCACCGAGCAGCACGTCGAAGTACTCGGTGACCTCCGACGGCGGCGCCGCGCCCACGGCGTAGGTGCGGGTGCTGTCCGAGCAGTAGCCCTCGACCGTCGTACCGCCGATGTCGACGACGACGGTGTCGCCTGCGTCGATCAGGCGGTCGGACAGCTCATGGTGCGGCGAAGCGCCGTTCGGACCCGATCCGACGATGACGAAGTCGGCCGTCACATGTCCCTCAGCCACGATGGCCGCTGCGATATCGGTCCCGACCTCACGCTCCGTCCTCCCAACCCTCAAGAACTCGTCCATCCGCGCGTGCACGCGGTCGATGGCGTGGCCGGCACGACGCAGCGCGGCAACTTCGTCGGCGGACTTGCGCATCCGCAGGTCGGCGAGCACCGGGCCGGCGGCGCACCACGACGCGCCGGGCATCGCGGCCTGGAGTGCGAAGACCCGCTGAGCCCACATGTGGTCGTCGACCGCCACGGTGGCTGCGCCGGTGAGTGGCGCCACCACCAGCCGGGCTGCGACGTCTGTCTCGCGGTGCGTGCGCACCTCCATGCCCGCCAAGGCTGCGCGGCACCGGGCGGCCTCGGGGGCTTCCAAGAGCGGTACGACGAGGACGGGTTCACCCTCCCGCGGCACCACCAGCGCCGTGACTCGCTCGAGCGGCGCCGCGTCGTACCCGGTGAGGTAGCGCAGGTCGGCCCCCGGCGTGACGACGAGGCCGTCGAGTCCGGCATCAGCCAGGGCTCGCTGTGTCCGGGATATCCGCGATGCCACATCCATCGTCATCGCCTCAGCCTAGTGCTGGCCGGGCCGGTGATCCGCCACCCATTGCCGCGACGTGTCAGAACTCAGTTGCCCCATGACGCGGCTGGGTTCTGACAAGTCGCGGGTTCTCGCCGCCTGCAACCGCTCGAAACTCCGTTGCGCCGAGCCGGCGGCGGTCGTACCTTTCCAGCATGGGTAGAGCGGAGTGATCCCGGCCAGCTGCCGACCTGGTGGCTGACGACCGTCGACCGCGGCTGGAGGCCGGGTCGTCGGTCTGGTGGCTCACTCCGCGAGGACGGCGACATGCCCAGCCCGACCCCCACCCCTGTCCCCTTGCTCGACGCGGCTCCGCGTACGACGTCGCGTACTCTGCTCCCGGTCGGCGCCGGACACCCGGCGGCGCGCCGCTACTCCCTGGCTCGGCGCAACCTGCTTCCTCGAGACGAGCTCGTCATGGCCGTCCAGGGCCGCTGGGCGCACCACCATCTGGTCGAGCACGGTGCATCGCTGGAGTCGTTCTTCTGGTGCCCGGCGGGGCAGGATGACAGTCCTGACGTGCTCGTGCGCGCGGCCGCGGCGCAGGCGCAGGCGTCGTACCGAATCTCCGAACGGACCCTGAGTCGCCTGCACCCGGGGCTCCGTGGCCCCAAGGTTCTCTCGGTCGTGCGGCTGCCTCGCTGGAGCGTTCCGGAGCTGTTGGGCTCCGCGGCGTCCTTGCTGCTCGTCGCGGACGGGATCGAGTACGCCGGCAACCTCGGGACGCTGGTGCGCAGCGTCGATGCCTGCGGCGCAGCCGGGCTGCTCCTGACGTGCCCGGTCGCACGGCTGAGCCATCCGAAGGTGTTCACCGCGAGCCGTGGAACCGTCCTGACCACGCCCGTCGTGGACATCTCTGTCGGGGCAGCCCACCAGGCCCTGACAGCTGCCGGATTCACGGTCGTGGTTGCGGACCCTGCAGCGAAGCACACCTACCGGGATGTCGCGCCTGGGGTGACGAGAGTGGCCATCGTGGTGGGAAGCGAAGGTGACGGCGTCTCCGATGCCTGGCGTCGCGAGGACGTGGCGAAGGTGGCGATACCGATGCGGGGACACGCCGACTCTCTCAACGTGGCCGTGTCGGCGTCGATCCTGCTCTTCGAGGCGCGGCAACGGCTGGATCACCGGTCATGAACGGAAGGTGCCCGGGGTCGCGCGCCCGTCGCGATCATGCCCTTGACGCGGCATCGCGGCCTCACCATTCCCGGTGGTTCCGGCGATCCTGCTGCTGTTCACCTCGCGACCCCATGCCACCGCAGGGTCCTTCCTGGCCGGCTGGCTGGTCGGAGTCGCCGTGGCCCGTGGGGTGTTCACCGCACGTGCCTCGGTCATCGCGCCGAACCAGAGGACCCCGCTGAAACCTGCCTACGACGCGAGATCGGCCAGTCGAGCGGGGCTCAGGGCGGAGGTCGGAGGTGGGCGCCATCTATGCTCCGGAGATGACCTCGCACCCACGACGGCTGCTCGTCCTCGACACCGCGTCGCTGTACTTCCGGGCGTACTTCGGCGTCCCGGACACGTTTCGGGCACCCGACGGTGCGCCGGTCAACGCCATCCGGGGTCTGCTCGACTTCATCAGCCGACTGGTGTCGACGTACGAGCCGACCGATCTCATCTGCGCCTGGGACGACGACTGGCGCCCGCAGTGGCGAGTAGACCTGATCCCCAGCTACAAGTCGCACCGGGTGGTCGCGCCGGTCGCCGACGGGGTCGACATCGAGGAGGCGCCCGATCCGCTCGCCACCCAGATCCCGATGATCGAGCTCGCGCTGGCGGCGTACGGGATCGCTGTCATCGGTGCGCCGCAGCACGAGGCCGACGACGTCATAGGGAGCCTGGCGAGTCAGTTCGAGGGCGCCGTCGACGTCGTGACCGGCGACCGCGATCTCTTCCAGCTGGTGTCCGACGAGCGTGGGGTTCGGGTGTTGTACGTCGCTCGGGGCGTCGGCAACCTGGACCGGGTCGACGACGGCTGGGTGGTGCAGAAGTACGGCATCCTGCCTGAGCAGTACGCCGACTTCGCCACCCTCCGCGGAGACACCTCCGACGGACTGCCGGGAGTGAAGGGTGTCGGTGACAAGACCGCGGCCACGCTGCTGCAGCAGTACGGCGACCTCGAGGGGATCGTGGCAGCGGCCGCCGACCCGGCTACGTCCATGGCGACCGGGCTGCGCGGCAAGCTGGTGGATGCGGCCGACTACCTCGCGGTCGCGCCGATCGTCGTCGGGGTCGTGCGCGACCTCGAGCTGCCGGAGGTCGACAGCGCGCTCGCTGCGCTGGACGACCAGCAGGCAGCTCAGGTCGGTGAGCTGGCCGAGCGCTGGGGGCTCGGCTCCTCGGCGAGCCGCCTCACCGAGGTGCTGGCGGCGTACGGATGACGCGGGCGGGGGCGCTCGCGCGCGGTCCTGCGGTCAAGGGTTCGTCCGCGTGAGCGAGGGCTGACAAGGCGGGACGGCTCCGGACAAATCGAGCCGCCTGCCGGGGTCGTGGGGTTCGTCCGAACACGCGAGGGCTCACGAGGCGGGTCAGCTCCGGACGAATCCTGAGCCGCCGAGAGCAGGCTCAGCTGTCCACGTCGGCGGAGTAGGCCACCACTCCCCTGCGCATGGCGCGGACCGACTCCCGAGCGGTGTCACGCAGCGCGGTCGGCCCGGCCGCGTCCGCGATCTGCTCGGAGAGATCGAGCAGCTGCTTGACCCAGCGCACGAAGTCACCGGGGGCCAGGTCGACGTCGTCGAGCACATCCTCCAGCGAGGCGCCGCCGGCCCAGCGGTAGGCCGCCCACGCGAAGCCGAGATCCGGCTCCCGCAGGAAGCTCAGCCGGTGCTCGCGCTCCAGCCCGTCGAGCTCGGCCCAGATCGACACCGTGCGGCTCAGCACGTCCCGCACCCCCCCACCGGGGATCCTGGGCGGCTCGACGTCGTCCGGGTTGCGCGCCTCGAATACCAACGCCGACAGCGCTGCCGCGAGCGCCGGCGCCTCCAGGCCGTCCCAGACACCTTGGCGCAGGCACTCCGCTGCGACTAGGTCAACCTCACTGTAGATCCGCGACAGCGAGGCACCGGCCGGGCTCACCTGGTCACCGTGCAGGTAGTCGAGGTCCTCGAGCACCTCACAGACCCGGTCGAACTGCCGGGCGATCGTGTTGGTGCGCTGCTCGATCCGGCTGCGCAGCGCCGTGGTCTCCCGGGCCAGCTTCGAGTGTCGCTCGCCCCAGCGGGCATGATCTTCCCGGTCCGGACAGTCGTGGCAGGGATGGGCCCGGATCGCCGCGCGTAGCCGGGATATCTCGGCGTCGTCGAGCGCCGGGTTGCTGTCGCGTCGCCGCCCGCCTCGCGGCAGGTCGCGAGTGCGGTCGCGCAGCGCAGCGGCGAGGTCGCGACGTTGCTGGGGGTTGCGCGCGTTGAACGACTTGGCCACGCGCATCCGCGTGACCGCCTCGACCGGGGTCGGGAAGTCGACCAGGCTGAGCCGCCGAGCCTGCCGCTCGGTCGTGACCACGAGCGGCCGTGGTCCGTCCCGAGGCGACCGGAAGCCGGGGTCCACCACGACGGCATACCCGGCCCAACGACCCGCGGGTACGTCGATGACGTCGCCGACACGGAGCCGCTCAAGCGAGCCGGCCGCAGCCTCCCTGCGGTCGGTACGCCGCCGCCGGGACAGATCCGACTCGCGGTCCGACAGCGCCCGGCGAAGCGCCGCGTACTCCTCGAAGTCGCCCAGGTCGCAGGCCATCGCGTCGGCGTACCCGGACAAGCGCGTCCTCGGCCTTCCGCACCTGGCGGGCGAGCCCGACGACAGCCCGGTCAGCCTGGAACTGGGCGAAGGACGACTCCAACAGCTCGCGGGCCGTCTCCCGGCCCACCTGCCGGACCAGGTTGACTGCCATGTTGTACGACGGCCGGAACGACGAGCGGAGCGGGTAGGTGCGCGTCGAGGCGAGTCCGGCCACCGACTTCGGGTCCAGGCCGGGCGCCCACAGCACGACGGCGTGCCCCTCCACGTCGATGCCGCGCCGTCCAGCCCGCCCGGTGAGCTGGGTGTACTCGCCTGGTGTGAGGTCGGCGTGGGTCTCACCGTTCCACTTCGACAGCCTGTCCAGCGCCACCGACCGGGCCGGCATGTTGATCCCGAGCGCCAGCGTCTCTGTAGCGAAAACGATCTTGACCAGGCCACGGGCGAACAGCTCTTCGACGCACTCCTTGAAGACCGGCAGCATCCCCGCATGGTGCGCGGCCACACCCCGGCCGAGGGCGTCGAGCCAGTCGTCGTAACCGAGCACAGCCCGGTCGGAGTCGGCCAGCGCCGCCGTCTTACCGGCGACGTACGTCCGGATCTCGTCCCGCTCCACCGTTGACGTCAGCCGCAGATGAGCGTTGAGGCACTGCTGGACGGCGGCGTCGCAGCCGGCACGGCTGAAGATGAACATGATCGCGGGCAGCAGCGCCTCCCGGTCGAGACGGTCCACGACGTCGACGCGGCTTGGCACCATCCCCCTCCCGGACGGCCGACGGTAGCCGCCTCGTCGGGACCGCTGGTCGCGGGACCGGATCCGCCGTTGGTCGTCTCGTGCCACGTGCACCAGCTCGGGGTTGACCTGCACCCGCTGCGGATCGGTCGCCGTACCCGCCGCCCAGGTGTCCGTCGGAGACCCTTCGGCACGTGTCTCGGCGAACAGGTCGTACAGCCGGTCGCCGACCATGACGTGCTGGAAGAGCGGCACCGGTCGCCGTTCCTCGACGATGATCTCCGTGTCGCCGCGCACCGTGCGCAGCCAGTCGCCGAACTCCTCCGCGTTGGAGACGGTCGCCGACAGGGACACCACCGACACCGACTCGGGCAGGTGGATGATGACCTCCTCCCACACCGCGCCGCGCGAACGGTCCGCCAGGTAGTGCACCTCGTCCATCACGACGAAGCGCAGGCCCGACAGCGTCGGTGACCCGGCGTACAGCATGTTGCGCAGCACCTCGGTCGTCATGACGACGATGGGTGCCTCGCCGTTGATGGTGTTGTCGCCGGTGAGCAGGCCGACCCGTTCGGGTCCGTAGCGCAGGGTCAGGTCCGCGAACTTCTGGTTCGACAGCGCCTTGATGGGCGTGGTGTAGAAGCACTTCCCGCCCTGGTCGAGGGCCAGGTGCACGGCGAACTCGCCGACGACCGTCTTGCCCGACCCGGTCGGCGCCGCGACGAGCACTCCGTGCCCGCGCTCGAGCACGGCGCAGGCCCGGCGCTGGAAGTCGTCGAGACCGAACTCGTACAGCCCGGCGAACTCCTCGACGACGCTCACGGTGCAAACACCCGCAGCGCCCGGGGCGCCACGTCGATCGTCATGGGCAGCGGCCCGAGTCTCTCGCCGTCGGCGTACGCGACGATGCCCGGCGCCGCCACGCTCACCTGGCTGACCCGGTGATGCTCGTACGCACGATGCCTCACATGGGTACCGCGAAAGAGCCGGGGGTAGAGCGCCACGACCTGTCGGCGGGTCAGCGGCTTGATGATCACCACGTCGAGCTTGCCGTCGTCGATCAGCGCCCCCTCGCACATCCGCAGGCCACCGCCGTACGACGGCCCGTTCCCCACGGCCACCAGGATCGCCTCGAGCTGGTGACGCCGTCCGTCGAGCTCGAGGGTGTAGGTCAGCGGCTCGAGCACGCGCAGCTCCGCCAGCGTGGCCAGGTTGTAGCGCATCTGCCCACTCGGCCAGGTCATCGTGTTCGCACGTTCGTTCACCAGGCTGTCGAAGCCCGAGGCCAGCACGGTGGCGAAGTAGCGACCCGCCGTGTGAGCCAGATCGATGGTGCGGGTGCGGCCCGCGAGAATCGTGTCCACGGCCCGCTGCGGAGAGCGGCGCGGTAGGTCGAGGTAGCGCGCCACGTCGTTGCCGCTGCCGGTGGCGATCACGCCGAGGGTCGTCTCCGTCGTCGCGATCTCCTGCACCGCCAGGTGCACGAGACCATCGCCTCCCATGACGACCAGGACGTCCAGGCCCTCGCCGGCCGCCTCCCGGAGCAGGTCGGCAGCGTGCTCACCGTCGCGGCCGACCAGCAGCGCGGCGTCCAGCCCTCCCGCGGCCAGCCGGCGCCGTACGTCGTCGACCTGACCTGCGAACCTGCCCCGTCCGGCAGTGGGGTTGACCACGAGGGCGCAACGCCGGTCGGCACGGGGGCTGGTCACGGTGGCGACCCTACCTTCGGTCCTGATCAGAGCACGATCGACACGGTGAGGGTCCCGGCGGGGGCGCCCACGGACTTGGCGAAGCGACGCAGCAGCTCGCACACACTGCTGGCGTCGAACTCGGTGCCGGGAGCGGCCACCACGACGCGATCATCGCTCTGCAGCAGCGACACCTCACCCAGTCGCCAGGCCTGATGCACGTCGTGGCGCAGCGAGTCCGGACATACCAGCCGCGGATGCGCCGCATCGGCCGCGAGCAGGTCGAGCTGCTGGTGCCGCCGACCGTCCGCAGCGGTCAGCAGGCCCGGCACCTGGGGACCGCTCTGTAGCGAGGTCTCCGCCCGCCAGGTCACGGGCTCGGTGCCGATCCAGTCGGGGAGGTCGAACGCGTCGAAGGAACGCAAGGTGGGTCGCGGGCTGCTCACAGGGGCGAGGCCTGGTCGTCGGACAACTCGTCGTAGTCGGGCTCGGAGCTCACCCGCCGCCGGTCGACGAGGTGCGCGATCACTTCGGCGATGAGGAAGAGGATCACCATGGGGATCGCCAGGAAGAGCATCGTGATCGGGTCCGTCGAGGGCGTCGCCACGGCGGCGAAGACAAAGGTGCAGAAGACGATGATCGAGCGCCATCGGGCCAGTTGCTTGGCCCGGACCACCCCGGCCAGGTTGAGCATCACCACGAACAGCGGGATCTCGAAGGAGATGCCGAAGACGATGAGCACCCGCAGCACGAAGCTGAGGTAGTTCATCGCGTCAACCAGGTTGGTGATCTCGCCAGGAGTGAAGCTCAGCAGCACCTCGATGCCCTTGGGCATCACCAGGTAGCCGAGCACGACGCCGGCGATGAAGAAGGGGCCGGCGACCGCGGTGAAGATCATCGTCCACTTGCGTTCGTTGGGATGCAGCCCCGGGACGATGAACGCCCACAGCTGGTAGAGCCACACCGGACTGGCCAGCACGAGCCCGGCCACCAGCGCGACCTTGGCCTGCGTGACGAAAGGATTGGTGACACCGGTCATCACGGCACTGGCGTCCAGGCCCTGCTGCTCGGCGAGCCGGTCGACCGCGGAGTCGAACGGCTCCATCAACAGGTCGAAGAGCCAGTCGTAGACGAGCCATCCGACGACGAAGCCCACGACGATCGCTATGGCAGAGATGAACATCCTCCGCCGAAGCTCACGGAGGTGCTCCGTGAGCGTCATCCGCCCCTCCTCAGGGCGTGGCGAGTGACGACGCCCGAGCCGCAACCATGACGTGACAGCCACCGGCGTCGCCTCGTCCGTCGCCGGTGTCAGCGGTCGGTCTCGCCCGCCTGCGTCTGCTCACTGGTGTGCGCGGGCGGCGGTACGGCCGGGCCACCGGCAGGCGGCGGCTGCGGCTGGGTCAGCTGCGGTCGGGTGCTGGTGTCGGCGGGCTTGTCGTCGTCCTCGTCGTCGCTCACGAGGCCCTTGGTCTCGGACTTGAAGATGCGCAGCGCTCGGCCGCTGCCCCGGGCCAGCTCCGGCAGCTTCTTCGCACCGAAGAGCAGTACGAGGATCAGCAGGATGATCAAGATCTCGGGAGCACCGAAGTTCGGCATGGAGTGCCCTTCGCTTTCGTCAGGAGAGTCGCGCCTGTCCATGGTACGCCGCGAACCTCGGCGCGGATTGGACGGCGCCCTATCCGGGGCGTGAATAGTGCGCCAACGCGGCGTTTGCCCGGGCGCGCACGCGGGCGGCCGCGTCGGCGGGCTCCACCAGCGTTCCCTCGCCCCCGAGCCGGAGCATCAGCCGCTGCAACCAGCCCTCGTCGCTGTATCGGAGGGTGATCCGCAGTCGGCCGTCGGGCAGCTCCTCGCTCGTCTCGGTCGGGTAGTAGTCGGCCACCCAGGCTGCCGACGGTGCCAGCTCGACCACTGCGGCAGGGTCGTCCGGGTCGGGACGGAAGAGGCCCTGGGAGAGGTCCTTGGGCCGGGCGTCTGCGGGTGGCTCGGCAGCTACGTCGAGCACCTGCGCCGCCGTGATCCGGTCGAGCCGGAACATCCTGCCCTCCTCGGCGCGGTGGCACCATGCCTCCAGGTAACCGTGTCCCTCGGAGAAGACCAGCCGCATCGGGTCGATGTCTCGCTCGGTGGTCTCGTCCCGGGCAGGGACGTAGTAGCCGATGTGCATTCGCCGGCCGTCCCGGAGGGCAAGCTCGACCTGCTCGCGAATCGTCGGATCCACCTGGTCGACGTGGATGTCGACCGTCTCGGCTGCCGCTGCCGCGCCCCCGGTCGCCGCCTCGAGCTTCGCGATCGCCCGTTCGACGGCCTCGCGTTCGCCGGGTGCACTGATCTCGCGGAGGGAGCGCAGCGCGACGACCAGTGCCAGACCCTCGTGCGGGGCCAGTCGCAGCGGCCGGCTCAGGTAGTCGGCGTTGCTGAGGCGGATCACCCCCTCGCCCTCCACGGCGTCCATGTCGATCTCGATGAGGTCGCCCATCACGGCATCCGGAAGCCCGCAGAACCACAGCACCTTGAGGTCCTTGACGATCTGCGCCGGCCGCACATGGAACTCCTCGGCGACTTCCTCCACGGAGATGCCGTCGCGACCGCGCAGGTAGGGCACCAGCGCCAGCATCCGCTCGACTTGGCTCTGCGCGTTGGAGGTCACGGCGCCGCGCCGATCTGTGGGGTCATCGGCGGGTCCCCGTCGCGATGGCGGTCAGCCGACGTAGGACGGCCGACTGCACCTCCTCAGGCCCGACGACGGCGACATCGGGGCCGAATGACACCAGCTCGTCGGCCAGGGAGGAGCCGCTGCCGTAAGGGAGGTCGATCTCGACCCACTCCTCGTCGACCGGCCGCACGTGCAACGCCCGGCGCCGCAGCACGTCCCCGGAGCCATGCCGGACCCGCACGGTAGCCGTGTTCTGCGGATGCGCCGGCGCCAGCGACGACGCCAGCGCTCGGAGGTCGACGTCGTCAGGGCGGATGAATGTCCGGTCGGAGACCGACACCGGCCCGGTGATGCGCGAGACGCGGAACATCCGGGCCGCCTCGCGATCCAGGTCGTGGCCGACGACGTACCAGTGTCCGTGCCACGAGACGATGCCCCACGGCTGCAACCGACGCCGGGCCGGCTGCGGGTCCTGCGCTCGGCGATAGTCGAAAGACAGCTCGCGCCGCTGGGTGACCCCCTCGAACACGGCGTCGAACGCCGGCTCGTCGGTGGCCAGCTGGGGCTCGATGATCGCCAGCGCACCCTCGTCGACATCGACGCCGCCGGCCCGCAGCTTGCGCAGGCCCTGGGTCGTGGCCGAGGCGAGGCGGGCATGCTGCCAGACCCGCGCCGCCAGCCCGACGACGGCCGCCTCGTCGGCCTCGAGGGAGATCTCCGGCAGCTCGAACAGGTCCCGCCTGATCCGATAGCCCACCTCGTCGTCGAAGCCCCGGACGACCGAGCCGACCTCGATCGGGACCCCGAGGATGCGAAGCTCCTCCTTGTCGCGGTCGAACTTGCGCTCGAACGCGTCCTCGCCGAGACCGCGGTAGGCCTCCACGGCCTGCCGGATGCGCGACTTCGGCACGAAGTTCCGCGCGACGAGCAGGCAGATGGTGAGATTCATCAGCCGCTCGGCCTTCTGGTCCGTCACCGGTCCGGCTCCTCTCCGACGCTCGCTACTCCACCTTCTCGATGTCCACGACGAAGATCAGGTCGGCGTTCGGCGGGATGTTCTGGCTGCCCTGCTCGCCGTACCCCAGCTCCGACGGGATCGCCAGCACCACGCGTGAGCCCACCTTCTGACCGACCAGGCCCTCGGTCCAGCCCTCGATCACCGAGTCGAGCCCGAAGGACCGGGGCTCGTCCGCCGAGTAGGACTCGTCGAAGACCGGACCGTCGGGAAACACCTGGCCGAGGTACTCCGCGGTCACGGTGTCGCTTGCCTTGACTGCAGGTCCGTCGCCCTCTTCCAGCACCTTGACCATCAGCTCCGGGACGTTCTGCGCGTCGGTGCCGCTGAAGCCGGTCGGGTTGCCCTGGTCGTCGACGTCAAGCTGCGGGAAGTTCGCCATCGTGAGGGGGACCGGGCTCTCCACGCCGAGCACGTCGACGACGAAGACGAGGCTGTCGCCCTCGATGATGCTCTCGCCGTTTCCGGTCGGGTCGAAGCCATCCTTGGAGGTGACGCCGACGAGGACCCGGTCACCCTCGCGGGCTCCGCTCAACCCCTCGACCAGTCCCGGGATCACTTGGCTGATGTCGAACGTCGCCGGCTGTCCCGCGTCCCAGCTGTCGGCGAACGTCGTACCGTCGCGGGCGACCACGCCGACGTAGTCGATCGTCACCGTCGACTCGGGCGACACGGCAACGCCCTTGCCCGGGCCCTCCTCGAGCACCTCGGACTCGGTCTCCTCGAACACGATCGGGGAATTGAAGTCGATCTCGGGCTCCTCGCCGAACCCGCCCGCCACGGTCACGTCGGCCAAGGTCGCCGTCTCGGGCTCCGGCTCGGCCTCGTCACCACCACACGCCGTGAGGGCGAGGATCGGCAGGACGATCAGGACAGCGGTACGGCGCACGTGCAGACCTCCCAGAACAGCTGGCTCGAGCGAGGGTCAAGGGTAGCCTCACATCGACTCGATCAGTCGTTCGACCCTCTCGTCATGGGAGCGGAACGGGTCCTTGCACAGCACGGTGCGTTGCGCCTGGTCGTTCAGTTTGAGATGGACCCAGTCGACGGTGAAGTCTCGTCGCCGCTCCTGCGCCTTGCGGATGAACTCACCCCGGAGCCGCGCTCGGGTGGTCTGCGGCGGCACCGACTTCGCCTCGAAGATCGCCAGGTCCGACGAGACGCGGGTGACGGCGCCACGCTTCTCGAGCAGGTAGTAGAGGCCGCGATCGCGGTGGATGTCGTGGTAGGCCAGGTCGAGCTGGGCCACTCGTGACGAGCTCAGCGCGAGCCCGTGCTTGGCGCGGTAGCGCTCGATCAAGCGGTGCTTGATCACCCAGTCGATCTCCCGCTCGACCAGGCCCAGGTCCTCGGACTCCACTGCCTTCAGCGTCCGCTCCCAGAGATCGAGTGCAAGGTCGATCGTGGGGCTGTGCAGGTCGCGCCGGTCGACGAAGTCCCGGGCCTTGCCGAAGTACTCGTGTTGGATGTCCAGCGCCGACGCCTCGCGCCCGGTGGCCAGCCGGACCTTGCGCCGGCCCGTCATGTCGTGCGAGATCTCCCGGATCGCCCGGATCGGGTTCTCCATCGTCATGTCCCGCATGACGACGCCGGCCTCGATCATCCGCAGCACGAGGTCAGTCGTCGCCACCTTGAGCAGCGTGGTCGTCTCGCTCATGTTGGAGTCGCCGACGATGACGTGCAGCCTGCGGAAGCGCTCCGCGTCGGCATGCGGCTCGTCGCGGGTGTTGATGATGGGCCGAGACCGGGTCGTGGCGCTGGAGACGCCCTCCCAGATGTGCTCGGCGCGCTGGCTGACGGAGTAGATCGCGCCTCGCGGCGTCTGCAGCACCTTGCCGGCGCCGCAGATGATCTGCCGGCTCACCAGGAAGGGGATCAGTACGTCGGCCAGCCTGGCGAACTCCCCGTGCCGGCCGACCAGGTAGTTCTCGTGACAGCCGTAGGAGTTGCCGGCCGAGTCGGTGTTGTTCTTGAACAGGTAGACGTCGCCGCTGATGCCTTCGTCGTGCAGCCTCCGCTCGGCGTCGATGAGCAGGCCCTCGAGCACCCGCTCCCCCGCCTTGTCATGGGTGACCAGGTCCGAGACCGAGTCACACTCAGGCGTGGCGTACTCGGGGTGGCTCCCCACGTCGAGATACAGCCTGGCGCCGTTGCGCAGGAACACGTTGCTCGATCGCCCCCACGACACAACTCTTCGGAAGAGATACCGCGCGACCTCGTCGGGAGACAGCCGCCTGGCACCACGAAACGTGCACGTCACGCCGTACTCGTTCTCGATCCCGAAGATCCGCCGGTCCACGTGCCCAGCCTATGTCAACGGCACTCAGCGGCGAGGACCCTTTCCGGCCCGGCAGTGAGCACCGGCCGCTGGGGGTGGGGGGTGGGGTCAGGTCGGAGGACGCGCGTCGTCGTCGGGGAGGTCCCCGATCTCGTCGCTGGGGTCGGCGGGCCTATCGCTGGACGGCTGGTTGGCGTCGGTGGCGACACTGCCGCCCTGCGTAGATCGGCCGGCATCGTGCTCGGCTCCTGAGTCTCCGCTCTCGTCGGGAGCAGCATCATCGGCCGCGGCTGCGCCCTCGCCCCCGGCGTCGTCCGTAGCCGTGCCGAAGAGCGCTGCGAGCCGGTCGCCCGTGAAGCGCCGGAACTTACGTGGTTGGGATCGAGTGCGTTCGAGCACCGCCACCTCGAGCCGGTCAGCGGTCAGTCGACGTACCTGCTCGCCGTCGTGGCCGAGCGAGTCGACCGCGAGCTGCAGAGCCTCGTCGAGCGTCATGCCGTCGCGATAGTGCTCCTTGAGGAAGCGGCTGACCACCTCAGCGGAGCCACCCATCACCGCGAAGCCGTGCTCGTCGGCCACCGAGCCGTCGTAGGTGAGCCGGTAGACCTGGTCGTCGGCCGCGGTTGCGCCCACCTCGGCGACGAAGAGCTCCACCTCGTATGGCTTCTCGCCGCCGGCGGAGAAGATCGTGCCCAAGGTCTGTGCGTAGGCGTTGGCCAGCCCGCGGCCAGTGACGTCGCGGCGGTCGTAGGCATAGCCGCGCATGTCGGCGAGGCGCACCCCGGCGATCCGCAGGTTCTCGAACTCGTTGTAGCGACCCACCGCCGCGAAGGCGATCCGGTCGTAGATCTCGGAGATCTTGTGCAGCGCCTGGGACTGGTTCTCGGCGACGAAGAGGAGCCCGTCGGCGTACTGGACCACGACCACCGATCGCCCGCGGGCGATGCCCTTGCGCGCGTAGTCGGCCCGGTCCTTCATCAGCTGCTCGGGTGACACGTAGAACGGTGTGGTCACGGGCGGGATCCCCCCACGTCATGGCAACGGTCGGCAGTCATCGTGATGCGGGTCTGCGCGGCCGTCATGTGAGCGGCGCCGCGGGGCCATCGGGTCGCTCCATCCGGGCGGCGACGACGCGGTCGACGACAGTCGCCACCTGGTCGTCGGGCAACCTGGTGAAGCCGTCCTCGCCCACCACGGTCACGACCGGGAAGATCCGCCGCGCCATGTCCGGTCCACCCGTGGCGGAGTCGTCGTCCGCGGCGTCGTACAGCGCCTGGACCGTGGCGACCACGCAGTCGTCGGCGGTCATGCCTTCCCGGTACAGCTTCTTGAGAGAGCCGCGCGCGAAGAGCGAGCCGGAACCCACGGAGTAGAAGGCCTGCTCCTCGTAGCGACCACCGGTGAGGTCGTAGGAGAAGATCCGCCCCCGCTGCGAGTGGAGGTCGAAGCCGGCGAAGAGCGGCACCACGGCGAGACCCTGCATCGCCATGGCGAGGTTGCCCCGGATCAGCGCGGCCAGCCGGTTGGCCTTGCCATCGAGCGAGAGCGTGATGCCCTCGATCTTCTCGTAGTGCTCGAGCTCGGCCTGGAAGAGCCGCACCAGCTCGACGGCGAGCCCGGCGGTGCCGGCGATACCGACGCACGAGTACTCGTCGGCGGGGAAGACCTTCTCGATGTCCCGCTGCGCGATGATGTTGCCCATCGTGGCGCGACGGTCGCCGGCCATCACGACCCCACCGTCGAAGCTGGCCGCCACGATGGTCGTGCCATGCGGAATCTCGAGGGGACCACCAGCTCCGGTTAGCGCGCGCCGGCTGGGCAGCAGGTCGGGGGCGTGCGCGGCGAGGAAGTCGGCAAGGGACGAACTCCCCGGGGTCATGTACGCCGTCGGCAGGCCCGCCCCAGGATCAAGCAGCGAACTCACTGGCCACCCTTCTGGACGAAGCCGCGTACAAATTCCTCGGCGTTGGACTCGAGCACCTCGTCGATGTCGTCGAGGATCGCGTCCACGTCGTCGTCGAGCCGCTCCTTGCGCTCGGTCACGGCATCGGCGGGCGCCGCGTCGGGAGGCAGGTCCTCGTCGGAGGACTTGCGCGAGGTCTTGTGCTGCTGGCCGCCGGCCATCTGCCACCTCCTGCGTCGTGACTCACGTCTGCACCTGAACCCTACCCGGACGCACCCACGTACCGGCGAAGGATCAGGCAGCGGGTGTGCCTCAGCCGGGTCAGGCGGTGAGCGCGGCGAAGAGCTCCTCGGCCGTCTCGCAGCGGGCCAGCAAAGCGCCGACATGCTGCCGGGTCCCCCGCAGCGGCTCCATCGTGGGGATGCGCTGCAGGGAGTCCCGCCCGGGTAGGTCGAAGATCACCGAGTCCCACGATGCCGCCGCCACCCGATCGGAGTACCGGGCCAGGCACTGGCCGCGGAAGTAGGCCCTCGTGTCGTGCGGCGGGTTCGTGACAGCGCGGGCGATCTCGTCGTCGCTCACCAGGCGCTCGATCGATCCCCGTGCCGCCAACCGGTGGTAGAGACCCTTGTCCGGCCGAAGGTCGGCGTACTGGAGGTCGATCAGATGCAGCTTCGGGTCGTCCCACTCGAGGCCGTCGCGATCGCGGTAGGACTCCAGCAGGGCCCACTTCGCCACCCAGTCGAGCTCTCGGCGGCACTCCATCGGGTCGCGTCGAAGCCGGATCAGCACCGACTCCCAGCGGTCGAGCACGTCTCGGGTCTGGCTGTCCACATCCTCGCCGAACCGGTCGTCGACGTACACCCGCGCCATCTCGAGGTAGGCCTCCTGGATGTCGAGCGCCGTGAGCACCCGGCCGTCCTTCATGGGGACCTTGTGCCGCAGCGTCGGGTCGTGCGACACGTTGTGCAGCTCGTTGACCGGTCCGTCGACCGCGAGGTCGGCGGTGATGGCCCGGTCCTCGATCATGGCCAGGACGAGCGCGGTGGTGCCGATCTTCAGGTACGTCGAGATCTCGGAAAGGTTGGCGTCGCCGATGATGACGTGCAGCCGGCGGTACTTCTCCGGATCGGCGTGCGGCTCGTCGCGGGTGTTGATGATCGGCCGCTTCAGGGTGGTCTCGAGTCCGACCTCGACCTCGAAGTAGTCGGCCCGCTGACTCACCTGGAAGGCGTGCCCGTGACCGTCCTGGCCGAGTCCGACCCGACCGGCGCCACACACGACCTGACGGCTGACGAAGAAGGGCGTGAGGTGTCGGACGATCTCCGGGAACGGGGTCTGCCGCCGCATCAGGTAGTTCTCGTGGGTGCCGTAGCTGGCGCCCTTGTTGTCGGTGTTGTTCTTGTACAGCACCAGCGGGTTCTGGCCGGGTACGTCGACCGAGGCGGCGGCGTCGGCGACGATGCGCTCGCCGGCCTTGTCCCAGATCACGACATCGCGTGGGTTTGTGCACTCGGGGGTGCTGAACTCCGGGTGGGCGTGGTCGACGTACAGCCGCGCACCGTTGGTGAGGATGACGTTAGCGAGTCCGACGTCCTCGTCGGTCAACTGGGCCGCGTCGGCGGCATCGCGGCTCAGGTCGAAGCCGCGTGCGTCGCGCAGCGGGCTCTCCTCCTCGAAGTCCCACCGCGCCCGCCGGGGCCGCTGGGCGCGGGCGGCGTAGGCGTTGACGACCTGGGAGGAGGTGAGCATCGGGTTGGCCCCGGGGGTTCCGAGCACCGAGATGCCGAACTCGGTCTCCGTGCCCATGACCCGACGCACACTCATGTACTGCAGCCTACGGGCAGCAGCGAGCCAGGCGTGCGAGCCGCGTGGTCAGCGGCGTGAACGAGGGGACCTGTCCTGCGGGACGCGGGAGCGATGCGCGAGGCCGGGGCTCTCCAGCCCGGCGATGACCCATACGGAGGCGGCCGTCAGCGCCATGATCGCTGTCGCGATGATCCAGAACCACATGCGCGACTCCCATCCCGGGCGCTTGGCGCCGCTTCGGCTTCCCAGGCTACCCGCCACGCCTCCGCTCCGGTAGGCCTCGCGTTGACTCATCGAAGATGCCCACTCGGGAGCGTCCAGGGCGGCGTACGTCGTGTTGGCGTACTTATGCGCGGATCTGTCGATCCTGCTGTCCCGATTCGAACGATCGGCGCAACACGGCGGGCGCCTGCCCGCACCAGACTCGACAAACCAGACGCCGACCGCCGCTGACCCACGCGGGCATTCTCTTCGGGCGGGCCGTGGGGATCAGAGGTACTGGCCGGTGTTGGCGACCGTGTCGATTGAGCGACCCGGCTCGGTGCCTTCCTTGCCCGAGATCAACGTCCGGATGAACACGATGCGCTCACCCTTCTTGCCGGAGATCCGCGCCCAGTCGTCGGGGTTGGTGGTGTTGGGAAGGTCCTCGTTCTCCTTGAACTCGTCGACGCATGCCTGCATCAGGTGTTGCACACGCAGACCCCGCTGGTTGATCTCGAGGAAGTCCTTGATCGCCATCTTCTTGGCCCGGTCGACGATGTTCTGGATCATGGCGCCGGAGTTGAAGTCCTTGAAGTAGAGGACCTCCTTGTCGCCGTTGGCGTAGGTGACCTCGAGGAAGCGGTTCTGCGGCGTCTCGGTGTACATCCGCTCGACCGCGCTCTGGATCATCGCGTTGACGCACTCGTCGGCGCTGTTGCCGAACTCGGTCATGTCGTCGGCGTGCAGTGGCAGCGACGGCACGAGGTACTTGCTGAAGATGTCGCGAGCAGACTCCGCGTCGGGGCGCTCGATCTTGATCTTCACGTCGAGCCGGCCCGGGCCGAAGGATCGCGGGGTCGATCATGTCTTCACGGTTGGAGGCACCGATGACGATGACGTTCTCGAGTCCCTCGACACCGTCGATCTCACTGAGGAGCTGCGGCACGATGGTGTTCTCGACGTCGGAGGAGACGCCTGATCCGCGGGTGCGGAAGAGGGAGTCCATCTCGTCGAAGAACACGATGACTGGCGTGCCCTCGCTGGCCTTCTCGCGAGCCCGTTGGAAGACCAGGCGGATATGCCGTTCGGTCTCCCCCACATACTTGTTGAGCAGCTCGGGGCCCTTGATGTTGAGGAAGAAGGACTTGCCCTCCTCCCCCGTCTTGTCGGCGACCTTCTTGGCCAGCGAGCTCGCCACTGCCTTGGCGATGAGGGTCTTCCCGCAGCCCGGTGGGCCATAGAGCAGCACGCCCTTGGGTGGCTTCAGTTGGTGCTCCTGGAAGAGCTCAGGATGCAGGTACGGCAGCTCGATGGCGTCGCGGATCTGCTCGATCTGCCGCATCAGCCCGCCGATGCTGTTGTAGTCGATGTCGGGGACCTCTTCGAGCACCAGCTCCTCGACCTCGGTCTTGGGGATGCGCTCGTAGATGTAGTTGGCGCGGGTGTCGAGCAGCACGGAGTCGCCGGCCCGGATCTTCTGTCCACGCAGCGGTTCGGCGATGCGGACCACGCGCTCCTCGTCGGCGTTGGCGATAACCAAGGCCCGATCGCCGTCGGCGAGCACCTCCTTGAGCATCACGACCTCGCCGACCTCTTCGTAGTCGAGCGCCGCGACCACGTTGAGCGCCTCGTTGAGCATGACCTCCTGGCCCCGCCGCAGCTCCGCCGTCTCGACGTTGGGGCTGACGTTGACCCGCAGTTTGCGGCCACCGGTGAACACGTCGACGGTGTCGTCTTCGTTGCCCGCGAGAAAGGTGCCGAAGCCGGTCGGTGGCTGGGCGAGCCGGTCGACCTCCTCCTTCAGCGTCATGATCTGGTCGCGCGCCTCGCGCAGCGTGGTCGCTAGCCGTTCGTTCTGTGCGGTGAGCGACGCCACCGATGCCTGCGTCTCGGCGAGCCTGCGCTCCAGCGACCGGCTCGTGCCGGGTACGTCGGCCAGACGCGATCTCAGGTCAGCGACCTCGGCCTCGAGAAAGCCGATCTGGCTGCGCAGCTCTGCTGCCGACGGGGCGCGACGGGCGCCTGCGTCTTCGTGTCCGGTCACGTCACCACCTCCGCAGGGAAAGCCGTCACGACGACCCTACCGTGTGCCGTGAGGGCCGGACCTATGTCTTGACTCGTGTCGGTATGCGACCGTGACGTGGGCTGTCGCCGGGTCCGTCCGGCTCGGCCGGCCGCGGCCCGACGTAGTCCGGTCCGTAGGCGCCCGGGGAGGGTCGCCGGGTACGGCGTGGGGCCTTGACACCGGGAGCGAGCCGCCGAGCCGTGACGAGGAACCCCGTGTGCCCGTTCATCGTGTGCTGTGGACGCACCGCGAGGCCCTCCACGTGCCAGCCCCGCACCATCGACTCCCAGGCCTCCGGTTCGGTGAAGCCGCCCTCGGCGCGCAGCGTCTCGACGAAGCGGCTGAGCTGGGTCGTGGTGGCGACGTACGCGCAGAGGACGCCGCCGGGAGCCAGCGCCTCGGCAGTCGCGGGCACACAGTCCCAGGGCGCGAGCATATCGAGCACGATCCGGTCGACGTCACGCTCGGCGAGCACGTCGGCCAGGTCGCCGACGGTCAACCGCCAGCTCGGGTGCTCCCCTCCGAAGAAGGCGCCGACGTTGGCACGAGCCACGGCGGCGAACTCCTCCCGCCGCTCGTACGACGACACCAGCCCGTCGGCGCCGACCGCGCGCAGCAGGCTGCATGTCAACGCGCCTGACCCGACTCCGGCCTCGACCACGCTGGCTCCGGGGAAGATGTCGGCCATCATGACGATCTGCGCGGCGTCCTTCGGGTAGACCACTGCTGCGCCGCGGGGCATCGACACGACGAAGTCGTTGAGCAGCGGACGCAGCACCAGATAGTCGGTCCCGCCGCTGGAGGTCACCGTGACGCCGTCGGAACCGCCGATCAGCGCGTCGTGCTCGATCGAGCCCTTGTGCGTGAAGAAGGACTTGCCCTGCCGCAGCAGCACGCTGTGGTGCCGCCCCTTGGGGTCGGTGAGCCTGATCCGCTCCCCTGCCTGCAGTGGACCACGCCGTACCCCTGACCAAACATCCGACATGACCGCCAAGGGTAGTGGCGCCTACGACGCACTCCCGTCAGCGAGCAGTCCGGAAGGCGTTGTCCACGTCTGCCGTGGCCAGCACACCGAAGACGGATCCGTCGGACTCGACGAGGACGTACTCGCTCGCCGGGGTGGCATTCATGGCCCGGACCAGCGGTTCGCCCACCAGGTCTGCCGACAGCATCAGACCTGCCTCGAGCCGGCGGGCCAGGTCGCCGACCGGAAGCCACGGCCGCCGTTCCTCGGGGGTGGACAGCACCGCGGCTTCGCTCAGGATCCCCGCCGGGTGCCCGTCGCTACGCATCACCACGACCGACCCTGCCCGCGCCTCCTGGGCTCTGCGGATCGCCTCGGACACGGGAAGATCGGGCGGTACGCCGATCGCGGGTCGCGCCAGCCTGCGGGCCACCAGTCCCGGCATCCGGCTGCGCAGCTTCGACACCGCCAGCGCCTGGGTGGCGCCGCCCCAGAGGAACGAGCCGAGGATGAAGGCGAGGACGTAGTCGACGATGCTGGGCTCGATGCCGAAGGCCGGCAGGTAGAACGGGTAGAGCAGCGCGGCCACCGCGGCCAGCCGGCCGCCCCAGGCTGCGACGACCGCCCCGGTACGCCGGTTGCCGCTGAGCCCCCACACGATGGCCTGGAGCACCCGCCCGCCGTCGAGGGGCAGTCCCGGCACCAGGTTGAGCACTCCGACCACGATGTTGGCCCCCGCCAGGGAGGCCACCGCATAGCGCAACAGACCATCGTCGAAGGCGCCGAGGGCTAGCCAGGCCAGCAGGCCCACGGCAAGGGACGTGAGCGGGCCCACCACCGCGATGACGAACTCGCGCCACGGGGTCGCCGCCTCCTCCTCGATCTCGGTCGCCCCACCCAGGAAGTGCAGGTTGATCGAGCGCACCGGCATGCCGAAGGCCCGCGCAGCGAGGGCGTGGGACATCTCGTGCAGCAGCACGGACACGTAGAGGAGAACCGCGAACGCCACCCCGGCGACGTACGCCCAGCCGCCGATGCCCGGAACGACGTCCTCGATGCGGGGTGCGAAGAGGATGGCGATGAGCCCGACGATCAGGAACCACGATCCCGAGACCGTGACGTCCACGCCGGCAATGGTGCCCAACCTGAAACTGCCCGGGCCCGAGGGCTGGCGCCCCCCTGTCCCACGCCGGTGGGAATCACTGCTCACACGCACCAACCTATCCGGTTGTGTCGGCGGCCTGATCTAACCTGGCGGGCATGACGACAGTGGTGGACCCAACCGACCTCTCCGAGGCTGCGCACGCAGAGATCGACGCCCGGGTCGGCCTCGACCGACACAACTCGCTCTCCCCCAGCCGGGCGAGCGACTTCATGTCGTGTCCGCTGCTCTACCGCTTTCGCGTCATCGACCGGATTTCGGAGACGCCGAGCATCGACGCGGTCCGCGGCTCTGTGGTCCACAAGGTGCTGGAGGACCTCTTCGACCTTCCGGCCGGGCAGCGCACCCACTCCCGCGCCAGCGACCTGGTGCTGCCGGCCTGGGAGCAACTGGTCGAAGCCGAGCCGGAGCTCACCGAGATGTTCACGGACATCACCGGCGAGCCCCGCACCACTGAGGCAGGCGCAACCTCTCCGGACCTCGCCGGCTGGTTGGCGCAGTGCCGCGACCTGCTCGCTCGCTACTTCACCCTGGAGGATCCGCAGCGGCTCGAGCCCGCCGAGCGCGAGGTGCATGTCTCGACACAACTGGAGTCGGGGCTGACGATTCACGGGTACATCGACCGGGTCGACGTCGCGCCGACGGGCGAGATCCGCATCGTCGACTACAAGACCGGCCGGTCGCCGGGGGTGTACTTCGAGGCCAAGGCGCTGTTCCAGATGAAGTTCTATGCCCTGGTCGTCTGGCGTACCCGCGGCGTCCTGCCCCGGATGCTGCAGCTCATCTACCTCGGCAACGGCGAGGTGCTGCGCTACGAGCCCGAGGAGCGCGACCTGCTCGCCACCGAGCGCAAGGTGGCGGCGTTGTGGACGGCCATCCAGCGCGCCACCGAGAGCGGCGAGTGGCGCCCGAACCGCTCCGCGCTGTGCGGCTGGTGCGATCACAAGGCGATCTGCCCTGCCTGGGGCGGCACTCCGCCACCGCTTCCCGAGTCCGCCATCGAGGAGGTGGCCACCGAGGCAGCGGCTGACGCGTCCGGGGCCTAAGGGTCTGGGGCGGGACCGTCCCGAGGCGTCGGTCAGGCCTCCGCGTCGGCCGCCAACATCGCGTGTGTGTCTCGCGGCTTGATCTGACCGCTAAGGATCTCGGCGGCGTAGTGGCACGCAGCCGTGTGGCCGGGCTTGATCTCGCGCAGCTCGGGGCGCTCGGTGTGGCAGCGGGTCTCCTGGCGGAACGGGCAGCGAGTGTGGAAGCGACAACCCGAAGGCGGGTTTGCCGGCGACGGGAGGTCGCCGCTGAGCAGGATCCGCTCGCGGGAGTCCTCCACGGTCGGGTCCGGCACCGGCACGGCCGACATCAACGCGATCGTGTAGGGGTGCAACGGCTGGCTGTACAACGCGTCGGCGGACGCCTGCTCGACGATGCCGCCGAGGTACATCACGGCCACTTCGTCAGAGACGTGCCGCACGACGGCCAGGTCGTGCGCGATCACCAGGTAGGTCAGCTCGAGGCGCTCCTGCAGCTCCTCGAGCAGGTTCAGCACCTGCGCCTGGATCGAGACGTCCAGGGCGGAGACGGGCTCGTCCGCGATCACCAGCTCGGGCTCGAGAGCCACCGCCCTCGCGATGCCGATGCGCTGCCGCTGGCCGCCGCTGAACTCGTGCGGGAAGCGGCTGGCGGACGAGGCCGGCAGCCCCACCAGGTCCAGCAGCTCCCGGACCCTGGTGCGCTTGTCATAGGCGATGCCGTGGGCACGCAGCGGCTCGGTCAGGATGGTCTCGACGCTCTGCCGGGGGTTGAGGCTGGCCATCGGGTCCTGGAAGACCATCTGCATCGAGCGCCGCATGCCCCGCAGCTTCTCGCCCTTGAGCGTGGCGAGGTCCTCGCCCTTGAAGAGCACCTGCCCGGCGGTCGGGTCGGTCAGCCGGAGAATGGCCTTGCCCAGGGTGCTCTTGCCGCAGCCCGACTCGCCGACCAGCCCGACGGTGCTGCCCCGCGGTACGTCCAGGTCGACTCCGTCGACCGCCTTGACCGCACCGATCTGTCGATCGAAGATCACGCCCTGCTTGATCGGGAAGTGCACCTCGAGGCCTTTGACCTGCAGCAGTGCGTCAGCCATGGGTGCCTCCCGCGGACGGCGATCGGTCGGTCAGCGGGTGGAAGCAGCGCAGTGCGCGGCCACCCGAGTGCTCCAGCTGGGGCGACTGGGTCTTGCAGTCCCCCGCCGCGTTGCCGCAGCGCGGTGCGAAGGCGCAGCCGGTGGTCCATGGCAGCGTGTCGGTCGGGGAGCCGGTGATCGGGGTCAGCGGCGTACCCCGTGGTTGGTCCAGCCGCGGGATCGACTCCATGAGCCCGCCAGTGTAGGGATGTCGGGGGCGAGCGAAGAGGTCGCGCCGGTCGGCCGACTCGACGATGCGACCCGAATACATGACATGGACGCGATCGCAGAGACCAGCGACGACGCCGAGGTCGTGGGTGATCAGCACGAGAGCGGTGCCGGTGTCGGCCACGAGCTCCTTGAGCAGCTCGAGGATCTGCGCCTGGATCGTCACATCGAGCGCCGTGGTGGGCTCATCGGCGATCAGCAGCCGCGGCTCGCAGGCCAGCGCGATCGCGATCAGCACACGCTGCCGCATCCCGCCCGACAGCTGATGCGGATACTCCGACAGCCGACGGCCCGGATCGGGAATGCCGACCTTGCGCAGCAGCTCGACCCCGTGCTCCTTCGCCTGACTCCTGTTCATGTCGCGATGGCGCGTCAGCACCTCGGTGATCTGCTTTCCCACGGTGATGACCGGGTTGAGGCTGGTCATCGGGTCCTGGAACACCATGGCCATCTCGCGCCCGCGCAGATTCCGGAGCCGCTTCTCGTCCATCCCGAGCAGCTCGCGCCCGGCCAGCTCGACTGACCCGGCCACGGAGGCGCCGCGCTTGGGCAGCAGCCCCATGACGGCCAGTGAGGTGACGCTCTTGCCACTGCCGGACTCGCCCACCAGGCCGACGTGCTCCCCACCGCGCACCTCGAACGACACGTCGTCGACCGCGGTGAAGGGGTCCGACCCTTGCCGGGAGAAGGTCACGTTGAGGTCGCGCACCCGCAGCAGCGGGGTCGCGTCGTCTTCGCTGGGCAAGGCTGTCGGCTGGCCCTGCTCGTTGCTGAGGTAGTCCACCGTCATACGATCACCGCCGCTGCTTCGGGTCCAGGGCCTCGCGCAGCGCCTCGCCCAGCAGTGTGAAGCCGAGTGCTGTCACGGCGATGCAGATACCGGGGTAGAACGCCAGCCAGGGCGCGATCTCGAATCGCTCCTGGCCGGAGACGATCATGCGACCCCATTCGGCGACCGCGGGGTCGTCGTCGCCGAGCCCCAGGAACGACAGTGCCGCGACCTCGATGGTGGCCGTGGCGAGGTTGAGTGTTGCCTGCACGATGGTAGGTCCCACGGAGTTCGGCAGCACATGGCCCATGACGATGGTCCGACGTCGAAGGCCGAGTGAGTTCGCAGCCAACACGTAGTCGGACTTGTTCTGCGCCAGCATCGAACCACGGAGCAGCCGCGCGAAGATCGGCACCTGTGCCACCCCGATGGCGATCATCACTGACAGGTTGCTGCTGCCCAGCGCCGCCGCGATGCTGATGGCCAGCAGCAGGCTGGGGATCGACAGCATGATGTCGACGAACCGCATGATCACGGTGTCGACCTTGCCCCCGAGCCCGCCGGCCAGGATGCCGAGGGTGGCGCCGAAGACGAGGCCGATCGCCGTGGAGATCACGCCGATGACCAGCGACTGCCTGGCGCCGTAGATGAGCTGGGTGAGCATGTCGGAGCCCCACCGGTCGATGCCCAACGGGTGGTCGGCCGAGCTCCCCTGCACGTAGAACGGTGTCGACAGCTCGGTCCACTCGCGCGACGCCGGCTCGTACGGCGCCAGCAGCGGCGCGAAGACCGCCACCAGGATGAAGACCACCATGATCGCCGCACCGATGATCGCCATCGGGCTGCGCCGTAACCGCTTGAACGCACCGCGCCAGAGGCTCTCGCCCATGAGCTCTTTGGTGAGGTCCTCGGTCTCGTAGTGGATCGGGGATGCAGGCGGCGACGTGGTCATGAGACACGCACCCTCGGGTCGATGAGGCCGTAGGACAGATCCACGACGAGATTGATGAGGGAGTACATCAGCGCGATCAGCAGGATGAACCCCTGCAGCACGGGGTAGTCACGCACCTGGATGGCGGAGAACATGTACTGGCCGATGCCGTCGATGGCGAAGACCGACTCCGTCAGGACGGCTCCGGAGAGCAGCAGCCCGAGCTGAAGGCCGATGGTGGTGACTACCGGCAGCAGCGCGTTGCGCAGCACGTGCCGACGGTTGATCGTGCCCGGTTGCAGGCCTTTGGCCTCGGCGGTGCGGACGTAGTCCTCGTGGACGACTTCGCTGACCGACGCGCGGGTGATGCGGACGATGATCGCCAACGGGATCGTGCCCAGGGCGATCCCGGGCAGGATCAGGTGCTGGAAGGCGTCCCAGGCGGCTGGCAGGTTCCCGGTTATCAGGCCGTCCAGCACGTAGAAGTTGGTCGGATGCTCCGCGTCGATTCGGTCGCTCTGTCGCCCCTGGGTCGGCAGCCAGCCGAGCTGGTCGGCGAAGATGTACTTGAGCAGCAGAGCGAGGAAGAAGACCGGGATGGTGACTCCCAGCAGCGACCCGGACACGATGACGGTGTCCAACCACCCACCCTGGTGCTTGCCGGCGTAGTAGCCGAGCGGGATGCCGAGGACGATCGCGAAGATCATCGCGAAGACCGTGATCGAGATCGTCGCGGGGAGCTTGTCCCAGAAAGCGGTGAGAACCTCGTCCTTGGTGTCGATGGAGACGCCGAAGTCACCCTGCAGCAGGGCACCGATGTAGCTGAAGTACTGCTTCACGAGAGGTTCGTTGAAGCCGTAGGCCTCGTTGACGCGGGCGATGCCCTCCGGCGTTGCGCGTTGCCCCAGCAGGCTGCGAGCCGGGTCACCCGGCAGTGCACGCACCCAGATGAACAGCAGCAGAGTGAGACCGACCAGGGTCGGGATCATCAGCGCGAGTCGGCGCAGTGCGAAGCGGAGCATGACTACTCCTCGTCTCGAGGAAGACAGTTTGCAGCATGCCAGAGGGCTGGCCCGTCGGCACGGACCAGCCCTCCGGACATGTGCTACTCGGTGACGACGACGGTCGAGAAGACCTCGTCCTGCACGGGGCTGGGGTAGAAGCCCTCGACGTTCTCACCGAACGCCAGCGACGGCACCGGGTGGGCGATCGGCACACCAGGAAGGAACTCCATGATCTGCTGGTTTGCCTCCTGGTAGACCGGCTCCTGCTCCTCGATGGTGGGCAGCTGACGGGCGTCGCTCAGCGTGGAGAAGATCGCCTCGTCGTCGAAGCCCCACTCGTTGGACGGCCGGCCGAAGAACACACCGAGGAAGTTGTCGGTGTCGTTGTAGTCGCCGGTCCAGCCCAGCAGGTGGATGCCGTGGTCTTCGGTGCCCTGGATGCGGTCCAGGTAGTCCGGCGTCCACTGGTCCGCGGCCGGCTCGACGGTGATGCCGACCTCCTCGAGCTGCGTCCGGATGATGTTGAACGTGTCCTCAGGAGAGGGCATGTACGGACGGCTGACGTCGACCGGGTAGTTGAACTGGAGGGTGAGGTCCTCCGCACCAGCCTCGGCCAGCAGGTCCTGCGCCTTCTCCGGGTCGTACTCGTACTCGGTCACGTCCTCGGCGTACCCGTTGATGATCGGCGGCACGAACTGAGTGGCGACCTCCGAACCCGGCGGCAGCGACTGGCTCAGGACGGCCTCCTTGTCGATCGCGTGGGCGATCGCCTGGCGGACCTTGATGTCGTCGAGCGGCGGCTGCTTCTGGTTCATGCCCAGGTAGAGGATGTTGAACGCGGGACGGTTGACGATCGCGATGCCGTCCTCCTGCAGGGACGTGATGTCACCAGGGGCCACCAGGTCGTAGCCGTCGATCTCACCGTTGGTGATCGCGTCTCGCTTGGCGCCGGTGTCCTCGATCGTGGTGATGACCACGTTCGGGGTCTTGGCGGGCTCGCCCCAGTAGTTCTCGTTGGCGATCAGCCGGACATCCTCGCCGGTGTTCCACTCCTCGAACTGGTACGGGCCGGTGCCGGTCGGGTGCGCCTTGCCGTACGGGTTGAGCGTCGGGTCGTCGCCTGGGGCTACCTGGCCGTACTTCTCCAGGGCCGTCGGGCTCTGCATCGCGAAGGCCGGCAGCGACATCGCGGGCACGAAGCCGGCGAACGCCTGGTTGAGGTTGATGGTGACCTCGTTGTCGCCGTTGGTCTCACACGACTCGTAGATGCTCGGGGTCTCGCTGTCGCGGAAGCCCTTGAACAAGGAGATCCAGTAGTAGGTGATGTCCTCGCTCTGAGCCGGGCCTTTCGGCTGGTTGACCCAGTACTCGAAGTTGTCGCACACGGCCTGGGCGTTGAAGTCGGTGCCGTCGTGGAACTTCACCCCCTCCTGCAGGGTGAAGGTCGTGGACTTGCCGTCCTCGGTGCTCTCCCACTCGGTGGCGAGCAGCGGCGCGGGGTCGGCGGTACAGGGGTCCGTGCCGACCAGGCCCTCGAACATCTGCCGGGCGACTCGGAATGTCTCGCCGTCGGAGGCGTAGAACGGGTTGAGCGTCGCCGGATCGGACGCCGCCGCGAAGACGAACGTGTCCGCGCCGCTGTCCGGGGCATCCTGGCTCGCGTCGTAGAGGTCCTCACACTGGGCTGTTGCGTCGCTCGCGGCTTCGTCGGGGTCGGTCGACGACGGTGCGTCGTCGCTGCCACAGGCGGCGAGGCCGAGGACACTGACGGCGCCGACGACGCCAAGTGCCACTCCGCGGCGGAGTTGCCGAATCTTCATCAGGCTCCAACCTTTGGTCTGACTGGGTCGGGCACGCCGACGACGCAGTGCGTCGGGTGCCGACGAGGGTTCCGGCTGGACTCTAGCCATGCCGCTCGGCGTACGGCACCCCCGGGGCGCCGTACGTTGCGATTCGTTATCGACTGATGACCTTGGCCGGGCCGCCGCGTCGGCGTACCGAGGGCTCAGCGCGCGTTGAAGTACTTGGCTTCGGGGTGGTGCACCACGAGCGCGTCGGTCGACTGCTCGGGATGCAGCTGGAGCTCCTCGCTCAGCTCGACCCCGATCCGGTCGGGGCGCAGCAGCTTGACCAGGGTGGCCCGGTCCTCGAGCTCAGGACAGGCCGGGTAGCCGAAGGAGTACCTCGACCCGCGGTAGCCCTGCCGGAAGACGTCGCCGAGGTCGGCTGCGTCTTCGCCGCCGAAGCCGAGCTCGCTGCGCACCCGCGCGTGCCAGTACTCCGCGAGCGCCTCGGTCAGCTGCACTGAAAGGCCGTGCAGCTCCAGGTAGTCGCGGTAGGCGTTGGCGGCGAAGAGCTCCGCGGTCACGTCCGCGACCCGAGGACCCATGGTGACCAGGTGGAAGGCGATGACGTCGAGCTCACCGCTCTCCTTCGGCCGGAAGAAGTCGGCCAGGCACAAGAACCGGTCCCGCTGCTGGCGCGGGAACGAGAAGCGCGCGACCTCGGCGGTGCGCCGCTCGGGGTCGAGCACGACCACGTCGTCACTATCGCTATAGCACGGCCAGTACCCGTAGACGACTGCCGGTTCGAGGATGCCGTCGGTCTGGATCCGGTCGAGCCACGCTCGCAGCCGCGGCCGGCCCTCCCTCTCGACGAGCTCCTCGTACGACGGACCGCCGTCCGCACGCGAGGTCTTGAGGCCCCACTGACCCATGAAGGTCGCCCGCTCGTCGAGGTACGACGCGAAGTCAGCCAGGGCGACACCCTTGACCACCCGGTCACCCCAGAACGGCGGCGTGGGCACCGGGTTGGACGTGCTCACATCCGATCTTGCCGGAGCGATCGGCGCCGAAGGCTCGGCGGCACGAGCGGGCCGCACCCGCCGTTTGCGCAGCTCCGGGAGCTCGGCCCCGGGGACCCCTCTCTTCACCGCCATCAAGGCGTCCATGAGTCGGAGGCCCTCGAAGGCGTCTCGCGCGTAGCGCACGTCACCGGCGAACGCCTCGGCGAGGTCCTGCTCGACGTACGCCCGGGTGAGGGCGGCACCGCCGAGCATGATCGGCCACCGGGTGGAGAGGTTGCGCTGCTCGAGCTCCTCGAGGTTCTCCTTCATGACGACAGTGCTCTTGACCAGCAGGCCGGACATGCCGATCACGTCGGCGCGGTGCTCCTGGGCGGCGTCGATGATGGCGCTCACCGGCTGCTTGATCCCGATGTTGACGACGCTGTAGCCGTTGTTGGTCAGGATGATGTCGACGAGGTTCTTGCCGATGTCGTGTACGTCGCCCTTGACGGTGGCCAGCACGATCGTGCCCTTGCCCTCGTCGTCCGTCTTCTCCATGTGCGGCTCCAGATGGGCCACAGCAGCCTTCATCACCTCGGCCGACTGCAGCACGAACGGCAGCTGCATCTCGCCGGACCCGAACAGCTCCCCGACGACCTTCATGCCGCTCAGCAGCTCGTCGTTGACGATCTCGAGCGCCGGCTTGTCGGCGGCGAGTGCCGTGTCGAGGTCGTCCTCGAGGCCACGCCGTTCGCCGTCGATGATCCGCCGCTGTAGCCGCTCGGAGAGCGGCAGCGCGGCGAGCTCCGCGGCCCGGTCGGCCTTGGCGTCGGCGGCACTCACGCCCGCGAACACCTCGAGAAGCCGCTGCAGCGGGTCGTACCCGTCACGGCGCCGGTCGTAGACGAGGTCGAGCGCCGCCTCGCGCTGGTCGTCTGGAATCCTCGCCACGGGCAGGATGCGGCTCGCGTGCACGATCGCCGCGTCGAGCCCGCCCTGGGTGCACTCGTGCAGGAACACCGAGTTGAGCACGTGCCGTGCGGCCGGGCTGAGACCGAAGGAGATGTTCGACAACCCGAGCACGGTCTGCACGTCGGGGCGGCGACGCTTCAACTCGCGGATGGCCTCGATCGTCTCGATACCGTCTCGACGCGACTCCTCCTGACCGGTCGCGAGCGTGAACGTCAGACAATCGATGAGGACGTCGTGCCCGTCGATCCCGTATCGCTGGGCCAGCGTGTCGAGCAGGCGTTCGGCGATGGCGACCTTGTGCTCGGCGGTCCGGGCCTGACCGGACTCGTCGATCGTCAGCGCGACCACCGCAGCGCCGTACTGCCGGGCCAGCGTCGCGATCCGGTCGAAGCGGGAGCCTGCCGCGTCGCCGTCCTCGAAGTTGACCGAGTTGAGCACGCACCGACCCCCCAGCTGCTGCAGGCCGGCCTCGAGTACGTCGGGCTCGGTCGAGTCGAGCATGATCGGCAGCGTCGACGACGTCGCCAGCCGGGATGCGACCTGTCGCATGTCGGCCACGCCGTCCCGGCCGACGTAGTCGACACAGAGGTCGAGGAGGTGGGCGCCGTCGCGGATCTGGGCCCGCGCGATCTCGATGCAGTCGTCCCAGTGCTCCGCCAGCATCGCCTCGCGGAATGCCTTGCTGCCGTTGGCGTTGGTGCGCTCGCCGACCGACAGGTACGCGGTGTCCTGCCGGAACGGCACTGACTGGTAGAGCGAGGAGGTGCCGGGCTCGTGTCGGGGCGATCGGTCCGGTAGCGGTCGTCCGCGCACCCGGTCGGCCAGCTGACGGATGTGCTCCGGCGTCGTACCGCAACAGCCTCCGACGAGCGCCAGTCCGTACTCGCGGGTGAACGTGTCGTGTGCGTCGGCCAGCTGCGTGGGAGTGAGCGGGTAGACGGCGCCGACCGGGCCGAGCTCGGGCAGCCCGGCGTTCGGCATGCAGGCCAAGGCAACCACGGAGTTTCGCGCCAAGTACCGAAGATGTTCGCTCATCTCCGCCGGCCCGGTCGCGCAGTTGAGCCCGATCAGGTCGATGCCGAGCGGCTCGAGGGCTGTCAGCGCTGCCCCGATCTCGGTGCCCAGCAGCATCGAACCGGTCGTCTCGACGGTGACGTTGACGATGAGCGGTACGTCGACCGAGGCGGCCTCGATCGCGCTTCGAGCCGCGACGACCGCGGCCTTGGCCTGGAGCAGATCTTGTGCAGTCTCGACGAGGACGGCGTCCACTCCGCCATCGAGCATGCCGCGCACCTGGTCGTCGTAGGCGTCGCGGAGCCGGGTGAACTCCACGTGCCCCAGGGTCGGGAGCTTGGTGCCCGGCCCGACCGACCCGAGCACCCAGCGGGGCCGCTCGGCACTCCCCCACTCATCGGCCGCCTGCCGGGCGATCTCGGCGCCCGCCCGGGCGAGCTCCTGGATCCGGTCGGCGATGTCGTACTCGGCGAGGTTGGCCAGGTTGGCACCGAAGGTGTTGGTCTCGACGCAGTCGGCCCCGACCTCGAAGTAGGCATCGTGGATGGCGCGCACGACGTCGGGCCGGGTCACGTTGAGGATCTCGTTGCAGCCCTCGAGCCCGTCGAAGTCGCCGAGGTCGAGCTGGTGCTGCTGGAGCATCGTGCCCATGGCACCGTCGGCCACCACGACGCGCTCCGCGAGTGCCTGGCGCAGGCCTTCGGGGCCGGTGGTCACGGCGCTCCTCCCCGGTGGTGTCGTGGGCGGCGTACGGCGCCGGACCTGCCGGCGTCGCGTCAGCGCTTCAGCCTACTCGGCACCGCCCACCCCTCGGACGCTCGTCTCATCGGAGCGAGCGAGGTTTGCCGTCGTCGTCTCACCGACACCCCGTAGGCTGACCCGGTGATCAACGTCGAGCTGGCCCGGCAGTTGAAGGACGCTGTGGTGGTCGCGGCGTTCGAGGGCTGGAACGACGCCGGCGAGGCCGCCTCTGACGCCGTCCAGCACCTGCTCGTCGCCTGGCGCGCCACCCTGCTGGCCACCATCGACCCCGAGGACTACTACGACTTCCAGGTCAACCGGCCGCACGTCGGGTTCGACTCCGACGGCGAACGTGAGATCTCCTGGCGCACCACGAGCTTCTGGCACTGCGAGAGCCGGTCCGAAGGACGTGACCTGGTGCTGCTGACGGGCATCGAGCCGAACGTGCGGTGGCGCGGCTTCTGCACCGAGGTGCTCGACTATGTGGCAGGGCTGCAGGCCACGACCTTCATCTCGCTCGGGGCGCTGCTCGCCGACGTGCCGCACAGCCGCCCGGTGCCGGTGACGGGGATCTCCTCCGACCGTGCGATCGCGGAGGCGCACGGTCTCGAGCCGTCCCGATACACCGGACCGACCGGCATCGTCGGGGTGCTCCAGGACGCCGCGCAGCGCCGCGGCATGACCACCTTGTCCTTCTGGGCCGCGGTGCCGCATTACGTCGCGCAGCCGCCCGCGCCGAAGGCGACAATGGCGCTGCTGGGTGAGCTGGAGGACATGCTCGGCACCGCGATCGACCTGGGGTCGCTGCCGGAGAAGGCCAAGGCCTGGGAACGCGGGGTCGACGAGCTGGCCTCCGACGATGCGGACGTGGCGGAGTACGTCAAGTCCTTGGAGGAGGAGCGCGACGCGGCCGAGCTTCCGCAGGCCTCCGGCGACGCGATCGCGAAGGAGTTCGAGCGCTACCTGCGCCGCCGCTCCCAAGGCGACTGACCGGGTTCTTCCCGCCGAGGCGCCAGGTTCTTCCCGCCGAGGCGCCAGGTTCTTCCCGCCGAGGCGCCAGGTTCTTCCCGCCGAGGCGCCAGGTTCTTCCCTTCCTGTCGCTCGAGGGCAACGCCGCGTCATCTAAGCGTGACGCCGAGCGACGCCTCAGCCACGGCCCTGACATCGGCGGCCGCGCCATCAACCGGATCGTCTGACCGCGCAGCGCCGCACCAGGCGTCGATCGCGGCCAGCGCCGCCGGGGCGTCGAGGTCGTCGGCCAGCGCTCGCCGTACCGCGTCGACCGTCGCCGCAGCATCAGGCCCACCACGGCGGACAGCCGCGGTCCAACTCTCGAGCCGACGCTGCGCGGCGTCCAAGAACTCGCCCTGCCATTGCCAGTCGCTGCGGTAGTGGTGCGCGAGCAGCGCCAACCTGATCACTCGAGGATCGACTCCGTCGGACCGGAGCGCGGAGACGAGCACCAGGTTGCCGAGCGACTTCGACATCTTGTGTCCGTCGAGGCCGACCATGCCGGCGTGGACGAACGACTTCGCGAACCGGTGGCTCGGGTCGGCCACCTGCGCCTCCGATGCCGACATCTCGTGATGAGGGAAGGCGAGGTCCGAGCCGCCGCCTTGTACGTCGATCGCCGCCCCGAGGTAGGCGACCGCGATCGCCGCACACTCGACATGCCAGCCGGGACGACCGGCGCCGAGGCTCGTCGCCCATCCCGGTTCGCCAGGACGCTGCTGCTGCCACACCAGACAGTCGAGCGGGTCACGCTTGCCCGGTCGATCCGGGTCTCCGCCCCGCTCGGCGAAGACGGCCCGCATCTCCTCCCGACTCAGCCCGGACACCTCGCCGAAGGTGGGGTCGCTCGCGACGGCGAAGTACAGATCGCCGTCGACGTCGTACACCGCTCCCACGTCGCGGAGTCGCTCGATCATGGCGACGACCAGGTCGATCGACTCCACCACACCGATGTAGGGGTCGGGCGGGATCACGGCGAGCGCGGCCATGTCCTCGCGGAAGAGCTGCGTCTCCATGTCGGCCAGCTCACGCCAGTCCTGGCCCGACTGCGCGGCGCGCTCGAGGAGCGGGTCGTCCACGTCGGTGATGTTCTGCACATAGCGGACTCGGTGTCCCGCCTCCCGCCAGGCCCGGATGACCAGGTCGAACGCAACGTAGGTAGCCGCGTGGCCGATGTGGGTGGCGTCGTACGGCGTGATGCCACACACGTAGAGGCGGGCCTCGGCACCCGGGTCGGACTTCTCCACGGAGCCGGTGCGTGCGTCGTACAACGACAGGGCGGGCGCGTCCCCGAAGCGCTCACGGACCAAGCTCGAGACCGCCGGGGACTCCCACGCGTGCATGGGGCTCAGCGTAACTGGGCGGCGTCAGAAGGCCGGCCACGGGATCGCAGGCCAAGACCCGTCCGGGACCGGCATCCGGCCGGCCGCAGTGAGTCCCGCGACCCGCGCGGCAACGGCGTCAACCTCCGCGGGTGTGACCAACGCGCTCAGCTGCTCGCCGAGCTCACCGTCAAGGCCGACCGTCAGTCTGTGCAGTGCGGCGAGGTCCTGCTCGCGCAGGGGATCGTCGGCCCATCCCCACAGCACGGTGCGCAGCTTGTTTTCCACATGGAAGGAGACGCCGTGGTCGCATCCCCAGAGATGGAAACCCGTTCGCCGCGCCGACTCGGCCGCCCCTATCGGCGCCTCGGCAGGGGCCAACAGGACGTGCCCGCCCTTGCGGTCGGCATTGTTGATCACGACGTCGAAGACGGCCATGTCGCGGAGTCGCGGGTCATCGGCGTGCACGAGCAGCACCGCCAGACCCTGCGCGTCCTCGGCTGCTAGGACAGCGATCCAGTCCGCCTGACCCTCGTCGGCGGGTACGACGTCGACCAGCGCGTGCTCTGCGGACTCCTCGATCCACAACTGCACCATGCCCGGTCCGAACCGCCCGTCACGCAGCACTGTCGGCGGCACGAGCCCCCAGCCCGCCGCCTCCGACACCACTCGTGCAGCGAGCTCACGATTGGCGAGGTTACCCTCCGGGAAGTCCCACAGTGGTCGCTCCCCGGCCACGGGCTTGTAGATGCACGGCACGGAGTCGTCGTCGAGCGTCACGGCACCGTAGAAGGAAGCGTTCGAGGCGGCCACCAGCCGGCCCTCGATGTCCAGCCGGCCGTCGGTCAGCACCCGGACGACGTCGCTGTCGTCGCGCGCGAACCGCTCAGTCGGCGACGCGTCGGAACCCATTGGCGCGGGGGCAGATGTGACCCTCAGGATCGAGCGGGTTACCGCAGAACTGGCAGGGCGGCCGACCCGCGGCGACGACTGTCTGCGCGCGCTTGGCGAAGGCGCGCGCGTAGCCAGGCTCGAGCTTCACGACGACGACCTCCTCGGCCTCGACCTCTATCTCGATCTCGGTCGCCTCGTCGTCGTCATTGCCGTCGGCGCCCTCGGCCTCCACCACCACGGCCTCCTCCGAGATGGGGAACAGCTCGATCACGACGACCTGGCCGTCAGGCTCCCAGCTGAGTGTGATCGTGCCGACGCGGAACTCCTCCTCGATGGGCTGGTCCAGCGGCTCGCTGTCGCCGCTGTCGCTCGGCGCCACCGCCGGGATCGTCGGGTCCCCCTGGTGCTGTCGCAGCACCTCGTCCAGTAGCAGGTCGACCCGCTCGGCGAGGATCGAGACCTGCTGCTTCTCCAGCGCCACGCTCGTGACCCGGCTGCCCTCCCGCGCCTGCAGGAAGAAGGTGCGCTGCCCGGGCGGACCTACGGTGCCGGCGACGAAACGCTCCGGCTGCTCGAAGAGATGGATGACCATCGACATGACCCCGAGCCTACGTGCCCGCGCCACCCCCGACGGCCGCGTCGCTGCCCCTCGGCCGTCGCCGTCGCCGTCGCTTGGGGGCGAGGCCGCCGAGGTCCCCGTTGTCGTTGAGCCGTACGACGAAGGGGCGCAGCGGCGTATAGGCCACGACCGACACTGAGCACGGGTCGACCACGATGCGCTGGAACTGGTCCAGATGGGCGCCGAGCGCGTCCGCAAGGATCGACTTGATCACGTCACCGTGGCTCACGACGAGCCACAGCGCCTCGGCCCCGAACTCGTGGGTCAGGCGCGCGTCCCACTCCCGAATCGCGTCGACGGCGCGGGACTGCACGGCCCGGAGCGTCTCGCCGCCCGGGAAGGTGGCGGCGCTGGCGTGCTGCTGCACAACCTTCCAGGCCTTGTCTTTGGCCAGCTGCTTGAGTGGCTGGCCGGTCCAGTCGCCGTAGTCGCACTCGAGCAGGCGATCGTCGACCGAGACGTCGGGCGACGTACCCCGCTCGCGGAGCAGCAGATCGGTGGTCTCGCGACACCGCTCCAGCGGGCTGCTCACCGCCGCGACCAGCGGGAGTGCCGCGAGCCGAGCACCGGTGGCGCGAGCCTGCTGCTCGCCGACCTCGTCGAGGTGGACTCCTGGGCTGCGTCCCGCCAGCGTGCCGTCAGTGTTGGACGTCGAGCGGCCGTGTCGCACAAGTACGAGAGTCGCCACGCCCTCACCTTAGGGGCCGGTCGCATCCTCGAGCGCCACAATGGAGCCGTGATCGTCGACTGCGCCGTCTACCACGAGGGCTCGCGAATGCCCCACTCGTTCGACACGACGGACCTGCCACGCGCGCTGCAGTCCGCCCGCGATGGTGGCGGCTTCGTCTGGCTCGGCCTGCACGAACCAACGGAGAGCGAGATGGACGACATCGCTAGCGCCTTCGGGCTGCATCCGCTGGCGGTCGAGGACGCGGTGGTGGCGCACCAACGGCCGAAGCTGGAGCGCTATGAGGGCGAGGCGCTGTTCATGGTGCTGAAGACGCTGTGGTACGTCGACGCGCAGGACGCCGTCGAGACGGGTGAGATCGCCGTCTTCGTCGGGCCGGGCTACGTCGTGACCGTCCGGCACGGCGAGGGTGTCCAGCTCGGCGACGTACGACGGAGCCTCGAGGAGCACGAAGACGTGCTCGGACACGGCGCCCACGCCGTCCTGTATGCCATCTGCGACCACGTGGTGGATGGTTATGCCGCGGTGGCCGACGAGCTGCAGGTCGACGTCGACGAGATCGAGCTGTCGGTGTTCTCCGAGGTCCGCACGGCAAACTCCCGACGGATCTATACCCTCAAGCGGGAGGTCGCGGAGTTCAGGCGAGCCGTGGCGCCGCTGCGGGAGCCGCTGCTCGCCTTCGCGCAGCGGCGCGTGGTCGGCTTGCCCTCGGAGGCATCGGCGTTCTTCCGCGACGTGGCCGACCACGCGATCCGGATCCACGACCAGATCGAGGAGCTCGACAACCTGCTCTCCACCGCGCACGACGCGCACCTGGCGCGCATTACCGTTCAGCAGAACGACGACATGCGCCGGATCTCGGCATACGTCGCCATGGCCGCCGTACCCACCCTGATCGCGGGCATCTACGGGATGAACTTTGAGAACATGCCTGAGCTCAGCACCCGCTACGGCTACCCCGTCGTCATGATCGTGATGGTCGGCATCGTGCTGCTGCTGTGGCGCACCTTCAAGCGGTCCGGCTGGCTCTGATTCCCCCGCTTGCCGCCGAGAGGCCAGGTTGTTTCCCGCCCGGTGCGCCCCTGTGGAAACGGCGCTCGCCGTACCTCGCTGTTGCGCCACAGTCAGAACATGCGCGCACCCGCAGTCCTGCCTACGCAACCCTTTACCTGGTCCATGGCGCAGTCCCAGGGCCTTTCTCGCAAGCAGTTGACGGCTCTCATTGCCAATGGCAAGGTGCGCCGCGTCCTTCAAGGCGTCTACGTGCCAGCCGATACTCCCGACACGATTGCGATGCGCGTCCGGGCGGCCAGGTTGGTGATGACGCCGTTCGTTGTCATCTGTGACAGGACGGCAGCGTGGATCCACGGTGTGGATACCTTCGAGTTGCGGGAGCTCGAGATCCTGCCGCCGCTCGAGACCTGGACGCTTCGCCAGCACTCGCGAAGGCGGCGACTCGGCTGGAAGGGCGGCCTTCGCGACCTGCGACCAGTCGATGTCATGGACATTAGACGGTGCTCTGGTTACGACTCCACTGCGAACGGCCATGGACCTTGGTTGTCGACTGTCGCCACGGGACGCGCTTGCAGCCTTGGACGGATTCATGCGCGCCTTCGGTGTGACGCGGGAAGAGATGGAGGCGGCACTCCCGGCGTACAAGGGGCGCCGCGGCGTCGTCCAACTTCGACGACTCATCGCCGTCGCAGATCCGCGGGCTGAGTCTCCGGGTGAGTCGTGGACTCGTCTGGCGATCATCGACGATGGCCTGCCGGGCCCGACTCCACAGGTCTGGGTCAAGGACAACGGCATCGACAGATTCCGCTTGGACCTTGCCTATCCCTTGCACAAGGTGGCTGTCGAGTACGACGGACAGGCTTTCCACGAGAGCGCCGAGCAGCAACGTGCGGATGAGTCGCGGCGTGAGTGGCTCCGTGAACGCGGGTGGACAGTGATCGTCGTCAATCGTCACTCGTTCAGCGACTCGGCGCTGCGCTCGTGGCTGAACGAGCTACGCCGGGCATTGGAAGGCTGATCCGTGGCAGCTCGCCGAAGCGAGCGGTAACAACCTGGCCGCTCGGCAGGAACAACCTGACCGCTCGGCAGGAACAACCTGACCGCTCGGCAGGAACAAGCTGGCCGTTCGGCAGGAACAACCTGCCGCTCGACAGGAAGAGGAGGGTCAGGCAGAGAGGTAGCCAAGACTCAGCATCGTCATCGTGAAAACGCCGAGCGAGATGCGATACAGCACGAACGGCAGGTAGGAGCGGGTGCTGACGTAGCGCAGCAGCCAGGCGATCGCGGCGTACCCCACCACAAACGCCGCCACCGTGGCGGCGAGGGTAGGCAACGGCCCGTAGGCGTTCTCGCCGTCCGGGATCTCGGGCAGCTCGTAGAGTCCGGCGCCCACCACAGCCGGGATCGCGAGCAAGAAGGCGTACCGAGTGGCCGCAGCGCGGTCGTAGCCGAGGAACATCCCCATGCTGATCGTCGCGCCGGACCGGGACACGCCCGGCACCAGAGCGGCGGCCTGGGCAATCCCGTAGAACACCGCATGCGGCATCGTCAGTTCCTTGATCGCTCGCGTCTGCCGCCCGACCCGCTCCGCGATACCCAGCACGATCCCCATCACGATCAGCATGCTGGCGATCAACCACAGATTTCGGAACTCAGACTCGATCGTGTCCTTGAAGAGGACGCCGAGGATCACGATCGGCAGCGACCCGACGATGATGAACCATCCCATCCGGGCGTCCAGCGCCCCCCGCAGACTCGGGTCGAACAATGACCGCACCCAGGTGGAGCCGATCCGCCAGATGTCGTGCCGGAAGTACAGCACCACGGCCAGCTCGGTGCCGATCTGGACCACGGCGGTGAACGCGGCGCCAGGGTCACCCCAGCCGAAGAGGTCGGGGAAGATCCGGAGATGCGCGCTGCTCGAGATCGGCAGGAACTCCGTCAGCCCCTGCAAGATCCCGAGGAAGACGGCCTGCAGGAAGTCCGCCATCTAGCCGCCCCGACCGGAGGCGTCGAGTGCTTCGGCGATACCGCGCAGTACGGCGACCCGCTCGTCGTACGTGCCCGCGAAGGTGGTGACGTTGATCGTCGTGACACCGGCGTCGTCGTACGCCTGGAGCCGCTCGGCGACCCGGGCGACCGGCCCGAGCAGCGAGGTCTGGTCGATGAAGTCGAGCGGCACGGCGGCCATCGCCTCCCGATGCTTGCGATCCAAGAAGAGGTCCTGCACCTGTTGTGCGGCGGCCTCGAAGCCCATCCGGCACGCCAGCTGGTTGTAGAAGTTCTGGCTCCGGCTGCCCATCCCGCCGACATACAGGGCTGCATAGCCGCGCACCGGCTCCGCACACGCAGCCACGTCGCTGCCAAAGACGACCGGAACAGTTGCTGCGATGTCGAGCGTCACCGCCTGCCGGCCAGCCCGCTGCTGCCCGGTGCCGATGTGGCCCAGCGCCTCATCGGCGTACTCCGGCGACAAGAAGATCGCCAACCACCCGTCGGCGATCTCACCGGCCAGCTCGACGTTGCGCGGCCCGACGGCGGCCAGGTAGAGCGGGATGTGCTCGCGGATCGGGTGCACGGTCAGCTTGAGCGCCTTGCCCGGCCCGTCGGGAAGCGGCAGCGTGAAGAACTCGCCGTCGTGCCGCACCGTCTGGCGCGCCAGCGCCTGCCGCACGACCGCGGCATACTCACGGGTTCGCCGCAGCGGCTTGTCGAAGCGCACACCGTGCCAGCCCTCCGACACCTGCGGACCCGACACGCCCAAGCCCAGCCGGAAACGGCCGCCGCTGAGCAGGTCCAACGTCGCTGCGGTCATCGCGGTCATGGCCGGGCTCCGAGCCGGGATCTGCATGACCGCGGCGCCGACGTCGATCGTCGAGGTGCTGGCCGCGAGGTAGCTCAGCACTGTCGGAGCATCGGACCCGTAGGCCTCGGCCGCCCAGGCGACGGAGAAGCCGAGCCGCTCGGCCTCCTGCGCCAGGCTCACGTAGTCGGCGATGTCGGCACCCAGGACATAGCCCATGCTCAGACCCAGTTTCACCCGCCCGACCCTACTGGCCGTGCACTCCTCGCCGTCCCCTCCCGTCCCGCCTCGCCGGCAGAGTGTCGCCCCGCCGGATGTCCGGATCGCGGCAATCGGTGCACTAACCTCGGCTGCATGCTGCAGCGGTACGTCGGCACGACGGGTCTGAAGGTCTCACGTCTCGGCCTCGGCACCATGACCTGGGGCACCGACACCGACCAGCACGAGGCCGAGGACCAGCTCCGGGCCTTCGTGGCGGCGGGCGGCACCCTCCTCGACACGGCGGCCGGCTACGGCATCGGTGAGAGCGAGGCACTGATCGGCACGCTGCTCGACAAGGTCGTGACCCGCGACGAGGTCATCATCGCCACCAAGGCGGGCATCGGGCGCCCCCGCGGCGAGCGGGTCGTCGACGTCTCCCGCGGCGCCATGCTCCGATCGCTCGACCAGTCCCTCTCCAGACTCGGAGTCGACTACGTCGACCTGTGGCAGGTGCACACCTGGTCCGACGACGTACCCCTGGACGAGACGCTGTCCACACTCGACCTCGCCGTCGCCTCCGGCCGGGCGCGCTACGTCGGCGTCTCCAACTACAGCGGCTGGCAGACCGCCCTCGCCGCCAACCACCAAGGAGCCTCCCCGGCCGAGCCCGCCTCGCCTCCACCCAGGTCGAGTACTCGTTGCTCCAGCGCGGCATCGAACGCGAGGTCGCTCCGGCCGCGGAGGCGCTCGGTCTCGGGCTGCTCGCCTGGGCGCCGCTCGGCCGCGGCGTACTGACCGGCAAGTACCGCGGCGGAGTGCCGGGCGACTCGCGGGGCGCGTCGTCGACGTTCGAGCGGTACGTCGGCGCGCACCTCAACCCCCGCGCCGCAGGGATCGTCGAGGCGGTCTGCCGGGCGGCCGAGGGGCTCGACCTGTCCCCGACCGCGGTGGCGTTGGCCTGGGTGCGCGACCAGCCGGGTGTGGCTGCCCCGATCGTCGGAGCGCGTACGGCGGCACAGCTGGCCAGCGCCTTGTCCGTCGAGGACGTCGCGCTGCCGGACGAGATCGTCGACGCGCTTGACGACGTCTCGGCGCCTGTCCTGGACTATCCCGAAGCCTGATACCCGCCGATGGATCCGACTCTGAGCCGGCCATGACCCGCTGACAGTCGGATCCATTGGTCGCGGCGAGGGGCTCAACCGATCGGGTCGGCCAGCCGGTCAGCCGATCGTGCCGTCCTCGTCGTCGCGGGACGTGTCGTCGGCGTCAGCCTCCGCCTTCTCGAGTGCCATAGCCGCACCGACCAGCGCGAGATGGGAGAACGCCTGCGGGAAGTTGCCGACCATTCGTCGGCGTACCGGGTCGTACTCCTCCGACAACAGCCCGACGTCGTTCGTCAGGGACACCAGTCGGCGCATCAGCTCGTGCGCGCGCTCGCGTTCGCCGGCATACGCGTACGCCGACACCAACCAGAAAGAGCAGGCCAGGAAGGGGTGCTCACCACTGGGCAGGCCGTCGACCCCCGTTTCGGTGCGGTAGCGCGCGACCAACCCCTTGTCCATGAGGTCCTCCTCGACCGCGCGGATCGTGCCGAGCATCCGAGGGTCGTCGCCCGGGATGAAGCCGACTGCAGGCAGCACCAGCAGGGCGGCGTCGACCTCGGTGGTGTCGTAGTGCTGCACGAAGGTCTCGCGCTCCTCGTCGTAACCACGCTCGAGGATCTCCTCCCGCACACTGTCGCGGATGCTCCGCCAGCGGTCGACCGGACCCTCCAGGCCGAGCCGCTCGACGGCCCGCACGGCACGGTCGAAGGCAACCCACACCATCACCCGCGAGTGGGTGAAGTTTCGCCGCGGCCCGCGCACCTCCCAGAGCCCGTTGTCCGGCTGCTTCCAGTGCTCGGCCAGCTCGTTGACCAGCGCGCGCTGCAGCCGCCACGCGTCGTCGCTCCCTTCGATCCCGGACTCGCGGCCTTGCTGCAGGGCGGCCATGACCTCGCCGAGTACGTCGGTCTGGCGCTGCCCGACCGCGCAGTTGCCGATCCGCACCGGTCTTGACTCGAGATAGCCCGGCAGGTGCTCGAGCTCCCGCTCGGGCAGGTCCCGGCCACCGTCCACCCGGTACATGATCTGCAGGTCAGCTGGGTCGCCGGCGATGGCGCGCAACAGCCAGTCTTGCCAGATCCGCGCTTCGCTGTCGTAGCCTGCCGACAGCAGCGCCTCGAGCGTCAGCGCTGCATCACGCAGCCAGCAGTACCGGTAGTCCCAGTTGCGGTGCCCGCCGAAGTCCTCCGGCAGTGACGTTGTCGGCGCGGCGACGATCCCGCCGGTACCACCGTGCGTCAGGAGTCTCAGCACCAGCAGCGACCGCATCACCTGGTCGGCATATGGACCCTGGTACGTCGACCGGCCCGCCCACTTGTCCCAGCGAAGCAGGGTCATGTCCAGGCGCGCATCGAAGTCCAGCATGGCCGGGATGCGCTTGTGCGAAGCGAACCACGTGGTCGAGAACGTGAGCGTCTCCCCCTCGTGCACCTCGAACTCGTCGACGTGTGTGCCGTCCGCGGCCCTCGGCAGCCGGGGCCCGCGCAGCACCAGCATGTCCGGACCCCCGATCGCGGACACGACCGTGTGGCCGGACTCGTCCTGGATTCGCCGGACCCACGGGCGCACCCGGCCGTAGTTGAAGCGCACCACCCACTCGTGCCGCATCCGCACCGTGCCCGAGACGCCCTGCACGCGACGTACGACGTCCGCCCGCCCGTCACCCACCGGCATCACGTCGGTGACGAGGACGACTCCGGTCTCGGTCTCGTGCCTCGTCTCCAGCACGAACGTGTCGCCGACGTACCGGCGTGTGGTGGAGGCCAGGCCGACCGGCCCGAGCAGCCAGCGCCCATGCTCCGGGCGGCCCAGCAGCGCCGCGAAGCACGCCGGTGAGTCGAAGCGCGGCAGGCACAGCCAGTCGATCGAGCCGTCGACCCCGACCAGCGCACACGTGCCGTTGTCGCCGAGCACGGCGTAGTCCTCGATCGGGAGCGGCATGACCGGAGCCTAGTGGCCCGGCTCGGTCAGGCGGTCACCTGGCGAAGGTCCCCGACGTCGACGGCCCGTCGGTCGTTCCGCAGGTCGGATCTGCATGTTTCGCGGGCGCCGCCGTGCCATCCTTGGTGAGCATGGAGTTCGAGTTCCGGCGGCTGTCGCTCCCACGTACGGTGCCTCGGTCTGCAGTGCGACGGTTGCTCACCGACCAGGCCGAGTACGGCGGCTGGGAGTTGTCGCGCGTCCGGTTGTTCCCCGACGGCAGCCGCAAGGTCGAGCTCCGGCGGCGGATCATCCGAGTGCGCTCGACCCTGGGTCCGCCTGTCGCGCAACGTGGATGACCCGGTCCGTCCTTCCCTGACCGGCGCCGGGTCTGTTACGACTCGATGCGCACCCAGTCGATCGGTCCGGCCATGTAGTCACAGGTCACGTCGGTGAAGTTGCAGGCCAGCTTTCCACCGATGGTGAGCGGGAAGTCGTTGTCGATGTCGCCGAGCGTTCCCTTGATGAACTTCGTCCTCTGCTCGGGGGTGTCCGGGTCGATCGTCACGCGCACGCCGGTCGCCGTACGCTCACAGCGCAGCGTGTGCCAGGTGTTGTCGTCGACCTTGGTCTCGGGATCGGTGCTGTTGACGAAGCCGATCGCCTTGGTCACGTGGTTCTCGTCGCGGAAGTGACAGCGTGGCCAGCCCTTCTTCAGCACCAGCTTCCACATCCCGCCGGAGGTCTCCGACTGGCCCTTCTGGATGATGTTGGGGTCGTGCGCGCCGGTCTTGAACCGGATGGTCACGGCGTACGGGTCGCGGCCGGGATCCAGCCTCGAGACGTCGTCAGGGTCGGGGTTGTCGTCGGGGACCTGGACGAGCCGCTCGTCGTTGACGATCCACCAGTCGCCGCGGAAGCGGTAGGCCTTGGTGCCGGCCGGCGTCGCCTCCCCCAGAACGACATCCGACCCGATCTGGCCGTGCAGGAAGTCGCCGGCCGAGTTGACCATCGTCGTGTCTCCGGGCGACTCCTCCATCCGCCAGTCCCCCACAACCTCCAGCGCCATCGCGGGCGCGCTGGGCAGTGTGACCACCAGTATTGCTGTCGCCGCGGCTGCGACTGAACCTCGTCTCCAGTGCACGGGATTCCCCTCGATCCTTCGCGCCGCAGCGAGCCTGCGACGAACAATGATTTGACCCCTCAATTTAGGTCGGATTTCTGACCGAGTAGACCGGTTTCTGCAATGCTGGCGAACTATCACTCGGAGCGACGGCACGGGTGCAGCGAGTCACCGTCAAAAACGGGCTATAGGGGTATGAAGCTCACATCACGTCGAAGAAGCGATCCAGCACCCGAGCGCTGAACTCGAGCGCATCGACGGGCACGCGTTCGTCGACCCCGTGGAACAGCCCGGTGAAGTCCAGGTCCGGCGGCAGCCGCAGCGGCGAGAAGCCGAAGCAGCGGATCCCGAGCTTGTCCCAGGCCTTGGCGTCGGTGCCGCCGGACATGAGGAACGGCAGCACTCGGGCGTCGGGATCCTCGGCCAGGATCGATGCCTGCATGGCGTCGACGATCGGCCCGTCGAACGGCGTCTCCAGCGCCTTGTCACGCACCAGCACCTCGTAGGACACCGTCGGCGGCAGCAGTTCGCGCAGCGTAGCGAAGAACTCGTCCTCGTGCCCAGGCAGGAAGCGCCCGTCGATCGTCGCCGTCGCCTCGCCCGGGATCACGTTGTGCTTGTATCCGGAGCTGAGCATCGTCGGGTTGGCGGTGTTGCGCACCACCGCGGCCAGCATCCGCGCCGCCGGACCGAAGTGCTCCAGGAGGGCGTCGACATCGTCTGCCTCGTCGGCATGCCCGGTCATCGCAGCGAGCTCGTCGAGAAGCGTTCGCATCGTGGGGGTGATGCGCAGCGGCCACTCGTGCCGCCCGATGGCCGCGACCGCCTCGGAGACCGCCGTCACGGCGTTGTCGGCGTTGCGCATCGAGCCGTGGCCCGCCGTACCCTGCGCCCGGAGCCGCAGCCAGGCGATGCCCTTCTCCGCGGTCTCGATCAGGTAGATCCGTTTCCCGCCGACCGTCGCGGAGAAGCCGCCGACCTCGCCGATCCCCTCCGTGCAGCCGTCGAACCACTCCGGATGCTGATCGGCCAGCGGATGCGCCCCGAGGATGCTGCCCGCCTCCTCGTCCGCCGTGAAGGCGAGTGTGAGGGCACGTCGTGGCGGCTGGCCGGCGCGCGCTCGCGCTCGCACCACCGACAGGATCGTGGCGTCGAAGTCCTTCATGTCGACCGCGCCCCTCCCCCAGACGTAGCCGTCGACGATCTCGCCCGAGAAGGGGTCGACCTTCCAGTCCTGCTTGGCCGCGGGTACGACGTCGAGGTGGCCATGCACGAGCAGCCGGTCCTCGCTGCTCGGATCGCCCCAGTGCGCGACGACCGACGTGCGTCCCGGTGCCGGCTCGAAGAGCTGGGACTCGATGCCGACCTCGGCCAGCAGCTCGGCGACATACTCGGCGGCGGACCGCTCCCCCGGCCCGGACGAGTCGCCGTAGTTGGTCGTGTCGATCCGGATCAGCTCGCGACAGATCTCGGTGACCTCGGCCTCGGGGCGGTACGTCGTCATACCCCTCATCCTGCCGCACCAGGCCTAAGCCGAGCAGGTCCCAACGAGGCTCGCTCCGGGGCCGGCGAGCCAGCCGACGGGTTGCTGAGGCGAGTCCGGCTTTTGCTAGAGTTATCGGTCGCACGCCGGGCTCCCGGCGGCACCCAGGTCCGGGTGGCGGAATAGGTAGACGCGCTAGCTTGAGGTGCTAGTGCCCGTATTAGGGCATGGGGGTTCAAGTCCCCCCTCGGACACAACGAAACCGCAGGCCAGGGCGCCTGCGGTTCGCTGTTCCATGGCTGCTGCTAACGGATTGCTAACGCGCCTCCGCGAACAACGCCGCGACAGTCTCGGCGGCGTCGACGTGCAGGCTGCCTGTGACATGGCTGTAGGTGTCCAACGATGCCGATATTGGCGTGCCCGAGTCGCTCTTGGACGACCTTGGGATGCACGCCGGCCGACAGCGCCATGGTCGCCCAACCGTGGCGTAGCTCGTGCAGTCGGATGGCTGGCAGACCGAGCCTCCGCACCGCGTCTGCGAACGATCGGCTGAACCGCTCTGGATGCAGCATCGTCCCGTCGACGCGACAGAACACCAGGTCGTGGTCGGTCCACCCCTCCCCCATCTGCAACCGCTCCGCCGCCTGGCTCTTGCGGTGCTCGCGAAGCGCCGCGCCAGTGCCCTTGTCGAGCACCACGGTACGGCGACCCTTGGCCGTCTTGGGCGAGCCGAGCAACGGCTGATGCTGCACCGCGATCACCGTCTGCCGGATGGATGCCCGGCCGTTGTCGAGGTCGACGTCGCGCCACCGGAGCCCGAGTGCTTCCCCACGCCGTAGGCCAGTGCTGGCGAGCACGAGGTATGCCGTGTGGTGCCTGTCCTTGCTGGTGCCCTCGAGGAACGTCCGAAGCTGCTGAGCGGTCCACGTCACCGACTCCGGTGAGCCGACGAGCTTGCCCGCGGTGGGTCGGCTGCGTCGGCAGGGTTGCGGGCGAGCCGGCCCCACTTCACTGCATCTTTGAAGGCCCTGTGAGCGATGGTGGGCGTACCGCACCGACCGCGGCGACAAGCCTCCGCCTTCGTGGTCGCGCCGGCCCTCGGCCAACAAACGCGCGTAGAGGCCGTTGAGTAGGCCGGCGTCAACGGCGTGCAGAGGCATGCCGCCGAGGTATGGCAGGACATGGAGCCGCAGGTTCCTCGCGTAGCTGTAATGAGTCGCCGGGCGCACGGTCGGCTCGATGGCCGCCAGCCACTCCGCAACGTACTCAGCGAGCGTCTGCTTGCTCTTGGCGACATAGGTGCCGGACTTCACTCCGTTGACCAGCTCGGACAACGCGTCCTCCGCGGCGCGTTTGGTCCGGTAGCCCGAGTGCCACTTCTGACGGCGCTTGTCCCTTCACCGGATCGCGGTCCAGCTCGACGACAACGCTGTAGCGCTTGCCTCGCTTGACGATGCTTCCCCTCATGACCGCTCCCCCGCCTTTCCGCGACTGGCCGCGCCAAGGAAGCCCGCCTCACGTGCCTGCTTGACGTACAGGGCCGCTGTTCGGTGCGCCCGCCCGGTGTACTGCGCGACCGCCATCGTCGGGTTGTTGTCGACGTTCTCGCGGTACACCCGCGCGACGTCCTTTAGGAAGTCGTCTGTCACCTTCCGGCGAGCCTCGCGGCGAACCGCTCGCGTCGACTCGAGCGTGCCCTATGGACTTCGGCTAACCCACGGACGCGGCATGTGTCTAAGGTAGCGCTGCGGTCGTGGGCCGCGGCGCGTGCAGATTTACTTGTTGCTGGGATTCCCTTCGGTCAACACGCTCTGCATACTAAGTGACTCGTGGGTGCACTCGATCGGAAGCGCCTCGGGCACAGCGGAGGGTTGAGGGCCGATGGTCGACACCGGGGATCGGACGAGCGGCTCCGCCGCCGGGGCCAGACCAACCCTTTCGGTGCGGCAGGCGGCCTTTATCGGCGTCGGCTCCATGGTCGGCGCCGGGATCTTTGCGCTCTTGGGTGCTGCTGGCGAGGTGGCAGGCTCGGCGGTATGGATCTCGTTCCTCCTCGCGGGCGGTGTCGCAGCCCTGCAGGGCTATTCGTTCGCGAAGTTTGGAGCCCGATACCCTTCGGCCGGCGGGTTCCTGGAATACGTCATCCGAGGGTGGGGCGAGGGACACTTCACCGGCGTCCTATCGTGGCTGCTGCTCTCGGTGAACGCGATCATCACCGCGATGGTCGCGGTGTCGTTCGGCAGCTATGCCAGCGATGCCGTCGCCGATAACGCCGACTGGGTGAAGCCTTTCGCGGTGCTCGTCTTGCTCGTGATGGCGGCCCTGAACATCCTTGGCTCCCAGGCGGTCGCGAGGGCACAGACAGTGGTGGTGCTCGTCGTAGTCGGCATCCTGATCGTGTTCTCGATTGCGACACTGAGCAACCTCAACATCGACCTGCTCGCGTTCTCGGACTACCCCTCGCTGGCGAGACATCGTCTCCAGCGTGGCTCTGACCTTCTTCGCCTTCCTCGGCTTCGGCGTCATTACCTTCACCGCAAAGGACCTCGCCGATCCGAACCGCCAACTGCCCAAGGCGATCTATCTGGCACTCGCCATCGCCACTGTCGTTTACCTCGCCGTGGCCTTGGGCGTCTTTGGGACCTTGACGGTCGACGAGGTGGTGGCCTCAGGCGGTACCGCCCTCGCTGTTGCCGCGGAGCCGGTGCTCGGCTCGGCCGGGTACTGGCTGATGACCGTCACGGCTCTGTTCGCTACCGCAGGTGCGACCAACTCCGGGCTGTACCCGGCAACGGGGCTCGCGGATCAGATGGCCACCGTCGGACAGTTCCCACCTGTGCATGGGTCGCCGGGTCGGCGGGCGCGCGCCCATGGGCATCCTCGTCACCGCTGCTGCGGCGATCATCCTCGCGATCTTCTTCGACCTGAGTGCCATCGCCTCGATCGGCAGCGCCGTCGCCCTGGTCGTGTTCACGCTCGTGACCTTCGGTCATCTCCGGATCCGGCGAGAGACCGGTGCGCAGGCGTGGCTGCTCGTCCTGGCGAACGTCACGACGGTCGTGGTCCTGGTCGCGTTCGCCTTCACGACGCTTGGTGGAGGAGCCCGGGACGGCGGTCGCGCTGGTCGCGATCCTGGTACTCGGCATCGTGCTCGATCTGGCCTGGAAGCGCCGTCGCGACGGGGCGGCAGTTCGGGAGAAGGGCTCGGCGCGGATAACCTCGACGACCAAGGCGGGCTGCGCGGCCACCCGAATCAGGTGATGTGACCTGTGTCGCACCTCCATACGCTGATGTCGAGGCGGTTCGTCGACGGCTGACCAGTACGCGCTCGATAGCAGGTCGGAGGCATGGTATCGAAATGGATGTGCGCACCGGCGTCGGCTTTCGGGCTCGGGGTTCTGGACGTCGCCCGCGACCTCGACGTCGATCCTGCGCAGGGGTTGTCGGAGGACGAGGCGCGGTCGCGGCTCGTCTCGATCGGGCCGAACCGTTGGCCGGGACGAAGAAGGAGCCGGGCTGGCGCGCGTTCCTGCGCCAGTACGAGGACTTCATGCAGTCGGTCCTGCTCGGCGGCGGCGGTGTGAACCAGATCGTCACCGGCGAGACGGGTACGACGGTCGTGCTGGCCGGACTGACCGTGTTTAACGCGGTCGTCGGGCTTCGCCAGGAGTCGAAGGCCGAGGAGAGCGTCAAGGCGCTGGCGCAGATGATGAAGACGATCGCGCGGGTGCGTCGCGGTGGTCAGGCCGTCGAGATCGATGCCGAGGAGCTGGTGCCCGGGCGACGTTGTGCTGGTCGAGGCCGGCAACCGGGTTCCCGCCGATGGTCGGGTGATCCTGGCCGCGACACTGGAGATCGAAGAGGCAGCGCTGACCGGCGAGAGCCTGCCGGTCGGCAAGTCGACCGACCCGGTGCCCGGGCGAGGATGTGCCGCTCGGCGACCGGACCTGCATGGCGTACATGAACACCGTCGGTCACTCGGGGTCGTGGTGAGTTGATCGTGACAGCCACCGGCATGGAGACCGAGATCGGCCACATCGCCGACATGCTGGCCAACACCGAGACGAGCAAGACTCCGCTGCAGAAGCAGCTGGACGCATTGTCCAAGATCATCGCGTCGATCGCGGCGGTCGCGCTGGTGATCGTGGTGCTGCTGGGCCTCGCCCGGGGCGAGTCGTTCGACACGTCTGTTCGTCACCGGCGTGGCGCTTGCGGTGGCGGCGATCCCAACCGGCCTGCCGGCGGTCGTCACCGCGTTGCTGTCGATGGGGACACGGGAGATCGCACGACGCAACGCGATCGTGAAGCGGCTTGCCGGCGGTCGAGACGCTCGGCTCGACCTCGGCGATCTGCTCGGACAAGACCGGCACGCTTGACGCTGAACAAGATGACCGCGCGCGAGCTGGTGATCCCTGGCCAGAACCGCTACACGATCTCCGGCGAGGGCTACAGCACGGCCGGGGAGATCAGCCATGTCGGCGGCCAGCGTCACGACCTCGACCCGTACCTGCTGCCGATGGTGCTCTGCGCGGACGCGGTGCTCGACGGCGAGGCCCTGATCGGCGACCCGACCGAGGGCGCGCTGATCGTGCTGGGCGCGAAGGGCGGCCTCGACATCAACGAGACCCGAGCCGCGCTACCTCGGGTCGCGGAGGTGCCGTTCGACTCCGACTACAAGTTCATGGCGACGTTCCATGACATGACCGCGGACGACGGCCGCCCGGTCGTCCGCTGCTACGTCAAGGGCGCCCCGGACGTGCTGATCGCCCGCGCCACCTCGATCCGCAACCCCGACGGCACGCTGGTCCCGATCACCGACGACAACCGGCACCTCGCGATCGAGGCCAACGACCAGATCGCGAACGCTGGCGAACGCGTCATGGTGGTCGCACAACGCGACTTCGAGCCAGGGACGTGTCGAGCCGGGCGGCGACCTGATCGGCCTGGTCCAGGAGCTGACCCTGCTGGCCATGGTCGGCATCGTCGACCCGCCCCGGCCCGAGGCTAAGACCGCCATCGCCGAATGCCACGACGCCGGCATCCGGGTCCGGATGATCACCGGCGACCACGCCACGACCGCGGCGGCGATCGCCAGCGAGCTCGGCATCGAGGGCCGCGCGGTCACCGGAACCGAGTTCGCCGCGATGAGCGACGAGCAGCTGCTGCACGCAGATCGACGAGATCGGGGTCGTCGCCCGGGTCGCACCCGAGGACAAGGTCCGGCTGGTCCGGCTGCTCAAGGAGAAGGGCAACGTCGTCGCGATGACCGGTGACGGCGTCAACGACGCGCCGGCACTGAAGACCGCCGACATCGGCGTCGCCATGGGCATCACCGGCACCGAGGTCTCCAAGGAGGCCGCGGTGATGATCCTCACCGACGACAACTTCGCCACGATCGTGGGGGCGGTCTCCTACGGGCGGACGCTGTACGACAACCTGCTGAAGTACCTGCGGTTCCAGATGTCCACCCTGGTCGCCTACATCGCCATATTCATCGGCGCCGGCATCGTCGGCATCGCCGATGGCGCACCACTGAACCCGCTACAGATCCTGTGGCTGAACATGGTCGTGGACATCCCGCTCGCCATCGCGCTCGGGTTCGACCAGCCTGCCCGCGGCCTGATGGCCCGCCCGCCGCGGCCGGTCGGTGCTCCCGTCCTGTCGCGGAACAACTGGATCCGGCTGTGCGTCCAAGGCGCCGTGATGACCGTCGGGTCGCTGGTCGCCTACCAGATCGGCGACGACCAGGACGGTGCGATCGTGGCCGCGACCATGCTGCTCACAACGCTGTCGGTGTTCCACCTGTTCGCAGCGCTCTTGTGCCGCGACCAGACCAACACCGTCTTCGACCGCGACACGTTCCCCGGCGCGATGCAGCTGCGGCGGTACGCGGTCTCGCTGCTCGCCATCATCGCGATCACCGCGCTCGACTTCCTCGAGCGGATCTTCAACACGACAGGGCTGAGCTTCAACCAGTGGTGCATCTGCATCGGCATCGCAGCCACCCTTGTCGTGGTCGAGGAGGTCATCAAGATCTTCATCCGTCGCAGCGCACCGTCCCCGACCGCCGACGTCGTGGTCGCCACCGCCTGAGCAAAGGACCACCGATGCCCTTCAACCTCCGCCACCGCAGCTTCCTCAAGGAGCTCGACTTCACCCCCGGCGAGCTGCGCTTCCTGCTCCAGCTGTCCGCCGATCTCAAAGCCGCCAAGTACGCCGGCTACGAGCAGCCCCGCCTCGCCGGCAAGAACATCGCGATGATCTTCGAGAAGACCTCCACCCGGACCCGCACCGCGTTCGAGGTCGCCGCGAAGGACCAGGGTGCGCACGTCACCTACCTCGAACCCAGCGGCTCCCAGATCGGCCACAAGGAGTCGATGAAGGACACCGCACGCGTCCTCGGCCGCACCTTCGACGGCATCGAGTACCGCGGCTTCGCCCAGGAGAGCGTCGAGATACTCGCGCAGTACGCCGGCGTGCCGGTATGGAACGGCCTCACCGACGAGTTCCACCCGACCCAGATCCTGGCCGATGTCCTCACGATGACCGAGCACACCGACAAGCACCTGCACGACATCGCCTACTGCTATCTCGGGGACGCCCGCAACAACATGGGCAACTCGCTGATGGTCGGAGGGTGCAAGTTCGGCATGGACGTCCGCCTCTGCGCCCCGCGCGACCTCTGGCCGGCCGACGACCTGATCGAGACCTGCCGCGGCATCGCGGAGGAGACCGGCGCCCGGCTCACCCTTACCGATGACGTCGACGAGGGCGTTGCCGGCACGGACTACCTCTACACCGACGTCTGGGTCTCGATGGGCGAGGACAAGAGCGTTTGGGAGGGGCGGATCAAGCTGCTCACGCCGTACCAGGTGAACAAGGACGTCATCGCCCGCACCGGCAATCCCAAGGTTAGGTTCATGCACTGCCTGCCGGCCTTCCACAACCGCGAGACGAAGGTCGGGGAAGATATCTTCCAGCAGTACGGCATGGACGGGCTCGAGGTCACCGACGATGTCTTCGAGTCCGAGCACTCGATCGTCTTCGACCAGGCGGAGAACCGCCTCCACACGATCAAGGCCATCATGGTCGCCACCCTGGGGGGCTGACCTCCGATGCGGGTCGTGGTCGCCCTGGGCGGGAACGCCCTGCTGAAACGTGGCGAACCGATGACGGCTGAGAACCAGCGCGCCAACGTCCGGGCAGCCGCGCCGGCGCTGGCAGCCGTCGCCCGCGAACACCAGCTCGTCCTCACGCATGGCAACGGCCCACAGGTGGGGCTGCTCGCGCTGCAGGCGGCCGCCTACACCGACGTCGACCCGTACCCCCTCGACGTCCTCGGAGCCCAGACCGAGGGAATGATCGGCTACGTCCTCGAGCAGGAGCTGGGGAACGCGATGCCACCCGAAGCGCCGATTGCCACGATGCTCACGATGGTGCAGGTCGACCCTGCCGACCCGGCATTCGACGACCCGACGAAGTTCGTCGGCCCGATCTACACCCAAGACCAGGCCGACGCGCTTGCTGCCCAGAAGGGCTGGGTGTTCAAGGCCGACGGCGACAGTTGGCGTCGGGTAGTGCCCTCGCCCCAGCCCAGACACATCTTCGAGATCCGGCCGATCCGCTGGCTGCTCGACCACGGCGTCGTACTCATCTGCGCGGGTGGCGGGGGTGTGCCGACGATGTTCTTGCCCGCGGCGGAGACAACGCTCGTCGGTGTCGAGGCGGTCATCGACAAGGACCTCGCCAGCGAGCTGCTCGCCCGCGAGGTCAACGCTGAGCTGTTCGTGATGGCCACCGACGTCGAGGCTGTGTACGCCGACTGGGGGACGCCCCAGCAGCGGCCGTTGGAGCGGGTGACGGCACGCGACCTACGCCGGGTCGAGTTCGCGGCCGGCTCGATGGGGCCAAAGGTCGACGCTGCGTGCCGCTTCGTCGAAGCGACCGGGGGGCGTGCTGCGATCGGAGCGCTCACGCAGATCCAGCAGATCGTCGAGGGAGAAGCGGGCACCCAGGTTGCGCCCGGGACGGAGGAGTGATGACGACATTCGGGGTCCACTCAGAAGTGGGCCGACTTCGCAAGGTGATGGTGCACCGGCCGGAACTAAGCCTCCAACGGCTGACGCCGACTAACCACGACGACCTACTGTTCGACGACGTGCTCTGGGTGGAGCGCGCACAGTACGAACACGACCAGTTCGTCGCGAAGATGCGCGAGCGCGGGGTCGAGGTGTTTCTGCTGCAGGACCTCCTCGCCCAGACACTCGAAGCCAGCGAGGAGGCGCGTCGCAAGCTCGTCGAGCTCTCGGCCTCGGAATCCACCGTCGGGGTCTCCCTGGTCGACGAGGTCCGATCCATCTTATCGGGGATGCCGGCTGAGCAGCTCGCCAGGCATCTGATCGGTGGCTTGACGGTCGCCGAGTCGGGGCTCGACCTGGGTCGCCTGCGGAACCGGTCCGTGATCGCGGCCGCCGTGGACGACGAGAGCCTGTTTGTGCTCCCGCCACTGCCGAACACCCTGTTCACCCGGGACTCGTCGTGCTGGATCTACGGCGGCGTGTCGGTCAACCCGATGTTCTGGCCGGCCCGCCGAATCGAGGCGTACAACGTGGCGGCGATCTATCGGTACCACCCGATGTTCGCCGCGGCCGACTTCGAATTCTGGTATCCCGAGCTGGGCGACGATGAGAAGTTCAACGCCGAGGACTTCGGCCGAGCCTCGCTCGAGGGTGGCGACGTCCAGCCGATCGGCAACGGCACGGTCCTGATCGGGATGAGCGAGCGCTCGCAGGCTCGCATGATCGAGCAGGTCGCCCGGGCGCTTTTCGACAACGGGGCCGCCGACCGGGTGATCGCCGTGGTCATGACCAAGGACCGCGCCCACATGCACCTGGACACAGTCTTCACGCTGCTCGACCGCGACCTGGCGACGGCCTACCCCCGGGTCATGAAGAACGTACGCGCGATCAGCCTGCGCCCCGGCTCGGGAGGCTCACCGTTCAATGTGACCGAGGAGAAGGGATTCCTACCGGCTGTCGCGGACGCCCTCGGAGTGCCCGAACTCAAGGTGGTCGAGACGGGTGGGGACGCCTACCAGCAAGAGCGGGAACAGTGGGACGACGGCAATAACGTCGTGGCACTGGAGCCCGGCGTGGTCGTCGCGTACGAGCGGAACACCTACACCATCGACAAGATGCGCGCGGCAGGCGTCGAGGTGATCACCATCGAGGGGTTCGAGCTCGGCAAAGGCCGCGGTGGCGGGCACTGCATGACCTGCCCCCTGGAACGGGACCCGCTATGAGCACGCCGGCTCGGTGGGGTATCGCCGCCGTAGCCGCGCTACTGGTGGTCGGCCTGCTCGTGTGGGCGCGGGGCGACGAGCACCACCACGGCGACGACATCGGCTCCATGGCTCTCGTCGCGGTCGTCTAGGCGGATCGAGATGAGGCAGCCCCGGCAACCCCGGCCTCCCAGCCTCCTCGACTCGCTGCTGCCGATCGTCGTCTTGATCGGGCTGCTCGCCATGACGATCGCGTTGTTCGGGATCAGCGCCACCGACGGACCGCTGCAGGTCGCGCTCCTGCTCAGCGCAGCGTTCGCGAGCCTGATCGCCTTCAAGAACGGCTACACCGTCGAGTCGGTCGGCCAGGCTGCCATCACGGGCGTGACCGCCGCGATGAGCGCGGTATTCATCCTGCTCGCCGTCGGTGCACTAATCGGCACGTGGAACATGGCCGGCACCATCCCGACCGTCGTGGACTTCGGCATCCGCATCGTCAGCCCAAGTTGGTTCTACTTCACTGCGGCCGTAGTCTGCGCCGCCGTCGGCATGGTGACCGGCAGCTCGTGGACCACGGCGGGCACACTCGGCGTGGCGTTCGTCGGCATGAGCAATGCGCTTGGCCTCGACGAGGCGATCGCGGCGGGCGCGGTCATCTGCGGCGCCTACTTCGGCGACAAGATGACGCCGTTGTCGGAAACCACGATCTTGGTCCCGAAGCTAGTCGGTGGTGGCCTCACCGTCGGCGAGCACGTGCGGAACATGATCTGGACAGCCGGCCCGGCGCTGGGCATCAGCCTGGTGATCTTCTTCTTCCTGGGCCGCGCCGCCGAGACCGACGCCACGATCAGCACCGACGAGGTGCGGGCGGCCCTGGCGTCGGCGTTCGACATCTCGGTCCTCGCCCTGTTGCCGCTGGTGTTCCTTGTGGTGCTCGCGATCATGAAGATGCCGCCCTTCCTCTCGATCCTCGGCTCGGCGGTGTTCGCCGCAGTGCTCGCCCCCTTCCTCCAATGGGACGCCGTCGTCGCGTTCGTCGACGAGCCAAGCCTCGGCAGGGTCGCCACCGGCGTGAAGGCCGGTTACGCGGCGATGGCGACCGGGTTCGAGAGCAACTCGGGTGTCCAGCAGGTCGACGACCTGTTCTCCCGCGGCGGGATGGCCAGCATGCTCACCACGATCTGGCTCGTACTCGGCGCGTTGTCCTTCGCCGCGGTCATGGAGCATGCGGGCTTTCTTCAGCGCCTGCTCGACCCGATCGTGTCCCGAGCCAAGCGCCGTGGGTCACTGATCGCCTCGGTCACCGGCAGCGGCATCGGCCTCAACGTGATCGCCGGCGACCAGTACGTCGCCGACGTGTTACCCGCCCGCACGTTCCGCAAGGAGTTCGCCCGGCGCGGCCTCGCACCCCAGGTCCTGAGCCGTGCGGTGGAGGACTCGGGCACCGTCACCTCCGTGCTGGTGCCGTGGAACACCTGCGGCGCCTACATCTCCGGGGTGCTCGGCGTCACGACGGCCGCGTATTTCCCATTCTGCTTCTTCAACCTGCTCAGCCCTCTGCTCGACGTTCTCTACGGCTACATCGGCTTCAAAGTGCCCGAGGCCGATCACCCGTGGGAGGACGACGCCACAACCGCCACGCTGCCGGTCATTCCCCCAGGAGATACCCATGGCTGAATCGACCACCGGCGCCCCGGCCGAGCCGAAGCGCGGCTTCAAGCTCCCCTCGGCCTACACCATCCTGTTCGCGTTGATCGTGCTGATGGCGATCGCCACCTGGATCATTCCCGCCGGAACGTACGACCTCGACAAGGACGGCAGCCCGATCCCGGACACTTACCACTCGGTCGACTCGCGCCCGGCGCGCATCGTGGTCGACTCGCTCACCGCGCCCATCAATGGCCTCTACGGCATCGAGAATGCCAAGGGAAACATCAACTACTACAACAGCGGCACGCTGTTCGGCGCGATCGACGTGGCGCTGTTCATCATTGTCATCGGGGGCTTCCTGGGTGTGACGATGCGCACCGGTGCGATTCAGAACGGCATCGGCCGTCTGGTGCAGCGGCTCCGCGGTCGGGAGCGCTGGATGATCCCGATCCTGATGAGTGTTTTTGCGCTTGGTGGCACGACCTACGGCATGGCCGAGGAAAGTCTGGCGTTCTACGCCCTTGTGATTGCCGTGATGATCGCGGCCGGGTACGACGCTCTGGTGGGTGCGGCGGTCGTCTTGCTCGGCTGCGGGATCGGCACCTTCGGGTCGACGATCAACCCGTTCGCCACCGGCATTGCATCCGGCTTCGCCGATGTCTCGATCAGCGACGGTCTCCTGTTGCGGCTGATCATCCTCCTCGTGGGTCTGGCGATCGGCATCTTCTTCGTGCTCCGCTACGCCGACCGGGTCAAAGCCGACCCGTCCCGATCGGTCGTCGCCCATTTGCGTCAGGACAACGAGCGCCACTTCGCTGCAGGTTCGGGGGGGCAGACGCCGTCATGACCGGTCGGCACAAGTTGATTCTCGTCGTCTTCGGGCTGGCCTTCGGCGTGATGGTGTACGGCGTCATCCCCTGGGAAGACCTCAACATCCCGTTGCCGACGCTGTGGTGGTGGTTCCCCGAGATGACCGCGTCGTTCATCCTGTTCAGCATCATCATCGGGCTCATCGGCGGTCTCTCGGAGGAGAGTCTTACCGGCGCTTTCGTCGAAGGTGCACGGGACCTGCTCGGCGTCGCACTCATCATCGGCATCGCCCGCGGCATCACGGTGGTGATGAACAACGGCCAGATCACGGACACGGTTCTCAACTGGGCCGAGCAGGCGCTCGGGGACGTCGGCCAAGCGGGCTTCGCCATCGTGATGTTCCTGCTATTCCTGCCGCTGTCCTTCCTGATCCCCTCCTCGTCCGGCCTGGCCACCGTCGCGATGCCGATCATGGCTCCCCTCGCGCTGTTCACCGACGTGCCGGCCGATCTGGTCGTCACTGCGTTCCAGAGTGCCTCCGGGATCATGAACCTCTTCATTCCGACCTCGGCAGTCGTAATGGGTGGCCTCGCCATCGCTCGGGTGCCCTACGGCACTTACCTGCGCTGGGTGTGGCCGCTGCTGGCGATGCTCGCCGGCCTCAGCATCGTTGCACTGGGGGCCGGCGCGCTGGTGACCTGACTCCTCCCGGGCCGCAGTCAGGCGAGCGCCTTGGCCTTGAGTGACTCGTACTCGGCCTGCGGGCCCGACCCACCGGTGCAACGTCCGCTCGGGCGGCGCGGTAGAGCACCGCCGTGGGGCCGGGGCCGAGCAGGTGCGACTCGCCGCGGTCGAGCTCCTTGTTCATGCCTTTCGGGCTGTACTCCCTTTCCTCCCACCAGTCCCGGAAGGCGTCGTCCTTGCCGTGCCGAAACCGGTCACTGTGCGGATCGACGAGCAGGCCCGCGGTGGGAGGTAGGTCTGTCATGGTGACTCCCGTTGTTTGTCTCGGCGGCTGTCAAGTTGACCGCACATCCAATGTGCGTCCGCGCTGCTCGCGTCGAACAGGGCCGAAGGTCCAAGGACGTCGGTTTCGGTGAAGCGCTACGAGCACGACAAGCGCGCCCATAAATAGGTCGCACCTCACGCTGAGTGAGCATGGATCGGCATGGCCGGTCGCCGACTTGGCCGCGCGCGTCCGCGACTCGCATCTACCGCTCATCTACCGCACGCCTACCGAACGGGTCATGACGGTTCGACACGACCGACGCACGAAACCGGCGTCTGACCAGCGGAAACGCCGCATTCGGCGGACGGACCGGCACAGCCTGAAATGGCGCTGACAGAAGTTCAAGTCCCCCCTCGGACACTGAAGTCGAGCCCTTGACCTGAAGTTCCTGTAGATCTCAAGCAACGGATGAGCTACGCCGCAACTGCGGAGCGCGTGCACGACGTCGTCACTCGCGTGACACGCGCGTGTGAACTGGCGGGCAGGGATCCGACCAGACTGCGGTTCCCTGCGCATGTTTCACCTTCATCGCCGGCACGGCTGATGAGATGCCCGACGAGGCGGCGGCCGTTGGGCGATGGCGATCACTTCTGGAGGCCATACCAGCGCTACGGCACGAAGCAGAGCTGCCGGATGGCCCTGTGAGCGCCGAAGCGGCACGAGTCCGCGCCGCCTGTGGATCCGCGGCCACGGTGCGTGCGCGGCTTGACGAGTACCTCGGCGCAGGCGCCACCGAGATCGTCGTCTGCGACGTCAGCGACGTCGTCGCCGCGATCGATGCGGTAACCGCATCGGGGTAGCTCTCCGGCGCGACGGACGTTCGTGGGTGGCCACTTGCGGTTGGCTAACTGAATGTTCAGTCATCCACTTCCAAACAGCAACATCGCTGTTTAGACTTCGCCGCATGCCCCGAGACGCAGCTGCCCCCCATGACACCGGTGGGGCGATCTCTACGATCGGGCTCCGCAAGGAGTTCGACGGCGTCACCGCTGTCGACGGCATTGACCTCGAGATCAAGCCAGGTGAGTTCTTCACCCTGCTCGGCCCGTCGGGGTGTGGCAAGACCACCACGCTGCGCATGCTGGCCGGATTCGAACAACCTACGGAGGGTCAGATCCTCCTCGATGGCATCGATGTTGCACAGACCCCTCCGCACAGACGTCCCGTCAACACCGTCTTCCAGAGTTACGCTCTCTTCCCGCACCTGGATGTCCAGAGGAATGTCGCCTACGGCCTGCGGTGGCGCAAGGATCTGGACAAGCAGACACGCGCAGCCCGCGTGACGAAGGCGCTGGAGCTGGTTCGTCTCACCGAGTTCGCTCGACGTCGCCCTCAACAGCTGTCAGGGGGACAGCAGCAACGCGTTGCCCTGGCCCGGGCGCTGGTCCTCGAACCGTCGGTGCTGCTCCTGGACGAGCCGCTCGGCGCGCTCGACGCGAAGCTTCGCCATTCGTTGCGAGCGGAGCTGACCGCGCTGCAGCAAGACGTGGGCATCACCTTCGTCTTCGTCACCCACGACCAAGAGGAGGCACTCGAGATGTCGAACCGGCTCGCCGTCATGGACGGCGGCCGCATCATGCAACTCGGGACACCGGAGGAGGTCTACCAGGAACCGCTCACCGAGTTCGTCGCGGACTTCCTCGGTGTCGCCAACCTGTTCGACATCGAGTGTCTCCCCGGGAGCGGCCCGACTCGCACCGTTCGCTTCGGCGAGTTCAGCCTCGAAGCGCAGGCTCCGGCAGACCACGACTCGGGGCCAGGGCGAGCGGTCATCCGTCCTGAGTGCGTCGAGGTGGACGGGGCCGGGCTGACCGGAGTCAACCGGCTTCCCGGGATGGTCGATCGCACGGTCTTCCTGGGTTCGACGACGCAGGTGATGGTTCGGCTACCGCAAGGGGCGGTCGTGCAGTCGCTGGTCACGAACAACGCCATGCGCGACAGCCTGGCCACCGGGCACCCGGTGACCGTCCACCTACCACCGCAGTCGCTTCGCGTGCTCTCGTCGGCCCGACGGAAGCCGGCGGCATTCGCCGGAGAGATGTGACGCGTCGTCCCGGCGATCAGCCGTAGTCAGCGAGGTCCTCAAGCGCCGATCGCGCGCCGCGTCTTCGCGCTCGCAAGCCGACGTACGCGAGGAGCAACGCGAGGAATGACGCCACCAGGAGTAACGTCGCCAAGGCATTGAGGGCAGGGGTCGGAGACGCCCGCACCGCGTTGTACAGCTTGATAGGCACGGTGATGTTCGATGCGTCGCCGAACAGGAACTGGCTCACGACGAAGTCGTCGAGCGATGTGGCGAACACCACCATCGCCGAAGCGAAGATTGCTGGCATCAGAAGCGGTATCAGGACCGTACGGATGGCCTGCATGGGGCTTGCTCCCAAGTCCCTGGCCGCCTCCTCGTAGTCCCGGCCGATGCTCAGCAGTCTCGAACGTACGATCACGAGCACGTACGAGACCGAGAACGTGACGTGACCCAGCAGCATGGCCGTCCGACCCAGCGGGACGAACTGGTACAGGTTGACCACGACGAGGTAGAGCGACGAACCGACCACGATCTCCGGCGTGACGAGCGGAACCAAGGCGAGGCCGTTGGCCACCTTGCTGGTCCGCGAACGCCATCGCGTGAGCCCCATCGCGAGCATGACGCCCAGTGGCGTTGCCACCAGTACCGTCGACGCGCCGAGGATCAGGCTGTTCTCCAGCGCCAGCAGCAAGCTGGGGTCTTCAGCGACCGATCCCTCTACGCAGCAGTACCACTGCGTAGAGAAGCCCTGCCAGGTGCTTCGCGACCGGCCGTCGTTGAAGGAGAACTGCACCGCGATCAGAACGGGGAGGAGAGACCAGAGGATGTACAGCCATGTGATCGCGGCGAGGATGTAGGGACGGCGCCAAGGATTGCGCCACGGCGGCACCCACTTCCTGGCTGAAGCAGGTCTGGCATCGACGCGAGGGACCTTCGTGAGAGTCATCGAACGTCCCTGCTCGCACGTTGGATCAAGATGAGGTAGTAGGCCATGAAGAACATCAGGACGAGCGACAACAACAGCACCAGGGCGGCGCCGAAATTCTTCAGGGGACCCTGCAGGAGGAACAGCTCGATCTGGTTCCCGACCATCGTGGTCTTCGGCGAGCCCGACACGATCGTGTTCGTGTAGTAGTCACCGGCGAGGGGTAGCGCCGTGATGACGAGTGCGGTGATCAACCCCAACTTCGACAACGGCAAGGTCACATGCACAAAGGTGCGGATCGAGCCCACTCCGAGGTCGCGTGACGCCTCCAGCAGATGCGGGTCGATCCGGTCCAGTGACGCGAACAGCGGAATGATGAAGAACGGCAGATAGCCGTACGCGAGCGCGATCACGACAGTGAACGCGTTGCCGGACAACCAGGAGACCGGCGCCACGCCGAAGATCCCGAGTGCCTTGTTCACATAGCCGTCGTCCTGCAGCAGGTTGACCCAGGCGAGCATGCGCGTGATGTAGTTGATCCACCAGGGGGCCAGGATCAGCGCCAGGACGAGGCCACGCCTCTTTCCGGCCAGGCGAGCCGTGTAGTACGCGACCGGGTATCCGACGGCGACACAGATCAACAGCGCGCAGACCGTGTACAGGGCGGTGCGAATCCACACCTCCTGATACGGGCCTGAGACGGACTCCGAGATCACCTCGTTGAACGTGGCGAACTGCCAGTCGAGCGGATTCCATGCCGGAATCGGCTCCCCGAAGATGTTGATGCTCCCGCTGAAGGCGACCGCCATGACGGCATAGAAGGGCACCAGAAACAGCGCGATCAGCCAGAGCGTCCCAGGGAGTGCGAGCGCCGGCCACAACCGCCGCGTCGCGCGGTCGTGACCGGTTCTCGATTCAGCCACCGGCCTTGAACTCAGACCAGGACTCACGCCACAGGGCTTCGGTGCTCGGGCTCACCTCGTAGAAGGTGAGTCCGCTGTCGAAGTCCTCCGGCACTACGACGGCGTTCAGCAGGTTTTCCGGGATGTAGCCCTGGTCGATCAGGTATCGAGCGGACAGCTTGGTCAGCGGCGGCTGGTAGCCGTTCCACCCGAAGTTGCGCAGTCCGATCTCGTTGTCGAGGAGGTCGTTGATCAGCAGGTGCGAGAGCACGGGCTTGCTCGCACTCTTGGGGATCGCGATGTTGTCGCTGCCGATGACGCGCTCCGACGGGTTGTCAGGGCGCCAGTACGCCAGGACATCGGTGGTCTCACCCTTGGGCAGGTAGTACTGACCAGCGATCGGGTCGCCTGACCACGCCTGGTGGACCGTCGCGGTGCCCTCGGGAACTTCGGAGTACGCGTTGACGTTAGCCTTGATCTTCACGAGGTCGATCAGCTCCACGAGCGAGTCGGTGGCCTCCTGGACCATCTCCGGGTCGCTGGTGTTGATGTCCGTGGTGATCTTGTTGCGAAGCAAGGACATGCCGATGGCTTCCTGCATGTCGTCGAGCAGGTAGACCTTCCCTGCGTACTGCTCGTCCCACATCAGGTCGTAGCCGTTCTCCGGAACGCTCGACACCTTGTCTGCGCGGTAGAACACGCCGGTGCCGTAGATGGTGTACGGCACGGTGTACTGCGCCCCTCGGTCGTACCAAGGGTCCTGGTACTCCCGCCAGAGGTTCTTGAGGTTCGGCACGTACGAGTGGTTCAGCGGCTGGAGCAGCTCGGTATAGACCATCTTGCTCAGCACGCTGGGCCCCGGGAAGACGAGGTCGAAAGACTCACCCGGCGCTCGGATCTTGGCCAGCATCTCGTCGTAGTTGACATACGGCGTCACCTGGACATCGACGCCGTACTGCTCTCCGAACGCCTTCATGACGCCGGGCGCCATGTACTGCTCGTAGTTGAGGATCTTGAAGGCGCCGCCGGTCTCTGGGTCGAGCCCGTCATCGATGGGTGGATTGCTGTCCTTGAGCGGCAACGTCACCGGATTGTTCGGCCGGGCCAGTGGATAAGGAGCGCCGCCGCTCTGTGGGGAGGAGTCGTCGCCACCGCAGGCAGCGAGAAGCGGTGCGGCTCCGATCCCAACGCTGAGCCAGAGTCCTCCCCGCAGCACATCCCGGCGGGCCAGCTGTGGTCTCGGCGGCCTGCGACGCAGGGCCGGATCTGTCGGGTCGAAGTTCATGCCAAGCCCCTTCACGCTCGAGCCAAGACGTCACACCGGCGGCCCGAGGGCCAGTTGACTGACTATTCAGGCAGCCTCCATCATTGTTGCCCGCGGAGCCGCACGTGTCGAGCCTTTGGCGCGCCCGCGTCGCGGTAGATGCCGAAAATGACGGCGATGCTGTGACGGCAGAGGCGCATCGTACCGCCCAGCGACCCTTGACCAGTGTCCCCGGCGCAATAGCCACGAATTACGCATTTGTATTTATTCCGAACCGGTCATGTGACCTCTGTGACTGTTGTTAACTCGTCATCACTGTCTGGAGTCACACGCTTGCTGGGAGACACGACATGCCTTCGCTGTGGTTCGCGCGGCCAACCCGGGTGGTCACGATCACCGTGGCCGCAACGGCGGTTCTCGGCTGCCCCGTCACCGTGGTCGCGGCGACGGTGCCCGCGGCGTCACCAACCCGGCTCGCGTTGGACTCTCAGGTGTCGTCGAATGACACCACTGCGGCGGCCTGGCCAGGGTTGGCAGCCGCTCCGGTCACGCCGACCGTGCGCGAATACGAGCTGTCAGAGCTGCCCCAGGTCGCTGACCCCGCGGAGACCGCGAAGCGCCCCTCGGGGAAGGACCTGACTGCCACCGACAGCGCCGCCGGACTGGTCGTCGTCGCGCGTCCGAGGCCGGTCGACGGATACGGCGTCATCGGCGCGACGTGGTCGGGGACTGCGCCGCAGGGGCTGCGCTTCGCAGCCCGCACTCGGATCGGCCGAGGCGGCGACTGGTCGGCATGGCAGACGCTGCACGGCGGGAACTGCCCGTGCGCGGACTGTGCCGCCGCCCGCGCCGCGAGCGGACACGCACCCAACGCAGGGACCGACGAGTTCAGCAACGCGATCCCCGGCACCGACGCGATGGCGGTCGGGGACGTGGACCAGGTCCAGCTGCGGGTGACCAGCCCGAAGGGGTCGCTGCCGGACGGACTCACGCTGTCCGTCATCGACCCCGGCGCCACCGTGACCCAGCCGGCCGCAGACTCGACCGCAAGCTCACCCGACAGCTCGGCGACGCACCAGGGCACCGAGACTCTGGATGCCGCCAAGGCCACGACGTCCGCCAAGGCGGCCCAGTCCCCCGCCCGCCCGACGATCCTCACCCGGCAGCAGTGGGGCGCCAACGAGCGGCTCCGGTCGGGCCAGCCGAGCTACGGCACCATCAAGGCCGGCTTCGTGCACCACACCGTCAACGCCAACGACTACAGCCGGGACGAGGTGCCGGCCATCATCCGCGGCATCTACGCCTACCACACCCAGAGCCGCGGTTGGAGCGACATCGGCTACAACTTCCTCGTCGACCGGTTCGGCCGGATCTGGGAGGGCCGGTACGGCGGCATGGCCCGGCCGGTCATCGGCGCCCACACCTACGGCTACAACCACGTCGCCTTCGCCATGTCGGCGATCGGCAACTTCGACGTGACCCAGCCGTCCGACGCGATGATCGGTGCGTACGCCAAGCTGTTCGCCTGGAAGCTGGGTTTGCACGACGTCGACGCCACAAGCATCCGGACCCTGGAGGGCACCCGCTTCCACGCGATCAACGGCCATCGCGACGCGGCTCAGACCGCGTGTCCTGGCCGGCACCTCTACGCCAAGCTCGACACCATCCGCACCCGCGCCGCACGCATCCAGTCCGGCGACGTCGAGCCCGACCCTGATCCGGTCCGCCGCACCGGCCCGCACGTGCCGCGCGACCTCAACGGCGATCACCTGCCGGATCTGACGGTGCGGAACCCGGACACGGGTGGCCTCGAGCTTCTCCGCGGGGAGCCGGGCCCCGGCTTCTACCCGCGACAACCGACTCGCTTCAACGGCGAGCGATTCGACCTCATCACAGGCGTCTCGGATGTCACCGGTGACGGCCGGCCGGACCTGCTCGCGCGGGTCCGCCGTACGGGAGCCGCGAATCTCTTCCCCGGTCGAGGCGACGGCTTCGGCAAGGCGGTCGCGACCGCCTCCACCACGAAGTTCCGAGGCGTCGACCTGCTCGCAGGCGGCGGCGACCTACTCGGCACCCGGCAGCCCGATCTCGTCGCTCGCGACGCGCGAAGCCAGCGACTCTGGGTCTACCCCGGCCAGGCCGGGGGCACGTGGGGAGCGAAGCGGCTGCTGCTCGACGAGGCGGGGCACCTCAAGAGCGCTGTCGGCGTACCGGATCTCGACGACGACGGCCGAGACGACATGCTCGTCACCAGCCGCGACCGACTGATCCTCTACCCAGGGCGCGACCAGGCACGGGTCGGCAAGGCGGTGGTGCTGTCCGAGGACTGGCGCGGCCGAGACCTCACGGTCGCCGGCTACGACCTCACCGGTGACGACGCACGCGACCTGCTTGCCCGCGACCGCGAGACGGGCCGCACCTGGATCCACGCCCTCGAACCCGACGGACGTCTTGGTCCACGCTACGGAGGCTGGACACGATGGGGCGACCTGGACCAGGTGACCGCCGTCGGCGACACCGCGACGGGCGCGCGGCTCCTGGCCCGTACGACCAGCGACGAGCTGGTCATCCTGGACTCACGTGGGACGAGCTGGTTCGCGCCTCCCGCCAGCACCGGCCGCGGCTCTAGCGACCTCAACTTCGTCCAGATCGCGGGCGACTGGAGCGGCGACGGTCACACCGACGTGATCGCGCGCTCGCGCGACAGCGGCAGCGTCTTTCTCTACCCGGGCACCGGAGACGGACAGCTCCTGTCCCGTAGCAGACTGGCGCGTGACTGGGGCGATCGGCGCAACCTCGTGGTCTCCGGCGACCTGACCGGCGACAAGGTGCCCGACCTGCTCGCCCGCGATCCCGACGGCGCGATCTACATCTACCCCGGTGACGGCAACGGCGGCAGGCAGCAGCGGCAGCTCGCGCGCAGCAACCTGTTCCCCGTCGACCTCATCACGGCAACCGGCTACTGGAACTCCGACAACGTGCGAGACCTCGTCGTCCGCCGCAAACGCACCAAGCAGCTGTACCTGCTGCCGGGTATGCCCGAAGGCGGCCTGGGCCGACCCATCCTGCTGGCCGACGACTTCGCGGCATACGACCGGATCCTCGGAGTCGGCGACCTCACCCAGGACGGTCGCCCCGACGTGGCCGCGCGATCCGCGGCGACCGGCCGGCTGTGGTTGCTGCCGGGTACGGCGTCCGGGCTCCGCGCCCGTCAGTACCTCGCCCCCGACGTCGACCGCTTCGACGTCATCGGGTGAGCGGTCCGCTTGGTCTGGCTGCCGGCTTGCCCGGCTATCGGCCGGCGGGACTCACGTAGCCGGCAGCCGTGCCGGTGCCCCCGACCTGCTCCGGCGTCAGCAGCACGACGGTCTCCACGCTGGCACCACCGGCTGCCGATACCGTCAGCGCCACCTTGGCTGCGGCCTGATTGTCAGGGAGGTCGACGATCACGAAGGCGTCGTACTTGCCGAAGGCAAAGTCGAAGCTCTCCAGTGTCCCCCCGGCGCTCTTGGCTGTCTCCGCCACCACCTGCTGCCGTGAGGTGCCGCCCTTCTCGAGCAGACCCTTGGCTCCCTCGACGGAGTACTTCGCAACGAACAGGTACCTCGGCATGACGCTTACTCCTTGCGTGAATCGACCGGCGACGGCATCGTCGCTCCGCCCCGAGTGTGCTCCCGTTCTGCCACCCGGCCTAGCGGCACAAACCACGGCGAACCATGCCTGACCGGTGGCGAACCGAGGTGTCGGACGGGACTGCGGTGCCGTCACAATTGGGCATCGATGGCCTGACGCGCCCTATTTCCTTTGCCCCCTGCGCCGAATGTCCTTAGCGTCGCAGGGGTCCACATCGACTCGGGGGGGAGGCTGGTTCATGCGGCGGCGGGCATTTCTGCGCGGAGCTGTAGCCGTGGCTGGCGGCGCAGTGCTGTCGGCATGCAGTGACGACGACTCCGCTCCGGAGCAGCCCGCGTCCAATGCCGCCCTGCAAGTGCGGGACAAGGCAGTGACTCGGATCTCCGGAGTCCGCAAGGCCTCCGCTGTCGAGGTCGACGAGGCCTCCGTGCTCGAGTTCGACCCGCGGGTGTCGACGACGCTCGTCGTCACGGGCAACGTGGTCGTCCGTGGCGTGCTCCGGATGCGGCCGGCCCGTGCCGACGTCGTCCACACGCTGCGTTTCGCCGACGTCGACGAAACGGCCTATGTCGGCGACACCATGGACCCTCTCGACAGTGACGTGGGCCTGTGGGTGGTGGATCGTGGTGCCCTCGACCTGCGTGGAACTGCTCGCGCCGGGTGGAACCGTAGCGGCTGGAGCCGCAGCTGGCGCCAGCACGACGACGTGCTGCAAGCCCCGCAGGGCGAGAAGGACTTCGCAACTTACCGCAAGTTCAGCAGCGGTGACCGAGTGCCGGCAGTGCTCGGTCCGGACGGCGTCGAGTACGCCACCGAGGTGCTCAACCTGACTCGTAACGTCGTGATCGAGGGCGCACCCGAGGCGCGTGCGCACGTGTTCATCCGCAGCGAGGCGGCTCAGAGCATCCGGTTCGTGCTGCTGCGCTGGCTCGGACCGCGGGCGCCGTTCGAGGGCGAGCCGGAGTTCCAACATCGAGAGTTCCCGCAGGCACGATTCGGCGTCGAAGGTGCATCGCAGTACCCCGAGGGCGAGTTCGTCGCCACCCGATTCCCCGACACGGTCCCTGTGGTCGGTCGCTACCCGCTGCACTTCCACCACTGCCAGGACGGTTCGCGGGGCTCGCTGGTCGAGGGCTGCGTCGTCCGCGACTCGTCGCGAGCCTTCGTACCCCACGGCTCACACGGCATCACGATGCGGGACTGCATCGCCTTCCGCATCACCGACGATGCCTTCTGGTGGGACGAGGAGCACAACACCGACGACCTGGTGTGGGACCACTGCGCGGCGTTCGACGTACGCTCCGATCCCGCGACCCACGGCGCCTCGGCCGGCTTCCTCCTCGGTCAGGGGCAGCGCACCGTCATCCGCGACTGCGTCGCGGTAGGTGTGCACGGCAGCGGCAACGACACCGGCTTCCACTGGCCGGCCTTCGCCAACCTGGACGAGGACAACGTCTGGGAGTCCACCGATCTCGTGGCGCACAACTGTTACAGCACCGGCGTCTACGTGTGGCAGGACGACGACAACGCCCACCGGGTGGAGCGGCTGGTCTGCTACCGCAACGGCAAGGAGGGACTCGTCCACGGGGCGCGCCGCAACGCCTACCACTACGAGGACATCGTGCTGTTCGACAACGGCGGGCCCGACCTGCTGCACCAGGCCCTGAGTCGCGACGATCCTCGGGTCCACCAGGACCAGTCCTGGCATCGGCTCTGGGCGTCTCGGGTCACGCTGGGCACCCACTCCCAGGCCTCCGGGAGACCGATCGAGTTCTACGATTCGAGGATCGACCGGCTCCACGTCGACGAGGGCGCATCGCAGGGCGGGTCCTACGTCTTCCATGCCGATCTGGAAGCGTCCGACATCAGCGTCGAGAGCCGGCAGTCATCCATCCGGGTCGTGCGCCGCGACGGCTCGACCTTCGAGGTCACCCACCGCTGACGCGCCCACCGGTCATTCGCCCGCCGCCTTCTCGTCACCTCCGGGCGCGCGTAAGTTTCGCAACCGTCCTAGAGTGGCAATTCCATCGCACCCGAGGAGATGTCATGCGTACGTCGTCCGTCCGCGCCCTGGTGGTGGCCCTCGCCGTCACCGCACTCGCCCCTGCGTCTACCAGCCTGGCGGCTCCCACGTCACCGTCGGCCGCCTCGGCTGTTGCTGAGTCCAGGGGCGATCGCGGCTCCGACCGGGTCCGCGTCGCGACGTACAACCTGAGCCTCAACCGCAACGCCGAGGGGCAGCTCGTGAGCGACCTCTCCTCGGGCACCAACGCCCAAGCGCAAGCAGTTGCCGAGGTCATCCAGCGAACCCGGCCCGACATCGTGCTGCTCAACGAGTTCGATTACGTGCCCGACAACCTCGCGGTCGACCTGTTCCGGGACAACTACCTCGAGGTCGGCCAGCAGGGCGCCGACCCGGTTGAGTACCCCTACGCGTTCGTCGCACCCTCCAACACCGGCGTGCCGAGCGGCTTCGACCTGAACAACGACGGAGTGGTCGGCGGTGGCGACGATGCCTTCGGGTTCGGCCTCTTCCCCGGCCAGTTCGGGATGGCGGTACTGTCCCGCTACCCCATCGACATCGACCAGGTGCGCACCTTCCAGCGCTTCCTCTGGAAGGACATGCCGGGGGCGCTGCTGCCAGACGACCCGGCCACGCCCGCACCCGCGGACTGGTACTCCGAGGAGGAGCTCGACGTCTTCCGGTTGTCGAGCAAGAGCCACTGGGACGTGCCGGTGCAGGTGGGTCGCCGTACGGTGCACGTGCTCGCGTCGCACCCCACGCCACCCACGTTCGACGGCCCCGAGGACCGCAACGGCACCCGCAACCACGACGAGATCCGCTTCTGGGCGGACTACGTCACCCCGGGTACGGCCTCGCGCTACATCTACGACGACGAAGGCGTCCGTGGCGGGCTTCGACCCGGTGCACGCTTCGTCGTCCTCGGCGACCAGAACAGCGATCCTGTCGACGGCGACTCCATCCCTGGTTCCATCCAGCAGCTGATCGAGCACCCGCTGATCACCGATCCGTTGCCGACGTCCGACGGCGCGGTCGAGGCAGCCGCGCTGCAGGGCGGCGCGAACCTGACTCACCAGGGCGACCCTGCCTACGACACGGCCGACTTCAATGACAATCCCGCGCCTGGGAACCTGCGCGCCGACTACGTGCTGCCTTCCCGGCAGCTGCGTGTACACGATGCGGGCGTCTTCTGGCCGGTGCAGGCCGATCCGCTCAGCCGACTGACGGGAGTATTCCCCTTCCCCAGCAGCGATCATCGGCTGGTGTGGGTGGATCTCGCCGTGCGCTGAGGCGCCCCGGTCGCTCGGCCCAGAGGATTCAGCCCAGGGCGATCAGGGCGCCCACCGCCACACCGGCGGCGAAGAGCCACAGCAAGGTCGGCCATCGACGAGACGCGAACATGCTCCTCCTCAGGTCGTGAACACCGAGCCGCCGCGGACGACGACGTCGACGGCGGGCAGCGGTTGGGTTGCGGGCCCCACGAGAACCTCACCCGTGTCGGCCGCGAACTCGCTGCCGTGGCACGGGCAGTCGAGAATCGCGTCGGCACCCGGTTGCACCGTGCATCCCTGGTGGGTGCACAACGCTGAGAACGCGCGCACATCATCCCCCTCGGAGCGCACCAGCACGACGTCGGCGTCCTCCAGGACGAGCACGCCGTCAGCGGGGATGTCATCCACGAGGGCGAGCTCCTGGCCGGCTTCGGTCGATCCCGCGCCGTACTCGTTCGCGCCCGATTGGGAGTCCGTGTCGTCACCGACCGAGCTGGCCGCGGCGACGCCGTACCCGGTGACGGCACCTGCGGCGACCACCAGCCCGCCGGAGAGCACGGAACGTCGTGTGAACGCGTCTGTCGCCATGGTCGAACCCCCTAGACGTGCGGGATGCCGGATCGGGTGAAGAACCAGAGCGACGAGGTCAACCAGGCCACCACGTACAGCGTGAAGACGCTGCCGCCCAGCACAGGGATCGCCCAGCCGGGCAGGCCGCTCACCCGCAGGCCAAGCATCTTCGCGGCGTACGCGCCGTAGAACGCGCAGCCGGTGACGCTGTGCAACAGCACCCGACCGTCGTTGCTCGCGAAACCCAGTGCCCACAGGCAGTGCACCGCGACCGGCAGCGAGACCACGAAGGCGACGGCGCCACTCCAGCGGTGCAGCGGCGCCGCCCACTCCGGAGCATGCCGCCGCCCCGGCAGCCGCCCCCACATCCACAACGCAGTCGCCAACTGGACCAGGACGAGCGCAAGGGCCACGGTCGAGAGCCACGCCTTCATCGGCAGCATGCCCGAGAAGCCCAGCGTGAACAGGGGCTTCAGCGACGGATCGTGCACTCTGCCGTACACCCCGAGGGCTACCGCCACCCCCGCTCCGACGAGTACGACGGCCGCCACCGCTCCAGGCGAGACCCGCGAGGCGGCGGGATCGCGACGACGACCCGCCACCGCAGACTCACTCACGCCTTTCAGGTTGATACGAGGCCGACGAGATGGCAAGGGCACGCCATCACCGCGCGGCGCGTCGATTCTGTGCTGCGGCACAGCCCTTCGTCGACGCCGGCTGTCGCGGCCCGACTCGCTGCACGGCTCAGGACGGATCCTCGCCGGTCAGCGCCTGGACTGCCTGGCGTGCCTCCCCGATCTCACGCTCGGCCGCTGTCTCGGCCGCATCCGCCTCCGCGGAACGCCGTCGAGCCGCCTTGACCTCGGTCTTCGCCGCGGCGTACTCCTGCTCCGCCGCAGCCAACAGGTCACGCAGCCGCCCGACCTCGGCCTTCAGCTCGGATCGCTGCTCGCGAGCCTGGTGCAACTCCTTCTCGGCCACCCGTGCCTCTCGGGCGGCGACATCGGCCGCGCGCTCTGCTGCGCCCAGCTCGGCGCGGGCGGCGATGAGACGGCGCTCTGTCTCCGCCCGCACCGCGGCCGACCGCCGCTCGGTCAGGGAGGTCACTGACGCCATCGCGGCAGGGGCCGCCACCGCATCGGTGACGTCGACGCGCCCGAAGCCGGTGGCCGACAAGGCTCGGGAGAGCCGGCCGCTGCGCACCGCCTCGGCCGCCTCCGGGTCCGCCATTGCCGCATGCAGGGTCTCGTCGACCTGCACCGCGGCCGCCGCACTGACGCTCTGCCCACGCTCCACCGCGATCGCCCTGCCCTGCGCTGCCATCGCTTTCGTCAGCTGGCGCCGCTGCCGGTCCAGCCGGCGCAGCTCGGTGCCGTCCAGGCCACCCTGAGCCTGGCGTAGGGCAGCGCCGAGAGCGATCAGCTCGTCGACATCGTCTGCTTGGGCGCGCACGAGCTGGTTGACGACAAAGGCCGCCACGGAAGGCTTCGTCAGCCCACGTATCTCCGCTGCCAGCGCCTTGTCCACTCCGGACGCCTGCTGGGCGCGGGCCGTTCGTGCCGCGACGAACTCCGCCGGAGGCAGTCCGTACAGTTCGTGCGCGACTCCCGCCAGATCCACGACAGCAGCCTGTCACACGGGATCTACAGTGGTCGCGGTGAGCTCACCGCCGACCACCATCAGGTGGGTCACCGCCTTCATCGACCGGCCACTCCCCTCGTTCGACGCAGCAGCTGACTTCTGGACAGTCGTCAGTGGCACCACGCTCTCCGATCGTCGGGGCGATCACCGACAGTTCGCCACGCTGCTGCCCGCGTACGGCGACGCCAGCGTGCGCGTGCAGGGTGTCGACTCCGGCGACGGTGGCGCTCACGTCGACCTGGAGGTCGACAATCCGGAGGCGATGGTCGCCCACGCCGTCGACCTCGGCGGGGACGTCGCTGTGCGGTACGACGACGGCCTGGTCGTGGTGCGCTCGCCGGCCGGTCTCCCCGTGTGCGTGATGCCGTGGTCAGGGGCCACCCACCCACCCGCCGCGACCGCGCACGGAGACGGATCTCGGAGCCGGCTGGACCAGGTGTGCCTCGACATCGCACCGAGCGAGTTCGCCGCGGAGGCAGGCTTCTGGAGCCGGCTGACGGGCTGGTCCGCGCGCAGCGATCAGCTCACCGAGTTCGCGCGACTGCACCCCGCCGCCGGCGAAGCGCTCCCCGTGCAGATCCTGCTCCAGCGCGCGGACGAGGAGCGCGTCGCCGCGGCCCACCTCGACCTCGCCTGCTCCGATCCCGACCGGGTGCTGCTGCTGCACGAGAAGCACGGCGCCGTGCTGGTCCGGCGACACGAGCACTGGATCGTCATGCGCGACACCGCCGGGGGCACCTACTACGGACCGGGACCCGGTCAGCCCTTCTTGAGGCAGCGGGACGAAGCCGCTGGTTCGACGTACGTAGTCCCCACATCCGGGTCGCCGCGACGCCATGTCCTTCTCGAGCATCGGTTTGCCCGTGCCGCGCGCCAGCAGCCAGGTCATGACGAGCGGCGCAGCAAGGTCAGCACACCTGGCCAGGCACTGAAAGCGATCAAGGAGAGCCCCCACCACACGCAGGCGTCGCAGAAAGTTGGGGTGGCCGCCGCAGCGCGGCGGGCGACGAGACCACGACGACGGGCGCGCCCTCCGGACCGGACTCGGAGTCGTCCCACCCGCGCACCCGGATGGGCAGAGCTCCGCGGAGGCCCCGGTCGCAAGTCGAGCAACTGGTCGGCCACGGTGCGCAGACCGAGAAAGCATGCCCGATCGTCGGGCACCGCACGACGGACCCACCGCACTGGCGGCGGGCAGCGGGCTGCGGGGATGGTCTCCGCGAGTACCGTGAGCCTTGAGGCCAGCCTTTGGGACCGTCCGCGATCCTGCTGGACTGACTGATGCAGTGCTCGGGAGGTGAGGCGTTGTTTGTCGATCGGCATGATGCTGCCGCTTCCTTGATCCCGCGACTCAATCATGTGCGCGGCGAGGACACCGTGGTGCTCGGCCTGCCTCGCGGAGGTGTGCCGATAGCCGCTGACATCGCCGCCGCTCTGGGCCTCCCGCTGGACGTGGTCGTCGTACGCAAGGTGGGGCTGCCGGACCAGCCCGAGCTGGCGATGGCCGCCGTCGGCGAGAACGATGTCCGGGTCGTCAACGACCGGATCGTCAGGTCCGCGCAGGTGCCGCCCGACGTGCTCGCGCAAGCCATCCGCGCGGAGCAGTACGTCGTGATCGAACGGGCGACACGCCTTCGCCGCGGCGCCGTGCGGTCGCAGGTGAAGGGCCGGACGGCGGTCCTGGTCGACGACGGCATCGCCACCGGTGCCAGCATGCACGTCGCCTGTCTGGTGGTGCGTGCGGAGGGCGCCGAACGTCTCGTGGTCGCCGCTCCGGTCGCCTCACTCGACGCCCTCACCATGCTGCGCTCGGTGGCGGACGAGCTGGTCTGTCTTGCGACTCCGCACCCCTTTATCGCTGTCGGACACTGGTACGCCGACTTCTCGCCCGTCGAGGAGGACGAGGTCGCCCGTCTGCTCCGTCGGAGCAACGGCAGCCTCTCGGGTCAGTAGCGCAGCTCGAACGAGTGCAGGCCCTCGGGTTGCTCGTCCTCGACCTCGACGTGGGTCACGGTCGCATGCTCAGGACCGGCCTCGCACCAGCGACACATCTCCGCGACCGCGTCCGGAGGTCCCTCGAAGACCGCGGCAACGCTGCCGTCGGGCTCGTTGCGGACCCAACCACGCACCCCGCGAGCCCGCGCCTCTGTCAGGCACGAGTCACGGAAGAAGACCCCTTGCACGCGACCCCACACGATCACCCGACGCCGGATCATGACAGCACGATAGGTCGTGCCAGGACGTGAGTTAGATCGCCGACCTGTCAGCCGCCAGAGACTCCTCGGCGGTCGCCGCACTCGCATCGGCGGACATGACATCGTCATCGTCGTGGGCACGACGAGCACGTGCCACCCGCCACTCGCGGATCTGGGGCACCGCGTAGAAGACGCAGAAGAAGAACACGACGATGGCCGCGCCCGCGATGGCGTCCACCAACCAGTGGTTCGCGGTGGCGACCACGACGATGGTGGTGATCGCCGTGTAGCTGATCGCAGCGACGACGTGCCAGAGGCGGCTCGCGATCACCAGCAGGGCCAACGAGCACCAGACCGCCCACCCGACATGCATCGAGGGCATGGCGGCGAGCTCGTTGGTGAGCCCGCCGAGCCCTTCGGGTGCGGATGCCGAAGCGCCCCACCAGCCGACATGCGCGGTCTGGGCCATCACGTCGACGTACCCGCTCATCATGCGCGGCGGTGCCGTGGGGAACATCAGGTAGCCGGTCAGCGCCAGCACCGTCGAAGCGGCCAGGGCCCACCGCATCCTGCTGTACAGCGGCCGCGACCGGTGCCAGAGAAGGAACAGCACCACCGGGGTGACGACATAGTGCATCGACGCGTACCAGAAGGCGGAGAAGGTCGACAACCAGTCGTGCGCGATCAGCACGGCATTCCAGCTGCGCTCGGTGTCGAGCCCGATCAGCCGCTCGAAGTGGAGGAGGTCGGTGGCATTCTCGAAGGCGACTGACTCGTCGTCGGTGGCGAAGACCCGGCCGAACGAATAGGCAACGTACAGCACCACCACGACTGCGACCTCACGCAGCCATGGCCTCCGAAGTGTTTCCCCAACCGACGACATGACCAACCTCCCCAGTAAGACTACGCTAGAGGTTGAGGAGGACAGAACAACTGAATTTCGTACGGGGTCGCCCTGAAAGTCCCCTGAGATCTCCATCACGTGGCCCCTATGTGGCCATATCGCTACCCAAGTAGTGACGAATGTCCGCCGAAGAAACTAGGTCTCTTTCCGACGGTCCGTGCGTCTGGGCCGGTTGATGGCCGTGCACAATGGCCGACATGAGCACTCCGCACAATGCGCCCGACGTCCGCGGCCGGTTGGCCCTGGACTTCCCGATGTCCCTTGCCGTGTACGACGACTACACCGCCGCACAGCGCGCCGTCGACCACCTCGCCGACCATGACTTCCCGGTGCAGAACGTCTTGATCGTCGGCACCGATCTCAAGCAGGTCGAACGGGTCACCGGCCGCCTCAGCTGGGGCCGTGTCCTCGGCGCCGGCGCCCTGTCCGGCATCTGGCTCGGACTCTTCGTCGGTCTGATCTTCGCCCTCTTCACCGAGGAGGACTGGCTAGGTCTCATCCTCTCCACGGCGCTCTTCGGGGCGGTCTTCGGGATCGTGTGGGCGGCCATCGGCTACGCCGCCACCCAGGGCCGCCGCGACTTCACCTCGGTGTCGCAGGTCGTGGCGACACGCTACGAGGTGCTCGTGGAGCACAAGCACGCCGAGCAGGCACGGGCGCTGCTCGCCGAGCTGCCAGCGACCGGTCCGACAGCGGGCTGATCAAGGTTCGGGGCTGTAGGGCTTGTCGGGCCAGTAGGCCCACTCCTCGAATCGCGCGACCCGACCGTCGTCGGCGAAGCTCAGCACCCAGAGGTCGCGATACTCCTGGGCGGTCGGATCGCCGTACCTCACCTCGACCCGCACCACCGCCTGCCTGCCTTCGACGGCCACCGGCTCTGCGTCCATGGCGAAGACGTCGTCCTCGTCGTCCAACCAGAACGCACGGATCGCCTCCAGGCCGACCTTGGGCTCTTCGTAGGGTGATGGCCAGTACTGCGCGTCGTCGGTGAAGAGGCTGCCGACGGCCTCGAGGTCACGATCGCGCCAGGCCTGCTCGTATCCCGCGACCCACGCCATGACCGAGGTCCGATCCATGTCAGTCGCGCCCGGCCGGCTGGAAGAGCTCGACGACGTTGCCCGACGGATCCTCACACAGGATCTGTTGGCCGCCCGGACCGCGCACGACCTCGTTGCGGAACGGCACACCCTGGCCCCTCAGCGACGCCACTCGCGCCTCGAGGTCGTCGACCTGGATGACGATGCGGTTCCACCCGCCCGGCTCCGGGACTCGACCGTCCGGCATCGGCCGCGAAGCTGACGCGGGGGGCCCGGCCAGCCAGAGCGTGAGGTCGTCCCTGTGCACGATCGCCATGGCCGGGCCGAACTGCTGCTCCAACGAGAAGCCGAGCTGCCCGGTGTAGAACCGGACCGCCGCGGCGACGTCGGAGACGATGTAGCGCACCGATGCCATCGCCAGCCTCACTTCCCCGGATCTGTCGAGATCCCGGCGGCGTCAGCCTGTCACCGGTCGACACCTCGGTCAACGGTCGGCCGCCCCGCACTACTCTGGCGCACATGGATGCGCAGACCTGGGACGAGCGGTACCGATCCGCTGACCTGGTCTGGGGCGCTGAGCCGAATCGCTTCGTGCGCGAGCAGTGCGAGGGTATGACGCCGGGCGATGCTCTCGACGTCGCCTGTGGTGAAGGACGCAACAGCATCTGGCTGGCAGGGCTGGGCTGGAGGGTTACCGGGCTCGACTTCTCATCTGTCGCCATCGAGCGAGCTCGCAGCCAGTCCGCCCGGCTGCCTGACGACGTCCAGTCGCGGCTCACCTGGGGGGTCGCGGACGTGACCCAGGGCACGGTCGACGCCGCGAGTGTCGACCTCGTGGTGCTCGCCTACCTGCACCTGGCGGCCGACCAGGTCTCACGGGTGCTGGTCAATGTCGCCCAGGCGCTGCGCACCGGCGGGACCGCTCTCGTCGTGGGGCACGACCGCCGTAACCTCACCGAGGGTGTCTCCGGGCCACAGGATCTCGCCTTGCTGTACGACGCCGGCAGTGTGCGCCGCGAGCTCGCCGAGCTCGGCCTTCGGGTGGAGCGGGCAGAGACGGTGGAGCGACGGACGGAGGCAGGGGTGGCTCTCGACACGCTCGTGCGGGCTGTCCGACCCTGACGGCACGCGCTCGTCAGCGGCGTGCCGCCCGCAGCGCCGTCCGGATCATCGGCAGCTGGAGGGGCAGCCGCGCCAGCAACACGAACTTGCGGGTGCGCGACCGTCCGCGGCACGCGTCGGCAGCCATTTGCACGTTGGCCGGCCAGATCGCGACCAGCAGCGCGGCACTGGCCAGACCTGCGGGTCGTCGGGTCGAACGCCCCAGCAGCCCGAGCGCGCAAGCCACCTCGAGAGCCCCGCTGGCGTAGACAAGGGCACGCTTGGCGGGCAGCCGGCACGATCGCCTCGAAAATGGCCGGACGCGTGAAGTGCCCGACACCGCTGGTGGCGAACAGCGCGGCCAACGCGACGACGTCCCGCGGCGGTCGGACGGGCCGAGTCACGCCTTCTTCTCGACCGACACATCCAGGATGCTGATCGGCTGCGCCGGTGCCCCGTCGCCCGCACCCTCGGTGTCACCCGCCGCGGCGACGGCGTCGACAACCTCCATGCCTGAGGTGACCTCCCCGAAAATGGTGTAGCCGCCGCCTTCCACGGGAAGACTGGTCTCGTCGTACACGATGAACCACTGGCTGCCGTTGCTTGCCGGGTCGGTGCTCCGGGCCATCGCGATGGTGCCCCGCGGGTACACGCCGTCGGCGGGCGCGTTCTCGACGCCGAAGCCGTAGCCGGGAGATCCGCCTCCGGTGCCCGTCGGGTCCCCGCACTGGAGCACGAAGAGGCCCTCGGTAGTGACGCGATGGCACGGGCTATCGGTCCAGTAGCCGTCCTCGGCCAACGTGATGAAGGACGCGACGGTCTGTGGCGCGCGATCGCCGTACAGGTCCATGGTCAGCTCTCCACAGTTGGTGCGGACCGTGGCCTCCCACACCGCGCCCTCGGCCACCGACGGATCAGGTGCCGAGTCGTACTGCGCCGGCGCCTCCGGCGTCGCGGGCGGGTCGGCGCAGTCCTCGGGGGTGCCGACCTCGCCCTGGCTCTCCGTTGCGCTCGAGTCCTCGTCGTCGCCGGTCGTCCAGAGCCCGATCCCGACGATGGCGAGGACGCACAGCCCGGCGATCACCGCGACGATGATCGTCGTGCCCGTCCGCGACGTCCCGGACGTGGACGCAGGCTTGGCGGGGCGCTTGCTGTTCGACATGGCGGACACCCTACGCAAGGGCGTCGCAGCTCAGCCGGGTGACCCGGCGTGCCCCGGCTCGTCGAGCAGCGACACCTCGCCACCGCGGCGCGGGTCCGCACCGGGACCGGACCGGCCGATCGCAGAGACCCCGCCGAAGTAGGAGTCCAGGGCACGCCACTGCACCACCTCGTCGGGGTCGAAGGCCCGCAGCACGTCCGGTCCGAAGCCGGGCTCGACATGCACGCGCCCGGGCACCGGATTCAGCCGCGGCGCGGCGATCGACGCGGCCACCGGAAGGCGCCGGTGCAACACGTTGACGATCACCTGCGTGAGCGCCGAGCGGATCCGGCTGCCGCCCGCAGCTCCGCCCACCAGTGCAGGGCCGCCGGAGTCGAATGCGACGAACGGCGACATCATCGAACCCATCCTGGTCCCGGCCTGCAAGTGCCCGCGCACCAGCTCACCCTCACCCAGCATCGAGTTCAGGTGGATGCCGTAGTCGGCCAGCCAGACCCCTGACGACAGACCGAGGCTGGTCGTGACGGCGCAGGCGTTGCCGTCAGGGTCAGTGGCCGCCATGCTCGTCGTGTCTCCACGTCGCGGCACCGCGCGCAACGAGCGGACCAGCGACACCGCCATCTCGGCCTCTTCCTCGCTGAGGGCCAGATCGCCAACGGTGCCGAGCAGGTCGTCGAGGTCGTCCCCGCGTGCGCTGACGAGGTGGTCGCCGAAACCGACCGTCCGAGGCCGGGTCTCGATCACCCGATAGGCGCGCAGGTCGTCTTCGCCGAGGTCGCCGTACTCGCCGACGGCCGCCACGATCTGCTCGGCGATGTGGCCGGAGTAGAAGACTGCGGGGCCTTCGTCGGCCAACGCCTGCATGGCATGGTGCAGACCGGGGTGAAACAGCCGGGCGCCACCGGGCAGCACCCCCTTGCCGTGGCGGTAGACCCGCTCCCCCTCGCCGATCAGCATGGCATCGGCGACGGTGGCAAGCACCTTCGACTGCAGCGGTGCGAAGGAGACGCCGCGAGACGCATGGGCAATGGCGGGTGCCACGAGGTGCGGCCAGTCGAGACGGCCCCACCTAGCGTGCAGGTGGTCAGCCCCGGCCGGTACGCCGGGCACGGCCACCGTGGGAGCGCCGACCGCGTAGGGGACGACCTGGCCGCCGAAGTCGATCTCGACCTGCTGGGCCACGAGGCCGCGCGAGCCGCCCAGCCCCGGCACGGCGACGAAGAAGTCGACGCAGGTGGTCTCATCGGCGGCGGCGTCGTAGTAGATCGCGAAGCCTCCGCCAGCGATCCCGGTGAAGACGGTCTCGGCCACGCACGCCGTGAGCATCATGGCGACCGCCGCATCGGCCGCCCCACCCCCGTCGCGGAGCACCGCGCGGCCGACGTGCGCGGTGACGGGGTTGGCCGCCGAGACCGCGGCCGGCAGGCGTCGAGTGGCCATGCGCAGGTCAGGCAGCCCCGGTGTAGGTGCCGGGGATCCGCTGGCCCTTGCCGAGCACCGTGATGCCGTCCTCGGAGACGGTGAAGCCGGCCTTGCGGTCGGCCTCCTGGTCCACTCCGATCTCGTAGCCGTCGGGCACGACGACGTTCTTGTCGATGATCGCGTTGCCGATCCGGGCTCCCTTGCCGATCTTGACGTTGTCCATGATCACGCTGCGGCTCACTACCGCCTTGTCGGCGACGTACACGTTGGTTCCGAGGACCGACGAGCTCACGGTGGCGCCGGAGACGATCGAGCCGGCGCAGACGATCGCGTCATCAGCCCAGGCCGACTCGACGAACTTCGCGCCCGGCAGCTGCGGGTGCGAGGTGAAGATCGGCCACTCGCGGTTGTAGAGGTTGAAGACGGGCTCGACGCTCACCAGGTCGAGATGCGCCTCGTGATACGACGCGAGCGTTCCGACGTCACGCCAGTAGTCACGATCCTTGGCGGACGAGCCGGGTACGTCGTTGCGCCGGAAGTCGTAGACGGCCGCATCGCCGCTGTCGACCATCATCGGCACGATGTCACCGCCCATGTCGTGCCGGGACTCGGGGTTGCCCGCGTCGTGCTCCAGCGCGTCGACGAGGGCGTCGGCCGTGAAGACGTAGTTGCCCATCGACGCGAACGACTCGTCTGGACTGTCGACCAGTCCGGGCGGGTCACTCGGCTTCTCCAGGAACTCGGTGATGCGGACTCCGTCGGCGGCGGTCTTGATGACCCCAAACTGGTTGGCTTCTCGGCGGGGCACCCGGATGCCGGCAACACTGACCCCGGCGCCGGCATCGAGGTGTGCGGCGACCATCTGGGAGGCGTCCATCCGATAGACGTGGTCGGCGCCGAACACCACGATGATGTCCGGCTGCTCGTCGACGATGAGATTCATCGACTGGTAGATGGCGTCGGCGCTGCCCATGTACCACTGCTTGCCGCGCCGCTGCTGCGCCGGGACCGGGGTGACGTAGTTGCCCAGCAGCGTCGACATCCGCCAGGTCAGCGAGATGTGGCGATCCAGGGAGTGCGATTTGTACTGCGTGAGCACACACAGCCGCCGGTAGTCCGCGTTGACGAGGTTGGACAGAGCGAAGTCGATCAGCCGATAGCTGCCGCCGAACGGCACGGCGGGCTTGGCACGGTCCAGGGTCAGCGGCATCAGGCGCTTGCCCTCGCCGCCGGCGAGCACGATTCCCAGCACCTTGGGGGTGGCCATGGTCGCGACGATAGCGCCCGCGTCGCGGGGTCGCTCGGCTGCTCCGGCCGGCCAGCTCGCACTATGGTCGGCAGCATGCGAGTCGGACTGCTCACGCGCGAGTTCCCACCAGACGTGTACGGCGGCGCCGGGGTGCACGTCGACTTCCTCAGCCGGCAGCTGCGAGACATGATCGACCTCGAGGTGCTGTGCATGGGCGACGAGCGAGAAGGGGCTCGCGCCTTCGCCGAGAAGGACGCCCGCTTCCCGACCGCGAACGCCGCGCTCAACGTGCTGTCGACCGACCTGGCGATGGTCGCCGCCTGCGACCGCGTTGACCTCGTGCACTCCCACACCTGGTACGCCAACCTGGCCGGCCATCTGAGCAAGTTGCTGTACGACGTGCCGCACGTGGTGTCCGCCCACTCGCTGGAGCCGCAGCGGCCATGGAAGGCCGAGCAGCTCGGGGGCGGCTATCGCCTCTCGTCCTGGGCCGAACGCACGGCGTACGAGTCCGCCGACGCGATCATCGCCGTGAGCAACGGGATGGCTCGCGACGTACGCGCGGCCTACCCGGCCGTACCGGCGGACCGGCTGCACGTGATCTACAACGGCATCGACGCGGACTTCTACCACCACGACGCGGACACCGCGGTTATCCAAGGCCTCGGTGTCGACCTGACCCGCCCTTACGTGACCTTCGTCGGCCGGATCACGCGGCAGAAGGGCGTTCCTCATCTGCTCCGGGCCGGTCTCGCGGTCGACCCGAGCGTGCAACTGGTGCTGCTGGCCGGCGCCGCTGACACTCCGGAGCTCGAGGCAGAGACCGATGAGGCGATCGCCAGGCTCCGCGCGGAACGTGACGGTGTCGTGGTGGTGAGCGAGATGCTGCCCCGGGAGAGCGTCCGGCAGGTGCTGTCCCATGCGCTGGCATTCCTGTGTCCCTCCGTCTACGAACCCCTCGGGATCGTCAACCTGGAGTCGATGGCGTGCGAGACGGCGGTCATCGCCAGCGCGGTGGGCGGCATCCCCGAGGTCGTGACCGCTGATGAGACGGGGCTGCTGGTCGACTACACGCCGCACGACATCGCCGGCTTCGAGGCGGCGTTCGCCGAGGCGATCAACGCGCTGGTGGCAGATCCGGCCCGGGCCGAGGCGATGGGGCGGGCCGGGCGGGCGAGGGCGGTGCGCGACTTCGGCTGGGACGCCATCGCTCGGCAGACGGTCGACCTCTACGACAGCCTGCTGTGACCGGTGCCGCGGACCGGACCCTGGTCGAGGCGGTCCGCGCCGGACTCCAAGCGGAGGCAGACCCTGCCGCCGCGCTACGGATGCAGCGCTACATGAAGTCCGAGCTGCCCGTACCACGGCGTCGCGATGCCACGAGTACGACGAGTTGCCCGCGCGGCGTTCGCCGGACGTCTCCTACCCGATCGAGCCTCCTGGGAGGCCACGGTGCGGATGCTCTTCGACGAGGCGACCCATCGCGAGGAGTGGTACGCCGCGCTGATGCTGGTGGCCCATCGGCGCCACCGGCCACTCCTCACCGCGGATGCGCTGCCGATGCTGGAGCACGTCATCGTCACGGGTGCCTGGTGGGATGTGGTCGACGACGCGTCACACCGAGTGGGTGATGTGCTGCTGTGCGATGTCGTGAGCACGGAGCCGGTGATCGACGGCTGGATCGGCTCGGGTCATCTCTGGCTGAGGCGGGCTGCGATCATCTGCCAGCTCGGGCATCGTGACCGGACCGACGCCTTACTCCTCGCCCGTGCCATCGAGCCGGCGATGGCGGAGCGAGAGTTCTTCCTGCGCAAGGCGATCGGCTGGGCGCTGCGGGAGTACGCGAAGACCGACGCAGACTGGGTACGCCGGTTCGTGGTTGACCACGAGACGGAGCTCTCCACGCTGTCCAGGCGCGAGGCGCTCAAGCACCTCCGATGACGACCGAGCTGGTCAGCCGTCGAAGGCGTCCGGGTCTGGCCCGATCCGCTCGTGCTTGTCCAGCGCCGACAGCGTGTCGATGTCGTCGGTGGCCAGCTCGAACCCGAGCAGGTCGAGGTTCTCCGTCATCCTCTCCGGGCGCACCGACTTCGGGATGACGACGTTGCCCAGCTCCAGGTGCCACCGCAGCACCACCTGCGCAGGCGTGACGCCGTACTTGTCCGCCAGCGACGTCACGGTGTCGTCACTCAGCAGATCGCCGCCCTGCGCGATGGGGCTCCACGCCTCGGTGACGATCCCGTGCGTCTGGTGGAAGGCGCGCAGCTCGGACTGGCTCAGCCGCGGGTGCAGCTCGACCTGGTTGACCGCCGGCACCGTGCCGGTCTCGTCGAACAGGCGCTGCAGGTGGTGCGGCATGAAGTTCGAGACGCCGATGGACCGGACCCGTCCGTCGGCCAGGAGCTTCTCGAAGGCTCTCCAGGTGTCGACGAAGGCGCCCCGACCCGGGGCGGGCCAATGGATCAGATAGAGGTCGACGACATCGAGGCCGAGCCGGTCGGCACTGGCGTCGAAGGCCGCGAGAGCCTGGTCGTAGCCTTGGTCGTCGTTCCAGCACTTGGTGGTGACGAAGAGCTCGTCACGGGCCAAGCCGGAGTCAGCGATGGCCTCGCCCACTCCGACCTCGTTGCCGTAGGCACTGGCCGTGTCGATGTGGCGGTAGCCGGTGCGCAAGGCTGCCGCCACCACTGCCTTGGTCTCCTCGGGCGGCACCTGGAAGACGCCGAAGCCGATCTGGGGGATCTCGACGCCGTTGTTCAACGTCAGTGCGGGAGTTGTCGCCATACGCCCCAACGTAGCAACGTCCGAAACCGGGCCAGGCGGGGGCCGCAGGACGAGATGGGTATCGCCCATCGGAAGACATCTGATTGAATGCTAAACTAGTAGCGTGCCTCCAGATCACCAGCCTACGGACACCAGTGCCGGCCGACCGCGGATGCCGGTCGTCTATCTCAGCCATGGCGCTCCCCCGCTGGCGGACGACCACCAGTGGAGAGGAGAGCTCGCCGGCTGGTCGGCCGCGCTACCGAAGCCCTCGGCCATCCTGGTGGTCTCAGCCCACTGGGAGGAGGCTCCGCTCACCCTCGGCGCCACCGAGACCGTACCCCTGCTCTACGACTTCTGGGGGTTTCCGCAGCGGTACTACGACGTGACCTATCCGGCCCCCGGGGCACCGGAGCTCGCTGCCTCGGTGCGTGGACTCCTCTCCACTTCGGGCCGGCCGACGTACGACGACCCAGCGCGCGGACTGGACCACGGTGCCTACGTGCCGCTTGTCGAGATGTACCCCGAGGCCGACGTCCCGACGTTGCAGATCTCGATGCCGACCCTGGATCCCATGACCCTGTTCGAGGTCGGCCGCAAGCTCGCACCCCTGCGCGACGAGGGAGTACTGATCCTGGGAAGTGGGTTCACCACGCACAACCTGCGGCTCATCGACATGTCGGCGGCCAGCACCGTTCCCGCCCAGGGCTGGTCGGCCGAGTTCGATGCGTGGGCAGACGAGGTCATCGCGACAGGAGACGTGGATGCGCTTGTCGACTTCCGGCGGCAGGCCCCGGCCGCCGAGGTCGCCCACCCGCGCACCGAGCACTTTGCGCCGCTCTTCGTCAGCCTGGGCGCCGCATCCGAGCACGACCTGCGCAGCAGGTCGGTCATCGACGGGTTCTGGTACGGGTTGTCGAAGCGGTCTTGGCAGTTCAGCTGAGCCTGGCGTCGCGCTGATACGGTCGCCCGCGTGGCAGATCTCCCGGCGGGCGGCGCCGTACGCCCCATCTCTCGCTGGAGCGAACCGGTGATGCACACGGAGTGCCGACCGGTGGAGACCTTCGACGACGACCTGGCTGCCCTGGTCGCGGACATGGTGGCCACCATGCGGGCCGCCGAAGGCGTTGGCCTGGCCGCCAACCAGGTGGGCATCTCGCTGAAGGTCTTCGTGTTCGACTGTCCGGACGACGAGGGTGTCCAGCAGAGCGGTGTGGTCTGCAACCCGGTGCTGTCCACGGTGCCGGTCGGCGTGGACAGGAGGCTGGACGTGGCCGAGGAGGGCTGTCTCTCGTTACCGGGGGCCTTTGCCGACTGCGCACGACTCGACTACGCGGAGGTCACCGGGGTCGACCACACCGGCGCACCGGTGCGATTCGCCGGGAGTGGCTACGTGGCGCGGTGTCTCCAGCACGAGTCCGATCACCTCGAGGGCATCGTCTTCGGCGATCGGATTCCGGACAGAAGCCGGAAGAAGTTGTACAAAGAGGCAGACAAGGCAGCAGAGCAGTTCCCGCCCGGTTGGCCGGCGGACATGCGGTAGCCACTTTCGGTCACGAAGGGGTAACGAGGCCCTCTCCATCGGGGCTGCTCCGGTCCGGCACGCTGCAGAGGTGCTAGGTTTCCAGCCACCTGTCAGCCGTCGGGTCCGTTTCATGCGGTCCGACACACCTCTCCACGGAGGCAGAATGACCCGCCCAACCCGGACCTGGCGCATCCTCACCACTGTTGCCGCCACCGGCCTTGTCCTTGCCGCATGCGGCACCACCGACGACGACGGGGGCGATGGCGACTCGGCCAGTGGCGACTCGTGTACAGCGACGATCGCCTACATCGGCCCGCTCACCGGTGACTACGCCAACCTCGGTCTCAATATCGAGAATGGGGCGAAGCTCGCCCTCGACCAGTACGAAGGCGACTGTGATGTGACCATTGAGTCGTTCGACTCCCAGGGCGACCCGGAGAAGGCCACACCCCTTGCCGTGGAGGCCATCAACGACGAGGCGGTCATCGGAGTCATCGGCCCGACATTCTCGGGTGAGACGGAAGCGACCGGCGCCGCGTTCGCCGAGGCCGGGCTCGTGACTGTCACACCGTCCGCGACCAACCCGGCGTTGTCACAGAACGGCTGGGACACCTTCCACCGACTGCTCGGCAACGACGACACCCAGGCCCCTGCAGCGGCGCAGTACATCCAGGACACGGTCGGCGCCAAGCAGGTCTTCGTCGTCGACGACGCATCTGAGTACGGCAAGTTCATCGCCGAAGGTGTTGCCGAGTCGCTCGGCGACCTCGTGGTCGACACCGACACCGTGCAGCAGAAGCAGACCGACTTCAGCGCCACCGTCACCAAGGTGAAGGCCTCCGGCGCCGACACACTGTGGTACGGCGGCTACTACCCCGAGGCCGGCATCTTCGCCAAGCAGCTCCGTGCGGGTGGCTGGGACGGCACCTTCGTCTCCGGCGACGGTGTACTCGACCCGGGCTTCGTCGAGGCGGCTGGTGCGTCTGCGGCCGACGGCGCCATCCTGACCTGCCCGTGCGCTCCGGCAACGGAGGAGTTCGCGGCCGACTACGAGGAGCTGGCCGGCCAGGCACCAGGCACCTACTCGGCCGAGGGCTTTGATGCCATGAACATCTACCTTCAGGGTCTCGACGACGGCAACACCGACCGCGAGTCAATGCTCGAGTGGGTGAACAACTACTCCGCCGAGGGCATTACCAAGACGATCGAGTTCGACGAGACCGGCGAGGTCTCCTCGGTGGTGATCTTCGCTTACACGGTTTCCGATGGCGCCATCCAGCCGGGTGAGCCGATCGAGTGACCGACGCGAACTGATCTAGCGAAGTCATGTGTTGCGGCCGGGGGTGGACCTCGGCCGCAACGCATGTCACGAGCCGTGGCTGACAGGAGTCAGACGTGACCTTCGAACCGCAGTTCCTCTTCGACAACATCATCGAGCTGACCATTACCGGCCTTGCGCTCGGCTCCATCTACGCCCTTGTCGCACTGGGCTACACGATGGTGTACGGCGTGCTTCAGCTCATCAACTTCGCGCACAGCGAGGTCTTCATGTACGGCACCTTCGCCGTCTTGTGGACCTTGTACTTCTTCGATGCCACTCCACGGACCTCGGGGGCGACACTCGTCTGGATGCTCACGGTAGGCCTTGTGGTCGCCATGCTGGTATCGGGCGCCATAGCACTGTTGCTCGAGCGAGTCGCCTACCGACCGCTGCTGAGGAGGGGCGCTCCCAAGCTGGTCGCATTGATTTCTGCCATCGGTGCCTCATTCGTGCTCGCCGAGGCCATGGGTCTCCGGTCGAAGATCGTGGACTTCTTCGGACTTGGTGACGACCTCTCCCGCTACTCCACTCGCTCCCGCGAGAGCCGCGGCGTGCCTGTGGAGATCCAGCCCACCGAGGTCTTCACCATTGGGGGCTACGGGGTCACGAACATCGACATTCTTGTCATCACGTCCGCGCTCCTGATGATGATCATGCTCGACCAGTTTGTCCGCCGATCACGGATGGGCCGCGGAATCCGAGCGGTGGCTCAGGACCCGGAGTCGGCTGCGCTCATGGGCGTAAACTCGACGAGAGTGGTGCAGCTCACCTTCCTGCTCGGCGGTCTGATGGCCGGTGCCGCTGCGACGCTCTACATGATCCGCACCGGTGTCACCAGGTTCGACGTCGGCTTCATCTTCGGGATCAAGGCCTTCACAGCAGCCGTGCTCGGCGGCATCGGCAACCTCCGCGGGGCCCTGCTCGGCGGGCTGGTGCTCGGCGTGGCCGAGAACTGGGGTTCAGCGGTCATCGGGACCCAGTGGAAGGACGTCGTCGCCTTCGTACTTCTGATCGTGATCCTGCTCTTCCGCCCGACCGGCTTGCTGGGAGAGTCACTTGGAAAGGCGCGCGCATGAACACCGAAGCAAAGACCGCGAGCGGCACCCGGTGGTCGCGCCTGCCCAAGCCGGTCAGGATCCTGCTCGGGATTCTCATCATCCTCTTCTTCTACGCACTGCCGCTGCTCGAGCCGCCGATCATCTCGACACCGGACTCGGACTTCGGTGGCGTGCTGTTCATCGTCGCCGTCTATGTCATCGTCGCCCTCGGCCTGAACATCGTGGTGGGATACGCCGGACTGCTGGACTTGGGATACGTCGGCTTCTACGCCGTGGGCGCCTACACGGTCGGGGTCCTCACGGCGCAGCATTTCATGTGGCCGTTCTTCCTGGCCCTGCCCGTGGCGATCGGTGTCGCCATGTTGTCGGGCCTGCTGCTCGGTGCACCAACGCTGCGTGTCCGAGGGGACTATCTCGCAATCGTGACGTTGGGATTCGGTGAGATCATCCGGTTGACGGCGATCAACCTCGACTGGCTCGGGGCGTCGGCAGGCATCTCCCAGATCGCCAAACCGCCCGGATTCGAATTGTTTGAGGTCCCCCACCTCAGCTGGGAGGGCGGCACGGTCCTGATCGATGTCGACAAGACGTCGACATTCCTCGTGTTTGGTGTGATCGACCAAGCCCCGTACTACTGGCTCGCCCTCACGGTGATCCTGATCATTCTGCTCGGCGACAAGATGATCAAGGACAGCCGGGTCGGCCGTGCTTGGGAGGCCACCCGCGAGGACGAGGACGCCGCCGAGCTCATGGGCGTGCCCACCTTCAAGTTCAAGCTCCTCGCCTTTGCGATGGGCGCTTTCGTCGGCGGCCTAGCCGGTGGGTTGTTCGCAACCAGACAAGGCTTCATCAACCCGCAGTCCTTCATCATCTTGCTCTCGATTCTCTTCCTCGCTGCGGTCATCCTGGGCGGCGCGGGCAACCGCTGGGGCGTGATCGTGGGAGCGGCGGTGGTCGCCTACCTGCCCGAGCGGTTCCGGGGCTTCGAGGAGTGGCGGGTGCTGGTCTTCGGCATCGCCCTCATGGTCCTGGCGATCTACCGTCCGCAAGGTCTGCTGCCACCTCGACGTACCGTCCGGGCAAGACAGGTGGAGAAGGAGCTCGGCGAACTTGAGGGCGAGACCGAGACCGAGGGTATCGAGGAGTTGCGCCGTGGCTGACAAGGACGATGCCCTGCTAGTCGTCGACGACGTGACGCTGCGGTTCGGCGGTGTCACCGCGCTCGACGGGGTGAGCTTCGAGATCAGAAAGGGCGAGATCCTCGGCCTGATCGGACCAAACGGTGCGGGCAAGACGACCTGCTTCAACGTCACGACCGGCGTCTACCGGCCAACCTCGGGAGAGGTCCGCTTCGAGGGCCGGCCACTCACCGGTATGAAGCGGCACAAGATCATCCAGCTCGGCATCGCCCGCACCTTCCAGAACATCCGGCTGTTCAGGATCATGACGGCGCTGGAGAACGTGATGGTCGGCGGAGACGCTCAGCACAAGACGGGCGTGATCTCTGCCTTGTTCCGGCTGCCCAGACACCGACGCGAAGAGGCTGAGGGCTTCGCCCGAGCCCAGGAGCTGCTGGAGTTCGTCGGCATCGGCGGTCGCAGCGACGAACTGGCCGAGAGTCTGTCGTACGGCGACCAACGACGGCTCGAGATTGCCCGCGCGATCGCGACAGAACCAAAGCTGCTCTGCCTCGACGAGCCGGCCGCGGGATTCAACCCGGAGGAGAAGCGTCGGCTGATGGCGCTGATCCGCAAGGTCCGCGACCGCGGCTACACGGTGCTGCTGATCGAGCACGACATGCGTTTGGTCATGGGCGTAACCGACCGGATCGTCGTACTCGAGTTCGGCCGCAAGATCGCCGAGGGAAAGCCAGAGGAGATCCAGGACAACCCGGCCGTGATCGCCGCCTATCTAGGGGTCGACGAAGATGCTTCTTGAGATCGAGGACCTGTCGGTCAACTACGGCCACATCGAGGCCATCCGCGACCTGAGCTTCAGCGTCGAGGAAGGCACCGTTGCCACCTTGATCGGGGCCAACGGCGCCGGCAAGAGCACCACGCTCAAGGCCATCTCCGGGCTCCGCAAGGCGCGCACTGGGCGCATCGTCTTTGACGGCCAGGACATCACCAAGGTGCCGTCGCACGAGCGCGTCTTCATGGGTATCAGCCAGTCTCCTGAGGGTCGAGGCATCTTCCCCGGCATGTCGGTCAAGGAGAACCTCGACATGGGCGCCTACGCCCGCAAGGACCGCAGTGCCAAGGAGTTGTTGCCGGACCGCCAGCGGGTCTTCGAGCTCTTCCCCCGGCTGCAGGAGCGGGTCGGGCAGACGGCCGGCACCCTGTCCGGGGGTGAGCAGCAGATGCTCGCGATCGGCCGCGCCCTGATGGCCCGCCCGCGGCTGGTGCTGCTCGACGAGCCCTCCATGGGTCTGGCCCCCAAGCTGATCCAGCAGATCTTCGCCATCATCGAGGAGATCCACCAACAAGGCACGACCGTTCTCCTCGTCGAGCAGAACGCCGCGCAGGCACTCAAGCGTGCCGACACCGCGCACATCCTCGAGACCGGTGAGATCGTCCGCTCCGGCACCGGCTCGGAGCTCGAGGGTGACCCGGCAGTGCGCGCCGCCTACCTGGGTGGGGACGTCTGAGCCGACCGCTCGGAGCTCCTTGAAGACGGTCACCGCGCTCGCAAGCGAGCCTGGCCCGGTGAGTGACAGTGGCGCGATAGGCGTCAAGCGCGCAGCGATGCCTCGTCCAGGTCGATACCGATGACCCTAGCGACCCGGTCCATGTCGACGTCCCACGAGAGCAGCGCGGCTCCGCGACGGTAGGTAACTGCCGCGATCATGCAGTCGACCATCCCGCGCGGGGTTATGCCCGCCTGCCGACACCGGCGGTAGATCCTCGCGGCGGCGTCGAAGTCGGTGACGGCGTCGAAGGGCACAAACCGGAAGCTCAACAGCAAGCGTCGCAGGTCTGCCGCCCGTGCATCACTGCGCGCGCCGGCCGACACCTCCATCAGCACAGGTTCGGTAACCATCAGGGGGCCGCCGTTGGCAATCAGCTCTGCCACGCGTTGGTCCACCGCGCTGCCTGTGGCTCGGTCATATTCGACCCACGCCGACGTGTCGGCCAGGATCACGCCGCGCCCCGCGGAGCGGCGTCGCCCGGAACGTCGTCGATCGCGCGGGCGCCCCGCATCGCCAGCGCCTGCTCGCGCGTCATCGGCTGACCCGCAAGGTGGCGCAACGCCAACCCGACAGCCTCGGTCTTGGTGTGGACGCCGTAGCGGTCCATGATCGCCCGCACGTGGTCGTCCTCGATTTCGATGTTCGTACGCACCTTGGACATACACGTATCATACACGTCAGGTGTAAGGGACGTGCATCCGTGCCCCCGAAGCCCACGGCGCGACGTCAGCTTGCGCAGCATCTGCCCCGGGACCGTTGCCTTCGCCGCACACGAGCTCATCGTCGGGGCATTGCTGGACAACCCCCAGCGAGTTCGGCAAGCGCCTCCAGGCCCCACTCGATATCGGCACAGCGCCCGGCGAGGCACCTACCGCGTCATCTACCGCATCGACGACGCGGAGCGAACCTTCACGGTCCTCGACATCGCACACCGCCGCGATGCCTACCGCGTCAAACCGCTGACCTCGGGCGACCAGTCCGCGAGTCGGTGACGTCTCTGCTGAAGCGCGTAGAACACGACCGCGGACGCGGCGGCCACGTTGAGGGAGTCAACCCCGGCCGCCATCGGGATCGACACCCGTACGTCGGCCGCGGTCAACCATCGCGAGGTCAGGCCGTGCCCTTCGGAGCCGAGCACCACACAGACCCGCTGGTCGGCGTACGTCGCCGCAGCCTCAGGCAGCGGCATCGCATCGGTCGCCGGTGTGAGCGCCAGGGTGGCGAAACCTGCCTGAGAGAGCTGTGGCAGGGCGTCGTACCACTCCTCGAGCCGGGTCCACGGCAGTGCGAACACCGCGCCCATGGCGACCTTGACGGACCGCCGGTACAGCGGGTCGGCGCACCGCGGGGACAGCAGCACGGCGTCCATGCCGAGGGCGGCTGCCGACCGGAACACGGCGCCGACATTGCTGTGGTCGACGATGTCCTCGAGCAGCACGATCCGACGCGCTCCGGCGAGGATGTCCGAAGGTGCCGGCAACGGTAGCCGGGCCAGGGATGCCAGAGCCCCGCGGTGCACGTGGAAGCCGGTGACCTGCTCCGCAAGCCGCTCGCTGACGACGTAGCAGGGAGCGTCGGTTGCGGCCAGCTCGGCCGCCAGCCCGTCCAGCCAGCGCTCAGCCATGAGGAACGACCGCACCGGATAGCCGGCCGACACTGCACGACGCACCACCTTCTCCCCTTCGGCGATGAAGAGCCCGTGCTCGGCCTCGAGATGCTTGCGAAGCTGCGTGTCGCGCAGCGAGACGTAATCGGCGAGCCTCGGATCGGTGGGGTCGTCGATCCTCACCTGCGTCGGCATACGGCCATTATCGGCCGCACCACGGCCGTGGTCAGGCGGGCGCGGCCGCTGCGGCCTGGTGCCCCGTTGATGTCTCGGCCGGTGATCGATCGGCGACCCTCCCCGCCACCGCCACCACGTCGCCGACCACCACGATGGCCGGCGGGCGGATGTGCCCTGCGGCAGCCACGGGCGCGATGTCGGTGAGTGTCCCGGTGAGGCGCCGCTGGGAGGCGAGCGAGCCGTCCTGGACGACGGCGACCGGCGTCATCGGGTCGCGGCCGCCCGCGATCAGTGCGTCGGTGATGTCACCCAGGTTGTCGACCGCCATCAGCAGCACCAGCGTGCCGCGCATGCCTGCCAGCGCCTGCCAGTTCACCAGGGAGTCCGGGTGACCGGGCGGGATGTGCCCGGAGACGACGGTGAACTCGTGCGCCACCCCCCGGTGCGTGACGGGGATTCCCCCGAGCGCCGGCACCGCGACGGCACTGGTGATGCCAGGCACCACCCGGAGCGGGACGCCGGCCTCCGCACACGCGATGGCCTCCTCGAAGCCGCGTCCGAAGACGAAGGGATCACCACCTTTGAGCCGCACAACGCTCTTGCCAGCCAGCGCGCGCTCGACCATGAGCTGGTTGAGGTCCGTCTGGTCGGCTGCCCGCCCGCGCGGCAGCTTCGTGGCATCGATCACCTCGACGTGTGGGGCCAGCTCCGCCAGCAGTTCGCGCGGTGCCAGCCGGTCGACGATCACGACCTCGGCTTCCTGCAGGGCTCTGCGACCGGCGACCGTGATCAGTTCCGGGTCTCCTGGCCCGCCCCCGACCAGCACCACCCCGGCCGTGCGCATCCGATCCTTCGGCGCTGCGATCTCACCACTGCGCAGCCGATCGACGATGGCGTCCCGGACGGCGGCCGACCGCCGAGGGTCCCGGCTGCCGAGGACGGCGACAGTGAGCGGCCCGTGCCGGCCGACAGCCGGCGTCCACGCGGTAGCTTCCGGTGGGTCATCGCTCCGGACGCAGAAGACCCGGCCCTCCTCCGCCTCGACCGAGACAGCCGCGTTGACGTCGGGTCGGTCGGTGGCGACGAGCACGTACCATGCGCCGGCGAGGTCACCGGGTTGGTACGGCCGCTGGTGCCATCGGATCTCGCCCCGCCGGGCGTGCCCCTCGACTGCCGGAGTGGACTCCGGCGAGACCACCTCGACGGCGGCTCCCGCCGCCACCAGGCCCGGGATCCTGCGCTGGGCCACCTTGCCGCCGCCGACCACCACCACTTTGCGCCCGGTGAGGCGTAAGCCCACGGGGTACAACGGCGGAGAGTCCGACATCGACTCACCGTACGACGACCGACCCGCAGCGCCCGCCGTGTCTCACTTGACGGGAGCGCGCCCCGGACAAGGATGGACCCATGACTCTCGAACGCCCTGTGGCCGAAGACCCCTACGCCAAGCTGCCGCCGCTGCCCTCGTTCGTGCTCACCAGCGACGACGTGTCGCACGGTGAGCCGCTCGACCCGGGGCAGGTCGCCGCAGCCGGCAACAGCTCGCCGCACCTGGCGTGGAGCGGCGCACCCGAGGGCACCAAGAGCTTCGTCGTCACATGCTTCGACCCCGACGCCCCCACCCCGAGCGGGTTCTGGCACTGGGTCGCCGTCGACGTACCCAACGAGGCAACGGAGCTCGCGGCCGGTGCCGGGAGCGCCGACGAGAGCCTGCCGGGCGACGCGTTCCACGTGCGCAACGACGCTGGCAGCTTCGACTTCGCCGGTGCCGCTCCGCCGGACGGTGACCACCCGCACCGCTACTACTTCGTCGTCCACGCCGTCGGCGAGGACACCCTCGGAGTCGACCGGGACGCCTCCCCCGCAGTCGTGTCGTTCACGCTCGCCTTCAAGTCCCTCGGCCGAGCGGTGCTCGTCGGCACCCACCAGGCGTGACCTCCGACGACGCGAGCAGGCGCGCGGACATGGCCGAGACCGATGTGCTGGGTCCGCCGTACACCCGGGAGACCATCACACTTCCCGACGACGACGAGGGCGCCGTCGTCGCCACCTTGGTACGGCGGCCCGCGGAAGGTGCGGTGCGTGGCGCGGTGCTGCACGTGCATGGCTTCTGCGACTACTACTTCGGCGTCGGTCAGGCAGACTTCTGGACCACCCGCGGGTACGACTTCTATGCCGTAGACCTGCGTAAGTACGGCCGCTCGCTGCTCCCCCACCAGACCCCCAACTTCTGTCGCGACCTCGCCGAGTACGACGCCGAGCTCGACCGCGCGCTGGAGCTGATCAAGGGGCGCGACGGACACCAGCGAGTCGTGGTCAACGCGCACTCCACGGGAGCCCTCATCACGAGCCTGTGGGCCGACCGGCGGCGCAGCCAAGGCGACCCGGTCGCGCAGGCGTTCGTGCTCAACAGCGCCTGGCTCGACCTCCAAGGCTCGCTCTTCAACCGGACGATCGGCACCGAGGCCGTCAACCGGCTCGGAGTTCGGCGCCCGTACGCCGTCGTGCCGCGCACGGTCAATGGGGTCTACGTGGAGGCGATCCACCGCAACTTCCGCGGTGAGTGGGACTTCGACCTGGCGTGGAAGCCAAGGGAGAGCTACATCGTGCACGCCGGCTGGCTCCGCGCGGTCCGGATCGGGCACCGGTCCGTGCACCGCGGCATCGACGTCGGAGCCCCCGTGCTCTCACTGTGTTCGGCGCGGAGCACGACGCCCGAGCACTGGAGCGAGGAGGCCACCTCGACCGACATCGTGCTCGACGTCCGGCAGATCGCGAAGTGGTCGCACCAGCTCGGCACCCAGGTCACCGTCGTACGGCTCGAGGGCGCCATGCACGACGTCTTCCTGTCCCGCAAGGACGTCCGCGACGAGGCCTACGAGCAGGTCGACCGCTGGCTGCCCTACGCCCTCCCCTGACCCTTTCCTTCCCTTCCCTCCCCCTTGACCCGCCTAGTTCTTCCCGCCGAGAGTTCAGGTTCTTCCCAGCGAGAGTCAGGTTCTTCCCTCCGGAACTGCCCTCGCCGGCTCGGCCGGAAACAAGGTGACCGCTCGACAGGAACACGTTGGCCACTCGAGGGGAAGAAGCTGGCCTCTCGGCGGAAGCGTCAGTCGAGGACGGCGTCGAGGAACTGGCCTTGGCTACCGGGCGAGCTGCCGAGTGGCCGGTATGTGCGCTTACCACGACCCGACGACAGCACGAGCACGCCACTCGAGCCTTCCGGCCAGCCGCCTTCCGTTGACCCGCCAGGTTGTTTGCGAGTTAGCGGACCAGATCGATAATCGCGACGACGCCGACTACCGCCACGAAGCCGCGCAGCATCGGCGACGGCAGCCGACGCCCCACCGTGGCACCGAGCTGACCACCGATGATCGAGCCCGCCGCAATGAGCCCTGCCGCGGCCCAGGCAACTTCGGCCACGAGGATGAACACCGCGGCGGCCACGCCATTGACGATGCCGGCCAGCACGTTCTTCGCCGCGTTGACCCGCTGCAGGGTCTCGTCGAGCCCGAGTCCGAGGATCGCGATGAGCAGCACGCCCTGGGCGGCGCCGAAGTACCCGCCGTACACACCGGTCAGCAGCACCAGCACCCACACCGTGACCGACCCATGGGCCGGCGCAGACTCCGGCGGGCGGACCCGGCGGGCAATCCAGGGCTGGAGCACCACCAACACGCACCCGAGCCCGATCAGCACCGGGACCACTGCCTCGAACGCAGCCGCCGGCAGCCGCAGCAGCAGCACCGCCCCCGTGATGCCACCGATGACCGACGCCACCCCGAGCCGGCGCATGCGCTGGCGCTGGCCGGACAGCTCACGGCGATAGCCGATCGCGCCCGAGACACTGCCGGGCACGAGCCCAATCGTGTTGGACACGTTGGCCAGCACCGGTGGGTAGCCCACCGCCAGAAGCGTCGGGAAGGTGATCAGAGTGCCTGAGCCGACGACCGTGTTGATCAGCCCGGCACTGACACCGGCCAGGAAGACCAGGATCCCCTCGACTGTTGTCACGGTCAGCGTCGGTGTACGGCGGTACGGCGTCGTGCGGAGTAGCGGTCGCCGTGTCTGTCCAGCTCGAGCGGCATACCGAACGTCGCTGCCAAGGTCTCCTCGGTCAACGTGGTCGGCAGCGGGCCGGCCGCGACGACCTCTCCTGCCCTCAGCATGAGCACGTGCGAGAAGCCGGGCGGGATCTCCTCGACATGGTGGCTCACCAGCACCGTCGTGGGCGAGTTCTCATCCATGGCCAGCACCGACAGGGTGTTGACCAGGTCTTCACGACCCCCAAGGTCGAGCCCGGCCGCCGGCTCGTCCAGCAGCAACAGCTCGGGGTCGGTCATCAGGGCGCGCGCGATCTGCACCCGCTTGCGCTCACCCTCGCTGAGCGTGCCGAAGGTCCGCTCGGCCAGGTGATCGATCCCGACCTCGGCGAGCAGCGCCCAGGCACGTGCGTGGTCGAGGTCGTCGTACCGCTCCCGCCATCGGCCCAGCACGGCGTACGACGCGGACACGACGACGTCGCTGACCCTCTCGTCTCGTGGGATCCGGTCGGCCAACGATGCACTCGTGAGACCGATCCGGGGACGCAGCTCGAACACGTCGACAGTGCCCACCACCTCCTCGAGGATGCCGACGACGCCTTCGGTGGGATGGATATGGGTGCCCAGCACCTGGAGGAGAGTGGTCTTGCCGGCTCCGTTGGGCCCGATCACGACCCACCGTTCGTCGTCGTCGACCGCCCAGGTCACGTTGCTGAGGAGCCGCGTCGAACCCCGGACGACCGAGACGTCCGCCAGCTCGATCACCGGTGCCATGGTGCTCCTCGTCGGTCGTCGATCTGAGGTGTCCAACCTAGGGCCCGGGCCGGGTCGGTGCGCTGACCGGGTGGCGCGCCGCGGGTCACCTGCATCGTAGAGCCGGGCGCTCGTAGGCTGTCGGCGTGTTCATCGTGCCTCGTGCCGCCCGGTTGGCCAGCTGGCTCAATGCCTGGTTGGCCGGCCGCGAGAGCAGTGACGCCGTGATCGCCGGGGTTCTCGGTGCCGGCGCCGCGGTGGACGTGCGTGGCTGGGACGACCACCCTCCGCTGCCGCCAGCGCTCCTGCTCGGAGAGCTGAGGCGGTACGGCGTCCACCGGGTCAGCGCCTGCCTCCCGCGTCCCGGCGACCCACTCGGCCTGGGCGGCCCCGCGGGCTTCAACCTCGATGCGCTCGAGGCGGGCGAGGCCGTGGTGCTGCACGGGCCAGGACGCGGCCTGGTGCCGTCGGCGTCGCCGGCCGGCGACGCCGTGCACTGGCGCGTCTGTCCGGCGACCCCGCCGGCATACCTGCCCCAGGTCGACGACAGCGACCGCGAGCTGCGCCGGCAACTGCTCGCGGCGGCCGATGGACTGGCGGCGCTCGACGTCGCGACTTGGAGTCCAGGGGCGGCCGACCTGCTGCTCAACCTGCGTGCCCCGGCACGGTTCGACGCCGCCATGTCGTTGCCGAGCGCGGAGGCATCGCGCACCTTCGTCAGCGGACTACGGGGCATGGAGATCGTCCGGATCGCCACGCGCGACGAGGGCGGAGTCACCTCGTCGGAGATGGCCGCCCGCCGTGACCTGTTGTCTCCCCTAGAACACGCCGCCCGTGCCGCGGTCGTCGCCGCCTGCTCTGCAGTCGAGAAGGGCTAGCGAGGGTCGCCGCCATGGACCAGACACCGACGCTGCTGATCACGCTGACTGGGTACGACCGGCCGGGTGTCACGGCAGCGACGTTCGGGGCGCTGTCAGGCTTCGGCGTCCAAGTGCTGGACATCGAACAGATCGTGCTGCGCGGGCGGCTGGTGCTCGGCATCCTGGTCACCGCCCCCCGTACGTCGCGCGAGCAGGACCGGGTGACCGAGGCCGTCCGACGCGTGTCCGGCGAGCTCGGCATGGAGGTGGAGGTAGCGCAGGGCGCAGGCGACAACGCGCGCCGGCGGGAGGGACGCGCCCACGTCACACTGCTGGGCCATCCGCTACCACCGCGCGCAGTCTCGGCCATCACCGGCCGGATCTCCGACACCGGGGCCAACATCGACCGGATCGTGCGCATGGCCCGGTATCCCGTCACGGCCATCGAGTTCCACGTGTCGGGCACCGACGTCGTACGGTTGCGCCAGCTCCTTGCAGCCGAGGCGATGCAACAGGACGTCGACGTCGCCGTCCAGAACGTCGGGCTGCTCCGACACGGGCGCCGCCTCGTCGTGATGGACGTCGACTCCACACTGCTGCAGGGTGAGGTGATCGACACCCTCGCCGAGCACGCCGGAGTCCGGAAGCGGGTCGCCGAGGTGACCGAGCAGGCGATGCATGGCGAGGTGGACTTCGAGGAGTCGCTCCGCCGGCGGGTCGCGCTGTTGGCGGGGCTCGACGTGTCGGTCCTCGACGAGGTGTACGACGCCATGGAGCTGGCACCCGGTGCGCGCACCCTGGTCCGCACGCTGAAGCGCCTTGGCTACCGCTTCGGCATCGTCAGCGGCGGCTTCAGCCACCTCACCGACCGGTTGGCGACCGACCTGAAGATCGACTACGCACGCGCCAACGAGCTCGAGGCGGTCGACGGCAGGCTCACCGGCCGGATCGTCGGGCCGGTCATCGACCGCGCCGCCAAGGCGGACGCGCTGCGCGACTTCGCGGCGGACTCCAAGATCAGCCTCGACCGGACCGTGGCGATCGGCGACGGTGCCAACGACCTCGACATGCTCGCGGTGGCGGGACTCGGCATCGCCTTCAACGCCAAGCCGGTCGTGCAGGAGAAGGCGCACACATCGGTCAACGTCCCCTACCTGGACACGATCCTCTACCTGCTCGGCATCAGCCGGGAGGACATCGAGACGGCCGACGCCGGTGACGGCATCACCACGCCTTCACCGCCCGTCCCCTGAGCGCCGGTGCGGCCGCTCCTGACCGGGAGCGACCGGTCAACCACGCGCCACGTGGCTGGACACCAACCGACCGGTTCCTGGGGCGATGTCCGCCCACTCCCCCGGCAGCTCCACCACCGCCAGTCCCGCGGTGGCGAGGTGCGCGACCTCCCGCTCGTCCGCGTCGCCGAGCAGGGTGTGAACCACGTCGGCCATCGTCGGATTGTGACCGACGATGATGACCGTGCCGGCTCCGGCAGTGATCCGACCACAGATGCCCAGTACGTCGTCGACGTCGGCGGCATACAGGTCATCGAGCGCCTCCACCCGGACCTGGCGACCCAGCGCCTCCGCGACGTGCTCGACCGTCTGGCGCGCGCGCACCGCGGTCGAGACGAGCACGAGGTCGGGCGCCAGCCCCTCAGCCCTCAGCCATCGACCCGCCGCGCGCGAGTCCGCGACGCCCCTGGCGGTGAGCTCACGAGCCCTGTCGCTGCCGGCATACGTCTCGGTCTTGGCATGGCGCATCACGACGAGCGTGTGGGAGTCCACGGTCATCGCCCCATCATGTCGCCTCCGCTTCAGCCCGGCACGCCGCGCCGGCGCGCGCCGCGCCGCTTGCCCGCCCAGGCCCCAACGTCGCCAGGCCGTAGTGTTCTCCGCATGTCTGGCCCGGAGACACCCGGCCGCCTCTACGTGATCGGCGGCGCCGAGGACAAGCTCGATCGGCGTACGGTGCTGAGGCATTTCGTGGCGGCCTGCGGCGGCCGCGAGGCGAGGATCGCCGTGGTTCCCACGGCTTCGTCGCTGGGTCCCGAGGTCGTCGAGCTGTACGACGCGCTGTTCCGTCGCCTCGGGGCCGCCGAGGTCAGCTCGGTCCGGCCCGAGTCGCGCGACCAGGCCGAGGACCCCCGACTGGCGGCCCGGCTCGACGAGGTCACCGGGATCTTCATGACCGGAGGCAACCAGCTCAAGCTCTCAGGCGTCGTCAACGGCACGGCGTTCGGCGACGCCATCACCCGCGCACACCACCGTGGCGTCACTGTCGGGGGTACGTCGGCCGGCGCCAGCATCCAGTCCGCCTTCATGGTCGCCTTCGGGAGCGGTGGCGCAACCCCCAAGCAGCGCATGACCCAGCTCGCTGCCGGGCTCGGACTGCTCGACAACTGCGTCATCGATCAGCACTTCGCCCAGCGGAACCGCTACGGTCGGCTGATCATGCTCGTGGCGCAGTCCCCGAACCTGCTGGGGATAGGCATCGACGAGGACACGGCGGCGGTCGTGACCGAGCGCCGGCTGCTCGAGGTGGTCGGCCGCGGCGCCGTCACGATCCTGGACGGCCGCGAGATGCTGAGCAACGCGCACGAGGCCAAGCGCACCGAACCGCTGCTCGTGTCGGGGGCGCGGTTGCACGTGCTGCCCGCTGGTGCGAGGTTCGATCTGAGGGAGCGAAGCCTCATGTCGAGCCGGGCCGAGCCGGATCCTGCCGAGGCCGCCGAGCTCGAGGTCGCGGGTGCGGACCTGCGCCAGCTGGCCCGCGACATCGCCGCCGAGGGTGCCTCGCCGACGAACTTGCGGCGGCGTCGCTCCCGGGCCGGCCACGACCGGGAGGAGTCCGCCGATGAGTGACCTCACGACCGACCCCGGGACGCAACCCGGCGAGGGCACACAGCCCGACGCGGACCCGAGCGGCCCGAGCCCGGACCTGGCCATCCTCGAGACGAGGATCTACCGAGGCGCCAACATCTGGTCCTACGAGAAGGCCGTGCACCTCGTCGTCGATCTGGGCGGTCTCGAAGACTGGCCTACCGACCGTATCCCCGGCTTCACCGAGCAGCTGCTCGAGCTGCTCCCGGGCATCCGCGAGCACTCGTGCTCGCGCGGTCGCCGCGGCGGCTTCGTCGAGCGCCTCGAGGAAGGCACCTGGCTCGGGCACGTCAGCGAGCACGTCGCGCTGCAACTGCAGCAGGAGGTCGGGCATGACCTGAGGCGGGGCAAGACCCGACAGGTCCCCGGCGAGCGCGGCCGTTACAACGTCATCTACGGGTACGTCGACGAGAACGTCGGGGTCCAGGCCGGCCGCCTCGCCGTACGCATGGTCAACCACCTCGTCTCCCCCGAGCCCGACTTCGACTTCGCCGAGGAGCTCGAGCGCTTCATCGTGCGCGCCGAGCGCACCGCCTTCGGTCCGTCGACCCAGGCGATCATCGACGAGGCCGTGTCGCGTGACATCCCGTGGATCCGGCTCAACCAGTACTCGCTGGTCCAGCTCGGTCAGGGGGTGCACCAGAAGCGGATCCGGGCGACCATGACGAGCAGCACCTCGGCGATCGCTGTCGATGTCGCGAGCGACAAGGACCTCACCGGCCGGCTGCTCAGCGCGGCCGGGCTGCCGGTGCCTCGCGCGGAGTCGGTGCGCACCGAGGATCAGGCGGTCGGCGTGGCCAGCCGGATCGGCTACCCCGTCGTCGTCAAGCCGCTCGACGGCAACCACGGCCGTGGTGTGTGCCTGGACCTGCAGGGCGAACAGGACGTCAGGCGTGGCTTCGCCATTGCACAGGAGGAGTCTCGGCGCGGCTGGGTCATCGTCGAGTCCTTCGTCTCCGGTCGCGACTATCGCTGCCTGGTGATCGACGGACGGATCGCCGCGATCGCCGAGCGGGTGCCGGCCCATGTCATGGGCGACGGCCAGCACACGGTCACCGAGCTGGTCGAGAGCACCAACGCCGACCCCCGACGAGGGGTGGGCCACGAGAAGGTGTTGACCCGGATCAAGGTCGACGAGGCTGCCGTCTCGCTCGTGCGTGACCAGGGCTTCGCAATGGACGACGTACCCCCTGCCGACGCGATTATCAAGCTCACCCTGACCGGCAACATGTCCACCGGCGGCATCTCCATCGACCGGACCTTCGAGGCCCATCCGGAGAACATCGAGATCGCCGAAGAGGCGGCCCGGGTCATCGGGCTCGACATCGCCGGCATCGACTTCATCTGTCCCGACATCACCGAGCCGGTGCGGGAGACCGGCGGGGCGATCTGCGAGGTCAACGCGGCACCTGGCTTCCGGATGCACACCCACCCGACGATCGGCGACTCGCAGTTCATCGCCAAGAGCGTCGTGGACATGCTGTTCCCGCCGGGGGCGTCCAGCCGGATCCCGATCGTCGCGGTCACCGGCACCAACGGCAAGACGACGACGTCTCGGATGATCGCGCACATCTTCAAGGGCATCGGGCGCAAGGTCGGTATGACGTCGACCGACGGCGTCGTTATCGACGAGCGGCTGGTCATCCGGGCCGACGCTTCCGGACCGAAGTCGGCGCGGATGGTGCTGCAGAATCCCCGCGTCGACTTCGCCGTCTTCGAGGTGGCGCGTGGCGGCATCCTCCGCGAGGGTCTCGGCTACGAGCGCAACGACGTCGCCGTGGTGCTCAACGTGCAGCCCGACCATCTCGGCACGCGCGGCATCGACACGGTCGAGCAGCTGGCCGAGGTGAAGGCCGTGCCGGTCGAGGCCGTGCCTCGGCACGGTCACGCGGTGCTGAACGCCGACGAGCCGCTGGTTCGGGCGATGCGGCGCCGCTGCTCCGGTGAGGTGGTGTGGTTCAGCATGGAGCCGCGCGGAAGCGAGGTGCGTGACCTCATCGATGCGCACTGCCGGCGAGGCGGCAAGGCCGTCGTGCTCGAGTCGAGCGATCGCGGCGACATGATCGTGGTCCGGCATGGCAACCGGGAGATGCAGCTGGCGTGGACCCACCTGCTGCCGGCCACCTTCGGCGGCCGAGCGCGGATGAACGTGCAGAACTCACTCGCCGCTGCGGCAGCCGCCTTCGCAGCGGGGGCGCCGCTGCACGACATCCGGCAGGGGCTGCGATCCTTCTCGACCAACTACTACCTCTCCCCCGGCCGCCTCAACGAGATCGAGGTCGACGGTGTGCAGGTCGTCGTCGACTACTGTCACAACGCGCCGGGCATGCGGATGCTGGGCGACTTCGTCGATCGCGTGCACGAAACCCTGTTGGCGTCGAGCGACCTGGCGAAGCCCTCCCTGCTCGGGGTGATCGCCACCGCCGGAGACCGGCGCGACGAAGACATGCTCGAGCTCGGGCGGGTGGCATCCGACCACTTCGACGTCATCGTCGTGCGCGAGGATGCCGCTCTGCGGGGGCGCGAGCGGGGCGACGTGGCCGAGCTCGTCGCGCAAGGCGTTCGCGAGGCCTCGGCTTCGGGAGCCCGCTGCAAGCAGGTCGAGATCGTGCTCGACGAGATCGATGCGACGCGACACGTGATGGCGCGCGCCAACAAGGGCGACCTGGTCGTGCTCTGCGTCGACAAGCACTCTGCGGTGCTGGCCGAGCTCGAGTCCTGGTCCAACCAGGCACAGGCCGGCGCGGGCCGCGACGAGGACGTCGTGGGCGACCCGGACTTCACTCCCAGCACCTGACCACCGCGCCACTTCGCCGCGCGAAGTGCGGGACGCTGGCACGCTAAACCACCCTGTGACGGGACACCTTCCTGCGATTCACGGTGTAGTGCGGAGCGTCCTGGGCGGGCGGCGGATCAGCTAGGGATGGCGTCGGCCGCTTTCATCACTTTGTCGCGCAGTACGGCGGGAGCGTCAACGGTGGCGCCACGGTCGATCAGCCAGGCGTGGAGCACCTCGCGATCCTGGTGACACATCACCGCCACCACGTCCCCCGGCGTACCCCGCTCCGCCAGCGCCTCAAGGCCGGCGAGCTCCGAGGCGTAGTCGGGGACGTCGGTGACGCCGACCAGCGCGGCACCTTCCCGGTACAGCGCGGACAGCTCCGCCATGGGGCGACCACGGAGGTAGGCGTCCTTGTGCACGATCACCGCGACGTCGGCATCGCGGGCGCCCAGCTCACCGAGCGTGCGCACGACGTCGTCCGTCCTGTCGCCGGCGGTGCCGAGCGCGAGCAGGGTGCGGGCGCCGGCCGGACAGAGGCCGCGCATCACCTCGAGCAGCGCCTCCAGCCCGGCGGCGTTGTGCGCGAGGTCCAGGATCACGGTGAGACCGTGCAGCGAGTAGATGTTCATCCGACCCGGGTTAAGCTCGGGACCGGGTGCGAAGGACTCCAGGCCGCCGATCACGGCGTCTCGCGGGAGTCCGGCCGCCAACGCCGCACTGGCGGCGGCCAGCGCGTTCTCGACGTTGAAGCGGCTCAGGCCGGCCATCGTCATGGGTACGTCGACCGCGCGCACCAGCGGGTCGGGATCTCTGTCGGGCGCCAGGACCGAGAGCCAGCCGTCGATGACCGTGCTGGCCCGACCGCCGTGGTTGAGCACCTCCCGCACGGAGGGTGAATCGGGGTCGCGTGAAAAGACCCACGCGCGCGCCGAGATCATGCTGCGCATCGCGAACACCCGCGGGTCGTCGCCGTTGAGGACGGCCCAGCCGCTCGGACGCGTGATGTGCGGGACGACGCCCTTGACCTCGGCCAGCTGGTCGAGCGTCTCGATCCCGTGCATACCCAGGTGGTCGGCACTGATGTTGGTCACCACCGAGACGTCGTTGTGCACGATGCCGATGCCGCGCAGCAGAATCCCGCCTCGCGCCGTCTCCGTGACGGCCAGCTGTACGCCCGGCTGGGCCAGCACCCGGCCCGCGCCGCTGGGCCCCGAGTAGTCGCCGGCCTCGACCAAGTCACCGTCGTAGTAGATGCCGTCGGTCGACGACCAGCCGACGTGCAGGCCGGCCGTGCGGCCGATGTGCCCGATCATGCGGGCGGTCGTGGTCTTGCCGTTGGTGCCCGTGACGGCGATGACGGGGATCGTAGGCAGGATCGTCGTCGGACGATCGCCGACCTCGGCGGCACGGACGTCGGCAGCGACCTTGCTCACCACCGCGTCGACATCCGCCTCCGGAAGCGCGTCGAGCACCTGAGCGACGGCGGCTCCCAGTGCCTGTGCCCGGGTCCGGTTGCGCCAGGGATAGGCGAGGACCAGCCGCTGGACGTCGCTGGTAGGACGGACACGGACGGCGAGCCGGTGCGTGCCGGCCTCGGCGGCGACCTGACGCACCAGCCTGGCGACGGCCCGGGCCGCGAAGCGCTGCCGAAACCCCGAGTCCGGGGAGCCGGGTCGCGGGTTCGCCAGGCCGATGCGGCGAGCCAGTCGTAGCGCGGTCTCCTCGTCGACCTCGGTCAACCCGGTCAGGTCGAGCGTCAGCTTGATCGCGGCCTTCGGGAAGTACAGGTTGGGGCCTTCGAGCACCCGAAGCTCGACCAGCGCTGAGGTCACAGCGTCACGGTATCGCCTGCGCGGCCGTCAGGCGCCCATCGCGTGGTACCCGCCGTCGACGTGGATGATCTCGCCGGTGGTCTTCGGGAAGAAGTCGCTCAGCAGCGCCACCACGGTGCGTGCGGTCGGCTCGAGGTCGTCGAGCTGCCAGCCCAGCGGCGAGCGCTTCTCGAACTCGCCCTCGAACAGCTCGAAGCCGGGAATCGCCTTCGCAGCAAGGGTGCGCAGCGGTCCGGCGCTGACCAGGTTGGACCGGATGCCGTGCTGGCCGAGGTCGCGGGCCAGGTAGCGGTTACAGGACTCGAGCGCTCCCTTGGCGACCCCCATCCAGTCGTAGCCGGGCCAGGCGACTGACGCGTCGAACGTCATACCGACGACACTGCCGCCAGGGCTCATCACCGGCAGGCACGCGGTGGCGAGCGCCTGGAGCGAGTACGCCGATACCTGCACCGCCTGCCCCACATCCGACCAGGGCCCGCTCATGAACTTGCCGCCCAGGATGGTCTCGGGATTCCCGTAGGCGATCGAGTGCACGACCCCGTCGAGGCCGTCGACGTGCTCCCGGACCTGGTCGGCGAGCCCCGCCAGGTGATCCTCGTTCGTGACGTCGAGCTCGAGCACCGGCGCCTCCTCGGGCAACCGGCTAGCGATCCGCTTCGTGATGCCCAGCGCCCGACCGAAGTTGGAGATCAGCACAGTGGCGCCCTGCTCCTGCGCCACCTTCGCGGTGGCGAACCCGATCGACTTGTCGATGGTCACGCCCGCGACGAGGATGCGCTTGCCGTCCAGGATGCCCATGGGAGATTGCCCTTCTCGAGATGACGTGGTGACCGAGGTTGCGGACCAGTGTGTCAGTGACCCATGCCCAGGCCGCCGTCGACGGGGATCACTGCGCCGGTGATGTACCCGGCGTCGTCCGAGGCGAGCCAACGGACGACGCCGGCGATCTCCTCGCTGGTGGTGAAGCGGCCCAACGGGATGGCCGACTTGTACTCCGACTGCTTGTCCTCCGGCAGCTCCGCGGTCATGTCGGTCTCGACGAAGCCAGGGGCCACCACATTGGTCGTGATGCCGCGGCTGCCCAGCTCACGGGCGAGTGACCGCGCCATACCCACCAGCCCGGCCTTGCTGGCCGCATAGTTGACCTGGCCGGCCGAGCCCAGCAGCCCGACCACGCTGGAGATCAAGATCACCCGTCCACGCCGAAGCCGCACCATCCCCTTCGCCGCTCGCTTGGCGACACGGAACGAGCCGGTCAGGTTGGTCTCGATCACCGCGCCCCAGTCGTCTTCGGACATCCGCAGCAGCAGGGTGTCGCGCGTGATGCCGGCGTTGGCCACGAGCACCTCGACCGGACCCTGCTTCTCCTCGATCTCCGTGAACGCCGCCTCGACCGCCTCGGGATCGGTGACGTCACATCGCACCGCCAGGAAGCCGTCGGGCGGGTCGCCGGAGCGGTAGGTGATCGCGACCTGGTCGCCTGCGTCCACGAACGTTCTAGCGATCGCCAGGCCGATTCCTCGGTTACCGCCGGTGACGAGTACTGATCTGCTCAAGGCTGGTGAACTCCCTGTCGTGGTGGTCTGCCGGCGGAAGGGTGGTGGACTGGTGGTGGGTGTGGATCGGGGCGAATCCACTGTGGCTGAAGGATCTCACCTGTGTGTGCGTGAAGAGCTTCAGCCATGGGCGGGCGGAGGGTGAGCGGGCGCGCGTCAAAGGGTTCAGCCACAGCGCCTCACTCGTCGTCCTCGAGCCGGAAGCCGAGCTTCAACCCCACCTGGAAGTGCTCGACGTGGTCGTCTACCACCTGGCCGCGGATCTGCGTGACCTCGAACCAGTCGAGGTGGCGAAGGGTTCGTGAGGCGCGCCGGATGGCGTTCGCGATCGCGTCGTCAACGCCGTCGGGTGACGTCCCGACGACTTCGGTGACCCGATAGGTGCGGTTGGTCATGGCTTCTCCTCGAGTTCGGTGACCCAGGGCCGGTGGTCGCCTCCATCATGCTGGGTTTCCCGGACGGGCGCCCGTCATGCGTCTACAGGTCGGTGTGCCACCTGAGGTGAGTTCGCGGGGCCGACGACGTACGGTGGAGTCGAAGGAGACAACCGTGGACAATCCTGCCGGCACCCCGGTGTCGATCACGTCGGCCCGCTCGGCCCGCAGCGCCGACATCAGGCGCCGAGAAGTGCGTTACCTGTTGTCGATGGGCATCCGCACGTTGTGCTTCGTCGGGGCCTTCTTCGCCGCTGGCGTGCTGCGCTGGGTGCTGGTCGCCGCTGCGGTCTTCCTGCCGTACGTCGCCGTCGTGATCGCCAATGCCACGGACCGGCGTCACTCCGGCGGGCCGGCTTCGTTCCTGCAGGAGGATCGCCCGATGCTCCAGTCTCCGGTCGGCGTCGACGATGACAGTGGCCCCGGCGCCAGCCGGCCGCCCGGCGAACAACAGTGACCGATGAGCTGACCTGCTCCGCTCGGGGCTGCCGCAACCCGGCCACGGTCGCGCTGCGTTGGAACAACCCCAAGATCCACGACGTCGAACGCCGCAAGACCTGGCTGGCCTGCGCCGACCACGAGCAGTCTCTGACGGAGTTCCTGGCAGCGCGCAACTTCCTCCGGGAGACGGAGCCGCTGCACCGATAGGTAGGCAGCACGTGCACGCGGCACCACTGACACGCAGCACCACCGCTAGCGGGCAACACCGGGGGTGCGTGCGCCTGCGGTGATGGCTAACCGCCGATCGAGCTCATCGGACGGCTGGGCTGGAGGAACGACTCGTCGTCGATCCCGTGGCCTGGACGCTTGACCCACATGGCGGTGCGCCACCGCTCGGCGATCTCCTCGTCGGAGGCTCCGCCACGCAGTGGGGTGCGCAGGTCTGACTCCTCCCGGGCGAACAGGCAGTTCCGCACCTGGCCGTCGGCAGTGAGCCGGACCCGGTCGCAGTCTCCGCAGAAGGGCCTGGTCACCGAGCCGATCACACCGACCGTCGCGGGACCTCCGTCGACCAGGAACCGCTCGGCTGGGGCGCTGCCGCGCTCCTCCGGGTGCGCCGTCAGGTCGAAGTCGGCACGGAGCGAGGCAAGGATCTCGTCGGCGGTGACCATGCGCTGCCGGTCCCAGCCATGCTGGGCGTCGAGGGGCATCTGCTCGATGAAGCGCAGCTCGTAGCCGCGGTCCAGGCACCACCTCAGCAGCTCGGGCGCCTGGTCGTCGTTGAGGCCGCGCAACAGGACCGCGTTGACCTTCACCGGGAGCAGGCCCACTTCGGCGGCCGCTGCCAGGCCCTTGACGACGTCGTCGAAGCGATCGCGGCGGGTGATCTGCAGGAACGACTCGGCGCGCACGGTGTCGAGGCTGACGTTGACCCGGTCCAGCCCTGCATCGGCCAGCGCTCCGGCGACCTTGTCCAGGCCGAGACCGTTGGTCGTGACGGCCGTGCGTGGCCGTGGTGTGAGGGCCGTCGTACGTCGCACGATGTCGACGAAGCCGCGGCGGATCAGCGGCTCACCGCCGGTGAATCGCACCTGGTCGACGCCCAACTTCTCGACGGCGATCCGGATCAGCCGCACGACCTCGTCGTCGGTCAGCACCTCCGGGGTGGGCAGCCAATCCAGCCCCTCGGCAGGCATGCAGTACGAGCAGCGCAGGTTGCAGCGGTCGGTAAGCGAAACCCGGAGGTCGGTCGCCACCCGACCGTACTGGTCGGCCAGTGCCGTGCTGGTGCTCCTCACTCCCCCAGCCTACGGGTTGCGCTGGCCGGCTGGCCCGAGGCAGCCCGATATCGTGGTGACGCTGTGCTTGGCTTCCTCCTCACCCGGCGATGGCTCGGGCTGATCCTGGCGGTGCTCGTCGTGGCTGTGGTGTGCGTCCAGCTCGGCCGCTGGCAGTTCGACCGGTACGACGAACGGCAGCAGCGCAATGAGACGACCCGCGCCAACCTGGCCGCCGAGCCAGTGCCTGTCGACCAGGTGATGAGCCCAGACCACCCGCCGGCCGAGAGCGACGAGTGGCGCATGATCGAGGCCACCGGCAGCTACGACGTCGACCACCAGCTCTCGGTGCTGTATCGCACCCGTGACGGGGCACCCGGTGTCGACGTGGTGGTCCCCCTGGTCACCGAGTCCGGGGCCGGGCTCATCGTGGATCGCGGCTGGGTGCAGACGCGGGGCTCCGGCTCGGTGGACGCCGACGTACCGGCGCCCCCTGCCGGCACTGTCACCGTGACGGGCTGGGTCCGCATCGATGCCACGGGCGACGGAATCGTGCCCAACGACGGAGACATCCGAGCGATCTCGTCGGCCGCGATCGGCGAGACGCTGCCCTACCCGGTCTACGACGGATTCGTCGACCTCAGGAGCGAGGACCCCTCCGTCCAGCCCAGCCCGGCGCTGGCCGACGAGCCCGATCTGAGCGGTGGCCCGTCGTTCTTCTACGGTCTGCAGTGGTGGTTCTTCGCCGTGCTGGCGCTGGTGTTCCTCGGCTACTTCGCGCGCCGCGAGTACGTCGACCAGGTCAACCACCAGCCGAAGGATCCGACGACCACGGGGCTGTGACCCCGCAGATGTCGGATCCATCGGCAGGATCAGTGGGTGGGCGACCGCGTCCGGCGATCAGAGCGCCCGGGTCAAGCCGCCGTCGACGGGGATCATCGCACCGGTCACGTAGTCCGACGCGGGTGACAGCAGGAACGCCGCCACGCGTCCGAACTCGCTCGGCTGCCCGTACCGTCGGAGCGGGATGCCGGCCTCGTGCTGCGCCCGCGTCGCGTCGGGGTCGGCGCTGAGCCCGTCGAGCTCCTGCACGCGCTCGGTCTCGACCCGGCCAGGCAGCAGCCCGTTGACCCGGATGCCTTGTGGGCCGAGCTCGTCGGCCAGGGTCTTCGCCGCCATGGCGAGCCCTGGTCGCAGCCCGTTGGAGATCGCGAGGCCGCCGATCGGCTGCCGCACCGAGGTCGAGAGCACCATGACGATCGAGCCGCCGCTCTCGCCGAGCCGGTCGGCGACGGTGCGCGCCAGGCGCAGCCCGCCGAGGAAGACGGCCTCGAAGGCATCGCGCCACTGCTCGTCGGTCACCGTGGCGATCAGCCCCGGTGGCGGGCCGCCGACGCTGACCAGAGCGCCGTCGAGGCGGCCGAAGCGCTCGTATGCCGTCGCCACCAACCGCTCGGCGGTCGCCGGGTCCGCGTTGTCAGCTGCCACCGGCTCTGCCGCGTCGCGACCCAGCGTGTCCGCGGCGGCCTCGATCGACGCGGCGGACCGGGACGAGATCACGACCTTGCCGCCTTCGTCGACGAGCACCTGCGCCGCAGCCCTTCCCAGCCCGCGAGAGGCGGCCGTCACGACGTACACCCGATCTGTCAGCCCCAGGTCCATCAGCCCTTCATACCAGGGCGATGCTGGCTGGCCGGCAGGGCAACAACCCGACCGGTCGACGGGAAGAAGGTGACCGGTCGACGGGAAGAAGGTGACCGGTCGACGGGAAGGTGGGGAGGGTTAGGCGGGGATGACCTCGGTCTGGTCGGCGAACTGGGTGCGGTAGAGGTCGCGGTAGACCCCGCTGGCGGCGAGCAGCTCGGTATGCGTGCCGCGTTGCACGATGCGGCCGTCGACGACGACGAGGATCAGATCGGCGTTGCGCACCGTCGAGAGTCGGTGCGCGATGACCAGCGAGGTGCGCCCTTCGAGTGCGGTGTCCAGGGCGCGCTGCACCGCCGCCTCGGACTCGCTGTCGAGGTGGGCCGTGGCCTCGTCGAGCACGATCATGCGCGGCGCCTTGAGCAGCAGTCGGGCGATGGCCAGCCGCTGCCGCTCCCCGCCGCTGAGCCGGTAGCCGCGATCGCCGACGACGGTGTCGAGTCCGTCCGGTAGGGACTCGACGAGGCGTCCGATCTGGGCAGCCTCGAGGGCGGTGTGGATCTGGTCGTCGGTGGCGCCCGGCCGGGCGTACTCGAGGTTTGCCCGGATGGTGTCGTGGAACATGTGCGCATCCTGCGTGACGTACCCGACCATGTCGTACAGCGACGCCTGTCGCACGTCGCGTACGTTGTGCCCGCCGACGATCACCTCGCCCGCCGTGGCGTCGTAGAGCCGTGCCACGAGGTGCGTGATCGTGGTCTTGCCGGCGCCGGACGGCCCGACGAGCGCGACCAGCTGGCCCTCGCCGATGTCGAAGTCCACGTCGTGCAGGACCTCGACCGACGTACGGGCGTCCTGCCGCGCCACTGTCTCCAGACTGGCCAACGAGACCTCGTCAGATGTCGGGTACCGGAACGACACGTTCCTGAACGACACCGACGCGGGTGCGCCCGCCAGGTCGACGGCCCCCGGCCGCTCCTGGAGCATCGGCTTGAGGTCGAGCACCTCGAACACCCGCTCGAAGGACACCAGTGCGGTCATGATGTCGACCCGCACGTTGGCCAGTGAGGTCAGCGGCCCGTAGAGGCGGCCCATGAGAGCGGAGAGAGCAAGCAGGGTGCCGACCGTGACCGTGCCGCTGATCGCGAGCTGGCCGCCGACGCCGTACACCAGGGCGGTGGCCAGGGCCGCCACCAGCGTGAGCGCGCTGAAGAAGATCCGGCCGATCATCGCGATCCGCACCCCGTAGTCGCGCACCTCGGCCGCTCGGCCGGAGAACTCTTGCTGCTCGTCGGGGAGCCGCCCGAAGAGCTTGACCAGCAGCGACCCGCCGACATTGAAGCGCTCGGTCATCATCGCCGACATCTCGGCGTTGGTCTGCATCTGCTCGTGGGTGAGGCCGGCGAGCCGTCGGCCTGCCCACTTCGCGGGCAGTAGGAAGAGCGGCAGCATCACCAGCGCCAGCACGGTGATCTCCCACGACAGGAACAGCATCGTGCCCACGACCAGGATCAGGCTGATCACGTTGCTGACAACGCCGGACAAGGTCGAGGTGAAGGCACGCTGCGCCCCGATCACGTCACTGTTCAGCCGGGAGACCAGCGAGCCGGTGTTGGTGCGGGAGAAGAACGCCAGCGGCATCCGCTGCACGTGGCCGAAGACCAGGGTACGCAGGTCGAAGATCAATCCCTCACCGATCCGCGCGGAGTACCAGCGCTGCGCCAGCGTGAGCGCTGCCTCGGCCACGGCGATGAGCGCGACGAGCAGCGACAGCCGGGTGACCAAGCCGCTGTCGCCGGGGATGACACCGTCGTCCACGATCCGCTTGAAGAGCAGCGGGGTGGCGACGACCAGGGCGGAGCTGATCACGACCAGCACGAGGAAGGCCACGATGTGGGCGGTGTACGGCCGCGCGAAGGCGACGATGCGCCGCGTTGTGCCCTTCTTGAGGCCGCCGCGGCCCTTGGTGGGGTCCTCGCGGCTGAACTGGTGCATCATCCGCATCGGACTGGTCGGTTGGCTCATCGTGCCTGCTCAAACACCCGTCGGGCCCGAAATGTTCCCGCCGAGACTCTGCGCGAGGGCGCGCAGCCGGCCGATCTGGGCTCCACGCTCCGCGGCCAGCTGGTCCGGGTAGCCGCGCCTGGCGGCGTCCCTGAGCAGCGCCTTGGTAGCCGTCACGGCGTCAGCGGGCGCGGCGAGCAGTGCGTCGGTCAGGTCGGCGGCGGCTGCGTCCAGCTCATCGGGGGGTACGACGATCGTCGCCAGCCCCATGTCGCGCGCTTCGACGGCGTCCACCCAGCGCCCGGTCGCACAGATCTCCAGCGCCCTGCTGTAGCCGACCGCCTCGACCAGCGGCTGGGTCCCGCCCAGGTCGGGCACGAGTCCGAGTGAGGCCTCGCGCATGGCGAACCGCGCATCCGTCGAGACCACCCGCAGGTCACACGCCAGCGCCAACTGGAAGCCTGCCCCGACCGCGTGGCCCTGCACGACCGCGATCGACACCACGTCGGGGCGACGCCACCAGCTGAAGGCGTCCTGGAAGGTTGCGATCGCATCCACGAGGTCAGCGTCGTCGAGCCGCACCAGGTCCAGGAGCGAGCGGTCGCCGGGCACTCCCTCCGGCGTGAACATCCGACGATCAAGCCCGGCGCTGAACGACGGACCCTCGGCCTTGAGAAGCACCACCCGGACCGTGTCGGGGAGGCTACGTCCGATCTCGGCGAGTGCCGCCCAGGTGCTCGGCGACTGCGCGTTACGGAGCTCCGGTCGACACAGCGTCACGGTGGCGGTGCCACCCTCGACGGCGTACCGCAGGCCGGAGCCTGCCAGCGAGGAGGTCATGGCTCGGAAGCCTAGCCAGCCAAGCGAGCCCCACCGTGGCTCGCCCGGCGACCCTGGCAGCCACGATGCCGACGGCGAGCGATGCGAGCAGCGCGAGTACCGGCACCCGATGCTCCAGATGCGGGTAGACCTGCCAGTGCGTCAGGTAGATGTACAGCGAGCTGGCGGCCAGGATGCCCAGGCCAGGCACGAGCACCCGCGGCACCCGCAGGGTCGGCAGCCAGACGAGGAGCAGCAGACCCGCCACGACGATCCCCTCGCGCTGTGCGTCTGCGAAGAACCCCGGCGTCGCCGTGATGGCGACCACGGAGACCACGACCCGGTGCATCGGCCGGCTCGCCTTGGCAGCCGCCCAGCCGAGCGCGAAGAGCCAGAAGACCACCAGGCCGGCGTGGATGCGATCACCGGCGCCGCCGAGCCCGGCGACCTCGAATCGAGGCAGCAGACCCAGCCCGACCGCGCCCATCGCCAGCCAGAAGGGGTGGCGCCGGTCCAGCCGGTCTACCGCCGGCACCGCCAGCACCAGCGTGAGAGCCACGAGGGACCACACCAGCGCCTCGACGAACCAGAAGTACCAGGCGGGCTCGGTCCACACGTCCGGTCCGAAGACGCCATTGAGCAGGGTGACCGTCGGCCACGGATAGTCGCGGGTGACGAGGGCGACGGCCGCGATCCAGGCGATGCTCGGTACGGCGACCCGCGCCACGCTGGCGGCCAGGTGCCGGACCCGACTCGCCCGGGGGTTCGAGGTCAGGTGGAACCGAGCCATGTTGAAGCCGGCCAGGCTCAGCAGCACGTGCGCACCGCCGGCCAGGGCGAAGACGTTCGCGTGCGAGCCCACGATCATGACGATGGCCAGCGCCCGGAGCACGACGTTGGTCTCGACCTGCCGACCTCGGATCCGGCTTCCTGTGGCTCGCTCCGGCCGGTCCGTGGCCGAACCGGCAGCCAGGGCATGGAGCGACATCGTGTGCCACTGCTCCGGGAGCCGTCCCAGCTCCTGCTCCAGCCGCAGCGACACCTCAACATAGGACAGCGAGTCGCCCTCCAGTGACACGAAGGTGCTGTCGTCGGTCACGTCGTCTCGACCCAGCAATTCGCCGTAGAGGGCCCGGAGCCGGGCCACGTCGACCGGTCCGTGACCGGCGTGGCCCTCGCTGGCGCTGGTGTCGCTGACTCCCCTGTCATCGGCGGCGGTCCCCGCTCGGTGGCCGTGCTCGGCGGTCGCGAGCTCGGCAACCGCCGCGTAGTCCGGCTTGCCGCGGCCTGTTCGCGGCAGCCGAGGCATGACCGACACGTGCACGGACCGGGCCGGCAGCCCGGTGAGCTCCCGGACCCGGGCTCGCACCTGGTCGTGCGCCTGGCCGCCGCTGATGCTCCGGGACTTCTCGACGGCGACGATCAGCTGCTCGTCGCGGCCTGCGCACGCGACGGAGAGTCCGTCGGCAGCAGGACGGTCCTCGAGCCTTCGCTCGAGGTGGTCGAGGTCGATCCGCAGGCCGGCGACCTTCACGAACCGGCTGCGCCGCCCGACGATCTCGTACAGCCCGTCGTCCGTCTTGCGCGCCACATCCCCGGTGGCCAGGTCGTGGACGACGCGGCCGAGTGCGAGATCTGCGACTCTCTCGGCGTAGCCGAGCATCACATTGGGGCCGCCGTAGACCAGCTCGCCGGCGCCGTCAGGTCGGCCGTCGTACGGCACGATGCGAAATGCACCGCCGGGCACCGGGACACCGATCGCCTCCGGCCGGATCGCGGCGAGGTCCGGCGGGAGGTACGCCATCCGCGCGGTGGCCTCGGTCTGGCCGTACATGACGAAGAGGTCCCAGCCCTGGCGCTGGCCCAGCTCAGCGAAGCGACGTACGCGCGCCGGCGGCATCCGCCCGCCCGCCTGGGTGAGGTAGCGCAGCCGCGGCAGCGACATCCGGTCGAAGCCGACGCGGTCCAGCAGCTCGAAGGTGTACGGCACGCCCGCGAACGACGTCACCTGGCGGTCGCGCACCAGATCCCAGAAGCAGGCATCGACCACGGAGAGATCGGTCAGCACCACCGACGCGCCACACGCGAGATGGCTGTTCAGCACCGACAGCCCGTAGCAGTAGTGCAAGGGAAGCGTGGTCACGGCGCGGTCCGTGCTCCGGATGCCGAGGTACTCGGCGATCGCCTGCGCGTTGCTCTGCAGGTTGTCGTGCGACAGCCGGGCCAGCTTCGGCGCACCCGTGGAGCCCGAGGTGGTCAGCAGCAGGGCCAGGTCCGGGTGCAGGTCATGCGCCGACACGCGCCGCCGCTCGTCCAGCGCCGCCGTACCCGCCGCACCCGCCGAGGCGTCCGGGAAGGAGCACACCACGTCGGGGTCGTAGACCTCGACGATGTCGGCGAGGTGCGCGGGGTTGCCTCCGGGTGCCAACAGCACAGGATGACCGGCGGCCAGCGCCGCGAGATACGTGACGACCGTGTCGAGGTCGTTGCCCCCGGTGAGCAGCACCAGCCGTCGGTGTGGCCCGAGGTCGCGCGTGCGCTCCGCGACGCGGGCGGCCAGGTCGGAGTAGCTGAGCTCGCCCTCGGCGGTGACCAGCGCGACCCGGTCACCGAAGTCGCCGAGCCTGGCCGCGAAGGGTACCGCGGCGTGCTGCGGGATGAGGGGAAGCAACGACACGCGGACACCATATTAGGTAAGCCTTACCAAAGTCACGTGCTCGACTGCTCGACGTGACAGATCGCACGGGGCCACCCCCGCCCTGACAGCCGTACGGCGACCGGGCCGGCTCAGGCCAGCGCCACCAGCTCGGCGTAGTCGGCGGTCCACAGGTCCTCGACACCGTCGGGCAGGATCAGCACGCGGTCCGGCTCGAGCGCCTCGACCGCACCCTCGTCGTGGGTCACCAGGACGATCGCACCCTCGTAGGACCGGATCGCCGCCAGCACCTCCTCGCGGCTGGCCGGGTCGAGGTTGTTGGTCGGCTCGTCCAGCAGCAGCACGTTGGCGGTCGACACGACCAGGGTCGCGAGCGCCAGCCGGGTCTTCTCCCCACCCGAGAGCACCCGTGCCGGCTTGTAGGCGTCGTCGCCGGAGAAGAGGAACGAGCCGAGCACGCTGCGCGCCTGCGTCTCGTTCAGCTCCGGCGCGGCGGACTGCATGTTCTCGTAGACCGTGCGGGCCAGGTCGAGCGTCTCGTGCTCCTGGGCGTAGTACCCCAGCCTGAGCCCGTGCCCGGGCACGACCCGGCCGGTGTCGGACTCCTCCAGCCCGGCCAGGATGCGCAGCAGCGTCGTCTTGCCCGCTCCGTTCAGCCCCAGCACGACCACCCGGCTCCCCCGGTCGATCGCGAGGTCGACGTCGGTGAACACCTCCAGCGACCCGAACGACTTGGACAGCTCGGCCGCCGTCAGCGGGGTCTTGCCGCACGCCGCGGGCTTGGGGAACGCGATCCGGGCCACCCGATCGGTACGTCGCTCCGCCTCGAGGCCGCCGAGCAGCCGCTCGGCCCGCTTCGCCATGTTCTGCGCTGCTGTCGCCTTGGTCGCCTTGGCGCGCATCTTGTCGGCTTGCGCGAACAGCGCGCTGGCCTTCTTCTCCGCGTTGGCCCGCTCGCGCTTGCGCCGCCGTTCGTCGGTCTCGCGCTGCTGCAGATAGGCCCGCCACCCCACGTTGTACTGGTCGACCTCGGCGCGGTTGGCGTCGAGGTGGAAGACCCGGGTGACGGTGTTCTCGAGCAGGGCGACGTCATGGCTGATCACCACGAGGCCGCCACGATGGGTCTTGAGGAAGTCGCGCAGCCAGACGATCGAGTCGGCGTCCAGATGGTTGGTCGGCTCGTCGAGGAGCAGTGTCTCGACGCCGGAGAAGAGGATGCGGGACAGCTCGACCCGGCGTCGCTGACCACCCGAGAGCGTGCGCAGCTGCTGGCCGAGCACCCGGTCCGGGAGACCGAGACTCGCTGCGATCTGAGCCGCCTCGGACTCTGCGGCGAACCCGCCGGCGGCATGCAGCTCCGCGTCGGCCGTCGTGTAGCGCCGCATCGCCCGGTCCCTGGTGTCGGGGTCGTCGCTGCCCATCAGCTGCTCCGCGGCGCGTAGCCGACGTACGACGTCGTCGATGCCGCGGGCGGAGAGGATGCGGTCGCGGGCGAGCACACCAAGGTCGCCGGTGCGCGGATCCTGGGGCAGGTAACCCACCGAGCCGCTACGGATGACCTCGCCGCCTGCGGGCAGCGCCTCTCCGGCGAGGATCCTCGTCATCGTGGTCTTACCGGCGCCGTTGCGACCCACCAGGCCGATCTTGTCGCCCGCGCCGATCCGGAAGGACGCGTCGTCGACGAGGACGCGCGCGCCGGCGCGGACGTGGAGGTTTCTGGCTGTGATCATGAGGAGGTCGGGCAGATCGTGTCAGCGGCCGAGCCGCACGGTGGGAGGGGAACCGCACTAGGCTACAGGCCCGATGAAGTTCAATCCGAAGGCCAGGCTCGACCGCAGCCGAGTACGGCGCCGCGGCGGGTCGGGCGGCGGAGCGCGGCTGCCGATGGGCGGCGGCTCCTCTGGTGGCGGGGGCCTGCCGATCCCGGCGGGCGGAGGGCTCGTCGGGATCATCCTGGTTGTCGTGATCCTGGTCATCGCCACCCAGTGCTCCGGAGGCGGCTTCCTCTCCGGCGGTGCGGGCGACGACAGCGCCAGCCAGCCGTCCGAGGACTGCAACGAGCAAGCAGCCGAGGACGACCTGAGCCAGCGCTGCAAGATCGAGTACTCGGTCAACTCGATCTCGGAGTTCTGGGAGGACGCGCTGCCCGCCCAGGCAGGCATCGAGTACCAGGAGGCAGTGACCTACGAGTTCACCGGTGGCGTCTCGACCGGCTGCGGCCAGGCGTCGTCGGCGATGGGTCCCTTCTACTGTCCACCCGACATGGGCGTCTACCTCGACCTCACGTTCTTCGACGACATGCTCGAGGGCCAGCTGGGCGCCTCCGGAGGGGATTTCGCCGAGGCCTACGTGATCGCGCACGAGTACGGCCACCACATCCAGAACCTCACAGGGGTGCTCGCCCGGGCGCAGAGTCGCGAGACCGGGCCTACCAGTCCCGGAGTACGGGTGGAGCTGCAGGCCGACTGCTATGCAGGTGTCTGGGCCAACCACGCCACCACCGTGGAGGACGACGAGGGCAACGTGCTCATCACCGAGCTCACCGACGACGACATCGCCCGCGCGCAGGACGCCGCAGCAGCGGTCGGCGACGACCGGATCCAGCAGCAGACCCAGGGCCGGGTCAACCCGGAGCAGTGGACCCACGGCTCGGCCGAGTCACGGATGCGGTGGTTCCAGCGCGGCTTCGAGACCGGTCAGATGTCTGCCTGCGACACCTTCGCGACCGACGACCTCTGAGATCCGGCTAGCTCCGGCTGGTCGGGTCGACGATCGAGATCTGCACCGACCGCACCTCGGTCAGGGCGGCCTCGAGTGCGGGCCGCCTGGGGTCGCCGCTCACAGAGATCCAGCGCCGATCGCGGTCCACGAGCGAGCGCAGCCGCCGGTCGGCAAGCACCTGCTCGACCCCGGCCCGGTCACCGCCGAGCACGAGGAGGTTAAGCGACGAGGCAGCGGCACCCACGATGGATGCCGTGTGGTCGGCTGCGGCGTCGAAGGCCTCACGGGCCTGCTGGTCGCGACGCCGGGCGAACCGTTGCTGCGACCATCCGCCCGCCTTGGTCCGCCCCTGCACGTGCCGCCGCCCGACCTTCGCGTCGAGGATCGACTCATCGCGGGCGTGGGCCACCGCGAAGCCGCCACGTCGTACCAGCACGATGCCGAACGTCCTCGGCGTGACGAGGTGGGCAACCAAGCCCGGCATCGTCTGATCTTCGAGTGGCGGGAACGGTACGTCGAACCGCGCCCACGCACCGTCGGGTGCTGCGGCAGCAGCGGAGTCGCTCGTGACCGTCCAGGCGGTGCCGGGGTGCCGCTCCTCGAAGCGCACGATCCAGCGAGGCAGGCGGCCCCAGGACACCGTGACGAGCCGCGGCTCGAGCTCAGCCACGCTTCGACCTCCACCTCTTGGGCTGGGGAGGATGTGGCGGGTGGTGCGGGCCCCGCGAGATCACCCCAACCCGGCCCAGCTGCGTCGGGGCATCGGACCGACCGGTGCAGCGATCAGACGTTGAAGCCCAATGCGCGGAGCATCTCCCGGCCGTCGTCGGTGATCTTGTCCGGGCCCCACGGCGGCATCCAGACCCAGTTGATCCGGAAGTCGTTGACTAGTCCCTCGAGCGCCGTACGCGTCTGATCCTCGATCACGTCGGTAAGAGGACAAGCGGCTGAGGTCAGGGTCATGTCGATGGTCGCCGTGTTGTCGCTCTCGACCGTCACTCCGTAGATGAGCCCGAGGTCGACGACGTTGATGCCGAGCTCAGGGTCTACGACGTCCTTGAGCGCCTCGGTCACGTCGTCGGCGGCGACCGCCGACCCGCCATCTGTGGTGAGGTCGACGTCGGGCAGGTCCGTGGTGTCGTGCGTCATGTCAAACCTCCGCTTCGGCGACGGCCTTCGCCGTCGCGTCCTTCCAAGCCATCCAACCCAACAACGCACACTTGATGCGCGCCGGGAACTTCGCCACGCCCGCGAACGCGATGGCGTCCTCGAGCACTTCTTCGTCGGGCTCCACCGTGCCGCGGCCCTGCATCAACTGTACGAACTCCTCGTGCACCGACATCGCCTCGGCGACCGTCTTGCCGATCAGCAGGTCGGTGAGGATCGACGTGGAGGCCTGCGAGATCGAGCAGCCGAGGGCGTCGTACGAGACATCGTCGACCACGCCGGCTGCGACGTGCACGCGCAAGGTGACCTCGTCGCCACAGGTCGGGTTGACGTGGTGGACCTCGGCCTCGAACGGCTCCCGCAGCCCGGCATGGTGCGGCGACCGGTAGTGGTCGAGGATGATCTCCTGGTAGAGCGACTCGAGATCCATCACGCGACCTTGAAGAACCGCTTGGCCTGCTCGAGAGCATCGACGAGTACGTCGATCTCGGCCGGCGTCGTGTAGAGGTAGAAGGACGCGCGCGTCGAGGCCTGGACTCCGAACCGCGCGTGCGCCGGCTTGGCGCAGTGATGTCCGGCGCGCACCGCCACGCCGAGCGAGTCCAGCACCTGGCTCACGTCGTGCGGATGGATGCCGTCGACCTCGAAGCTGATGGCGCCGCCCCGGTCGACGACGTCGGTCGGTCCGAGAACCTGCAGCCCGCTCACGGTGGCGAGGCCGTCGAGCGCGTACGCCGTGACCGCGCGCTCGTGCGCGGCGATCTCCGCCATCCCGATCGAGTCGAGGTAGTCGACGGCGGCGCCCAGGCCGATGGCCTGCACGATGGGTGGTGTCCCGGCCTCGAACTTGTGCGGGATGTCGGCGTACGTCGACCGCGCCATCGTGACGGTCTCGATCATCTCGCCACCCCCGAGGAACGGCGGCAGCGCGCGGAGCACGTCGCTCCGCCCCCACAGGACACCGATCCCGGTGGGGCCCACCATCTTGTGGCCGGTGAACGCCACCAGGTCCGCGCCCACCGAGCCGACGTCGACGGGGATCTGGGGCACCGCCTGGGAGGCGTCGAGCACGACCAGCGCACCGAACCGCTTGGCCCGAGCGGCGATCTCACGCACCGGGTTGACAGTGCCCAGCATGTTGGACACCCAGACCAGCGACACGACCTTGGTTCGCTCGTTGATCAGCTCATCGATCGTCGAGAGGTCGAGACGACCGTCGTCGGTGAGCCCGAACCAGCGCAGCGTCGCGCCGGTGCGCTCAGCGAGCAGCTGCCACGGCACGATGTTGGAGTGGTGCTCCATCTGCGTGATGACGATCTCGTCACCGGGTCCGACGCCGTACGCCTCAGCCGATGACGCCGAGCTGCGAGCCCAGGCGAGCGTGTTGGCGGCAAGGTTGAGCGCCTCGGTCGAGTTCTTCGTGAAGATGACCCCGTCCCGCGAGGGTGCCCCGATGAACGCGGCCACCTTGTCGCGTGCCGCCTCGAAGGCTGCCGTCGACTCCGCGCCGAGCTGGTGCACCGCTCGAGCGACGTTGGCGTTGTGGCGGGAGTAGTGCTCGGCCATTGCGTCGATGACCTGCCGCGGCTTCTGGGACGTGTTGGCGCTGTCGAGGTAGACCAGCCGCCGGTCACCCTCGAGCCGACGGGTCAGGATGGGGAAGTCCGCCCTGATCCGCTCGGTGTCCAGCAGACCCGTCTGGGGTGACGTCGTGGTCATGGACTCCTCCTCTCCCGTCGGCGGTGTGCGCTCTGCGGTGGTCAGACCGTGCTCTGGACGAAGCGCTCGTAGCCCTCGGCCTCGAGCCGCTCGGCGAGCTCCGGGCCGCCCTCCTCGGCGATCCGGCCGCCGACGAAGACGTGCACGAAGTCCGGCTGGATGTAGCGCAGGATGCGGGTGTAGTGCGTGATGAGCAGTACGCCGCGGTCGCCCTGCTCGCGGTAGCGGTTGACGCCTGCTGACACGACGCGCAGGGCGTCGATGTCGAGGCCCGAGTCGGTCTCGTCGAGGATCGCGAACTTGGGGTTGAGCAGCTCAAGCTGCACGATCTCGTGCCGCTTCTTCTCCCCACCCGAGAAGCCCTCGTTGACGTTGCGCTGGGCGAAGTCGCGGTCCATCTTGACCCGGTCGAGTGTGGTGTTGACGTCCTTGACCCAGGTGCGAAGCTTGGGCGCCTCGCCGTCGAGAGCGGTCTTCGCCGTACGCAGGAAGTTCGACACGGACACGCCCGGCACCTCGACCGGATACTGCATCGCCAGGAACAGACCCGCGCGAGCGCGCTCGTCGACCGTCATCCCCAACACGTCGACGCCGTCGAGCGTGACCGAGCCTTGGGTGATCGTGTACTTCGGGTGCCCGGCGATGGAGTAGGCCAGCGTCGACTTGCCGGAGCCGTTGGGCCCCATGATCGCGTGCGTCTCACCCGACTTCACCGAAAGGTCGACCCCGTTGAGGATCGGCTTCTGGCCGTCATCGGTCTCGACGATGACATGCAGGTCCTTGATCTCCAGGTTGGCCATGGTGGGTTCAGCTCTCCGTCTCGTTCAGGGGGTGGGCGACGTCGACGAGGACGTCGGCACCGTCGACCTTGCAGGGGTAGACGGCGACGGGCTCGGTCGCCGGTAGTCCGGTGGGCTTGCCGGTGCGGAGGTCGAACATCGACCCGTGCAGCCAGCACTCGACCTCACAGTTGGCGGCGTCGATCTCGCCCTCGCTCAGGGCGACGGCGGCGTGGGAGCACTCGTCGCGGATCGCGTAGACACCGTCGTCGGTGCGCACGATCGCGACCTCGGTGCCGTCGACCTCGACTGCCATTGCGGCGCCGACCTCGACGTCGTCGAGCCCACAGGCGCGAGTGAAGTCACTGTCAGTGCTCATGCCCGCGCCGCCTCGGATTCGACGTACCGGGCCAGCTCAGCCTCGACCTTCGTCAACAGCGTGTCCTCGACCGAAGGGACGCCGATCTTCTTGATGATGTCGGCGAAGAAGCCATGCACGACGAGGCGCCGGGCCTCGTGCTCGGAGACACCGCGCGACTGCAGGTAGAAGAGCTGCTCGTCGTCGAAGCGACCCGTGGCGGAGGCGTGGCCGGCTCCCTTGATCTCGCCGGTCTCGATCTCGAGGTTGGGCACCGAGTCGGCGATGCAGCCGTCGGTGAGCACGAGGTTGCGGTTCTCCTCGTAGGTCTCGATGCCCTCTGCGATCTTGCGGATCAGCACGTTGCCGATCCATACCGCGTGGGCGCCTCGACCCTGCAGGCCGCCCTTGTAGGTGGCATGGCTCTTGGTGTGTGGCTGGTTGTGGTCGACGAAGAGCCGGTGCTCGATGTGCTGCCCCGCGTCGACGAAGTACAGGCCGAACGCCTGCAGGTCTCCGCCGGGCGCGTCGAACGAGAAGTTCTCGTTGATCCGTACGACGCCGCCACCGAGGCTGGCCTGGAAGGTGCGCACGGACGCGTCGCGGCCGACGCGGGTGCCGATCTGACCGACGTGTACGGCGTCGTCGTCCCACAGCTGCAGCGACACCAGGTTGAGCTGAGCGCTGTCACCGACGACCACCGACGTGCTGGCGCTGTAGCGGGCGCTCCCGGTGTGCTCGATCACGACGGTCGCACGTGCGTGGTGGCCGATCCGGACGAGGAGGTGGCCCCAGACGAGATCGTCGGGTGACTCCCCCCGGAGCCGGACGACCACGGGCTCGTCGAGCTCGAACTCCGCCGGTACGTCGAGCAGCATCGCGCCGCCGCCGTTGGCGACCGCGAGGGCCGACGGCCGGTCCGCCGGCGTGGTCTCACCGAGCTCGATCGCCTCGGCCGCCGAGATCTCCTTGAGCGTGACACCGACCGGCAGGTCGGACTCCCAGGTCAGGTGCGCGTCCGACGGCGTGTCGTCGAGCAGCCCCCCGAGTCGCTTGAGCGGGGTGAACCGCCACACCTCCTCGAGCCCGGTCGGCTTCGGGTGGTCGGCCAGGTCGTACGACGGCACCGGGTGCAGATGGCTCGAGACCCGGTCGCTGGTCTCAACGGCCCGGGACACGCCCAGCTTCTCCGTAGTCGTTGTCACGTACTTCGCTTTCTAGTCCATAGCTGTCGGCTCACGCCGGTGTTCATGTGGCGCGCCGGGTGAGCGTTCGGCGCGCTGGGCACGGAGGGGCGGACGCAGGGCCGACTGCGAGGGACGGTGAGCGGCGCGGCGTGGATGGGCCTGGCCGCCGAGCGAGGCTGGTTGCCGCGCCGACGTCGTCCCGGAAGGGAGGCCTGGAGTCCGCCGCCCTGCGGCCCGGACCGGCGCCGTCACCCCACGGCGCCTTCCATTTGCAGTTCGATCAGCCGGTTCAGCTCGAGCGCATACTCCATGGGCAGCTCCCTGGCGATCGGCTCGATGAAGCCGCGCACGATCATCGCCATCGCCTCGTCCTCGGCCATGCCCCGGCTCATCAGGTAGAAGAGCTGGTCTTCCGACACCTTCGAGACGGTGGCCTCGTGCCCCATCGAGACGTCGTCCTCGCGGATATCGACGTACGGGTAGGTGTCGGATCGGCTGACCTGGTCGACGAGCAACGCGTCGCAGAGCACGGTCGACTTCGAGTGGTGCGCGCCGTCGTTGACCTGCACGAGGCCGCGGTACGAGGTACGACCGCCACCGCGAGCGACCGACTTCGACACGATCGAGCTGAACGTGTGCGGGGCCGCGTGCACCATCTTGGCGCCGGCGTCCTGGTGCTGACCCTCGCCCGCGAAGGCGATCGACAGCGTCTCGCCCTTGGAGTGCTCGCCGAGCAGGTAGACGGCCGGGTACTTCATCGTGACCTTGGAGCCGATGTTGCCGTCGACCCACTCCATGGTGGCGCCGGCTTCGCAGGTCGCCCGCTTGGTCACCAGGTTGTAGACGTTGTTGGACCAGTTCTGGATGGTCGTGTAGCGGCAGCGGGCCCCCTTCTTGACGATGATCTCGACGACCGCGGAGTGCAGGGAATCCGAGCTGTAGATGGGCGCCGTACATCCCTCGACGTAGTGCACGTAGGCGTCTTCGTCGACGATGATCAGCGTGCGCTCGAACTGCCCCATGTTCTCGGTGTTGATCCGGAAGTAGGCCTGCAGCGGGATCTCGACGTGCACACCCTTCGGCACGTAGATGAACGAGCCGCCGGACCACACCGACGTGTTGAGCGCGGCGAACTTGTTGTCGCCGACCGGGATGACCGACCCGAAGTACTCCTGGAAGATCTCGGGGTGCTCGCGCAGGCCGGTGTCGGTGTCGAGGAAGAGGACGCCCTGCTCCTCGAGGTCTTCGCGGATCTTGTGGTAGACGACCTCGGACTCGTACTGCGCCGCCACACCGGCCACGAGCCGCTGCTTCTCGGCCTCGGGGATGCCCAGCTTGTCGTAGGTGTTCTTGATGTCCTCGGGGAGCTCCTCCCACGAGGTCGCCTGCTTCTCCGTCGAGCGGACGAAGTACTTGATGTTGTCGAAGTCGATGGTGCTGAGGTCGGAGCCCCAGGTCGGCAGCGGCTTGCGGTCGAAGAGCTTGAGTCCCTTGAGCCGCAGGTCGAGCATCCACTGCGGCTCACTCTTGCGCCCTGAGATGTCCCGCACGACCGCCTCGTTGAGCCCGCGCTTGGCGCCCGCGCCGGCGGTGTCCGAGTCGGCCCAGCCGTACTCGTACCGGCCGATGCCCTCGAGCTCGGGGTTCAGCTGCTCGATCGATGTCATGACGTGGTCCTCCCAGAAGGAATGGATCGGGTGCTCTTCGTGATGCTCGTCGCGATGGTCATCGGGCGGGCCGCCTCGGTGTCGCGGCGGTGATCTGGTGGGTGATGCGACTGCCGGGGTCAGGCACGTTGGTGGTGCAGACGCCGTCGCCGTGCGCGATGGTGGCGAGTCTCTGCACGTGGCGGCCGAGCAGCCGGGCGAAAACTTCGGTCTCCGCCTCGCAGAGCTGCGGGAACTCCGCGGCCACGTGCGCCACGGGGCAGTGGTGCTGGCACAGCTGGTCGCCCACCGGCGCGGACCGCACCGAGGCAGCGTAGCCGTCGGCGGTGAGAGCCACGGCCAGGGCCTCCGCCCGCGCGTCGGGGGCGGCGGCGGAGACGGTCGCGCTGTAGCGCTCTTCGAGCTCGGCCGTACGGCGCCTGGCGAACTCGGCCACCGCATCCGGACCACCCACGTCAGCGAGATAGCGAAGCGCGGTGAGAGCGAGGTCGTCATACGCCTGGTAGAACGTGTCGCGGCCGGAGTCGGTCAGCACGAAGACCTTGGCAGGTCGCCCGCGACCCCGTTGGCCATGGCTGCGCGGCTCCCGCGCTTCGAGGGCGCCTTCGTCGATGAGGTGGTCGAGGTGGCGGCGTACCGCGGCCGGAGTCAGCGAGAGCCGCTCGGCCAGCGCCGCCGCCGTGGACGGGCCGTGCTCGAGGATCGAGGCGGCCACTCGCTCCCGGGTCGGTGCGTCGTCGTGCAGCCCCGCCGCCCGGCCGGCTTCGTGGGCCGGCGAGGCGGACGGAATCGGCTGACCGATCGACCGCACGTTTTTCACAACACCATTGTGTCGTAATTGCCTGGGCCGGTTCAAATAAGGCAAACCTAACCTCCCGACGTGGCTCGGGCTCGTCAGCCGCTTTCCGCCCCCCAGCCAGCCGAAGGATCCGACGCTGAGCGGGCTATGACCCGCCGAGCCGTCGGATCCTGGCGCTTGGGTCAGGGTTTGGCGCCCGCCGAGGCGGCGTACCCGGCATACCGGACCGGCGCTGCGCTCCTAGACTTCAGGCGTGGTAGCCACTGCGGTCGAGGTCGACGACCTCGTCATCACCTACGGCGACAACGCCGCTGTCCGGGGGCTGTCCCTGATGGTCGAGCAGGGCTCGGTCACCGCCATCCTCGGACCCAACGGTGCCGGCAAGACCAGCACGGTCGAGAGCTGCGAGGGATTCCGCCGACCCACCTCGGGCAGTGTCCGCGTGCTCGGCCTGGACCCCTTCAGCGACCACGCCACCCTGGTCCCGCGGCTCGGCGTCATGCTGCAGAACGGCGGCATCTGGAATGCCGCCCGGGCGCACGAGGTGCTGGAGTTCACCGCGTCGCTGCACACGCACCCGCTGCCGATATCCCCCCTGGTCGAGCGACTGGGCCTCGGGTCGTGCGGCCGAACGCCGTACCAGCGGCTCTCCGGAGGACAGCAGCAGCGGCTCGGGCTGGCGCTCGCGCTGGTCGGCCGCCCCGAGCTGGTCTTCCTCGACGAGCCCACCGCGGGTCTCGATCCGCAGGCGCGGCGCGCCACCTGGGAGCTCGTCGAGGAGCTCGCCGCCGAGGGACTGACGGTGGTGCTGACCACGCACTACATGGAGGAGGCCGAGCGGCTGGCCAACCAGGTCTTCCTGGTGGACCACGGCCAGGTCGTCACCGCCGGCTCACCGGAGCAGCTGACCAGTCAGGGTGCCGGCGCCACGATCCGCTTCGATGCCGAGTCCGGCCTCGATCTGACCTCTCTTCGTCGCCGCCTGGTCGGCTGCCGGGCGACGGAGACCGTCCCGGGCGCGTACGTCGTCGAGGGCGTGACAGACCCCAGGCCGCTGGCCGCCGTCACCGAGTGGCTGGCCGAGACGGGGGTCATGCCGAGTGCACTGACCATGGGTCGGGAAACCCTCGAGGACGTGTTCCTGCGGGTGACCGGACATGAGCTGCGGTCATGAGCGAGCTGGTCTTCTCCCCCGCACCGGGTGCCCGACCCGTCGGCCGGTCGGCCCTCGCCTACGCGCGGATCGAGACTCGACTGGTGCTGCGCAACGCCGAGCAGCTCATCCTGGCCCTGGTCATCCCGCTGTTGGTGCTGATCGGCGGCACCGCCGTCGGTGCAGACGTGATCGATCTCGGGGCCGGGCCCCGGGTCGACGTGCTGACCCCCTCGGTCATGGCGCTCGCGGTGGTGTCGACCGCCTTCAACTCGCTGGCCATCGCGACCGGCTTCGAGCGCCGCTACGGCGTGCTCAAGCGGCTGGGCGCCACGCCGCTCCCCCGGGTCGGCCTGCTCGGGGGCAAGGCGCTGTCGGTGTTGATGATCGAAGCGGGGCAGCTGGTCCTGATCACCGTGCTCGGTGTCTCGCTTGGCTGGCAGCCTGCCGGTGGGATCGCTGCGGTGGCGGGAGCCGTGCTGCTGATCCTGTTGGGGACCGCGGCGTTCGCATCGTGGGCACTGCTGATGGCCGGGACGCTGCGCGCCGAAGCCACCCTGGCCGCGGCCAACCTGGTCTTCGTGCTACTCGTCGTCGGTGGTGCGATCGTGGTGCCGCTCACCTCCCATCCCGGGCTGGCGTCAGACCTGGCCGGCCTGCTGCCCTCCGGCGCGCTCGCCGAAGGGCTACGGGAGGTCACGTCCGGCGCCGGACTGGAGTGGCAGCGGGTGGTCGTACTCGCCGTCTGGGGGATCGTCGGGGCGGCGCTGACCGCAAGGACCTTCCGATGGGAGTGACCGCGCGCCGCGAGCAGCCCACGGACGCCGGGGCCGGCGCCGGCGTCCCGAGGGCGGGCTGGCTGGGCCGGCTTGTCGAGCGGACCCCGCCACCGTCCCGACGTACGGTACGGCGCTTCGCCGTGGCCTCGCTGCTCGCCAACATCCTCATTGTCGTCACGGGCAGCGCGGTCAGGCTGACCGGCTCCGGCCTGGGATGCCCGACCTGGCCGCGGTGCACGGAGGCGTCCTACGTCGTACACGGGGATCTCGGCATCCACGGCGTGATCGAGTTCGGCAACCGGCTGCTCACCTTCGCCGTGGCGGCCGTCGCGATCGCGACCTGGCTGGTCACGATGCGCTACCGCCCCCGGCGCTCCTCGCTCCGGAGGCTGGCAACTGTGCTCGCGCTGGGAGTTCCCGCTCAAGCGCTGATCGGCGGCGTCACAGTGCTGACCGACCTGAATCCGTGGGTCGTGGCGCTGCATCTGTTGGTCTCCCTGGCCATGATCGGGATCGCTGTCGTCTTCATTCGCCGGGTCGACGAGGAGGACCGACCGGCCCGGGCTACCGTGCCCCGGCCGGTGGTGCTGCTGGGCCGGCTGACCTTCGTGGTGGCTTGGGTGGTCTTCTACCTCGGCACCGTCGTCACGGGATCGGGTCCCCACGCGGGCGACGAGAACTCTGCCCGCACCGGACTCGACCCGGAGACGATGAGTCAGCTGCACGCGGACCTCGTGTTCCTGCTGGTGGGGTTGTCGGTGGCGCTGCTGCTGGCGCTGCGCGCTGTCGACGCCCCTGAGCGCGCGGTGCGGGCCGCTTCATGGCTGGTGGCGGTGGAGCTGGCCCAGGGGCTGGTCGGCTTCGCGCAGTACCTCACAGACCTGCCGATCCTGCTGGTGGGGCTGCACGTGCTGGGGGCTGCGCTGGTCAGCGGCACCGTGACCTGGGTGCAGCTCGGGCTGCGCGACCGGGGCCTGCAACGCCCCTGACCCAAAGCCCCACCGCTCCCTCCCTCCCCTTGGCCACCCGACCCTCCCTGACCCTCCCTCCCCTTCCCTGCCCCCTTCGGCGCAAAGATCCGACTCTGGGCTGGTTTTGACCGGTTGAGCGTCGGATCCTTCGGCGGAGCGGAGCGGGCAGGCCGAGTGGGGCGGGGAGGCGGTCAGGTGAGGAGGGGGTCGAGGGCGACGGCGAGGAAGAGCAGGGTCAGGTAGAGGTTCGACCCGTGGAAGAGCCGCATCGGCTTGAGCTCGGCGTCGGTCCGACCCGCCAGCGCCCGGGCCCGCAGCAGCATCGACTCGACGATCAGCCAGACGCCGAGCCCGGCCGCCACCGCCGGGTAGAACCAGCCAGTCCCCGCCACCGGCCACAGCAACAGGCTGGTCGCCACCGTGAGGCAGGAGTAGACCAGGATCTCCCCCGTCACCCGCCGGGCCGAGGCCACCACCGGCAGCATCGGCACGTCCGCGGCCGCGTAGTCGTCGCGATAGCGAAACGCCAGCGCCCACGTGTGCGGCGGGGTCCAGAAGAACACGATCAGGAAGAGCACCACCGGCGGCCAGGCCAGCGAGCCCGTCACAGCCGTCCAGCCGATGAGCGCCGGGAAGCAGCCGGCTGCTCCGCCCCAGACCACGTTGTGCGCCGTACGTCGCTTGAGCACCAGCGTGTAGCCGAGCACGTAGAACAGATTGGCCGTCAGCGCCAACAGTGCTGACAACCAGTTGACGAAGAATCCCAGCCACAGCGTCGACACCACGCCCAGCACCAGCCCGAACACCGTGGCGGCTCGCGGGCTGACCCGGTGCCGGGGCAGCGGGCGGCGCCGAGTACGACGCATCCGCTCGTCGATGTCGCGGTCGAGCACGCAGTTGAGCGCGTTGGCCGAGCCGGCCGACAGGGTGCCGCCGACCATCGTGGCGGCGACCAGCCCCAAGGACGGCACCCCCTGCTCGGCCAGGAACATCACCGGCACGGTCGTGACGAGCAGCAGCTCGATGATCCGAGGCTTGGTCAGGGCGACGTACGCGCCGAGGACGTCGCGCCAGCTCCCGACCGACGCGGCTGCTGCCGATCCCGCCGGCGTAGGTGCCGGCGCCGACGACCCGGTCAGCGCACCGCCCGCGGACCCCGGCGACCGAGCGGCCTCGGGCGCCCCAGACTCCTGCCGGGACCTCGCCAGGGCGGGACCTCGGGGGTCTGGGGCCGTCACGCACACCTCGGTTGCAGAACTGGCGGCCCGACGTCGCCGCACGCACGGCGTCCGGCATCGAGCCCGGTACGCCAGCAGTCTAGTGCTGGGGAGGCACCTGCCTGAGGACGGGCGCAGCAGCGGTGCGCTCGCAGTAGGCTCGGCAGTGGTGTTGCCGTCGGGTCCGTTGCCGCCCGATGAGGTCCCCCGCAATGTTCAGGAAGGAACCGCCGCTGTGACCAGCGCTCCCGCCGACCCCTATGCCAAGCTCGACTGGTCCGAGATCGACGATCGCGCTGTCGACACGGTGCGACTGCTCGCGATGGACGCTGTCCAGAAGGTCGGCAACGGGCATCCCGGCACGGCGATGAGCCTCGCGCCCGCCGCCTACCTCCTCTTCCAGCGACTGCTCCGCCACAACCCAGCCGACCCCAACTGGCCCGGTCGAGACCGCTTCGTGCTCTCGATGGGTCACTCCAGCCTCACCCTCTACATCCAGCTCTACCTGGCCGGCTACGGGCTGCAGCTGGAGGACCTCAAGTCGCTGCGCACCTGGGGCAGCCTCACCCCCGGCCACCCGGAGCACGGGCACACCGCCGGGGTCGAGACCACCACCGGGCCGCTCGGTCAGGGTGTCGGCAACGCCGTGGGCATGGCGATGGCAGCGCGCCGCGAGCGTGGCCTCCTCGACCCGAAGCCGAAGCCCGGCGAGAGCCTCTTCGACCACGACGTCTTCGCCTTCGCCAGCGACGGTGACCTCGAGGAGGGCATCAGCAGCGAAGCATCCTCGCTCGCCGGTCACCAGCAGCTCGGCAACCTGGTGCTGCTGTACGACGACAACCGCATCTCGATCGAGGACGACACGTCGATCGCCTTCAGCGAAGACGTCGCGAAGCGCTACGAGGCGTACGGCTGGCACGTCCAGCAGGTCGACTGGACCAACGGCGGCAAGGAGTACAAGGAGGACGTCCAGGCCCTCTTCAAGGCGTTCAAGGCCGCGAAGGCCGAGACCACCCGGCCGAGCTTCATCAAGCTGAGCACGATCATCGCGTGGCCGGCTCCGGACGCGCAGAACACCGGCCCGGCGCACGGATCGGCGCTCGGGGCAGACGAGGTCGCCGCCACCAAGAACGTGATGGGCTACGACCCGGACAAGTCCTTCGATGTCGCCGACGACGTGCTCGAGCACACCAGACACGCCATCGAGCGCGGCAAGGCCCTCCAGGCCGCGTGGCAGGAGGAGTACGACGACTGGGCGGCCAAGGCCGGCGGCCGGGCCGAGCTGTTCGACCGGATGCGGACCCGCAGGCTGCCGACCGGCTGGACCGACAACCTGCCGACATTCGAGCCCGACGACAAGGGCACGGCCACCCGCAAGGCCTCGGGAGAGATCCTCGGCGCCATCGCACCGATCCTGCCCGAGCTGTGGGGCGGCTCGGCCGACCTCGCCGGGAGCAACAACACCACGCCCAAAGGCGAGCCCAGCTTCGCACCACCCGAGCACTCCACCAAGATGTGGAACGCCGACTGGTACGGCCGGGTGCTGCACTTCGGCATCCGCGAGCACGCCATGGGTTCGATCCTCAACGGCATCGCGCTGCACGGGGGCACCCGGCCCTACGGCGGGACCTTCCTCGTGTTCTCCGACTACATGCGCCCGGCCGTGCGGCTGGCAGCGCTGATGCAGCTCCCGGTGACCTACGTCTGGACCCACGACTCCATCGGTCTCGGTGAGGACGGCCCGACCCACCAGCCGATCGAGCACCTCGCGGCGCTGCGCGCCATCCCGGGTCTCGCCGTCGTGCGCCCGGCCGACGCCAACGAGACGGTGGCCGCATGGCGGACGGTGCTCGAACGCGCGGACCGGCCCGCCGGGCTGTGCCTGACCAGGCAGAACGTCCCGACGTTCCCGCGCGGCGCCGACGGATTCGCCGACACCTCGGGGGTGGCTCGCGGTGCCTACACGCTGCTCGACGTCGACGGTGGCGAGCCGGACGTCGTCCTCATCGGCACCGGCTCGGAGGTGCAGCTGGCGGTGGCGGCACGCGAGCTGCTCGCAGCCGCGGGCATCCGCGCCAGGGTCGTGTCGATGCCGTGCCGGGAGTGGTTCGACGAGCAGGACCGGGCCTACCGCGACGCAGTGATCCCGCCCGGGGTGCGGGCCCGCGTCTCGGTCGAGGCCGGGATATCGCAGGGGTGGAGAGAGGTGGTCGGCGACAGCGGCCGGATCATCTCGATCGAGCACTTCGGTGCCTCCGCCGACTACCAACGGCTCTTCACCGAGTTCGGCTTGACTGGTGAGGCGGTCGCCCAGGCGGCCAAGGACAGCATCGCCGCTGCGGACGCCACGACCTGAGCCGACCCACGAGGACTGCCCCGCTCACAAGGATGGAGCTTCGCCCGACCGGAAGCCGCGAAAGGACCGCAACATGAACGACCGACTGCAAGCACTGTCCGACCAGGGCGTCTCCATCTGGCTCGACGACATCTCCCGCGAACGACTTCGCACCGGCAACCTGGCCGACCTGATCAAGACCCACAACCTGGCCGGAGTCACCTCCAACCCGACGATCTTCGCCAAGGCCGTCTCCGACGCCGACGACTACGCCGACCAGATTCGGGATCTGGCCGCCCGCGGCGTCGACCTGGAGGAGGCCGTGCGCGCCATCACGACGTACGACGTCAGATGGGCATGCGACGTAATGCGTGAGGTGTACGACGCCAGCGACGGCCGGGACGGGCGGGTCAGCATCGAGGTCGACCCGCGGCTGGCGCACCGGTACGAGGCCACGATCGCTGAGGCCCGCGCTCTGTGGTGGCTCGTCGACCGGGCCAACGCGATGATCAAGATTCCCGCCACCGCCGAGGGCCTGCCCGCCATCGCCGACGCGACAGCCGAGGGGATCAGCGTCAACGTCACGCTGATCTTCGGGCTCGAGCGTTACCAGGCTGTCATGGATGCCTACCTCACCGGTCTCGAGCGGGCCCACTCCGCCGGCCTGGACCTCTCGACGATCCGATCGGTGGCGTCGTTCTTCGTCAGCCGCGTCGACACGGAGGTGGACAAGCGCCTGGACGCCATCGGCAGCGACAAGGCGATCGCGATCAAGTCCAAGGCGGCCGTGGCCAACGCGCGGCTGGCGTACGAGCACTACGAGGAGGTGTTCAGCTCCGACCGCTGGGCAGCACTCGAGGCCGCGGGCGCCAACCGACAGCGACCGTTGTGGGCTTCCACCTCGGTCAAGGACGAGCGGCTGCCCGACACGATGTACGTCACGGAGCTGGTCGCGGCGAACACCGTCAACACCATGCCCGAGGGCACCCTGGAGGCGACCGCCGACCACGGAGAGATCACCGGTGACACCGTGACGGTCAACTACACCGAGGCCCAGCAGGTCATCCACGGGCTCGAGTCGCTCGGGATCTCCTATGACGACGTGATCGAGGTGCTCGAACGCGAGGGCGTGGAGAAGTTCGAGAAGTCCTGGCTCGAGCTGCTCGACACGGTGCGCGCGGAGCTCGACGCGGCCAGGTCGGCGATGGACACCCGTCGATGAGAGACCCGCTGCGGGTTCGTGCCGCAGGCGGGGCGGCAGACCAGGTCGCCGCCGACGCCGAGCTGCTCGAGCAGCTGGTCGCCGACAAGGTGGCCAGTCGGATCGCCGCGCAGGATTCGACCCTCTGGGGGCGGGAGGCCGAGCCCGAGGCGTCGATCCGGCTTGGTTGGGTGACGCTACCGACCACCTCCCGACCGCTACTGGCCGAGATCGACGCGCTGCGCGCCGAGCTGTGGTCGGAGGGTGTCGACCGGGTGGTCCTCTGCGGGATGGGTGGCTCGTCGTTGGCGCCCGAGGTCATCGCACGCACGTACGACGTACCGCTCACGATCCTCGACTCGACCAATCCGCACGTCGTCGCCCGCACCCTCGCCACCGATCTCCAGCGCACCGTGGTCGTAGTATCGAGCAAGTCCGGGTCGACGGCCGAGACCGACAGCCAGCGGCGCGCCTTCGCGGCGGCGTTCGCGGCCGCCGGGATCGACCCCCCGTCACGGTTCGTCGCGGTCACCGACCCCGGCTCGGGCCTGGAGAAGCTGGCCCGGGACGAGGGCTACCGCCGGGTGTTCCTCGCCGACCCCGACGTGGGGGGTCGGTACAGCGCACTGACGGCCTTCGGGTTGGTGCCGACGGGCCTCGCCGGCATCGACGTGGCCGACCTTCTCGACGAGGCGGAGGAGGTCATGCCGGCGCTGGCCGAGGATGCTCCCGACAACCCCGGACTCGTGCTCGGGGTGGCGATCGCCGGTGGCCACGGACGCGACAAGCTCGCCATCGCCGACGCAGAGTCGGGGATCGTGGGCTTCGCGGGCTGGGCCGAGCAGTTGATCGCCGAGTCGACCGGCAAGCAGGGCAAGGGGGTGCTGCCGGTACCCGTCGACTCGACCGATGCCCCCGAGGTCAGGTCCCCCGCCCGCGACGTCTCCGTGGCGGTGCTGACCCAGGATGACGGCAGCGCAGCGCCCGATCGGGCCGTCGCGACGTCCGGCACACTCGGCGCGCTGCTGTTGCTCTGGGAGACCGCCACGGCGGTGGCGGGACGGATCATCGGCATCAACCCCTTCGACCAGCCGGATGTCGAGAGCGCGAAGAAGGCGGCTCGTGGGTTGCTCGACGAACGCCCGGCAGAGACGCCGGCTGCCTTCTCCGAGGGCGGCATCGACGTGCGCGGCTCGACCGGGCTGCTCGACGGCGTCTCCACGCTCAGTGCGGCGGTCGACGCACTGCTGGCGCGCCTGCAGGGCGACGGCTACCTCGCGGTCATGGCCTACGCGGACGCGGTGAGAGACGCGGGACTGGCCGGCGTACGCACGCCGTTGGCCCGACGTACCGAGCGCCCGGTGACCTTCGGCTGGGGCCCGCGCTTCCTGCACTCCACCGGGCAGTACCACAAGGGCGGCCCACCGCAGGGGGTCTTCCTCCAGATCACCACCCGCGAGATCTCCGATGTCGAGATCCCCGGGCGGCCGTTCAGCTTCGGCGACCTGATCGCGGCGCAGGCTGCCGGCGACGCGGCGGTGCTCGCCGAGCAGGGCCGACCCGTGCTCCGGCTACATCTCACCGACCCCACCGGCGTCGACCGGGTGCAGGAACTGCTCGCATGACGACAGAGATCGAGACCTCCGCCAACCCGCTGCGCGATCCGAAGGACCGGCGGCTGCCGCGGATCGCGGGCCCCTGCGGGCTGGTGCTCTTCGGAGTCACCGGCGACCTGTCTCGCAAGAAGCTGATGCCGGCCGTCTACGACCTCGCCAACCGGGGGCTGCTGCCGCCCGGCTTCTCCCTCGTCGGGTTCGCGCGCCGCGACTGGGCCAACCAGGACTTCGCCGAGATCGTGCACGACTCCGTCAAGGAGCACAGCAGGACGCCCTTCCGCGAAGAGGTGTGGCGCCAGCTCCAGGAGGGCTTCCGGTTCGTGCCCGGGGACTTCTCCGACGACGTCGCGTTCGATCAGCTCCGCGACACGATCAGTGATCTGGACAGGGAGCGCGGCACCGGCGGCAACCATGCCTTCTACCTGTCGATCCCGCCGAAGTTCTTCTCCGACGTCGTCGGCCAGCTGAAGGAGCATCAACTCGCGGACAACCGGCCCGGGGCGTGGCGCCGGGTCGTCATCGAGAAGCCGTTCGGCCACAACCTGGCCAGCGCGCGCGAGCTCAACGCCATCGTCTCGGAGGTGTTCCCGCCCGAGTCGGTCTTCCGGATCGACCACTACCTCGGCAAGGAGACCGTCCAGAACATCCTGGCCCTCCGATTCGCCAACCAGCTGTTCGAGCCGATCTGGAACGCCAACTACGTCGACCACGTGCAGATCACCATGGCGGAAGAGATCGGGATCGGCGGCCGGGCGGGCTACTACGACGGAGTCGGCGCGGCACGTGACGTGATCCAGAACCACTTGCTGCAGCTGATGGCGCTGATCGCCATGGAGGAGCCGACGTCGTTCGACGCCCAGAGCCTGCGCATCGAGAAGCAGAAGATCCTGCGCTCTGTCCAGCGGCCGAAGCGGCTCGACCTCTCCACCTCGCGCGGTCAGTACGTCGCCGGCTGGGCGGGTGGTGAGAAGGTCCGCGGCTACCTCGACGAGGCCGACATACCGGCCGACTCGGTCACCGAGACGTTCGCGGCGATCGAGCTCGAAATCGACACGCGACGCTGGGCCGGTGTGCCCTTCTACATGCGGCACGGCAAGCGGCTGGGTCGGCGGGTCACTGAGGTCGCCGTTGTCTTCAAGCGCGCGCCGCACCTGCCGTTCAGCCAGACGGCCACGGAGGAGCTGGGTGAGAACGCGCTCGTAATCCGGGTGCAGCCGGATGAGGGTGTGACGCTCCGCTTCGGCGCCAAGGTGCCAGGTACATCGATGGAGCTTCGCGACGTCAACATGGACTTCGCCTACGGCGGCGCCTTCGTCGAGTCGAGCCCGGAGGCCTACGAGCGGCTGATCCTCGACGTACTGCTGGGCGATCCGCCGCTGTTTCCGCAGCACGAGGAGGTCGAGCTGTCCTGGCAGATCCTCGACCCGATCATCGAATACTGGGCGCGCGACGGCGGCAAGCCCGACACCTACGAGGCCGGCACCTGGGGTCCGCAGTCGGCGACCGACATGCTGGCGCGCTCGGGTCGCAGCTGGCGTCGACCCTGAGGAGGCCCGATGACGATCGACCTGACCAACACCAACGCGAGCAAGATCGCCTCGGCACTGCTGTCGGCACGCCGTCGGGCCGGCTCGCCGGCCATGGGCATGGTGCTGACGTTCGTCGTGACCACGGACGAGGGCGATCACTACGACGCGCTCAAGGCGGCCAGGATGGTGTCGCGGGAGCACCCGTCCCGGATCCTGCTGGTGATCCGGCGCTCGTCCCGTGGCGCGGCGAACCTCGATGCCGAGGTGAGCATCGGCGAGGGCTGGGCGGGCGAGACGGTGCTGTTGCGGATGTCGGGTGAGCTGGCCAAGCATCCCGAAAGCGTCGTGCTGCCACTGCTGCTGCCGGACTCGCCCGTGGTCGCCTGGTGGCCGCGCCAGCCTCCCAAGGACCCGGCGAGCGACGCGATCGGTCGACTCGCCCAGCGCCGCATCACCGACGTTGCCACGGTGCCGCGCGGCCGGGAGAAGGCGTTGCTGACCCAGGCCGTCCACTATGCCGACGGCAACACCGACCTGGCCTGGACCCGGCTCACACCATGGCGGGCGCTGCTCGCCGCGGCGCTCGACCAGTACCCGGCGAAGGTGGGCGCTGGTCGGGTAGCGGCCGAGCACGTCAACCCGAGCGCGGACCTGCTGATCGCGTGGCTGAGCAGCCGGCTCGGCGTACAGATCGACCGCACCCGCTCCAAGGGACCCGGCATCACGAGCGTGCTGCTGGAGACCGGGGGCGGTGACGTCGAGATCTCGCGACCGGACGGCCGGCTGGCGAGGTTCAAGCTGCCCAACGAGGCCACCCGGCCAGTGGCGCTCAAGCGACGCGAGACGACCGAGCTGCTGGCCGAGGAGCTGCGTCGCCTCGACCCGGATGACACCTACGAGGCGACCGTGCGAGAACTCTGCAGGCTGCACGGCCTCGACCCGCCCGCTCCGGGGCGGCGTACCTCGGGCCTCGATGAGCACCTGTCCGGCGCGAACGCGGCAAGCTCCGACGAGCCGGCGTCGAAGAAGAAGTCCGCGTCCCGAGCGACCACACGCCCATCGACACGCGCCGGCAAACGCAAGCCGAGCACCACGAAGCGGGCCTCGAGGAGCAAGAGCTCGCGATGACCGGCCAGCCGACGGTGCTCGTGCACAGAACGCCGGACGAGCTCGCGCAGGCTGCCTGCGCGCGGCTGCTGACACTGTTCGTCGACGTCCAGTCGGCCGGGCAGGTGCCGAGCTGGGTCCTCACCGGTGGCGGCATCGCTGACCGGATCCACCGCGCCATCGCGGCCTCGCCGGCCCGTGACTCGGTCGACTGGAGCCGGGTGGACTTCTGGTGGGGTGACGAGAGGTTCCTCCCCGACGGAGATGCCGAGCGCAACGCCACCCAGGCCCGCGCCGCGCTGCTCGATCAGCTGCGCACCACGCCCGAGCGAGTGCACCCCATGCCGGCGAGCGACAGCGTCGACGACGACCCGGACCGCGCGGCTGCCCAGTACGCCGACGAGCTGGCCGGCGCGGCGCACCCGGAGGACCATGGCCCGGTGCCGGCGTTCGACGTGCTCATGCTCGGTGTCGGCCCGGACGGTCACGTGGCGTCGCTCTTCCCCGGCAGGCCGGCGCTGTACGACGACCGCCCGGTAGCCGCTGTCCGACAGTCACCGAAGCCGCCGCCGACTCGAGTCACGATGACGATGCAGACGCTGGGCCGGGCTCGGGAGGTGTGGCTGGTCGCCGCCGGTGAGGAGAAGGCGCGGGCGGTGCACCTGGCGCTGAGCCGCGCCGGCGACGTCCAGGTCCCGGCGGCCGGGCCTCGCGGTACGCGTCGCACGCTGTGGCTCCTGGACCGCGCCGCTGCGGCCGACGTACCCAAGGGTCTGACCAGGATTGCTTCCCCGTGAGGCGATCCCGAGTGCGCTCTCGGCCTCGGCCACGAGCCCGTAACGGGCCAGCACGGCATCCCAGCCGGCGTCGTACCCGCCGCGTGAGCTCTCGCCGTCCGAGGTCGCCGGCCAACCCCCGTGGACGACGGTGACCACGCACCCGGTCCGCGTGGACTCGAAGGTGACCTCCACGCGGGTCGCCGCCGCAGAGTCGCTGCCCGGATGCCAGGAGTGGCCCAACGCCGAGGTCGGGTTCCAGATGTCGATCTCGCCCCAGACGTGCTCATCACCCTGCGGATCGACCTCCAGGATGCGCCCACCGGTCCTGCCCTCGACGACGACGGTCGCTTCTGCGCCGGTGATGCTGTAGTCCGACACCGGCCACCAGTCGGCGATGCGCTCGGTGTAGACGACGAAGGCGTGCTCGCGGGTGCAGTGCAGGGTGAGCGACTTGACGAGCGGTGCGACGGTGTTGGTCGAGGTCATGGTCGGTCCTCTCGGTTCGGAGTGCGTGGCCGATCGACACGGCCAGGGTCGCTGGTGTTGTCGGCGAGCAGGGCGAAGCGGGCCAGGGCGACGTCCCACATCTGGTCGAGAAAGTCGCGCGCTGCGGCCGCCCCCGCGCCCTCCAGCCGGTAGATCCGCCGGGTGCCCTGGCGGCTCACGGCCACCAGCCCGGCGCTCTGCAACACCCGCAGGTGCTGCGACACGGCCGGCCTGCTCACCGGCAGACCGGCAGCCACGTCACCGACCGAGAGGGGCCGCGCGGCCAGCAACCGCACGATGCTGCGGCGGGTATGGTCGCCCAGCGCGTCGAGTGCCGCGTCGGCAGTTCTCGTCATGGCGGATATCGTAAGCCCTGGCTTACCGTAAGTCAATGCTTACCATGTCTCCGGAGCGCTGAACAACCTGACTGGTCAACGGAGAAACAGGCGGGTCCCGGTGCACGAGGCGTCGGCCGGCTCGGCAAGACTAGAGACATGATCGAAGTCGAGGACCTGACCAAACGGTATGGCGGCTTCACCGCCGTCGACCACGTGAGCTTCACCGTCGAGCCAGGCACCGTCACGGGCTTCCTCGGTCCGAACGGGGCGGGCAAGTCGACCACCATGCGGTTGATCTGCGGGCTCAGCCCGGTGACCGGTGGTCGGGCTACCGTGCTCGGAGTTCCGTACGCCGACATCCCCAACCCGGGCACCACCGTGGGTGTCCTCCTCGACGCGTCTGCGCAGCACCCTGGCCGCACCGGTCGGGAGGTGCTCACCCTCAGTGCGATGCTCATGGGGTTGAGCCGCGGCCGGGTCGACGAGATGCTCGAGCTGGTCGGACTCACCCCGGCTGAGGCCAAGCGACGCGTCGGAAACTACTCGCTCGGCATGCGGCAGCGGCTCGGCATCGCCAACGCGCTCCTCGGTGAGCCTTCGGTGCTGATCCTCGACGAGCCCGCCAACGGTCTCGACCCCGCCGGTATCCACTGGATGCGTGGCCTGCTCCGCGACTTCGCGAGCCGCGGCGGCACTGTGCTGCTGTCGTCGCACCTGCTGCACGAGGTGGAGGTGATCGCCGACGAGCTGGTCGTGATCGGCCGCGGCCGGATCGTCGCACAGGGCACGAAGGCCGGGCTGCTCGCGGGCAACGGCACGCTGGTCAAGGGTGAGAGCGCGTCGGCGCTAGGCGCTGCCCTGACCTCCGCCGGATTGATTGTCACCCCCCGGCACGACGGCTTCCTCGTCGAGGCCGAGCCGCTCGAGGTCGGCCGCGCTGCTGCCGCCGCCGGGGTCGTGCTGAGCGAGCTGCGTACCGCCGACGGCGCGGGTCTCGAGGAGATGTTCCTCCAACTCACCTCCGACGACGCACGAGAAAAGGTGACCGCATGACCTCGACCGCGACACCGTCCCCCGCTCCCGCAGCCAAGGCGGCAGCCGCGACCCGCAGCGTCCCCATGGCCCGACTCGTGCGGGTCGAGCTCCGCAAGATGATCGACACCCGTGCCGGGCTCTGGCTGTTCATCGCCATGGCGTTGCTCACCGCCGGTGCCGTCGTCTTGTTCTTGGTCTTCGCCGACGCAGCCGAGCTCACCTTCATCGATCTGCTTGGCATCACCTTGACCCCGCAGGGCTTTCTGCTCCCGGTCCTGGGGATCCTGCTGATCACCAGTGAGTGGACCCAGCGAACCGGGCTGGTCACGTTCACTCTCGAGCCGAACCGTGGGCGGGTCGTCATCGCCAAGGTTGCGGCTGCCTTGATCGTGGGGCTGTATGCCGTCGTGCTCGCGGTCGCGGTCGCGGCAGTGGGCAATGTCTTGGCTGGAACCGTCTTCAACGGAGACGGCGCCTGGAACCTCGAAGGCACGGGCGCTGTGAGCATCTTGGTGTTGCAGGTGTCCGCGATCGTGCAGGGGCTGGCGTTCGGCATGCTGCTGATGAACAGCGCTGCGGCGATCGTGACCTATTTCGTGCTGCCGATCGCGTTCAGCATCGTCTTCACGCTGGTCGAGGCACTCAATGACGTGGCGGAGTGGATCGACATCGGTACGGCCCAGACACCGCTCTTCGACCCCGATCTCAACGGCGGGCTAACCAGCGAGGAGTGGACCCAGCTCGCCGTGGCCAGCACGATCTGGATCGTGCTGCCGCTGGTGGCGGGTGTGATCCGGCTGATGCGCAGCGAGTTCAAGTCGGCCTAGCGACCCGGCCTAGGCAGCCGCGGACCTGTCGGTTGGAACGCTCTCGCGCCTACAGGGTTTCGCAGACCTGCAAGAACGTGCCAACGGCGGCTGGGCGTGAACGCCGTACGCCCTCGCGGTCAGAAGATGATCTCGCCGGACTTCCGCTTCGCCCGCAGGGTCTGCAGCGCCTCGTCGAGGATCTCCTTGGCCTCGGCGTCGGAGCGACGCTCCTTCACATAGGCCAGGTGGGTCTTGTACGGCTCGATCTTGGGCGGCGGCGGCGGGTTGTCCGAATCGCGGTTGGCGGGCAGTCCGCAGCGCGGGCAGTCCCACGCGTCGGGGATCTGTGCGTCGACGGCGAACATCGGCGCGGTCTCGTGTCCGTTCGCGCAGAAGTAGGAGATGCGCTGTCTCGGAGCGGTGTCCCCGCGCTCTGCTTCTCCCATCGGTCCGGCGCCGACTCGGCTGCCTCGGATGGCACTGCCACCTGCCACTGTGACGACTCCTCGCTCGCGTCGGCTTCGCGCAGGGGTGCGCGAGGTCTCGGGAAATTCTAGGTCGAATAGGTCAGGCGTACTTGTAAAGCAGCCCGAGAGCAACAATGCAGGCGAACCACACCACTCCGACCCCGACGGTGATGCGGTCCAGATTCTTCTCCGCGATCGACGAGCCGCCCAGGCCGCTGCTGACACCGCCTCCGAACATGTCGGACAGGCCGCCGCCACGGCCCTTGTGCAGCAGGATCATCACGATCAGCGCGGCGCTGGTGATGAGGAGCAGGATGGTGAAAGCCAATGTCACGAGAGCAGATCCTACCTGGCGCCGCGGGCCTCAGATGACCGGCATGTCATAGAACCGGCAGATGCCGCCGAACTCGTCCGCCTGGAGGCTGGCGCCACCCACCAGGCAGCCGTCGACGTCGGGCTGCACCATGATGCCGCCGACGTTGGCCGCCTTGACCGACCCGCCGTAGAGGATGCGCACCGCACCGGCGATGTCGGCGTCGTACAGGTCGGCGACCCGGCCGCGGATGGCCGCGCAGACCTCCTGGGCGTCGTCGGGGGTGGCGACCTCGCCGGTGCCGATCGCCCAGACGGGTTCGTAGGCAATGACGAGACCGGCGGCGCCCTCCGCGGCGAACCCCTCGAGCGCGGCGTCGAGCTGCGCCAGGGTGTGGCGGACGTGCGCACCCGCTTGGCGGACCTCGAGTCCCTCGCCGATGCAGATGATCGGGGTGATCCCCGCGGCGTGCGCCTTGCGGGCCTTCGCGTTGACGAGGGCGTCGTCCTCGGCGTGGTACTCGCGCCGCTCGGAGTGACCCACGACGACGTACGAGCAGCCGAGCTTGCCGAGCATCCCGGTCGTGATGTCGCCGGTGTAGGCACCCCCATCGTGCGTCGAGACGTCCTGGGCGCCGTACTTGAGCGAGAGCCGGTCTCCGTCGATCAGCGTCTGCACGCTGCGCAGGTCGGTGTACGGCGGCAGCACGACCACCTCCACCCGGTCGTAGTCGTGGCGCTTGTCCGACAGTGTCCAGGACAGCTTCTGCACCAGGACGACGGCCTCCTGGTGGTTGAGGTTCGCCTTCCAGTTGCCCGCCATGAGCGGGACGCGGACATCGCGTGGCTGCTGGTTCGCCATGTGGGGGGCTGCCTCTCAGTCCTCGAGTACTTCGATGCCGGGCAGCAGCTTGCCCTCGAGGTACTCGAGGCTTGCGCCGCCACCGGTGGAGATGTGACCGAACTCGTCGTCACGGAAGCCCAGCTTGCGCACCGCGGCCGCAGAATCCCCGCCACCGACCACCGAGAGTCCGTCGACCTTCGTCAGCGCCTCGGCCACCGCCTTGGTGCCGGCGGCGAAGGCATCCAGCTCGAACACCCCCATCGGACCGTTCCAGAACACGGTGCGGGCGTCGGTGAGCTCGGCGGCGAAGGCTGCGGCGGAGTCGGGCCCGATGTCCAGTCCGACCTGGTCGGCGGGCATCTGGTCGGCGGCGACGACGGTGGCTGGTGCGTCCGCGGCGAGCTCGGGGGCCACGACCACGTCGGTCGGCAGCACGATCTCGACGGCGGACTCCTCAGCCCGGTCGAGATAGGTCCTGACCGTGTCGATCTGCTCGGTCTCCAGCAGGCTCCGGCCCACCTCGAGGCCGCGGGCGGCGAGGAACGTGAAGACCATGCCTCCCCCGATCAGCAGCTTGTCCGCCTTGGACATCAGGCTGTCGATCACCGCGAGCTTGTCCGACACCTTGGAGCCGCCGAGCACGACGACGTAGGGCCGCTCGGGCGACTCCGTGAGGCGACGCAGCACCTCGATCTCGGTCAGCACCAGCTCCCCGGCTGCGTGCGGCAGCCGCTGGGCGACGTCGTACACGCTGGCCTGCTTGCGGTGGACGACACCGAACCCGTCACTCACGAACGCCGAGCCGAGGGAGGCGAGCTCGTCGGCGAAGGCGCCCCGCTCGGAGTCGTCCTTGCTGGTCTCGCCGGCGTTGAAGCGGACATTCTCCAGCAGCACCACGCCACCGTCGGGCATGTTGTCCACGGCGCCGCGAGCCGATGCCCCCACGGTGTCGGTGGCGTGCGTGACCTCGCGACCCAGCAGGTCGCCGAGACGGGTCGCGACCGGCGCCAGTGAGTAGGCGGGATCGGGCTCGCCTTTGGGGCGGCCCAGGTGAGCCATCACCACGACCCTCGCACCCTGGTCACTGAGGCGACGGATGGTCGGCGCACTGGCCCGGATCCGACCGTCGTCGGTGATGGTCGAGCCGTCGAGCGGCACGTTCAGGTCGGACCGCACCAGCACCCGCACCCCTTGCAGGCCGCCGAGCTGCGTGGCCAGCTGGTCAACCGTGGTCAGCACGGCGTCATCCTTTCCAGGCCCTGGCCAGGTCCGGCGCGACCGCCCGACGGGCCATGGTCTGCCGGGCCGAGGAGCCGGAGCCGATGAGGGCTCAGAGGGACTCGCCGACGAACTCGACCAGATCGACCAGCCGGTTGGAGTATCCCCACTCGTTGTCGTACCAGCCGACCACCTTGACCTGGTTGCCGATCACCTTCGTCAGACCGGCATCGAAGATGCACGAGGCCGGGTCCGTGACGATGTCCGACGACACGATCGGGTCTTCGGTGTACCGGAGGATGCCCTCCAGCGGGCCCTCGGCCGCGGCCTTGACGGCCGCGTTGACCTCGTCGACCGTGGTCTCGCGGGCCGCCTCGAACGAGAGATCGGTCGCGGAGCCGGTGGGCACGGGGACCCGAAGCGCGTAGCCGTCGAGCTTGCCCTTCAGCTCCGGCAGCACCAGTCCGATCGCCTTGGCGGCGCCGGTCGAGGTGGGCACGATGTTGAGGGCGGCGGCGCGGGCTCGGCGCAGATCCTTGTGCGGGCCGTCCTGCAGATTCTGGTCGGCGGTGTAGGCGTGGATGGTCGTCATGAGGCCCTTGACGATCGTGAACTCGTCGTTGAGTGCCTTCGCCATCGGGGCCAGGCAGTTGGTCGTGCACGAGGCGTTGGACACGATCGTGTGGCTGGCGGCGTCGTAGTCGGTGTGGTTGACCCCCATGACGACCGTGACGTCCTCGCTCTTCGCCGGGGCTGAGATGATCACCTTCTTGGCGCCGGCCTCGACGTGCGCCTTCGCCTTCTCCGCATCGGTGAACAGCCCGGTGGACTCGAGCACCACGTCTGCACCGAGGTCCTTCCACGGCAGCGCAGCGGGGTCCCGCTCCTCGAGCGAGACGATGCTGGATCCGCCCACCGTGATCGCGTCGCCGGAGAAGCCCACCTCTTCGTCGATGCGACCGAGGATCGTGTCGTACTTGAGCAGGTGGGCCAGGGTCTTGTTGTCGGTGAGGTCGTTGACTCCCACCACGTCGATGTCAGCGCCGGAGGCCAGGACGGCGCGGTAGAAGTTGCGGCCGATGCGGCCGAAGCCGTTGATGCCTACGCGGACGGTCACGCGACGATCTCCCTCGGGTCGATGGGTTTCGCAAGCGACCCCGAATCTATAACACTGCCGGTACCCGGGCTTCGGGTGACCACGCATCGGCAGCCCGGGAGCGCGCAGCCGGATTCCGGCGCGACCTCAGGTCGCCTCGTTGAGCATCTCCGGTGTCAGCGACGACTCGGTGTCGGGGATGCCCAGCTCCAGCGCGCGCCTGTCGGCCATCGCCAGCAGCCGACGGATCCGACCAGCGATGGCGTCCTTTGTCAGCGGCGGGTCATGCAGCTGACCGAGCTCTTCGAGGCTCGCCTGCTTGTGCTCGACCCGGAGGGCGCCCGCCATCTTGAGGTGGTCGGGAACCTCGTCGGCGAGGATCTCCAGGGCACGCTCGACCCGGGCGCCGGCGGTCACGGCGGCGCGGGCCGATCGGCGCAGGTTGGCGTCGTCGAAGTTCGCGAGTCGGTTGGCCGTGGCCCGCACCTCGCGACGCAGCCGCCGCTCCTCCCACGCCAGCAGCGACTCGTGTGCTCCGAGCCTGGTCAGCAGCGAGCTGATCGCGTCGCCGTCCCGGATCACGACCCGGTCGACCCCGCGCACCTCGCGGGCCTTGGCCGGGATGCTCAGCCGACGGGCCGCACCGACCAGCGCCAGCGCCGCCTCGGGACCAGGACAGGTCACCTCGAGCGCCGACGAGCGGCCCGGCTCCGTCAGCGAGCCATGGGCGAGGAAGGCTCCACGCCACGCAGCGACGGCGTCGCACCCCGAACCGCTCACCACCTGCGGGGGCAGACCACGGACCGGGCGGCCCCGGCTGTCGAGAAGACCGGTCTGCCGCGCCAGCGCCTCGCCGTCCTTGACCACCCTGACGACGTACCGGCTGCCGCGGCGGAGGCCCCCTCCGCTGATGACGATCACGTCGCTCTGGTGACCGTAGATCTCCTGGATGTCGCGCCGCAGCCGACGGGCTGCGGCCCCCGTGTCGAGCTCTGCCTCGACGACGATGCGTCCACCTTGGATGTGCAGGCCGCCGGAGAAGCGCAGCATCGACGACACTTCGGCCTTGCGGCAGCACGACTTGGTGATCTGGGTGGCCGCGAGCTCTGCCTTCACCTGCGCGGTCATCGCCATGAGGCCGATCCTGCCACGGCGCAGGCCAGGGTGGTCGTCGGGAACCTTGCTCGGGATCGCGGTTGTCATGTCATGAATCCTGCGTAGGCGGCCGCCAGTTTGGCGATGTCGTGCCGCGGGGAGCCGTCGGCGACCGCCAGGTCCGCGAGAACCAGCTCCGCCCCGAGACCTCCGACGGTCTCCTGCAGCATGCCCATCTCTACCACACCGGAGGCGTCGGCGAGCACGACGTCGACTTCCAGATCGGGTGCATGGACAGCAAGCACTTCGAGGTAGGTGCTGGATGAGAATCCCTCGGTCTCGTCGTCGTGCGGCGCGACGTTGAGGGTGACGCACCGATGGGCTGTGGTGTGCAGCAGCGCGTCGCGCAGATCGGGCACCAGCAGGTGCGGGAGCACGCTGGTGTACCACGAGCCCGGCCCGAGCACGACCCAGTCGGCGCCCCCGATCGCCTCGAGTGCCTCCGGAAAGGCCGGGGGGTCGGTCGGTGCCAGCTCGACCTCCTCGACCGTGCCGGGCGTCGTCGCGACCTCCACCTGTCCGTGCACCGAGGTGAGCGCGTCAGGGTCGGCCGGGTCCACGCCGCGCACCTTCGCGGTGATGTCGAGCGGTACGGCGGCCATCGGCAGCACCCGGCCCTCGGCGCCCAGCAGCCGCGCCACCCAGTCGAGCCCGTCGACATGCCCGCCCAGCAGCTCCCACAGGGCCACGATGAGCAGGTTGCCGACCGCGTGGTTGTGCAGCTCGCCGGCGCTGGCGAAGCGGTGCTGGAGCACCCGAGCCCAGGTACGGCCCCACTCGTCGTCCCGGCACAGGGCTGCCAAGGCCTGCCGGAGGTCGCCGGGCGGCAGCACGCCGAGCTCGCGACGCAGCCGCCCCGACGAACCTCCGTTGTCCGCCACAGTGACCACAGCCGTGACGTCATCGCAGAAGTGGCGCAGCGCGCTCAGGTTCGTCGCCAGGCCGTGTCCACCGCCGAAGGCCACCACGCGGAGCCCGCGTCCGACCGGGTCGGTGACGTCGGCCCAGGCGTCCCCGACCCCGGCGGCGGTCACTCGCGCCCCAGGTCGCGGTGTACGACGACGACGTCGACGCCAGCCGCGCGCATCCGCTCCGCGACCGCCTCCGCCATCGCGACGCTGCGGTGCTTGCCCCCTGTGCAGCCCACGGCCAGGGTCAGGTAGAGCTTGCGCTCCTGCTCGAAGCCGGCCGTGACGGTCGTGAGCAGATCGGTCAGCCGGTCCAGGAAGTCGGCCGCGCCCGGCTGCTGCAGCACGTAGTCGCTCACGTCGATGTCGAGCCCGGACCGCGGGCGCAGCTCCGGGATCCAGTGCGGGTTGGGCAGGAACCTCATGTCGACGACCATGTCTGCGTCAAGGGGCAGCCCGTATTTGTATCCGAACGACACCACGGTCGCGCGGAGCGCTCGGTCCTCTGCCTCGGCGAAGAGCGCGGTGACCTTGGCCGCGAGTTCGTGGACGTTGAGCCCGGAGGTGTCGATCACGTGGTCGGCGTCCCCGCGAAGATCGCTGATCAACACGCGTTCACGCCGGATCCCGTCGAGCAGGCGGCCCCCCTGCTGCAGCGGGTGAGGGCGTCTGGCGGAGTCCTGACGCCGTACCAGGACATCGTCCGACGCCTCGAGGAAGAGGATGCGGGCTCGATGGCCGCGCGCCCGCAAGATGTCGAGCGCGCCGGTCAGATCCGAGAAGAAGCCGCGTGACCGCACGTCGACGACCATGGCGATGAGACTCCGCTCGTCGTCGTCACCACGGATCAGCTCGACAGTCGAGGGCAGCAGCTGCGGCGGCAGGTTGTCGATGACGAACCACCCGTCGTCCTCCAGCGCCTTCGCCGCAGTGCTTCGCCCTGCACCCGTCATCCCGGTGACGACGACGAGATCCACCTCCGGAGCGGTCATCGTGGTCCTTCCTTGTCGTCGAGGATCTCGCCGGTGGCGGTGTTGACTGCTGGGGTGGTCTCCTGCGCCTGACGCTGCACCGCGGCCGCCACCGCCGTCGCGGTCCGCGGCCCGAAGCCGGGCAGCGCGGCGATCTCGTCCACGTCGGCCCGCCGGAGCTTCTTGACCGACCCGAAGTGTCGCATCAGCACCTTGCGGCGTACCTCGCCGAGGCCCGGGACGTCGTCGAGCAGGCTCTCGACCATCGACTTGGACCGTCGGCCCCGGTGATGCGTGATCGCGAACCGGTGCGCCTCGTCCCGCACCCGCTGCAACAGGTAGAGCCCCTCGCTGGTCCGGGGCAGGATCACCGGGTCGTCGTGTCCCGGCAACCAGACCTCCTCGAGCCGCTTCGCCAGGCCCACCACCGGGATGTCGTCGATCCCGAGCTCGTCGAGGGCTCGCTGCGCCGCACCGACCTGGGGCGGACCGCCGTCGACCACCACCAGCCCCGGCGCGTAGGCGAACTTCCGTGGCCGCCCGGTGTCGGGATCGATGAGCGCAGGCCCCTGCTCACCGGCACCGCCCAGCTCGTCGCCGGTGCTCACCCGCTCGTCGAGCAACCGACGAAACCGGCGCGTGATCGTCTCGTGCATGGCAGCGACGTCGCTCTGGCCGTCGAGGCTGCGGATCACGAACCGCCGGTAGTCGCTCTTGCGCGGCAGACCGTCCTCGAAGACGACCATCGACGCCACGATCTCGGTGCCCTGCAGGTTGGACACGTCGTAGCACTCGATCCGCAGCGGAGCCTCGGGCAGGCCGAGTGCCCGTTGGATCTCCTCCAGCGCCCGGGTCCGGGTGGTCAGATCGCTCGCCCGCTTGGTCTTGTGCAACGCCAGCGACTGACCGGCGTTGCGTGCCACCGTCTCCATCAGTGCGCGCTTGTCGCCGCGCTGCGGGACCCGCAGCGACACCTTGCTGCCCCGCTTGCCGGAGAGCCACCTGATCAGGGTGTCGTCGTCGGACGTGGCGGCCGGCACCAGCACTTCGCGCGGGATCGCCGTCCCCGTCTCCGCGTCGTAAACCTGGATGATGAACTCGCGCAGCAGCTCGGCCAGGTCGGCGTCGTCGACCCGGTCGGCAACCCAGCCGCGCTGCCCCCGGACCCGGCCGCCGCGCACGTGGAAGAGCTGGACGGCGATCTCCAAGGGATCCTCGGCGACCGCGATCACGTCGGCGTCGGTGCCGTCTGCCAGCACGACTGCGTTCTGCTCCATGGCGCGGGTCAGCGCGCCGACGTCGTCGCGGAGGCGAGCGGCGCGCTCGTACTCCTGCTGGTCGGAGGCGTCCCGCATCTCGCGTTCGAGTCGCTTGATGTGCTGACTCGTCTGACCGGCGATGAAGCTGCAGAAGTCGTCGACGATCTGCCGGTGCTCCTCCGCCGAGACTCGGCCGACGCAGGGCGCGGCGCACTTGCCGATGTAGCCGAGCAAGCACGGTCGGCCGATCTGCTGGCTGCGCTTGAACACGCCGTTGGAGCAGGACCGCATCGGGAACACACGGAGCAGCGTGTCGACCGTCTCGCGGATGGCCCAGGCGTGCGAGTAGGGGCCGAAGTACCTGGTCCCCTTCTTCTTCGCGCCGCGACCCACCATCACCCGCGGGAACTCCTCGCTGACGGTCACGGCCAGCCACGGATAGGACTTGTCGTCGCGGTACTTGACGTTGAAGCGGGGGTCGAACTCCTTGATCCAGGAGTACTCCAGCTGAAGCGCCTCAACCTCCGTCTGCACCACCGTCCACTCGACGGAGGCCGCCGTGGTGACCATCGACGCCGTGCGCTGGTGCAGATGCGCGACGTCCTGGAAGTACGACGACACGCGTGAACGCAGCGACTTTGCCTTGCCGACGTACACGACCCGACCCTGCGCGTCGCGAAACCGGTAGACGCCGGGCTCGTCGGGAATCGACCCCGGGGCGGGCCGGTAGCTGGACGGGTCGGGCACGGCTCCACCCTACGAGGCGCCGCCGACCGTCAGGACAGTTGCTGGCGGTGTGTGTCCACGCTGCACGGGCCTGGCGACCAGCGCTCAGTCACTGGCGAGGAGGATGTCCTTGCCCTCGACGATGATCGGCTTCCCACCGAGCGGTGCCGGCGCCGGACCGCCGATGACTTCGCCCGTCTCGATGTCGAACATGCTGCCGTGGCACGGGCAGTTGATCGTGCCGTCGGCGACCTCGCCGACAGGACAGCCCTGGTGGGTGCAGATCGAGGTGAACCCGCGGAACTGGCCTGCGGTCGGCTGTGTCACCACCAGCTCCTCATCGGTGAGCACGATCCCACCCCCCTCGGGGACATCGGCGACAGCAGCGACGACGACGGGCTCGGCCCCGCCGGATCCGGTGTCCTCCCCCGCCGAGGTCTCTGGGGAAGACGACGTCTCCTCCGAGGAGGCGGTCTCGCTCGTGGGCGCGTCGTCGGCGCTGCCGGAGTCGTCGTCGGACCCGCAGGCTGCCAGCAGGGGGACGGCTCCGGCCACCAGCGCCCCGGTCAGCAGCGTGCGCCGGGACGCCAACCGGTAGTCGTCGAGTGGTGTCGGCTCGGCCATGGCCAGCTCTCCTCGTGGTCGCGTCGTCGGGTCGAGCCTAGCCAGGCCGTGCACGACGCAGCACACGTCCGATGGTGCTAGTACCGGGCTCCGCCGCCTCAGGAGGCCGCCCGCGTCGACCGAGCAGTCACCTTCTTGGCGGGCGCCTTGCCTGCGCCGCGCTTCTTCGCCGCGGCCTTGGTCGTGGCCGCGGCGGTGCCGGCCTTCGTGCGCCGTTGGCCCGCGGTCGCCTTGGTGGCCGCCTTGGTCGTGGTGGTCTTGGTGGCCGCCGTGGCGGCGGCTGCCTTCGTTGCAGACGGCTTGGCCCGCGCCGCCTTGCGCCGGCCGCGCTTGCCCTTCTTGTCCACGTGCACGGCGCGCCCCTCGAGCACCGGCGCAAGGAACTGGCCGGTGTAGCTCGCCGGTACGGCGACGACGTCCTCCGGCGTACCCTCGGCGATGACCAGCCCGCCCTTGTTGCCACCCTCCGGCCCGAGGTCGATCAGCCAGTCCGCCGTCTTGATCACGTCGAGGTTGTGCTCGATGACGATGACGGTGTTGCCCTGGTCGACCAGTCGCTGAAGAACTCCGAGCAGCTTGCGGATGTCTTCGAAGTGCAAACCCGTCGTCGGCTCGTCGAGCACGTAGACGGTGCGCCCGGTCGAGCGCTTCTGCAGCTCCGACGCGAGCTTCACCCGCTGCGCCTCGCCTCCCGACAGCGTCGGCGCGGGCTGTCCGAGCCGTACGTAACCGAGTCCGACGTCGCCCAAGGTGCTCAGGTGCCGCGCGATGGCCGGGATCGCCGCGAAGAAGTCGACCGCCTCCTCGATGGACATGTCGAGGACCTCGGCGATCGTCTTGCCCTTGTAGTGCACCTCGAGCGTCTCGCGGTTGTAGCGGGCCCCGTGGCAGACCTCGCAGGGCACGAACACGTCGGGGAGGAAGTTCATCTCGATCTTGATCGTGCCGTCGCCGGCGCACGCCTCGCAGCGGCCGCCCTTGACGTTGAACGAGAACCGCCCCGGCTGGTAGCCGCGCACCTTGGCCTCCGGCGTCTGCGCGAAGAGCCGCCGTACGTGGTCGAACACGCCGGTGTAGGTGGCGGGGTTGGAACGAGGGGTCCGACCGATCGGTGACTGGTCGACGTGGATCACCTTGTCGACGTCGTCGGCACCGGCGATGTCGCGGTGGCGACCAGGCACCTCGCGCGCGTTGTAGATCCGCTTGGCGAGCGCGTTGTAGAGGATCGCGTTGACGAGGGTCGACTTGCCGGAGCCGGACACGCCGGTGACCGCGATGAAGCAGCCGAGCGGGAAGCCCACCGTCACGTCCTGCAGGTTGTGCTCGTGGGCGTTGTGCACCACCAGCTCCCGGCCAGGGGTCGGCGGCCGCCGTACGGCGGGCAGCGGGATCTCCTTCCGCCCCGCAAGGTACGCGCCGGTCAGCGAGTCGGCGTGGTTGAGCAGCTCGTCGACCGTGCCCGAGACCACGACCTGGCCACCGTGCTCACCCGCCCCCGGACCGATGTCGACGGCCCAGTCGGCAGTCCGGATCGTGTCCTCGTCGTGCTCGACGACGATCAGCGTGTTGCCGAGGTCGCGCAGCCGCACCAGGGTCTCGATCAACCGGTGGTTGTCGCGCTGGTGCAGCCCGATCGACGGCTCGTCGAGCACGTACAGCACGCCGACCAGGCCGGCGCCGATCTGGGTGGCCAGCCTGATGCGCTGCGCCTCGCCACCGGACAACGAGCCGGAGGGACGGTCCAGGGTGAGGTAGTCGAGCCCGACGTCGAGCAGGAATCGCAGCCGCTCGTTGATCTCCTTGAGGACCCGCTCGGCGATCTGCCGCTCCCGGTTGGTGAGCTCGAGCTCGCTCGACAGGAAGGCCGCCGCTTCGTCGACCGGGAGCCGGCTCACCTCGGCGATGTTCTTGCCGCCGACGGTCACGGACAGCGACACCGGCTTGAGTCGCGCGCCGTCGCACGCGAGACAGGGCACCTCGCGCATGAAGCCCTCGAAGCGCTCCCTGCTCGTGTCGGTCTCGGCCTCGCCGTGCCGGCGCTCGATGTAGGGGATGACGCCCTCGAACTGGGCGTAGTAGGAGCGCTCCCGGCCGTAGCGGTTCTTGTAGCGCACATGCAGCTTGCCGGTGCGGCCCTCCAGTACCTGTTGCTGAGCGGCCGCAGGGAGCTCCCGCCACGGCGTGTCGGTCGAGAAGCCGAGCTCGTCGGCCAAAGCGTCGAGCAGTCGGCCGAAGTAGTCCGACACATGGGCCGACGACCACGGCGAGATCGCACCCTGGGTGAGCGACTTGCGGTCGTCGGGCACGACCAGCTCGGGATCGACGACCATCCGGGTGCCGATGCCGTGGCACTGGGGGCAGGCACCGAAGGGCGAGTTGAAGGAGAAGGACCGCGGCTCGAGCTCGTCGACGTCGAGCGGGTGGTCGTTGGGGCAGGCCATCTTCTCGGAGAAGCGCTGCTCACGGCCCGGGTCGTCGGCGGCCAGATCGACGAAGTCGAGCAGCACGAGCCCGCCGGAGAGACCCAGCGCGGTCTCGACCGAGTCGGTGAGCCGCTGCTTGGCCGACGCCTTGACCGCGAGCCGGTCGACCACGACCTCGATCGTGTGCTTGCGTTGCTTGTCGAGCTTCGGGGGGTCGGTGAGGACATGGGTCTCACCGTCTGTGCGGGCGCGGGAGAACCCCTGCGTCTGCAGCTGCCGGTAGAGGTCGACGTACTCGCCCTTGCGGGCGCGCACCACCGGTGCGAGCACCTGGAAGCGGCTGCCCTCGTCGAGGGACAGCACCCGGTCGACGATCTGCTGCGGGGTCTGCCGCGAGATCGGCGCCCCGCACACGGGGCAGTGGGGTCGGCCCGCCCGGGCGAACAGAAGCCGAAGGTAGTCATAGACCTCCGTGATGGTGCCGACGGTCGAGCGAGGGTTGCGCGAGGTCGACTTCTGATCGATCGAGACGGCCGGCGAGAGGCCCTCGATGAAGTCGACGTCCGGCTTGTCCATCTGACCGAGGAACTGCCGAGCGTACGCCGACAGCGACTCGACGTACCGCCGCTGACCCTCGGCGAAGATCGTGTCGAAGGCCAGGCTGGACTTGCCCGAGCCGGACAGCCCGGTGAAGACGATCAACGAGTCCCGCGGGAGATCCAGCGAGACGTCCTTCAGGTTGTGTTCGCGGGCACCGCGAACGATAAGTCGGTCGATCACCAGCCACCCTCATCGCGCACTCTGGACACCGCCGCCCATGATGGCACGGACCTCCAACACTTCTGGCGGTGCCGGAACCGGCCCGCGGCGGCTCAGGAACCATTCGAACACATGTTCGTCAGCGTAGCGGGTAGATTCCCTCCATGAGCCCGGCCGTGTCCGCCCGGATCGACGCCGTCGCCGCCTCCGGTCACTCCCTTCACCGCAGCCTCGAAGGACTGACCGACGAGCAGTGCCGCGAGCCGTCGCTGCTGTCCGGCTGGACCCGCGGCCACGTGCTCACACATCTCGCCCGCAACGCGGACGCGCTGCGCAATCTGGTGCATTGGGCGCGGACCGGCGAGGAGACGCCGATGTATCCCTCCCGCGAGGTGCGCAACGCCGCGATCGAGGCGGGCGCCGGGCGCCCGGCCGACGAGCTCCGAGACGACCTGCACACCGCGAGTGCACAGCTGCTGGCCGACTTCGAGGCGCTCCCTGAGGACGCCTGGCGGCGGACGATCCGTTGGGGGTACGCCGACCACACGGCCGACGCGACCGAGATCCCGCTGCTGCGCCGGACCGAGATCGAGGTCCACCATGTCGACCTCGACCTCGACTACACCGCGGCGCACTGGCCGGAGGACTTCGTGGAGGATCTGCTGGCCGAGACGGCCGCGGACTACTCGGCACGCGAGGCGGTGCCAGGCTTCGTGCTCGTCGGCAACGTCGACGAGGGGCGCTGGACCATCGGCGCGGGCGGCCAGGAGATCACCGGACCGCCACCGGCGCTGCTGGGCTGGCTGTTGGGACGCACCGACGGCACCGGCCTGCACACTGACGGGGTGCTGCCCCACCTGGAGGCATGGCGATGAGCTATCACGGCAGGGTCCGGCCCGGCAGCCCCGGCGTGCACGAGCTGACGCACCTGACGATCACCAAGGCATCGGTCGGCCCGATGGACAACAACGCCTACCTGCTCAGCTGCCGCGACACCGACGAGGCCGTGCTCATCGACGCAGCGGCCGAGCCCGACGTACTGCTCGGACTCATCGGCGAGCGCGGGATCGTCCGCATCGTCACCACCCACCAGCATCCCGACCACTGGGGTGCGCTCGGGGCCGTGGCGCAGGCGACCGGGGCCGAGACGATCGCGGGCGCGGAGGACGTGGACGGGATCCCGGTCGCCACGGATCGCGCGGTAGCCGGCGGAGACACCGTCGCGGTCGGCTCCTGCACGCTCGAGGTCATCCACCTGGTCGGCCACACCCCAGGCTCGATTGCGCTGCTGTACGACGATCCGACCGGGGCGCCCCACCTCTTCACCGGTGACAGCCTCTTCCCCGGCGGGCCGGGTCGCACGACCGGTGGGGACGAGTTCGACTCGCTCATGCGCGACCTCCAGGGGAAGGTGTTCGACCGGCTTCCCGACGAGACCTGGGTCTACCCCGGCCATGGCGACGACACGACCTTGGGCGCAGAGCGGGCGTCGATCCCCGAGTGGCTCGCCCGGCGATGGTGAGCTGCGCGAGGCCATGACAACCATCGAGGTTGATGGCCTGCGCATCGGCTATGAGCTCGCCGGCGCTGGGCCGCCCCTCGTTCTCCTGCACGGCTATGTCGCGGATGGTCGGACCACCTGGCGGCCGCAGATCGATGCGTTGTCTGACCAGTTCACCTTGGTGGCGTGGGATGCGCCGGGCGCTGGGGGGTCGTCGGATCCACCGGAGTCCCTCGGCCTGGCCGGGTACGCCGACGTACTCGCCAGGTTCATGGCCGCTCTCGGCCTGGAGCGTCCGCACGTCGCCGGGCTCTCCTTCGGCGGGGCTCTGGCCATCGAGCTGGCGCGGCGGCACCCGGCGATGCCCCGGTCATTGGTGCTTGCCTCCGCCTACGCCGGTTGGGGCGGATCGCTGCCTCCCGATGTCGCCGCGCGGCGTCTCCAGCAGGCGCTGACACTGAGCCGCCTGCAACCCGAGGAGTTCACGGCCACCTTGCTCCCCACCATGTTCTCCGCAGGGATCGCATCGGAGACCCTCGACGACTTCGGCGCCAGCATGCGAGCGTTCCACCCCGGCGGGTTCAGGGCCATGGCGCGTGCGGCGGCGGACGACGTGAGCGACGCGCTCTGCGAGGTCAAGGTTCCGACGCTGCTCGTGTACGGCGATCGGGACACGCGAGCACCCTTGACTGTCGCGCGACAGCTTCATCGTGGGATCGCGGGGTCAAGGCTCGTCGTCGTCCCCGATGTCGGCCACGTCTGCAACATCGAAGCTCCGGGAGCATTCAACGCGGAAGTCCGAAGCTTTCTCCTGGATCACAGCGACTGACCTTGTGGGGTCTCCCCGGTCATGGTGCCGGTCGGTCGGGTCGGGGGCTCGAGTGGCGGGTTGGTGACTCTTTCCGGCGCGGCCGAGAGCACCTAAGCGCCACTCGAGCGACTCGCTGATCGATAAGGGGCCTCTGGGCGAGGTGGACACTGTCGCCGAACGATCCGACCGGCTCGGGGTTTGAGCCCCGATGCCGTCGGATCTTGGCGCGGCGCGCGGCGCATGGCGGGGTGCCGATCAGGGGGCGTCGGGCTCGCGCGAGTTGGTGGACGGGTAGCGCTCGACGAACGCCAGGATCGCCTCGGCGTCGGCCTCGGTGCAGAACTGGCGGTACTCCTCGCCAGGATCGTTCTCGTAGCCCCAGTGGGTCATCGCAATGGTCGCGTCGTCGGGGAAGGACTCGCCGTCGTCGCTGCTCCACGGCATGAAGACGACCTTGTTGGCGGCAGTGTCCTGGAGCTCCGCGACGACTCCCTCAAGGTCTGCCGGGTCGACCGACTCGTCGTACCAGACCATGGTCCAGCCGTGCTCCTGACTGTGCACGAGCTGGCCGAGATCGGGGCGTTCGTCCGAGACGAAGATCGGCTTGCCCAGATCCTCCCAGTTGGCCCAGTGCACGCCGCTGACCGGCGGCACCCCTTCGTACTCCATCTCCGTCCCGGGGTCGACGTGCTCCGCCCCGCTCGCCGTCGCGACGGTCACGTCGCTGCACGGTCCGACGGCAGTGTCGGCGACCACCGTCTCCTCGCCGCGATCGGCATCGGCGTCCGACCCGTCGTCGTCACCGGAGCAGGCCATCGCCAGCGAGCAGGCGAGGCCGACTGCGCCCCAGCCGAGGATTCGGTGCGTCATGGCGCCAGAGCCTAACCCGTGCTGCCAGGCAGATTAGGCTGAACCGCTATGAGGTCCCCTCTTCGCGAGTTCGCCGGGTCCCTGCCGACCGACGGCAGCTACTCGGTCTGGGCCGGCCCGATCGCGGGCAACCCCTGGCTCACCCATCGTGAAGCAGTGCAGCACTACGCGGCGAGCACGATGAAGCTACCTCTCGTCATCACCGCGTACCGTCGCGCCGACGAGGGCCTGCTCGATCTCGACTCCATGGTCGAGGTGCACCCCGACTTCGCCTCGGCCGTCGATGCTCCGCGGTTCACGATGGACCGCGACGACGACAGCGACCCGGAGCCGTGGCGCAGGGTTGGGGAGAAGGTCACCCTGCGCTGGCTGGCGCTACGCGCGATCGTGCGCTCCAGCAACCTCGCCACCAACCTGCTGATGGAGGCGGTCGGTCCCGAGCTGGTGCAACAGACCCTCGGCGCACTCGGCGCCGAGCACAGCGTCGTGAGCCGCGGGATCGAGGACTCCGCTGCGCGGGAGTCGGGCCTGCACAACCTCGTCACCGCGGTTGATCTCGCGCGCGTCCTCCGTGCGCTGGCCCGGGAGAGCGCCGCGTCGCCCGCATCGTGCCGAGAGGTGCGCGACGTGCTGGCAGCCCAGCAGCTCCGCGACACGATCCCCGCCGGGCTTCCGGCAGGGACCCGCGTGGAGCACAAGTCCGGCTGGGTCGAGGGCGTCTTCCACGACGCGGGCATCGTGCACCCTGCCCGGCGGGGCCCCTTCGTGTTCGTAATGTGTACGACGGCGGACCTGTCCGAGGAGCAGGGCGCAGCCCTGATCGCGCGTGGTGCGGCGGCCGCCTGGGCCGAGTCCGAGGCCGAGACGCGCGGATGAGCATCAGCGAGATCCGTTGCCACCGGCTGACGGTGTCGCTGCACACGCCGTTCGTCACCGCCCTTCGACGTACGTCGGTGCTGGAGACGACGGTGGTCGAGCTGATCGACTCCCGGGGGTACCGGGGTTTCGGGGAGGCGCCCCAGGTGTGGCGGGTGACGGGTGAGTCGCTCGCCGGCAGCGAGGCGTGCATCCGCGGCCCGATCGCCGACGTGGTCGCCGGTCGCGATCCTGACGACCTCCGCGATCTCACTCGCGCAGTCGCCGCCGCGGTCGTGGGCAATCAGGGTGCGAAAGCAGCCGTCGACGTGGCCCTGCACGACCTGGCGGCACGGCGTACCCGGCAGTCCCTGCCGCGCTTCCTCGGTACGTCGCAACACCGCGTCGCAACGGACGTGACCGTCTCCGCAGGGGACGTGGAGCGGGTGGCGGCCGCCGCGGTCGCGCGGTCGGCCGAGGGCTTCGGCGTACTGAAGCTCAAGGTCGGAGCCGACACCGACTCCGACCTCGCCCGGATCCGGGCCGTCAGGGAGGCGGTGGGCGACAAGGTGCGGCTCCGCGTCGATGCCAACCAGGGCTGGACACCGCGCGAGGCGATCCGGATCATCCGCGCCCTCGAGGACGCCGCCGTCGACCTGGAACTGGTGGAGCAGCCCGTCCACGCCCACGATCTGGCGGGCTTGGCTCGCGTGACCTCCGCCGTCGACACGCCCATCATGGCCGACGAGTCCGTCTTCGGCCTGCGGGACCTGGTCGAGGTGATCAGGCGCGGTGCCGCCGACCTGGTCAACGTCAAGTTGGCCAAGTGTGGCGGGCTGTCGGTCGCACGCAGCCTGCTCGAGGTCGCGCACGCGCACGGAGTCGGGACGATCGTCGGCTCGATGATGGAGGGACCCATCGGGGTCGGAGCGGCCGCCAGCCTGGTTGCCGCGCACCCCACCACGCGGGTCAGTGACCTCGACGCCGCCTGGTGGGCGGCGCAGTCTCCGGTCGAAGGCGGCCTCGTCTACGACCGGGGTGCCGTGGACCTGCCGGACGCGCCGGGACTCGGCATCGAGGGGCTGGCATGACCGAGGCGGAGCCCGGCGGCACCGCGCTGCGGGTGGCGGTCGCCGTCGCCACGGTGTGGACGTCTCCCGAGGCTCCTCGCGACGTCGATGCCGCGGCGATCGCCGACCAGCCCGACGTCGAAGGCTGGGTGCGCGGGCTGGACGTCGAGGGACGGCTCGGGCTGCATGGGCGCACGCTCACGCAGCTTCTCGCGGGCGAGCCGGTGCAGCTGATCGAGGAGCGCGGGGACTGGGTGCGGGTCGCGGCGCCGTGGCAGCCGATGCCGGAGGACGAGCGCGGCTACCTCGGCTGGGTACGACGTCGCCACCTCCGTCCGGAGCAGGACACCGACCCCGCCTCGCCGGCCGGCGCCGTTGCGCGCAGCCGCGAGGCGATCACGGCGTACGCGGCCCGGCTTCGGGGACTTGGCTATCTGTGGGGCGGGCTGAGCCCCGCCGGGCTGGACTGCTCCGGGCTCGTGCACTACTGCTACCGCGCGGCCGGCGTCGTCGTACCGCGCGACGCATATGCGCAGGCCGCGGCGGCGCGCCCGGTCGCGCTGGGCGACGAGGAGCCGGGCGATCTGTACTTCTTCGCGCGGGACGGCGGCCGCGTCTACCACGTCGGGTTCGTCACCGACCACCAGCAGATGCTGCACGCGCCGGAGGACGCGTCCACCGGAGGCACCGGCACCATCGAGGACGCCGCGCTGGCTCCGCACCGAGTCGCGACGCTCGTCTCCGCCGGGCGATTCTTGGACTGACGGTCAGCGGGGCTGGGCTTGGCGCTCCTGGCTTCGCGTGTACAGCAGGCTGGCCACCGTGGTCACCGCCAGCGTGCCCACGATGACGAGCAGCGACAGCCAGATCGGGATCTCCGGGGCCCACTCGACGTGCTCGCCACCATTGATGAACGGCAGCTCGTTGAGGTGCAGTGCCTCCAGCACCAGCTTGACCCCGATGAAGGCGAGCAGGAAGGCGAGCCCGTAGCTGAGGAAGACCAGCCGCTGGAGCAGCCCACCGATCAGGAAGTAGAGCTGGCGGAGCCCCATCAAGGCGAAGACGTTGGCCGTGAAGACCAGGTAGGGCTCGTCCGTGAGCCCGTAGATCGCCGGGATGGAGTCGAGGGCGAACAGCAGGTCGGTCGTGCCCAGCGCGAGCATCACGATCAACATCGGCGTGATCAGCCGCTTGCCGTTCTCCTTCACGATGAGCTTGACGCCGTGGTACTCCGAGGTGGCCGGGAAGCGGCGCTCGACGAACTTGATGAAGCGGTTCTCCTCGAACTCGTCCTCGTCCTTGTTGCCCTCCTTGGCGAGCTTGACCGCGGTGTAGACCAGGAAGAGGCCGAAGACGTAGAAGATCCAGCTGAACTGGTTGATGGCGGCGGCGCCCACGGCGATGAAGATCCCGCGCATGACCAGCGCCATGATGATGCCTACCATCAACGCGGTCTGCTGGTACTGCCGTGGCACTGCGAACTTGGCCATGATGATGATGAAGATGAACAGGTTGTCGACGGACAGGGAGTACTCCGTCAGCCAGCCGGCGAAGAACTCTGCGCCGTACTGATGGCCGGCGAACACCCAGACGCCGATGCCGAAGAGCACGGCACACCCGATGAAGAAGGCCAGGTGCCGACCCGCCTCCGCCATCGACGGTTCGTGCGGCCGGCGACCGATGATGAGTACGTCGACCAGCAGGAACACGGTGGTAACGACGATGGTGGCCCACCACACCCAGGTGGAAACATCCACGCTTTCTTCTCCTCCGGAGTCCTGGATCCTGGCAGGCCCGCGGCCCGCCAGACGATGATTGCTCCGGAGGTCTCTTCCGCCCGGGTGACCGGGCCGGCGGCACCGGGTGCCGGCCGCTGTGGCCGGACTCCGTGATGACGACGCCGCCGCGAAGGAATACTCCCCTCCACTGCGCCGGCCATTGTTTCAGAGGTCCGGCTGCCGACCAACCCGCGGGGTCGCTGCGCCCGCCGTCAGGAGGGGAGGTCGGTCACGATGCGCCGGACGGCCTGGACCGTGCGCTCGACGTCGTCCTCGGTCGTCGCCCAGCTCGACACGGAGCACCGTTGTACTACCTGACCGCGCCACGTCGCCGGCGTGAGGACGGCAGCGCCGTCGGCCAACAGCCGCTGCCCGACCAGCCCGGTGCGGTGGTCGTCGCCGAAGGTGGCCATCACCTGCGTGAACACGACGTCGTTGACGACCTCCGCGCCCGGCACCTGCCGGAGCCCATCGGCCATCTGCTCCGCGCGGACGACGAGGGTCTCGACCATCTGGGCGAGCCCGTCGCCGCCCAGGCTTCGGAGTGCGGCCCAGACCGGGAAGCCCCGCGCGCGCCGGGAGAACTCCGGCACCCGCTGCATCGGGTCACCGGCACCGCCGATCAGGTAGTCGGCCTCCACCCCGAAGCCACTGGCCAGCGCCTGCGGGTCTCGGACCAGGGCTAAACCGCAGTCGTACGGGACGTTCAAGGTCTTGTGCGCGTCGGTCGCCCAGGAGTCCGCCGCTGCCAGCCCGTCGGTGAGGTGCCGGAGCCGCGGGCTCGCTGCCGCCCAGAGGCCGAAGGCGCCGTCGACATGAACCCAGGCATCGTGGCGCCGAGCAACCTCGATCGCCTCGGCGAAGGGATCGAAGTCGCCGGTGTGCACCTCGCCAGCCTGCAAGCACACGATGATCGGCCCCGAGCACTGCTCCAGCGTCGCTGCGAGCTCAGCCGCATCGATCCGCCCGCGCTCATCGCTTCGCACCGGATGGACGGCATCCTGCCCGAGGCCCAGGTACCGCACCGCACGGTCGACGGTGTCATGTCGGTCTTGGCCGACCACCACGCTGATCCTGGGCGCCCCGAAGAGCCCGCGCTGGGGCACGTCCCAGTCGTGCCTCGCCAGCACTGCATGCCGGGCGGCGGAGAGGCAGCTGTAGTTGGCCATCATGCCGCCGGTGACGAACCCGACCGTCGTACCCGCGGGCAGCCCGAGAGCCGCCACGATCCACTCCCCGGCGACGACCTCTGCTGCAGCGGCGGCCGGGGTGAGCGCGTTGAGCCCCGCATTCTGGTCCCAGACGCTGGTGAGCCAGTCGGCTCCGAGGGCTGCGGGGAGCCCACCGCCGATCACGAAGCCGAAGAATCGCCCGCCGGCGATCCCGACCAGACCAGGGTCTGCCCGGGCCGCCAGGTCGTCGATGACAGCGACCGGATCGGTGCCCTCCCGAGGCAGGTCGCCCCCCAGCGCCGCCAGCATCGCGTCGTACGACGCCCGTGCCCACACCGGACGCTCGTCGAGCCCGGCGAGGAAGCTCATCGCGAGCTCGTGTGCGCGGCCGAGGGCGGCACTGCGTCGATCGTCGGGCCGGTCGTGTGACGGCGACATGAGGACGCTCCCTTCCTGACTGCACGATAGTCAGGATCGGGCACCGGCGCGCTCGTCGTCTGCCTCCGTAGGGTGGACCTCATGACGAGGACCCACCTGCCCGGAGTGCGGCGTACCCGACGAGTTCTTGAGCTCGATCTCACTCGTGGCATGCAGGAGGCGCCGCCTTCGTCGCCGGTCGCAGCGGTCCGGTCCATGCAGGTGCCGGTGCTCGGCCAGGTCGTGCGAGCACTGCGTGAGGGGGCCGACGATCCGCACGTCGCCGGCGTGGTCGCGCACGTGGGCGGCGGCACCGTTCCTTCGCTCGCTCAGGCCGACGAGCTCCGGGCGGCGGTCGCGGTGTTTCGTGCCTCCGGCAAACCGACCTGGTGCTGGTCGGAGACGTACGGCGAAGTGGGTCCCGGCAACGTTGCCTTTCTGCTCGCCACCGCCTTCGACGAGATCTGGCTGCAGCCGAGTGGCGACGTCGGGCTCACCGGCGTCGTCGCCGAGGCGCTGTCGCTGCGGGAGGGCCTGGACAAGCTCGGAGTGGTGCCACAGTTCGGCCAGCGGCACGAGTACAAGTCGGCGGCCGACCTCTTCATGCAGTCACACATGACCGAGCCGCATCGCACGGTGCTGGAGCGCATGACGGAGTCGACCACGGCCCATGTGGTGGAGGAGGTCGCGGCCGCACGCCACCTCACCCCGGTCGAGGTGCGGGCGGCGATCGACGGCGCACCGCTCGCCGCCGAGGTTGCCCGCGAGCTCCGGCTGGTCGATCGGCTCGGCTATCGCGACGACGTGTATGCCGCGATCCGCGCCGAGGTCGGCGGCGACGTGTCATTCACGTTCGCTCACCGTTACCGCCGACGTCCCAGCGTGCGTCAGCTCCCCGCCAGGATGAAGCGAGGACGGCCGGTCATCGCCGTGGTCACCGCGCGCGGCCCGATCCATCTCGGCCGAAGTGGCCGCAGCCCTCTGGCGGGGGCCTCGATCGGCTCGGACACCGTGGGCGCCGCGCTGCGGTCGGTCGCCGATCACGACGACGTGCGGGCCGTCGTACTCCGGGTCGACAGTCAGGGCGGCTCGTACGTCGCCTCCGACGCCATCCGCCGCGAGGTCGGGGTGCTGCGCCAGACGGGGCGTCCCGTCGTCGCCTCGATGGGCTCCGTCGCGGCGTCCGGCGGCTACTACATCGCCATGCCCGCGGACGTCGTAGTCGCCAACCCCGGCACCGTGACCGGATCCATCGGCGTGCTCGCCGGGAAGCTGGTGACCCGGGATGCAGTGGAGAAGCTCGGGGTACGTCGCGAGAGCGTGTCGGTCGGTCGGTACGCCGAGATGCTGTCGCCGCTGCGCCCCTTCACCGACGAGGAGTGGGCCCGGTTGGACGACTGGCTCGACCGCGTCTACGCCGACTTCGTCGGCAAGGCGGCCGCCGACCGCGGCATGGGCGTCGATGATCTCGACGAGGTGGCGCGCGGCCGGGTGTGGACCGGTCGAGATGCTGCCGAGCGCGGCCTGGTCGACGAGCTCGGCGGACTCGACCGTGCGGTCGACGTCGCCTGCGCCCGTGCCGGGGTTGCCCGCGCGGACGCCGACGTGCGAGTGCTGCCGCGACCGAATCTGTTGGAGCGAGTCCGGCCGGCCGAGAACAGCGACCACGTCGGCGCGGTCGGCACCGTCGGGACGGTCGGAACGCTCCGGGCGGCAGGGGCCGCCGTCGGGGCGGTAGGTGCGGCCGGTGCCGTCGGTGTCCTCGGCGGCTCGGGAGCCGGCGAACTTGAGCCGCGACTGCTCACCATGCTCGGCCTCGCGCCGTACGGAGTGCTCAGCCTCCCGGTGCGCTACCGCTTCCGCTAACCTCGCCGCGCGGAGTTGCGAGCCGAGCGGAATCCACGCAGTGCGCGCTGCCCGGAGGAGCCATCGCCAACCGCCCTGACGGACCCCGCCGAGCGGAATCGCGAACCGACTCCGCATGACAGGCGTTTCGCGAGCCGACACGCCGGAGTGCCGAGACTTGGTTCGCGATTCTTCACCGGGGTGGGTAGCCGAGTGTCCCACCACGGCAGACGCGCGGTGGCGAGCGACGCGGGAGCCTGCACCGAGCGGCACTTCCGTCTCCTGAGGAGGTGGCCCCGGGAGGCCTTCGCGGGCAAGGCGCTTCCCCGAGTGACCACGAGCAAGCTCGCGGTCACTCGGGCTCCTGAGTGGGTATCCGCGAGCGAGCTCGCGGATACCCACTCAGTCGAGACAAAACTCGTTGCCTTCGGGGTCCTGCATCACGAGATGGCCTGCGGTCATCGGCGGGCTCGGCTCGAAGCGCTGCACGCGAGTTGCGCCGAGGTGCACCAGCCGGGCACCCTCCGCCTCCAGCGCAGCCATCCGCTCCTCACCTTCAAGACCCGGTGCGGCCCGCACGTCCAGATGCACCCGGTTCTTCGCCGACTTGCCTTCGGGCACCCGCTGGAAGAACAACCGCGGGCCCCGACCCTCCGGATCGTGGGCAGCGCTGGCGTCGTTGCGCCGCTCGGGAGGGACACCCCAGGCCTCCAGAGCCGCCTCCCACGAGTCGAAGCCCGGCGGCGGGTCGTCGTAGCGATAGCCGAGCACCTCGGTCCAGAACCCTGCCAGCGCGTTGGGGTCGCCACAGTCGAACGTGACCTGCATGTCCCTGCTCATGGGCTGTCCCATCCCTTCGGTCGGTGCTTCGTGGGCACCTTCTCGATCACACGTCGGTAGGAGTCGTCGACCGCCTCGAGCAGCTCGTCGACCGAGATCGCTCCGCCGACCCGCAGCGAGTTCCAGCCCGAGCGGCCGATGTAGGCCAGCACGGAGGCATCCTCGGGGAACCGAGCCAGCCACTCGTCGGCCTCGTCCCGGTCCGACCCGCACTTGAGGCCGACCGACTCGTCCCCGAGGAAGGCGAAGATCTTGTCGTGCACCTTCGCCACGACGTCACCGTCCCACGGCTCGTCGGGCCAGGCCCCCGGCTTGGCCAGCGCATGATCACGCACAACCCCCGCCGGGCTAGCGCGCACCGGCCTGCACCATCTGCCGGAGCTCCTTCTTCAGGTCGGAGATCTCGTCGCGCAGCCGGGCCGCCATCTCGAACTGCAGCTCACCCGCCGCCGCGTGCATCTGGTCGGTGAGCTGCTGGATCAGGTCGGCCACGTCGGCGCTCGGCAAGCCGGCCAGATCCTTCGCGTGGCTCACCTCCCTGCCACCCGCGAACGGGACCGGCGCCTTGCCGCGACTCTTGGTGTCGAGGTGCTGCCAGGTCTTGAGCAGCTGCTCGGTGTTCTCGTCCTCCCGGGCCAGCATGTCGGTGATGTCGGCGATCCGTTTGCGCAGCGGCTGCGGGTCGAGGCCACGCTCGGTGTTGTACGCGACCTGCTTGGCCCGTCGACGGTTGGTCTCGTCGATCGCGTTGTCCATCGAGTCGGTCATGCGGTCGGCGTACATGATCACCTGGCCGGACACGTTACGGGCGGCACGGCCGATCGTCTGGATGAGCGAGGTACCGGAGCGCAGGAAGCCCTCCTTGTCGGCATCGAGGATGGCGACCAGGGACACCTCGGGGAGGTCGAGACCCTCGCGGAGCAGGTTGATGCCGACCAGGACGTCGTACTGGCCGAGCCGGAGCTCTCGCAACAGCTCGACCCGGCGGAGGGTGTCGACCTCGCTGTGCAGGTACCGGGTGCGGATGTCGTGCTCGAGCAGGTAGTCGGTGAGGTCCTCGGACATCTTCTTCGTCAGGGTGGTCACCAACACCCGCTCGCCGCGCTCCGCCCGGCCGCGGATCTCCCCTATCAGGTCGTCGATCTGGCCCTTGGTCGGCTTGACGACCACCTCGGGGTCGACCAGGCCCGTCGGCCGGATGATCTGTTCGACCGTGCTGTCGACCCGGGACATCTCGTACGGACCGGGGGTGGCCGACAGATAGATGGTCTGGCCGATGCGGTCGAGGAACTCCTCCCACCGCAGCGGTCTATTGTCCATCGCGCTCGGCAGCCGGAAGCCGTGCTCGACCAGGGTGCGCTTGCGGGACATGTCGCCTTCGTACATGCCGCCGATCTGCGGCACCGTCACGTGCGACTCGTCGATCACCAGCATGAAGTCCTCGGGGAAGTAGTCGAGCAGGCAGTTGGGCGCGGTGCCCGGCCCGCGCCCGTCGATGTGCCGGGAGTAGTTCTCGATCCCGGCACAGGTGCCGACCTGGCGCATCATCTCGATGTCGTAGGTGGTGCGCATCCGCAGTCGTTGGGCCTCGAGCAGCTGCCCCGACTTCTCCAGGTCGACCAACCGCTGCTCGAGCTCGGACTCGATGTCGGTGATGGCACGCTCCATCCGCTCCGGCCCGGCGACGTAGTGGCTCGCCGGGAAGACGTGGAGCTGCTGGTCCTCGCTGACCACCTCGCCGGTGACCGGGTGCAGCGTCATCAGCCGCTCGATCTCGTCACCGAAGAACTCGACCCGGATGGCGTGCTCCTCGTAGACCGGGAAGATCTCCAGTGTGTCGCCGCGCACCCGGAACGTGCCTCGGGTGAAGGAGAGGTCGTTGCGGGCGTACTGGATCGTGACCAGCTTGCGCAGCAGCGTGTCGCGGTCGGTCACCGCCCCGACTTCGAGCGGGACCATGCGGTCGACGTACTCCTGCGGCGTGCCGAGGCCGTAGATGCAGGACACCGTCGAGACCACGACGACGTCGCGCCGGGTCAGCAGCGAGTTGGTGGCGGAGTGGCGCAGCCGCTCGACCTCCTCGTTGATCGAGCTGTCCTTCTCGATGTAGGTGTCCGTCTGCGGCACGTAGGCCTCGGGCTGGTAGTAGTCGTAGTACGAGACGAAGTACTCGATCGCGTTGTCGGGAAACAGCTCGCGCAGCTCGTTGGCGAACTGGGCTGCCAGCGTCTTGTTCGGCAGCATCACCAGGGTCGGGCGCTGCACCCGCTCCACCAGCCACGCGACCGTGGCCGTCTTGCCGGTGCCCGTGGCGCCGAGCAGCACGGAGTTCTTCTCACCGCCGGCGACGCGCTTCTCCAGCTCGTCGATCGCGGCCGGCTGGTCTCCCGACGGGACGTAGTCGGATACGACCGTGAAGGGCGCGACCGTGCGCTTCAGATCGGTGACAGGCCTCATGGCGTCGAGCCTACGGGCAGCCGCCGACAGTCCGCCTCGGGGCGAGGACCCGGCTAGATTGATCTGTCGTGGGGATCCGACACCGCGCCCGAGCGCCTCTCGGCGATGCACTGCAGACGTTGCGCGGCCTGCTGCGGCGCGGCCTGCTGGTGCTGCTTGGCCTGCAGCTCGTGCTGGCCGTCTCCCTGACCCTCGTGGACGCCTACCGCCGACGTGGCAAGAAGCCCAAGCCGTTCCCGACCACGCAACCCGTGCCGGTGCCGATCGGCGACGGTGCGGTGACCACATATACCTTCGGTCAGGACCTGTACGACGACATGCTCGCCGCGATCGAGGCAGCCGAGCATAGGGTGCTGCTCGAGTCCTTCATCTGGAAGGGCGACGAGCTCGGTGAGAGGTTCAAGGCTGCGCTGACCGAGGCCGCGCGACGCGGAGTCCAGGTCTTCGTGATCTACGACGCCTTCGCCAACCTGGTGGTGACGTCGCAGTTCAAGCGGTTCGATCCGGCCATCCGGGTCATGGCCTACCCGGTGTACGGCGCCGGCTGGCGGTTCTTCGACCTTCGCCGCTATGGCCGCGACCACCGCAAGATCCTCGTCGTCGACGACGACGTCGCGTACGTCGGCGGCTACAACCTCGGCGCCGCCTACGCCACCGAGTGGCGCGACACCCACGTCAAGGTGACCGGATCCGCCGTCCACGACCTCGCGCTGGCGTTCGCCCAGTTCTGGAACCGGAATCTCGGCACCCGGCGGACCCGTGGGCTGCCCGCGCTGACCGAGTCGGCGAGCCTGGAGTGGGAGCCCCGGATCCGGGTGCACCGCAACGTGCCGCGCTCCTGGATGTTCCCGATCAGGGCCATGTACCTGGACGCGATCAACCGGTCGTCCCGCACGTTGTCGATGACGCAGGCCTACTTCATCCCGGACGCGGAGTTCGCCGCGGCGATGATGGCGGCAGCGCGACGCGGCGTCGACGTACGGCTGCTCGTGCCTGCCGTGTCCAACCATGTCGTCGCCGACTGGCTCTCGCGCGGCTTCTACGGCGAGCTGCTCGGTGCGGGAGTGCGCATCTTTCGCTTCCAGGGAGCCATGGTGCATGCAAAGACCGCCACGATCGACGGCCACTGGTCGACGGTCGGCACCGCCAACATCGACCGGCTCTCAATGACCGGCAACTACGAGATCAACGTCGAGATCATCCACCCCGACATGGCCGCCGAGATGGAGCGGGTCTTCGCAAGCGACCTGACCAACTGCGCCGAGCTCACGCTCGAGGAGTGGCAGCGACGTGGCGTGCACCGCAAGTTCACCGAGCTCGTCCTGGCGCCGCTACGTCCGCTGCTGTGACCCATGCTGTGACCGACAGACCGCGGTCACCAGTCGCGACGTGGGATCTCGACGTATGACCTGCCGACGGCGAACCCGAGGGGCAGCACCAGGGCCGTCACCAGCACGCCGCCCAGCGCGTCGGTCGGCCAGTGGTGGCCCCCGACCACTGCCCCCACACCCACCGCCGCCGCGGCGCCAAGGCCGACGATGATGCCGGCGGTGGACGGCGTGCCACGTCCCGCGCCGTACCCACGCCATGCCACCAGCAGGAAGCAGGCCGTGCCCAGGCACAGCCCGGCCGTCGCGGTGTGGCCGGAGGGGAAGTACCCGGGATAGCCGTCGGGCAGCACCGACTCACCGGGCCCGGTCCGCGCCAGCAGCTGCTTCAGACCGAGCACGAGCAAGGAACCCGCCCCCACCGTGCCCACAGCCACGCCCATCGGCCAGAGCCGCCACAGCGCCTGAGAGCTCACCAGCGCGACGATGAGCAGCGCTCCGCCGGAGAAGCCCGCCTCGCCGATCGACGACAGCGCCGACCCCGCGGGCTCCTCCTCGGGCCCCAGCGCCTCGATGATCTGCTCATCGACGTACGTCGCCAGCCCTCCCGCTGCCACGTCCGCGCTGAGCAGCACGAGTGCCACCGCGGCGGCGACGACGAGCATCGCCTCGCCCGGACGGAGTCGCTGCCAGACCGACCGCACGGCTCGCCCCGCCACATTTGCCGGCTCGATGCGCACCGGCCCACCCTGTCACGGCTCCGCCATACTTCACCTACGCAGACCTGGCCCACGCCACCGACCCGATGCTGCGCAGCCGCGTGCGGCCGATGCGCGGAGAGGATCCCTGGTGCTCGCGGTCGCGTTGACCGTCATCGAGGTGGCGCTGATCGTGACGCTGATGGTGTCGGGCGGCGAGGAAACCGAGACGCTCGCGCGCGACACCGTCGTCGCCGCCGTGATGATCACCTGTAACGGCGTCGTCGGGCTTGCCCTGCTGCTCGGTGCGTTGCGCTTCGACTTTCACGCACTTCAACCAGGAGAGCACCGGGGCCGCCTTGGCCACCGTCGCCACGCTCACCACCACCTGCCTGGTGCTGCCGACCTTCACCACCAGTGCGCCCGGTCCGGTGTTCACCGAATCCCAGCTGGTCTTCACCGCGCTGGCGTCGCTGGTGCTGTACGCCGCCTTCGTGCTCAGCCAGACGGTGCGGCATCGGGACTTCTTCCTGCCGGTGACACCAGGGGGCGGGTTGCTGCCCGAGAACGAGCACGCGATCACGCCGAGCGGGCGCGCGGCGGTGGGAAGCCTCAGCCTGCTCTGGTGTCGCTGGTGTCGCTGGTGGCAGTGGTGGGGCTCGCGAAGGTGGAGGGCTGGTCTGCAGCCGCTCGCGCCGCGCCGCGCGGGTGGCGGCCAGCCCTCAACCTCGCCATCGCAGGGTGTTCGCGTCGTTCTTGTTCTTCGCGATGCAGCCGTAGCCGCGTCCGTCGTACCTGTCATGCGGGGAGGTGGCTCCGCGGCGCCATCCGCGGGCCGCGTCGAGGCCGGCCCGGCAGCCGGGTCGTGAGCACGTGCTGAACGCGGTACCGATGCGGTCGGTACGGCTCGAGGAACTCGCGCATCTCCTCGTCGGTCATCGCCGTACCCGTGAGTGTCCAGCCGACGTGGGTCGCGATGTGGTAGTCGCCGAAGCTGACCGCGTCGGCATCCCCGTGTGCACGTTGCCGCACCTCGGCCGCAGTCCACTCCCCCACGCCGGGGATCGACCGGAGCCGCCGCTCCGCCTCCGCGGCCGGTACGTCGACCGTGCGCTCCAGCGCGTCAGCGACCCTGGCCGCCCGCACGATCGTACGCGACCGGGCGCCGTCGATGTGGCACCGAAGCCACTCCCAGGACGGAATCATGGCGAGCTGGCCCGCGGTGGGCAGGCATCTCATCCCCCGTGCGGCGCCGGGCCCCGGAGCGGCCGACCCGAACCGCTGCACGAGGCGGCGCCACCCCAGCCATGCCTCCTGTCCGGTGACCTTCTGCTCCACCACCGCCGCAGCCACGGCCTCGAACACCAGGCCGGTGCGGGGCACCCGCCAGTGCGGATTGCGCAGCCAGGCGCCCCGCACGACGGGGTGGTCGGGGGCAAAGCTGGACGGGTCGTCAAGGGCGCCCAGCATGCTTGGTGATCGCTCGACGATCCAGGCCGCTCCCGGGCCCCACGCCTCGAGTTCGATGGTGCCAAAGATCGGACGCTGCCTGATGTGGAGCGTGACCGAACCCTCGGGTGTCTGCGACGTGCGCCACACGCTGCCGTCGGCATCGCGCTGGAACGTCGGGTCGCCGGCTCCGCGCCGCAGCGACCGCAGGATGTCGAAGGGGTCGCATGGCCAGCCGGGACGCCACTCACGCGTCTTCGAAGCCGTCCCGTGCGCGGTCACGCTGTCAGGCTAACGACCGGGTCCGACCGGCCTCGGAACGTGTCCGTCGTTGGCGGCGGTCGCCGAGGTATCTGTGGCGCCAGCGCCGGGTGTCGGCGGCCCCTGTCAGACTTGTCCGGTGCTGCTTGCCGAGGTGGTGGAGGTGTCGCGCGCTCTGACGGCGACCCGGTCGCGGCTCGCGAAGCGCGAGGCCATCGCGGGGGTGCTCAGCCGGGCGGATCCTGCGGATGTCGAAGTGCTGGTGACCTACCTGGGTGGCGAGCTGCGGCAGCGCCGTACTGGTGTCGGATGGGCATCGCTGCGGTCGATGCCTGCGGCGGCCAACGAGCCGAGCCTGACGCTCGACGAGGTCGATGCCGAGTTCGACCGGATGAGCCGGCTGGCGGGGCCTGGCTCGGCTGCGTCGCGTGCTGCTGCCCTGGCGGCGCTGTTGTCCCGGGCCACCGTCGACGAGCAGGCGTTCTTGGGTGGGCTGATCTCCGGAGACGTGCGGCAGGGCGCGCTCGAGGCTTCGGTGGTCGAGGCCGTGGCCGCGGCGACGAAGGTGCCGTTGGCCGACGTACGGCGCGCGGTCATGCTGCGTGGAGCGGTTGCACCGGTCGCCCAGGCCGCGTTGGCCGGTGGCGCCGAGGCGGTTCGCGCCTTCACGCTGACGGTCGGACAACCCGTCAAGCCCATGTTGGCGTCGAGCGCGCCGGACATGGCTGCGGCCTTCGAGCGCATCGGTGATGGTGTGGAGGCCTGTCTGGACACCAAGCTCGACGGCATCCGGATCCAGGTGCACCGCGACGGGGACCAGGTGGGCATCTACACCCGTAGCCTCGACGACATCACGGCACGGCTGCCCGACGTCGTCGCGGTGGCCCGCCAGCTGCCAGGTCGTGCCTTCGTACTGGACGGGGAGGCGATGACGCTCGACGACGAGGGCAGGCCGAGGCCCTTCCAAGACACGGCTTCGCGCACTGCCACCCGCGGCGGGGACGGCTCTGCACCTGCCGCGATTGGCGTGACGCCCTTCTTCTTCGACTGCCTGCACGTCGACGGCGACGACCTTCTCGATCTGCCCCTGTCCGACCGGCTGCAGCGGCTGGACGAACTGGTCCCCTCGACGTACCGCGCGGCCCGGCTGCACACCGGCAGCCTGGCGGCAGGACAGAATTTCTTCGCCGACGTGGTCAGCCAGGGCCAGGAAGGTGCGGTCGTGAAGTCGCTGGCTGCGCCGTACGACGCCGGCCGCCGCGGCGCGGCCTGGGTCAAGGTCAAGCCACGGCACACGCTCGACCTCGTCGTGCTCGCGGTCGAGTGGGGCAGCGGCCGGAGACAGGGTTGGCTGTCCAACATCCATCTCGGCGCTCGCGCCTCCGACGGCGATGGCTTCGTGATGTTGGGGAAGACGTTCAAGGGCATGACCGACGAGATGCTCGCCTGGCAGACCCAGCGGTTCAGCGAGCTGGCCACGTCGCCGACCGACAAGTCCTCCCACGTCGTCGAGCTGCGACCCGAGCAAGTGGTCGAGATCGCGTTCGACGGACTGCAGCGGTCGACCCGCTACCCCGGCGGTGTCGCGCTGCGCTTCGCCCGGGTCCTTCGCTACCGCGACGACAAGTCCGCCGGCGAGGCCGACACGCTCGACACCGTGCTGGCTCTGGCCCGACTCACCTGAGCCCCGACCCCCCGGGCAAGAGTTACTCCGGACGGCCGGATCTTTCGCCTTCCCGGAACATCCCCGCCGTAGAACGGTCCAGCGGGGATGATTTCCGTGGACTGCACGGTCCGGCCGAGAGGATCATCCGGACCGCCGGACTATCAGTGGAGTTAACGATCAGTCGCCTTCATGATCAGGACTGGTGGATGATCCGGAGCGCCGTAGTGACTCGCGGCAGGGTCATCACGAGCGTCGCTCCCTGGGCCGGGCTCCGGACGCGGGCGACCCTCAGCGCTCGACGATCGCTGTGATCCCCTGCCCACCGGCGGCACAGATCGAGATCACTCCGCGGCCGGAGCCCTTCTCTGCCAGTAGCTTGGCCAGCGTGGCCACGATGCGGCCGCCCGTCGCTGCGAAGGGATGGCCCGCCGCCAACGACGATCCGACCACGTTGAGCTTGTCCTCGTCGATCGCACCCAGCGGCGCCTCGAGGCCGAGCCGCTCGGTGCAGAAGATCGGGTCCTCCCACGCCTTCAAGGTCGCGAGCACCTGGGAGGCGAAGGCTTCGTGGATCTCGTAGAAGTCGAAGTCCTGCAGCACCAGGCCAGCCCGGCCCAGCATCCGCGGCATCGCGTAGGCGGGTGCCATGAGCAGTCCTTCGGTGCCGTACACGTAGTCCACCGCTGCGGTCTCGTACCACGTCAGGTACGCCAGCGGCTCCCAGCCTCGCGACTTCGCCCACTCCTCCGACGCCAGCAGCACGGTCGATGCTCCGTCGGTCAACGGCGTCGAGTTGCCGGCGGTCATCGTCGCCGCGCTTCCCTTGCCGAACACCGGCTCGAGTCGGCCCAGCTTCTCCACCGTCGTGTCGGGCCGGAGGTTCTGATCCCGCTCCAGCCCGAGGTACGGCGTCACCAGGTCGGCGAAGAACCCGCGCTCGTACGCCCCGGCCATCCGATGGTGGGACCGGGCGGCAAGCTCGTCCTGCTCCGCACGCGTGATGTCCCACTCGACCGCCGTCAGAGCGGCGTGCTCGCCCATCGACAGCCGCGTCCGGGGCTCCGCGTTGCGCGGGGTCGACGGCGCCAGGTGCGTGGGCCGTACCTTCGTCAGCGCCTTCGCACGGCCCTGGATCGACCTGGCGCGATTGGCCTCGAGCAGGACCCGTCGCAGCTTGTCGTTGACGGCCACCGGCGCGTCGGACGTGGTGTCCACGCCTCCCGCCACACCGACCTCGATCGCACCGAGCGCGATCTTGTTCGCCACGGCGATCGTCGCCTGCAGGCCGGTGTCGCACGCCTGCTGGAGGTCGTACGCCGGCGTCGTCGGCGCCAGCCGAGAGCCCAAGACAGACTCGCGGACCAGGTTGAAGTCGCGGCTGTGCTTGAGGACGGCACCGGCCACCACCTCACCCAGCTGCTCACCGATCAGCCCGAAGCGGGTCACGAGACCGTCGAGCGCCACGGTCAGCATGTCCTGGTTGGTGGCGTCGACGTACGCCCCGTTCGAGCGCGCAAAGGGGATGCGGTTCCCGCCGAGGATGGCGACGCGGCGTGGGGACTTGGGCGGTGCGGACACGTGACGCTCCTTGGACGACGGCCCCCTCCTGCCTGGTGGACCGTGGGTTACCCGATGGTTACATTGGTCCGGCCCCGCTGCCCAGGCCCACACCCGAGACGTGCGCCACACCGGACGGAACACCCGGGCGCCGGACGACGTCCACCAGCAAGCCCATCGACCAGGAGGAGCGCCCCCAATGATGGCCGACCGTTATCAGACACTGGCGGGAACACCCGTGGGCAAACTTCTCGTCAAGCGTCTCGGCCTGCCCGATCCCCCCACGCTGCGCCGGTACGCGGCCGGGGAGACGCCGCTGTCCGGCCACTATCTCGTGGGCGGCACCGGCCGCGCCGGACCGGCGGCAGAGGCGGCCATCCTCGCGGCCGGCGGCGAGCCCAGCAGCGATCAGCGGGCCGACGTGCGCTACTCCGGGCTGGCCTTCGATGCCACCGGACTGCCCGACAGCGCAGCACTCGTGGCGCTGCAGCGATTCTTCGCCCCGGTGCTGCGATCGTTGCAGCGGTGTCCGCATGTCGTCGTGCTCGGCACGCTGCCGCCCGACGCGGCCACTCCGGCGGCCAGGATCGCCCAACGCGCCCTCGAGGGCTTCACCCGCTCGCTGGCGAAGGAGATCGGCCGGGGCGGCACCGTGCAGCTCGTGTACGTCGCTCGAGGTGCCGAGAACAGGATCGCGTCGACCGTGACATTCCTCCTCTCCCCCAAGTCCTCCTACGTCTCGGGCCAGGTCATCCGCGTCGGCACCGAGGTCGCGGCGATCGAGGAACCGGCCGATCCGGTGCGGCCACTGTCGGGCAAGGTCGCCCTGGTCACCGGTGCCGCGCGCGGGATCGGGGCGGCCATCGCCCAGGTGCTGCACCGGGACGGCGCCTCGGTGGTCGGGCTCGACGTGGCCAAGGCCGCCTCCGACGTACAGGATCTGATGACTGAGCTCGGGGGCGACGCAGTGACTCTCGACATCACCCACGTCGATGCCCCGCAACGGATCGCTCGGGCGCTACGCGACCTGCACGGCGGGGTCGACGTGGTCGTGCACAATGCGGGCATCACCCGGGACAAGCGGCTTGCCAACATGGCCGAGGATCGGTGGTCCTCGGTCCTGGAGGTCAACCTCGTCGCCCCGGAGCGCATCACCACCGAGCTCCTCGATCAGCGGCTGATCCGCCCCAACGGCCGGGTCATCGGCGTGGCCTCCATCGCCGGCATCGCCGGCAACAACGGCCAGACCAACTACGCCACCTCGAAGGCGGGCGTGATCGGACTCGTCGATGCGACTGCTGCCCGGGCGGCGGAGCAGGGGATCACGGTCAACGCCGTCGCGCCCGGCTTCATCGAGACCCAGATGACCGCGGCCGTCCCGCTGCTGCTCCGGGAGGCCGGCCGCCGGATGAACTCGCTCAGCCAGGGCGGCCTGCCCGTGGACGTGGCCGAGACGATCGCCTGGTACGCCGATCCGCGCTCCTCAGGAGTCACCGGCAACGTCGTGCGGGTGTGCGGCCAGAGCCTGCTCGGAGCATGACCGTGGTGCCCTCGGAGATCCGCACGCTGGACCAGTCGCCCTCGCTGGGCGGGCTCTACGCGAAGGCGGCCATCCCCGCCATCCCCGGCCTGGCCCGGCTCACCGGACGCGGCCAGGTCACGGCCAGACCGCCGGGTGAGCCAGCGGACGCCGTACCCGTGCTGCCAGCCCTCGAGGTCGAGCTCCCCCGCGTCGGGCTGGATGCGTCGCACCTGGCCCGCTACGCGCGGGTCTGCGGCTTCGACCCGCGCCGGGGTGTGCCGGCGACGTACCTCCATGTACTGGCGTTTCCGCTGCACCTGGAGCTCATGACCGACGCCACGTTCCCGTTCCCGGTGCTCGGGCTCGTGCACCTGTCCAACACGATCACGCAGCGTCGTCCGCTGACTGTCGAGGAGGAGATCGACCTCCGGGTCCGGGCCGCCCAGCTCGACCTCCAGCACGAGCTCGGGCGCACGATCACGCTCGTCTCGGAGGTCAGCGTCGCGGCCCAGGTCGTCTGGAGGGAGGAGACGGTGCTGCTCCAGAAGGTCACGCGCGACCGAGGTGTCGCACAGCCGCCTCGCCCAGCTGCGCCGACGGGACCGATGCACTGGCGGCTCGAAGGCAACCTCGGCCGTCGGTACGCTGCGGTCTCCGGTGACCGCAACCCGATCCACCTCAGCACGATGACGGCCAAGGCCTTCGGCTTCCGCCGACCGATCGCCCACGGGATGTGGACCAAGGCGAAGGCGCTCGCGTCCTTGGAGCAGCGGGTGCCGGACGCCTTCTCGGTGCGCGTCGACTTCGCCAAGCCGATCTACCTGCCCGGCACGGTGTGGTTCGGCGCCCGCGACCGAGAGGAGTACGTCGAGCTGGGCGTCACGTCGGCGCCGGGCCGCACTCACCTGGTCGGCCGCCTCACCCGACAATGACTCCTCCGACCCCACCCCATCCGGGACAGCCCGGCACCGACCGAGCCGAGTCCGCGGGCAGAGCGGTCAGCGGCTGCGGCCGAACCGCACCGTCTGCAGCCGAGTGGCCTTGAAGCGCTTGGTAAACACCCCGGTGGTGGTCTCCCAGACACCTACGTCGCTGACCGCGTCACCGTTCCAGTCCCCCACGACCGGCAGCGAGGTGGCAGTGCCCAGCCGGATCGACCTGATCGTGCCATCCGGCCTCCGGAGCAGGAATCGGCCGGCGCCCTGGTCGTAGACACCGACGTCCCAGCGCCCGTCTCCGTCCCAGTCGCCGGTCACCGGCAACCCTGGTGAGGCGAAGTAGCGGGTGGAGAAGTGCCCCGACCTGTCCCGGAGGAAGAAGACCCGCGACCTGGTGTCGTAGACGCCGACGTCCCAGCGCCCGTCTCCGTCCCAGTCGCCCGAGACCGGGACATCGTCGGCGTTGCCGAACGCGAAGCGGCCGACGCCGCGAGCGCGCTCGAGGGCGAACGCGCCGGTCATCGGGTTCCGGACACCGAGATCACTCTGTCCGTCGCCATCCCAGTCGCCGACCACCGGTTCGTCGGTGGGCCGCCCGAAAGTGGTCACGATCCGCTCGGCGCCGGGCAACCGCTGCTTGAACGCACCCGTGAGGGCGGCGCGTGAGAACGCCCCGAGGTCGGTGGCGCGGTCGCCGTTCCAGTCGCCCGCGACCGGGACGTCGACGCAGGCCCGGGAGCGCAGCCAGCTGCCGTACTCGAAGCGCCTCTCGTCGAAGAAGGCGTGCCGGTCGACCCGGTCGAGCCGCTGCTCGTAGTGCAGATGTGGCCCGGACGAGCCACCGGAGTTGCCGAGCAGCGCGATCAGCTGGCCTTGGTCGACCCGCTGCCCGACGACGACATACGCGCGCTGCAGGTGCGCGTACAACGTGCTCCAACCGCCGCCGTGGTCGACGACGACGTACAGGCCGTAGCTCCGGTCCCCCAGATTGACCACCGAGGTGACCAGGCCGCCGGCGCTCGCCACCACCGGCCGACCGAGATCGGAGCTGTCTCGGTTCCAGTCCACCGAGTAGGCGCTGGGGCTGTGGGTGGGCCGGGTGCTGCCCTCCCAGCGCTGCTGGCACGGGAAGGGCATCTGGAAGCCGGGGCGTTCCATCGCGTACGCCGCACCGGCGCCACCCACGACTCCGACGACAACTGCGGAGACTGCCGCCGTGGCAACGGCGACCCGCGCTGGGGCGGAGGACCGCCGCGCGCAGCGGCTCAGACTGGACCGATTCACGACGTCTCGATCCTCCTTCGTGGCTGACCCGTCCGGCGCGTCGACTTGACAACAACCCCATGCATCACTCGTGTCACAAGGCGCCGCAAGAGTACCTGCTGTCACAGGTGTTTGTCTCTCCTTCGGTGCCCTGCGTCCCGGCAGCACCGTGCCGGGCACGGGCGGCGGTGCCGACCGCGCACCCGCCTTGCGCGCCGTCGGCACCGACTAGTCTCGCGAGCATGGATCTTCTCTTCGTGGGCGGAACCCGCTTCGTCGGGCGGGCGATGGCAGAGGTGGCACTGGGACGTGGACACCGCGTGGCCCTGCTGCACAGAGGACGTTCCTCACCGGAGACCCTGGCAGGTGCCGATCACCTGCTGGCGGACCGCGACAGCGACCTGTCCGTGCTCGCCGGTCGGCACTTCGACGCGACCATCGACGTCTGCGCCTATCTGCCCGGTCAGGTGCGGCACCTTGCCGAGGCGCTGGACGGCAGGGGCGGGCATCACGTGTTCATCTCGACGATGTCGGTGTACGCCGACACCGACGAGCCCGGCCTCACTGAGTCCGGTGCGCTGGTCTCTCTCGAAGACCCGACCGTCGAGGAGGTCACCGGTGAGACGTACGGCGGGCTCAAGGTGCTCTGTGAGGAGGCTGCCCAGGCGTCCTACGGCGACGCGCTGACCGTCGTGCGACCGACGTACGTCGTGGGACCGCACGACCCGACCGGCCGCTTCACCTGGTGGGTCCGGCGAATTGCGCGGGGTGGAGAGGTGCTCGGCCCTGGGCCGGCCGACTCCCCGATCCAGCTGGTCGACGCACGAGACATGGCGGAGTGGACCGTGAGCCTCGCCGAGCAAGGGGTCAGCGGGGCCTTCAACGGAGTCAACACCGAGCCGCCCTTCGGCTTCGGCGACATGCTCGACACGATCGTCGACGCCGTCGCACCGGCCGGGACCCGGGTGACCTGGGTCGACGGCGGCTGGCTGGTGGAGCAGGGCGAGAGCTACTCCTCGCTGCCGATGTGGCCCGAGGGAGGGTACGAGTGGCTGATGGCCTCGGACCCGTCCGCGGCCTTCGGCACCGGACTGACGCCACGGTCGCTGGCCGAGACCGTCACCGACACCCTCACCTGGATCCAGTCCACCGAGGCGCCCGAGGTGGAGGGCGTCGGCATCAGTCCGGAGCGCGAAGCAGAGCTGCTGGCCGCCTGGCGCAGCCGTTCAGACGGGTGATTCCTCTTACCGCACGTTCGCCTGTGCGACCGACCACGGCTAGCTGCGGGCTAGCCGCCAAACACTCGCGGGGTGGTGTGAGACCGAGCGAGCTCGGTCTCACACCACCCTCTCACGCGCCTCGCCCACCGGCCGGATCAGACCCTCCTGGGCGACCGAGGCGATCAGCACTCCGTCGCGGCTGAACACGCGTCCGAACGTGAAGCCGCGCGCACCCGAGGCCGAGGGTGACTCCTGGTCGTAGAGCATCCACGCGTCGGACGCGAAGGGCCGGTGGAACCACATCGAGTGGTCCAACGACGCGGGCTGGATGAGCGGGGAGCCGAGGATGACGCCGTGCGGCACCAGGCTGACGCCGAGCAGGGTCAGGTCGCTCAGGTAGGTCAGCACGCAGGTGTTGACCACCGGGTCGTCGGGCACGTCCCCGGCCGCCTTGATCCAGATCTGCGAGCGAGCCGGGGTCGTGGCACTCGCGAGCCGTCCGGACGGACGCGAGTCGGCGGCGTAGCGCACATCCAGCGCGGCCCACTCCCGCTCCCAGAAGTCGTCGTCCCGTCCGGTCACCTTGCGCAGGACGTCCCCGATCGCCGGGCAGTCCTCTGGTGCCGGTACGTCGGGCATCGCGTCCTGGTGGTCGAAGCCGGGCTCGTCGACATGGAAGGAAGCCGTCAGGTAGAAGATCGGCCGCCCGTGCTGCCGCGCGACGACCCGCCGGGTCGAGAAGGAGCGCCCGTCCCGGATCCGCTCGACGTCGTACACGATCGGCACCGCCGTGTCACCGGGCAGCAGGAAGTAGGAGTGCAGCGAGTGAACCCGCAGCGCGACGTCCACGGTGTTGCAGGAGGCACGCAGCGCCTGCGCGGCCACCTGCCCTCCGAAGACCCGCTGCATCGAGGTGTCCGGTTGACGGCCCCGGTAGAGATCGACCTCGAGCCGCTCCAGCTCGAGCAGCTCCAGCAGATCGGCGACAGAGGTGGGCACGGGGCGATCATTCCATGGCGAGCGCTGCCCGACCCCTGTCCTGCTGGCTGCTCAGGTGACGTCGGATCCACTCCGCGACTCGACCGGACCGCTCTTCCCCAGTCGGCTGTTCCGATACCCGTAGACCGCGTAGACGACGAAGCCGAGGGCCATCCAGGCGAAGAACCGCAACCAGGTCTCGCCGGGCAGGTTCAGCATCAGGTACAAGCACATCAGTGTCGCCAGCGTGGCCACCAGCGCCGGTGCAGGCACGCGGAACGCCCGATCGAGGTCCGGTTCCGTACGGCGCAGGATGACAACCCCGATGCTGACCAGCACGAAGGCGAACAGCGTGCCGATGTTGACCAGCTCCGACAGCGTGGTGAGGTCCACCAGCCCCGCGATGATCGCGACCGCAATGCCGGTGATGAGGGTGATCCGGTACGGCGTGCCGAACGTCGGGTGCACCTTGGCCAGACCGCGGGGCAGCAGCCCGTCGCGTGCCATGGCGAACGCGACCCGGCTTTGTCCGAGCATCAGGATCATCACGACGACGGTCAACCCGATGCAGGCGCCGACCGAGATCACGTCGGCCATCCAGTCGACTCCCTGGACCTTGAACGCAGTCGCCAGGGGTGCTGCGTCCTCCGGGTTGATGTCGGTGTAGTTCTGCATGCCGGTGATCGTGAGGGACACCGCCATGTAGAGCACCGTCACGATCGCGAGTGACCCGAGGACGCCGATGGGCACGTCGCGCTGCGGGTTTCGTGCCTCTTCGGCGGTGGTCGCGACGACGTCGAACCCGATGAAGGCAAAGAACACGATCGCCGCGGCGCTGAAGATGCCCGCGACGCCGTAGACGGCGGGCTCGATGCCGAACAGCGTCTGGATCAGCGGGACGTCCAGCCAGCCGCCAGCCTCCTCGGCCGCCGGCTGCGAGGGCGGGATGAAGGGGTCCCAGTTGTCTCGGGAGATGTAGCCGATGCCGCCGATGACCACGATCGCCACGACCGTGAGCTTGATCGCCACCACGACCTGGTTGATCCGGCTGGACAGCTTGATGCCGGCGATGAGGATGCCCATCACCACCAGCGCGATGACGACGGCCGCCAGGTTGAAGACACCGTCCGGGTTGCCCTGGACGGAGACCGACTGCAGTGACGCCGGCAGCTCGAACGCCGTACCGTCGAGGAGCTCGTTGAGGTAGCCGGAGAAGCCCACCGACAGCGCCGCAGCACCGATGGTGAACTCCAGCGCCAGGTCCCACCCGATGGTCCAGGCGATGAGCTCGCCGAACGTCGCGTAGGAGAACGTGTAGGCACTGCCGGCGACCGGCACGGTGGACGCGAACTCCGCATAGCACAAGGCCGCGAGAGCGCACGCCGTACCGGCGAACAGGAAGGCCAGCGCCACAGCGGGGCCGGCGTTTGCCGCCGCAGCCTGACCGGTGAGCACGAAGATGCCCGCGCCGACGATGACACCGACGCCGAAGATGATGAGGTCGAAGGCACCGAGGTCCTTGCGAAGCTTGTGGTCCGGCTCTTCGGTGTCGCGGATGGACTGCTCGACGCTCTTGGTACGCATGACGCTCATGGGGGGTGCGCTCCTGTCCATGGATGTCCTGGGGAACGACCCTAGACCCGCCGCGCACGACCCGCAGGTCCCGCGGGCTCAGCTGGTGTCGGAGGCCTGCTGGTCAGTCGGTACGTCGGAGCGGTGCGGGTCAAGCGGCAGCGCCGCCACGGTGGCGGTGATCTCGCGGGCGAGGCCCTGGGCGGAGAGCCCGATCCGCGCGAAGATCACGTCCCGCTTGGCCTGGGCCAAGAACTCCTGGGGTATGCCGAAGACGCGCACCGGCACCTCGACGCCGGCGTCGGACAGCGCCTGCAGCAGCGCTGCCCCCATGCCGCCGACGCGTCCATTGTCCTCCACGCTCACGACCAGTCGGTGCGTGCGCGCCAGCCCCACGAGCGCAGGATCGAGCGGTTTGACCCAGCGCGGGTCGACGACCGTGACGCCGATGCCCTGATCTCCCAGCCTCGCGGCCACCTCCACGCAGGTGCCGACCATCGCGCCGGCAGCCACCACGAGCACGTCGTCACCACCGCTGCGCACGATCACGTCCGAGCGCCCGACCCGGTCGATTGCGGAGATGTCCGGCTGGACCGGTCCCTTGGGCAGCCGCAGCACCGTCGGCGCGTCATCGACGTCCACGGCCTCCCGCAGCAGCTCTCGCACTCGGGTCTCGTCGCGCGGCGCCGCCAGCCGGAGACCCGGCACCACCTGGAGGATCGACATGTCCCACATGCCGTTGTGCGAGGCGCCGTCGTCGCCGGTGACGCCGGCCCGGTCGAGCACGAGCGTGATCCCGCACCGGTGCAGGGCAGCGTCCATCAGCACCTGGTCGAACGCGCGGTTGAGGAAGGTCGCATAGATAGCGACCACGGGATGCAGGCCGGCCATCGCCATGCCCGTCGCGGAGGTCACCGCATGCTGCTCGGCGATGCCGACGTCAAAGGTCCGCTCCGGGTACGCCGCCGCGAAGCCGTGCAGCCCGGTCGGGTGCAGCATCGCGGCGGTGATCGCCACCACGTCGGGGCGCTCGGCGCCGATCCGGACCAGCTCCTCGCGGAACACGTCGGTCCAGATCGTGGCGGCGCTCGCCAGCAGCTCCCCCGTCTCGGGGTCGAAGGCACCGGGTGAGTGGAAGTTGTCCTCTTCGTGCTCCACCGCGGGCGGATAGCCGTGACCCTTCTGGGTGAGCGCATGGACGATGACGGGTCCGTCGAAGTCCCGGGCCTGGGTCAACGCCTGCTCCACGGCCTTGCGGTCGTGACCGTCGACCGGCCCGAGGTACTTGAGCCCGAGATCCTCGAACAGGCCCTGCGGCGCCAATGCGTCCTTGAGCCCCTTCTTGATCGCGTGCAGCACGTCGTACACCTGAGGACCGAGGAGCTTCATCCGGGTGAGTCGCTGCCTGATCTGGTCGAGCGTCGCCTCGTACCGCGGGTCGGTGCGCAGGCTGGACAGGTGCTCGGCGAGGCCGCCGACCGTGGGCGAGTAGGACCGGCCGTTGTCGTTGACGACGATGACCAGCCGGCTGTCGGGGGCGGCCGCGATGTTGTTGAGCGCCTCCCACGTCATCCCACCCGTGAGCGCGCCGTCACCGACGACCGCGACGACATGGCGGTCATCGCCGCGGAGCGCGTACGCCTTGGCGAGCCCGTCGGCGTAGGACAGCGAGGTGGAGGCGTGGGAGTTCTCGACGATGTCGTGCTCGGACTCCTCTTGGGAGGGGTACCCGGAGAGCCCACCCTGCTGCCGCAGGTTGTCGAAGTCCTTGGCCCGACCGGTCAGCACCTTGTGCACGTAGGCCTGGTGTCCGGTGTCGAAGACGATCCGGTCCCGTGGCGACTCGAACACCCGATGGATGGCCATGGTGAGCTCGACCACCCCGAGGTTGGGTCCGAGGTGTCCACCCGCGCTGGAGCGGGCGACCTTCTCGACCAGGAAGGTGCGGATCTCGGCTGCGAGGTCGGTCAGCTGCTGGTCGCTGAGATCACCAAGGTCGGCAGGCCCCGTGATCTGGTCCAGCAAGCTCATCGCGTGGCCCTCGCTGTGGTCGATGCCCATGTCCCGACGAGTCTAGGCGCGCGGGCGGTGGCCCGGAAACCGGCCCGCCGCTGTCGCTCGTGGCGAGTCGAGCAGGATCACGTCTGGTGCACCTGGTACGTACCCGGCATCGACGCGATGCCAAGCCTAGAGCCGAGCCCGGAACTCACGGCCTCGGAACGCCTCCTCGATCAGCCCCACCGACCGGCGGACCCGCTGCAGTCTCGCTCCCTCCCGCTCCCACATGGACACCGCACCCTCGACGGACTCCGTCGGCAGGACGTCGCGAAGGCTGCTGCGAGCCTCCGAGATGCCCAGCTGCGCCGAGTGGATGCACGCCTCGACGTGCAAGGCGGCGAAGCGGGCCAGAACCACCGGATGGCGCCGCAGCCCCTGATATCCGCGATAGTCGGGTGGACACTGGTCGAGCAGCCAGTTGACGGCCGTCTCCTCCCACCACGGTGCTCCCGGCGGCCGCACCTGCGCCGGCCAGCCCGGCGGGGCAAACACTGTCACGGAGCCACTGTACTCCTCTGTTCGAACATCTGTTCGAACAGAGCTGGGGCCGCGTGGTTTCCCGCGGTCGGCAGGTTCCGCGGTCGGTCGAGGCTGCGCACCACGCGAGATCGCACCACCGTTGCGACCCGGCCCGACCTCAGAGGCGGCCTAGCCCCCGACCTCAGTCCCGCCGTCAGGACTCGCACTCGGCGGCGTCACTAGATTGGTCGGATGGCTGCGGACTGTCTGTTCTGCCGGATCGTCAGCGAAGAGGCTCCGTCGTACGTCGTCAGCAGGGACACCCAGACGCTGGCGTTCCTCGACACCCGACCGGTGTTCAAGGGCCACGTGCTGCTGGTGCCGCGACAGCACGTCGAGACGCTGGCGGAGCTGCCCGCCCACCTCGTCGCGCAACTGTTCACGCGCGTGCAGCAGCTGTCCAGCGCGATGGTGGCCGGTCTGGGGGCACAAGGGTCGTTCGTCGCCATGAACAACGTCGTCTCGCAGTCGGTGCCGCACTTCCACGTGCACGTCGTGCCGCGCACCAAGGGCGACGGTCTGCGCGGCTTCTTCTGGCCGCGTACGACGTACGCCGACGACGCCGAAGCCCAGAGCTACGCGGGCAAGCTCCGTACCGTGCTCGGATGAAGGCGCTCGGGCGGCGCGGCCCAGCCCCGCCTCGGCCACATGATGTCGTCGTCATGGTGTCGAGGTCGGCTGCCGGCTGTCAGCCGATCAGGTCGGTGACCACCTCGCAGAAGTCCGTGTCGAAGCTCGGGTGCGGGCCGTGCACGCCGGTCAGCTCCGACTCGATCAGCTCTCCACCGGGCTGGCCGTCGCCGAGAGTGTCGAACACGCCCCGGAACGTGAGCCGGCCCCGGTCCCGCAGCACGACATCGCCGTCGCTGTCCTCCACCACGAGCGGCTGACCGACGTCCATCGAGATGAACTCCCAGATGTCCCCGCCAAGGTGCCTCGCGGAGACCTCCTTGAACAGGCCTCTCCCGCGGATGACCATCCAGGCGCCGTTGTCGGCATTGGTCAGGATCGTGCGGAACCGGTAGTTGTCGTGGGCCAGGAACGCTTGTCCACCGGAGCCCTTGACCTCCCTGAGCAGAAACTGACCGCTGAAGGTGTCGTTGAATCTCAGGCTCAGCCCGCATTCGTCGAAGCGGCCCGAGTCCGACCCGGCATAGCGCTCGTGCGCCACGGGCTTGGCGTGCGCACCGAGGGGTACGGCGACCACTATGGCCACGGCCGCGCCAGCCGCGAAGAGTCGTGCACTACTCATGGACGATCCACCACCTAGATCCCCGAGCAGCGAACCCCGCGCAAGCATCATCCCGCGCCACCTACCGCGGTCACATGACCCGTTCGGGTGGTCTGGTTGGTTCGCCGTAGGTCAGAGTTGCGGCATGACCTCGGCCGCCACGAGCTCCAAGTGGTCGATGTCGGTGAGGTCGAGCACCTGCAGGTAGCACCGCTGCGACCCGGCCTCGGCGTAGGCGCCGATCCTGTCGACGACCTCGGACGGCGTACCGGCAAGCTCGCTCTCCCGCAGCTCGTCGACGTCGTAACCGATCGCCTGCGCGCGCCGTACCACCTCGGCTTCGTCGGCGCCGCAGCACAGCACCTGGGCGTTGGACAGCACCATCGACGCGGGATCACGGTCCTGCTCCTCGCACTCGGCCCGCACCCGGTCGAAGAGCACCTTGCTGGCCTCGATCGTCGAGAAGGGCGCATTGAACTCGGCGGCATACCTGACTGCCAGGGCCGGCGTACGGCGCTTGCCCAGTCCGCCGACGATGACCGGCGGGCCGGGCTGCTGGACGGGCTTGGGCAGGCCCGGTGAGTCGGAGACGGTGAAGTGCTCGCCGACGAAGTCGAAGCGCTCCCCCACGGGAGTCGACCACAGGCCGGTGATGACGGCGAGCGTCTCCTCGAGTCGGGTGAAGCGGTCGGGAGTCTCAGGGAACGGGATGCCGTAGGCGCGGTGCTCCTCCGGGTACCAGCCGGCACCGATCCCGAACTCGACCCGGCCGCCGCTCATCTGGTCGACCTGCGCGACCTGGATCGCGGTGGGACCGGGTAGCCGGAACGTGGCCGATGTCACCAGGGTCCCCAGCCGAACCCGGGACGTCTCCCGCGCCAGCCCCGCCAGCGTCACCCACGAGTCCGTCGGCCCGGGCAGCCCGTCGGTGTCCATCCCGAGGTAGTGGTCGGACCGGAAGAAGGCGTCGAAGCCGAGCCGCTCCGCGGCCTGAGCCACGACCAGCAGCTGGTCATAGGTGGCGCCCTGCTGCGGCTCGGTGAAGACGCGAAGATCCATGCTCCGACTCTGCCACCCGCCATCGGCCCAGCCCAGAGCCGCTGTGGCTGAAACTTGTGCCTCCCCCTCGAGGAAGTGCTTCAGCCACAGCAGCGAGGTAAGGGTCAGAGCAGGCCGCGCAGCACGTATTGCATGATGCCGCCGTTGCGGTAGTAGCCCGCCTCCCCCGGGGTGTCGATCCGGAGCGGCGCGTCGAACTCCTTGGTCTCCCCCTCGGACGTGGCGGTGACCTTGACCGTCCGGGGGATGTCGCCGTCGTCCAGGGCAGTGACCCCGGAGACGGCGAAGGTCTCTTCACCGGTCAGTCCCAGCGAGTCGGCCGTCTCGCCGTCCGGGAACTGCAGTGGCAGCACGCCCATCCCGATGAGGTTCGACCGGTGGATGCGCTCGTACGACTCGGCGATCACGGCCCGGACACCGAGCAGCGCCGTGCCCTTCGCAGCCCAGTCCCGCGAGGAGCCTGAGCCGTACTCCTTGCCGGCCAGGATCACCAGTGGAGTCCCCGCCTCGGCGTACGCGACCGACGCGTCGTAGATCGTGGTGACGCCGCCGTCGTCGCCGCCCGCGTCGGCACCATCACGGAAGAGGCGCGTGAAGCCGCCCTCGGTGCCGGGTGCGAGCTGGTTGCGCAACCGGATGTTGGCGAACGTGCCGCGGATCATGACCTCGTGGTTGCCGCGCCGGGATCCGTAGGAGTTGAAGTCGCGGTGCTCGACGCCGTGATCGGCGAGGTAGCTGCCCGCAGGTGAGTCCTTCTTGATCGCGCCGGCCGGCGAGATGTGGTCGGTGGTCACCGAGTCGCCCAGCTTGGCGAGCACCCGGGCACCGCTGATGTCCTCGACCGCGGCCGGCTCGCTCTGCATGCCCTCGAAGTACGGCGGCTTGCGCACGTACGTCGACTCCGGCTCCCATGCGAACGTGTCACCCTCGGGGGTCGGCAGCGACTGCCAGCGGTCGTCGCCGGCGAAGACGTCGGCGTAGCCGGTGTCGAACATCTCCGACGAGATCGAGCCGTTGACGATCTCCTCCACCTCGTCCGGCGTAGGCCAGAGGTCGCGCATGAACACGTCGTTGCCGTCGGAGTCCTGCCCGAGCGGGTCGTGGAAGAGGTCGATGTCCATCGTGCCGGCCAGGGCGTAGGCGACCACGAGCGGCGGGGACGCAAGGTAGTTCATCTTGACGTCCGGGTTGATCCTGCCTTCGAAGTTGCGGTTTCCGGACAGCACCGACGTCACGGCGAGGTCGGCGTCGTTGACCGCCTTGCTCACCTCCGGGATCAGCGGCCCCGAGTTGCCGATGCAGGTGGTGCAGCCGTAGCCGACGAGGTTGAAGCCGAGCTTGTCCAGGTACGGCGTCAGGCCGGACCGCTCGTAGTAGTCCATGACCACCTTCGACCCGGGCGCCAGGGTGGTCTTCACCCACGGCTTGCGGGTCAGGCCGCGGTCGACGGCGTTCTTGGCCAGCAGGGCGGCACCCACCATGACCGACGGGTTGGACGTGTTCGTGCACGAGGTGATCGCCGCGATCGTCACGGCACCGTGGTCGATCTCGAACGTGGAGCCGTCGTCCAGCGTGACGGAGGTGGGTTTGCTGGCCCGCTCCTGCGTCGCTCCGCCGCGGCCGTCGCGCGGCGGCTGCGCACCGTTGGCGCCGTGGAACGCCGGGGCGTCGCTCGCCGGGAACGACTCAGCGGAGGCCGCGTCGTACCCCTCCTCGTCCGCGTCATGCTCCGCGACATAGTCCCCGAGGACCGCGCGGAACGCCTCCTTCGCATCGGTGAGCGAGATACGGTCCTGCGGCCGCTTCGGGCCGGCGATGGACGGGACGACACTGGACAGGTCGAGCTCGAGGTCCTCGGAGTAGCGGGGCTCGGCCTCCGGGTCGTGCCACAGGCCCTGCTCCTTGGCGTAGGACTCCACCAGGTCGACCTGGTCGGCCGCGCGGCCGGTCAACCGCAGGTACTTCAGCGTCTCGTCGTCGATCGGGAAGACGGCGATGGTGGAGCCGTACTCCGGGCTCATGTTGCCGATGGTCGCGCGGTTCGCCAGCGGTACGGCGGAGACGCCCGGCCCGTAGAACTCGACAAACTTGCCGACCACACCGTGCTGGCGCAGCATCTCGGTGATCGTCAGCACCAGGTCGGTCGCGGTGGCACCCTCCGGCAGCTCGCCGGACAGCTTGAACCCCACTACGCGTGGGATCAGCATCGACACCGGCTGTCCGAGCATGGCCGCCTCGGCCTCGATGCCCCCGACGCCCCAGCCGACCACGCCAAGTCCGTTGACCATCGTCGTGTGGGAGTCGGTGCCGACGCAGGTGTCCGGGTAAGCCACGCCATCGCGCGTGAACACGACGCGGGCCAGGTGCTCGATGTTGACCTGGTGCACGATTCCGGTGCCAGGCGGGACGACCTTGAAGTCATCGAAGGCGCCCTGGCCCCACCGCAGGAACTGGTAGCGCTCTCGATTGCGCTCGTACTCGATCTCGACGTTACGTTCGAACGCAGCTGCCGTGCCGAACACGTCGGCGATCACCGAGTGGTCGATCACCAGCTCGGCCGGTGCCAGCGGATTGATCTTGGCCGGGTCGCCGCCCAGCTCCTTCATCGCCTCTCGCATGGTCGCCAGGTCGACGATGGCGGGCACCCCGGTGAAGTCCTGCATGATCACCCGGGCGGGGGTGAACTGGATCTCCTTGCTCGGATCCGCGGCAGCGTCCCAACCCGCGAGCGCCCGGATGTCGTCGGCGGTGATGTTGGTGCCGTCCTCGGTGCGGAGCAGGTTCTCCAGCAGGATCTTCAGGCTGTAGGGGAGACTCGCGACGTCGAGTCCGTCGCCGGTCACCGCGTCGAGCCGGTGAATCTCGTACGACCAGTCGCCGACCGTCAACATGTCCTTGGCGCCGAAGCTGTCCTGGCTACCCATCACCGAGTCTCCTCTTCGTTCGTCATCGCTCTCCCTGTCATCCTTACCCAGCCGGGGGCATCCCACGAGAGCGGGCCGGAACCGGTGGCGAGAGAGCGGCTACAAAGTGTCTTGACATCAAGATACACGATGTCAAGGATTTCCGGGCCAGGGGCCATCAGTGTCAGCGCCGGCCGCCGCGTCGTCCCGGGGACTGCTCGCTCAGCTCACGCGCCATCTCCACCAGCCCGTAGCACGCCGCCGACAGCACATCCTCAGGCGTTGACTGCACTTGGTCCCCCGCCCCGGGGGCGGTTCTCGGGACAGGCAGCAGGTCGGTCAGATCGCCTACCACGGCGAGATCGAGCGCCTCGAGCTCGGACACCATCGCCTTGGCCCGGGCAGCGATCACGTCGAACTGCTGGTCGGTCAGCCGTACCTTGGGTTCGAGACTGGCGCGCTTCTCGAGGATGCGGGAGCTGAGCACGACCTTGAACGCCCGCCGGTAGCTCGGCCAGTTCCAGTCCTTCGTCTCGCCGTTGAGCCGGCGGACGAGCTCGGCCGAGTGCGCGCCGAGGGAGTCGTTGCGGTACGCCGGCTGCTGCAGCGTGCCGATGTCCCTGCCCAGGACCGAGAGGAACCGATCTCCGGCCAGCACCGGATCGGACCCGGACGGCGGGATGGTGACGAGCGTCATCCGGTCGAGCGGCACCCGCCGGCGCCAGCGAGCGATCGCCGCCGGAATGTCCTGCCGCCGCCAGAAGTTCTCGCCGATCGTGTCGGAGGGCTCGCGGCACACCGAGGCGGAGTAGTCCGCCCAGGACGCCGTGCCGCGGCCGCCCCGGAGATGCGTCTGCCACTGGGACGGGACCACCCTGGCCAGGTCCCGGGCCGTGATGACCACGTGCACCTCGGCCGGGGCAAGCGCGTTGACCAGGGTGCGGATGTCGGCGTCAGGCCGGTGGATCAGCAGCTCGTTGGACACCAGTACGTCGCCGTCGAAGCCCTGGATCTCAGCGCTCAGGTTCTTCCAGGCGTCACTGCCCTTGAGCTCCTCTCGGCGCCGCCCGAGCAGATCGTCGACAGCTTGGAAGTTCCGCTGAGCACCAGGCCACAGCACTCCGGCATCGCGCAACGCACCTTGATTGCGTTGGCAGAGCTTTTGCAGGTAGCTCGTCGCGGACTTCATCGTGCCCACGTGCAGGAAGATCCGTCCGGCCATGATTCACCATAACGACTCGCGTCCCGGGACCGGCCGGGTGCGCCGGAAGAGGGCGACGCACTCGATGAGCATCAGGCCGACATCCTCCCGCATGGGGTGCATCTCTCATTCGAGTGGACCTCCGGGAGCCAAGGTGAGGCAAGGGCCCTTTGTCACTCGAGGTTTCGGAAGCGGTCACGCTTCTGAGGGCCTGCCGCGTGAGACCCCGCCGGCTTCGTCGTGTGGCCGGATTGACCATCGAAGAGACGCCTGTGCACGCCCGGCAGCATGTGGATGTCGGTCTTCCCAGTCGATGCGCGGTCGCGACCGTGGGGCCGAGCACGTGCTGGCCGACACCTGCCTGCTGGGTGACACTGTCCTATGGAGTCGACCGGAGACCTGGAGATCCAGACCGGGCGAGGAGAGATGCCGGCCTACTGCGCCGTGCCCCCGACTCAGCCCCCGTGGCCCGGTGTGGTCGTGATCCACGACTTCACCGGGATGAGCCACGATCTTCGCGCGCAGGCTGACTGGTTGGCGGGCGAGGGTTTCCTTGCCGTTGCCCCGGACCTGTACTACTGGGGCAGCCGTCTCGGCTGTCTTCGCACCATCATGCGAGACCTGGGACAGCGCCGGGGCCGGTCCTTCGACGACATCGACGCAGCCCGGCGGTGGCTGCGCGACCATAGCGAGTGCACCGGAGATGTCGGAGTCATCGGGTTCTGCATGGGTGGCGGCTATGCGATCGCGCTGGCCGAGGGTCGAGGCTTCGATGTTGCCAGCGTGAACTACGGCGGATGTCCGTCGGACGCTGAGGAGTGGCTGGCCGAGGCCTGCCCGATCGTGGGGAGTTTCGGAGGCTCGGACAGCTCACCACTGGGCGCCCGCGCCGGCAGACGCCTGGGCCGACTGCTGAGCGAGCTCGAGGTCCCCCACGACGTCAAGATCTACCCCGGAGCCGGCCACGGCTTCATGAACGACCACGACCCCGGCGACCAGACCCTGATGCTCAGGTTCCTGGCCCGGATCTCAGGCACCAAGTACGACGAGGACGCGACTCGCGACGCCAGACGTCGGATCATCGAGTTCTTCAACCGCTACCTCAAGGACAGCAAAGCGGAACCTCCGCACTGACACGGGCCACCGGCTGGGTCTTCCGCGACATATGGCACGCGGCCCGGCGTGGCCGCGCCCGCGTCGACCGGTCAGTGCGGTTGTCCGACCCGGGGCCGGGGCAAAGAGCCGGACGGCGGTTCACGCGCCCGTCACCTGGGTCCGCGGCTTCGCGCCCAGGTGCGTTCCTAGGATGAGTCGTGCACTGTTGCCCTTTCTCAGACGACGTCGCGGCGCTGGATGGCCAGGAGCCCGAGCAGTGCTGGGACGGCGGCCCAGGCGGCAAGGGCGGCGAGCGCAGCTGGGACACTGACCTGGTCACCGACGCCAACCCCGGCGACTACCCGATTCAGAGCGTCCGGGAGCCACGATGCCGCGTCGCTCACCATCTGGACCATGAGCGGCGGCACGATGAACAGCAGCACCACCGCGGCGCTGACCGCACCACCGACGTTACGCACCAGGTATCCAAGGCCGGCGCCGAGCACTGCCCCGGTGGCACCTGCGAAGGCAGCGGCGAGCAGCAGCCGGGTCACGGCGCTGGCGGAGAGCAGGAAGCCGTAGTCGGTGAACGGCAGCGCTCCGGCGACGGCGCCGATGACGAGGGCCTCTCCGACCAGGCCCAGGAGGCCACCGACGAGCATGATCGCGGTGAGTTGGGCGAGGACCCCGCGGTAGCGGCGCGGGCTGGTCAGGAACATCGGTACGACGGTGTTGTGGCCGAACTCGCGGGCGACCGCGATCGCTCCGAACAGGCCGGTCCCGATCATCGCGTTGGCCGCGAACGCCATCAGCGACTGCTGGTCGGCTGCGGTGGAGATGAATGTCTTGCTGCCGTCCATGTCGGTTCCCCAGATCACGACGGCGGCGTTCAACCCGGCGATGACGCCGAGCACGGCGAGGAAGCCCCACGGGAGCTTTGTGGTGGTGAGCTTGCGCAGCTCTGCGCGGACGAGTCGTAGCCACTTCATCGGTGAACGACCTCCTTCTCCTTCTTGTCGCGCTTGTCGCGCTTGTCGCTGGAGGGAACGGTTTCGTGGTGCCCGGTGTCGCCGGTCCATTGCAGGAACAGGTCCTCGAGCGAACCCACTTGGGGGGCGAGCTCATGCAGGGCGATGCCGGCCGCGCAGGCGCGGTCCCCGATCTGCTCGATCGTCATGCCCCGAACCAGAAGCTCGCGGTCGGGCATGGGCTTGACGGTGCCACCGGACGCTTCGAGGACTTGTGTCAGTTGGTCGGGCGACGGTGTACGCACCGCGACGCCGGTCTCCTGCAGGTCGGACAGCAGGCCGGTGGTGACTAGCCGTCCATGGTTCAGGACCACGACTTCGTCGGCGAGGTGCTCGACCTCGGACAACAGGTGGCTGGACACGAACACCGTGCCGCCGGCTGCCGCCCGTGCACGAAGCAGGTCGCGGAGATCACGGATGCCTTGCGGGTCCAGTCCGTTGCCGGGTTCGTCGAGCACGAGGACGGGCGGATCGCCGAGCAGGGCTGCGGCGAGGCCCAACCGCTGTCTCATACCCAGGGAGTACGCGCCGGCGTGCCGGTCCGCGGCGTCGGCGAGGCTGACCAGGTCCAGCATCTCGTCAACTCGGGACAGCGGGATCCCGGAGCCGTCGGCAAGGATGCGCAGGTGGTTCCGGCCGCTGCGTCCGGGGTGGTAGGCGTGCTCGAGCAGCACTCCCACGGTGCGGGTCGGGTCACGCAGGTCGCGGTACCGGGACCCGCCGATCGATGTGTGACCGTGGTCGGCGGCGGTGAGGTCCAGCAGGATCTTCATCGTGGTGGACTTGCCGGCGCCGTTGGGTCCCAGGAAGCCGGTGACCAGGCCGGGCTCCACGTTGAACGACAGGTCCTCGACGACCGTCCGCTTCCCGTAGCGCTTGGTGATGTTTTCGATCTTCAGCTGGTGCATGATCGCTCTCCTTCTTCGTCTCGATCCAGGTCGATGCCGGTGGTCGGGTCGTAGCCCAGGCGGCCCTTGGTCAGCGCCACGAGCGCGGTCGCGGCGGTCAACAGGGTTGCCAGGATGGCGAGGTCGACGCCGAGGTTGTCCTCACGCAGGACCAGGTGATCCAGGGCGGGGGTGAAGCTGGCGTGCAGCAGGATGCAGAGCAGCACGCTGCCGGTGCGGTTGTAGAGCCAGGTGTAGAAGAAGACGAACAGGAGCGGGCCGACAGCGCCCAGGCCGTAGAGCGGCAGGTGCCAGCCACCCCACACGAGGCCGAGAATCAGCGTCGCTTTCAACGGAGTGTGCTGAGCCTGCAGACGCGGCAGCGCGAAGCCTCGCCACCCGGGTTCTTCGAAGCCGCCGCCGATCGTGACGACGAGCAGGAAGGTGCCGAGGTAGGCCGGCAACCGGTCGCCCAGCAGGGAGAGGTCGACGTCCTGACCAGCCAGCGCCAGTTCAATGTTCACGATGGCGAACAGCAGCGCGGGCAGTCCGACGGCGTAGGCGTAGTACCTGAGCGGCACCCTCCACTTCACGATCTGCCGCGCCCACGGGCGAACCGGTGCCCCGATGGCCCAGGTCACGATCAGGGCCGCGGCCGCCGGCCCGAGCGCTCCGACGAAGAACAGGACGATGACCACGGGTCCCCCGGCACCGGCCACCATGGGCGCCCACAGCGTCCACGACAGCGCGTAGGCGAGCATCGCGTAGGCGGCCACCGGATGTGCCGCGGCCCAATTGCGGAACCGCTGCGGCCGCTGGTCGTGGCCGCGCTCGGTACCCATGACGTTGCGGGTGCTCATTGGTGCACCTCCTGGTCGGTGATGATGCTTCGGTTGTCGGGTCAGAGCTCGATGCTCCTGGTGACGGCGGTGGGGTCCCAGAAGTCGAACGGGGCGGGCATGAACTCCTGCGGTCGCTCCGTCATGGCTTCGCCCGGGAGATCGGGCAGGCCGTTGCTGAAGTCGGTGAGCGTCCCGGTGATGGGGTCGGGGCTGCGCACCGAGAGCGTGATCTGGATGCCGTGGGCGCCCAGGTTGTACGCCGCCACCGGGAACCTCCGTTGCTGGCTGCCTGGGTCGACCTTGACGGTCTGACCGCCCACGGTCGCCGCGACCAGGTCGCCTGGCAGTTCCAGGTCGAGGTGCGCGGTGGGTGCGCCGCGCGGCGAGGTGAGCCGCAGCCGTAGCGTCCGTACGCCGTCTGTCGTGGTGTCATCGAGAACGGTCAGCTCGGGGGCTGCGAGCGAGACCGCCGGCGCTGGGGCTTCGATGACGTCGAACTCCTGGCCGAAGAAGTATCCGGGCGAGAACGCGCGACGGTCGGTGCGGTAGCCGTCGGGGAAGAACTGCTCGGTCCACTCGTCGGGGCTGGTCCCGGTGGAGAGCCAGGACGCCTGCCCGGTGTCGGCGTCGAGGGTGTACTGGATGTAGTCGGGCCGTGGCTGCTCGGCACTGAATCCGCTGCTCAGCTGCACGCCGACCAGTCCCGCCACCGCGACCAGCGCGAGGACTGTCGGGGCGACCCAGAGGCGCCGACCGGCCAGGGCACGCAGATGCGGCACCAGCAGGGACCCCAGCAACGCGACGAAGATGGCGATGATGGCGGCGAACATCGGTGCCGCGATCGAGGCGGCGCTGGCCAGCAGGTAGACCAGCGGAACGCCGACCACCGCCACCATCGCGCCGCTCGCGGCGAGTGCCGAGGCCTTCGGCCAGGGATTGGTGGGCCGCTCGGCACCGAGCACCTGCCATCCTGCGACCAGGACGCCACCGAGCGCGGGCCACACGAACACGTAGCTGAGCGCCGGCATGAACAGGCCGGTGAGGATCGCCAGCGCGGCGACGACCACGACAGGGCCTAGGAGGAGACCGTCGACGCTGCGTTCGCGGCGGAGCAGCCGGACCAGGCCGAGGAACAGCCCCGCAACGACTGTCAGGGTCACCGCGGACAGCTCCAGCATCCGCCACCCGGCGCCGCTGGGATTGCGTGCGTAGTGGACCTCCGGTGCCATCAGGTTCGTGATGAGGACCGCGGCCATCGCGGCGGCGGCGACGGCGACCAGGGTGGTCATGATGCCCAGCAGGAGTCCGGTGATCGTCAGTCGTCCGCGGCGCTTGCCGATCACGATGAGGCCGACCGCGGCCAGGAGCACGAGCGCTCCGGCGGGGAGAGCCAGCCCGGCGGGGTATATGACCGTCTGACCCGGGGCCACGGTGAAGGCCACCAGCCCGCCGGACGCGGGCACGTCGGTGAGGTCGAGGTCGCCGAAGTGCCGGGCCAGGGCGAGCGAGGTGTCACCGGCTTGCTGCAGGCTGGCCGGCGCTACCCGGTCCGGCCGATCGAGGATGGTGTGGTAGCCGGAGGAGTCGCCGATCTGGCTGAAGCTGACCCCTGCCGCGTCGGTTCCCCACATGCTCATGCCGAGATCCGGAGAGGCACCCAGACCGAGGTCGTTGAGGGGCAGCGCGACGGTCACGTCGGGGACGGCCTCGAGGGCCTCGCGTAGCCACCGGCCGTCGTCGGAGACCAGGGCCGACCCGCCGAGGGAGAGTGTCTCTTCCTCGCCCAGGCTCAACAGCGGTGGTTCGACGTCCGGATCCCCCTGGCCGGCGAACGTGAGCACGCTGGGACCGGTGACGCCGGGCGCCTCGAAGGCGAACCCGAAGCGGACGTCGCGAAACCACGGATGGTCTTGGAGGAGCAGGGCGTTGAGCGCGGTGGTCTCGTCCGCGTCACCGAACCACAACACGACGTCGTTGGTCAGCGGCGGACCGGCCTTGATGGCGCGAACCGTCTCCAGAAGCGCGGCCACTCCGAGGCCGCCGTCGTTGGCGTTCATCGATGTCGGCAACGAGTCGAAGTGACTCAGCATCGCCACCGTGCCGGTGCTGTCAGTACCCGGGATGCGTGCGATGACGTTGCGCAGCCGCCCGGCGAAGACTTGGTTGAAGTCGTTGCGGGTGACGACCCCCTCTACGACCTGCGATTCGACGCCGAGCTCACCGAGTCTCTCTTGGATCGTGGCGACGGCTTCCTCGTGCTCGGCCGAGCCCATCGGCCGCGGCGCGGAGGCCACGGCCTGGAGCTGGGTCATGGCGCGTTGGGCCGAGAAGACCTCGTCCGGCGCGGACGCCGGCCGCACGTCGGGGGTCAGGATGTAGGGCAGGTAGGCCAGGCCGGCGGCCGCGATCGTCACCAGCAGCATGACGACCAGCGCAACGGGACGGCTCCGCCGCACCCGAAGCCAGCGCCGAGAACCACTCGTGGTTCGCGCGTCGCCCGTGTCCCCCGGCCGAGGTTGCTCCGGGCTGAACTGGGTGGTGCTCGAACGAGGATCGTGGGTGGAGGTACTCATGTCCGGACTCGGCTTTCGTCATCATGGAGCTCAGGTGTGTTGATCGATGGCGCATCCGCCGGGGCCGGTCCCCCGCGCCGCCGACGGTCGCGGACCAGGACGAGAGCGACCGTGAGGATTCCTGCGATGAGCAAGCCGGCATCCTCGTAGACACCCCGGGCCATCGCCGCGGGAGGCGCCAAGACCGCCCAGGCGAGCGGGACCACGAGCAGCCGCCGCGGGACCGGTGGTGTGGCGAGCAGGAGCAGACCGAAGGTCAAGATGGTGGTGGGACAGGGCGCCATCCCCAGGAGCGGGGACTCCGGCCAGCCGTGTCCGAGCGCGGCACCGATGACGGGATAGAGGATCACCGCGTAGGCAAGTGCCGCCCAGCCGACGGCCCCCGTGAGCCCGGCCCGTGGCCTGAACGTCAGCTCGCCTCGCAGAACGCCGTGCCGGAAGAGCAGGTAGGCCTGGAGCACGAACATCATCGCGTACGCCGTTCCCAAGACGACGTCGACATCGGTGGCGTAAAGGCCTTGGAAGACCACGCCTTGCCAGAGCCACAAGGCTGCCAGCAGTCCGGCGATCACGCGGTCGGCACGGTCGCGTCGCCGCGCGAACAGCAAGGCGACAGCGGCGACGCCCGCGGCGTAGGCGACAAGGTGCACGGGCCATAGGTCCTCGTTGTAGCGGGTGAAGAGCTCGAGAAGCTCGTTGTCACCCGTGACCGCCATCGCCATGATCGACCTCCTAGGTCGCTGGGGCGTCGTTCACCAAAGTCCGTAGATCGGCCCCACGAAGAAGAAGGTGATGAAGCCGAGGGTGTTGTTGAACCCGTGGGCGAGAATCGAGGCCCACAGGGTCTTGTAGTGCAACCGCAAGCCAGCCCACGCGAGCGCGTCCAGCGTCACCACGAAAACACCGATCAGCCCCTGCTCGCCGTGAGCGAATCCGAAGAGCAGCGAGGAGACGAGCACGGCCACAACAAGCGCCGTCCGACCACCGCCGAAGGCCTCACGAACGCGACTGAGCAGATAGCCCCGGTAAGCCAGTTCCTCCCCGAACGCGGCCAAGGTCCAGCCGAGCACGAGGTAGGCCGCCAGCATCCCGATATTGCCCTCGAGACCTTCGAAGCCACTCAGGTCCTGCTTCTCACCGGAGATGTGGTTCGCGATCGGCTTGGTCACCCCGATCTGGAACAAGGACCACAGCGCGGCGAAGGCCAGCATCTTCCAGACGAGGCTTCGCTCAGCGATGCGGTGTAATCCCAAGGAGTCGAGGCCTGTGCGCCGCGCCAGCAGCGACAGCGCCGCCATCGCGAGCAGGACGAACGTGGGGATCAGCAGGTCGAGAACCACCGCAACGGCCGCCGCGGCGGATTCGACCGCAGCGGCCACAGCCCACAGCTGCCGACTCCTCGACGAGGATGACGCCGACGTGAGAGTTAGCTGCGACCTCTCCGACCTGTCCTTTGTCCGCATCACGACCACCAAAACCCTCCCGTCCAGCACACCTCGCCCAGCGGCAGACGGCCAGAGCCTCATGCCCCCGAGGCCCGCGTCAAAGGTCCCGATCTTCGTCACCGCGGCGGCTGGTTGGCGCCACCTTGATCCGCCCCTGCCTCCTGGCGACGCGACCTTCTGGGCCCTTCTCACGTCAGGATGGCGACTCCTCAGGCCGGGACGTGGCGCTTGACCGACGGCGCGCGGGTAGGCGTCGTGGTGGCATGCCGCTCGGCGCGCAGGAGCAGGACGAGCGCGACCAGCATCAGGGGTGCCCAGATCCACAGCGCGCCGCCGAACGCAAGCTGCCCGATGTGGAACCCGATCAGGGCGATGAGCCCGACCTGGGTCCTCCGCCCGCCGCTGAGGATCAGGGCGCCCGCGGTTGCCTCGGCGATGATCAGCAGGGTGATGAAGAACTCCGTGTTGGGCACCACGAGCGACGCCCAGGTGTCTTGGACGAACGGGAACGGGGAGGCGTCCGCGAAGTCGGCGTAGTAGTCCGTCCCCACCGCGAGGTAGATCGCGTTCACGGCTGCACCGAACACGATGAAGAGAACGCCCAGCGCCCAACGGCCCACGTACATGGCACGCCGGCTATGGCCGGCGCGCAGCGCGGCGACGAAAGCCACGCCTCCCAAGACGAGCCACATGATCTTCTCCATGACGTCCTCCTGCCGATCGCAGTCATTCTGGCCAGCGCGCCCGGCTACCGGGGCTTGTCCCGCGGCACCGCCCGCAGGCATGGCCGCACGGGCGCCCTCTTCGCCCAGCCTGTGCGCTCGGCCGCCCGCCGTGGAAGAGCCCAGCGACCCGACCCTGCCGGCAATAGGTCCTTCCGGGCCGGCGCGTTGCCGCGCCCTGATCCCGCTCGGGTCGGACTGGCCGCGCTGCGCGGCGGCGTTCGGCGCGCGCGCCCTGACCACGACCGAGTCGCGCCTTACACGGAGCCTCCGGCGTCCTCGGTGGCGCTGGTGGCAACAACGAGGCAGAGTCCCGCCAGCACCAAGGTCACCGGTCCGAGCAGCAACCGTTCCCAGGGACTCTGGGACAGGAAGTTCGCCAACGCACCGAGCGTCAGCAGCACCACCAGCACCCAGGAGCCGACCCGCGCGGCGGGTCGCGACACCCCGCGGACCCGGAAGCCGGCACGCCGCAGGACTACGGCCGCGGCGACGGTGTAGACGACGATGGAGAGGGCGCTGCCGACACGCTGTCCCGTCATGAGCTGACCCTCGGTGGCCCCGCCCCAAGCCGCCTCCCCGAACGGCGCGCCGGCCGCGAGCAGGAGTTGGAAGACCGCCAATCCCGCGAATCCGCCAGTCGCGCCGATCGCGGCCTTCTTGGTCATGGCTTCCCTTTTCATGCCACTCCCCCTCCGCCATCCCTACCCGCACCCGTCCCTACTCGTTGGTTCGTCAGCGACCGATCGGTCGGCATCGGCTGGCCCGGCACCTCCCCCGCTGCTCGCAGCACGGCGACGACGAGGCCAATGCCCAGTGCGGCGAGAACCACGAAGCCGCCGATGGGGCCGGCGATCTCCGCAGCGGTGAACGAGACGCCCGCGCGGAGCTGGAACACGGTCTGCGCCACGATCATCGGCAGCAGGAACGTCATCAGCACCAGCAGCGGGAAGGCCACCAGGTAGCCCTGCGCCCGGCGGCGGTGCAGCAGATAGGCAGCCACCAGGGTGGCGGGCGTGATCACGCCCAAGTCGAGTGCGTCGGTCACCATCGTCGTCTGATGGTCCAGCAGTTCCGGTGGCTTCCCGGTCAACCCGGAGATGATCAGTGGCCCCAGCCAAACGGTCGCGGTCACGATCCCGCCGCCCAGCATCAGCGCGGCGAGCTGGCGGCGCGGACCGTGCGACTCCATTCGCGCGCCCAGGTCCGCTCCGTCGATGGACACCAGGGTGACCACGAGGGCGAACAGGCTCGCGGAGAAGATCGCGACGTACGCAAGGAACAGCTCGTTGTACGCCGTGCCGATAGCCATCGTTGCGTACAGGTACAGCGGCCAGCTCAGGGCACCGCCAAGGAGGAGAGCACCCCGCAGGGAGCCCCGCCGATACACGGCGATGGCGGCGACGAGAAGCGGGACACCAAGCGCGAGGGTCACCAGATCGGAGCCCCGGTTGCCGGCACCCTTGAACACCGTGTCGGTGTCGTAGAGACCGCTGCCGTACAGCTCGACGATCTCGCCATGGGCCGAGGTGACCGTCATCGGTGTGTCGCCACCGGTGGCGAGCAGGCCGACGACGGCGGCCATGCCGGACAGGACCGCGACCAGGGCGGCGAGCACCAGGACTGATCGGGATACACGGCGCGACTCCAGCTCGGTCATCTCGGCCCCCCGGGATGAAGCTGCGTCGGCGTCAAGACCAAATCGCCTTGGGTGGGGGCGTCGTCCCGCCTCGTGCGACCGCGGGCCACCCCTGTTGAGCCTGAGACTCGTTCCGGGCGATCGGAGTCGACGTGGTAAGTGATGTCATCGATCCTGAAGTCGATGTAGGTGAAGTGGCCCTCGGGCTCGGGGGCGTACCACTGTCCCTCTCCGCGCACGGCCACTTTCCGACCGAAGATCTGCCGGTAGTCGGTGATCGGGGTGTTCCAGCGCATCCGGGCGAACGACTTGCCGTCCTGGGACGCCCGGAGCCGGTCATCGGAGACGAAGTTGGTGAGCTCGAAGGCGTCATTGAAGGTGAGCTCGGCGGCAACGGTGGTCGCGCCCCTGACGAGGCTGCCCCTGACGGTGTGGTCGTCCACCGGGGTCCACGTCACCGACGCGAACGGGATGGCCGCCGGCGCCATCACGACCAGGTCGTTGAACAGCGTGACGGTCTCCGCCCTCTCCATATCGGGGCCAGAGCCGTCGACCACCGTGAGGAGAGACAGCAACTTCCCACGCATGCTGGCGGAGGACTCGTCGAACAGGTGCGTCATCGCGATGGGGAGCCCGAACATGCTCGCGTTCAGAAGTAGGAAACGCTGTGGCATGTCGCCATAGGTGTTCACCTGGTGTCCGGTGAACTCCATCCACCCCTTGTCAGGGCCACCACGGATCCGTCCGCGGACGTCGGCGAAGAAGCTGGAGACGCGTGGCTTTCCAACCGCGCCAGAGCGGCGGATGTACTCCGCGAGAACCTCCGGCAGTCCCGTGAGGTCGGCTTCGGTGAGGACCTGGCTGCCTACCTGCGTGGCTTGGAGTGCCGTCTCTGCCTTGTCCTGCCACTCCGCGCGAGGGCTGGTCGGCCCCAGCGCCGCGAACCCGAGAACGGCCGCCAAGATGATGATCACATTGACGGCGGTCCCAGCCTCCGCGTCACTCCATGCCGTGGTGATGACGACTTGGGACCACACAGCCGCGGCGACCGCGACGATCCACCACCACGTCGGCTTGCCGAGGGCGATCATGACGGCGGCCAGCAGGACCACCACGGCCGCGGCCAGCCAGGCTAGTCCCTCGATGGTGGAGATCGAGCCCTTCAACTGGCTGACATTCGCCCAGCCAAGCCCCTTAGCCGCACCCAAAAGATGGATCAGACCATGGACACCGATGAGCCCCACGACCAGCCACCGGATCACTTTCGTCATCGGGCACCCTCCCAACGATGAGGCAGCGCGCGCGGGGAACCGGGATGGCTTCTGACACTGCCCCCTGGCTCGATTCGGACACTAATCGGAACGACCACACACCCCCAGGGCAGTTGGTCCCACTGATCCAGGACCTGTGACGGGCACCAGATCGCGGCAGCAGATCAAGGCCGCCTGCCCACGCCCGAAGGCGAAAGATCCAAGTCAGCTTGCGGACGGAACGGTGACGTCCCCTTCGGCGTCGGTCCTGGATCTGTTCAACGGCCACCCAGACCAGTCCGGCGCAACTGCGCGAGCACCTCGTCCGCCGCGGGCGAGCTCACCAGGACTTCGTCGTAGGAAGAGCCCTCCCCCAGCGTCAGCCGCAGGGACGGCTGTCCGCGTCGCAGGTCCACTATTTGACGCCGCCCGCGCGCCCGCCAGGTGCCGAGCAGTCGAACCCGAGGCAGACTGAATCCGACGCGCCAGCCGCGCACCACGCGCCACCACGACCCACGCAATGGCTCGGCGGACACCACACGGACCAGCGGCACGTCCAGGTTCCGCAGGATGCCCATCACCTTCTCCGCGCGGGAGAAGCGCAGGACAAGCGCTGATCGACGATCATCAGGCGACTCATGGTGCGGACTCGCGTACCGCGGTGTCGGACAGCAACTCGGGATCAGATGCCGTGGTCCCGATAGCAACCGGGACCGGGAGACCGTGTCCCCGTTCGCCGCCAGCGAGGTACAACTCTGGACGGAGCGGATCCCGCCCTGACGACTGTGGTGTGGCACGCTCTTCGGCACGAGTCTTGAGGCCACGCAACATCCCCGTGGCCATGACGGAATCCGCCGGGATGATGGTGACGACATACAGCGCGGTGAGCCACCACGGGCTCATCTGTCCCCGCACCCTGAGGTGAAGCCGGGTCGAGGCGTCCGGCAGCTCTGTCAGATGGACGGTCCACGTCCAGGTGATCCGCGCGCCATACTTCTCGGCCCACCCCGGCGGCAGATGGGTCTGGGACCTCAGCACGAGCAGGCGCGGCGGTTCCACCCGCGCGACCCGGAAGTACGCCGTACCTGGCTTCCCGTCCGGGACGACGTCCCCGATCCGAAGACCCCTGACCAGGTGCGGGTCGAGTCGTTCGAGACTTGCCCAGTTCTCAGGGAAGAGCAGCCTGTCCACCCAGTGCGGGGTGTAGTAACCGCCCAGATGCCATCCCATCTGGCTCAGCCACGGCCAGATCTCCTCGGGCCGCGCCTGGATGGTGATGCCGTGGTTCATGACCATCTGCGGGTCTTGGACGAGCTCGTCGCCGGGAAGATGGGCGGCACGCTCCTGCGACGCAGAGCCGGCGCGTCGTCCGAGAACCTGGAGGGTCGCGTACGCAGCAGCCAGCGCGGAGGCGCTGACCAACATCGAAGTTCGAATCACCTCATTCACCTCTCTGTTGCGTCATATGGGCTACCGGGGCTGGTAACGATCGATGAACTCGTCGGTCGCCTGCTGGATCTCGGTTTCGTGGCCGAGGAGGAAATGTCCGCCGGTCAGCCCGATGAGGGTGCTGTCCGGGATGCGCTGTGCCAAATGCTTGCCGCCGGCGGCTTCGCGGGGATCGTCGGTGGACTGGAAGATGAGCGTGGGTGTCTGGATCTCTTCGAAAGGCACCTTGTTTACGCTGGGGAGGGTTACTTTGCTGTCGAAGATGATCCCGTCAGTTCGTTCGGAGATCGGCATCGAGGCAATGAAGGCGTTCTTCACCGCGAAGTCCTTCTGTTCCTCCGACATCTGGGCGATCACCGACTTCGGGATCAACATTCCGAGAAGCTTGTCTGGGGCGGCTTTCACTGCCGCCCAGTAGACGAAGTCGTGTTTTGCGACCAGCTCGGGGATGTACTCGGGTTCTGGTCCCGGGACAGCTGAGGAGATCAGGATCAGACCGTGGGTTCTACGGGGGTAGTCGATCGCGAACCACATGGCCGAGGTGCCCCCAGCCGAGTTGCCGACGACGAAGACGCGGTCGACGCCCAGGTGGTCCAACAGTTCTCGATAGGCGGCCGCCTGGGTCCGCGCCGTTGCTCCGTCCGGGAGGTCGGAGCGGAGGTAGCCGAAGCGAGACACGAAGATGAACTGGTATTGATCCGGCTGGAAGTTCTTCCACTTGGTGACGAGGGCCTCTGCCTGATCGACGCCGCCGGTGATGCCGTGCGAAACAAGGACCGTGGGTCCGGTGCCAGAGACTCGATACTCGATATCTCCGTAGCTGGACTGAAAGATCTCCGTCGGTTGAGCCGCGAGCCGAGCGCGCGCCTCACCCATGTCGTGGCGGAACGCCACGATGACGACACTCGATGCGGCGAGCACAACGCCGGCAACCCCGTACAGCACCAGCCGCAATGTCCGGCGTCTCTTGCCACGCCGAGATCCCCGCACGCCGTTGGAGGCTCTGGTGGTCTGTTCGCCGGTTGGTGCACTGGTAGTCATGGCGAGCTCCTAGCCGCCAACCAACTGTTCGGTCGCTGAATGCCAGGCCGCGTACAGGATCGCGGCGTTGATGACGACGGCGAAACTCCACCAGGGCGTGAACGTCGCAACAACCAGCGCCATCGACGCAACCGCAGCGATGGCGGCCGCCACTGCCCACATGTCCAGCTGCACCAGGTACGCCACGCCTGCCAACGCAAACCCACCGGCCGCGACCAAGGCCAGCGTCACGACAACCGGACGCACCTCGGCGAAGAGCCACGACGCCTGCGCCCCGAAGTTCGGCAACTCGCTTCCCTGCTGCGGCGGGATCCAGATGGCCGCATGGAGAATGCCGTGCAGAACGAGAAACCCGGCCACGACCAGACGCAACATGCTGATCACCCTCTTCGAGCATGGTGGCTACCGGCGCGGGGCATCGATGTCGCGGCGGCGCCACAACTTCGGATGTTGACGACGCTACGCAACGATCGTCAGATCGGCCCAGCGCAGCACGTCACGGCGCGAGGGGACGAAGGACCCCTGTTTCTCGACGAACGACCTGCGGTCGGCTGTGGATGGAGCTTGGCAACTTTCGGGCGCGCGCGGGAGTGCGCGGGCTGGCAGCAGCGTTGGGCAAACTTGCACGCCGGGGTCCAAGGGAGAAGGGGCTCGGCTCAAGCCATGGCCTTGCAGCGCGAAAGGGCCACTTCGCCGACCAGGGCGGAAAGACGACGGCGACGGCATACACCGCGCCGAGGCCGGTGAGGAACGCAACCTCGACGCACACAACGCATCACCCAGCGGCACGAGTAGGGGCTACACGATCCTCGGGCAGTGCGGCCCAGAAGAGCATCCTCAACGTCTTGTCCATGAACTTCGTCCCACGAGGCGGGGACTCAACCTGGTGTGGACAGCGCGCGCCGGGGACGGCCGGGTGGCTCAGTCGGCTCGGCGGCGCCGCACCACCAGGGTCAACGCGCCGCCAGTGCCGAGCAGCCACAGAGCGGTCAGGCCGGCGGCGACGTCGCTGTCCCCGTGGCTGGGGTAGTCGGCTGTGACCTTCGGCGGCAGCATCTGCGTCGAGCCACCGTCGCGCTGGTGCACCACCGCGGCGATGTGGACCATGGGATGAGCGACCACGGCGCCGAGCGGGTTGCCGGTCAGGGCCGTGGGGACGTTGGCCACGATGGTGCCGATCAAGGGCGACCGCAGGTCCGTGTCGCGGTACTCGGGGTAGCCGAGGTGGTAGCTCGTAGACACCAGCAGGGACAGCAGCAGTGCCAGCCCGGCGAACCCGGCCTTGCGCTTGGCACCGTCACGGTTGCCGTGCATCAGCAGGTAGGCGACCGCGGCGGGGAACACGAACAGCGTCAACGCATCGATGATGCCGTAGACCGGGCCACGCCAGAGGATCTCGAACCCGAACCGCCACCCGTCCGGGTGGTCGGTGCCCGCCTGACTGAGGACCATGGCCACCAGCCCCGCGCCGGCGACCGCGCCGACGGCCAGGCTCAGACCCAGGTTGTGCCGCCACAGGTCATGCAACTCGGCGGCGTAGGCGCTCACGAAGACGGTGAACCAGACCACAGCGATGGTGAAGTAGATCAGGTAGTACATGTCGGGTTGAACCCCGAGCATGTCGGTACCAACGAGCGGTACCAGGAAGAACAAGAGCGCCCCGCCAGCCAGCCACAGCCAAGGGTTCACCTGAGTGGTAGTGGTGGTGCCCGGTGCCGCGACCGCGCCCTCGGCGTCATCAGCGCGTCGATCTAGATGCAGAGCGGGCATGGCTGCTCATCTCCCTCTTTCTACCAGCCTCGGGGTGGCGGGATAGGTCAGGTAGAGGAGTACGTCCTGAGGGACCTGCCGAACGACCCGCTCCCCTCGTTCGCGTCGGCGGGCCGTCGTCGTCAACGGCACACTGGTGCCTCAATTGTCAGTTGAGAGCCGCAGTGCCGACCCCCTGGGCGGGCCGAAACGCCACAAAGGGGTGGGTCTGGACGAACTCCCTGACCGCTTTCTCCGAGCGCAGGTCCCAACCAAAGACGGGCCTCACGATCTGCAGACGTGCCGGGTGGCGCAGGCAGAACTCCAGGCACACCTCGAAGCTCTCGTCCTCGGAGAGGAACCGCTGCTGCGGGGTGAACGACTCCCGCCCGATCCGGACCTCCAACGCGGGCCGAGCCCGGATGTTGCGAATCCAGTCCGTGGTGGGACCCCATCCCGAGCAGATGACCGCCTCATGGGTCACGGCGTCGTAGCGCAGCACCATCGCGGTCATGGCGTGCGGTTGGCCGGTCTTGCGTCCGGCGTGGACCAGCAGCAGAAAAGTGCGGCCGAGCAGCCAACCCCAGCCGGCGCGGTAAAGAGGAAGCGGGACCCTGAAGACGGCAAGTGCCAGACGACCTGGCCGCCGCCGCAGTCCCATCAAGGGTCGTGTTGGAGATGTTGAGTGCGATGCCTCGAAGGTCTTCATTCCGACCACCTCTCGCCCGACGTGCGACCACGCGGACCTGTCTTCCAGCCAACCCGCGACTTCGCCAACCCACCAGAGGCGATAGTCCCACCGGGCGAGGGAGTCAGGGTTGGCGACCAGCACACTGACGGAGGGCCAGAGGTCGACCTCGTGCGGGCTGGGGTGACGATTGAGCATGGGACGTCGATGCGTTCGTAGGCATTGGCGGTTTCTAGCCAGCCGCTCCCCCGGACCGAAGCCCGGGTCGGTTCAGCCTGCCGCACGCGACCGAACCGCCAGCCGTTCCGTGGACCGGATCCGGCGTCCAGAGCCTCGGTCGGCATACATAGAGCCCAAAGTGAGCCCAAAGCGAGCCATCAGGCGGGTCGGCGAAGGGTCGCCGCCTTCATCGCGAATCGCGTCACCGCAGGTGATAGACGGCTCTCTCCAGCGACGCCACACACTCGACATGGCTGGTCATCGGGAACAGGTCGAAGGCGCGCAGCTGCGCAAGCTCGTAGCCCGCCGCGGCGAACGTGGCGACATCTCGCGCCACCGAGGCAGGGTCGCAGGACACGTAGCAGATGCAGCGCGGCTGCCTGGCGGCGATCCGGCGGACGATCTCGCGGCCGGCACCCGCGCGGGGCGGATCGAGCAGCACCACGTCCACCCTGCCCTGGGCGATCCTGCTGCGCACGAATCGGTCGATCCGCTCCACGACGACGCGCACCTGGGGCAGGTCCTGGAGGTTCTGCTCGGCGAGCCGCGACACCCGCCGGTGGCCCTCGACCGACAGCACTGCGCCCGAGGGCCCGACCCGGTCTGCCAACGACCCGGAGAAGAGGCCGGCGCCGGCGTACAGGTCCCAGCATCTCTCGCCTGGTCGCGGATCGAGCATCGCCAGCGCGGTGGTCACCAGCACCTCGGCGGCCCCCGGGTGCACCTGCCAGAAGTCGCCGGCGCGCACCCGCCATCGTCGGCCGGCCGCGGCCTCTGTCACCTCGACGCCGGGAGCCCGCTCGTCGACGACGGCCGTCTCTCCCGTTGACGTGACCACCGCCGTGGCAGTGCGGCTGCCCGCGGCGAGCCTGTCGCGGACATCGGGAAGTCCGGGTGCCGCGATCCGACAGCGGTCGATCGGCAGCACCTCGTCGGAGCGGTGCCTGAGCAGGCCCGGCTGACCATCAGCCGTCGCGGACCAGCGCACCCGCGTGCGCCATGCCAGTCCCTCCTGGTCGCCCGGCACCCGTTCCACCTCCACCGGTACGTCGAGCCGAGCAAGTCGGTGCAGCTGCTCCTGGATGACCTGGCCCTTGAGCTCGCGTTGACGCACCGGCCGCACATGCTGGAAGTCGCAGCCGCCACACAGCCCGGGACCGGCATGCGGGCACGGTGGTTGCACCCGGTCGTTCGACGCGGCGATCACGTTGACGGCATCGGCCCGGAGGTAGCGGGATGACTCGTGGCCCTCGGTGACCTGGGCGACGACGCGCTCCCCCGGCAGCGCGTGCCGCACGAAGACCACCCGTCCCTCGTGCCGGGCCACGCAGTGACCACCATGCGCGATCGCGCCGATGTCCAGCTCGATCTCGACGCCGACGAGCGAGGCGGCGGTCGGGGCAGCTGTGCCCGGGGCGTCGGCCATCAGCGATCCCGGTCGACGACCCCGCGTCGTACGCCGCCGACGTAATCACGCTCGGCCCGCTGCTCGGCCACAGCCGACGAGCGCAGCTGGTACGGCACCGACGTCATCATGACGCCAGGCGTGAAGAGGAGCCGGCCCTTGAGTCGGAGGGCGCTCTGGTTGTGCAGCAGCTGCTCCCACCAGTGCCCCACGACGTACTCGGGGATGTAGACGGTGACGACGTCCCGCGGGCTGCGTCGCCTGAGCTCGCGCACGTACTCGATGATCGGCTTCGTGATCTCCCGGTACGGCGACGACAGCACCTTGAGCGGGATCGGCAGTGCCAGCTCGTCCCACGTGTCCAGCAGCTGCCCGGTGGCGTCGTCGTCGACGTCGACGGTGATCGCCTCGAGGGTGTTGGGTCGGGAGGCGCGGGCGTAGGCCAGAGCGCGCAGGGTCGGCTTGTGCAGCTTCGAGACGAGCACGATCGCGTGGATCCGGGACGGCAGCGACGCGTCGGTCTCGGCCACCTCCAGCTCGCGCTCGACAGTGTTGTAGTGAAGCCGGATGCCCCGCATCACGAAGAAGATGATCGCCATGGCAAGAATCGCGATCCACGCACCGGCGAGGAACTTGGTCACCAGGACGACGACCAGCACGGCACCAGTACAGGCGAGACCGATGGCGTTGATGACGCGGGAGCGGTGCATGCGCCGCCGGGTGGCGGCGTCAGGCTCCGTGCGGAGCTTGCGGGTCCAGTGCCGGACCATGCCCGTCTGGCTGATCGTGAAGGACACGAAGACGCCCACGATGTAGAGCTGGATCAGCTTCGTGACCTGTGCGTCGAAGGAGACGATCAGCAGGATCGCGAAGCCGGCCAGCAGCACGATCCCGTTGCTGAAGGCCAACCTGTCGCCGCGCGCATGCAGCTGCTTGGGCGCGAAGCCGTCGCGAGCCAGGATCGAGCCCAGCACCGGGAACCCGTTGAAGGCCGTGTTGGCCGCCAGCACCAGGATCAGCCCCGTGACCGCGGCCACGAAGAAGAAGCCGGGCGGGAAGTTGTCGAAGACGCCGTCGGCGATCTGTCCGATCACCGGGTCCTGGTGGTAGTCGGCGCTCACCGGCTGGCCGTCAGCCGTGACGAGCTGCTGATCGGGATCCTCGACCACCCGCACATCCATGATGTTGGCGAGCGTCAGGATGCTCATCGCCATCAGAATCCCGGAGCCGCCGAGGAGCAGCAGGGTCGCCGCGGCGTTCTTGCCCTTCGGCTTCCGGAACGCCGGGACGCCGTTGCTGATCGCCTCGACCCCTGTCAACGCGGCACAGCCCGACGAGAAGGCCCGCAGCAGCAGGAACACCATCGCGAAGGCACCCAGGTCGTCGCTGTACCCCTCCGCAGGGAGCACGTCGTACTGAGCCGACGCTGCGTCCGGCAGATCGCCCCACAGCATCCGCAGCAGTCCCCACCCGGCCATGCCCAGGATCGCGACCAGGAACAGGTACGTCGGCACCGCGAACGTCGTACCAGACTCGCGCACCCCGCGGAGGTTCATCGCCATCAGGAAGAGCACCGCGAGCACCGCGATCAGCACCTGATGGCCCTGCAGCGGTTCGACGGCGGCCGCTGTGTACTGGGCAGCCGACGAGATCGACACCGCCACCGTGAGCACGTAGTCAACGAGCAGCGCGCTCGCCACGACGAGACCTGCCGATGGCCCGATGTTGACACTCGCGACCTCGTAGTCACCGCCGCCGCTCTGGTAGGCCTGCACGTTCTGCCGGTACGACGCGACGACCACGATCATCACCAGCGCCACGACGATCCCGATCTTCCACGAGAAGGCGTAGAGCGACAGGCCGGCGAGTGTGAGCATCAGGAAGATCTCGTCCGGCGCGTAGGCCACCGACGACATCGCGTCGCTGGCGAAGACAGGGAACGCGACCCGCTTGGGCAGCAGTGTCTCGCCCAGCTGGGCGCTTCTCAGCTTGCGCCCAATGAGCAGCCGCTTGCCGAAGTCACGGATTCCCACAGGTGGCAGGCTAGACCTGCATGCACCCGGCAGCGCGGTAGGTACCCCCGGTATGGCCTGTTGACCTCGGCCCTCGGTGTAGCGTCGTAGTGCAGCCGCCGGCCCCGTCCCGGGGTGGCAACGAGTGGGAGAGGCGAGGGATCCCCGTCGTGCACGTGGTCATCATGGGGTGCGGCCGGGTCGGATCGACGCTGGCGCGCAGTGTCGAGAAGCGCGGCCACACGGTCGCGGTCATCGACAGCAACCCCGACGCGTTCCGCCGACTCGGCCCGTCCTTCTCCGGCGACAAGGTCACCGGCATCGGGTTCGACCAGTCGGTGCTCCGGGCCGCCAACATCACCGACGCCAAGGCGTTCGCGGCGGTCAGCAGCGGCGACAACTCCAACATCATCTCCGCCAGGGTGGCGCGCGAGACGTTCGGCATCGAGAACGTCGTGGCCCGCATCTACGATCCCGGCCGGGCAGAGGTCTACCAACGGCTCGGCATCCCGACTGTCGCGACGGTCAAGTGGACTTCGGACCAGATGCTGCGTCGACTGATGCCCGAGGGCACGGAGCCGGAGTGGCGGGACCCCTCCGGCCGGATCGAGATCCAGGTGATGGACGCGCCCAAGACGTGGATCGGTCAGCCGGTCGCTGCCCTGGAGCAGGTCGGCGCCCGGGTCGCCTTCCTCACCCGACTCGGTGACGGCACCCTGCCGGTGCACGGGACCGCCATCCAGGACGGCGACGTCCTGCACGTCGTGATCGTGCACGACGACCGCGAGACGGTCGAGGCGGCCCTGGCCGCAGGACCCGAGGAGCACTGATGAGAGTCGCCATCGCCGGCGCGGGTTCGGTCGGCCGCTCCGTGGCCGCCGAGCTGCTGCACAACGGGCACGAGGTGCTGCTGATCGACAAGGACCCGCGGGCCATCAAGGCCGACTCGGTGCCCGAGGCGGAGTGGCTGCTCGCGGACGCCTGTGAGCTCTCGTCGCTTGACGAGGCGGCACTGGAACGCTGTGACGTCGTGGTCGCGGCCACCGGCGACGACAAGGTCAACCTGGTGATCTCCCTGCTGGCGAAGACCGAGTTCGCCGTACCCCGCACCGTCGCCCGGGTCAACCACCCCTCCAACGAATGGCTCTTCAACGAGTCCTGGGGTGTCGACGTACTGGTCTCGACTCCCCGCATCCTGTCGGCGCTCGTCGAGGAGGCGGTCAGCATCGGCGACGTCGTGCGGCTGTTCACGTTCCGCCAAGGGGAGGCGAACATGGTGGAGCTCACCCTGCCCGACGACTCGCCGTACGTCGGCTCCCGGGTCGAGGATGTGCCCTGGCCGGGCGACACCACGCTGCTGGCGGTACTGCGCGACGGCCACGTCCACAACCCGGACCCGCAGGCCACCCTGGAGGCTCACGACGAGCTGCTGTTCGTCGCAGCCACGGAGGCGGAGGAGGACCTCGCCGAGCTGTTGAACCCGAACGGCGGCGAGAGCCGGAGCCGACGGTCGAGCACGATCAGCTGATCGACCCTGCCTCGATGGTGGGTCAGCCCTTGGGGCGGATGGCGACCGGGGTCTTGTCCCGGCTGAGCAGCCACACCATCAGGCCCAGCGCCGCGAGCTGCAGCGGCCATCCCATGGCGAGCTTCGCGGTGGCCAGCGCAGCCGTGTGGTCACCCTCCGAGGCCCAGATGGGGTACTGCACCACGACGCGGAGCACGCACGGCGCCGCCAGGATCAACGTGAGCCGAGTGCACAGCGCGAGCAGATGGCGATCTCGCCGCCAGCCGACGAGGTCGCCGGCGAGCGCCCCGATCATCAGCCCGACCAGCGGCCAGCGGACGACGACCGACCCCATCAGCACGGTGGCGTAGACCGCGTTGTAGATCAGCCCGGGCAGGAAGACGTCCTCGGCGTTGCCGGTGCGCAGCGCGAACAGCGCCGCGATCATGATGCCCACGACAGCGTTCATCACGAACTGCACTGTCGAGCGCTGGACCAGCCGAATCACCATGGCCACGAGCGCCAGCCCGATCGAGACCGCCAGGGACAGCTGGAGATCGCGGCTGGTCAACCAGGTGATCGTGAAGCCCAGCGTCGGCACCGCCCCCTCGAGGACACCCCTGCCCCCGCCGAGGGCGCGAGAGAGCTGCGACCGAACGAGAGCCTCGACCGTCATCGGCGCCGGGTCGTCGGGACCGTCTGTCACCGCCTCCGCGCGGTCCGCACCCACACGCGTCACACGGACACCTGCAGCTCGTAGCGGGGGTTGTAGATCACCCGTCGACCGTCGTGGCAGGAGACCCGACCTTCGGCCATCAGGCGGGCACCGGGCTTGACGCCGACGATCTGCCGGCGGCCGAGCCACACGAGCGTGACGACACCCGAGCCGTCGTAGAGGACGGCTTCCAACGTGGGGGTGCCGGCGCGCGGCGCAAGCGACACGCTCTTGAGGTGGCCGTAGAGCGTGACCCGCTGGCGGTCGGTCAACGTCTCGATCTCGTGACACGAGTGCGCCTCGCGCGCCTCGTCGAGCTCGTCGTCCACGAGCTGGTCGGGAGACGCGGTCAATTTGTGCAGCACCTTGCGGAACCGACCGCCCGCGTTGTCGTGACTCATACCTCTAGCGTAGGCCGGTCGAGCGGACGGTGGGAAAGGAGTTCCACTACTCGTGCGAGGAGTTCGGCCACTCGTCATCCTGCGGTCGGTCGCCGGCTGCCGACTCCTCCTCGACCGCCTCGTGCGCAGCCTCGAGCTCGGCCGGCATCGTCATCGGGATCAGCTCTCGTGGCGCCATCGCAATGTCGCCGCGGACGACGATGACGTCGCGAAACGCCGACTCGATCTCACCCTCGGGATCCGGCTCCACCGCACTCTTGCCGAGAAAGGTGCCGCGCAGCAGCCACCGGGGACCTTCGACTCCCACGACCCGACTGGTCTGCGAGCCGGAGCGGCCGTCCTTGGTCCGGACCGGGACCACGATCTTGAGCTCGGTGCCGAACTCGCCGTCGACCTCGACGGCGGTGCCACCGCGCTTTCCGGCTTCAGCGGCGATGTCCTTGCGGACCTCGTCCCAGATGCCTTCCCGGCGAGGGGCTGCGAAGGCGCGCAGCTCCAGGCCCGAGCGTGGACCGGCGAGCATTACCGCCGCCACGGTCGACGTCTTCTCGTCGACCTGGAGGCGGAGCTCGGTGCCGGGAGCTCCCTTGACGACCAGGCCGCCCAGATCGATGTATCCCGACTCGCCCTCGTCGGCTGAGGTCTCGCTGCGGTCCCACGGTCCGCGCGGTCGCTCGGCCGAGGCCTCGTCCACGCCTCCGGCCAGAGCGTCGTCGGCGGTCTCGGCCCCGGCGTGCTCATCCGCGGAGCCGACCGGATCCTTCGACCGGCGACGAAAAATCACGACACTTCCTCCTGCTGCGCGCTCTGGTGGGCGGCGACGCCCCCGGTTGAACCGTACCCACCGTCGGCACGGTGCGACCCCGGCAGTCGCGCCACCTCGACGAAGCGAGCCTGCTCGACCCGCTGGAAGACCAGCTGGGCGATCCGGTCGCCGCGCCGCAGGGCAATCGGCTGCCGGGTGTCGAGATTGACCAGCAGCACGGTGATCTCGCCCCGGTAGCCCGCGTCCACCGTGCCGGGCGCGTTGACTATCGACAACCCGGTTCGCGCCGCCAACCCCGAGCGCGGGTGCACCAGGGCGACGTATCCGTCCGGCAGGGCTACCCGCACGCCGGTGGGTACGAGTGCGCGCTCGCCCGGCTCCAGCACGACGTCCACCGTCGTCACGAGGTCGGCGCCCGCGTCGCCGGGATGGGCGTAGGACGGCAGCGGCAGCTCGGGGTCGATCCGCTGGATCAGCACCTCGACCATGCGCGCTCCGTCCGTGATCGACACCGTCCATGTGGTGCGTCGGTGGATGTCCTGGGCAGGGCAGGAAGAGCCCCGGCTGCCAACCGACCACCTTACTCGGCCGTCTGCGTGGCAGGCTGTGCCGCATGGCGGGTGAGGAGGGGGTCTACTCGGAGACGCTGCGGGTGCCCACCCTCTGGTGGCTGCTGGGCCTGCTGATGGCGGCCACCGTGGGCTGGGTCTTCGTGCTCGTCACCCCATTGTGGTTCGCTGTCGGTGCAGGGCTGGTGTCTGCCGGCCTGGTCGGGTGGGGACTTGCGTCGTACGGCGACGCCGTCGTCCGGGCCGACGACCAGGGTCTCCGCGCCGGTCGGGCGCTGCTGCCCTGGCCCTGTGTCGGGCCCTCGGTGGCGCTGGACGCGACAGAGACGCGCCGACAGGTCGGGCCGGACGCCGACGCGCGTGCGTACCTCCTACTGCGGTCCTACTGTCCGGGTGCGGTCAAGGTGTACGTCGACGACGAGATCGATCCGGCGCCGTATTGGATCGTCTCGTCCCGCCGGGCACCGCAGCTTGCCGACCATCTCAACCGGCGGATCGTGCAAGACTGACCGCGGGCCGACACGACTGTTCGAGGAGCGGAGCCGGTGGCAACCAAGCCGACATTGAAAGACAAGAAGACCGAGAAGTCCCGGGGCAAGGTCTCCTGGAAGCTGCTCGGCACCGGCGCCGCGGTCGCGGCCGGAATCGCCACGACCCGCGCCCTCGACGCGACCTGGCGGACGGCGACGGGCAAGAAGCCGCCGACATCGCCCGAGAATCCCGACATCGCCGGTCGGGAGGCCCTGCTCTGGGCCGCGCTGAGTGGTGCCGCCTACGGCCTCACCAGGACTTACGTGACCCGCCGCGCCGCCAGCTATTGGGTGCGCTCCACCGGGAAGCTCCCACCGGGCATGGACAAGAACGCCAAGCCGGGCGACAAGCAGAAGGTCAAGAAGGCCTGACACAGCTCGACGCCCTGCTCCTGTCGCCGTCGGCCAGGATGCAGGACGTCGTTGTCAGCGGTCACGCATGCCGCGTGACCGATGTGCGCTCAGGCGGCGCAGTCGGTGCAGATCAGGCGGCCGTTCTTCTCCGTGGCCAGCTGGCTGCGGTGGTGCACCAGGAAGCAGCTCGCGCAGGTGAACTCGTCCTCCTGCCGCGGCAACACCTGAACCGAGAGCTCCTCGTGCGAGAGGTCCGCACCAGGCAGCTCGAACGACTCGGCCGCTTCGGCCTCGTCCTCGTCAACCTTGCCCGAGTTCTTGTCGTGCCGACGCGCCTTGAGCTCCTCGATCGAGTCTTCGTTGAGCTCCTCGTCAGTCTTGCGAGGTGCGTCGTAGTCTGTCGCCATTCGTCATCCGCTCCGTCGGTCGTGTTTCTGCGTCGAACGAGGGCTGTAACGCACCAGCCCCGCGTTTTGTGCCCACGCTCGGCGGCGCGATTGTGCCCGATTTCTCGCGCAATTGCCATGCCAATTGCCGCGCGTCCCGGCGAGTGGTCATCGGCGCGCCCCGGTGACCGCAGTGATCGACGGCAGAATGTGACTGCGAACACCCCGGGAAGGGTGGTCAACCAGGCCAGTTTCCGTATCCGGAGGCCATCAGCTCCTCGTGCAACCGGTCGAAGAGCGAGCGTGGTGCCGCGACGACCAGCTGCTCCGTCGCCGGGCCTCCGTGCAGTCCCTCGACGCGGGCTCCGGCCTCGGCCGCAACGAGGCCCCCAGCCGCCAGGTCCCACGGCTTGAGGCCGCGTTCGACGTACCCGTCGACCCGTCCACAGGCAACCGAGCACAGGTCGAGAGACGCGGCACCGAACCGTCGGATGTCGCGCACCCGCGGCAGCAGCTGGCCCGTCTCGACGGCTTGTCTCGCCCGCGTTTCCGCCTGGTAGCCGAAGCCGGTCGCCACCAGCGCGCGGCTGACGTCCTCGCAGCCAGAGACCCTGATGGCGCGGCCGTCGCACCAGGCGCCCGACCCGCGGACGGCGGTGAAGGTCTCGCCGGAGGAAGGGTTGTGCACGACTCCCGCGACGACGTCGTCGTCAACCCGCGCGGCCAGCGAGACGGCGTAGTGCGGGACGTCGTACAAGAAGTTCACGGTCCCATCGATCGGATCGGCGACCCACGTGACGCCGCTCGTGGACGCGACGTCGTCACCTTCCTCCCCCACGAAACCGTCCTGGGGTCGCCGCTCCAGGATGCGCTGTCGGATGAGCCGCTCCGACGCGAGGTCGATGGCCGTGACGACGTCAGTGGGACTCGTCTTCGTCTGGGCGACGTGGACGGTGCCGCCGCGCCGCCCGTCGAGCACCAGCCGCCCCGCCTCCCGAGCGGTTGACTCCGCCAGGGCCAGCAGGTCGCCGGGGTCCACACCGGCCGCTGCCGTCACGCGGGCGCCTCACACAATGCTGGGCGCGACGACCGCGGGTTGGGGCAGCAGTGCGCCGCGCACACGTCCCAGGACGGTCCGTCGTCGCCGAGAGCCCGGCGCTCCGGATCCCGCCCACCCTCGGCGGCTGCCCGCTCGAGCAGCAGGTCACGGACGGTAGCGACGAAGTCGGGGTGGCTTCCGGCCGTCGCCGCGCGCTGCATCGCGAGACCCACACCCTGCGCTGTGGCAGCGGCCTCGGTGTCGAGGTCGTAGACGACCTCCATGTGGTCGCTCACGAAGCCGATCGGGATCACGACGACGGCCGTCTCCCCGGCCCCGCGGAGCGAGGACAGGTGATCGTTGACGTCCGGCTCCAGCCACGGAATCCCCGGAGAACCGGACCGGCTGCAGTAGACCAGGTCGTACGGGTGGCGATCGCCGGTCTGCTCGGCCACGCCAGCCGCGACCAGCCCGGCCACCGTCAGGTGCTGGTCGACGTACGCATCTCCTTTGGGGCCCGCCGACTCCGCCATCGCCAGCGGGATCGAGTGGGTGACGAAGACCAGCCGCGCCGAAGCCCGGTGTGCCGGGGCCAGCCGGTCCAGCGCGGCCACAGTCGCATCGACATTGGCGCCGACGAAGCCGGGATGGTCGTAGTAGTGCCGCAGCTTGTCCAGCCGTGGCGCAGCACCCGGCTCCGGGCCGGCCGAGCCGGCTTCGCTGGCCCCGCTTGCCGCGTCGACCGCGTCGAAGAGGTTCTCCCGGTACTGGCGACATCCTGAGTAAGACGCGTAGGCGCTGGTGACGAAGCATGCCGCCCGACGTACGCCGTCGGCTGCCATCCGCGCGACCGTGTCGGCGAGATACGGGTCCCAGTTCCGGTTGCCCCAGTAGACCGGTACATCCAGACCATGATCGGCAAAGTCGGCCTCGACGGCTGCGATGAAGTCCCGGCACTGGTCGTTGATCGGACTGCGACCGCCGAAGGCGAAGTAGTGCTCACCGACCTGGGTGAGTCGCTCGCGCGGGATCGCGCGGCCGCGCGTGACGTTCTCGAGGAAGGGGATCACGTCGGCGGGCTGCTCGGGTCCGCCGAAGGACACCAGCAGCAGCGCGTCATAGGGTCCGGCGGCTGGCACGTCCTCGATCCTAGGCGGCGGCGCACCTGATCCGGTGGCTGCCACTGGCCGCCCCGCTGGAGAACTCACCGTGGCGGTGCCCACCTAGACTCTTCCCCGTGCTGGCTCCGTATCGCGCTGTGATGTCGGTGCCGGGAGCCAAGACCTTCTCGGCCGCCGCCTTCATCGCTCGGATGCCGATCTCGATGGTGACTCTCGGCATCGTCCTGCTCGTTGAGGGCAGCACCGGGTCGTACGGCATGGCCGGAGCGGTCTCGGCGGCGTACATGGTGGCCACCGCGGTGTCGTCGCCACTGCTGGCGCGGCTCATCGACAGGCTCGGTCAGGACCGGGTGCTGCTGCCGAGCTTCGTGTTGTTCGGCGTCGGCATCGTGGGTCTGGTCGTGGCGGTCGAGAGCTCGGCGCCGGCGCCGGTGGCCTACTTCTGCGCCGCCTTCGCGGGCGCGTTCTACCCGCCAGTGGGGTCGTGTGTCCGGGCCCGCTGGACAGCGTCCCTCGGGCCGGGCGACCGGCTGCACACCGCGTTCGCCTTCGAGGCAGTCGTGGACGAGACGATCTTCATCCTCGGCCCCGTGATCGTCACCCTGCTCGCCACCCAGGTGTCCGCGATGGCGGGGATCGCCTCGGTCGTCGTGTGCGCCCTGGTCGGTGGGCTGTGGTTCGCCGGTCTGCGCTCGACCCAACCGACGCCGACGCCGCACGACGTCGAGGCCGCCCGCGCGTCGCTGCGCTGGTCGGTGCTGCTGCCGCTCGTGCTTGCGGCGGTGTGCCTCGGTGCCCTGTTCGGCTCCAACGAGGTGGTGACGGTGGCCTTCGCCGATGAACAGGGCCAGCCCGCCGCGACCGCACTGCTCCTGGCTCTGTGGGCGTGCGGCAGCCTGATCGCGGGGGTGATCACCGGGGCGCTGCACTGGCGCGCGACTCCGGCGACGCGGTACCGGTTCGGCGCGGTCGCGATGGGTGTGGTGATGCTGCCGCTGCCCTTCGTCGACGGGCTCGTGCTGCTCGGCGCCGTGCTGTTCGTCGCCGGCTTCGCGATCAGCCCGACACTGGTGGCGGCCATGGCGCTCGTCGAGGCGACCGTCCCGGCAAGCCGGTTGACCGAGGGCATCACCTGGCTGATCACCGGGCTGAGTCTCGGGATCGCGCCGGGTGCGGCCTTGGCGGGTTGGTTGATCGACGAGTACGGCGCGAGCACCGCGTACGGCGTCCCCGCTGCGGCGGGTGTGCTCGCCGCGATCATTGCCTTGGCGACAGCCGGCCGGGCCGAGGGCCGCGGGGCCCTGGGCCACGACAGGCGCGGGGACCAGCGTGGAGGCCGGGGCAGCGGCGGCACCGAGCGCAACGAAGGGACCCGGGTCGGCCGTGGCCCCGGTGGGCGCTGACCCGGCGTGTCGGCGGCCGACACGCTGGAACGCCCGCACTTGGTTCGCGATTCTTCGCGCGAGACTCGGTCGGGGCGCGCTGACCTGCTGCGAACAACCTGACGGGTCCACGCGCAAACAAGGTGTGGCCGTCGCCGGTGTTTGAATGAGGGCGCGGCGGCGCGCTGTCTTGGTTCGCTGCAGCCTCGCTGCGAGACTGTGCGCACCCCGCAGCAACGACTCGGGCGCGGAAGGAGAGCGATGCGCAGGCTCAGGCTGGTCGGGCTCAGCCCCGACGGCCGCAGTGTTGTCTGTGTCGACGACGACGGTGCCGAGTTTGCCCTTCCTGCAGACGACAGACTGCGTGCGGCGTTGAGAAGCGACCGTGCCAGGCTCGGCCAGTTGGAGATCCAGATGGACAGCGCGCTACGACCCCGAGACATCCAGGCCCGGATCAGGGCCGGCGAGTCCCCCGATGCGGTGGCATCTCTGGCCGGCGTGAGCGTCGACAAGATCATGCCCTTCTGCGTGCCTGTCATCGCCGAACGCCAGCACGTCGCCGAGACTGCGCGGCGCAGCCACGTCCGCCGCAAGAAGGCTGAAGGACCTGCACGCCGGCTGTCCGAAGTCGTCGCCGAGCGACTCCGCGGTCGCGGCCTCGACCCGGAGGCCGCCGAGTGGGATGCCTGGCGGCGCGACGACGGCAGGTGGACGGTCCGGACGACGTACCACTCCGGCGAGCGGGAGCGCGCCGGCACGTTCGTCTTCGACATGGCCGGGCGTTACTCGGTCGCCGACGACGACGAAGCGCGCTGGCTCACCGGCGAGAAGCAATCGAGCAGCCACGGGCCGCAGCCGCGCGGTGGCGGACGAGGTGAGCGGCGACTCACCGCCGTGCCTGATGGTGAGGACTTACTGTCGCTGTCGAATGACGAGCCGATCGAGGGTGACGACCTCGACGCGGTCGTCCGCGCGGTCAGCGAGCGCGGCGCCGATGCGAGCGCCGATGCACGTGATTCCGGCGACGTGGACATGCCGTCGGAGCCCATCGCTGACGAGACCGAGGTCGCTGCTCCCGATGCGGACACCGCAACCGACCCCGACATCGACGCCGATCCCGCCGTCGGGACCGACGAGCCGGCTCCGGCACCGGAGTCTGCGACGGAGCCGAGTCCGCGCAAGCGGCGGCAGCGGCGTGCGAGCGTGCCGAGCTGGGACGAGATCATGTTCGGCAAGAACGGCTCGACCGACTAGCATCCTGCGCAACCGAACCGACCCGCAGCGCAGTCCAGCGGGCTAGAGTCCAGGGCGTGGCGGAGGAGCCGGTGGACGAGCAGGTCGCCACGATCGACGAGGCTATGGCGGCCTACGTACCGAGGTTGCTGCCGGAGTGGGCCGCGACGGAGTCTGGCGTGTCCCACCGTCAGCTGGACGGCAGCCTCGTGCTCATCGATGTCAGCGGCTTCACGCGGCTCACCGAGCGGCTGGCCGGTCGCGGACGTGAGGGCGCGGAGGAGCTCAGCGACATCCTGCACGCGGTGTTCACCCCGTTGATCGCCGAGGCCGACGACGAGGGCGCGGACCTGCTGAAATGGGGGGGCGACGCCATCCTGCTGTTGCTCGACGGTCGCGGGCACCAGGTGCGCGCCGCCCGGGCGGCGGTCCGCATGCAACGTGCGCTCAACCGCGTCGGCCATCTCGCGACCTCCGTCGGCAGAGTGGTGCTAAGGGCGTCGACCGGCGTGCACTCCGGCGTCGTCGACCTGGTGTTGGCGGGTGACCCGGCGGTGCACCGCGAGCTCCTCGTCCTCGGCCCAAGCGCCACCGCCGTGGCGCACTTGGACACGTCTGCCGAGGCCGGGCAGGTGCTGCTCGGCGCTCAGACCGCATCCGCCCTGAGCCCGGCGGTCCTCGGCAGCCGGGTCGAGTCCGGCACCCTGCTCACCGGCCTGCCCGGACGCGTGCCGGTGCCCGCAAGGGACCCGCGAGGGCGGCAGGCATTCACCACGGCGCTGCTGCCCCTCCAGCTTCGACGACACCTCGACCAGCCACGGCGAGAGCCCGAGCACCGCACCGTCGCCGTTGCCTTCGTCCGGTTCGACGGCACCGACGAGGTGCTCGCGCGGGAAGGTGCGACCGCGCTGGCCGCGGCGATCGATCAACTCGTCCGTAACGTCCAGGACGCGACCCGTTCCCATGACGTCGCCTTCCACGAGACAGACATCGACGTCGACGGCGGCAAGATCATGGTGGTCGCCGGGGCTCCGGTCAGCACCGGCGACGACACGGATCGGCTGCTGCACGCCATGCGCCTCGTTGTGGACCGCACCGGGGACATCCCGCTACGGATCGGCATCGCCCAGGGCCGGGTGTTCACGGGTGACCTTGGACCTCCCGACCGGCGGACCTACTCGGTGAAAGGTGATGCGGTTAACCTGGCGGCCCGCCTTGCCGCCAAGGCCGGCCCGGGGGCAGTGTTGGTCGCCAGCGATGCGCTGGAGCACGCCCGCAGCGCCTACCACCGAACGGACCTGTCGGGGCTCACCATCAAGGGTCTGAGTCACACCGTGCATGCGGTTTCCCTCGGCAAGGCGCGGACGGACCGGCAGCCGGGCATCCCGCACACCCTGCTCGTGGGCCGTGACGACGAGGTGGCCGCCCTCGAGGCAGATCTGGCCCGGCTCCGCAGTGGTCGCGGCGCCATTGTGAGCGTCGTCGGCGAGCCTGGACTCGGCAAGACCCGCCTCATCGAGGAGGTGTTGTCGCGGGCCACGGACCTGGTCGTCCTCCGCTGTGACTGCGAGCGCACCGGCGCCGGGACGCCGTACGCGCCGGTGCGACGACTCCTACGCGACGTGCTCGGCATCAGCGATGACCACGATCGGGCTCTCGCCGCGGCACAGGTGCGTCGGCGGGTCGAGGAGCTGAACCCGGCGTTGGTGCCCTGGTTGCCGCTGCTGGCTGACGTGTTGGACTTGGAGCTGCCCGCCGGCCCGGAGGTCCAGGAGCTCGACGAGAGCTACCAGGTCGAGCGTCTGGAGGTGACCGTCGCCGAGCTGCTCGAGGCAGCGCTGCCGGACCCGACCGTGCTGCTCGTGGACGACGCGCACCTGGCTGACCCGGCCAGCGCGGGCGTGCTGGCCAGGATCGCGGCCCGAGCGGTGGACCAGCCGTGGCTGCTGCTCGCCAGCCGGTCTGACCGGCCGACCGGCTGGGTCCCCGCGAGCGGACGCGTCATGGACCTCCAACCGCTGCCCCGGGCCGCGTCGGTCGCCCTGGCGGAGGTCGTCACGGAGGAGACGCCGCTGCCACCTCTGACGGTCGAGACGCTGGTCGCGCGCGCCGGTGGGCATCCGCTGTTTCTGCGCGAGCTGGTCCGGGCCGCCGAGCGCGGTGAATCCCTGGACGACCTGCCTACGTCGGTGGAAGCGCTGGTCGCGGTCGAGGTCGACCGGCTCAGCGCCCCGGAACGGTCGCTGCTGCGTCGCGCGGCCGTCCTCGGTGAGACGTTCACCCGAGATCTGCTCGGCGCGATGCTGGACGCGGAGGAGGACGGAGTCCTGAAGAACCGGGCGCTGACCCGGCTGCTGGGCGGCGTCAACAGCTTCCTCGTCGAGGCCGGACCCGACCGGCTCCAGTTCCGGCACTCGCTGATGCGAGAGGTGGCGTACGCCGGACTCCCCTATCGTCGACGGCGCGAGCTGCACGAGCGAGCGGCGACGGTGCTCGAGACCACGACGTCGGCCGCCAGCCGGCGCCCCGAGCTGCTGGCCCTGCACTACTTCCTGTCTGCCAGGTACGACGAGGCGTGGCAGTACGCGCGCGCAGCCGGCCGCCACGCCGCCGACCGCAGCGCTCCCGCCGCAGCGGCGGAGGCGTTCGAACGCGCAGCGGAGGCCGCTCGGCGATCCTCGACTGTCCCGGCGATCGAGCGAGCAGCCGACCTCGAGGCTCTGGGCGACGCGCTCTACCTGGCGGGTCGGGCCATCGACTCGGCCGACGCCTACCGCGAAGCCGGCCGGGCGGTCCGCGACGATCCACTCCGGTCGGCGGGCCTGGCCCTGAAGCAGGCCAGGGTCGCGCACCGACAGGGCCGGTACCCGTTGGCGCTTCGGCGCATCAGCACCGGCCTGCGAGCCCTCGACGGTGTCGAGGGCGACCAGGTGGCAGCCGTCCGGGCCCGGTTGTTGGCTCGCTACGCCGTGGGTCGCGTCAGCCAGGGCCGCTACCCGGACGCCCGCCACTACGCCGAGCAGGCGATTGCCGAGGCCGGTGAGGCGGGTGAGCTGGACGCCCTTGCCCAGGCCCATCTGGTGCTGCACACGGTGGACATGTGGTCGGGCGAGCCGGAGCGGGAGCCGCACGGCCAGATAGCGCTGGAGCTGTTCGAGGAGCTCGGCGACCTGGGTGGTCAGTCGCACGCGCTGAACAATCTGGCGATTCGCAGGCTGCTGGAGGGCCAATGGTCGCAGGCGTTGTCGATGTTCGCCCGCGCGGCGGAGACGTTCCGGCGGGTGGGTGACGCGGCAGACGCGGCCAACGCGACGTACAACGAGGCGGACATCCTGGTCCGCCAGGGGCACTACGACTCGGCGGCACCGCTCCTGGAGGAGGCGCTGCGCGTCGCCCGGTCCATCGGTGACGAGGAGCTCGTCGCGCTCGTCTTGCGTGAGCAGGGTCGCAGTCGTAGCCGCGACGGTGACCTGGCCGGTGGTCTCGCGCTGCTCGATGATGCGCGAATGCGTTTCGTCGCACTGGGCGAGCCGCACGAGGTCGTCGACACAGACATTGCGATAGCGGAGGCGCACCTGCTCGCCGACCTGACGTCCGAGGCGCGTGCGCTCGTCGGCAGCGCCATCGAGTCTGCAGGCTCCACCGGCGCGGCGACCTTGCTCCCGTCGGCACACCGGGTGCAGGCCGCAGCACTGCTCGCCGGCGATCAGCTCGGCGCCGCCCAGGCATCGCTGGACGAGGGCCTCCGGCTCAGCTCCGCTCCAGAGGTGCGGCACGAGCGGGGCTTCCTCCTCGTCGTCGCCGCCCGGCTGGCGCGGCGCACCAAACACGCGGAGGCGCGGCAGCTCGACGAGGAGGCCCAGGCGGCACTCGACATGCTCGGAGTCGTGCGGGTGCCGGTGCCGCCTGAGGTCGCCTGAGTCAGGGGTGGCTGGCCCTCGCGTCGAAGTCGAACAGGACGTAGGAGAGCAGGTCCCCGGCATTATCACGCTTGCTCAGCCGCGTGTCCCAGCAGACCTGCTGCGTGGTGCCGAGCTGCCCCTTCTTCGGACACGGCGGCGCTTGCTCGAGCGGACCTGAGTTGGTCAGGTCGACGATCACCGGGTACGACGTCACGCCGCCACCGGGGCAGAGGGTCTTGTCGCACTTGACGATGAACCTGACCGGGTTCGTCTTGGAGTACAACGGATCACCGGCGAGGTCCTTGAGATCCGCGACGGTCGTGACGACCAAGCCCTGGATCAAGCCGACCTCTCGGCAGTCCGCGATGCCCTCGCAGGAGCCGACAGACATCGTCACGGCTCCGTTGGCGCCCTCACCGAGGTCCAACACGCCGCACGTCGGCACCGCGGGAGTGGCGTTCACGCAGTTGGGGTCGGTCAGCCTCAGCGGAGTGCCGGGTGACGCCTGCCGCCCGACAGCGGTCAGCGCCACGTCAACGGTCACCTCGTCCGGCGCTGGTTCCAGCCCCGAGATCGGCGCGACCCTCAGCACCACGCCGTTCTCGAAGGGGGCGTAGGTGGCATTCGAGATCGTGGCGCTCGAGGAGTTCCGGGCGATCACGGCTGTCGTGTTCCCGCCCAGTGCACCATCGCCCGAGACCAGGGTGAGCTCGATCGTGGTGGCCCGATTGAGCGTCATCAGCTCACCGGCGTCGTCACGCACCTCGACGACCACGTCGAAGGGTCGGCCCTGGACCGGAGCCGCCAGCCCAGACCCGGCGTCGCTGACCGAGACGATCGTGAGAGATCCGTCGCCGCTGACGACGCCGCTCCCCCACGTGGTTGCGGCCACGAGCATCGCCGCGGCAAGCACCATGGCGCCCAGCGCCGCACTCGCTCGTCGAAGAGCTCCCGGATGTTTGTTGACTGCCATGAGCGACTGCCCCTCCGCGTGAGAAACCCGGCCCCGTGCTTATCAACGGTGGTCGTCGCGGGGCAGCGCGTCAATGACCTCTTCGACTCACTTCGGCGGGGCCAAACCCCATCAAACCGGTAACTTAGCCGCCGAACGGCAGTGGTTCCGGGGACAGCGCCGCCGCCTGCGCCCGGGCAGACGTCATCCGCCGCCGATGGTGCTGGCGGCACAGCACCTCGTAAGCCACCTCGGCCGGGGCAGTATCGGCCGCATCGACATCGCCCACGACGATGACCTCGCCCTCCGTCACCATCTCGCCGTTCTCGGTGCGCGCCTGATGGGTGGCCCGTTGTCCGCACCAGCACAGCGCCTCCACCTGCAGCACATGTGTCCGGTCGGCCAGCTCCACCAGCCGCGCGGAACCGGGGAACAGCACGGTACGGAAGTCGGTCAGGATGCCGAAGCAGAACACGTCGAGCTGCAGCTCGTCGACGATCTTTGCCAGCTGCTCGACCTGGTCTGGGGTGTAGAACTGGGCCTCGTCACAGATCAGGTAGTCGATGCGCCCGCCGTGGGTCAGCGAGTCGACGACGAAGTACCAGAAGTTGAAGTCCGGGGTCACCTCGAGAGCGTCGTGGGTGAGGCCCAGCCGGGAGGAGAGCAATGCCTCCCCGGCGCGGTCGCGGCTCGTGAAGAGACATCCGACCCGGCCACGCGCGGCATGGTTGTGGTTGGTCTGGAGCGCGAGGGTGCTCTTTCCGGAGTCCATCGTGCCGGTGTAGAAGTGCAGCTCAGCCACGGGCGCCGTCCACCAAGAGCGGCACCAGCATCTCCTCAGGGGTCAGCGAGCCGTGCAGTCCGAGCAGGTCGGCCTCGTGGGGGAAACGCACGGACGACACCACGGCGAGGTCGCCGATGCTCGCCACCATGACGTCGCCGAGCCGCGCCCGCACGTGCGGCTGGACCGGCCCGAACCACCCGGCGTCGATCGCCTCGTCTCGGGTGACGACCAACGCGTCGGCTCCTAGCCGCCGACGCCAGCGCTCCGCCACCTCGTCAGCGGCGCCGTCGCGACAGTAGAGGTGCCGGAACCGCGCCTCGCCCCCGAACACCTCGATGCCGTCGAGCAGCTCGGGCTCGGCGTCGACGTCGACGCGCCGGTCGAGCGCGACGTCCACCATGCCGTGGTCCGCTGTGATCAGCAGTGCGACGCCGGCCGGCAGGGAGTCCCGCAGCCGCAACGCGAACTGGTCGATCGTCTCGAGCTGCTGCCGCCAGCCGTGCGAGCGGCAGCCGAGCCGATGGCCGGTGGCGTCCAGCTCGCCCTCGTAGACGTAGGTCAGCGACTTCGACTCGGCGGCCGCCAGCGCCGTGGCGGCGAGGCGCTCGCCCACCGAGTCGGCACCGACGTACGTCGCGCCACGCTGTCCGGCGACGGTGAGCCCGGATCCCTCGAAGCTTCGTCGACTGACGACCGTGGGCTGCACCCCCGCCGACCTGGCCCGGTCGAAGGCGGTGTCGTGCGGCTGCCACTGCCACGGGTCCACCTTCGGACTCCACCGGAGCGCGTCGAGAAGCTGGTCGGTACCCGGGATGCGGGAGGTGAATCCCACCACCCCGTGCGCCCCGGCCGGCAAGGCGGTGCCGAGACTGGTCAGACTCGTGGCGGTGGTCGACGGCACGCCGCAGGAGATCGGAGCCGCCCCATTGCCGACCAGCGAGCTGAGGTACGGCGCCTCCTCCGCGTGCTCCCGCAGCAGCAGCCAGCCGAGGCCGTCGACGAGGAGGACGACGTACGCCGAGGCGGCCGGCAGGCCGAGAGAGTTGCGCCATCCGGGCACCCCCAGGGCCGCCACCGACGAGGGCAGCACGTCGACCAGGGATCTCCCGTCCTCGCCCGGGAGCGCTGTGGCGGCGCCGGTCATGTGACCCGGGTGACCGTGGCCTGGTTCAGCGCGTCGGCGAAGTCCAGCAGTCGCTGGACCGCACTCTCGCCGTCGGCGCTGGAGCTGATCCGCAGTGCGAAGTCCTCCGCCGCCAGGGTCCCGCTGTAGCCGTGGTCCGCGACGCACTCGGGGTCACTGCAGGTCGCCGGCTCCAGATCGACACGGTTGACGGCACCCCACCCCACCGTCAACACCGCCTCGGTGACGCCGGGAGCAGCGGCCGAGTCGGCCGGGTTAGCCACCATGCGCGTCACCGCGACGCTGCCGATGCGATGGATCGGGATCGCCTCGGTCGAGGTGGAGGCGTACGGCGCGGGGAGCAGGTCGTCGGGCGGGTGCTCGTCGGTATGCGCGACCAGCAGACGCGAGGGCGTCAGCACGAGCACCGTGACATGCCGCCTGACTTCGTCACGATCGAAGGTGGGCTCGTGATGCACCACGAACCCGCGCACCTGCTCGCCCGCGATCGCCGAGTCGACGGCGTCGGCGACCACGGCGGGGTAGTAGCCGACGTGGTCGATCTCGCGTCGTAGCTGGAAGGCCTTGTCAGCAGCCCGGGAGTCACGCATGGCGTCATCCTCGCACGACGGACGAGCCCAGCGCGGCCGACGCCGGTCCCGTGCCTGCCGCCACCACTGTGGCTGAATCTCCTCACCACCAGGCGGTGAAAAAGTCTCAGCCATAGCGGGGTGACGGGTCAGCGGGTGTCCTCCAGGCTCGACGGCCCGGTCAGCCGTCGGGTGAACCAGTCGCTACGCGCGTCGTCCTCCGGCGCCACCCTCCCCGTGGCACGTAACACCGACAGGCTGGCGGCTCCGACCAGGACCAGGTCCAGGTCGAGGCTCTGCACCTCCGGCAGGTTGTCCTTGAGCTGGGCCAACCGCTGCACCAATTCCTCGAGCGCCTCGACGTCGACACGTTCGGAGCCTCGGTATCCGAACAGCAGCGCCGAGGCGCGCACGTCTCGCACCAGGTCCTCCGCGTCCTGGTCGGTCAGCGGCGGGATGCGGAAGGACACGTCCCCGAGCAGGTCCGACGCCGCACCCGCCATGCCGAAGGACACGATCGGGCCGAACAACGCATCCTCCATGCTGCCCAGGCAGACGGGGATGCCCGGCTCGGCCATCGGCTGGACGACGAAACCGGCATGGTCCGGATCGTCGATGATCGTGGTGAGCTCCTTCCAGGCGTGGCGCATCCCGCCCTCGGTCTCGATGCTGCGCCATACGTGTGCCAGGTCGGGCCGCTGTCGCAGGTGCTCTGCGGTGGCCTTGAGGCACACGTCCCACCCGAAGCCCGCGCCGGCTTCGATGGCTTCGTCGAGCGTGGCGACCGGCGCCCAGGGAGTGAGCGTGATGCCGAAGTGGCCGAGCAGCCGCACCAGCTGCTCGACGGTGAGCTCGGCGCCGTCGGGGTGCTCGGCCAGCACCTCCTTCACCAGGGCACGGGCCGGCGAGACGCGGATGTCGTCGTACACCGACACCGAGCCCGTCGGCCGATGGCGCCACTGGGCATAGCCGACCGCGCGAGCCAGCGCCCGCACGGCTGACTCGGGAGCGGGGTACGACGGCACCGACCCCCGACCTGCCGAGCCGCCCAGGTCCGGTACCCGCAACATCTCCGGCACGCCCTGGCTGGCCAGGAACGTCGACACGATCGGCTTGTCGGACTGCTCCCCCACCGCCGCCAGCACGTTGGCCACCTGGTCTCCGGAGGTGTCGAGCGGCGGGATGAAGACGGCGACCACGGCATCCACGCGGGGGTCGTCGATCGCGGAGTCGAGCGCCGCCTCGAAGTCCTCGGCCGCCGCGTCGGACCCGAGCGACACCGAACGCTCCACGATCAGGCCGGCGGCCGAGGCGGAGTCGGCCGCGAGCAGGCCGAGGGCGTCGGAGTTGCCCACCACGGCCACCCGCGGGCCTAATGGCAGGGGCTGGTGCGCCACCAGCTGGGCGACGTCGAACATCTCGTCGAGCGTGTCGACCTGGATGACCCCGGCCTGCCGGAACATCGCGTCGACGGCCGACTGCGGAGCCACCGTCGACCGCACCGTGTGCCCGACCGGGACGCCCTGCGTGGTGCGGCCGGACTTGACCGCTACGACCGGCTTGCGCCGACCGACCCTCCTGGCCACGCGGGAGAACTTGCGCGGGTTGCCGATCGACTCGAGGTACAGCAGCACCACCTCGGTGTCCTCGTCCTCCTCCCAGTACTGGAGCAGGTCGTTGCCGGAGACGTCGGCACGGTTGCCGGCGGAAACGAAGGTGGAGAGACCCAGACCTCGCCGCGCGACCGCCTCGAGAATCGCGACGCCCAAGGCGCCGGACTGGCAGAAGAACCCGACCCGCCCGTGGGGCGGCATGACCGGCGACAGTGACGCGTTGAGCGACACGCTCGGGTTGGTGTTGATGACGCCGAGACAATTGGGACCGACCAGGCGCAGACCGTAGGAGCGCGCGAGTCCGACCAGGCGGCGCTGCTGTCGGCGCCCCTCCTCGCCCGTCTCGGCGAAGCCGCTGGAGATGACGATCAGGCCGTGGACCCCCTTGGCGGCGCAGTCGAGCAGTACGTCGTGCACCGCGTCCGCCGGCACCGCGACGACGGCCAGGTCGACCGGATCGGGGATCTCCTGCACCGACCCGTACGCCGGCATGCCGGCCACCGCGTCCGCGGCCGGGTTCACGGCGTACACCCGGCCGGTGTAGCCACCGAGCACCAGGTTGCGTACGAGGGTGCTGCCGATCGTGTCCTGGCGGCGGCTGGCGCCGATGATCGCCACGCTGTGCGCCGCGAAGAGCCGGGTCATCGACGCGGCCTCGGCCCGGTGCTCGCGGGAGCGCATCACGCCCACAGCGGTGTCGGTCGCCTCGATCGGGAAGGCCAGCCTCATGACACCGTTCTCGAACCCGCCCTCCACGTGGTAGCCGGCATCGCGGAAGGTGTGGATCATCCGGCCGTTGTCGGGCAGCACCTCGGCGACGAACTTCTTGATCCCTCGCTCCCGAGCCGCCTGGGCCAGGTGCTCGAGGAGCAGCTGCGCGATCCCGCGTCCCTGGTGTGCGTCCTCGACCAGGAAGGCGACCTCGGCCAGCGAGCTGTCGATCTTGTCGTAGCGTCCGACCGCGATGATCTCGTCGCGCACGGTCAGGACGAAGGCGACCCGCTCGTCGTGGTCCACGTGGGTGAAGCGGTCGACGTCTCGGTCCGAGAGCGTCGGGTAGTGCGCGAAGAAGCGCATGTACTTGGACTCCGGCGAGACCCGAGCGTAGAACTCGACGAGGCGGTCGGCGTCATCCGGCCGGATCGGCCGCAGCCGCGCTGTACCACCGTCGAGCAGCAGGACATCGGCTTCCCAGTGCGCCGGGTAGGCGCGTTGCTCTTCGCGGGTCACCACTCGGTCGAATCTATCGCCCTTTACCGAACCGGCGATGTTGGACAGACTGCCGGGTGATGACGACGACGCCAGAGACCGAGGATCCCACCACCGTCTTCCGTCGCTCGCGGGACTTCCTGCTCGCGCACCGCGAGGACTACGTCGCCGCTTACCGGGACTTCCGATGGCCGCGCCTCACCAGCTTCAACTACGCCACGGACTGGATCGACGTCCTGGCCGCCGAGGAAGGCTCGGCGGTCGCGCTCTGGATCGTCGACGACGACGGCGAGGACACCAGACTCACCTTCGCTGAGGTGTCACTGCTCTCGCAGCGGTTCGCGCGCTACCTCGGGGACCAGGGGGTCGAGCGCGGCGACCGGGTGCTGCTGCTGCTGGGCAACGTGGCGCCGCTGTGGGTGGCGATGCTGGCCTGCATCCGGATGGGTGCGGTGATGATCCCGGCCACCACCATGCTCTCCCGCGCCGACGTCGAGGACAGGCTGGCCCGAGGCCAGGTCACGGCGGTCGTGGCCGGAGCGGCCGAGGCCGACAAGTTCGCCGCGCACGACGACCTGGTGCGCGTCAGCGTGGGCGACGCCGACGGGTGGCTCTCGTACGACGCCGGCGTGGCCGACGACGTACCCCCCGAGGTCGGCGGTGGCACGGCCGCCGACGACACCCTGCTGCTGTACTTCACGTCCGGCACCACCGCCGGGCCGAAGCTGGTCGAGCACACGCACGCGTCCTACCCGGTGGGCAGCCTCTCGACCATGTATTGGATCGGCCTGCAGCCCGGCGACCGCCACCTCAACATCTCGTCTCCGGGCTGGGCGAAGCATGCCTGGTCCTGCTTCTTCGCCCCCTGGAACGCCGGCGCCACGATCGTGGTCCACGCCGCTCGTCGGTTTGACCCCGCGGCGCTCGTGTCGGTGCTGGAGCGGCTGGAGGTGACGACGTTCTGCGCGCCGCCCACGGTCTGGCGAATGATCACCCAAGCGCACCTGGGCGGCGAGCGGCTGACCCTGCGCGAGTGCGTCGGCGCCGGCGAACCGCTCAACCCGGAGGTCATCGAGCAGGTTCAGCGCGGCTGGGGCATCACGATCCGGGACGGGTTCGGGCAGACCGAGACCACGGCCCAGGTCGGCAACACGCCCCGCCAGCCGGTCAAGCTGGGCTCGATGGGCAGGGCGCTGCCCGGGTACGTCGTCGCACTCGTCGACCCGGCGACCCGTGAGGTCGGATCGGAAGGGGAGCTGTGCCTGGAGCTCGCCCGCCGGCCCACCGGGGTGATGCGCGGCTACCAGGACGACGAGGAGCGCACGTCCGAGGCGATGCGGGAGGGCTACTACCACACCGGTGATCTCGCCTCGGTCGACGAGGAGGGCTACATCACCTACGTCGGGCGGGCCGACGACGTCTTCAAGGCGAGCGACTACCGGATCAGCCCCTTCGAGCTGGAGAGTGTGCTGATCGAGCACCCGGCCGTGGCCGAAGCGGCGGTGGTGCCGTCTCCCGACGCGGTCCGGCTGGCGGTACCGAAGGCCTTCGTGGTGCTGGCGCCTGGGCAGACGGCGTCGCGGGCAGTCGCCTTCGAGTTGCTGCGCTACGCCCGCGACCAGCTGGCGCCGTACAAGCGGATCAGGCGGCTGGAGTTCGCCGAGCTGCCGAAGACGATCTCCGGCAAGATCCGCCGGGTCGAGCTGCGCAAGCTCGAGGCCGAGCAGGTCTCCTCCGGGCAGCGGACCGAGCATTCCTACTCCGAGGACGACTTTCCTGGTCTCAAGACCTGAGCCGCCGCGGACCGTCAGGAGTCTGAGCGCTCAAGCGCCTTACACTCGACAGCTATGACCTCGCGCCGCCGCCCCACCTTCGGTCTGGTGCTGGTCGTCGTCGCGGCAGCCTGCTTCATCGTCAACGCCGGAGTCTCACGAGTGGCGCTGCGCGGCGGCATCGACCCGGAGCAGCTGACCACCCTGCGGCTGACCGGTACGGCGGCCGTGCTCGTGCTGGCTGCGGCGGTCTTCAGCCGGGGCGCGCTGCGCCTACCCACGGGACGGCTCGGCCTGCTTCTCGTCGTGCTCGGCGTGGTGGGCGTGGCTGGGGTGCAGTGGTCCTACTTCGTCGCGATCGACCGGCTGCCGATCGGGATGGCGCTGCTGCTGGAGTATCTGGCGCCCGTGCTCGTGGCGGTGTGGGCGTGGCTGGTCCAGGGTGAGCGCGTCCGGCGCCGATTGTGGCTCGGGCTCGCGCTGGCCATGTCCGGACTCGCTGCCGCGACGGGGATTTGGGGCGGCGGCGTCGTGCTGGACCCGGTGGGCATCGCCGCGGGGCTCATCGCCGCGGTCTGTTTCGCGGTCTACTTCATCGTGGGCGAGCACGGCGTGGGCGCACTCGACCCGCTGCGCGTGGCGCTGTGGTCGTTCGTCTTCGGAGCGGTGGCGATGAACATCTACAGCCCGGTCACCAGCTTTCCGGCGGACCGGCTCGACGACCAGGTCGACCTGCTGGGTGCACTGTCGGGTACGACGGTCCCCTTGTGGCTGGTGCTGGCCTGGATCGTGGTGCTCGGCACCCTGACCCCCTTCTGCCTGGAGCTGGTGGCGCTGCGGCATCTCACCGCCACCATCGTGACGACGCTGGCCATGCTGGAGCCGATCGGGGTCTCCGCGTTGGGTTGGGTGTGGTTCGGGGAGAGCCTGGACGCGGTGGGCGTCGTCGGCGTGGTCGCCGTCGTGGTGGGCGTCGTGATCGCGCAGTCGGCCCGGGTACCGGAGCCGCCCGATCGCCAGCCGACCGAGCACGCCGTACCACCCGTCTTCACCTGACCGCCAGGATTCGTCCGAAGCAGCGAGCGCTCTCGCAGCGGCAGACCTCCGGACGAATCCTGGCGCCCCCATCCGTCAACCACCCTGGGGATTCGTCCGAGCGGACGCGTGCCCTTGCCGCCTCGACATGCCGGACGAAAGGCGGCCGTTGCGCGACCTCTGGGCGGCGCCACCCGCGAGATGGCTACTCGCCAGTCACCCCGTCGGCGAGCTCACGCACGATGTCGAGGTGGCCGACATGCCGCGCGTACTCCTGGATGACGTGCAGCAGCACCCGTTCGAGGTTAGCGGGAGACTCGCCTTCCCAACGAGGCCCGGAGGCTCCGACGTCGTCGAGGTGGTGTGCCTCGGCGATCGCCCGCGTTCGCTCACCGCCACGGACGAGCGCGGCGACCAGGTCGTCCAGAGTCTCGGCCGGGTCGACGTACCACCGGTCGTCGCGCCGGTCGCCCCACGGATCACCGACGTCCTGCCCATCGAAACCCCACACCAGCCAGCGCCGCTCCATGAAGACCAGGTGCTTGACGAGCTCGAGCGGGGACCACCCCGAGGGGAGCATGCTCCGCCGACGCCAGTGGTCGTCCGTCCCGCTCACCTTGTCGGCGACCACGGAGCGGAAGTAGTCCAGGTAGCCCAGCAGCACCTGGCGCCGGTCGTCGTAGCCGCGAGTCGGGCTCGGGAAGTCGGTCATCGCACCCAGTGTGCCAAGGACCGGTGTGGCGCCGACGTGCGTGCCGGTGGCCGAGTACGTCGGCGGGGCAGGTCAGAATGAGGTCACCATGGCACGCAAGAACCCTCCCCCCGCATTGGACGACTTCGACGAGCACATCGTCGACGTCGACGTCCAGGACGAGATGCGCTCGAGCTACCTCGAGTACGCCTACTCCGTGATCTACTCCCGGGCGCTGCCTGACGCGCGAGACGGGCTGAAGCCGGTGCAGCGGCGCATCCTCTACACGATGCACGACATCGGCGTACGCCCCGACCGTGGACACGTGAAGTCGGCCCGGGTGGTCGGCGAGGTGATGGGACGTCTGCACCCCCACGGTGACGGCGCGATCTACGACGCGCTGGTGCGCATGGCGCAGCCGTGGGCGATGCGGGTGCCGGTGGTCGACGGCCACGGCAACTTCGGCTCCCCCGACGATCCCCCGGCGGCGATGCGCTACACGGAGGCCCGGATGGGCCGCGCGGCGCTGCCGATGACCGACGCCATCGACGAGGACACGGTCGACTTCAAGGCCAACTACGACAGTCGTGAGCTCGAGCCCGAGGTGCTGCCGGCGGCGCTGCCGCACCTGGTGGTCAACGGCGCCAGCGGCATCGCGGTGGGGATGGCCACCAACCTCGCGCCGCACAACCTCGTCGAGGTCGTGCAGGCACTGCGCCACCTGATCAAGCACCCCGACACCGATCTCGACGGCGTGATGCGCTTCATCCCCGGCCCGGACCTGCCGACCGGGGGCAAGATCGTCGGTCTGGACGGGATCCGCGATGCCTACGAGACCGGCCGCGGCTCGTTCCGGATGCGAGCCACGGCCCGGATCGAGTCCGTCACCCCCCGGCGCAAGGGCATCGTGGTGACTGAGCTGCCCTACCAGGTCGGCACCGAGCGGGTCATCGAGCGGATCAAGACCCTGGTGCAGTCCAAGAAGCTGCAGGGCATCGCCGACATCAAGGACCTCACCGACCGCACGAAGGGGCTGCAGCTGGTCATCGAGGTCAAGAACGGATTCCACCCGGAGGCCATCCTTGACCAGCTCTACCGCCTGACGCCGATGGAGGAGTCGTTCGGCATCAACGCCGTTGCCCTCGTCGACGGCCAGCCGCGCACCCTGGGTCTGCTGCAGATGCTGCAGGTTTATCTCGACCATCGCTTCTCCGTCGTACGCCGACGCAGCGCCCATCGCCGCGCGAAGGCGGCCGAGCGGCTGCATCTGGTCGAGGGGCTGTTGATCGCGATCCTCGACATCGACGAGGTCATCCAGCTGATCCGGTCGAGTGACAACGCCGAGGAGGCGCGTGGCCGGCTGATCCAGGTCTTCGACCTCAGCGAGGCACAAGCCAACTACATCCTCGACATGCCGCTGCGGCGGTTGACACGCTTTTCGCGGATCGACCTCGAGTCGGAGAAGTCCACGCTCGAAGGCACGATCGCCGAGCTCACCGAGATCCTCGACGACGACAACCGGCTCCGGGCCGTGGTCGGCGACGAGCTCGCCGACGTCGCCAAGCAGCACGGCACCGCTCGTCGTACCGTGCTGCTCGAGTCGGCCGGTCAGCCCGTCGCCCGCGCAGTGCCGCTGGAGGTGGCCGACGACCCCTGCCAGGTGCTGTTGTCGTCAGCCGGACTGCTGGCCCGTACGTCGACGGACGGGCCACTCGGCTCCGGAGGCGCCCGGGCCAAGCACGACGCCATCGTCGCGGTGGCTGCGAGTACGGCGCGCGGCCAGGTCGGCGTCGTCACCTCACGCGGGCGGCTGGTCAGGCTCGACGTGCTCGACCTGCCTGCACTGCCCAGCACCGCCAACGCTCCGAACCTGCAGGGGGGCGCGCCGCTCTCGGAGTTCCTCGCGCTCGATCCCGGCGAGCGCGTCGTCACCTTGACCTCGCTGTCGGCGGACTCACTCGGGCTGGCGCTGGGCACCCGGCGTGGCGTCGTCAAGCGGGTGCTCCCGGAGCTGCTCGGCAAGGAGTCGTGGGACGTCATCCGACTCGGCGACGACGACGAGATCGTGGGTGGCGTCGAGCTCGTCTCGGCCGACGACGTACTCGTCTTCATCACCAGCGACGCCCAGCTGCTGCACTTCGCTGCGTCGGCCGTTCGGCCGCAGGGCCGCTCCGGCGGCGGGATCGCCGGGGTCCGGCTGTCCGGCGCGGCCCGGGTGGTGTTCTTCGGCTCGGTCGACGCGACCGCCGACAATGTCGTGGTCACGGTGTCCGGCTCGGGTGACGCGCTGCCCGGCACGGAGGCAGGCAGCGTGAAGGTCACCCCGTTGTCGGAGTATCCGGCGAAGGGCCGCGGCACCGGTGGGGTGCGCTGCCATCGCTTCCTCAAGGGCGAGTCCGAGCTGCTCGTGGCCTTCGCCGGCGGCGCACCCGTGCACGCGAGCGCCGCGAGCGGTGCACCCGTCGACCTACCCACCGAGCCGGGTCGCCGGGACGGCTCCGGCATCGCCGCGGCCCAGCCCATCGTCGGCACCGCCCCGGCGCCCCGCTCCTGAGCCGCGCGCGTGGATCCCGAGTCGGGGAAACTTCGCTGGGGCATGGCACCGCAGAAACTACCCCAACGTGCGAGGACCGCAGGACTCCCTGCCCGCACCGATGACGGGGCGGCGACCGCGTCAGCCCCGAGTGCCATGGCAGGCTGTACGCGTGCGCAACCTGATCCTCGCTGCCGTCTTGGCCGTGGCCCTTGCCGGCTGCAGCGGTGACGACTCCTCGACGTCCGACCAGACGCCCGAGGAGAGACTCGCCGAGGCCAAGACTCTCTTCGATGACGCCGAGTACGTTGCGTTCTCGCTGCAGACCGACGAGCTGCCCGACGGCCTCGCGGGTCTTCTCAACGCCGACGGCACCGGGACCCACGAGCCGGCGTTCACCGGCGAGGTCGAGGTCCAGACCGACCTCGGTCCGATCACGGCACCGCTCGTCGCGGTCGACGACGGCGTCTACGCGGACTTTCCTTTCACGGGTTGGAGCGCGATCGACCCGGCCGAGTACGGCGCGCCCGACCCTGCGGCACTGATGGACACCGAGACCGGCATCTCGTCGCTGTTCACTGCGGCTGAAGACGTGACCGAGGGCGAGTCCGAGCGCGACGGCGACACGATCCTGACCCGGCTCGACGGCACCGTCCCGGGGGAGGCTGTGCAGGAGGTCTTCCCGTCGGCCGGATCGAGCGACTTCGAGGCCGCCTACCTGCTCGACGACGACAACACGGTCGACAGCGCCACCTTCACCGGGCCTTTCTACGACGGTTACGACGACGTCAGCTACACCATCGATCTGGATCTCGACGGTGACGAGGTCGAGATCGAGGCACCGATCTGACGCACCGGTGAGCACTGGAGAGGCCCGGCCGGCGCCGGCACCCCGCGCCCTGCTCGCCGTCGCGGCGGCTGCCGTCGGGTTCGCGGCCGCAGACACCTACGTCGTGGTGCTCGCGCTCCCGGAGATGATGGCGTCGGCCGGGCTCAACATCGACCAGCTGCAGCGCGGTGCGCCGATCGTCTCCGGCTTCCTGCTCGGCTACATCGCGATGCTGCCGCTCATCGGGCGGATCGCCGACCTTCGCGGCCGGATCCCGGTGCTGGTCGGGTCGCTCGTGGTGTTCTCGTTCGGCTCGCTGGTGACGGCGGCGTCGTACGACCTGATCTCGATGGTCGGCGGACGCTTCCTGCAGGGGGTGGGCGGCGGCGGGCTGGTGCCGGCGACGCTGGCGTTGGTGGCCGACATCTGGGCCGTCGAGCACCGCGGGCTGCCGCTGGGCGTGGTCGGCGCCGTGCAGGAGCTCGGAAGTGTGCTCGGTCCTCTGTACGGCGCACTCGTGCTGGCCGTGTCGACCTGGCGCACGATCTTCTGGCTCAACCTCTCGGTCGGGCTGGTGCTCGCAGCGGCCTTGCTCGTGCTGCGTCGCGGAAGCGCCAGTGCCACCACGACACGCTCGTCCGTGCCGTGGTGGCGCCTGGACTGGCTGGGTGCTGCGCTAGGCGGGCTGACGCTCGTCGCGCTCACCCTGGTGCTGCTCGAGCCCGAGCGCCTGACCCGCGGCATCACCACCGGCCTGGCCTTCATCCCGTACGCCGCCGACAGCCGCTGGACCACCCCGATGGCCATCACCGCCCTCGGGCTGGCGGTGCTCTTCCTGCTGCGCGAAGCCACCGCGCCGCGCCCGCTGATCGACCTGCGTGGCCTGCGTGACCTGGCCCACCGGGCAGACCTTCTCGGCGCCAGCCTGCTGGGAATCACCCTGGCCGGCATCGTGTTGGCGTTCGCGACCGCCGACCCCGAGGTCCAGGTCTTCTCCCGGCTGGGCCCCTGGTTCCTGATCGCCAGCCTGATCAGCGCCGTGCTCTTCGTCTGGCGGCAGCGACGTGCAGCGAGTCCGCTGGTGCCGCGCGCGGCACTGCGACTGGTGCCGGCTTGGGGCGCACTCGTGATCAGCTTCTTCATCGGGGCATCCCTGATCGCTGCGCTCGTCGACATCCCCGTCTTCGCCCGCATCACCCTCTACCCCGATGACCAGCTGGCCGCGGCACTGGTGCTGGTGCGGCTGCTGGCGGCTCTGCCGGTGGGCGCCGTGCTCGGTGGCTACCTGCTGCGCCGCACGCCTGTCGGCACTCTGTCGGCGGGCGGGATGCTGCTCGCGGCCGCGGGCTTCGCGTGGATGGCGCAGTGGGGCCGCACGTCACTGGAGAGTCCGCTGGCGACCGTGCCCCTGGTGATCTGCGGTCTGGGCTTCGGGCTCGCGATCGCGCCGGTGAACGCCGCGCTGCTGGCAGCGACTCGCACCGAGGTGCACGGGGTTGCCTCGGCGCTGCTCGTGGTCGCGCGGATGATCGGCATGCTGGTGGGAATCTCGGCTCTCACCACGATCGGGCTGCGGCGCTTCTATGCCGTCTCCGCAGACTTGCCCTCGCTTCGCGAGGTCTGCGGCACCGACTCGACGTGCGACGCCTACCTCGACCTGCTCAAGGACGCCGGGGTCGCGCAGACGAGCGCGATCTTCTGGGGCGCCGCCGGGTGCGCAGTCGTCGCCGCCATACTGTCCCTCGTGATGCTCAGCGGTGCTGCCGCACGACCGGAACGAGGTAGGGGTGGACTCGGACTTTGACGACCTGCTCGCGGCCAACGAGGAGTTTGCCGCGTCCTTCGGGCTGTCGGGCTTCGACGGGGTGGCGCACGCGGGCGTCGCGATCGTCACCTGCATGGACTCCCGCATCGACCCGCTCGGCATGGTGGGACTGTCCCCCGGCGATGCCAAGATCTTCCGCAACCCGGGCGGCCGGGTCACCAACGCAGCGCTTGAGGCGCTGGTGCTCGGGGTGCACCTGCTGAGCGTCGAACGCGTCCTCGTCGTACCCCACACCCGGTGCGCGATGGCTGCGAACACCGAGGCCGAGCTCCGAAGCCGGGTCAGCGCCGCCAGCGGCCAGGATGCCGCCTGGACCAGCTGGCAGGTCGTCCCTGATCAAAGCGCCGCGCTCCGCGACGACGTGGCTCGGGTCAAGGCACACCCCCTGATCCCCGACCGGGTGGCGGTGGGCGGCTTCATGTACGACGTCGACACCGGCCTGCTGACCCGCCTCACCTGAGCGACCCGCCTCACCTGAGCGACCCTCCTCACCTGAGCGACCCTCCTCACCTGCCTCGCCTCACCACGCAAGGATCCGACTCGCAGCCGGTCCTGACTGGTTGAGAGTCGGATCCTTGGGCGGTGGGGAAGGGGCGTATGCGGTTGTGCTCAGGCGGAGGGACCGCGGGCCGGGTCGTCGGCCGGCAGCGCGTCCCTGGCCCACTCCGACCGCTTCCAGTCCGGGATCGGGGTGGTGACACCCTGGCGCGGCACGAAGCTCGAACGCTCGACCATCGAGTAGCGATGGATGTACCGCGGGCAGTTGGGGAAGATCGACCCGATCGCCACCCGCACGATCAGCTGCGCGGCGGGGAAGTCGGCCAGCAGGTCGTCGACGAAGTGGACGGTGGCGACGCCCTGGATCCGCATCCGGCTCCCCCGCTCGAGGTCGAGGAAGAGCAAGCCCACCGCCGGGTTGGCCATGACGTTGCCCATCGACAGGAACATCCCGTTGCCGTCGTAGCAAGGAAACGCGAGGGTCCGATCGTCGACCACCCGGACGAAACCAGGGTCACCACCCTTGTAGGAGCAGGTCGGGTTCCCGTGCTCGTCGGCCGTCGCGAGGAAGAACATGTCGCGCTCGCCGATGAACGCGACGTCGTGCTCCGTGAGCGCTTCGTGCACGTGGACGTCGTGGATCCGGTCGGCGATCCGGCGGGTGTCGAACCTACTCCTGCAAGGACCTGCTGGCGTCATGGAACACGCCCTCAGGGTGGCCCTGAGGCTCCGCGTCCGCAAGGCCGGTGCTTCGCCCAGCCGTGCCGGTCAGTCGTCCAGGTGCAGCTCGGTAGGGTGCGCTACCACGTCGACCATGGCTCCTGAGCGCAGCACGGTGATCGCCAGGTCCTGCCCGATAGCGTCGGCGAGCATGAGGCGCTGCAGGTCCTGGGCGGCCAGGATCGGCGTACGGCGAGCGACCACGACCACGTCACCGGCCTTCAGCCCGGCCCGCGCAGCCGGGCTGCCGCGGACGACCTCGACCACCCGCAGCCCGGTGCGCTGGTGTAGCCGCTCGGCGACCGGCGGCGGCAGCGGCACCGGGCCGCCGGCCACGCCGAGATAGGCCCGTCGCACGCGGCCATCGGCCGTCAGCGCCGCGATGATGTGGCGGGTCGTCATGTTGATCGGGATGGCAAGTCCGAGACCCACCCCGGCCACGGCGGTGTTGATGCCGACCACGAGTGCGTCGGAGGTCACCAGCGCGCCGCCGGAGTTGCCAGGGTTGAGCGCGGCATCGGTCTGGATGACGTCGTCGACGACGCGCGCCATGGCACCGGACCTGGTAGGCAGCGAACGCCCGAGTCCGCTGACCACGCCCGCCGTCACGCTTCCGGCCAGACCCACCGGGTTGCCCACGGCCACGACAAGCTGGCCGACCTGCAGCGACGTAGCCTCGCCCAAGCGTGCCGCCGGCGGAGTGTGTCCGTCTGCCCGGACGACGGCCAGATCGGACAGCGGGTCGGCACCGATCACGTGGAACGGCGACACCGTGCCGTCGGCGAACGAGGCCTGACCCGCATCGGACCTGCCCACGACGTGGGCATTGGTGAGCAGGAAGCCGTCGTCGGTGAAGACGACGCCGGATCCCGACCCTCGACCGAGCCGGAGGGCCCCGACGCTCGGCCCCACCGTCGAGGCGACCGACGTGACCACCCGCGAGTAGGCATCGAGGGCGTCGGTGTCGCTGCCGGCCATGCCGTCGTCCATTCCAGCGTCAACGCCGCGGCCAGGCGCTCACTTCCCGTGTCCGCCGACGGCGAACACCTGAGTACAGGTGGCTCAGCGGGTCAGGCGTCGATCGCCTCGGCGTCGATCTCGTAGGCACCCTGGATGATGAACTCCTTGCGGGGTGCCACGTCGTTGCCCATGAGGAGCTCGAAGATCCGCTCCGCGCCCTCGGCGTCGTCGATCGTGATCCGCCGCAGCGTACGGCGTCTGGGATCCATCGTGGTCTCGGCCAGCTGGTCGGCGTCCATCTCACCGAGTCCCTTGTACCGCTGGACTGGATCCTTCCAACGGACGCCCTTCTTGGTGAGCTCGGCCAGCCGGCGCTGGAGCTCGTCGTCGCTGTAGCAGTAGAGGTACTTGTCCATGCCCTTCTTGGGGTTGGACAGCTCGATCCGGTGCAGGGGCGGCACGGCGGCGTACACCCGACCCTCCGTAAGCAGCGGTCGCATGTGCTTGTGGAACAAGGTGGCCAACAGGCACCGGATGTGCGCGCCGTCGGTGTCGGCGTCGGCCATGAAGATGATCTTGCCGTAGCGCGCCTGCTCCACCTCGAAGGTGCGGCCGCTGCCGGCCCCGACCACCTGGATGATCGAGGCGCACTCGGCGTTCTGCAGCATCTCTCCCGGCGACTTCTTCTGCGTGTTGAGGATCTTGCCGCGGATGGGCAGCAGGGCCTGGTACTCGGAGTCGCGGGCCAGCTTCGCCGTACCGAGGGCCGAATCACCCTCGACGATGAAGAGCTCGCTGCGCTCGACGTCGTTGCTCCGACAGTCGGCGAGCTTGGCCGGCAGCGCACTGGACTCGAGTGCGTTCTTGCGACGCTGGGTGTCGCGCTGCTGACGGGCGGCGACCCGCGTGCGCGCGGCGCTGACCACCTTCTCCAGGACGGCGCGAGCCTGTGCCTTCTCTCCTCGCCTGGTCGAGGTGAGGAAGCGCTTGAGCTCGGTCGCGACGATCCTGGCGACGATCCGCGAGGCAGCCGGGGTGCCGAGCACCTCCTTGGTCTGGCCCTCGAACTGGGGTTCGGCCAGCCGCACCGTGACGACGGCCGTGAGACCCTCCATCACGTCGTCCTTCGTGACGTCAGCCTCGCCCGCCTTCATGAGGCCGCGGCTCCCCCGGATCACCTCGTTGAACGACTTGCCCAGAGCCCGCTCGAACCCGGTGACGTGGGTGCCGGACTTGTGTGTGGCGATCACGTTGACGAACGAGCGCAGCTCGGTGTCGTAGCCGGTGCCCCAGCGCAGCGCGACGTCGACGGCGAGCTCGCGCTCGACGTCCTGCGGTGTCATGTGACCCGCGTCGTCGAGCACCGGCACGGTCTCGGTGAAGTGGTCGGACCCCTGGATGCGCAAGACACCGGTGACCGGGTCGTCGGCGGCCAGGAACTCACAGAACTCCGCGATGCCTCCGTCGTGCTTGAACGTCTCCTCCCGGAGCTCGTCGCCCCGCTCGTCGCGGATCACCAGCTGCAGCCCGGGCACGATGAACGATGTCTGGCGCGCTCGGGTGACCAGCTCGTCGAAGGAGAACTGTGCGTCCTTGGTGAAGGTCTGCCGGTCCGGCCAGAACCGCACCCTGGTGCCGGTCACGCCCTTCTTGACCCGGCCGACCTTGTCCACGCCCGAGCGTGGGCTGAAGTCACCGCGAGGCCCGTCGGCCGCGAAGACGCCGGGGACGCCCCGCTGGAAGGAGATGCTCCAGGTGGCAGGACTGCGATCCACCTCGACGTCGAGCCGCGACGACAACGCGTTGACCACGGAGGCGCCAACCCCGTGCAGCCCGCCCGTAGCGACGTATGAACCACCACCGAACTTCCCACCGGCGTGCAGCCGGGTGTAGACGACCTCGACGCCGGGGAGTCCGGTCTTGGGCTCGGCATCGACCGGGATGCCCCGCCCGTCGTCGTGCACCTCCGCCGAGCCGTCGTCACGCAGTGTGACGAGGATCGAGGTGGCATGTCCCGCCAGCGCCTCGTCGACGCAGTTGTCGATGATCTCCCAGAGGCACTGCATGAGGCCTCGGGTGTCGGTGGACCCGATGTACATCCCCGGGCGCTTGCGCACCGCCTCGAGGCCTTCGAGGACGAGCAGGTGACGCGCGGTGTACGACGAGTCCACGGCTGACACACGGGGTGACACGATGCTCCATTCTCGGGCTCAAGAGCGGTACGTCGCGAGGGCGCGTCCGCAGCCGAAACGATACCTTCGGCCACCCACACATCCGCCCACCCACGCCGCGACGAACAAGACACGCGACCACAATTTGGTTTCACTTCCCACGGATGGCACCGTTGTTGATCCACGATGCGTCATAAGGTCAGCGCTCAGCCGTCTCATGAGACAAGGCCTGTGGCCGGAGGAATAGGTTTCCTTGGTTGGATGTTGGGCACGATGGGACGCACACGGAAGAGGAGGCGACGAAGTGAACACAGCAGTTGCACCGAGTCCGCAGTTCACAGCAGTCGACCGCTGTGACCGATGCGGCGCGCAGGCTTACGTGCGCGTCGAGCTCAGCAGCGGCGGAGAGCTCCTCTTCTGCGCCCACCACGCCCGTGAGCACCTCGACGCCCTCCAAGAGGTGGCCGCCGTCATCCACGACGACACCGGCCGGCTCGCCGAGACGCCGGGCTCGGCGCCCGAGGGCGAGAACTGATCTGACTTTTCCAGCCTGATGTGGCGATCACCACCATGGTGATCGCCACATCTGTCTGTGCGGCAGGGTGGTCGGCGTGAGCGGGATCGAAGAGGTCATTGTCGGCGTCGCCATCCTGCTCGGCATCGTCGGCGTCGTCGTCCCGGTCATCCCCGGCGCGCTGCTGGTGCTGGGAGCCATCCTGGTCTGGGCGGCGCAGCTGAACTCCACCGCCGGCTGGGTCACGCTCGGCATCGCGACGGTGGCGATCGGTGTGTCCCAGGTGGTCAAGTACGTCGTGCCCGGGCGGCAACTGCGCGACAGTGGCGTTCCGACCCGCGTGCTGCTCACCGGCACCGTCGTCGGCGTGGTGGGCTTCTTCGTGATCCCTGTCGTCGGGTTGTTCGTCGGCTTCGTGCTGGGCGTGTACGCCGCGGAGCTGGCCCGGGTCGGCCGGGATCAGGCGTGGCCGTCCACCAAGCTGGCGCTGCGAGCGGTGGGGCTCTCGATCGTGATCGAGCTCGCCGGGTGCCTGGTGGCGGCGGCGGCCTGGCTCTCCACCGCCACGCTCGTCACCTGACTGCCTCGTCGGGACGGCTGGCACCCCCGGCGTACGCCTCTGGCGGCAGGCCGGGCACCTCCACGGCTCGAATGGCCCTACCAGGCACCTTCACGCCTCGAACGGCTGGACGTGCGGGTCGAACCGGACACCATGCCGGACTTCAGGTCGTGAAGGTACAGCCAGGCCGTGAGCCCAGCCACCCGGGAGGCCGTAGTGCGCGCCGGGCGAACGCGGCTGTCGGAGGCGTTGGCGCCTCGCGAGCCCGACTCGCAGGGGAGCAATAGAGTCGTGCCCGTGAACATCGTCTTCGTCGAACCGTTCTTCCCCGCGAACCAGCAGCGATTCGTCCACGCTCTCGCCTCCGTGGGCGCGAACGTCATCGGCATCGGCGAGTACGACGAGGGCTCGTTCAGCGACGAGCTGCGCGGCGCCCTGGGCGGGTACTACAAGGTCGGCTCGGTTACCGACGTACGCGCGATGACCGACGCAGTCCGGTTCGTGCAGTCCAAGCTCTGGGTGGACCGGCTCGAGGCCACGGTCGAGGCGCACACCATGCCGGCAGCGCAGGTCCGTGAGGCGACCGGCATCCCCGGCACCTCGGTGCACACGACCTGGCTGTGCCGCGACAAGCCGTCGATGAAGGAGGCGCTACGCAACGTCGGCGTACCGACTGCCGCATCGGCGGCCGTCGACTCCGCGGCGCAGGCGCACGAGTTCGCCACCTTCGTCGGCTTTCCCCTGATCCTCAAGCCACGCGCCGGCGCCGGCGCTCAGGGCACGGTGCGCGTCGACTCCCCCGCCGACCTCGACCGAGCGCTCGCCGACTTCGGCGCATCCGGGGCCTCCTCGATCGCGATCGAGGAGTTCGTCGAGGGCCACGAGGGCTTCTACGACACCATCGCCCTGAACGGCGAGGTCGCCCACGACTGGGCCACCCACTACTACCCCAACGTTCTCGAGGCGATGCGCCATCGCTGGATCTCGCCTCAGTTCGTCGCCACCAACCGGATGGCGGACTCCCCCTTCTACGACGAGGTCCGCGAGCTGGGTCGCCGTGTCATCCAGGCGCTCGGGATCGGTACGTCGGCCACCCACATGGAGTGGTTCTATGGCCCGAAGGGGTTGAAGTTCTCCGAGATCGGCTGCCGCCCTCCCGGCGTGGGGTGCTGGGACCTCTACTCGGCCAGCAACGACGTGGACGTCTACCGAGAGTGGGCCCACGTCATCGTGCACGACGGTCCAGAGCACCCGATGCGTCGGCCGTACTCGGCCGGCATCGTCGCGCTCCGACCCGAGGCGGACGGGCAGATCCGCGGCTACAGCGGCATCGACGACATCCAGGCGAGGCACGGCGATTGGATCCTCGACGGTCACTTCCCTGACCCCGGCACACCGACGCAGCCGGTCGAGGCCGGCTACATGGCCAACGCCTACGTGCGGATGCGGCACCCGGACTTCGACACCGTGCGCGGCATGCTCGATGACGCGGGTCACACGATCCACGTGCATGCCGGCTGACAACGATGACGACGTTCCTGCTTGGTCCGCAGCGCTTCATGACCACTGCAGGTTCGACGCTGCGCTCGCTCGACATCGCAGGCCCGGTCGCCACCATCACCGCCGGCTGGGAGGAGCGCGAGGACGAGGACGACGAGCTCGACGGAGTCCTCGAAGGACGAGGTCGCAACCTCCGCCTCTTTCACCGGATGCTCGACGTCATCGCCAAGGACGACGACTTCAGCCTGCGCGCGATCGAGCTGCGGGACCGGCTCGACGAGCTCCACGCCTTCTACGGGTTGCGGGTCCGCGCCGCGATGGAGGGGGTGTACGCCGTACAACGCAGGTCGTCTCGCCACGGCGTACGGGACGACGCGCTCGAGTCAGCGATCGAGGCGGTCCGGGCGGTGGACAGCTGGTACACGGCCGCGGTGGCCTCGGCCTACCGAGAGTTTGACGCTTCGAGTCCGACGAGTCTCAGCGAGGTGATCGGTTGGCACCGCGGTGAGCTGGCCGCGGCGATGGCCGACTGTGGGGCGATGGTGATCACGGGCGGCCACGTCGGGACCCTGCTGCGCGCTCTGCGGTTGTTCGGGCTCCAGATCCCTGACGACCTGCCCGTGATCGCGTGGTCCGCCGGTGCCATGGCGCTGACGTCCAGGGTGGTCCTGTTCCACGACTTCGCCCCGCAGGGCGTGAGCGAAGCAGAGATCTACGACCGCGGTCTGGGCAGGCTCCCCGGCCTCGTCGTGCTGCCGCACGCGCGGAGGCGGCTCCGCCTCGACGACAGGGACCGCGCTGCCGTGCTGGCTCGGCGCTTCTCGGCGTACACCTGCCTGTTGCTCGACGACGGTACGGCGCTGCGCTTCGAGAGCGGGAGCGGGACGGTGCCCGCCGGGGCGCGAGTCCTCGGTACCGACGGGGTGGTCGTCGAGGTCGGCGCCGCATGACCCAGCGGCGCCTCGCCATCAACCGGCTGCGCGATCGGCTGCCGCTCAGCGGCACGGCCATCGACCGCTTCGTCGGCCGCTACGGATCCCCGATCGTCGAGGGCGACCGGGCGACGTTCCTCTTCCGAGGGGAGTGCGACGCAGTCTCCATCCGACATCGGGTCGTCGGGCTGCCGGACCCGCTGGAGATGCGCAGGCTGCCCGACACCGATCTGTGGGCGGCGACGACCGAGCTTCCCGAGGGCTCCCGCGTCGAGTACCAGGTGGAGGTACGCCGCGGCGACCACCACGAGCGCTTCAACGACCCGCTCAACCCGCGGGAGGCGCACAGCCCGATGGGCTCGAGCTCGGTGTGCGCGGCGCTGGGGTACGAGGTGCCCGACTGGGCGCACCACGACCCCGAAGCGCGACCGGGCGAGATCATCGAGGAGTCGCTCCGGAGTAAGGCGCTGCGGCGCGACCAACCGATCCAGCTCTACCTGCCTGCCCGGTACAGCCGCGCGCAGCGGTATCCACTGTTGGTGGTGCACGACGGCTCCGACTACCTCAACTTCGCGGCCATGCGCACCGTCTTGGACAACCTGATCCACCGACTCGACGTGGCTCCGATGATCGTTGCGTTCCTGTCTCCCCGAGACCGGCTCAGGGAGTACCCCAACCACGCACCGCACGCGCGCTTCGTCGCCAAGGAGCTCATCCCCTCCCTCACCGAACGCTTCCCGCTGGCCGACACACCGGAGGGCCGCTGCCTGATGGGCTCGAGCTTCGGCGGGATCGCGTCTCTCTCGACCGCCGTACGGTACCCGGGAGTCGTCGGCTCGCTGTTCCTCCAGTCGGCGTCGCTCGTCTTCACCGACATCGGCACCGACCACGGTGGCGGGCCCTACTTCGACCCGGTGGTCAAGTTCGTCAACCGCTATCGTGCCAAGCCGAGCCGGCCCGTGGATCGCATCTACATGACCTGCGGCGTCTACGAACCGCTGATCACCCCCAACCGCTCCATGGTGCCCGTGTTCCGGGGCGCCGGCATCGACGTCAACTACCAGGAGGCCCGCGACGGGCACAACTGGGAGAACTGGCGCGACCGGATGCGGAACGGCCTGTCGTGGATCTTCCCGGGTCAGCAGAAGTTCGTCTACGAGTGAGCACGGACGAGGAGAGTGGAGCAGATGAAGGTCACCGAGCGCTGGTACTCGGACCGGATGGAGTCGGAGATCACCCTGGTGCGCTGGGGACAGTACGGCGTCCCGGTGCTGCTGTTCCCCACCGCCGGAGGCGATGCGGAGGAGGTGGACCGACACCACATGATCCACCACCTCGGACCGCTGCTCGACGCGGGCCGGATCAAGGTCTACTCGTGCGACAGCGTGGCCGGGCGCGCGATGGCCGGCAAGGTCGGCTCGACGCAGTACCGGATGGCGCTCTTCAACCAGTTCCACGAGGCCATGGCCAGTGAAGTCGTGCCGGCCATCTACGCCGACTCCCGCGGTCGCCAGCCGGTGGTGGCGGCCGGCGCCTCGATCGGTGCCTTCAACGCTTTGGCGCTGGTCTGCCGCTACCCGCATCTGTTCGACGCGGCGATCTGCATGAGCGGCACCTACTCCATCGAGAAGTTCATCGGCGGGCCGTTCACCGACGACATGTATCTCGCCTCTCCGCTCGCATTCCTACCCGGCCTCGAAGGCGAGCAGCTCGATCAGCTCCGGCACCGCATGGTCATCCTCGCGTCCGGAAGCGGCGAGTGGGAAGACGTCGGTGAGTCCTGGGCTGTGGCCAAGGTGCTCGGGGAGAAGGGTATCCCCAATCGGGTCGACGACTGGGGGCCGCAGTACAAGCACGACTGGCCCACCTGGTGGGCGATGCTGCCGATCTACCTCGACGACCTCGTGCCGTAACCGAGATCTCGAGGCGCTGCCGGTGCCATGCCGGCTGCCTTCGGCCGTTGATGACCACCGGTCATGATGGCTAGATCCCCTCGCGACGACCTTGGCGGCCTTGGCGGCCCCGACCTGACTCGTGCCGCCGCGTTCGTAGATTCAGTCGCGGCTTAGGAATCCCTTAAGAACCGGCTCGCACGATGCCAGGAGTCGAGTTCCAAGGGAGAGCAGCATGTTCACGCCATGCCTTCGTCACTTTGCTTCTGGCGCCACCGCAGCCGTTGTGCTGGCGGTGCTCGGAGCAGCAGCACCCACCAGCGGCTCCACCCACGCGGTGGCGGAAGTCAGGTCTGGCGTGGTCTTCGGTGCGGCGGTGGGCGCTCGCTCGGGGGAGACGTTCGCCCAGGCGGTCCAGAGACAAGATGCCGCCTATGGCGTGCCGAGTCCGATGCCGATCAGCCGGGTCTTCTACCCCGGAGCCGCACCGCCTTGGCCCGGAAACGCCGGACTCAGCCAGCGGCCAGTCGTGGTGTCGTTCCGCTACGCGCCGAGTCAGGTGCTCGCGGGCACGTACGACGCCGCGCTGACCTCCTACTTCACCAATGCGCCCGCGTATGACGTCTACTGGTCCTACAGCCACGAGCCGGAGGACAACATCGCGGCTGGCGAGTTCACGGCGAGCGACTATCGGGCTGCTTGGCAGCACATCTCGAATATCGCAGCAGGCTCACCACGGAGCGCCACGTTGCACTCGACGCTGATCCTGATGTGCTACACGATGAACCCGGCTTCGAAGCGAGACTGGCACGACTACTACGTGGCCAACGCCCAGTCGATGATCGCCTTCGACTGCTTCAACCACGCGAGCAAGCGAAGCCAGTACGGCAGTCCCGCCAGCATCTTCAAACCAGTAACCACGTGGGCAACAGCGAATCCCACCATCCCGTGGGGTGTCTCCGAGGTAGGCAGCGTGCTCGTGCCGGATGATCCGACCGGCATCCGCAGGGCGGCCTGGTTGCGGTCGGTTGCGACCTTCATGGCCGACCTGCACACCGCGAACCCGAGCACCGCCGCCCAGTTCGTCATCTACTACGACGTCATCGGACCCAAGGGCACCGACTACCGCCTCAGCGACGCCAACAGCAAGGCGGCGTGGCTCGACGTGGTGCAGCACTACTGAGACGGCGGTCGAGCCGCCTGGCGACCGGCGCGATCTCTACGACTTAGGAATTGCTTAAGGCCCGTCGCCAAAGCTTCAACCAAGGCTGGTCGTAAGGAGGACTCACATGTTCAGGTCACGCCGTAGTCATTTGTTACTCATCGTCATGTCCGCCGTCACGCTCATCGCGGGCGCCGCTGGCGCCGCAGCAAGCTCGACCGCACAGGCCGACGTTGCCTCGCCGTCCAAGTTCAGCATTCTTCAGCCCGGCGAGAACTATGCCGGGATGGATTATGGCGAGTGGTCGGCGGCCTGGTGGCAATGGGCAGCCAACATCTCTGAGCCTGGCAGCCCGGTCAGCGACCCGACTGGTGCCGACTGCGACCGCAACCAGTCCGGGCCGGTGTGGTTCCTCGCAGGCAACACCGGCGGCACGAGTCGGCGTACCTGCTCGGTGCCGGCCGGTAAGGCGATCTTATTCCCGATCATCAACGCGGAGTGCTCCACTCTCGAGGGGGATGGCAGCACCGAGCCCGAGCTGGCCGGGTGTGCCAAGGATCTGATGGACCACGTCACCAGGACCAGCGCCAGCATCGACGGCACCAGTGTGAAGCTCGGCAAGGTGAGCGATGGCCGCTTCCGATTCGTGTCGCCACTGTCCACGCTCACCTTCGCGCCGAACAACGCCTTCGGTGTGGATCCGTCCGGGACGACACAGGCCGTCGCCGACGGCTTCTGGGTACTCGTCGAGCCGCTGTCCCAGGGGAAGCACAAGGTGGAGTTCCATGGCAAGGCCGTGTTCCCCGAGTTCGACAACTTCGTGTTCAAGGTGGACGTCTTCTACCGAATCACGGTCGCGTGAGCGCCGTCCTTCTAGTCGGGAGCACCGTTTCGTTCGGTGCTCCCGACGGCTGCTCTTCCCGGGAGCATCAGATCTGGGACGTCTCCTCGATCGCCAGCTCGACCGTGAGCCGCTCACCATCCTCCCAGGCGTGTTTGAAGCGATCCTCGCCAAGCTGCTCGCGCAACACGTCGACGAGTGCCTCCTGATCTGCCCGGTACGTCGCCTGCAGAGAGGCCCCGGTCCGGCGACGCATCGCATCTGCGGCGGCGAGAAGCCGCGTGGCACGCAACGGCTGCTGCGAGTCTCCGGCAATTACGGCAAGCCCCTCGAGGCCTTCGGCCAGAAAGTAGTTCTCTCCGATCTCGGACGCCAAGTGGAGACTGTCGCAAAGCGTCCTGGTGGCCCGCTCCCGATCTCCGCTCCGTTGCGCCGCCATGGCGATGCCGTGCAGCGACGCAGCAACCGAGAACTGGTCGTTCAGCTCGCCGAAAATCCGCAGTGCCTCTTCGTAGCGCTCCGTCGCGCGGGCATAGTTCCCACGGAAGAACTCGATCTCCGCAATGTTGTGTCCGGCCATCCCAGCCGTTCTCATGTCACCGAGCTTCGCGGCCAGCGCCCGCGCCTGGTCGCACAGCTCCTGGGCTCTGTCGAAGTCCCCGACGCCGATCAGCTGAGCACCGAGAGCGAAGAGGCTGAAAGCCTCAGCCGACTCGTCACCCACTTCGCGGGCCAGGTGAAGTGCACCCTCGTGCAGCTGCGTGGCTCGGTCGTGGTCGCCGACAGACCATGCCATCGTGGCCGCTCCGGACATCGCTCGCAGCCGAAGCTCGGGTGCAGCCGTGTCGCCAGCCGCGAGCACGGTCTCCAACCAACGTCGGCCCTCGGAGGTTGACCCTGACATCTCCCAGAAGTGCCACAGGGCCGCGGCCGCGCGCAGCGCTACTCCGATGTCGCCATCCGGCCCGGAGCTCCAAACCAGTGCTGTGCGCATGTTGTCGCGCTCGCTCGACAGTCGCGTCAACCACGCGAGCTGCTGACCGCCGGTGAGCCCAGGCTCGGCGGTCTCCGCCAGTTCCGCGAAGAACTCGGCGTGCCGGCGCCGTACGGGGCTGTCAGGCAAACCGTCAAGAAGCTCCGCTGCGAACTCCTGGATTGTCTGGAGCATGACGAAGCGCAGGGTCCCGTCAGCGAGGCGGCGCCGCTGCAACATGCTCTGACTGACCAGGCTGTCCAGGCTGTCAAGCACGTCGATCGGGTCGTCGCCGTTCGGCGTACACACCGCGTCGATTGCGTCGAGGTCGCATCCCCCGCGGAAGACAGCCAGTCGTGCGAAGAGTTCGCGCTCCGCGGGCTCGAGCAGCTCGTAGCTCCACTCGATGCTGCCCCGGATGGTCTGCTGCTGAGTCGGAACGTCCTGCGGGCCGCCAGTCAGCAAGCGAAGTCTGGCGTCGAGCCGGGCCATGATCGCCTGTGGTGACAACACTCGGCTCCGGGCAGCGGCCAGCTGGATCGCCAGGGGAAGGCCATCGAGCCGGTGGCAGATCGACGCGATGGTAGCGAGGTCATCTTCAGTCGGTTCGAAGTCGGGTACAACCGCGCCGGCCCGGTCGAGAAACAGCCGCACGGCGGGGTTGCTCCGCAGCGTCTCCACGGAGGGCAGCGGTCGCAATGCAGGCAACGCCAACGGGTCGACGGGATACTCGTGCTCGCCACTGATCCGCATCGGCGCTCGGCTGGTGACCAGGATCTTCAGATGGCGCGTCTCAGCAAGGAGCTTCGCGATGCTGCCGGCAGCGCTCAGCAGCTGCTCGAAGTTGTCCAGCACGATCAGGGCGCGGGCATCGCTCAGCCGGTTGACCAGGAGCTCATGCAGCGGCCGCTCCGCCGTCTCCCGCACGCTCAACGCGCTGGCAATCGCCGACAGCACCAAGGAGGAGTCGGTCAGCGGAGCAAGGGACACGTAAGAGACGCCATCCACGAAGTCCGCCTGCACCGCCGTCGCTACTTCGAGGCCAAGGCGGCTCTTTCCCGCCCCGCCCGGGCCCAGCAGCGTGACAAGTCGCACCGGTTGCTCGGTGAGCAGCGCGGTCAGCGCGGCAACTTCCCGCTCGCGGCCGATCAGCTGGTTCATCGGCACCGGAAGCGGCGACCGACGTGGCAGCTGGGAGGCCGGCACGTCGAGGGATGGATCTTGCTGGAGTACGGCATTCTCCAGCTGCTGAAGGCCGGTACTCGGATCCATGCCGAGCTCGTCACGCAGCGTGGCTCGGGCCGCCTGGTACGCCGCCAGGGCCTCGGCAGAGCGTCCGGTGCGGTACAGGGCCAGAATTCGCTGCGCGTGCAGGCGCTCGCGCAACGGGTACTCGCCGACCAGCGCGGCCAGCTCTGTGACCACCTGGTCTGCCCGCCCGGCCTCGAGGTCAGCCTCGATCCGGTCCTCCAGCGCATTCAGGCGCTGCTCCTCCAGAGTTAGCAGATCGGCGATCGAGGGCTCGACATCCACGAGATCAGGGAAGGCCGGACCACGCCACAAGTTCAGCGCCGCGCGCAGCAGCAGCGCCGCCCTCATCGGGTCATGGAGGGCGAGCGCGGCTCGGCCCTCCTCGATCAGTCGCCGAAAGCGGTCGAGGTCGAGCTCTTGATCGGTTGCTCGCAAGAGATAGCCAGCCGTGTGTCGGATCAGACGTGGGTGCTGCCCGTCGATGTCGACGAGCCGACGGAGGTTGGCGATGTAGACGTGCAGCGTCGTCCGCGCACTCTGCGACGCCTTCTCGCCCCAGACGGCATCAACAAGCTTGTCGCTGGAAACGGCTTCGTTGGCGTGGAGCAGCAGCATCGCGAGCACGATCCTTTGCTTGCGGCCGCCTAGCGCAATCAGCTCACCTGCGCTGACCACCTCGAGCGGGCCCAGCACTCGGAACTCCACAACCCCTCCACAAGCGTCCCGGCCGTGCGTGGCGCCTGGCTACTCTCGACGGGCAACCGCCGCGACCCTCTCGGCCAGAAGTCCAGCTGCACTCTTGACGTCAGAAACGCTGGTCTTTCAACGAGCGTGCTCTCATATCATCCCGACCGCCAGCCTGGCTTCGCTGGGCCGGTCGCTCGCCCTGACGCCGCTGGTGCCGGTGCCGTGCCCGCGCTAGTGGGTGCCGCTCGAACCGTTGCGATCCACGTGCAGCCGTACGACGGTGCCGGAAGGCCGCACCCTGATCTGTGCCAGATCGCACAGCTGGTTGATCAGCCACATGCCACGCCCACGCTCCGAGGTGGGGTCGGGCGAGCGGCGGCCGGCCAGCGGGTCGTCGATGTGGCCGGTGTCGGTGATCTCGCAGACCATGGTCGAGTGTTCGGCCCACAAGGTCGCGCGCCCGCGCCCGCCGCCGTGCCGCACACTGTTGGCCGAGGCTTCGCTGGCGGCCAGCTCGAGGTCGAACGCGCGATCCTCGGCGAGTCCGTAGCGACTGGCCACATCGCGCACCCGCTGGCGGACGAGGTGCAGGTCGGCGGCCGTGAAGTCGACGGACTCGGCGGTCGGTGGCGGCGGTGTGAGCTGCGCGTCGAGGAACGCCAGCTCGAGCTCCTGACGGGCACGCAGCGGAGTGCTCGGCGACCGGTGGCGTCCGGTGACAATGGGGTGGTTGCGGAAGGCCTCGTCGATCACATGGCTCGACAGGCTGTCGACGTCGTACAGGCAGACGAGCCAGAACGGCTCGTTCGGCTTGACGGCGACGTTGAGCAGGGACTCGTGCCGGTGACACTCGACCAGCTCGTCGGGCGAGCGGCCACGCCAGATCGGTTCGCTGACGCCTCGCGCTCGATGCGCACGCGGCCGCCGGTTGAGAAACGTCTGCCACTGGGGGATGATCCGGGCCGGGTTGCGCCCGACATCGGCCATGTCGACGAAGTCGACCTCGTCGGCGTCGCGGTCGAGCGCATCCCGCAAGGCGATGATCTTGTGGGGCTGCAGCGCCACCAGGACCGGCTCGTCAGCCTCGAGTCCGTCGCGCACGAAAGGAACGACGGCGTCGACGAGGTCGGCGTCACCGGAGTAGAGCAGTGCTTCGTGTCGATAGCCGGGGGCTGCTTCGACGCGCTGCTCTGGGAGCAGGGCCACGAGGGGAAGATACCTCGTGGCATCTGGACCTAACACGGATTCACGAATGCTTGCTCAGGGTCATCGACTGGTCACCGTGCGGCGCCGTGGCGACCACCGCAACAGACCAGAAAATGGATCAGAACGGCACGGTCTGCCTTGGCCGGAAGGAGCCGCTCGGGCCACCGGGCAGCTCGACGTCGTGCGGATCCAGGTACATCACGGGGTTTGTTTATTCCCCCGCCACCAGGGGCAAGGTAAGGGACAGGTCCGGCTCGTCGACCGAGGACTCATCCGTCGACGGCACGGGCCAATGAGGGGTGGCCCAGCCGGTGCGGCGTGAACAGGGGCAAGCTGCACCGGCTCGGGTCCATTCGCTCGCCACCCGATCCACGAGGCGCGCCGCCACCCACCCGCAGAGAGTTCCGATCGCATTGGGGTCCGGGCCTCAGCCTGGTCGGATCGTTCCGCCGAGAAGAGTCGACCGTCAGTCGAGGTAGTCGCGCAGGACCTGAGAGCGTGACGGGTGCCGCAGCTTCGACATCGTCTTGGACTCGATCTGCCGGATGCGTTCACGAGTGACGCCGTACACCTTGCCGATCTCGTCCAAGGTCTTCGGCTGGCCGTCGGTGAGCCCAAAGCGCATCGAGACCACGCCTGCCTCGCGCTCGGACAGCGTGTCGAGCACGGCGTGCAGCTGCTCCTGCAGCAGAGTGAAGGACACCGCGTCGGCCGGCACGATGGCTTCGGAGTCCTCGATCAGGTCGCCGAACTCCGAATCGCCGTCCTCACCGAGCGGCGTGTGCAGCGAGATCGGCTCGCGACCGTACTTCTGGACCTCGACGACCTTCTCGGGAGTCATGTCGAGCTCTTTGGCGAGCTCCTCCGGTGTGGGTTCCCGGCCGAGGTCCTGCAGCATCTGGCGCTGCACCCGGGCCAGCTTGTTGATGACCTCGACCATGTGCACCGGGATGCGGATGGTGCGGGCCTGGTCGGCCATCGCCCGGGTGATCGCCTGCCGGATCCACCAGGTGGCATACGTCGAGAACTTGTATCCCTTGGTGTAGTCGAACTTCTCCACGGCCCGGATCAGTCCGAGGTTGCCCTCCTGGATGAGGTCGAGGAAGAGCATCCCGCGCCCGGTATAGCGCTTGGCGAGTGAGACGACCAGCCGGAGGTTGGCCTCCAGCAGGTGGTTCTTGGCCCGGCGTCCGTCCTCGGCGATCCATCCAAGCTCGTCGAGGAGCTTCGCGGAGACCTTCGCGCCACCGGCGAGCTTCTCCTCCGAGAAGAGCCCGGCCTCGATGCGCTTGGCGAGCTCAACCTCCTGCTCGGCGTTCAGCAGCGGCACCTTGCCGATCTGCTTCAGGTAGTCCTTGACCGGGTCAGCGGTGGCACCCGCCACGGTCACGGTCTGCTCTGGCTCGTCCGCCTCGTCCGCCTCGGACAGGATGAAGCCTTGCTTCTCGTCCTCCTTGAGCGTCGGGTCGTTGACCAGGTCGCTCTCGAACACCGCGTCGTCGATGTCCTCGAGCGGCTTCTTGGCGCCGGGGCCGCCCGCGGTGGCGGCGGGCGCGTCGGCGGAGGGGCTGTCGGTGGCTGCTCCTCCTTGACCGTCGGCTGCCTTCTTGGCTGTGGCCTTCTTCGCGGCAGTGGACTTGGCGGCCGTCGTCTGCTTCGAGGTGGCCTTCTTGCCGGTTCCGGCGCCGTTGCTGGCGGATTTCTTCGCCGCGGACTTGGCTGCGGGCTTGCCGGCACCCGTCGCCGCTGTCGGGTCGGACGACGCAGTCTTCTTCGCCGGGCTGCGCTTCGCCGCGGCTGCCTTCTTCGCGGTAGCCGACACGGTGGAGCGCTTGGCGGCGGCGGCGACCACGCGCTTGCGCGGGGTGCTCTCGTCGCTCGTGACCTCGATCGTGATGCCGGCCTTGCTCAGGTGAGCCAGCAGCCGCTTTCGCTGGGCCGCGGTGACCTCTGCGGCCTCGAAAGCCTGCCGGATGTCGTCGGTGGAGACCTGTCCGTCTCGTCGACCTTGGTCGATCAGCGCGGCGACCGCGGGATGGGAGAGCAGCGATTCAGAAAGCGTGCGGGACGTGCTCGGCGACACGAACAACCTCTCGTAGTTCAATCACGGGCGCGGCGAACTCCGGTGATGTCAAGAGACCGCGCCCCCCATTGTGACACGTCGGCATGGAGACTCAATACACGGCGCCTCGGGCTCGGGTCGGGGGCCACCCGAACCACCCCGGGGGCCAGTCCGTTACGCAGGGTGACGGCCCCATGCGATTCTACGGATATCCCCCTCTTGGCCGATGCACAGTCCCTACCTTCGGGGCAACACCGCCAAAAGGGGGATTTGCCTGATGAAGCGTCCGGCTCGTCGTACTGCACATGCACGCCACCTCGCCGTCCTTGTCGGGGCGGCGACGACGTTCGCACTGCTCGGCGGTCCGCTGCCGTCCCAGGCGGCCCCGTCAGGTGCCTCGACGACCGCGTTCACGCCGATGCTCGCCCAGCCCGTGCCCGGGCACACCGGCCTGGTGCCGAGCAAGCCCCGGACGAACACACCGCGCATCCCCAACGGCGAGATCTGGGACATCGAGGTGGTCGGCTCCCGCGTCTTCATCGCAGGGACCTTCACCTCGCTGCAGAACACCACCGGTGGCGGCACGACCGTCAACCAGCGCACCCTCGCGTCGTACAACATCAACACCGGACTCATCGACACGACCTTCCGGCCCACCTTCGACGGCGGCGTCACGGCCGTCGAGGCGTCGCCCGACGGCACCAAGCTCTTCGTGGCCGGCACGTTCAACACCGTCAACGGCGTCACCCGTCGCAAGGTGGCCAGCCTCAACCTCAGCACCGGCGCTCCGGTGCCCGGCTTCGCGTTCACCGGCAACACCAACAACCAGGCCTCCGCGCTCGCCGCCACCAACCAGACGGTGTACGTCGGCGGCCGCTTCACCAAGATCAACGGCCAGGACAAGACCGGACTTGCCGCGGTCAGCGCCAGCACCGGCGCGGTCGACCTCGGTTTCGACAACAACCTCTCCGGCGGCATCGGGCTCAACGGCGCCCTCACTGTCCAACAGCTGAAGCTGACCCACGACGACAGCAAGCTCCTCGTGGTGCACACCGCGCGCCGGATCGACGGTCAAGACCGTTACGGAGTCGGGCTCATCAACACGCAGACCAAGGAGCTGTCGCCCTGGCGGACCCGGCTCTGGGACGACAACCTGCAGTTCGTCGGTGGCGTGCAGCGCGTGTACGCCGGTGACATCGCGCCCAACGACCAGTACTTCGTCGTCGGCAGCGGCTCCGGAGGCGACCGGCCGCCCATCAACGACACCGCCATCGCGTTCCCCATCGCCGGCGGCGACTTCGTCGAGCCGCTCTGGGTGTCCCGGCACTTCGACAGCGTCTACTCGATCGCGGTCACAGAGGCGGCGGTGTACACCGGCGGCCACTTCAACTTCCAGGAGTCGCCCTCGGCGCCCGACCCGTGGCCAGGGCTCGACAACGTCGGGTATGGCACCGGCCAAGGCCTGTCGGGCTACGGCCTGGGCGACGCCGTCGTACGCCGCAACCACATCGGCGCGCTCGACCCGGCCACCGGGAAGGCACTGGAGTGGAACCCGGGGTCCAGCTCGTTCGAGGGCAACAAGGCGATGGAGGCCACGGCTCGTGGGCTGTTCGTCGGTGGTGACGGGCGCACCCAGGGTGGCGTCAACACCGGGCGGGTCGCGTTCTACGACTTCACCACGCTGCCCGCGCCGAGCGCACTCGACACCACGATCGTCAACCCGATCGAGGGACGAGTCCTCCCGGCCGGCACCCCGTTCGTGATCGACGGCATGGCGACGACGCCGACCGCGACGCGCGTCAACCGGGTCCAGGTCGAGATCAAGGACCTCGCGACCAAGCAGTTCCTGCAGGACAACGGCACCACCTGGGGTGGCAGCAACAGCATCAACGCCGAGCTGGCGACCGCCAACTCGTCATCGACCGGCTGGTCGCTGCGGGTCACGGTGACGGGCACCAGGGTGCTCCAGATCCAGGCCAAGACCTTCGCCGCCAACGGAAGCAGCGACAGCACTAAGGCGATCAAGAAGATCGAGTCGTTCAGCTTCGACGACGCCACGCCGTCGACGGGTATCAGCACACCGTCGGCCAGCATCCTCACCAGCACCCAGTTCACCGCCACCGGCACGGCCACCGACGACCGGGGCGTCTCCGCGCTCAGCTACTGGTTCCGCGACGAGACCGGGGCCTACCTGCAGGACGACGGCACGATGGCAGGCGAGCTGAACACGTTCCGCGGGCTCCCGGACGTGGTCGGCGCCACGAACGCCACCTGGCGGTACGACGTCAGCCTGCCGCATGAAGGCATCTGGAAGATGAGCGCGACCGCCATCGACACGGCGGGGCAGAGCGACCTGCGCAACGCCGTACGTGAGTGGCGCATCGACGCGGACGCGCAGGCGCCAGGCGTCTCTATCAACGCACCCGCGTCGATGATCCCGCCCACCACGTCGCCTACGCTCACGCTGCCTCCGGGCAGCCCGCTCACCTTCTCCGGCGGGGCTGCCGACGAGCAGGCGTTGGCGAACGTCGAGGTCACGCTGCGCAACAGCACCACCCGGGAGAACCTGGGCGCTGACGGCAGCTGGGGTGTCGACGTCGTCCAGGAGTGGCACCGAGTCTCGCCAGGCAACCTCAACGCGTCCAGCTACAACTGGTCCTACACGACGCCGTTCAACCTGCGGCCGGGCACGTACACGTTCAACGTGCGCGCCACGGACAACGACGGTCTGAGCACTTCCTCGACGAACCAGGGGCGGCTGACGATCAACGTGCAGGTGCCCGGAGACGCGCCGCCGAACGGGCTGATCAGCCCGACCGGCACGTTCTCCGACATCGAGGTGCGGCATCTTGACCTGGCGGGGACGGCGACCGACGACTTCGGCGTCGCGAGCGTCGAGCTGACCCTGCGCGAGAACGACTCGGGCCGCTATCTGCAGCCGAACGGAAGCCTGTCCGCGGCGTTCGCGCGGCTGCCCGCGACCCTCGCGGCTCCCGGCGCCACCAGCACCGGCTGGACGCTCTCGGTCGACCTGCCGTCCAACGGTGACTACAGCGTGACGGCGTACGCGTTCGACACGTCCGGCCAGCAGGACACCTCGACGTCGGGGGCGACCTCTCGTTATCTCGTCTTCCCGGGCGACCTGGACCCATGGCTCGCCGACGGCCTCGGCCAGCCGACCGAGGGCACCGTGTTCACCGAGGCGCGCATCGTCGTAAGCGGCCGTGCCCTCGACGACACCGGGATGGCAGAGGTCGAGATCGCGATCATCGACAGCCTGGGCCGCTACATGAGCTCGAGTGGAGGCTTCACAAGCACCAGCCCCAGCTGGCGCTCGGCGTTCCTCACCAGCCCGGGCACTCCGGGGTCGAACTACTCCTACACGACGCCGGTGATCCCCGACGGCGCGTACCGGGTGCTCGTCCGGGCCGTCGACATCCACGACCAGGTGCAGCCGATCCCGTCCGAGGTCAACGTGACGGTTACCTCGCCGCCGGGCAACCAGCCGCCGGTGGCCAACGCCACGGTGTCGTGCACCAACAACAACTCGTGTGCCTTCGATGCCCGTGGCTCGACGGACGAGAATGCGCCCACCCTGACGTACACGTGGAACTTCGGGAACGGCCGCACCGGGTCTGGACCGCTGCCGACCATGTACTACACCGCGCCCGGCACGTTCACCGTCACCCTGACCGCGCGCGACGAGTACGGTCTCACCGGCACGACGACGCGCACCGTGACGATCACCGAGCCGCCGGACAACCTCGCGCCGGTGCCGGTCATCAACCCGCCCGCGTGCAACCTGCTCGTTTGCAACATCAGCGGCGTGGGATCGGCCGACCCGAACCCCGGGGACACCTTCACCTACCTGTGGAACTTCGGGGACGGTACGCCGACCAGCACCTCCTCGGCGATGTCGCACACCTTCCCCGCGGCCGGCACGTACACGGTGACCTTGACCGTCCGCGACGGCTGGGGCAGAACGGGCGTCATTACCAGGCAGGTGATGGTCACCGGGTAGCAGAACCCTCGCGCGGCCGATCCGACCGGATCGGGGTCAGGACCCCAGCCCGGTCGGATCGCTCCGCGGTAGCTGGGGGCTCAACTGACCCCTTGACACTCACAATGGTGTAATCATGTAATGGCAGCATGAACGAAATTCAGGGATGGTTTGACGGAAGGCTTCCCGACGACTGGTTCGAGGGCGCGGCCGAGGTGAGCGTCGACCGCGAGGAGATCGTGGTGGTGGGCACGCTGGCCGAGCCGGAGACCGACGACACCGACGCGGCACGTGAGGCGGGCAGGGCCGGGAGGATCAAGCGGTTTCGCGAGACCACTCGGCGCGAGCGCATGCAGATCGCCGACGAGGCGGAGTACCGGTTCGGCCGGAAGGTCGCGTGGGGCGCCCGATGTGGCGACGTACACCAGCTGTTCACGAACCGATCTGCACCGGTCATGACCAGGCTGCGACAGCCCGAGCGCAAGGTGCTCGACACGCTGGTCGACGCCGGCGTGGCGAGGTCGCGGTCGGAGGCGTTGGTCTGGTGCGTCCGGCTGGTCGGTCAGCACGAGGCGGACTGGCTGGACCGGTTGCGCACGGCGCTGGTCGACGTGCAGTCGGTGCGCGACGAGGGGCCGGCCGCCTAGCGAAGCCCGCGGCACACGGCTACTGGGCAGCCTTCGCTTGTGCCTTCTGCTCCTTCTTGAAGGCGCGCACCTTCTCCAACGATGCCGCGTCGCGTACGTCGGCGACCGACCTGTACGAACCCTCCTCCGCGTAGGCGCCCGCCACAGCCTCCCAGCCGGTCGGCGTGACGCCGAGCTGCTTGGCCAGCAGCGCCACGAAGATCTGTGACTTCTGCTTTCCGAAACCCGGCAGCGCCTGGATCCGGGCGAACAGCTCCCGCCCTGAGTCTGCTTCGTCCCACAGCCGGGCGGCGTCGCCGTCGTACTCCTCGAGGACGTGTCTGGCGAGCTCCTGCACGCGCCCGGCCATCGAGCGCGGGTAGCGGTGTACGACCGGCGGGCGGGCGAAGAGCGCGGCGAACTCCTCCGGCGGAGCAGCGGCGATCGCCGCTGGGTCAAGGGTGCCGAAGCGGTCCAGCACCTTGGCCGGACCTGCGAAGGCACGCTCCATCGGGAACTGCTGGTCAAGCATCATGCCGAGCAAGATCGCAAACGGGTATTTGTCCAGTACAGCGTCGCTTTCCGGCACGCCGGTGATGTGTAGTCCCATGCCCCCGAGTATCTCGTAAGCATGGAGCGCACATGCTAGGAGCCTGTCCCGATTCTTCTGCCCCACGTTGGTGATCCTGGCAACCATGTGCATGCCGAACCCGGTGATGACCGCCCTTTCAGTCGCCGGCAGCGGCAGCCTCGACGCCGTGAACGCGATGATGAATGGGTCCCCGACTCCGCGTCGCTGAGGTAAGCAACGACTTAGGAATTCCTTAAGGCCCTGCGGGCACCATCTCAAGCAGTCGAGACACACCGACGGGCGGTTCGAGCGGCGTGTGTTTCGTCTCCATGGAACACGAGGACTACCAGGAGCACCGTCATGAAGAGTCTCGGCGTATTGATCAGGGTCACGCTAGCCGTTCTGTTGGCAGGCATCGGGCTGACCGGGGGTACGGGGACCGCGCACGCCGCGCCTCCCGCAAACGACGACCGCAGCACTCCGGAGGTCGTCGAAGGTTCCCCGTTGCAAGCAGCGGGCGATACGTCCCAAGCGACGGCGGACCCGACCGACCCAACTCCGTCCTGCAGTATTGGACCGCTAGCGGGCACCCTCTGGTACTCCTGGACCCCCGCGACCACCGCCAATGTCGTGGTAGACCTTCAGGCGGGAGCGGGGACCGTCCCAATTGCTGCCTTCTACACAGCCGATGATGTCGGTGGTCTGATGCCGCATGCCTGCACGGTAGGCGGCCAGGCGACCTTCGAGTTCGTCGGCGGCCAAACCTATCTGTTCATGGTGGGTCAGTACACCGGTTGCTGCAGCCCCGGGCCGTTCGTGCTGACGCTGACCCCAGAGGGTCCACCACCGCCTCCTTACGAGCTCGGGCTGAGCGTAGGCTCGACAGCGGTACTCGGCAGACTCCCGGGTACGGCGACGATCTCGGGGAGCATCCGCTGTAACACCGCCGGATGGGCCACGGTCAGCGGCGAGATCCGGCAGCTTCAGGGCCGCAACGTGGTGCGTGGCAGCGGCAGCACCGACGTGGCGTGCACGTCAGATGCGCCGGTCGGGTGGAGTTTCCTCGTCGACACCGGGTCGCGGTCGCTCCAGCTGGGAAAGGCGACCGTGGCCGCCCAAGCCTCCGGTTGCAGCCAGTTCTCCTGCGACATGGCCTCCGCGACCGTACAGGTCAAGGTCGCCAAGCGCTGATGTACAGCCATCAGCCGGGGATCGCGGTCGGCGCGGGTGAAGGTCAGCCCGATCACCGGCGAGCAACAGAAGCGTGCAGGCGGTGCGTCAGACCGCAACACCGGTGAGCTGTTGGGCAGCGGACGAGGAAGGCGCCCTAGTGAGTGCGTGGACCGAGTGTGGTCTGACACGTGCTCCCGGGATCGTGAGCCGCGTGTGCTCTGAGGCTTTTGTCCGGTGACGAAACACGCTGGTCAAGAGGCATTCCGCAGAGCAAGGCGAAGGGCTGTCGGTCAGAACCTGGTCGGCGTGCGCATCCCGGGCGATCTGAAGTGCCATTGACTCCTCGTCGTGCCCGAGGTCACTCAGCTGACTTGACGGCCAGGACGGGGCAGGGCGCGTCCAGCAGGATGCGCTGGGCGTTGCTGCCGAGGATCAGCTTGCCCACCGGGGAGCGACGGCGCAGCCCGATCACGATGACGCTGGCCGAGACCTCTTGCGCGACGTTGATGAGGTCTTCGGCGGGGTCCATGCCGCGGACGAGCTGCCGGATCTGGAACTCGACTCCGGCCTCCTTGAGCTCGTTGCGGACCTCTTCGAGCTGGGTCTCGGACTCGAACGCGTCCTCGCGCCCGAACTCCCGACCACCTCGGTGCGAGTTGACGACGACGAGACTCGAGTGGCGCAGCTTCGCCTCCTCCGCGGCCAGGCGCAGTGCCGCCTTGCCCTCGGGCTTCGGAACGTATCCGACGACGATCACTGCCATGGAAATGCCTCCTCGAACCCCTGACTGGTTGCCTGGAACCTACTAGACCGGCTACTCCACCGGCCACTCGTGCACGGGCAGGTTGTCGTGCATCAGCCGGTTGTAGCGCTGCACCACCTCGCGCAGGGCGTCGAAGCGGTCCATTGATCCCGCGTCGAAGAGGCGGTGGAAGGTCTGGCTCTGCCACGTCGAGCCGTTGCGGCCGGTGAGGCAGCGCTGCTCGATGATGGTCAACAGTCGGTCGCGCTGCTCAGGGTCGATGCCCCAGCGGTCGAGGCCCTCTTTGGCGCGTGGCAGCAACCGCCTGAGCACCAGCTCCGACGCCGGCACGCTGCCGACGCCGGGCCAGAAGACATCCGCCTCGATCCCCTCTTGCGCTCCGGCATGGAAGTTCTCCTCGGCGGCACTGAACGACATCTGCGACCACACCGGACGCTCGTCCTCGGCCAGCGAGCGGACCAGCCCGAAGTAGAACGCCGCGTTGGCCATCATGTCCACGACCGTCGGCCCCGCAGGCAGGACCCGGTTCTCGACCCGCAGGTGGGGTACGCCGCGCACCACGTCGTACACCGGACGGTTCCAGCGGTAGATCGTGCCGTTGTGCAGGCGCAGCTCGGCGAGCTCAGGGGCATCGCCGCGGTCCAGGGTGGCCACCGGGTCCTCGTCCTCGACGATCGGCAGCAGCGCAGGGAAGTAGCGCACGTTCTCCTCGAACAGGTCGAAGATCGACGTGATCCAACGCTCGCCGAACCACACCCGGGGCCGCACCCCCTGAGACTTCAGCTCTGCACTCCTGGTGTCCGTCGCCTGTTCGAACAACGCGATGCGGGTCTCGGCCCAGAGCTGCTTGCCGAGCAGGAACGGTGAGTTGGCCCCCAGCGCGAGCTGGATGCCGCTGATCGCCTGGGAGGCGTTCCAATACCGCGGGAAGTCGTCGGGGCTCACCTGGAGGTGCAGCTGCATCGACGTACATGCCGCTTCCGGCATGATCGTGTCAGAGGTCGCACGCAGCCGTTCGACACCCTGGATCGCGATCTCGAGGTCCTCTCCGCGGGCGGCGAAGATCTGGTCGTTGAGCACTCGGTAGCGGGGATTGGCCGAGAGGCTCTCGTAGCGCAAGTGCTCCGTCCGCAGGGTGGGCAGGATGCCGACCATCATCAGATGCGCGCCGACCTCGCGAGCCTTCTCCTCCGCGGCGTTGAGGCTGGCCCGGACGTTGTCCTCGAAGGTCACGACGCCGTCTCCGGTCAGCCGTCTCGGCTTCACGTTGATCTCGAGGTTGAACTGTCCGAGCTCGGTGACGAAGTCCGGGTCTGCGATCCGCTCCAGTACCTCGGCGTTCTTCATGGCCGGGTCGCCGGCGTCGTCGACCAGGTTGAGCTCGACCTCGATGCCGGTCATCGGTCGGTCGACGTCGAACCGCGACTCGCGCAGCATCCGAGCGAAGACGTCGAGGCAGCGGCGAACTTTCTCGCGGTACCGACGTCGGTCCTCGCGGGTGAACTCCAATCGCTCGACGTCACGCCCCATGCATGCTCCCTTATCGGTGGACCACGGTCGAGCCGGGCCCGTGAGCCAAGCCTGCCCTGCCCCCGGACGCGCCGCCACCGGCACTGGCACTCGCGCCGCGCGCGGCCGCCGACCCGTGCGGCGCGCGCGCCGCACGGGGCGACCCCGTGGTGGCGCCGTCAGGGGTCCTCGAAGGTCCAGGTGCGAGGGTCGACTGCACCATCGAGCGCGCGCTGCAGCAGCCGGGCCATCGAGTAGTCGGGGTGTACGTCGAGGACGCGTTCGACCGCATGCGCCGCGAGCACTCCGCTCCCCCTGAGCCAAGCCGCGAATGCAGCCAGGGACCCCACCGGCGCCAGCAGATCATCGGGCGCCACCCGCGTGAGTGCACTCCACACCTCGAGATGCTGGGCGGCGGTCTCGCGCCGCATCGAGCCCCAGACCTCGTCCCTGACCTGCACCTCCAGCAGGCTCAGCAGCAGCAGTGCCTGCTCGCCGGCCGAGAGCTCGAGGCCCGACAGCAGTAGCGGGATCAGCCGCCTCACCTCGGGCACCGTCATCGGGGCGGCCACGGGGCCACGGGCTCGCTCCCCGTTGCGCAGCTCGGCCAGTGCGACCGCGACAGCCTGCCGAGACGTGCCGTCATCAGGCTCGAACTGCGCCCGCAGCGCCTCCCTGTCAGGCGCCTTCGCGAGCCCCGCGAGGACGGCGTCTGCCGCTGCGGGAGAGGCCTGGACATCGTACGCGGTGCCGTCCGGGCCGCAGCAGGTCGGGTCGTCGCACAGGTAGGACCACCATCGCGAGCCGTCTCCTCGGAACGCGCCGGCGACCCTCACCCCGGCATCGTCGAGGCCGTCGAGCACCTGGGCTATCCATGGATCGGCGCGCTCCGGCTCTGCGCTGAAGACGGCCACCAGCACGGATCGGTACCGATGTCGCCGGACGAGGTCGAGCACCTGGCAGGTCAGCAGGGTGCGGTGCTCGGGCGGCGGCAGGTCGAGGCGAAAGGTCGGCCCGAAACGCTGTCGGGGACCGGTCAGGGAGATGACAACGAGGCTCTCGTGCGGCGTGAACCCGAACAGGTACGGCACCAGCGCAAGCGTGTCCGCCGGGCTGCGCACGGTGGTGACGGGCTGGGCGGCGCCGCGGCGTGCCGCCCGCTGGGGGTGTGATCGCTTCGGCATCTGCCGAGGGTTGCCGACGCGGTCGACGGCGTGGCCCGGATCGCCCTGATCTGTGGACTGCGCTCGGGCAGGATGGAGCCTGTGCGTAACCGGGCGTCGATCCTCCACCTCGATCTCGATGCCTTCTTCGCCGCCGTCGAGCAGAGGGACAAGCCCTCTCTGCGAGGCAAGCCGGTCGTGGTGGGAGGGGTGGGCCAGCGCGGCGTGGTGGCGACGGCGTCGTACGAGGCACGTCGGTACGGCGTCCGCTCGGCCATGTCGACGGCAGAGGCCAGAGCACGGTGTCCGCACGCCGCCTTCTTGAGCGGTCGCGTCGACGCGTACACCGCGACGAGTCGCGCGGTGATGGCCGAGATGCACGCCCTCTCGCCGTTGGTTGAGCCGCTCTCGCTCGACGAGGCGTACGTCGACCTGGCCGCCTCCCCTGCCGGCCCGGAGCTGTCGGTCGAGGAGGCGGCCCGGATCGGAGCCGAGCTCAAGGAGGCGGTGCACGATGCCACCGGAGGACTCACCGCCTCGGTAGGGGTCGCCAGCTCGAAGCTCGTCGCCAAGATCGCCAGTGACCTCGACAAGCCGGATGGTCTCGTGGTGGTGCCGCCCGGCAGCGAGGTGGATCTGCTGCGCCCGATGCAGGTGACGGTGATCCCAGGAGTGGGTCCCGCCACAGCCGAACGACTCAGGCGTGTCGGCGTACAGACCGTTGCCGAGCTCCAGAGGATCAGCCCGGAGGAGCTGGTCCGGCTGCTCGGCCGATCGCAGGGCGGCAGCCTGCACGCGCTGGCCAGGGCCGAGGACGACCGGCTCGTGGTCGCGGAGCGCGAGACCAAGTCGGTCTCGGTGGAGGACACCTTCGAGAACGACCTCGTGGAGCCGGCGCTGCTCGCCTCGATCGTCGACCGGCATGCGAAGGCGGTGTGCGCGCGGCTGACCAAGGCCAAGCTCTCCGGTCGCACGATCACGGTCAAGGTGCGGCTGCACGACTTCAGCACCCACAGCCGCTCGGCCACCCTCGCCGGCCCTACCGACCGACCCGCGCTGGTGAGCCGGCTGGCCCGGACGATGCTGGCCGAGATGGACACCTCCGGGGGCGTCCGACTGCTCGGCGTGGGGGTGTCGGGCCTGGTGGACTGGGTGCAGGAGGACCTGTTCGGTGACGACGAGGAGGGCTCGGACGACGTACCGCTCGAGCACGAGGCGCTGACTGCGGGGGCTCGCCCGCGGCACGGCTCGGGCTGGCGGCCGGGGATGGACGTGGAGCACTCGGAGCACGGGCCGGGCTGGGTCTGGGGTGCCGGTCTCGGCCGGGTCACCGTCCGCTTCGAGACGGCCGAGACACCGGCCGGGCCGGTCCGCACGTTCCCCGCGGACGACCCCGACCTGCGGCCGAGGCGGGTGGAGCCGGAGGCGGATGCCGAGGCCGCTGTCGACGCCGTGCCCTGAGAGGATCGTCCGGTGACCGACCTGACGACCTGGGTGCTGATCGCGCTGGCACTCGGCGCTGCCGCCTGGGCCGGCTACTACACCGCCAGCGAGCGGGCGCTCGACAATCCGCTCTTCTACGGGCTGGCGACGCTCGAGGTGCTGCTGCTCGCCCAGCTCGTGGCTGGGCTGGTCGCCCTCGGCGTATCGGACCGGGAGGTGGAGACGGCGACGTTCGTCGGTTACCTGCTCACCACCGTCCTGATCCTGCCGATCGCCGTGGTGTGGGCCGTGGCGGAGAAGTCCCGCTGGGGGACGGCGGTCCTCGTGCTCGCCGGCGTCACGATCGCCGCACTGGTGCTGCGGTCCCACCAGGTCTGGATGGCCCCGGGTGCCTGAGGCCGCCACCAACACCGGGCCCGGGCGGCTGTTGGTCGCCGTGTACGCCGTCTTCGCCATCTCGGCGACGGCCCGGTCCACGGTGCAGCTTGCGACCGACTTCGACGAGGCGCCGCTGGCATACCTGCTCTCGCTGTTCGCGGCCCTCGTCTACATCGTCGCCACCGTCTCGCTGGCGCGCGGCGGCCCGGTCGCGACCCGGGTGGCCTGGGTGGCGGTGCTGGTGGAGCTGGTCGGCGTGCTCACGGTTGGGACGCTCACCGTGCTGGATCCTGACCTGTTTCCCGACGCGACGGTGTGGTCGACGTACGGGCAGGGCTACGGTTTCGTGCCGCTGGTGCTGCCCCTCCTCGGCCTGGCGTGGCTCTGGCACGTGTCGCGCAGCCGGCGCTGAGGCGCGCACTGCGACGCTCAGGACGGCTGCCGATCCCGCGTTCGGGTCGCCCGTCAGGTCTGGGAGGCTCCGTACCCGCCGCCGCCAGGGGTCTCGACGACGAGCAGGTCCCCTGCGCCGACCTCGACGGAGTCGCGACCGGCCACCTCGGTGACCGTGCCGTCGGCGCGCTCGATCCACTGCGCGCCGAGCGCCCCGGAACCACCCCCGGCCATCCCGTACGGCGGCGACCCGGCGGTGGCTGCTCAGGATCGTCGCGGTCATCGGCTCGAGGAAGCGGAGCCGCCGGCCGACCTCCGGAGCCGCCGCAGCAGCGGCCCGTCACCGCCGCTTCCCCGGCGGATCTCGTAGCTGTCCAGCCGCACCGGGAACCGCCACTCGAGCACCTCGGGATCGGTCAGCCGGGAGTTGGTCATGTGCGTCTGGACGACGTCTGTGCCGTCGAAGCCGTCTCCTGCCCCCGACCCGCTCGCGATCGTCTCGTAGTACTGGTAGCGGTCGTTCCCGAACGTCAGGTTGTTCATCGTCCCGGACCCCTCGGCCTGGGCGCCCAGTGCGGCGTACAGCGCTCCGGTCACCGCCTGCGACGTCTCGACGTTGCCGGCCACAACTGCCGCGGGGTGCCGTGGCGCGAGCATGCAGCCCTCCGGGATCGTCACCTCGATCGGCTGGAGGCAGCCGGCGTTGAGTGGGATGTCGTCGTCGACCAGTGTCCGGAACACGTAAAGCACCGCGGCCATCACCACCGATGTGGGCGCATTGGTGTTGCCCGGCTGCTGCGGCGAGGTACCGGTGAAGTCGATGTGCGCCGCTCCGCGCCTCGTGGTCCACCGCGCACCGCCACCTCGATGACGGCGCCGGTGTCGAGCTCGTAGCGGTAACTGCCGTCGCGCAGGGCCGAGATGACCCGACGCACCGCCTCCTCGGCGTTCTGCCGCACGTGGCCCATGTAAGCGTGGACCACGTCGAGCCCGAACTCGTCGACCATCCGCCGAGTTCGGCCGACGCCCTTCTCGTTGGCGGCGAGCTGGCGCGCAGGTCGGCCAGGTTGTTCTCCGGGTCGCGGGTCGGGTACGCGCCCACTCGTCAGCATGTTCCAGCGTCTCCTGCTCCCGCATCCGGCCGTCCCGGACGAGCAGCCAGTTGTCGAACAGCACGCCCTCCTCGTCGATCGTGCGTGCTGAACGCGGGCATCGAGCCCGGGGTGATGCCGCCGATCTCGGCGTGGTGGCCGCGGGAGGCGACGTAGAAGAGGATGTGCTCGCCTGCCGGGTCGAACACCGGCGTCACGACGGTCATGTCGGGCAGATGGGTGCCGCCGTGGTAGGGGTCGTTGATCACGTAGGCGTCGCCGGGTCGCATGCTCCCCCGTTTCGCGGCGATGCACCTCCTTGATCGACTCCCCCATCGAGCCCAGGTGGACGGGCATGTGGGGCGCGTTGGCGATCAGGTTGCCCTCGGCGTCGAAGAGGGCGCACGAGAAGTCGAGCCGCTCCTTGATGTTGACCGAGTGGGCGGTGTCTCGCAGCCGCACGCCCATCTGCTCGGCGATCGACATGAAGAGGTTGTTGAACAGCTCGAGCATGACCGGGTCCACCTCGGTGCCGACGTCGTCCTGCCGGGCCGGGGACTGGTGCGCGTCAGCATCAGGTGGTCGTGCTCTGTGACGCGCGGCGCTGCCAGCCGGGATCCACGACGGTGGTCGCATTCGGCCTCGGCGATGATGGCCGGCCCGGTCGACGGCGTCTCCGGTGGGCAGGTCGTCGCGGCGGTAAGAGGTCCACCTCGGTCCACTCGTCGGTGTACATCCGCACCCGGGGCGCGCGGGGCCAGTCCCCCCGTCCGTCCGGTCGCGGGAACCTCGTGCCGGATGTGACGTGGTCTCGGCGGTCGGCTTCGACCGAGACCGCCTCGACGACGATGGCGGCTTGTCGGCATGGTGAACGCGTAACGGCCTGCGGTAGGCCGCTCGAACTCCTGCTCCATCTCGTCCAGTGCCGCACCGTGGCCGGGCAGGCTGGCGTCGGTGCCCGCGTACTCGAGACGCGCCCGCGCGCCCACCGCTATCGCCTCGTCGGGGACGCCCTTGTCGTCGCGCAGTCCGTCGCGGGTCGCTCGGCGAGCTCGTCGCAGATGTCGCTCGAGGCGCGTCACCGCCCTTCGCCAGCTCCGCCTCCACCGACCGCTCGCGCATGGCCGTGACGTCCGCAAGGCCCATGCCGTACGCGGAGAGCACCCCGCGAACGGCGGCACGAGCACCGTGGACGCCCAGCGCGTCCGCGACCGCACAGGCGTGCTGTCCGCCGGCGCCGCCGAAGGTGGACAGGGCGTAGCGGGTGATGTCGTGGCCGCGCTGGACGGAGATCTTCTTGATCGCGTTGGCCATGTTGAGCACGGCGATCTCCAGGAACCCGGCGGCCACTTCCTCGGGGCTGCGCGGTGCCGCTCGCCTGCGACCTCCGCCGGCGAGCGCGGCGAACGCTCGCGCACCGTCTCGGCGTCGAGGGGCTGCTCGCCCTCGTGGTCGCCGAAGACGGCGGGGAAGTAGCCGGGCTGGATCCGGCCGAGCATCACGTTGGCGTCCGTGACGGTCAGCGGGCCCGCCGCGGCCGGTAGCAGGCCGGCCCGGGCTCGGCGCCGGCTGAGTCCGGGCCCACCCGGTAGCGGCGGCCGTCGAAGTGCAGGACGGAGCCCCCGCCCGCGGCGACGGTGTGGATGTTCATCATCGGGGCGCGCATCCGTACGCCGGCGACCTGGGTGCCGATTCGCGCTCGAACTCGCCCGCGTAGTGCGACACATCGGTGGATGTGCCGCCCATGTCGAAGCCGATGACCCGGTCGAACCCGGCCTGCTGCGGCGGTGCGGGCCATGCCGACGACGCCGCCGGCGGGCCCGGACAGCATCGGCGTCCTTGCCGCGGAAGTGATGCGCCTCGCGCAGTCCGCCGTTGGACTGCATGAACATCAGGCGGACGCCGTGAGTCTCCGCTGCGACCTCGTCGACGTAGCGACGCAGGATCGGCGAGAGGTAGGCGTCCACGACGTGGTGTCGCCGCGCGGCACCAGCTTGATCAGCGGGCTGACCTCGTGGGACAGCTGACCTGGGTGAAGCCGATCTGCTCGGGCGACGGCGCCGATGCGCTGCTCGTGCCGGGGTGGCGGTAGCCGTGCATCAGGACGACGGCGGCGCTGAGGAAGCCGTCGGCGCGTGCCGCCTTCAACTGCTCGGGACCGCCGCCTGTCGAGCGGCGTGACCACGCCTCCGTGGGCGTCGAGCGCTCTTCGGGGACCTCGATCACGCGCTCGAGTGCAGCAGCTCGGGCAGCACGATCTGCCGCGTCGAAGATCCGGGGCCGGTTCTGGTAGGCGATGCGCAGGGCGTCCCGAGAAGCCCTCGCGTGTGACCAGGACGGTCGGCTCGCCGCGGCGCTCGAGCAGGGCGTTGGTGGCGACCGTGGTGCCCATCTTGACGACATCGACCCGGTCGGCCGGGATCGCGCTCGTCCGGGCCGACACCGAGCAGCAGGCCGGATCCCGGCGACGGCGGCGTCCCGGTACCGCCCCGGATTGTGCGACAGCAGTTTGTGGGTGACGAGCCGGCCGTCGGGGCGTCGGCCCACGACGTCGGTGAACGTCCCGCCCCGGTCGATCCAGAACTCCCAGCCGCCTGCCATGGACCCATTATCGCGGCATACCCGCTCTTGCGGCGTGCCCCGGATAGGCCCTGGCTGCCGACACGCGCGTGGTTCGGGGAAGATCTGCCGCGTCGCAGGGATGGTCTGATGTTCCCCGACCTGGCCGGGGTCGGTTTCCACAGCTCAGACGGCGTGTTGAGGGTGGTGCACAGATTTCGAACACGTGTCTGGCGAAGACGTCTCCCAACCTCCAAAGAAGTGTTTGACAGTACGGGGACAGGGCGACCATACTCCCAAACATGTCTTTGGAGGTCAGCTCCCTTCGGGCTATCGCGCACCCGCTCCGGATCCGGATGCTGTCGCTACTCACCGGCGCGGCGATGTCCGCCTCCGAGGTGGCACGCGAGCTCGACATCAGTCAGGCCAACGCGTCGTACCACCTGCGGGTGCTGGCCAGGGCCGGGCAGATCACCGAGGTCGGTGAGGAGAAGATCCGCGGTGGCGTCGCCAAGCGCTACCGCTACGGCCGCCACGCCGGGCAGGGTGCGCCGGCTGCCGGTGCGCATCCCTCGCCATCGGAGGGGCATGCCTTCCGCGAGGCCATCGCGACCGAGCTGACGCGCCGGAGCCGGCTGGCTGCTCCAGGTGGTCTCGGGTACACCAGCGACGTCGAGACCTGGGTCACGGCCGACGTATGGCGGCAGGTCCGCGACCTCGTGCAGGAGGCGTCGGCGCTGATCCACGACGAGGCGCAACCACCGCGCACCGAAGGGACGCTGCATGTCACCATGACGGCGATGCTGTTCGAGTTGCAGGCTCGCGACAGTCAGCCCCAGCCTCCTGCGGGCGCGGACGCAAACACCGAAGTCACCGACAAGCGCGAGGGCGAGGCGTGAGACTGCCCGACGCGCTCATGCCGCTGCGGGACGCCCGCTTCGCCTGGTACTACACCGGCCGGTCGATCTCGGTGCTCGGCTCGACGATCGCGCCCATCGCACTGACCTTCGCCGTCCTCGACCTCACCGACTCCGCCAGTGCGCTCGGGCTGGTGCTGGCGGCGCGCAGCGTCCCGATGGTCGTGTTCCTGCTGGTGGGGGGTGTCGTCGCGGACCGGTTCTCCCGGTCGGCGGTCATGCAGATCTCGCATTACCTCTCCGCCGTCACCCAGGCCGCGGTGGCGGTACTGCTGCTCACCGGCTCCGCGGAGCTGTGGATGATCGTCGCCCTCGAGGCGCTCAACGGCACCGTCAGCGCCTTCACCTTCCCGGCCATGCAGGGCGTCGTACCCCAGGTGGTGCCGCGCACCCACATCCAGCAGGCCAACGCGATGCTCGGCTTCTCGCGCAACGGCCTCGCCGTCCTCGGGCCGACGATCGGCGCGCTCCTCGTCGTGGTCGTGGGGTCCGGCTGGGCGCTGCTCCTCGACGCCGCCACCTGGGCGCTGGCCGCCTGGTGCATGGCCAGGATGAAGCTGCCGGCCGCCCTCGCCCGGGAGCGGCTCGCGGCTCCGTCAATGTGGCGCGACCTCCGCGAAGGGTGGTCCGTCTTCACCTCGATGCAGTGGGTGTGGGTGGTCGTGCTGGCCTTCGGCCTGATGAACGCCTCCACGCCGGGGCTTGGTTCATCCTTGGGCCGACTGTCGCCGAGGACACCATCGGGGTGCGCGGCTGGGGCTGGGTGCTGAGCGCCGAGGCGGCGGGGCTGCTCGTCATGACGGTCGTCATGATGCGCTGGCGGCTCGAGCGGCCGGTCCGAGCCGGCATGATCGGGATGTGCGCCTTCGCGCCACCCATGCTGCTGCTCGGGCTCGACCCTGTGCTTGCGCCCCTCATGCTGCTGTCCTTCATCGCCGGCTGCGGCGTCGAGGTCTTCTCGATCGGCTGGCAGACGGCGTACCACGAGCACGTGCCGAACGAAGTGCTGTCCCGGGTTGCGTCGTACGACGCGTTCGGCTCGTTCGTCGCGATCCCGGTCGGGCAGGTGGCCTACGGTCCGCTGGCGGAGATCTTCGACGCCCAGGACGTGCTCATCATGTCGGCTGTCGTCTATGTGCTCATCGCCCTGTCGACGCTGCTCTCCCCCTCCGTGCGGAATCTCGGTCGCGTTGCGCCGGAACCGGCGGCTAGTGTGTCGCCTCGTGAGTGACTCCCCCACCCCTCCCGTCGCAGCCCAGATCCCCACCGAGCGCGCCCATCACGGTGACACGTTCATCGACAGCTACGAGTGGCTCAGGGACAAGGACAGCGAGCAGACCCGTGCGTATCTGGAGGCGGAGAACGCCTACACCGCGGCGAGCACCGCACACCTGGCGGATCTGCGCGAGGCGATCTTCGGCGAGATCAAGGCCCACACCCAGGAGACCGATCTCTCGGTCCCGAGCCGCTCCGGCGGTTGGTGGTACTACCAGCGCACCGTCGAGGGGCAGCAGTACGCCCTGATCTGCCGCACGAAGGCGGGCGCTGACGACTGGACCCCGCCGGTCCTGGAGCCCGGTGTCGACATACCGGGCGAAGAGGTGCTGGTCGACGGCAACGAGCTCGCCGAAGGGCAGGAGTTCTTCCGACTCGGCGCCTTCTCGGTGACCCTGGACGAGACCCTGGTGGCCTACTCGACCGACGTCGTCGGCGACGAGCGCTACACCGTCGTGGTCAAGGATCTGCGCACCGGTGAGCTGCTGTCCGACACGATCGCCAACACGGTGGGCGGGGTGACCTGGTCCGCCGACGGCACCCATCTCTTCTACTCCACCGTCGATGACAGCTGGCGCCCGGACAAGATCTGGCGGCACGCCCTCGGCGCCGACGCCGCAGCCGACGTAATGGTCCACCACGAGGCTGACGACCGCTTCTGGACCTCGATCTCGCGTACGACGTCGGACCGGTTCCTCCTCGTCGACTCCCACTCCAGGACCACGAGCGAATGTCGGCTGCTCGACGCGGCCGACCCGACCGGCGACTTCGAGGTGGTGGTGCCCCGGGAGACCGGGGTCGAGTACTCCGTCGAGCACGCGGTGATCGGGTCCGACGACGTACTGCTCGTGCTGCACAACAAGGACGCCCTCAACTTCACCCTGGGCACCGGGTCGACGGGCCTGCACTCGCTCGACGAGCTCTCGACGGTCATCGCGCCCAGTGACGACGTGCGCGTGGTCGACGTCGGGGCATCGGCTAGCGCCGTGGTGGTCAACCTGCGACAGCACGGGCTGCCCCAGGTACGCGTCTTCCGCCTCGGCGACGGCGGACTCGGCGACGGCTCCGACCTGCAGTGGGACGAGCCGATGTACGACGTCCACGCCACCGGCTTCAGCGACTGGGAGCAGCCGCTGGTTCGGCTCGGCTACCAGTCCTGGCTCACGCCGTCGAGCGTCTTCGAGGTCGACCCGGAGACCGGCCAGCGACATCTGCGCAAGCAGCAGCAGGTGCTGGGTGGCTACGACCCGGCCGACTACGTCCAGGTCCGCGAGTGGGCGACCGCGCGGGACGGTGCCCGGATCCCGGTCTCGGTCATCCATCGCCGCGACGTGGCAGCGCGGAGCAAGGCTCCCGCGCTGCTCTACGGGTACGGCTCGTACGAGATCAGCATCGACCCGGTGATGCGCATTCCGTGGCTGTCACTGCTCGATCGCGGCGTCGTCGTCGCCGTCGCGCACATCCGAGGGGGCGGCGAGATGGGCCGCCAGTGGTACGAGGACGGCAGGACTCTGACCAAGCGCAACACCTTCACCGACTTCGTCGACGCCGCCCAGCACCTGATCGACGACGGCTGGACCTCGCCGGCTCGGCTGGTCGCGCACGGCGGTAGCGCCGGCGGTCTGCTCATGGGCGCGGTCGCAAACATGGCGCCTGAGCTCTTCGCCGGGATCGTGGCGCACGTGCCGTTCGTCGACGCGCTCACGACGATCCTCGACCCGTCGTTGCCGTTGACCGTGAACGAGTGGGACGAGTGGGGTGACCCCCTGCACGACCCGGAGGTCTACGCCTACATCAAGTCCTACTCGCCGTACGAGAACATCGAGGCCGGCGCCTACCCAGCCATCTACGCCATCACCAACATCAACGACACGCGCGTCTTCTACGTCGAGCCGGCCAAGTGGGTGGCCCAGCTCCGGGCCACCGCCATCACCGACAAGCCGATCCTGCTCAAGTGCGAGATGTCGGCGGGTCATGGCGGCGCCAGTGGGCGGTACGACGCCTGGCGGGAGACCGCCGACTACCTCGCCTGGATCGTCGACATCGCACGCGCGTCGCACGGCGTACAACCTTGGACGTAAGAAACCGCTGAGAGCGGCAACCTTCGGGTGGAAACCGGCGTTCTATCGGGTACTCCCGCAGCGGGAGCCGGGCGGACATTCCGGGTCATCGGGGCCGGAATCTTCGGGGTCACAGACGCGTTGTCATCTGTGCACCCGCGGAACGCCCTCAGGAGAGGAGAGCCAGTGGCCACTCGTCGCACAGCAACGGTGGAGTCACGCGAGAGCACGATCGAGGGGCGCGACAGCGTCGGCATGTACCTCGACGAGATCGCCCGCACTCCCCTGCTCGACGCCGCCACCGAGGTCGAGCTGTCCAAGACCATCGAGGCGGGTCTGTTCGCCCAGCACCTGCTCGACACCGGCCGGATCGCCCGGGCCCGGGGCGGCGCACCCAAGCGCGCCTCGCGTGAGGAGCTCGAGTGGCTCGTCCGCGAGGGCGACAAGGCGCTCCAGCAGTTCATCCAGGCGAACCTCCGGCTGGTCGTGTCGATCGCGCGGAAGTACGGTCGGTCCGCGATGCCCATGCTCGACTTGATCCAAGAGGGCAACACCGGCCTGATCCGCGCTGTGGAGAAGTTCGACTACGCCAAGGGCTTCAAGTTCTCCACATACGCCACCTGGTGGGTCCGGCAGGCCATCACCCGGGGCATCGCGCAGCAGGCGCGGGTGGTCCGGCTCCCGGTCCATGTCGTCGAGGAGCTCAACCAGATCGGGTCGGCTCGCCGCACCCTCGAGCGCCAGCTCGGTCGCGAGCCCGAGCCACAGGAGATCGCCAACGAGCTCGGCATCGAGGTCGATCGGGTGCTGGAGCTGATCTCGTGGGGTCGTGACCATGTGAGCCTGGACACACCGGTCGACGAAGACGGCGACACCTCGCTAGGCGACCTGGTCGCGCGAGAGGCGGCGCCCGGCCCCGATTCAGCCGTGCTGGACGTCGAGTCGCGCCAGCGGCTGGACGAGCTGGTCGAGCTGCTGGACGAGCGCTCAGCCGACGTCATCCGCTCCCGTTACGGCCTCACCGACGGCCGGCAGGAGAAGCTCGCCGACATCGGCGCCCGGCACGGTGTGTCGGCCGAGCGGGTGCGACAGCTCGAGCGTGAGGCGCTGGCCAAGCTCCGCAAGCTCGCCGACCCGGATCTGGCCGCCTGACCTGCCGACTTGTCAGATTGTGGTTGCCCTATAGCGTCACTGGGTTCTGACAACTGATCGGTGGCCGCCTGGAAGGGCCACCTGCGCATCTCGACCCTGCCGCTGCGGATCAGCGCAGCTGCAGGCGCGACCAGAGCGCGTCCACGTCGGCTCGTAGCTGCTCGTGGGTCCCGTCGTTGACGATGACCTCACTGGCGGCTGCGAGCCGTTCGTCACGGCTGGCCTGAGCCGCTACCCGCGCCTCGATCTCGGCCGGTGTCATACCTCGCGACGACGTCAGCCGCTCCTGGGCCACCTGCTCGGGTACGTCGACCACCACGACCACGTCGAAGTCGGCCGCCTGACGGGTCTCGACCAGCAGCGGGATCACGTGCACCACGACGGCATCCCGAGCAGCGGCGGCTTCGATCTCGCGGGCTCTGGCCCGGACCCGTGGATGCACGATCGCCTCGAGCCGCTGGCGCGCGCCGTCGTCGGCGAAGACTCGCCGTCCCAGGGCACCACGATCCAGCTCGCCGGCCTCGGTCAGTACGTCGGGACCGAAGGCCACGACGACCTCGGCCAGCCCCGCGGTGCCGGGCGCCACCACCTCGCGTGCGAGCAGGTCGGCATCGATCACGACAGCACCGTGCTCGGCGAGCAGGTCACTCACCGACGTCTTGCCTGCCCCGATGCCTCCGGTGAGCGCCACACGCACCATGCCGCCACCCTGTCACACGGCCACCGTCATCGGCTGCCGCGCCACGACAGGCGAATCCAGGCCGCGCCGCCGCGACGGCATAGCGCATCTGGGCTATGCCTGGCGGGTTGAAGGGTTCATTTACCCAGCCTGATCCCATGGCCTACGTTCACAACAAGACGTGCTGCCCGAGCACGCCGTGGCGGCGTACGCGCGACTGCGGCTTCGCCCGGCGGCGCAGCACGCCGGGTCGGGGGAGATGCCTGTGCGGAAGCGAGGCGATGAGCACCATGCCTGAACACGTGGCGACGGTCGTGGTCGGCTCCGGCTTCGGTGGGTCGGTGACCGCCTACCGGTTCGCCGAGGCGGGCCACAGCGTCGTGCTGCTGGAGCGGGGCAAGCGCTACCCTCCCGGTTCGTTCGCCCGGTCGCCGAGCGAGATGAGCCGGAACTTCTGGGACCCCAGCGAGGGCCGGCACGGGCTCTTCCACATCTGGTCCTTCCGGGGCATCGAGGCGGTCGTGTCGAGTGGGCTCGGCGGCGGCTCGCTCATCTACGCCAACGTGCTGCTCCGCAAGGACGAGAAGTGGTTCGTCCAGGACTCACCTTTCGAGGGCGGCACGGAGACGTGGCCGGTGACCCGCGCCAAGCTCGACCGGCACTACGACGTCGTCGAGAAGATGATCGGCGTCCAACGGTTCCCCGCCGGCCAGCCGAGCTACGAACGATCCGCCAAGACCGCGGCGCTCAAGGCTGTGGCGGACCGGCTCGGCCTCGAGTGGCAACTGCCGCCCCTGGCCGTGTCATTCTCGGCCAACGGCGGCGATCCGCAGCAAGGCGTCCCCATCCCTGAGCCGGAGTACGGCAACCTGCACGGTGTCCCGCGCCGTACCTGCCTGATGACGGGGGCATGCGACCTCGGCTGCAACAACGGTGCCAAGAACACGCTCGACCACACCTACCTGTCGGCCGCGCTCCACCACGGCGCGGACATCCGCACGCGATGCGAAGTGCGGTCGTTCGCGCCCCGGCCGGGCGGGGGATGGTCGGTGCGGTACGTCGAGCACAAGCCCCAGCACGAGGGCTCACCGACGCCGACACGGGGCCTGCCCCTCATCGAGATCACCTGCGACCGGCTTGTCCTCGCGGCCGGGACGCTGGGTACGACGTACCTCCTTCTCCGCAACAGGTCGATGCTGCCCGCCCTCAGTCCGCTGATCGGGCACCGGTTCAGCGGCAACGGCGACCTCCTCGGCTTCGTCGTGGACGCGTCCGACGCAGGCCTCGAGGGCTCGCTGGGCAGCTCGTCGGCTCCGGTGATCACCAGCGCGATCCGGATGCCGGACGAGGTCGACGGCGGCCGCGGTCGAGGGTTCTACGTCGAGGACGCCGGCTACCCCGGATTCGCCGACTGGCTGCTCGAGGTCGGCGACTTCAAGCAGCAGATACAGCGGTGGCTCGCCTTCGGCAGCGCCCGGCTCCGCGCCCGCATCCTCGGCGCACCACGCAGCGAGATCAGCTCCGAGCTGGCCCGTGCCCTCGGTGAGGGCCGAGCCTCCGGCGGCACCATGCCACTGCTCGGCATGGGCCGCGACGTGCCCGACGGGGTCATGCGGCTGCGCACCGGCTTCCTCGACGTCGACTGGACAACGGAGACCAGCCTGGACTACTTCGCCGAGGTCCGGTCCACCATGGCGGACATCGCTGCGGGGCTCGGTGGCCGGTTCGTCGCCAACCCGATGGACTGGATGCATCGCGTCATCACCGTCCACCCGCTCGGAGGCGCTCCGATGGGCAGAGACCGGCAGTCCGGCGTGATCGACGAGTGGGGCGAGGTGTTCGGACATCCCGGCCTGTACGTCGCCGACGGGTCCGCGATGCCGGGTCCGGTCGGGGCCAACCCCAGTCTCACCATCGCCGCCTTCGCCGATCGCATGTGCTCGCACCTTCTCGAGAAACCCCCATCGAGCCGGCGGCGACGTAGCAGGACCCAGGAAGGGGTTGCGTCGTGACCGCAGGCACATCCGCCGAGCCGATCGGTGTGAGCTTCACCGAGACCATGACCGGCTATGTCACCCTCGGCGAGTCGGATCCGGCGCGCGGCCACGAGCAGGGTAAAGCCGCAGGAACAGCCTTGACCTTCCGGCTGACGATCACGACCGACGACGTACACCGCTTCGTCGCAGACCCGGCCCATGCCGAGGTGGCTACGGGGTGGGTCGACTGCGAGGAGCTGGGTGGCCGGCTGCCGGTGACCCGCGGCGACTTCAACCTGTTCGTCGCCGACTCCCCCGACACCCGGACGATGCTCTACCGATTGCAGTTCGCCGACGGGGTGGGCAACGAGCTCACCTTGGTCGGTCACAAGGAGATCCGCGACGACCGCGGGCTGGACGTCTGGCCGGACACGACCACGCTGTACACGCGGCTGCTCGTCGGACACGTCGAGCGCGAGGCAGACGCGGACGCGGTCGTCACCGGGGCCGGCGTGCTGCGCATCACGGCGCTGGCGTTCGGCCGCCAGCTGACGACGTTCCGGGCCTATGCACCGACGTGGCGCGGGCGCGTATCAGGGCTTGGCACGTTCGGCTCCTTCTTCATCGGACAGCTGTGGCACATCTACGGTCCAAGGCTCGGCCGTTCGCGCCGGAGCTGACGCACGACCGCGCCGAGCAGCCGCTCGACGAGTGAGACAAGGGGAACCCGCAATGGGCATCCAGCAGCACGAGGACCCGACGGCCGAACCGACGCCACCCACTGTGCAGCCGCCCAGCCCCGCCGTCACGCCGCCTGCTGCGCAGGTATCGAGCGACGGCGACCCCGCGCTGACGTTCAAGCGGGAGAAGCCCACCAGGTGGCTCAGCCCTGGTCTGCTGCTCCACTCCGCGGCAGAAGTCGTGATCAGCGGACTGCTCGGCCAGTACAACGACAAGCGCGAGATCATGGCTGCGCTTCCAGAAGATCCTCCTCTGGACCTTCGCACGAAGTTCGACGAGGTCTGGTTCGACTACGTCTCCGACACCGGCGACGGCTTCGACGCCACCTACACGGTTGCGCACCTGCTGGCGCAGCCGGCACTGTCCGTCCAACCCGAGCAGGGGCCTGCGCTTTCCCTTCCTCACGGTCGGCTGCTGATCATGGGGGGCGACCAGTGCTACCCGAGCGCCAACATCCAGGCGTACGAGGACCGGCTGATCGGCCCCTACCGAGCTGCCATGCCGGCCGTGCTGGACAGCCCGGACAAGACGCATCTGCGGGTCGTGCCCGGCAATCACGACTGGTACGACGGGCTGACCGCCTACATGCGCACCTTCTGCCAGGGCCGCGACTTCGGCGACTGGCTCACCGGCCAGTCCCGCAGCTACTTCGCGGTCTGCCTCCCCGGGCGCTGGTGGCTGTGGGGAGTCGACATCCAGTTCGACACCTACATCGACGACGCGCAGCTGCGCTACTTCAGGAAAGCCGCCGAGGGCCTGGAGCGCGACGACGCGGTCATCCTGTGTTCCGCCAAGCCCAGCTGGGTGTCCGCCGAGGACGAGGACAAGGAGGCGTACGCGACCATCGACTTCCTCGACCGCAAGCTGATCCAGAACAAGGGCGCCCATCTACGGGTCTGCCTGACCGGCGATCGGCACCACTACGTGCGCTATGAGGCCGCGGACGGCGCACAGAAGGTGACCGCTGGTGGGGGTGGCGCCTATCTCTCCCCCACCCATCACCTGCCGCCGACCGTGTCCGTACCTCCCGAGCGCTCGGAGGCCCGCGGCAAGAGCACACCGCCCAAGCAGCACCAGCGCAGGGCCAGCTTCCCCGAGCCTTCGAAGTCACGGTCACTTGGTCTCGGCGTACTCAAACTGCCGTGGACGACGCCGACCTTCACCCTGCTGATGGGTGGAATCCAGACCTTGTTGTGCCTGGCCATGATCTGGGCGTTGAGCCCGGAGACGCTGTCGCTGCGCGAACAGATGGACTCCACGGCGTCGTCCGTCGGCGACGCCGGACCAAGTCGGCTGGCCGCGTCGTACCTCGACAGCTTCAGCGGCGCGGTGCTGGCCGTGCTCGTGATCCTCGGCGCCATCGGCTTCACCGGCAAGGTCCGGAGCATCCGTGGCCCGGTCGTCGGTGCAGTGCACGGGGCGCTGCACCTGGCACTCGCCGTGTTCGTCACCTGGCTGGCGGCCAGCCTGACCACCGGGCTCTCCTCCGGGTGGATGCTGCTGTCGATGCTGCCCATCGTCTTCGTGGTCGGCGGTTTGCTGGCAGCGGCGCTCGTGGCCCTCTATCTGGTGCTCGCCGACCTGGTGCGGCTCAACACCAACGAGCTGTACGCGGCCCAGGCCATCCCCGACTTCAAGAACTTCCTGCGGCTCCACGTCGACAGCGAGGGTTACCTGGTCATCTACCCGCTGGGTGTCCCCTCGGTCGCCCGCGCGTGGCGCAACCAGCAGCCCGGTACGGCGGGGTCGGCGATCCAGCCGGCTGGCGGCTCGATCGAGTACCAGCTCATCGAAGAACCCATCCGGGTCGACCCGTCCCCGAGCTCGTTGCCAACACCGGACTGACCGGGAGTCGACCTTGCTGGACTACGTCGTGATCGGCTCTGGCTTCGGAGGCGCCGTGGTCGCCTCTCGGCTCGCTGCCGCCGGGCGCTCGGTGTGCGTGCTCGAGCGAGGGCGGCGGTGGACCGCACCGGAGTTCCCGCGCTCGGTCGGCGAGGTCGCGGATGCGTTCTGGGACGAGGAGTACGGGCGCGGGTTCCTGGAGTACCTCGCCTTCCGCCGGTTCGACGTGATCCAGGGAGCAGGCGTCGGTGGTGGCTCACTGCACTACTTCAACGTCAATCTCCCTGCCCCGGCGCCCGTCTTCGACAACCCGGTTTGGCCCGGCTGCTTCCGCGAGGACGGGCTCGGCCCCTTCTACGACGTCGCGCGCCAGACGCTCGAGTCGGCCCCACTGGTGCCTCCGGCCGGCCGCGTGCTCCCCGAACGCACCTCGGTGTTCATGACTGCGGCACGCCGAGCAGGCTTCGACCCCGAGCTGGTGCCGATCGCCGTCTACACCGGACCCGAGCGACAGCTCGACGGGGTCGGCCGCGAGGCGCCGTGCAGCTACTGCGGCAACTGCCTCTTCGGCTGCAACGACGGCGCCAAGCGGACCCTGGACCGCAACTACCTCGCGCTGGCCGAGCGGGACGGCGCCGACGTCAGACCGCTGCATCTGGTGGACTCGATCGCGCCCGTCGCCGACGGCGGGTACGACGTGTGCTACCGGGTCCTCGCATCGGATCCTGCTGGTCGGCCCGAACCAGGCACGATGCGGGCGCGGCACGTCGTCGTCGCGGCCGGTTCGCTCGGCTCCACCGCTCTGTTGTTGCGCTGCCGCGACGAGTTCCGGACGCTGCCCCGGCTGAGCGGGGCTCTCGGCACCCGCTTCAGCCTCAACGGCGAGTTCTTGCTCGCGTACGCCGATCGGGTCCCGGCCGAGGTCAGTGCCGGGCACGGGCCGCCGATCACTGCCCAGGTCACGGCGAGGTCGGGCGACCTGGTCGCGACCGTCCAGGACCTCGGGATCCCTGACAGCCTGCTGTGGTTCCTCGAGGGTGCCGTCCCACCGCCGTTCGCCCGGCTGCGGCAGCTCCGTGACGCGGTGGTCGAGTACGCCGGACGCACGTCGGGACGTCGCCATGCACCGGGCAACGTGCGCCTCGGGGCGCTGATGAGCCACAGCCGTACGACGCACGTGCTGCCGTACCTTGGCATGGGAACCGACAGCTCCGACGGGACCATCCGGCTCCGCCGCGGTGAGCTCGACGTCTCGTGGAACGCACGTGCGAACCGTGACCTCTACCGGCTGATCGACCGGACCGCACGAACCTTGAGCGAGGGCGCCGGTGGCGGGCATCGAGCCAGCTTCCTGTCCCGGTGGCCGATGCGCAAGATCCTCACCGCCCATCCGCTGGGCGGCTGCCCGATGGGGGACGGCGACTCCGGCGTCGTCGACGACCGCGGCCGCGTGCACGGCCACGACGGCTTGTTCGTGGTCGACGGCGCCATCATCCCGACGGCGCTGGCCGTGAATCCTTCGCTCACGATCGCGGCGCTGGCCGAGCGCTCCGCTGCGGCGATGCTGCACCCGACGACACCACCCGAACTCCTGGCTCCGGCCACAGTCTGAAAGGCCACCGAACCGATGTCCTCAGCGACGCTGCACGATCGGATCGTCCCCTTCACCGCCGGAGACGGTATGGCGTTGAACCTCGTCAACGTACGCGGCGCCTCGCCGCCCACCCGGAAGGAGCCGGTCATCCTGGTGCACGGCGCCGGGGTGCGGGGGAACATCTTCCGGGCGCCGGTGCAGCGCACCGTCGTCGATGCCCTTGTGGACGAGGGGTATGACGTCTGGCTGGAGAACTGGCGGGCGTCCATCGACGTACCGGCCAACGAGTGGACCCTGGACCAGGCAGCGCTCTACGACCATCCGCCAGCTGTGCAGGCCGTGCTGGCCGACACCGGCGCCACGACGGCCAAGGCGATCATCCATTGCCAGGGCTCCACCTCGTTTGCGATGTCCGCCGCAGCGGGCCTGGTGCCCGAGGTGTCGACCATCATCAGCAACGCTGTCTCGTTTCACCCGGTGGTGCCGTGGTGGTCGCGGCTCAAGGCCCGGTTCGCGACTCCGGTGGTGGGCCGGGTCATGGACTACCTCGACCCCGGTGCCGCCGACCACCCGGCGGACGGCTGGGCGCGCGCGCTGACGCTCGCGGTACGGGCAACGCACCACGAGTGCCGCAACACCGCCTGCAAGCTGGTCAGCTTCACCTACGGCTCCGGCTTCCCCGCGCTGTGGCGGCACGAGAACCTCAACGACGTTACCCACGACCAGTTCATCCCCAGGGAGTTCGGCAAGGTGCCGGTGAGCTTCTTCCGGCAGATGGCCCGCTGCATCCGCAAGGGGCGGCTGGTGTCGTACGAAGCATTCCCGGAGCTGCCCGCCGACTACACCGCGCAGCCGGTGCAGACCGATGCTCGCTTCGTGCTCTTCACCGGTAGCAAGAACCAGTGCTTCCTGCCGCGGAGCCAGGAGGCGACCTACCGGTGGCTGGACGCGCAGAGCCCCGGACGGCACGGGCTGCACGTCCTGGGTGACTACAGCCATCTGGACATGTTCATGGGAGAGCGGGCGGCCGACGACGTCTTCCCGACGATGCTGTGCGAGCTCGAGGCCTAGGCGGAGGAGACAACCATGCGCTATCCAGCACGGATCAAATGGCTCGAGGGACGCTTTGCGAACGTCGACGGCATCCCCTTCCAGATGCCCATCCGGACCCAGCGGAGCCCCGCGCTCTTCGCCGCGTTCCCGATCGATGCGACCAAGGCGGAGCAGCTGATCCCCGGGGACGAGCTGCACGCCTGGTCGTTCCGCGGACGCGGGCTGCTGGTGGTGGCCGTCGTCAACTATCTGGACACGACGATCGGCCGGTACGTCGAGTTCTGTCTCGGCATCCTCGCCACCCGCGGCCCCTCTCCCACGGGCGCGCTGCGCCCCCTGCTGTTCCGGTCGCGGCACGAGACCGGCGTCTACATCTACGACCTTCCGGTCAGCTCGGAGATCTCCGTCAAGGGTGGCCTCGGGATCTGGGGAATGCCGAAGCGGCAGGCCAACCTGGACTTCGTGGTCTCGTCGGACGTCGTGACCAGCCAGTACGACCTTGACGGCAAGCTGGTCGCGCGGATCGACATCCCGCGACCCCGCAACACCTGGTTCCCTGCCCGCGTCTCCGGAGTCGGGTGGGGCGCGGACTTCCGGGGGCAGATGACCAAGTCCTACACGTATGCCGGCGGACGGATGGGCTTCCACGTGCGTCCGTCGGCTGCTCGCCTCACGCTGGGCGACCATCCGCGCGCCGAGCGGCTGAAGGAGCTCGACGTCGAGCCCCGTGCGGTCTTCTCGGGTTTCATGCCGATGCTCGACGGGGTACTCGACGACCACGTCGAGTCGTGGTATCTGACGACCGCCACCCCGACAGGGCAGCCCGAGCGGGGTCTGTCGGACCTCACGGACCTCACCCTGAGCGAGCAGTGGCTGGAACCCCCGGACCGGGACGAGGCGCAGCACCAGCCGACGCCCTAGCCGACGAAGCGGACCTGGGGTAGCTCCTCGGCGCTGGTGGAGTCGTCGGTGACCACGCACTGGCCGCCTGCCGGGGCATCTGCCTCGGTGGCCGCCACATAGCACGCGCGCATGGCCTGGGTGCCCCAGTAGCCGGGGTGCAGAGCCTCCTGCGCATAGGAGAAGTCCGGAGTCAGTCCGTTGACCCACTCGACCTGCGCCGACGCGCCGGCCGCGTCCCACGCCCTGAGGTCCGCCTCATTGAGCTGGGAGACTCCGCGCTCGCACAGTCGATGCCCCACCAGCACGCGGGACAGATCGAGCACGCCGACATTGCTCAGCCCGCTCTGCTCGACCCCTTGCACGACCGTGTCGTTGATGGCGCGCAGCACCACGTCGTTGGCCCAGTCGGCGTCGACGTCGAAGAAGGGGCAGCCGCCCTGCTCGTTGCGGCGCTCCTGCTCGGTGTAGCGGATGTCCGCGGCCGGGGGCAGCGGTGAGGGGTACGTCGCCACGGTCACCACGTAGTCGGCCGGCTGGTAGCCGGCCGCAGTCATCGCCTTCTCGACGCCGCGCAGGGACGTGGCGACGTCGTCGGCAACGCGGTTCAGCGCGGCCGGGGTCAACCTGGCCGCGAGGTCGGGGCTGTCACGGCAGGGCGTTCCCACTCCCGCGGGCGCCAGGAAGGCTCCGACACACGCGGCTACGATGTCTCCGAAGCCGACGTCGTTGCCACCCACGGACACCAGGACGTCGGTCACCTCGTGGTTGCCGGCGAACTGTTGCAGGGCCACCAGCTGGCCCACATCGCCGCGGTTGCCACGGTAGAAGTCCACGCCGGGCTTGAAGTTGCTCCCCGCTCTGAAGGAGTCGGTTCGCGCCCCCGAGCAGGCGAGGTTCTTCGAGCCCACACCCTCCTGGTCGATCAGCCCCGGCCACACCTCGGCTCGGTGACAGCCCGGCTCGGCCTCCCCCAGGTCGCCGTCGGCGTACGCGTCCGGACCCAGCGCGTCGACCGAGTCACGGTTGGCCGACGCCGTGCTGCCCGCGAACCTGGCGCCCTCGCCGGCGATGTAGCTGTCGCCGAGAGTGACCACCCAGGTATCGGGCTCGGGAGGTTGCTCCGTGGCCGGGCTGGTGGTCGACGGGTCGGCTGCGGCCGGCTCGTCGGAGTCCGACGTACACGCGGCCAGGGTCAGAGTGGCCAGCGCGGCCGTCGCGGCGACTGCCGCCAGAGGTCTGCTCACCGCGCGAGCCTACTGAGCGAGGCGAGCAGACCAGCGAGCCGTCACCGAGCGACGGTCCTGCACCTGCTGGTGCGGGCCCTGCGTTCGACGATGATGGAGTCACTCACCACCGGTGAGCTTCTCGCGCAGTGCCTGAAGTGCTTCGTCAGACGCCAGCGAGCCGCCGGTGTCCGCGTCGTCTTCCTTGACCGGGGCAGCGGCCTCGTCGGAGGAGTACGTCGACGCCTCGCCGGCCTCGAGCTCGGCCTTGTTGGCGTCCTCGACCTGCTGCTTGTGCGCCTCCCAGCGGGCCTGCGCCTCGGCGTACTGCTGCTCCCAGACGGCCTTGCTGCTCGTCGTAGCCCTCAAGCCACTCGCCGGTCTCCGGGTCGAAGCCCTCGGGGTAGAGGTAGTTGCCCTTGTCGTCGTACGACGCGGCCATGCCGTAGAGCGTCGGGTCGAAGTCCTCGGCCGTGTGCGTCGATGCCCTCGTTGGCCTGCTTCAGCGACAGCGAGATGCGGCGACGCTCGAGGTCGATGTCGATGACCTTGACGAAGACTCGTCGCCGACCTGCACGACCTGCTCGGGGATCTCAACGTGGCGCTCGGCCAGCTCGGAGATGTGGACCAGGCCCTCGATGCCCTCCTCGACCCGCACGAACGCACCGAACGGCACCAGCTTGGTGACCTTGCCGGGCACAACCTGACCGATCTGGTGGGTGCGGGCGAACTGCTGCCACGGGTCTTCCTGGGTGGCCTTCAGCGACAGGGAGACACGCTCGCGGTCCATGTCGACGTCGAGCACCTCGACGGTGACCTCCTGGCCGACTTCGACAACCTCGGACGGGTGGTCGATGTGCTTCCAGGACAGCTCCGAGACGTGCACCAGACCGTCGACGCCGCCGAGGTCGACGAACGCACCGAAGTTGACGATCGACGACACGACGCCGGGGCGCACCTGGCCCTTTTGCAGCTGGGTGAGGAACGTTCTGCCGGACCTCGGACTGGGTCTGCTCGAGCCAGGCGCGACGAGACAGCACCACGTTGTTGCGGTTCTTGTCGAGCTCGATGATCTTCGCCTCGAGCTCCCGGCCGACGTACGGCTGGAGATCGCGGACCCGGCGCATCTCGACGAGCGAGGCAGGAAGGAAGCCGCGCAGACCGATGTCGAGGATCAGGCCGCCCTTGACGACCTCGATGACCGAGCCGGTGACGACGCCGTCCTCTTCCTTGATCTGCTCGATCGTGCCCCAGGCGCGCTCGTACTGCGCGCGCTTCTTGGAGAGGATCAGCCGGCCCTCCTTGTCCTCCTTCTGGAGAACCAGGGCCTCGACCTTGTCGCCGACCGCGACCACGTCGCCCGGGTCGACGTCATGCTTGATGGACAGCTCGCGGGAGGGAATGACGCCCTCGGTCTTGTAGCCGATGTCGAGGAGGACCTCGTCACGGTCGACCTTGACGATCGTGCCGTCGACGATGTCGCCGTCGTTGAAGTACTTGATGGTCGCGTCGATCGCGGCGAGGAAGTCGTCCGCCGTACCGATGTCGTTGACCGCGATCTGCGGCGTCTCCTGAGCGGCGGGTGCTGCTTCGATGCTGGACGTCATGTAGTGGGAACTCCGATGGATGGCGGGACTCGGTGGTGGCTGGACTCGTGCCAGCACGCCCCGGGCCCTTGGATCGTGATCCCCACTGCCTCCCTGGCTTCGTGAACAACCTGGATTGATGAAGAAACGAGCACGGCCTGCTCCGTATGAGGACATGCAGGCCCACAGCGCGCCAGTCAGGATATCGGGCGGGCAGTGTGCGGGTCAACGCGGAGGCCGTCCCACGGCCAGGCGTCCAGATCGCCGGTCCGCGCCTGCGCCAGCAGCAGCTGTGCGGCGAGGTCGCGTACGGCGTTGCGACGTGCCCCGCCGGCCAGCTCGATGAGCGCCCAGAGGTCGGCTGCTCTGCCCTTCTCGTACGGCAGGCGGAGGTGACCCGGGGCCCAGTCGACGAGGCCCTCGACCATCGGGTCGACCAGCCGCGGGTCTCGCTCGAACCGGGTGAAGTTGCCGAAGTCTGCGTGCACCGAGCCGGCGTGGGCGAACTCCCAGTCCAGCACCGCTGTGACGCCCATGTCGTCGGGGTCGACGCGGATGTTCTTGGGGTTGAAGTCGCTGTGCACGAGCACGTACCGCGGCTCCTCGTGCCAGCCCCGCGCGAGGATGTCCTCGGCCTGGTCGACCAGGCGCAGCAGCGCCTCCCAGTCCTGCTGCGGCCACGACGCCAGCCGGCCGGTGTCGCGGAAGTGCTCAGCCCACGCGAGCAGGTCGGTCGGGATACCCTCGCTGCGCAGTGACAGGTCGGCGTCGACGAACTCGCCCAGCCGCAGGTAGGGAATGGACGACAGAGAGCCCAGCACCCAGCCGAGGTTGATGCCGAGCGTCTCGAACTGGTCACCGCTCAGGTCGGCCTGCAGCAACTGGTCGAGCGGCACGCCGGGCACGAAGCGGGTGGCCAGGACGGCGGGCTGGTCCCCCTCGGGTGGCCGGAACTCGACCAGGTCCGGTACCGGCACGATGCCGCGCATCAGCCGGAGCAGGCTCGCGTCGACCGCGGCCCGCTCTGGGCTTCGTGCGTAGACGCGCACCACGACGGCGTTGTCCGGGTCGGCCCTTGGATCTCCTGCGACGAAGGTCTCGCCGCTGTATCCACCGGGCATCGGCTGCACCGGGATCCCGTTCCAGTCCATGCCGGGGATTCTTGCCGATCGCGTCGGAGGGATGGCCGGCGGCTGTCGCGATGATGCGAGAAGCCGTAAGGAAGACGTACGGACTGGGTCGTGAGGGACGCGGTGGCGCGCCGTACTCTGAAGCCATGCGTCGTACCCGCCTGCTGCTGGCAGCGGTGAGCCTGCTGGCGGCCGCTGCCCTGGCGGGCTGCGGAGGCGACGCCGACAGCCCCACTGAGAGCGATGCCGAAGCGGCTGCCCCGGCGAGTGAGACCCCTGCCGAGCAGTCGGGCGCCGGTGCGCAGGGCGGAGCCGGCGGGGGCTCGGGCGGTGGGGGCACGGCTGGCGACGCGCCAAGCGGAACCGCGGTCACGACCGGTGACAGCGAGTTCGGCGAGATGCTCTTCGACACCCAGGACCAGGCGATCTACCTCTTCGACATCGAGTCGGACGGGACGCCGCGCTGCTACGGCGCCTGCGCGGTCGACTGGCCGCCAGTCCTGACCACGAGCGCTCCGGCCGCCGACGGCGATGTCGACCCGGGTCTGCTGGGCACCGTCGAGCGCACGGACGGCACCGACCAGGTCACCTACAACGGCTGGCCGCTGTACTTCTACGCCGATGAAGGCCCCGGCGAGGTGTTGTGTCACGACTTCTTCGAGTACGACGGGCTGTGGCTGGCGGTTGGCCCGGACGGTGATCCTCTGCCGGTGTGACCAGCCGGTCTGACCAGCCCGCTGTGGCTTGCCGCTTGCGCGGTCGGTCCGTGGTGATTTCACGTCTCCGGCGGTCGCTGATACCGGCCGCGGCGGTGGACGAGCGGCTCGGACTCGGTCCCGATCTCGATCCGCTCGATCACCGTCTCGACGAGCATCGACCAGCCGATCTCCCGCGGCGGCACGTCGGACAGTCGAACGCCCGCCCAGGCGCTCGCGTCGGCGAGGAGTGGGCCCCACTCGGTGTCCTCCCAGGCCGCCATCCGGAAGGCACCACCGGGTGCCGGGGCCATGCCGGCGAAGGCGTCGGCCAGGTCACGGTGTCGCCACTCGAGCAGCTGCATGACCGCGACCCGTGTCTCGGTGAGACTCCCGAACAGATCCGAGTCGGGGTCGATGAAGGCCAGCACCCGGCCGGGCTCCCCCGCAGCCAGGAGGTAGGACGACACCGTCAGCCCTGCTCGATCGCCACCGTTCCCGGTCGTCCACAGGGACACCGTGCCGCCGAGTCGGGCCCGTAGCCGCCTGATCGGATCGCGTTCGTCCTCGGGCGGCAGGAAGGGATGACCGGAGTGGATCGTCACCCTTCGAGCCTAGTGTCGCCGCGCCGACCAGCTCCGAAGGATCCGACGCTGAGCCGGCCATGACCGGCTGGGAGTCGGACCTTGGCGGGTGCATCACGTGAGCAGGTCGGACCGCAGCTCCTTGAGTCGGCGGCGGAGGTCGAGGTCCGGGCCGGCCACCTGCTCGAGTCGGTCCAGGGCGGCCAGCCCGGCGGTGCGAAGGAGGGGCTGCACGTTCCCCGCGGCACGCAGCTGCCCGACAGCCGTGCCCAGCAGGGTCAGGTCGTCGGTCGTGTCGTAGTCGTCCGGCGACACAGGCGGGTCGATGCCGCGTGCGACACAGAAGCGGGTCAGGTCAGCGATCCGGAGCACCGTGATCACGTCGCGTTCGGGACAACCGAGGAGGGCCGACCACTCGGACAACACCTGCCGCGCCAGGTCGGCATCGGGGCCGTGCTCGGCATAGAACGCCTCGACCGCCGCCAGCTGTTCGTCGTACGCCGGATCGTGCATCGGGAGTTCCTCTCGTCATCAGCTCGCGGTCGGAACGTTCTTGATGGTTTCAGCGTGATCAGCATGCAACAACGTTCCGAGCGTCGTCGGCCCAGGCCGCTGGGTACGCTCGAAGCGTCATGTCCCTCACCGCCACCGAGGTCAGCGCCGAGCTCGCCGACTTCGTCGCTCGCCACCCACGGCTCTTCGTGCTGACCGGCGCCGGGTGCAGCACCGAGTCGGGCATCCCTGACTACCGCAGCGCCAACGGGCAGTGGAAGCGACAGAAGCCGATCGAGTTCCGCCCGTTCATGACCGACCCGCACATGCGGGCGCGGTACTGGGCACGCAGCCTGGTCGGCTGGCGACACTTCGGCAAGGCCGAACCCAACGGTGCCCACCGGGCGCTGGCCGAGCTCGAGGCCGCCGGGCGGCTAGGGCAGATCGCGACGCAGAACGTCGACGGGCTCCATCAGGCGGCCGGCTCCCAGCGCGTCGTGGACCTGCACGGCCGGGTCGACCGGGTCGTGTGCATGACGTGTCGGCGTACGTCGTCACGCGCCTCGTGGCAGCAGCGCCTCGCCGACCGCAACCCGCACTGGACCGAGCTCAACGCGCCCATCGCGCCCGACGGCGACGCCGACCTGGAGGGGCTCGACTTCACCACCTTCACCGTCACCGACTGTCCCGGCTGCGGCGGCGTCGTCAAGCCGGACGTGGTCTTCTTCGGGGAGACCGTGCCACGCTGGCGGCACCGCCGCTCATTGCAGGGGCTGGCCGCGTCGGACGCGATGCTGGTCGTTGGGTCGTCGCTGATGGTGTACTCCGGCTACCGGTACGTGAAGGCGGCGGTGGCCCAGGCCAAGCCCGTGGCTGCGGTGAACCTCGGCCGCACGCGGGCCGACGACCTGCTCACCCTGAAGGTGGAGCGGCCGGCCGGCACGGTGCTGCCCGAGGCCATTGCCGCACTCGCCCGCGACTTGTCAGAGCCTGGTTGCTCCATGGGGCAACCAGGCTCTGACAAGTCGCGGGAGTGGGATCCTTACGCCACCGTGCGCGGGGACCGCAGTCGGCGTCGTGACTACGGTGGCCCGGTGACCTCCTCAGCGCCCCCGAGCTCGCCAGCCACCCTCAGCCCTGCCCGTGCCGAGGTGGCCGACCGGGTGATCGCGGCGATGGCGGGCGGCGAGGCCCGGCTGCGCGCGGATCAGGCCACCGCCGTCGCAGCCCTCGCCGAGCCGGGCTCCCGCGTCCTGGTCGTGCAGGCAACCGGCTGGGGCAAGTCCGCCGTCTACTGGGCCGCCACCGCGATCCGGCGCGCGGAACAGGCTGGCCCGACGCTCGTCGTGTCGCCGCTGCTGTCACTCATGCGCGACCAGGTCGCCGCCGCCGCGCGGGCCGGGCTCACCGCTGCGACGCTCAACTCCTCCAACGTCGACGTCTGGGGCGAGATCGAGGCCTCGCTGCGGGCAGGCGAGATCGACGTACTCCTCGTGTCTCCGGAGCGGCTGGCCAACCCCGGCTTCGGGCGGCGCGTGCTCGACGGGCTGGCCGGTCGGCTCGGGCTGCTCGTCATCGACGAGGCACACGCGGTCTCGGACTGGGGCCACGACTTCCGGCCGGACTACCGCCGCGTCTCCGACGTCCTGCAGCGGCTGAACCCTGAGACGCCGGTGCTTGCCACGACCGCCACCGCCAATGCTCGTGTGACGGACGACGTCGCCGCCCAGCTCGGCCAGACCACGCTGGTGCTGCGCGGCCAGCTGGCGAGGGCGAGCCTGCAGCTGTCGGTGATCCCCCGGCTCGCGCCGATCGAGCGCTACGCCTGGGTCGTCGACCAGCTGCCGCACCTGGCCGGCTCGGGCATCGTCTACACGCTGACGGTGGCCGACGCCGAGCGGCTGGCCGCCGCGATCAGTGCCGTGCACGGTACGGCGCTGCCGGTGGCGGCGTACACCGGCGCGCTCGATACCGACCAGCGACACCGACTCGAGGATGCGCTCCGCGCAAACGAGGTCAAGGCGCTGGTGGCGACCTCGGCGCTGGGGATGGGCTACGACAAGCCCGACCTCGGCTTCGTCGTGCATGTCGGCGCGCCGCCGTCACCGGTGTCCTACTACCAGCAGGTGGGCCGTGCCGGCCGGGCCATCGACCACGCGCACGCCGTGCTGCTGCCCTCGGACGCCGATGCGGGTGTCTGGGAGTACTTCGCGACGGCCACCATCCCCGACCCGGAGCAAGTACGACGCCTGCTGGAGGCGCTGGAGAGCTCCGACGCCGACGAACCCGCGACGGTGCCGAGTCTGGAGGCGCTGACCGGCATCCGCCGAGGGCGGGTGGAGCTGATGCTCAAGCAGCTCGCCGTTGACGGCGTTGTCGATCGGGTGGAGCGAGGTTGGCTGCACACCGGTGCCGACTGGACCTTCGACGCCGAGCACTACGACGGCATCGTCGCGGTACGTCGCCGCGAAGCCGACATCATGCGCGCCTACACGCACGGCGACAGATGCCTGATGCAACTGCTGCAGGAGTCTCTCGACGATCCCCATGCGGCGGCGTGCGGCCGCTGCTCGGTGTGCGCGTCCCTGCCGACGGATCTGCGCGGGCAGGCCGAGCCCGGCACCGTGCAGGCGGTCACCACCATCCTGCGCGGCGAGCAGCGCGTCATCGAGCCACGCAAGATGTGGCCCGGCGGCGGCTACGGCTCCCGCGGCCGCATCCCGGCAGACGAGCTCGCCGAGGAGGGCAGGGCCTTGGTGTTTGCCGACGCTCCGGAGTGGCGCGACGTAGTCGCGCGGGCGTTCAGACGCGATGCCGGCGCGCCGGAGGAGGTCAAGGACGGGTGCGTACAAGTGATGGCCTCGTGGCGGCACAGGTGGACAGCACGGCCGGAGGTCGTGGTCGACCTGCCGGCTGCTGGTTTCGCGCTGTTGACATCCGACGTGGCCGATCATCTCGCCGCCGTGGGCCGGCTGGACCGGGCATCGATCTCCCTCACGCCTGGGGCGTGGCCAGACGACGTACGTGAGCTCGGGTCCGCCGACGAGGCGGCGATGTGGCGGGACCGGCTCGACCTGACATCGGCCGTGGCCGACTGCGCTGGCCGCCCGGTGCTGCTGGTCGTGGACGCGACCTCGTCGCTGTGGCCGGTGACAGTCGCGGCGGCGGCGCTGCGGCGGGCCGGCGCCACGCACGTGCTGCCCCTGGTGCTGCACCGGCGACCGTAGTGTCGCGGTTCCCTGGGGAGAGCGCCGGATAGCCTGCGTTGGGTGGAGAGCGGCGCAGAGTTCCGACAGGTTGACGAGGCCACCGCAGCGCAGGCCAACCGAGGTGACTGGGACGCCGAGGCCGACGACTACCTGCGCGAGCACGGCGACTTCCTCGGCGACGACCGGTTCGTCTGGTGCCCCGAGGGCGTGGACGAGGCCGATGTGCGGTGGCTCGGTCAAGTGCGCGGGCGGCGGGTGCTCGAGCTCGGCTGCGGCGCCGGCCAGTGCTCACGCTGGCTGGCGCGGCAAGGGGCCGAGGTGGTGGGCCTCGACCTGTCGTGGCGGATGCTGCAGCACAGTCGCCGCCTCGACGAGGAGACGTCGGTCGACGTACCCCTCGTCTGCGCCACGGTGACGGCACTGCCGTGCGCCGACGCCGCCTTCGACCTGGTGTGCTCGGCGTTCGGTGCGCTCCCCTTCGTCGTGGACCTTCGCTGCGCACTCGCCGAGGTTGCGCGGGTGCTGCGTCCTGGCGGCCGTTGCGTCTTCAGCGTGGTCCATCCGGTCCGCCGGATGTTTCCCGACGACCCGACCGAGTCGGGCCTCACCGTGCAGCGCTCGTACTTCGACAGAAGCGCTTACGTCGAGGTCGACGACGAGGCCCGGCCGACGTACGTCGAGCCGCACCACACCCTCGGCGACTGGCTGGCCGCCATCGTCGACGCGGGCCTGGTGCTCCATGCGCTCCAGGAGCCGGAGTGGCCGGCCGGGCACGATCGCGTCTGGGGCGGCTGGGGGCCGATCCGTGGCGCCCTCGTGCCGGGCACCGCGGCCTTTGCCGTCGGCCGACCGGTCACCACTGCGTGACGTCGATGATCCGGGCCACCTCGCCGTGCGAGACCATGGCGACCCGGTCGTCAGCGACCGGCACCATGCGCACCGACTCCGGCCATCCGGATCGCAGGCTGGCCACCGAGCTGAGGCTGCCGTCGGCCTCGGTGCGCACGACCTCGACCGTGCCGCCACCGCGCCAGCTCCCCGTGGGCACGAACGCGAACCGCTGCTCCGGTAGGTAGGTGAACACGCGCGAGTCGGTCTCCACCGGGCTGTAGTCGGACTCGAACCGCAGCGAGGCGACCTTCTCGGGCGAGGTCAGGTCCGCGAGGTCGAAGGTCTGCACCTGCGAGCCGCGGGTGAAGCCGCGGCGGCCGGCGTCCTGCCCGACGCCGAGCAACAGGTCGTCGCCGATCGGGTGCAGGTACTCGGAGAAGCCCGGGATCTTGAGCTCACCGAGCAGCCGTGGATCACTCGGGTCGGACAGGTCCAGCGTGTAGAGCGGGTCGATGCTGCGGAAGGTCACGACCACCGCGACGTCGCCGAACCAGCGCACCGACTTGATCTCCTCGTCCTGGCCCAGGCCGCCGACCCACCCGATCCTGACCAGGTCGTCGCCCTCCTCCGACAGCACCGTCACGAGACTCTCCGATCCGTTGTCGCGTGTGCTCGCGACCCGCAGTTCGCCTTCGTGCTCGTTGAACGCCCACCGGTCCTGGACGTACCCGGGGACCTTGCCCGACGCGACGTACGTCGTCTGGTCGCCATTGAGAGCGAAGGCGTGCACGTCGGTGCTCGACGACGCCGATCCGGAGATCGAGGACCACCAGGAGCCGCCCCACATCGTGGAGGAGACGTAGAGCCGGTCGGTCGAGCTGTAGACCAGGTCGCCCTCGGCGGCCACACCGACCGATGAGCCGGCGTCGGGGTCGGACGGGTCGAGGGTGAGGATGCTGACGGTGGTCAGCGGCTTGGAGTCGGCGGGGCGCGACACGTCCGTGCACGCGAGCGTCGGGTCGCCGGCTCGGTTCTGCGGGAGCCAGTCCTCGGCCTCGGAGCTGCGGATGATCTCTCTGTTCTGCTGACGTGCTGCCGCTTCGCTGCGGCCCTTCCGCGGGTACACGAAGTCGAAGGTGGCGGTGGAGCTGGTCACGATGCGCACGACGTCGCCGTACTGACGGGCGGAGACCAGCGATGCGCGCAGGGTGCGCTCGGACACGGTGGTGGGGTCGCTCGGGTCGGAGATGTCGACCGTCGTGATGGTGGCGCGGCCGGCCTGTCCCCAGTAGCCCGGCGCCGCGATGCGCTCAACAGCCATGCCACCCCCGATGATCGGGCCGCCGTAGAAGCCGGCGTTGCCGCTCATGACCACGACTCGGTCGCCGACGAGCAACAGCTCGCTGCCCCACATGTCCCGGCCCAGATCCAGCCGGCCGACTTCGCTCGGCTCGGCACCCGACACGTCGAACACGAGCAGGGCGTGATCCTTGATCGTCACCAGTATCTCGCCGTTGGTCTTGGCGATGTCAGGCTCGTCGACGCCGACCTCCTGCACGTTGGTGCCGGTGTCGCCGTTGCCGACAGCGCCGGCCTCGACTTCCGCGGTCGCCGTGCCGTCCGCGCGCACGCCCGCCATGGCATCTGCCGCGTACATCACCGGGTACTGCTCGAAGCCCCAAGGCCCCACCTTCGGGGTCGCCGCGGCGACGTACCAGTCGCGCAACTCGTCGCAGTCGTCGAAGGGGTCGAGCTCCTGAGCCGCTGCCGCCAGCGGCGTCGTCGACGACGTACCGAGCCCGAAGAGACTCACCGCCACTCCCCCGGTGAGCGCCACGCCCGCCACTCCGAGCCGCCGCCATCTCGTGCCACGCATCGCCAGACCGCCTTCGCATCAAGGTTTGTCTGGCTGAGACGCACAGTGCGGTCGCCCGGTTCCCTTGCGGGTCTCGGGCGTGAGCCGTTCGTGCGAGAGCTAGTTGCCGAGGAGGTTGCCGAGCACGCCACCGCTGGAGCTCTGCTGCCCGGCGGCTCCGGGCTGGGCGGCCCACTCACTCGGCTGTACGACGACGAAGCCGGGTCCGTGGAAGGCGTACTGCAGAGCCTCTCCAGACCCGCCCTTGAGCAGCGACTTGAACTTCATGCTGGAGACAAGATTCGGCGCCAGATTGGCCGACCATGCAACGCAGGCATTGGTGTCGACGTACGTCGGCTGCTGCGAGCAGTCGAGCACGACCGGCTTGCCGACAGTGCACAGCGCCACGGTCCCTTGGCCGGTGACGGTGGTGTTGAAGAGTCCGCCCGCCATCACACCGGCGCCCTTGGTGCGGTTGATGTCCCAGGCGAGCGTCGCGTCGAAGGCCAACAGGTTGCCCCCGCTGACGCTCAGTGCGTCGCCGGCGAGCTCGACGAGGAAGACGTAGCCGGCCTCGTTGGCGAAGAACACCTCCCCTTGGCCGCTGACGCGCATGAGCGGGTTGTCCTCTGCCGTCATCGCCTTTTTGAGCATCTTCATCGCGCTGCCGGACTTCTCGTGCTCGAAGCTGACCTGGCCCTGGAAGGCGACCATCGCGCCCTTGGTGGCAAGCACGTCCGGGCCGAGACTCACCCGCAGCAGCTGCGAGTTCTGGAGCGCGAATCGCTGCTGCGCCTGTACCTCGACGTTGCTTTGGTCGAAGAGTTCGCTCTGCATGAACGACTGCCTTCCGTGCGGCTCGTGACAATGAGACTATGACTTGCTACTGCCCAACACCCTAGAGCGGCGTCGGAGCGCTGTCTGAGCGAACGGCTCGGGTAGCCAGCCCCCGCCCCGCTGCGTCCAGCGGGGTCAACCTCGAGGCAACGAGATCCGCCGAGCCTGAGATGTGCAGCCGGGAACGCTCATGTGCCAGGACTGCAACCTGAACGCGTATCGGCTGCTGGGCCGTAGCTGCCCGACCTCGAGCCGAGAGCCGGTGATCGACTTGCGGGTGCTGATCTCCCGCCACGTGCCATCTGTCGTGAGGTTGCGCGAGACCGCGACGTACGCCGCCGCGTGTCGGACGGACTGCCAGCGCAGCACGGCAGTGCGCGGATTCACCACGCGAATCGGCTCCAGCCTCGGAGCCTCCGGCACCGGCCCGGTCGGAGTGATACCGCGAACGGCCGAATAGCCACCCGACACGCCTGAGCTGACGGCTTGCACCTTGAACCGGTAGTCATCGCCCGCGACCAGGTCAGCGACTCGGACCTCATCCGAGCGCACCAGCGATCCTGCCCTGGTCCAGGGCGCCCGCGGAGACGTGACGGATCCAGACGGCCCACGCGCTGGCGTCTGGACTCGGCTGCCAAGTCAGGTCGGACGCGTGCCGGCGTGCGATCACCGTGAGGCAGGTCGGTCCGTGGCCGACGAAGTCACGGCCTCGCCGCTGGTCTCCAGGTGTCGCCACAGCAGGAGGCGCCACGTGTAGTCCCCGGGCCGAGCCGTGCGTGATCGAATCACCAAGGATCAGGATGCGCGGCGTGGCACTGTCAAGCGCTTGCTGCGCCGCGGCGCCAGGAGACTGCACCGCCACCGCGCTGCCAGTTGTCGCGAGCAGGATCGCAGGGGCGGCGGACAGGGCGCGAAACCGTCGCCTCGCCATCCCCCCAGTGGCCATCGGCTGAGGCGGGTCAGCGCGTCCCGGCGTGTGTTGGGGTGCTCGTGCGTGAGCCGGAATCAGTCCCGGTGCCCGACCTGCTGCGCCGACGCCCCGTGACGAGCAGGAAGATGCCTACGGCGATGAACACCAGGCCGAACAAGCTGAACACCGGCACCCAGAAGCGCACCAGCGCGAGCTGGGAGGCGTCCGACTCGTAGTACTCCACATTGAACTGGACGGTCTCCTCGTTGTAGCCGATGGTCGCGTCGGTGGCGGTGATCAGAGGCTCGCCCTCGTAGTCGAAGGTCGTGAGCTGGTCTTCCTGCGCCTTGATGACCGCGCCGGTCTCCGGCTCGATCCACAGCGTGCGGGTGTTGGAGTACATCCGGTCGGCGATCACGTCGTCCTCGAACCCGGTGACCGAGGCGGGCAGCTCCTGGTCGGCGATGTCGGTCGGCGGGATCACCTGCTCGAACCGGTACGTCGTCAGCCCGTCGATCTCCTCAGTGTCCTGGTAGACCATGTCGGTGGCCTCGCGGAGCGAGCCGTCCCACCACTGGTAGGTGGTCTTCTGCGTGTCGAAGGGCATCTTGAAGAACTGGCCCTCGAAGCCGTTGAAGGGTCGGTCGCCGGGATTGACCGGCTTGTCTCCCGGGGCCAGGAAGGTCAGCTCCTCGGCGCCGCCGAAGACTTCGGTGAGGTCGTCGGTGCCGGCCTCGTCGATCAGCTGCTCGAGCCTGCCCGCGCCGATGGTGGAGCCAGTCTTCTCGTCGCAGAGCTCTGCGAGGTCGGCGGGACAGTCGACGGTCTCGCCTGACTTGCGGTCGAAGATGACCCTGTCGAAGGTGCCGGAGAGGACGCGACCCTCGCCGTCCTCGGTGTAGCTGAAGGTCTCGTAGATCGCCAGCCGGTCCCCGGTCGCGTCGCTGAGCTTCTCGGAGTCCTCCACCTGGCCTACGGTGTTGCGGGTCGAGACGAGGTCGGTCTGGATCTCCTGCAATCCGGCAGCCAGGCTGAAGATCGTGGCGTCGGTGCCCTCGGACACCGAGGGCGGATCCTCGGCCCCCTCGGCGCTGCTGGAGTCTCGGTCCAGCGGCGCCACCGCGAGCTCGTTGTGGGCGTAGTACCTCGACAGTGCGCCGAGCACCAGCGCAAAGACGCCGAGCGCGATCAGGATGACACCAAGCTTCTTGCGCACGTCCGGATTCCTCCCAGAGAAAAGATTCGGGCGGATCTTACCAGTGAGTAGCCCCGGAACGCATATCGCTGCCCACGGGCCAGGCGGCTGGTCGGCGGGCTTATCCTCGTGATGCCACGAGGACGGCGCAGGAGGTGGCAGTGCGTGGGTGACCACCTCGACGAGATGACCATCGACAACGAGCGTCTCGTCGATGACACGACACCCCGGTGGGGTGGCATTGCCATCTCGACGGTCACGGCGGTAGCGGTCGGCATGATCGTCGCACAGCTGGCGTTCCGTGCCTGGGCACTCCTCGGCGGCTGGTTCCAGCAGGACGACTTTAGGTTGATGGCCCGCGCCGCGGACTCCGATCTCACCTGGGCGTTCGTGACCCAGTCGTACGACGGGCAGTTCATGCCCGGTGGGTGGACCGTGCAATGGGTGATGACGCAGCTGGTGCCGCTCGAATGGGGCTGGCACGCCGCGCTGCTGCTCACGCTCCAGGCAGTCGCCAGCTTCGGGATGTACCGCCTGCTGGTCAATCTCTTCGGCGTCCGTCCCTTCGTGCTCGCGCTGCTCGCGGTCTACCTCTTCTCGGTCATCACTCTGCCGGCGACGATCTGGTGGGCGGCGGCGCTCAACCAACTGCCGATGCAGATCGCGATCATCTTCGGCCTGTCGGCACACCTCACCTACCTCCGCACCGGCCGGTTCTGGCACGCGCTGGTGGCGGCGGTCTGGGCGGTGATCGGGCTCGCGTTCTACGGCAAGACGGCGCTCCTCTTCCTGCTCATCGCCTTCATCACCATCGGCTACTTCGCCGAGGGCAATCTGGTCGAGCGGCTGCGCTCGGTGGCGCGCCGCTACTGGCGTGGATTCGCGCTGTACGTCGCCATCGGCCTGGTGTACGTCGCCGGCTACTCGCTGTTCGGAGACAGCAGCAGTCGGGTGGCTTGGACAACCCAAGACCTGGCGTGGGGCTTCATCCGTGTTCTGGGCACAGCGTTGCCGACTGGCCTGCTCGGCGGACCATTGGCATGGACTGACTCCGTAGTTGCGATGGCGACGCCTGATCCACCGACGATTCAGGTCCTCGTCGCAGCTGGTGCACTGCTGCTATTGATTGAGCAGAGCCTCTCCACCAGAAAGCGCGCCGTCGCACCGTGGGCGTTCTTGTTGCTCGTAGTGACGCTGGACCTGATCCTGGCGTGGAGATTTCGCGGCTCGGCTTTCGGCGGCTTGGGGCTGGAGTATCGCCAGCTCACGGATATCGGCATCGTCGCCATACTCTGTTTCGGCCTGGCGTGGGTTCGCATCCCAGACTCGGCTGATGGCCCGGTGACGCGACGCCGGTCGTTCCTCGAGAGCCGCCGAACGATCATTGGCCTTGTCTGCATCGTGGTTGCAGTCGGTTTCCTCTCTGCTTCGCTCTTTGTCTCGCACTGGCACGGAGTGGATGATGGCGAGGAGTACTTCGACAACCTGGCGGTTGACGTGCGTACTTCCGAGGGCACGGTCGACCTGGTCGATGCGCCAGTGCCAGAGCGAGTGTTGTGGAGTCTGGCCTACCCGGAGAACCTGCAAAGCCGTCAACTCGTTTTGCTTGGAGACGACTTGCGCTTCCCCGACAGCAGCGACAACCTACGCATGGTGACCGACGAGGGACGAATCGTCCCTGTCCTGCTCGAGGAGACGACATTCGCTGAACGCAGCGCCGACCAGAACTGTGGCCACGCTGTGCGGACCGGTCCAGTAACCCTGGAACTGATCGTCCCCCCGCCGGACGAGACCTTGTGGATGCGCGTGCCGTACCTGGTCTCAGCCGACACGTCCCTCGAGATCAGGCTCAGCAACGGCTCCGAGGCCGTTGTCCCGGTGCACCGCGGGCTCGGCGGCGCGTGGATGCAGGTGACCGAGGGCGTGAGCAGCATCGGCCTGCGCCTGGTGGGACCGAATGCACCCGGTGCGACCCTGTGCACCAACGACATAACCGTCGGCACCCCAGTCCCCGCGGATTTCTGATGACCGAGCACGCCCGTCGCAACACCGAGTACCCGTGCCTCAACGCCATGCGAGCACTGGCGTCGGCCGGGGTTGTCGCGACTCATGCCGCCTTCTGGACGGCGGAGATCAACGTCGGGCTCTCGGGGGCTGTGCTCGCGAGGTTGGACGTTGCCGTGGCGATGTTCTTCGTGCTTTCCGGGTTCCTCATCAGTCGGCCGTTCCTCGCTGCCATGGCAGCACGGAAGCCCCAACCTGGGCTGGGCACCTACCTGTGGAAGCGGTCACTGCGCATCCTTCCCACGTACTGGATCGCGGTCGTCGCCGCCCTCACCCTGCTGGAGGAGAACCGCGGGTCGTCGCTATCGGTCTGGTGGCACAACCTGACCCTCACGCAGATCTACACCGAGGCGCCGCAGCGCGAGGGCCTCACCCAGATGTGGTCGCTGTGCACCGAGGTCGCGTTCTATGTATGTCTGCCGTTGATCTGCGTCGCCTTCGCCTGGCTGCTGTGCCGCGGCGCCTACCGGCCGGGCCGGATCGCCGTGGCACTCGCTGCCATGTCAATGGCCGGGCTGATCTGGCTGTGGGTCGTGACGCCGCACTTCATCTCCTCGTTCGGGTATCCGGCGCTGTGGCTGCCGTCGTACCTCACCTGGTTCAGCGTCGGCATGCTCTTCGCACTCGCGACCGTCACGATGGCAGGGCATCCGGAGACGGCCAAGCCAGGCTGGCAGGCCTTCGAGCGGCTGGGCGGCGACCTCTTCGGATGCTGGACCGCAGCGGCCGCGCTCCTGCTCCTGGCCAGCACCCCCGTGGCCGGGCCGCTCAACCTGGAGGAGCTCACTCAGATCGAGGCCGTCACGAAGAATGTGCTGTACGCCGCCATCGCGTGCCTCGTCCTCGCCCCGCTCATCTTCGGCCCACGACGCGAGGGGATCGTGCGGACCGTGCTGGCCCACCGGGTCTTCTGGTGGCTCGGCGAGGTCGCCTACGGGGTGTTCTGCTTCCACCTCGTGCTGCTGGCGCTCATCCACGAGTTCCTCGGCATCGAGATCTTCACCGGTGGCTTCCTCATGATCTTCACGACCACGTGGGTGAGTGCCGTCGTGGTGTCCGCGGTCGTCTACTACCTCGTCGAGCGCCCTATGTCACGACTCCGCACCATCCGGTTGCCCCGTCGCAAGGCCGCGACTCCGACACAACCCAAGGCCACGAGCACCAGCAGCTGAGGCGTCAGCGCCCCGAAGATCTGATCCTGCGAACGCTCGTACGCCGTGGCGACACCGGCCGCGGCTACGCCGGCACCTGCCAGCAACGGCCAGCCGGGCCAGTCGGCCAATCGCGACACACCAGTGGCAATCGCCACGACGGCGACCAACAGGCCCCACCAGCCGGCCAGTAGGCCTAGTGCGAGCGCGAGCACGCCCGCGATGATGACCCGGTGCGGCGTGCTTGCACCGAGTGTCCCGACCAACTTCCCGCCTCGGCGCCCGACCGCAGCCGCGGCCACCACGACGAGCAAGCCGAAGGCCCCGATCACGAAGGCCCACCGGTACGTCGAGTCCGGCTCGAAGGTCAGGGTGACGGTCGACACGTCGCCCGCCGGTAGCACGAAGCCCTGCTGCCAGCCGTCGACCCTGATCGGGGTCAGTGCCTCCCCCTCAGACGTCGCCTGCCAGCCGGCGTTGAAGTTCTCGTGCACGACCACGAGCACCGGCTCCGCACGCGCGCCGACCACGAGCGCTCGCGACGTCGCGCCCCAGCTTGTGACGTCCGCGTCCACGCTCATGGGTGCGATCGCTGGACTGTCGGTGCGTCGCAGGTCGACCCGATCGGCTCTGACCATGCCAGGTCGGTGCAACGGTCAGTCGGTGCATTCCCGGTGGCAGCGACACGGTGTCGCCTCTGCAGGGCGTCACCTCGGCCGGACGGCCAGCCATCAGGGCGGCAGCAGACCCGCTGACGGAGCTCGGGGAGGAGGCACCGTCGAGCTCGATGACCGGTCCCTGCCCGCACTCCTGCAACGTCGAGGAGGCGGTGAGGTCGTCAGCGGGGACATCGGCGATGCTCATGCCCGAGACCCCTACCGGGAGCGGGACCTTCTCGCCTGCCTCGCGGGAGAGCGCCTCCTCCCATTCGAGGAAGCGAATGGCGACCTCACTGGCGTCGAACGGCTGGAACCGCCCGGTGCCGTTGTCGCCGAGCTCCACGACCCGACGGGCGTCGTCGCTGACCAGCTCGACCTCGGTCGGCCTGGATGCCGCCGCCCGGTTGCTGAGCCTCAGGTCGATGCTGCTCACGCTCGTCGAGCGCGGCCAGCGGACCTCGAGCTCGGGACTCTCGTCATCGGTGTCGGCGACCCAGGTGGTCGCGGCGTCGTCGTCCAGCACGGCGAGCGCACCAGCACGCGGGTCCGTGGACAGCTGAGAGGAGGCCACGACCTGCGTCTGCAGCGTCTCCATGAGCTCATCGGCCGCAGCGATTCCCGGCCGAAGGGTGGCTTCCGCGCTGAGGGCGTACCTGCGGGTGGCATCTCCGGGCACGTCGAACATCCGCCTCAGCGCAGCCGGCTCCTCGCTGGCTCGGATCCAGGAGTCGTCGCAGGTGTAGCGACGCGCCGCGAGCGCGCATGCGGGCCTGCCGACGTCGCGCTGGAACACGATCGCCGTCGGAGCCTCGGTGAGCCCCGTGCTCGATGCCTCCAGATACCGCTCCGGGTCGACATCCGGCAGCGTCACCTCGGCGATCGCCCACGCGAGCCCCTGACCCGAGCCCTCCACCTCCGCGGCTTCGATGCGCAGGTACGACGACCCCTCCGCCGGCAAGGCATACCACCCGGTCGCACCAGGCTGCGGCGCCTCGACCTCGACAGTGCCCGTGTCGGTCTCCAGGAGGAGCTGAGTGACACGTGGTCCGAAGGCGGGACCCATCGTGACGGCGACGTAGCCAGGCGTGGAGCCCTCCTCGAAGTCCACCTGCCACCACTGTCCGACCGCGCCGGAGAAGCCGGTGGACTGCCAAGCGGTCTCCGGATCCGCGTCCAGGGCGGCCGCAGGCCCCTTCGCCGGGTCGATGACGCCGACGGCGTCGGCGAAGGCCTGCGAGCTCGAGCTCTCGACGCTGCTGACCCCTGCCCAGGTCGCGGTGGTCTCATAGCTGGGCTGGTCGTCGTACAGGCGGTAGTTCGGCTCGACCGAGTCGAGCACGAAGTCGTCGCTCTCCCCCAAGGTCACCGACTGTTGGTAGCGGACCCGGGCGAAGTTGGTCTCCCGCCTGCGCAGGTCGTCGGTGAGCACCGTCGGCGACCCAGGCGGCCAGGATGAGGCGTCGCCCGCGAGAACGGCCGGTGCACTCGACGCCGCGGCGCGCAGCGACATCGCCGAGGACGGGCTGCCGGCCACCACCGGGACCGACGATGCGACCCATGCATCGGCGGGCGGAGCCCCGCCGTCCACCCGGTAGATCTCCACCGAGGCGTACGACGCCGACCGCCCACGGTTGCGGAACACCGGTGTGCCGTCGTCTGTCTCGGTCTCCGCCTTCTCACCTATCCTCGGGCCGAACTCGGCCACCTTGGTCAGACCCGGCGAGCGGTTGAGCGCCTGGTGCACCAGCACGCGCTCGGGGGCGTCTGCCCGGAGCAGGTCGAGGTCGTTGCGCACGACGAGATAGCCGACACCGCGACCACTCAGGAAGTCCGCCAGCTCGTCGTTGGGTCTCCCGCCCTCCACCATGTCCGTGACCTCGTCCAGCAACCGGATGTTGCCGGGCTGAGCGAGCGGGATCACGTTCCGGACCGCCCACGGACTCGCAGTCAGCGGCTGCAACACGTCGTCGTGCGTCGAGCCCCACCAGTACTCCCCGAAGGTGGCCGCTGGCAGCACGAGGGCCCGCCCGTCCTCCTGGTGTTCGTCGAGGTAGTCGGCTGCCTGCTGCCAGTACGGCGGTATGTCCGTGACCGAGTACGGCGGCGCAACCCGGCCGAGCAAGGCGGGCACAGCCACACCTGCGACGCCGACCAGCGCCGCGAGCACCCCAGAGCCCACCAGCAGCCGATGGCCCCAGCCTTCCTCCCGCAGCCGCAGTCTCGACAGCAGGTGAGCCAGGCCGAGCGCGAGCGGGATCCTCAGCACCACGTCGAACTTGTGCAGGTTGCGGAACGGAGCGAGGCTGCCGTCGAGCAGTGCCTGGCGCTCGGTCGCGAACCAGCCGTGCAAGGCGCCGACGTACCCGAAGCTCACGAGCAGCAGCCCGGCAAGGACTCCGGAGAGCAGGAACACCCGATGAGGGTTGTCTCTCCGGCACGCTCCGAGCAGGCCGAGCCCGGCCAGCACGGCTGCGTCGATCAGCAGGATCGGCGTGTCGGCGAGCAGGCTTCCCGCGCGCCAGTCGGCGGTCGAGACGTAGGCCACCCAGTTGGACGTGCCGCCGATGATGTCGCTGAGCCCCGTCGGCAGTGTCGTGATCGCGGCATTCTCGATGTAGTCGAGGAAAGGCGGGCTGTAGCGGCCGAGCAGCAGCAGCGGCACCATCCACCAGAGCGTCGCGAGGATCGTGAGGGCCACCCACCAGCCGAAGAGCGATCGGCGTTGGCGGCCAGGCTCGCGGGTCACCAGCCAGAGCGCCCCGAGCGGCAGCACCGCCGCCGTGGCGACCGCGTTGACCCCGCCGCACATCGCCACGGCGAGAGCCGACAGCGCCGCAGCGCGGCGAGCGGACCAGCCCCGGGTGCCGTAGACGAGCGGCAGCAGGACCCACGGCGCCACCGCCGACGGCCAGGCCTCGACAGAAGTCGGGCCTAGCAGGGTGAGTGTGTGCACCGACAGCGCGAAGGCGAAGCCCGCCACCACCCGCGTCCACGGCCGGCCGATGTCCATCGCCCGGCACAGCAGCACCACACCCACGAAGGCGACGGCGAGCAGCAGCGACCACCAGAGCCGCTGAGTCACCCAGGGCGACAACCCGAGCGCGTCCCCCACCACGAAGAAGGGGCCCATCGGCCAGAAGTAGCCATAGGCCTGGTTCTGCACCTGGCCGAAGGCCGCCAGCGGGTCCCACAGGTGCGCGGCACGGCCCAGGAACCCGGCCGGGTCGATCGCCAGATCCAGCTTGGTGTCCGGTGCGATCAGGCCAGGCGACTGGTTGAACGCCAGCGCCGCCAGCGCCAGGCAGTAGGCGACCATCCGCAGCGGCGCGGTCGCGGAGGAGTTCCAGGACACGGTCGCCGCGCGCTGGTCGCCGCGTTGGCCGGTGGTGTCCTCGCTGGTCACCGCCGTCATCGCTTGGTCGCCACGATCACGAGATTCCAGGTCACCAGCTCGCGCAGTCCGGGCACGGCGAGCAGCCAATGTGTCCACCACGGGTTGTAGCGCGGCAGTACGTCGATCACCCGGACGCCCTGGGCGCGATTGGCGTACCTCAGTCCGTCCCGCACGCTGACCCTGAAGAGGGACCGGCCCCAGACGTTCTTCGGTGGGTGGCCGCGGCGGCGGGTGTACCGTCGCGCGGCGTACCCGCCTCCGAGGTAGTGCCAGGGAGCGGTCTCGTGGCCACCCCAGGGGCCGTACCACGTGGTGTAGCTGAGGAAGACAAGCCCGCCCGGCTTGGTGACCCGGATCATCTCGTCGGCCATCCGCCAGGGTTCGGGGACATGCTCGAGCACGTTGGACGAGTAGCAGATGTCGACCGATCCGCTACTGAACGGCAGGTCCAGCCCCGACCCGAGCACGCTCCCGGGACGCGGCGTGGTGACCATCGACATCTCTCCCACGTCGCTGTCGACGGAGAGGTACGTCGCACCGGCGGCTTCGAAGGCGTCGGCGAAGTAGCCGGGTCCGCCACCGACGTCGAGCAGTACGCATCCGGAGAGGCCTGCATAGCTGCCCACGTGCTCGACGGCGTCGGCTGCCAGCGCACCGTAGAAGCGGGCCGGGTCGGTCTGCTCGACGCGGAAGTCCCGGAACAGTCCGACCGCGCGACGCAACGTCGAGCGGCGCCGCGTCGCAGCCTCGCGCCGGAGCGATGGGGCATCGGACACCGAGGGAGGATATCCCGCCGGTCCGCGCCCCGACGAGCGGAGCTACTCACTGGTAGCATCCCGACGAGCAAGGAGCGCGGCGCGAGTGACGAGACACATCGTCTTCATGAACTGGAGAGACACGGCCAACCCCGAGGGGGGTGGGTCGGAGGTCTTCATCGAGCACATCGCCCAAGGTCTGGCCGACAGCGGCTACCAGGTGACGCTGCTCTGCGCGGCGCACGACCAGGCTCCGGCCGACGAGGTGCGCGACGGTGTCCGCATCATCCGGCGGGGCACCAAGACCACCGTCTATCCACGGGCGTGGTGGCAGGCCTTCCGCCGTCAGCTGGGCCAGGTCGACCTCTTCGTCGACGTACAGAACGGGTTGCCGTTCTTCGCCCGACTCGCCTCGGCCGCCCCCGTCATCGTGCTCGTGCACCACGTGCACCGGGAGCAGTGGCCGGTGGTGTACCCCGGGCTGCCCGGCAGGATCGGCTGGTGGATCGAGTCCACGCTCGCTCGGCGGCTGTTGGCCGGGTGCCAGTACGTCGCGGTCTCCCAGGCGACCCGTCAGGAGCTGGTGCGCATCGGCGTACGGGCGGAGCACATCGCTGTAGTGCACAACGGCGCCGCGCCAGCGCCGGAAGTTGAGGCGCGTCGCTCGTCCGGCCCGCAGGTCTGCGTGCTCGGGCGGCTCGTCCCGCACAAGCAGGTCGAGCACGCCATCGACGCCGTGGCTGAGCTCCGGCGCGAATACCCCGACCTGCGTCTGGTCGTCGTGGGGAGCGGCTGGTGGGAGGAGCAGCTGATCCACTACGTCAAGGACCGCGGACTCACCGACGTCGTGACGTTCGAGGGCCACGTCGACGACCAGCGCAAGCATGAGATCCTGGCCGCATCCTGGGTGCTGGCGCTGCCCTCGCTGAAGGAGGGCTGGGGTCTGGTCGTGGGAGAGGCGGCTCAGCACGCGACACCGGCCATCGCCTACGCGTCAGCGGGCGGCACCACCGAGTCGATCAAGGGCGATCGCACCGGGCTGCTCGCGAGCGACCACGCCGACTTCACCACCAAGCTGCGGTGGCTGATCGAGGACACCGAGCTCCGGGAGCGGCTGGGGGCGGCGACGCATCGGGAGGCGACCAGCTACACCTGGGAGCACGCGACGGAGTCGTTCCGGCACATCATCGAGACCGTGCTGGCAGGCGACCACATCGCGGCCGTCGACCCGGACTGAGGCGACCGACGGGACCGTCTGCATGGGGCGACCGACTGGGCCGCGGTGAGACGCTTCCCGCCGGGGATACGCCCTTGGGGGAAATGACGCTCAGCGAGTTCCGTAGTCGACGACCTGCGAGTCCGTGCTGCTCGGGGAGTCCTGCACGGAGGAAACGACGCCAACAGTCGTCGCGACAGCAAGCCCACCGCCCACCAGGACAGCCACCAAGCCACCAACGATCGCGCCCACTACGCCTCCACTCGCTCGAAAATTCTTCGATATGCTACCAGCGAGTCACCTGGCGTGCCCCCTCCGTTCGATGTGACCTGGGTCGCGTCCACGGACCAGGGTCACGGCGGCCGCGACCAGCACGCTCAGGGCCAGCAACCAGCCGATGACCGCCACCACGAAGCGGGCGCGTGAGGCGGCGGACTCCTCCGACCCAGGTACGCCGAGCACCGCCACCTCGTCGCTCAGGAAGATCGGATCGAGGCCGCGCGCCTGGGCCGCAGCCACCTCGTCGGCAAGCGAGGCGTCGACGACGACGAACCCGACCCCTTCCTGGCCGAGCCCGGCGAGGTCGCCGTCGGCATACAGCGCCGCGGCCCGTGCGATCGCGGGATCCTCCTCCTGGACCACCTCACCGTTGACGACGAGGGCTTCGGACGTACGGGTGATCACCGGGAAGTACCGACCGGCCGGGTCGAGGCCAGACCTTCCGTCGTTCCAGTCGTACGCCCGGTACGGCGACGGCGGCAACACCAGGGCGTCACCGGGTCGGCCGTCCTGCGCCATCGCGGCCCGCGCCTCGGCCCACGCCGCCGGGTAGTCCACCGGCTCCAGCCTCCCCTCGGCGCCCCAGGCAAGGTCCGGCAACACCGCCAACGGAGCCACGACGCAGGCGAGGGCGAGCGGGAGCCGGACGCCGCGGGAGGGCACCCTGCTGAGCAGCCACACCGCCCCAAAGCCGAGCAGCAGCGCCTCGAGCAGCACCAGCGGCCCCAGGTAGCGGGTGCCGTCACGGAAGAGGGCGGCGCCGGGAAGTCCGTCCATCACCGTGGCCAGGACGACGGGCGACAGCGACCCGAGCAGGGCGAGCACGAGACTCGCGCCGGCGGCCACCGTCAGCGCCCAGGTGGCCGAGCGACCAAGGTGCGCCCGCAGCCCGCGTACGCCGAGCCCTGCCACCACCAGCAACACGACGAGCCAGCCGACCGGCACCCAGGTGAGGCGGCTGTCGGGGACCGTCTCGGCGTTCCACGCTCCACCGAGGGACAGCACGGTTCCCAGGACGGGAAGGTGCCCCTCGGACCGTGCTGCGAACGCCTCCACCGCGGCCGCACTGGTGACGGCTCGGGACGCCGTCAGGGCACCCAGCGCTATCCACGGCGCGTTGACCGCCCCTCCCCCGAGTGTCGTGAGCAGCACATCGCGTCGGGTGGCCAGCGTCCCGGGCCAGCACACCACCAGCGCCGCCACTCCGACAGCGGTGACCCCGCCCGACGGTGACAGAGACGCGACGGCGATCGCGAGCACGCTCCACGCCCAGCCCGCCGTGCGCCCTCGCCGTACGGTCAGCGCGGCGACCACGACCCAGGGCAGCGCGGCCAGCCCGGCGAGCACCGCCCACTGTCCGAGCAGCAGCCGCTCTGCGACGTACGGGTTCCAGACGTACGCCGAGGTGGCGACCAGGCGCGCCACGAGGGGTGCGTCTCGCGTGAGCGTCGCCATACCGAGACCAGCCCCGACCAGGATGCCCACCAGCACGACCTTCTGGATCACCTGACCGGGCAACGCCACGCTTGCCAACGCCACCAGCGCATCGGACGGGACTGCGCGAGGGAGGGTCGACCGCAGCCCGAAGAAGTCGGCACGCAGGTCCTGGTCCGGCACGAAGACCATGTCGTAGCTGAGCACGTAACCGGGCGTGAGCAGCGGCGCCAGCACCAGGAACGCCAGCACGAGCGGCCAGACCCGTGGCAGCCACCGCTCCACCGGATCCTCCTCCCGCGCTCGCCTGAACTGCAGGCAGACTAACTTTCATGCCGCGAAGCGACGAGGTACGCAAGGCCCGTGCCACGGGGGTCGTCGCGGTCGGCATGATGACGATGAACGCGCTCGCGTATCTCTTCACGCTGATCTGCGCACGTGTGCTCGGGCCGGACTCCTTCGGAGCGGTGAGCGCACTGCTGGGTGTGCTCATCGTCGCCAACGTCGGCTCCCTCGCGCTGCAGGCCACCGCCGCCCGACGGCTCGCCACGACCGACCGGACCCACCACGACGGGGTCGTGCGCGACCTGCTGCACAGCGCGGTGCTGGTCTCGGCGGGGCTGGCGGTCGTGCTGCTGGCGGTGAGTCCGTTGCTGAACTCGCTGCTCAACGTGGATGACCTCGTGGCCGTCGCCATGGTGGCAGCGGCCTGCCTGGCTCTGACGATGATGGGCGTCTACGCCGGCATCGTGCAGGGCGAGCGACGGTGGTCCGCGCTCGCCGCGATCTACGCCGCCATGGGCGTGGGGCGGGTGGTCGGCGGCTCAGCGGCGCTCGCCATCGACGGCAGCGTCAGGTCGGCGATGACGGGGATCGCCGTCGGCAGTCTCGCCCCTGCCCTGATCGGTGCCTATCTGTGTCGGACGCCGCATCCGAGCACGAGCGATCACGAGCCGGTGTTGTCGGAGCTGTGGCGCAACGGCCACACGCTGCTGGCGTTCTTCGCCTTCACCAACCTCGACATCGTGCTGGCGCGGTATCTCTTCTCGGAGTACGACTCCGGCATCTACGCCGCCGGCACCATCATCACCAAGGCAGGGCTCTTCCTCCCCACGTTCGTGCTGGTGATGGCGTTCCCCACGATGGCGCGCGAGCGGAGCGGTCGACCGTGGCTCAAACCGATGCTGGCGGTCGCCGCCCTCGGCGCGACCGCCTGTCTCGGCACCTTGGTGCTGCCCGATCTCGCGGTGGCCTTCGCGGGGGGCGACGACTACGCGGCCCTCGGCGACATCGCCTGGGTGTTCGCCCTGGAGGGTACGGCGTTCGCCATGCTGCAGATCCTCGTCTACGACACGATCGCCGGCCAGACCCGGGCCGCCTCGCTGTTGTGGGCGGGCGTGCTGGTCGTCACGGCAGTCGCCGTGCCACTCATCGACAGCGCACTGGTGCTGGCCGGCACCGTGACAGCCGCGAGCATCGTGATCGGCGTGGTGCTCGGGCTAGTGTCCGGCCTCGTGCCAGCTGCGGCCGATGCCGACGGAGACCTCGAGCGGGACCGCCAGCTCGGCGGCTGAGGCCATCTCCCGTCGAACGAGCGCCTCGAGCGCCTCGCGCTCCCCCGGCGCCAACTCGAAGACCAGCTCGTCGTGCACTTGCAGCAGCATCCGGGAGGCCAGGCCCTCGTCGGTCAGTGCCTTGTCGACGCGCAGCATGGCGACCTTGATGATGTCGGCCGCCGAGCCCTGGATGGGGGCGTTGAGCGCCATCCGCTCAGCCATCTCGCGGCGCTGCCGGTTGTCACTCGTGAGGTCGGGCAGGTAGCGGCGGCGGCCGAGGATCGTCTCGGTGAAGCCTGTGCGTCGGGCTTCGTCGACGACTCCCTGGAGATACAGCCGGACGCCGCCGAAGCTCTCGAAGTACTCGTCCATCAGCGACCGCGCCTCGGACGTGTCGATGGTGAGCTGCTGGCTGAGCCCGTAGGCCGACAGGCCGTAGGCGAGGCCGTAGTTCATCGCCTTGATCTTCGACCGCTGCGCCACCGTGACGTTGGCCGCGTCGACTTCGAACACGCGCGACGCTGTCACCGAGTGGAAGTCGCGGCCGGAGTTGAACGCCTCGATGAGCCCGGCGTCGTCGGACACGTGCGCCATGATGCGCATCTCGATCTGGCTGTAGTCGGCCGTCAGCAGCGACTCCATGCCCTCGCCGACGACGAACGCCTCTCGGATCCGGCGCCCCTCCTCGGTGCGGATCGGGATGTTCTGCAGGTTGGGCTCGGTGGACGACAGTCGCCCGGTCGCCGCGATCAGCTGGTTGAACGTGGTGTGGATGCGCCCGTCGGTGCCGACCGTCTTGAGCAACCCCTCGACGGTCTGGCGCAGCCGGCTGGCGTCGCGATGCAGCAGCAGGTGCTGCAGGAAGGGGTGTTCGGTCTTGTCGTACAACCCGGCTAGGGCGTCGGCGTCGGTCGTGTATCCCGTCTTGGTGCGCTTGGTCTTGGGCATGCCGAGCTCGTCGAAGAGCACCACTTGGAGCTGCTTGGGCGAGCCGAGGTTGATCTGCTTGCCGATGATGGCGTAGGCGTCGTCGGCGGCCTGCTTGACCTTGCCGGCGAAGTGCGCCTCGAGCGAGGTCAGGTGGTCGATGTCGACGGCGATGCCGCGCTGCTCCATGGCAGCCAACACGTAGACCAGGGGTAGCTCGACCTCCGCCAGCAGCCGCGAGCCGCCGAGCGAGGCGAGCTCGGTCTCGAGCGCGGCGGCGAGGTCGACCACGGCGTGCGCCTTGCGCATCGTCTCCGCGGCCGCGGCGGAGTCGCCGTCGAGGTCGAAGGTGAGCTGGTCGGTGCCGGCCGGCTCAGAGGTGAGCTCCCGGTGCAGGTAGCGCAGGGTCAGATCCGCCAGGTCGTACGATCGCTGATCCGGGTGCGAGAGGTACGCCGACAGCGCCGTGTCTGCGGCCAACCCCCACAGCGGCCAGCCCCGGGCCGCGAGCGCCAGCATCGGACCCTTCGCGTCGTGCATGGCCTTCGGCCGCTCCGGGTCGGCTAGCCAGGCCGCGAGCGCCATCTCGTCATCCGGCCCGATCTCGGTGGCGTCGACCCAGGCTGCGACCGCGGCCGAGGTCGCCAACGCGACCGTGGCCACCCGACCGGTGCCGCTGTGCCACACGCCCTCCACCTGCACTCCGGTCGGCGCATCGCTCGAGGTGTGCTCGGCCAGCCAGCCGGCCACCTCGCCCTCGCCAAGCCTGCGGCCGTCGAGTGCCGGCCCGCTCTCGATGACCTGCTCGTCGGACGACAGGGTCTCGAAGAGCCGCTCGCGCAGCACCCGGAACTCCAGGCCGTCGAAGACCGTGTGCACGGCATCGCGATCCCATGGCTGCTGGGCGAGCTCGGGCGGGGTCAGCGGCAGCTCCAGGTCGCGGACCAGCTCGTTGATACGGCGGTTGCGGATCACGTCGGCCAGGTGGTCGCGCAGCGACTCGCCGGCCTTGCCGGTGATCTGGTCGACGCGGGCCACGATCTCGTCGAGCGAGCCGAACTGGTTGATCCACTTCGCTGCCGTCTTCGGTCCGACGCCCGGCACGCCCGGCAGGTTGTCGCTGCTCTCGCCCACCATCGCCGCCAGGTCGGGATAGTTGAACGGTCGGACGCCGTACCGCTCCTCGACTGCTGCGGGCGTCATCCGGGACAGCTCGGACACCCCGCGCTTGGGGTAGAGCACCGTGACGTGGTCGCTGACCAGCTGGAAGGCGTCGCGGTCGCCGGTGCAGATCAGTACGTCGAAGCCGGCCGACTCGGCCTGGGTGGCGAGGGTGGCGATGACGTCGTCGGCTTCGTAGCCGTCCTTGTCGATCGCCGGCACGCGCAGCGCGGTGAGCACCTCCTTGACGAGCGAGACCTGCCCCTTGAACTCGTCGGGGCTCTTGGAGCGGTTGGCCTTGTACTCGGCGTACTCCGCCAAGCGGAACGTCTGCCGGGACACGTCGAACGCGACCGCGATGTGCGTCGGCGCCTCGTCGCGCAGCACGTTGATCAGCATCGAGGTGAAGCCGTAGACCGCGTTGGTGTGCTGCCCGGTGGTCGTGCTGAAATTCTCGATCGGCAGCGCGAAGAAGGCGCGGTAGGCCAGCGAGTGTCCGTCGAGCAGCAACAGCGTCGGCCGCTCGGCGGAACCATCGGCGGGGCTTGAAGCGGGGCTCGTGGCCGAGCCCTCGGCCAGGCCCGGGTCGGCGTGCTGAGGAGAGGTCTGGTCGGTCGCAGGCACGGTGCCGACTCTAGTCTTGACCACGGACAGGCCCGGACGCGGCCGACGGACACGGGAGAGACCATGGCCCACGATGTGACGACCGACCTCTGGCCGGGGACGACGCCCTTCATCCACGAGCGGCTGGGCATCGTCGTGAGCGAGGCCAGTCCGCAGCGGGTGGTCGGCTCGATGCCCGTCGAGGGCAACATCCAGCCGTTCGGACTCCTGCACGGAGGCGCGTCGTGCGTGTTGGCGGAGAGCCTGGCCTCGATCGGCTCGACGATGCATGCGCAGGAGTTCGGCAAGATGGCCGTCGGGGTCGATATCAACGCCACCCACCATCGGGCTGTGCCGAGTGGCGTCGTCACCGGAGTCGCCACACCGATCCGGCTCGGGCAGAGCGTCACGTCGTACGAGATCGTCATCTCCGACGAGCGCGACCGCCGGGTCTGCACGGCCCGCCTCACCTGTCAGCTCGTCACCCCCCGCTGACCGGTCCTCTCCTCACCCGGCCCACCCCTCGGCTCTCCTCCCCCTCCTCTCCTTCCCCTCGGAATTGCGGGAAGAAGGCTCGTTCGAGGCGCGTCGAGCGGTACGTCTTCCCGCAATTCGCGGTGAAGTGAGGTGGCGGTGGCGGTGGCGGTGGCGGGTCAGCGGGCTCGGGCAGCCAGCATTCGGGTGAGTCGGTCGGTGGCTTCGAGGAGTCGCGCCCTGATCACCGGCGTGGTCTCGTCGTGCTCTGCGATCGCCGTGACCTCGGCCACGAAGTCCGGTCGCACGCCGAAGTAGGGGTACATCCAGCTCACCAGCGCCATCGACTCGAGCATCCCCTTGCCGTTGATCTCCGGCAGCTCGGCCAGGTAGCGGTCGACGTACGGCGCCAACACGTCGTCCTGGCCCGGCTGCCAGAAGGCAAGCGTGAGCTCGCGGAGTCGGCCCAGCGGATAGTGGTCGTCGAAGGCATGCGCCCACACCCGCTCCTTCGCCTCCGGGGAGTCATGCGCCGCCTCGACCATGACCGCGCGCGCCCACGCGTCGGGATCGGGGTCGCGCTCCTGGAGCCGCGCCACCTCGTCCTCGTCGTGCGCACCGAGGGTCGCCCGCCGGGTCAGGGAACGCCAGGCGACATCCACGTCGTCGTGACCTGCCTCGGCCAGGAACGCGAGGTGATCGTCCCGGCTAGCCGTCTGCGCCAGCCCCCGCAGGCCGGGCAGTCGTCGTACGCCGCCCTGGTGCACCAGGGCGACGCAGGCCTCGGCCAGTTGCTCTTCCAGTCGTGGGCGGTCCGCGTCGTTGGCCCAGAGCCGGGCCGCCTGGAGGCCGATGTCGAGCAGCGGCTCGACCGCGGCGTCCGACACCTCCAACGGGGCCAGCTGTGCGACGCAGTCGACCAGGTCGCTGGCGGAGGCGTCGCCCGTCATCATCAGGTCGTTGAGCGTCACCGCGGCCAGCGCCCGGGCCGTGACGGACGGCAGTTCGGACGCGTGACTCACCAGCGCTGCCAACGACGCCGGGTCCGGACGCACCGAGGCAAAGGTGAGGTCGCCGTCGTTGAGCAGCAGCAGGTCCCCACTCACCGCGGGCAGTGGCGTGGACTCCTCCGTGACCTGCACGGGTACGACCTCGGATCTGACCAGGCGGTCACCCTCGTGCTGGTAGACACCGACGTCGAGGCGATGCGGACGCGGCGCCGTGCCGTCGGGTCCGGTCGCGTGGAGTACCGACGCGTCGTCGTCCTCGCCCTGAAGCTCGAGCGTGAGCGTGTCGGGACCGCTGCGGTCCAGCCAGGCCTCGGTCCATGCGCCCAGGTCGCGACCACTGGCGTCCGCCAGCGCCGACATCAGGTCGGCAAGCGTCGCGTTGCCCCATTTGTGCTGGGTGAAGTGACTGCGCAGGCCCTCGACGAAGGCCTCCTCACCCAGGGATGCCGCGAGCTGCCGGAGCGTCGAGGCGCCCTTGATGTAGGTGATGGCGTCGAAGCCGGCGGTCGCTGTGGCGACGTCGGGGGCGGGCTGCCGGATCGGATGCGTGGTCGGCCCTCGGTCGGCCGGGTAGGCGACCCGCTTCGCGCCGAGCAGGAATGTCGCCCAGGCGTCGGTGAACTCTGTGGCGTTGACGGCCGCCCAGTAGCAGGCCCACTCGGCGAACGCCTCGTTGAGCCAGAGGTCGTCCCACCACCTCATCGTGACGATGTCGCCGAACCACATGTGCGCCATCTCGTGGAGCAGTACGACGGCCCGCTCCTCGCGCTCGCTCTCGGTCGGTGCACTGCGATAGAGGAACGAGTCGGCGTAGGTCACGCAGCCGTAGTTCTCCATCGCCCCACCGAGATCCGGCATGAACACCTGGTCGTAGCTGCGCTGCGGAAACGGCATGGCGAACCGGGTGCCGAAGAAGTCCAAGCCAGCGGCGGTGAGGTCGAAGAGCTCGCCGGCGTCACGGTCCAGCATGGGTGTCAGCGACTGACGGCACTGGAGACCGAGATCGAAGCCGTCACGCTCACGACGTACCTCGTAGAAGGGCCCGGCGTTGATGACCGGCACGTACGTCGACAACGGCGGCGTCGGGTCGAAGGTCCAGCGACGGCCGTCGTCTTCGTCCTCGATCGACGGGGTGCCGGAGTTGCTGACCACCTGCCACGACTCGGGCGCCTGCACCGTGAACGTATGGGGGGCCTTCAGATCCGGCTGGTCGAAGCAGGCCCAGACGCGCCGGGCGTCGTCGGGCTCGAAGGACATCCACACGTAGACGTACTTGTCGGCGGGGTCGATCGACCGGTGGATGCCGGTGCGCGACTCGGTGTTGGTCTGCACCATGTCGACGACGAGGTGGTTGTCGGCGGCGAGATCGCGGAGCGGGAGCCGTGCGTCCGCGACGTCGGCGGGGTCGAGGTCGCGTCCGTTCAGGGTCGCCCGCACCACGTCCCCGGCGCAGTCGACGAACGTCTCGGCGCCAGGGTGGCGGCAGCTGAAGCGGATCGAGGACACGCTGTGCGCGGTGGTGCCCTCCAGCAGACCGCGCAGGTCCACGTCGATCTCGTACGAGGCGACGGAGATCAGGTCAGATCGTCGTCGGGCTTCGTCTTGCGTGAGGCTGCGGAGTGCGTGCAACGTCGGCCGCCGTCAGATGGGAGCGCTGCGACGAGTGAGACGGCGGGCCCGGACGACCGCCGAGGTCACGCTGCGGGTGGGGGCGCCGGCCAGCTTGGCCCGCAGCGAGCCGACCGTCGTGGCCCGGACTACCGCCACCTGGCTCATGCCGAGCCGGGTCAGGAACCGGTTGGCATCGCGCAGATTGACCCCGATGACGGCCACGACTTTCTTGGTGTCCTTCTCCTCTGCCCAATCCGCCGCCGTCTCGAGCAGTGCCTTGCCCACGCCCCGACGCCGGTGCCCCGACAGCACGTGGAGATAGCCGACGTGGATCGCGTCCTCTCCATGGATCGGGGAGAGCGCGGCGCGGCGCAGGTGCGCGACACCGATCGGGTGATCGTCCGCCAACGCGACCACGAGGCGCTCGGATGGCTCGGTCTCGAGGCGGGCCACGGCTGCCTCGACTTCCTGCACATCACATCCGAGGCGACCCTGCGGGTCTGAGTTGAAGTCCCTCCAGATGTCGAGGAGCGCCTGGGCGTCCTCGGGAACCGCGTCACGGACGATGATTGCGCCCCGGACCATGACAATCTCCAGTTCATCTCATCCCCCACGGGCATGACATCGCCCCGAGTTTCCGCTGGCTAGGCTTCGGTGCGAGGCTCTGCACAGAGTACGGCCGGCGTCCAGGCACTGCCAGGGGTGGTGGGTGGATTCTCAGTTTCTCCGGTGACCCCTGCGCGCAACAAAAGTGACCAAGGAGGACTGACCGGTGTTTCCCGGATTCGGCACGTTGCTGAACATGGCGACCGTGCTGGTCGGCTCCGCGATCGGCGTCCTGGTGGGGCACCGACTGCCGCAGCGCACCCGCGATGTCGTGACCGACGCGCTCGGTCTGGTCACGCTCATGATCGCGGCGCTCTCGTTACTGGAGGTGACGTCGTCGGAACTGGCAGACGCGACCACCGACTCGGCGCCCGTGCTGATCGTGCTCGGGTCGATGCTGATCGGCGGCATCGCTGGCTCGCTGCTCCGCGTCGAGTATCGGCTGGAGAGCCTCGGTGGATGGCTGCAACGCGTCCTGGCGGCCGGATCGGAGTCTGAGGAGCGGCGCCGCTTCATCGAGGGCTTCGTCGCGGCCTCGCTGCTCTTCTGCATCGGGCCGCTCACCGTGCTCGGCTCGATCTCCGACGGTCTGGGCAACGGCGCGGATCAGCTCGTCCTCAAGGCGGTGCTCGACGGCTTCGCGGCGATCGCGTTTGCGGCGTCATTCGGCTGGGGCGTCGCGGCCTCGGCGCTGGTGGTGGGAGTCGTGCAGGGCACGCTCACGATCCTCGGCGCGCTGCTGGGCAACCTGCTGCCCGACGCGCACCTGGTGGCCCTGACGGCGACCGGCGGCCTGTTGCTGGTGGGCGTCGGACTGCGGCTGTTGCAGATCAAGCAGGTGCCGGTGGGTGACCTGCTGCCGGCCCTGCTGGTGGCGCCGCTGCTGACCCAGCTCGTCGTCGTCGTGACCTGAGCCGGGTGCTCGTCCGACCGCATCCGGTGGAGGCGGGCGCGTCTCGCCGCATCTGGTGGGGCCGGGGCCGCGCGCGGCGTCAAGAAAAGTCCACCTGGTGGCACTTTGTTGACGTCGTACGCCGGTCACACGGCGGACGGAAGCAGCGCGACTGCCTACGCGGGGTACGTCGTCAGCGCTTGAGGTCGATGCCGTGGGTGACGACCCCTTCGGCAACGTCGCGCATCGACAGGCGCAGGTCCATCGCCGTCTTCTGGATCCAGCGGAACGCCTCCGGCTCGCTGAGGGTCAGCGACTCCTGCAACACGCTCTTGGCGCGGTCGACGAGCTTGCGCGTCTCGAGCCGCTCCTTGAGGTCGTCGACCTCGTTCTCGAGCTGACGCAGCTCGACGAATCGGGACCTGGCCATCTCGATCGCTGGCACCAGGTCGGACTTACTGAACGGCTTCACCAGATACGCCATGGCGCCGGCCTCGCGGGCCCGGTCGACCAGCTCGCGTTGGCTGAACGCGGTCAGGATAACGACGGGGGCGATGCGCTCTCCGGCAATGCGGGAGGCGGCAGAGATGCCGTCGAGCTTCGGCATCTTGACGTCGAGCACGACGAGGTCGGGGCGGTGCTGGTGGACCAGCTCGACAGCACGCTCGCCGTCGCCGGCCTGGCCCACGACGTCGTACCCCTCCTCCTCCAGCATCTCCGCCAGATCCAGGCGGATGAGGGCCTCGTCTTCTGCGATGACAACGCGTGGACGCTCGCCCGACTGCTCGCTCCTGGTCACCGCCACAGACTAGTGCCGCTCTATACTTTTGGGCGCAATGAAGTCTCGGCCAGAATGTCCGAAGAGCCCTGGTAATCCAACGGCAGAGATAGCGGCCTCAAACTCCGTACAGTGTGGGTTCGAATCCCACCCAGGGCACCTGGCTCCTAGACAGCACTGCCCCGCGAGTCAACGGTGCCTTGGCACGAAGAATTGTCGTGGCTCATGGCGATAGTTGACCCATGTACGACGTACGGACTCGTGAGCAGATGCGATCTCGCATGAGAAGCGGCCAAAGCCTGAACAGCATCAGCAAGGCAACCGGGATCCAGCGCTCCACACTTCGGGATTGGCGAGACCATCCCGAGCGGGACCTCTCGGACCACGTGCTTGGCAGGGCTTGTCCGCTGTGCGCCAATGCGTCCCTTCGCGGGGACGCCTACGCCTATCTCCTCGGAATGTACCTGGGCGACGGCTGCGTCAGCACCATGAGAGGAGGCGTGTTCTCGCTGCGCGTTGCGTGTGACCTTCGATACCGCGCGATCATCGCCGCCGTTGCCGCCGCTATTTGTTGCGTCAAGCCTGGCGCCACCGTCCACCACGTCCGCTCGGTGGGGTGTGTCCATGTCACCTGCTTCTGGAAGCACTGGCCATGTGTCTTCCCGCAGCATGGGCCCGGCCGCAAGCACGAACGTCCCATCGCGCTCACCACTTGGCAGCAACACATCGTTGCAGAGCACCCGGGCCACCTCCTCCGAGGGCTCTTTCATTCGGATGGCTGCCGCATCACCAACTGGACGGTTCGCACCGTCGCCGGGTCTCCTAAGCGTTACGAGTATCCGCGCTACCTGTTCTCCAACGAGTCATCAGACATCCTCAGGATCTGTACAGATACGCTCGATGCGCTTGCCATCCGATGGACGCAGCCACGCCGAAACATGATCTCGGTGGCGCGGCGAGACTCGGTAGCACTGCTCGACGTACACGTCGGACCGAAGACCTGAGCCGCGACGCCGGCCAGCGATGTCCCGTCAGCATTGCGGCAGCGACCTGGGACTGGCGTACAGGCCGAGCCGTTGCTTGAGCGTGAGAATCCGCTCGACCGACGCGTCCAACCGCTCAGAGGAGATCTCCCCGCTGCGCACGGCGTCGACGATGCCGGCGAGTGCAGCAGACGGGTCGGCCGGCATCAGCACCAGGTCGACGCCGGCTCGGACCGCGCGTACCGCCAGGTCGTCAGCTGCGCCGTACGCCGTGATGCCCTCCATGATCATGGAGTCGGTGATGACCACTCCGTCGAAGCCGATCCCCTCCCGCAGCTCGCCACGAAGCATCGGGGAGGAGAGCGTCGCCGGTCGACCACTCGGATCCAGCGAGGGCACCGACAAGTGTCCGACGAGCACCAGATCCACGTCGGTGCGCTGAGCGGCGGCGAAGGGTCGCCGATCGATGCGACGCCACTCCTCGGCGGTGCGGTCGATCTCGACCACCTCGAGGTGGCTGTCGGTCGTCGTCGATCCGTGCCCGGGGAAGTGCTTCGCCGTGGCCGCCACCCCGCCGCGGTGATACCCGCACACTTGCGCCGCGGTCAGTCGCGCCGCGACCGCTGGGTCGGAGGAAAACGACCTCGACCCGATCACGCCGACGTCCCCGACGGTGTTGACGTCCGCGACGGGCGCCAGGTCCACGTTGACGCCCACGCTGTCGAGATGCTCGCCGGTGGCGCGAGCGACCCGCGCCGCGTACGCCGCGTCGCCGCCCAGCGAAGTGCCGGCAGGCGTATCGCTCGTGCCGGGGAGCCGGGTCACGATGCCGCCCTCCTGATCGGTCATCACCAGCAGCGGCTGACCAGCGGCGCGGGCGGCCTGTTGCGACTGCTGCGACAGTGCCCGGATCTGAGCATCACTGGTGAGGTTTTCGGCGAAGTAGATGAGCCCGCCAGGGCGGTACCGATCGATCAGCGATGTCGGCGCCGACGTACCGGAGAACGACAGCACCAGCAGCTGGCCGGCCTTTTCCCTCAGCGACATGGCATCGATGCGCTGCTGGATCGACCGCGGCTCCGGGCCACCAGGGAGGTCCGACGTCGAGGGCTGTTCCGGCGACGGTGAGGGTGCACCGGACTGCTCGCCCGGCGTCGTACTTGACGGCGCTTCCGAACGCTCGCCGTCCGCATCGGGCGACGCCGGCGCGGCGCCCCCCTCCTGCCCGGAGGGGCTGCGTTCGGGTTCCTGCGAGCTGCAGGCTGCCAGCGCCGCAAGGAGCACGATCGTCACCGAGACGACGGCACGGGCGGTTGCCCCGCTGGCAGCTCGACGCAACCCCGTCATCGCCCCGTCGAGCGATAGGCCGCGGCCACTTCGTTGATGGCGTCGCCCATCCGGTGGATGCGGAGCGCATTGGTAGAGCCTGGGATCCCGGGTGGCGAGCCGGCGACGATCACTACCAGGTCGCCCTCGGCGCAGCGCCCGATCTCGAGCAGCGCCTTGTCGACCTGCCGCACCATGTCGTCCGTGTGCTCGACCGTGTCGCCCTTGAACGTCTCGATCCCCCACGTCAGCGCAAGCTGTGACCTCACGACGGCCTCGGGGGTGAAGGCCAGCACCGGCACGCGCGACCGATACCGCGACAGTCGCCGGGCCGTGTCGCCGGACTGTGTGAACCCCACCAGGAACTTCGCCTCCACCCGCTCCGCCACCTCGGCGGCAGCCTTCGCGATGATGCCCCCGCGAGTACGCGGCTGCCAGTCGATCGCCGCCATCCGCTCCAACCCGTGGTCCTCCGTCGACTCCACGATCCGGGCCATGGTGCGCACCGTGTCAATCGGGTACTGGCCTACGCTGGTCTCTCCGGACAGCATGACGGCGTCGGCTCCGTCGAGTACGGCGTTGGCCACATCGGAGGCCTCGGCCCGGGTCGGACGCGGCGCCTCGATCATCGACTCGAGCATCTGGGTGGCCACGATCGCCGGCTTGGCATGCCGCCGCGCCAGCGTGATCAGGTCCTTCTGCAGGAACGGCACGTCCTCCAGCGGCATCTCCACGCCGAGGTCGCCGCGAGCCACCATGATGCCGTCGAACGTGTCGATGATCTCGCGGATGTTGGTGATCGCCTGCGGCTTCTCGATCTTGGCGAGGACCGGCAGGAAGACCTTCTCCTCCGCCATGATCTCGCGCGCGTGGTCGACGTCGTCAGCAGAGCGCACGAAGGAAAGCGCGATCCAGTCCGCTCGGAGCCGCAGCCCCCAGCGCAGGTCCTCCACGTCCTTGTCGCTGAGGGCGGGCACGCTGACGGCCACGCCCGGCAGGTTGAGCCCCTTGTTATCGCTCAGTCGGCCGCCGACCTCGACCTCGGTCGTGACCTCCGCACCGTCGACCCCGGTGACCCGCAGTCGCACCCGGCCGTCGTCCACCAGGATCTGGTCGCCCCTGCCGACGTCTCCCGGCAGTCCGTCGTACGTCGTCGAGCAGATTCCCTTGTCGCCGGCCACGTCTCTCGTCGTGATGATGAACTCGTCGCCTGCCCGGACCTGCACCGGGCCGGAGACGAAGCGACCCAGGCGGATCTTCGGCCCCTGCAAGTCGACGAGCACGCCGACGGCGTGTCCCGACTCGTCGGAGGCTTGCCGGACGAACTCGTAGACCTTCTCGTGGTCTGCGTAGCTGCCGTGGCTGAGGTTGAGCCTGGCGACGTTCATCCCGGCAGCGACCAGCTCGCGGATCAGGTCCGGACTCGACGTGGCTGGGCCGAGGGTGCAGACGATCTTGGCTCTACGCACGCGGTCGAGCCTACCGGTGCTGCCACCGCCTCCCCGCCGCCGTTTGCCATGCAGACAAGGCAACCGGTCTGTTCACAAGGGCCGCCAGCTCACCAGCCCCTTCGGTCGAAGGCTGCCGCCGGTCAGACCGCCAGAGGTCGCTCGGTCGGCGGGATCGGCGCGGGCAGCGTCGTCTCGCCGGTCAAGAAGCGATCGACCCCGGCTGCCGCCGACCGCCCCTCGGCGATCGCCCAGACGATCAGGGACTGGCCTCGACCGGCGTCACCCGCGACGAAGACGCCCGGCACCGACGTCATGTACTCCGCGTCGCGGGCCACGTTGCCCCGGTCGTCGACCGCGACTCCGAGCTGCGCGACCAGGGTATCTGTCTCCGGACCGGTGAAGCCCATCGCGAAGAGCACCAGCTCAGCCCGGATCTCCCGCTCACTCCCCGGGACCGGCTCGAACCGTCCGTCTCGCATCTCCACCTCGGTCAGCCGCAGCGCCGCCACCTGCCCATTGCCGTCGTCGACGAACTCGGTCGTGGACACCGCGTAGACCCGCTCGCCGCCCTCCTCGTGCGCCGAGGACACCCGATAGGTCATCGGGTACGTCGGCCACGGCTGCGCTGCCGGCCGCTCCTCATCGGGACGCGGCATGATCTCCAGCTGGGTCACGGAGGCCGCCCCCTGGCGATGCGCCGTACCAAGACAGTCGGCGCCGGTGTCGCCACCGCCGATGATGACGACGTGCTTGCCGGTGGCCAGGATCTGGTCGTCGACCTGCTCCCCCGCCGTGATGCGATTGGACTGCGGCAGGTAGTCCATCGCCTGGTGCACGCCGGCCAGCTCGCGGCCGGGAATGGGCAGGTCACGGGGCACCGTCGCACCGATGGCGATGACCACGGCATCGAACCGCTCCAGCAGCTCCGGACCGGTGAGGTCACGTCCGATGTCGATCCCGGCCCGGAAGACCGTGCCCTCCTGCCGCATCTGGTCCAGCCTCCGGTCCAGGTGCCGCTTCTCCATCTTGAACTCGGGGATGCCATACCGCAGCAGCCCGCCGACTGCATCGGCACGCTCGTAGACGGCGACGGTGTGCCCCACCCGGGTGAGCTGCTGCGCCGCGGCCAGTCCGGCGGGACCGGACCCGACGACGGCGACCGTCCGGCCCGTCAACCAGTCGACCTGGTTCGGCCGGATGAAGCCTGCGTCCCATGCCCTGTCGACGATGGCCACCTCGACGTTCTTGATCGTCACCGGCGCCTGGTTTATCCCCAGCACGCACGAGGTCTCACATGGCGCCGGACACAGCCGCCCGGTGAACTCAGGGAAGTTGTTGGTCGCATGCAGCCGCTCGCTCGCGGCCTCCCAGTCGTCGCGGTAGACCAGGTCGTTCCACTCCGGGATCAGGTTCCCCAGCGGGCAGCCCTGGTGGCAGAACGGGATGCCGCAGTCCATGCAGCGGCCGGCCTGCGTGGTGATGATGGGCAACAGCTGGCGGCCGACCTCGCCCTGGTAGACCTCATGCCAGTCCCGCACGCGCTCGTCGACCGGTCGCCGTTCGGGCAAGGCCCGGTCGTGCTTGAGGAATCCGCGCGGATCAGCCATGAGCCGCCTCCATCATCGCGGTCGTGGTCTGGTCCTCGTCGAGGCCGTCGCGCTCGGCCTGCGCCTTCGCTGCGAGGATCCGCCGGTAGTCGCGCGACATGACCTCGGTGATCCGCGGCAGCATCGACGGCCACTCGAGCAGCAGCGCCTGCGCCACCGTCGAGTCGGTCTCTTCGGCGTGCCGGGTGATGAGGTGGCGCACCCGCTCCGCGACCTCGCCACTCACCGGTCCGAGGTCGACCAACTCGTGGTTGACCCGGCCGGGGTCCAGGTCGACGACGTACGCAACGCCCCCGCTCATACCCGCCGCGAAGTTGCGTCCGGTGGATCCGAGTACGACGACCTCGCCGCCCGTCATGTACTCGCAGCCGTGGTCGCCCACGCCCTCGACCACCAGGGAGGCACCGGAGTTGCGCACCGCGAACCGCTCGCCGACCTGCCCGCGGATGAACACTTCGCCCGAGGTGGCGCCGTAGGCGATCACGTTGCCGGCGATGATGTGGTCTTCCGCGACGAAGGTGGCCGAGCGGTCCGGGCGTACGACGACCCGGCCGCCCGAGATCCCCTTGGCGAGATAGTCGTTGGCGTCACCCTCGAGCCGCAGGGTGATGCCCTGGGGCAGGAACGCGCCGAACGACTGACCGGCCGAGCCGACCATGGTCAGGTCGATCAGCTCGTCGGCCAGACCCGTCGGGTGCCTCTTGGTCACCTCGTGGCCGAGCATCGTGCCCACCGTCCGGTTGACGTTGCGCACCCGGAGCCTGGCCCGGACCGGCTCGCCACGGTCGATGGCCGGACGGCAGAGCTCGATCAGCTCGTTGTCGAGCGCCTTCGCCAGGCCGTGGTCCTGGGCGACCGCCTGGTGCCGCACCGCGCCGGGCGGCAGCTCGGGCACATGCAGGATCGGGCTGAGGTCGAGCCCGTCCGCCTTCCAGTGCTCGACCGCCCGCCGGGTGTCCAGCAGCTCGGCCCGGCCCACCGCCTCGGCCACCGAGCGAAGACCCAGGCCGGCCAGCAGCTCTCGCACTTCCTGTGCCACGAACTCGAAGAAGTTGACCACGAAGTCGGCCTGGCCGGCGTACCGGGCACGCAGTGTCGGATTCTGGGTCGCGATGCCGACCGGACACGTGTCGAGGTGGCAGACGCGCATCATGATGCAGCCGGACACGACCAGCGGGGCGGTCGCGAACCCGAACTCCTCGGCACCGAGGAGCGCCGCAATGACCACGTCGCGCCCGGTCTTGAGCTGACCGTCGGTCTGCACCACGATCCGATCCCGCAGCCCGTTGAGCAGCAGGGTCTGCTGCGTCTCGGCCAGCCCGAGCTCCCACGGACCACCGGCGTGCTTGAGCGACGTGAGCGGTGCCGCGCCGGTGCCGCCGTCGTGGCCGGAGATCAGCACCACGTCGGCGTGCGCCTTGGAGACACCGGCGGCCACCGTGCCGACCCCCACCTCGGAGACCAGCTTGACGTGGATGCGAGCCGCGGGGTTGGCGTTCTTGAGGTCGTGGATCAGCTGGGCGAGATCCTCGATGGAGTAGATGTCGTGGTGCGGCGGCGGGGAGATCAGCCCGACGCCCGGCGTGGAGTGCCGGGTCCTCGCCACCCACGGATACACCTTCGGCCCCGGCAGCTGTCCCCCCTCACCAGGCTTCGCCCCCTGCGCCATCTTGATCTGGATGTCGTCGGAGTTGGTCAGGTACTCCGCGGTGACGCCGAAGCGCCCGGAAGCCACCTGCTTGATGGCGCTGCGCCGGGCCGGGTCGTGCAGTCGGTCCGGATCTTCACCACCCTCGCCGGTGTTGGATTTGCCGCCCAACCGGTTCATCGCGATGGCCAGCGTCTCATGTGCCTCGAGGCTGATCGACCCGTAGGACATCGCGCCCGTCGAGAAGCGTCGGACGATCGCGGAGACCGGCTCGACCTCGTCGATCGGGATCGGCGTCCGGTCAGGGTCGAGCTCGAAGAGGCCGCGCAGCGTCATCAGCCGGCGGGACTGGTCGTCGACCAGCGAGGTGTACTGCTTGAAGACGTCGTACCGACCGGTGCGGGTCGAGTGCTGCAGCCGGAACACCGACTCCGGGTCGAAGAGGTGGGGCTCGCCCTCGCGGCGCCACTGGTACTCGCCGCCGATCTCCAGCTTGCGATGAGCCGGTGGGATGCCGTCGAAGGGATAGGCCTTGCGGTGTCGCCGCCTCACTTCTTCGGCAAGTACGTCGAGCCCGACCCCGCCCAGCCGCGACGTCGTACCGGTGAAGTAGCGGTCGACGACCGAGGGCGCGAGCCCGATCGCCTCGAAGATCTGCGCGCCGGTGTAGGACGCCACCGTCGACACGCCCATCTTGCTCATCACCTTGAGCACACCCTTGCCGAGCGCCCTGACCAGGTTGTGCACCGCCTCGGCCGGGTCTAGGTCGACCAGGTAGACACCCTGCCGGGCCAGGTCCTCGACCGACTCCATGGCGAGATAGGGGTTGACCGCGGCCGCGCCGAACCCGATCAGCAACGCGACATGATGCACCTCCCGGACGTCGCCGGCCTCGACGATCAGACCGACCCTGGTGCGGGTCTTCTCCCGCACCAGATGGTGGTGCACGGCGCCGGTCAGCAGCAGCGACGGGATGGGCGCCTGCTCGGCCGTACCGTGCCGGTCCGACAGCACGATGGTGCGAGCACCGCCTGCGATGGCCTCGGACACCTCGAGGCAGATCTCGTCCAGTCGTCGCGCCAGTGCTGCGCCGCCGCCGTCGACGTCGTACAGCCCCTGCACGATGTGCGTGGCGTAGCCGGGCAGATCACCGTCACGGTTGACGTGAATGATCTTGGCGAGGTCGTCGTTGTCGATCACCGGGAAGGGCAGCACCACCTGGCGGCACGACGCCGGGCCTGGCTCGAGCAGGTTCCCCTCGGGCCCGATGCTGCCGGACAACGAGGTGACGAGCTCCTCCCGGATCGCATCGAGCGGCGGGTTGGTGACCTGCGCGAACAGCTGGGTGAAGTAGTCGAAGAGCAGCCGGGACCGGTCCGACAAGGCCGCGATCGGGGTGTCGGTGCCCATCGACCCGATCGGCTCCACACCTGCGCGGGCCATAGGGGTCAGCAACACCCGGAGCTCTTCTTCGGTGTAGCCGAACATCTGCTGCCGCCGGGTCACCGAGCGGTGCGTGTGCACGATGTGCTCACGCGCCGGCAGGTCCTCCAGCCGCACCAGGCCGGCGTGCAGCCATTCCCCGTACGGCGCCTCGCCCGCCAACCGGTCCTTCACCTCGTCATCCTCGACGACACGCTGCTCCTCCAGGTCGACCAGGAACATCCGCCCGGGCTGCAGCCGACCCTTGCGCACCACCGACGCCGGGTCGATGTCGAGCACGCCGACCTCCGAGGCGAGCACCACCAGGCCGTCGTCGGTCACCCAGAAACGGGAGGGGCGGAGGCCGTTGCGGTCCAGCACGGCTCCGATCTGGCTGCCGTCGGTGAACACCACGCACGCGGGCCCGTCCCACGGCTCCATCACCGCGGAGTGGAACTCGTAGAACGCCCGCCGCGCCGGGATCATCTCGGTGTGGTTCTCCCATGCCTCGGGAATCATCATCAGCACGGCGTGCGGCAGCGAGCGGCCGCCGAGGTGCAACAGCTCCAGCACCTCGTCGAACGACTGGGAGTCCGAGCCCTCCTCGTCGCAGATGGGGAAGAGCCGCTCCAGCCCCGCACTGCCGTCGGCGCCTCCGTGCGGCAGCAGGTCTGAGGCCAGCAGAGCCTCCCGGGCCCGCATCCAGTTGCGGTTGCCCTTGACGGTGTTGATCTCGCCGTTGTGGGCGATGAACCGGTAGGGATGCGCCAGCGGCCAGGACGGGAAGGTGTTGGTCGAGAAGCGCGAATGCACCACGGCCAGGGCGGAGACGAGCCGCGGGTCGGTCAGGTCGGGGAAGAACCGGTCGAGCTGGTCGGTCGTCAGCATTCCCTTGTAGGTGATCGTGCGCGAGGACAGCGAGGCGAAGTAGGCATCGGTCTCGTGCTCGGCGCGCTTGCGCAGGCAGTAGGCCAGCCGCTCCAGCGCCATCCCGACGACGCGGCCGGCGCGCGCTGTGACGAAGAGCTGCGCGAAGGTGGGCATACAGCCGCGCGACGTCGCCCCCAGCAGGTCGGGCACCACCGGGACCTCCCGCCAGCCGACCACGGTCAGCCCCTCCTCGGCGGCGATCTCCGTGATCTGCTTCTTGGTCTTCGCCACGGCCTCGTCGTCGCCGGGGAAGAAGCCGGTTCCCACGGCGTACGTCGCCGCGGGCGGCAGCTCGAAGTCGCACACGCCACGCAGGAACGCATCGGGCACCTGCAGCAGGATCCCGGCTCCGTCGCCTGAGTCGGGCTCTGCGCCGGACGCGCCCCGGTGGTCGAGGTTGCGGAGAGCCGTCAGGGCTTTCACCACGATGTCGTGCGAGGGCACCCCGGTCAGCGTGGCCACGAAGGCGACGCCGCACGCGTCATGCTCGTGCCGGCCGTTGTACAGCCCTTGGGGCGGCGGGAACGCATGCATGGGCGGATCTCCCGTCGTCGTGCGTCAGCCCTCGAGGTCTGACGGTGTGAAAGCCTGCACGGGACGACGTTGGCCCAGGGTGACGCGTCAGCGGTGATGCTGCCACGCCGGTCGTGTTGCGCCGAGGTTACACGAGGGGGTCGCCAATCGGGGAGCGACGCGGCCACGATCCGGACCTGCCCAGCCCCGTCCGCCGCCCTCCGGCTACCGGCTACCTCGCTCCTCTGTTACGGCTGAACCTTTCCCTGACAGGTGGTGAGAAGCTTCAGCCACAAGGGAGGGGGCGGCGGCTGCGAAGGGGTCAGCCGAGGGAGGCGCCGACCAGGTTTCCGACCAGATAGGTGAGCCCGGCTGCTGCTGCCCCGAGCACCAGCTGGCGCAGCCCGCCGTACCACCAGCTCCGGCTGGTCACGGTGGATACGATGGCGCCACACCCGAAGAGCCCGACCAGGCTCATGATCAGGGCAGGCCACAGCGAGTCGGCGCCCAACACGTACGGCAGCACCGGGATGAACGCACCCACGGCAAAGAACACGAACGACGACACCGCCGCCAGGGTGGGCGAGGGAAGGTTGTCGACGTCGAGGGCGAGCTCCTCACGCGTGTGCACCTCGAGCGCCAGCTCGGGGTCTTGGTGCACCTGGGCTGCGACCTGGTCGGCGAGCTCACGGTCGAAACCCCGCTCGACGAACATCTCCGCCAGCTCCGCCTGCTCGGCGCGGGGGTTGTCGCGCAACTCTCGACGCTCGATGTCGATCTCATGCAGTGCGTGCTCGGCCTGGCTGGCCACTGAGGTGTACTCGCCCGCCGCCATCGAGAACGCGCCGGCAGCCAGACCGGCGAAGCCGGCCAGCACCACGGCAGTCGAGTTCTCCCCCGAGGTGCCGCCGACGATGCCTGCGATCAGGGCGAAGTTGGACACCAGCCCGTCCATGGCCCCGAAGGTGGCCGGACGCAGCCAGCCTCCGGTGACGTCGGGGTGTTCGTGATCGACCTCGGGTACGACGTCGTCGCTCGGCGCCGGTGCCGCCTTGTCTGTCGCCATGCCACCAGTCTGCTTGCCAGGGCGCTTCCGGTCGCACTCAGGCTCGCCTAACCCGACGGGCGCTCGTCTGACGCTTGGCGCCGGTCCGATCCGTCGACTGCGGGAGCAGGCCGATCGGACTCCGACCCGTCGTCGGACTGGGCCCCGTCCTCGGGCTCCGTCCCGTCGTCGGAATCCGAATCGTCGGCAGGTGCGTCATCGTCTCGCGGCGGGATGGGCTGGACGTGGGTCTCCCGACCCGGACGGCGGCGACCCATCACCACGAAGTACGTCGACGCCAGCAGGAATATGACGATCGACGTCCACACGTTCAGCCGCAGGCCGAGCAGCTCGTTGACGGTGTCGATGCGCAGGTACTCGATCCAGCCGCGTCCGGCGGTGTAGCCCATGACGTACAGCGCGAACGCCCGGCCGTGCCCGAGTCGGAACCGCCGGTCCGCCCAGATCACCAGCCCAGCGACGCCGAGATTCCACAGGATCTCGTAAAGGAAGGTCGGATGGTAGGTGTCCGCGAGGCGGTACTCGTCCGGAAGGCCCTGCCGATGCTCGGCGTCGATCTCCAGGCCCCACGGCAGATCGGTGGGGCGGCCGTACAGCTCCTGGTTGAACCAGTTGCCCAAGCGGCCGATCGCCTGGGCGATCGCGATTCCCGGTGCGACCGCATCGGCGAACGCCGCGAACCGGACTCCTCGACGGCGGCAGGCGATGTAGGCGCCCACGGCGCCGAGGCCGATGGCCCCCCAGATGCCCAAGCCGCCCCGCCACACGTAGAGCGCCGTGATCGGATTCTTGTCCTCGCCGAAGTAGAGCTCGGGGTCGGTGAGCACGTGGTAGAGACGGCCGCCGACGACACCGAAGGGGACTGCCCAGACCGCGACGTCAGCCACCGTTCCGGGCTGCCCGCCCCGGGCCACCCAGCGCCGGTCGCCGAGCCAGACGCACACGACGATGCCGACGATGATGCACAGCGCGTACGCCCGGAGGGGAAACGGGCCGAGCTGCCAGACGCCGCTGTCCGGACTCGGGAGGGAGGCAAGGATCATGGCGTGTGCAACCTACCCTGTGGGGCGGTGGTCAGGACTCGGCCAGGGCGGTGATGCCCGCCACCAGGTCCGGTACCGGCGTGTGCTGGCTCCACATGACCGGAGCCTCGTCGCCGCGGAAGCCGATCACCTGCGCCCCGTGCCCGACTTCGTACCCGCCCGACGGCAGCTTCTTCGTGCCGGTGATGGGGACGCCCATCGCCTCCGCGGCAGACGTGATGTCGTCGAGATCGCCGGTCAGCCCCACGTAATCCGGGTCGAAGCGGTCCAGGTAGTCGCGCAGCACCGCGGCTGTGTCCCGGGCGGGGTCGGTGGTGATGAAGACCAGCTGGGTCTGCTCCCGAACGTCATCGGGCAGCTGCAGCATGGCCGAGGTCAGGTCGCTCATCACGAGCTGGCACACGTCGGGGCAGTGCGTGTAGCCGTAGAAGACCAGGGTGACGGGGTGGCCGGTGTCGCGGATCAGGTTGAAGGGCTGCTCGTCGGTGGCGGTGAGCGTCACGTCGGGCATGGGGTACGGCGCCGGCGGCTCGGCTCCGTGGTACTTCGAGTCCTCGACGCCCGAGATCACCACACCGGCCGGGTTGTCCGACTCGGGGACCGCCTCGTCGTCGCCACCGCATCCGGCCAACAGCCCCGTCGCCGCCAGGAGCGCGATACCGAGAGCGAGGGGCGAACGGCGTCGCGATGGCGAGGCGGGCACGGTGACTCCAACTCTTCCGCGGGACTCAGAGTTCCCCGCGCACGCCCTGGGCCAGGTCGGCCGCGAGCTCGGCGACGCCGCTCACCGCGGTCGCCTGATCGGGAGCGTCGAGGACGCGTCGTACGAAGGCGCTACCCACGATGACGGCATCGGCGTACTCGGCGACGGCAGCCGCCTGCCGGCCGTCCGACACCCCGAGTCCGACGCCGACCACGAGGTCGGTGACCTCGCGCACTCGTCGGACCAGGTCAGGCGCGGTCGCGCTGCTCTGCTCACGCACGCCGGTCACGCCCATGACGGCGGTCGCGTAGACGAAGCCGCGGCAGGCGGCGGCGGTCATCGCCAGCCTTGCCGGGGTCGAGCTGGGCGCCACCAGGAACACCTTGTCCAGGTCGTGCTCCTCGGCGGCGGCGATCCAGTCGCCGGCCTCGTCGGGGATCAGGTCCGGGGTGATCAGGCCGGCCCCGCCCGCGGCCGCCAGGTCTCGGGCGAAGCGCTCGACGCCGTACCGCTCGACCGGGTTCCAGTACGTCATGACCAGCGTCGGCGCCGCCTCGGCGACCTGCTCGACCACGCGCAGGACGTCGACCGTGTGGACACCGGCGGCGATCGCGACCTCGGCCGCAGCCTGGATGATCGGCCCGTCCATGACCGGGTCGCTGTAGGGCAGCCCCACCTCGACCACGTCGACGCCGGCCTCGACCATGGCCAGCATCAGCTCGGCCGAGGCGTCCGCGGTCGGGAAGCCGGCCGGGAGGTAACCGATGAGCGCCGCGCGTCCGTCGGCGCGGATCCCGGCGAGCGTGTCCCCGACACCGCTCACTCGCGACCCTCGAGGATTCCGAGCCAGGACGAGGCGGTGTCCATGTCCTTGTCACCGCGTCCGGAGAGGCAGACGAGCAAGTCGGCATCCGGGCCGAGCTCGGCGGCCAGCTTGTGCAGGCCGGCAAGCGCGTGGGCGCTCTCGATCGCCGGGATGATCCCCTCGGTACGGGCCAACAGCGCCATCGCGTCCATCGCCTGGGCGTCAGAGATCGGTCGGTACGTCGCCCGGCCGGTCTCGGCCAGCCAGGCATGCTCCGGCCCGACGCCGGGGTAGTCGAGCCCCGCGGAGATGGAGTGCGACTCGATGGTCTGGCCGTCGTCGTCCTGCAGCAGGTAGGAGCGTGCGCCGTGCAGCACACCGACCTGGCCGGCACTGATCGTCGCGGCATGCCGCCCGGTCTCGAAGCCGTCGCCGCCGGCCTCGAAGCCGTAGAGGCGCACCGACTCGTCCGGGACGAACGCGGTGAAGAGCCCGATGGCGTTGGAGCCGCCCCCGACACAGGCCAGCGCTGCGTCCGGCAGCCGTCCAGCCAGCGCCAGGCACTGCTCGCGGGCTTCGTCGCCGATGCCACGAGTGAAGTCGCGCACCATCCCCGGGAAGGGGTGCGCCCCGGCCGCGGTGCCGAGCAGGTAGTGGGTGGAGTCGACGTTGGCGACCCAGTCACGCAGCGCCTCGTTGATGGCGTCCTTGAGCGTTCGGCTGCCGGTGGTGACCGGCACCACCTCGGCACCGAGCATGCGCATCCGGGCGACGTTGAGCGCCTGTCGCTCGGTGTCGACCTCGCCCATGTAGACCACGCACTCCAGGCCGAAGTAGGCGCAGGCCGTCGCAGTGGCGACGCCGTGCTGACCGGCCCCCGTCTCGGCGATGACTCGAGGCTTTCCCATCCGCGTCGTCAGCAGCGCCTGGCCGAGGACGTTGCGGATCTTGTGCGCGCCGGTGTGGTTGAGGTCCTCCCGCTTGAGCAGCACGCGGGCGCCGACCGCCTCGGAGAGCCGGGTCGCGTCGTATAGCAGGCTCGGTACGCCGGCGTAGTCGCGCAGCAGGGTCGCGAACTCGACCCGGAACGACTCCTCCGCCATTGCCTCCCGCCAGTGTCGCTCGAGCTCGTCGAGGGGCGCGATCAGCGCCTCGGGCATGAAGCGACCGCCGAACCGGCCGAAGTGTCCGGCGGCGTCGGGCAGCTGGAGAGCGGTCATCACGATCCTCGTCGCCGGTCGGTCAGTGCCGTTGCTTGAGGGCCGGGTGTGTGCCCGCGCTGACCATGTCGGAGACGGCCGCGCGCGGATCCTTGCCGGTGACGAGCGACTCACCGACGAGCACCACGTCCGCTCCGTGCCGGGCGTACTCCAGCACGTCATGCGGGTCGCGCACACCAGACTCGGCGACCCGGACGAGCTCTTCGGGGATCAGCGGCGCCAGCCGCGCGAACAGGGCGCGATCCACCTCGAGGGTCTTGAGGTTGCGGGCGTTGACACCGATCAGGTCGGCCCCGGCGTCGACGGCGCGCGCGATCTCGTCCGCAGTGTGCACCTCGACCAGCGGTGTCAGCCCGATCGAGCGTGCCCTGTCGACCAGTCCGGCCAGCTCATGGTCAGTGAGGGCGGCCGCGATCAGCAGCGCGAGGTCGGCCCCGGCGGCACGGGCCTCCCACAGCTGGTACGACGTCACCACGAAGTCCTTGCGCAGCACCGGCACTGACACGGCCGCGCGTACGGCGCGCAGGTCGTCGAGGCTGCCACCGAATCTCCGCCCCTCCGTCAGCACGCTGATGGTCGCAGCGCCGCCGGCCTGGTAGTCCGCCGCGAGCGCGGCGGGGTCGGCGATGTCGGCCAGGTACCCCTTGCTCGGGCTGGCGCGCTTGACCTCGGCGATGACGGCGATGCCGTCGGACCGGTACGTCGGCATCGGGTCGATCGCGGGTGCTCGGCGAGCGGCCAGCGCCTTGAGGTCGTCGAGGCTCACCTGCTGCTGGCGCTCGACCAGATCGGCGCGCACCCCCGCCAGGATCTCGTCGAGGACGGTCATGACTGCCTGGCGCCCATGCCCATGGCTTGCATGACCTTGCCCACGACAACGGCGAGACCGAGCAGTCCGACGCCGGTCCAGAACACCGGCCAGTTCATCATGACCAGGCCGATGGCCCCGACGAGGAAGGCGACGATCACCAACGTGACCGCGGTCCAGGCGGCGGGGGTCGACCCGTGGTGGCTGGCGGCCAAGGGGCTCAGCTCCTCTCGTCAGCGCCATTGTGGCAGCGCCTATTCTGGCAGGCGTTCTCAGCGGTCCTGTGTCGGGTCGTGACCCCGGTCCAATGCGCGCCAGACGTCGTCCTCGTCCATCTCCTCGACGGTTGCCTGCGGAGGTGGCGACTCGGCCGACGAGGCTGGGGCGTCGTACCGGCCGCCGAGCACCGGCCAGCGGTGCCCGAGCCAGGCCACGGCCGCCCCGGCGAGGAGACAGCACGCGGCGCCGACCAGCGCCAACCAGCGCCACGGCACGACTCGCGTCGAGTAGCCGCCACCTGCCCAGCCACGCGCGCTCAACGCGTCCTCGATTGCGGCCGCCGGGTCCGGTGGCGCCGCCGCCACGACGACGACCACTGCTGCCGCGGCCACGATCAGCACGCCGACCGTGCGGCGCACCCATGCCCGCGTCGCGATCACGGCGCCGAACGACGCCAGCAGCACCACCCCGAGGGCACCCGCGAGCGGCGACAGCGCGGCGCCACTCACGTCGGCCTGGATCTGCGGCAGGCCCGGCACCTCTGCCTGGCCGCGCACCCAGGGTCGCGCGACCGCGACCGTCACCGCCGTCGCCCCCAGCAGTCCGGAGACAAGCGCAGCCGCGTAGCCGCGGCGCTCACGCATCGGTGCCGGCGTCATCGGCCGTGGCATCCGTCCCGCCGACATCGGCTGGGACGTCGAAACACGTGGCCGCGCCGGTGTGGCAGGCAGGACCCACCTGATCCACCTCGAGGAGCAACGTGTCGCCGTCGCAGTCCGCGCGCAGGGAGCGGACGTGCTGTGCGTGCCCTGATGTCTCGCCCTTGACCCAGTGCTCGCGCCGGCTGCGACTCCAGTACGTCGCGCGACTGGTCGCCAGCGTGCGCCGGATCGCCTCCACGTCCATCCAGGCCACCATCAAGACGTCCCGACGGGTCGCCTCCTGCACGACGACCGTGACCAGTCCGTGGTCGTCGAAGCGCAGCCGGCCGAGCAGGGTGTCGGCATCGGGCAGCGCACTGGCGCGAGCGGTCACCCGCCCATCCTCGCAAACCTCGGTTCCGCATCCGACCGCACCACGGGCGGCCCGGCGGCGGCTTGGTGGCGGGGTCACCCCAGCCCCCGTTCGGGACACAGTGGCAGTCCCAGCGGCGGTGGGCTGCAGCTGTGTCCCGAACGGTGTCGGCCGGGGTCGAGATCCGGCTGCGTAGCATGGCCCGCATGCCAGACCCGATCCCGGCGTACTCACCGGAGCTCCTCGCCCGCGAAGGCAAGTCGATCGCACGGCTGGAGCGGGCCGCCCTCTGTGACAGCGCCCGCGCCGTCGGTCCGTCGGCGGCCACCCTGTCCGGAGAGTGGGACGTGCAACACCTGCTTGCCCATCTGGTGCTGCGCGACAACCTGGTCGGCACCCTCACCACCCCGTTCTCTTCGATCAGCAACCGGGCAGTCGACTCGATCGCCGGTCGGCGCTCCTTCGAGCAGCTGCTGGACGGCGTGCGCTCCGGGCCGCCCCGCCTCTCGGTCTTCACGTGGCCCGGTGCCGACCGGCGCTTCAACGCGCTGGAGTTCTTCGTGCACCACGAGGACATCCTGCGAGCCCAGCCCGGGTGGAGTCCGCGAGCGCTGCCCACCTGGACCGAGGACAAGCTCTGGCGAGGCCTCGGGCACATGGGCAAGCTCACGCTGCGCAGGTCCCCCACGGGCATCACCATGAGGCGCTCGGACCCCGACGAGGTCGCCGACCTGGTGCCCGGAGAGCCGGCCGTCGAGCTGCACGGACTCCCCAGCGAGCTGGTGCTCTACGCGTACGGCCGATCCGACGTGGCGAGGCTGGAGATGGCAGGCGACGAGGACGCCGTCGCCCGGCTGCGCTCGGCACAGTTCAGCGTCTGACCTGCGCCTACGCTGTCGGTACTACGCTGGGGCGGCGAGATCCGGCCCTTGCCAGCACGGCTGCAGTGCTCGACCATGGGGATCTCGGGCGCACGACGTTGTCACCGAGACGTCCTCGACACGTGACTCGGGCAGGAGGCGTCGATGGAAACGACCTCGCCGACACCAGAGCCGGCCTTCATGGAGGAGCTGCGGCAACGTCGCGCGGAGCTGCGTGACTCGATGAGTGCGCTGGAGCACGCGCTCGCCGCCCCGGCGCCCGGCGACGACGAGCGGTGGGCCGAACGGGTCCACGTCGCCCTGGTGGAGCTGTCGGCCGACTTCCGCGAGCACATCACGATCACCGAAGGTCCCGACGGTCTGTACCAGGGCCTGCTCACGACTGCGCCCCGACTCTCCGGCGCCGCCGCGAGGCTCACCCGCGAGCACGTCGTGATCCGTGGGCTGCTCGACGACCTGCTGGCAACAACGCGCACCGCCGCCCCGGAGGCGGACATGGCTTCAGTGCGGACCAGTGGTACGTCGCTGCTCGGCACCCTGGTCAGGCACCGACAGCGTGGCTCGGACCTGGTCTACGAGGCGTACGACGTCGACATCGGCGGCGAGACCTGACCCGACTCGGCGGCCGCGTGCCACCGGTCAGCGCACGGCATGTCCGGCGCCGGCCAGCCGCTGCTTGACGGCAGCGATCGTGACGGTGCCGAAGTGGAAGACGCTCGCGGCCAGCACGGCGTCGGCCCCCGCGTCGACAGCCTGCGCGAAGTGCTCAGCGGCACCCGCGCCGCCGCTGGCGATGACCGGGATCGTGACAGCGGACCGGACCGCGCGGATCAGCTCGCGGTCGAAGCCGGCCCGGGTGCCATCGGCATCCATCGCGTTGAGCAGGATCTCCCCCGCTCCCAGCTCTGCACCACGCCGCGTCCACTCCAGCGCGTCCAGACCGGTACCCGAGGCACCGCCGTGTGTCGTCACCTCGAACCCCGACGCCGGCCCGGCCGCCCGACGAGCGTCGACGCTGAGCACGAGCACCTGACGCCCGAAGCGCTGCGCGATCTCCGCGACGACCTCGGGACGCTCGATCGCCGCGGTGTTGATCGCGACCTTGTCGGCTCCGGCGCGCAGCAGCACGTCGACGTCCTCGACCCCACGCACGCCGCCGCCGACGGTCAGCGGGATGAAGACCTGCTCGGCCGTTCGCGACACCACGTCCAGCACGGTGTCACGCCGCTGCTGGGACGCCGTGATGTCGAGGAACGTGAGCTCGTCCGCACCCTCGGCGTCGTAGCGCCGGGCCAGCGCGACCGGGTCGCCGACGTCTCGCAGACCGGCGAAGTTGACCCCCTTGACCACCCGTCCGTCGTCGACGTCGAGACACGGGATCACCCGGACGGCGAGCGTCACCCGGCGGCTCCGCTCGGCTGCGCGGCCGCGCGGACGGCGTCCAGAGCCTCCTCGAGCGAGAAGGCTGCGGTGTAGAGCGCTGTGCCGATGATGGCGCCCTCGACCCCAGTGGGGACCAGCCGGGACAGGGCACGCAGGTCGGCCAGGGTCGAGATGCCTCCGGAGGCGACGACCGGGGCATCCGTGCGGCTGCACACATCGCGGAGCAGGTCCAGATTCGGGCCTTGCAGCATCCCGTCCCGGGCAACATCGGTGACGACGTAGCGTGCGCAGCCTTCGGCGTCCAGGCGTGCGAGCACGTCGTACAGGTCGCCGCCGTCACGGGTCCAGCCACGGGCGGCGAGGGTGGTACCGCGCACGTCGAGACCGATGGCGACCCGGTCACCGTGCTCGGCGACCACGGCAGCGCACCAACTCGGATCCTCCAGGGCGGCGGTGCCGATGTTGACCCGGCGGCAGCCGTTGCCCAGCGCGGCGGCGAGCGACTCGTCGTCGCGAATGCCGCCGGACATCTCGACGTCGATGTCGAGCGCGCCGACGACCTCGCGCAGCAACGCCCTATTGTGTCCTCGCCCGAAGGCAGCGTCGAGGTCGACCAGGTGGATCCACGAGGCACCGGCCGACTGCCAGCGCAGCGCGGCCTCGACCGGGTCGCCGAAGACCCGTTCGCTGCCGGCGACGCCCTGGACGAGCTGCACGGCTTGCCCGTCCGACACGTCGACGGCAGGCAGCAGCTCCAGCGCGGTCATGGCGACAGCGTACGGATCGGGCCGTGGAGCACTGCTCACAGGCTCAATGCCGTGACCAGAGGTACGGCGAGCACGCTGACGATCAAGACGGCCGCGCGCACCCCCCAGTCAGGTGTGGACACCCAGGTGAGGAGCTGGACGACCGCGAAGCCGAGCGCCACCAAGCCGAGCGTGCGACGTCGTCGCGCTGCCACGATGCCCGGACGAGCGGTTTGTCGGCGGACTGCCCGGTTCCGGCGCGGCAACGCTCCGAGCAGGCGTTGGCGGCGGGCGTGTCGGCGGACACGCCGCTCCGACGTCCGTTGTCGGTCCGCCGCGAGCCTGGCCGCCTCCGCCTCCCGCTCGGCCCGGCGTCGTGCTCGTTCCTTGCTCACCCGTCGCCCTCTGCTCGATCGTCCGCGCGCCACGTCGCGCGGCGGGTCTGGTCGCCGTCAGCCTGCCACGCGAAGCAGCGCCGCCAGTGCCGGGGCGGCGTCGACGCCGTCGATGCTGCGGAAGGTGCGGCGCTGCCCGTCGGACCAGGTGACTGTCACCTCGTAGCTGAACCGGTCACAGCACAGCGTCTTGGGCGGCGCCCCCGGTGTCAGCGACCGCAGTTCGGGAGCGGCCGCGGCACGGAGCACCCGCTGCTGCTGCTGGCGGGTGAAGCCCTCCGGTGGCGCTCCTCCGGCGGCGAAGGTGTACGACGTGACCTCGCCGCGCAGCCCGCCGCTGCGCACGTAGGTGACCTCGGTCGCGGCGACGTCGGCTTCGGCGGACGGGGCCGGCCCGGTGCCGCTGCGGTCGGTGGGCTCGGTGGCGCAGCCGCTGAGCGCGACAAGTGCGACGGCCACGACGACGCGGTAGCTGTTCCGTGCGGTGATCACAGTGCTTGGACCCAGTTACGCAGCAGAGCAGCTCCCGCGTCGCCCGACTTCTCCGGATGGAACTGGGTGGCCCAGAGCGGCCCGTTCTCCACCGCGGCCACGAACCGATCCCGTTCGTGGCGCGTCCAGGACACCAGTGGTGGCTCGGTGCGACCCAACGTGACGAGCTCCCACCGGCGTACGCCGTAGGAGTGCACGAAGTAGAACCGCTCGGAGTCGATACCGGCGAACATGGCCGAACCCTCGGCGACCTGGACCGTGTTCCACCCGATGTGCGGCAGCACGCGCGCCTCGAGCCGCTCCACCGTGCCGGGCCATTCGCCGCATCCCTCGCGCTCGACCCCGTGCTCGACGCCACGCGCGAAGAGCACCTGATGACCGACGCAGATGCCGAGCACCGGCCTGCCCCCGGACAGCCGCCGCCCGATCAGCCGCGGCCCCCGTACCGCCTCCAGACCTGCCATGCAGGCGTCAAAGGCGCCGACGCCGGGCACTACCAAGCCGTCGGCCTCGAGGGCGGCGTCGAAGTCCGCGGTCACCTCGACGTCCGCACCGGCGCGGACCAGCGCCCGCTCGGCCGAACGGAGGTTGCCGAAGCCGTAGTCGAGCACCACGACGGCTGCCGTCACAGAGTGCCCTTCGTGCTGGGCACGCCGCCCTCCCGAGGGTCGAGGGAGACGGCGTCCCGCAATGCCCGCGCGACGGCCTTGAACTGTGCTTCGACGATGTGGTGCGGGTCGCGGCCGGACAGCAGCCGCACGTGCAGCGCCAGCGAGGCGTGCGCGCTGATCGACTCGAGCACGTGCCTGGTCAGCGAGCCGACGTACGTGCCACCGATCACCACGTAAGCCTGTCCCTCCGGCTCGCCCTCGTGCACGCAGTAGGGCCGACCGGAGACGTCGACCGCACACTGGACCAGGGCCTCGTCGAGCGGCACGAGGGCAGCACCGAAGCGGCGGATGCCGGCCTTGTCGCCCAGTGCCTGCTGCAGCGCCTCCCCCAGCACGATCGCGGTGTCCTCGACCGTGTGATGCGCGTCGACCTGGACGTCGCCCTCGGCCTGCACGGTCAGGTCGAAGAGCGCGTGCCGCGCCAGCGCCGACAGCATGTGGTCGTAGAACGGCACCCCGGTCGAGACGTCGTGCCGCCCGCTGCCGTCGAGATCGAGCTCGACCAGCACCTTGGACTCCTTGGTCTCACGCTCGACGCGCGCGATCCTCGCCATCACTGCACACCCTCCTGCCGCACCTCGGTGAGCGCAGCCATGAACGCAGACATGTCGGCCGGCGTACCGATCGACACCCGCAGCCAGCCCGGTGGCCCGACCTCACGGACGAGCACGCCGCGGTCGAGTAAAGCCTGCCAGACCGCCCGCCGGTCAGCGAACGTGCCGAACAGCACGAAGTTGGCGTCGGAGTCGGCGACCGTGAGTCCCATGTCGCGTAGCGATGCGACCGTCGCGTCCCGCTCAGCCCTGAGGTCGGCGACCCGGCCGAGCAGCTCGTCACGGTGCGCCAACGCGACCCTAGCCACGACCTGTGTCAGGCTCGACAGGTGGTATGGCAGCCGCACGACCCGTAGCGCGTAGATGACCGCCGGGCTCGAGGCGACGTACCCGAGCCGGCCGCCGGCGAACGCGAACGCCTTGGACATGGTCCGCGTGACGAGCAGGTTTTGATAGTCGTCCAGCAACGACAGCGCCGTCGGCACACCCTCCCGGCGGAACTCCGCGTACGCCTCGTCCACGACGACGACCCCGGGCGCCGCCTCACACAGTGCCGCGACCGTGCCGAGCGGCAGCGCCGTGCCGGTGGGGTTGTTGGGCGAGGCCAGGAAGACAACCTCCGGCCGGCGCTCAGCCAGCGCGGCGACGGCCTCGTCGACGTCCACCTTGAAGGTCGCGGTGCGTGGCGCCGTCACCCACGCGGTACCGGTGCCGCGGGCGTACTCGGGGTACATCGAGTACGTCGGGGCGAACGACATGGCGGTACGGCCGGGGCCGCCGAAGGCCTGCAGCACCTGCAGCATCACCTCGTTGGAGCCGTTCGCCGCCCAGACCCGGTCCGCCGTCAGGCCGTGGCCAAGAAACCCGGCCAGGTCGGTGCGAAGCGCGGTCGCCTCGCGGTCGGGGTAGCGGTTGAGCTCGGTCGCTGCCTCGGCCACGGCCGCGCCGATGGCCGCGACCGTCGCCGGAGACGGACCGTATGGGTTCTCGTTGGTGTTGAGCCGGACGGGTACGTCCAGCTGCGTAGCGCCGTACGGCTCGACGCCCACCAGCTCCGGACGGAGCGGCAGCGCGAGCTCCGGGGTCACTCCCCCTCCAGCCGCACCCGGACGGCATCTCCGTGGCCAGGCAGGTCCTCCGCCTCGGCCAGCGTGATGACGTGCGGCGCGGCAGCCGCCAGTGCCTCCAGGCCGTAGTCGACCACCTGGACCGTCCTGAGGAAGGACCGCACCGACAAGCCGGAGGAGTGGCAGGCACATCCGGCGGTCGGCAGCACGTGATTCGACCCGGCGCAGTAGTCGCCGAGAGACACCGGGGCATACGGGCCGACGAAGATCGCACCGGCGTTGCGGACCCGGCCGGCGCGTCCGGCCGCGTCGACGGTGTGGATCTCGAGGTGCTCGGCGGCGTACGCGTCCACCACGTCCAGGCCCTGCTCGAGATCGTCGACGAGCACGATCGCGGACTGTTGTCCGCCGAGCGCGGTCGTCACGCGCTCCACGTGCTTGGTCTCCGCCACCTGACGAGGTAGCTCCTCCTCCACCCGCGCCGCCAGTGCGGCTGAGTCGGTGACCAGGACACTCGCGGCGATCGTGTCGTGCTCCGCCTGGGAGATGAGGTCGGCCGCGACGAAACGTGGGTCCGCCGACTCGTCGGCCAGGATGGCGATTTCTGTCGGTCCGGCTTCGGAGTCGATGCCCACGACGCCTCGGAGCAGCCGCTTGGCGGCGACCCCGTAGATGTTGGCCGGGCCTGTCACCAGGTCGACCGGCGGGCAGCCACCGTCGGCGTGCCGGTAGCCGTAGGCGAACATCGCCACCGCACCCGCTCCACCGGCTGCGTAGACCTCGTCGACCCCCAGCAGCGCACACGCGGCGAGGATGGACGGGTGCGGGAACCCGCCGTGCTCCTTCTGCGCCGGGCTGGCCAGCGCGAGCGACGCGACCCCTGCCACCTGGGCGGGCACGACGTTCATCAGCACGGAGGAGATCAGCGGCGCCTTCGCCCCCGGGACGTACAGCCCCACCCTGCTGACCGGGACATGGCGCTGGGTGACGACTCCGGAGCCGACCTGCACCGACGTGTCCGCGGGTAGCTCGGCCGCGCAGGTCTGGCGGAGCCGGTGAGCGGCCTCCTCGAGACTCGTGCGGAGCGCGGGATCCAGGCTCGTCCACGCCTGGTCGATGGCCGCCTCGGGCACCCGCACGCGCTCGATCTCGACGCCGTCGAAGATGGCCGCCTGCCGGAGCAGCTCGTCGTGCCCGTCGACCCGGACGGCGTCGCAGAGCGGCCGCACGGTGGCCATCGCGGTCTCGACGTCGAACTCCGCACGAGGGACCAGCGCGCGGTAGTCGAGCGGCTCCCCGGCCGCCCTCCTGCCGCGGACATCGATGCGACGAATCATGCGGATCAGTCTAGGAGGCGGACCTCGCGACGCCGCGGCCTCGTCTCACGAGCTCCGCTGTGTGCTGGTGTCGCGGTGTTAGGTTCGAGGCGTGAGCGAGCCGTTGCCGCTGTTCCCGCTCAACGCCGTGCTTTTCCCGGGCGTGGTGATGCCACTGCACATCTTCGAGCCGCGGTACCGAACGCTCGTCAAGGACCTCATCGCCTTGCCGCCGGGCGCTGCCCGGGAGTTCGGAGTGGTCGCCATCAAGGTCGGCTACGAAGTGGGTGAGCGGGGAGTTCACACCATCCAGCGCACCGGTTGCGCAGCGCTGGTCACCGAGGTGACTGCCAACCCGGACGGCACGTTCGAGCTGATCGTCGTGGGTCGGCGCCGCTTCCACGTCGAGCAGCTCGACTCCAGCCAGGACTACCTCCGCGCCGACGTCGAGTGGCTCGTGGACCAGCAGGAAACCCGCAGTGACGACGCGGTGGCCGAGACGACACGGCGCGCCCGTGAGCTCTTCAACAGCTATCGCGGAATCGTCTTGACGCTGCGCGGCGAGGACATCCTCGAGGGCGAGACGCCTGACGACCCCACCGACCTCTCCTACACCCTCGCTGCCGCGCTCGTGCTCGGACTGGCCGAGCGGCAGGCGCTGCTGGAGTCACCGGACGTGCTCAGCCGGCTGCTCCTCGGCAGTCGGCTGATGCGCACCGAGCTGCGGGCGATGTCGGCGCTCCCGTCGCTGCCGGCGACCTCGTTGGCGCGCACCCGCTGGTGCCCCAACTGACGGCCGACGAGACGTGACGGCACTCCCGGCTTCAGCATCCCCTGGAGCGTCTCAGTCGTTGACGGAGACCTGCAGCGACGACGAGGCATAGTTGCCGTCGACGTCCGCGGACATCCCGATCGCCTGCAATGGCCGCAGGTTGTCGATGACGTCCTGGCTCTCCCCATCGCTCTCCAACGCGTCCAGCACCTGTGGCTCGATGCTGTCCCAGTTGAAGAAGGCGACGAACTGCTGATCGGCGGCATCGTCGACCACGGACGTGAAGGCATCACTGTCGCCGAGGCCCCCGTCGAGCGCCGCCAGCTCGTCGGCGTACTCGTCGTTGGAGGCGATCACGATGCCGTCGTCGGCGTCGGCCTTGCTGAAGGGTACGTCGTCCATCTCGTCCTCGATGAGGCCGAAGACCTTGTCGTAGACCGCGTTGAGCTCGTCGGGGTCGTTGGTCATCCGCATCCCGAAGTCCACCATCGAGGGGTCCTCGGCCTCGATCGCCTCGGCGGTGAGGCTCTCGCTGTCGACCGACATCAGCAGATTGTCACCGAGCACGGTGGCCAGGTCGTCGGGCAGGGTCAAGCCCGTCTCGGTCTCGAAGTCGGCGATCTCCTGCTCGACATCGACACCCTGCTCCCCCGCGGATGCCAGGATCGAGTCCCACGACTCGAGCAACGCGTCGCCGCCACCGGACATTGACATCGCCATCGCGGTGGTCTCAGGCAGGTCGACGATCTGGTTGTCCCCCGCGTCGACGTCGGGCATGTCCTCGCCGTACACCGTGCTCGCGACCTCGGCACTGTCGGACTCGAACCGGAAGGTCGCGGCGAAGCGCTGGACCGAGGCGCTGAGCAGCTGTTCCTCCGACCCGAGGAAGGTCTCGTCGAAGGTCTCGCCACTGGCCTCCATGAGTGCGTCCACGTCGGCCCACATCGTGGCGACGCCGATGTCGCCGATCTGGTCCAAGTCGGCGCTGAACTCGTCACTGTCGGCGAGCGACTCCTCCTCGGCGGAGCTCGCGAACCCGTCGGCGAGATCCTGGGTCTCGGCCACCAGGACGTAGTCACCGACACCCGCCACACCGACCTCGGACTCACCGGAGCACGCGGCCAGCGCCGACAGGCCGTCGCGAGCGGCGTCCTCGTCGTCGGTCTCGAGAGCGACGACGACGTCCGGCTCCGCCTCTGCCTCCGCACCCATCATCAGGGCGACGCCGAACTTGTCGCCGATCCACGGGCCGATGTCGTCGTCATACGTGACATCGGCGCAGTCGCCGCTCTCCAGCGCCTCCTCGACCAGCGTCTTGCGAATGTCGTCGCGTGCGTCGCGGATGCCGGTCACGTCGCCGAACTCGGGGAACTTGTCCAAGAACCGCAGCGCGTTGACCTTCTGCTCGGCCGAGGGGTCGAGGTCGACCCCGAAGTAGAAGGCCGCGTCGCCGGGGAGCGCCTCGGCGGCCTGCGGGCCGGGGCTGAAGAGGTTGAACGGGTCGGCCTGGTAGAAGGCGAACGCCCCGCCGCCGACCAGGACGAGCATCACCAACCCGATGAGCAGTGCCTTGAGACCACGCCGGCCGCCACCGCCACTCGTCTGCTGCCACGACTGTGGAGGGGGGCCACCGGGCGAGCCGGGACCCCACTGCGCGTAGTCGGGCTGTCCGCCGCCCGGGGGCGGTCCGTATCCCGGTTGGCCGTAGCCAGGGGGCGGCTGCTGCGGCTGCCCGAATCCCGGCGGGGGCTGACCGTAGCCCGGCTGCTGCGGCTGGCCGTAACCGGGCTGTTGCGGCCCGTATCCAGGGGACTGCGGATCCTGCCCCCAGCCGCCCTGACCGGGCGGCGGCGTGGCACCAGACATGGACGCCCCCTCACTGACGAGTCCTGACGGCTGAGACCGTACCGGAATCGCAGCCTCGGCCAGGGCGGTTCAGCCAACTTCGTCGCCGTGGCTCCCCGGCGACGACCACGACAGATCAGCTGCGTCGATCGCGTGGTCGCACGCCGCGGTCAGGCGGCGACGGACTCGTCGGACTGGTCCGGCTGCTGCGGTTCGCGGGGCCAGCCGGCGATGGCCGCGAGCGCGCCCACCAGCCCACCGATGGGCCAACCCAGGTAGGCGACCCAGGTGGCCACGTCGAGGGCAGCGCTGACGGTGTCCCCGTCGTCGGCCGCGGAGACCTCGGCGGACTCGTCCGGTCCGAAGACGTGGATACCGAGGTAGCCGGCTGTCCAGGCGGCGACCGAGCAGAGGACGAGCACGGCCACCACCGACACGACCCCGTGCCGACGGCCGCGCCATCCGACCACCAGACCGGCGAGGGCACCCGCCACCACCCCGATCACCAGAAACCACATCGTCACGCTGGATTGGGCGTTGAGCTGGACCTCGTTGAAGAACACGTCGCCCTCGAACACGACCCCGGTGGGGTTGTCGACCACGGCGCTCCACAGCCACGCTGCCGGCAGCGCCACCAGCAGCCCCACGCCCGCGCAGACGAGCACGAAGACGAGCCTGTCCCGACGTGAGCTCCGCTCCGGCCCAGCGGCGGCCGTCTCTTCACCCGAGCCCGACCACGCGGGCAGCTCGTCAAGTGTCACGTCGGGGAATCCTAGGCGCTCAGGCAGGACGGACCCAGCAGCGCCTTGAGGTCGGCCATCAGCGCCGGCGACGGGGAAACGCGATGCCGCTCGTCGAGGCGCATCACCAGCGTGCGACCCTTGGACAACAGCCGCAGGTGCACGTCGGCTCCCCCTGGGTGCGTCACCAGGACCTCCTTGAGCTGCTCGACGACCGGCGGCGTCACCCGCAGGGCGGGCAGCGAGATCACGACCGGCCCCGCGGCGGCACCGCGGCTCAGGTCGGGCACCGTGATCTCCATGGCCGTGAGCTCGAGGCCGTCGTCGCGGCCGCCCTTGATCCTTCCCCTCACCAGCACGATCGAGTCCTCGAGCAGCAGGGTGGAGGACAACTGGTAGTCGCGCGGGAAGACCCACACCTCGACCGCTCCCTCGAGATCCTCGAGCGTCACGACGGCGTACAGGTCGCCCTTCTTCGTGGTCTTGCGCACGACGGAGGTGATCAGGCCCGCCACGGTGACGATGCTGCCTTCCTCTGGGGCCTCGCCGGTCGCCAGCGCACCGACCGTCAGATCCGACGCCTGGGCCAGGACGTGCTCGAGCCCGTTCAACGGATGGTCCGAGACGTACAGCCCGAGCATGTCGCGCTCGTAGGCGAGCAGCGTGCGCTTGTCCCACTCCTCGAGGGTGGGCACGCGGACGGAGATGGTGTCGAAGGACTCGTCGTCCAGCCCGCCGAACAACGAGTCCTGGCCGATGGCCTCGTTGCGCTTGAGGTCGATGTAGGCGTCGGCGGCGTCCTCGTGGACGGTGACGAGGGCTCGCCGCGAGTAGCCGAGGGAGTCGAAGGCCCCGGCCTTCATCAGCGACTCCAGCACCCGCTTGTTGCAGACCGGCACCGGAACGCGCGCCATGAAGTCGCCGAAGTCGGCGAACCTGCCGCCCTCCTCGCGCGCCTCCACAATGCCGCCGACGACGTTGGTGCCGACGTTGCGGATGGCGGTCAGCCCGAAGCGGATGTCGGTGCCGACCGGGGTGAAGGTGGCCGCGGACTCGTTGACGTCCGGTGGCAGCACCTTGATGCCCATCCGACGGCACTCGTTGAGGTAGATCGCCGACTTGTCCTTGTCGTCGCGGACACTCGTCAGCAGGGCGGCCATGTACTCGGCGGGATAGTTGGCCTTGAGGAAGGCGGTCCAGTAGGACACCAGTCCGTAGCCCGCGGTGTGGGACTTGTTGAACGCGTAGTCGGAGAACGGGACCAGGATGTCCCATAGCGTCTTGACGGCGCGCTCGGAGTAGCCGTTGCCGAGCATCCCGTCGCGGAAGGACTCGTACTCCGCGTCGAGCACCTCGCGCTTCTTCTTGCCCATGGCCCGGCGCAGCAGGTCCGCCTTGCCCAGGGAGTAGCCCGCGAGCTTCTGCGGGATCTCCATCACCTGCTCCTGGTAGACGATCAGTCCGTACGTCGGCGCCAGGATCTCCCGCAGCGGCTCTTCGAGCTCGGGGTGGATCGGGGTGATGGGCTGCTTGCCGTTCTTGCGGAGCGCGTAGTTGGTGTGGCTGTTGGCGCCCATCGGTCCCGGCCGGTAGAGCGCGAGCACCGCGGCGATGTCCTCGAAGCTGTCCGGCTTCATCTGCCGCAGCAGCTGGCGCATCGGCCCGCCGTCCAGCTGGAACACCCCGAGCGTGTCGCCGCTGGCCAGCAGCGCGTAGGTGGCCTTGTCGTCGAGCCCGACGTGCTCCAGGTCGACCTCCAAGTCGCGGTTGGCCTGGATGTTCAGCAAGGTGTCGTCGAGCACGGTGAGGTTGCGCAGCCCCAGGAAGTCCATTTTCAGCATGCCCAGCGTCTCGCAGGACGGGTAGTCGAACTGGGTGATGATCGCGCCATCCTGCTCGCGCCGCATGATCGGTATGACGTCGATGAGCGGCTCGCTGGACATGATGACCCCGGCCGCGTGCACACCGGACTGGCGTTTGAGGTTCTCGAGCTTGAGTGCCGTGTCGGTGATCTTTCGAGCGTCCGGGTCGGACTCGTAGAGGGAGCGGAACTCGCTGGCCTCGCCGTACCGCTTGTGCTCCCTGTCGAAGATCCCGGTCAGCGGGATGTCCTTGCCCATCACCGCGGGGGGCATGGCCTTGGTGATCTTGTCGCCCATCGCGAAGGGGTAGCCGAGCACTCGCGAGGAGTCCTTGATCGCCTGCTTGGCCTTGATCGTGCCGTAGGTGACGATCTGGGCGACCCGGTTGTCGCCGTACTTGTCCGTGCAGTAGCGGATGACCTCGCCGCGGCGGCGCTCGTCGAAGTCGATGTCGATGTCGGGCATCGAGACGCGCTCGGGGTTGAGGAAGCGCTCGAACAGCAGACCGTGCTCGAGCGGGTCGAGCTCGGTGATGCCGAGCGCATAGGCGACAATCGCGCCGGTCGCCGAACCACGCCCCGGGCCGACCCGGATGCCGCGGCCGCGCGCCCAGTTGATGAGGTCGGCCACGACGAGGAAGTAGCCCGGGAACCCCATCTGCAGGATGCAGGCGACCTCGGTGTCGGCCCGCTCACGCCGATCGGTCGGCAACCCGTCGGGGTAGCGCTGCCGCAGCCCGGCCTCGACCTCCTTGACGAACCAGGTCTCCTCGGTCTCCCCCTCCGGCACGGGGAAGCGCGGCATCAGGTTGCGGCCCTCGTGGAAGGCCACCTCACATCGCTCGGCAACCAGCAGCGTGTTGTCGCATGCTGCGGGGAGCTCGGAGAAGAGGCTTCGCATCTCGGCCGGCGACTTCAGGTAGTAGCCGTCGCCCTCGAGCCGGAATCGGTTGGCGTCGCTCATCGTCGAGCCGGACTGGACACAGAGCAGCGCCTCGTGGCCGACGGCGTCCTCCTGCCGGGTGTAGTGCAGGTCGTTGGTCGCCAGCAGCCCGATGTCCAGGTCGCGCGACAGCCGCAGCAGGTCCTCGCGGACCCGTCGCTCGATCGACAGGCCGTGGTCCATCAGCTCCACGAAGTAGTTGTCGGTGCCGAAGAGCTCCCGGTAGTAGGCCGCGGAGGCGCGGGCCTCGTCGTACTTGCCGAGCCGAAGATAGGTCTGCACCTCACCGGACGGGCACCCGGTCGTCGCGATCAGGCCCCGGCCGTATCGCTCCAGCAGCTCGCGGTCCATCCGGGGCTTGTAGAACTGGCCCTCGATCGACGCCAACGAGGAGAGCCGGAAGAGGTTGTGCATCCCATCGGTCGAGTGCGCGAGCAAGGTGGCATGGGTGTAGGCACCGCCGCCGGACACGTCGTCGGAGCCGCCGTTGCCCCACTGGACCCGGCGTCGCTCGGTCCGGTGCGTGCCGGGGGTGAGGTAGGCCTCGATGCCGATGATCGGCTTGATGCCCCGCGCCCGCGCTGCCTGGTAGAACTCGAAGGCGCCGAACAAGTTGCCGTGGTCGGTGATCGCAAGTGCCGGCATGTTCATGCGTGCGGTCTCGTCGAACAGCTCACCGATCCGCGCGGCCCCGTCGAGCATCGAGAACTCGGTGTGCACGTGCAGATGGACGAAACTGTCCGACATCGGCGGCGGGACTCCTCGGGATCTCGGGACGGCAGGCTGCTCCGGACAGGTCGAACTCAGCTGGACGCTGTGGACAGCGCGCGGCCGGGGGAAGGAGGACAGCGTACTTCGCTCCAACCTGCCAGCCGCGACCGACACTCGGGCTCCCCACCGGTGGCGAACCTCCTGCCCGGCGACCGCTCACTGACCCGCGCCGCTCGGAACACCCCTGCAGTGTCGGCGCCGTCGAACTGCAGGCGTTCCGGAGCGGTGCCCGTGCGGCCCCGGCCGGTCAACCGGGGGGCTGCGTCGTGACGTCAGGTGGCGAGTAGACCAGGCGAACATCCGGGGCACCCTCCTCGTTGTCGCCCTCGGTCCAGGCAACCGGGACGAAGCCGTGCCGGGCGTAGAAGCGCTGGGCGCCGGTGTTGCTCTGGAAGGTCCACAGCTGGATCGACCCGGTCAGCTCGGCCTTCGCCAGCTCGACGAACCGGCTGCCGAGCCCCGAACCCGTCGCGGAGCGGTCGATGTAGAGATGCTCGAGCCAGTCCGGCCGGCCCAGCACCATGAAGCCCACCAGACCGGACTCACCGTCGGCGACCCAGACCTCCTGATCTGCGAACAACCGATCCTTGACCCATCCACGCAGCTCCTCCACTGGGTGGATGCCCGCCGGGATGCTGCCGATTGCCAGGGCCTGCTGGCGGATCCGCCAGTAGAGCTCGGCGATCGCGTCGGACTCCTCGACCCGGCCGCGGCGGATCGTCGGCGCGGTCATGACGGATGACCAGCTCCGAGCCGCGACGGCACGACCGAGGAGAGCGGCGTGCCAGGGGCGGAGCGCGCAAGCGGAGTCGCGCCGAACCTCGTCGCCAGCACGCGCGTCATGCGCGCACCTTAGCGCTGCAGCGTCCGCGCGTCCGGTGATCGCAGTGGCGGCGCGTCAGTCGCTGGCCCGGATGATGTCGAGGGCAGCTGCCAGGTCATCGGGGTACGTCGACGTGAACTCCACGTCGTCCCCGGACTCCGGATGCTGAAAGCCGAGCCGTACGGCGTGCAGCCACTGCCGGTCGAGGCCGAGCCGGCGCGCCAGCACCGGGTCCGCCCCGTACGTGAGGTCACCGACGCACGGGTGGTGCAGGGCGCTCATGTGGACGCGGATCTGGTGCGTGCGACCAGTCTCGAGCGTGATCTCGACCAAGGACGCGAAGCGGTGCGCCTCGAGAGTGTCGTAGTGCGTGATGCTGTGTCGGCCGCCCTGGCCCACCGCGAACTTGTAGTCGTGCTTCGGATGCCGGTAGATCGGCGCGTCGACGGTGCCACGCAGCGGATCCGGATGACCTTGGACGAGGGCATGATAGGTCTTGTGGACGGCTCGTCGGCGAAACGCGTCCTTGAGTCGTGAGTAGGCGACCTCTGACTTGGCCACGACCATGAGGCCGCTCGTCCCGACATCGAGTCGCTGCACGATGCCTTGACGCTCCGGCACGCCGGAGGTGGCGACCGAGAAGCCCGCACCGGCTAGGTGCCCGAGCACGGTAGGGCCGGCCCAGCCGACGCTGGGGTGTGCGGCGACACCGACCGGTTTGTCGACGACCACGATGGCGTCGTCGTCGTACACGATCGTCAACCCCTCGACCCGCTCCGGGCGGATCTGCGCAGCCTGCGGCGGCCCGGGGATGACCACCTCGAGGAAGGCCCCCTCGTGCACCCGGTCGGACTTCGCCGGCGGGCTGCCGTCGATGGTCACCCCGCCCGAGCCGACGAGCTCGGCTGCCTTGGTCCGGGACAACCCGAAGAGGCGGGCGATCGCGGCGTCGACGCGTTCGCCGGCCAACCCGGCCGGTACCTGGAGGTACTTGCGCCCGGACTCCACCGTCATGGCGCCTCGCCCTGGACCGGCTCCCTCCGGCCGTCGAGGTGAACGCCTCGGAAGCTCAGCAGCACGAAGACCGCGGCGGCGACGCAGATCGCCGCATCGGCGATGTTGAAGACCGGCCAGCGGGGCAGCTCGATGAAGTCGACCACGTGACCCCGCAGCGGCGCCGGGTCCCGAAAGATGCGGTCGACGACGTTTCCCAGCGCGCCGCCCAGCAGCAGACCGAGGGCCACGGCCCACCCCGTGCTACCGAGCTTGCGCGCCATCCGGATGACGACGATGACGACCGCGATCGCGATGAACGTCAGCAGGACGGTGTAGCCGGTGCCCAGGCTGAAGGCCGCTCCTGGGTTGTAGGTCAGTCGGAGCTGCAGCCAGTCGCCGATCAGCTGCCGGGTCTGGCCGTCGTCGAGCGCACGCTCGGCCCACCACTTGGTGGTCTGGTCGAGAACGAGGACGGCTCCGGCGACGGCGGCCCACAGCACGACATGCGGGCGGCGGCGTGGGGTGGTGTCGGAGGATGCGTCGGTCAGCGACGTTCCTGGCGTTGTTTGCATTCCATGCACAGTGTCGCACGCGGAAATGCCTGTAGCCGCATCTTGCCGATGGGGTTGCCACAGGACTCACAGACGCCGTAGCTGCCGTCGTCGATCCGTCGCAGTGCTGCCGTGACGAGCGCGAGCTGCTCGCGGGCGTTCTTGGCCATGGTCATCTCGTGGTCCCGCTCGAACGTGTTGGCACCCACATCGGCCTGGTCGTTGCCCGCGCCCTCGCCACCTTCACGAAGCAGGTGGTTGATGTCCTTCTCGGCTGCGGCGATCTCGTCCCGGAGCCGGCCCGCGTCGGACTCCAACGCCGCACGCACCTCCGCGATCTCCTTCGCCGTCCAGTTCCTCTCACCCTCGCGAACCGCGAGACGCCCTGGCGCAGCCTTCTTGCCGGCACGGGTCGGCTTCTGGCCCGCGGCCTTCGCCGTCGTGGCCTGGCCGGCGGCGGCTTTACGGGCTACCACGGTGGACGCCGCGGCGCCCGCGGCCGGAGATGCCTTCCTCCGCGCGGGAGCCTTCTTCGCAGGAGCCGTCTTGGCGGGCGCCTTCTTGGCCGGCGCCTTCTTCGCGGCAGGCTGCTTCTTGGCCGGCGCCTTCTTCGCGGCCGGCGCCTTCTTGGCCGGCGCCCTCTTGGCCGGCGCCTTCTTGGCAGGCGCCCTCTTGGCCGGCGCCTTCTTCGCGGCAGGCTGCTTCTTGGCCGGCGCCTTCTTCGCGGCAGGCTGCTTCTTGGCCGGCGCCTTCTTCGCGGCAGGCGCCTTCTTGGCCGGCGCCTTCTTCGCGGCAGGCTGCTTCTTGGCCGGCGCCTTCTTCGCGGCAGGCTGCTTCTTGGCCGGCGCCTTCTTGGCCGGCTCGGTGGCGCTGGTCTTCGTCGTCGACGCCTTCTGGGCGGCCGTCGGCGCGGGCGTGGCCCTGCCTCGGCCGGTCGCCTTCTTGACCGCGCTCGTCACGGCGGAGATCGCTGCCTTCTTCCTAGCCGCCATCGTGGGTCCCCTCTAGCGCAGTGAGTGTCTCGAACCGAGAACACGGTCCGGTGAGGATAGAGGGAGAAGCGTCCCGCTTCAACGAGCCGCGCCAGGCAGCCGAAGCATGGTGCACTCCCGGTCGTCGCCGACGACCGCAAGTATCTTGTCACGACAAGCGGGTCCGGCGATCAGGAGCTGCGTTCGACGTACGTCCCACGCAACGGCCAGGTCCTGCTCACACGCGGTGTTCGCGGCACCGTCGACCAACTAATCGCGGTGAACTGTCTGCGCCTGATCCCCTAGACTGATCTCGCCGCACAGCAAGGATGGGGCCATCACCTCGGAGCTGCCGGAAGAACGGCTCGGACCCGAGCTCACTAGAACCGGCCGCGGCGTAACGAAGCGGGTGCGACGCCGTCTGCGCATCGCACCAAGAAGGGTGGTACCGCGGGGTCAACCTCGTCCCTTCGGCACAGAGCGAGCCCGGCTCGCACCGTGACGACAGCAGGACGAGAGGCGCCACCCGCGATGAGCACCGACTATCCCGCCGTTCCCGCGCAGGTCGACCTGCCGGAGCTGGAGCACGAGATCCTCGACCTGTGGCGGAAGGCCGACACCTTCGCTCGCTCCATGGAGAAGAGCTCGGGCGGACCACGCTGGACCTTCTACGAGGGACCGCCCACCGCCAACGGCAGGCCCGGAACCCACCACGTCGAGGCGCGGGTCTTCAAGGACGTCTTCCCCCGCTTCAAGACCATGCAGGGCTACCACGTGGAGCGGAAGGCAGGCTGGGACTGCCAGGGACTGCATGTCGAGGTCGGAGTCGAGAAGGAGCTCGGACTTTCCGGCAAGCAGGACATCGAGGCCTTCGGCATCGCAGAGTTCAACGCCCGCTGCCGTGAGTCTGTCGAGCGGCACGTCGACGCCTTCGAGGAGCTCACCAACCGGATGGGCTTCTGGGTCGACATGACCAAGGCCTACCGCACGATGGACGCGTCGTACATCCAGAGCGTGTGGTGGTCGCTCAAGCAGATCTTCGACAAGGGGCTGCTCTACGAGGCGCACCGGATCTCGTACTACTGCCCGCGTTGCGAGACGGCGTTGTCCGACCACGAGCTCGGTCAGCCCGGGGGTTACGAGACGGTGGCCGACCCTTCGGTCTTCGTCCGGTTGCCCCTGACGTCTGGCCCGCTGGCCGGTGAAGCGGCGCTGCTGGTGTGGACGACAACGCCGTGGACCCTGGTGTCCAACACTGCCGTGGCGGTCCACCCCGAGGCGACGTACGTCGCCGCCACGGATGGCAGCGAGACCCTTGTGGTGGCCGAGCCCCTGTTCGAGGGGGTGCTCGGCGACGGGTGGGCGATCGCAGCACGGTTCACCGGAACCGAGATGGAGCGCTGGTCCTACGACAGACCACTGGACCTGGTCGACTTCCCGGCATCGGAGGACGGCTCCCCTGTCGCGCACTTCGTCGTCCTCGGCGACTACGTCACCACCGAGGACGGCACCGGCTTGGTGCACCAGTCTCCGGCGTTCGGCGCCGACGACTTCGAGGTCTGCCGCGCCTACGGCATGCCGGTGGTCAAGCCGGTCGACGGTGACGGGCGCTTCTCGGCGGAGGTGCGACTGGTCGCTGGCGAGTTCTTCAAGCATGCCGACGCGGAGCTGGTCCGCGAGCTGGAGCGGCGCGGAAGGTTGTTTCGCCATGCGTCGTACGAGCACTCCTATCCGCACTGCTGGCGGTGCCACACCCCGCTGCTGTACTACGCCCTCCCGGCCTGGTACATCCGCACGACCGCCGTGAAGGAGGCGCTGCTGCGGGAGAACGAGCGCACGCGCTGGTACCCGGACACGATCAAGTGGGGTCGGTACGGCGACTGGCTGCACAACAACGTGGACTGGTCGCTTTCGCGCACTCGCTACTGGGGCACGCCACTGCCGATCTGGCGCTGCGCCGAGGACCACCTGACCTGTGTCGGCTCGCTTGCCGAGCTGGGCGAGCTTGCCGGGCAGGACCTCAGCGAGCTGGATCCGCATCGCCCGTACGTCGACGACGTCGTCCTACCGTGTCCCGACTGCGGAGCGGAGGCGCGGCGCGTCTCCGAAGTAATCGACGCGTGGTACGACTCGGGGTCGATGCCGTTCGCGCAGTGGGGATATCCCTACGCCGAGGGGTCGGCGGAGCAGTTCGACCAGGCCTATCCGGCTCAGTTCATCTGCGAGGCGATCGACCAGACCCGTGGGTGGTTCTACTCGCTCATGGCGATCGGCACGGTCGTGTTCGACCGGTCGTCGTACGAGAACGTCGTGTGCCTCGGGCTGCTGCTTGCCGAGGACGGCCGCAAGATGTCGAAGCACCTGGGCAACATTCTGGAGCCGATGCCCTTGATGGACGAGCACGGAGCGGATGCGGTGCGCTGGTTCATGGCGGCATCGGGGTCGCCGTGGATGGCGCGCCGCGTGGGCCATGCCACGTTGCAGGAGATCGTCCGCAAGGTGCTCCTGACCTACTGGAACACCGTCGCCTTCCACGTGCTCTACGCCCGCAGCAACGGATGGGCTCCGCATGGCGACGTGCCGGCGCTCGCGTCCCGACCCGTGCAGGACCGGTGGCTGGTGTCCCAGCGACAGCACTTGGTGCGCGACGTGACGGCCGCGCTGGAGGACTACGACACCCAGCGCGCGGGGACCCTGCTCGCCGGCTTCGTCGACGACCTGTCGAACTGGTACGTCCGTCGGTCGCGGCGCCGGTTCTGGGACGGCGACCTGGCCGCGCTCTGGACCCTGCACGAGACGTTGGAGGTGCTGACCCGGCTGCTGGCGCCGCTGGTGCCCTTCGTCACCGAGCGGGTGTGGCAGGACATCGTCTGCTCAGTCGACCCCAGTGCCCCGGAGTCGGTGCACCTCGCGGACTGGCCGACGTACGACGCGGGTCAGGTCGACGTGGATCTCGACCGGGGTATGGCGCTGACCCGCAGGTTGGTCGAGCTGGGCCGCTCCGCGCGGGCAGAGGCGAAGGTCAAGACGCGTCAGCCGCTGCAGCGCGCCCTCATCTCCTCGGCAGCCTTCGAGACACTGGGAGACAGCCTGGCGGCGGAGATGTCCGCCGAGCTCAACGTCACCACGGTGGAGTCGTTCGCCTCGTCAGGCGACCTGGTCGACCACACCGCCAAGGGGAACTTCCGAAGCCTGGGCAGGCGGTTCGGCAAGCAGACCCCCGACGTGGCTGCGGCCGTCTCGGCGGCCGACCCCGAGCGGATCGCACGAGAGCTGGCCGAGACCGGCTCGACGTCGGTCCAGCTCGACGGTCAGCAGCTCGAGCTGGACAGGGACGAGGTGATCGTCACCGAGCGACCGCGCGAAGGATGGTCAGTCGTCAACGAACACGGCGAGACCGTGGCGCTCGACCTGCATCTGACCCCCGACCTGGTCCGCACCGGTCTGGCCCGGGAGGTCATCCGGCTGGTTCAGGAGGCGCGCAAGTCCAGCGGGTTCGACGTGTCGGACCGCATCGTGATGCGCTGGGCGTCGTCCGGTGACACCGCGCAGGCGCTGCGGGATCACGCTGAGCTGGTGGCGCGGGAGGTGCTGGCAGTCGAGCTCACCGAGTCGACCACGGCCGGGCCTGACTGGCACGTCCATGCCGATCTCGCGCTGGCATTCGCGCTCGACAAGGCAACCGAGCGAACGACCTGACGGGTCAACCGGACTGGTGCTCCTCGCCGAGTAGCTCGCGGAGACGACGCGGGGTGTCGCCGTCTGCGCCGGGCGTGAGCGGAACGTCGGCCCCGGACTTGCCGTCGAGGGCGGCGAGCTGGCTCTCGAAGTAGGTCTTGAGCCTGCTGCGGTACTCCCGCTCGAAGGAGCGGAGATCCTCCAGCTCGCGGGTCAGGACGTCCTTGTCGCGCTCGAGCTGACCGAAGAGCTGGTTCCGGCGCTCGTTGGTCTCGCTGTCGAGCTTCTCGGCCCGAGTGCGCGCGTCGGACTCCAGGCGCTCGGACTTGGCGCGGGCATCGGCCTCGAGCCGCTCGGACTTGATCCGGGCCTCCCCGATGATCTTGTCCGCCTCGTCCTTGGCCTCACCCACCAGCTGGTCGGCGTTCTGCGTCGCGATCTCCAGCAGTCGGGCGGCCGCGTGGCTCGCCTCGGGCACCGTGCGCACGGCCGGCAGCTCCGGCGCGGAGACGACGGGAGCCGGTGTCGGCTCGGGCTCCGGTTGGCCGACCGGCTCCGGCTCCGGCTGCTTGACCTCCGGCACCGCCGGGGCGCCACTCGGCACCGCCTGCGAGGCGGTCGCGAGCTTGCTGCGCAGGTCGTCGTTCTCCTTCAGGAGACGCGACAACTCCACCTCGACCTCGTCGAGGAACTGATCGACTTCGCCCATGTCGTATCCCTCGCGAAGGCGGACGGGCGTGAAGGTCTTCTTGTGCACGTCCTCGGGCGTCAACGGCATGAGTTCCACCTCGGCTAGTTCGGCTGGATCTGTGATGCGTGGGATCTTCTGTTCTGGGCCACGCTACCGCTCCCGCGGCAGCGTTGGACACTTGCCTCGCACGGTTTCTCACCCTAACCGAACGGGACCGGGCCTGACGTCGTACTCACGCAAAGAGCAACACCTCCTGGTTGACGCGCAGCAGGATGTAGACGACCAGGAGCACCAGCAGAATCGACAGGTCGAGTGCCACGCCACCGATACGCAGTGTCGGGATCACCCGGCGCAGCAGCTTGATCGGGGGGTCGGTGGCCGAGTAGGTCACCTCGAGCAGCACCAGCACGGGGCCGTGCGGAGTCCAGGACCGAGCGAACATCTGGACCCAGTCCGCGACGATGCGCGCGAGCAGCAACACGAGGTAGAACCACAGCACCAGCTCGATCACGATGCCGATGACTATCACGGGGGGAAGCCTAGGAGGTCAGGACAAGCGCCGAGCGCGCACGGTCGGATCGCCGACTCAGCTCTGGTTGAAGAAGCCGCCCTCGGCGATGCGCTGCTTGTCCTCGGCCGCGACGGTGACGTTGGGCGGCGACAGCAGGAAGACCTTGCTGGTGACCCGCTCGATCGAGCCGCGGGTGGCGAACACCAGGCCTGCGGAGAAGTCGACGAGCCGCTTGGCGTCGGTGTCGTCCATCTCGGAGAGGTTCATGATGACCGGGATGCCCTCGCGGAAGTGCTCGCCGATCGTCCGCGCCTCGTTGTAGTTGCGCGGGTGGAGAGTGGTGATCCGGGACAGCTCGGTCGCGGCCGGTGCCGGCCGCCGCCGCTCGCTGAGGGACGCCACGGTGGCCGACTGCTCGTCGCGCACCGCCTGGACCGGACGGCGGGACGGCTGCTGCACACGTGTGGCGTCGTCCTCGTCGTAGTAGTCGTCCTCGTAGCGGTCAGTGTCCTCGAGCAGACCGAGGTAGACCCCGACCTTTCGCATTGCGCCCGCCATGACCTCGTTGCCTCCGCTGTCTCGACCGTCTGGACTGGTTGTCTGGTGCCGATGGGGTGCTGCACTCCTGCTGTCGATCCGCTCTGACACTACCCGAGCGGGGGTCGCTCTCCGAGGATCGCGGAGCCGACACGCACGTGTGTCGCACCGGCCTCCACGGCGGTCTCGAAGTCGTCGCTCATCCCGGCAGAGACAAGCCGCGCGGTCGGGTATCCGATCCGCAGCTCACGGCCGATCTCGACCAGCCTGTCGTACGTCGGACGGGGGGGTAGTCCCAGTGGCGCCACCCCCATCACGCCCACCAGGTGCAGGGATCCCGACTCCTCGATCACGTGCGCCACCTCGGCGACCTGCTCGGCCGCCAGCCCGCCGCGTCCCGCGTGGCGGTCGGCCGGGTCGAGGTCGACCTGCACGAAGCAGTCGAGCGCGTGGCCGCGGTCGTGGGCACCCCGCTGGAGGCGGCGCGCCACCTTGGTGGAGTCGACCGAGTGGACCACGTCGGCGTACCCGGCGATCCGGCTGGCCTTGTTGGACTGCACCTGTCCCACGAAATGCCAACGGAGATCGAGGTGCGCGAGCTCGGCGACCTTGTGCTCCGCCTCCTGGTGACGGTTCTCTGCCACGTCTCGTACGCCCAGCTCGTGCAGCAGGGCGATGTCGGTGGTCGGCCAGGTCTTCGCCACCACGACCAGGGTGACCTCGTCGGGATCACGCCCGGCCCGGTTCGCGGCCTGGGCGATCCGGCGACGTACGTCGTCGAGTCGTCCGGCCAGCTGCTCGCGTCGGTCGTCACGCACGTCGCCCCTCCCGCCACACGACCAGCCCGCCGAAGCGACCGGCCGCGGTGCCGTCGCGTCGGTGCGAGTAGAAGTCGGCTGACTCGCGCGTGCAGACGCTCAGGTCACGGCTGGGGACGCCCGCGTCCTCGAGCTGTGCTCGGACCCCGGCGCCGAGGTCCAGGGATGCAGTGCCCCACGTGGTGCAGGCAAAGGCTGCCGGGACCCGCCCGGCCACCTCGGCCTGCAGCGATGCCGGCACCTCGTAGCACCCGCCGCAGATATGCGGCCCGATCCAGCCGCAGATCGTGGCGGCACCGCGCTCGCGCATCCGTCCCACGGTCGCCGTGACCACACCTTCGGCCACACCGGTGCGGCCCGCGTGGGCGACTCCGACGACCCCTCGGTCTGCGTCCGCCAGCACCACGGGCACGCAGTCACCGACCCGCACGCACAGCGCCACCTCTGGTCGATCGGTGACGAGGGCGTCGCAGCGCGGAACCCGCGCGGACCCCGGCTGGGATGCGGCGCCGCCCCCGTCGTCACTCACCAGGACGACATCCCTGCCATGCACCTGGTGCATCAGCGTGAGATGGGCGGCACCGAAAGCCTCGGCAACTCGGGCCAGGTTGGTGGTGACCTCGGTCGCCCGATCCACCGCCGTAAGGCTGAGGTCGAGCGAGTCGAACGGCGGTGGGCTGACGCCGCCGTGCCGGTCGGTGAAGGCGATGTCGACGACCCCCGCCGACCCGGCGAGCTGATCACGGCTGGCGAACACGGACTACTTGAGGAAGTCCGGGACGTCGAGGTCGTCGTTGTCGTCGAAGGCGATCGGTCGCGGCTTGCGCGCCGGCACCGCTGCCGCCTCCGCCGGCACGAGCGGCTGCTCGCGTGGCGGCTGCGCGGGCGGGGTCGGCCGGGCCTTCGGCGCAGCCTGGGTGGCTGGCGCCGCGACCGCCGCAGCCGTGCCGACAGCCGAGGCTGCAGTCTCGCGACGCAGCGCGGGCTGACCCTGGTCGCGCCGCTTCGGCATGCCACCGTCGAAGCCGGCAGCGATGACCGTCACCCTGACCTCATCGCCCAGCGCGTCGTCGATCACCGCCCCGAAGATGATGTTGGCCTCGGCGTGCGCGGCCTGGGAGACCAGCGCTGCGGCCTCGTTGATCTCGAACAGACCGAGGTCCGAGCCGCCCGAGATCGAGAGCAGCACGCCGTGCGCGCCATCGATCGAGGCCTCCAGCAGCGGGCTGGAGACCGCCATCTCCGCAGCGACGACCGCGCGGTCCTCGCCGTTGGCGCTGCCGATGCCCATCAGCGCTGACCCGGCGTTGGACATCACGGACTTGACGTCGGCGAAGTCGAGGTTGATCAGGCCTGGGGTCGTGATCAGGTCGGTGATGCCCGACACGCCTTGCAGCAGCACCTGGTCGGCCTGCTTGAAGGCGTCGAGGACGCTCACGTTGCGATCGGAGATGGAGAGCAGCCGATCGTTGGGGATCACGATGAGGGTGTCGACCTCCTCCCGCATCTGCGCGATGCCCTCCTCGGCCTGGTTCGCCCGGCGACGACCCTCGAAGGAGAACGGCCTCGTGACGACGCCGATGGTGAGGGCTCCCAGGGATCGCGCGATGCGCGCGACGACGGGAGCGCCTCCGGTGCCGGTGCCACCGCCTTCGCCCGCGGTGACGAAAACCATGTCGGCACCCTTGAGCACCTCCTCGATCTCGTCGGAGTGATCCTCGGCTGCCTTGCCGCCGACGTCGGGGTTGGCGCCCGCACCGAGGCCGCGGGTCAGCTCGCGGCCGATGTCGAGCTTGACGTCGGCGTCGCTCATGAGCAACGCCTGAGCGTCTGTGTTGATGGCGATGAACTCCACTCCGCGGAGTCCGACCTCGATCATCCGGTTGACGGCGTTGACGCCACCACCGCCGATACCGACAACCTTGATGACCGCCAGGTAGTTCTGGGGTGCAGCCACGACGCGCCTCTCGCTCGTTGGATCTGTGTCCCGGATGTAGCTCGGGAGCCCTTGCCGGTGGGGAAGAACGACCTTGCTCGACAACCCTGACCCTCAACTAGAGGGTTATAGTTATGTCAACCTCGTGTCACCGAAGAAGGTAGGGCCGGAGTGCGGCCGCATCGTGGATGACACGCCGCGTGTCGCGAACTTCGCCACGAGGAGCGGGCGCCAGCGCCGGGCTGCTGCCGCCGCCCGCTCTGGCTGAAGCTTTGCATCACCCCTCCGCAACAAGGTTCAGCCATAGGCGTGGGGTGTGGGTGGGTTGGGCGTCACTGGGTGGTGGTCGGCTGCTCCGGCACGCTCACGTCGTACTCGCTGGCCCCCTTGGCCTGCTCGAGCAGCACCCGCAGCACCTCGACCTTGCGCTCGGAGTCGGCGGCGCTCCCCCACACCACCCGTCGGCCACCCGTGAGCCGCAACGTGATCGAGTCGAGGCTGCGCGCCTGGATCCGCGAGGTCTGGGTCAATACGTCGTCGGGCAGCGCGACGACGACGCTCGCTACCTCGCGCAGCTGCTCGTCGGAGGGCGTCCGCTGGGTGCGCACCTCGGGGACCGACTCGACCCGCTCCCTGGTGCGGCGGAACACGACCCCGTCGGCGTCCATCACCCACCAGGCGCCGTCCTGCTCGACCGCCGCCACCGGCGACCGCTCCGTGACGGAGATGGTGACCGTGTGCGGCCAGGATCGGTGTGCGCTGGCGTCGGCCACCTCGGGCAGCTCCTCGACCCGGTCGGCGATCTCGCTCAGGTCGAGCCGTACCAGCGGGGTGCCTGCTTCGACGCCCGCTGCAGCCTGCACGTCGGCCGCGGACAGCGTGCGGGTGCCTGAGACGTCGACGTCGTCGACCGCGAGCCAGCTGGAGAAGAACACGACCCACCCGAGGAACGCGAGCACCCCGGCAACCGACAACCCGACAAGCACCGGCGCCCATCCCCCCAGCCGTCGCCGCCACCGGCGTCGGCTGAATGGCGATCGTGAGACCCGCTCGCTCATGCGCTGTCACCTCGGGTGCGGCGTAGCTCGGCAAGCAGGAGCGGACCGATCTCGGTCACGTCGCCTGCGCCGAGGGTCATCACCAGGTCGCCCGGGCCTGCCATCGCGGCCAGTGCCGCCGGCACCTTGTCCCGGTCCGGTTCGTAGCGCACCCGGTCGGCGTAGAGCGGGATCGCCGCCGCGACGGTGGCGCCGGAGATCTCTGGATCGGCATCCTCGCGGGCGGCGTACACGTCCATCACGAGCACCGCATCGGCCGCCCCGAGCGCGTGGCCCATGGCCGCGCCGAACGCCCGGGTCCGGCTGTAGAGGTGCGGCTGGAAGCAGACGATCAGACGCCCGGCACCCGCGATCGACCGGCCCGCCTCGAGATCGCCCCGGATCTCGGTCGGATGATGGGCATAGCTGTCATAGACCGAGACGCCGCTCGCGGAGCCCTTGGCCTCCATCCGCCGGCCGCTGCCCCGGAACTCCGCCAACCCGGCCGCCAGCTCGTCGAACCCATAGCCGAGCCGCAGGCCGGCCGCCAGCGCCGCCGCCGCGTCCAGCACGTAGGCGACGCCGGGAACCTGCAGGGTCACCGCGCCCAGCTCGCCACCGGGTCCGGACACCGCGAAGGTGGAGGACTCGCCGGCGAACCTCATCCCGGTAACCCGGACTGTGCAGTCGCGCCGTTGTCCGACGCTGATCACGTCCAGACCGAGCTCGACGCCGAGGCCGGCCAACCGGGCGGCCCCCGGGTCGTCAACGCACGCCACGAGGAAACCGCCAGGCTCGATCCGGGTCAGGAACTCGTCGAACACCGCGGCATACGCCGCTTCCGTGCCGTAGATGTCCAGGTGGTCGGCGTCGACGTTGGTGATCACCGCCCCGGCCGGGGTGTAGGCCAAGATGGCGCCGTCGCTCTCGTCGCCCTCGGTGACGAAGAGCGGGTCGGCGCCACGGGCGGCGTTCAGACCGGATGCGTTGAGGGTCGAACCGATGGCGTACGACGGATCCGCGCCACCGGCCAGCAGCGCCGTCACCAGCATCGACGTCGTGGTCGTCTTGCCATGCGTCCCGGTCACGACCACAGCGGTCGAGCCGAGCAGCAGCGACTGAACGGCGGCCGCGCGGGGCCACAACCGCAGCCCCGCCGACCGAGCGGCCCGCACCTCGGGGTTGTCCTCCCGGATCGCCGTGGACACGACCACGGTGTCGGCATCGCCCAGCTGCTCGGCGCGATGGCCGACGAAGCAGGGAATCCCCAACATACGCAGCGATGCGAGCATCGCTGAGTCCCGGGCGTCGCTGCCCGTCACCTGCACCCCGTGCGCGACCATGAGGCGGGCCAGTCCGGACAGCGCCGCGCCGCCGATGCCCACGAAGTGCACCCGCCGTAGCTGGTCGACCGGTGGGATCAGGTCAGGGACTGGCACTCTCACGGGCGGCGGCTCTCCCGCACCATGCGGGCCAGGACCTCGTCGGCATCCCGGCGGATGAGTCCTGCTCCTGCCCGCCCCATCGACGCCAGCCGCTCGGCGTCGAGCAGCAGACTCGGGAGGTGGATGCGCACCCAGTCGGCGGTGAAATCTGCGTCGTCGACGAGCTGCGCGCCACCTGCTGCGACGACGGATCTGGCGTTGTGAGCCTGCTCGCCGTTGCCGATCGGCAGCGGCACGAAGACCGCCGGCAGGCCGAGCGACGCCGCCTCCGTCACCGAGTTCGCCCCAGCACGTCCGACCAGCGCATCGGCCGCGGCGTAGGCGAGATCCATCCGCTCGACGAAGGGCACGACGACGTATGGCGGCGCCTCGACGCCGCGGTCCTCGGGCAGCGTCACATCGCCGAGCGGCCCCATGACGTGCAGCACCTGGACACCGGCGGCCGCGAAGTCGATCGCGGCCGCCGACACGGACTGGTTGATCCTTCGGGCGCCCTGCGAGCCGCCGGTGACGAGCAGTGTCGGCCGGCCCGGCTCGAGCCCGAAGAAGGCACGCGCCTCGGCCCGGCGGGCAGACCGGTCCAGGGTCGCGATCGAACGCCGGATCGGCAGGCCCACGAAGCGCGCGTGCGGCAACCGGGTGTCGGGAAAGGACGTTGCCACGAGGTCGGTGCAGAAGCGCGCTCCGAACCGGTTCGCGATCCCGGGCAGCGCGTTGCCCTCGTGGATCACCAGCGGAAGCCGCACCCGCCGCGCGGCGAGGTACACCGGCATCGAGACATAGCCGCCGAACCCCACCACCACATCGGGCTCGACCCGGCCGAGGACGTCCCTGGTGGCGCGCACGGCTGCTCGCAGCCGGCCGGGCACCCGCGCCAGGTCGGCCGACGGCCTGCGCGGCAGCGGCACGGGCGGGATCAGCTCGAGGTCGTAGCCGGCTTCGGGGATGACCCTGGTCTCCAGGCCACGCTCGGTGCCCAGGCAGGTGATCGCGACCTCCGGGTCGAGTCGCCGCAACGCGTCAGCCGTTGCGATCAGGGGCGAGGTGTGGCCGGCCGTGCCACCCCCGGCGAGCAGCACTCGCACGTGCACCTTCTCCCTAGTCGTGGTCAGCGGTTCGCTTCGAGCGCGGGCGCCGACGCCGGCGTCGAGCGCGCAGCGAGGCCGCGGCACCTGGTTCGGTCCGGGCGAAGGACAGCAGCAGCCCGAGCGCCACCAAGGTCGGCAGCATCGCGGACCCACCATAGGAGATCAGCGGAAGGGGGATGCCGATGACCGGGAGCAGCCCGAGCACCATGCCGATGTTGATGAGGGCCTGGGACAGCAGCCAGATCACGATGCCGGCCGACGCATACCGCACGAACGGATCCCGTGTCCGACTCGCGATGCGGATGCCGGCGAAGGCCAGCGTGGCGAAGAGCAACAGCACGGCCAGCGTGCCGAACAGTCCGAACTCCTCGCCGATGATCGCGAAGATGAAGTCCGTGTGCGCAGCGGGCAGCCCGCCCCACTTCTGGCTGGAGGCGCCGATGCCCTGACCCCACAGACCCCCGGTCGCGAGGGCGAAGAAGCCGTGGCTCGCCTGCCAGCCGCTGCCGCCGTACTGGGAGATCGGGTCGAGGAACGTGGTGAGCCGCTCGGCCCGCTCTTGCTGCGTGGTGGCCAGCGCGAACGCGAGCACGCCCACGGCGAGCAGCGCGCCGCCGAACAGCCGCGCCGGCGCGCCCACGACCCACAGCATGCCGAGCACGATCGCGAAGAACACCAGCGCAGTACCGAGGTCGCCCTGCCCGACCACGAGCCCCACGGCGATGAGGCAGACCGGGAAGATCGGCACGATCAGGTGTCGCCACTGGTTCAGCAGCCGCCCCTTCCGCGCGTACACGTCGGCGCACCAGAGCACCAGCGCCAGCTTGGCGAACTCCGACGGCTGCAGCTGGAGCGGGCCTCCGAAGGAGATCCAGTTGCGGTTGCCGTAGACCTCCACTCCGAACGCCGGCACGTAGGTGAAGGCCACCAGCACGATGGAGACGAGCAGCGCCGGCCACGAGAGGGTGCGCACGACCCGGAGCGGCAGCGTGCTGGCGACGATCGCCAGCGGCACACCCACCAGCACCCAGACCGCCTGGCGCAGGAAGATCGAGTAGGAGCTGCCGTAGTCCCGCAGCGAGAGCACACTCGAGGAGCTGAGCACCATCAGCAGCCCGAGCACCAGCAGCAGGCCGCCCGCCCCGAGCACGAGGTGGTACGACGTCGTGGGCTTGTCGAGGCTCTGCCGCAGGGCGACCAGGGTCCCGGGCTGCCGGACGGTCTCGACGCGCTCACTGCTGGTGGTCGCCACCGGCCGGGTCCGCCTTCCTCAGGTCGACGCGACGGCGGCCCGGCTGGGTCGCCGTCAGGACGCCCGGAGCTGCTCCACCGCCGCGACGAAGGCGTCGCCGCGTGCGGAGTAGCTCGCAAACATGTCCTGGGAGGCGCAGGCAGGCGCGAGCAGCACCGTGTCGCCGGGCTCGGCGAGCGATGCCGCGGCGGCCACCACGCGCTCCATCGCCCTAGTGTCCGTGTCCGGTACGTCGATGACGCGGACATCTGACGCGTGTCGCGAAAGCGACTCCGCGATCCGATCCCGGTCCGCGCCGAGCAGCACGACGCCGCGTAGCCGGTCGCGGCTCGAGGCCACGAGGTCGTCGAAGGACGCCCCCTTGGCCAGGCCACCGGCGATCCAGACCACGGGCGCGAACGCCCGAAGCGAGGCCGCTGCGGCGTGCGGGTTCGTGGCCTTGGAGTCGTCGACGTACCGCACGTCGTCGACGACGGCGATCTCGCTGATGCGGTGGGCGTCCAACGTGAAGCCGCGCAGTCCGCGCTGCACCGAGGTCGCGGCGACGCCGTGCGCGCGGGCCAGCGCCGCGGCTGCGAGGGCGTTGGCGATGTTGTGCGGCGCGCCGGTCGGGACGTCCGAGACCCGGGCGAGCTCGGCCGCGCTGTGGGCTCGCTGCTCGACGAAGGCGCGGTCGGCGAGTACGTCGTCGACGAGTCCGACCATCCCCACCGCCGGGATGCCCAGCGTGAAGCCGATCGCGCGGCATCCCTCGACGACCTCGGCCTCCTCGACCATCCTGCGGGTCACCGGGTCCTCGACGTTGTAGACGCAGGCCAGCCGGCAGCGCTCGTAGATCTGTGCCTTCGCGCGCTCGTAGTGCTGCATGTCGCCGTGCCAGGACAGGTGGTCCGGCGCGACATTGAGCACGGCCGCCGCCTGTGCCGAGACGGACCGCGTCCAGTGCAGCTGGTGGGACGACAGCTCGACCGCGACCACGTCGTACGGATCGGGATTCATCACGACCTCGCACAGCGGCGTCCCGACGTTGCCGGCCGCGATCGAGCGCAGCCCGTCCGCGCGCAGCATCGCGTCCAGCATCTGCACCGTGGTCGTCTTGCCGTTGGTGCCGGTCAGGCACAGCCAGGGCGTGCCGTGCTCGGGGTCGCGCAGGCGCCAGGCGAGCTCGACGTCGCCCCACACCGGCACACCGCGCGTCGCTGCCTGGTGGAAGATCGGCAGGTCGGGCGGCCAGCCCGGCGAGGTGACCAGGAGGTCGGTGTCGTCGGGCAGCTGCGCGCTGGCGCCGGCGCCGAGCCGGAGCTCGACGCCCAGCACGCCCAGCAGTGTGGCCTGCTCGGACGCGCCGAGGTCGCCGTCGTCGACCACGGTCACCGCGGCCCCGAGGTGCTGCAGGGCGTCGGCAGCCGCGAAGCCGGCAACGCCAAGGCCCGCGACCGTGACCCGGGCGTGCTCCCACGGGGAGTGGCGGTTGGCCGCTGCGAGCCAGTCGACGCCTCGTCCGGTCACTCCTCAGACCCCCACGACCCACTCGGCATAGAAGATGCCAAGACCGGTCGCCACACAGATGCCACAGATGACCCAGAAGCGGATGACGATCGTCACCTCCGCCCAGCCGACCAGCTCGAAGTGGTGCTGCAGCGGCGCCATCCGGAAGATCCGCTTGCCCTTGGTCGCCTTGAAGTAGCCGACCTGGAGGATCACGGACATCGTGATGATCGCGAAGAGGCCGCCAAGCACGACCAGCAACAGCTCCGTGCGGCTCATGATCGCGAAGCCGGCCATCGCCCCACCCAACGAGAGCGACCCGGTGTCGCCCATGATGATCTTGGCCGGCGACGCGTTCCACCACAGGAAGCCGAAGCATGCCCCGGTGATCGCCGCGGCCAGCACCGCGAGGTCGAGTGGATCGCGAACGTCGTTGTAGCACTGCATCCCGGGGCTGATCCGGCAGGACTGGTTGTTCTGCCAGATCCCCATGATCGTGTAGGCGCCGAAGACCATGACCGAGCAGCCGATCGCCAGCCCGTCCAAGCCGTCGGTGAGGTTCACCGCGTTGCTGGTGCCGGCGATCATGATGAGCACCCAGATGATGATGAGGACGGCCGGCAGCTCCCAGTTGAAGGTCCGGACCCATGAGATCGCCTGGGAGGCCGGGGCGTTGCCGCGGTCGTCGGGGAACTGGAGGGTCAGGACCGCGAAGACCAACGCCACGCCCGTCTGGCCGGCGATCTTCGCCTTGCTGCGTAGGCCAAGACTCCGCTGCTTCACGATCTTGATGTAGTCGTCGACGAAGCCCACCATGCCGAGGCCCGCGAAGAGGAAGAGCAGCAGCAAGGCCGACGCCGACGGCGGCTCCATCGTCAGCAGGTGGGCCGCGAAGTACGCGAACACCACGGCGATGATGACGACCAGACCACCCATCGTCGGCGTGCCGCGCTTGGTGTGGTGACTCGTCGGCCCATCGTCGCGGATCGGCTGACCGTAGCCCCGCTTGACCAGGATCGAGATCGCCCACCGGGTGCCGGCGAGGGTGCCGATCAGGCCGAGACCACCCGCCAGCAGCAGCGCCCTCATGCGCCAGCCTCCTTGTTCGCGAGCAACGACAACGCGACCTTCTCCAGGCCCGCCGCCCGCGATGCTTTCACAAGAACGACGTCACCCTCGCGCAGCGTCGCCCTCAGGAGGCCCAGCGCCGCGTCGGCATCCGGCACACAGACGGACTCGTTGTCCCACGAGCCCTCGAGCGCGGCGCCCAGGTGGATCGGTCGCGCCGCCTCCCCCACGACCACCAGCTGCGAGACGTCCAGCCGGACCGCCAGCCGTCCGATCGCATCGTGCTCGTCCCGGCTGCTGGCGCCCAGCTCCTTCATCTCGCCCAGCACGGCAAAGGTCCGCTCAGCGCCCTGGCGATGCGCGAGGTCCACGAGTGCCTTCATCGCCGCGCGCATGCTGTCCGGGTTGGCGTTGTACGCGTCGTTGATCACGGTCACGCCGTCCGCGGTGCGGCCGACCTCCATCCGCCATCGCGACCTCGGTGTCACCTGGGGCAGCACCGAGGCGATCAGGCCGAACGGCATACCGACCGCGAGAGCCGCGGCAGCAGCGGCAGCGATGTTGCCGGCCTGGTGCTCCCCCACGAGAGGAACGGTGAGGCGCGCGCGCTCGGCGCCGACCGACAGCGTCAACCGCACGTGCCCGACCTCGTCGAGGCTGACCTCGCCGTACCTGACCTCGGCGGCGTCGGACTCCCCGAACCACCGCACCGTGGCCGCCGTACGTGCCGCCATGGCCCGCACCAGCCCGTCGTCGGCATTGAGTACGGCGAACCCCTCCGCGGGAAGAGCCGCGACCAGCTCGCCCTTCGCCGCCGCGATGTCCTGCTGGCTGCCGAACTCGCCGAGGTGCGCCACCCCGACATTGAGCACCACCCCGACGGCGGGGGACACGATCTCCGCCAGGTCCGCGATGTGTCCGTGCCCTCGCGCACCCATCTCGACGACGAGGTAGCGGGTGCTGGCACCGGCCCGCAGCGCCGTCAGCGGCACTCCCAGCTCGTTGTTGAAGGACCCGACGGGCGCCACGGTCTCACCCTGGTGCTCGAGGAGCTGCGCCAGGACATCCTTGGTGCTGGTCTTGCCCTGGGAGCCGGTGATGCCGACGACGGTGAGGTCCGGCAGCCGGACCAGCACGTGCCGAGCCAACCGACCCAGCGCGGCGACGGTGTCGGGAACGACCACTGCGGGAACGCCGACCGGCCTGGTCGTGAGACAGGCGGCGCCCCCCGCCTCGACCGTGGCGGCGGCGAAGGCATGGCCGTCGACATGCTCGCCGACGACCGCCACGAAGAGCCCACCCGGTGCGACCTCGCGCGAGTCGTGGAACGGGTCGCCGGTGACGAGCGTCTGGCCGTCGTCATCGGCAACCGTGCCGCCCACCGCAGCAGCGATGTCGGCCAGGGACAGCGGGATCACCGGCCGGCTCCGGCCAGCTCGGCGAGTACGTCGCGGGTCACTGCCCTGTCGTCGAACGGCAGCACCGTGTCCTGGATCTCTTGCCCCGTCTCGTGTCCCTTGCCCGCGATCAGGACGCTGTCGCCCCGCTGAGCTCGGGACAGCGCGAACCTGATCGCAGCTGCCCTGTCAGCCACCTCGTGCACCTCGGAACCGCCGCTGCTCGCGCCCGCGGTGATCTCGGCTCGGATGTCCTCGGGGGGTTCGGACCGAGGGTTGTCGTCGGTCACGACGACGACATCGGCCAGCTCAGCGGCGACCTGCCCCATGAGGCTGCGCTTGCCCTGGTCGCGGTCACCGCCTGCCCCGAGGACCACGACGAGCCGGCCAGACGTCACCGGCCGCAGCGCCTCGAGGGTCGCCCGGAGGGCGTCGGGCTTGTGCGCGTAGTCGACGATGACCGTGAGCCCACGCTGGTTGGCGATGGACTCCATCCGCCCAGGAACCGCATCGACGGCGCCGATGCCGCTGGCCGCTGCCTCGACGCTGATACCGAGCTCGGCTGCTGCGGCGAGGGCCGCCAGCGCGTTCGCGACGTTGAAGCCGCCGGCCAGCCGGATCGACGCCGGCGTCGAACGGCCGTCGGCGTCGACCACGTCGAACCGAGAGCCCGCCGCGGTGGCGTCGACGCCCCGCACCGTCCAGTCCGCGGCGTGCCGCAGGGCGAAGGTGTGGGTCGGCACCTGCGCGTGATCCACCAGCCGGGCGCCGTACGGGTCGTCGACGTTGACCAACGCACGTCGGCAGCGGGCCGGAGCGAAGAGCTCGGCCTTGGCGGCGAAGTAGTCCTCGACGTCGCTGTGGAAGTCCAGATGGTCCCGACCCAGGTTGGTGAACACGGCCAGGTCGAAGACGACACCGTCGACGCGGCCCATGACGATGGCATGGCTCGAGACCTCCATCGTGCACACGTCGATCGATCGCTCCCGCATCACCGCGAAGAGCGCATGCAGGTCCGGGGCCTCGGGAGTGGTCAGCGCGGTCTTGACCGGTTGACCGTCGACCCAGGTGCCCATGGTGCCGATCACGGCGGTGCGGCGACCTGCGGCCGCGAGTCCGGCGGTGAGCAGCTGCGTGGTCGTGGTCTTGCCCTGGGTGCCTGTGACACCAACCAGCGTGAGCGAGTCGGCAGGGTGCCCGTACACGAGGGCAGCGGCGGGGCCGACAAGGGCCCGCGGCCGCTCGGCCACCAGCACGGGCAGCCCGGTGGCCAGCGCCGGCTCGAGGCCGACGGCATCGGTCAGCACGGCTCGCGCCCCAGCTGCCACCGCGGAGTCGACGTACGTCACGCCATGAGTGCGCGCTCCCGGCAGCGCGGCGTAGAGATCACCCGGGCGGACGGCGTTGCTGCTCAGGCTGAGACCCGTGACCTCGACCGACTCCGGGCTTCCGTGCACCGAGACGTCGAGGCGTCGAACGAGGTCGTCCAGTGCAACCGGGGTTAGCGACTCCGGGCGGGTCGGCACACCCGCAGGATCCTCGTGAGCAGGCACGGTCTGAGGGTAACGATCACCAAGAGAGGGGGATCCTGGGGGCGCGAGTGCCCGTGGGTGGTACGCCGTACTTCTCCAGCGCAGCCGACATCAGCTCGTGGAAGACCGGCCCGCCGGTCGAGCCTCCACCACCGCCGTCGTGCGGATCCTGGACGACGACGTACACCGCGAAGCGAGGGTCGTCTGCCGGGGCGAAGCCGGCGAACGACACCGTGAACGAGCCGTCGTAGCAGGCACACGACTCGTCGACCCGCTGAGCTGTCCCGGTCTTGCCGGCAACCCGGTAGCCCGGGATGGCGGCGGCCGGCGCCGTACCCTCGTCGCCGACGACCTCCTCCATCATGCGGGCGACCTGTGAGGCGGTGCTCTCACGGATCACACGATGCTCGGCCCGCGGCTCGGCAGGGGTGACGTCGCCGTCGTCGTCGACGTACCCGTCGACGAGCGTCGGTTGCACGTAGACCCCGTCGTTGGCCACCGCAGCGATGGCGGCGGTCATCTGCACGGCGTTGACGCTGACGCCCTGACCGAAGGCGATGGTGTCGTGGTTGATCGGCAGCCAGCTCTCGGGGGCAGTGAGCAGTCCGCGCGACTCGCCGTTGAGCTCGAGCCCGGTCTTGCGGCCGAGGCCGAAGCGGCTGAGGTACTCGTGCAGCTGGCGGTTCGGCATGTCCTCCGCCGCCAGCACCGTGCCGATGTTCGACGACTTCGCCAGCACTCCCGCAGCAGTCAGTCGCAGCGTGCCGTGCCCGAAGTAGTCGTTGATGACCGTCGAGGCGCGGGGCAGCGCGGCTGGGACCTTGATCCGGGTGCTCGGCGTCACGTAGCCGGCGTCGATGAGCGCCGCGAAGGTGAGGACCTTCTCGACGCTGCCGGGCTCGTAGACGTCGCGCAACGCGGCGGAGCCGAACTGGCTGCCCTCGAAGTCGGTGTAGTCGTTGGGGTCGAACGTCGGGTAGTCGGCGAGGGCGAGCACCTGGCCGTTGCGCACGTCCATGACGACGGCGACGCCGGACGAGCCACCCGCCCCACGCACCGCCTCGGCCAGCCGCTGCTGCGCGAGGAACTGCAGGTCCTGGTCGATGGTCAGCCGGACCCCCGTCCCCAGCTCCGGCTCCACGACTGTCTGGTCTGCCAGCGGCAGCTGCTCACCGGACGGACCCACGAGGTACGTCGCCGACCCGTCAGCGCCTGACAACAGGGAGTCGAGGGACTGCTCGATGCCCTCACGACCCTTATCGTCCGCGTTCACGTAGCCGAGCAGGTTGGCCGCCACGTCGCCGGATGGGTACGTGCGCAGGGTGTCCTCGTCGGTGTAGACGCCGGGCAGGTTCGCCCGGTTGAGCGCACGCACGGCCGCGCCGGCCCGTGCCGGGTCGAGATGCCGGGCCAACTGGACGTACCGGGTGTCGGGCTTGCGGAGGCGGGTCACCAGCGGGAGGTAGTCGAGCCCGAGCCGGTCGTGCAGCAGCGTGGCGATCTCTACTGCCCGGTCGCTCGTGAACGTCGGGTCCGCGACCAGCTTGGCCGCCTCGACGGAGGTCGCGAGCTCGGCACCGTTGCGGTCGTAGATCGCTGCACGCGGGGCCTCGATCGTGACGGTGGCCGCGCCCTTGTCGACAGCCATCGCCGCGTAGTCGTTCTCGTCGATCCCCTGCAACTGGATCAGCCTGGCCCCGAACAACGACAGCACGAAGGCGAGTCCGACGAAGGCACTCCAGAGCCGGAACGGACCGGTGGCCAGCCGCAGCGTGCGCGGCCGGCGCCGGGCCTGGATCCGGGCTGCGGCGGGAGGACTTGGAACGCGCCGCGCCCGGGTGGCGGCCGGTCGCTTCGCGGCCGCGTCGGCGCGCTTGCCCCGACCGGTCGGCCTCCGCTGCGGCACTGACTGCTCCCCTCCCACCCGGTAACTCGTGTGGCTGAAGTGAATGATGCTATCCAGAGTTACTGGAGTTATTTGTAGCCTGTCCGGTCGGCGGATCCTGGGAGGTCGGCCGGGTGTCGGCGCCGGTCGGTTGCACTCGTTCGACCCCGGTGGACGCGCTGTTGGCCGCGCCCGCGACCAGCGGCAGTGACTTCGACGAGTGCGCGGCCGGCGTCCCCGGTCGCACGTCGACGATCGGGATGTCGTCGGCCTCCGCCGGGGTCGCCGCCCCGGTCACCCGGCCGCTGCCGAGGTCGAGGAACGCCGGACTGTCGTGACGGACCATGCCCAACGCCAGCGCGGCCTCGGCCACGTGCCGCGGCTGGCGGAGCACGGCGACCTCCATGTGCAGGCTCTGCTCCTTGATCGACAGGGCATCGGAGCTGGAGCGCAGGTCGCTGAGCTCGTAGGCGCCGCGCTGCAACGCGGTGTTGAGCAACAGCAGGCCGATGAGACCCGCGCCGAGCACCAGGACGACCAGGATCACGAACGGCACCCGCGGTGCGCGCGATGAGACCCTCGGCACGATGGTGAGCCGGGGTCGCGGCAACGTGCCCTGCAGCCAGGACCGGCCTCTCGCGTGGCTGGGCATCGTGCTCATGCGGCCTCCCTCACCCGTTCGGCGGCGCGAACCCGGACCGAGGCGGCCCGAGGGTTTGCGTCGATCTCCGTCTTGCTCGCCGTCTCGGCGCCTCGCGTGAGCAGCCGAAGCTCCGGCTCGTGACCCGGTGGCACCACCGGCAGGTCGGGTGGCGCGGTCGACGTCGCCCGGCGGGTCAGCACCTGCTTGACCAGCCGGTCCTCGAGGGAGTGGTAGGACATGACGACCACCCGCCCGCCCACCGCCAGTGAGCCCACCGCAGCCGGCAGCGCCCGCTCGAGCGCCCCGAGCTCGTCGTTGACCTCGATGCGCAGGGCCTGGAAGGTGCGCTTGGCCGGGTTGCCCCCGGTACGGCGCGCTGCTGCGGGGATCGACTGCCGAATCAGCTCGACCAGCGGGGCGCTCGTCGAGAACGGCCGACGTGCTCGCGTCCGCACGATAGCCGCTGCGATCCTGCGCGCGAACCGCTCCTCGCCGTAGCGGGACAGCACCCGAGTCAGCTCGGCTGTCGAGTAGGTGTTGAGCACGTCGGCCGCGGTGAGGGGGCCGGCACCGTCCATCCGCATGTCCAGGGGGGCGTCCTGCGCATAGGCGAAGCCACGCTCACGCACGTCGAGCTGCATCGAGCTGACGCCGAGGTCGAACAGCACCCCATGCACCCGGCGCAGCCCGAGGTCGGCGAGCACCCGGGGCAACTCGTCGTAGACGGCGTGCACCAGCGTCGTGCGGTTCGCGTACGGCGCCAGCCGCTCGGCCGCGATGGCCAGCGCCTCCGGGTCGCGGTCGATGCCGACCAAGCGAGACCCGGGGCATCGGCCGAGGATCGCCGCGGAGTGACCGGCCAGGCCCACCGTGGCATCCACCATCACCGAGCCGGAACGCTCCAGCGCCGGCGCGACGAGGGCAACGACCCGATCGAGGAGTACGGGGACGTGGCGTGGATCTGTCATCGGCTCGACTAGCCGGCCAGCCAGGCGATGACCGTGACCAGGAGGGCCACGCTGCTCGACGCCAGAGCCGAGACGCAGACGACCGCGAGCCCGTCCCGCACCTCCTCGCGAACCCGGCGGACCGGCCTCTCCTCGGTGGGTGCGAGAACTCCCCAGCTCGTCATTTCGACCCCTCGGCTGCGTTGGCGCTGCGGATGACTGGACCGGGTCGGACCCGGATGGCGGATGCTGGCGTGGATGGTCCGGATGTGGTCGCGTCGTACGGCCAGGTCCCCGCCCGCGGCACTTCGAGGGAGGCTCCGGCTGGCGCCGGGGAAGGTGCGCCAGCTGGTGAGGTGCTGCGGTACGGAGGCCTCGACGTACGAGGCTCTGCTGATTGGGGTGGGCTGATGGCGGTGATCGCTCACGATCCGGTCGGGCTGTCGGGGAACACCTCCTCCGACCAGTCGGCGAAGGCCGGCTCCTGCTCGCTGCTGTAGGTGGCCCACGCCGCCGCGTCCCAGATCTCCACCCGGTTGAACGCGCCGATCACCACGCAGTCCTTGCGCAGCCCGGCGTAGTCGCGCAGCACCGGAGGAAGCGTGACGCGGCCCTGCTTGTCCGGCGTCTCGGCGGAGGCACCGGCGAAGAGCATGCGCATGAAGTCACGCCCCTTGCGATTAGTCAGCGGCGTCGATCGAAGCTGCTCGGTGAAGGCCCGGAACTCCACCGGCGGCCACACGTAGAGGCAGCGCTCCTGGCCCCTGGTCACCACGAGACCCTCGGCGAGCTCGTCGCGGAACTTGGCCGGGAGGAACAACCGGCCCTTCTCGTCCAAGCGCGGGGTGTGCGTGCCCAGGAACACAGCCCACCTCCCGTCCCGACGATGGCTCCCAACTGCTCCACGATGCCCCACTCTACTCCATTCTTCCCCACCAGCACCACACCTGGCGCGTGTCGAGACCGGGCGTCGCCCCGCTGGCACCGACGCCCGTGGTCACCCGGCCGACGGACGACGGACCAGGTCAGGGCAGGAAGGTGGGCACAGGGGCGTACCCTGTGGGGCACAGTGGGGCGCGCCGGTGCGTCCCGCACTGGTCTCGGGGAGGCCGCGTGGGTGGGGAGGCACACGGGGTGGCCGTGTCCACATCGTTATCGCCGCTGCTCGCGTCGTCGACACCCCAGTTGTCAAGATCGACCCGAACCGGTGCGGTGAGCGCCAGGCGACGCGCAAGGGGAGATGAATGAGCAGTTTCGACACGCTGTCCGCGGTGACGCAGCGGGTCACGGGCAACATCGAGCGGGTCATCGAAGGCAAGCCCGATGTCACTCGTACAGCGGTCACGGTGCTGCTCGCCGAAGGCCACCTGCTGATCGAGGACGTCCCCGGCGTCGGCAAGACGATGCTCGCCAAGGCGCTCGCCCGCTCCATCGACTGCACGGTCAAGCGCATCCAGTTCACCCCCGATCTGCTCCCCTCGGATGTCACCGGGGTCTCGATCTACAACCGGGAGACGCGCGCGTTCGAGTTCCGCCCCGGCGGCGTCTTCGCCAACGTCGTCGTCGGTGACGAGATCAACCGCGCGTCGCCGAAGACGCAGTCGGCGCTGCTCGAGTGCATGGAGGAGCGGCAGGTCACGGTCGATGGCACGACGTACCCATTGCAGCCACCCTTCATGGTGATCGCCACCCAGAATCCCATCGAGATGGAAGGCACCTATCCGCTGCCCGAGGCCCAGCGGGACCGCTTCATGGCGCGGGTTTCCATGGGCTATCCGGTGCCGAGCGCCGAGCTGGCGATGCTCGACACCCACTCGGCGGCCAATCCCCTCGACGACCTTGAGCCGGTGACCGATGGCGCCGAGATCACCAAGCTGGTCGAGCTGGTGCGCACGGTGCATGTCGCGGAGTCGGTGAAGCAGTACGCCATCGACATCTCCGCTGCCACCCGGCACTCGCCCGACCTGCGCCTCGGTGCCTCCCCTCGGGCATCGCTGCACCTGATCCGGGCGGCCCGCGCGCACGCGGCGCTGGCGGCCCGGGACTACGTCATCCCCGACGACATCCAGTCGCTCGCCGTGCCCGTGCTCGCGCACCGGCTCATCACCGGGCTGGAGGCGCAGATGGGTGGCCGGGGCAGCGAGCAGGTCATCACGTCGATCCTGCGAGCCCTGGTGGTGCCCGACAGCCCCGCCGCTGCCAGCGCCTAGGCGGCGTGGTGCGCGGAGCCCTCTCCACCCTGACGACCAGAGGCCGGGCCTTCCTGTCGGCCGGTGTCACCAGTGCCGCGTGCGCCATCGTGCTCGGCCAGCAGGATCTGCTCCGCGTCGGACTGCTCCTCATCAGCCTGCCGGTCATCACGGCGTTGATCGCCCGCCGCTCCCGCTACCTGCTCACCTCACGTCGCGAGATCGTGCCGGCCCGGATCCAGGCAGGACAGTCCGCCCAGGTCTCGATCCACCTCGAGAACCCTGGCCGGGTGCCGACCGGCTTCATGCTGCTCGAGGACAACGTGCCCTACGTGCTGGGCAGCCGGGCGCGGTATGTGCTGGACCAGCTGCGCCCCCGCTGGCACCGCACGATGACGTACGGCGTGCGGTCTGAGGTGCGCGGTCGCTACCTGATCGGGCCGCTGACAGTGCGGATCTCCGACCCCTTCGGCTTCGTCGAGCTGGGTCGCTCGTTCACCACCCGCTCGGCTCTGGTGGTGACCCCAGCCGTCGCGAAGCTGCCTCCGCTGCCACTCACCGGGGACTGGTCCGGCACCGGCGACAACCGCCCCCGGGCCTTCGCCGCCGCCGGCACCGAGGACGTGACCGTCCGTGAGTACCGACTCGGAGACGATCTCCGCCGCATCCACTGGCGCTCGTCCGCCCGCGCCGACGAGCTCATGGTGCGGCGCGAGGAGCAGCCGCACCAGTCCCGCGCCACGCTGTTGCTCGACACCCGCACGGTCGCTCATCGAGGTGCCGGCCCGGCGTCGAGCTTCGAGTACGCCGTGTCCGCGGCCGCCTCGATCGGGTCACACCTCGTCGAGCAGGCGTTCCTCGTCCGGCTGCTGAGTGACGACACCCGGCGTACCGACACCACGTGGCACGACCGCGGCGTGAGCGGTCTGGCGGAGATCGAGCTGCTGCTGGACTCCCTCGCGGTCGTGCAGAACAGCCACGGCCGCGACCTCGGCCGGGTGTCCCAGGAGCACTACGCGACCGGACTGGTGATCGCAGTGCTCGGCGCGGTCACGCCGACCGACGTCACCGCCTTGTCGTCCCTGCGCGCCGCCGCCTCGCGGTCTCTCGCCCTACTCCTCGACGTGACCGCGTGGAGCTCCGGACCGGCGGACGTCGGCACGTCGAGCGACGAGCAGGCGAGGTTGCTGCGGCGCGGTGGCTGGACCACCGTCGTCGCCCGCCCAGGCGATCGGCTGCCCACGTTGTGGCGGCACCTCGGGGCCAGCCGGCAGGACTCCCGCGAGTTCGGTCGGGGCGTCCGCGTGCCCGGCGGGGGGCCGGCCGCATGACGTCTGGGGTGAACGAGCGCAACCGGCTGGCATTGCTCGGATGGCTTGCGACGGTGGCCATGTCGCTGTCGTTCATCACCGCTGTCCAGCAGTCCAGCTATGTCGCCTGGGGCGCGCTCACCAGCCTGGCCCTGGTACTCGCAGGGATCGGACTCCGGGCGCTGCGTACGCCGACCCCGCTCGTGCTGGTGGCACAGCTCGTGCTGCTCGCCGAGCTGCTGCTGTGGGGGTTCGGCGACGACCTGGTCGCCGGGGTGATCCCGACGAGGGATACCTGGAGCGGCATCGACGCGGTGCTCACCGAGGGCGTGCGCACCGCCAACGACTACGCCGCGCCGGCTCCTCACGATCCGGGGTTGCTGCTCATGCTGGTGTTCTTCATCGGCGTGATCGCCGTCCTCGTCGACCTCGCGATCGCCGTCGACCGGGTGCCGCTGGCCGGCCTGCCCCTGCTCGCCCTGTACACCGTTCCGGTCGCCGCCCTGCCTGACGGTGTTCCGCTCGTCAGCTTCCTGATCGGTGCGGCGGCGTTCGTCGGTCTCCTCACGGCGGCGGAGCGCGATCGACTGGGCCACTGGGGGCGACTCGTCGCGCACGGCAGCGTCGCGCACTCCGACGATGCCATGGACACCAGGGCGCTGCGCTCCAGCGGACAGCGGATCGCGGTGCTCTCACTGGCCACGGCCGTCGTGGTCCCGATCTTCATCCCCACGCTCAGTGCCTCACTGTTCGACAATGGCGGCGGCATCGGCTCCGGCTCCGGCTCGGGTGGGAATGTCTCCTTCAACGACCCGATGGTCAGCCTGGCCAGTGCGCTGCGTCGCGATGAGGAGGTGGCCTACCTCGACGTGACGAGCGACATCCCGCCGTCGTACCTGCGGCTGACGGTGGTCGACCAGCCGGGACCCAACGCTTGGACCACCGGCACATTCGACCTCGGCGACACCATCCCCGTGCAGTCGGTGCTGCCCGGACCCACCGGCCTGAGCAGCGACGTGACCCGGACGCCACACAGTCTCGCCGTCCGACCGACCGAGGAGTTCCCGTCCAACAGCGCCTGGTTCCCTGTGCCCTTCAACGCATCGACCGTGGCCCTCCCGAGCGAGGACTGGGCGTACTTCGCCGAGGACCAGACCGTGGTGGCGCGTAACGGCACCGCCGTCTCACGGGTCGACGAAGCGTCGATCAGCTACAGCACGATCGACCCCACCCCCGAGCAGATCGCCAGGGCCGGCGATGCGGATGCCGAGATCCAGGAACAGTGGGGCGGAGTACCCGACGACGTACCAGCCATCTTGACCAACCAGGCCAGGGTGATCACGACAGGCGCCGCCAACGACTACGAGCGTGCCGTGCTGCTCCAGAGCTACTTCCGCGACCCCGAGAACTTCACCTACGACCTCGACGCCAGCTACGGCTACGGCTACCAGGCGATGGTGGAGTTCCTCGACAAGCGGCGCGGCTTCTGCCAGCACTTCTCGGCGACGTTCGCCATGATGGCCCGGACGCTCGGGATCCCGTCCCGGGTCGTGGTCGGCTTCTTGAACCCGACCCGGAGCAACGGCGACGACCACGTCTTCACTTCCTACGACCTGCACGCGTGGCCGGAGCTCTACTTCGAGGGCATCGGTTGGGTGCGCTTCGAGCCGACCCCCAACGTCGGCGCGGCGCTGCCCCGCTGGGCGCCCGATGCCGACCCGTCGATCGGTCCCACCGAGAATCCCACGCTGCCGAACGCCACCACCGACGAGCTGCCCGATCGTCCGACCGCGACCGACAACACGACCGAGGCGGCCGCGGGTGCGGACACGGCGTCGGGCTCATCGGGTCCGTCGGCGCCGTCACCGTGGTGGTTGCTGCCGCCGGTCCTGGTCGCGCTGTCGCTGGCGCCGGCGCTGCTGCGGCGTACGATTCGTCGGCAGCGGCTGAGCCGCCCGCTGGACGACGCTGCAGCAGCCGAGGCCGCCTGGTTGGAGCTCACCGACCACATGCACGACCTCCGGATGCCCTGGACCGGATCGATGACGCCTCGAGCCCGTGAGCGCACGATCGCGCCCTCGCTGTCCGATGACGAGGCCCGGGCCGCCCTGCGCCGGCTCGCCATGTGCGTCGAGCGGGCTCGGTACGCCGCGACGCCGATGCCGGATGCACACCCCGCCCAGGACGCGGTCATGGTGATGGACGACGTGAGTCATGGAGTGGGGCGCAGGCAGCGGCTGCTGGCATGGTGGTGGCCAGCGTCGTTGATGCCGGATCTGCATCGGGCGTGGGCCCGCCTCCGATCCGGTCGGCCCCCCCGCGGCGAGGCCGGTCCGGCTCCGGAGTCCGCGGGTCCGTAATCGACTGCCCGCAGCGGCGCCTGGGCGGCTGCTCCCCGGATTCGCCGCTCAGTAGTCGTCGCGGCGTCGGCGCCAGCGATCTTCCATCCGGTGCATGAAACCGGCCTGGCGGGCGTCGCTGCCTTTGCGTGCCTCGCGGATGTCGGTGACGTTGGTGGGCACGTCCGGGTCCCCAAGCCTTCGGAAGTGGACCAGGGCGGCGTACGCACAGCCCAGCATGACCAGGAATCCGGCCACGGCGATCCAGGTGTTCATCACGATGGCGCCTGTCATGAGGCCGGCCACTCCCACGACGAAGCCCAGGCAGCCCAGCACAACAATGCGCTTGTGGTGACTTCGCGACGCTGCTCCGCGGATCGTGGACACGAACTTCGGGTCCTCCGCAGCCAGCGCCTGCTCCATCTGCTCCAGCAGACGCTGCTCCTCTTCTGAGAGCGGCACCTTGTCCTCCAGCCGACGAGGGGTGGTCTTCGCCAAGTCTAGGCGTGTGAGCGATCGCACGGTAGCGGAGCAACCAAATTCGCGTCGTGCGCGTCTACAGGGACAGGAACCTGAGAAGCTCAGGTGCCGCACATCCGGGGGACGTCTGCCAGTATGCCGTCGGCCAGGGCGGTCGCAGCGCCAGCCCGGGAAACCTATCGGAGACGAAACTTCGGCCCTCGGGCTGACGAAGGAGCCACTGTGAAGAAGCTCGGGGTGCTCGTCGGGATCGCCGGAATGGCGATGACCTTCTCCACTCTGGAATCGGCCCAGGCCACTCCCTCCTCGACCGCGGGCGGGGCCGTCGCCGCGAGCTCGGCAACGACGTCGGCGGCCAGACCCGGCTTCAGCATGAAGGACAGGTTCGCCCGTGAGGCCGTGCGCCGTGGCGATCGGGATGCCTCGGTCCGCAGCATCGACCACGTGACCGAGCTGCAGTACCGACTGCGCTGGGCTGGCACCTACCGCGGGGGGATCACCGCCAAGTTCACCAAGCGCACCCGGGTCGCGGTGAAGCGGTACCAGCGACGGGAGGGGTTGAAGGCATCCGGGGTGGCCACGCATAAGACCTGGAAGCACCTCATCCCCGACACGACGCGCCGCCGCGGTGCGGTGCGGCGGATCTGCAAGCGCGACGGTTGGCATGCGTGCTACGACCGATCCGCTCACCAGGTCACGCTGTGGCACAACGGGACGCTGCACAACGCCTGGTTGGTGCGAGGTGGCGGCGCGAGCACGCCCACCCGGCTGGGCACGAACCGGGTCTACTACCGGGACATCGACCACACGTCGGGGCTGTTCGGGAGCCCGATGCCGTACTCGCAGTTCTTCGACGGCGGGCAGGCGCTGCACGGGTCCGGCCTGATGATGAACCCGTTCGTCGGCCACAGCCACGGCTGCGTCAACTTCTACATCGAGGACGCCCGCCAACTGTGGCGCCTGACGCACGACAAGCGGCTCGTGGTCACGGTGTACGGCGGCTGGGACTGAGCAGGGTCGCCGGTCCGACGGCCTGGCTGCCGAACCGGAGGACGGCCCGGTCCACCGCCTTCTCGGCGTCCTCCCAACCGTGCGGCCGCTGTCCGAGCATCAGCTGCCGGGGTGCACGAGTCACATCGATCACCCCCCCGACCCGGACGCCGACCAGCCGGATCCTTGCCCGCTGCAGCCCAAGCGCGGCGTACAGGTCGGCGGCGGTGGCATAGATCTCCGCGGTCACGTTGGTGCTGTCGCGCAACGTGCGGGTCCGGGTGATGGTAGTGAAGTCGGAGAACCGAACGGTGAGCGTGACGGTGCGTCCACAGAGGCCGGCGGCGCGCAGCCGGGCGGCGACCTTGGCCGACAGCCGCAGCAGCTCACGCTGCACGACGACGGGATCGTCGGTGTCGCGACCGAACGTCTCGTGGTGACCCATGCTCTTGTCGGGTTCGTCGTGGCCCCGGCGCGGCCTGACCCGGCGGCTGTCGACACCCCAGGCCAGGTCGTGTAGTTGTGCACCCGAGGTGTGGCCGAGTGCCCGGCGCACCACGTCGACCGGGGTGTGGGCAAGGTCTCCGATGGTGCGGATCCCGAGTCGGTGCAGCTGCTCGGCGGTCTTGTCGCCCACGCCGTAGAGCTCGTCGACCCCCCTCGGGTGCAGGAAGCCGGTGACCTGGTCGCCCGCGACGACGTACAGGCCGTCGGGCTTGGCCCGCCGCGACGCCATCTTCGCGAGGGTGGCGCTCGGGGCCACCCCGACCGAGCAGGTGATCCGCTGCTCGTCGTGGACGCGGACCCGGAGGTACTCACCGATCTCGCTTGGCGACCCGAAGCGCCGCAAGGACCCGGACACGTCGAGGAAGGCCTCGTCGATCGAGAGCGGTTCGACCAGTGGGGTGATGCTGCGAAACATCTCCATCACCGACGAGGACACCGCCTCGACGTCGGCGAAGTCCGGGGACACCACGATGGCGGTCGGGCACATCCGTCGAGCCCGGGTCATCGGCATCGCGGACCGTACGCCGTACTGACGTGCCTCGTAGGTGGCCGACAGCACCACCCCCCGGTGGCCACCACCCACGACCACGGGCAGTCCCCGCAGCTCGGGATGGTCCCGGATCGCCACCGAGGCGTAGAACGCGTCCATGTCGACGTGCAGCACCGTGCACCCGTCGTCCCTCATCGGCGAACCGTCCCATGTCCCGGGCGAGCGGTGCGGGTGGCTCCGCTCGGCCAGCCGGCTCGGCCCGAACGAGCTGCCCCGGCGCGGCTCCGGGGTTCGGGAGCCTGCGCCCTGGGGTCCGGGTCGGCGAGGTCCGGGTCAGCGGGGTACGGCGAGCAGGTGCAGCTGGGTCGCGACCGCCATGAAGTCGGGATGGGTCGCGACCGCCACCTCGAGATGGCCGAGCTCCTCGGCGGCACCAGGCTCGCCGTCGACCACGGCGCTGCTGAGGTGGTCGGCGAAGGTGCGCACCCCGCGGGTCTCGGTGATGGTGAAGCCGGCTCCGGTGAGCAGCTCCTCCAGCTGCTGCCGGCTGAAACGACGGGGCACCGGGTCGGTGGCTCCCCACCGACCGTCGGGGTCGTCGAGGATCGCCTGGGCGTCGGCCAGATGGCCGGCCAGAGCCCGACCGAGCACGGCGCCGGAGCGCTGGGCGGCCAGCAGACTGAGGCACCCGTCGGTGCGCAGTACCTCGGCGACGGCGCGTAGCGCCTGATCGGGTGCGTCGACCACCTCGAGCACCCCGTGGCAGGTGACGGCGTCGGCAGCATCGGCGCCGACCACGTCGAGCAGGGTGTCCGCATCGCCGAGCACACCGCGCACGGCATTGGTGACCCCGGCTTCGGCCGCCCGCCGTTCGAGCGACGCGAGTGCATCGGGACTGGGGTCGACGACCACGACGTGGTGGCCGAGCTCTGCCACCCGGACCGCCAGGCCACCGGTGCCACCACCGAGGTCGACCACCTGAAGCGTTCGGCCGTGGCTGGCAGCAGCCCGGGCCGCGAGGGCGGACGACAAGGCGTCCCAGGCGACAGCGGTGCGGATGGCGCTACGCCCGCGCTCCACCACAGATGGCCTCCTCGTCTGGGCTCCGACCTCCGACAGTGCTCCAACCCTAGGACATGCCCAGCGCCGGTCGAGCCCCGTGCCAGGCCCAGTGCCGACCCCGATGCGCAGCCCCGTGTTGACCCCGGTGACCTGCTGGTCGAGCCCCGTGTCGACCCCGGCGATCTGGGGAACATCGCCTGGGTCGGGGCACCGGTGATATTCCCCAGACCCGGATCCGACCCCTTCCCCGGACCCTGACCCCGCCCCAGCCCGAGACCCCGACTCCAGCCCGAGCACCCGCACGCCCTCATCCCGAGCTGCCCGGACTGCGGTGCCAGAGCTTGCGTGGCACCGACTTGGTGCTCTCGCCGGCCGGCTTGATGTCCGCGTACGGCGACTGCTTGAACCCGCTGGGATGCACCAGCACCCGACGGCGACCCATCCCGCCGGCGGTCGGGCCGGGCTCTGCGGACTCGTCGCCTTCGTCGGCGAACGCCCGGTCGAAGGCGGGAGGGCTGGCCATGACCGGTCGGGTGGACCGACTCTCGGCAGCCCCCTGCACCGAGTCGTCAGCACCGGTGACCGCACCGAAGCCGAGCGGCAGCTCGGCCATCGTCTCGCGGACGGCGTCGGGACCCCTGGCCCGCCAGACGTCGTACAGCGCCGGCAGCTCCCAGCAGCCGGTGGCACGCAACGAGACACCCTTGGGGCCGGTACGGCGCAGCTCGCCACGCACCACCAGCAGCCAGGAGTGGAACAACGTGGCGGCATAGGGGCCCTGGGCGTCTTCGAAGAACGTCGCATCGACCGGCCCGGTGCCATCGTCGAGCGTGAGGAAGACAACCCGGCGACCGGACCTGATCGGTGGCGTCTGGGTGGCGACCTTGACCCCGGCGACCAGGAGCTCGGACCGACTGCGGCGATGGAGCAGGTCGCGCGACCAGGTGACACCGAGCGAGGTGAGCATCGGTCCGTAGAAGTCAACGACGTGACTGCTCACGTCGAGCCCCAGGATCTCCAGCTCGGCCCGGACCCGTTCCCCCGCCGACATCTCCGGCAGCCCGGACGCCTCGGTGAGCGCGGGTGCGTCGTCGAGATCGAGGGCGAGCTGCACCGCTTCCGGCTCGATCTCGCGCGGCGCCTGCGACTGGGCGGCGGCGAGATGACGAGGATCCCAGCTCGCCGGCACGTGCTCGGCTCCCGGGTCGGTGCGCAGTCCGGCCGGGTGGCTGCGGGCTCCACGTCGATCCGCCTCCCAGGCTTCCCGATCCGGATCGCCACGCCTGGTGCCGCCGCTGTGCCCGAAAAGCGAGGCTGTGCCCGAAGCCGCTGTGCCCAGGTGCCGGCTCGGCGGTGGCGGCTGCGACCCGGCGGGCGGACACCGCCCTGCTCGACGACGCAGCGCGGACCGCGCGGTCGGTGGCCCGGGTCCACCGGTCGAGCTCGGCCACCTGGAGCAGCAGATCGCGCCGGGTGACCCGGCCCCGGGGACGGATCGCCACCGGCGAGCCGATGCCGTAGATCGAGTCCAGCCCGCCGGCCAGCACCAGTCGTTCGGCGGTCGGCCGGGAGACCCGGGCCCGTTGCCACAGGTCGCTCAGCGAGTGGAACGGCCGGGCCGCCGTGATGCGGGCGACCTCCGCGTCACTGATCCCCTTGACGTCCTGCAGCGACAGCCTGATCCCGTACCCCATCCCCGACTGCCCAGCTGACTGCCCAGCGAATTGCGGGGAGAGGGCACGCTCTTCCCGCGCTGAGCGCGCACTCTTCCCGCAATCCCGGGGGAAGTGAGCGCTAGCGGCGAGGCGCTCGACCCGGTAGACCTTGTCGGAGGCGTTGACGTCGAGTGGCAGCACCTCGATGCCGAATTGACGCGCGTCGTCGAGGATCAGCCGCTTGGGGTACATGCCCGGGTCATGGGTGAGAACCCCGGCGAGGAACGCCGCCGGATGATGAGCCTTGAGCCACGCGGACTGGAAGGTCGGCAGTGCGAAGGCGGCCGCATGCGCTTTGCAGAAGCCGAACGACGCGAACGCCTCGAGCACCTCCCAGCATCGCTGGACGACCAAGCGCGAGTAGCCCAACCCCAGCGCCCGGGGAAAGAACCACAGCTTGGTCTGCCGCTGCCCGTCGCGGTCGCCGAGCGCCCGCCGTGCCTCGTCGGCCTCGGCCAGCGTGCACCCGGTGAGCAGCGCGATCATCTCGATCACCTGCTCGTGGAACACCACCACTCCCCCCGTCTGGCCGAGCACCGGCCGCAGGTCGTCGTGGATGAACTCCGGCATCGACCAGCCCTGCCGCGCCCGCAGGAAGGGCACCACCATGTCGCTCTTGACCGGCCCGGGTCGGAACAGCGAGATGTCGATGATGATGTCGTCGAAGGTCTCGGGCGCAAACTTGCCGACCAGCTCCCGCTGCCCCGGTGACTCGATCTGGAAGCAGCCCAGCGTCTTGGTGCTCTGGATCAGCGCGTACGTCGCCGGGTCGTCACGTGGCACCTGGGACTCGTCATCGACGTCGACCTCGACCCCGTCGACGCGCCGGATCTCGTCGGCGGCATGCGCCATCGCCGACTGCATCCGGATGCCGAGGACGTCGAGCTTGAGCAGCCCGAGGTCCTCGACGTCGTCCTTGTCGAACTGGCTCATCGGGAAGCCCAGATAGCTCGCCTCGACCGGGGTGCGGTCGAGCAGGGTGGTGTCGGAGAGCAGCACGCCGCAGGGGTGCACCGCGATGTGGCGAGGCAGCCCGTCGAGCCGCTCGACCAGTCCGAACAGCACGTCGAGCCGCTCCTCGCCCAGCCCGGAGGCGCGCAGCTCGGGCAGCTCGCGCAACGCCGTACGCGCATCCCGGGCCCGGATGTGCGGAAACGCCTTCGCGATCGCGTCGACCTCGCCCCCCGGCATGCCGAGCGCCGCGCCGACGTCGCGGATCGCGTGCCGCACCCGGTAGGTGTCCATCATCGAGACGCAGGCGCAGCGCTCGCCGGTGTAGCGCTGGAGGATGCGCTCGTAGACCTCGGTACGGCGGGCGGACTCGACGTCGACGTCGATGTCGGGCAGCGCCTGCCGCAGCGGGGACAGGAAACGCTCCATCAGCAGGCCGTAGCGGATCGGGTCGACGCCGGAGACACCGAGCAGGTAGTTGACCAGGCTGCCCGCCCCGGACCCGCGGGCCGCCACCCGCACCTCCATCGCGCGGATCAGGTCGGTGACGTCGGCGACGGTGAGGAAGTACGACGCGTAGCCGAGTCGGCCGATGACGTCGAGCTCATCGTCGAGTCGGCGACGGCAGGCGGTCAGCTGATCGGGCGCGTACCGCCGACCGAGGCCGGCCTCACACCGCCCGCGCAGCACCGCGTCGGCACTGCTCCGACCGGGGGCGATGACCTCGAGCTCGGGGAAGTGCACCTCACCGAGACCGAGGTCGCCGCGCGGATCGAGGGCACAGCGATCGGCGACGGCGCGGGTGCGGGCGAGCAGCCGTTCGGCTGCCCGGGTGTCGAGGCCGGCGAGCCGGCAGATCTCGTCGGCGACATCGGCCATCTCCTTGCCGGACTTGAGGAAGCCCTCGGCGTTGACCCGGTCGACGTGCCGCGGGTCGAGCGGCACCAGCCGCCGGACGGAGTCGAGGATGTCGGCGGCAGGAGCGTCGGTGCGGTCGGCATAGCGAACGGCGTTGGTGAGAACCGTCTGCAGGTCGAGCGAAGCGGCGACCCCGGCCATCCGGGCGGCATGGCTGCTGGAGTGCGGGCCGTGACCGGGCACCCGGTGCGAGACGACCTCGACGACGAGGCAGAGCGGGTCGATCACCCCACGCCAGCCGCGCATCACCTCGCGCGCCAGGTCGTCGCGCCGCCGAGTCGCCGCCCAGCCGAGCTCGGAGCCCGGCCCCAGCAGCACGACAGCGTCGTGGCCGGAGTCGAGGCCGGCCAGATGGTCGGCGACCAGCGCGCGGGTGGTGACCGGTGTGCCACGTTCGCCACGGAGGTGGGTGGCCGAGACGAGCCGGCACAACGCCGCCCAGCCGGCTCGGCTCCCGGCCAGCACGGTGATGCGCGGCAGCGCGGGCTCCCGGTAGGCGCCGCCCCGGGCCGGAGACGACCGCGAGACACCGGCCCTGGTGGCGTCGCTGCTGCCCGAGGGCCGGGCCCGGCCCGGCAGCGGCACCGACCCTGCCGGTGGTCGAGCCCCCCTGTCCGCTGCCCCGGCGGGTGGCCGGGACCACCCCGGATCGGTCGGAGCCCGATCACCGAGCAGCCCCGACGGCTCGATCGCCAGGTCGACGCCGAGCACCGGGCGAACACCGGCGCTCAGGCAGGCCTTGGCAAAGCGCACCGCTCCGTAGACGCCGTCGCGGTCGGTGAGCGCCACCGTGTCCATCCCCGCCTCGACGGCCCGGGCGACGAGCCGGTGTGGGTGCGAGGCGCCGTACTTCAGCGAGTAGCCGGATGCCACGTGCAGGTGGACGAAGGGATCCATCGCGTAGGCCTCCATCAGATCAGGGACGTGGTCGGGGTCGGCGGCAGCGGCCCGGCCGGTCGGGTCGGTGGCAGCGGTTCAGTCGTGCGCGCGAGCCAGCGTCCAGCTACCTCCCGCCCAGTCGAAGCACAGGTCGAACACCCCACTGGCGTGCGGTCCGAGGAACCGGGCGAGCCTGCCTCGCGCGGCCTCCACCCGCCACACCTCGCGCTCGGCCAGGAGATCAGCACCCCTCCGCCGGTCGGGCTCGTCGAGACCACTCCCCCGTGGTGGTGTCGACGAGCCCGACCACCCTGCGGCGCGGACGCCGAGCAGCTCGGCCACACCGTCCTGCTCCCACCAGGCACCAGTCTCGATCCAGTGGGACACGAGGTCGGTGACGACCCAGAGCTTGTCGCGCCAGATGAACTGCTCGGGGGCTTCCTCACCACCGACCAGGCCGCGTCGTACGTCGACCGGCTCGTCGTAGATCCGCATGACCGTCTCCTCTGCACCGCTGACCACCAAGGGCGGGCCGGGGGAGCGACCGATCACGACGACGAGACAACGATCCCAGGCCGCACGCACTCCCCTGCGCGAAGCCAGGAACCGCCCCCTCGTCAGTCCGGCGGACGCCCGGTGGAGACGGGGGTCGAGTCCATCTCCACCGTGGCGATCCGCCACTTTGGTGGACCCGTCCTGGCGAACTGATCCACCGAAGTCGTTCGAACATTTGTTCGAACGACTTCGACTGTACACCCATCCCCCGACACCGCGTCAACCTTCCTGCCCCTGCACCTGCCCGTGACAAGGTCCAGCCACGACGCAGGTCGGCCGAGTCGACCAGGTCGGATACCGTCGGGCTCATGACCGAACCGCCCACCCACGTCGCCACCGAGACCGACCTGCACCGGCACCCGGGCATCGTCGCCGTCACCGCTCGGCTGCGTGACCTCGGTGCGCACGGTGAGGTCCGGATCTTCTCCGATGGAGTGCGCACGGCGGAGGCTGCTGCCAACGCGCTCGGATGCGAGGTCGGTGCGATCGCCAACTCGCTGGTGTTCGATGCCGCCGGGGCGCCGGTGCTGATCCTCACCTCAGGCGCCCATCGCGTCGACACGACGACCACGGCGGCAACCCTCGGCGTGGCTCGCCTCGACAGGGCCACGCCCGACTTCGTGCGCGAGCACACCGGACAGGCGATCGGCGGTGTCGCCCCGGTCGGACACCCGATGCCGGTCCCGACCTATCTCGACCGAGACCTGGCGTCGTACGACGAGATCTGGGCCGCCGCTGGTCACTCCCACGCGGTGTTCGCGACGACGTACGACGAGCTGCGGCGGATCACCGGAGCCACCGAGATCGCCGTGACCGCACCGACATCGCCGTGACCCCACCAGGGTCGCCATGGCCAGCGCTCTGGGACCATGAAGCGGCGAGCGCAGAGACGAAGGGGGAGCCAGCCTGATGGACGAGAACAGTCCCGTCCGGAACCAGCTGCTGGTGGGCGTCGGCGTGCTGCTGGCGGTCGCGCTGCTCATCGGCGGCATCGTCGGGCTGGTCGCGATCAAGGCCGCGGACGTCGCCGGCCTGGGCGGTGACGGCGGGGGAGGTGACACGGACACCGGGCCACCGGTCGGGCTCGGCACCAACACTCCGCCGTCAGAGACCCCATCTCCCAGCGACACCACCTCCGAGGCGCCGAGCACGAGCGGCCCGACCGGCCCGACGACGCCCACCGAGACGAGTACGACGACCCGCCGGCCGCGGGAGCCCGCCATCACCCTCCGGGCGGACCCGAGCCAGGCCGGCACCTACGAGCGGGTCAACCTCACCGGCACCTACCGCCGTGGTGAGGGTGCCGTGCTCCAGGTGCAGCGGCGGCTTCCGGGTGAGTCGTGGACCGACTTCCCGACCGACGCGTCCGTCAGCGCCGGCACCTTCACGACGTACATCGAGACGGGCCAGACCGGCGCCAACGAGTTCCGCGTGGTCGACACGGCAACCGGTCAGGCGTCCAACACCGTCACAGTGCGCATCGGCTGACCACCGGCCGGCGCCGCCTCCCCTCCCCTCTCCCTCCGACTTGTCAGAAACGTGAGCGTGCTCTGACCCGCTCACGTTCTGACAAGTCGGGTGCTGGGCCGGGCCGAGGTCACCAGTCGAGTACGGCGACCACGCCCTCCGGCCCGGACGCCCAGCAGGCGCGGTCGTGGGTGCAGTCGACGGCATCGAGGTTGGTCTGGTCGAAGGCCGTCCAGGTGACCCCGCCGTCGTGGGTGATGTCCGAGCCGGTGGGACCGACGGCGATCGCCGTCGCCCGATAGCCGGTCAGCCAGGACACCCCGGAGCGATAGCCGGCCAGGTCGCCACCGCCGATCCAGGTGCCGCCCCCATCGTCGGTGTAGGCCGAGGCGTCGACGCCGTTGTCAGGAGCCTCGAAGTCGCCGCCCACAGCGATGCCGTGCCGCGGGTCGCGGAAGTCGATCGAGAAGACCCCGCCCGCCGGCGTCGCAGGGATGGGTGCGTCGGCCACCGACCAGGTGAAACCACCGTCGCGGGAGTGGAAGATCCGGGCCGCGCCGCCACCTGAGGCAAGCCATGCGTCGCGGCCGCCGGCCGTGGCCAGGCATGTCCCGCTGGCCGCGAAGCCGAACTCGTCTGCCACTGCGGGCGGCATACCGTCGTCGGGAAGCACCCGCCAGGTCAGGCCGCCGTCGTCGGTGCGGATGATGCGGAACTTGCCGTCCACCGGGTCGCTCATGCCGAGGCCTCGTCGACCGCCGGGCCAGAACGCCATGCAGTCGTAGAAGGCGGCAGGGTCGTCGTTGAGAAAGGCGAGCGTCCAGCTCTCTCCACCGTCGAACGTCGTGTAGATGCGGGAGGCGTCGCCGACACCGATCGCCATCACCGACGCATGCCGGGCGTCCTGCGCCTCGACATCCCGGAACAGCAGCCCTTCGGTGCCATCAGGTGAGACGTCCTGCCAGGTGCGCCCACCGTCCGACGTACGCAGTACCTGTCCGTCCGAGCCGCCGACCCAGGCGACCCGGCGGTTGACGGCGTCGAGGCCACGGAACTGCTGGTCGGAGCCGGTGGGCCGCACCACCCAGTCCGGATCGGCGTTCGGCCGCCCCTGGGCGGAGGCAGCACCGACGCCCGCGGGTGAGGCGGCGCCGGCTGGTCCGGGAGCAGCTGAGACGGTGGGCGCGGTGAGCAACGCAGCGGCCGCGATGGCAGCGGAGAGTCCGGCCGGGGCGCTTCGGCGTGCAGACATCGGGGTGACTCCTCGTCGGGTGCGGGCGATCGGGTCACCACCCACTCTGGCCGGGATTCCGGCCGACCACAAGACGGCGCCACGTCGGCCGATCCACCCCCCTAGAGTGACCGCGTGGATCTGATGCCCCTCGTGATGACCTCCGGCTGGGCCAGCGGCATCAACGCCTACCTGGTCGTGCTCATCACCGGCCTGCTCGGACGCTACGCAGGCCTCGACGGTGTGCCGGAGGCGGTGCAGAGCACCGAAGTGCTCCTGATCGCCGGCGGCCTCTTCACCGTCGAGTTCGTCACCGACAAGATCCCGTACCTGGACTCCGCCTGGGACCTGATCTCCACCCTGATCCGGCCGACGGTCGGCGCCATGATGGGCTACCTGCTCGCCGGCGAGGTGCAGACCGTCGACCAGGCGTGGTACGCCGCCGTCGGTGGTGGCACCGCGCTCGCCTCACACCTGGTGAAGTCCGGTCTCAGACTCGCCATCAACGCCTCGCCCGAGCCAGTCACCAACGCCACCGTCTCTCTTGGGGAGGACGTCACCGTCGCGACGGTCGTCGTGCTCGCGGTCTACCACCCCTGGCTGGCATTCGCGATCGCTACCACGTTGTTCCTGATCGGCGTCACGCTGGTCATCTTGCTGTTCGGACTGGTGCGCCGGGGCTTCCGGCGATGGCAGGCCAGACGCGGAGCAGCGCATGTCTGACCGCAGAGTCATCGCCTTCCCATCGCCCGCTGCCTCACCTCGCTGACGGAGACGCACGTGTCCGATGTCGTCGTCGTGGGTGCCGGGCTTGCCGGCATGGCTACCGCCGCCCGGCTGGCCAAGCTCGGCCACCGGGTTCTCGTCTGCGAGCGCAACGCCGAAGCGGGTGGGGCCATGCGGGCCGTCGAGCGCGACGGCTTCCAGTGGGACGCGGGGCCTGCGTCGATGGTGCTGCCCGCTGTGCTGCGCGACCTGTTCCGCAAGTCCGGCCGGCCGCTGGAGCACTACGTTGAGCTGGCGGCAAGGGACCCGATCCGCCGCTATCGCTTCGAGGACGGTTCGGCGCTGGACCTGCCGGGCGGCTCGCGGAGCGCCCAGTTGACCGCGATGACAGCGGTCCTCGGTGATGCCGCTGCGGTGGCGTGGACGGCGTACGTCGATCGGCTCGGCCCGGTATGGGAGGCGCTTCGGCGCCAGGTGCTCGACCCGGAGTACGGCGGCCGGCGGCTCGGCGAGAGAGACGTCGCCCGACAGCTCGACTCCCGCGCCTCCGTGGCCCGGCTGGTCCGGCGGGAGCTGCACGACGAGCGGCTCCGGGCGATCGCGACCCATCCGTTCGTGCTGGCCGGATCGTCCCCGGCAGACGTGCCGGCGTTCGAGGCGGTCCAGGCATACCTCGAGCGAGCCTTCGGTGTCTGGTCCGCTCCGGGCGGCTTGGCGGCGGTGACGGGCGCACTGGTCACCCGGCTGGCCGAGCGGAAGGTCGATCTGCGGGTCGACACCGAGGTCGTGGCCATCCGGTCCGACGGGCGGCGGGTCACCGGCGTCGTCACAGCGGCCGGCGAGACGATCCCGGCCGACGTCGTCGTGTCGGCGATCGACACTCGCGCGCTGCTCTGCCTGCTGGGTGCCGCGGCACCGCCTCGGCTGCGCTCGGTGGTCGCGGGCTCGACGCCCGCAGAGCCTTGCGCGGTGACGCATCTGGGACTCCACGACGATGGTCTGCCTGCGCTGCCGGGCGAAGTGGTCTTCACCGGTGACCCGTTGCTGGTGCTGCACACCACGGGGCGGGCGCCGGAGGGAGCGCACGCATGGACGGTGTGGCGACGCGGGAAGGGCCGGGAGGACGTGCTGCTCACCTTGGCGCGACGAGGGATCGACGTACGGCACCTCGTGGTCATTCGGGTCGACAGGAGCCCGCCAGATGTGCTGGCCGAAGGCGGCGGGTCACCGTGGGGGATCAGATGGAACGGCTGGCGAGCGCAGGTACGGCGCGCGGGGCTGATCGAGCCGCTCGACGGACTCCAGATCGTCGGCGCCTCGGCGTTTCCCGGTGCGTCGGTGCCGTACGTCGGCTGGGGCGCTGCGCACGTGGCGGCCCGCCTCGGCAAGGCGTGAGCAGTGAGCGCTCAGACCCTGGCCGGCGCCAGCGCTGCGTAGATCTCCCTGGTCGCCCGGGACCGGTTGAGAGTGTAGAAGTGCAGGCCTGGCGCCCCGCCAACCAGCAGCTGCTCACACAGCTCGGTCGCGATCTCGACGCCGATCCGGCGTACGTCGACCGCGTCGGTCACACCGTCGAACCGGCCGACCACCTCCGGCGGTACCTGGCGGCCGGACAGCTCGGCCATCTTCGTGATCTGCCGCAGATTCGTGATCGGCATGATGCCCGGGATGATCGGCAGGTCGACGCCGGAGCTGTCCGCGCGATCGCGCAGGGCGAAGTAGTCGGCTGCGCGGAAGAAGAGCTCCGTGATCGCGAACTCCGCACCAGCCTGCTGCTTGCGCCGCAACACGTCGGTGTCAGCGGCGAGCGTGGCTGCCTCGCGGTGACCTTGCGGGAAGGCGGCGACGCCCACGCTGAACTCCCCAAGCGATCGGGTCAGCGCCACCAGCTCGTCGGCGTAGGTGAGTCCGCCCGGCGTCGGTGTCCACGGGCTGCCCGCTCCGTCAGGTGGATCGCCGCGGAGCGCCAAGACGTTGCGCACCCCTGCGTCGGCGTACTGGCCGATGACCCGCCGCAGCTCCGACACCGGATGGCCGACACAGGTCAGGTGCCCGACCGGGGTGAGCGTGGTCTCCGACGCGATCCGCTCCGTGATGCGCACCGTCCGGTCCCTGGTCGTGCCCCCGGCGCCGTACGTCACCGAGACGAACGTCGGATGCAGTGCCTCGAGCTCGCGGATCGCCTGCCACAGCCGCTGCTCGCCCTCGTCGTCGCGAGGTGGGAAGAACTCGAACGAGAAGCTGCGCTCGCCTCCAGACAGCAGCTCGGCCACCGTCGGCGTGCGGCCGGGCAGGCGGGACGGCAGTCCACGGGTCATGTCGCCGACTGTATGTCGGCCGGACACGCCGCGGGCGCTCGGCTCGCACGGCGGACAGGGTCGGCTCGCCTGCCGGTCGGCCGGGTTGCGCCGCGATCGGCCGCATGGCCGCCCGATGCGGCGGCGGTAGGCTCGCGAGGATGACTGAGACGACTGCTGTGGCGACCCCGACGGACCCCGTTCCCGACGAGCTCCGCAGCGCGATCAGCAGCACCCTGCACGCCTTCGTCGAGGCAAAGCGGGGCACCCTGGGCTCGCTGGGCGCCGACCTCGCTCCCCTGCTCGATGCAGCAGCGCAGTCGGTGGCAGGCGGCAAGCGGTTGCGGCCCGCCTTCGCCTACTGGGGCTGGCGCGCCGCGGGTGGTTCGTCGCAGGTGACCGAGCCGATCATTCAGGCCGGCGCCGCGATCGAGCTCGTCCACGCCAGCGCGCTGGTACACGACGACGTGATGGACTCCTCGGCCACCCGCCGCGGCGCCCCCACTGCCCACCACTCGCTCCGTCAGCACAGTACGTCGCCCCAGGACCCGGAGCTGGCCGCCCGCTTCGGCACCAGCGCTGCGATCCTGCTCGGCGACCTGCTGCTCTCCTGGTCGGACGAGCTGCTGTGCCGGGCCGAGGTCAAGCCCAAGCGGTTGGCGGCCGCCCGAGAGTACTTCGACAAGCTGCGCACCGAAGTGGTGGCCGGGCAGTACCTGGACGTGCTGGCCCAGACATCGCGGGGGCACAGCCCCGCGGACGCGATGCGGGTCGTGCGCTACAAGTCCGCGAAGTACACAGTGGAGCGGCCCTTGCAACTCGGAGCGGCGCTCGCCAAGGCTGATGCGACGTTGCTGCGGGCGCTGTCGTCGTACGGCGTCCCGCTGGGTGAGGCGTTCCAGCTCCGCGACGACGTCCTCGGCGTCTTCGGGGAATCGCAGGTGACCGGCAAGCCCAGCGGCGACGACATCCGGGAGGGCAAGCGCACCCTGCTCATGGCCCGCGCCTACGCGAAGGCGTCGCCTCCCCAGCGTGCGCTGCTCGAGCGCCACGTGGGCGACCCGGTGCTCGATGGTGCGGGGGTCGAGGCCGTCCAGGGGGTGCTACGCGAGACCGGAGCCGTCGCAGCGGTCGAGACCGTCATCGCCGAGCTGACCCGGGCAGCGCTGGCGGCCCTGGCCTCGGCGGACATCGCCGACGCCGAGACCCGCAGCGCACTGCACCAGCTGACGGATCGGGTGACGAACCGGACTGTGTGACCACCGGGGTCAGGTGTGGGGATCGAGCTCTGGGATCGAGCTGTCCTCCGGACCGGGCCCACGCAACAGCACCGCGAACGGCCCACGACGCTCGTCGTCGACCCGTCCCCCGAACACGGTGACCGCGACGTCGTACACCCGTCGGTGAGCCCGGGCCAGTGGCGACCAGCCGTCCCATAGCACGACAACCCCGGCGCCCTCGGGTCCACGCACGTCGACCAGGGCGTCGGAGAGCGCGTCGAAGTGCTCCCCCGCCGTTGCCGCGAGCCCGAACGCCTCCTGACAGGCGGCCAGGAAGCCCGGCTTGTCATCGACCGTCCAGGTGTCCAGCGACACCAGCCTCCAGCCGGCCCGCTCGACAGCGCGTCGCACGTCGTTGACCGCCGCGTGCGACGTCCAGTGGTAGATCGCCGGGGCGGTGTGCCCGGCCAGCAGACGCGCCAGTCCGCTCACGGTGCCGTGCTCGCATCCATGCGAGGACTGTAGACCCGGGACTGGCACGACCGCCGTGGCTGCGCAGGCGACCACCCGTCAGATGATGACCTGGGCGCGGCGGCGCACCTCGGTGCCTCGGTTCTCCCGGAGGGCGTCGATCGGGCGGCCGGGCAGCGAGTCGTCGGGCGTGAAGAGCCACTCGATGGCTTCGGCGTCGTCCAGGCCGTGGTCGGCGAGGAGGGTCAAGGTGCCGGGCAGACCTTTGACGATCGCACCGTCCATCACGAAGTCGGCCGGGATCGCGAGCTCCCCCAGCTCCTCGGGACGAGCGGCGGCGAGGTGATGGTCGCGGACGTGCTGTCTGACCTTGGTGGCGCTGACCCCGAGTCGGTCGGCGGCATCCGGCAACGTGAGCCATGAATCGACCAGGGTCGTCTGCATGCTGTCCACGGCACTAGCGTGCCATGGTGGCGGAGCGGTGCGGCTGATACATCGCATGCGAGGTTTGCTCGGTTCGCACTTTTCGCTTGGTCTCAGTCTTGTAACTTCTGCCTCATAGGTCACTTCAGTCACTGGTATCACAGCAGTCACGGGGTACCCACGAGGGATGCCCACTTCCCGCACCGCCTGGCTCGGCGCCGTGGCGACCGCTGCCGTCGCGCCGGTGGCGCTGGCCTTCGCCGACTCGGTGTACGTCGTACGCTCCGGCGACACCGTCAGCGCCATCGCCGCCGCTCACGACACCTCCGTGACGGCGATCGTGGCCGCCAACGACCTCACCGCGGGCGGCAACGTGATCTACGCTGGCGAGACTCTCACGATCCCCGCCGCGCACGGCTCACCCGGAGGCACCCCATCAGGCGCCCCGTCAGCAGAGTCGGGCGCAGCCGGCCGCCGGCTCGTGTGGCACACTGTCCGGCCGGGTGACACCGTGACCGGTCTGGCGGTGAAGTACCACGCGTGGACCGACGAGATCATCACGCGCAACGCGCTGCCCAGGTCGGGTCAGATCGCGGCCGGTGACCGGCTGCGCATCCCGGTGGTGCTCGCCGCCCTGCCGCAGCGACCGTCGTCGCCACGTGGTGACAGCACCCGCGAGTCAGCCGAGGCACGGCTGGCCAACCCCTCGCATGCGCGGGTTCGCCGGGTCATCCAGCGCGTTGCCGAGCGGCACGGGGTCGATCCCAATCTCGCACTGGCGGTGTCCTGGCAGGAGGCCGGTTGGCAACAGGACCACGTGTCGTCGGCCGACGCGGTCGGCGCCATGCAGGTGCTGCCGTCCACCGGGGCGTGGATCGAGACGCTCCTGGGCCGTCAGCTCGAGCTCGCCCGGTTGCCGCACAACGTCACGGCCGGCGTCGTCCTGCTCCGAGAGCTCACGGCAGCGGCGCCGTTGCCGCGCGCGGTGGCGGGCTACTACCAGGGGCTGCAGTCCGTCCGGGACCACGGAATGTATTCCGACACGAAGCAGTACGTTCGCAACGTGCTGTACCTGAAGGATCAGTACGCGCACGGCAATTACCCCTACTGACGCACGGCCGTCGCCGTGAGTTCGATCTCCTCGCAGGCGGCGAGGCACGGCCGACCCGGCTGTCCGGCTACGTAAACTCGCAGGGTGGACCGTGTCACCACCTCTGATCCCCTCGTCGGGCAGCTCCTCGACGGGCGTTATCGCGTCGGGGCTCGGATCGCCCGCGGCGGGATGGCCACGGTCTACGAGGCGACCGACCTGCGGCTCGACCGGTCCGTGGCGCTGAAGGTGATGGCGCACAACCTCGCCGACAACGAGGACTTCAGCCAGCGGTTCGTGCGGGAGGCGCGGGCCGCGGCGAGACTGACCCACCCCAACGTGGTCGGCGTCTTCGACCAGGGCGACGACGGCGGCACCCTGTTCCTGGCCATGGAGTACGTCGCCGGGCGCCGTACCCTGCGCGACCTGATCCGCGACGACGCGCCGTTGCCACCGGGCCGCGCGTTGGCCCTGCTGGAACAGATCCTCGAGGCGATCGCAGCCGCCCACGAGTCGGGGATCATCCACCGCGACATCAAGCCCGAGAACGTGCTGCTGACCCCGGCCGGCAAGCCGAAGGTCGCCGACTTCGGCCTCGCCCGGGCGGTCAGTGCGGCCAGCACCGCCACCGCGACCGGCGGCGTGCTCATGGGCACCGTGTCCTACCTCCGCCCGAGCTGGTCGTGGAGGGCACTGCCGATGCCCGCTCGGACGTCTATGCCCTCGGCGTGTTGCTCTTCGAGCTGCTGACCGGCACGAAACCACATGCGGGTGACAGCCCCATCCAGGTCGCCTACAAGCACGTGCACGACGACGTACCTGCCCCCTCCAGCCGGATCGGAGGCATCCCGCCGTATCTCGACGCCTTCGTGGCGCGCGCGACCGCGCGACGCCGAGACCTGCGGCCTGCGGACGCCCACGTGATGTTGCAACAGCTGCGCCGGGTCCGGCAGGCGTTGGACGACGGCATCACCGAGGACGCCGAGCTGACCCTGGACCTCACGCCCACGATCGCGGTGACGACGGGGGGTGACGACTACCGCGCACCGGACCCGGACCCGGCCAGCGCAGACCGAACCGGCGGGGAACTCGACGCCGTCTTCGACATCGACGCGTACGACGACTTCGCCAGTCACCCGGGTCCGGCGTTCGTCGCTCCCGGTGGCTACGAACGCACCCTCGTGGTCGGCGCGGAGGAGGAGCGTGGGGAGCTGGAGGCAGGCCCGGAGTGGCAGCGACTCGCGCGGGCATCCAGCGTCGTCGTGCCGCCGGACCGCTCCGACCCCGCTGCCACGAAGACCACCAGCCCTCGTCCGCGGCGTCGCCGGCTCGGCTGGATCGTGGCTGTACTGGTGATCGCGCTCGCGATCGCTGCCGGGATCGGTGGCTGGTGGTACGGCGTCGCGCGCTTCCAGTCGACGCCCGACGTCGTCCGGATGACCCAGGCGGAGGCGCGCGACCGCCTGCAGTCCGCGGGTCTGGAGCTGAAATCAGCGGCACGGCGTTCAGCGAGCAGGTCCCAGCCGGGCACGTGGTCTCGACCGACCCTGCCCCGGGCGATCGGGTTCGTGATCAGGGCACCGTCGAGGCCGTGGTCTCCAAGGGCCCGGAACGGTACGACGTCCCTGACCTGGCGGACCTGAGCGAGTCCGAGGCGATCAGTGCGCTGGACGAGCTCGACCTCGAGCCGAAGGTGGCCGGGCGTGTCTGGAACGAGGACCGAGGCCGAGGGCCAGGTGATCCGCTTCGCGCCGCGGGCGGGCACGTCGCTCAGGCCAGGCGACACGGTCACGATGGTCGTGTCCAAGGGGCCGCGGCCCATCCGGGTCGGGAACTACGAGGGCACCGACGCCGAGACAGCGGTCGAGGAGCTCGAGGGCAGCGGGCTTGAGGTCAAGCGCGTCGAGCGCTACGACGACGAGGTCGCGGCTGACCTGGTGATCCGACAGGCCCCAGCGCGGGGCGTGCGGTTCGAGGGTGACGTCGTGCGGCTCGTGGTGAGCTGGGGCCGGAACTGGTGGAGGTGCCTCGGGTCATCAGCTTCGGCGAGGAGGCGGCCGTGAGCGCATTGGAGGACGCCGGCTTCGAGGTCAGCACCGAGGAGTACCAACCGTCGTTGGGCTTCGGCATCGTGGCCGACCAGTCTCCCGGCGGGGGCGACATGGCTCCGATCGGCTCCACGGTGGTCATCTCCATCATCTAGAGGCTCGACTCCGCCCTTAGAGTTCACGGGTGACGCAGCGGTATCACGGCGCCCTCCCCACCTTGGCGCTGCTCGGAGTGACGGCGGCGTGGGGCTCGACGTTCTTCATGATCAAGGACCTGCTCGAGGAGATGTCCGTCCTCGACTTCCTCTCGATCCGCTTCACCATCGCCACAGCTGTGCTGGTGCTCTTCGCCCACCGTCAGGTGATGCGGCTGAACCGGCGCGAGTGGAGGCACGGTGTGGTGCTGGGCCTGGTGTACGGCGTCGCCCAGATCCTGCAGACGAGCGGACTGGAGCGCACCCCCGCCACGGTCAGCGGCTTCGTCACCGGCATGTACGTCGTGCTGACGCCACTGCTCGGCGCCGCCTTCTTCCGCGAGCAGATCGGCAGGACGATCTGGATCGCCACCGCGATCGCCACCGTCGGGCTCGGCTTCCTTTCGCTCCAGGGGTTTGCGGTGTCGGGGGGCGTGGCGCTGGTCTTTGCCTCGACCGTGCTCTACGCCTTGCACATCTTGGGCCTCGGCCGCTGGTCCCGCCCCGGAAACGCGGTCGGTCTCTCCGTCGTCCAGATGGGTGTCATCGCCGTGGTCTGCACGGTGGCCGGAGCGCCGAACGGGATCGGCACCCCGGACTCGAGCTCGGGATGGTGGGCGCTGCTCTACATGGCCGTGGTGGCCGGCGCCGGGGCGATGCTGGCCCAGACCTGGGCGCAGGCGCACATCGAGCCGACCAGGGCGGCGATCGTCATGACGATGGAGCCGGTGTTCGCGGCCTTGTTCGCCGTGGCGTTCGGTGGTGAGTCACTCACGACGCGGATGATCGTCGGTGGTGCGTTCGTGCTCACGGCGATGTACATGGTCGAGCTGGCGCCACGACGCAAGATCGAGGCCGAGGTCACCCACCTCACCGTGTGAGCCCCAGGATGTCCACCCTGCCGGCTGCCCGCAGTGCCAGCTGCCCGCGGCCCTGCCACCTGCCGTCATGCCCGCACACCTCTCGCACCGACCGCGCCATCCACGATCGAGTGCTCCTTTTGGCCTAGCCCTGCAGAAAACCGCGAACCGATTCCGCTTACCTCCGGCGTGTTGCGAGACACGCCGACGATACGCGGACTTGGTTCCCGAGTTCTGGCCGCGCCGTACGCTTGACACCCTCGGCCTGGCCCGGCGGACGCGTCAGCCCAGGGCGCGCGCAATCACCTGGGCGGCACGCTTCGCATCTGCCGCGGTGATGTCGAGATGCGTCACCGCGCGGACGACGCCGGGGCCGACCGCGCCCACCAGCACCCCCTCGTCGCGACAGCGCGCCACCACGCCGGGCGCGTCGTCGGTGCGGATCACGACGATGTTGGTGTCCACGCGACTCGGGTCCACGACCCGCTCCGGCCGGTCGACGAGGTCCGCTGCCCGGTCGGCTGCCGCGTGCGCGATGACCTGGGCGTTGGCGTGATCGTCTGCCAGCCGGTCGATGTGGTGGTCGAGCGCCCAGAGGCCGGCCGCCGCGAGGACGCCGGCCTGCCGCCATCCGCCGCCGAGACGCTTGCGCCAGACGCGCGCCTCGCTCACCTGCTCCGACGACGCCAGCAGCAGCGACCCGACCGGTGCACCGAGTCCCTTGCTGAGACACACCCCCATGGTGTCGGCGAGGTCGGCGCCCAGGGCCCTGAGGTCGCCGCGGGTGGCCACGTGAGCGTTCCACACCCGGGCACCGTCGACATGCACCGCGAGGCGGTGACGATCGGCCAGCGCCCGCAGGCCGACCAGTCCCGGCTGCGGCTGCACGCGACCGCCGGCGAAGTTGTGGGTGTTCTCCACCGACAGACAGGTGGTCCGGACGAAGAAGGGTCCGAGGTCGGGCGCCACCAGACCATCGATCGCGGCCAGGTCGACGTACCCGTCAGGGCTCGTCCAGGTGCGCATGGTGAGTCCGGTGTAGGCAGCGTGCGCCCCCATCTCGGCCCTCGCGATGTGCGCGCTCGCCTCACAGAGCACCTCCTCGCCCACCCCGACGAGCGCACGCACCGCGAGCAGGTTGGCCAAGGAACCGGTCACGGTGAAGAGCGCCGCCCCGAAGCCGAACATGTCCGCGACGCGCGCCTCCAGCCGGGCGACCGTCGGGTCCTCGGCGTACACGTCGTCGCCCACCTCGGCGGCAGCCATGGCGCGGCGCATCCCCTGGGTGGGGGCGGTGACGGTGTCACTGCGCAGGTCGATCAGGCCCGAGGCCGCCACGCCGTCAGTCCTTGCTCTCGCGCAGCATCTCGGCGACGAGGAAGGCAAGCTCCAGTGATTGGGTGCGGTTGAGCCGTGGGTCGCACACCGACTCGTAACGATGTTGGAGGCCGTGCTCGTCCAGTGCCTCACCGCCACCCACGCACTCGGTCACGTCGCCGCCGGTGAGCTCGACGTGCAGCCCGCCCGGCCAGGTGCCGAGCGCTCGGTGCACGTCGAAGAAGCCGCGCACCTCGTCGATGACGTCGTCGAACTTCCGGGTCTTGTAGCCGGTCGACGTCTCGAACGTGTTCCCGTGCATGGGGTCGCTGACCCAGCCGACGTGGTGGCCGGATGCGGTGACCTTGTCCACCAGGTCCGGGAGCACGTCCCGCACCCGGTGAGCGCCCATCCGGGTGATGAAGGTCAGCCGGCCGGGCCGGTTGGTCGGGTTGAGCTTGTCGGCCAGAGCGATCACATCGTCCGGTGTGGCCGTCGGCCCGAGCTTGACCCCGATGGGGTTGCTCACCTGGGAGAGCAGCTCGACGTGCGCTCCGTCGAGCTGACGCGTGCGCTCCCCGACCCAGAGGAGGTGTGCGGACACGTTGTAGGGGTTGCCGGTGCGCGAGTCGATCCGGGTCAGAGCATGCTCGTACTCGAGGATGAGCGCCTCGTGGCTGCTGTGGAAGCCGACCCGATGCAGCTCGTCGGACTCCGCCCCGATGGCGCGCATGAAGTCAAGCGCCCGGTCGATCTCGCGGGCCATCTCCTCGTAGGCCGCCCCGACCGGGCTGGTCCGGACGAAGTCGGTGTTCCACGCGTGCATCTGGCGGAGGTCGGCGTACCCGCCCTGGAGGAAGGCGCGGCACAGGTTCAGCGTCGCCGCGGAAGCGTTGTAGACCTGCACGAGCCGATGTGGGTCGGGGATCCGCGACGCGGCGGTGAAGTCGTAGCCGTTGACAGCGTCACCGCGGTACGCCGGCAGCGCGACGCCTTCGCGGGTCTCCACGTCACTCGTGCGCGGCTTGGCGTACTGGCCCGCGATTCGACCGAGCTTGACGACAGGGACGGAGGCGGCGTACGTGAGCACCACCGCCATCTGCAGCAGCACCTGCAGCTTGGCGCGGACGTTCTCAGCGGTGACACCGGCGAAGGTCTCGGCGCAATCACCACCTTGGAGGAGGAAGGCGCGTCCGGCCGCCACCTCGGCAAGATGGGTCGTGAGGTCGTCGCACTCACCAGCGAAGACGAGTGGCGGCATCGCCCGCAACGTGCTCACCGCGTCGTCGAGCGCCGACTGGTCCGGCCAGGTTGGCTGCTGCGCGGCGCCGAGGCGGTACAAGTGCTCCAGAGACGGGATGCTCACGAGGTCAGACTAGTTCGGCAACGCCCGGACCCTCGTCGCGGGCCGGTGGCTGGCTGCCGGACGCCGAACTTGTCCGCAGGCCCGATGCGAGGGGCCGAGGGAACAGTCAGCCGAAGAGCACCTCCGCCTCGGCGTACTCGCGGGGGTCGACGAGCTTGAGCTTGCCGGTGCCCTCGATGAGCGGCACCCGCACGATGTCAGTGCCGCGCAGCGCCACCATCATGCCGAACGCGCCGTCGCGGACCGCGGCGATCGCATGCAGCCCGAATCGGGTCGCCAGCCAGCGGTCGAAGGCCGTCGGCGTGCCACCACGCTGGGTGTGTCCGAGCACCACGGCACGGGCCTCCTTGCCCGTGCGTCGCTCGATCTCGCCCGCCAGTCGGTCACCGATGCCGCCGAGCCGCACATGCCCGAAGGCGTCGAGCTCGCCCTCGACGGTCTCCATGGTGCCGTCCTTCGGCGAGGCTCCTTCGGCGACGACGATGATGGGCGAGTACTGGGTGCGGAACCGCCGCTCCACGAGGTCGCACACGGTCTCGATGTCGAAGGGCTGCTCCGGGATTAGGATCACGTTGGCGCCGCCGGCCAGCCCGGAGTGCAGCGCGATCCAACCTGCATGTCTACCCATCACCTCGACCACCAGCACCCGGTGATGGGACTCCGCCGTCGTGTGGAGGCGGTCGATCGCCTCGGTGGCGATGTTGACCGCGGTGTCGAAGCCGAAGGTGAAGTCGGTGCCGGAGAGGTCATTGTCGATGGTCTTGGGTACGCCGACCACGTCGACGCCGAGCTCGGACAGCTTCGTCGCCACCCCGAGGGTGTCCTCACCTCCGATGGCGACCAGCGCGTCGACCCCGTTCGCCTCCAGGTTGTCCTTGATCCGCTCCACGCCGCCGTCGACGCCGAAGGGGTTCGTTCGCGACGAACCGAGGATGGTGCCGCCTCGGGGCAGGATGCCGCGCACCTCAGGGATCCCCAGCGTCATCGTGAGGTTGTCCAGCGGGCCTCGCCAGCCGTCCCGGAAGCCGAGGAACTCATAGCCGTACTCCGCCACCCCGCGCCGCACGACGGCCCGGATCACTGCGTTCAAGCCGGGGCAGTCGCCGCCACCGGTCAACACGCCGACACGCATCGATGTCACTCCTCGGGTTCGTCACGACAGCCCCGCCACTGCTACCAACGGACGACGATAGCGGGGTTCGGCTGACCCGCTGTCTCGACGGAGCGCTTCTGTCCACATCCTGGCCCCCCAACCCTTGTGGCTGAACCCTTGCACGGACAGGTGCCAAACAGTTTCAGCCATAAGCAAGGGACGCTAGGCGGACTTCTCCTTGGCCTCGGCCTTCGCCTTCGCCTCCGCCTTGGCCTCCTTGGCAGCCTGTTGCTGCAGCTCCTTGGCCTTGGTGGCGTAGACGTCGACGTACTCCTGCCCGGACAGCGACATGATCTCGTACATGATCTCGTCGGTGATCGACCTCAGCACGAAGCGGTCGTCCTGCATGCCCTCGTACCGGCTGAAGTCGAGCGGCGCGCCGAAGACGATGCGGGGGCGCATGTAGGTTCCGTAGATCTTGCCCGGCGGCGCCACGACGTCGGTGCCGATCACGGCCACGGGGATCACTGGCACCTTCGCGTCGAGTGCCATCCGTGCGACACCGGTGCGGCCGCGGTAGAGCTTCCCGTCCGGTGAGCGGGTGCCCTCGGGGTAGATCCCGAAGAGATCGCCGTTGCCCAGGATCCTCAGCCCGGTCGCGATCGCGCCGGCGGCTGCCGACCCACTGGACCGGTCGATCGGCACCTGTCCCGCGCCGGAGAAGAACGTCTTCTGCAGCCAGCCCTTGATCCCCGGCGTGGTGAAGTACTCCGCCTTGGCCACGAACGTCACGCGTCGCGGGATGACCAGCGGCATGAAGAGCCAGTCGCTGTAGGAGAGGTGGTTGCTGGCCAGGATCGCGCCCCCCTCGGCGGGCACGTTCTCCGCTCCCTCACCCGTGGGGCGGAAGATCAACTTGATGATCGGGCCGAGGAGCACCCACTTCAGCGTCCAGTAGAACACCCACGACCTCCTTGACGCTCACCCTAGGGACACCCCGCTCGGGTGGCAACGAAGCCACGCATCCGGCTCGATTCACCGGACCCGGCGTGACACCATGAAGGCACAGCGCGCCGGCCGCCGCCGGCTGAGACCCGGGAGCAACAGTGCCGATCGATCCGCACGCCACACCGTTCAGCGTCGAGGGCGGCCGCGTCGGGATGCTGCTCCTGCACGGTTTCACCGGTAGCCCGGCCAGCATGCGTCCCTGGGCCGAAGCCGCCGCCGCCGAGGGGTACGCCGTCGAGCTGCCCCGGCTGCCCGGCCACGGCACGCGTTGGCAGGAGCTCAACCTGACCCGGTGGCACGACTGGTACGCCGAAGCCGATCGATGCCTGAGCCTGCTGACCGACCGCTGCGACGAGGTCTTCGTCGCCGGCCTCTCGATGGGTGGCTGCCTCGCACTGCGGCTCGCCGAGGAGCGCGACTCCGATGTCGCCGGGCTCGTCCTCGTCAACCCGATCGTCATCTCCGAGCGCAAGGCGCTGCTCACCCTGCCGGTGCTGAAACGGATCCGTGCCTCAGTCGCAGCGATCGGTGGCGACATCAAGAAGCAAGGTGTCACCGAGCACGCCTATGACCGCACCCCGCTGCTCGCACTGGACTCTCAGCGCGAGTTGTGGCGTCAGACGCGTGACGACCTGGCCAAGGTGACGGCGCCGCTGATGGTCTTCCGCTCCGTCGAAGACCACATCGTCGAGCCGCTCTCGTCACAGCTGATCATCCAGCGCGTGTCGTCGCGCGACGTGACCGAGCGGGTGCTCGACGACAGCTACCACGTCGCCACGCTCGACAACGACGCCCCGGCGATCGTCGAGGGGTCGCTGGAGTTCATCCGCAAACACTCGACGGTCGAAGACGATGCGCTCTAACGGACTCACCGCCGCGGCCTACACCCCGATCGCCGACATCGACCCACGCATCGTCTCTCCTCTCCTCGACGAGCTCAAGCAGCACGGCGTGGCCGCCTACGTGACACCGGTCGAGACGTCGTCGACCGGGGCGTTCGAGCGGCCGGAATTCCGCACCGAGGTGCGCGATCGGCTGTACGTCGACGTCGCCTTCACCGACGCGGCCAACGAGCTGCTCACGGGTCTCAACGACGAGATCGACACGACGAGTGAGGATCTCGCCTGGGCTCAGATCGTGTCGGGATACGACCAGCCCCGGCACGGCGAGGCGCCGTGGCCCTCGACCGAGGACGTCTCGGACGCCGACGAGTCCGCGACCGTCGCGGGCGACGCTGAGGACCGCTCTGACGAGATGGGGTACGACGACGCGGTCCGACGACGTACCCAGGCAGACGACGAGGCGCCCCACCCGACCCCCACGACGCCCGCACCCGACGACGGGGCGGAGGCGTTCGTGCCGCCGCCGCCCCCGCCGCTCCCCCATCTCGAGCCGCGCAAGCAGGTGGCCTGGCTCGGCGTGGTCGGCGGACCGCTGCTGCTGCTCGTCTCGGTGCTCTTCGGACTGCACCTGCCGGCGTGGTTGTCGACACTGGCCGTCGGGGGTTTCGTGGTCGGTTTCGTCGCGCTCGTGGTGATGATGGGCGGCGACGACGAAGACTCCGGCTGGGACGACGGCGCCGTCGTCTGACCGGTCACGGGATGCCCTAGCCTGTGCGCCATGAGTGACAACGCCAGTGAGACGGTCGAGATCACCGGCCATCTGATGGACAGCGGCATCCTCTCCCGCGTCCTCAACGACATTCGCGAGTACGGCGGCGACCACCTGGTCGAGAAGATCGAGGTCGGGCACGAGTCCCACGACACCTCCTACGCACGGGTGCTGGTCACGGCCGACGACGAGGACCGCCTGCAGCGGATACTCATGCAGCTGCAGACGCGCGGGGTCAACCTCACCGACCCGGGCGAGGCCACCGTGGTGGCAGCGGAGCTCGACGGAGTCTTCCCCGACGGGTTCTACTCGACGACCAACCTGGAGACCCGGGTGCGGATCGACGGCCGCTGGCACACGGTGGACAACCCCGAGATGGACTGTGGGCTGATCGTCGACAGGTCCGCCGACGGCATCCGGGTCTCCACGCTGCCGATGTCCGACGTGCAGGCGGGCATGGGGGTGGTGTGCGGCGTCTTCGGGATCAGGGTCACGACTCCGACACCCGCGGGCGGTGTCGAGCAGGAGATGTTCGGCTTCATGGAGTCCGACGTGTCCAGCGAGAAACCCCAGGCACTGCTCGTCCGGCAGGTCGCCGAAGGGATGCGGGAGGCGCGGGCTGCCGGCAAGAAGGTGCTGTGGGTCGGCGGACCCGGTGTGGTCCACACCGGCGCAGCCCCGGCCATGGTAGCGCTCGTCAACGAGGGGTACGTCGACGTACTCTTCGCCGGCAACGCACTCGCCACCCATGACATCGAGTCCGCGCTCTACGGCACCTCGTTGGGCGTCGACCTGGCCATGGGGCGCGGTGTCGAGCACGGGCACGAGCACCACATCCGTGCGCTCAACACGATTCGGAAGGCCGGGTCGATCGCCGCCGCCGTCGAGCAGGGTGTGCTCACCAGCGGGATCATGCACGCGATGGTGCTGCAGGGGAAGGACTTCGTGCTGGTGGGGTCGGTCCGCGACGACGGCCCGTTGCCCGACGTCTACACCGACGTGCTGGAGGGCCAGCGCGCCATGCGGGCACAGCTGACGGACGTCGGCTTCTGCCTCATGGTGGCGACCATGCTGCACTCGGTGGCGACGGGCAACATCATGCCCGCCTCCATCCCGCTGGTGTGTGTCGACATCAACCCGGCGACGGTCACGAAGCTGGCCGACCGCGGCTCCTCGCAGGCGCGCGGCATCGTCACCGACGTGGGCCTCTTCCTCGAGCAGCTCGCGCTGGAGCTGGTCCCCGACTACAAGCGCCTCTGACGCACGGCAGCAGTCGCCAGCGCACGCCCGCCGCCGTACGCACCCCCGTGCCTGCACTCCTCCGCGCGACTGCACCTCCACCGCGTGAGTGACGGGGCAAAAAACGCATAACGGCTATTGACCCGGTCATTCAGGAGGTGAAGATGCATCCAGCACGTGAAGGTAGACCGGCAGCCGGATGACCAGAGCTCATTGGGCCGGGCGACCACAGCAGACCGGGGGCTGACCACTGATCAGGGCGAACTGTCAGCAGACGGCTCTCCCGGCGCGGGACTGACCGGCCCCGGTTGATTCGTGTCGAGGTCGTCGAGGTCGTCGGGATCCTGCGGGGCCACCTCGAACTCGTAGCGCACCTGGTCACCGTCGACCTCGGTGGCCATGACGGTGATGTCGATGGCGATCCCGTCAGCGAGGGTGCTCCGGCAGACGATGGTGGCGCCGACCTCACCCGAAAGGTCCTCAGGGCAGCTGACGTCGGGGACGAAGTCCTGCGTCGACAGCTGCCGCTCGAGCTCTTGCTCGACATTGTCCGCCGGCAACGACCGGCTGCAGCCTGCGATCAGCAGGCAGCACCCCAGGGCAGCAGCAACACGAGCGGCACGCCGACGCATCGTCGCTCCTCCCGTGCCGGTGGTCTGCTGGCCTCCAAACCCTACGCCGGGCAACGATCGTCGAGCGGCCGGGCAGACCCGCCTCGCGTCACCAGCGCGTGAGTCATGCGTAGAGCGACGGTCGGGGGTCGGCCGGCACCTCGACCCGGCCGCCCCCGCGCAGCGAGTCCACACCGGCGAAGGCCGCCAGGTTGGCGACGTGTCCGTCCCAGGCCGAGGGCTGCGGCCTCGCACCGGAGCGCACGCCAGAAACCCACTCTGCAAGCTCGATGCGGTAAGCGTCGACGAAGCGTGCGACGAAGTCCGAGCTCACCACCCTGCCGTCCATGTTTTGCCGTCGCGCGCTGATGCCGTACGGCGGCGTCAGCGACACCGTGCCGGCAGTCCCGACGACCTCGGTGTGGACGTCGTAGCCGTAGTCGGCGTTGACGAAGACCTCCACGGTGGCAATCGAGCCACTCCGTGTCTCCAGCACGGCAACCTGGACGTCCTGGAGCTCGGCATCCACCCTCGGGCTGTACACCGTCACCGCGCCCAGCGGATCGTCGAGCAGCCAGGGAACACAGTCGAACTCGTGGATCATAGAGTTCACGAGGACACCCTCGGAGCTGGCGGCGGGGTGGGCCTGGGCGTTTCGGTGCAGGCAGTGCACCACCCGGGGGCTCCCGATAGTGCCGTCGTGCACGGCAGCCCGGAGTTCGACGTACGCGGGGTCGAAGCGGCGCATGAAGCCGACCTGCAGCAGTCGCTTCCCGAGTGCAACCTCCGCCTCGACCACCCGGCGCGACCCCGAGACCGACGTGGCCAACGGCTTTTCGCAGAGAGTGGGCTTGCCGGCCGCAAGGCACGCCAAGGCCAGCTCCTCGTGCAGGGGGTCCGGCGCGGCGATCAGCACCGCATCGATGCCTGCCGAGGAGATCAGCGCCGAACCGGACTCGGTCGCATCGGCGCCGACGAGCCCGGCAACCTGCTCGGCCGTGGCGGGGTCTGCGTCGTAGATGGCCACCACCTCGGCGCCAGGCACCCAGTCGGCCAGCATCTGGGCGTGCGACGCGCCCATCGCGCCGGCGCCGATGACCCCGACTCGCACTGTCTGCTGCTTCATGGTGCGACCCACTGCCTCTCGCTGAAGGAACGAATCATGGCGTCGACAAGTGCAGCGGCCGCGACAGCGTCGTGGATCGTGGCACCGATCGGGGTTCCGGTAGCCACCGACTCGATCAGCCGGCGGGCCTCGACGACCTTGAGGTCGTCATAGCCCATGGCGACCCCGGCACTGGGCTGGAAGACCCCCAGCTCCCCGTCGGCCGGCGTCACGAAGTGGGTCTGCCACGCGGCATCCTGGTAGTCCTGGTCGGTGCACACCTGCAGTTCTCCCATCCGCCTGAAGTCCCACTGCACCGCGCCCTTGGTCCCCCTGACCTCCAGTCGGTAGCTGCACTGCTCACCGACGGCCACGCGGGACACCTCCAGGTGTCCGCGGGCACCGGAGTCGAAGCGCAGCAGCGCCGCCGCGTGGTCCTCGTTGCCCACCCAGCCGAGCTCTTCACCACCTCGGGCGAAACGTGAGATGGCGGCGTCCGTGACGACCGGACGGTGCGGGATGAACGTCGACTGATCGGCCACCAGCTCGGTGATCAGACCCGTCTGCTCGCCCGCGACGTACCGGGCCAGATCGAAGCCATGGCTGGCGAGGTCGCCCAGCACCCCGGAGCCAGCCTGCTCGGTGTCGAACCGCCAGGACAACACCCCTTCCGGATGTGCCGAGTAGTCAGCGAGCAGCGCCACCGTCACGGTCTCCACCTCGCCCACCCGCCCGGACGCGACGAGTGAGCGGGCGAGCGCGACGGCGGGAACGTTGCGGTAGTTGAAGCCGACCGCGGACATCACCCCGGCTTTCTCGACCGCTGTCGCGATCCGCTCGGTGTCGGGGAGACTCCGCCCGGCCGGCTTCTCGATCCAGAGGTGGCGACCGGACTCGGCGACGGCAGTGCCGATCTCCGCGTGTACGAAGTTCGGCCCGCAGACGCTGACGACATCGACATCGTCCCGCTCGAGCAGATCCCGCCAGTCGGCGTAGGCATGTCGATAGCCGTATGCCGACTGGGCCTGGCGCCGCCGCTCCGGCTCAGGGTCGGCGACAGCGACGAGCCGCGGGCGCAAGGGACTGTCCGGGTAGTGCTGGAGCAGGCGGATCCAGGCACGCGAGTGCACCTGTCCCATCCAGCCGAACCCGACGACTGCTACGCCCACGTCACCTGGCGTCGACCCATCGGAACCCGCCGGGCCGTGCGTTGATCCTTCGGAGTGGTCCGCTGTCGAACCGCCACCCTCACTCACGCCTGGCGCCGCTCCCCGGAGGGGGTCGGTCCGACGCCGCTGCAGCCGATGGCTCCGCCCGATGCCCGGCCGGCTGCTGGTCACCCGTATGCAGGGTCTCGGACACCTCCTCTTCCATCACCTTCGCGATCTCGGAGTCCGGCATCTCCCGGGCGAGCTCATGGCTCAACGCCTCGAGCTCCGCGCCACCGGCCATCATCTGCACCAGCTCGTCGAGCGTCATCTCCGCCCTCGGGAAGTTGCCCATGCTGCGGCCGCGGCGCAGCAGCATGAAGCGGTCACCCACGGGATACGCATGGTGCGGGTTGTGGGTGATGAAGATGACGCCCAGTCCACGGTCGCGTGCAGCAGCGATGTACTTCAGCACCACACCCGACTGCCGCACGCCCAGGGCAGCCGTCGGCTCGTCAAGGATCAGCACCCGCGCGCCGAAGTAGACGGCACGCGCGATCGCGACACACTGCCGCTCGCCACCAGACAGGGTGCCGATCGGCTGGTCGACATCGCGCAGGTCGATGCCCATCGCGGCCAGCTCCTCCTTCGTGATCCGCTTCATCGCCCCGATGTCGAGCCGGCGCAGCGGACCCAAGCCCCTGGTGAGCTCCGAACCGAGGAAGAAGTTCCGCCACACTGGCATCAACGGGACGACGGCCAGATCCTGATAGACCGTCGCGATCCCGAGTGCAAGCGCAGCCCGCGGAGATGAGAAGTGCCGGTTGATCCCGTCGACGACGAACTCGCCGTTGCTGTGCTCGTGGGCACCAGCCAGGATCTTGATGAACGTCGACTTGCCGGCCCCGTTGTCGCCCAGCACGCAGGTCACCTCGCCGGCGTTGACCGTCGTGGTCACGTCGGCGAGCGCAATGACCGAGCCGTAGTTCTTGCCGATGTCGCGCACCTCGATGATCGGCTCGCCCCGGTCTGGCAGGTCGGCCGTGTTGAGCCTGCGGTCAGTCGTGTCGGTAGTCATCTCAGCGCCTCCGCTCTGGTCTTCACCCAGTTGTTCACCAGCACCGCACCGAGCAGCAGCACACCGAGGAAGGCGTACAGCCAGTCGTTGTCCCACCCTCGCTGTGGGATGCCCTGCTGGACCATGCCGTAGATCAGCGCGCCGAACGCCGCCCCGATCGCGGACCCGTAGCCACCAGTAAGCAGACATCCACCGACCACGGCACAGATGATGAAGACAAACTCCTGGCCGACTCCGGTCGTGCTCTGCACGGTGGTGGTCTTGAACAGGCTAAGCATGCCCACCATCCAGCCGCAGAACGCAGTGGTCATGAAGAGTCCGACCTTTGTCTTGAGGACGGGCACACCCACCTGCCGGGCGCTCTGCTGGGCTCCTCCCACCGCAAAGATCCAGTTGCCCGCCCGGGTGCGCAGCAGTACCCAGGTCGCGATCGCGGTGACGCCGAGGAACCAGAACGTGGCCGCGTAGATCGTCAGCGTCGTCTTCGGTTCGTCGCCCTCCAACCACGGCAGCCAGTCCATGTCGATGTCGACGAACGACCCGAAGAACTGCTTCCCATCGGTGTATCCCGCCGCATTCGCCAGCCCCACGACGGACACCTGGTCGATCAGGATCTTCGTCACCGCCAGGTTGACACCCTGCAGCACGAAGAACGTGCCGAGCGTCACGATGAAGCTGGGCAGCTTGGTCCACATCACGAGGAAGCCGTTGAGGGCTCCGATCGCCAGTGCCAGCGCCAGTGCGATCGCGATCGCGAGCCAGACGTTCGTCTGGTACTCCGTCATCAAGATGCCGGTGGTGAGACCCGTGGTGCCGATCATGGCACCGGCGGACAGGTCGAACTCCCCCCCGATCATCAACATCGCGACCGCGACCGCCATGATGCCGATCGTCGAGGCGTTGAAGATCCAGGTGCTCGCGCCGGCGGGCTCCACGAAGGCATCGGTCTGGGTGGCGAAGAACAAGAAGATGACGAGGGCGCCGACCATGGCGCCGATCTCGGGTCGGCGCAGGACCTTGGTCCACCCGCGCGACCGAGCGACCCGCTCGTCCTGTTGCGGCGGTGTGGGCCCGGCGGCCTCAGGCTCGGCCACTGTGCTCGTGCTCATGATTTTCCTTCCCTGGTCGCCGATCTGAAGCGGCCGAGGCGACGTGTGCTCGACGCCTCGGCCGCCACTCAGATCAACGGGTCCCGTTGCCTGCGAACTCGAGAACGTCTTCGGCGTTCTCTTCGGTGATCACGGCAGGGCCGGAGTACACGGGCTGGCCGCCGCCGATGTCGTTGCCGTTGATGAGCTTGAGGTAGATGCCGGTCACGCCCAGGTAGCCCTGGACATAGGGCTGCTGGTCGATGGCGAACAGCAGTTTGCCGTCGATGATGCTCTGCACCACATTGGCGTTCACGTCGAAGGTGCCCACCGTCACGTCGCTACCTGAAGCCTCGACGGCTTGAACAGCTGCGCCTGACATGTCGCCACCAAGCGACAAGATGCCGTCGACGGAGTCGTCAGCACTCAGCGCTGACTCGATGGTCGCTTGGGAGCCAGCCAGATCGGTGTTGTCGGTCTGCAGGTTCTCCATGTCGCCTTCGAACGTCGAGGCCGCTGCCCGGCACCGTTCCTCCAGGCCCACGTTCCCGGCCTCCTGGATGACGCAGATCACGTTCGTCAGCCCGGCTTCGTTGAGCTGCTCACCTGCGGTCTCGCCGGCGATCGTCTCGCTCTGGCCGACGTGGGTGATCGCGCCGAACTCCTGCCACTCGTCGATGCCGGAGTTGATGGTGATGACCGGGACGCCAGCGTCGACGGCGGCCTTGATGCTCGCCTCGAGCCCGTCCGGGTTGGCCATCGAGATGACCAGTCCGTCGGTGTCAGACGCCACAGCGCTGTCGATCAGCGTGCTCTGTTCTCCCGCATCAGGACTGCTGTTGTACTGCAGGTCTACGCCGTAGTCCTCACCCGCCTGCTCGGCGCCGGCCTTGACGACGTCCCAGAAGGAGTCCCCAGGGGCCGCGTGCGTGACCACGTCGATGCGGATGTCGCTGGCGGCCGCCGGCGTCGAGCCCTCGTCACCGTTCCCGCCGTCACCGCCGTCGCCGCTGTCTTCATCTCCCGTGCTGCACCCCGCGAGGACGAGCGCCCCCGCGGCCAGACCGAGGGTCAGTACCCTTCGAATCCTCATGCTGTTTCTCCTTGATCGGCCGCTTCGCGCGGACTTGTTGGAAATCATTGGGACGTAGGGAAGTTGAGATGTGCTTGCTGATGCTCGGCATGCTCGACATGGGGCCAGCGCGAGGTGACGACCTTGGCCCGGGTGTAGAACGAGACACCTTCCGGCCCGTGGATGTGCTTGTCTCCGAAGAGTGAGTCCTTCCACCCACCGAACGAGTAGTAGGCCATCGGCACCGGAATCGGCACGTTGACACCGATCATGCCTACCTGGACCCCGCGTTGGAAGCGACGCGCCGCCTCTCCGCTCGAGGTGAAGATCGCGGTCCCGTTGCCGTACGGGTTGGCATTGATCAGTGCGATCGCGTCGTCGACGTCATCACTGCGCAGCACGGAGAGCACCGGACCGAAGATCTCCTCCCGGTAGACGTCCATGTCCGGCGTCACGTCATCGATGACGGTCGGACCGACGAAGAACCCGTCCTCGAACCCGTCCACCCGGAGGCCGCGACCGTCGACCGGCACGCGCGCCCCCTGCGCCTCACCGGTACCGATCAGGCCCACGATGCGATCGCGTGCCTCCGGCGTGACCACCGGGCCCATCTCGCTCGATGCGTCGCGGCCGGAGCCGACCTTCACTGCACGTGCCTTGTCGTTGACAAGTGACACCAGAGGATCGCCTGCGCCACCGACCGTGACGGCCGCGGAGATCGCCATACACCGCTCGCCGGCAGAGCCGAACGCCGCAGCCACCAGCTGGTCCGAGGCGTAGTCGAGGTCCGCGTCGGGGAGGATGATGGCGTGGTTCTTGGCGCCTCCCAACGCCTGCACTCGCTTGCCGTGTGAGCTGGCGCGCTGGTGGATGTAGCGAGCGATCGGGGTGGACCCGACGAACGAGACGGCGGCCACGTCCGGATGGTCGAGCAATCCGTCGACGGCGTCCTTATCTCCGTGTACGACGTTGAACACGCCCTCCGGCAGCCCGGCGTCGGCCCACAGCTCAGCCATGATCAGCGACGCGGACGGATCCCGCTCACTGGGCTTGAGGATGAAGGTGTTGCCACAGGCGATCGCCACGGGGAACATCCACATCGGCACCATGGCCGGGAAGTTGAACGGGGTGATGCCGGCGCACACTCCCAGCGGCTCGCGGAAGGAGTAGAGGTCCACGCCGGTGGAGACCTGGGCGGAGAACTCACCTTTGAGCAGCTGCGGGATCCCGCAGGCGAACTCCACCACCTCGAGACCGCGTTGCACCTCGCCGGCGGCGTCGGACAGCACCTTGCCGTGCTCGTCGGTGATCGCCTCCGCGATCCGCCCGATGTTTGCGTGCACCAGCTCTCGGAACGCGAACATGATGCTGGTGCGCTTGCTCAACGACGCCTGCGACCAGCCGGCGAACGCTTCCTTGGCGGCAGCGACAGCGTCGTCGACGTCTGACCCGCTCGCGAGCACGACCTCGGCCTGCTGCTGTCCGGTCGCCGGATTCCACACTCGGCCGGTTCTGCTCGACGAGCCGGCAGTCGGCTTCCCCGCGATCCAGTGGTCGATGGTCTTCATCTCTCTCCTTCTGCCGACTTGTCAGACCGTGGTTGCCCTATGGCGCCACTGGGGTCTGACAACTCGTGGGGTGGGCCAAGGTAGGGGCGCTGCCGCGTCTTGTTCTGCTCGTACGTCGTACGCGCCTCGCGGGTGCTGGCCAGCGTGGCTGTCTCCGCCACCGGCACGTCCCACCACGCCGGGCTGGCGGGCGACGGCACGAGCGGATCCGTCTCGACGTGGATCACCACCGTCGTCTGTGCCGCCTGCGCCTCGGTCAGAGCCTTCTCAAACTCCGCGATGTCCGCGGCGCGGATCACCCGGGCACCCAGGCTGGCGGCATTGGCGGCCAGGTCGACGGGCAGCACGTCGCCGTCCAGGCCACGGGCGGTGCGGTACCGATAACGGGTGCCGAACCGCTGCGAGCCGAGCGACTCCGACAGCGCCCCGATGGAGGCGAACCCGTGGTTCTGCACCAAGACGACGATCAGCTTGACCCCTTCCTGGACGGCGGTGACCAGCTCTTGCGCCATCATCAGGTAGGAGCCGTCGCCGACCATGACGAAGACGTCGCGGTCGTCGTCGGTGTCGAGCACAGCCATCTTGACGCCGAGCCCACCCGCGATCTCGTAGCCCATGCAGGAGAAGCCGTACTCGACGTGGTAGCCCTTCGGGTCGCGAGTGCGCCACAGCTTGTGCAGATCGCCCGGCATCGAGCCGGCCGCACAGACCACGACATCGCGCGGTCCGGACAGTCGGTTGACGACTCCCAGCACCTCCGACTGTGCCGGCAGCGGGGTGTGACCGAGGTCGTGGGCACGCTGCACGGTTGTGTCCCATTCGCGGGCGAGCTCTTGTGCCTGCTGGGTGTACGGCGCCGGAGCGTGCCAGTCGCCCACCGCATCGGTCAGCTGCTCGAGGCCGCGACGGGCGTCTGCGACGGCGGCGACGGCAGCCAGCTTGTGGGCGTCGAAAGCGGCTACGTTGAGGTTGACGAATCGCACGTCCGGATGGGCGAAGACCGTCTTGGACGCCGTGGTGAAATCGCTGTAGCGCGTACCGATGCCGAGCACCAGGTCTGCCTCCGCGGCCAGCGCGTCAGCAGCCGTCGTGCCGGTGGCTCCGAGGGCACCCACGGACTGCGGATGGTCGTACTGCATCGACCCCTTGCCGGCCTGGGTCTCGGCGACCGGGACCCCCGTCACCTCGGCGAAGACCCGCAGAGCCTGCGTAGCACCCGAGTAGATCACCCCACCGCCGGCCACGATGAGCGGCGTCCGCGCGTCGCGGATGAGGTCGACCGCTCGTCGGAGTGCTCCGTCATCGATGGCGGGCCGGGCCACGTGCCAGACCCGGCGGGCGAAGAGCGCGTCGTCCCAGTCGAATCCCTCGGCCTGCACGTCCTGCGGGAGCGACAGCGTCACGGCGCCGGTCTCCGACGGGTCGGTGAGCACGCGCATCGCCGCGAGAAGTGCCATCGGCAGCTGCTCGGGTCGGTTGATCCGGTCCCAGTATCGCGAGACGGGCCTGAGCGTGTCGTTGACGCTCACGTCCATCGACGTCGGGTCCTCGAGCTCCTGCAGCACCGGGTTGGCCACCCGGGTCGCGAAGACATCTCCCGGGAGCAGCAGCACCGGGATCCGGTTGATCGTCGCGAGCGCCGCACCCGTGACCATGTTCGTCGACCCTGGTCCGACGGAGGCAGTGCAGGCGAACGTGGAGAGCCGGTCGCGGTGCCGCGCATAGCCGACGGCTGCATGCACCATGGCTTGCTCGTTGCGGGCCTGGTGGTAGCGCAGCACATGCCCTCCGCCGTCCCCGTCGGCTCCGGTTGCCGCCTGCTCCCGCTCCAACAGGGCCTGTCCGATACCAGCCACGTTGCCATGGCCGAAGATGCCCCAGCAACCCGCGAAGAACGGCGTCTCAGCGCCGTCGCGCTCGACGTACTGCTGCTCCAGGAATCGAACGAGCGCCTGAGCAACGGTCAGTCTCGTGGCACTCATCGGCTCTCCCTCCCCCCACGGAGCAGGCGCGGATCGATCTCCTGGTCCGCCCAGGTCGCCCGGACCCAGGCATGGGCCGGGTCGTCGCAGATCAGCCAGCTGCGCTCCTCGTCAGGACCTGCCATCACATTCAAGTAGTAGAGGTCGTAGCCCGGTACCGCCATCGACGGTCCATGCCAACCGTAGGGAATCAGCACCGTATCGCCGCTACGCACCTCGGCAAGTACGTCGATGTGCGTGTCTCCGTGGCCGTACACCCGCTGGTAGGCCATTCCCGGACCGCCAGGACCGGGCGCGATCTCGAAGTAGTAGATCTCTTCGAGGACGCTCTCGGTCGGCGAGGACTCGTCATGCTTGTGCGGCGGGTATGACGACCAGTTGCCACCCGGAGTCACCACCTCGCACGCGATGAGCTTGTCTGCATCGAACGCCTCGGGGGTGCAGAAGTTGTTGACCTGGCGGCTCGCGCGTCCCGCGCCGCGCAGCTCGACCGGGACAGCGTCGGCGGGCTGGTGCCGGAACGGCTTGCGCGCCGTACACCGAGCAGACGGAAACGCAAAGCGGCCGCCCACCGTCGCCGTGACCACGACGCTTGAGTCCCGCGGAACATAGACGAAGTCGGTGGGGCCGCTGAAGACGTCGGGCCGGCCGCGCACGTCCAGCCTCTCGCCCTCGAGCGAGACCGAACACGAACCCGCCAGCGGGAGAACGAGCATCTCGACGTCACCCGTCGTCAGCTCCAGACTCTCGTCGGTCCGCATCGTCCGCACAGTAAGGCCGCTGTAGGACCATCCCGCGGACTCAGGTGTGATCGTCAGTGCAAAGGTGTCAGTGCCGAACAGGCCGGAGTACTCCGGGTCGCCCGGCGGCTGTAGGTGGTGACGGTGCAGGAGGTCAGGTGAGGTCATGGCGCACTGCCCTTCACCATCTCGACCACGGCATCGACTGCGGCGGCGACGTCTCCACCCGGCGGGTAGAGGAGCGATCGGCCGACCACCATGCCTCGCACCTGAGGCCGCGCCAGCACCTTCTCCCATTGGGCGAACTGGGTTTCCTGGTCTGCTGACACCTCGCCTCCGAGGAGCACCACCGGAAGGTTGGTCGCGCTGAGCACCGGCTCCATGTCATCGATGACCGGCAGCTTCGAGCCAGGTGTGCGCACTGGTCCAGCCGAGGCCGGCAGCGACTGTCGCCGACCGGACGACCGCCTCCGCGCTCAGGTCGTTGTGCACGCGCCCCTCGATGCGGTGCGAGATGAAGGGCTCGACCATCGCGAGCAACCCCCGCGACGCAAGGTCGCCGATCGCGTGCGCGCACGCCTGCATGGTCGGCGCGGTGAGCACGTCGCCGGGATCGATGCGAAGCAGCATCTTGCCGCCCTGTAGGCCGCGTCGCTCCAGCGCGGCGGCGTCGTACCCGGTGAAGCGATCATCGATCTCGAAGGCTGTGCCCGCGAGGCCGCCGCGATTCATCGAGCCGATGACGACCTTCCCGTCCAGTGCACCGATCAGCAGCAGGTCCTCGACGATGTCGGCCGTGCCGAGCACGCCGTCAACGCCGGGGCGGGAGACAGCCGTCGCCAGCCGCCGCAACAGGTCCCACCGATCCGCCATGGCGAAGGCGTCACTGCCGGCGCGCAGGGCGCCGCGGGCTGGATGATCGGCTGCAACCAGCATCAGCCGCCCGGTTGCGTCGACCAGCCGGCCGGGTCGGGCCCTGGACTCGAAGAGCTCCGCGACGCGGCCGGGTTCGTGCACCCTGGTGGCCAGCAGCTCGGTGATGTCAACGCTCATGCGCGGCCCTTCTCGAGGACCGCATCGAGCTCAGCCGTCGTGGGCATTGCGTCCGCGCAGGCGAGGCGGCCGGCCACGACGGCGCCGGCAGCATTCGCGAAGCGCAGCGTCGTCTGCACGTCCCAGCCTGCAAGCAGAGCGTGGCACAACGCGCCTCCGAACGCGTCGCCCGCACCAAGCCCGTTGACGACCTCGACATCCATCGGAGGCACGATGATCGACTCCTCCTGGTCCGCACCGAGCACCCCGGCAGGCCCCTGCTTGACCACTGCGAGCCGGACACCCGCCTCCAAGAGTGCGTGCGCGGCCGCCTTGGGGTCCCGTTCGCCTACGGCGATCTCGCACTCTTCGAGGTTTCCGACTGCGACATCGACGAGGCCCACAGCCGTGCCGATGTGCCGTCGTGCCTCGTCGGCCGACGTCCAGAACATGGGTCGGTAGTCGAGATCGAGGATGGTCAGGCCGCTGTCGTCCCTCGCGCGCAGGGCCGCCAGCGTCGCCGAGCGGGATGGCTCCTCGCTCAATCCGGTGCCGGTGACCCACAGGATGCGGGCGGCGGTAATCGCCTGGAAGTCCAGTTCGTCGGGGTGGATCTGGAGGTCGGGTGCCGTCGGCAACCGGTAGAAGTACAGCGGGAAGTCATCCGGCGGAAACATCTCGCAGAAGGTGACCGGCGTTGGCAGGTCGTCGACGGCCGTCACGAATCGATCGTCGACGCCGAAACCGCGCAACGCCCGATGGATATAGCGCCCGAAGGGATCGGCGCCGGTGCGGGTCACGACTGCTGTCCGGCGGCCGTGCCGCGCTGCGGCCACGGCCACGTTGGTGGCGCTGCCGCCGAGGTACTTCCCGAAACGTGTCACGTCTTCGAGGCCGACGCCCACCTGGTCGGGGTAGATGTCGACGCCGACGCGGCCCATCGTGATCACGTCAAAGCCCTCGTCGTGACCGGTCATCCGCTGAGCCCCCGCAGGAAGTCGAGGCTGGTCCGTACGTCGGCCATGGGACCCGCGTCGGTCGGCGTCCCGTCGAGCATCACATCCTGTTCGAGCACGTACCAACCCTGGTAGCCGCCGCGCTCCAAGGCCCGGACGAGTGCGGCGATGTCGAGATCCCCGCGTCCGAGCGGACGGAAGATGCCCTCCTTCACCGCGGCACCGAACGACCGGCCACCGGCGAGCACCTCGTCGGCGAGCGCGAGATCAACGTCTTTGAGGTGCACGTGCACCACTCGGTCGGGGTGCTCCAGCGCCAGGGTGACGGGATCGGCGCCCGCCACGGACAGATGTCCGGTGTCGACGCAGAGTCCGATGCGTGAACCTTCCAGCACCCGCAGGGTTTCCGCCCCGGACTGGACCATCGTGCCGACGTGCGGATGCAGGCTCGCGACGACGCCGCGGGACACCGCATGTTCAGCGACCCGGTCGAGGTTGCCGAGCAGGGTTTGCCAGCCGAGATCGTCGAGCACCGTGCGCTCGTCGTAGCCCGCGAGGCCGGTCACAGCGGCGAGCACGACAACCTCGGCCTGCGCCGCCAAGCAGCCGTCGATGAAGGCGTCGACGACCGGCAGCGGATCGACGCCGGCGTCATGCAGGAGCACGGGCAGGAACCCGCCCGCAGCCCGCAGGCCATGCTCCGCGAGCTGCTGTGACCGGGCGCGTGGCTCATCGGCGAGGAACCCCACCGGCCCGAACTCCGTCGCCGTCAGTCCGATCTCGCGCATCTCAGCGAGCACCCGGTCCGGCTCGAGCTGATGACCCCATCCCGGCACCTCGCAGACCCCCCAGGAGATCGGTGCACCCGCGATCCGCTGCTCGAGCGGACGGCGCCGCCGCGGCCTAGGGCCAGCAGCGGTGGTCTGGGTCATGACCTGAAGTCTGCTGACCGATGAACAACATGTCAAGAGTTTGTAAAGACATATTGACGTCGCAACATAAGGACACATTCGGCTAGGATGGCGACGCTTATCCCTAGGGGATCGATGCCCTCGGACCAGGCTCCCTGAGCACCCGAATGTTGACGAGAACGAGGTGACGTGGCCCCCTTCCCCGACGTGACCGTCAACCGCTCGAGCCCGGTGCCGCTCTACTTCCAGGTAGCCGAGCAGCTCGAGCGGGCCATCGTCGACGGTGCGCTGGTGCCGGGTGACCGGCTCGCGAATGAGCTGGTCCTGGCTGATCAGCTCGGGTTGTCCCGCCCCACCCTGCGTCAGGCCATCCAAACCCTTGTGGACAAGGGTCTGCTCGTGCGTAAGCGCGGGGTGGGGACGCAGGTCGTGCACAGCCCCATTCGACGGTCGGTCGAGCTCACCAGCCTGAACGACGACCTGCGCGGGGCCGGCAAGGAGCCCTCCACCGCGGTGCTCTCCCTCGATCTGGTCGAGGCCCACGACGACCTGGTCCACGCGTTGAACGTGCCCGCCGGCACCCAGGTCTGGCAACTGGAGCGGCTGCGTTCGGTGGGCGGAGAACCACTCGCCCTGATGTGCAACTTCGTGCCCGTCGGCGTCACCGACCTTGCTGTGGTCGACCTCGCAGCGGTCGGGCTCTACGAACACTTCCGCGCCGTGGCGATCCACATCCGGGTAGCACACCAGACCATCAGCGCCCGGCGGGCGGACGCCCAGGAGGCGCGACATCTGCACGCACGCAAGGGCGACCCGCTGCTGACCATGCAGCGGACGTCGTACGACGACAAGGGCAGGGCAGTCGAGTACGGAACGCATCTGTACCGCCCCGAGCTCTACGCCTTCGAGACGACGCTCGTCGATCGATAGTGCGGCACCTCCGGGCTCAACCCTCGAGTCCCTCAGGCACCTCCGGACTCTGCCCTCGAGCCCGCCAGGAGCTCCCCCAAGAACGCCGCGACCGAGGCGTGCACCGCGTCACGGTCGTGTTCGTTCAGGACGTCGTGCAGATCGCCCGGGAAGGCCTGGACCTGCGCGTTCGGCAATTGCCCGGCGACCTCGTACGCGAAGTCGAGGGGCACCACGGGGTCCGCGCCGCCGTGCACCAAGAGCACCGGTACGTCGGGCCTGCCCTGCGCCAGCCCCTGCTCGAGCTCTGGCCACGTCCCGCGCAGGGCGAGCAGCGTCTCGCGGCGGAAGCCACCTTTCCACGTGAGCGGGTCGTGCAGCAGCGCGTGCACATAGTCCGGGTGGGTGCTGAGCGCCTCGGTCGGATCTCCGCCCTCCGTCTCGGCATGGCCGGCCTCGAGCTCCGCCTCGACCCAGGGCAACGGGCGCAGCGGCGCACCCGACAGCACCAGGGCATCAGCCACCTCCGGGTACCGCAGCGCCAGCAGGGTCACGGTCACGGCCCCGGACGAGTGACCGAGGAGGACCACCGGCCGGCCGGGATACCTGGCGTCGACCCAGTCGGCGAGCTCGTGAACGTCGGCCACGTGATCGTCCCAGGTGTCCACCACGGCTCGCTCCCCGTCACTGCGGCCGTGGCCGATGCTGTCGAGCGCGTGCACGGCCAGACCCTCGTCGACGAGTCGTCGGGCCAGGGCGTCGTACAACCCCAGGTGCTCCCCGTATCCGTGCGTGAGGACCACGGCTGCGCGGGCATCGCCCTCCGGCAGCCATGAGTCGTGGTAGATGCGACCCCGAGGGCCTTCGAAGAATGGCATGTCGATCTCCTGGTCGAAGTGGGCCGAAGGCTCTGCGCACGCCGGGCGACCGGCCGACCTGGCTGGCGGGAAGCTACGGCGCATCCCTGTCACCGCGATCACGCCTCAGTGGCGCCCGTCCGGTCCGGTGTGCTTGGTGTGCATCGGTGTCAAGGGCGGGCAGACCGTCAGGTCACGCACGCCTGCCGGATCGCGTCGATGTGTCGGTGATCGGTGCCGCAGCAGCCGCCGAGCACGGTGAGCTGCGGCAGGTCCTGCCGCAGCTTCGCATACCGAGCACCGAGATCCTGCGGGTCCCCGGCGTCGAGCTCTTCGGCCACGTCCAACTCAGCGTGGCTCATGGTCGACGCGTTGGCGCGCAGCCCTCGCAGCCGCGACTGCCAGCCCTCACCCGTGAGCAGCATCGAGTCGACATGGGTCGGATGTGCGCAGTTGACCATGTAGTAGCTCGGTGCTGCATCGGTGGCGTCGTCGACCTCGCTGATCGCGTCCTCGAGCAGATCCCCGGTGGGAAGCCGGCCGTCGGTCTCGACGGTGAACGAGATGACGCTGGGTACGCCGTGGGCCTTGGCTGCCCGGGCGACGCCGATCGCCTCGGCCGGGTGGGTCATGGTCAGGGCCGTGACCAGGTCGGCCTCGGTGTCGGCGAAGGTGGCGATCTGTACGCCGTGATACCGCTCCGCCTCATCGGGCGTCATCAGCTCAGCCGGGTTGTAGCCGTCGCCCCGGGGACCGATGCAGCCACTGATGACGATCGGCGTCTGCGGAGTCTCGTACTCCGCTCGCAGGTCGACCAGCATGTCGACGGCGGCTCGGTTCGCCGCGTCGAGCGCGACGTCTGAGTGTCCGAGGCGCTCGGCCCAGTCCGGACTGGCCCGCCAGGTTGGCGTCTCCAGCACCACGCCTAGCCCAGCGTCCCGGGCAATCTCGAGATAGGGCACGAAGTAGCGGCGCAGCGCGGCAGCCCCGGCTGCGTCGGCCAGCAGCACGAAGGCCGCGAAGTCGGGCAGCTCAAGGCCGTCGTGGTAGATCAGCGTGGTTTCGATACCGCCGTCGGTCAGGAAGATGCGATCGGCCAGTTGCGGCAGCGCGGCGCGGTATGTGGACATCATCAACTCCTCACAGGTTGGTGGTCATCCCCCTGCTGTGACTTAGCCTCACAGACCCACTGTCATCCCGCTGTCAAGCCGCTGCCGCCCACACCGACGCGCGAGGATCCGACCGATCCGGGGTCATGGCCCCGACTTTCGTCCGATCCTTGCGCGCGGGTGGCGGGAGCGGGGCGTGCGGCGGGGCGGGTGGCGCGGGACGGGTGGAACTGTTCGGTCAGTCAGTGGCGGTCGCGGCTGGCCCGGGCCTCAGCCCTTGCCTCGGCGCGTGCCTCCGCCCGCTCGAGCTGGTCTTGGAACGCCTCCGCCAGGGTGCGTCGTGGCTTGCCCTCCCGCTTGGAGCCGCGCTTGCGGCGCCGGCGCCGAGCGGCGGTCCGGGCCAGGTCGGCAGCACCGACCAGGCCGGCGTCGTTGCCGAGATGGGCGCGCACGATCCGCGCCTCGGGCCGATAGCCCCGGCCGGTGAGCTGGCGCCGGTAGGCCTCGATGGTCGGCTGCAGCAACAGGTCGCCCGCATCCGAGACTCCGCCACCGATCACGAAGACACCGGGGTCGATCGCGGCCGCCAGGTTGGCGATCCCGACCCCGAGCCACTCGCCCATCTCGACCAGGATCTCGGTCGACGCGGCGTCGCCACTCATCGCTGCCTCGGTGACCATGAGCGCCGTCAGCTGCTGCGGATCACCACCTGTGAGCTCCATCAGCACGGTGGCACGCGGGGACTTCGACGACAGCAAGGCCCTGCCTTCGCGCCGCAGCGCGTTGGCGCTGGCGTACTGCTCCCAACAGCCACGGTTGCCGCACTCGCACCAGTGGCCCTCCCTCACCACCTGCATGTGGCCGAACTCGCCCGCGATCCCGGTCCGGCCTCGGTGCACCTGCCCGCCGAAGACCATCGCGCCGCCGATGCCGGTCCCCAACGTGAGGCAGACCAGCTCCGCCTCGTTCTGTCCGGCACCGAACCGCCACTCCGCCCAGGCGGCCGCGTTGGCGTCGTTCTCGACCGTGGTGGAGAAACTCACCCGACGGTGGACGGCGTCGCGCAGCGGTTCATGCCGCCACGCCAGGTGCGGGGCGAAGAGCACCGTCGAGCGGCTGGCATCGACGAATCCCGCGGCACCGATACCCACGGCCATCACGAGGTGCCGGGACGACAGGTCGACCACGAGATCAGCGATCGTGTCCTCGACCTCGGTCGGGCTGGTCGACGGCGTGTCGCGAGTCGCCCGCTCGATGACGATGCCGTCTTCGTCGACGACGCCGGCCTTGACCTTCGTGCCACCGATGTCGATGCCGATCGAGAGCCGCTGCTGCATCAGTGTCCCTGCCTGGCCAGGTCCGCCGCCCCGATCAGGCCCGCATCGTTGCCCAGCGTCGCAAGCCGGATCTCCAGGGTCGGTCGGTGGCCGAGACCCGGCACGGTGGCCTCGAACGCGCGCCGGGTCGGCTCGAGCAGCAGGTCACCGGCCTCCGATACACCACCGCCCAGCAGCACGACGCCGGGGTCGAGCACGGCAGCCAGGCTCGCGATTCCCTCGCCCAGCCACCGGCCAAGGTCCCCGAGCAGGTCGACACAGAAGGGATCTCCCTCGACCGCCCGTCGGGTGATCAGCGGCCCGACGATTCGTTCGACGTCGCCACCCGCCTCGCGCAGCAGCCCGTGCCCAACTGGTTCGTCGACCACGCGTCGTCGCGCATCCGCCACGAGCGCGTTGCCACTGGCGTACTGCTCCCAGCAGCCGTGCCGGCCGCAGCCGCACAGCCGTCCGTGGGGTACGACGCGGAGGTGTCCGATCTCGGCAGCTATGCCGTGAGAGCCGCGCAGTAGCCGGTCGTCGTACACGAAGCCGCCCCCCACACCGGTGCCGACCGTCACGAGGAGCAGGTCGTCCGCGTCGGCCGCGGCGCCGAAGGTGAACTCTCCCCAGGCGGCCGCGTTGGCGTCGTTCTCGACGACGACGGGCACCCCGGAGCTCGCCTGCACCTCGTCGGCGAGGGATAGGTCGTGCCAGGCGATGTTGGGGGCGAAGAGCACGGTGCGCCGGTCGGCGCTGACCCACCCCGCGGCTCCGATCCCGGCCGCGACCACGTCGTGCCGGCTGGCGAGCTCGGACACCAGGTCCGCGATGACCGATACCATCGCGCTCGCGTCCTGCGCCGGGCTGTCGCGCCGCAGCCGCTCACCGATCCGGCCCTCCGCGTCGATGATGCCGGCGGCGATCTTGGTGCCGCCGACATCGACGCCTACTGCCAACGGAGCCTTCATCAGTCCTCCACGAGGTCGATCTTCTCGACTGGTTCGTCTCGACGGTCCGCGCGATGCTGGTCGACACCTTCGAGCAGCCCCTTGATGGCTAGCGCCATCGACAAGGCAGCGTTGGACAGGTGGTCGCGCACCTCCGGGCTGGCTGCCTTCGCGAAGCGGGCCAGGTTGCACAGCGGGCAGTAGCGGCACTCGGCGGAGCCGTGCTGTCCGGACTCGTGCTGGGCGACATATCCCGCGGCGCGCGCACCGTCGGCGCCTCCTGCGTCCTCGGGTGACTGGTCCGGAGCCGCCGGCTCGGCATCATCGGTGGGCGCACCACGGTGGTCCGATGCCCAGCCCTGCAGAGCAGCGACCAGCTTGGCCGCCTCCTCGGCAAGGGATCCGACCGGCTCATGGGTCACCACGACGACACCTCCTCTGACTCGTCGAACTCATCATCTGTGACATCGAACCGTACGACGAGCGTCCCCGCCTTCATGGTCGCGGTCCGCACCGCGGCCTTGCGCAACACGGCCGGTAGCGCGAGCAGCCTCCGGTGGGAGCCCACCGTGACGACCAGCTCGTCGCCATGCCGGGCCAGGTCGACGGCTCCCTTCTCGGCAAACGGCAGCGCGACCCGGATCTCGACCTCGGTTCCATTACGCCGCAGCCGAACCGGCTGCCCGCCCGTCGGCGGTGCGCAGGGGTCGTCAGCTCCGTAGAGATCGGTGGCGAAATCGGCGAGCTCGCCGACGCCGACCGGCTCGCGGGCACGGTAGGCAGCGCGCCATACCGGGATCGGGTCGAAGGACGACTCCACCTCGGCCAGGATCCCGACCTGGGTCGTCACCCACTGCTGCCGCCACTCGTCCGCCGCGGCGGCGGGAAACAAGCGATTGGCGACGACGCCGTCGACGCGATAGCCGTACAACGACAGCGAGGTCAGGGATCGCCGCGCCTCGGCGACCACCACCGTCTCCGGTGTGAGCACCAGCCGGATCGACGCCGTCGGACCGGTCAGCAGCGTGCGCACCTCGGCCAGGTCTCCGTGCAGCCGCTCTACGGCGTCGAACACGGTGTCCTGCGGCATAGGTACGCCGGCCGCCCGCGTCAGCACCGGCTTCATGACCCGCACCAGTTTGCGCTCCATCGGCAGCACCCGGTCCATGTACCAGGAGAGCGCCTCCGGCAGCGCCAGCAGCCGAAGCGTCTCGGCGGTCGGCGCGCAGTCGACCACGATGACATCCCACCGGCCCGACTGCGCCTGGTCACGCACCTCGAGCAGTGCCAACACCTCCTCGGCACCCGGCAGCACGGTGAGCTCCTCCGCCGCGATCGGGTCGACGCCCACCGTGTCGAGCACCGACAGCAGGTAGCGCTGGATGTCCCCCCAGGACCGCTCGAACCGGCGCTGGGCGTCGACCTGCTGCACCGACAGCCGTGGCTCCACGGGCGTGGGCTCGGCGCCGATCGGTACGCCGAAGGCGTCGGCCAGCGAGTGCGCGGAGTCCGTGCTCAGCACGAGGGTGCGCAGCCCCTGCCGGGCGGCATGGAGCGCGGTGCCGGCGGCCGCGGTGGTCTTGCCGACCCCGCCCTTGCCGGTGAACAGCAGGATGCGGACGCCGGAGTGGGGGATGGCTGAGGCGGTCAAGAGGAGATCAGCCGAGCGACTCGACCCGCTTCTTGAGGCCCTTGAGCGCAGTGTCGATGATGACCTTCTCACCCTTGCGGCGAAGCATGCCGATCATGGGGATCGTGAGCTCGACCGCGAGCTGGTAGGTCACCTCGGTGCCGCCGCCCTGCTCGTGCAGGATGTAGGCGCCCTCCATGGCCTTGAGCATCTTCGCCTCGACGAGCGACCAGCTGACCTGCGTGTCGTCGTCCCAGTCGTAAGTGAGGGTGTACTCGTCCTTGATCGGCGCGGCGTCCAGCACGAAGGCGACCTCGCCGGCCCGGCCGTCGTCGTACTCGGTCAGCACCTCGGCCGACTTCACGCCCTTGGCCCACGTCGGGTAGCTCTCGAAGTCGGCGATGACCGCCATCACGCGCGCCGCGTCAGCGTCGATCACGATGCTCGACGTCGTCTCGTTTGCCATCTCCGGTAGCCCCTTCGCGCCGTCCCCGGCGGTCCCGTGCCGACGGAGCCCGGGTGCTACGGCGCTGGCGTCGTGCGGTGGTCTGCTTCGGGGGCGACACTACTCGCTCGCTCAGCGGAACTCGCGGGATACCGGGCTCGCGCCCCGCCTCGAGCTCGTCCTTGGCCTCGGTGAGGAGTCGCTTCAGGGGAAGGACGTAGCGCCTCACGACGGACCGGTTGTGCGCCGGCGGTGTCGGCTCGGCTCTGACGTAGACGTGCACGATGACGCCGTCGCCGAACTCCTCCAGCCACACTTCCGCCGTGCCGGTGAGCGCGCCGCTGACCCGCCAACGCACCCCGAGCAGGCCGCGGTCGTCGTACGGCGTCAGGCGCAGCTCCGGGAACCAGCCGCCCCACAAAGCGGGATCGCACAGCCTGGAGCGGGCCGCACCGGGCGCGGCCACGATGAAGATCTCGTCGATGATGTCGACGGTCGGCACCCCTCTACCTTCCGATAGTGTCGCCGCGAGAGTAGCCGTCCCGGCGGTGTGGGAGGAGTTGAGGTGCGCGAGTTCTCCACCCCGCCGACCTCCTCGCCGCCGCTCTCGGGAAACCTCACCGACGACGTCGTGCGCAACGCACACGAACGCGGCGACGCGGTGTCGTTGGGCCGCCGGGTTGGCGAGGACTGGCACGACGTGACGGCCGCGACCTTCCACACCGAGGTCGTCGCCGCCGCCAAAGGGTTGGTCGCCGCCGGGGTCGAACCAGGGGATCGAGTGGCCATCATCTCGCGCACGCGCTACGAGTGGACCCTGCTCGACTATGCGATCTGGTTCGCCGGTGCGACCAGCGTGCCGATCTACGAGACATCGTCCAGTGAGCAGGTGGGCTGGATCCTCGCGGACTCGGGGGCGGCACTTGCCGTGGTGGAGACGACGCTGCATCGGGCCCGGGTCGAGGAGGCACGACACCGGCTGCCGGAGCTGCGGTCCGTGGTGTGCATCGAGGAGGGCGACATCGACGTGCTGGTGGCACAGGGCACTGCCGTCAGCGATCATGAGATCGAGGCCCGGAGGTCAGCACTCACCCTGGAGTCGGTCGCGACGCTGCTCTATACCTCGGGCACGACCGGTCAGCCCAAGGGCTGCATGCTCACGCACGGCAACTTCCTGTTCGAGCTCGGGAGCGCCACGGAGGTGCTGGACGAGCTGTTCGAGACCGAGGGTGCGAGCACGCTGCTCGTGCTCCCGCTCCCCCACGTGTTCGCCCGGATCGTCCAAGTCGGGGCCATCAGGCAGGGCACCCGGCTCGGCCACTCGGCCGAGGTCAAGAATCTGCTCACCGACCTTGCGTCCTTCCGGCCCACATTCATCCTGGCCGTGCCGCGGCTGTTCGAGCGCATCTTCAACGCAGCCAGCCAGAACGCCGTTGCCGACGGCCGAGGCAAGGTGTTCAACCAGGCGGTGTCAGTCGCGGTGGCCTACAGCCAGGCGCTCGACCGCAGCGGGCCCGGCCCGGTGCTGCGGATGCGGCACGCACTCTTCGACCGGCTCGTCTACGGCAAGCTGCGCGACGTCCTGGGCGGGCAGACCGCGTACGCCGTCTCCGGTGGCGCACCGTTGGGTGAGCGGCTGGCGCACTTCTTCCGAGGCATCGGGGTCACCGTGCTGGAGGGGTACGGACTGACCGAGACGACCGCGGCGCTCACCGTCAACCTGCCCGGTGCGCTGCGGATCGGTACCGTCGGCAAGCCGCTTCCGGGCACCAGTGTTCGCCTCGCCGACGACGGGGAGCTGCTCTTCAAGGGCGCTCAGATCTTCCTCGGCTACTGGCACGACGACGAGGCGACGGCGGCGACTCTCACCGACGACGGCTGGATCCGCACAGGCGACCTCGGCGAGGTGGACGACGAGGGCTTCGTCCGGATCACTGGCCGAAAGCAGGAGGTTCTGGTGACCGCGGGCGGCAAGAACGTCGCCCCGGCGGTGCTCGAGGACCGCATCCGCGCCCACCCGCTTGTGAGCCAGGCCATGGTCGTGGGCGAGGCGAAGCCCTATGTCGCGGCGCTGATCACCCTCGATGGCGAGGCGCTGCAGGTGTGGGCCGAACGACACGACAAGTCCGGTCCGCCCACCCAGCTGATCTCCGACCCGGCCCTGCTGGCCGAGATCCAAGGCGCTGTCGACGAGGCGAACTCGGCGGTGTCACGGGCCGAGGCGGTGCGGAAGTTCGCTGTGTTGAGCGTGGACTGGACCGAGGAGACCGGGGAGCTCACCCCGACGCAGAAGCTGAAGCGCCCCGTCGTGATGCGCCGCTTCTACGACGAGGTCGAGGCGCTCTACCTCTGAAGCCGCGCACCCTGTCCGAAGACCCGTCGAGCTCGCCGAGGCCGGTCAGTTGGTGCAGTCGTAGCCGGCGCTCTCGTTGCAGGCGCTGTCACTCAGGATCTCCTGCACGACCTGCTGGAACGCGAAGACGGCGGCGACGAAGACGGCGGCGCACAGCGCGATCAGGAGTCCGTATTCGACCGCTGAGGCGCCTCGCTCGTCTCGTCGCATGAGCGTCAGTGTCACACAGTTGGGCCGACACTTGGGGCGATTCGTCCAGATTGCCCGCGGCTATGCCCAGCCCACGCGCCCCGCCGCCAGGCGTCGCCGTACCCGTCTCCGGAGTCCCGATGCTGGCGGCTCGGTAACTAGGCCGTTCGGTGGAGTGGAGGGCTCCCGGCTCGTTCAATGTCCGTTTTATCCTGTTTGTCGCTCATCCTTTAGTACTACCGGGTGTAGTCACACGGGTCATCTTTGTGACCAGACAGTGCGAAATGTCTCTCATACCCGATTGGGAACCCCTAGCGTCTCTCGAGTTGGCGCGCGACCCCCACGGCGCGCCGAACCTCAGGAGGCTCGGATGAAGCTGCGCATGCGTGCACGGCGTCGGGAGACCGGCGCCACCGCTGTGGAGTTCGCACTGATCCTGCCGATGTTGCTGTACGTCGTCTTCGCCATCATCCAGTACGGCCTGTACTTCTGGGCCACCAACACCGCATCCGCCGCGGCCCGCGAGGGTCTCCGGCTCGTCGTCGTCGGCGACTGCACCGCCTCCGGCGAGCTACAGACCTTCGTGGAGAGCCAGCTCGGCGGGGCCGGCGACCCGGCGACGCTGGCCGTGACTCCCGACCCGGTGATCCCCAGTGGCGCCAGTGCCGGAGACACCGTGACCGTCACCGTTCAGTTCGATTCGATCAACCTCAACTTCCCACTTTTGCCGGTTCCCAACGACGGCACCGTCACGAGAGAGGTCGACGGCCGTCTAGAAGATACCGAGCCGAGTGCAGGAGGTTGCCCGACATGAGTCGTCGCTGGCGGCGGACCGAGGACGGGGTGACCGCTGTCCTGGTCGCCATCCTCGCCGTGCTGATGTTCTCGCTGGCCGCCCTGGCCGTCGACCTCAGCAACGCCTTCAGCCGGAAGCGCGACGTGCAGTCCCAGGCGGACTTCGCCGCACTCGCCGGCGGGAGCGAGCTGCCGAACAGCGGACTGACTCCCTCGGTGTCGGACACCATCGTCGACGCCGTCGCGGACTACATGGAACAGAACCAGCCGCAGGACGACTCCGACGTCTACCCCTCGAAGGCCGAGTACGAAGCGCTCCTCACCGACGGCGGCCGCGACAACGGCGAGATCTTCTACGGCACGTATGACGAGAGCACCGGCACGGTGACCCCGGACACCGACATCCTCACCGTGCTGGCGCCCAAGACCCAGGTCGACTTCGGGCTGGCGTCTGTCATGGGCGTGAGCCAGACCAGGGTGCAGGCCAGCGCCACCGTCGCGATCCGTTCTCCCGGAACTGCCGTCATGCCGGTGTACGCCGTCACCGGGTGCGACTACGGTCCGCAGACCATCACCCAGCCCACCAACGGCCAGGTCGACCCCGTCTCGCTGTGGTCGCCGAACGACACCAACGGCGCGTCGCTCACCTCGATCACGCCGACCCAGGTGGCGCTCAACTCGAGCGGCGTCACGATGACGATCACCGGCAGCAACTTCATCCAGGGCAACGCGCAGAACCAGCGCAAGGTCACCACGGTCGGCTTCTTCCAGAGCCTGGCGACGCCGCCTCCGCCGGAGGAAGTCACGGTCGCCGCGGCAAACGTCACGGCGACTCAGGTCTCGAACGTCACCATCCCGACCGAGGTCACGGCAGTCGACAACGTCTGGTACGTGCGGGTCGGCATGCTCGACAACCAGGGCGAGTTCAAGTGGTCGAACGTGCTGGACGCCCAGCTTCTCCAGGTCGGTACGCCGATCCTGACCTGCGCGGCCGGCTCGAACTCCGGAAACTTCGGGACCTTGATCCTGCCCCGCACCGACTCGAGCAACAACACGACCAACGGATGGCTGCCGATCAACATGGCGGTCGGGCTCGAGCCGCCGCTGAGCCTGCGCGTCTACCCGGGCGACTACGCGCTCATCCCTGCGGAGTGCAACCCGGGGACCCCTCCGGCGGTGTACTCGGCGACCACCGGCGAAGCCACCCTCGTGCCGCAGACCAACTGTGTCGACACCGACACCGGTCTCCCGGCCACCGCCGCCACGGCAGGACTCGTCACCGGAGCCGGCGGCTACACGGGAAGGCTCAACGAGCCGACCACCGACTCCAGGACCGGCGCGAGCGGCGCCACGGTCGGATGCGATCCGACCGGCACGACCGACGAGCGCACCATCAGCCTGCAGGGCAACAGCCAGTACAACATCAACAACGACGTCCTGACGTGCTTCTTCACCCAGGACATGGCCGCCCAGGGCGTCACCGTCAACGCCATCAGCCAGCCGACGTACGCCGGCCCCACGCTCTCCTCGGAGATCTACGAGTCCCCGCGATTCTTCTGGCAGCCGGTGCTCAAGGTGCAGCCGACCGACGGTGGTTCGCAGCACTACTCCATCGTCGACTTCCGCGGCGCCTTCCTGACCGACCAGGCGCTCACGGCCACCAAGGACAACCCGCTGGTGGGCCTGCCCGACAACGGCGTCACCATCCAGAACAACCAGGTGCGGACCATCCGGGTGGTGTTCATCGCCAAGACCGCCCTGCCCGCGCCCAACGAGGGCCCCACTATCGACTACCTGGGCATCGGACCCAAGTCTGTCCAGCTCGTGGACTGACCTCCAACTCGACCGACCGACCGCTGAACCACCAAGGAACTGAAAGAGCAAAAGCAATGGGACGCAGAGCAATCCTCCTGATCGTCGCCGTGGTGATCGCCGCGCTTGGCGCCACCCTCGTCTTCCTCTACGTCCGGGGGGTCGAGGCCAAGGCCGACGAGGCCCGTGAGGTCGTGCAGGTTCTCGGGGCCACCGAGGTCATCACGGCCGGCGAGACCGCCGACGACGCCATCGCCGCAGGCAAGATCAAGCTGATCGACGTACCGCGAGAGAACGTCGTCGAGGGCGCGATCGACGAGACCTCGCCGTTGACCGGCCTGGTCGCCCTCACGACGATCTATCCCGACGAGCAGGTGCTGCCGCAGAAGTTCGGCTCTGCCGGGACGCAGCAGCAGATCACCATTCCCGAGAAGACCATGGCGGTCTCGGTGCAGCTGAGCGACCCCGCTCGAGTCGCCGGCTACGTCACACCGGGATCGAAGGTCTCCGTGTTCCTGACGGCGACTCCCGAAGCGATCGACAGGGCGGGCAACAGCCAGGTGCTGCCGGACTTCACCCGGATGCTCTTCCCCGAGGTCCAGGTCATCGGCGTCGGTTCGACCACGCTGCTCACCTCGACGACCACCGAGGAGTCGGGCGAGCAGACCACCGAGCAGATCCCGAGCACGATACTCACCCTGGCGCTCACCCAGGCTCAGTCCGAGCGAGTCATCTACGCATCAGGCCACGGGGAGCTGTCACTGGGACTGCTCACCGACAAGTCCGAGGTCCGACCCGGTCCGGGCGTCACGGCCTCCAACCTCTTCAGGTGATGTCATGCCGATCATTGTCGAGTTCGAGCAGTCCTCCGCGGAGGCGTTGCACACCGCCGTGGGCGCAACCAGCACGGTCGTGGCGGCGCTGGAGCAGGTGCGCCGCGAGTTGGACGCCCGCCCCCAGGAGTACGCCGTCATCTTGGGACCGTCGGTTGACATCTCCGCGGCAGTAGCGCTGGCCGACACCATGCGGGTGACGCGTCCCTCGCTCGGTGTCATCCTGGTGCGCCGCCGGGTCGACACCGCCGTCCTCGCCGAGGCACTCCGGGCCGGGATGCGCGAAGTCGTCGAGGAGCGCGACCTCACCGGCGTCAACGACGCGGTCGCACGGGCCTACACGCTCTTCACCGCGATGACGTCCGCGGACGAGTCCACTCCCGCTGGCGCGGGCCAGGGACGCCTGATCACGGTCTTCTCGGCGAAGGGTGGTGTCGGCAAGACGACGCTGGCCACCAACCTCGCCGCTGCGTTCGCCGACGGCGGCCGTCGCAACGTGTGCATCGTCGACCTCGACCTCTCGTTCGGAGACGTGTCGATCGTGTTGCAGCTCTTCCCGGTGCACACGATGGTCGACGCCGTCCAGGTCGACCGCAAGCTCGACCCGAGCGTGGTGGAGTCCCTGCTGACCGAGCACTCCCCCGGCCTCAAGGTGCTCGCCGCCCCCGTGCAGCCCGACGCGAAGGACCGGATCAGCGGCGACATGGTCGGCGCCGTCCTCCGGATCCTCAAGGCGGAGTTCGACGTGGTCGTGTGTGACTGCCCGCCGGCCTTCGACGACGTGGTGCTGCAGGCGTTCGACGAGTCCGACCTGCTGCTGCTGGTCGGCCACCCTGGACATCCCCGCGCTCAAGTCACTGAAGATCACCTCGGAGACTCTCAGCCTGCTCAACCACCCTAGAGACAGCTGGCGGCTCATCCTCAACCGTGCCGACGTCAAGGTCGGGCTGAGCCGAGACGAGGTCGAGAAGACCCTGAACCTGCCGCTGGCAGCAGCCATCCCGCAGTCCAACGACGTACCGACCTCGATCAACCGCGGCACCCCGCTGGTCCTGGACAGCCCGCGTCACCCCGTGTCCCAGGCGATCAAGGCACTCGCTCGCGAGTGCCTGTCGGGCGCACAGCCCGAGTCGGCTGTCGACGCCGCCGCGCCTGACTCCCATCGTCGCGGCCTGCTCCGCAGGAAGGCAACCACATGAGCCTCGCCGACCGCCTCGCCCAGGCCCAGCTCCAGCGCGGGACCCCGCCGGCCGCCACCGCCGACGCCCTGTCCGACTCCGGCCAGCGCCGCCGGGTGCACAGCAGTGAGGACCAGCACGCCAGCCTCAAGCGCACGGTGCACCAGCGACTCGTGCAGACCATCGGTCCGAAGCTGTACGACGCCAACAAGACCCAGGCCGAGCTCGAGCAGCAGGTGCGCGGCACCCTGCAAGAGGTGTTGTCCACCGACGACACGCCCCTGACTATGGCCGACCGGGTGCGGATCGCCCAGGAGATCGCCGACGACATCCTCGGCTACGGCCCGATCGAGCCCTACCTGCGCGATCCGGACCTCACCGAGGTCATGGTCAACGGCCCGTTCGACATCTGGACCGAGCGCAACGGCAAGCTGGAGCGGGTCGACGCCCGCTTCAACGACGACTCTCATCTCCGTCGCACGATCGACAAGATCGTGGCCCGGGTCGGTCGCCGCATCGACGAGTCCTCTCCCATGGTGGACGCGCGGCTCGCCGACGGCAGCCGCGTCAACGCCGTCGTGCCGCCGCTGGCTCTCGACGGCTCGCTGCTCACGATCCGTAAGTTCTCCGAGGACCCGTTCACCGTCGACGACCTCATCACGTTCGGCACCATCAGCCCGGCCGTCGCCGAGCTGCCTGCGCGCCTGCGTCAAGGGACGGCTCAACATCCTGGTCTCGGGTGGTACCGGCGCCGGCAAGACCACGACCCTGAACGTGCTCTCATCGTTCATCCCCGACGACGAGCGCATCGTCACGATCGAGGACGCCGCCGAGCTACGGCTCGAGCAGGACCACGTGCTGCGGCTCGAGGCTCGCCCGCCGAACATCGAGGGCAAGGGCCAGGTCACGATTCGCGACCTCGTCCGCAACTCGTTGCGTATGCGCCCCGACCGCATCGTCGTCGGTGAGATCCGCGACGCCGCCGCGCTGGACATGCTGCAGGCGATGAACACCGGCCACGACGGCTCGATCTCAACACTCCACGCCAACACTCCGCGCGACGCGCTGTCCCGGCTCGAGACGATGGTGCTGATGGCCGGCATGGACCTGCCCGTCCGCGCGATCCGAGAGCAGGTGTCGAGCGCCGTCGACCTGATCGTCCAGCAGACCCGGCTCAAGGACGGCTCGCGCCGGATCACCGCGGTCACCGAGGTGGTCGGCATGGAGGGCGAGATCATCACTCTCCAGGACATCTTCGGCTACGACTTCGGCGCGGGGTACGACGAGCACGGTAAGACGCGCGGGGCGCTGCGCTCGAAGGGCCTGCGGCCGAAGTTCATCGACAAGCTCTCCGACTACGGGGTCTCGATCGACCCGCGGATCTTCATGCTCGACGGGCTGTCGCTATGACCCGTGGACGTATGTGGCGGGTGGCCGCAGTGACGTGCGCGATCGTCGCCCTGGTGGCGGCGCCGGCCGTGGCGGCCGAGCAGGAGGGCCGGATCGACCAGGTCGACGCCGTCGACGGTCAGGTCACCGTGCTCTACTCGGTGCCGGGCCTCGGGGTGACGGAGTCACCGGACGCCAAGTCCGTCGAGGTCACGGTCGACGGTGCGCCTGTCGAGGCGACCGCCCAGTCGGTCGAGGCCTCGGGGGCTGAGGTACGACGTACGTCGGTGCTGGCCATCGACGTCAGCGAGAGCATGCAGGGCGGGAAGTTCGAGGCTGCCAAGGCAGCAGCGACCGCGTACATCGACAGTGCGCCCGACGACGTCTACATCGGGCTCGTCGACGTTTGCGAGCGACGTGGAGACCGTGGCAGATCCCACGCAGGACCGCACTTCTCTCCGGAAGGCTGTGGACGGGCTGACGCTCACGGCACAGACCCGCCTCTACGACGGTGTGCTCGAGGCCGTCGACGTGGCCGGGACCGAGGGTGCACGGAGCATCGTTCTCCTGTCCGACGGCAAGGACACCAGTGACACGCCGCTGGGCGATGTCACGGCGGCTGTCAAGGCCCAGGAAGTGCGCGTCGACGCTGTCGCCCTAGAGCAGAACACCGACGAGTCCTCAGCGCTTGCCGACATCGCATCTGCGTCCGGAGGTCGGGTCACCGCAGCCGACGAAGGTGACCTGAGGAAGCTGTTCGAGGAGCAGGCGGCGGAGCTGTCCAAGCAGCTCGTGGTCAAGTTCGACCAGCCCGCCGGCGTCGATGGTGACGCGACCATCGCGGTGAGCGTCAAGGCGGGCCCGGACACCTACGCCGACGAGGCGCTGGTCTCACTGAAGGCCGCGTCGGCCCCCGACGCGGGCGCTGGCGACTACGAGGCGCCGGGAGGACTGGCGCTCAACGGGCAGTGGCTGCTCGGTGGTGTCGTGATGCTCTTCCTCGGCTTCGGTGCGCTGCTGGTCATCGGCATGAGCAACGCAGGCAAGGCCGCGCTGACACCGATGCAGAAGCAGCTGAAGCTCTACACCGTGCACGGTGTCGACACCTACCGGGCCGCGGGTCAGACCGCGGACTCCCCGGCATCCCTGAAGGACTCCGCTGTGGCGGTGGCCGACAGGTTTGTGCAGGGGCAGGACTTCGAGCAGCGGCTCGCCACCAAGCTGGACCGGGCCGGCTTCAAGCTGACCGCGGCTGAGTGGGTGCTGATCCACGTCGGCATCACGGTTGCCGCTCCCCTGGTCGGCTTCTTCATCACCGGTGGAAGCGTCCTCTTCGCGCTGCTCTTCCTCGCGCTCGGCGCTGTGCTCCCCTGGATGTTCCTCTCCCTCAAGGAGTCGCGGCGGATCAAGGCCTTCAACGGCCAGCTCGCGCAGACCCTGCAGATCATCGCGGGTGCGCTCCAGGCCGGTCTCTCGCTCCCGCAAGCGGTGGACACCGTCGTCCAGGAGGGCGCCGAGCCCGTCGCCGGTGAGTTCCGTCGGGCCATCGTCGAGCAGCGACTCGGCGTGGACATCGAGGACACTCTCGACACGGTCGCCGAGCGGATGGACAGCAAGGACTTCAAGTGGGTGGTCATGGCCGTCCGCATCCAGCGCGAGGTGGGCGGCAACCTGGCCGAGCTCCTGCTCACGGTCTCGGCCACGCTGCGAGAGCGTGAGTATCTCCGTCGCCAGGTGCAGGTTCTGAGCGCCGAGGGCCGCATGTCGGCGTACATCTTGGGTGGTCTACCACCCTTCTTCCTTGCCTATCTCGCGCTGCTGCGGCCGGAGTACCTCGAGCCGATGTTCACGAACAAGCTCGGCTGGATCATGCTCGCCGGCGGCTTCGTGATGATGGTCGTCGGCGGATTCTGGATGAAGAAGATGGTCAAGGTGGAGGTCTGACGAGATGAACATTGCTGATCTGCCTCTGGCACTCGTCCTCGGCCTTGGCCTGCTCGGGATCTTCGCAAGCCTCGGCATCGCGTTGACCATCATCGGCGTCTCCACCCAGGAGAAGCGCGCCGTGGGTCGTTCGCTCGCCGCGATGAACGCGCTGAGCACAGCACCGGCTGAGATGCAGAAAGAGCTGGACCGGCCCTTCTCCGAGCGCGTCGTCGAGCCGACCCTCGCCCGATTCGCCAAGATCTCGAAGCGGCTGTCCCCCACGGAGGGCGTCGCGCGTATCCAGCACCGGCTCGACATCGCGGGGAACCCTCCCGGCTGGACCGTCGAGCGGGTGCAGGCGCTCAAGCTCGTCGGCTTCACCCTCTTCCTGATGGTCGGGCTGGCTCTGACCATGGTGCTGGGCTTGTCACTCATCATGACGCTGGTGGTCGGAGTCGGACTGAGCATGCTCGGCTACGTCGTACCGAACTTCGTGATCTACCAGAAGGGGTACGACCGCTCCGAGCGCATGCGGCGCGAGCTCCCGGACGCGTTGGACCTGTTGACGATCTCGGTCGAGGCGGGATTGGCCTTCGACGCCGCTCTCGCCCGAGTGGCCAAGAGCACCGAAGGACCGCTCGCATCCGAGTTCGCTCGCGTGCTCCAGGAGATGAACATCGGCATCGGCCGGGTGGATGCCATCCGGGCCATGGGCGAGCGGACGTCCTTGCCGGAGCTGAGGGGCTTCGCGACCGCCATGGTCCAGGCCGACGCCTTCGGTATCCCGATCGCGCAGGTGCTCCGGGTCCAGTCGAACGAGATGCGGGTGAAGCGACGTCAACGGGCGGAGGAGATGGCGCAGAAGGTGCCGGTCAAGATTCTGTTCCCGCTGATCTTCTGCATCCTGCCGACACTCTTCCTGGTCGTGATGGGACCCGCGGCCATCAAGATGATCGAGAGCTTCAAAGGAACGCTCGGGTGATCGCGTCATGGTGAGTCTGCAGACAGCGTCACTCGGGGAGTCACGCCGAGAGGACTTCTGGTACGCCCGTGTCGACGTGGCGGCCAGAGGCTTCTCACTCCTGGGCGGCGCCGCCGTTGCGGCATTGTCAGGTCACATCGGTGAGGCCGCCGGGGTCGCCGTGCTGCTGATCGCGACGGCCACGGTGATGACCTGGTGGGCCGTCGTCGTCGGACCGGGCAACGCGACGTACCGGGCCGCTCTCATCATCGAAGGGGTCTTCACCCTCTTCCTCGTGGCGTTGAGCACCGAGGCCGCCAACCCGTTCGTCATCTACCTCGCGGCACCTGCCTTCTTGGCTGGTCTGCGCGCTGGTCTCGCCATGGTGTTCATCCTGCTCGCCTCGGAGCTGCTCACCGTGTTCGTGATCCAGGCTCAGCGGGCGACGATCCGCACTGACTTCCTCGAGACCGCGGGACCGTGGATCCTGACCGGCTGGGCATTCGGCCTGCTGGGCTCGTGGATCCGAGAGCTGCGGCGATCCCAACGCGACCTCCGGTCCTCGCCCTACTCCTACACTTATCGGCTGCTCGGCCAGCTCCGCACGATCACCCGAGGATTGCCCGGTGGCCTCGATGCCACCGCCATTGCCGAAGACGTCGTCTCCGCTGCGATCGAGCGGACGGGCGCCACCGGGGTGACGGTGATGCTCGGCAGCGACGACGAGCCGTACCGGGTGCTCGCGGGTCGCGGGGATGTCGACCATCCCAGACGTCTCGAGGAGGATGCTGTCGTCCGGCGGTGCCTGGAGCTTCGGAAACCGGTGCAGGGACAGCGCAGCGGCTCCCCCATCCCTGACGAGGCCTTCCGAACCGGCTTCCCCCTCGTGATCGGCTCGCGCACGATCGGAGTCGTCGTCGTCGACGGACCTGCCCTCATGTCCGACGACACCCTGCGTGACCTCGGTGAACTGACCAACGAGGCGGCACTCCGGCTCGAGTCGGCCCTCATCTTCAACGACGTGCGCTCCCTCGCCACCGTCGAGGAACGGCAGCGACTGGCCCGCGAGATCCACGACGGTGTCGCCCAAGAGATCGGCGCGCTCGGATACCTCGTGGACGATCTGGCGCGCGAGCAGTGCGACCTCGAGCACCAGGCCGGGATGCACACGCTGCGCCAGGAGCTGACCCGGGTCGTCAGCGACCTGCGGCTGTCGATCTACGACCTCCGTAGCGGAGTCAGCAGCAACGTCGGGCTCGGGGCGGTGCTCGGCGAGTACGTCCGCGAGATCGGCCGCCAGTCCGGCATGACCGTGCACCTGTCACTCGAGGAAAGTCCTCAGCGGCTCCGGGCCGACGTGGAGACCGAGCTTCTCCGCATCGCCCAGGAAGCCGTCAACAACGCCCGCAAGCACTCCCAGGCCACGAACCTGTGGGTTACCTGTCGGGTAGAACCACCGTTTGCAGAGATCCGCGTCGAGGACGACGGCATCGGTGCCGCGCGCCCGCTCGAGGGTCACTACGGCTTGCTGAGCATGCGCGAACGGGCCGACCGCATCGACGCAGTGCTCAGTGTCAGTGATCGTTCCGGCGGAGGTACGGCGGTCTCCGTCGTACTGCTGCCGTCCATCAACCCCGTAACACCGCAGAGTGGAGAAACCCATGTCCTACAGCGTTCTGCTCGTCGATGACCACGACCTGATCCGTCAGGGTCTGCGTCGCGCCTTCGACCGACACCCCGACTTCGGCGTCGTCGGCGAAGCGTCGTCGGTCGCCGACGCCACCCGGCAGGCCGCCGAGCTCCAGCCGGACGTGGTGGTCTGCGACATTCGGCTCCCCGACGGAAGCGGCCTCGAGGCCGTCCGGGCCTGGCGGGCCCGCCGTCCCGAGGTCGGGCTCGTGGTGCTCACGATGTACGCCGGTGACGAGCACCTCTTCGCGGCCCTGGACGCCGGCGCGTCAGCCTTCGTGCCCAAGGACGCACCCGCCGATGACGTGGTGGCCGCGGCCCGGCACGCGGCAGTGTCGCCGCGCTCCTTCACCGCTCCCGACCTCGCCAGCGCGATGCGCCGGCGAATGGAACCGCAGGGGCCGAGGCTGTCCCCACGGGAGACCGAGGTGCTCGCCCTGCTCGCCGAGGGGTACGGCGTGGGACCGATCGCACGACGGCTCTACATCAGCGAGTCGACGACGAAGACCCATATCTCCAAGATCTACGACAAGCTCGGGGCGGCCAACCGGGCCCAGGCCATCATGAAGGCGATCCAGGCCGGCCTGGTGTCCCCCGAGCACACGAAGGTGACCAGCGGCAGCTGACGCTGCCCCCCCCCGGAGACTCACAACATCATCCGTTCGTCTGACGGCATATGGCCGCTCACCCGATACCGGCAAAGCGGACAGAACGCCAAGATTAGAAATGGCTGGGGGACCGACCCACCAGCACCAGAGAACAATCCGGAAGGACCCCCAAAATGCTCGAAATGATTCGGCACTTCTCCAGCCCCAAGCGTCGCAACGAAGAGGGCGCCTCGGCCGTGGAGTACGGCCTGCTCGTCGCGCTGATCGCGGCAGTCATCGTGCTCGCGGTCTGGGCCGTCGGCACGCTGGTCCAGGACTCGTTCAGCGACACCTGTGGCGACATCAGCACCCGCTCCGGCAGCACGGCCGAAGCCGACGGCGAGTGCACCACCGACTGATCACAGTCCCTAGCTGAGGGCCTGGCCGGTTCCACCGGTCAGGCCCTCGGTTTGTTCTCCCGCAGTCGTGGCAGCCACCAGCGCGTCGAGCACAGCATCCGCAACGTGTGCAGGACTCCTCGGCGGGACGACTCGATGCCAGGCCGCACCGGAGACGGCCTCCGGAGCCCCTCCGCTGTCTCCCACCACGACCGGCAGCCCGCTAGCAGCCGCCTCCATGAAGACGATGCCGAACGCCTCGACCTCCAAGCCGAGTCGTCGAGTCCGGCAGGGCAGGGCGAACACATCAGCGGCCGCATAGACCTGCGGCATCGCTCCCCAGTCGACGCCTCCGACGAAGAGCACCGACCTGCCCAGTCCCAGGCCGCGGACCATGCGTCCGAGCCGACGGCGTGAGGGGCCCTCCCCCACGATGAGCAGCACGGCATCCGGGTGGCGCTCGAGCACCCTCGGCCAGGCCTCGATCAAGGTGTCCTGGCCTTTGCGCCGTACCAGCCGGGCTGCAGACAACACGACGGGTCGACCGGCGCCGATCCCCCAGCGCCCGCGGACAAGGCTCCCGTCGAGCCCCGGGCGAAAGCGCGCCGTATCGACCGTCGGCGACAGCCGGCGCATCCGGCCCGCGGCATCGACCGAGAGCGCGGGGCTGATCTGCCGCCGGCAGTACTCGCTGACATACGTCAGCACATCTGTCTGGTCACCGATCCGTCGGATCAGCTGTCGGGTGCCCGGCACCTTCGCCCACCAGACCTCGTGGCCGTGGGTGACACCGACGATCTCCCGCACACCGCTGCGCCGAAGTCCGGCTGCCAGCAGACCCAGTGGCGCCGCCGCACCGAAGAGCACCCGCTCGCAGTCATGCTGCAGCGCCGTGCGCCGTACCGCGCGGCCGACCCGCCGCGTGGGCAGCAGCATGCGGGCCCGATCGCGGATCACCGGGTACGGCAGGGTCGCGTCGAACTGCTCGGAACCAGCCATCTTGGCCGTGTACACGACGACCTCGTCCGGAGGCATCTCGCCGCAGAGCGACAGCACGAACGACTCGATCCCGCCGCGTCGGGGGGAAGTCGTTGGTGACCACCAGCGTTCCGGTCACGGCGCTGAGCCTGCCTGCGCCTGGCCGGACCCATAGTCGAGCGCCATGCCGATGCGGTCGAGGGTCGTGGGATGGCTGCCGAACCAGAAGCTCAGCACCGGGTTGGGGTCCAGATTGGAGATGTTCGTGACGGCAAGCCGTTGCTGGATATCGATGAACGTGTCCGGGTCATCGGTCAGTTCGAGCGAGTGCGCGTCGGCTCTCGCCTCGACCTGCCGGCTGATCGTGTTCTGGATCGGGGCGGACAAGAACATCCCGAAGGCGACCAGCGCCAGGACGACGGGTACGGCGGCCGGGTCACCTGCGGCGCGCGCGCCCAGCGGCCGGCGGACCCGGTCGGCGCTGAGCAGCAGGAAGAGGCCCACCATGGCGAAGCCAGCCCCGACAGCACCTTCGACGGTGCCATTGAGCACGTCGTCGTACTTGGCGTGACTGAGCTCGTGCGCGACGATCAACCGGACCTCGGCGGGCGGCGCATTGTCGACGAGGTTGTCGTAGACGACGATGCGCTTGGTGCTGCCGAAGCCAGACACGTACGCGTTGAGTGCCGTCGTGCGACGAGACGCGTCGGCGACGAGTACGTCGGACACCTCGAGGCCGTCCTGCTCTGCGAGCTCGATCAGATCCGTGCGCAAGGCACTGTCAGGCATCGAGGTGAAGTCGTTGAAGATCGGCTCGAAGACAACGGGGTAGACGAAGGACAGCGAGACGACAAGGGCGGCGGCTCCCCCGGCTGCCGCGAGATACCACCGGCTCGGCAACCTCCGGGCCAGCGCCACCAGGGCGAGCATCGCCAGCGTGGTCACCGTCGTGGAGATGGCCCAGGACGTGACCACGTCGACGGCCCAGGCCGCCCAGCTGTCGGTCGCCAGCCCGTAATCGAGACTGATCGAGCGCGCCCAGACCGAGAAGGGGAGTCCGACGATCCTCTGGATGAGGGTCACCGCCACCGCCAGCACGACGACCTGCACCCACCAGCGCCCGACCCGGGCACGCACCCACGCCACCAGCCGCCGCCCGACTCGGCTGAAGCCGAGCAGGGCGGCCACGACCAGGCCGACGACCAGACTCAGGCGTCCGGGCCACTTGATGGCCGCGGAGAACGCCTCACTGCGGGCGATCTCCTGTGCCGAGAAGAACTCCTCCGCCGGCGGCCGCGGCGCGCCGGTCCCCGGAATGCCCCACGGCGTCCAGACGGCGACCAGTACTCCGAAGACAGCCGCGAGGAGGAGGAGCAGCGCCCAGGCCCGTCGCCGCTCGGCCGGCTCAGCCGCCACCGGCGAGTCCTGTGAGGTGGGCCTGCCAGTCGCGGGTGAACTCGGCCTCGCTCACCCCGAGCACCTCGTCGAAGGCCGCCGCCAGCTCGTCCGGAGCATCGACGACCGCTCGATGGAAGGCGACCAACCGCGGTTCGCCGTACTCGCGTGCGATCAGTCGTGCCGCCAGCCAGGCCAGCTCGTACGACGCCGGCAGTGTGCGGGCATCGGTCGCGAACTGCCGGTCGGACGGCAGGCTCGCCGGTGCGCCCTGCTCGCGCACCTGCCGGAGGGCCAGCCGGGCCGACACCGACAGCGGTACGTCGACAGCCGCCAGGCCGACGTAGTCGGCGAATCCCTCGGCCACCCACAACGGCATGTCCACGGTGACCGCGCCGCTCGCGACGTGGGCCGCCTCGTGTGCGATCACGACCTGCCTGGCGATCGGCCCGATCGTCGCGAACACCCGGGGATTGAGCACGATGGCCACCGGAGATCGTGGATCACCCGACCCGTCCACCGAGGCGCTCACCGCAGCGATCCCGACGGACGCGGCCGGGGCCGAGCCCAGTACCGCCTCCATCTGCACCGTCGAGCCCGGCCAGAGGGCCGCGACGCCACCCCGCCAGTCGGGCAGCACCGTCCGCACCTGGCGCACCGCGCGCACGAGGTCGCTGCTCAGCTGGCGGGCTGCCGAGCCGGTCGTGGCGACCGCCAAGGTGTGCGACCTGCGCACGACGTCCAGGCCGTCCACCAGCCAGACCGGGTCGCGCCCGGACGACGAGCCGCTGATCTCGGCAACCGAAGCTCGACCCGCCGCGCCCTCGACGAAGGTGTAGGTCACCGTCGAGGTCGCGGGTCGTCGGTCGAAGCCGCCGATCCGCCAACTCACCTCGACATCGGCCGTCCAGGCGTCCACGCCGAAGTCCGGCCGGCGCTCCACCGACACGCCGCCGAGAGTGTTGGCCAGCAGCCGGGGCGAGAATCGGTCGACCCCGAGCTCCTCCAGGTTGACGTACACCGCCCGCGCTCGGCGCTGCGCGGCGTCCGCCGCCGCCCACGTCGCGGCATAGGCGCGTGGCGCATCGCGGCGTACGGCGGACTGCTGCCGGCGTAGCAGCGCCACGGAGGCGGCTTGGCGGTCGGTCTGCTCCGCCAGCCGCGGGTCCGGAGCGGCTCCACTCCGGGTGTCGTCGTCGGCGCCGGCGATCACCGCCAACCCGAGCCCGAGGAGCGCGAACGTGACCAAGAGCGAGATGACCAGCACCAGCCCGGACGCTGCGGGTCTGGTCACGGAGTCTCGGGCGGGCACCTGGCAATCCTAGGCAACTCGCCCCACTCACCCGTTCGGACGATTGTGTCCCGTTTCATACCGAAAGGGTGCGTCGATGAGTACGGTCCGCTTGACGTCTGTTTGCCCCGCCCTCAGGAGACACCGTGCCGCACCGAACCCTGTCTCGTCTGCTCGTCGTCGCGCTGCTCGCGGCACTCGTGCACCTCGGCGGAGCATCCGCGGCCGCCGCAGCCCCGGCTGTCCCCACCGCCCTCGCACCGACCGGCACGGCCGTCTCCGGACAGCCGGTGCTGAGCTGGAAGCGCGTGGCGGGTGCGGCACGCTACGAGGTGCAGCTGTCGGCCGACAGCGGCTTCTCCTCGCTGAGCTACTCGGTCAGCACGACGAACCGCCGCGCCACCCCGACCACCAACCTGCCCGGCGGAGAGCTGTTCTGGCGCGTCCGGGGTGTCGGCGCGACCGGGACTCGGGGGGCGTGGGCCACGGCCTCCTTCACCGGCTCCGAGGTCGCCGGACCTGCGCTGGTGTCGCCTCCGGAGGGCGAGTCACTGCAACAGCCGGACGAGGCCGCCCTTCTCGCCTGGACGCCGGTGGTCAAGGCCACGTCGTACACGATCGAGATCGACGACGACGACGCCTTCGTGCAGCCGAAGACCTACACCTCCAAGACGACGTCGTTCCTGTTCCCCGCGCCGGACCCCGCCGTGACCTACTCCTGGCATGTCAAGGCGAACTTCTCCGGCGGGTTCAACACGCTGTGGTCCGAGGTCGGACACTTCACGATCGAGCCGTTGCCCGCCCCCACGTTGACGGCACCGGACGACAGCCCTTCGACCCAGGTCACTGACGCGGCGCTGGACTGGGAGCCGGTGCCGGGCGCGGTGAGGTACGAGATCCAGGTCAGCACAGACGACCAGTTCAACACCATCGTCGACTCGGCGACCGTGTACTCCACTCGGTACGCGCGGCCGAAGACGCTCGGCAACGACCAGTACTGGTGGCAGGTGCGAGCTGTCGACGTCAACGGAAAGAAGTCCCCGTGGGCCGACTACTACCAGTTCCAGCGGAGCTGGCCGGACCAGCCCGAGCTGATCTACCCGGCCGACTCCGGCTCCGTCTCGAACCCGATGTACTACGAGTGGTCGCCCGTACCGCATGCGAGCTCCTACGAGCTGCAGCTGAGCTCCGACCCGAACTTCTCGCCCGGCCAGTACGACAGCTGCCTGACCAAGCAGACGACCTACACGACGCGGTTCGGCGGGGACCTCTGCCACCCGAGCCCCGGTTACCTCTGGTACTGGCGGGTGCGTGGCCTGGACGCCCCCGGCGGCATCAACGGCACCTGGTCGCAGATCCACTCCTTCACGTTCACGCCAGCGCTCGTCACGCAGCTCTCGCCGCCCGATGCGGTGTCGCCGGCGGTCGACGTACCGACCTTGACCTGGGCGCCCTATCCGCAGGCGGAGAGCTACAAGGTCACGATCAAGAAGGCCGGCGGAGGCAGCGTCACCGCCACCACCCACTCCACGTCGTACACCCCCACCGGGAGCCAGCGGCTCGACTCCGCGGACGGGCCGTTCACCTGGACCGTCCAGGCGATCGGCGACGACGGCGCGCTCACCCAGATCCCACTGTTCGGCGGGCGCCAGTTCCAGGTGACCGACGCGGTGCTGGACGACACCGGAGTGTCGGCGTTGACGCCCGCGGCACCGGCGAGCCTCGCGCACAGCACCCGATTCCCGTCGCTGGCGTGGGAGCCGTGGTTCGACGGCGAGGGCGAGCCGGCGGACTACTACAAGGTGTACGTCGGAGTCGCCGGCACCGACTCGTACGCCGCCCTGACGGAGTCGTTCCCGTACGCGGCGGCCACCGATCTGTCCGACGACCACCTCAAGCCCGGCACCTACAGCTGGTTCGTCGTCGCGTATCAGGACGGAGCCCAGGTCGCCGGACCCGGACCGACGCGATCCTTCGTGGTCGACGATCTTGCGGCTGCGACGGGACACGGGGTCTCTCTGACCGGCCAGGGCTTCGCCTCCGGGGAGGTCTGCCAGCGCAAGCTCTCGGACACGACTCCGGTCTGCGCGTCACTGCAGCAGACTCCCGTCCTGAAGTGGCAGTCGGTGCCCCATGCGGCGTACTACATGGTCTACCTCTCCCGAGACCTGCAGCTGACCAACCTGATCTACAACCCCGTGACCAACCCCAAGGCCCGCACCTCCAACACGATGTGGGCGCCGCAGGAGCAGCTGCCCGACAGCCAGGCGGGGACGGCGTACTACTGGGTGATCAGGCCCTGCAAGGCGACCGGCGTCTGCGCGCCCGATCCGACTGCGGCCACGCACTCCTTCGACAAGCGCTCCAACCCGATCTCCGGGCTTGAGGAGCGGCAGCACGAAAGCGACACGGTGCTCGGCGGCATCGTGCCGAAGTTCCGGGACGAGGTGGTCCTGTCCTGGGACGACTACCTCGACACCAACCAGGCCGGCAACGACGTCGACGTGACCGGCCTCCCGTCGACCGTGGAGGCCAAGACCTACAAGGTGCAGATCAGCACCGACAAGAACTTCCCGGCTACCTCGGCAACCATCACGTCGCCGGAGATCGACCAGACGAGCTACACCGTGTCTTCGCGAACGCTGCCGGAGGGCACGCTCTACTGGCGGGTGCAGGCCCTCGACGGCAGTGGCAACGGGCTCGCCTGGAGCCTCAACAAGGACCTCACCGGGAACGCCCGCGAGATCGAGAAGCACTCGCCTGCGCCGGCACTGACGCTGCCCACCGACGACGGTAGGGTCTCCGGCAATCCCACCTTCTCGTGGCAGCCACAGGCGTATGCGGCCAAGTACACGATCGAGGTCTACAAGAACAACGACTCGACGTTCTCGGCCGCCAATCGGGTTGTGAGCACGACCGTGACCCAGCCGTCGTACGCCGTCTTCGACAAGGTGCTGCCGCCTTCGACCGTGCCGTACCTGTGGCGTGTCAGGCGCATCGACGGCTACAACCTGCCCGGCCGGTGGAGCGACGTGCACTCCTTCACCATCAGGGGCAACCCGCCAACGCAGGTCGCGCCCGGCGCCGACAAGTACGTCGTCAACCGCGACGGCTACTTCACCTGGCTCCCGGTCGACGGCGCGACGTCGTACCGGTTCGAAGCACGTGCGAAGGGCTCGACCTCCGCCTCGGGAGTGACGACGGTGGGCCTGAGCTGGGCGCCGACCACGACTTTCGCCGACGGTGGGTACGAGTGGCGCGTGTCGGCGTACGACGCGGGTAACAACCTGCTCGGCGGCTCCGCGTGGCGGGGCTTCACGGTGGACTCCAGCGCGCCGCGCGTCGTCAAGAAGACACCGACCAAGACCGCGACACGCTCGGCCAGCTTCGTGGCCCGATTCAGCGAACCGGTCAAGGGCGTGGGCACCACGACGATGGCGCTCTCCGTGGAGGGCCAGCAGCACCGGCTCTCAGCGGCGGTGAAGACGAGCGACGGCGCCAAGACCGCAACTCTCGACCCGGCTCGCAACCTCAGGTCGGGCAAGAGCTATACGGTCACGCTCTTCAGCTCGATCACCGACCGAGCCGGCAACCCGTTGCGGAAGACCGGCTGGACGGTCACGGCCCGGTAGCCACAAAACAGGTCAGTACACGTGCGGCCCTCGACCGCGAAGGTCGGGGGCCGCGCCATGTCAGCCAGCGCTGTGAGCGGGGCGGCGTCAGCCGACGCGGACCGCGGCGGTGACCGGCATCAGGTTGAGCGGCACGACCTGGACCGGCACGCTCGGGTTGGCCGCGTGCACGATCTGGCCGTTGCCGATGTACATGCCGACGTGGGAGATCGGCGAATAGTAGAACACCAGGTCGCCGGGCATCAGCGAGGAGATGGAGACCGGAGTGCCGGCACTTGGCTGCAGGCTCGAGGAGTGCGGCAGCGAGACGCCGGCAGCAGCCCACGCGTACATGGTCAGGCCCGAGCAGTCGAAGGCGTCCGGACCGGTCGCGCCGTAGACGTAAGCGTCGCCCACCTGGGCCAGCGCGGTCTCGACCGCCACGGCGGCCCGTCCCGAGGCGGGTACGTCAGCGACCCGCACCTGGCTACGGCTCGGTGTCGACGACCCGGTGGTGGTGGTCGTTGCGGCGGCTAGCTCGGCCTGCCGAGCCTGGCGGGCCAGGATGCGCTCACGCTGCTGTGCCTCCAGCTCGTCGAGGAGCTCCTGGGCCTCGGCGGTGCGTGCGTCCAGCTCTCCCTTGTTCTCGGCCAGCTCCGACCTCTGATCGGCGACGGCGTCGACCTGGAGCTGCGCCTGTTGCTCCTGGACGCCGAGCTGCTTCTGCTGTCGGGCCAGCTTCTGCAGCAGCGCGGTCTCCTGCCGGAGCACGACTTCGCGAGTGGCCATGTCGTCCATGAACTTGGCCGGGTCCTCGGTCTGCAGGAAGGTTGTCGCGGTGGAGAGCCCCGACGCCGCCTGGTAGTCGGCGACGGCCGACCCGACGACCTGGCTGCGCAGGCTCTGGACCTGCTGGCGCTTGCGATCGAGGTCGTTCTGGAGCGTGCCGAGCTGCTCGCGGGCGGAGTCGAGCTGCTCGCGGGCGGTGTTGAGCTCCTCCGAGGCGATCTCCGCCCGATGCTGGAGGTCGTTGAGGCGGTGCTCGACCTCGGCGATCGTGGGTTCGCCACGCGGGTCGTCGTCGGGATCAGCCGAGCCGGGGGCCGGAGCCAGCACCAGGCTGGCCACAAGCGCTCCGGAGCCGAGGACGGACATTCGCCTCAGGACGGACCGTTGCCTCCAGGACGTGGGCACAGGGGTCGTACGGCCGATCGACACGGGTCGCCGCTCTCACTTTCACTCGCAGATCGCGGCTGCCAACCACATTGTCGCTATCAGGCCGCCGCACAGGTGCACATGCGTACCCAGAACACGGCGCCCCCACGCATTTCCAGGTCGGCCACACACAATAGCGACCGGGTGGGACCGGGGCCAGCCGGGTGCGGTGTTTCGGGACAACACGCGGCGTGACACGCGTCACCACGGTCAGTGACGGACCACAAGACTGTCGGCGGTGGCCCCTAGCGTCTGGAGGGTCAGCAGCATCAGTAGACCAGGAGGTCGTCATGACACCCGACGCGCGACTGCCGCACTACCCCACGGAGCGGCCGCCCGTGCCGCCAGGGGTGCACGACGGCTCCGCCGAAGACCCGGTGGTCATCGATTGCGACCGCTGCTCGGTGCGAGGGGTCGGCTGCGGCGACTGTGTCGTGACGGTGCTGCTCGGCGGGCCGCCGTACGGCGTCGTGCTCGACGACGCCGAGCGTCAGGCTCTCGACGTACTGGCCGGTGCCGGGCTGGTGCCGCCGCTGCGCATGGTCGAGTCGGTCGACTCGACCTACGTCGATCCGCCCTGAGCCCTCCCCTCGTTGAGCCGTCAGGCTGTTCGCGTTGACCTGCCTGTCAGGTCGTTCTCGTTGAGCCGCACCGAGACCTGAGGCTCAGGCGCCGATCGCCTTGACCAGCGAGATCGACGCCACCGATCGGGCGCCCAGCTTCGTGACTGACTCGGCCACCTCCCGGTCAGTCGACACCACGACGAGTGGCCGTCCGCCGGGCTCAGCGGCCACCAGCTGCCGGATCAGGTCGTCCGCGATCACCCCGGGCGGGCTGAAGCGCACCCGGACCCCCCTGGGTGACGACACCGGCGGAGGGTGCTTGAGATCGGCCCCGTCGAAGACGATCGTGCACTCGATTCCCTTGCCCGCCACCAGGGCGGCGACCCCCGAGACGAGCCTGCTGCGTTGTTGATCGAGCGGGACGGTCGGCCACGCCGTCTTCGACGCGTTGTAGCCGTCGATGACCAGGTGAACGCGGGGCAGTTCGAGGAGCCGTCGAAGCAACGCAGGATCATCGATCAGCAGTGCCCGCCCCACCCCCGCGACGCCCGAGCCGGTCGAGGGCTCTACCGCCGGCACCGCATCCGCCGGTAGCGCATCCGACGGTGCCAGGGCCAGCTCGCGGCGCAGCCCGGTCGTGGTGTCCATCAGCGTCTCGAGCAGCAGCCTGAGCCGGACGGACTGCTCCTCCCGCTCGTCACGTGTCGCCCGACGCGCAGCGCCCGACTCGGTCTCGAGCTCGGAGATGCGCTGCCGCAGCCGACGCGCCTCGGCCTCGGCCTCCCGGATGGCGATGTCGGCTTCCCGGGCGGCGGTCTCGATGCGGTCATCGGCTGCTGCCGCTCGGCCCTCGGCCTCCCGGAGCCGCCCTCGAGCCTCGCCGAGCTTCCGACGCAAAACAGCGTTCTCCGCCTTCAGCTCGTCCACCTGGGTCCGCATCCGCTCGCGGATCGCCTTGGTGGCGCCGCGCGCCTGCTCGAGATCACCTGCGAGCTTGTTGATCGTCGATTCGAGGTCGCCACCCGTCGTACGCCGCCTGCCTTCGAGCTCTCGTGCCCGATCGACCAGCTCGGCCCATCCGGCCGGACGCAGGATTGCCGCGACCGCCGCCGCCTCCACGACGTCGGTCTCTTGAGCGGGGTCCGGCGCCTCGAGCGAGGCCGCCACCTGCGGCGTCAGGGCGCGCACCTGGGTCGCGAGGTGCTCGCGAAACTCGTCGTCGGATTCGACGTACTGCAGCAGCTGGGCACCCACGAGCTTCGCCCGCTTGGCAGGTGCGAACGACATCGCTCGACGCAGCGGCGGGGGCACCTGCGCCTGGGGCATCCGGGCCAGGCCGTCGGAGGCGAGGGTGGTCAGCCTGGCGCGGACCTGACTCGGCAACGGCGTATCGACATCGCGTGCTTGAGTCATCGTTGTGCCAGCGTAGTGGGCCGACGATGGCGCGAGAGGTTTCCTGCCGTCACCGGGAAGCACTGCCGACCGGCACTGGGGCCGGAGCCCAGGGTGCCGCCGGATGCGTCAGCCGTCCGAACCCGGGCGTGGCACGATCTTGATCGCGTCGGCTCGCTCGCACCACCGACAGGTGATCGACACGACCGTCTGCTCCAGCGTGTCCGAGTCCTCCACCGCGAGCTCGCCGGACAGGTCTTGGTGCCAGTACTCCCGTGTCGTGGCCCGGCGTACGACGTCGAAGCGGGTCAGGTTGCCGCACCCGCCACACCGCAGCCGCTCGCCCTCGCGGGGCAAGCCGATGCCGGAAGCGCCGGAGGAATCGGTCATCGCTGAGGGGCGCCGGGCCGCGCCATGACACACCAGGCTTTCGCCGTGACCTCGAACCGGGGCGGTGGTAGCCGGTGCCGGCAGCTGGCACGGAGGGTCTCGCGCTGCGCGGCTGACAGGGTGGCGACGTACGCACCTGCTGGGCCGACGCCGAGCGTGAAGGGATCCCACCACTCATGGAAGCTCGCGAAGCCGACCGTCACGCTCAGCACCGCCAGTTCGATGACGTGGAGACCCGCCGCCGCGCACAGCTCGGACAGGTGGCCCTCGCGCGCGCCGGCCATTGCGGCCTCGTCCGGCGCGTCCGGATCCGTGTCGTGCACCGCTGCCCAGAAGGCCGTGTACGGGCCGTTCCCGCCGGCAAGATCCCACACGGAAGCGGCCACTGTGCCATCGGGTCGCGTGATCCGGCCCATCTCGCGCAGACCCTGCACCGGGTCGGACATGAAGGGTACGACAAGCTGAGCCAGGGTGAGGTCGAAGGTGTCGTCGTCGAAGGGCAGGTCCTCTGCCGCAGCCGTGTGGACCTCCAGCCCGGAAAATCGATCCCGAGCAGCGGTCACGAACGACGCCGACGGGTCGACAGCCGCCACCGCGTCGGCCCCCAGACGACCCACCAGCTGGGCCGTCAAGGCACCCGGCCCGCACCCCACGTCCAACGCGCGCTGACCGGGACGGGCGTCGACATGCGCGACCAGCCGCTCCGCGAGCGGCTCGGAGAAGCGACCCATGAACCGGCCGTAGGCGTCCGCGGTGACATCGAAGGACATGGCGGGACTCTACGTCGACCTGGCCGCGCGCCGCAGGATCGTGCGGGCTGCCCTCGGACCGCCGCACTGAGCACGATCGCATCCAGTACGCGGGCGTGGCGACTCGGCACTGTCGGTGGCGACACCTACCGTTCGGACATGAGCATCCTGCTCGGGGCGCATGCCGACGAGGCCGGTGCACCGGCCTGCGACATCGCGATCCAGCAGACCTTCGACGAGCTGGGCCGCCCGCTGCGCGACGCGACGTTCTTGTCGTCGACCTGGAGACCACCGGCGGCTCGCCGGCCGGGGGCTCGGGGATCACCGAGATCGGTGCGGTGAAGGTGCGTGGCGGCGAGGTTGTGGCTGAGTTCCAGACGCTGGTCAACCCGAAGACGTCGATCCCGGCGTTCATCGCGGTGCTGACCGGCATCACCGACGGCATGGTCGCGACGGCGCCGTCGGCGGCCGAGGCGGTGCCGGCCTTCCTGGAGTTCGCCCGCGGCAGCGTGCTCGTCGCGCACAACGCGCCGTTCGACGTCGGGTTCCTCAAGCACAACGCCGCCGAGCTCGGACTGCCCTGGCCGGCGTTCGAGGTCGTCGACACCGCGCGCCTGGCCCGCCGTGTTCTCAACCGTGACGACGCGCCCAACTGCAAGCTCGCCACGCTCGCCCGTGTCTTCCGCTCCCCCACCACACCGATCCACCGTGCGCTCGACGACGCACGCGCGACCGTCCACGTGCTGCACGGCCTGTTCGAGCGACTCGGTCCGCTCGGCGTGCAGACGCTCGAGGAGCTGCACACGTTCTCCTCGCGGGTCACTCCCGAGCAGCGCAAGAAGCGCCACCTGGCCGAGCAGCTCCCGCACGCCCCCGGTGTCTATCTCTTCCGCGACTACCGCGAGCGGGTCCTGTACGTCGGAAAGTCCAAGGACCTTCGCACCCGCGTGCGCACCTACTTCACCGCGAGTGAGACCAGGTCGCGGATGGGCGAGATGGTGGGTCTGGCCGAGTCGGTCGTCGGCATCGAGTGCACCACCCCGCTGGAGGCCGAGGTCCGTGAGCTCCGGCTGATCAAGCAGCACAAGCCGCGCTACAACCGGCGTTCACGCCATCCCGAGCGGGTGCACTGGCTGAAGCTCACCGTCGAGCACTGGCCACGGCTCTCGCTCGTGCGCCAGGTGCTCACCGACGGCGCGACCTACCTCGGACCGTTCACGTCCCGGCGCACCGCCGAGCGTGCCGCGGCCGCGCTGCACGAGGCATTCCCGATCCGGCAGTGCACGACCAAGATGGCGCGCGAGCCGCACCTGGGTGCGTGTGTGCTCGCCGAGATGGGGCGGTGCCTGTCGCCGTGCGACGGCTCGGTTGCGCCCGGTCCCTACGCGCGTGTCGTCGAGCGACTGCGCCACGCGCTACTGGCCGACCCGCGCGAGGTGGTCGCCGCCGCCGACGTCCAAGATGGCCCGCCTGGCCGAGCACTGTCGTTTCGAGGACGCTGCGGCGCACCGCGACCGGCTCACCGCTTCGTGCGCGCCGCCGCCCGGCGGCAGCGCCTGGGAGCGCTGACCCGCTGCGCCGAGCTGGTCGCCGCGCGCCGCAACGACGCGGGCGCGTGGGAGGTCCATGTCGTACGCCATGGCCGGCTGGCCGCGGCCGGCGTCATCCCGCCCGGCGCACACGCCGGCGACTGGGTGCGCACGCTGCGCGCCGAGGCCGAGACCGTCACGCCGGGGCCGGGTCCCGCACCGTCGGCGACCGCCGAGGAGAGCGAGAAGATCCTGCGCTGGCTCGAGTCGGCCGGCGTGCGCCTGGTGCATCTCGACGGTGAGTGGTCGTGCCCCATCGGCGGCGCCGAAGGCCTTCGGCACACGCTCGACGCGGTCGAGGCGTCGAAGACCTCACTGGTGCCGTTCGACGACCGGCGCGACCTGCCGGTGCACCACCGTGCCCGCCCGCGCTGATCAGGCTCGCGCGCACGGCTGCGAGGCACTCGCACCAGTACCCCGGCCGGCGACGTGGTTCGTCGCGAGCAACGTCGCCGGCCGGGGCACTAGGCTCGGCTCGTCATCTGCCGACGTGGGAGGGCGAGGAGCCACCGTGATCACCGCGATCGTGTTCATCAACGCCGAGGTCGACAAGATCCCCGAGGTCGCCGAGAAGATCGCCGCGATCGACGGCGTCAGCGAGGTCTACTCCGTCACGGGCGAGATCGACCTGATCGCGCTCGTCCGCGTACGCGAGCACGACCAGGTGGCCACGGTCGTGCCCGGCGGCATCAACAAGGTGCCCGGCGTACTCGCGACCGAGACGCACATCGCCTTCCAGGCCTACTCCCAGCACGACCTCGAAGCAGCGTTCTCCATCGGCCTCGAGCACTGAGCGTCGCCATGCTCTGAATGGACTGGCGGCTCACCGGCCACCTCCGGGCGTGACGGCCAACTGCCTAGGCGTCGAACAGCCGGTCGCTGGTCTCGACCCAGCGCGCCAGCACGGCCTTCGCCGCACCGCTGTCCAGCGACTCGCGCGCACGCGCCATGCCCGCGGCGACCCGCTCGTGCAGCGGGCCCTGCCTCGCCGGCATGCGTCGCCAGGGCCGCACCGGCGTTGAGCACGACCGCGTCGCGTACGGCGCCCGCCTCGCCGTCGAGCAGCCGGTGCACGGCGTCGGCGTTGAAGTCGACGTCACCACCGCGCAGCGCCTCGCGGTGGCTCGCGGGAGCGGATGTCGAGGGCCGCGGGTCGAGCGTCTCCTGCTGCACCGTCCCGCCCGCGACCACCCACACCTGCGACGTCGTCGTGGTGGTCAGCTCGTCGAGCCCGTCGTCGCCGCGGAACACGACCGCCTCGACGCCACGCCGCGCCAGCACACCCGCGAGGATCGGCGCCATCCGCAGGTCGGCACAGCCGACGGCCTGCGCGGCGGGTCGCGCCGGGTTGGCCAGCGGGCCCAGGAAGTTGAACGTCGTGCCCACCCCGAGCTCACGCCGGCGACCGCGGCGTGCCGCAGCGCGCGGTGGAACATCGGCGCGAAGCAGAACGTGATCCCCGCCTCGCGGCCCACTCGGCCACCGTGAAGGCGGAAGGTCCAGACGTACGCCGAGCGCGCTCCAACACGTCGGCGGTGCCGCACGACGACGACGCCGCGCGGTTGCCGTGCTTGACCACGGTCGCACCGGCGCCCGCGGTCACCAGCGCGGCCATGGTGGAGATGTTCACCGTGTGCGCCCGGTCGCCGCCCGTGCCGACCATGTCGACCGTCGCGCCCGGCTACGTCGATCGGACCGCGTGCGCGTACATCGTGCGCACCAGACCCTCGACCTCGTCGACGGTCTCGCCCTTGGCTCGCAGCGCGATCGCGAAACCGGCGATCTGCGACGGGCTCGCCTCGCCGGCCAGCACCTGCTCCATCGCCCACGCCGGTCTGCTCAGCCGTGAGGTCCTGCCGAGCCATCAATCCGGACAGCACCGCAGGCCAGGTGTACTCCCGCTCCCTCGCGTTCAGCTCGGCGTGCCGCGATGTCGGTCCGCGGGCGCAGCAGCCGATCACTGCGTCGGCCAGCTCGACGGGTCCATCGGATGGGATACGGCGGCGTCGGCCTTGAGACCAGGTCGCCAGCCAGCCATCCTGCTGGCGCCCGGTCAGCACCAGGCTGGGCGGCATCCATAGATCTCGTCCTTGATCTGCCGCGCAACGCCCATCCCGCCGGCGGGCACGGCCTCTCCGTCGAGGATCGCCAGGTCCATCCCGCCGGCATCCAGCAGTCGCGATCACGACCGGCTCGGTCGCGCCTCGGCATACTCCACGGCCGGCAGGTCGGGGTGGGGGCGCTTGCCCAGTGCCAGTATGATGTCGCTGCGGGTGTTGATGTCGTCGCTGTAAACCAGAACCTTCATGGGCACGTGACCTGTCCCTCGTCGCGTCGGTGGCGGGTCGGGTCCCGCGCTGGCTCGTCCGCAATGCTCGGCGCGATCGTACCGCGGCAGCCCCTCCTGATCCCGGCAAGCCTGCCTCACTCCGCGGTGGTCGGCACATCCCGTGCGGCCGTGGGTACGTCGCCCTCACCGGCCGCACGCGCCGCGCGCCTCCTCACGGTCGAGCTGACGGTCCTCCCGGGCCGCCTCGCGCTGGCGGCCGCACCCATTGACGAACAGCACGCCGAAGACCACCAGCCCGACCAGGTCGCCGGCGCCCCAGAGCATGCCTCCGGCGAGTCCTTGGTCCTCGCGCGGGCTCGCCGCCCCAGGTCCGCGTCGAGCCCGTGTACCAGTCCCCGCGATCACGTGTCACATGGTCATGATGGTCACGCCGAGGAACGCGTGGAACGGCAGCGTCGCAAAGACCGTGAGCATCCGGAAGGGGTAGGCAACCCGCCCCGGCACCGGATCCAGACCCACCAGCGGCCAGAAGAACAGGCAGCCCACGAGAGGAAGTGCAGATGCATCAGCTCGTGCAGGTTCGCGAGCGAAGCGTCGCCTCGTACCACCCGGAGGAGTAGAGCGCCCACGGGCTGAGCACGAACAGCGTGAACGCCACCGCGGGTAGGCAACCACCGCAGCCACCTTGCTGTGCAACGCCGCGAGCAGCCAGCCGCGTGGCGCCGCGGCAGCGTGCGCAGCGCCAACGTGACCGGTGCGCCCAGCGCGATGAAGATCGGCGCCACCATCGACAGCACCATGTGCTGCACCATGTGCATGCTGAGCAGGATCGTGTCGTACGTCGCCAGCGCCGACTGCGTTGCCAGCAGCATCGCCCCGAGCCGCCGACCACGAAGCTAACAGTGCGCCAGGACGACCACCGATCGCCCCGGCGGTGCAGTACCCGCACGCCGTTCAGGTAGAGCGCCGCGGCGAGCACGACCACCACCAGCGGGTCGATCTCCCACGTCCACGCGGAGAAGAGCCGCTCGAAGGTCAGCGCGGGGACCTGGTCGGTCTGGTCGGCGTGGGCGTGCAACGTCACAGGAACAGCCTAAGAATGCCGGGGGGTCGGTGTGCCACCGGAGGGGCCTACCGCCATAATGCCCGGGTGGCGACTACGACGGCGATCCCCGCGTCCCGGCTGCACGGTCAGCATGACCGTCCCAGCATGGTCAGCGTCGGCACCATCGTCTGGCTCGTCCAGTCGAGCTGATGTTCTTCGCGGCGCTGTTCGCGTGCTACTTCACGATCCGCGCCCCGTCGCCCCCGCGCTCTGGGCGCAGGAGACCGCCAAGCTCAACGTCCCGTTCGCCACCGTCAACACCACCGTGCTGGTGCTGTCCTCGGTCACCTGCCAGCTCGGCGTCTTCGCCGCCGAGCGCGGCCAGGTCGGGCGTAGCGGCTCGGTCTGCCAGGTCGCCCAGTGGGGCCTGCGCGAGTGGTTCGTGCTGACCTACCTGATGGGCGCGTTCTTCATCGCCGGCCAGGTCTACGAGTACGCCGAGCTAGTCCGACCGCGGCATCACGCTCCCGTCGTCGCCGTACGGCTCGGTCTTCTACCTCGCCACCGGCTTCCACGGTCTGCACGTCACCGGTGGCCTGATCGCCTTCCTCTTCGTCCTCGGCCGCACCTTCATGGCGCGCCGCTTCACCCACGAGCAAGCTGTCACCGCCATCGTCGTGTCGTACTACTGGCACTTCGTCGACGTCGTCTGGATCGGCCTGTTCGCGACCATCTACCTGATCCAGTAGCGGCGGAGCGAGGAGTCACGTGACGTGAGGTTCCTCGTCTGCCCGCCGCCGGCACCCGCTCGCCGGCCTGGTCGTGGTCGTTGCTGGGTCTGGTCGTGGCCGGCGGCGTGTACTCCGCCGTTCGCGCCGAAGCCCGCCGCGCGCAGGACGACGAGCTGGCCGACGCGACCTCATCGAAGCAGGGCCGCCAGCTGTTCCTCGTCGGCTGCTCGTCGTGCCACGGCAAGAACGCCGAGGGCATCCCCACGAAGTCCGGCGGCAACTACGGGCCGTCGCTGATCGGCGTCGGCGCCGCCGCCGTCGACTTCCAGGTCGGCACCGGCCGGATGCCGAGTGCAGCGCCCGGCGTGCAGGCGCCGCAGCAAGGACGCCGTCTACACGCGAGGAAGAGATCGAGGCGCTCGCGGCCTACGTCGCCTCGCTGGCCCCGGGCCCGGCCATCCCCGAGCGACGAGCAGTACGACGCCGCGAGGTCGACGCCGAGGACCGGTCCGAGGCGGCGAGTTCTTCCGGACCAACTGCACGGCCTGCCACAACTTCTCGGCAACGGGCGGGGCGCTCCCGCAGGTCGCTACGCTCCCCCACTGCACGGCGTCGACGCCAAGTACATGTACGAGGCGATGCTCACCGGACCGCAGCAGATGCCGTGTTCTCCGACGACACCGTCCTCAGCCCCGCAGGACAAGCGGGACATCATCGCCTACATCCAGTCGCTCGAGGACCAGCCCGACGTACGGCGGATCAGCCCTCGGCAGCCTGGGACCCGTCACCGAGGGGTTGTGGGGCTGGCTGGTCGGGATCGGCAGCCTGGTCCTCGTCGCGGTCTGGATCGGTAACAACGGCGTCCGCGAGGAAAGTCTGGGAAGAAGTGAGATGAGCGACGACCTCGCGCAGACCGGGCCGGGAAGGACGCCCGGAGGACTACCCGGGCATCGAGCGTTACGACGCGCCGCGGGCCGAGCCCATCCACGACCCTGGCCTGCCCGAGCACGAGCCGCGGCCCACCGACGTCGACGAGAGCCAGGAGCGACGTGCCGAGCGCCAGGTCGCCGGGCTGTTCGTCGCTGGCGCCATCCTGGCGGTGCTGCGCTGCGTCGCCTACTTCACTGTCGACAGCAACCAGACGTTCTTGGGCATCGGCGCTCAGAACGCCGCCATCGGCGGCGCACTCGGCTTCGCCCTGCTCGCTCATCGGTCTCGGCGCCATCCAGTGGGCCAAGAAGCTCATGACCGACCACGAGATCATCGAGCACCGACACCCGGGCGGCTCGAGCGCCGAAGACCGTGAAGAGACGGTCGCAGCCTTCCAGGCCGGAGCCGAGGAGTCCGGTTTCGGGCGTCGCACGATGATCCGGAACAGCCTCTTCGGCGCCCTCGCCGCGCTCGGGCTGCCGGCGATCGTGTTCCTCCGCGACCTGGGCCCGCTCCCCGGCGACAAGCCCGCCACCACCGTGTGGGCCAGGGGGGCATGCGCGTCGTCCACGACGTCGACGGAACGCCGCTTCGTCCCGAGGACATCGAGATCGGCCAGCTGATCAACGCTGAGCCTGGGCTGTTCTTCGAGCAGGAGGACGAGGAGGGCAACCTCATCCCGGCGCAGTACGAGGGCACGGCGCTGCTCAACGCGAAGGCCAAGGCAGCCGTCATCGTCGTACGCATGAACCCCGCAGGACATCACGCCGGACCCCGGCAAGGAGGACTGGGGCATCGACGGGATCCTCTGCTACTCCAAGATCTGCACCCACGTCGGCTGCCCGATCAGCCTGTGGGAGCAGCAGACCCACAACGTGCTATGCCCGTGCCATCAGTCGACATTCGACCTCGCCGACAACTCCCGCGTCCTCTTCGGTCCGGCAGCCCGCCCGCTGCCGCAGCTCCCGCTCGGCTTGGATGACGAGGGATACTTGATTGCGATGAGCGACTTCCTGGAGCCCGTGGGGCCGAGCTACTGGGAGCGAGGATGTCGCGCGATGAGCTCAGCGGCGACCGCATCACCCGAGTCGGCGAACAACGCACCGGGCGGTCCGGTGAAGTGGCTCGACGACCGGATCGGTCTCTACGGGTTGGCCAAGAAGCAGCTGCGCAAGGTCTTTCCTGACCACTGGTCCTTCATGCTCGGCGAGATCGCGCTGTGGAGCTTCGTCGTCCTGTTGCTGACCGGCGTCTTCTTGTCGTTGTGGTTCAAGCCCAGCATGGCCGAGGTCGAGTACATGGGCAGCTACGCCAACCTGCGTGGCATCCACATGTCCGAGGCGTACTCCTCGACGCTGGAACTCTCGTTCGACGTACGCGGCGGGCTGCTTGATGCGGCAGATGCACCACTGGGCCGCCTCGCTGTTTCTCGCCGCGATGATCGATCCACATGCTCCGGGTGTTCTTCACGGGGGCATTCCGGAAGCCACGCGAGCTCAACTGGCTGATCGGTCTCGGGCTGCTGCAGCTCGGCATCGTCGAGGGCTTCGCCGGCTACTCGCTTCCCGACGACCTGCTCTCGGGCACCGGGCTGCGGATCGCCGAGGGCCTGATTCGCTCGATCCCCGTGGTCGGGACCTACCTCTCGTTCTTCGTCTTCGGCGGCGAGTTCCCGGGCGACATCTTCATCCCGCGGCTCTACATCGTGCACGTGCTGCTGATTCCGGGCCTGCTGCTCGGCTTGATCACCGCTCACATGTTGCTGCTCGTCTACCACAAGCACACCCAGTGGCCGGGCCCCGGCCGCACCGAGAAGAACGTGGTCGGATACCCCTTGCTGCCGGTCTACATGGCCAAGGCGGGCGGCTTCTTCTTCATCGTCTTCGGTGTGACCGCCCTGATGGGCGCGTTCCTCCAGATCAATCCCGTCTGGATGTTCGGGCCGTACAACCCGGCGGAGGTGACCGCGGGCTCGCAGCCGGACTGGTACATGGGCTGGCTCGACGGCGGCCTACGGATCATGCCGCCCTGGGAGACCGAGCTCTGGGGATTCACCATCTCATGGAACGTCTTCATCCCTGGCGTGTTGCTGATGGGGCTGCTGTTCACCGTCCTCGGTGCCTACCCGTTCGTCGAGAAGTGGATCACCGGCGACGATCGGGAGCACCATCTGCTGCAGCGTCCGCGCAACGCGCCGACGCGGACCGGGCTCGGTGTGGCGGGCATCACGGCGTACGGACTGCTCTGGATCTCCGGCGGCAACGACATCATCGCGACGCACTTCGGGTTGTCGATCTACACCATCACCAACACGTCGCGCGTGCTGATCTTCGTCGGCCCGGTGCTGGCATTCATCATCGCGCGACGCTGGGCGTTGTCGTTGCAGCGGCACGACCGCGAGCTGCTGCTGCACGGCTACGAGACCGGGGTGATCATGCGCTCCCCCGAGGGCGCCTACACCGAGATCCACGGTCCGATCCAGCCCGGGCGTGCGTACATGATCAGCAGTCACGAGCGTCCCTCGGTGCACGAGCTGGGGCCGGCAGAGGATGCCGGCGGGGTGCGTGCGCCGAAGCGCTCGCGGCATCGGATCCGGGCCAGGCTCTCAAGGTTCTGGTACGGCGACGACGTCCAGAAGCCGACCCGAGCCGAGCTCGAGGAGGCGCAGCACCACCACGATCCCGAGCATCCGCAGGTGCCGACGGGTGAGCACCGGGGGATCGAGACCGGTGGTCAGGTGGGTGGCGACGAGTTCGAGCTCGAAGGCTCCAGCCGCCGCGACAAGTAAATCCGTCGAGCAGTCAGATTGTTCCCGTCGACCCGTCAGATTCTTCCCGACGACCCGTCAATCGACGAGGCTCAGAGGGCGGAGCCGGCCTTGTACTCGGCGTACGAGACGTCCCAGTCGGTCCAGCCGTTGCCCTCTTCGAGGCCGCGGTCGGAGCCGGTCACCTCGACGGGGTCGCCACGGTGGGTCAGACCGAACAGCCACTGGGCGTCCGCCGTGCTCATGCCGACGCAACCGTGCGACACGTTGCTCGAGCCCTGGTCGCCCACCGACCACGGCGCCGCATGGATGAACTCACCCGAGAAAGTCACCCGCTGGGCGTACTCGACATTGGCGATGTTGTAGTATTCCGGGTCGCCCGGCTCGATGCCGGTGGTGGCAGCATCCATCCGCTTGCTCTCGAACTTCTCGACGATCAGCTTGGTGCCGCTGCGGCTCTCGAAGCCGTCTTTGCCCCCGGTGACAGGGATCGATCGCGCGACCACGCCGTCGACGTACACGTCCATCTGATGCCGCTGCAGGTCCGTCTTGAGCACGACGGACTGGCCGATCTCGAAGTCGACCTGCCGGTCCTCCTGGCCGTAGATGCCGTTTCCGGCATTCACCCCGTTGAGATCCAGGTCGACGGAGACGTCGGTGCCGGACTGCCAGTAGCTCTTCGGGCGCCAGTGCGCCTCGTTGTCGCTGTACCAGTGCCAGCTGCCCCGCGTCTCAGGAGCCGCCGTCACGTGCATGTGGCGCTCGAACTCGGCGCGGTCGGTGACCGGTACGTCGAACTGCACGATGACCGGCATGCCGACGCCCACGGTCTCGCCCTCCAGCGGACTCAGGCTGGCGTAGGTCTGCTCGTCGAGGGTCAGGTCGTCCGACGCGAAGCGATCCTTGGTGCGGGCCACCAGACCGGCCTCGTCGACGGCCTCGGCTTTGACGACGTACGTCGACCCGGGCTCGAGGAGCTCGTCGGCGACCCACTCGGTCTTGTCGGCGTTGAACGAGCCGCTGAGGGCAGCGCCCTTGGCCTCGGCGAACGACACCTTCGTGAGGTTCCCGTCCTGCACCTGGACGGTCACCGGCGTGTCGACGGAGACCGTGTCGGCACCGACGTTGGTGACGAGCAGCGCGGCGGAGGTGGGCGGCTTGCTCTCGGTGGGCGCGTCCGAGCCACTCTCCTGAGTGGAATCCGTCCCCCCGGAGGCCTCCGACGACGTCTCGCTCGTGCATGCGCACAAGCCGACCAGTGTGCCGGCTGCCGCCAGCGCCACCAGCCCACGACGTACGTGCCGGTATGCCATGTGGTATTGCTCCTTCTCGTCACAGTGCGGCGACCACAGTAACAACGAGGCGCGCTGTGACCGAATCGAAAGAACCGTGACTCGTGTCACCGAACGGTCACGCTTGTCGTCCGCTCAGCGGACGGTCCCCGCGCTTCGGCCACGGAGCAGGCGCGCTCAGTGCGCGTGCTCACCCCGGTAGAACTCGAACACATACCCCACCAACGCGATCGAGCCCGCTCCCACCCCGATCAGGAAGAGCCACCATCCGAAGACGACGCCCAGCACGCACACGGCCAGTGCACACGCACACCACAGCGGCCACCACGAGTACGGCGGAAAGAACCCCAGCTCGCCGGCGCCGTCGACGACCTCGGCTCGCTTGTCGTCTTCGGGGCGCGCGTCCATCTTCTTGGCGTGAAACCCGAGGTAGAAGGCGACCAGCGCGGCCAGCAACGTCGACATCACCAGCGCGGAGGTGCCGGTTGGATCCTCGGAGAGAAACCAGTACGTCGGGGTGACCAGTGCAAAGAACACGGCGTTCAAGCCGAAGATCCAGGCCTCGATCTTCACCGTCGGTCCTCCTCGTCACCGTCACGACCGTGGGGTGGCGCTCCGTCGACCTGTTCCTGCAGGTGTCCAGCACGTCCGGTGACGTCGGCCGTGTCAGCGACGTCGCGCTCGGAGTTGAGGTGCTCGTTCTCCTCGAGCTCGAGGAGCGCTACCTCGGGGTGGTGCAGGTCGAAGGCCGGGCTCTCCGAACGGATTCTCGGCAGCGTGACGAAGTTGTGGCGCGGCGGCGGACACGAGGTTGCCCACTCCAGGGACCGGCCCCAACCCCACGGATCGTCCGTCTCGACCTTCGGCGCCAGACGTGTCTGCCACACGTTGTAGAGGAACGGGATCGTCGAGATGCCCAGCAGGAAGGCACCCAACGACGAGATCTCGTTGAGCGTGGTGAATCCGTCGGCCTCGTTGTAGTCGGCATACCGGCGCGGCATCCCCTCGACGCCGAGCCAGTGCTGTACCAGGAACGTGGTGTGGAAGCCGATGAACAGCAGCCAGAAGTGGATCTTGCCCAGCCGTTCGTCGAGCATCCGTCCCGTGATCTTCGGCCACCAGTAGTAGAAGCCACCGAACATCGCGAACACGACGGTGCCGAAGACGACGTAGTGGAAGTGCGCCACCACGAAGTACGAGTCCGACACCTGGAAGTCCAGCGGCGGTGACGCGAGGATCACGCCGGTGAGCCCGCCGAAGAGGAACGTCGTCAAGAAGCCGAGCGCCCAGAGCATCGGCGTGTCGAAGCTGACGGAGCCGCCCCAGATCGTGCCGATCCAGTTGAAGAACTTCACCCCGGTCGGTACGGCGATCAGGAACGTCATGAAGGAGAAGAACGGCAGATCCACCTGACCGGTCACGAACATGTGGTGCGCCCACACCGCGACGGAGAGAGCGGCGATCCCGAGAGTGGCCGCCACCAGCCCGACGTACCCGAAGATCGGCTTGCGGCTGAAGACAGGCAGGATCTCGGTGATGATCCCGAAGAACGGCAGCGCGATGATGTAGACCTCGGGATGCCCGAAGAACCAGAACAGATGCTGCCAGAGGATCGGACCACCGGTCGCGGCGTCAAAGATGTGTGCGCCGAAGGCCCGGTCTGCCTCGAGCGCGAGCAAGGCGCCGGCGAGGATCGGGAAGGCGATGAGCACCAGGAACGACGTGACCAAGATGTTCCAGGTGAAGATCGGCATCCGGAACATCGTCATACCGGGCGCACGCATGCAGTAGATCGTGGTGATGAAGTTGACCGCACCCAAGATGGTGCCCAGACCCACCATCCACAGGCCCATGACCCACAGGTCACCGCCGAAGCCCGGCGACCGCACCGAGTCCGACAGCGGGGTGTACGCCGTCCAGCCGAAGTCGGCCGCGCCGCCGGGCACGAGGAAGCCAGAGAAGGCGATCAGCCCGCCGAAGAGGAACAGCCAGTAGCTGAACATGTTCAGCCGCGGGAACGCCACGTCGGGGGCCCCGATCTGCAGCGGCATGATGCAGTTGGCGAAGCCGACGAACAGAGGCGTGGCGAACAGCAGCAGCATGATCGTGCCGTGCATCGTGAAGAGCTGGTTGTAGACCTCGTCGTCGACCACCTGGGTGCCTGGTCGAGCGAGCTCCGCCCTGATGACCATGGCCATCAGCCCGGCAAGCAGGAAGAACACGAACGACGTGGCGAGATAGAGGTTGCCGATCACCTTGTGGTCGGTGGTCGTGAGGTACTTGACGATCACCTGGCCCTTGGTGCGAGGCACCGCCTGGATCGTCGCCGAACGGCGTTCGTGGATAGCGGTCACTCGCCCTCGCCCTCCTCGGTCTCGAGCCCGGCCACCGTGTCGGCGTTCTCGCCACCGAGCAAGGTCCCGGTCTGACCCAGGTCGCTCAGCTCCTGCATGTGCTCTTCGTACGACGTCCGGTCGGTCACGATCACCTTGAACAGCATCCGGGAGTGGGCGAAGCCGCACAGCTCGGCGCACCGGCCCTCGAACACCCCGGACTCGGTGGGTGTCATCGAGAACGAGTTGTCCAGGCCGGGGATGACGTCCAGCTTGAAGTAGAACGACGGCACCCAGAACGAGTGGAGGACGTCGGGCGAGCGCAGCTCGAAGTTGACCGACTCGTCCTCGACCAGCCACAGCTCGGGCAGCTGCGCCGGCGTACCACGGTCGTAGACGTCACCACCGTCGATGACTTCCTCGTCGACGTAGTTGAAGGTCCATGACCACTGTTGCCCGACGACGACGACCTCATGGTCAGGATCGTCGACGTCGGCCAGTACGTCGTTCTGCGCCTCGACGGTGAAGAAGAAGAGCACCGCCACGACGATGACCGGAGCGATGGTGTACAGCACCTCGATCGGCAGGTTGTACCGCACCTGGGTGGGCAGATCGTCGTCACCGCGGCGGCGGTAGCGGACCGCAGCCCAGAGGATGAGTCCCCACACGAAGACGCCGACGATGCCCGCCGCGATCCAGGACCCGATCCAGAGATCCTCGATGTACTGCGAGCGGTCGCTGCCCGGCTCGGGAAGACCCAGTCGCTTCCACTGGTCGGTCGTCTCCTCGGAGCATCCGGTGAGGATCAACACAGCCATGAACCCAAGGCTTGAAGCAGCCACCCGACGCCAGCGTGGACGGCGTGCGACGCGCTCGGTGAGGTCTCGACTCACGTGGCGCCTTCCTCGTCGAAGCGAATGCAGGGGTGTTGCTCCGGATCACTCTAGTGCAGCGGCCGTCGCGTTGACGCGTGTGGTGGCACCCTCTCAGCCGGCTCCTTGGACACGCTGGAACCAGCCGCGACGACACACCGACCAGGCCGGGTATTGCCCTGATGCTGTAGCTGAACAAAGTGACGCCGCCAGCGGAAATACCTTCAGCCACAACGATCAGGCGGGAGCGGCCGTGAGCCAGCCAGATACTTCCTCCGCCGCCTCGACACCGTAGGCGTCACGCAACCGCGCCACGAAGGCATCCCGGGTGAAGGAGTACTCCTGGTTGCCTACCCGCTCGACGACGTACGCCGCCAACACGCACCCGACCTGGGCGGCCGCCCGCGACGACAGCCCGCCGACGACAGCGCCGAGGAAACCGGACCTGAAGGCGTCGCCGACCCCGGTGGGCTCCACGGCAGTCACGTCCGGCAGGGCCGCCACCTCGACCGGTTCCTCGCCGTCCCGCTCGACCCGAACGCCGGCCGCCCCCAGGGTGACCACCCGGGTGCCGACGCGGCTCAGGATCTCGTCGGCCGTCCAACCCGTCTTCTTCTCGGTCAGCGCCGCTTCGTACTCGTTGGTGAGCAGGTAGGTCGCGCCGTCGACCAGGTCACGGATCTGATCACCGTCGGACCAGGCCAGCTGTTGGGACGGGTCGGCCGCGAAGGGGAAGCCACGGTCCCGGCACTCCTGCGTGTGGCGGCGCATCGCCTCGGGGTCGTTGGGCCCGATCAGGACCATGTCCGGGGATCCGACCCGGCGTGTCACCGGCTCCAGCTCGATCTCGCGCGCCTCGCTCATCGCGCCGGCATAGAAGGAGGCGATCTGCGCGTGCGAGCGGTCCGTCGTACAGATGAAGCGAGCCGTGTGGCGGGTGGCCGAGTAGTGCAGCGAGCCGCAGTCCACGCCGTGCCGCTCCAGCCAGGAGCGGTAGTCGGCGAAGTCCTCTCCCACTGCCGCCACGAGCACCGGGTGCTGTCCGAGCGCGGCGAGCCCGAAGGAGATGTTGGCCGCACAGCCACCGCGCCTCAGCTCCAGGTCGTCGACGAGGAACGACAGCGCGATCTTGTCCAGCTGGTCCACCACCAGCGAGTCCGCAAAGAGCCCCGGAAACGACATCAGGTGATCGGTCGCGACAGAGCCGGTGACGAGGATGGACACGCCTGCCAACACTACCCGCGAGTACCCCTAGCCGCCGCCACCGCGGCGCCCTAGCGTGACAGCGTGAATGCCTCTGCTCTGCCGTACGCCGACCCGGCAACGCTTCCCGAGGTGTACGCCGACGCTGGGGCGCTTGCTGCGGCCTATCCGGTCACCCGCCTCCCCAATCCCGAGCACGTCGACCCCGAGGCCACAGCACAGCAGTGGCACCGCCTCGCCGACGAGATCACCGCGGAGGTCGATCAGCAGAGCTGGAACGTCGACCCACCATGAGAGCTCCGGCGCCGCCCATCACGGTGCCGGGATCGTCCCCGGCCAATTCCTAACCCGCCCGAGGACGCGAAACGCCCCGGACCCTCGTTGCAGGGCCGGGGCGTTGTCGATGTGGCGGGACTAGTGGAACGAGTCGCCGCAGGCGCAGGAGCCGGAGGCATTGGGGTTGTCGATCGTAAAGCCCTGCTTCTCGATCGAGTCGACGAAGTCGATCGTGGCGCCGAGCAGGTACGGATGGCTCATCCGATCCACCACGACGCCGACGCCGCTGAAGTCGGCCACGATGTCGCCATCGAGGTCGCGCTCGTCGAAGAAGAGCTGGTAGCGCAGTCCGGAGCAGCCACCGGGCTGAACGGAGACGCGCAGCTTGAGGTCGTCGCGGCCTTCCTGGTCGAGCAGCGACTTGACCTTCGATGCTGCGCCGTCGGTCAGGATCACGCCGGTCGCGGCTTCGGTCGGCGCCGCCTCAACGTGCTGGGTCATCTCGCAGGCTCCCCAAGGGTTGCTGTGTGCGCCGGAGCGCCGGTCCTACGGTAGACAACTATGGTCTCCGCACCTTCATTCCCATGGTGACACATCGCGCCGACGTTCCGTTAGCGGGCGCGAGCCACGGGAGCGATCAGCCGCCGCGCGACCAGGTGCGGGCCACCCGCTCGGCCAGCGCCGCCAGGCTGGCAGCGGGGTCCGCGAAGGCGGCCGCCTCCCCCACCAGGTCCACGACGGAGTACGCCGACTCGACGCCCAGAGCCCGCATCTCGCGGGAGCCGACCAGCACCTGACCCGCCAACGCCAGGCAGGGCCGGATCGCCTCCCCGGCGATGGCCGCGACGCCATACGGCACCTTGCCCGAACGGGACTGGAAGTCGAAAGCGCCCTCCCCCGTGATCACCAGGTCAGCCTCGCGTGCCAGGGCTGGCAGGCCGACGGCTTCGGCGACCAGGGCGACACCGTCGACACGCTCGGCGCCGCAGAGCAGCAGTGCGAACCCGAGTCCGCCTGCCGCACCCGCACCCTTCGCATCGGCCAACCGTCGGTCGGTGCGGTCTGCCAGTCGCTCGAGCAGGGCGTCGACGTGCTGTGCGCGTCCGTCGGGCAGCCCCTTCTGCGGGCCGTACACGTTGGTGGCCCCACGCAGGCCGAGCAGCGGGTTGTCGACGTCAGACGCCGCGACAAGCCGGATGTCTCCAAGGAGCGCGCGCACCGGGGCCAGGTCGACGGCGTCCAGGCTCTGCAGCCCGCGCGGCCCTCCCTGCAGCGCGTCCGGCGGCGTACTCACCGCCCCCAGTGCGGCCAGGAGTCCGGCGCCCGCGTCGTTGGTGCCTGTGCCGCCCAGACCCACGACCACACGACGTGCGCCCGCCTCCAACGCGGCGGTGAAAAGCCGACCCACGCCGTACGTCGAGCCGCGCTCAGGATCGCGCCGCTCGCTCAGCTGCAGACCGCAGGCCTGTGCCGACTCCACGTACGCCGTGTCGCCGACGAGGAGGAATGCCACGGGAGTGGTGGCGCCGTAGTGGTCGGGCACGGTCAACGAGTTCAGGCTGCCGCCCAGCGACGCGTGCAGCACGTCGACGAAACCAGGCCCGCCGTCGGACATCGGCGCCAGCACCAGCTCGTCGCCCGGCGCCCGGCGTCGCCAGCCCGTCGCCATCGCCTCGGCCGCCTCGACCGCGGTCAGGGTGCCGCCGAAGGAGTCGGGGGCGATCAGCACACGCATGCGCTCATCGTGCCAAGCCGATCAGGGACCGGACGAGGAGGGCGGCGCGGACGCCGGCAGCGCCCAGGATGTCATCGCGGCTCGGCTCGTGCCCTACCCTGGTGCCCGGTGTGCCCACGTGTGCAGGAGGGGCGCGGGCAGGGATGGGGAATGGTGAGCAGCAGCACGAATGCGCCGCCGAGTCGGCTCAAGCGGGGGGCCCTGATCGGAGCAGCGACGGTGCTGCTCGTGCTGGCGGCTGCCTACGTGGCGGGGTACTTCCTCACCGGGGAGCGGGTCCCGAGCGGGACAACCGTTGCCGGGGTCGACATCGGTGGGATGTCCGCCGCCGAGGCGGAAGCCACTCTGGAGGACGAGCTCGCCGACGAGTCGGCGGCCCCGATCGTGCTCACCTTCGACGGCACGAGCTACGAGATCGAGCCGGCCGAGGTTGGCCTTGGGCTCGACACCGAGCAGACGGTGCTTGCCGCCGGTGGCGGCCGCTCCTGGAACCCGGTCCGGATGGTCGAGCTGCTCACCGGCCCCGAGAACGCCGTCGAGCCCGTCGTCGAGGTCGACGAGGCGGCCCTGGAGGCCGCCATCAGCGACCTGGCGGCTGAGGTCGACCAGGCGCCCGCCGAACCGGCCGTCTCCTACACCCGCAAGGGCGAACTCGAGGTCACCCAGCCTGTCGACGGCGTCACGGTCGACCAGCAGGCCACGGCAGCCCTGGTGACCGAGGCCTACCTCGGTGATCCCGGCCCGCGGGAGATCCCGGTCTCCACGACCTCGCCCGACGTCACCGCCGACGAGCTCGACACCATGATCTCCAAGGTGGCCGAACCGGCCGTCTCCGGCCCCATCACCCTCGAGCTGCCGGGTCGCTCCGTCGCGCTGCGGGTCCGGGACTTCGCCCCCTCGCTCAGGCTGAGCATCGACAACGGCCGACTCGTGCCGTCGATCGACGAGGGCAAGCTCGAGCGCGGTCTCGCCGACGTGATCGGGGCGATCGGCGAGCAGCCGCAGGACGCCACGGTGGTGCTGCGCGGCGGCACGCCCGTCGTCGTACCCGCCAAACCTGGCGTGACCCTCGACGCAAGCGAGGTGGCCGAGGCCATCTTGCCGGTCCTCACCGAGACCGGCGAGGCGCGATCCGCCGAGGTCGGCACGGCCACCGCACGGCCCGACTTCACGACAGCCGAGGCACGTGACCTCGGGATCCGCGAGCGGGTCAGCGACTTCGTCACGTACTTCCCGTATGCCGAGTACCGCAACACCAACCAGGGGCGCGCTGCGGAGCTCATCAACGGCACCGTGCTGAGGCCTGGCGAGATCTTCTCGTTCAACGACACGGTCGGGGAGCGCACTGAGGCCAACGGCTTCGTGTCCGGCTTCATCATCAGCAACGGGGTGTACGGCGAAGACCTCGGTGGCGGGGTGTCGCAGGTGGTCACGACGACGTACAACGCGGCCTTCTTCGCCGGCCTGAAGGACATCGAGCACAAGCCGCACAGCTTCTACATCGACCGCTATCCCCTGGGGCGCGAGGCAACGGTGGCCTGGCCGACGGTCGACCTCAAGTTCCAGAACGACACCCCCTACGGCATCCTGATCCACGCCTGGGTGGTGCCCAGCACGCCCAGCAGCCAGGGCGAGATGCACGTCGAGATGTTCTCCACGAAGTACTGGGACATCGAGGCAGGCGTGTCGGAGCGGTACAACTTCACTGCGCCCACGACGCGCTACAGCAGCGCCGCGGACTGTTACGCGACGACCGGCTACAGCGGGTTCGACGTCGACGTGTTCCGGACCTTCCGCGAGCCGGGGTCGTCGGAGGTGGTGCGCAAGGAGACGCAGAGCGTCACCTACATTCCGCTCGACACGGTGATCTGCAGCTCGCCGCCGAGCAGCAACGGTGGTGCTGGTGACGGTGCAGCCGGCAGCGACACGTCCGCCGGTGGCGCAGGTGGCGGCGACTGATCCGGAGCACCACCGCCTGGATACCGTGAGCGGCATGCGCATCCGACCGATGACAGCAGACGACGCCGCCGTCGTGGAGCGGGTCTCGGCGCAGGCGTTCTACGACCTCGACGTCCGGACCCGGCAAGCGAGCTGGCCCGAACCGGAGCTGCGATCGGCCGAACGTGCCGGCCCCTGGATCGTCCGGCTGCTCCACATGATCGAGCACGATGCGCCCGGTTGTTGGGTCGCCGAGCAGGACGGCCGGATCATCGGCGAGGTCGTGGCCATCCTGCGGGAGGGGCTGTGGGGACTGTCGAGCTTCGCAGTGTTGCCTGACGTCCAGTCCCGTGGTGCCGGCAAGGCACTGCTGGACGCGGCGCTGCAGCACGGCGACGCGACCGGGCCCGGCATCATCTGCTCGTCGGGAGACCCGCGAGCGATCCGGCGCTACCGGTTGGCAGGCTTCGACGTACATCCGGCGATGGCGCTGTGGGGCAAGGTCGACCGTACGACGATCCCGCGGCTGCCCCGGATGCGGCCGGCTCAGGACGAGGACGTGGATCTGCTGGACGCGATCGACCGGTCGGTGCGGGGCGCCGGCCGCGGCCCCGACCACCCCTTGCTGCTCCGCCAGCTGACCGCCTGGATCGTCGAGCAGGGCGGTGGCCGGCGTGGCTACGTCTACCAACGGGAAGCCGGGCACGTGTACTTGCTGGCTGCCACCGACCCCGAGACCGCGAGCCACCTGATGTGGCAGGTGCTCGCCGACTGCCCTGCCGACGAGCCGGCCAACCTGCACAACCTCACGTCCGCGCAGGCGTGGGCCGTCGACACCGGGTTGGCCGCCGGGATGGAGCTGCACGCGCAGGGATACGTGCCGCTGCGCAACCTGGCACCGCCGACGCCGTACATTCCGTCAGGTCATTTCCTGTGAGCGGCGCGCCGGCACCGCCGAGCAGCATCCGCAGCTCGTCGCCCGACGGCTGGTTCTGGGGACGTGGCGAGACGCGGACCGGGACGCCTCTTGCGGTCAGAGCCCCGGTGAGTCCCAGAGCGCCATCCAGCGGCCGAGCTCCGGCTCGATCGGGAGATCGCCGGAGAGCACGCCACGAACCTGCAGCTCAAGGGCGTTGTCGCGCTTCTTGCCGCCCTCGGGCGCGAACGGATAGAACGTGCCCTGCTTGTAGAGGTAGACCAGCCCGAGGCGCCGGCCCTCGGCGTTGGCGAAGTTGGCCACCGAGCACAGCAGCGACGGCCCGAACCCGGCATTCTCCAGTGAGCTGTTGACCGCATGGACCTCGGTGACGAGCTCGCCGAGCTCACTGGGGTCGTGGCGGCAGACCAGCCAGGTGAAGCCGAACTCGTCGGTCGAGCGCTCCACCTTCGGCCCGCCGTCGGCGTCGAGCAGCGCCTGGACGTCGCTCTGGGTGGTCGCGAAGGCGCCGCCTTCGGCCTGTCGATAGCACACCGACGCGACCCCCGTCGGCGCGAAACCCGTCGCCACCTCAAGCGTGATCGCGGCCGAGGGCACGGCGAAAAGGTTGTCCAGGTTGGCGGCGGGCGGCGTACGGCGCCCGAACAGGTCCTTGAAGAGAGCCACGGGCCTAGGCTAGCCCGGGCTGCCGGCCGCTCGACTCAACTCTGATCAGCAAGGAGCCGTCCGGTCGGGGTGGGCTCACCTAACTTCATCGCGGATCTGCGCCGATCTGTCGAAACGTGCGTCAGATCCGAACGAAGGACGCATAACCGTGCCGTACGGACCGATCTAACGAGACTAAAACAGCGGCGTCGACCTCAGGACGGGCGCGACAGGTCGTTGGAGATGGCCGAGAGCTGCTCCAGGCGCTTTTCCAGCGGCGGGTGGGTGGCAAAGAGTGACGCCACCTGCTGACCCTTGATCGCCGGCGCGAACAGGAACGCGTTGTAGGCCTGCGCCTCCCGCAGGTCTCGCGACGGGATACGAGCCATCTCGCCCGAGATTTTCGTGAGCGCGGAGGCGAGCGCGGACGGCTTGCCGGTGAGGTAGGCACCGGCCCGGTCGGCCGACAGCTCGCGATAACGACTGAGGACCCTCGTCAGCAGGAACGACACGAAGTAGACGACGATGCTGCCGAGCCAGATGACCAGGAACGGCACGGAGTTGCTGTCCCGACTCCGGCCGCCGAAGAACATCCCCCAGCGCATGATGAGTCCGGCTGCGACCCCCAGAAAGCCGGCGATCGTCATGACGAGTACGTCGCGGTGCGCCACATGGGACAGCTCGTGCGACAGCACCCCCTCAAGCTCCTCACCGTCGAGGCGATCCAGCAGCCCGGTCGTGACGGCGATGACGGAGTGATTCGGGCTGCGGCCGGTCGCGAAGGCGTTGGGCACGTCGGTGTAGGCGATCGCCACCCGCGGCTTCGGCATGTCGGCCAGGGCGCACAGCCGGTCGACCATGCCGTGCAGCTCCGGCGCGTCGGTCGGGCTGACTTCCTTGGCCCGCATCGCGGTCATCGCGAGCTTGTCCGAGAAGTACCACTGCCCCAAGCCGATCGCCACGGCGATCACCAGCACGGTCACCGGCCCAAGGTTGGTGAAGGCGATCAGGGCCGCCATCACGCTCACGTACAGGCCGCCGACCAGCAGCATCACCAGCGACATGCGGGCGGTCAGCCCGGAGTCACCGCGGAACCTGGTCCTTGCCATTGTCGTCTCGACGCCTCTTTCTCTATTTTCGTGGACACCGACGTGTGCCGTCACACGGGTGTATCGAGTACGACGCCCGGACGGCTGCGTTTGTTCCTGCGGAGCCGAGGCCTCGGCAACTCACAGCAGACTCTCAGCCGGGGATGAGCCCGTCGCCGCTCAGCATGTCCCGCACCTCGTGCAGGGTCGACGCCTCCGGAGGCAGGATCAGCTGAGACGGGGTCAGCGCGTCGAGTGCTACCGGCGTACCCACGTTCCTGACCCGGTCGAGGAGCGCACCAAGCGCGGAGCCGAAGGTGGCCTCGTCGCCGGACTGGATCGCCTTCTCGAGCTGGTCGTCGTACTCATTGAGCGCAGCGACCTCGTCGTCAGGGACGTCGTACTGGCCGTCGCTGAGAATCCTGATGATCACCGCTGTTCCTCTCGTGACGGCTGGGAGTCCGGAGTCGCTTGGCCCTCGATCTGCCGGGGAGCGTCGCCACCTTCGAGCTCGGACTTCAGCTTCGAGAGCTCGAGCTCGACGTCGCTGGTCGCCGACATCCGGTCAAGCTCGGCGGCGATGTCGTCCTTGCCCCCGGACATCGGGTCGTCGAGCGCGCCACTGGAGATCAGCTCGTCGATCGCGCCGGCTCTCGCCTGCATCGTGGCCGTCTTGTCCTCCGCCCGCTCGATCGCCATGCCGACGTCGCTCATCTCCTCCGACACTCCGGAGAAGGCCTCGTTGATCTTCGTCTGCGCCTCGGCGGCCGTATACGTCGCCTTGATGGTCTCCTTGCGAGTGCGGAACGCCTCGACCTTGGCCTGCAGCCGCTGCGATGCGACGGTCAGCTTCTCCTCCTCGGCTTGAAGGTTGGCGTGCTGGATCTGCAGGTCGGCGATCTGTTGCTGCACGGCGGAGCGGCGCGTCAGTGCCTCGCGGGCGAGCTCCTCCCGGCCGGCGGCCAGAGCCTGCTTCGCCTGTCCTTCGAGTTTGTCGGACTGCTGCCGCAGCTGCTGCATCTGGAGCTCGAGGCGCTTACGGCTGGTGGCGACGTCGGCGACTCCGCGACGTACCTTCTGGAGCAGCTCACGCTGCTTCTCGTAGCTGTAGTCGAGTGTCTCGCGGGGGTCCTCAGCGCGGTCGAGGGCCTTGTTGGCCTTCGAGCGGAAGATCAGCGAAATGCGTTCCATGATGCTGGCCATGTCGAGTCGGCTTCCCCTTCTTGCGTCGCAGCGGCGGCGGCTCGTCGCCGTACGTCGTCAACCCTACCGGTGCACGGCCAACCGGATGCCTGACGGCGGTGTCGGCCGAGTTAGGCTGAGCACCACACACGCCCGTCGGGCGGTCGCCGTCCGCGGCGCCGCCGAGCACAGTCATAGTGAGGGTCGGTCTGTCGATGTTCGGTCGACGTACCTCTGCAGGGTCAGAGTCGCAGTCCACGAGTGCCGCGTCGGCTGCCGAGGCGGCCGGAGAGGACGGGTCGGGCGGGAAGGGCCGTCCAACCCCCAGCCGCAAGGAGGCCGAAGCCGCGCGCAAGCAGCGGATGGCGCCGGCGCGCACCCGCAAGGAGCAGGCGGCCAGGCAGCGGCAGCAGGCGCAGGGCCAGCGCGCCAAGATGAAGCAGGCGCTCGAGACCGGGGACGAGAAGTACCTCCCCGCTCGCGACCGAGGTCCCGTGAAGCGGTACGTGCGCAACTACGTCGACAGCCATCGCACCGTCGGTGAGTTCCTCATCCCACTTTTCTTCGTCATCTTCTTGATGGTGGCCTTCAACAATGCGATCGCCGCACGGATCGGCAGCGCCGCCTGGGTGGTCGTGCTCATCGCCATGGTGCTGGACTCCGTGCGCGTGACCAGGGGGGTCAAGAAGGGGATTCGCGAGCGGTTCGGCGACGAGCAGACGAAGGGCGTCACGTTCTACACGCTGACCAGGTCGTGGCAGATGCGCCGACTCCGGCTGCCCAAGCCCCAGGTCAAGGCCGGCGACCCGATCTGACGCGACTCCCCGTTGAGCCGTCACCTTCTTTCCCATTCAACGCCAGCAACCTGACGGGTCAACGCGAACGACCTGACGGGTCGACCGGGAGGGGGTTACTCGGGGTCGAGCGACATGGGGCCGTAGACGACGTGGTCGTCGTCCAGCAGCACGACCTGCTCCGCCCCGGCGTCGGCGAGGTCGCGCCACATCTCCCCGACCCACGACTCGGCGTCGCTCTGGGAGGCGAACTCGGGCACCTCGAAGGGCAGCTCGGCGGCTTCGCCGGACCCGGTCTCCACCCGCCACGTCCACGCCATGGTGCCTCTCCTCCAGCGACAGACCCGCTCCGCAGTGCCCCACGAGCGGGGCGCTGCGGCGAGCCTAGCGGCAGCGCACCTTTGACCGATCCACCCGCCCGTGACACGCTGTCGAGCACAGCAAGTCCTGGTCGGGTAAGCCGGTGTGACTCCGGCGCTGACCCGCAACCGTGATGTACGTGACTCGCTCGAGCGAAGTACCAGCCGGAAAACCGGGCAGGGCAAGCGGCTCCAGTTGACCGTCGAGGTTTGCGGGACGGAGCCGGGCGCCGTCGATCGCGCATGCGGTCCTGGGTGGTCCGGGCCCGTCTGCTGACCGCTGATCCTTGGAAGGCGTCCATGTCTTTCGTCAGTCGCGTGGCGATCTGTCTCGTCACGCTGTGCTTCTGTGTTGCAGCGCCCGCTGCGACGTACGCGGCTCCGGCCGCACCACCCGACTCCAGCCCCGCCGCCATCGACGGCTACACGTACTGGGGCTACTACGTCTGGAACCCCGACAAGACCCAGTGGGACTACATGCAGGTAGGGGCCAACGACCCCAAGCAACTGCCTGAGGACGGCGACGTCTACGGCTTCCGTTGGGCGCTGGTGGTCCAGGATCCGCGCGTCCCCAGAGCCGAACCGACGTTCGACGAGCTCTGCGCGAGTGCCCCCGCCGCGGACGAGGGCGAGGTCCAGATCGGATTCGTGCTCGACTACGGCGCCGAGGCCGATGCACCCGACGGCGACACCCCACCTGAGCCGGCCGGGATGTGCGTCGTCGCCGACCAAGGGGTGACCGTGCAGCAGGCGCTGCAGAGCGAGGTAGCCGTGCGCAGCGGTGACGGCGGCCTCATCTGCGGCATCGACGGATACCCGTCGCAGGGCTGTGGCGAGACGGTCAAGGGCGCCGAGGAGGGTCCTGCCGATCAGCAGGTGCAGCTGGCCATGCCCACCGAGGACAAGACCGACAGCACCGCGTCGACGTCGGACGCAGCGGACGCAACGGACAACTCCGACGACGGTGGTGTGCCCTGGGGGCTGGTCATCGCCGGTGGCGTCGTCGTCGTACTCGGCGCCGGAGCCCTCGTGCTGCGGTCGAAGCGAGCCTGACCGACACCGTGGTCCGACCCGCGCATCTGCCCACCCACCCGCGTTCCCTGCACCCGGGCGCCTGGTGGTTGTGGGCGATAGCGCTGGCGGCCGCGGTCAGCCGCACCACCAACATCGCGATCTGCCTGCTGATCCTCGCTGTGGCGGGGTACGTCGTGATGGCGCGTCGGTCCCGAGCCCCCTGGGCGTACGCCTTCGGCGCCTTCCTGCGCTTGGGACTCATCATCATCGCGGTGCGGGTGCTGCTCCAGGCGGTGCTGTCCAGCCAGTCCCAGGGCATCCACGTGATCGTCGAGCTGCCTGAGGTGCCGCTGCCGGACTGGGCGGCCGGGCTGAAGCTCGGAGGTCTGATCACGTGGGAGGCGGTGCTGGTGGCCTTCGCGCAGGGGCTGCAGCTCGCGACGATCATCTGCTGCATCGGCGCCGCCAACGCCTTGGCCAACGCCCAGCGGCTGCTGCGGTGCGTGCCCGGCGCGCTGTACGAAGTCGGGGTCGCGGCGGTGGTGGCGATGACGTTTGCGCCGCAGCTCGTCTCGGACGCGGCCAGGGTGCGCGCGGCACAGCGGCTGCGGGGACATGACCGTACGTCGTTGGCCGGCGCCTGGCGTCGAACCGCCATGCCGGTGCTCGAAGGCGCCCTGGATCGGTCGGTCGACCTGGCGGCGGCCATGGACAGCCGTGGCTACGGGCGGACCACCGACGACGACCCCCGGACCCGACGGCTGACGGCTGCGCTGGTGCTGATGGGGGTGTCTGGACTTGCCACTGGAATGTACGGCCTGCTCGACGCCAGCGCGGCGGACTGGATGGGCATGCCGATGATGGCTGCCGGCGCCGTCGCCGCGGCGGCCGGTCTCGCCGTCGGCGGGCGCCGGACCCGGCGCACCCGCTACCGGCCGGATCCGTGGGCGGTGCCGGAATGGCTGGTGGCCGCGTCGGGGCTCGGGTGTGCAGCCGTGCTGTTCTGGCTGGCGAGCACTGACCCGAGCGCTGTGCACCCACCAGATCCGCTGGCCTGGCCCTCGGTGCCCGCGGCGGCGCTGCTGGCTGCGGCGATCGGGGTGCTGCCGGCCTTCGTCGCTCCCCCTCCGCCGGACCGGGTCGCAAGGACCGCTCTCGGGACGGCCAGGACTGGCTCACCGCCGGATCCCTCGGCGCGGCCGAAGGGGGCGGCGGCGTGATCCGCTTCGACCACGTCACGGTCACCTATGCCGGTGCGGCGGCTCCCACGCTGCGCGACCTCACCCTCGAGGTGCCCGAAGGCGAGCTCTGCCTCGTCATCGGCCCGACCGGCTCGGGGAAGTCGACCCTGCTCCGCTGCATCAACGGCCTGGTGCCGCACTTCACCGGCGGGCAGGTCAGCGGGGAGGTGACAATCGACGGGCTATCCACCCGCGACCACCGCCCGCGCGACCTCGCCGACGTGGTCGGCTTCGTCGGGCAGGACCCGGCGGCCGGCTTCGTCACCGAGTCCGTCGAGGAGGAGCTCGCCTACGGCATGGAGTCACTCGGCGTGCACCCCGAGGTGATGCGCAGGCGGGTCGAGGAGACCCTTGACCTGATGGGGATCGCCGACGTACGCGATCGGCCGCTGGCGACGCTCAGCGGCGGGCAGCAGCAGCGGGTCGCGATCGGGTCGGTGCTGACGACCCACCCGCGCGTGCTCGTGCTCGACGAGCCGACCAGCGCGCTCGACCCGCAGGCCGCCGAGGAGGTGCTCGCCGCGCTACAACGACTCGTGCATGACCTTGGTTTGACCGTCGTGCTGGCGGAGCACCGGTTGGAGCGCGTCGTGCAGTACGCCGACCAGGTGCTGCTGGTGCCCGGCGACGGCCAGATGGTGGTCGGTGGAGATCCGGCGGCGCAGATGGAGGTGTCACCCCTTGCACCGCCGGTCGTGGAGCTCGGGAGGCTCGCAGGGTGGCGACCGCTGCCACTCTCCGTACGGGATGCGCGCCGGAGATCTGCCGCCCTGCGGGAGCGGCTGGCGACGAGCCAACCGCCGCTGCACCACGGCACGGACGCAGGTGGACAGCTCGCCTGGACTCGTGACCTGGTCGTCAGGTACGGCGCGACCGTGGCGCTGGCCGGTGTGTCGTGCAGCCTCGCGTCCGGTGAGGTCGTGGCGGTGATGGGGCGTAATGGTGCCGGCAAGTCCACGCTCCTCAAGGCGTTGACCGGTCTGGCCCGACCGGTCAACGGCCTCGTGCGTGCCGGTGACGTCGAGCCCAGCCGAGTCAAGGCGTCGGAGCTCATCCGCCGGGTCGGCCTGGTGCCGCAGAGCCCGTCGGACATCCTGTACGCCGACTCGGTCGCCGACGAGTGTCGGCAGGCCGACCGCGACGCCGGCGTACCCGCCGGAACCTGCCGGGCCCTGCTGACAGAACTGGCGCCCGACGTCTCCGACGAGCGGCACCCTCGGGACCTGTCCGAGGGACAGCGACTCATCTTGGCGCTCTGTGTCGTGCTCGCGGCCGCTCCTCCGCTGGTGCTGCTCGACGAGCCGACCCGTGGCCTCGACTACGCGGCCAAGCGACGGTTGGTGATCGTCGTACGCCGCCTGATCGCCTCCGGCCACGGGGTGGTGCTCGCCACCCACGACGTCGAGCTGGTGGCGGAGCTGGCGACTCGGGTGATGGTGATGGCCGAGGGCGAGGTGGTGGCCGACGGGCCGACTCCTCAGGTGGTGGTGTCGTCGCCGGCCTTCGCCCCGCAGGTGGCGAAGGTGCTGGCACCGCTCCCGTGGTTGACCGTCGGCGACGTACGCGCTGCTCTCCCCGACGAGGTCGCGTCATGACGACCACGTCGAGCCGGCCGACGATGGACGGTCCTGCTGCCGGCGAGTCGCGGCCGCTGATCAGGGTCGCCTGGCGCTCAGCGCTGGTGCTGGCCGCCGTGTCCGGCGTCGGCGTCGTCGCGTACGCCTGGCCGTTCTTCGTCGACGCGGGAGCTGCGCTCGACACGTCGCACAGTGGCGACGCGCCGTGGGTGTTCGTCCTGCTGCTGCCGCTGCTCGCCGCGGTCGTGGTGGCGGAGCTGTCGTCCGGCGGGCTGGATGCGAAGGCGGTGGCGTTGCTCGGCATGCTGGGTGCCATCGGGGCTGCGCTGCGAGCCCTCGGCCCGGGGGCGGCAGGACTCGAGCCAAGCTTCATCGTCATCGTGCTCGGCGGTCGGGTCTTCGGCCGCGGCTTCGGCTTCGTGCTGGGCTCGCTAACGTTGTTCGCCGGCGCTCTCGTCACTGGCGGAGTGGGGCCTTGGCTGCCCTTCCAGATGTTCGCCGCCGCGTGGGTCGGGTTGGGTGCCGGGTGCTTGCCAGAGCTGCGCGGGCGGGCGGAGGTGGTGATGCTCGCGGCGTACGGCGTCGTGGCCGGGCTCGCCTACGGGATGCTGATCAACCTGTGGTTCTGGCCGTTCGCCGCCTACGCACCTGAGCTCACCTATGTCGCCGGCGACCCTCTCGCCGACAACCTGCATCGCTATGCGCTCTTCTGGGCGACGACGTCGCTCGGCTGGGACGTGCCGCGCGGAGCGCTGACGGGGCTCGTGATCCTGCTGACGGGGCGGCCGTTGATCAACGCGCTTCGCCGTACCGCCCGCCGCGCCACCTTCACCCCCCACCCCGTTGACGCGTCGGGTTCTCCCCATTGACGGGTCAACACGAGTAAGGCGGGCTACTCGCGGACGCCGGGAGTGACGAAGGGCGGCTTGGTCACCACGAAGGCCTCCGGCCGACCGCGTACGTCGACGAACACCTCGTCACCGTCGGACGCCTCCGAGTCCAGCAACGCCAGACCGACCCCGACCCGCCTCGTCGGCGAGAACGTCCCCGACGTGACCTCCCCGAGGGAGACCTCGTCGGCCGTACGCACCTCCATGTGCGGACGAGGGATGCCGCGCCCCACAGCTACCAACCCGCGGAGCACCCGGGACGGGCCGGCAGCCTTCTCCGCGCGCAGCGCCTCGTCGCCCCAGAACGACACCTTCGACCATCCGACCGCCCAGCCCAGCCGCGCCTGCACCGGAGTGATCGAGGCCGAGAGGTCCTGCCCGTGCAGCGGATACCCCATCTCGGTGCGCAGTGTGTCGCGCGCTGCCAGTCCGCACGGCACGATGCCGTGCGGCTCACCCGCCCCCAGGATCGCATCCCACACCGACACTGCCGCAGAGTCGGGCACTACCAGCTCATAGCCGCGCTCGCCGGTGTAGCCGGTACGGCACACCACGACCGGTACTCCGTCGTGCTCCACCTCGACGAACGACATGTAGTCGTGCCCGACAGGGAAACCCATGCCGGCCAGTACGTCGTCCGATCGGCTGCCCTGGACCGCGAAGATCGCGAAGTCTCGATGCCGGTTCAGCACCTCGATACCGTCGGGAGCAGATCCGGCCAGCCGCCGTACCACCTCGGTCGTGTTGGCGGCGTTGGGGATGAGGAAGACCTCGTCCGGCCCGCGCAGGTAGGCGATCAGGTCGTCGACGACCCCACCCTCCTCGTTGCAACAGAGGGTGTACTGCGCCTTGCCGGGTGCGATCTTGCCGAGGTCGTTGGTGAGACAGCGATTGACGTACTCCGCCGCGCCCGGCCCGCGCACGACCGCCTTGCCGAGGTGACTCACATCGAAGACGCCGACCGCCTCACGCACCGTCGCGTGCTCCTTGACCGAGCCGGCGTAGTCCAACGGCATCGACCATCCGCCGAACTCCGCGAACTTCGCGCCCAACGCCACGTGCTGGTCGTGCACGGGAGAAACGAGCAGGTCCGTCGAGCGCTCCGAGATCATGCCGGGAACCTATCGCAGCAGGTAGAGTCCGGGTCGTCTCAGCACCGACGAGGAAGCACGGACACCGACGTGACCCCAGTGACGACCACCGCGAGCGTGCGGAGAGCCTCCCCGACCGCGATCAAGGCCGACGCAGTCGTCATCGGCGTCCACCCCGACGGAGACGCGCTGGCACCAGCGGCCGGCGCTGCGGATGTGGCGACCGCGTTCGGGAAGTCGTTCGTCACCACGCTCGACGAGCTCGGCGCCTCGGGTCGGGTCGGCGACGTCAGCAAGCTGGCTTCCGGCGGCGCGGCGAAGGCTCCGGTGCTCGTGGTGGTCGGCCTCGGGCCTCGTGACGCAGGTGGTGGCGCCATCCTCGAGTCGCTGCGGCGGGCCGCGGGCTCGGCCGTGCGTGCGTTGTCCGGGAAGAAGACCGTCGCGCTCTCGCTGCCCGCGACGAGCGACGCCGAGATCAGCGCGGTCGTGCAGGGTGCCCTGCTCGGGGGGTACGGCTACGACCGGTACCTGACCAAGAAGCACCGGCCGATCAACGACATCGTGGTGCTGACCGAGCTCGCGCGGTCGGCCGCCGCCAAGCGCACGCTGGCCGAGGCCACAACCGTCGCGCAGGCGGTCAACCTCGCACGTGACCTCGTCAACGCGCCGCCGAACGACCTCTACCCCGAGTCGTTCGCGGCCGAGGTCAAGCAGCGGGCCAAGCAGTCGAAGGTCACTGCGCGTGTGCTCGACGAGCAGGCGCTCGACGCCCAGGGGTACGGCGGCATCCTCGGCGTCGGACAGGGCTCGGCACGCCCCCCTCGTCTGGTCAAGCTGACGTACAAGCCGTCCAAGCCGGCCGCCCATCTCGCCTTCGTCGGCAAGGGCATCACCTTCGACTCCGGCGGCCTCTCGATCAAACCGGCCAACTCGATGGTCACGATGAAGTGCGACATGTCCGGGGCGGCAGCCGTCGTCGCGGCGACGTACGCCATCGCCGACCTCGGCCTCCCGGTGCGCGTGACGACCTACGCCTGTCTCGCGGAGAACATGCCGTCGGGTACGGCGACCCGGCCCGGCGACGTGCTCACCATGTACGGCGGCAAGACGGTCGAGATCCTCAACACCGACGCGGAGGGCAGGCTGGTGCTCGCCGACGGCATCTCTGCCGCCAACGCCGACAAGCCCGACCTGATCATCGACGTCGCCACGCTGACCGGAGCCTGCGTGGTCGCGCTGGGGCAGCGGGTCTCAGGTGTTTTCAGCAACGACGACGCACTGCTCGATGAGCTGCCGAAGGTCGCGGATCGCGCCGGTGAGCGGATCTGGCCGCTGCCGATCCCGGAGGAGATGAAGGACAAGCTGCGCACAACGAAGATCGCCGATCTCAGTCAGCACAACCCGGAGGCGTGGGGCGGGGCACTCTTCGCGGCCGCCTTCCTGCGTGAGTTCGTGGCAGACGGGATCCCGTGGGCGCACCTGGACATCGCTGGTCCCGCGTTCAACGACGGCGCGGCGTTCGGCTACACCCCCAAGGGTGGGACCGGCAGCGCCGTACGGACCTTGGTACAACTGGCCGTCGAACGATCCGGCTGACGACAGCTCAGCCGGACGCGGTGCCCTTCTGCCGACGGTTGTACTCCCGCATGCGGGCCGGATAGCCGACCACCCCGGCGTCGTAGCTCGGGATGCCGTGCTTGTTGGCGAAGCTGTGCGCCCACTCCACCGAGGGCACCCGACGACGCGTCCACTCGCCGTCGATCGCGACGAGCAGCAGGGTGGTGTCGGTGACCGCGGTGCGCGGCTCGACGTACCCCTCGATGCCACGCCGGCTCGCGATCCACTCGGTGAGGTAACGGGAGTCCGCGGAGTCCGCAGCGCGCAGTGTTCCGGCCTTGCGGCGTCGCCGGAACAGCGCCATCAGCCACCTCTCTCGGCTCGTACGTGTCATCAAGTATGACGGTCGCATGGCTCGATCGAAGGCAGGACGCCGTACGTCGGCAGGCCCACGACCTGCCGCCGCCGCGAGCCTGGCTGGCTGCAATGATGGCCGGGCCGCCCGAAGGCGGCGCTCGGAGCGAGACAGCGGAGGCGAGACGTGGCGGGACAGGACACCGGCTTCGACGTGGTCATCCTCGGCGGCGGCAGCGGGGGCTACGCGTGTGCGCTGCGTGCCGCGCAGCTCGGTCTGACCGTTGCCCTGGTCGAGGAGGACAAGGTCGGCGGCACCTGCCTGCATCGCGGCTGCATCCCGACGAAGGCGCTGCTGCATGCCGGCGAGGTGGCCGACGCCGTACGTGAGTCGGACACCTTCGGCATCACCGCATCGCTGGACGGCGTCGACCTCAAGGGCGTCAACGCCTACAAGGACGGGGTCGTGAGCCGGCTCTACAAGGGTCTGCAAGGCCTCATCTCGTCGCGCGGCATCACCGTCGTGGAGGGGCGCGGCCGGTTGGTGTCGCCCACGGCCGTGGAGGTCGACGGCACCTGGTACGAGGGCAGGCACGTCGTCTTGGCGTCTGGCTCCTCCACGAAGACGCTGCCGGGGCTCGAGCTCGACGGCATCCGGGTGCTCGGCTCCTGGGATGCGCTGCAGCTGGACTCGCTCCCCGAGCGGGCGGTCGTGCTCGGTGGTGGCGTCATCGGCGTGGAGTTCGCCTCGGCATGGCGCTCGTTCGGCGTCGACGTGACGATCGTCGAGGCGCTGCCGAGACTGGTGCCGTCGGAGGACGACGCCTGCTCGAAGGCGGTGGAGCGCGCCTTCCGCAAACGTAAGATCGCGTTCAAGACCGGTACGCCGTTCACCGGTGTCGAGCACACGGACGCCGGAGTCCGCGTCTCGGTGGAAGGCGGCGAGACGTTCGACGCGGACCTGCTGCTGGTCGCTGTCGGCCGGGGACCGAACACGGCGGACATGGGCTACGAGGGGGTCGGGATCGGCATGGATCGCGGCTTCGTGCTGACGGACGAGCGCTTGCGCACGAATGTGGCGGGGGTCTTCGCGGTGGGCGACATCGTGCCCGGACTGCAGCTCGCGCACCGAGGCTTCCAGCAGGGCATCTTCGTCGCCGAGGAGATCGCCGGGCTCGGTCCGGCGACCATCGACGAGGCCGGCATCCCGCGGGTCACGTATTGCGATCCCGAAGTGGCATCCGTCGGTCTCACCGAGGCCGGTGCGAAGGAGCGGTACGGCGACGACGGCGTCGAGAGTCTGACCTACGACCTCGGTGGCAACGGCAAGAGCCAGATCCTCAAGACTCAGGGCTTCGTCAAGCTGGTCCGGGTCAAGGAGGGTCCGGTCGTGGGCGTGCACATGGTGGGTGCGCGGGTCGGCGAGCTCATCGGCGAGGCCCAGCTGATCTACAACTGGGACGCCTTCCCGAGTGACGTCGCATCCTTGGTCCACATGCATCCCACGCAGAACGAAGCGCTGGGCGAAGCGCACCTCGCGCTGGCCGGAAAACCACTCCACGCGCACTCCTGAGGATCGTCGTAGGCTGAGGCTCGACGTACCGCGGACACCACCTCACTGGAAGAGGACCTCGATCGACATGGCGACTGAAGTAACCCTGCCCGCGCTCGGCGAGAGCGTCACCGAAGGCACCGTCACCCAGTGGCTGAAGTCCGTCGGCGACGAGGTCGCGGTCGACGAGCCACTGCTCGAGGTCTCGACCGACAAGGTCGACACCGAGATCCCCTCCCCCGTCGCCGGCACCCTGTTGGAGATCAAGGCGAGCGAGGACGAAACCATCGAGGTCGGGGCGATCCTGGCCGTCATCGGGGGCGAGGGTGAGGCGCCCGCCGGCTCCGGTGCGTCAGCCGGAGGCGAGGAAGCCGGCCGGCAGTCCGGTGAGGATGCGTCCGCAGAAGCGCAGGGAGAGGCCGAAGCGAGCTCGGAGCAGCAGTCGGCCGACTCTGCTTCGGACGAGGAACAAGAGCAGCAGTCGGCCGACTCTGCTTCGGACGAGGAACAAGAGCAGCAGTCGGCTGAGCCCACGCCGGAGGAGAAGCAGGAGCGGGAGGACTCTGAAACCGCGCCGGCGGCTGAGTCCCAGAGCTTCCAGGAGTCGCCGTCAGAGCAACAGCCGGCCGCTCAGGGCAGGGCACAGTCCGCTTCGGATGGCTCGGCCAGCGAGGTGACGCTTCCCGAGCTCGGCGAGAGCGTCACCGAAGGCACCGTCACCCAGTGGCTGAAGTCCGTCGGCGACGAGGTCGCGGTCGACGAGCCACTGCTCGAGGTCTCGACCGACAAGGTCGACACCGAGATCCCCTCCCCCGTCGCCGGCACGCTGCTGGAGATCAAGGTCAGCGAGGACGAGACGGTCGACGTGGGCGCCGTACTGGCGTTGATCGGCGCCGAAGGTGCTGCAGGGGGTACGTCGGATTCGCCCGACGGTGGTGACACGAGCGCCCCCCAGGAGCAGGCCGCACCCGAGGCCGAAGCTGAGCAGGAGGCAGAGGCGGAGCCGGAGCAGGAGGCAGAGGCGGAGCCAGCGCACAAGGGAGAGCCCGAGGCTGCGGAGGAGACGGAGCAGCGGGCGCCGTCGCACGCTGCGGCCAAGGCGGAGGAGCGACCGCAGACCAAGCCGGAGCCCGAGTCGAAGCCGGCGGCTGGCGAAGCCACGAGCTACGTCACCCCGTTGGTGCGCAAGCTGGCAGCGCAGCACAGCGTCGATCTGTCGTCGATCGAGGGGACCGGCGTCGGCGGTCGGATCCGCAAGCAAGACGTGCTCGCCGCCGCCGAGGAGGCCAAGAAGGCCTCCGAGCCCGCGACTGCTGACGCGGCTGCGGCGGAGAAGGGCGCGGACAAGGCACCCGCTGCCTCGGCCGCGCCGAGCCCGCTGCGTGGCAAGACGGAGAAGCTCAGCCGGCTGCGCAAGGTGATCGCGGCGCGGATGGTGGAGTCGCTCCAGGTCAGCGCACAGCTGACGACCGTGGTCGAGGTGGACGTCACGGCGATCTCGCGACTGCGCGACCGGTACAAGGGTCAGTTCCAGCAGCGTGAGGGCGTGAAGCTTTCGTTCCTGCCGTTCTTCGCCAAGGCGGCGATCGACGCGCTCAAGAGCTACCCGCAGGTCAACGCGTCGATCGACACCGACGAGGGCACCGTCACCTACCACGACGGTGAGCACCTCGGTGTCGCCGTCGACACCGAACGCGGCCTGCTGGTGCCCGTGATCAAGGGGGCGGGCGACCTGTCGATCGCAGGGTTGGCGCGCAAGATCGCGGACCTGGCTGAGCGCACCCGGGACAACAAGATCGGCCCGGACGAGCTGTCCGGTGGCACGTTCACCCTGACCAACACGGGCAGCCGCGGAGCATTGTTCGACACGCCGATCATCAACCAGCCCCAGGTGGCGATCCTCGGCACCGGCACGGTGGTGAAGCGGCCGGTGGTGATCGACGATTCCAACCTGGGCGAGACGATCGCCGTACGCCAGATGTGCTATCTGGCGTTGACGTATGACCACCGGCTGGTCGATGGGGCCGACGCCGCACGGTTCCTGGGCGCGGTCAAGCAACGTCTCGAGGAAGCCAACTTCGAGTCCGAGCTCGGCAACTGACCTCCCCCGAGGTCCCGTCGAGAGATCAGGTTCTTCCCCGCGAGAGGCCAGTTCTCCCCGTCGAGAGGTCAGGTTCTTCCCGCCGGAACTGCGCCTCCCGGGCTGGCCGGGAACAAGCTGACCGCTCGGCAGGAACAAGGTGGCCACTCGAGGGGAACTAGGTGGCCTCTCGGCGGAAAAGGGTTAGGCGAGGACGGCGTCGAGGAACTGGCCTTGGCCTCCGGTGAGCTCGAACTCCAGGGGTAGTGGCGCCCAGCGGCATAGGAACGTCATGCCCGAATCCTCGCCCCCGCCGCCGACCTGGTGCTCCCACCGCGCCGGCCCGTCACTGGCTGCCCGCAGGTGCACGTACGTCGTCATCGACGGCCCACCAGCCGCGTCCAGGCCGACCTCGACGAAACCCACCTGCTCGACGAACGACACGTCCCCTACTCCGGTCTCCTCGAGCACCTCGCGGGCAGCCGCCGCATCGATCGCCTCGAACGGCAACATCCCGCCGGCCGGGACCTGGGTGCCACTCGGGTCGTCCGGGTTATCGAAGTCGGGGTGGTGATCGAAGACGAGCAGCTCCTCGCCGTGCTCGGTGGTCCGCGTCACGTAGCAGGCCACGCGGCGGCGGTAATCGTAGGTGGGCACGGCCCGACGCTAGCCACTCCCACGGCCGGTTGCAGCGTCGTTTCACCGTTTCCAAGGCAGGGCAGGATGGAGCCATGCAGATCCTCACGGCAGGCTCGTCGGGCTTCCTCGGTACGGCGCTGCGCGCTCGACTCACCGAAGCAGGACACACGGTGACGCAGCTCGTCCGCTCGGACCCGCGCAGCCCCGACCAGGTCCGTTGGGATCCCGACTCCGCCTCCGTCGACGCCGATCTCATCGAGTCCTCCGATGTGGTCGTCAATCTCGCCGGGGCGCCGATCGCGCACTGGCCATGGACGAGCTCCTACCGCGACACCCTCACCCACAGCCGCACCTCGACGACGGGGACGCTGGCGACTGCCATCGCTGCCTCCGCCCGCAAGCCCGATCTGGTCAATGCCAGTGGCATCGACTTCTACGGGTTTCACCACGACCACCAGGTCGACGAGGACTCCCCCGCGGGCGACACCTTCCTGGCTCGCGTCTGCCTGGCGTGGGAGGCGGCCACGACCCCGGCGCGAGACGCCGGCGTACGCGTGGCGATAGCTCGCACAGCCGCGGTACTGGACTCCAGCGGCGGTGTCCTGAGGATCATCAGCCTGCCCTTCAAGGTCGGTCTGGGGGCTCGGCTCGGATCGGGCCAACAGTGGTTCGCCACCGTCTCGCTGGAGGACTATCTCGGTAGCGTCATGCGCCTCATCGAGGACCCGTCGCTCAGCGGCCCCTTCAACGTGGTCGCCCCCATCCCGGCAACCAATGCAGAGTTCACCGAGGCCCTGGGCAGGCAGCTGCGGCGGCCGACTCTCCTGATGGCACCAGGGTTCGCACTGCGCATGGCGCTCGGCGGACTCGCCGACATGCCGCTCGGCAGCATCAGAGCACAACCCAAGCGGCTCATGGAGGCGGGCCATGAGTTCAAGCATCCGACAATCCAGGACCAGCTCGCTGCCGCCGGCTGACGCGCGCCTCGGGCGCTCCCACCGCGCCGGGGTGATCGGGGTCAGCGCTGCCTGACCTCGCTGATCCGCCAACCCTGCTCGGTCAGCGCCAGCGTGATGCGATGACGCGTCGGGTGGTCGGCAGGAAGTCGCCTCGACCCGGATCCGCTGGGCGCTTCGAGGCGCATCACTCGTGCGTGTCCGAGTCGGTCGACGGAGTCGAGCACTGCCGTGTGAGGCCCGCTGCGTACGAGGCGCAGCCGCTCGAATTGCAGCGAGACACCCCGCACACCTAACCCGCGAGCCGCGTACGCCCTGAGCATGTCTCGGTCCTGGCGTAAGCCTGACGAGGTCGCGGTCCAGACCCGACGCAGACCAGCAGCGCGGCCGGTCCGCCAGGCGCTGCTTCGATGCCTGTCCAAGCGCGTCAGCACGCGCTGCCAGCGGTCCGTCGCTTCCGCCGTCCCGGTCGAGTCACCCGAGCCGGCCGGATCCGCGGAGCCGGGCGAGGGGTCGGTCGAGCCGCTCGAGGAGCCGGTCGCGCCGCTCGAGCCGGGCCCCGGCCGCGCGACCTGCCCGGACGTCCCAGACACACTGTCGGCGATCGTCGGGGCGACGGCGGGCGCACGTGGCTGTCGCTGCGGCAGGCCGAGCCACGCGACGACGTACACCGCCGTGAGCGCCACCACCGCGGCAGCCGTCCAGGGCACGACCATGGGGAGGTGTCGTCGGCGGCGGTGGCGGCGCATCGCCCTAGCCTGACCCAGGTCGGCCCGGCGGCGCGGCGGTTGTCCACAGGCATGCCGCCGCAATCCGCCGGGCGCCGCCGCGACGAACTGGTCTCGTCACCCGGCGGGTCTTCCCAGCAGCCGCCTACCCTGGTGCCAGCCGACCGACCTATCGACCAGGAGCACCGTGAGCCAGTCCACTCTCCCGCAGCGTGCACGCGACGCCCTAGCCGGCGCCGTCGCCCGGGGGATCGTGCGCGCGGCAGCTCGGCGGGTGCCGGTCCGATTCACGTTTCCCGACGGCTCCGCGTGGGGGCCCGACGGTGCTGCCACTCCCGAGTTCGAGATCGTCGACCCGCGCGCGTTCTACCGGCGGCTCGGCCGCGACGCCAAGATGGCCTTCGGTGAGGCGTACGTCGCCGGCGAGTGGAGGCCCGGACCGGGCACCGACCTGGCCGACTTGCTCACCCCTTTCGCAGCCCGCCTGGCCACGCTTGTGCCCGGCCCGATCCGCACGCTGAGAGCCGTGGTCGACCGGCGCATCCCGCACCACACGCACAACACGCGCGAGGGCGCCAAGAGCAACATCGAAGCCCACTACGACATGTCCAACGCGCTCTTCCGGCTCTTCCTCGACGACACGATGACCTACTCGTCCGCATGGTTCGTCGACCCCGCCAACGAGTCCCTGGAGAGCGCGCAACAGCGCAAGATCGACGGGATCCTCGACTACGCCGAGGTGCGCGCCGGCACCCGGGTGCTCGAGATCGGCAGTGGCTGGGGTTCGCTCGCGATCCGGGCGGCGCAGCGTGGCGCGCACGTGACCTCGATCACGTTGTCGGCCCAGCAGGCCGAGCTCGCCAACGAGCGGATCAAGGAGCTCGGACTCGACGACCTGGCCCACGTCGAGGTCCGGGACTACCGAGACGTGCGCGGTGAGTTCGACGCCATCGTCAGCATCGAGATGATCGAAGCCGTCGGCGAGCAGTTCTGGCCGTCGTACTTCACCACCATTGACCAGCGGCTGGCGCCCGGCGGCCGCGTCGCGGTGCAGGCGATCCTGATGAGCCATGAGCGGATGCTCGCGACTCGCAACTCCTACGGCTGGATCCAGAAGCACATCTTCCCCGGCGGCCTCATCCCCTCCATCCGGGCGATCGAGGAGGTCTGCGCCGAGCACACCGGACTCCGGATCACCGACCGCCGCGAGCTGGGCGTGCATTATGCCGAGACGCTTCGGCGCTGGCGCACGACCTTCAACGCCAACTGGGACCAGATCGAGGCCATCAGGTATGACGAGAACTTCCGCCGTACCTGGGAGTTCTACCTGGCGTACTGCGAGGCCGGCTTCGCCTCCCGCTACCTCGGCGTCAGCCAGATCCGCATGATCCGTGGATGGGACGACTTGACCGGGTGAGCGACACTCGTGAGGTGAGCGACCTCGACTTCCGCTACGCCGGCTTCGGAGCGGATGCCGTTGACTACCTCACCGCCTGGGAGCAGCAGCGCGCACTGCACACTCAGCGAGTCGACGACGCAATCCCCGACACGGTCGTCGTGCTGGAGCACCTGTCGGTCTACACGGCCGGCAAGCGCACCCAGCCCGCGGAGCGCCCCACCGACGGCACCCCGGTCGTCGAGGTTGACCGCGGCGGCAAGATCACCTGGCACGGCCCCGGCCAGTTGGTCGCCTACCCGATCACCAAGCTTCCCGACCACGTGTACGTCGTCGACTTCGTCCGCCGCCTCGAGGAGGCGATGATCCGGGCCTGCCGTGACATCGGTCTCGCGCCGGGGCGGGTGCCGGGGCGGAGCGGCGTGTGGTTCGCTGCCGACCAGGCGGGCCCGGAGCGGAAGGTCGGTGCGCTCGGCGTGCGGGTCTCGCACGGCGTCACCATGCATGGGCTGGCCCTCAACTGCGACAACTCGATGGACGGCTTCGACGCGATCGTGCCGTGTGGCATCGCCGATGCGGGGGTCACCAGCCTGAGCCGGGAGGCCGATCGCGACGTCTCGGTGGCAGAGGTGGTGCCACTCCTCGAGCGCCACCTGCGCGACCTGTTGCGCTGGACGCCGTACGAGCGATCTCCGGACCTGCCGACCCGGGCGCCCCAACCCATCCTGACGACGGGAACATCGGTCACCTACGGCCTGCAGCAGCAGTGACCCGTAGCCTTGCGCGTGGGTGCAGCCGTTGGGGCACCGCGTAGGCTGGGCGCCGTGACGATTGCTCCCGAAGGTCGGAAGTTGTTGCGCCTCGAGGTGCGCAACGCGGAGACCCCGATCGAGAAGAAGCCCGCCTGGATCAAGACCCGGGCCACCATGGGTCCTGAGTACCAGCAGCTGCAGTCACTGGTGAAGCGCGAGGGCCTGCACACGGTCTGCCAGGAGGCCGGCTGCCCCAACATCTTCGAGTGCTGGGAGGACCGGGAGGCCACCTTCCTCATCGGTGGCGACCAGTGCACGAGGCGCTGCGACTTCTGCCAGATCGACACCGGGAAGCCGGATCCGCTCGACCGCGACGAGCCGCGCCGCGTCGCCGAGAGCGTCCGCACGATGGGCCTGCGCTACGCGACCATCACCGGCGTCGCCCGCGACGACCTCGCCGATGGTGGTGCCTGGCTGTACGCCGAAACCGTTCGCGCCATCCACGAGCTCAACCCGGGCACCGGGGTGGAGAACCTCATCCCCGACTTCAACGGCATCCCCGAGCTGCTGACCGAGGTGTTCGACTCCCGGCCGGAGGTGCTGGCCCACAACGTCGAGACGGTGCCCCGCATCTTCAAGCGGATCCGGCCCGCCTTCCGCTACGACCGATCGCTCGACGTGCTCACCCAGGCGCGCGCCTTCGGCCTGGTCACGAAGTCCAACCTGATCCTCGGCATGGGCGAGACGCGTGAGGAGGTCTCCCAGGCGCTCCGCGACCTGTACGACGCCGGCTGCGACCTGGTGACCATCACGCAGTACCTGCGTCCGTCGGCGCGGCACCACCCGGTCGAGCGGTGGGTCAGGCCCGAGGAGTTCGTCGAGCTCGAGCAGGAGGCGACGGACATCGGCTTCGCGGGTGTGATGAGCGGACCCCTCGTGCGTTCGTCGTATAGGGCGGGGAGGCTGTACCGTCAGGCGCTGGAGGCCCGAGCGTCCTCCGCCGTAGCCACCTCCTGATCACAAGAGAGCAGCACACCGAGCATGGCCCGCAAGAAGAAGGACCCAGACGCCCAGCCCACCGGACTGGGTCGCATCCGCGCCGCCTACAAGATGACCAAGGAGCGCGACAAGTACGTCGGGCTGATCTGCTTCGCGTGGTTCCTCGGGGTCGGGCTGATCGTCGGGGCGCTGGCGTACTGGTTGTTCCCCGGCATCACCGGTCCGATCACCGCGGTGCTGCTCGGCATTCCCTCCGGGCTGCTCGCCTGGGTCATCGTGTTCGGCCGTCGCGCCGAGCGGTCGGCGTACAAGCAGATCGAGGGTCAGCCCGGGGCAGCAGCGGCGGCGCTCGGCGTGCTGAAGCGAGGGTGGCAGGTGCAGTCGGCGATCGCCGTCACCAAGAACCAGGACCTCGTGCACCGAGTGGTCGGCCGCCCGGGCGTGATCCTCGTCGGGGAGGGTCAGCCGACCCGGGTCCGACAGCTTCTCACCGTCGAGAAGAAGAAGCACGCCAGGGTGGTCGGAGAGTCGGTGCCGATCTACGACATCGTGGTGGGCGACGGCGACGACCAGGTGCCGATCCCGCGGCTGGCCAAGCACATCATGAAGCTGCCCAAGAACATCCACCCGGCCGAGGTGACCGACGCGGTGCAGCGGCTGAAGGCGCTGGACGCCATGCGTCCGCAGATCCCGATGCCCAAGGGCCCGATGCCGACCAACATGAAGCAGGCTCGGGCCGCCATGCGCGGCCAGACCGGCCGACGCTGAGGTCGAGGTCACAGCCGGCGGCTAGCCGGTCCCGCCGATCCCGACGGGCCCGGGTGACGAACCCTGGGTATGACGACATCCGTGACCGCGGGCAGCCTGGCTAGGCTGATCGAGTGACCAGCGAGCCAGCCCAGGCGCCACATCGGCCGACCGCCGCCGTGGTGGGTGGGGGTATCTCCGGCCTCACCGCGGCCTACCTGCTGCGCGGCACTCATGACGTCACGGTCTTCGAGGCGGCCGACCGGCTCGGCGGTCACGCGCACACTCATCAGGTCACCGTCGGCGACACGACGCGCGCCGTCGACTCCGGCTTCATCGTGCTCAACGACCGTACCTACCCACTGCTCAGCCGCCTCTTCGACGAGCTCGGCGTCGAGATCGTGCCCACCGAGATGAGCATGGGCATCAGCTGTGACGGATGTGGTCTCGGGTACGTCGGCGGCCGCGGCGTGCGCGGCATCTTCTCGCAGCGTCGGCGCGTCGGCGACCCGCGGTTCTGGCGACTGCTGAGGTCGATCCGCCGGTTCCAGAGACTGGCCACAGCCGAGCTGAAGCCGGCCTCCGGCGCCACCGCCGACTCGAACGCGCGAGCTGAAGCCGGCAGCCCCTCGGTCACGCCAGCGGCTGATGCGCCCGAGACGTATGGCGCGTTCCTCGCCCGACACGGCTTCTCCGACGACTTCGTCGCCCACTACGCCCTGCCGGTCGTCGCCTGCGTCTGGTCCAGCGGCCGGCGCGACGCGCTCGACTACCCGGCCCGGTATCTCTTCGAGTTCCTCGCCAACCACGGCTTCCTCACCCCGCGTGGCGCTCCGAAGTGGTGCGTCGTCCGAGGTGGCTCGGCGACGTACGTCGAGCGCCTCCGTGCGAAGCTCACCGATGTACGGACCTCGGCTGCGGTGACCGCCGTGACCCGCAAGGCCGACCGCGTCGTCATCGAGGACTCGAGCGGTGAGCAGCACGAGGCAGATCGTGTGGTGATCGCGACCCATGCCGACGAGGCACTGGCACTGCTCGCGGATCCGACCGAGGCGGAGTTCGAGGTGCTGGGCGCCATCGGCTACTCCAGCAACGACACGCTGCTGCACCGAGACGAGAGCGTGCTGCCACGACGGCGCGAAGAGCGGGCCAGCTGGAACTTCCGCCTGTCCGGCTGCGACGACCACTCCGACGTGGTCCAGGTCAGCTACTGGATGAACCGGTTGCAGCACCACCCCGAGTCCGCACCGCTGGTCGTCACGTTGAACGGACGCGACCGTGTCGACCCGGCGGCTGTCGTGGCCGCAATGACCTACACCCATCCGGTCTACTCCCCCGCATCGGTCGCGGCCCAGCGCAGGCTGGGTGAGCTCGCGACCGAGCGCACGGTGTATGCCGGGGCGTATCACGGGTGGGGGTTCCACGAAGACGGCTGCAGGTCCGGCGTCGCCGCGGCGCGGCATTACGGAGCTCACTGGTGAGCTGGGCGGGTTCGGAGCGCGCCGGTGAGCGGAGCGCATCGGTGCGCGTGGCGGGTTCGGAGCGCACGAGTGCGCGGAGCGGGAGCGCACCGACGGGCCGGGCGAGGCTCGACGTCCCGTCGCTGGTGCGCGGCACGGTTCGCCATGCCCGCTTCCACCCGATCCAGCATTCATTCAGCTACCGGGCTCATCAGTGGCTCGTCGACGTCGACGCGCCGGAGGTGCTCCCTGCACGGCTGCGCTGGCTCGCCACGTTCCGAGCGGCCGACCACCTGGGCGACCCGTCGGCCGCCCTGGGCGACAACGTGCGCGCCTTCTTGCGCGAGCAGGGCGCGGCGTGGTCGGCGTACCGGATCGTCATGCTGGCCAACGCGCGCACTCTCGGATACACGTTCGACCCGCTGAGCGTCTTCTGGGTCTTCGACCGCGAGGGCGGGCTCGAAGGGGTGCTGGCCGAGGTGCACAACACGTACGGCGAGCGGCACGGCTACGTCGTCGAGCTGGATCGTCGAGGGGCGGCTCGCACCGACAAGGCGTTCTACGTGTCGCCGTTCTTGGGCGTCTTCGGCGAGTATGAGCTCCGGTTCGTGCTCGACGAGGGCAGGGTCGGCGCGTTCGTGACGCTCCGGCAAGCAGACCAGGTGGTGTTCACCGGCAGCTTCGTCGGCCGCCCGAAGCCGGTCACGACCGGCTCGGCCGTGCGTGCCTCCCTGACGAGTCCGCTCATGCCGCAGCGGGTGATGGCGCTGATCAGGCTGCACGGGCTGTGGCTGTGGATGAGGCGGCTGCCCGTCGTACGGCGCCGACCCCATCGCGAGCAGACCGGCGCCCGAGGATCCTGACCGCTTTTCCCTTCACCGCGAATTGCGGGGCGATGTTCCGAGTCAGGCCGGAAATCCGGGGCTTCTTCCCGCAACTCGCGGTGAAGCGAGCGATGGTGATGGTGGCGGGTTAGCGGCCCTTGAGGGCGATCGAGTCGACCGCCAGGTCATGCAGCCCCTGCTGGTCCATGTTGTAGACCACCGGCGGGATGACCAGGCAGATCAGCAGCGTACGGAGCAGCGCTCGACCCGCGTCGAGACGTGCTCCCGACGTACGTCGGATGACCACCCCGACCAGCAGCTGACCGGCTGAGCCACCGAGGAGCGTGGTCAGGATCCACGCCTCTGTCGCGAAGACGGCCAGCGGAGCCCATTGCGCGGCGCCACCGCCACCCCAGACGTCCTGCCCGATGAAGGCGCCGACGACCAGCAGCGACAGGATCCAGTCGATGACCAGCGCCAGCACCCTTCTGCCCCAGCCGGCCACGGCGCCAGGACCGTGCTCGGGCAGGCCTCGTCGCTGGCCGGGATACTCCTCCTGGACGCCCTCGTCAGACACTGGCGGCAACGTAACACGCAGGAAACATCACAGACACCGCGGGGAAATCGCCCCCGCCTAGGGTCGCACCCGACCCCAGGGGCCACCCCGGGCCCGCTGGCCAGCGAGGAGGATGGATGTTCGCCAATCGCGACGAGTTGCTCAGGTTCGTCCGGGACGAAGGCGTCGAGTTCGTCGACGTACGGTTCTGTGATCTGCCGGGTGTGATGCAGCACTTCACCGTACCCCTCTCGTCCTTCGACGAAGCGGTGTTCGAGGACGGTCTGATGTTCGACGGGTCATCGATCCGCGGCTTCCAGGCCATCCACGAGTCGGACATGGCGCTCTTCCCGGACGCGACGACGGCGTACCTCGACCCCTTCCGCGCGGACAAGACCCTGGTCGTCAACTTCTTCATCCATGACCCCCTCACGGGTGAGGCCTACAGCCGCGACCCGCGCAACATCGCTCGAAAGGCGCAGGAGTACCTCAAGAGTACGGGGATCGGCGACACCGCCTTCTTCGCGCCGGAGGCGGAGTTCTACATCTTCGACAACGTGCGGTTCGCGACCCGGGAGAACGAGGGGTTCTACCACGTCGACTCGGTTGCAGCGGCCTGGAACAGCGGTGTCGAGCAGGAGAACCGCGGCTACAAGGTGCGCTACAAGGGCGGCTACTTCCCGGTGCCGCCGTATGACCACTTCGCCGACATCCGGGCCGAGATCTCGCTGGAGCTGGAGAAGTCCGGCATCGTCGTCGAGCGGCAGCACCACGAGGTCGGGACCGCCGGCCAGGCCGAGATCAACTTCAGGTTCGACCAGCTGCTCACGACGGCCGACAACCTGATGAAGTTCAAGTACATCGTCAAGAACGTCGCCTGGCGCAACGGCAAGACCGCGACCTTCATGCCGAAGCCGATCTTCGGCGACAACGGCTCGGGCATGCACTGCCACCAGTCGGTGTGGGCCGACGGCGAGCCGCTGTTCTACGACGAGAGCGGGTACGCCGGCCTGAGCGACACGGCCCGCTACTACATCGGCGGCATCCTGCAGCACGCCCCGTCGCTGCTCGCCTTCACCAACCCGACGGTCAACTCCTACCACCGGCTGGTGCCTGGCTTCGAGGCGCCGGTCAACCTGGTGTACAGCCAGCGGAACAGGTCGGCGTGCATCCGGATTCCGATCACGGGCGCCAACCCGAAGGCCAAGCGGATCGAGTTCCGCTGCCCGGACCCGTCAGCCAACCCTTACCTCGCCTTCTCGGCGATGCTGTTGGCCGGACTCGACGGGATCAGGAACAAGATCGAGCCGCCTGACCCGATCGACAAGGACCTCTACGAGCTGCCGCCCGACGAGTTCGGTGAGGTCGCCACGGTGCCAGGATCGTTGGGGGCCGTGATGGACACACTCGAGGGCGACCACGAGTACCTGCTCGAGGGCGGGGTGTTCACGCCCGACCTGCTCGAAACGTGGATCGACTACAAGCGTGTCAACGAAATCGCACCTGTGGCGCTGCGCCCCCACCCCCACGAGTTCGAGCTCTACTACGACATCTAGACGTCGCCAGGGCGCTGACCTGCGATTCTACCTGCCAGCACCCTCGACAGTCCGCAAATGGTCCGCACGATCCGCGAGAACGGCCTCGACTGCGGCCCGTGTGCTGTCGTCGGAGTCCGGCCACAAATGGCCGTCGCGGGTGTTCTTGACCGGGCGGGATCGGCTTGGGCTAGGCCAAGGAGCCGTGGTGCTGCAGGGCCAGCACCGTCAGCTCGACTCGCGAGTGGATCTCAAGCTTGAGGTAGACGTGCTTGAGGTGCGCGTCCACGGTGTGGCGGGAGAGGTAGAGCTCCTCGGCGATATTGCGGTTGGTCATCCCCCGAGCAACGCGGGATGTGACGCGCAGCTCGGCGTCGGTGAGCGACGCCCACCCGTGGTCTGTTTCCTCCTCGCCGTTTGCACCGACCTTGACCATGGGATACCGGGTTGCCGAGCTGACACCGGCCGGGGGCGGGTACTCCTTCGGGTCCACATAGTGAGGGTTGTCGATCACAGTGCGGTCCAGCAGAACCTTGGGGTGGGTGTGGAGCACCTCGACGAGCATGCCGGCCCCGAACTTCTGCAGATCGTAGAGGCAGATGAGGATGGCGGGCATCCCCTCGACGGCGTGGTTGAGGCCGACTCGTAGCGGAACAGCTCGTCCCAGCCGGGGGGCCCGGGCAGCACCCACGACATCTCACGGCGGCCCGGAGGAGGTCGAAGTCGTCCCCGATCGCCGCGTCCACGCTCTCGGAGAGGAAGCTCATCATGTCTTCGACGCTGAACTCCCCCGTCCGGAGGTAGGCGTCCGATGCTCGTTTGACGTCGAGCTGTGCCGATCGTCGCGAGTTCTCCGGGCCAAACTGTCCCACGGCCCGGTCCCGGACCACCGTCGGCTCGACATCGTCGATCAGGCACAGACACTTATCGCCGTGCCGCAGCCCCTCCTCTAGGAAGGAGAACAACAGCCGGTCGCGCTCGGCCGGGCCTGAGTAGAGCGCGCAGAAGTGCGTTCATGGGCTGACATCTGCGACCCCCGGGGATCCCGAGGCTCAGACTGTTCACGGAGGCCACCGTTCGCCGAATCCAAGACTCGACACTACGGGCATTCAGCAGAGATTGCCCCATCCGCCCGGTTGGTTGCAGCGGCGTTGTCAAACTCGCCAGCCCAGCCCATGCAGCGGACCGGAAGGGAGTAGAAAGCGTGCGGCCCCAGCGCGGCCCGAGCCTCCAAGAGTACGACGTTTCCGCAGTGATGATGGCGGCGCTGCCCCCGGTCCTGATGGATCGTGGCGGAAGTCCCTGGTCGGCTGACTCTCGTTTACGCCGGTACTCCTCGCTCCATGCTCCCTCGCAGCACCGACGCACGCCTGCCGGGACGCGCGCCACGACGGGCCGTGCGTGCCACGATGTTTCCAGGACGGGCGAGCGTCCGCAGAGGTACGACACAGGTAGGCGGGCAGGTCATGGGCGACGTGCACACCCGGATGTATCGCGAGGGAACGATTGTCGAGGAGGGCTTTCCGCTCGCTGAGGTGTCAGAACACCTATTGCGACCTGACACGAGTATCTGGATCGACCTCTGCGACCCGTCCGAGGAGCAGCTCGACGATCTCGCCCAGAAACTGACGCTGCACGAGCTCGCGGTCGAGGACGTTCTACGCCGCCACCGACCCAAGCTGGTCAGGTACGACACACACCTGTTTCTCTCCTGTCACGCAGCGCGCGTCGACCTCGACGCCGGCAGGCTCGACGAAGCAGAGGTGAGCGCGTTCATCAGCGGTCGCTGGCTTGTCACGGTGCGCAAGACCCCGGCCTTCCCGATCGAGCCTGTGCTCGAGCGCTGGGAGCGTTCCCCCGACCTGGCTGCGAACGGCGTCGACTTCCTGCTCTACGGGCTGCTCGACGTCGTGGTGGACACCTATGCCGAGGCGACGCAGGCGTTGGACGAGTTCTACGAACGCCTCAGCGAAAGCATGTTCAGCGAGCAAAAGCTCGCCCCCCTCAGGCAGCGACAGTGGTTCGACATGACCCGAGCCATGTTCCGGCTGCACCGTCTGGTCGTACCGATGCGGGAGGTGTGCGGCGGCCTCATGCGGCGCGAGCACGGCTTTGTCACCGAGGAACTCACTCCCTACTTCCAGGACGTCCACGACCATGTCATCGGGCTCATCGACGACCTGGACTCCTTGCGCGAGATCGCCAGCACCATCGTGGAAACCGAGGTCAGCCTTCGGGACCACCGCCAGAATCGGGTGATGAAGCAGGTGTCCAGCTGGGCGGCGATCATAGCCATCCCCACCTTGGTCACCGGGTACTACGGAATGAACGTCCCCTACCCGGGCTCGGGTGAAGCTGTCGGCGTGGTCACGGCAACGGGAATCATGATCGTCGCGTGCATCGGCCTCTACCACTTGTTCCGACGGAATCAGTGGCTCTAACCGGGGCCCTGCCGGCGAGCGGCCTCCTGAGCCGTGGGCGGCGCACAAGTCCGGACCGGCGCAGCGGTGGGGTCCCTCGTTGCCGCGCAGATCGACGGTGGCCTGGTCCTTGAGGTTGGTCCGCAACAGCTGCTCGAGCTCGGGCTGGTCGAACATGTTGGCCTGGGGTGCCCGTGGCTCCCTGGCGACGTCGGCGATCCCCAGGTCGGCCAATTAGTGCAGCACCACGACCTCGAGCTCCCCCGGGTCGACCCGCGCAAGCGCGGTCGCGATCGCGACATGGTCCGGGCTGGGCTCCAGGGGGCGACTGCGGACCCTGGCAGCTTAGGCTGATATCGCCTCACCACCGAGGCATGTCGCCAGGTGTTCCGCTGTCGTTGAGTGCCGTGGTCCGCACCCAGGCCTCCGCGTTCGCGACCCGCCGTAGCTCCCGTTGCTTGCGCAGCGCCGCCACAAACGCGTCCTGGACCGCATCCTCAGCCTCGACCACAGCTCCGCAGATCGCATACATCTGAACGACCAAGCGGCCGTGCCTAGGGGCGGTGTCGCGAAACGAGCCGTCAGGGCTTCTTGCGGGTCTTCGGTGGCTCGGTCTGTGCGAATGCCACAGCTTGCGCGACCCAGGACTCGAGGCTGAGTTCGTCACCGACCTGGGGCCCCGGAACGATCACCATGCCTCGCATGGGTCGCCCGGTGAAGTCCATCTCCGTGGCTCCGCGGGCAAGGGCAGCGTCGTACCCATCCTTCCCGACTCGCACCATCAGGTCGTCCTTCACGATGCCGCAGGCCATGTGAGTGTTGACCACGAAGGCCAGCCCGCCGAACATCTTCCGCTCCTCGAACTCGCTCAGCGGCGCGAGCAGGTCACGGACACGCGCCGCGAGGTCCTCGTCGTACGCCATCAGATGCTCCCGGCACCGCTACGCGCGGCGGACTCGAGCAGTGCCTTGAGCCGCGCGAGATCCCTTGTGGTCGCGCGGCGCATCGCCCGCTCCAGCACCGGCGCGGCAAGCCGGGAGAAGCCCGCCGGGTTGCCATGATTGCGCAGTGTCATCCTGGTGCGACCCACTCCGGCAGGATCCCAGGTGTAGGTGGTCTCCATCGGGAACGGACCGTCGGCGGTGCGCATCACCAGCCGGCGCTCGGGCACAAGCTCGACCACCTCATAGGTGTAGGCCAGGCGTCTGCCGAGGAAGTGGGCGACGAAGTCCAGCTGGGACCCGACCCTCACCGGAGGTGGGGTGCGCCAGTCAACCGATCGGATGTTTGCGTACCACTGCGGCGCGTTCGCGGGGTCACCGGCGTACGCCGCCACCTCAGCAGATGGCCTGAGGATCGTGGCCTCCACCTCGACGTCGACGGTCATCTCGGACTCCTCTCACAGGGGCGTCACATCTTGATCGGGACGAGCTCGAACACTCGACCGCAAGTCCGCTCCGGCGCCGTGCAGGACAGGATGCGCGTCGCAGAGGCTGGGCCCGCTTCCCGTGGCGCTAGCGGCTACATGCCAGGAACGGGCCGTGCGGCATGCACCTCGATGGTGCAACCACCGGGCATGTCCAGGTGCGGGTGCGCCTGAGCCAGAGCCAGAGCGGCGTCCATGTCCTCGGCCTCGAGGATCGTGTATCCAGCGACTTCCCGGGTGCTGGGCGCGGTGCCCTTGGGCGTCACCTGGACGCCCTCCGCCAGCGGGGTGCCGAAGTCGACCATCCCCTCGCCGACCTTGTCGGCCCACGCCATCCATGCTCCCATGACCTGCTGCATCTCCTCGGGAGTGGGCGGGGTCGCGTCCGCGGGAGTCATCGGGGCGTGGTAGATGAAGAGGAACTTGGCCATGACGCCGCCTACTTTCCTTGGGTGATGTCGGGTGAATTGTCAACGGTGGTGGCTAGGGATGACAGGCAGCCGGCCCATCCCTCGCTGTGGCGGGCGGCGTCCTCCTCGTCGGTGAGGCGCGTGTGGGCGATCGCGACAGTGGTCTTGCCTCGATGGTCGGTCACGGTGACGTCGACGAGTGACTGGTGGTCGGCGCCCTCCCATCCCCAGGTCAGTACGAGTCGGCTGGGCTCCTCCACGGAGACGACAGTCCCCGCGATGGCGTGGATCTGGCCCTCGAGGCGGACCATTTCGATGCGGTACGCGCCGCCAGGACGAAGGTCGAGGCTCGCCAAGGAGGGCCCGAACTCCTCGAGGTCCGGCCGGAACCACCGGGCCAGGTGGTCCGGGTCGGTCCAGAGCCGCCACATGGCGGCGTTGATGGTGTGTTCTGGTCTCGCTCGGCCCGTTGACGCCGCCCACGGATTGGCGAATGGTGGGAGCATGGAGGGACACGGGATGCGCACTGACCAACTTCGATCGACGCCGCTCTTCGAGAAACTCACCGATAGCCAACGCGAACGCGTCGCCGAGCGGTTGAAGGAAGAGGACGTCGACCTAGGGACGGTACTTGTACGCCAGGGCGACTTCGCTTATCACCTGTTCGTTGTGTTGGAGGGGACGGCCGCAGTCACGGTCGACGGTGACCTGGTCACGGCGCTGGGGCCGGGCAGCACTTTTGGCGAGGTCGGCGTTCTCGACCGCGGTCGCAGGACGGCGAACGTGGTCGCCGCGAGCCCGATGCGCCTGCTCACGCTGACGATCTGGGACTTCAACCAGCTGGCTGAGGAGATCCCGGAGTTCGCCACAAACGCGAAGGCCCTCGCGCGCGGTCGTCTCGAGAGCACTGAGCGCTGAGCGCTGAGCGAGAGCGCCCTCACTGCTCGCTCATGACGACGCCCCTTCGGATCGCTGCCGCCGATGAGATCATCCAAGCCGTCACGCCCTGAACCACGACAACGCGGGATTACACCTCGTACACCACGTCACCGGAAATGACCTGATTCACACACCCAACTTGGCCGGCCTTCCTCACCGCAGGCTGTTGACCGGTCCCTTGGGCGGGGTCAGCATGAGCCCGTGGCGGAATTGTTGGAAGCCGACTATCTGGTGGCCGGCGCGGGGGCGATGGGGATGGCGTTCACGGACGCACTCATCGACCATGCCGACGTCAGCGTGATCATGGTCGACCGCCGGCACGCTGCCGGTGGACATTGGTTGGACGCGTACTCCTTCGTCCGCCTCCACCAGGCCTCGTCGTTCTACGGAGTCGCCTCGACCCTGCTCGGCGATGGACGGATTCAGCAGGACGGGCCCGAAGCCGGCCTGCACGAGCGTGCGGCGGCACCAGAGATCTGCGCGTACTACGCCCGGGTGCTGCACGAGCGGATGCTCGGCTCGGGAAAGGTGACCTTCTACCCCAACTGTGACTACCTCGGCGATAATCAGTTCGTGTCACGCCTGTCCGGCAGGCGTTACGAGGTTCGCGGCAGGCCGCGCGTTGTCGACGCCCGCTACCTGTCCCCCGAGATACCGGCAACAACGCCGGCACCGTTCGACATCGCTGACGGGGTGCAGGTCGTGGCCGTCAACGAACTGGTCAGGCTGGGTGAGGCGCCCTCGCAATACGTGATAGTCGGCTCCGGCAAGACCGCCACCGACGCCTGTATCTGGCTGCTCGACAACGGAGTCGACCCCGATGCCATCTGTTGGGTGCGGCCTCGTGACCCATGGATGCTCAACCGAGCGGTCGTGCAGCCCGACCCTGCCCTGTTCCTCGGTACGGCGGCCGACATCATGCAGGCGGCGGCGGTCGCCCCATCCCCCGACGACCTGTTCTTTTTGCTGGAGGACGCGGGGGTCATGCTGCGGATCGACCGGTCCGTAACTCCCACGATGGCGAAGGTGCCCACCCTCGCTAAGTGGGAGCTGGACCGGCTGCGCACGATTGACCATGTCGTCAAGCTCGGCCACCTCTGTCAGGTTAAGCCCGGGCGGTTGCTGCTTACCGCTGGCGAAGTCGCCATCGCTCCCGACGCCGTGATCGTGCACTGTGCCGCCTCAGGACTGCGATACCCACCGTTGGTGCCGATCTGGGGCCGCCAGGCGATCACCGTCCAGCCAATCCGGCTCGGCTTCGCCTGCTTCGGTGCAGCGCTGGCAGCGTACGTCGAGGCGACGCTCGAGGATGACGACGTCAAGAACCGCCTGTGCCCACCGTCGCCGTTCTCGAACACTCCGACCGACTGGGCGCTTCAGCAGGTGCTCGGCGCTCGAGCGTCGCTCACATCGCAACCCCACGTCGGGGACTGGGCCGACAATGTCTCGCTCAACCCTGCACGCATCTCGCCGGAGCTGACCGGCTCCGCCGCCGTCACTGCTGCGCAGGAGCGATTTCGCCAGCACGTGGGGCCGGGGATGGCCCGGATGGCGAAGCTTGCCGGCATCTCGTAGAGCCCAGGATCACGACGGGAGGAGACCGGCGACGGACGAGCCCGCGTCGGTTGTGGCACGAAGTCGGGAGCCGTATCTTGCAAAGACTGTGACCTGCGTCACTGTCGTCTGGCAGGAGGCCTCGAATGACCCAGCTGGACCGGCCGGGCGCATCGGACCCGGTGTCGGTGCCGTTCACTCCCGGCATGCGTGACAATCCGGAAGAGCTGGCGGCCATCCCCGACGAGATCGCCCGCTCGCACGAGCTGCCGCCTGAGCCGACTCCGACGCAGGAGTTCACCGAGCAGTGGCGCAATGCGGCGTACAACTGCTTCTCCTCGGGCCACAAGTTCTGCCGTGAGGTCTGCCCGGTGACACAGGTGACCCGCAACGAGTCGTGGACGCCCACCGCCTTCCACGCCAACGTCGTGGCGATGGACAAGGGCGAGATGACGATCGAGGAGATCGCTGCTGACTATGTGAACTGCACTCAGTGCGGCGCCTGTGAGCTTCGCTGCCCGAACACGCTCTTCACCGGCGACTTCTACCGCTTCCGGACGCGCACGGTCGACGTGGTCAAGGCGGTGCGTGCGTTCGCCGTCGAGAGCGGAGTGCACCAGCCGGCGTGGCAGTCGTGGAACGAGCGCACCGAAGACGCGCAGCCACGAGCCGGTGCTGGGCGAGACCCCGGTGAGCCAGGAGCACGTGCGCGACTGGTCCGACGGGCTCGACCTGCCGATCGGCGGCGAGACAGTGTTGTTCGTCGACTGCGAGGCTGCGTTCTACCGCACCTCCGTCCCCCGCGCGGTCGCACAGATCCTGCAGCTGGCGGGCTATGAGTTCGGGCTGATGGGCGACCAGTGGTGCTGCGGGGGCCCTGCCGCGGAGATGGGGTACGTCGACCAGGCGAAGCGCTTCGCCCAGCACAACCTCGACGACTGGCGCTCGACGGGCACCAAACGCGTGCTCGTGCTCGACCCGCACGACTACATCTCGTTCACCGAGGACTACCCGAAGTACTTCGGCGCCGACTTCGACATCGAGGTCGTCCTCGTCGTGGAACTGTTCGCCGAGCTGATCCGCGAGGGAAAGCTGACCCCGCGAGTGCCCGTCGAACGCGCGATCACCTACCACGACCCGTGTCGGCTCAACAAGCGCAAGGGCATCTGGAAGGAGCCGCGCGAGATCCTGCGCTCGATCCCCGGCCTCGACTTCAAGGACGTCGACCGGGTGACGCAGTGGTCCTACTGCTCCGGCGGCGGGGGCGGTCTGCCGGTCGAGAAGCCTGAGCTCACCGCGGCGATCTCGGCCAGCCGGCTCGAGAAGGCGTCGGCCCTCGAGGTGGACACGCTGGTCAGCGCCTGTCCCTGGTCGGAACGGCCACTCGGCGAGGCGGGCGAGGCGGCGGGCATCGACGTGGTCGACATCCACGAGATGCTGGCCGAGTCGCTCGGGATCGAGGTCGGTGGCTCCCGCCGCGGCTCCGAGGGTTCTGGCGCCCGCGAGGGTGACCGGTCATGACCATCGCGGTCGAGCGCCTCGACGAGCTCGTGACTGCACTGCGCACCGTCCTGCGCGACGAGCAGATCCTCACCTCCAAGCCGGACCGCTACAACCGGGCGCGCGTCCCGGCACCGTTCCCGGTGCACCGCTGGTCCGAGCGACTGCCCGACCTCGCGGTGCTGCCCACCAGCACCGAAGAGGTGGCCGGGATCGTCCGGATCGCCAACGACCTGCGCGTGCCTGTCGTACCCCGCGACGGCGGCACCGGCCTCACGGACGGCGCCGTACCCCTGCGCGGTGGCATCGTCGTCGACGTCAAGCGGATGAACGCCATCAAGGAGCTCGACCTCGCCAACCGGACTGTCACGGTCGGCACCGGCATCAACATGCTCAAGCTCAACGAGCAGCTCGCCCGGCACGGGCTGTTCTACCCCGACGACCCGGCGTCCTACCCGTGCTCATTGGTCGGCGGACGCATCGGCACGAGCGGCTGGTCGCTGATCGGTTCGCGCTATGGGCACACCCGCGACCTGGTGCTCAGCTTCGACCACGTCCTCCCGACCGGTGAGGTGATGCACGTCGGCGACGGCATCGGACACAAGGTCAGCAAGTCCTCGAGCGGCTACCAGCTCAAGCACCTGTTCATGGGGCACCAGGGCACGCTCGGCATCGCCACCGAGGCCACCCTCAAGCTCTTCCCCAAGCCGGAGGCGGAGCTCTCGCCGTTCTGGGCGTTCGACAACTACGACGACGCCTACGCCTGCGTCGGTGCACTGGCCCGCGCCGGGGTCGCGACCTTCGCGGGGGCGGTGCTCTTCGACGAGTGGAAGGTCGCCTACCTCCGCCGCGACGACGAGGCCTACATCCCCCAGCCCGGCGACGTGCGGGCGCTGGTGTGCGCGGTGATGTACGGCTACGAGGACGAGGTCAGGCCCGCCGGTAAGCGGCTGTTCCGGATCGCGAAGGAGCACGGCGCCCGCTACCTCGGCGACGAGATCTCACAGGGCGACTGGGCTGCGCGGCACGACCGCTATGCCACACCCCTGCACGGTCGCACCAAGGCCGGTCAGGTGGTGCCGATGAGCTGGCACTGCGAGGACGCGGCGATCAACTACACCGACCTCCCGTCGGTGACGAAGGCCTGGCACGAGATCGTCGCGGACCTGCGCCGTCGTACCGACGTGTTCGACGACTGGGGCATGTTCGCCTACACCTCGGGCAACACCGGCGTGGACTACCTCACCGAGATCGACGTGGGCATCTGGGAGCAACAGCTCGACGACCGGGCCTGGGAGATGTGGGTCAAGGCCAAGCGTGACATCGCTGCCGTGGCGCTGGCGCACCACGGCTCGATCAGCGCGTGCCACGGCTCGTGTCGCGAGGGCGAGGTCGACCTGGTGCCCGACGAGCTCGGCCGCGGCTTCGACGTGATGCTCGACATCAAGCGCGCGCTCGACCCGAACAACATCATGAACCCCGGGAAGTACCTGCTCGACCGGGCCTACGAGACAGGAACCCGACCATGAGCGACGAGGCCGTGGGCACGCCGATCGGCTTCCGCTACGACGAGCAGTACACGCCGCCGCGTCCCGACCGCGTCTCGGACGTCGCCCTCACCACCCATCCGCACCTCTTCGAGGTCGACCCGCGGTTGATGGAGCGCTGGGTGCTGCAGCAGGAGTTCCCCAACTGGGACAGCCTGCGGATCATGAACAGCCGGGGCGACCACCTCGAGTGGATGCACCGGCACTTCGCCTCCACGGTCATGGCGGGCTCGAAGCTGCTGGCCGAGGTCGCAGGCCGAGGACGGTGGAGCGTGACCGCGATGCCCCGGAGAACGAACCCTGAACCGGCCGAGTTTCTCGAGAAGGAGTCACCATGAGATTCAGCTACGCGATGCTGGCGGACTACCCGCTGGTCGAGTCCCTGTCCTCGATCAAGAAGGCAGACGAGCTCGGCTTCTACGCCGTGTACGCCGCGGACGAGACCTGGCACAAGGACCTCTGGCTCCTGTTCGCCGCGGCGGCCGCGCAGACCAGCCAGATCCGGATGGGGCCGAGCGTGTCGGGCGTCGTGCTGCGCGAGCCGACCCTGATCGCGCAGGCAGCCGCCACGCTGGACGAGCTGACCGACGGGCGGGCGGAGGTCGCGGTGTCGAGCGGCAACTTCGGCCTGCTCGCGGAGTACAACATCGACTGGGCCAAGACGAAGCCGCTCTCGCGGGTCAAGGAAGCGGTCCACGTGATCCGGACCCTGCTCGACGAGGGCGCCATCACCCACGACGGCGAGTTCTTCAAGTACAGCGGCCTGTTCACGTTCGCCCGGCCGGTGCAGGAGCGGCTGCCGGTCAAGATGGGCGCGATGCGCGGACCGAAGTCGTTCGAAGCGGCCGCGGAGTTCTCCGACGGTTGCCACCATGCGCTCAGCTACACCCGCGAGGCCTATGACTACATGATCAAGCACTGCACGATCGGCGCCGAGCGCGCCGGCAAGAACGTGCAAGATCTCGATCTCGGCGCCTGGATCGTCTTCTCGGTTGCCGAGGACGGTGCCGTGGCCAAGGACGCCGCGCGCAGCATGGTCGGCCTCTACGCCTCCTCGATGCCGCACGAGCAGCTCAAGCGCAACGGCGTCGACCCCGCGGAGGTGGCGCCGATCATCGAGGCCATCGGGGCCGGCGACATGGCCAAGGGCATCGAGCTGACCACCCCCGACCTCGCGGAGCGCCTGTCCGTGGCGGGCACCCCGGAGGAGTGCGTCGAGAAGATGCAGAACGAGATCGCGGCCGCCGGCGTCAACCACCTGATCCTCGCCATCACGGACAAGGCGCTGGTGAAGGCTCTGATGGGACGCGAGATCGAGGGAGTCCCCGACGTCAACACCCAGCTGCAGCTCGTCCACGACAAGGTCATGCCTGCCTTCGCCTGACCTGGTTGGTTCATCCCGATCTCGGCCGTAGGGCCGTGCCATCGGGCCCTTGGGCGATCGAGATCGGCAACCGGGCAGGATCGGGGCATGGACCTCGCCGATGCGCGCGCCCTCTGGGACCCGGAGCCGGGCTGGCTCAACACCGCGAGCTACGGACTGCCGCCCAAGCCCGCCTGGGACGAGCTGCAGCAGGCACTCGAGGTGTGGCGGCGCGGCTCCGACAGCTGGGAGCCGTGGGGCGAGTCGACCGAGCGGGCCCGCCGGGCGTTCGCCCGCCTCGTGCAGGTGGAGCCGACCCTGGTCGCGGTCGGCGGCACGGTCTCCGAAATGCTCGGCATGGTGGCGGCGTCGCTCCCCGACGGTGCGCGGGTCGTCGTCCCGGAAGTCGAGTTCACCTCGAACCTGTTCCCTTGGCTGGTGCAGGAGGACCGCGGCGTCCAGGTACTCACGGTCCCCACTGACCGGCTGCTCGACGAGATCACCCCGGGCACCGCCCTGGTCGCGACCAGCCTGGTCCAGTCGGCCGACGGCGAGATCGCAGCGCTGGACGAGATCATCGCTGCGGCCCGGTCGGTCGACGCCCTTGTCGCTGTCGACGGCAGCCAGGCCGTCGGCTGGCTGCCGGCGGACGCGAGCCAGGTCGACGCGTTCGTCTGCACCGGCTACAAGTGGCTGATGTCGCCGCGAGGCACGGGGTTCCTCGCGCTGTCCGAGCGGCTGCAGGAGCGGCTCCGGCCGATCAATGCCGGTTGGTACGCCGGCGCCGACGTCCACACGTCGTACTACGGCCCGCCGCTGCGGCTCGCGAGGGACGCCCGGCGGTTCGACGTCTCGCCGGCGTGGTTCAGCTGGGTGGGCACCGCGCCTGTCCTCGAACTGCTGGAGCAGATCGGCATCGAGCAGATCAGGGCGTACGACGTGGCGCTGGCCGACCGGTTCCGTGCAGGCCTCGGGTTGCCGCCCGGCGGGACGGCCATCGTGTCGACGACCGTCGAGGGTGCCCGGGAGGAGCCGGAGCGAGCCGGGATTCGCGCTGCCAGCCGAGCCGGGGCAGTGCGCGCATCGTTCCACCTCTACTCGACTGAGGCGGACGTCGACGCGGCGCTCGACGCGCTGGTCGGCTGACAGGACCGCGTCACCGAGTCGATGGCCGTGGTCGTCGCTGTCCGGCGCGCGTACCCCGGGACCTGGTTCGAAACCTGAGAGTTGACTCTCACGTTATGTGAGAGGACACTCTCAGATATGGCTCCGAAGAACCCGCTCGGCGACATCGAGCTCTCCGATCCCCAGGCGATGCGTGCGCTGGCCCACCCGGTCCGGCTGGCCATCCTCGACCAGCTGCAGCGGCACGGCCCGGCCACCGCCACCCAGCTCTCCCCCACCGTGGGGGCGACTCCTTCGGTCACCAGCTGGCACCTGCGCCACCTGGCCGGCTTCGGTCTGGTGCGCGACAGCGACGCCGGCCCGGACCGCCGGCAGCGCTGGTGGGAGGCGACGGCGCGCGGGTTCCGGTTCGAGGCCTCCGGTGACGCCGAGAGCGAAGCAGCGGCTCGCGTCCTCGGAAACCAGATGTTCAGCCAGTACGAGCACCTGCCTCGTACCTGGCTGACCGAGGTCGAGCCGCACCTCGAGCAGCCCTGGCGCCGGCTGGGCGGCCTGGCCAACACCCGGGTCGTTCTCAGCGCCGACGAGCTCGACACGATCGAGCAGGCGATCGAGGCGCTGCTTGCGCCCTACGTGACGCGCGACGCAGCCGACCGTCCCGCCGACGGACGCGGCGTAAGGCTGATGCGCTACACGATGCCGGAGGGCGCGGACGCCGCCGAGACCGACGGCCACGAGGCGGGCTCATGAGCACCGTCGACGTCGCGGCGCCCGAGTCGCTGTGGCACAACCGCCCGTTCCGCTCCTTGTGGGCGGCCCAAGGCGTCTCGCAGTTCGGTGACCGCATCACCGAGCTGGCGCTGCCGCTGATCGCCGTCGTCGCCCTGCACGCCAGCCCGAGCGAGGTCGCGCTGCTGACCGCCGCTGTCTGGCTGCCGAACTTGCTCGCACTGTTTCTCGGAGCCTGGGTCGACCACCAACAACGCAAGCGGCGCCTGCTGGTAGTCGCCGACGTCATCCGCGCTGTCGTTCTGCTCACCCTGCCGATCGCCTACCTGTTCGACGCGGTGACGTTGGGACAGCTGTACGCCGTCGCGCTGCTGACCGGCGTGGGCCAGGTGCTGTTCAACATGGCCAACCCACCGTTCTTCGTATCGCTCGTTCCCCGCTGGCACTACATCGAGGCGAACAGCAAGCTCAGCGCAACGCGCTCGATCTCCTACATCGCCGGGCCGGCCGTGGGCGGCGTGCTGATCCAGATCCTGACGGCGCCGATCGCGGTGCTCATCGACGCCATGACGTTCCTCGTCTCGGCGATCTTCCTAGGCCGCATCCCGGTCACAGAGCGACCGCTCGACGACGGTGAGCCGACGACGTCGATGGCACATCGGGCCAAGGAAGGGCTGCGGTTCGTGCTGCGCCACCCCGTTCTGCGGGCCAGCCTCGGCTGCGCCACCACGGTCAACTTCTTCACCTTCATGTCCGGCGCCCTGCTCGTGCTGTTCGCGAGCCGCTCGCTGGACCTGTCCTCCGGTCTGATCGGGATCGCCTTCGGCATCGGAGCGGTAGGCGGCCTGCTCGGCGCCGTGCTCGCACCGGTCGTGTCCCGGCGCATCGGAGTCGGCCGCACCATCGTGGTCGGAGCCATCCTGTTCCCCGCGCCGATCGCGCTGGCGGCGCTGGCCGGCGGCCCGGTGTGGTGGCGGCTGGGCGCCCTCGCGCTCGCCGAGCTGCTGTCGAGCGTGGGCGTGATGCTCTTCGACGTGAACCTGAACGCCCTGCAGACCAGCGTCATCCCCGACGCTCTGCGCAGCCGCGTCGCCGGCGCCTTCACCGCCGTGAACTACGGCATCCGGCCGCTCGGTGCGGTGGCAGGCGGGGCGCTCGGCACCTGGCTCGGTGTCCGCCCCACGCTGCTGGTAGCCGCCATCGGTGGTGCGATGGCCTTTCTCTGGCTGCTGCCGTCGCCGATCCCCGGTGTCCGCTCGCTGGAGGACGCCAGCTGAGCAACTCCGGGCAGATCCGCAGCTCGGCCTGCTCTGAGTGCAGCAGCTCAGCGAACCTGGCTCAAGCCGGCCGCCGCCAGCACCTGGTCGGCCACATCGGGACGATCAGTGTCTTGGCGTGGTGCCTGCGCAGCGACAGCGCCGTCGCGACGACCAGCTCACGCCAGCTCGCCAGGTGCTGGAAATCGCCGTTGGGCGGTATCTATTTCCACAGCGTCAGGCCGACGTCCTCCGGGTCGTACACGACCGCGTCCCGGAGCCGCCGGTGCAGCTCTTCGGCGAGCGTCGTCTTCCCCGATCCGAAGCCGCCGTTGAGCCAGATGATCACCAGATCACGCTATCGCCCCGAACGGTGGTGCCACCGTCAGGAGGCGGCAGCCTTCACCAGCTCGACGACCTTCTTCTCCACCTTGGGGGTCCACTTCGTCAGCGCGTAGGCAACCGGCCACAGGTCACCGTCGTCGAGATTCGCCGAGTCCTGGAAGCCGAGGGTCGAGTACCGGTAGCTGAACTTGCCCGAGTCCTGGAAGAAGACGACGACCTTGCCGTCCGCGTTCGTGTAGGCGGGCATGCCGTACCAGGTCTTGGGCAACAGGTCGGGGGCGGCCGAGGTAACCGTCACGTGCACTCGCTCGGCGAGAGCACGATCATCCGGCGCCATCGCCGCGATCTTGTCCAGGAGATCCTGCAGGCCGTCGGCCTGCTTGGCACCCTTCTTGCCTTCGGCGCGCAGCTCTGCGGCGCGCTCCTTCATCGCGGCGCGTTCCTCGGGGCTGAAGCCGTCGGATCCGGTCTTGGTCTTCGCTGGCATGGCGTGCTTCCTTTCGACGCTTGGGGGGATCGGCGCGGTGCCGGCCTTCCGCTGAAAGGTTAGGTCCGTCGACAAAGCGGTGCTTCTCGAATCCTGATCGGATCGGAGCCGAGTGGAGCGCCTAGGTGCCCGATCTCAGCCTGCTCTGAGCTAGGAAAGTCAACCGAGTGCGTCTGAACGGCCTACGGTGAGAGACGTGACTGACCCGACCGAGAGCCCGCTGATCGCCCGCATCCGCGAGTCGGTGATCGGCGACGACCAGGTGATGCATGGGCCCGTACGGCCCGCGGCGCGTGACCTACGCCGACTACACGGCGAGCGGGCGCGCGCTGACCTTCATCGAGGACTTCATCCGCGACGAGGTGCTGCCTCGCTACGCCAACACCCACACCGAGTCGAGCGGCACCGGGCTGCAGACCACCCGGCTGCGTGAGGACGCCCGGCGCATCGTCCGCGACGCGGTCGGCGGCGACGACGAGACCGTCGTCATCTTCTGCGGCTCGGGCGTCGACCGGCGCGATCGACAAGCTGATCGGCATCCTCGGGCTGCGCATCCCCGCCGACGCTCGACGACCGCTACGGGCTGTCGGCACAGATCCCCGCCGACGAGCGACCGGTCGTCTTCATCGGCCCCTTCGAGCACCACTCCAACGAGCTGCCCTGGCGTGAGTCGATCTGCGACGTCGTCGACGATCCCCGAGGACCGCGACGGCCACATCGACCGTCGATGCCTCGAGACGCGCCTCGTCGAGTACGCCGACCGGCCGCTGCTGATCGGCTCGTTCTCGGCGGCGTCCAACGTGACCGGCATCGTCACCGACACCCATCGGCATCGCCGACCTGCTGCACCGCCACGGCGCGCTGTCGTTCTGGGACTTCGCCGCGGCCGCGCCGTACGTCGACATCGAGATGAACGCGACGTGCGACGAGCACCCGCCGTGCCACAAGGACGCGGTCTTCATCTCGCCGCACAAGTTCATCGGCGGGCCCGGCACGCCCGGCGTGCTGGTCGTACGCCGCGAGCTGCTGACCAACCGCGTGCCGGTCGTGCCCGGGGGCGGCACCGTCGCCTACGTCAACCCGCTCGAGCACCGCTACCTCGACGACCCCGCGCACCGCGAGGAGGGCGGCACGCCCGCGATCGTCGAGTCGATCCGGGCCGGGCTGGTCTTCCAGCTCAAGGAGGCGGTCGGCGTCGACGTCATCCGGGCCCGCGAGGAGAGCTGCTCTGCGCCGGGCGGTCGACGGCCTGGCAGACCCACCCGACCATCGAGATCCTCGGCAACCTCGACGCCGAACGGCTCTCGATCGTGTCGTTCGTCGTCCGCAGCGAGCCGACGGCGGCCGCTACCTGCACCACAACTTCGTCGTCGCCCTGCTCAACGACCTGTTCGGCATCCAGTCGCGCGGCGGCTGCTCGTGCGCCGGGCCCTACGGCCACCGGCTGCTCGGCATCGACCTCGAGCGCTCGCACGAGTTCGAGCGGCGAGATCGCCGGCGGCTGCGAGGGCATCAAGCCGGGCTGGGTGCGGGTCAACTTCAACTACTTCATCTCCGAGCCGGTGCTCGAGTACATCGTCGAGGCGGTGTCGCTGGTCGCCGACGCACGGCTGGCGGCTGCTGCCCGACTACCGCTTCGACCCGGCGACCGGGCTCTGGCGGCACCGCGCCGGCCCGGTCGAGCCGCCGCTGCGGCTGGACCAGGTCGCCTACGACGAGGCCACCGGCGCGATGACCTACCCCAGCCACGACGAGCCGGTGCCCGAGTCGGCGCTGGCCGGCTACCTCGACGAGGCGCGCCGCATCTTCGCGCAGGCGGCCGTCGACGAGACGACCCACGCGCCGGTGACGGTCGGCCTCGTCTCGGCCGACTTCGAACAGCTGCGGTGGTTCCACTGCCCGCGGCCTGCCTCAAGGCCTGAGCCGCCCACGTTCTGCGGGTGTGACGGCCGACGGCCGGGGCATCTAGGGGGCCACGTCACCCCAGCAAACCCAAGGACGGACCATGCTCAAGATCCTGCTGCTCATCGCCCTCGTCGTCGTCGTGATCATGTTCGTCGTGCCTGCCCTGCGCAGCCGCGGACGCAGCGGTCGCGGCCTCTGACCCAGCGCGCGGGCCGGCTACCTGTAGCCGGTCCTGACCTCGTCCACGAGCCCGAGCCGGTGGGCGACCGACGCCGCCTGCACCCGGTTCGTGACGCTGAGCTTCCTGTAACCCGTGCGTGACGTGGACGCTGGCCGTTCTTGGGGCTGATGAAGAGCAGCTCACCGATCTCGCGGTTCGTCCGGCCCTCGGTGAAGCAGTCGCAGGACCTGGATCTCTCTCGGGCTCAACCCGCCCGGCGCCGCAACGCGGTGGACGGGTGGGGGTTGTCGCGCAGCTCTGTCCGGGCCCTACGTGCCAGGCTCTCCAGCTCGCCGAGCAGGCAGCCTGCCCCCAGCTGACGCGCGACGGACACGGCTTCCTGCAGCACCGGCTCCGCAATCGAACGTGGTCGGCCGTTGTCCAGCATCGCCTCGGCCTCACGCCACCTGGCGTACGCACGCGGGAAGGGCCGCTCGTCTCCCCAGGCCGTCGCTGCCGCCGCCCACATGGCCGGGTCCGGGTCGCCCTGGTGAGCCGGGCCAGCTCGGCGGTGGCACCGCCCGGAGCGCGGGCGCGTCAGCGAGCACGTCCGTGGCGACTACGCCCCAGGCCGAGGCCGGACGCAACAGCTGACTCGGCGCCCTCGGCGTCATGGCGCCGGCGGCTGACCTTGGCCAGGTCCGCGCTGGCTCGCAGGGCGCGCACCGTGAGGGGTCGCCCTCGCTCCTGCCACGTGATGGCGTCGACGGCGGTGTGCACCCTGGGCGACCGCATCGAGCGCGTCCGCAGGGCGCCGCTGCCAGAGCAGTAGCTCCACGAGGATGTCGTCGTACTCCAGGCCGAACTGTGGTCGGTCGTGACGTTGCAGCGACGCCAGTGCCAGCAGCTCGGCCTCTGCCTCATCGAGGGCACCGAGGGCGACCTTCAGCCCCGCGCGGGCAGTTGCCCTGGAGCTCCCGCCCCGTCGATCTCGATGCACGACTGGTCCAGGAGCGTCATCGCCTCGTCCCAGCGACCCAGCTCGATCAGGGCCTGGCTGCCGTTGCCGATGATCATGTCGGCCAGCCAGTGCCGTCCTTCGGCCATCGTGGCCAACGCGTCAAGCGCCTCGTCGGCCACCCGAACGGCCTCCTCGAGCCGTCCGATGCGCAGGAGCCGGTCGCTCAGGCTCACCCCCTGCGTGCGCCACCGTGTCGACGTCGCCGACCGCCCGCGCACGTTCCAGCGCGTCACTCACCAGGTCGATCGCGACCTGCTGCGGGCCAGTGGTCGGCTCCCAGCTGCCGAGCTGGAGCCGCCGCCCGCGCGACCAGTCGCTGGTTGCCGGAGCGCGACGCCGCCGTCACAGCCTCCTGCGACGAACGGCGCGTCCTCGACCTGGCCGCTGAGGCCCTGGGACATGGCCACCGTCGCCAGCAGGTCGGCGCGGACGTCGTCGTGTACGCCGGTCGAGAACTGGCACCGCGCGGACGGCCTCGTCCTGCTCGCCGGCCCCGGAGACATCACCGAGGGCAACCAGGACCGCGCAACGCAGCGCGAGCACCCCGACCAGCTGGTCGGGGTCGTAGAAGGTCCTCGGGGATCAGGTCGAGAGCCGCGTCGACGTGCCCGAGCGCGCTGGCCTGGCTCCTGGGTAGTGGGCCGCCCCGGCTGCTCGCCGCAGCACCGAGACCAGCTCACGCTCGGGCAGGTCGATCTCGCGGGCAGCCGCGACCACGCGCTCGAGCCGTCGCAGTCCCGCCGTGAAGGCACCGGAGCGTTCCGCAGCCGTCGCGGCCCGCAGCGCCCACGGCGCC